>CAWCFX010000006.1:0-844137 GCA_963795085.1 uncultured Gemmatimonadales bacterium | reverse complement strand
GCTGGGGGGCCCTGGATGCCATGTCAACACGGCGTGTGTGGTACAGCAGCTTCCTTTGATAGCGGAGTCATTGCGAGGAGCGCGCAGCGCGACGAAGCAATCGCAGACGACTGTGCCTCGCCCGGGGCGACAATCGTCCATGTTGAGGATACAGCACCCTCCTGACCCCTGGTACCGCACCGAATCCCCGGGAACCCATGCTCAGACGCGGCCTCCTCCTCAGCCTTGCCGTCTTCTCGCTCTCGACCGCCGGCCTGGCCCAGCAACCCACCGCGTCCGAGCGGCTGGCCGGCCTGGCCCGGGCCTGGGGCTTCATCAAGTTCCATCATCCCCACCTGGCCTATAAGGACCTCGACTGGGATTCCGCCCTGGTCAGCGTGATCCCTCTCGTCAGCGAAGGTGACAGTCTCACGCAGTACCGTGCGGCCATACGCCGCCTCCTGTCGGTGCTCGAGGATCCCCTCACCCGGGTGGTGGAACCGGCGAGCCCCCCGGCAGAACCCGCGGACGATGCACGCGCCGTCGTTGTCAGGATGACGGATGACAGCACCATGATCCTGGCCATCCGGGATTACTATGGCCTGTACACCCCCGCCAGCGGCGCCGTGGTCCAGGGCGCCCTCGCCAGGATTCCCCATGCCCGGGCCGTGGTGATTGACCTGAGGAGCCCGGTTCCCGTCGATCCGTTCGGCCGAGGGGCTGCCGCCGCCACCCTCAGCCCCCTCCTCCGGCTCATCGCATCGGCGGACCTCGTGCCTCCCGGCGAACGACGGCGGGTGTTTGTCGGGTACCCCGCGGCGTCGCCCTTCGCCTCCGGCCAGTATCGCACCGGCTTCCTGACCACGTTCGAACCCCGGCTCAAGGCCGCGGCCGGCGCGCGGGCCATTCCCAGCGTGTTCATCGTCAACGCGCATGCCCCGCCTCCACCCGCGGCGCTGGCCCTCCAGGCGCAGGGCACGGGGTCGATCGTGTTCGAGGGCGACCCGCGGGGCGGCGGAACCGGCAGCGTCGCCGCTCTCGACATCGCACCGGGAGTGCAGGTGGAAGTTCGGGTGAGCGAGCCGGTCCACCCTGACGGAACCAGCGCCGGCCTGGTCCCCGATGTCCGGGTAGAGCCCAGTCGCGGCCCCGGGCCGGACCGGGCGCTGGCGGCGGCCCTGGCCCTGGCTGGCACGCCGCCGGCACCAGGCTCTCCCCGCGCCGTGCTTCCCGCCGCCGCACCCGTACCGGTGGAGCGAAGCTATCCGACCATGGGCTACCCCGCGCCGGAGTACCGGCTGCTGGGATTATTCCGGCTCTGGGCCACGGTGCAATACTTCTACCCGTATAAGGATCTCCTCGACGAGCCCTGGGACTCGATCCTCCCGGAGTTCATTCCGAGGTTCCAGCAGGCGACGAGCGATTCCGCCTACGCCCTGGCCATCGCGCAGGTGGCCGTCCGACTGCACGATTCCCACGCCTACGTGGCCGGGTCCGTCTACACGCGCATCCTGGGCGAGGGGTATCCTCCGATCAGGGTTCGGGTGGTGGAAGGAGAGCCGGTGGTGACCGCGCTCTTCGACTCGACCCGCCGGGGCCTGGAGGTGGGAGACGTGATCCAGCGGGTGGACGGGGAAGACGCCGGCGCTCGCCTGGCGAGGTATCAGCAACTCATCTCGGCCTCGACGCCCCAGAGTTCGCGGGACAAGGCCGCGATCAGTTTCATGAATGGGCCGGTGGGGTCGGAGGTGCGCCTCCAGGTGCGCGGAGCGAGCGAGCGGGTCCGGTCCGTCGTGCTTCCCCGGCGGCGAGAGGATTTCACCACGCTTTATCACCGGGAACGTTCGGGTGACATCATCCGGGTCCTCCCGGGAAACGTGGGATACGTGGACCTGGACCGTCTGTCGTATTCCATGGTGGACAGCATGTTCCGGGTCCTGCAGGATACCCGCGCCATCATCTTCGACATGCGCGGGTATCCCCAGGGAACGTTCTGGGTCATCGCGCCCTGGCTGGCCACGGGCGAACCCCCCGCCGCGCGGCTGGAAACGCCCATGGTCAACCATGGGTCCCCGGGTCCGGCGAGTGAAGCCTTCTCTCAGCACGTCCCGCCACGGCCGGAAGGCCTGGTCCCGTACCGGGGAAGAACCGTGATGCTCATCGACGAGCGGACCCAGAGCCAGGCGGAGCACACCGGGATGTTCTTTCGGGCCGCGAACGGCACTCGCTTCGTGGGCGGCCCGACGGCGGGCGCGAACGGAGAACTGGCGTCGGTCTCGCTCCCCGGCGGGGTGACTGTTGGATTCACCGGTCAATCGGTCCGGTTTCCCGATGGCCGGCAACTCCAGCGGATCGGATTGGTTCCTGACCTCCTGGTCGTACCAACAATTCGGGGGATCCGAGCCGGCCAGGACGAAGTTCTCAACGCCGCCCTTCGCCTGCTGGGCCAGTAAAAGACGGTCAGCGGTGAACGGTAAATAGTGAGCGGGACGGGAGTTGAGAGCAGCTGCGCTATTCGCAGACGACCCTCGCCTTTAGCCCCATTTACTGTTCACCGTTACCGCTCACCGTTAGGGGCTGAGGCACGTTCCCCCTTCCCCTGTACGGGGGAAGGGGGACCCTAAAGGACTTCCTCGCTACGCTCGGTCGCAGGGGGTTAGGGCTCTAGCCCCGTTCACTGTTCACTGTTCCCCCTTGGGCTTGGGCCCGAGGCACGTCCCCCCTTCCCCTGAACAGGGGAAGGGGGATAGGGGGTTAGGGATCTACGGGGGAAGGGGGACCCTGAAGGACTTCCTCGCTTCGCTCGGTCGCAGGGGGTTAGGGATCTACGCGAACGGTGAACGGTGAACAGTACACGGGACTGGAAACGAGACCCGCGCACCTGAGCGCAGTTCGCTTGACGGGTTACGACCGCGAGTACCGCTGAAGCGCCGGTCCCCCGGCGACATACCTCTCCTCGTCGTCCCCCACGACTACACTGATCGAAAGCAGGTCGTTGCCGCTGGGGTCGGTGAACGGCTGTGCGCTGGCAAAGCGTCGCGGCGAGACGAACTGGACCAGCTGCTCCCGCTCCAGGAACGCCTGGAGACCCGTCCCCTCGAGATCCTCCAACCCCGCCCGGGCGACGAAGATGGATACGCTGGTGACCTGGTCCTGGGCCCAGCACTCCAGCCGATAGGGCCGTCCATCGGACAGGAGCCCTTCGGCCCAGCCGATGTCGAGCACGTCGTTGTCAGCGGTCCTGGAGAAATTGGGGGTGAAGTTGGAGCGGTCGGGGGTGGGGAAGTGCGGGCTGCCGATGGGGTACCTCCTTGAAGTGGTCAATCAGAGGTTAGCGGGAGGGTGTGACAATCTTGATAGGCCGAGGGCAGCTTCAGCCTGTCCTCAATTTCGGTAAACGGTAAACGGTGAGCGGTAAACGGTGAGCGGGGCCGGAGTTGAGAACAGCTGCGCTATTCCCGGACGACTCTCGCCTCTAGCCCCGTTCACTGTTCACTGTTCCCCGTTGGGCTTGGGACCGAGGCACGTCCCCCCTTCCCCTGAACAGGGGAAGGGGGATAGGGGGTTAGGGATCTACGGGGGAAGGGGGACCCTAAAGGACTTCCTCGCTTCGCTCGGTCGCAGGGGGTTGGGATAGCCATAGTGCGCCCCGTCACTTCCCCCGCCGCTGGCGCGAGTTAATGAGTCAGCCATGACTACAGGACCACGGTGACCCCATGACCCGCGACGACGTACTCTCCGTCTGCGACGAACTGCTCAAGCTGGTGCCCAAGGGCCCGGCCAAGAAACCCGCCCTCCACGACCGCGCCCTCGAGCTGGTCGACAGCCTCGACTCCATCCTCGGCCTCGGCGCTCTCGCCCGAGCGCTCCTGGTGAACGTCAAGGTGAAAGTCGGGACCCACTTCAGCTCCGCCTCCGGGGTGGAAGGGATTCCCGCCGACGTGCAGAGAGACGACCTCAAGGCCGATATCACCGCACTCCGGGAGCGGCTGGCGGAAGACCTGGAGGAGGACGCGGAGTACGGGCCGGAGAGGCCGTAGAAGCAGCAAGGGGTAAGCAGGAAGCGGTAAGAGGAACTGGACTTGAGACAAGCTGCGCCATTTCACGCTAATCTCGCTTCTAGTCCCGCTCAGTTCACCGTTCACCGTTGGGCCTGAGCTCGAGGCACGTTCCCCCTTCCCCTGTACAGGGGAAGGGGGATAGGGGGTTAGGGATCTACGGGGGAAGGGGGACCCTAAAGGACTTCCTCGCTACGACCGAAGGAAGTCCCTTTAGGGGCGCTCGGTCGCAGGGGGTTAGGGATATCCGGTAAGCGGTGAGCAGTAAGCGGGACCGGAGTTGAGAACAGCTGCGCTATGTGCTCACCGTTGAGCTCGAGGCACGTTCCCCCTTCCCCTGTACAGGGGAAGGGGGATAGGGGGTTAGGGATCTACGGGGGAAGGGGAACCCTAAAGGACTTCCTCGCTACGACCGAAGGAAGTCCCTTTAGGGGCGCTCGGTCGCAGGGGGTTAGGGATCTACGGGGGAAGGGGAACCCTAAAGGACTTCCTCCCTACGCTCGGTCGCAGGGGGTTAGGGATCCATACCGTTTACTATTCACCGTCTCTCTCCCCTCTCTCCCAAGGCCTCCATGCTCCGCGCGCTCCCCCTGCTGGCCGCCGGCCTCTTCGCCGCCACGCCCGTCTTTGCCCAGTCTCCCCAGGTCGCCGCCCAGGTGGAGCGGATCGCGCCCAGGATGATCGAGATCCGGCAGGACATCCACCGCCACCCCGAGCTGGGCAACCAGGAGCGGCGCACGGCGGGGATCGTGGCCGAGGAGCTGCGGCGGCTGGGGATGGAGGTGCGCACCGGGATCGCCCACACCGGGGTGGTGGGGATTCTCCGGGGCGGACGGCCCGGCCCGGTCGTGGCCATCCGGGCCGACATGGACGGCCTCCCCGTCACCGAGCTGACCGACGTGCCCTACCGCTCGGTGGACTCCACCACCTACCTCGGCCGCCGAATCGGGATCTCCCACTCCTGCGGCCACGACATCCACGTCGCCGCCCAGCTCGGCGTCGCCAACCTGCTGGCCGGAATGAAAGATCAGCTGCGCGGGACCGTGGTGTTCATCTTCCAGCCCGCGGAGGAAGGCCTGCCCCCGGGCGAGAACGGCGGAGCGAAGATGATGGTCGAGGAAGGGGTGCTGAACGATCCCCGTCCTGAACTGATCCTGGCCTTTCACGCTAACGGGAAACCGCCGACCACGGAGGACCGGAACGAGCGGCTGGGGACGGTCTCTTTCACCAGCGGGCCGGCGCTGGCGGCGGCCACCCGGTTCACCGCCCGGGTCATCGGTACCCAGGCCCACGGATCCGCCCCGCACATGGGCGTGGACGCGGTGGTGACGGCGAGCCAGATCGTCCTCGCGCTGCAGACCATCCGCTCCCGCACCCTGTCGCCCTTCTCGGATAACGTGCTCACAGTCGGGGTGATGCGGGGGGGAGACCGGAACAACATCGTCGCGGGCCAGATGGACCTGGAGGGCACCATCCGCACCTTCGAGCCGGCCACCCTGGACCTGATCGAGCGGCGGATGCACGAGATCTTCAAGGGGATCACCGAAGCCGCGGGTGCCAAGTACACCCTGTCGCTGGACCGGACCCACCCGGTGACGGTGAACGACTCCACCCTGGCCCGGCGGTTCCTCCCCGTGCTCCGCCGCGCCGTGGGCGAGCAGAACGTCGTGGTCGCCCCGCCGGTGACCGGGGCCGAAGACTTCTCCTTCTTCGCGCAGCAGGTGCCCGGCTTATACGTCTTCATCGGCGCCGTGCCGGAGGGGAAACAGAGCGGCGGCCACCACACCCCCACCTTCTACGCCGACGACCAGACGGTGCCGATCGCGATGCGGGTGATGACGGCGCTGGTCCTGGATGTCGTGGGCGGCGGCAGCTCAAGATAGAAGGGCGAAGAGAGGCTGGTCCAGATCCCGCGGGATCATCGTGCGCGCCAGCCCTGCCCGGTACAACAAAACACGAAATACAAAACAAAGAACAAGAACAATGGGGAAATTGAGGGAATGTTGGAATTGAGGGAATGTTGGAATTGAGGGAATGTTGGAATTGAGGGAATGTTGGAATTGAGGGAACCTGATGGAAAGTACTCTTCTCGTGTTTCGTGTTTTCGTGTCCGGGCAGGGCTGGCTCGCACAATAATCCAGCGGGACACTCGAGGGCTGACCCTGCTTTTATCACGAAAGCACGAACGACAAACTGCAAAAGCACGGACTACAAAGTACGAAATAGACAAACAAGACAAACGACATCTTCTTTCTGCATCTCTGTTCTTATTGCCCTCAATTCCAACATTCCCTCAATTCCCCCATTCCCTCAATTCCCCCATTCCCTCAATTCCCCCATTCCCTCAATTCCCACATTCCCTCAATTCCCCCATTCCCTCAATTCCCCCATTCCCTCAATTCCAACATTCCCTCAATTCCCCCATTCCCTCAATTCCCCCATTCCCTCAATTCCCCCCATTCCCTTGCCCTCCGCCCGCCCTCCCCTTACCATCTGGTTTAACCAAACGGTTAAGGCCAGATGCCCAAGCCCATCCGACGCACCAAGCGCCCCCGCGCCAAGGCCCGCGCCAAGGCCGCCCCCCCCAAGGACGGCGCCACCGAGGCGCGTATCCTCGCCGCCGCCCACGCCGTCTTTCTCCGCGAGGGCACCGCCGGCGCCCGGATGCAGGAGATCGCCACCGAGGCCGGGGTCAACAAGGCGCTGCTCCACTACTACTTCCGCAACAAGCAGAGCCTGGCCGAGGCCGTCTTCCGGCAGAACGCCGGCCGGCTCTTTCCCGCGCTCTTCGCCACCCTGGCCGCCGACCTGGACCTGGAAACGAAGGTCCGCCAGATCGTGTCGCTGGAGCTCGACCACCTCTCCCGGCACCCCTATCTCCCCGCCTACATGATCAGCGAGATCCACCACAACCCGGACCGGATCCGCCAGCTGATCGCCACCCAGGCGGGACAGGAGCTGGAGACCATCGGCAGCGGCATTCTCGCCCGGCTCCAGAAACAGATTGACGCCGAGGTCCGCGCCGGGCGCTATCGCCCCATCGCGGCGCGGCAGTTCCTGGTGAGCCTGCTGGCCCTCTGCGTCTTTCCCTTCGCCGCCCGGCCCGCGCTCCAGCTCTTCCTGGGACTCGATGCCGCCGGCTTCGCCGGGTTCATCGCCCAGCGCCGACGGGAACTCCCTGCCTTCTTCCTCGCGGGGCTTCGCCCATGAAGGCCTTCTCCCTGGCGCTCGCCGCCACGCTGCTCGGCGCCGCCCCGATCTCCCAGGCGCAGCAGGCCCCGCCCGATACGCTTCGCCTCGGCGTACTGCAGCGCCAGGCCCGCGCCGCCGATCCCCGTCTCCGGGAATCGGAGCTGCTCACCCAGCAGAGCCGGCTCCGGCTGGATAACCTCTCCAGCGAATGGCTGCCGTCCCTCACCGGGCAGGGGCAGGCCCAGTACCAGTCGGACGTGACCAAGGTGCCGGTCCAGTCTCCGGCGTTCTCGATCCCCACGCCCCCGCACGACACGTACGATGCCCACGTCCGGATGGACCAGTCGCTCTTCGACCCCACCCGAGGTCCCCGGCGCGGGTTGGAGCATGCCGAGCTGAAAGAGTCTGAAGCAAGGCTGGAGACGGCGCTCTATGGTCTCCGGCAGGAGGTGAACGAAGCCTTCTTCGCGATGGCGCTGCTGGACGCCCGAAGCCGCCTGGTGCAGGCCACGATCACCGACCTCGAGGCCCGGCTCCGCGAGGTTGCCGCCCGCCTGCGCGAAGGCTCCGCACTTCCCGGCGACACCGCGTCGATCGCCGCCACGGTGCTGCTCCGCCGGCAGGATGCCCTGGACCTCTCGGCCCAGCGCCGCGCCGCCCTCAACCGGCTCGAGATCCTGGCGGGTCACTCCATGCCGGACTCGGTGCTGCCCCAGGTGCCCGAGCTCGACGTCTCGCATCTCTCCGCCGGCGATTCGATTCGGCTGCTCCGCTCCCGTCCCGAGTACCAGCAGTTCGCGGTGAGTCGAGACCGGCTGGTGCAGCAGGAGCGGGTGATCGCCGCGCGAAGCGCACCCCGGATCAGCGCCTTCGGCCGGGCCGGATATGGGCAGCCGGGGCTCAACCAGTTGAACGACGGCTTCGATTCCTACTGGCTCGCCGGCGTGCAGGCGCAATGGTCCCCGTTTACCTGGGGACGGAACGCGCGGGAGCGCCAGGTGCTGGCACTGCAGCGGGAGATCACAAGGGCGGAAGAAGCCGCCTTCACCAGCCAGCTCACGCGCACGATCCAGGAAGACCTGGCCGGGCTCGCCCGGCTGGACTCGACGATTGCCATGGACCGGCGGCTGATCGGGCTCCGCGAGCTGGTGGAGCGGGAGAGCCGGCTCCGGTTCCAGGAGAGCGTGATGACCGCGGCCGATTACCTCGACCGCTCGACCGACGTGCTGGAGAGCCGGCTCGCGCTGGCCGCCCATGAGATCGAACGAGCCCGGCTCAAGGCCCGGCTGCTCACCACCCTTGGCCAGGAGATTCCGTGATGGCCCGCCCCCCAGCGCTCACACCGGCGCTCCTGCTCCTGCTCGCCGCCTGCAACGGCGGCGATGACCCCGACGCCTACGGCAACTTCGAAGCGACCGAAGTGGTGGTCTCGGCGGAGACCAGCGGCCAGCTGCTCCACTTCACGCCGGAAGAAGGCGCGACGGTGGATTCCGGTGCGCTGGTCGCGGTGGTGGACACCACCCAGCTGCTGCTGCAGGAGTCGCAACTCACCGCCCAGCGTGGCGCCGGCCAGTCCCGCGTGGGCGATGCCGCCAACCAGGTCGCCGCGCTCGAGGCCCAGTACGACGTGGCGAAGCGGAGCTACGAGCGCACCCAGCGGCTCTTCGACCAGCAGGCGGCCACCGCCCAGCAGCGGGACCAGGCCGAGCGGGAGTTCAGGGTGCTGGCCGAGCAGATCCAGGGGGCGAGGTCGCGGCAGCGCGCGACCAGCCAGGAGGTCAACGCCGGCGGGTCGCTGGTGGACCAGGTCCGGGAACGGATCCGCCAGAGCCGGGTCACCGCCCCGATGAGCGGCACCGTGCTGGTGACCTACGCGGAGCGGGGGGAATACGTCCAGCCGGGACAGCCGCTCTTCAAGATGGCCCGGCTCGACACGCTGACCCTCCGGGCGTACGTCGCGCAGCCATCCCTGGCCACGATACGGCTGGGCCAGACCGTGGACGTCACCGTGGATTCTGCCGCCGGCGAGCGGATCACCCTCCCCGGCGTGGTGAGCTGGATCTCGTCGCAGGCGGAGTTCACCCCGACCCCGATCCAGACCCGGGAAGAGCGGGCCGGCCTGGTGTACGCCGTCAAGATCCTGGTGCCCAACGCCAACGGCACCCTGAAGCTTGGCATGCCCGCCGACGTGCGGCTGCACCCGGCGGCCGAGTGACTGCTTCTGCCGGAACTCCGGTGGGACCGGCGGTCTCCGTCCGGGAGTTGGTCATGCGCTATGGGGACACCACCGCGCTGGACGCCATCTCGCTGGACGTCCACCCGGGCGAACTGTTCGGACTGATCGGGCCCGACGGGGCGGGGAAGACCAGCCTCTTCCGGGTCCTGGCCACCCTGCTGGTTCCCACCTCCGGCCAGGCCACGGTGCTGGGCCGGGACGTGGTCAAGGATATCTGGGACCTGCGCCGGCGCATCGGGTACATGGCGGGTCGCTTCTCCCTCTATGGCGACCTGAGCGTGGACGAGAACCTCCACTTCTTCGCGTCGGTGTTCGGCACCACGCTGAAGCGGGAGCGGGAACGGATCGAGGTGATTTACCGGCAGCTGGAGCCGTTCCGCGACCGGCGGGCCGGCGCCCTCTCCGGCGGCATGAAGCAGAAACTGGCGCTCTGCTGTGCGCTGGTGCACCGCCCCGAGATCCTGGTCCTCGATGAGCCGACCACCGGAGTGGACGCGGTGTCCCGCCGGGAGTTCTGGGACCTGCTGGGCCGGCTGCGGGAAGGTGGCCTCACCGTCCTCGTCTCCACGCCCTACATGGACGAGGCCGGCCGCTGCGACCGGATCGCCCTGGTGCAGCGGGGGCGGGTGCTGGCGCTGGACCGCCCCGAGGTGATCTCCCGGTCGTTTGACCGTCCGCTGCTCGCCGTTGCCGCGCCCGACCGGCTGGGTGCGCTCCAGGCGCTGCGTGGCTACCCGCACACCCACTCGGTCCAGCTCTTTGGCTCGACGCTGCACTTCACCGACCAGCGGAGGATCCCGGTGGACGAGCAGGCCCGGGAGGTGGTGGCAGCCCTCGAGGAGCAGGGACTGGGGCCCGCGAGCGCGGCGCCGGTGGACCCGACCATCGAAGATGTCTTCATGGCGCTGATGGGCGCCCCGGAGGCCGCGGCATGAATGGCCCGCCGGTCATCGCCGCCCGGGACCTCACTCGCCGCTTCGGGAGCTTCACCGCGGTGGACCACATCTCGTTCGATGTCCACCCCGGCGAGGTCTTCGGGTTCCTCGGCGCCAACGGCGCGGGGAAGACCACCGCGATCCGGATGCTGACCGGGCTGCTGGCCCCCAGCGACGGAAGCGCCACCGTCGTGGGGTTCGACGTGGGCCGCGAGAGCGAGGCGGTCAAGGCCCGCATCGGCTACATGAGCCAGCGGTTCTCGCTCTACGAGGACCTGACCATCCGGGAGAACATCCGGCTCTACGGCGGGATCTACAATATCGCGCGGCCGGTGCTCCGGGAGCGGACCGACCGGATCATCGCCCAACTGGACCTGGGACCGGTGGCGGACGCGCCGGTGCGTTCGCTGCCGCTCGGCTGGCGCCAGAAGCTCGCCTTTTCGGTGGCGCTGCTGCACCAGCCGTCGCTGGTCTTTCTCGACGAGCCGACCAGCGGGGTGGACCCGGTCACCCGCCGCCAGTTCTGGGAGATGATCTACCAGGCCGCGCGGTCCGGCACCACGGTGCTGGTCACCACTCATTACATGGACGAAGCCGAGTACTGCGACCGGGTTTCCATCATGGTGGCGGGGCGGATCGCGGCGCTGGGGACGCCGGACCAGCTGAAGCGCGAGCACGGCGTCGCCAGCATTGACGAGCTCTTCGTCCGGCTGGCCCGCCCGGCCGAGGCGGCAGTCGGATGAGCGCCTTTCGCGGGCTGGTGCGGAAGGAGGTGTACCATATCCTCCGCGACCGGCGCACCCTCGCCGTGCTGATCCTGCTGCCGGTGGTGCAGGTGATTCTCTTCGGCTATGCCATTCGCACCGACATCCGGGACGTGCGCCTGGCGGTGGTGGACCCCACTCCGGACGCCTCGACGCTCGCGCTTCGGAACCGGCTCGAGGGGACCGGTGTGTTCCGGATCGTCGAGGTACTTCCCGGCACCGGCACCCTGGAGGACCATTTCCAGCGCGGCCGGGTGACCCAGGCGGTGATCTTCCCGTCCGGTTTCGGCGAAGCGCTGGGGCAGGGGCTGCCCGCCCCCATCCAGGTGATCACCGACGCGACCGACCCCAACAGCGGCAACTCGCGGCAGAACTACATGCTGGCCGTCATCCAGGCATGGCAGCACGAGCTGAACCAGGGCCGCCTGGCCGGCCAGGTCCGGATCGAGTCCCGGGTGCGAATGCGGTTCAACCCGGACGGAGAGAGCTCCAACCTCTTCGTCCCCGGGCTCATGGCGTTCGTGCTGACCATCATCTCCTCCATGATGACCGCGATCTCGCTCACCCGGGAGAAGGAGACCGGCACCATGGAGTCGCTGCTGGTCTCACCCCTTCGGCCCTGGGAGATCGTGACCGGCAAGGTGGCGCCCTACCTGCTGATCGGGATGGTCAGCGTGGGCGCGGTGATCGTCGAGGCCCGGTTGATCTTCAACGTGCCGCTCCGGGGCAGCACGCTCCTGCTCTTGGGGGAGGGGCTGCTCTACATCCTGGTCTCGCTCGCGCTGGGGATGCTGATCTCCACCCGCACCAGGAGCCAGCGGGTCGCGATGATGGCCGCCATGACGGGGACGATGCTGCCGACCATGTTGCTGTCCGGCTTTCTCTTCCCGGTGGAGAGCATGCCGGACATCCTGCAGTGGGTCAGCCATATCGTCCCCGCCCGCTGGTTCATCGAGATCGCCAGGGCCATCATGCTCAAGGGGGTCGGCATCGAGTATCTCTGGCAGCCGACCCTGGTCCTGGTGGGGATGGCGGCGGGGCTCCTGGCCCTGGCCACCCGGAACTTCCACGTGAGGCTCGACTAGGGTGCGCCGGATCCTGGCGCTGGCCTGGGCCGAGGTGCTGCATGTCGTCCGGGACCGGGCCTCGCTGGTCCAGGTGCTGCTCATGCCGGCGATCCAGCTCGTCGTGCTGGCCAACGCCGCCACCTTCCAGATCCGGGACACCCCCGCGTTCATCGTGGACCAGGACCGCACCGGCGTCTCCCGCGGGCTGGTGAGCCGCTTCGAGGCGTCCCGCCATTTCCGGCTGATCGGGATCGCCGACGGCATGGCGCCGGCCGAGGAGTCGCTGCTCAGGGGAGACGCCACCCTGGTGCTCACCATTCCGCCCCGGTTCGAGGAACAGCTGGTGCGGGACGGATCGGCGCCGGTCCAGGTGACGGTCAACGCGGAGAAGGGCACGTCGGCCGGCATCGTCCAGCACTACACCAACCGCATTCTCTCCGCCTATGCCGGCGACCTGACCCTGGAGCTGGCGCCCCAGAGGAGAGCGGTATCGGCCGCAGCGGCCCGGGGACCCGTGGCCGGTATCCGCCGCATCGACGTGCGGGCCCGCAACTGGTACAACCCGGAACTCGACTACCGGCACTACATGGTGCCCGGGCTGCTGGTCTCCCTGGTCACCCTGATCGGCACCACGCTGACCGCCCAGAACCTGGCCCGGGAAAAGGAACTGGGGACGCTGGAACAGCTGAACGTGACCCCGATGACCCGGGGCCAGTTCATCACCGCGAAGATGCTGCCGTTCTGGGTCCTCGCGATGCTCGACCTCTCGGTGGGACTCCTGGTGGGCAAGCTGCTCTTCGGGATCCCCATCCGGGGCAGCCTGCTGCTCCTCTTCGGATCCGCGGCGATCTACCTGCTGGTGGCGCTGGGTATCGGGCTGTTCATCAGCACCCTGGTCGAGACCCAGCAGCAGGCCATGTTCATCACCTTCTTCGTCATGCTGATCTACCTGCTGATGAGCGGGCTCTTCACCCCGATTGAGAGTATGCCCCACTGGGTGCAGGTGGTGTCGCAGCTGAACCCGGTGCGCCACTTCGTGTTCGTCTCCCGCGCCATCCTGGTCAAGGGCGCCGGCCCGGCGGACATCGCCCTGCCCATGGGGATTCTCACCGCCTATGCCGCAATCGTGCTCTGGCTGGCGGTGCACCAGTATTCGAAGCGGACGGCTTGAACTGGGCGGGAGAACTGGGCGGTACGAAAGGGCGGTAGGACAGGGCGGTAGAACTAACTGGGCGGTATGACGGGGCGGTAGGACAGGGCGGTAGAACTAACTGGGCGGTATGACGGGGCGGTAGAACAGGGCTTAGCCTCACGCACTATACTGGGCGGATCTGCCAGCGGCTGGCGGTGGAACTAACTGGGCGGTGCTGGCGGGGCCCGGCCGAGCTCAACTGGGGGGTACGACGGGGTCCCGAGGCCGGCTCGGTCCCCGCCGTCGTCACCCTCTTAAGCGAGCACCACCTGACCGGCCTCAAGGTCGTAGAGCCGTCCCTTGAAACCATGTTCATCCAGATGACCGGGCGGGACCTCCGTGAATAGCACCCTTGTGCGGGTCGTGTTCGGACTCTGGGCCCGCGACTTCCGCGTGCTCCGGCGGGAGTGGCTGCCGTTCACCCTGCGGACCATCATGAACCCGCTGCTCACCGTGTTCGTGTTCACCTATGTCCTGCCCCGCACCGGCGAGAGCCTGCCGTCGGGAGGTACCGGGTCGTTCGCCACCATCCTGGTGCCGGGCCTGGTGGCGGTGGCCATGGTGTTCACCGCGATCGCCGCCGTGGCCCTGCCGCTCTCCATGGAACTCGGCGCCACTCGCGAGATCGAAGACCGGGTGCTGGCACCCGTCCCCCTCGCCACCGTGCCGCTCGCCAAGGTGGCCTTCGGCGCCTTCCAGGCGCTCATGGCGGGGGTGGTGGTCTTTCCCATCGTCACCCTGATCCCGCTGGGGCCGGTGCACATCCACGTGGCCAGCTGGCCCATGCTGGCCTTGATGCTGGTGCTGGCCTGCTGGCTCGCGGCAGCGTTCGGCCTCGCCCTGGGCACCGCGGTCCGGCCGCAGCACATCGGGCTCATGTTTGCCGTGATTCTCACCCCGCTCATCTTCCTCGGCTGCGTGTACTACCCCTGGGCGGCGCTGCACCCGATCCGCTGGCTCCAGGTGGCGGTGCTCGCCAACCCGCTCATGTACATGAGCGAAGGACTCCGGATCGCGCTCACCCCCGAGGTGCCGCACCTCGCGACGGCGGTGACCGCCGGGATGCTGCTGCTGGTCGCGGTGCTGCTGACGGTACTGGGAGTACGGGGTTTTGTAAGGCGAGTCGTGCTGTAACTGGCATCTCGTTCCCCCTTCCCCCGACGGGGGAAGGGGGCCAGGGGGTCAGGGATGGCTGGGGGAAGCGGTACAGCCTTGAGGTCGAGGCAACACGAGATCCCCCCCCGCAGTCCCGCTAGACTATTGTGCGCACGAGCCCTGCCCGGGACGACAAAGCACGAAATACAAGAAACGAAAACAGCAGTAAACAGAGAGGGCCAGCCCCAAGAGAGTCCCGCTAGACTATTGTGCGCACGAGCCCTGCCCGGGACAACAAAGCACGAAATACAAGAAAAGAACACCAATAAAACGGCCATTGGCGAAGAAGAAGCCGTATTGTCGGGAGTGTTTCTTGTGTTTTGTCTATTTCGTGCTTTGTCGTTCGTGCTTTGTCGTTCGTGCTTTGTCGTTCGCGCTTTGTAGTTTGTCGTTCGTGCTTTCGTGATCAGGCAGGGCCAGCCCCGAGTGTCTCGCTTTGCCTGTTTCGAAGCCTGCTCACTTCTCACCGCTCACCGCTTACTTTTGTATCCATGCCCCCCTCCTCCGACTTCCTCGACCTCCAGGCCGCGCTCGCGGGCGAGTACTCGATCCAGCGCGAGCTGGGCCGCGGCGGGATGGGCGTGGTCTACCTCGCCCGCGAGGTGCAGCTGGACCGGGACGTGGCCATCAAGGTCCTCCCGACCCAGCTGGCCCAGGCGCCGGCCGCGCGCGAGCGGTTCCTCCGTGAGGCGCGGATGGCCGCCGGGCTCTCCCACCCTCACATCGTGCCGATCCACCGGGTCGGTGAAGCCGGCGGGTTCGTCTTCTTCGCCATGAGTTACGTCGAAGGGGAGACCCTGGGCGAGCGGATCCGTCGGGCCGGCCCGCTCCCGCCCGCCGAGACGACCCGGATCCTTCGCGAGGTGGCGTGGGCGCTGGCGTACGCCCATGGTCGCGGGATCGTGCACCGCGACGTGAAACCGGACAACATTCTGCTCGAAGCCGCCACCGGCCGGGCGCTGGTGACCGATTTCGGGATCGCCCATGGCGGCGGGGATCGCGGCTCGGCGACCGACCCGGGGAAGATCATGGGGACGGCCCATTTCATGAGCCCGGAGCAGATGGCGGGCGAAACCACTGATGGCCGGAGCGATATCTACGGCCTCGGCGTGGTCGGCTTCCTCGCGGTGAGCGGCCAGCTTCCGTTCGAGGCGAACAACCTGGCCGCCCTCATGCTGCGGCAGGCGACCGAGGATCCACCCGGACTCCAGGCGGCGGCGCCCGGCGTGCCGCCCGGGCTGGCGGCGGCGATTGACCGCTGTCTCGCCCGGGACCCCGAGGCACGGTTCGCCGACGGCGAGACGCTGGCCGAAGCTCTCGCCCCGCCGCCGGAGACCCGTCCGGCCCTGCCGACCCCGCTCCGGGCCTGGCTCGCCGCCCGGAACCCGCTCCTGGTTCCCTACCTGGCCTGGTCCGGCGTGTTCGGCACGCTTTCGCTGGTGAACCTCGTCGTGTGGCTCGCCGGCCGGCGCCCGGACGGGCCGGCCGACATCGTCTTGCTCGCCGCGATCGCGGCCTTGCCGCTCCTTCCCGTGATCGGCTTCCATCTGAACCAGGCGGCGCGACAGTTCCGGGCCGGCCACACCCTGGCCGATCTCCGGACCGCGCTCGAGGTCGCCCGGCGGGAGCAGGCCGAGACCGAGGCGGCGGCCCGGGACGAGGGGGAGTCGCCCGCCCACCGGCTCCTCCGGCTCGCGACGGCCGGTGCCGCCAGCTGGCTCGCCGTGACGTTCGGGCTGGTGCTCGCCGAAGTGGTCCACGAGCGGGACATGGGGATGATGTTCGTCCTCGCCCCCGTCCTCACCACGATGGGGCTCGGCGCCCTGAGCAATGCGCTGGGCGTGCAGTTTATTCCTGACCGGATCCGCAAGTGGTGGCAGACGGGAATCCGCGACCGGCTCTGGCAGAGCCGGGTGGGGGAGTGGCTGGCCCGGCGGCTGGGGGCACCGGATCGGTCCCGGCTGGCCGGCGCCTCGGCGTTCCGCGCCACCGAAGCAGCCCTGGGACTAGCCGCGTCGGAACTGTACGCGGCCCTTCCCGAGGCGCAGCGGGCGCACCTGGGCGAGTTGCCCGCCGTCGTGGCCGCGCTGGAGGCCCGGGCCGCGGGAGCGCGGGCGGAACTCGAACTGGTCGCCGCCCTGGTTCCCGCCGGCTCGGGAGACACCGAGGTGCTGGCGGCGCGGAAGCAGGGGGCCGCCGCCCACCTCGCCCAGAGCGTGGCGGCCCTCGAAGGGATCCGGCTGGACCTGCTCCGGCTTCACGCGGGGGCCGCCGAGCTGGGGTCGTTGACGACGCTGATTGACGCCGCGCGCCAGATCGGGGAGGGCGCGGACCGGCTGGCTGAGGCGCGAAAGGAAGTGGAGGAAGTGGGCGGTCGTGAGTCCCGCTAGACTATTGTGCGCACGAGCCCTGCCCGGGACAACAAAGCACGAAATACAAAGAGAAGAACAATCATAAGGCGTGTGCCCCGCTAGACTATTGTGCGCACGAGCCCTGCCCGGTACAACAAAGCACGAGTTCGCGCTTTTGCAGTTTGTAGTTCGTGCTTTCGTGATCAGACAGGGCCAGCCTCCGCGTTGTCCCGCTAGACTATTGTGCGCACGAGCCCTGCCCGGTACAACAAAGCACGAGTTCGCGCTTTTGCAGTTTGTAGTTCGTGCTTTCGTGATCAGGCAGGGCCAGCCCCCGCGTTGTCCCGCTAGACTATTGTGCGCACGAGCCCTGCCCGGTACAACAAAGCACGAAATACAAGAAAAGAACACCAATAAAACAGCAACTTGGCGAAGAAGAAGCCGTATCTGTCAGAGTTGTTTCTTGTGTTTTGCCTATTTCGTACTTTGTCGTTCGTACTTTGTCGTTCGTGCTTTGTCGTTCGTGCTTTGTCGTTCACGCTTTGTAGTTTGTCGTTCGTGCTTTCGTGATCAGGCAGGGCAAGCCGCCCTGTTTGTTCAGGGACTCGGGTGGTGGCCCCTCGGAGAGACTCAGTGCTACACCGGCCCGCAGCACCGCACCACCTGCTTCCTGAGTGCCTCGCGCGCGCGGAAGAGCCGCACCGCAGCATTCCCCGCCGTGATGCCCGCCCTGGCCGCATACTCGGCCAGCGGCTGCTCCTCGATCTCCACCTCCCGGAGTGCCGTCGCATAGGCCGGCCGAAGCGTCTCCATCAGGCTGACCACGCAGTCGCAGACGGTGTCGAACATCTCCTGGTCGCCCGGCTCGGTCCGGGTCTCTTCCATTCCCGCTACCCGCGCCAGGGCCCGCGACTCGGCCCCCTGGTGCCGGTAATGATCGGTCACCGCGTTCCGGAGCAGCCGGTAGAACCAGGCCACGATGGACCCGGGCTCCCTGATATCGGCGGCGCGCTCGATGGCCCGCGCGAAGCCGTCCTGGAGAATGTCCTCGGCCACCTCCCGCGACTCCACCCGTTTCTCCAGGAACGCCAGGAACCGCTGGTGGTTGTCCACCAGCGCCCGCATCACGTCCGGCGAAGCTCCCTGTGCGGCAGTCATGGGTGCCAACGATACGGCACCCGCGCCCGGCGGTCCAGCCGGGCGGGGTTCCGTGGGCGGTTCAGTCGCCGCAGCCGCAGCCACACTCGCCACAGCCGCAAGAGCCTCCACCCATCGCGTTACGATCCAGCATGCTGCCTCCCGGTTGAATGAATCCCGGCCCCTCGGCCGGGCTACACAGGCAGACGGATGGGAGGGCGGGGCATTACAGTAGCCCCTGTTCACTCCTCACCGCTCCCCGCCTGGTGCAGCGTTACCTTGGTCCCCCTATACACTTACGGAGCTTCCCCCATGTCGCACCCCGCCCCGGCGGAAACCAAGGACCACCGCTTCGCGCCGTACCAGATCTTCATCCTCAGCCTTTCCATATATGCGATCCTGGCCATCGGGGCCGGACCGCTCTTCGACCTGAGCGAGGATACCCGGATCATCCTGCACTATGCCGACACGGTGGCCTGCGGGATCTTCTTCATTGATTTCCTGGTGACGCTGAAACGGTCCCCCGACCGGCGCCGGTACATGCTGACCTGGGGATGGGTGGACCTGATCTCCAGCATCCCCGCCATCGGCCCGCTCCGCTATGGCCGGCTCGGGCGCATCTTCCGCGTGCTTCGGGTGCTCCGCGCCTTCCGCTCGGCGCGCACCATCGCGCTGTTCATGTCGGGCCGCCGAACCGAGAGCGCGTTCCTGGCCGCGGTGCTGGGAAGCCTGATCCTGCTCACCGCGTCCAGCATCGCCATCCTCCACTTTGAATCGGGTCCCGGCACCAACATCAAGGATGCCTACGACGCGATGTGGTGGGCGATCGCCACCATGTCCACGGTAGGGTATGGGGACGTCTATCCGTTGACCCCCGAGGGGCGCCTGATCGGGGCGGCCGTGATGGCCGCCGGTGTCGCCGTCTTCGGCATCCTCAGCGGCGTCGCGGTCAGCTGGTTCCTCTCGCCGCTGGAGCAGCAGAAGGACGCGAGGGTTGAAGAACTGAAGGAGCTGATTCAGAGCCTGCAGGGCCAGGTGGCGGAGCTGAAGACCGGGCCTTCCTGATACTTGCAAGAGAGGGCGGTAGGAACAGGGCGGTAGGAACAGGGCGGTAGGAACAGGGCGGGAGAAAACGGGCGGGAGAAAACGGGCGGTAGAAACGGGCGGTAGAAAAGAGGGCGGTAGAAACGGGCGGTAGGAAAGAGGGCGGGAGTAAAGAGGGCGGGAGTAGTCGTATCCCTGGTTCCCTGGCGGAACAGGCACCCCTCTCCACGAAGTGGAGAGGGGCTGGGGGTGAGGCCACGAGTAGAGCGGCTGGGAGTAGACCACGCCGGGAGAGAACAGGCTGGGTGACGCGAAACCACCTCTCCGGGCGTCCCGTCATGACGTCTGCCAGGCCTCTCGCTCTTTCCCCGGTTCACATGCCGCGACGATCCGCCCGCTTCGTTCTGTTCACCGCCGCGGCGATGCTGCTGCCGCTCGGAGCCGCCCATCCACCCGGCGAAAGTGACGTCACCATCACCTTCATCGCCAACGAAGGCGTGATGCTCTCCGACGGATCGCGAAAGGTCCTGATCGACGGACTCTTTCGTGACTACGGCCCGGAGTACGCCGATCCCGCCGACTCCACCCTCGCCAGCCTGGAGGCCGCGCGGGCGCCCTTCGATGCGGTTGACCTGGTCCTGGTCACCCACCGGCACGGCGACCACTTCCATCCCAGGTCGGTGGCTCCCCACCTGCTCGCCAATCCCCGCGCCACCCTGGTCACCTCGACGCAGGTCATTGATTCCCTGCGCGGTCGCCTGCCCCGCGACCCGGGACTCGCCGCGCGAATCCGGGCCCGGACGACGCCGATAGGGGCGCGACGGACGGAGGTCGTCAACGGGATCCAGGTCGAGCTGCTCGGTCTGCCGCACGGCGGCGCCCGTCACCGCACCGTGGTGGAACACCTCGGTTTCCTGGTCACCATCGGGGGCCGGCGGATCCTCCACGTCGGACGATACCGACGTATCGGAGGAGGCCTTTGCGCCGTTCCGGCTGGACACCGCCCGGGTTGACGTGGCCCTGCTGCCGTCCTGGATGCTGAGCAGTGCCGAGGGCCGGCGGGTGATCGAGCGGTGGATCAAGCCGAGGCAGGTGGCGGGGTTTCACCTGTCCGGTGCGGCGAACGACCGCGCGACGAGGGAGGCGCAGCGGTCGATGCCGACGGCCAGGATCCTGACGGAATCGCTGGAGCGAATCGTCCTTCGCTGAGGCTTAACGCTTCCTGGCTTTCCTCACCGCCACATACCCGGCCGCCGCCAGCGCCGCCGCGGCGAGCACCTGCGCGGAGCGGGTCTTGCTCACCTTCTTCGCCGTCTTGCCCGCTGTCACGCCGGCGGCCTTGGCCTGCCTGGCGTAGTTGGCGGCTGCTTTTTCGAGAGATATCGCGGCCTTCTTGAGCCGGGCCCCGGTCTGCCGGGTCGCCGACACCATGGCCTTCCTGCTGGGCATGCTCTTGCGCACGGTGCGGATAGTCTTTTTCAGGGATCGTCCTGCCATCGTTGTCCTCCATTGGTCTGGGTTCTGAGTTGACCTCTCACACGTAAATTAACACTAATCATGGTCGTTGCCATGTGAAACACTTTGGAATGTTCCGACGTTGTGCCGGAATGATTCGACACGCGCTCTCCATCGGACTCAGTGCCCTCGCCACCCACCCGCTTCGCACCTTCCTTTCCACCCTCGGCGTGGTCATCGGCACGGCTGCCTTGGTCGCCGTGATCGCGCTGGGCGACGGCGTCGAGGCGTACGCCCGGGAACAGATCGCCCCGGCAGACCGATCTCCACCAGTTCGTCATCCAGTCGGAGACCGGCCGCCGCCTGGATGGGATCCATCTCCCCAGGCCCGATACCGTCCACCTGGGCTCCGAGGCGGTGGCGTCGCTTCGGGCGGAGCTGGGTGAGGTGCATGACGTGGCAGTTGGCGCAGGCGGCGGGATCCGTGGTGAGATAGGAGGCACCCCGGGCATAGCCGAAGGTGAAAATCCCGATGCCCACCGCCACGCCGGTGAGCAGGGCAACGACGATCGGCGATCATTGGGGCTCTCACGGTCGACTAGCCGGGGAAGAGAAGACAACCCCCTCTCAGGCATGAAGTGGGCCTGGGTGAGGGGGCCAGGCTATCAGACCATTACTTGCCTCGAATCACCCGCGACGCCGCATACCCCGCGGCCGCCAGGGCCGCCGCGCCCAGGATCTTCGCCGTCTTCGTCTTGCTGGCCTTCTTCACCGCGCGCCCAGCCGCGACGCCGGCCTCGCTCGCGCGTTTCGCGTAGTTGGCCGCAGCCAGTTCCAGCGACTTGGCGGCCTTGGCCAGTCTCGCCTTGGCGGTGGGCTTCGCGGGTTTCGCCGCGCGGGCGGGCGTCTTGCGCGTGCTCTTGCGGGTCGTCTTCTTCCGGGTTGCGGTGGCCATGGAATCCTCGCTCCTGAAAGGGGGGCTCTGAAGGGCTAGTGAAGTATAAGGGGGGTAACGGCAAAGGGGTCAGCCGTGCCACTGCCCCACTGACCCACTGTCCCACTGTCCCACTTGCCCCACTGACCCACTGTCCCACTGACCCACTGTCCCACTGTCCCACTGACCCACTGACCCACTGTCCCACTGTCCCACTGTCCCACTGTCCCACTGTCCCACTGACCCACTGCACCCCCTGCACCACCGGGTTATGTTCCGATGTTCCGCTCCCATCGCCGACGCCCCCGGAGGTTGCCGTGAACCGCCGTCGTTTCTTCGTGTCCCTCGCTGTCCTTGTCGTCGGAGCCGTGCTGCTCTTCCCGGCCTCGGTCACGACGCTTACCGACTGGTGGTGGTTCAAGGAGATCGGCTTCGAGGTCGTCTTTACGCGCCAGATCTCGACCCAGTTCTTCCTCTTCCTCGGCGTCGGCATCTTTGCGGCCCTGGTGATCTACCTCAACCTCCGGATCGCCCAGCGGGGACTCAGCTTCAATCCCATCGTGTTCACCCACGGTAAGGAAATTCCGCGGGTGGACGTAAGCGGCATTCTCCGTCGGCTCACCCTTCCGGCCGCCATCGGGTTCGGGCTCTTCATCGGGTTTGCCGCGACCTCAGTCTGGGAACTCACCCTCCAGGCCATTCACGGCACCTCCTTCAACATCACCGACCCGGTCTTTGGTAAAGACATCGGGTTCTATGTCTTCACCCTGCCGGCCCTGGCCGTGTTCCGCGGCTTCCTCACCGCGATCCTGGGGCTCTCGCTGGTGATGCTGATCCCGATCTATCTCCTCCGCGGCGACATCATGCTCCAGGCCAACAAGGTGCGCCTCGAGCCCTCGGCGGGCCTGCACATGGCCATCCTGGTGGCCCTGCTGCTGGTGCTGACCGCGGTCCGGCTCTGGTTCATTGATGTCCCCAGCCTGCTGTACTCCACCACCGGGCCGCTGGTCGGCGCCAGCTATACCGACATGCATGCCCGGCTTCCGGCGCTCCGGGTCACGGCGGTGCTCGCCGGGCTCGCCGCCATCCTGGTGGTGGTCGCGGCGCAGCAGAGGAAGCTGCCCTCGCTTGGCCTCTGGGCGATCGGGGGCTACGTCGTGATTGCCCTGGTGGGACGGGTGCTCTTCCCCATGGCGATGCAGAAGCTGATCGTGGCGCCGACCGAACTGACCCGGGAGAAGCCCTACCTGGTGCATCACATCGCCGCCACCCGCCAGGCCTGGGGGATCGACAGCGTCGAGGTCCGGGAACTGGACGGCGAGGCCAACCTCACCCTGGCCGACATCAAGGCCAACGCGCCCACCATCGAGAACGTCCGGCTCTGGGACCGGGACCCGCTGCTCCTGACCTTCGGCCAGCTGCAGGAGATCCGGACCTACTACGACTTCGTCTCGATTGACGACGACCGCTACTGGATCGACGGCAAGTATCGCCAGGTGCTGCTCTCCCCCCGGGAGCTGAACGCCGGGTCGCTCCCTACCCGGACCTTCATCAACGAGCACCTGACCTTCACCCATGGCATGGGCCTTACCCTGGGGCCGGTCAACCAGGTCACCACCGAGGGCCTGCCGGTGCTCTTCGTGCAGGACCTGCCGCCGGCGTCCAATGTGGGATCCCTCACGATCACCCGGCCGCAGATCTACTACGGCGAACTGGCCAACGACTTCGTCTTCGTGGGGACCCGGCAGCGGGAGTTCGACCACCCCTCAGGGGAAGAGAACATCTATGCCGCCTATGAGGGCAGCGGCGGCGTGCAGGTGGGCAACCTGGTGCGCCGGCTGGCGCTGGCGATCCGCTTCGGGTCATCCAAGATCTTCTTCTCCCAGGACATCACCAACGAGAGCCGGGCTCTCTACTACCGCGACATCGTGGAACGGGCGAAGAAGGCCCTGTCGTTCCTCCGCTTCGACCGCGACCCCTACATGGTCATCACCGAGGCGGGTACCCTCAAGTGGTTGCTCGATGCCTATACCGCGACCGACGGGTATCCCTATGCCCAGCGGACCGACGATGGCACCACCTACATGCGGAACAGCGTGAAGGTGGTGATCGACGCCTACGATGGCTCGGTGACCGCGTACGTCGCGGAACCGGCCGACCCCCTGATCCGGACCTGGGAGAAGATCTTCCCCGGCATCTTCGTCCCGCTGGACAGCATGCCGGCGGACCTGCGGGCCCACATCCGCTATCCCGATGATCTCTACCGGGTCCAGACCAGCCTCTACACCACCTACCACATGGAGGCCCCGGAAGATTTCTATCACCGGGAGGACCAGTGGCAGATCCCCATGGTGGCGGAGGCCAACGGGGCGGTGCCCTTCATGCGGCACATCGTGATGCGGCTGCCGGACGAAGAGCAGGCGGAGTTCATTTACATGGTGCCGTTCACGCCGAGGGGCAAGGACAACCTGGCGGCCTGGGTGGTGGCCCGGAACGATGGGGAACACTACGGCAAGCTCCGGGTGTACCGCCTGAGCCGGCAGAGCCTGGTCTTCGGGCCCCAGCAGATCGAGAACCGGATCAACCAGGACACCGAGATCTCCCGGCAGGTCTCGCTCTGGGACCAGCGGGGATCCTCGGTGATCCGGGGCGACCTGCTGGTGATCCCGATCAATGAGTCGCTGCTCTACGTGCAGCCGCTCTATCTCCAGGCCGAAGGGGGCAAGATCCCCGAGCTCAAGCGGGTGGTGGTCGCCTACCAGAACCAGGTCGTCATGGGCGAGACCCTGGACGCGGCGCTGACCCAGCTCTTCGGTGGAGGCAGCGGGCCGTCCCGGGTGGCGGCGCCGGCCACAGCCGATCAGACCTCACCCGCCGCCGCGGATGCGGTTCCCCTGCTGGCCGATGCCCAGCGCGCCTACGATGCGGCGCTCCGGGCCCAGCGGGACGGGGACTGGGCCCGCTACGGAGAAGAGATCCGGCGGCTGGGCGCGATCCTCGACCGGCTACGCACGGTGGGAAGGGACTGAGGGGCAAGCGGGCGACGGGGGAGGGCTTTGACGGGAGAGGTTCGCTGGAGGGACGCAAAGACCGCCGAGCCTCGCCGGATATCCCCGGCGTCAACGACTCGGGGCGTTCCCAGCGACCTCGGCGGCTTGTCTTCTGCTGCCCGCCTTACCCCACGGGCTCCGAGATCCTCTCCACCACCCGGCCCACATCCTTATCGCTGGCGGCCCGGTTGTTGAGCGCCAGGTCGGCCTGCGAGATCATCCCACAGCAGTTCCCCGCGGTATCCACCACCGGCACCCGGCGGACCTGCTCCCGCGTCATGATCTGCTCCACGGCGGCGACATCATCGTCCGGGGTGCAGCAACTGACCTCGCGGGTCATGACGTCCCTGACCTTCGTCTCCGGGCCCTTGCCCTGGGCCAGCGCCCGCACCGCCAGGTCACGGTCGGTCACCACGCCGGACAGCTTCTTGCTGTTCGTGCTCTCCACCACGGGAATGCATCCGCAATCGCAATCTTTCATCAGTTCTGCCGCTCGCTGGATGGAATCTTCGGGAGTACAGCAGGCGGGATCCCTGGTCATCAGTTCTGAAGCCTTCATGAAACCCTCCGTTCGAGTTGGTCCCCTATCCTGCCACGTTTGCCGCCGCGACACGGTGATACCAGTCACTCGCTGACCCCGGACCATCCCCGCCGCCAGGGGACGGATAAGCCACGGGTGCTCCCCAGTATCAGGCATGTCGCTGCCTTTCAGGATCCTTACCCAGGCTGGACTGAGCCTCGCCCTGGCGCTGCAGCCCGCCTGTATTCTGGGCATCGGCCGCTGCAACTACGAACTACGCTACCTGGACCTCAAAACAGTCTTGCGCGACAGCCGTCCCGGGCTGACCGAGGTCCCGACGGCGGTCGTGACCCTGTCAGAATCGCGGGGGCAGACGGCAACCGACTCCCGGGTGCTCGGCGTTGCCATCACCTCGAGTGTCAGCCGGCAGATCGCGTCGGTGACCCTGCTGCGGGTGGCCTCCGGCGACACCACCGTCCAGGCCTCCTGGACCAACGGGTCCTATCAGCCCCCGCCCCTGTGGTACGCCAACATTGACTTGGCCTCCGCCAGCCCGTCTCGACCCCGGCTGGTCTGGCTCGCGAACGAGGGGGAACTGTGGCTCATCGCGGATATCGTTCAGGTCGGCGGCGAACCCCGGACCTTGAGCGGCATGCTCCGCGTCTCGGCCAACGGGGACTGGGAACGGCCCTCCTGCGACTAAGGGGGTGCATCCCGGAGTGTAAGCGCCAAATGGCGAGTTGCAACTACACAGGCGGCGTACCAGATTGACCTGAGACGTAGGTTTGTAACCCATTGACATTTAATGAGTTATATGTTACCTTGAGAGCAGTTGAAGAACAGGGACTCCCGGGTAAACCCGGACCGAGTCTCAGGATCCCCCCGAAAGAGATTCCCGTGCATACCGGTATGAGGAATCCCCGCCTACCCGCGATGAGCCTCGCTGCGGAGCGGAGAACGGTGGTGATGCCCGCGAGGAGATTGGATATTTCGTGAACCATATTCGCAACGTGACCTTCCAGATCAAGCCCGGCATGAGCCGGGAGTTTACCCGGGTACTGCAGAACGACGTGCTGCCCGTGATGAAAAAGCAGCCCGGTTTCAAGCATGAGCTCGCGATGTTCCACGACAACTCAGCGATCGGACTGAGCGTGTGGCAGGACCGTAGCAGCGCCGAGCAGTATCAGGCGTCTACCTATCCGGAAGTCCTCAAGAAGCTGGACGGCGTGATCGAGGGCACCCCGCGCGTCGAGAACTTCGAGCTCGCCGCGACGACCCTGGTCTAACTGGCAGCAGGCATTCAGTAGCCCAGTACACTACACCTGGCACCCCGTACCTCAGCACCGGTACTGGGTGCCGGGTATTTTGGGTGCCGGGTATTGGCTGGATTTCTTCTCTTTCGGCGGGAGCCTATGCGTGCAATTCTGCTGGCCGGCCTTGCGGGCCTGGCCGCGTTCTCTCTGCAGGCCCAGTCCCGCCTACCCGGATCATACACCGCCGGTCCCATCACTCTGGAATTCGATTCCGCGGGGTACCGCATCAGCCGTGGGGGGCAGCTGGCGGTCACCGGCGAATACCGCCTGTCGGCCGACACCATCACCTTCCAGGACCTCTCCGGCGCCATCGCCTGTACCCCGGCCTCCGCCGGCCGGTACCTCTGGCAGCGGAGCGATACCGCGCTGACCTTTACCCTGGTCACCGATTCCTGTCCCGGCCGTCGGGGCGCGATCCCGGGCCGGCCCTGGATGGCGGAGGCAGCGGGCCGGATGGCGTTTACCGGCGTCACACTGATCGACGGCACCGGCTCGCCGCCCCGAAGCGGCATGACCGTGGTGATCGCCGATGGGAAGATTGTGGACCTGTTCGCCGACGGGAGCCGGCCGTTGCCACCCGGCACGACGGGCCGCGGCCTGCCCGGCCGCTACCTGATTCCCGGCTTGATCGACACTCATGTCCACCTGGCCACCGACCCGAGCGGCGGAGACGCCAGGCGGCTGGTGGAGGACCGGCTCCGGATGGCGCTCCAGGGCGGGGTGACGTCGGTGCGCGACATGGCAGGCGACGCCCGGGCGCTGGCCGACCTGGCCCGCGCCGCCCGGGTCGGCGATATCGTCTCCCCCTACATCTACTACTCGGCGATCCTCGCCGGGCCCGAGTTCTTTGCCGATCCCCGGGTGCTCTCCTCCAGCCGGGGCGAGAAACCCGGCGCGGCGCCGTGGGCGCGGGCGGTGACGGCGGAGTCCGACTGGCGGCAGGTGATGGCGGAGGCCCGAGGCACCGGGGCTACCGGGATCAAGGTGTATGCGGCCGTGGGCGCGGAGGTGATGGCGCCGCTGGTGGCGGAGGCCCATCGGCAGGGTCTCAAGGTGTGGGCGCACGCCGCCCCGATTCCAGCCCGCCCGCGGGACATGGTGGCCGCCGGGGTGGACGTGCTGTCCCATGCTCCGCTGCTGGCGCGGGAGGCGGATACTTCGTCCGCGACTTACCTGGAGCGCTACCGGGCGAAGTATGACAGCATTGCAATGACCGACCCCGCCCTGCGCCGGCTGCTGGACGCCATGGCGGCGAAGGCCACGATCGTGGAACCTACCCTCTTCGTGTTCGCCAACCGGGACAGCACCTCGCCACCCACCCGCTGGGCCGGGTTGCTGACCCGGGAGCTGCACCGGCGCGGGATTACCCTGGTCGCGGGCACCGACGGGATCATTGGGATCGATGGAGGTCCGCCCGCGCCCCCGGGTACCCTGCCGAACCTGCACCGCGAACTGGAGCTCCTGGTGCGGCTGGCCGGCCTCACCCCGCACGAGGCCATCCTGGCGGCCACCCGAAACGCCGCTCGTGGCATTGGCATTGAATCAGAAGCGGGGATGATCGCCCCAGGTATGCGGGCGGACCTGGTGGTGCTGACCAAAGACCCGCTGGCGGACATCCGGAACACGACCGCGATCGACTTTGTGATGCGAAACGGAGCCATGGTGGAGAAGCCGTGAGCGCCTCCCCTAGCGCGTTCCGGTACCCGATAGTATAAGAAAAGGATCCCCAACCCGAGGTGACCCATGCGAGTTACCCCTCGCCGGATGTCCGCGCTCCTCCTGGCGCTGCTGCTGGCGCCCTCCCTGGCCAGTGCCCAGATCGAAGAACCCCGGATTCCCCTCCAGACCAAAATGACGGAGCTGACCCGCTTCCGGGCCCAGTACGCCGATTCCTACAACAAGAAGAACGCCGACGCCGTCGTCGCCATGTACGCGGATGATGCGGTTATCGTGACGGACATGGGAGCCATGATCTCCGGCGCGGCCGGGGTCCGGTCGTTCCTGGGGGACGCCAGCCAGTTCCCGCACCTGGTGATCGAATCGGATGATATGCAGATCTACGGCAACACGGCCGTGGACATCGGCGTGGTCAAGATGCACCCGGCCGGCGGCGGTGAAATGGTGAGCCGCTATGTGGTGGTGTTACGCCGCGGAATGAACGAGTGGAAGCTGGTCCGGGCGTCGCTGACGCCGGTGAGATAAAGGATTGAGGGAATGTTGGAATTGAGGGAATTGTGGAATCGGGAGAAGCATTGAGATTCCCTCAATTTCCCCATTCCCTCAATTCCAACATTCCCTCAATTTCCCCATTCCCTCAATTTACATCACCACTCCAGCAGGCCCCGCTCGTCTAGAAACGCGGCGACCGCGACGAGGCCGGCGACGGTCGGCCCCTTCTTGTAGGCATGGACGGCTTCCCGGAGTTCGGGGAGCGCTGCCTGGCCGGTGTCCCGGCGGTGCTTCCGGTAGGTCCCCCGCAGCTCCCGGTAAACCCGGTGCAGTGACCGGGTCTCCCGCAACGCGTCCGCATTCTCCTTGGGCCCGCCCGTGCTCATCCCCAGCCTGGTATGGCCCAGTTTGCTCGTCTTGCGCCCTCGGGCGGACTTGCTACGGGTCCGGTCGATGGCCTCGCCCGCTTCGGCCAGGCGCTCCTGGACCCGGTCGGTAAGCGACCGTTCGGAGCTGCCGGAGAGCTTGCGCGCCGCGCTGGATTTCTTCGCCATTGGGCCTGCCAGGGGGAAGGGAAGTGGGTGAATAGAAGCAACTTAATCGCATGTGGGGCGTTTCGGGGGTCGGCTCCCCTCAAATCGCCTCCTGGATTGCGGGCTCCCGCCTACTGTCACACCCCAGAGCCTCGATTATTCTCTCCAGACCACCGGGAGAAACCAGGGAATATACCAGAATCGGTACCGCCCGTGCGTTGGGCGGCACCGTGGTTTCAGGCTGCCGCTGGCTCGACCTGGGCGCCGGCGCCAGGCTGCATGGGGGCTGGCCGGTCCTTCGCCCGAAGGGCTAACCCAGTGATCGGCGCGCTATCTGGTTGGCTGCGACATGGTGGTTCATCACCTTCGGCGACTCCGAATCTCACACACCGGGTGGGGGCACCGGCGATAGCCTCCCCTTCCCCGACGGATCCTTTGACGTGGTGACCGCCAACATGGTCCTCGAGCACCTTCGGGATCCGGCTCTGGTTCTCGGCGAGGTAGCTCGAGTACTGGCGCCCCGGGCGGAAGTTCGTCTTTCGGCACGCCCACCGAGGCCACCCGGTGGTCCTGCCATGTCCATCCTGCTTCACCCGTCCTGGCGCTCCTGGGTCGCCCATGCAGCGGAGGGGCGGGCCCATGGGCACGTCTTCCGAACCTACTCCCGGGCCAATGCCTCGGGCCAGATACAATCGCTCGCCGCCAAGGCCGGGTTGCGCGTCGTCCTGCTGGAGCGTTTCTGCTCGTTCCCCATGACCAGCCGAATTCCGTACTCCCCGCGTCCTCGAACAATGGTGGATCCACCGGACCGAGGCCGCATGGGGAGCTGGCCTGCGATCGAACCTGTCCTGGAATCCTTGAGCCTGCACCTACCCCCGTACTCACTCAAATGTCACACCCCTCCGGTAGCCTGTCCTCACCCATTACCGGAGCCGTGCCGTGAACGTATCCCACCAGGTCAGCACCCAGTTCGTGACCATGTCCAACGCCCACCAGGTCGGAGTCCTGGTGACCCTGAGCGCCGAACCGCGGGTGGTCCGGCCCCCGATCAATGTGGCGCTGGTGCTGGACCGGTCGGGCTCCATGAGTGGGGAGCCGCTGGCCGCCGCAAAGGAGGCCGCCGAGTGGTTCATCCGGTTTCTGCTGCCGGGAGACCGGCTGGCCATCGTCACATTTGACGGCGAGGTCAATCGGCTCTTTGCCGCCCGCACCCTGGGCGCCGACGGCAGGGAGGCCGCCATCCAGGCCCTCCGGCATGTCACTTCCGGGGGCACCACCAACCTGTCCGGGGGCTGGCTCGAGGGCACGTCGCTGGTCCGGAGCGGGCTGGTGGAGGGCACCAACCGGGTAGTCCTGCTGACCGATGGCCAGGCCAACGCGGGAGTCGCCGACCCGGCGCAGTTGGCCGGACTGGCAGGGAACCTGGCGGACCAGCGGATCAGCACCACCTGCATCGGGTTTGGTCCAGGCTTCAACGAAGACCTGCTGATGGCCATGGCCCGCGCCGGCCGGGGTAACTTCTGGTATGTCGAGGAAACTGGCCAGATGAGCGCCATCTTCGGCCAGGAAATCGAAGGCCTGGTGTCGCTGGCCGCCCAGAACGTGAGCGTCGAAGTCACGGCGACCCATCCCTCGGTGGCCGGCGTCTCCTTCCTGCAGCCGCTGCCGGTGACCCGGACAGCGGAAGGCGCCTGGCGGGCCCCGCTGGGCGACCTCTACGGGTCGTCTCCCCAGTCACTGGGGATCGTCGTGCATGCGGAGAACGTGACCGACCTGGGCCCCGTGCAGGTGGCCCAGGTACGGGTGGAAGCCCAGGTCATCGAACCCGACGGCATCGAGCACCGGACGATCACCATGCCGATCCAGGCCCTGCTGGACGGCGCCAGCCACCTCGACCCCGTGGTCGAGAGCAGTTTCCTTCGGTTCGAGGTCGCCCGGGCCCGGGAGGCGGCGCTCAAGCAGGCCGATCATGGCGACCATGCCGACGCGGCCCGGACCCTTCGCTCGGTGGTGGAGAGGTTCTGCCAGATCCAGCTCGATGACGATCTCCGGGAGACGCAGCGCGACCTCGAGGCCGAAGCTGCCGACCTCGAAGCGGGGCGCTTCGGCCCGAGTGACCGGAAATACTTCTGGGCCCAATCCCTGGCGGCGCTGGAATCAAAGCAGCAGTACGGGAAGGTGATCCGCCGGAAGCGGCGGAGCGATTGACCCCCTCCCGCGCCGGGCATTCCCGCGCCATACTGGAATCGCATGCATCCACGTGATGGCGTCCTGGTCAATTCGGCGACCGACCTGAGCAACGTTCTCGCCTGTCCGCACCTGAGCCGGCTTGCCCGCCGGTCGGTGCTGGGCGGGCCGCGATCTCGGGTTTTTGCGGATCTAACGTCGCGACCTCCCAGGCCCGCGAGGACTTTTCCATGAGCGCTGCCAAGACCGCCCGCTGGCTCGATCTCATTGCCTACCTGCTGCAACACCGGTTCCCGGTGAGCCGGGCCGACATCTACCGGAGCGTGCATGGGTACGAGGAGGACGAGGAGGACGTGCCGGGGGGAAAGGGAGGAGAGATCACCCGCCGAATGTTCGAGCGCGACAAGGACGAGCTCCGCGGACTGGGCATCAGCATCGAAACCGTGCCGATCCCCGATGCCCAGGGGGATGAGCCGGCCACCGGGTACCGTCTCTCGCCCGGTTCGTTCTACCTCCCGTATCTCGAGCTTCACCAGTCGGGGATACCGGAACAGCTTTACCAGGGCCTGGCCCGGGTACCGGTGTCGCCCGGGGATCTCGAAGTGCTGGACCGGGCCACCCAGCTGGTGGCGCAGCGGGCTGAATCGCCGATTGGATCCGCGGCCGCATCGGCCCGGCGCAAACTGGAGTTCGACCTGCCGCTGCCCCAGGCCGCGGTGGAGCGGGTACTGGCCGCGGCGACCGGCGGGGAAACCACCCGCTCCCTCGAGGTGCTGCAGCAGGCGGTGGCTGAGCGGAACGCGGTGACCTGCAGTTACCACTCGATCGGGCGCAACCGGGAGGAACCGCGGGATATCGAACCCTTCGGGCTCTTTTTCAATTGGGGCCGCTGGTATTGCGTGGGCCGCGCCCGGGACCGCGACGCACTCCGGGTGTTCCGGGTGGACCGCATGCGCCAGACCGCCCTGCAAAAAGGCAAGCAGGCCCGCTTTACCGTCCCCGCCGACTTCTCGATCCGGGCCTACCTGGGGCGGGCGCCCTGGCAGCTCTCCGGCGGGCAGCCCACCCGGGTCCGGGTGCGCTTCGCCTTCCCCGAGTCTCGCTGGGTCATGGCCCAGGACCTGGGAGAACCGGTCGAGCCGATGCTGGACGACGGCGGCGCGATCATCGATTTCAGCGTGCAGGACCTGCATCCCTTTCTCCGGTGGCTGCTCACCTTCCGCCGGCAGGCCGACGTCCTTTCACCCCAGGAGACCCGCGTTGAACTGGAAGCATTGCGTGGCCAGGTCGCTCAGCTCTATGCCTGAGGCACACCGGTGAGCTCGGCGGAGCAGGTCAACCGGATCGTCAGCCTGGTCGCGGAGCTGACCCGGCGGAGTCAGCGCGGCGAGGAGGATACCCCGATTGCCGAACTGGCCGAGCGCTTCGGCACCACCCGCCGGCAGATCGAGGCGGACGTCCGGGCCATGACCAGGCTGGGCGACGACTCCGACGCCGACTGGCTCCTCTCCCTCAGCGCCTTCCAGGAGGGCGACCGGATTTCGCTTCGGAGTGGCGGCCCCTTTCGCCGGCCGATCCGGTTCACCCGGGATGAGCTGGTCGCGGTCCAGATGGGGTTGCTGGCGGAAGAAGGGGCGCCGGCGCTGAGCAGCGCCCTGGCCAGTCTCCTGCTCACGTCGGAGCGGCCACCCCAGGCCCTTCAAGGCGGAGGCCGGGTCATCCCGCCGGTCAGCACCCTGGTCCGCCGGGCGATCACCGACCGCCGCAAGGTCGAGATCCGCTACACCGGCGAGCGCAGCATTGGCGGGATCAACCGGGTCATCCATCCCTACCAGGTGCTGGAAGACGGCGGACACACCTACATCGTGGCATGGTGCGAACTGGCGAACGGCTGGCGCCATTTTCGGGCCGACCGGGTGCTCGATGCCCTGGTCATGGAAGGCTATTATACGCCGCGCCCCGACTTCACGCCGCCGTCCGGCTCGTTTCATCCGCCGGCGGACGGCACGACCCCCGTCCAGGTCCGGTTCTCACCGGCGATTGCCCGGTGGATTCGGGAGCGCCATCCCGATGCGGTGGTGGCGGCTGATGGCGGTGTGGTGGTGACCTACCAGGTAGCCAGCCCGGAGTGGCTGGTACGCCACGTCCTGCAGTATGGCGCCGAGGCCCAGGTGATCGGGCCCGACTCGTTCCGGGAGCTGCTCAGGAGCCACCTGGCCTGAAGATCGGTGCCCCGACCCCGTGACAGGTAACGGGTGACTTCCCCGGTCGGCCGCCACGGTCACTCACTTCGCACTTCCCACCGATCGTGACCGTCTTTACGGCTCTCCGCCGCCGGTGCGGCCGGACAATATCAGGTTGCCGGAACGAGGAGCCGGACCGCGCCGGGGTGGATGCGCGCGTCCAGCGTCCACGGTTCATCGCTTCCTGCTATCCGGACGATGTCGTCGCCGAGGTGAATCCTGCCGCCAGTTCCGGATACCCGGACGTGAGTGCCACGGCGGACCGGCAGGTGTGGCGGGTAGTCATCAAGGGGCCCCCGGTCCAGGAAAGTCTGGAGCAGCGCGCGGTCCCGCTCGGTGACGAGCACCAGGTCGAGCTCGCCGTCCGCCATGTCCGCCCGGGGCGCGAAGAGAACGCGGGAGCCGATCTGTCGGGAGTTCATGATCTCGAGGAGCAGCACCGGTTCCCGGGTGGTCTCGCCGTCCACCGTGACGGTGCAGGGCACCGGTTCCAGGGTGCCGGCCAGCCGGCGGAGGAATCGAAAGTCGCGCGCGAAACGCTCCTCCGCGGACCGGGTTTCCTCCCCGTGCTCCCGGCTGGTCGCGTGGCACATGGCCTCCGTGAAGAGGCCCACCCCGGCGCTCTCGAACAACACGGTCTTGCCTTCCGGGTGTTCGGTGATCACCGCGTCCATGGGCCGGACGACGGCATGGTTCCACCCGGCGATCAGCAATTCGGGGTCGCCGTCCAGTCCCAGCGAGAAGGCGAGATTATTGGCGGTGCCGATGGGGAGCAGGGTGAAGGGAATGTCCGATCCCACCATGTGGCGGGCTACCTTGGCGACCGTGCCGTCTCCGCCCGCCGCGACCACCAGGTCGGCGGGGCCGCGGAGCGACTCGCTGAAATCGGCCTTTTTATCGATGGCCCGGACCTGGTGCCCTGCCGCCTGGACCAGCGCCAGCATTTCCGCGCCCCGGTTGTCATCGCCGGCCTTGCTATTATAGATCAGGATGACTCGCATGCAGTGACAGCAATCGTGAGAGAGATATGCGCATACTGGTAACCAACGACGACGGCATCTACAGTCCGGGGCTCCGGGCCCTCGCCCAGGCGGCGGCGGAGTTCGGCGAAGTCCGGGTGGTCGCGCCGGACGTCGAACAATCTTCGTCGAGCCACAGCATCACGTCAACGCGGCCGCTCTGGTACCGGCCGATCGTCGTGGAGGACATGGAAGGATTCCGCGTTAACGGCACCCCGGCCGACTGCGTGGCCCTGGGAACCCATAACTGGGAGAAGGTGGACGTGGTCCTCTCGGGGATCAACCTGGGACCCAACATCGGGAACGCGACCTGGCACTCCGGGACCCTCGCCGCCGCCAAGCAGGCGGTGCTCCTGGGTACCCGGGGGATCGCGTTCAGCACGCCGGCCGGCGGGAAAGGAGCCGATTTCAAGAAACTCCGGCCCCACATCAAGGCGGCGCTGGACCTGCTCCTGCAGCCGGGGATGCCGGTGCTCCTCAACGTAAACATTCCGCGGGAGCCGGAGGGCATCATCTGGACCCGGCAATCGGTCCGGCACTACGATGGATTGGTGATCCCGGGCGAGGACCCCGTGGGCCGCAAGCACTTCTGGTTCACCGTCCGCGCCATCGAAGAAACCGAAGCGGGCACCGACCGCTGGGCCATGCAGAACAACCTCACGTCCGTAACCCCCCTCCGGCTCGACCTGACCGACGAAGCCGAGCTGGGCCGGATTCTTCAGTCGGGCGCCGGGTCGGCCCGGGAGCCGGACGTGAGCTGACCGGGAGAGCCGGGAACCTGTGACCAATGACAACGTTTTCCGGGCGTCGCGAGTCTATAGTGGGCCTGGACCTGGCCCGACCCCATGTTTGTCCCAACCTGAAACATGCTCAGGCCGGCCGGCGTATTAGCTCCACAGACGTTACCCGGAAGGCCGCCGATGTATCCGAACCGCTGGGTCTCACTTCTTTTGACATATCGCCGCCGCATCCTGGTCGGCACTGCCGCGGCTCTCGGCCTGACCCTCGTAACGACTTTCCTTTACAGCTGGACCTGCGGCTTTGCCGGATGCCCCAGCATCGCGGAAATCCAGGCCTTCGTCCCCAGTGAGGGGGGCCGGGTGCTGGACCGGGAGGGGAACCAGCTGGGTCACCTGGATCCGGTCCGGCGGATCACCCTGCCGTTGGAGCGCTTTCCCGAAAACATCCGCAACGCGTTCATCGCGGTTGAGGACCGCCGCTTTGCCGAACACGAGGGGCTGGATTGGCGCGGGGTAGCCCGGGCCTTCTGGAAGAACATGACGTCGCTGGAGGTCCGCGAGGGCGCCTCGACCCTGACCATGCAGGTCGCCCGAAGCGGGTTCATCGGGGACGAGCGGAATGATCGCTCCATCGGCCGCAAGCTGATCGAACTGCGCCTGGCGCCCCGTATCGAGAAGGCGCTGACCAAGGACCAGATCCTCGAACTGTACCTCAACCTCATCTACCTGGGCGACGCCACGTACGGGGTGGAAGCGGCCAGCCGGCACTTCTTCGGCAAGAGTGTCCAGCGGCTCACCCTGGCGGAAGCCGCCATGCTGGCCGGCCTGCCGCGGGCTCCTTCGGCCTACGATCCCCGCGATCATCCCGAGCGGGCGACCACCCGGCGGAACCTGGTCCTCGCGCTGATGGCGCGCGAGGGGTTCATCACCGCCGACGACGCGAGCGAGGCCGCGGGCCAGAAACTGCGCGTGGCCCGCAACGGCTGGCGGCCGGCGGACGAGAACTCCTACGCGATTGAGGCGGTGCGCGGCCTGGTGGAGTCCACCGTCGGCAAGCGCAGCCGGCGCGGAGAAATCACGGTGTTCACCACGTTCGACCGCGGTGCGCAGCTGGCCGCGGAACTCGCGGTGCGGGACCGTGCCAGGGCCATCGGACGGGATGTCCAGGGTGCGATGGTGGCCCTGGACCCCCAGACCGGCGCGGTGCTGGCCATGGTGGGCGGCACCGGGCCCGCGCGGGCCGGTTTCGACCGCGCGACCCTGGCCCGGCGGCAGCCCGGCTCGGCATTCAAGCCGTTCGTGTACGCCGCGGCGATCCAGGCCGGATACTCGCCCGCCACCATGGTGGAAGACGAGCCGATCCAGCTGGCCGATGCCGGCGGCACCTGGGCGCCGGGCAATTCCAACGGATATGCGGGAAGCATCACCCTGCGCGCGGCGCTGGCGCGGTCCGCCAACGCGGCCACCGTGCGAGTGAGCCAGGATGTCGGCGTGCCGCAGGTGGTGGCGCTGGCCCGGAAAATGGGAATCACCAGCCCGCTCAGTTCGGTGCCTTCCCTGGCGCTGGGCTCGATGGAAGTCACCCCGGTGGAACTGGTGACCGCCTACGCCCCGTTCGCCAACGGCGGCTGGAAGGTGGAGCCCTGGCTGGTGGACAGCATCGTCGTCGGCGAGACGACTGCCTACCGCGGCAAACAGGCGATCCAGGCGCTGGAAGGACAGGGAGCGTCTCCGGCCCGCACCCAGGTATTGGACTCGATCACCGCGTTCCTGGTCACCAGCATGCTGCGCTCGGTGGTCGATGAAGGGACCGGCTACTCCCTCAGGAACCTTGGCGTCGTCGGACCGGTGGCGGGCAAGACGGGAACCACCAACAACGGCGCCGATGTCTGGTTCGTGGGGTATTCTCCGACGATCCTGGCCGGATTCTGGTTCGGGAGCGATACGCCCAGTTCCCTGGGGCGGGGTGCCTCCGGGTCCCGGCTTGCCGCACCGGCGTGGGCCTCGTTCTACCGGCGGGCCTGGCAGAAGCAGGAACAGGGCGGGGAGTGGAAGGTTCCCGATGGAATCGTGATGGCGGAAATCGACCCGGAGACCGGGCTCCTGGCCGGGGACTATTGCCCCACGACCCGCTGGGAGTATTTCCGGGCCGGCACCCAGCCCACCGAGTACTGCGAAGCGCACGACCACGGCTGGCTGCAGGAGGCCTTTTCGACCGTGCGCGATCAACTCCGGGGGTTGTGGGACCGGGTGAGCGGGAGGGGGAACTAGTGGACTGTATCAAAAGTTCCGATCAGGTGGGCAAGAACTGATTCACCACGGAGTCACGAGGTTCACGAAGGCAGCACGAAGAAACCTCATGCTGGCACCAAGGTATCGAGATTGCGGCTCTTGAGCCCGCTACGGTGGGTGCTCCGTGCTACCTCCGTGTGCTTCGTGGCTCCGTGGTGAGCTGTTCGACAGCGACTATCGGAACATGTGAGACAGTCCACTCGGCTTCAGTTGCTCCTTCCCACTACCCTCTTCCTCAGTGAGACGGGGACGGGGTGAGCTTACGGCACCCGCCTCCCCGCCAGCTCCTGCCCTCCCTGGAAGAGCACCAGGCCGGTCACTTTTCCACCGGCATCCCGTTGAAAAACAATCCGAGCCGGCACCACCCGCAGGAAGAACTCCTGCGGGTTGAGTGCGTACATCTCGAACCGGGGCTGCCCGGTGCCCTGGCCCAGCAGGCGGCCGTCTTCCAGGGTGATGGCGATGCTGAATGTCGGGGCAAGCTCGTACTTTCCGATATACTCCATGAGCACGGACTCCGGCACTGCCACTGGGCGTACCAGTTTCATGGTGTCCACCGGGTTGGCCGGATCCAGCAGGTGAAACCCCAGGTCGTCGCTGTCGTTGGCTGAGTTGGAGAGGATCACCACACCGGTCTTCCGGGCCGGGTCCAGGCCGGTGAAGGACCGAAACCCGCCGGTCCCGCCGTTGTGCCATACGATCGACCGCCCGTCTTTCTCGAGGATATGCCAGCCCAGCCCGATCTTGAGAACCGGGCTGCCGGCCGGATTACGCGGGACCCGGGCCGTTTCCATGGCCCGGCCAAGCGATCCCGGGACGCCGTTGAGGTTAGCGGCGAGGAAGGTGAGCATCTCCTCCGCGGAGGATCGCAGCGCGCCGGCGCCCGCCAGCGAGGGCAGGTCCCACATGCCCGCCGGCCGTCCCTCGGCCGTATGGCCCTGGGCCGCCCGCGCCGTGAGTCCGGCCGTGAGCGTGACCCGGGTGTCCGGCATGTTGAGAGGCTGCAGCACCCGGGTCCGCACCAGTTCCTCGTAGGGTTGGCCGGTCCGCCGGGCCAGCGCATTGCCGAGGAGGCCGACGCCAAGGTTGGAGTATTCGTACTGAGACCCGATGTCCCGCGGGAGGGTGTAGCCGGCTAGAAACGCGAACAGCAGGCTGTCGGTATAGTCGGCATACGGGTTCTCGGGGTCGGCGGCCGGGAGATTCCCCGGAAGCCGGGGCAGGCCCGAGGTCTGGGTGGCCAGGTCCACCAGGGTGATGGCCCGACCGTTCCGTTCCGGCACCCGGGTGCCGGTTGGCAACAGCTCGGCGACCGGCTGGTCCAGCCGGATGTCGCCCGTTTCTGCCATGTCCGCGAGCAGGATGCCGGTAAAGACCTTGGTGATCGAACCGATCTCGAATATCGTCGCCCCATCGAGGGGCCGGGGGGTCCCGCTGGTCCCGGCCGTAAACACCTGGCGGGTACCATCGGCGCGGAGGACCCCGAGCACTATCCCCGGGGTCCAGCCGGCCTTGACCCGGGCGTCAATCATTCGTTGAATAGTGGAATCAGGCGGGAGCGATTGCTGGGCCAGGGCGGGAGCAGCCAGCCCGGACGCCAGCAAGGCCAGGCCGATGGACCAGGCCCCCCGGGGCCGGCTGTTGGTGGAACACAGGGCGGGCAAGTACATTGGAATCCACTCCTTATAGTGAGCAATTCATGAAGTCCACCCTTCGCATCCTGGCTGGCCTGGCCGTGCTATCCGGAACGGCGCCTGGAGCGTACGCGCAGGCCGATTCGTTGTCCACTGCAGACCGGGTGGTGATGCACACGCGCCTGGCGCAGGCGGCCGTTGGGTTCCTGGCCTCCATTGACGGCCTGAGCGAGGCCCAGTGGCGCTTCAAGCCGGCGGCGGACCGCTGGTCCATCGCCGAGACGGCCGAGCACATCGTGGCTACCGACAAGCTGATTGGAGGATTTCTCATCGGCGGGATGCCGCCGCTTGGCGCGCGCCCCGATTCCGCCGCTGCGATGGACCGGAGGATCGTCACTCTCCTGGCCGACCGAACCCAGCGGTTCGATGCACCGGCCGTGATCCAGCCTGCCGGGAAGTACGCCACCCAGTCCGACCTGGTGGCGGCCTTTGTGGAGACCCGGAACGACCTCAACGATTTCCTGGCCCAGACCCGGGCCCCGCTGCGGACGGTGGGGGTGCCTCACCCGGCATTCGGCCCGATGGACGGCGTACAGTGGGTCATCCTGGTGGCCGGCCACGAGCAGCGGCACACCCAACAGATCGAAGAGGTCAAGCGGTCGCCGGGATACCCGGCAAACTAACCCGAATGGCCCACCTGGACACCCGGGAGCCTGGCATGGCAACATCGGCCGTCGCAGCGGAACATCTCCAGTTGGTGCGGGACAGCTACGCCCGCTGCCAGGAGGCCCCGGAGTTCTTCCGCGCCTTCTATGACCGCCTGCTGGCCAGCGATCCCGCCATACCCCCCTTCTTCGTTCGCACCAAGTTCGAGAAGCAGGACCGGCTGCTGCAGCATGGCCTTTCCCTGCTCCTGATTTATGCGAAGCGCCCGAACCCCAGCCTGCTGGCCCGGCTGGCGGAACGGCACGGGCCGTCCGACCTCGGTATTCCCGCGCATTTCTATCCGCTGTTCGTGGAGAGCCTGCTCGCCACGGTCAGCCAGTATGACCAGCAGGCCGGCCCCGAGACCCTGGCGGCATGGCGGGCCAGCATCGCGCCGGGCATCGCGATGATCGCCGGAGCGCCCGCGTGAGCGGTACCCGCACCCTGTGTGACCGCTGCGGTGTCCTCCTGGAGCCCGGCGTCCGGTTCTGCCCGTCCTGCGGATCGGGCGTGGTCGCCGCGCGGCCATCCTCGGCGACGACGCCGCTCCCGGCCGGCGGCACCCGGACGGCGCTGACTCCCGCCAGCGTGTCCCGCAACAAGAGCCAGCAGATGCTGGAGCAACTGCGGGACGCGACCCTCGGCGACTACGAGATCCTGGCGGAACTGGGTTCCGGCGGCATGGCCACCGTGTTTCTCGCGCACGACCTGCAACTGGACCGGCGGGTCGCCATCAAGCTGATGCATCCCGCGCTGGTGTCCGGCGATGGGATGGTGGAACGGTTCATCCTCGAGGCGCGGACCGCCGCCGGCCTCAGCCATGCCAACATCATTCCGATCTATGCGGTGCGGGTCGAGGAAGAGCTGCTCTTCTTCGTCATGAAGTTCGTGGAGGGCCGCCCGCTGGATTCGATCGTCAAGAAAGAGGCGCCGCTGCCCGCCGAAATGGTGCGCCAGATCGTCAGCCAGGTGGCGGAGGCGCTGGGCTATGCCCACAAGCGCGGCGTCATTCACCGCGACGTGAAGCCCGCCAATATCATGATTTCGACCGACGGGCACCCGATCCTGACCGATTTCGGCATTGCCAAGGTGGCGGACAAGCAGGGGCTCACCATGACTGGGGCCACCATCGGAACGCCCACCTACATGAGCCCCGAACAGTGTAACGCGCTGCCGCTGACCGGCGCGTCCGACCAGTACTCCCTGGGTGTGATGGCCTACGAGATGATGACGGGCCGGCCGCCGTTCGATGCCGACAGCGTCATGACCATCATGTTCAAGCATATCAACGAGCCGGTCCGGCCGGTGCTGGAGCAGGTCCAGAACTGTCCTCCCGACCTCGCCGCCGCGATTGACCGCATGCTGGCCAAGGATCCGGAGGAGCGGTTTCCCAATATCGAGGACGTGGCCCGCGCGATCTACGCGCCCACCGTCACCTCTGAGAATATTGTCCGAACCCAGCTGGTGCAGTTCGCGATGGCCGGGTCCAACCGCGAAGTATTGAAACGGGTCAGCACGCCGCGCAGTCCGATTCCCAGTTCGCTGGTCCGAAAGGGCAAGACCCGGGTAGCCGAGGCGCCCGCGGCGTCGCGCCGGGGGATCTCCCGGCCGGCACTGTTCGGCGGGGCCGGGGCGCTGGTCGTGACCGCCGTGGTGCTGGCCCTGGTCCAGCCCTGGAAGGGGTCCGCCGTGCCGGGAGGAGCCGGGCCCCAGGTGACCGACCCGGCGCCCGCGGTCGCCAATGGGGCGATGATCCCGCCCGCCACCGCCCCAGCCCAGGAGCCCGCAGATACCCAGCCGGCCGCGACTGGCCAGGCGCCGCCCCCGGCGGTGCCGGCGCCCCGGGCAGCGCCCGGCGTGACCGCCACGCCGCAGGTTCCCCAGGTCCGCTCCGTTGCGATCTCCGGATTGACGACGCTGGATGCAGGTGGCAACTCCATGCTCCGTGCGGAGCCTCGCGATGCGCGGGGCCGCTCCATCGCCGGATCCACGGTCACCTGGCGGTCCAGCGCGCCGGACGTGGTCAGTGTCGGGCCGGGTGGAGAGTTGCTGGCGCGCCGGCCGGGCCGCGCCACGGTCACCGCCACGGTGGACGGACTCAGCCAGGGCGTGACTGTGACTGTTAACGCAGCTCCGCCGCCGGAGATCGTCGTGGAACGGCCTCCGGTCCGCGAGACCACGGTGACGCCGCCGCCGGCCGCCCAACCCGCCGGCCCCACCGCAGCCGAACTCAAGGAGCAGGTCGGGTCCGCGATCCAGGCCTATGCCAGTGCCCTGGAGGCAGGCAATATCGGGCGGGTACGCCAGATCTATCCCGGGATGCCCTCCGCCCGCGAACAACAGCTGCGGCAGGCCTTGCCGGCCATGGAAAATCTGCGGGTCCGCCTCGCGGTCGGCCAGGTAGATATCCGGGATGACAACGCCACGGCCCGAGTTACCGGAAGCTGGGTGTTCCAGTCCGGAGGCAGGCAGAACACCCTCCCCGCCGACGACACTTACACCCTGGAACGTCGCGGAGCGGGGTGGGTGATCACGGATATTCGGTAAAGGGGGCCGGGGGGGTAGGGGGTAGGGGGTAGGGGGTAGGGGGACTAGTGTGTTACCCGAGCCGAGAGCGTGTCCATGACGGATCTCCGGAAGGTCACTCCCGTGCGTCGCTCGAATGGTCCACTGGCCCCTTGGCCCACTGGCCCACTGGCCGTTCTGGCCTGTCTTGCACTGCTCTCCTGCACTGAGGTCCTCACCGACGTGAGCCTCGCGCCGGTGGCCAGCGTCCGCCTGAGTCCCGACAGCACCGACCTGCCGATCGGGCTGACGATGACCATCCACGCCTTTCCGCTCGATAGCACCGGCGCCTTCCGGCCGGGCTCGCCCGCCGCGTGGGCGTCCTCCGACCAGCAGGTCGCCATCGTGGATGATACCGGCGGGGTCACGGCCGTCGGGAGCGGCACCGCGACCATCAGCGCGACCGTCAAAGGTGTCGAAGGCCAGGCCCGGGTGCGGGTCGGCCCGGCGCCGGTCATCGCTCTCTCCGCCGACTCTATCCTCTTCAACGGCCAGGCCGGCCAGGGAAGTCCCCTGCCGCAGACGGTGGGGATCACCAACGCCGGCGGGCTCAGTCTCTCCGGTCTCACGGTGGGCACCATTGACTATGGCACCGGGCCCCAGTTCTGGCTGCTCACCCAGCTCGACACCACGGCCGCACCGGCCAACCTGACGATCACCGCCGCTACCGGAGGCATTACTCAGGCGGGCACCTACACCGCGTTCATCCCGGTCATTGCGGCCGCCGGCTCCGGCAACAGCCCCGACACCGTCGCGGTCACCCTCGTCGTCGTGCCGGGTCCGCCCACCACCTACCAGATGGTGATCTCGGGAGGGAACCTTCAGCAGGTTTTGGCCGGATCCACCCTCCCGGTGGACCCCCAGGTAACGATCACCGATTCCTTCGCCAACCCCATCGCCGGCCTGCCGGTGACCTTCGTGGTGACGGGCGGGGGAGGAAGCGTGACCGGTGCGGTCGTCAATACCGACGCCAACGGGGTCGCGGCGGTGGGCTCCTGGACCATTCAGGCCACCGGCGCCGTGCCTGCGGATGGCCGCTATCTCAACCAGCTCGAGGCCAGCGCGCCCAGCGCGGGTTCTCTCGCGTTTACCGCGCTGGCGTACTTCAACTACAGCAACACGGTGCACCCGATATGGGCCACGAATGGCTGCGCGGGATGCCACGGCAATGCCAACCTGGGCGGACTGCAGTTGAATGGCACCGCTGCGGCCACCCACGCCAACGAGTTGTTCAACGTGCCGACGGCCTGTGCCGGGGGCGGGCTGATCCAGGTCTCCGGGGCCGGCGGCATCCCGGGAGAGGCCAACAGCCTGTTCATGGCGAAGCTGGACAACACGGCGCCCGCGGCGTGTTCGGCGCCCATGCCGCCCAACGGGGTGCTGATCCCGGCGGCGGTGCGGGACACCATCCGGGCGTGGATCAGGGCGGGGGCGCCGCTGAACTAGAGGAGCAGGGGACGGACTGGTGGGACAGTGGGTCAGTGGGTCAGTGGGACAGTGGGTCAGTGGGTCAGTGGGACAGTGGGTCAGTGGGTCAGTGGGACAGTGGGATCAGTGGGTCAGTGGGTCAGTGGGTCAGTGGGACAGTGGCCGTTGGTTTCGGTATCCCAGACATCGGAGTCTCTATGCGATCGTTCGCCGTCGGCATGCTGCTCCTCTCGCTGGCTGTGCCGCTCCGCGCCCAGGACATGCGGAGCACGATCACCCAGCTCTTTACCTTCGGCGACTGCGGCGCGCCGCTGTGCCTGGAGCTGGACGACGAGCATGGCAACCACTATCTGCCGGCGGTGACCCAGAGCAACCAGACGGTGCTCACCTTCCTGACCGAGGCGATCGGCCGCTCCGTGGCCAGCGCGCCGCTCAGCGCCACCTCCAGCGGCGCCACCTTCAGCCTGGTGGGGGGGCTTCCGGTCCGCTCGTCCACGTCGCCGGGGCCCATCTTCGGCGAGCGGTCCCAGACCCTGGGCCGGGGCCGGTTCTTCCTGGGCGCTAACGTGACCGGCCTGGCATTCACCACGCTCAACAGCGCCCCGGTCGATAACCTGGTCATCAACTTCGCCCACCAGGACGTCGGTAATCCGGGCCACGGCGATCCCGAGTTCGAGAACGATATCATCCAGCTGCGGATGAACCTGGACATGAACATCACGGTGGTGTCGCTCTATGCCACCTGGGGCATCCTGGACTTCATGGACATCGGGGTCGCGGTACCGTTCGTTCGCACCACGATCAACGGGACCAGCGAAGCCCAGATCCTCCCCTTTGGCTCCGCCGCCCTGCATCGGTTCGGCGGGACCCTCAGCGACCCGATTCTCCGGGCCAGCACCGCGGCCTCGGGGACCTCCACCGGCCTCGGCGACGTCGTGGGCCGGATCAAGATCAACCTCGGCCAGTCCCGCACCCTGGGCGCGGCGATCCTGTCCGACGTGCGGTTCGCGACCGGCAAGGAGGAGGAACTGCTGGGGTCCGGCTTCACCAGTGCCCGGGCGATGGCGGTCGGCTCGGCCCAGTTTGGCAACTTCGCGCCCCACGTCAACCTGGGCTACCTCGCCCGGGGCGGCGACCTCCATACCGATGCCTTCATCGCGACGCTGGGGTTCGACAACCTGATGGCCTCGTGGGCCACCGTCGCCGCCGATATCATCTCGGAGTGGCAGATCGGCGACAGTCCCCTCACGCTTCCCGGCGACATCGTCTTCTCCGAGCCCTTCCAGCGCCGGGTGCCCGCCATCTCGGTCCCCAACCGGAGAGAGAACATCCTCAATGCCGCGCTGGGCCTCAAGTTCTCGGTGCGGGGTGGCATGGTGCTGGTGGTGAACGGAATTGCCCCGCTGCGAAAGACCGGGCTCCAGCCGGACCTGATCTGGACGGTGGGACTGGAAGGAAGCCTCTGAACCGAAGTGAGAAGTGAGAAGTGAGAAGCACCTCTCACTTCTCACTTCTGTTTACTACCATCCCTCATTCTTCACGTCCGCCAGCACGCCCATCATGTCGTTAAACCGGACCGCCTTGGCCGGGCCGGGGAGGGGCACCGGGAAATCGATCTCCGACGTGGCCCCGGTCACCCGGATCCGGGCCCGGGCCAGGCGGTTGTTGCCCAGGTCCACGGTGACGGGCACGTACATCATGAATTCGGGCGGGACGTTTTCCTGCCGCACCCGGAGCCGCACCCGGTGCTGGCCATCCGGCTGGGCTGCTGACTGCCAGGCCACCCGGTAGGTGGGGATGGTGTGCCCATAGATCCACTGATCGAAGAACCAGCGCATGTCGGCCCCCACGTGGCGCTCCACGGTGGCGCGGAAATCCTCGGTGGAGGCCCGGCCCCCCCGGTAGGTCTGGTAGAACTCCCGCATGATGGCGGTGAAGCGGTCTTCTTTCATGCTCTGCAGGTCCAGGGTGAGCATCCGGAGCATGTGGAGGACCCAGGCGCCCTTGGAGTACACGATGGCGCTGTAGTCGTCGCCGGTGCGGGCGGTGGCCACCCGGTGGCCCAGCCACACGGGGAGCGCCTGGTTCCGCCGCAGCATGATATCGGCCCGGTAGCGGTCCAGCTTGTCGAAGTAGCGCTTGTTATCCGCCCGCCGCGTCTGCAGGAACCAGAGGCCCGCGAACTCGGAGAAGCCCTCGCTGATCCACCGATCGTGGTAGGTGGCATAGTCCACACCGATGCCGAACCACTGGTGGGCCACTTCGTGGGCCCGGAACACCTCGTCGGATCCATCGGGCTGCGTGGGGCCGAAGGTGGCGTAGGAGAGGTTGATCAAGCCCGGAAAGGCCTCGCCGTGGGCCCACGGGATCTCGGTCGCGTAGAACCGGTCCACCGGCGAAGGGCCGAACACGTTCTGAAAGAACTTCATGGCGGCGGCGATGTCCGCGCCCACCCGCCGGGTCACCCCGCCAAAACTGGCGCCTCCGCCGAACAGCTCCCGGTGGCCTTTCTCCGAGGAGAGCAGGGTGATGGGCGGCAGCCCTGCCTCCTCGACCTCGAGCGCTTCAAAAATGCCGAGGTTGAACGAGGCGTTGCGAATAGGCTGGGCCGTCACCCACCGGCTGGTCTTTACGGTTCCCGCGAGCGAGGAATCCTTCCGCTCCCCCACGCTGGCCACGGTGAGCGAGCGGGGGTGATGGAAGGTGATATCAAACGTGGCCCGGGTCCGCCCTTCCATGGACACCGGGTACCAGGCGATGGACGAGTTGATGAAGAACCATTCCCCGAAGCGGTCAATCACGTTGCCGTGATAATAGATGGTGACGGGCCGGGTCTCTCCCGGGGCGAGGGGCTTGCCCAGGTTGACCAGCACCGCGTCGAAGTCCTTGCCCTTGAACACCTCCGCCCGCTCGCCTCCGGGGAACCGCGCCGAGTCCACGTCCAGTTTGTAGTACATGGAGAAGGCCGTCCAGGGCCCTGAGCCGCTGTCCGCCGTCACGCTTACCGTGGCCGCCGCGGAGAAGGTCAGGTCACCCGAGAAGCTCTGGGTCATCCAGCTCTCGAGCTGGTAGTGGCTGATCCTGGCTTCCGGCCGCCGCTCCGAGGTGGTCACACCGGTGTCGCCCTCCCGGCGAGACTGGGTCAACACCTCGGCGTAGCGCACCATCCCGATGCCGCGAGGCCGGGTCAGCAGGCGAACGCCTTCGACTTCGTGCGGGTTGACCATGAACATCCAGGGGTCGCCCCGGTGGGCCATGTGCGCGTAGAAGAGGTCGTTGCTCTGCCCGTTGAGCAGGGTGACGAGCAGGTCGGGGTCCAGCGACTGCTTGTCTTCCTTACCCAGGTAGGACAGGGCTTCGCGGTAGCGGGAGCGGAGCGGGTCGTTGCGACTGGAGGCGCCGAATGTCAGGGTCCCTTTCAACTCCGCCAGCGTGCTGTCAGCGAACAGGACCACCATCTCGGAGAATCGTTCCTCCATGGCGGTCACCTTGCGAAGTTCAGCCAGCCGCTGCTGTTCCATAGTGCTGGCCGGCTGGTAACGGAACACGCCGTTGCCCTGAAAAGCGAACCCGATCGTGCGGCCGTTGACCGGGCTCAGGAGCCACAGCCTCCCGTCCTGCAGCTGGAACTCGGCGCCGTTGCGCCGGAGGGTCAGGCCGCTCACGGCGGCGCTCTGGGTTTCCAGCGGCCGGGCCTCGCGGAGTTCGCCATAGTACGCCTGGTAGCTGGCGGCCGCGGGGCCCTGGCACTGGAGCGGGGGGGCAAGGACGCAGGCCAGCAAGGCAACCGGAAGGGCGCCGGCCAGTGGTGCGGGGCGGAATCGGTGCATGGGGCTCACGGAGTTGATGGGGACTCCCCCAAGTCTCCGCCCGGGACCGGCTTTGTCAAGGACCCCTCGTTGACAAGTCCGCCGGGCGTTGGTACTGTGTGTCCTCGGAAATGGACCCTGGCCTGGAAACGCCGATGCGCCTGAACGAATTCACCCCGGATCTGGACAGCGCCGCGCTCGCGAGCCTTGCGGGACGCGGGGACCTCGTCCCGGACCTGATCGTTCGCTCAGGTGGGCTCGACCACGGGTCGAGTATCGGCTGATCCCGCACCAACGCAGGATCGCGAGCCCACCGCCAACTGGCTGGTGGGCTTTTTCACGCCCCCCAGGCGTAACCTTGAGCACCTGGCATTTCAATGACTTCAATGGAGACAACGGCGAAGCAAGGCTGGTGGAGCCTGGTCCGGGAGGCGCTGCGGGGGACTCAACAGGATTACACCAGCGGTACCATATCCCGGTCGTTGGTGCTGCTGGCCGTGCCCATGGTGCTGGAGACCGCGATGGAGTCCCTCTTCGCGCTGGTGGACGTGTTCTTCGTCTCCCGGCTGGGATCGGACGCCGTGGCTACCGTGGGGCTCACCGAGTCCATGATGACCCTGGTGTACACCCTGGCCATCGGCCTGTCCATCGGGGTGACGGCGGTGGTAGCCCGGCGCACTGGCGAGAAGGATCCGGAAGGCGCCGCGGAGTCGGCGGTCCAGGGGATCGTGCTGGGGATCATCGCGGCGCTGGCCATCGGAGTGGTGGGCATTATTTACGCCCCCGACCTCCTGGCCCTGATGGGGGCCAGCGATTCGGTGCAGGCCGGTGGCGCCGGCTATACCCGGATGATGCTGGCGGGGAGCGGCACGGTCCTGCTCATCTGGCTGATCAACGCCGTCTTCCGCGGCGCCGGGGATGCCACCATCGCGATGCGGTCCCTCTGGCTGGCCAATGGGATCAACATCGTGCTGGACCCCTGTCTCATCTTTGGCTGGGGACCGTTTCCCGAAATGGGGGTAACCGGGGCGGCGGTGGCGACCACGGTGGGGCGCGGGATCGGCGTATTGTACCAGGTGAGCCAGCTGATGCGGCGGGACGGCCGGGTGCTGATCCGCCGGCGGCACCTGCGGGTGGTGCCCGCCGCGCTCCGGTCGCTGGTGCGGCTCTCGGCGACCGGCACCTTCCAGGTGTTTGTGGCCACCTCGAGCTACATCGGGCTGGTGCGGGTCCTCTCCACCTTCGGGAGCAGCGTGCTGGCCGGCTATACCATCGCGATCCGGATGATGATCTTCGTGATGCTGCCGTCCTGGGGCCTCGCCAATGCGGCCGCGACCATGGTCGGCCAGTCCCTTGGCGCGGATCAGCCGGACCGGGCTGCGGGGTCGGTGCGGCTGGCGGGAATCTACAACAGCGTGTGGATGGCGCTGGTGAGTGCGATTTCCCTGGCCTTCGCGCCGGGCCTGGTGTCCGCCTTCACCACCGATCCTGAAGTGGCTCACCACGCCGTCCTGTCGCTCCGGATCATGGCGCTGGGCCTGGTGTTCTATGGCTACGGGATGGTATTGCACCAGTCATTCAACGGGGCGGGCGACACCTGGACGCCAACCTGGCTCAACGTGGCGTTCTTCTGGATGCTGGAGATTCCGCTGGCCTGGTTTCTCTCCCGGCCGTGGGGACCGCTGGGGGTCTACCTGTCCATTCCGATCGCGGAGATCTCGCTGACCGTGGCGAGTGCCTGGATGTTCCGGCTGGGCAAGTGGAAAGTCAAAAAGGTGTAGAGGCGAACGGTCGTCCGCTTGTCCGTCTCACCATATACTCCCTAATGGGCGTCGATGCTGAGGCGGACCTCGGCATAGCCGGCCGAACGAGGGCCATCCACCCGGGCTGCGTAGCCGGTGGGATGGAGGAGTGAATTGTCGGTATCAAGCAGGTACCGCCCCAGGAAGGCTCTCACATAATCGCGGGTAATCTGTATGATCCGACCGGGTTCGAGCTCGTATCGATGACGCACCAGCCAATCGGGCGGGGCCGTGGTTTTGTAGATGGCGATCAGGTCCGAAAAACTGGCATGACCGGTCCCGGCGATCACCGCCTGGTATACCGGCGCACGGTCGGATGGACGGTAGTTTCGGTTCTCCAGTTCCGTGCGGTTATACTCGCCGATCAGGTGCAGAAAGGGAGCCTGGACCGTCAGGCTGGCGGCCGACTCGCCTCGGAACTTGCCTTCGAGCGCCACCACCGCTTTCACCCTGGGGTCGTCGGACAAGAGCGCTGCGGCGCTACCGCCGAGGGAGTGACCGACTAAGGCGAGCCGGGATGTATCCAGTCCTCCTGAAAGTGGAGCCGGCCCCTCCGCATTCCAGCGGGGCAGCTGTTCAATCACCGTGCGAATGTCCTCCTTCCACACGCCGGTCAGCCTGGCGAGAAACGCGTGCCCGGTAGAATCGTCGGGGAACTCGGGTAACTCGGCGACGGGGACAACCAGGCCGCTTCCGAAGTCGATGACGGTACCGTGGGGATGATTGATACCGATGACGACGTAGCCATGGCTTGCCAGCTCCTCCGTAAAGCTCTGATAGAGCGAGACCGGCCACGATAGCCCGTGTGAAAAAATCACAACCGGATGGGGCCCCGGTGACGCTGCTGCATTCTCTACGGCATGAGTCGCGACCCGGCCGGCCCAACCCGGTGTGAGCCCCAGTTGCGCGACGAGGGTGCTCTCGATCGCTGGAGAGGTGTACCGCCTGGCCCTGGCGGTCGAACGCTCGCCTGGGGCCGGGTACCAGACCTCGATCAGGAGCCTTCGCCGGCCAGGGCTGGAGACCGGTGCCCTGTCGTCCGGCCGATCGGTTTCCAGCGTCGTGCGCCAATACCCTACGGCGCGCTGCCCGGTTGGACTGGCCAGGACCTCGACTTGCGTCACCCCTGCCGATGAGGCGGCGAACCCCGCGAATACAACCATCACGGCAACGCGAACGATGCCTCGGTGCATAAGCTGTTCTCCTGGAAACGTCGGGCGTGACCCTGCTGACCCAGCATAGGAGACCGTGGCTCCCACTGGAAGCCGTCGGCAGGAAGAAGTGTTCGGAGTTGCTCGATCGGCGTCCAGGTCGTGTCGGTCAGTTACTGCGAAACTTCGCGGTGGGTCAGCGAAGGGATGATCGAGGCAAGGTACCGGCTCAGCAGACCGCTGAACAGTGGCTCGACTGAGGGATGGGCGGCATTCCCTCCGGCATCCGTGTTGAACACCGCGATGATGGCGGAGCCGGTCTCCGGATGGAGATAGAAGAATGAGCGGAAGGCGGCCTGGCTCCCGGTGTGGCCGATCAGCTCGGTGCCTTGGGCCGGAATGATGAAGAACCCGAGGCCGGTGGAGCCGGTGGGGCTGTCCTGGCTGGCGCCGGCGACCAGGGGCTGCCACATCTCATCCAGCGTCGTCCTGGCCAGGACGTTCGTCGCCTGGTCGGAAAGCCCGGGGGCGCCGAGGAGGAACTGGAGGTACCGGGTCATGTCCTCCAGTGAGGCGTTGAGTCCGCCGTTGGAAACGGTGATCCCGGTATCGAAGTCGAGTCCGTTGGCCACCGGCGCGCCGTTCCGCACCGTGTAGTTGTTGGAGCGGTGAGGGAGCAGGTGATACGGGGTCCGATCGAAATAGCTCGACCCCATGCCAAGAGGCCGCAGGATGTTCTTTTCGACGTACACCTCATAGTCGTCGCCGGTCAGCGCTTCGATCGCTCGGCCCAGGAAGATGTATCCCGGGTTGGAGTAGCTGTAGCGGCTGCCCGGGGTGAAGAGAATTTCGGTGTAGGGCATCATGGCGACGAGCTGGGACCACTGAGTCGGTTCAAAGGGGTGCCAGGGTTTATCGCCGCCCCAGGGCCAGGTCGGATTGCGAAATCCGGAGGAGTGGCTCAGCAGGTGCCGGATAGTTACGTCGCCGATGCTGCCGAAGCTGTCGTGCACCGCGCGCAGTTCGGGGACATACTGGACAATGGGATCATCGAGGGCGAGGAGGCCGCGGTCGCGCAACTGCATGATGGCGATCGCGGTGAAGGTCTTGGTGATGGACGCCCAGTGGAAAATGGTGGAGCCTTCGACCCGGCGGCCTTCGGCAATGTCGGCCAGGCCGTAGTGGGCCTGACCCCGCACCGAATCCCCCTGCACCAGGACCAGCCCGCTTCCCACGATGCCCTCGGTCTCGAGGGTGCGCTGGTAGAAGGTACGCAGCTCGGCCCAGGCCTCCGGGAAGCCGGGGGGATGCTGCGCGAGGCCGGTGCCCGGTATGGCCATCAGTAACGCCGCGGCCGGCAGGAGCACCATCCGAGTGTGCATGGGTCGTCCGGGGAATGAGGGGGCATCGGGAAAGAATATATATCGCCTGGCCAGCCGGGGAGCGGCGTATCGGCTGGGAACAAGGCCGCGACCATTCCCCTCCACCCCGCATCTTTTCGGGCAGACCAATACACCGTTCCCACTACAGGAGTTCAGCATGAAAGGCCGTATCCTTATCGCCGCCATCGCGTTCGCTGCCGCCGCCCCGGCGTTCGGAAGCGCCCAGGAGCGCGAGTCCGCGCCGGAACGGGATGTCCGGGAGAGCCGTCCGCGGGTCCGCATGTACACCAGTAACCGGGTCCGGCTCGGGGTGACGGTGCAGACGCAGGCCGACGCCGAATCCGACCGTCTCGGGGCGAAGATCGTCGCGGTGGCCGAGGAGGGCCCGGCCGCGGCGGCCGGCCTCAAGGCCGGGGACATCATCACCCGGTTCGGATCCACCAGCCTGGCCGGGGTGAAGACCGAGAGTGCAGATTCCGGCCGGTCCGGTCCCGGTCTGCGGCTGGTCGAACTGGCGCAGAAACTTGATGAGGGAGATAGTGTGGTGGTGCAGTACCGCCGGGATGGTGCCGCCCGTACGGCGACGGTCGTGGCCCGCGCCATGGATGACCAGTTCACCTTCCGCCGCTTCGAGGGGCCGATGGTACTGCCCCGGATGGGAGAGGGAGGCACGTTCGAGTTCTTCGGCGATGGGCCGGAATCGGACTTCTCCATGCTCGATGGCCCCGGAAATTTCTCGGTTTTCCTGGGCGCCCAGCGCGGTCTCCAGCTGGTTCCCCTTAACACCGACCTGGGCGAGTATTTCGGCACCACCGAGGGCCTGCTGGTCGCCCGCGCCTCCAACGACTCGGCCGTGCCGCTCCGGAGCGGCGATGTGATTCTCTCGATCAATGGCCGCAAGCCCACCTCGGTGGGCCATGCCCTCCGGATTCTCGGGTCCTATGAAGAAGGGGAGGCGGTGAAGGCGGAGGTCATGCGCAAGCGCCAGCGGGTCAACCTCGAGTGGACCGTCCGGAAGCCGGAGATCCGCCGGAGGACGCTCAGCCCCAGCCGGACCCGGGATCTGCGCGAGCGGGACCTGCGGGATCGGAATATCGACCGGGAACGGGCCCGGGAACGGGCCGGCGAGCGGCGCGACCGCACCCGGATGTAAGGCCACCGTGGGTCAGGGCGACTCTCCCAGGCTGGCAATCACCGCGGTTGCCAGCCTGTCTGTTTGTTCCGGCCGGATCCTGTCGATTTCGTCCGCCGCCGTTCGACTAGCTGGCGTCCCCTCATCTCAACCCCGAAACGGAGTCGCCACCATGCAATACGTACTCTTGATCTACAGCAACGAAGCCGACTGGGCGGCCAAGACCCCTGAACAGATCAACGCGGTCATGGCCGAGTACGGGAGCTTTACCGAAGCAATCGTCAAGAGCGGCAACTTCAAGGCTGGCGAAGAACTGCAGCCGGTCAGCTCGGCCACGACGGTGCGGGTCCGGAACGGCAGGGCGCAGGTCACCGATGGCCCCTTTGCCGAAACCCGGGAACAGCTCGGCGGGTTCTACCTGGTCGAAGCCGACAACCTGGACAAGGCCATCGAGATCGCGGGCCGGATACCCTCGGCCCGGGAGGGCTCCATCGAAATCCGCCCCGTCATGCAGCGGGGATGACCGGTTCGTGAGCGGCGGGCTCCCGGGCGGGACGCCGGTGACCGACCGGATCGGACGGATCTTCCGGGAGGAGTCGGGCCGGGTGCTGGCGACCCTGGTCCGGCTCCTTCGCGATTTCGACCTGGCGGAGGAAGCGATGCAGGATGCCTTTGCCGCCGCGGTCGAACAGTGGCCTTTCCAGGGGCTTCCCCACAATCCGCGGGCCTGGCTGGTGAGTGCCGGCCGCTTCAAGGCCATTGACCGCCTGCGCCGGGCCCGGCTGCCCGAACAGAGGCGGGGGGAGGCTGATCTTCCCGCCGTCTCGAGCGAACCGGAGACGGACGAGTATCCTGACGACCGACTTCGCCTGGTCTTTACCTGCTGCCACCCCGCCCTGCCTGCCGACGTGCGGGTCCCGTTGACCCTCCGCACCATCTGCGGACTCAGCACCGAAGAGATCGCCCGCGCCTTTCTTGTCTCCGTCCCCGCGATGGCTCAGCGGCTGGTGCGCGCCAAGGCCAAGATCAGGGACGCCGGCATCCCCTACGAGGTCCCGCCGCCCGCCCTGCTGGCAGATCGCCTGGAGGGTGTGCTGACCGTGATCTACCTGGTGTTCAACGAGGGCTATGCGCCGACGTCCGGCGAGCCGCTCCGCAACGACCTCGCCGCGGAGGCCATCAGGCTGGCTCGCCTGCTCCGCGAACTGATGCCGGACCAGCGCGAAGCGGAGGCGCTGCTTGCCCTGATGCTGCTGCACGATGCCCGCCGGCCGGCCCGCGTATCCCCCGCCGGGGAACTGATCCTGCTGGACCAGCAGGACCGCAACAAGTGGAACCGGGACCAGATTCGCGAAGGCGTGGAGCTGGTCGAGAGAGTCCTCCGGAACGGCGAGGCGGGCCCCTACGCACTGCAGGCGGCCATTGCGGCGCTGCACTGCCAGGCGCCCGGTCCGGAAGCCACCGACTGGAGGCAGATCGCGGCCCTCTACGCCTTGCTGCTGCGGAAGACCGGGTCGCCGGTAGTAGAGTTGAATCATGCGGTCGCCCTGGCTATGGTGGATGGACCCGGGAAAGGCCTCCAATTGCTGGATGCGCTGGCCGCGAGGGGCTCCCTCGCCGGGTACCACCTGCTGCCCGCCGCCCGGGCGGACCTGCTGGCGAGGCTGGGGCGCCGGGCCGAGGCCCGGGATGCCTATCTCGCATCCCTCGCGCTGGTTTCCCTGCCCGCCGAGCGGCAGTTCCTGGAGGCCCGACTGGCCTGCATTGACCCCTGACCGGAGCACGCCCATGAAACGTATTCTCCTGGCCAGCGCGGCTGCGCTGCTGCTATCCGCTCCCCCAATTCACGCCCAGGCCGACGGCGACCCGATGCAGCGGATGATGGCGGCCGCCACCCCGGGCGCAGCCCACAAGTTCCTGGACACCTTCGTGGGAACCTGGGACCTCACGACCCGCGTCTGGATGGAGCCCGGCGCGCCGCCCGCCGAATCGAACGGCACTGCCGAGGTCCGCTGGATACTGGAGGGGCGCTACCTGGAGGATGTCACCACCGGATCAATGATGGGGATGCCGCTCCATGGCCGCGGCATTTCCGGCTATGATAACATGAAGAAGAAGTACGTTGCGATCTGGATAGACAACATGAGCACTGCCATCTCCACCATGGAGGGCAGCCTGGATGAGACCGGCCGGGTACTGACCTACCACGGCCGGATAGATGACCCGATGACGGGGGAGACAGGCAAGCCGGTGAAGTACGTGCTGCGGGTCGAGGGGCCGGACACCCACGTCTTCGAGATGCACGATCCCCAGGCCGCCGGCCAGACCCGTATCATGGAGATCACCTACCGGCGGAAGAAGTAGGGCCGGTTACTTCGCCCGCTCGAGGTACACGCCTTCCGCTGGATTGACGCGAACCCGTTCCCCTTCCTGGATGAACTCGGGGACCTGGATCGTGATGCCATTGGAGAGCTTGGCCGGCTTGGTGCTGGCGGTCTTGGTCGCGGTCTTCATCACCGGCGAGGTCTCCACGACTTCCAGTTCAACCACGGTCGGGAGATCTATGGCGATCGGCCGGCCTTCCAGCCACTCGGCGGTGAAGGTCATCTCCGGCGCCAGCCAGTCGGCCTGCTCGCCGATAGTCTCCGCGTCCAGGGTGTACTGGTCGTACGTGTCGGTATCCATGACATGCAGGCCGTTGGCGTCGCGGTAGAGCACCTGGAGCGGCTTGGTGTCGAGGCGGGCGGTCTCCACGAAGTCGGTCGCGCTGAACCGGTGATCGAAAGTGGACCCGCTTACCAGGTTTCGCATCCGGGCCTGGACGAAGGCGCGCAGGTTGCCCGGCGTCCGGTGGGTGAATTCCATGACCCGGCAGGGCTTGCCTTCGAACATCAGGACATGGCCCTTGCGAATGTCGGTTGCTTTCATAATCTGATTCGTTTCACTGCAGAGAGACAAACCGCGTTCACCCGATCCCGCCCACGGCTGTGGGGCCGGAAGATAATCGGCTGCGAGAACCCGGCACAGCCGGGCGCACCGCGCCCGCCGGGGGAGAGCCTTCCGGTTATTCGTGTGGGGTGGCAGGAACAGGCGGCAGGGGGAGTGGATTCGGCGCCGGGCGCCACCTCCATCAATTCTCACCGGTCGGGTGACGGCACCCGGCCGGTGTTCACGTATGTTCGATCTCGACTTCCAGTTCCTGGCTGGCCCGGGCCCGGGCCGGCTCGGTCAAGTCGGGAGGATAGGGTGACTGGCCATAAGCCCGGGCCAACTGCTCCCCGGCAAGGGTGGCCTGCACCCGCTGGAAGACGGTCTGGGCCATCGCCTGCGAAAGCGCGAAGACAAAGACGTAGTGCGCCACCGCCTTGTCCACCGGGATGACTCGGCCTACCAGGCGGGCAAACTCCGTGGCATGACTGACGTGGGTGGCGGTCACCGCCTCGGCAGCCCGGGCACCCACCATTCGGGCCAGGTGCAGGGTCGTCTCGACGTAATCGCGCCGGTAGCGAAGGACCCGCAGAATCAGGTCGGGCCGCAGGTACTGCAGGGGCGACAGCACCGGCATGGGATGGAGCGGGGGAAGGCAATCGAGATCCAACTCGGTCAGGGCCCGGGTGCGCACCGATTCTTTCATGGGCTCGGGAACGGCTACCACCCGGAAGTAGAGATCCAGGGCCTCGAGCACCGGCACCCGGCTCCCAAACTCCTGAAGAAACTCCAGGAGCTGATTGCTGTGCGTGGTAATGACCCCTTCCCACGCCACGGCGTAGGCAATGCGCGCCCGGGCGTGCAATTCGGGCGGAATGGAACGGAGCGACATCCGGCTGGGAACGGTCATGCAGGCTGCGGTGGTCCAGTCACGTGAGGGATGAGGAGCCTGACCGCGTTACCGCAATTTTCGCGCAGGATTCCCGGTCCCTTAATGACAGCCATAACTAGCTGTCCTGCAATCGCTTAGAGGCGTCGCCCGGGGCAGCAGGCAAAAGGCCCACCGTTCACCGATGGGCCTTTGCCTTCTCCATTGCGTCCCGCCTTCACCGGCGGGCCCTATGCCCCCTTGCCCCCAGGGCCCCTTAATCCTGGACGATGATCAGGTACCGGCCCGGCCCCCAGAAGACCGCCGGATCGGCGATCTGGATGGTGCCCCGGAACTTGCCGTCCTCCGGCTGGATCGCCAGACCGGCCAGGTTCTGCCTCGAGATAATCTTGTACTTTTTGGTCGAATCGGGCAGGACGATCGTGGTCAACTCCCGCATGTCCGACTGGGTGAAGGCGGTCGCATCAAGCTGGCGGGCCGGCTGCAGAGACTTACCCCCAAAGAACAGGAACTTGCTCCCCTCTTCGGTTGCGATCCCGCGCTGTACCAGGTCGTCCTTCCGGCCGATCACGTAAAACACCATGTTCCGCTCGGTCACCAGGGTATCGACCGTCCCGCTCAGGGATTCGGTGCGGGCCACCAGCTTGACGTTGGCGGTCTGCATTTCGTTGATCTGGGTGGTGAGCGACAGGATGTTGACCTTCTGGGTGTCGATGATCGCCTGGAAGCGGGCCACCGTCGCCTGGAACTCCGCGATGCTGGACTTGAGGGTGTCACCCTCGCGGGTCAGGCCCCGGATCCGCCGCTGGCTGGCGGCCAGGCGGGTCTCGGCGTCATTCACGCGCTCGGTCACCTCCCGCACCTTGGCGAGCAGGTAGTCCTGCACCCGCACGGTATCGACCGTGCCGGACTCGGGACCCGCCACCGGCACCACCCCGGTCTTCAGGTCCTTGACCTTGTTGAGCTCGTTGTTGATCTCGTTCATCAACTGCGTGCTGGTGACCATCATGGTCAGCATGCTGTCCTTCTCCGCCGAGATAGTCTCCATCTCCTGCACCTGGAGCCGCAGGGCTTCGTTCTCCTGCTTGGTCTTCTGGTCGCATCCGGAGAAGGCCAGGAGAGAAAAGGTGCCGATGGCCGCAGCTCGTAACACTCGCATACCCGCCTCTTGCAAAAGTTATAGTTGGTTGCTGACTCCCAATATACGGCCTGGAACGCAGTCTTTGGTGATCTCCGTCACAATGCCGCCTGGCCCTCGCCGCCCAGGACGGTCTTCATATCCATGGCGATGTGGGGCCCCCGCCCCCCGTCCTCCTCATGCTTGAAGAAGGCAAACGCCCGGTCCCACGGCTCCGCCCGCATCTTTCCGGCCCAGGCTTCCAGGTCGCCCGGGGCGTAGTCGGTCCGGCGAAGCCGCAGGTATCCAAAGCCCGCGGTCGCCACCACGGGGGTCGCTCCGTCCTCGTCGTCCACAATGCAGAGCGCCACGTCATGCCCCCGCAGGGTCTCGTACACCTCGTCCTCGAACCAGGACGGGTGCCGGAACTCGAACGCGCTCACCCACCGCCGGGGAACCATGGCCAGGAACTCCTGGAGGAGGGGCAGGTCCTTCTTGAAATTGGGAGGCAGCTGGAACAGGGTGGGACCCAGCCGCTCACCCAGGCAGCTGGCGGTGCGCATGAAATACTCGAGGCTCTCGGCGCAGTCCCGCAGCCGGTTCATATGGGTGATACGGCGCGGCGCCTTGAGCCCGAACACAAACCCCGGCGGGACCTCCGCGGCCCACTGCATCAAAACCTTCTCGGTCGGCATGCGGTAGAAGGTGTTGTTGATCTCCACCGTCTCGAATCGCTGGGCGTAAAACTCCAGCATCCGGTCCGCCTTGAGGTCCGCGGGATAGAAGTTGGGCTTCCATTCCTTGTAGCTGTAGCCCGACATCCCGATGGAAATGATCATTGTGTTGGAGGCAGCGGCATGGAGCCTGGCATCGGATTCATCCTGAGGGACCGGTAGTGAAGCGCAAGGGACCGAAGGAACCCCGTCGTCATGCCGATGATCTCAAGTCACTGGTGGCGAAATATATCGTGAAGGGAGCCGTTCTCTTTCCATCTCTTACGCTGGACAACCCTTCAACATGGGCTCAAACCATCGAAGAACCGGGCTCCTTCGGGACCCCGCGCTACGGTCGGGGACTCTCAGGATGACTCCGCCTGGCCTTTGATTTCCCTGGTCGGACGGATAGCTCTCGATAGGATTTCAAGTGCCGCCGGGCCGCCGACTTTTTTCCCGCCTTCTCGTACAGCTTCGCCAGGTTGTAGTGGGCGTCTGCGAAATACGGATCGCTCTCCACCGCCCGAATGTACGCGTCAATTGCCTCCTTCACCTTGCCCAGGTCCTCCAGCGCCACGCCGAGCTGGAATGCTGCCGCCGGATGGTGCCGCTTGATGGCCAGCGCTTTCCGATAGCAGGAGGCGGCGTCGCTGACTTCGTTGGCCTCGTAGAGCCGGCGGCCCTGGGCTACGTAGTGATCGGCCGGATCCGATTTCGAGGGCCGCCGGGCCGCCGGTTTGGGCGCCTTGGGTGGACTGCCGCGGCGCTGGGATTTGAACTCGAGTTGAAACTGCCCGGAGTCGGGATTCCAGATGGACCCGCCATCCCGAACCACGATCCGGCCATTCTCCGCCGTGATTCTGATCTCGGTCAGCGAGCGATCCCGGGGGAGCTGGGTGCGGAGCCGGCGGAGCGCCCGCCGCACCCGGCGGGACGGAATTCGCGCTTCGGCCAGGGACTTCGCGCTGCGAAGGAGAAACAGGTCCTGGAAGGAAAAGCGATAGGCCCGTCGCGGTCCCCGTTCAGGGCGCAGGAATCCCGCGCGCGCCTGCGCGCGAACCTGCGGGACCGACATCCCCAGGAGTCCGGCGACTTCTCTGGATGAATAGACCTTCATAGCCCGAGCGAGGGCGACGGTATTTCGCCCCTACGATGCTTTGCGCTTCTTCTTGGCGGTGGCCTTCGCCGGCGCTTCCGGCTCCGCCTCTTTCTTGCCACCGCGCTTGGCCGGTTTCGATTCCCGGGCCGGTCGAACGCCGCTGCTGGCTTTCCCCAGGCTCGCCTTCAGCGCCTCCATGAGGTCGAGGACCTTGGTTTCCGGCGCCTGTTCCGGCTCGGCCGTGATTTCCTTGCCTTCGACCTTCTGCTGGATGCTCTCGAGTACCCGGTCCCGGACCTGGTCGTGATAGGCCTCGGGGTTGAACTCTTCGGTCGCCCCCTGCTCGATCAGCTGCCGGGCCAGCGCCAGCTCGGCCGGCTTCACCGGGGTGTCGGGAATGTCCACCTCGCTGGGCTTCCGCACCTCGTTCGCGTAGTGCAGCTGTTCCATCACCAGCCGGCCGTCCTGGGGATAGACCAGGATCAGGTTCTGCTTGCCGCGGGCGGCGTACTGGCCCAGGGCCGCGCGCTTCGAGTCCTTGAGCGCCTCACCCAGCAGGCGATAGGCTTTCTCGCCGCCCTTGTCCGGCCCCAGGTAGTACACTTTCTCGAGATAGACCCGCTCCACCTTTTCGATGGGCACGAACTCGGCGATATCAATCGAATTGGTCGCTTTTTCCTCCAGCGCCTTGATCTCCTCCGGGTTGAACAGCACGTACTGGCCCTTGGAGAACTCGTAGCCCTTGACCATCTCGTCCTTGCCGACCACTTCGTCGTCGGTGGGGCAGAAATACTGCTGCCGCAGCCGGGTGCCGCACTTGGTGTGCAGCCAGTTGAAGCTCACATTGGCCGAGGACTCGGCGGCGGAATAGAGCTTCACCGGGACGGAAACGAGCCCGAAGGAAATGTTGGCGGATGCGATTGGACGTGCGGCCATGGCCTGCTGCCTGAGGGAAGGGGAATCGTACTATATCGGCCCTGCAGGCGGCGCGTCAATAGAGATTAGGTTAGGTACGGGTGATGTAACTCACCATCCTGCAACGGAGTAGATCCTCCATGTCGGTCCAGTGGATGGCCTCCCGGGTTCGCCCCGCGTGAAGAAGCGTCCCCCCGGGTCCGCCGGTGAACTCGAGCGGGAAGCGCTCGCCGCCGGGGCGATCCGCCAGCCTGTTGATCCTGTCGCCGTCGACATGATGCTGGCGGAGGTGCATCCCCGTGCCTTTGACCGGGAGGGGTGGGTCTTTGAGATCAAGCTGGATGGCTACCGGCTGCTGGCCGGCCGGACCGGGGGCAGCGTCCAGCTGCTCAGCCGGAACGGGAACGACCTGGCCGGCAGCTTCCCCGAGGTCGTGGCCGCGATGGCCGATTTGCCGGGGGAGGACCTGGTGCTGGATGGCGAGGTGGTAGCCATGGACCAGCGCGGGAGGCCCAGTTTCCAGCGGCTGCAGCAGCGAGGCAAGCTCGCCAAGTCCCTCGAGGTGGGACGCGCGTCCCGAAAGTGGCCCACTATTTTTTTCGCGTTTGACCTGCTGGGCTTCGCCGGTCTCGACCTGCGCCCGCTGCCGCTCCTGGCCCGCAAGGAGTTCCTTCGAAAACTGGTTCCCGGGGATGGCACCATCCGGTATCTCGACCATTTCGAGGGCCTGGGCGTGCCGTTGTTCGAGCATGCCGTCAAACTGGGGCTGGAAGGGATCGTGGCCAAGAAAGCCGAGTGTGCCTATCGCGGAGGGCGCTCGCCCAACTGGCTCAAGATCAGGGCCGACCAGACCGACGATTTCGTGGTGGTGGGGTACACCCAGCCCAAGGGCTCCCGGCAAGGATTCGGGGCGCTCCACGTGGGGCAGTACGTGGCGGGGCGGCTGGTGTATGCCGGCCGGGTGGGGACCGGTTTCAACGCCCGGCAGCTTACGGAGGTGCGCCGGGAACTGGACCGGCTGGAACGAAAGACACCGCCATGCGAGGGCCCCGTCCCGCCGGGGGCAACGGAGGGAACCATACCGCTCCGCTCGGTTCCCGACTTTCGCACCGCCACCTGGGTGCAGCCGGAGATGGTGGCCGAGGTGCGGTTCAAGGAACTGACCGACGAGGGCTACCTCCGGCAGCCTGCCTTTCTCCGCTTTCGTGACGACAAGCCGCCCGACGAGTGCGTTCGCCAGATCGGCGCCCCGGCGGTGTCGGCTGCCCCGGCGCTGGCCCCGCCCCCGAAACGCGCCCCGGCGGCCCACGCGACCGGACGGTCCGCGCTGAAAGTCAGCAATCGGGACAAGGTCTTCTGGCCGGAAGACGGCCTCACCAAGGGGGACCTGATCGACTACTACGGCGCCGTCGCGCCCTGGCTGCTGCCTTACCTGGACCAGAGGCCGGTCGTCCTCACCCGGTTTCCCGACGGCATCCACGGCAAGTCCTTTTTTCAGAAAGACGCGCCGGACTATGCCCGGGAGTATCTCCGCACCGAACGGATGTGGAGCGCCCATGCCGAACGGGATATCGATTACTTCGTCGTGGACGGCATTGACGGCCTGCGCTACCTGGCCAACATGGCCGCCATTCCGCTGCATATCTGGGCCAGCCGGCTCCCCGCCATTACCCACCCCGACTGGTGCAGCCTGGACCTTGATCCCAAGGACGCGCCCTTCGCCCACGTGGTGGAGGTGGCCCAGGCCGCGCAGTCGCTCTGCCAGCGGATCGGGTTGCCGGCGTTCATCAAGACGACGGGGTCTTCGGGACTCCACGTGATGATTCCGCTGGCTCGCCAGTTCACCCACGACCAGGCCCGGGCCATGGGCGAAATCCTGGCCCAGGCGCTGGTCAAGATGGTTCCCCGGGTGGCCACTATCACCCGCGCGGTGAACAGGCGGGGCGGCAAGGTGTACGTGGATTTCCTCCAGAACGGGCACGGCAAGCTGCTGGTCTCGCCCTACAGCGTACGGCCGCTGGCCGGGGCGCCGGTGTCCATGCCGCTCCGCTGGAGCGAGGTCAATGGCGCCCTCGATATTCGCAGCTTTACTATCAGGAACGCGGTGGACCGGATGCGGTCGCTGGGAGAGGATCCGCTGCTTCCGATCATTGCCACCACGCCGGACCTGGGGAGCGCGCTGGCCGCGCTGCAGGAGGAGCTTGCATGAGGGATCTGACCATCGAGACCGGGACCAGGGCTGGAAGGGTGTCCGCCATTCTCCATATGCCGGAGCCGGCCGGTGCCCTGCTGGTCCTTGCCCACGGGGCCGGCGCGGGCATGCGCCACCCCTTCATGGAGGCCCTGGCGGTGCGGCTGGCTGGGGAGGGGGTGGGCACCCTCCGATACCAGTTCCCATATATGGACCAGGGCCGGCGCCAGCCGGATCGCCCGCCCCTGCTCGAGGCCACGGTGCGGGCCGCCGTCGCCGCCGGTGCGGAGGTCGCCTCTGGCCTGCCCCTGTTCGCCGGGGGAAAGTCCATGGGAGGCCGGATGACCAGCGGCGCCGCCGCCAAAGAGGCCCTGGCCGGGGTTCGGGGGTTGGTGTTCTTCGGCTTCCCCCTGCACCCCCCGAAGAACCCCGGCACCGCGCGGGCGGATCATCTGCCGCTGGTTACCGTCCCCCTGCTCTTTATCCAGGGCACCCGGGATTCCCTGGCCGACCTGGCCCTGATGAAGGGGGTATCGGATGGCCTGGGGCCCCGGGCGACAGTCCACGTCGTCGAGGGTGGGGACCACTCGTTTCACCTTCCCCGTCGCTCCGGGCGGACCGACGAGGACGCCCAAACCGAGATGGCCAGCGTGGTTGGCCGTTGGATCGGGGACCTGGCCGGCCCCTGCGCTAATCCCTGAATCCCGCACTACTATTGACTTTAGCCTGCCTGCACGGTAGCTTCTGCCCGCTTCAGATATCATCTGAATTGTAAAGGGGGCTTGGCTCCGGCCGGTCCCCTTTTTGACCCGAAGTCGTCGGCCGCAGTCATAGCCGGCAAGCCCAGCGCGGGGGCATAGTCCGCGAACATATGTCGGCAGGTACGGTCATTCCGGACTCCGACAACACATCAAGGAGTTAGGCAATGCGTACCACCGGCACGGTGAAATGGTTCAATGACGCCAAGGGTTTTGGCTTCATCACTCCCGAAGGCGGTCAGAAGGACTGTTTCGTCCACCACTCTGCCATCCAGGGCGAGGGCTTCAAGTCCCTCTCCGAGGGTGACAAGGTCGAGTTTGACGTTGTGCAGGGCCAGAAGGGCCCGGCGGCGGAGAACGTTCGGAAGGTGTAAACCAGCGAGCCGGCGCTCAATCGAGCGCCGGCTTGTTCCGCACCCCCAGGAGAAGCAATGATCGAAGTTACTCTCGGCGAGAACGACAGCATTGAGTGGGCGCTCAAGACCTTCAAGCGCAAGATGGTCCGGTCCGGCATCCTGCGGGATCTGCGCAAGTATCGCTATTACGTGAAGCCGGGCGAAGCCCGGAATCTCAAGTCCGCTGAAGCCGCCCGCCGCCGCCGCAAGGCGAAGCGGAAGGAACAGAGCTAAGCGATTTCGAGTCACCAATGAATAATCAACGGCCCCGAGTTACGGGGTCGTTTCTGTTTCCTCCCGCCCTGTTTCTACCGCCCTCGATTCTAGCGCTTCTCCGCCGGCAGCCTGGTCGCCCCGATCGCCTTGACCACCTGGCGCAGGGTGGCCGGCAGCGCGTCGCCGGAGCCGGAGTACTTGTCGGCCTGCTGGTTGAGCCACCCCCGGAGGGCGCCGTATTGCCGAGCGGCATCCGGGTCGTCGAAGACGATGGCTTCACCGGTGATGCGGTATTTGCCGATCTGATTCGCCAGGAGGCTGAAGGTGCTGTCCATCTGGCTCAGCATGAGGTTGGTGAGCCGGAGGGTCTCGCCGCTCTCTTGCTGGCCGGGCTTGGCATTCCAGGTCCCCAGGTCGCGGGGTCCCCAGCCCACCTTCCGGCCGGCAACCCCTATGGTGTCCTGGTAGGCTCGTTCGATCCGGCTCTCATCCCCTCGGTACTGGCGCAGGGCACCACTCGCGGAGGCGATCAGGCGGCGGGTGTCCTGGATTCCCGCGGCAGTACTCAGGCGGGAGCGAAGGAATATCTGGGTGAATCCGACCTGGAGCATCCGCAACTCCAGCTCCGAGCGGGCCTCGTTGTAGGCCGCGTTGTACCGCTGGATCAGGGCGCCCGCGCTCTCCCGCTGGGTCGGAGCGCTGATGTTGCTGGCCTCCAGGCTGGGTGTGGGCGGAACGCCCATGTTTCGGGGGGCCACCACCCGAATAATCGAAGGGGCGCTATCGATCGGGCGCTCCCCCACAGTAGGGGCGACAATTGCCGGTGCCGGGGCGGCCCTCTCGGCCGGGGTCTCGGCGTACGCAGGCGGCGGAACCGGACTGGAGGATGACCCGCCAAACGCCTCGGTCCGGGGCAGGGACGCCATGACCGCGCCTTCGGCGCCCCGCTCGGTAGCACTGGCCCAGGGCTTCCAGAAGAACGTCCCCACGGCGACGAGCGCCACGGCCGCCGCCACCATGACCGCTTTCTTTTCCCGCCGTCTCCGCCGATAGGTCAGGTGGGCAGGAACCTGGTATGGCTCCGGTTCCGGTGCCTGCTCCACGATCTCCGGTTCGGCGGCGAGAACGGCCGCCGGCTCGATATCCGAGGGGGTACCCGGGTCAATCAACTTCAGTTCCCGCGAGGTCCGGGGCGCCACTTCCGGTGCGGGCTTCGGGGCCGGTTCCAGCAGCTCCAGCAGCCGGTCCACCTGTGGGGTGGCTCCGCTCACCCGCTGCGGGGGAGCCGCCATCGGCTCCGCCGCGATGGGTTCTTCGACCAGGTCGAGGCCATCGCCGAGATCGGGCACGGAGGGGGTTTCGGGGGCCGGCGGCTTCGCGGCACGGATCGGCAGCACCGTGGTCCTGGAAACCGGCGCGGCCGGAGAAACGGGTGCCGGAGGAGTTGGAGCCGGAGCAGCCAGCCGGTCCACCACCACACCTTCGAGGACATTCTCGTGGGCTCTGAGCCCGCTGTTATCCGGTTTCCGGGGCGCTGGAATGCTGAGCTTGCGGGGTGCCGCCTTCGGCTGGTTCGCCTTCTCCATCTCGGCCACCACCTCGAAGAGCTTGTCTCGGATCGCCGTCGGAGGCACTTCCGGCCGGCCCTGGACCCGGGTGGGTGGCACGTGCGATCCCGAAGGCCGGATGGCCGCAATGACCTGCCGCTTCCCGGCATCGGGCTGGGCTGAGGGAACGGGGCGGCTCCCGGCCGGGTGCTCGCCGGTGGCCCGGGTCATCGCGATCTTGTAGTGGGGATGGTTGGTAATCGTGAGCCAGCGGTCTGCCCGCTGGTGGTAGATCAAGGCCTCCGCGGTGACCTCGCCACCCTGCAGGGCGGAGGTCAGCTCGTCGATGCTGTGGTAGGTCGTCTCGGCGCCCGAAGCGAGTCGAATGCGATACATGGCCGATGCCCCTGGTAAGTGTCCCCGGTCTGGTGCTATGCTGTCGCTGTTCATCAAAGCAACAGGTGGGCCACGCTTATACCCTTCATTTTAAAAGACTTAACACAGTTAGTGTACGCTTTCTGGCCTGTTTTGCATCGCAGTTTGCGAGGATGCTGGCGGCTCGGCAGGGGCGGGGATCGGGCCTGCCCTGATCCGGTATTCGGCGGGCTTCTGCGGGGTGAAGGCTGTGCCCGGATTAACGGCTCATTTAGGTTGTACGCCTTCCCGGGGCACCGCCCCATGGTTCCACCCCAGCCCGCCTGATTGATGCTTCGCTGGCCTCGTGCACTGCTCAACTGGAAACCCCGGCGTCGGGCGGCAGGGACCCTCAAGTCGCTTGGCGCCGTTCTCAGCCCGCCATTGGGCAATGCCCGTGAGATTGTCGTGTACCTTCCGCCTGGCTATCAGTCCGCCAAGCGACGATACCCGGCGATCTACATGCAGGATGGGCAGAACCTTTTCGATCCGGCCAAGAGTTTTGCGGGGGACTGGGGTCTGATGGACGGTGCCGGCCTGCCGCGCCGGGGTGTCGAGGCGATCATTGTCGGTATCCCCAACATGGGGGAGGAGCGGATCGCCGAGTACAGCCCCTACGTGGACGCCGAGGCGGGCGGCGGCAAGGGAGATGACTACCTGGATTTCGTGGTGGATACGGTCAAGCCGCTGGTGGACCGGTCATTCCGGACTCTGCCAGGCCGGGAAACGACCGGATTGGGCGGGTCCTCCATGGGAGGCTTGATCAGCCTGTACGGCTTTTTCGCTCGGCCCGGGGATTTCGGATTCGTGGCCAGCCTGAGTCCGGCGCTGTGGTTTGCGGACCGGGCTATCTTCCCTTTTATTGAGACGGCTCCCCGGGTACCAGGGAAGATCTACCTGGATATCGGGACCAACGAAGGGGCCTCCACCCTGGCCAACGCGCGCCGGATGCGAGAGATCCTGCTGGCCAAGGGTTACCGCGAGGGAGAGGACCTGCGCTGGGTTGAAGAGCCGGGCGCGGGGCATACTGAAGCGGCCTGGGGCCGCCGGTTCAAGGCCGCGCTTCCCTTTCTGGTTACCTCACAAGGAACCCATCCGTGAAGACCGAGCATCACCGTTGGCATAGCCCCGCGCTGGGGAAACCGATGGACCTCCTGGTGTTCGGCCACGCCGGGGCGAAACTGCTGGTGTTTCCCACTTCGATGGGCAGCTTCACTGAGTGGGGCGACCGCCGGATGCACGAGGTGCTGGGCGACCAGCTGGAGCAGGGCTGGCTCCAGATGTTCTGCGTGGACCAGGTCAACAGTGAGAGCTGGAACGCGGACACCGTGCATCCCGGGGCCCAGGCCTGGCGCCACCTTCAATACGACGCCTACCTCGCTCACGAAGTGACCCCGTTCATGAACAGCGTGAACGGCACCCCCTTCGTCATCGCGACCGGGGCCAGCCTGGGCGCCTTCCAGGCCGCGTCGTTCGGTTTTCGGCACCCGCACCTGGTCCAGCGAATCATCGGATTGAGCGGGCTGTACGACATCAAGCGGCTCACCGGCGGGTACTCGGACGAGAACGTCTATCAGTCCAATCCGATGGATTTCCTGGTCCACGAGCACGATCCCGGCCGGCTCGACGCGTTGCGCCGCCAGGACGTGATTCTCGCCATCGGCAAGGACGATCCCTCGATCCACAACAATCGCGAGTTCTCCGGGATCCTGTGGAACAAGGGCATCGGCAACGCGCTCCGGGAGTGGGACGGCTGGTCCCACGACTGGCCCTACTGGGAGCGGATGATCCGGGCCTACGTCGGGGGGCACGATTGACAAGGGGGCAAGAGGGCAAGAGGGCAACGAAGGGGGCAAGAGGGTAAGGGGGCAAGAGGGCAACAAAGGGGGCAAGAGGGTGAGGGGGCAAGAGGGCAACAACCCATTAGGGTACTACGGCCCCCTGGCCCCCTGGCCCCCTGGCCCCCTGCCTGCCCCACTGTCCCACTGTCCCACTGACCCACTGACCCACTGTCCCACTGACCCACTGACCCACTGTCCCACTGACCCACTGTCCCACTGTCCCACTGTCTCACTTTCACCGGAACTTGGAACTATGACGAAGCGTGTCGGATTGATGGTGGGCCGGGAGTGGTCCTTCCCGCCCAGGTTCATCGACGAGGTCGCCGGCCGGGACCAGGGCGTCGTGGCCGAGTTCGTGAAGATTGGCGCCGTGGCGATGAACGAACCCTGTCCCTACGATGTCATCGTGGACCGGATATCCCACGAGGTTCCCTACTACCGCAGCTACCTGAAGAACGCGGTGCTGCAGGGGACCAGCGTGGTCAACAATCCGTTCATGTGGACCGCGGATGACAAGTATTTCGGGGCCTCGCTGGCGACCCGGCTGGGGGTCGCCCATCCCAAGACCCTGGCCCTCCCCAACAAGGCCTACATCCCGGGCATCGTGCCGGAGGAAAGTCTCCGGAACCTCACCTATCCGCTCGACTGGAAGGCGATCGTGGACTACATCGGGATGCCCTGCATCCTGAAGGATGCCCATGGCGGCGGCTGGAAGGAGGTCTATGTGTGCCGTTCGCTCGAGGAGCTGATCCACAACTACGACGGCTCCGGGCTGCTCACCATGGTGGTGCAGGAGTTCATCGAGTGGGACCAGTTCGTCCGCTGTCTCTGCCTGGGCCAGGAGAAGGTCCTCCCGATGAAATACGATCCCCGGGAGCGGCGCTACCTGCTCGAGCACGAGCACCTGTCGCCGGAACTGGGCGCCCGCATCGTGAAGGATTCGCAGACCCTCTGCCGGGCGCTGGGGTACGACATGAACTCCCTGGAGTTCGCGGTGCGCGGCGGGATTCCCTACGCCATCGACTTCATGAACCCGGCCCCGGACATGGACGTCAATTCGCTGACGCCGCACTACTTCGAATGGGTCGTGCAGAACATGGCGGACATGGTGATCCAGTACGCCAAGGCGCCGCGCAAGCAGGCCGAAGATCTGAAATGGAGCGCGATGTTCACGGCGGGCCGCAAGTAAGCGGTGGCCACCCCCATCCAGGACTACCACGACCTCCTGACGCCGGAGCTGGCGGCCGACAGCCACGCCCTGCTCGAAGGCCAGCTGGCTCACCGCGGCCTGATCTTCGGTGACCGGGCGCTCTGTACCGTGCTGCGCCCCCGGCTGATGACCAGGGCCCAGCACGACCTGATGCAGCGGCGGGTCCGGGTCCTGATGCGGGCCTTCCAGAGCGCCTACCAGGCCGCGGTGGCGGACCCGGACTTCCGGGAGCAGTTCCGGCTGGAGGGCTGGGAAGAACAGCTCATCGGCCACGATCCCGGCTATGCCGATTCGAGCCCTACCTCCCGGCTCGACGCGTTCGTGATGGACGAGGCCGGGACCATGGCCCTGACCGAGTACAACGCGGAGACCCCCGCCGGGGCCGGCTTCAACGACGAGCTGTGCAACGCGTTCGCCTCGCTGCCGGTGATGCGGGCCTTCAGCCGCGAGTACCAGCTGGAACCGCTGCTCTCCCAGGCCGGCGTGGTCAACGTCCTGCTCGATGCCTACCACCAGTGGTCCCGGAGCCGGGCGCTTCCCCGGGTGGCCATCGTGGACTGGCCCGACGTGCCGACCCGGAACGAGTTCGTGCTCTACGAGCGGTACTTCCACGCCCTGGGCATCGAGTGCGTGATCGCCGACCCCCGCGAGATGGACTACCATGATGGCCGGCTGATCGCCCACGGGGCGCCGGTGGACCTGATCTACAAGCGGGTCCTCATCACCGAACTGGTCAAGGTCTGCGGTCTCGACCATGCCGTGGTGCGCGCGGTCCGGGACAACGCCGTCTGCATGATCAACCCGTTTCGCAGCAAGATCCTGCACAAGAAGGCCAGCCTCGCCGTGCTGAGCGACGAGCGCAACAGCCACCTCTTCCGTCCCGACGAACTGGAGGCCATCCGGGCCCATGTGCCCTGGACCCGGATCGTGGAAGAGCGCACCACCATGCACGGCGGGGAATCCATCGACCTGCTGCCGTATATCGCCGACCGGCGCGACCGCATGGTGCTCAAGCCCAACGACGACTACGGCGGGGCCGGGATCGTGCTGGGCTGGCAGGTGACCGAGACCAACTGGCATGCCGCCATCCAGGAGGCGCTGGCCGCTCCCTACATCGTGCAGGAGCGGGTCCCCATCCCCAGCGAGCCCTATCCCAGCCTGGTGGACGGCAACCTGCTCCTCATGGACCGGATGCTCGATACCGCCCCGTTCGTCAGCTACGGTGATTTCATGCAGGGCCAGCTGACCCGGCTCTCGACCGCCGCCCTGCTGAACGTCACCTCCGGCGGCGGCTCCACCGTGCCCACGTTCCTGGCCGAGAAGCGGTAAGCCTCAAGCCTCACAGCGGAGTTCGCCATGAAAGCCCCGTCCCTGACCCTGGGCATCGAAGAAGAGTACCAGATCATTGATCCCAAGACCCGGGAACTGCAGTCCTACATCACGCAGATTCTCAAGGAAGACAGCGTGGTCCTGGGGGAAGTGAAGCCGGAGCTGCACCAGTCCATGGTCGAGATCGGCACCAACGTGTGCCAGACGCCGGCCGAGGCGCGGAGCGAACTGGTGCGGCTCCGGGGCACCGTGATGCGGCTGGCCGCCAAGAACGGCCTCAAGATCGCCGCGGCCGGCACCCACCCGTTCTCCTCCTGGCTCTCCCAGGAGATCACTCCGCTGGAACGCTACATGGGCGTCCGCCAGGACCTCGCCGACCTGGCCCAGCGGCTGCTCATCTTCGGCACCCACGTCCACATCGGCATCGAAGACCGCGATTTCCTGATCGACGCGATGAACGTGTCGCGCTACTTCGTGCCCCACGTGCTCTGCCTCTCGACCAGCTCGCCGTTCTGGATGGGCCGCACCACCGGGCTCAAGTCCTATCGCAGCGTCATTTTCCGGAACTTTCCCCGCACCGGGATTCCGCCGCTGCTCCGCGACTGGACCGACTACCAGGCGCTGCTGGAGACGATGACCGAAACCAACTGCATTCCCAACGGCTCCAAGATCTGGTGGGACGTGCGGCCCAACCACAGCTATCCGACCCTGGAATTCCGCCTCTGCGACGTCTGCACCCGGGTGGATGAAGCGGTCAGCGTTGCGGCGATCCTGCAGGCGATCATCGCGAAGCTCTGGAAACTCCGCCGCGACAACCTCACCTTCCGGAACTACCCTGGCACGCTAATTGAGGAAAACAAGTGGCGCGCGGTGCGCTATGGGCTCGACGGCAACCTGGTGGACCTGGGCAAGAACCGGGAACAGCCGGCCCGCGAGCTGATCGAGGAACTGATCCGGTGGTTCATCGACGATGTCCTGGACGAACTCGGCAGCCGCCGCGAAGTGGAATATGCCTTTGAGATCCTCAAGAACGGCACCAGCGCGGACCGCCAGCTCGCCACCTATAAGCGGACCCAGGATTTCTCCTCCGTGGTGGACCAGCTGATCGCCGAGACCGAAGAAGGCGTGGTGTGACCCAGCCGATAGCCTGGGCCGGGGCCGTGAATTAACTTTCCTCCACTGGCTGTCCCTTTACCTGGAGCTTGAATGGCCCGCCGGCCCGTGATCGGGATCACGACCCAGACCCTGCATTCCATCGACGGCATCCCCGAGGGGCTGCCGTCGTCATGGATGATGAACCAGCGGTATATCCACGCGGTCAGCGAGGCGGGCGGCGCTCCGGTGATGGTGCCCCTCCTGGACGAGGACGAGGCGGGTCTCCGCGCGATCTACGAGGCGCTCGACGGCGTCCTCATTCCCGGGGGCGTGGACATGGACCCCGCCACCTTCGGCGCAGCGCCGAGCCCCCTGCTCGGCAACACCGACCTGGCCCGCGACAAGGTCGAACTCACCCTGACCCGCTGGGCCGCCCAGGACAAGAAACCGGTGCTCGGACTCTGCCGCGGAAGCCAGGTCATCAACGTGGCCCTCGGCGGCACGCTCTACCAGGATCTCGGTGCCGAGTTTCCCCACGCCATCAAGCACGATTACTTCCCCACCGCCGGCTTTGCCCGCGATTACCTGGCTCACCCGGTGGAGGTCGTCTCCGCCTCGCGGCTCGGCCGCATTCTCCAGCGGCCCGATGTGCTGGTCAACAGCATGCACCACCAGGGCGTCAAACAGCTGGGCCAGGGACTCACGGTGTCGGCGGTGGCCCCGGACGGACTCATCGAGGCGATCGAATCCTCCAATGGTCACTTCATGGTCGGCGTACAGTGGCATCCCGAGTCGCTGGTCGATCACGACGCCGGGATGCGGGCGCTGTTCACCTCCTTCATCGATACCGCAGGTGCCTGAGCGCGGCAGCGATCCGCGCGACTCCCTCGTCACAACCGAATGGCTGGCCAGGCACCTGCGCGATCCCGGCGTGCGGGTGCTCGATGCCTCGTGGTACCTCCCCCACGCGGGCCGCGATCCCCGGCGTGAGTACGAGGCCGGCCATGTTCCAGGCGCGACCTACTGCGATCTCGATGCGGTCTCCGACCCGGCCAGCCGGCTGCCCCACATGTTGCCCGACGCCGGGCACTTCGGCGCCGCCATGGCCCGGCTGGGCGTGGCCGACCGCGACACCGTGATTGTGTACGACAGCAGCGGTGCCAACCTGAGCGCGGCCCGGGTCTGGTGGATGTTGCGCGTATTCGGGCATGACCAGTCCGCGGTGCTCGATGGCGGGCTCGGCAAGTGGACGAACGAAGGCCGCCCGCTGGAATCCGGGCCCGGGCCCGCGCCGTCAACGACCGCCACGTTCACCCCGAATCCGCGCCCTCATATGGTGCGCGCGATGGCCGACCTGCGCAGGAACCTGGAGACCAGGCGCGAACAGGTCCTGGATGCCCGCTCTCCCGGGCGCTTCCGGGGCGAGGAGCCGGAGCCCCGTCCCGGGCTCCGCGGGGGACATATTCCGGGCAGTCTCAATCTTCCCTTCCAGGCCCTGGTCGGTCCCGATGGGACCCTGCTGGCCCCGGCCGAACTGCGGAAGACGTTTCAGGGTGCAGGGATAGACATCCAACTCCCGGTGGTGGCTACATGTGGCTCCGGCACCACGGCTTGCGCCCTGTTGCTGGGCCTGCATGTTTTGGGGGCCAGGGATATTGCCCTGTATGATGGAAGCTGGGCCGAGTGGGGGGCCGCCTGAACTCGTCGGGCGGCCCCTTCGCGGCCCCCAACTCAACGAACGCGCAGCGAGTGTCATGAGGACAGGAAAAACGTTCGCCCTCGGCCTGCTGATACTGGCGGCCGGATGCGATGGATCAACTACGCCCGGACAAGGGGCTGCCGCGCTGGTGAAGCTGGCCGGCGATGGCCAGGCCGCGACCACCGGCTCGGCCCTCGCCGAGTCGCTGGTGGTTCGCGTCGTGGATGGCGGGGGCCAGGGTGTCAGCGGCATCGCCGTCACCTGGAGCGTGACCGCCGGGGGCGGAACGCTGGGGCCGGGTGCCGCCACCAGCGACGCGGCGGGCCGTGCCGCGGCGCGGTGGACGCTGGGCAGTGTCGGCGTGAACGGCGCGCAAGCGTCGGCAGCCGGGTTTTCCGTGCAGTTCAGCGCCACGGCCTCGAGTATCGGAAACCCGGGGAACCAGCTCGGGCTCACCACCCAGCCTTCCGATGGACAGAGCGGCGTGGCGCTGCCCACCCAGCCGGTGCTCCAGCTGCGGAATTCCCAGGGCGGGACGGTCAACCAGGCGGGCGTCGTGGTCACCGCGGCGATTGCGTCGGGGTCGCCGGTGGCGTCGCTGGGCGGTACGCTGACCGCGACGACCAACGCATCCGGCCAGGCCGCTTTCACCACGCTCCGAATTCTCGGCCCGGTCGGCGCCTACACCCTGGCGTTCACCGCGCCGGGTCTGACGGGAGCGACCAGCGCCGCGCTGGACCTTTCGACGGTCAGCGGCCGGGTGCCCCTCACCGACATGGGAAGCCGGACCTACCTCGGCCACAGCGGCGGGCTCTACGCCAACGGATCCAATGCCATGCCGGGAGCCCATGCCACCGCCGGCGCCGCCGCGGCGCGCAACGTGGTGCCGCGGGCCGGCAACGGCACGCCCAACGGGAACGGCCGCATCGTGCTGATGTCCATCGGCATGTCCAACACCACGCAGGAGTGGTGCGACTCGGTCCCCTCGACCTGCACCGCCTGGTCGTTCACCGGGCAGGCCGCCGCCGATAACGCCGTCAACCACACCACGCTGGCCGTGGTGGACGGCGCCAAGCGCAGCCAGACAGCCAGCGACTGGGCCGACCCGGCCAGCCCCAACTACGACCGGATCCGGGACAGCGTGCTCACGCCGCAGGGCCTGACCGAGCAGCAGGTCCAGGTGATCTGGCTCAAGGTCGTCAATCCCGACCCGACCGTGAGCCTTCCCTCGGCCACCGCCGATGCGGTGCGCCTGGTCGAGGCGGCCGGCAACATCGTGCGGATTCTGCACAATCGCTATCCGAACCTGAAGATCGTGTTTCTTTCCAGCCGTGTCTTCGGCGGCTATGCCAATCTCACGCTCAACCCGGAACCCTACGCCTACGAAACCGGGTTTGCCATGAAATGGCTGATCCAGGCGCAGATCGACCAGATGGCCAACGGCGGCACCATCGTGGACAATCGCGCCGGCAACCTGAACTACACCACCGTGGCACCGTGGTTGGCGTGGGGACCCTACCTGTGGGCCGACGGTCTCAATCCCCGGTCGGACGGCCTCACCTGGGTCGCCGGGGATTTCGAGCCCGACGGCACCCATCCCAGCGCCAGCGGCGAGGGCAAGGTGGGCGCGCGGCTGCTCTCCTTCTTCAAGACTGATCAACGTGCGGCCTGCTGGTTCCTGGCCGGCATGGTGTGCCCATAGCGGGTGCTGTCGTCCCGAAATGCGGGGGGTAGGGTGAAGCGCTCCACCATGCTGGTGGGACTGCTGCTTGCGCTCGGCTGCAAGGCCGATCTCAAGACGGGTCCGGGCACGGGTCCGGCTGCCATGGCGGAGTTGCGCGGCAACGCGCAGTCCGCCGAGGTCGGCTCCCCGCTGCCTGTCCCGCCCGCCGTGCTGGTTACCAACGAGTCGGGGGCTCCCACCGAGGGCGCCATCGTGACCTTCACCGTCACGGCCGGTGGCGGGGCGCTGACCCGCGCCACCGACACCACGGGACCCGACGGCATCGCCGAGGTCGGCGGTTGGACCCTGGGGACCGTGGCCGGCCCCAACCGGGTCAACGCCGCGGCCGCCGGCCTGTCCGGGAGTCCGGTCGAGTTCACGGCCACCGCCCGCCCGGGGCCGCCCGCGGCCGCCGAGCTGGTGGATCCCCCGCCCGCGGCCGTCACCAGCGGGACGCCGTTCTCTCCCCAGCCGGCAGTCCAGCTGAAAGACGTGTACGGCAACCCGGACCAGCTCCCCGGCTCCGTCGTCACCGCCTCCATTCTCCAGGGCCCGGGCGGCGTACTCCAGGGCACGGTCACCGCCGTGACCGATGCCCAGGGTGCCGCACGGTTCACCGATCTCCGGCTCGAAGGACCCGTCGGGGACTACACGCTCGGATTCAATTCGTTGACGCTGCCCGCCGTCAGCGCCACCACCCACGTGAATCCCGGCGCACCCGCGAGCATTTCCCGGCAGGCGGGAGACAACCAGGGAGCCGCCACCGGTACCGCGGTGGCCGTCAACCCATCGGTGCTGGTGCGCGACGCGTTCGATAACCCGGTGCCCGGCGTGTCGGTGGCCTTCGCGGTGGCATCCGGCGGCGGGTCCATCGCCGGGTCGCCGGCGGTGACCGGACCGAACGGTATCGCCGCCAGCGGGGCGTGGACGCTGGGCCCTGCCGCCGGCGCGAACACGTTGTCCGCCACCGTGAGCGGCGTGGGATCGGTCGTCTTCACCGCGACCGGCAGCACCGCGCCGCCCGCCTCGATCAACAAGGTGGCCGGCGATGCGCAAACCAGTGTCGCGGGGTCCGCGCTGCCCGAATCGCTGGTGGTGCAGGTGCGGGACGCCGGTGGCGTGGGCGTGCCCGCGGTGACGGTGAACTGGACCGTCCTGACCGGCGGCGGTGCGGTGTCTCCCGCCTCCGCGGTCACCGACGCCTCGGGCCAGGCCCGGGTGCGCTGGACGACCGGAGTCGTGGCCGGCGCCAATTCGGTGCGGGCCAGCGCCGGGGCGCTCACCGCGACGTTCACCGCCGGCGGCATCGCCGGCCCGGCGGCCGGGCTGGCGATGGTGATCGAGCCGGGCGGTGGGCCGAGTGGCGGAGTGCTGGCGCCGCAACCCCAGGTCCGCGCCGTGGACGGCAACGGCAACGCGGCCGGCAGCGGCACCGTGGTCACCGCGGCCCTCAACTCGGGCGGCGGGACACTCACCGGCACCGCGGCGGCGACCACCAACGGCAGCGGCATCGCCACGTTCGTTGCGCTGGGCATCAGCGGCACGGTGGGGACTCGCACCCTCGTCTTCACGGCGCCGGGCCTGGCGTCGGTCACCTCGGCCGGCTTCGCCATCACGGCCGGCGCGGCCGCGGCCCTCGCGAAAGAGGCGGGAGACAACCAGACCGCGACGGCGGGCGCGCCGGTGCCGGTGAACCCGGTGGTCAGCGTCCGGGACGGCGCGGGCAACCCGGTCGCAGGCGTTTCGGTGTCCTTCGCGGTGGCCAGCGGCGGCGGCAGCATCGGCGCGGCGCTCGCCACGACCGATGCGCAGGGCCTCGCCTCGGGCGGCGCCTGGACCCTGGGCGCCGCGGCCGGCCCCAACACGCTCACCGCGACGGTGTCCGGGCTGGCGGGAAGCCCCGCTACCTTCACCGCGACCGGCACCACCGCGCCGCCCGGGGCTCCCGCGGCGATCGTCAAGGTGGGCGGAGACGGGCAGACCGATGTGGCCGGCGAGGCGGCGGCGGAATCGCTGGTGGTCCAGGTGCGCGATGCCAGCGGGCTCGGCGTGCCGGGGGTGACGGTCAGCTGGACGGTCCTGACCGGGAGCGGCACGGTGGCGGCCGGTGTCCGGTCAGACCGACGGCAACGGTCTCGCGGCCGCCGAGTGGACCTTCGGTGCGGCCGCCGGCTCCAACAGCGTTCGGGCCAGTGCGGCCGGGTTCAACACATCCTTCACGGGGACCGGTATCGCGGGGCCCGCGACGGCACTCCTCATGGTGGCCGAGCCAGGTGGTGGTCCCAGCGGCGGAACCCTTTCCCCGCAACCCCAGGTCCGCGCCGTGGATGGCAACGGCAACGCGGCCGGCAGCGGCACCGTGGTCACTGCGGCTCTGGGATCGGGGGGCGGTGCTCTGACCGGGGTGCTCACCGCAACGACCGCAAGCAGCGGTCTGGCGACGTTCGCATCGCTGGGGGTGACCGGTACCGCTGGACCGCGTACCCTCACCTTTACCGCCCCCGGCCTGACGCCGGTGACTTCGGCCAGTTTCGTGATCACCGCCGGGTCCGCCACTACCCTGGCCAAAGTAGCGGGGGACAACCAAACCGCAGCGGTGAGCACGGCCGTGGCGGTGAATCCTTCGGTGAGCGTGTCGGATGGGGCGGGCAACCCGGTGCCTGGGATCACGGTGGCGTTCACCGTGAGCACCGGTGGGGGATCGATCGCCTCGGCTCAATCGATCACGGATGCCCAGGGCCGGGCCTCGGGCGGCAGTTGGACGCTGGGGCCCGCGGCCGGCGCGAACACATTGACGGCGACTGTGTCCGGTCTCCCGGGTAGTCCGGCGACGTTCACGGCGACCGGGACGGTGTCTGGGCCCGGGGCTCCCGCGGCGATCGTCAAGGTGGGCGGAGACGGGCAGACCGATGTGGCCGGCGAGGCGGTGGCGGAATCACTGGTGGTCCAGGTGCGCGATGCCAGCGGGCTCGGCGTGCCGGGGGTCGCGGTGACGTGGACGATCCTGACCGGGAGCGGCACGGTGGCTCCGGTGTCCGGTCAGACCGACGGCAACGGGCTCGCGTCCGCCGAGTGGACCCTGGGAGATGTAGTGGGTGGGAACACGGTGCGGGCCAGTGCGGCCGGGTTCAACACATCCTTCACGGGGACCGGTATCGCGGGGCCCGCGACGGCACTCCTCATGGTGACCGAGCCAGGTGGTGGTCCCAGCGGCGGAACCCTTTCCCCGCAACCCCAGGTCCGCGCCGTGGATGGCAACGGCAATTCGGCGGGCAGCGGCACCGTGGTCACCGCGGCCCTCAACTCGGGCGGCGGGACACTCACCGGCACCGCGGCGGCGACCACTAACGGCAGCGGCATCGCCACGTTCGTTGCGCTGGGCATCAGCGGCACGGTGGGGACTCGCACCCTCGTCTTCACGGCGCCGGGCCTGGCGTCGGTCACCTCGGCCGGCTTCGCCATCACGGCCGGCGCGGCCGCGGCCCTCGCGAAAGAGGCGGGAGACAACCAGACCGCGACGGCGGGCTCGCCGGTGCCGGTGAACCCGGTGGTCAGCGTCCGGGACGGCGCGGGCAACCCGGTCGCAGGCGTTTCGGTGTCCTTCGCGGTGGCCAGCGGCGGCGGCAGCATCGGTGCGGCGCTCGCCACGACCGATGCGCAGGGCCTCGCCTCGGGCGGCGCCTGGACCCTGGGCGCCGCGGCCGGCCCCAACACGCTCACCGCGACGGTGTCCGGGCTGGCGGGAAGCCCGGCCACCTTCACCGCGACCGGCACCACCGCGCCGCCCGGGGCCCCCGCGGCGATCGTCAAGGTGGGCGGAGACGGGCAGACCGATGTGGCCGGCGAGGCGGCGGCGGAATCACTGGTGGTCCAGGTGCGCGATGCCAGCGGGCTCGGCGTGCCGGGGGTGACGGTCACGCTGGACGGTCCTGACCGGGAGCGGCACGGTGGCTCCGGTGTCCGGTCAGACCGACGGCAACGGGCTCGCGTCCGCCGAGTGGACCCTGGGAGATGTAGTGGGTGGGAACACGGTGCGGGCCAGCGCGGCGGGCTTCAACGCCACTTTCAGCGCGACTGGCGTGGCCGGCCCGCCGGTGACGCTCACGCGGAATGCCGGCAACAACCAGAGCGCGCCGGTGGGCGCCGCGGTGGCGGTGGACCCGGTCGTCCTGGTGAAGGATGCCAATGGCAACCCGGTGGCCGGCGTCAGCGTGGGGTTCGCGGTCGCCGCCGGAGGCGGCAGCATCCAGCTGGCAAGCAACCTCACCAACAGCCAGGGCCTGGCGAGCGGCGGAACCTGGACCCTGGGTCCCGCCGCGGGCCAGAACAGCCTCACCGCCACGGCGCCAGGACTGGCCGGGAGTCCCGCCACCTTCTTCGCGACCGGCACGCCCACAAACGGTCCCCCCGCGAGCATGGTCGTCGTCTCGGGTGATGCGCAGACGGGAGTGGTGGGCCGGGTACTGGCCGACTCGCTGGTGGTGCAGGTGCTCGATGCCGGCGGCACCGGGGTTCCGGGGGCGCCGGTCACCTGGACCATCCTGGGCGGAGGCGGGTCGGTCTCCACAACCACGGTGAACACCGACATTGCCGGCGTGGCCTGGGTCCGGTGGACGCTCGGCAACGCGGCCGGCGCCAACCAGGTGGAAGCGGCGACCGGCGGACTCACCCGTGTCTTCAGCGCGACCGGCACCGCCGGGTCCGCGAGCCAGCTGGTTCTCGCCGCGGCGCCCGGGAATGGCCAGAGCGGCGTGAGCCTGCCGCAGCAGCCGGCGCTGGGCCTGGCGGATGGCTTCGGGAACCCGGTTTCCCAGGCCGGCATCCCGGTCACCGCCGCCATCGCATCGGGCGGCGGTACTCTCGGTGGTGCGCTCACCGTGGCGACCGATGGGGCCGGCATCGCGCAGTTCACCGACCTGGCGATCTCCGGACTGGTGGGCGCGCGGACGCTGCTCTTCAGCTCGGGCGGTCTGGCCGGCATCACGTCCGGGCCGGTGACCATCACGGCGGGACCGGCGGCCATCCTGGCGAAGCAGGGCGGCGACAACCAGTCGGCCCCGGCGGGCACACCGGTAGCCATCAACCCGCGGGTCCTGGTCACCGACGCCAGCGGCAACACCGTGGCGGGCGTGAGCGTGTCGTTCGCGGTGACGGGTGGCGGCGGTTCGATCGCTTTCGCCACCGACGTGAGCAACGCCAACGGGCGGGCATCGGGGGGGACGTGGACGCTGGGCGCTATCGCGGGGGCGAACGCCCTGACGGCCACCGCGCCGGGGCTGAACGGAAGCCCGGCGGTGTTCACCGCGACGGGCACCAGTTCCAGCGGCCCTCCCGCCGCCATCATCAACGCCGACGGCGACAGCCAGGTAGGCGAGGCGGGGACTGTCCTGGCCGATTCGCTGGTGGTCCAGGTGGTGGACGGCAACAGTAACGGCGTGCCGGGCGTGCTGATCGCATGGACCGTGCTGTCCGGCGGCGGGTCGCTGTCCTCCGGCAGCAGTACCACCGATCCTTCCGGGCTGGCCGCAGTCACCTGGACCCTCGGCAACCTGGCCGGCCAGAACACGGTGCGGGCTTCCGGCGCCGGTTTTACCACCACGTTTACGGCCACCGGGAGCGCGGGGCCGGCGGCCGTCATCTCCCGGCAGGCGGGCGACAACCAGACGGCGACGGCGGGCACGCCGGTCCCCATTGACCCGGTGGTGCTGGTCCAGGACGCGCATGGCAACCCGGTCGGCGGCGTCACGGTAAGCTTCGCAGTGACCGGTGGCGGCGGCAGCATCGTCTCGGGGACGGCGATCACCAGTCCGCAGGGCACCGCGACGGGTGGGGCATGGATCCTGGGTCCGCTGGCCGGCACCAACCTGCTTCGCGCCAGTTCCGCCGGCCTGGGCGGCAGCCCGCTCACCTTCACCGCCACCGGCACGGCCGCGGCGAACTTGCGGATCCCGCTGATCGACATGGGCTCGGCGACCTACTTCGGGTTGCCCGGGGGGCTCTACCCGGCGGGCAACACGGTGCCGGCGGCGCACGCCACGGCGGGGGCGGCCCGGGCGCGGAACATTCGGCCCCGCAGCTTCAACGGAAATCCCAACAGCAACGGAAAGTTTGTCCTGTTGTCCATCGGGCTTTCGAACACCACCCAGGAGTGGTGCTCGGCGGCGTTCGATTCGCCCTGCGACTCGTGGACCCTGATGGGCCGGGCGGCCACCGACCCCCAGGTCAATCACGTGGAGATGGTCCTCGCTAACGGCGCCCGGCCGGGCCAGGAAGCCAGCACCTGGGAGAGTCCCACCGATTTCAACTACGACCTGGTCCGCGACAGCATCCTGGTCGCCCAGGGATTGAGCGAGCGGCAGGTCGAGGCTATCTGGCTCAAGGTCTTCAACGGCAATCCCACGACCAGCCTGCCCTCGAACCAGGCCGACGCCGAGAGGCTGGTCGGCCAGTACGGAAATATTCTCCGCGCCCTCAAGGTCCGGTATCCCAATTTGCAGATGGTCTTCTTCTCCAGCCGGACCTACGGCGGCTATGCGACCTCACCCCTCAACCCGGAGCCGTACGCGTACGAGACCGGCTACGCGGTGAAGTGGGTCATCGAAGCGCAGATTGACCAGATGGCGAACGGGGGGACCGTGGTGGACGCGCGAGCCGGCAACCTGAACTACAACACCGTGGCTCCCTGGGTGGGCTGGGGGCCCTATCCCTGGGCCGACGGGCTCAACCCCCGCTCGGACGGCCTGACCTGGTCGCTCTCCGACTTCGAGGCCGACCACACCCACCCGGCCCGCCCGGGCGAGACCAAGGTCGCCAACATGCTGCTCAATTTCTTCAAGACCGATGCGCGGGCGTCGTGCTGGTTCCTGGCGGGGCAGACCTGCCCGTGAAGAGAGTGCAGAGTGCAGAGTGCAGAAAGAGTGCAGAGTGCAGAGTGCAGAGTTCAGAGTGCAGAGCCCTCTGCACTCTGCACTCTGCACTTTTCTACTGTACCCGGTTGGCGATCGAAAGCAGGGTTTCCCGGTCGGCCCGGCCGGCGAGGGAGATCCAGTAGCCGCCGCGGTCCACCCACTGCGCGACGCTCACGCCGTTGGCCGCGGTGCTGATGGCGATACTGGGTTCCCGGCGGCCGCCGCCGACCCGCTGCTGGTCCATGATCAGGCGGCCCTCGGGGGCGTTATAGACAATCCGCACCACCGCCTTGGACGGATCGGCGCCGGGCAGCGCGCTGCCCTGGGCAATCTCCACGGCCATGGGGGTCAACCCCGAGATCAGCCGCACGGTCCCCGACATCCGGTTGAGGGCGTCACCGAGCGTCACCCGCTGGAACTGCTCCGGCAGCGGTGATTCCGCATCGCTCTTGGGCGATTCGGTTTGGGCCCGCGGCGATTCGGTCCGGACGGGGAACGTGGAGGCCGTCTCCCGGGCAGGGCTGGGGCGCCGGACATCCTGCTCTGCCGGCGGGGGGCTGGTGGCCGCGGCCGATTGGGTTTCCCGCGGGGCCGGCTCGCGGGAGGCTGGCGGTGCCGCACCGCGGAGCGGCTGGGAAGGAACGCTGTCCCGGATAACCACCGGCACCACTTCCGGCGCGGGCGGGGTGGCGATACCGCTGCCCAGCCCGGCGGTCTCACCGCTCCCCGGCACCTCTCCCTGGTCGAACGGCTCCGGCAGGTAGGCGACCGTGGGTGTCCGGTCCCTGGTTTCCTGGTAGAGAAGCCAGCCTGCCCCGGCCGCGAGGATGGCCACCAGCACCCAGGCCAGGTTGGCCGGGAGGTGGCGCGGGGCGCGCGGAGGATTCCAGTCCTGCACCACGACGCTGGGGGGCGGAGGTGCGGCCGCCGCCTCGGGTGTGACCACCGGGTGCTCGCCGGTCGGGATCAGGCTCTTGATCTGGGGAAACAGCAACTCCCATTCGCGCAGGCGGTGGGCGCACCGGTCGCAGCGCCGGACGTGTTCCTCGATGGCGAGCTCGCTCGCGTCATCAATGGTCCCGTCGAGCAGGTTGTCCAGTGTCCGGTCGCTGATGTGTCCCATCATGTCCCTGCCGTTCGTCGCGTGTGCCGATGTCCGCTGGTCCTGACCTCCCATGCTAGGGGAACCCCGACCCGGGCGCCGTGAGGCGGCCCACAGACCTCCTTCACTTAACAGCCGGTCCCGCCTCCGTCAATGACCGGATATGTCGCAAGGCCGGGTGGATGCCGGTAAACCAGCGTGGGACAGGGTCTTGCAACGATTTGGCCGTTCCCCCCGTATTCATCGCATCGCCGGGGTTCGCCCCCTCATTACCGTATCCGCCCGGAGCGCGCCCGATGTCACTGGTTCCCACCCTTCTCGCCCTGCTCCTGGTTCCCCAGCAGGCCAGCCAGCCTTCGGCGGCCCTGGCGGCCGACACCACCCCGCCGGTGTGGCAGATCGACGCGGGGCATTCCGACGTCTCGTTCCGGATCCGCCACTTCATGAGCCGGGTGCGGGGCACCTTCAACCAGTGGGAAGGCACCATCACTGGCGACTCGACCGACTGGCGCACCGCCCAGGTGAACGTCACCATCCAGACCGGCAGCATTGACACCGGGCACGAGCGGCGGGACAACGATCTACGTTCCGACAACTTCTTCGATGCGGCCAACCACCCGACCATCACCTTCAAGAGCACCGCGGTCGAAGTGGACGGGACCCGGCTCCGGATCACCGGAGACCTCACCATGCGCGGGGTCACCCGCCCGGTAGTGCTGGAGGGACGCTTCCTGGGGTCCGCCGCGGCGGGGCAGGGCCGCGCCCGGGTTGGCTTCGAGGCGAGTACCCGGATTGACCGGACCGCGTACGGTGTCACCTGGAACCGGGTGGTGGAAGGCGGCGGGGTCATGCTGGGCGACGAGGTCGAGATCGAACTCGCCGTCGAGGCGGTCCGCCGGCCCTGAGTTTGGGCATGCCCCAACCGACCCTGGAAACTCCCCGCCTCGTCCTCCGGCCGCTCGTGGCCGAGGACGCCGGCCAGATCCACACATTGGTGAGCGAGCGCTGAAGTCGCCGCCACCACCCTCAGCATTCCCCATCCCTATCCGGACGGCCTGGCCGCCACCTGGATCAGCACACTGGCGGTCGCCTTCGACCGGGAGGAGGCGGCCACCTTCGGCGTGGTGCTCCGTCAGGCCGGGCTGCTGATTGGCGCGGCGGCGCTCCGCTTTACCGCCGCGAGCAACCGGGGAGAGCTGGGCTACTGGATCGGCCGGCCCTACTGGGGCCAGGGCTTCGCGAGCGAGGCAGCGGGCGCCATGGTCCAGTATGCCTTCACCGGCCGCGGGCTCCACCGGGTGTACGCCCACCACATGATCGGCAACCCGGCGTCGGGCCGGGTGCTTCGGAAGGCAGGGATGCGGCAGGAAGGCGTCCTCCGGCAGCACTTCCGGAAGGACGGCATGTTCCACGACGTGGTGGTCTATGGACTGCTGCGCGAGGAGTGGAGTTCGATGGGCAGTTCGGCGAGATAGAGCATGGCCCGGTCGCGGTCCTGGAGCGCCCAGCGCACCAGGGTCTCGGCCGACCGGGCGACCCGCCCCTCGAAGACGGTCTGGCCGTTGGCGACCACCGTCACCGGTGCGTCGAGGTTGAACTGGGAGGGGGACAGCAACAGCGTGAACCGCCGCACTCCGCGGGTGCGCGCCTCGATGCGGTTGCCCGTGGCGACGACGTCCACCCGGCCGCTCGGCAGCGGATGCGGGAACGCCAGCACCGGCGCCTGCACGGCGGGGGGCGAGGGGCCGAAGAGCACCCGGATGCGCCGCGCGGTTCCCTCCCGGTCTATGATGAGCACCAGCGTGTCTCCCCATGTCAGGCCCTGGCTGGCCTGGAGCAGCGCGGGCACCGTGGGCGTGGGGATGCCGTTCGCCTCCACGATGCGGTCTCCCGCCTGCAGACCGGCCTCCCCCGCCATGGATCCCAGCAGCACCGCCAGCAGGCGTACCCCCTGGGTACTGCCGGGATCGGCCCGCACCCCGAGGCTCGGTTCCGGGCGGAGCGGGACGATACTGTCCAGGGCGGGCAGGGGAGACTCGCCGGCGACGGTCCCCAGCTCGTCAATCCTGAGCCACCACGCCCGGCCCGATGTCTCGGGGTCGCTGGTCTCCCAACTGATGGTATCCGGGAACGGCCGCCGCGGGTGGGCGCGAATGAAGCTGTCCACCGCCGGCTCTGCTTCTGGCCACCAGCGGAGGTCGTGGCCCGCCGCGGCCCGGGGCCGGAAGGCGAAGTTGACGCCCGCCTGCCGGTAGAGCGCCACGTAGGGCGCCACTTCGCGCACCGGAAAGAGCGGGTCCAGCGCGCCGTTCACGGCAAAAAATGGCGAATTGCGCAGGTTGGTGACGAAGAAGGGACCGGCGGCGCCCAGCCGCGGATTGGCGAGCGCGCCGCCGTGCCCGATCAGCGAAACGAACCCGGCGAACGGGGTCGGGCGCTTGAACGCCAGGAAAAACGCCCCGGTGCCCCCGTCCGACACGCCGATGACGTGGATGCGGTTCTCGTCAATGTTGTAGGTGCGCTTGAGGTTCGCGAGTATGCCGGCGAGGTTCTCCAGCTGGCCCCCGGTCCACCACATGGAGCCGCGCCAGGCGCTGGGATAGAGCGCCAGCCCGTCGCCGGCGTGGAACCGGTCGAAATCCCAGAGGCGGGCGCTGTTGCGGTCCTCGGTGTCCACGCCGCCGTGGAGATAGATCCGCAGCGGCATCGGGACGGCGGGGTTGTACCCGGCTGGAACGACCAGCGTGTACCGGTGCTTGCGGCCGTCCGGTGTCTGATGCTCCAGGTTCAGGCGTCCCTTTCCTACCCGGGCCGAATACACGCGGCCCCGGGAGAGCACCCGCCACGCCACTTCAGGCTCCGCCCCCGCGGCGGCCAGCTGGGCCGCGGCGGACTCGGCATCCTTTTCGCTCCCCGCTTCCCAGAAGGAACGGGACGCGTGGTCCAGGACCGGGTGGGACGTGGGTTCCAGTCCCTGGGCGGCGGCGGCGCGGGGCACTACGAGCACCAGGGCCACCAGGCAGAACCGGCGCGAGAGTCTCAATGCGGGCCTCGAAGTCTGTTCAGGGAAAACCTCCCGCATGGGAATATGCGTCCGGCGGGGTCCCCGAGGGGAGTGCCGCCGCCGGAAAAAGGCGTGTAACTCGTTATCGTTCTTTTTCGTAGACCCTTGAATCAGGCCGGTCCGTCACCCCGTGGCCGCCACCCTACGCAGAGGCAAGGCTCATCCATGTCACGATTCCGCAAACTCTCCCTGGTCCTGGTGTTGAGCCTTCCCCTCGGCATTGGGGCCTTTGCGCTCCAGCACCAGGCCGACCGGCAGTCCGCCCGGCTCTTCGACAGCGTGTTCGGAATGGTCTCCAGCCGGTTCGTGGATACGCTGGGGACGGATGAGCTGTACATCCGGGCGGCCCGGGGGCTGCTGAGCGAGCTGGACGATCCCTACGCCGCGCTGGTCTCGCCCGAAGAGATGGAACAGTTCACCGTGGGCACCGCGGGCCGCTACGGCGGCATCGGGCTCCTGATCGAGGACCACGAGGGCCGGTTCACCGTCAGCCGGGTCTTTCCCGACACGCCGGGCGAGGGCGCCGGGGTGCAGCCGGGAGACATGGTGGTGGCCATTGACGGCAAGCCGACGAGAGGCTGGCCCTTCATCAATGTGACCGGCTCGCTCAAGGGCCAGCCAGGCACCCCGGTGCTGGTGGACTTCGCGCGGCCCGGAGTGGATACGCCGATCCAGGTGCGGCTCACCCGTGCCATCGTCCGGATCCCCTCGGTGCCCTACGCCATGATGCTGGACCAGGGCACCGGGTATATCCCCCTGCAGCAGTTCAGCGAAAACTCCACGGCGGAGGTCCGGGTCGCGCTGGAGCGGCTGCTCCGGAGCGGCATGAAGTCGCTCATCCTGGATTTCCGCGGCAACGGCGGCGGCTACACCGACCAGGCCCTGGCCATCACCAACTTCTTTCTGCCCAGGGGCATGGAGATCTACAGCGTGCGCGACCGGGAAGGCACCGCCGAGCGCTATCACGCCACCAGGGAGCCGATCGCGCCGACGCTGCCGCTGGTCATCCTGACCGACGGCTACTCCGCCTCGGCCACCGAGATCGTCGCCGGCGCCCTGCAGGACCACGACCGCGCCCTGATCCTCGGCACCACCAGCTTCGGCAAGGGCCTGGTCCAGACCGTGTTTCCGCTGGACGGCGGCTGGGTCATGAAGCTGACGACGGGCAAGTGGTTCACGCCGAGCGGGCGGTCGATCCAGCGGGCCGACCGGGACGTGGGCGCGGCCCACCGGGATGCCGCGGAAACCGAAGACTCGATCCGCGCCCGGCCCAGTTTCCAATCCGATGGCGGCAGGGTGGTGTATGGCGGCGGGGCGATCACGCCGGACCTGCTGGTGCGGCCCGACACCATGACGACCGCCGAGGCGGAGCTGGCCAAGGCGCTGGCGCCGCGCTCCCAGGACGCCTACCTCGCGCTGTACGATGTCGCCGCCCGCCTCAAGAACCAGGTTCGTCCCGACTTCGTGGTCGAGCCCGCGTGGGGCGAAGAGTTCTATCGCGGGCTGGAGGCCCGGGGCGTGTCGCTGGACCGGGCCCAGTTCGATGCCGGCCGCTCCTACGTGGACCGGCTGATCGGCAACAAGGTGGCGGTGCTCGCCTTTGGCGACTCGACCGCGCGGAAGCGGAGCGTGGCCGATGATGCCCAGCTCAACCGGGCGCTGGAACTGATTCGCCAGGGCCGCACCCAGAAGGATCTCCTGGCCCTCGCCGCCGTCCCCCGCGGCTAGCGGCGGAAGCTCAGAGGGTTCGCCGGGGCGGTGCCACGATGTTGGAGACCAGGATGCCGGCCACCAGGGCCACCGCCATCAGGATCATCCGGAAGGCGGTCTCCACGCCGAGGACCACTTCCCGGTCCAGCAGCGAGGCGAGGCTGCGGAACCCGATGCTGCCGGGGACCAGCAGCAGAATGCCCGGCACCAGGGTCACCGAGGCCGGGCGGTTGAGGATGCGCGAATAGAGGTTACTGGCGGTTCCCACCAGCAGGGCCCCGACGAACACTCCCAGTTCCAATCCCAGGGCGTTCGCGCCGAAACGCCCTCCGATGACACCCAGGGCCCCGGCGATCACGATCCACACCGCGTCCCTGGCCTGGGCCCGGAGCAGCACCGTGAAGGCGATCGGCGCCGCCACCAGGGCGACCACTTCCGTCCACCCCGGCAGCCCGATGGGCTCCGCGATGAGGGGCGACCCCACCAGTTCGGATGAAATCCTGGAACCGAGCGCCACTCCGAAGGCGATGGTCAGGAAGAGCACGAACGCGCCGGTCAGCCGGGCCGTGCCGGAGACGAGGTGGCGGGTGGACAGCTCGGTCATCGCCACCGTGAGGGTGAACCCGGGAATCAGCACGATGAGACCCGCCAGGGTGGCGTTATAGACCGAGAAGGGGCCGATCCAGTGGCCGATGGATGCGGCGATCAGCGACGCGGCGAAGGCGGCGACCGGCTCGAACACCCGGCCCAGCTGGGACAGCTTGCCGGAGGCGAGGGCGAGCAGCCCGATCAACAGGCCGATGCCGCCGGACACCACGATTTCCGTGAGCCCGCCGCCGAGGAAGCGGGAGGCCGCCGCCGAGGCGAGCCCGAAGGCAAGCGTGGTGACCAGCCGGCTGTAGAGAGCCTTGGATTCCAGGATCTGGTCGATCTCGACCGAACCCTCGGCCGCGGTGATCCCGCCATGGAGGACGCGGAGGGTCACCGCGTCGAGCTGGGCAAGGCGGCCCAGGTCGACGCCGCCGGGCTCGACCCGGATGAGAAAGGTGCGCTGATCTTCCTGGGGGCCGAACGACGCGAAGATCGAGGTCGGCGTGGAGAAGAACTGCCCCTCGAGGTCGAGCCGCTGAGAGGCCTGGTCGAGCACCTGTTCCAGCCGGTGGGCGGCGTAACCGTAGCTGTGGAGCGCGCGTCCGAGCCGGAGCAGGAACCCGATGGCGTCCCGCTCGCCGGGGTTGGGCGGGAGCGCGCCCACCAGCGGGTGTTCGCCGGTGACGTGGGGAGGCAGCTTGGGCGGCATGGTGGGGGAGTATAATGGAGAGGGCTGGGGGCTTGCGGCAGTGGGACAGTGGGACAGTGGGACAGTGGGACAGTGGGTCCAGGCTCCCGTGCGTCCCCTGACGCCCCTGACCCACTGACCCACGGTTGTGTCCCACTGACCCCCTGACCCACTGTTGTGTCCCACTGACCCCCTGACCCACTGTTTGTGTCCCCCTGACCCCCTGACCCACTGTTGTGTCCCACTGACCCCCTGACCCACTGTTTGTGTCCCCCTGACCCCCTGACCCACTGTTGTGTCCCACTGACCCCACCCCCTGACCCACTGTCCCACTGACCCCCTGACCCACTGTCCCACTGACCCCTTGCCCCCTTTGCTGGTTTGGCCCCCGGTGTTCCGCGATTATAATGCCCGCCATGATCCCTTCCCGCCTTTTCCTCCTCATCGCGGCGCTCGCGCTGCCCAGCACCGGTTGCTCCATGGATTCTCTTCGCAAGCAGGGGGCAAAGCCGCTGGCCGGCGAGCCCGAGACCCTCACCTACTCGCCCGAACTTCGGGTGGATCTCGATAAGATGACCCGGACCTCGTCCGGTCTCTACTACCAGGACCGCCAGCCGGGCACCGGGGCGCTGGCCGAAAAAGGCAAATCGGTGAGCGTGGGGTATGTCGGCACGCTGGCCAACGGCCAGGTGTTCGACCAGAGCGGTGCGGGAGACCCGATTCGCTTCGTGCTCGGCACCGGGCAGGTCATCTCCGGGTGGGATGAAGGCATCGCCGGCATGCGGGTCGGCGGCCGCCGGCTGCTGGTGATCCGGCCCTCGCTCGCCTACGGCAACGAGAGCCCCGGCGCCGGGATTCCGCCCAATGCGACGCTGGTCTTCGACGTCACCCTCGAGGCGGCCGGCGAGTGAGGTCCCCAGTATCCGCGGGCCTGGCGCTCGTCGCGATGCTGCTGGCAGGATGCGCCCATCGGCCCGCCGCGGCCCCCGATGCTCCGCCGCGCCCGGTCTATCAGAACTCGGGGCAGCCGGAAGACCTCACCTTCGCGCCCGAGCTCAGGATCAACCTCGCACTGATGACCCGGACGGCCTCCGGTCTTTACTACCAGGATCTGCTCGCCGGACCCGGCCTGGCCGCCGCCAGCGGCAACCGGGTGCGGGTGGCCTACGCGGGCTGGCTCCCGGACGGAACCCTCTTCGATCAGAGCCCCGCCGCGCGCCCCTTTACCTTTGACCTGGGCGAAGGCCTCGTGATCTCCGGATGGGACGAAGGCGTGGCGGGCATGCGAGTCGGCGGCCGTCGGCTCCTGGTGATTCCCCCGCGGCTGGCCTACGGCCGGCAGAGCCCGGGACCCGGCATTCCGCCCAATGCCACGCTGGTGTTTGACGTGAGGTTGGTGCACGTGGAGCCTTGAGGAAGGGGGCCAGTGGGACAGAGGGCAAGTGGGACAGTGGGACAGTGGGACAGTGGGCAAGTGGGACAGTGGGACAGAGGGCAAGTGGGACAGTGGGACAGTAGGGCAAGTGGGACAGTGGGACAGTGGGCAAGTGGGACAGTGGGACAGTGGGTCCAGGCTTCCGTGCGTCCACTGACGCCCTTGCCCACTGACCCACTGTTGTGTCCCACTGACCCCCTGACCCACTGACCCACGTACCCACTGTTGTGTCCCACTGACCCCCTGACCCCTGACCCCTGACCCCTGACCCCTGACCCACTGACCCACTGACCCACTGTTGTGTCCCCCTGACCCACTGACCCACTGACCCACTGTTGTGTCCCCCTGACCCACTGACCCACTGACCCACTGTTGTGTCCCCTGACCCCCTGACCCCCTGACCCACTGTTGTGTCCCACTGACCCCCTGACCCACTGACGCACTGTTGTGTCCCACTGACCCACTGTTCTGCCCTTTAGTTACCGAGACAGAGGAGTTCTCATGAAAGTCCTACGCCTGTTGTTGTCGCTGGCCCTGGTTTTCCTCGTGGTACCACCGGCCGGCGCCCAGACGGTTGCGAGTGGCGAGTACCCCGGACTCGAGACCGGGAAGATGTGGACCTTCGACGCCCCGCCCACGGAGTACTGGGCCCAGCGCTACAACTTCACGCCGCCGGCGGAGTGGCTGGACCATGTCCGCCTCGCGTCGGTCCGCTACGGCGGTAACTGTTCTGCCTCCTTTGTCTCGCCCGACGGGCTGGTGATGACCAACCATCACTGTGCCCGGGCCTGCATTGAATCCTCCACCCGGGACGGCGAGGACCTGCTGGGCAACGGGTTCTATGCGTCGAGGCGGGAGGACGAGCGGGTCTGCGAGGGGCTCTTCCTCGACCAGCTGCAGGCCATCACCGATGTGACCGACAGCGTGAACGCGGGAATCGCCGCGGCGACGCCGGCCGGCGTGGCGGCCGAGCGGCGGGCCGCCGCCATCCGGCGGCTGGAGACGGCCTGCGGGGCGGCGACGCCCAACGCCGCCTGCCAGGTGGTCACCATGTACCGGGGCGGGCAGTACAAGCTGTACCGCTTCCACCGGCTCACCGATGTGCGGCTGGTGTTCGCGGTGGAGTCGCAGACCGGGTTCTTCGGCGGCGACCCCGACAACTTCACCTATCCCCGTTTCGACCTCGACATGGCGATGGTGCGCGCCTACGCGGACGGCAAACCGGCCAGCACCGAGTATTTCCGCTGGAGCCCCGCCGGCACCAAAGAGGGAGACCTGGTGTTCGTCACCGGCAACCCCGGCTCCACCGGCCGGCTCAACACGATGGCCCAGCTGGAGTATCTCCGCGACGTGCAGTACCCCGCCCAGCTGGACCAGCTGGCGCGGCAGATCGCGGTGTACCAGGAGCTGTCGGCGCTGAGCGAAGAGCGGGCCAAGGCGCTCCGCAACACGATCTTCGGGCTGCAGAACACGCAGAAGGCCATCACCGGTTACCAGTCCGGGCTGCTCGACCCCCGGCTCATGGCGCAGAAGCGGGCGTGGGAGCAGGCGTTCCGCAGCAAGGTGGAGGCGAACGCGCGCTTCCAGCAGCGGTTCGGCGGGGCGTGGACCGGCGTCACGAGCACGCGGGCCGCCCTCAAGGCGATTGATAAGCGCCGCCGCTATCACGCCTTCAGCGCCTACGGCAGCCGGATGCTCACCCTCGCCGCCGTGCTGGTGCGCTGGCCTTCCGAAATGGCGAAGCCGGACAGCGCCCGACTCTCGGCCTATCGCGACGCGAACAAGGCGTCACTGGAACGGGCCCTCGCCTCCGCCACGCCGGTGGACCCGGAGCAGGAGATCCGGCTCCTCGCCGCCTGGCTCACGGCGATGAAACAGGACCTGCCCGCGACCGACCCGGTGCTCACCGCGGCGCTGGGCGGCAGGAGCCCCGAGGCCGCCGCCCGCGCGATGGTCGAAGCCAGCGCCCTCAAGACCGCCGCCGGCCGGAAGGCCCTGATGGATGGCGGCGCCTCGGCGATCCTCGCCTCGGACGATCCGTTCATCCGGCTGGCCCGGATCATCGACCCGCTGGAGCGGACTCTCGCGAAGCGGGCGGCCGACCTGGCCAGCGACGAAGCCAGGAGCGATGAGCAGATCGCGCGGGCCCTGCTCGCCGTCTTCGGCAACGCGGTGGCGCCGGATGCGACCTTCAGTCTCCGGATCTCGGACGGGCTGGTGAAGCGGTATCCGCTCAACGGCACCTGGGCGCCACCGTACACCACGTTCTACGGCCTCTATGACCGCCACTACGCCTTTGCCGGCGAAGAGCCGTTTCACCTGGCGCCCCGGTGGGCCGAGCGGCGCGACTCGCTCAACCTGGCGACGCCGTTCAATGCCGTCTCCACCGCGGACATCATCGGCGGCAACTCCGGCAGCCCGGTGATTGACCGGGAGGCGCGGGTGGTGGGCCTGATCTTCGACGGCAACATGGAGATGCTGCCCAACCGGTTCCTCTTCACCGAGCGGGTGGCCCGGTCGGTGTACGTGGACTCCCGGGGCATCATCGAAGCGTTGCGTCGAGTGTATGATGCGGGTGCCCTGGCGGACGAGATGGAAGGCAAGCGCTGAGCAGGCCGACCGGCCCAGGAGCCGGCGGAGAACCCCGCACCGCTTCGGTGCGGGGTTTTCGCTTGTCACAATCGGGAGCGTTGGCTCGTCTGTAGGGCGACGCCGTACCGCGCTCACTTTCCAGGGAATCCGATGACATTCACTCATAGCAGCCTCCTCGCCGTGGTATTTCTCGCCGCCCCATTGTACGCACAGGACGCGCCGACTCCCGGTGCCATGCTCCGGGCGGGCAGCGCCGCCCTCGAACGCGGCGATACCGCCGGCTACTCCCGGAACGCCGACAGCGCGGCCGCCCTGATGCCGGCGGGCGACCTCAACCGGCCGTTCTTCCAGTACCACGCCGCGCGGGGGCACGCCCTCCAGGGCAACGCCGAGGGGGCGGCGCGCTGGCTTGGCGCCATGCTGGACGAGGACATCGAGGGACTCATGGCGTGGGTCTCCGTGGTGGACCCCGGCTTCGACCGGCTGCGGGACCGGCCGGCCTACCGCGGCATCGTGAAGCGAATCGATGAGCTGGCGCTCCGCGCCGTGCCGGTGGCGGAGGGGATCACGCTGCTCACCGGCGCCGGCGGCAACGTCCTCGCGGTGCGGGGTTCCGCGGGCACCCTGCTGGTGGATGCCGGCTACCTCCCGGGCGGCCACGCCGCGGCGCGGCAGCTGGGGCGGGACGCGGTGCGCTGGGTGGTGATCACCCACGAGCATGAAGACCACGCCGGCGGAGCCGCGGCGTTCGCCGGCGCGGTCCTCCTCGCGCACCCGGCGACCATCGAGGAGCTGGGCAAGGCCAAGGAGTTCATCCCCGGCGTCACCATTCCCGTTCACGGTTTCGCCGCCTCAATCCGGCCCGTCTCAGCGCGCCACGCCATCTCGCTCGGCGGCGCCGACACGGCCGTGCTGGTGCCGATGCCGGCCCACACCGGCGGCGACGTCCTCGCCTGGTTCCCCCGGCAGAAGGTCCTCGCCACGGGAGACAACTTCCTCCCCGGCGCCAACCCCTTCCTCGAGCTGGGCGGCATCGAGGACATCCAGGGGTACATCGCGGACCTGGGGCGCCTGCTGGTGACACTGCCGCCGGAGACCATCGTGGTGCCGGGGCACGGCACGGTCACCAACCTGGCGGAGCTGGAGACGATCTTCCGGAAGACCCGGGACGGCATCGAGTTCGTGCGGGCCCGCAAGGCGGCGGGCAAGACGGTGGACGAGGTGCGCGCCGAAGGGGCAGGGGAGGGGCTGCCGGGTGGGTGGGTGGGGCGGGTGTATAGGAGAGTGAAGTAAGGGGGGACAGTGGGTCACACAGTGGGACAGTGGGTCAGTGGGTCAGTGGGACAGTGGGACAGTGGGACGGTGGGTCAGTGGGACGGTGGGACGGTGGGTCAGTGGGACAACAGCTAAAGCTCACCGCGGAGTTCGCGGGGAACTGGGTCCTTCATCCAGTCCCCTGATGTCCTCTGCCACCGCCGAGAGGTCGCCTTTCAGTTGATGATCCAGATCATCGAGCCGGCGGATGGTCGCTTCGGGGAAGAGCCGGGAGTACATCTTGAGGTGGGCAATCGGGACGGTCTCGTCCTCCCGACCGTGATAGAAAAAGAGCGGCACGTTTTTCGGCACTCGGGCCGCAGCATCTCCCGGCAGTTCCGCCTCTTTCCAGTTCCAGAAATCGTGGGTGTGCCAGAATGGCGCGGCGATGAGGAAGACGCCGCGAACCGGCGGCGGCTCCTCGGTCAGGAGCTTGCTGATGACTGAGGCCCCGATCGAGTGCCCGACCAGGACCGCATCGGACCCCATGCTCTTGAGCTGCTGCAGGATCTCGGCCTTCCACGCCAGGTAGTTGGGTTCCTCCTCGCCAGGCATTGCGGGGTACGCCACGGCATAATCCTGCCCCAGCGCCCGCTGGAGGCTGTCCGCGAGCTCGGCGTCGGCGGCATGCGCGCCTTCGCTGCCACCCTGGATGAAGAGAACCGGTGTGGGCATGGGTGAACATAACCCACTGTCCCACTGACCCACTGTCCCACTGTCCCACTGACCCACTGTCCCACTGTCCCACTGTCCCACTGACCCACTGACCCACTGTCCCACTGACCCACTGTCCCCCTTGCCCCCTTTTTCGCCCCTCTCCGACTGCTTGACTTGTCCCTGACATTGCCGGACCTTGTTCGGCGCGGATACTGACCCTCGAGCCGTTCGAGGAATCCCCGTCGAAAGGGCCACATGTTCGCCCTCCGCATTGCTCCGCCCCGCTGGCTCTGGGCACTCGTGCTCGCCGGCCTCTCCGCCTGCTTCCTGGTCCGCAAAGTGACCGTTGTGGAGCTCGACCGGGGAAGCGACTCGGTCCTGGTGCGGACGCCGGTCAAGGCCCACCTCATCGATGGTGCCACCGTCGTCTACCCCAAAGGCGTGCTGGTCCTGCGGAACCGCCTGCTCGGCGAAGGCACCTGGTACGATCTCACCCTCAAGAACCCCACGACGATCAGCGCCCTGACCCTCGACAGCGTGATCGGGCTGGAGAGCTACCAGACGGCGATCAATGGCGGCGCGTCGGTGGGGATCTCGTTGCTGGCGACGGCGGGGGTCATTGGCATTGGGGTGGGCATCGCCTGTGCCATCGACCCCAAGTGCTTTGGCTCCTGTCCCACCTACTACAGCGACAGCGCCGGGATCCCGGTGCTCGAAGCCGAGGGTTTCTCCTACAGCGTGGCCCCGCTCTTTGAGGCGAGGGACGTGGACCGGCTCCGGGGCCGGCCCGATCCCAACGGGACCTTCCGCCTGGAAGTGCGGAACGAGGCGTTTGAGACCCACTACATCAATCATCTGGAGCTGCTGGAGGCGACCCACGATCCTGGCGGGTTCGTCCTGCCGGACCACGAGGGCAACCCGCTGGTGCTCTCCCGCCAGGTGGCGTCGCGCAGTGCGAAGGACCGGAGCGGACGGGATGTTCACGATCTGGTCCTGGGCGCGGACGGCCGGGTCTACCAGACCGCCGCCTCGGTCATGAACCAGGCCGCATCGGCCGAATGTACCGGCGGCCATCCGTGCGCCCAGTTGGAAGACTGGATCGAACTCACCTTCGATGAGACCCGTCCCGGCGATTCGGTGGCACTGGTCCTTCGGCTGCGGAACAGCCTGCTCAATACCGTGCTCCTGTACGACATCATGCTGGGCGATCCGGGCGCCCGCTCCCTCGACTGGCAGGGCCGGCACCTGTCGCGCATCGGTCCAGCCCTCGAGCTGGGGGCGTGGTATGGCTCGAGGATGGGCATGGCGGTCGAGGCGTGGCGCAACGGGAGCTGGGTGCCGGTGGCCCGGGTGAAGGACTCCGGACCGGTGGCCTGGAAGGACGTGGCCATTCCCCTCTCGGCGACCGGTTCGGAATTGCGGCTGCGCATCCGTTTCCCGGCGGATAACTGGCGGATCGACCGGGTCGCCCTGGCCCATCACGTCGCTCGTCCGGCTCTCCGCATTCTTCCCCTGGCCCAGCTCACTTCGCTCGAAGGGGGTGCCGAGCCGGAGGCGTTCGCCGGCGTGCTGGCCAACGACGAGCGGTATCTGCAGACCCAGGCGGGCCAGGCCTTCATCGCCCGGTGGGACGTGGGCGATGCGGCGGCCGGGCGGGAACGAACCTTCCTGCTTGCTTCCCAGGGGTACTACATCGAGTGGGTTCGCCGGGGCTGGATCGCGAACCACCGGGACACCACGACCTTCCAGCCGGGCGATGTCGCGCTTCAGAAAGCGATGCGGCGCTGGGGCCAGGTGCAGGACAGCCTGGAGCAGCGCTTCTTCGCCACCCGCGTTCCGGTGAGGTGACCATGCGAATCCAGACTGCCCTTGGCCTGGGCGTGATGGTGATGGCCGCGTGCACGGTGGGGACGCATGCCAACAACTATGCGCCGGCCCAGGGGCCGGCCGGTGCGACGGTCCAGCTTCAGCTCAGCGATAAGACGCGGATCTCGGGGGAGCTGCTCGCGGTAGAGCAGAACGCCCTCCTGATCCTCCGGAACAGCCAGCTCATCCGGGTCCCGCTGTCCCAGGTGCAAACCGGAAGTGCGCCCAAGGTCTCCTTCGACGGGCGATTGCGGGGCGACTCCCGGGAGCGGCTGCGCCTGATCAGCCGGTATCCGCAGGGCGTCTCGGCCGAACTGGAGAGCCAGCTGCGGCGCGCCTATGGCCGGCGCGTGGTGGGGGACATCGACTCCTTCGCCGATCGGGTGCGGGAGAGCACGGCGCGCTACCGCGACCAGCGGGAAGCGCTGAAGGACGGTTATCGCCGGATCGGCCCCGATTTTCCCAGCATGGGAGAGCACTGGCTCAACCGGGCGATTGTCATGCGGGGCGAGATCGATCCCCTGCGGCCGCCTATTCTCGAGTACATCACTGTTGCCGGCCAGCCGGTGCTGGCCGGCGTCGCCTACGCCCAGCTGGCCTACGACCAGGCGCCCAGCTCACCGGTTCCGGCCCCCCCCTCGGCGTGGCACTACCATGCCGGCTCGGTGGACGAAGAGAGCTTCATCGCGAGCCACGCGGCCGGCGGCGCGACCGACACGATGGCGGGTCCTCGGATCGCGGTGCTCCATGCCTGGCTCTGGGCCGACAACCCGGCCGGCCTCTTCGCCACCGACAACTGGATGCTCCCCTGGCTCCGGCTGGGTGCCGCGCCCGAGGGAACCGTCCAGCCCGACTCGGTGACGCTCATGGCCGCCCTGGCAGCGGGTGGGGAGGAGTATTTCACCACCCTGCTGCGGCTGCGGAACGGGTTGGATGGGGGAGGGTCGCAGCGGGTGGCCGCCATCCTGGGAACGTATGCGGATCGGTTGCGCTCCCGTCCACTGACGGTGGCCGAGCTGGGCCGGGCCTGGCCGGCGCTGGAGGGGGAGCTTCGTGCTGTGTGCTCCAACTGTTCACTGCAGACGTTGCGCCACTGAGGGCAAGCAACAGTGGGTCAGGGGGCAAGGGGGTCAGTGGGACACAACAGTGGGTCAGTGGGCAAACAATTGGGTCAGTGGGAAAACAGTGGGTCAGTGGGCAAGGGGGTCAGTGGGACGCACGGGAGCTTGCCCCACTGTCCCCCTGTCCCACTGTCCCACTGACCCACTGATCCACTGATCCACTGACCCACTGATCCACTGATCCACTGACCCACTGACCCACTGACCCACTGACCCACTGCCCCCTGACCCACTGACCCACTGACCCACTGACCCACTGTCCCACTGTCCCACTGTCACGCCGCTTCCGCCGGCTTACTCTCCTCCACCGGCCAGGCCACGTTGCGGGCGCTCTTCCAGGCGCCCATGAGTTCCGGCTTGTCCCGGAACCGGAGGCCGACGATGCCGTCCATCACCTGCACCATCCGCATCAGCTCCCGGATCTGCTGCTCCAGCTCGGCCCGTGCCCCGGTGTGGGCCCGGCGTGCCGCATGGGCATCCAACATGGCCTGCTTGTAGGTGGCGAGCTGCTGTTTCAGCTCGGCCAGGCCCTCCGGCGAGAGCCCGGCGTGGAGGAACGCATCGAGATGGGCCTCGACTTCCTGCACGATCGCCTGCACCCGGGTGAGGAAGGACTGTTCGCCCCTGCCCGGCGGGGGTCGCTGGATCCCGCCCGCTTCGCCCGGGTGGTCCGGCGCCAGCAGCTTCGCCACCCTGAGGACGTGGAACAGGGTGATGCGGGTGATGGCCCGGCGCAGCTCGCGGCGGTGGATGGCACTGCTGCGGGAGGACTGCAGTCCCGATTCCTGCTGTACTTCGAGCGCGTTGAGCCGCGCCACCTTCTGCCCCAGCCGGGCGACCACCTCGTCACCCTCGGCATAACCCAGCGGATTGGCCGCGAGGAACGCGTTGACCCGCCTGATCATCCCGGACTTGACCAGCATGAGGCCGGTCATGGTACACCTCCCTTTCATGGAGGAGAGGAGAGTGCCGAGCGGTCGCGGTGCGTTCGGTTCTCCAGGTTGACTGCACGGGGGACTCGCGACGCCACTGCTGCGCGACACGCATCGCGGTCGGAGACCTCGGGAAGCATCGGGCATGCCATGAGCCGGCGGCGACCGCCAAGCGACAGTGCACGCCGGCGTGTCAAACCGGTGCAGGTAGCTGGTGAGGGTGGCGGCACGTGCCGCGGGACCGGCGGGAAAGGCCGGCGGTCCGGTACCAGCCGCCTGCCGGTCCCGCGCGGCAATCTCTCGATGCTGCACACGGCCCTGTCGGTCCCGCTCACGACCCTGTCGGACCTGCTCACGACCCTGGCGGACCGGCGCACGGCCCTGTCGGTCCGGACCTTCGCACTCACTATCCGGGAGTGCCAGGCTGTCACGCGGTAGTGTACTGCTGGAGCAGCATGACGGGCTCCCTGGTCGAGCGGAAGCAGCTCCCTGTCGGGCGCGCGCAAGTCCCTGTCGCTCCAGCACAAGCCGCTGCCAGGGGGTGACCACGAAGCTGTTGCTCCGGACCACGCTGCTGCAGGCCTGGACCACGAACCTGTCGCCCCGGACTGGGAGCCTGCTGGTCCGGACCAGGACCCGGTCGGTCCGGATATTCTCGCTCTCCATGCGTGAGTGCCAGCCCGACCAGCATGACCGGCATCCTGGTGCAGGAGAAGTGTCATGCTGGTGCAGCATGACCCGGATACTGATGCAGGAGAACAAGCGTCCTGTGGTCGAGAAGTCCCAAGTTTTGGTTGGGAAGTGCGAAAGTTCCGGAGGTGAGTGAAACGGTGTCGAGCAGGAGCGAAGGATTCCCGAATCAACAGTGCGCGATGTGCGCGGTGCACCTCGTTGGTGCACCGGTGATGTAGCGATGCTGGCGGAAAGAAATGCCGGCTGTGTCCACGGGGAGGGACGGGGCTGTCCCACTGACCCACTGACCCACTGACCCACTGTCCCACTGACCCACTGTCCCACTGACCCACTGTCCCACTGTCCCACTGACCCACTGTCCCACTGACCCACTGTCCCACTGACCCACTGTCCCACTGTTTGCACTGACCCACTCCGGGATGAGGCGGTGAGGGCCCCACCTTTGTAACGCAGCCCACAGCCCCCACCGCCCATTCCCCTAGATTGAAAGTGACAGGCCGCCGCGCGGGGCGCGGGGCCAACCAAAAACCTTTGGCGGGAACGGGTTATGAAAACATGGGTGGGAGCATCCTGGGTGGGCCTTGGCCTTGCAACCGCGATCGGCTGTGCCACCAACCCGGTCACCGGCCGGAGCGAGCTGTCCCTGGTGTCGGAGTCGCAGGAGATCAGCATGGGCCAGCAGGCCAAGCAGGAGGTCGCGGCCAGCATCGGGCTCTATGACGACGCCCAGGCCCAGAGCTACGTCTCCGGCATCGGCAAGCGGATGGCCGCGCTCTCCGAGCGGCCCAGCCTGCCCTGGAGCTTCCAGGTGGTGGACGACCCGGCGGTCAACGCCTTCGCCCTCCCCGGCGGCCCCATCTTCGTCACCCGCGGGATCATGGCGACGCTCAACTCCGAGGCCGAGCTGGCCGCGGTACTCGGACACGAGATCGGCCACATCACGGCGAAGCACTCGGTCCAGATGATCTCGCGCTCCCAGGTGGCCCAGCTCGGGCTCGGCGTCGGCAGCATCCTCTCCGAAAACGTCGCCAACGTGGCCGGGGTGGCCGGCGCCGGACTCAGCGTCCTCTTCCTCAAGTACGGGCGGGACGCCGAGAACCAGGCCGACGAGCTGGGCTTCAAGTATTCGCTGTCCACCAACTACGACGTGCGGGAGATGCTCGACGTGTTCCGGACGCTCGAGCGGGTCGGCGCCGCTTCCGGCGGCAGCGGGCTCCCGGTGTGGCTCTCCAGCCACCCGAACCCCGGCAACCGGCTGGCCGCCACCCAGGCGCGGCTCGATTCCATCGGGCGGGTGCCGGCCAACGCGGTCGTGAACCGGGACGGCTACCTCCGGGTGCTCGACAACATGGTCTATGGCCAGAACCCCCGGCAGGGCTTCTTCCGGAACGGCCTCTTCCTGCACCCGGACCTCCGGTTCCAGATCGATTTCCCGCAGGGGTGGAAGTACCAGAACCAGACCGCCGCGGTGGTCGCGGTGAGCAGCAGCAACGACGCCGCCATGCAGCTGACCCTGGCCGAGGGCAAGTCGCCCGACCAGGCCAACACGGCGTTCTTCCAGCAGCAGGGCATCCGGGCGCTCCAGTCCAACCGGACCAGCATCAACGGCAACCCGGCGGTGACCACCGCCTTCGAGGCGCAGACCCAGGAGGGCGTGATCCGCGGGGTGGCGACGTTCCTCTCCTACAGCGGCAACACCTACCAGATCCTCGGCTACACCTCGGCGGCCAAGATCAACACCTACAGCGACGACTTCATGCGGACCATGGGCAGCTTCCGCACCCTGACCGACCAGTCGGCGCTCAATGCCCAGCCGATGCGCATCGGCCTGGTGCGGGTGCCGCGGGCCATGACGCTGGAACAGTTCTACCAGCAGTATCCCTCCCCCGTGCCGGTGGGCGAGATCGCGCTGATCAACGATCTCACCGCGGGCCAGACCATCGCCGCGGGCACCACGGTGAAGCGGGTGACGGGCACCAAGCCCTGAGGCGGATTGCCGATTGCGGATTGATCGAGTGATATTGAGACCGGCGCGGTGGGCCGGTCTCTTTTTCGTCTCCTCCTCCCTGGTATCCTGATTCCTGAACGTCTGACGGTGCTCTGGCGGGTGCGGATCCTCGCGGCGGGGCTGGTGCTGCCGCCGCTGCTGCGGCTGGTGGCGCTGGACCGGCTGGCCGAGCGACTGGGGCGGCCGGCCCGGGTCAAGCGGCCCAGTGCGGACCAGCAGGCGGCGATCGTGGCCGCCGTGGACCGGATGCTGGGCCGGCTGCCGCCCCCGTGGCGACGGACCTGCCTCACCCGGTCGGTGGTGCTGTTTCACCTGCTCCGGCGGAGCGGGGTGCTGGTGGAGATGTATATCGGAGTGCGGCGGGAGGGAGAGGAAATGCTGGCCCACGCCTGGCTGGCCCGGGAGGGGGAGCCGCCGGGAGGGGAAGGGGGGGCGTACGAGGTGATCGCGATATTCGGTGGGGAAAGGAGGACCTGAGCATCCGCTCACAAAGGAACACGAAGAAACAGCCGCTCACGAAAGCACGAAACACAAACAGGACAGGAAACGCATCGCGTGCGATTGCTGAAATCCGTCAATAAGAAAAGACAGGATGGTTTGCGACGGTCTTTCTTGTTGCCGTATGAGGTGGTTCCTCCGTGTCCATCGTTCGGCTCCGTTCGCTCTGTGAGGAGCTGTTCCTCCTCCGGGTTCTCCGGCCTACTCCGTCTCTTCGCGAGGAGCTGTTCCTCCCTTCGGCTCCTGTGCTAATGTGCGCGCCCGCGCGAAGACTTGGTACCACATCTCCCGGGTCAGCCGCCCGGTGTTCGTGTTCTGCCGGCTGGGGTGAAACGACGAGAGCAGGGTGACCCCGTCGGCGAACCGGTGTTCCCGGCCGTGGCCGAACGGCGGCCGCTCTGCTGCCCGGCCCCAGCGGCCGGAGGCGCGGAGGTAGTTCTCCCAGGCGATTCTCCCCAGCACCAGGACCACGTTTGCCCGCGGCAGGAGGGCCAGCTCGGCCTCGAGCCAGGGGCGGCAGTTGTCCAGTTCCTCTTTCGTGGGCTTGTTGTCGGGCGGGGCGCAGCGTGCCGAGGCGCTGATGTAGCAGCCGTGGAGTTGCAGGGCATCGTTACGGGTGTGGGAGTCCGGCTGGCTGGCGAAGCCGTGGCGGTGGAGCGCCTCGTAGAGCCAGTTGCCGCTGGAGTCGCCGGTGAACATCCGGCCGGTGCGGTTGGCGCCGTGGGCGGCGGGTGCGAGTCCCACGATCAGGAGCCGGGCCTCCGGGTCGCCGAAGCCGGGGACGGGGAGTCCCCAGTAGTCCCAGTCGCGGAACTCTTTCTTCTTTACGCGGGCGACCTCCAGGCACCAGGCGCGGAGCCGGGGACACCGGGTGCAGGATGGAATAGCGGCGTTGAGGTCGGCGAGGGTGGGGAGGGCGTTCAGAGGGTGGCGAATCCTTCGACCTGGCGCCACTCGGCCTCGACTCCCTGCTCGCCGATGAGGCGGAGGAGGTCGCTCCGGTTGATGCGGGGTGAGCTGATCCGGATCATGTGGGCGATGTCGGTGAGATGCTTTGCCGACCCGCCGTCCCGGTAGAAGATGAGTTTTCGGGTGATCACGTACTCGACGGGTGCCAGCCAGAGCGTGGTGTCGCCGACCTGCTCCTGCACACGTCGATCAAAGGCCCAGGCGTGGAGCGGATCATCCCCCGCGAGGTACACGTCGGCCCGAAGGCCGGTTTCGAGGTGGATGATGTTGAAATGTCCATGCCGGGCACGGCGCAGCTCCTCCAGGATGACCTCCTCCGGAGGAAGGTAGAAGGCCTCGCTCCTGAAGGCGGTGGCGAGTCGGCTCGCATCGCCTGGGGTGAGGCGGACGACCAGGTCTATGTCATTCGTCAGGCGGGGGACGGAATAGGCAATGGCGGCCACGGCGCCGGTGGCCATGTGAGAAATGTTCAGGAGATTGAGAGGGGCTACAAACAGACTGAGGAGATCAGGGCTCTGCATTGGCGAAGTGGCGACGAACTTCCGCCCGTATGGCCGGCTCTGACCAGGTGGGATGGTCCCTCCGGATCACCGCCGTCTTGAGCGCCCACGCCATTTCCCAGAGCCCGTGGGCAACCTCCAGCTTGCGGGCGACGGTCATCGCCCGATAGAGCTCCCATTCCAATGGCTCGGTACTCCGGATCATGCTGACAATGTGAGCGAGTCGCTGAGCGAGTGCAAGCGCGACCCATGCGTAGTTTTGCGCCCGCCATGCGGGAATCGGGTTACCGCCCGTGCCCTTGTCCTCTTACCTTTACTGCCATGACAGGGCCCTTCACACCCACCATCACCAGCGCTGAGCTGAGCCAGCAGATGGCCCGCCCGTGGACCCGGGCGGAGCGGGAGGTGTGGCGCATCCTGGAGCAGGGGCTCCTGGGCTACACCTTCCGGCGCCACGCGGTCATCAACGGCGTGCTGGCGGGGTTCTACTGCCCGGAGCTGGGGCTGGTGGTGGAGCTGGTCGAGAGCGAAGGCGCCCCGGGGCAGCCGGCCCTGGCGGAGGCGCTGGAAAGCTCCGGGATCAAGGTCGCCCGCCTGGCCTCCACCGCGGTGAACCGCCCCAACCTGGTTTCGGCGGTCGAGTCGGTGGTGGGGCGGGGGAGGTTGTGGCCGGAAGATTGAGTTCAGCCCAGCCCCTCGCCTCACCCCTAGCACTTACCTCATCCCCGGCCCCTCGCCTCACCCCTAGCCCCTTGCCTCACCCTAGCCCCTCGCCTCACCCCCGACCCCTCTCCACTTCGTGGAGAGGGGAGGTTGGGTTGTTCGTATCTCCAGCTGTTTGGGAGATTCCCTCGGTAGTAACCCCTTCTCCACGAAGTGGAGAAGGGGGCAGGGGGGTGAGGCGAGGGGAGGCTGGGTTGTTCGTATCTCGAGCCAGGTTTGGGAGATTCCCTCGGTAGTAACCCCTTCTCCACGAAGTGGAGAGGGGGGCAGGGGGGTGAGGCGAAATGGAGAGGGGGATGGGGCGTGAGGCGGCGAAATGGAGAGGGTGTTGGGGGTGAGGCGCGTTTATTCGGTACCAAACGCGCTCTTCGGATGCCACCCTTTCCCGGGGTGGCCAGATCTTTCCTGCATGCGCAAACCCAGGTGTCCTACCCCCATCAAGGTCGGTCTCTCCCGGCAATCCCGGAAGGAGCCCACTCCGTCCGAAGCCAAGGTGTGGAATCTCATCCGGAACCGCCGCCTCCGAGGCCTCAAGTTCCGCCGCCAGCACGTCATTGACGGATTCATCATTGACTTCTACTGCCCGGCGCTGAAACTGGTCCTGGAAGTTGACGGGTCGGTTCACGACGACCTGGCCCAGCGCGAACGAGACGCGGCTCGAGACGAACACCTGGTGAGCATAGGCCGCCGGGTGGTCCGGATCCGCAATGAGCTGATCACCAGACCGGCTCTCATGGCCGCCATCGAAGCGGTGCTGAGACCAGAAGACACTCCCTCTCCACGAAGTGGAGAGGGGGAAGGGGGGTGAGGTTACGACACCCGCCGCGTCTTCCTTTTCATGAAATCCATCAGAATAAACTGCCCCAGCGTCATCGTATTCGTGAAATACGCCTTTCCCCGGCAGATCTCCTCCACCTTCTTCACGAACTCCACCAGGCTCCGGTCCCGGGCCAGCATGAACGTGTTGATCATGATCCCGCTCCGGCGGCAGTTGGCGACCTCCTTGTAGGTCTCCTTGATGATCATCGGGTCGAGTCCCATCGAGTTCACGTAGATCCGGCCGTCCGGCATGGTGAGCGCGGAGGGCTTGCCGTCGGTGATCATGATGATCTGCTTCATGTCCTTCTTCTGGCCGCCCAGGATCTTCCGCGCCAGCTTGAGGCCTTCCGCCGTGTTGGTGTGGTAGGGCCCCACCTGGGCGCTGGCCAGCGCCGCCAGCGGGATCTCCTCCGCCGAATCATGAAAGAGCACCACGCGCAGGGTGTCGCCGGGGAACTGGGTCCGGATCAGGTGGGTCAGCGCCAGCGCCACCTTCTTGGCCGGGGTGAAGCGGTCCTCGCCGTAGAGGATCATCGAGTGGGAGCAGTCCAGCATCAGCACGGTCGCGGCCGAGGAGCGGTACTCGCTCTGGTGCACCATGAGGTCGCCGTACTCGAGGTTGAGCGGCACGCCCAGCCCTTCCCGCGCGATGGCCCGGTTGAGGGTGGCCGGCACGTCCAGGTTCATGACGTCGCCGAACTCGTAGGGCCGGCTGGCGGCCTCGGACTCGACGCTGGTGGCCAGGTGAGCGGTCTCGTGCGCCCCGAAGCTCGACTTGCCGATGGATCCCAGCAGGTTCCGGAGGGTCTTGTAGCCGAGGAAATCGATGCCCTTCTCGGTGAGATTGAACTCCACCTGCTGGGCCGCGGCCCGGGCCTCGCCGCCCGGGCCGGTCATGGCCTCATGCCCCCCCGGCATCTGGGGCGGCTGGGAGAGGTTGAGCAAACCCTCGTCGATCAGCCGCTGCACGATCTTATCGAGCAGCTCGCCCAGCTCGGCCTTGATCTGCGCATCCCGGGCCGGGTCGCCGGTGCTCTCGCCCCGGAGCACCTGGAGCATCTCCGGCGTGAGCTGGCCGGAATCCATCAGCGCCTTGAGGATGGCCTGCCGCAGGGATTCCAGCGACCGGTTGTCCCCCTCGTCGTCCCAGAAGGGCAGGCTCCCGCCGGCAAACCCGGACTGGAGCAGAAAGTCGCTCAGCTGGTCCAGCAGGCCCTGGAGATTGACCGCGTCGGCCATCTCGGGGACGTACCTGGAGTAGGTGGTGAAGCGCATGGTTTAAACAAGGGGGCAAGGGGGTAAGGGGGCAAGGGGGACAAAACAGTGGGGCAGTGGGACAGTGGGACAGTGGGACAGTGGGACAGAGGGACAGGGGGACAGTGGGACAGTGGGACAGTGGGACAGTGGGACAGTGGGACAGTGGGACAGTGGGACAGTGGGACAGTGGGGCAGTGGGTCAGTAGGGCCGTGGGGCAAGCTCCCGTGTGTCCCACTGACCCCCTTGCCCACTGACCCACTCTTTTGACCCACTGTTATCTTCATTCCGTCATGCCCGACCTTCCCGCCGGCCGTCCCGCTCCATTCGCATCGCTCCGGCAGCGGAATTTCCGGCTGTTCATCATCGGGCAATTCATCTCGCTGTCCGGGTCCTGGATCCAGAACGTGGCGCTGGGCTGGCTGGTGTTCCAGATCTCCGATTCCCCGCTGCAGGTGGGGCTGGTGAGCACGCTGGGCTCGCTGCCGATCATGCTGCTGACGCTCTATGGCGGGGTGGTGGCCGACCGGGTCCGGAAGCACGGGTTCATCCAGATGCTCAACTGGATGATGCTGCTGCCGGTGCTGGCCACCGGGTTCCTGGTCCAGGGGGGCCTGATCAGCGTCCCCATCATCATGGTGCTGGCGGTGATCATCGGGACCATCACGGCGTTCGAGGTGCCGGCCCGGCAGGCCTTCGTGGTGGAGATCGCCGGCCGCGACAACCTGATGAACGCCATCGCCCTCAACTCGTCCATCTTCAACCTCAGCCGGATCATCGGCCCGGTGATCGCCGCGCTCTTCATCAGCACCCTCGGCATCGCCGCCTGTTTCTTCGCCAACGCCGCGAGCTACCTCGCCGTGATCCTGGGGCTCCGGATGATGCGGATGCCCGCCGCCGGCCCGGACCCGGCCGCCCGCGCGGTGGGGACCTTCCGGGAAGGGATGGACTTCGTGCTGGGCGAGCCGTGGCCCCGGGCGCTGGTGATCCTGACGGGGACGCTCTCGATCTTCGGGTTCGCCTTCGTCCCCATGCTGCCGGTGTTCGCCGAGGAAGCGCTGGGCGCCGGGGCGGCCGGCTACGGCGGCCTCCTCTCCGCGGTCGGGGTGGGCGCCCTCGGCGCCGCCCTGTTCGTGGCCGGGTTCGGCCACAAGATCAAGCGACGGCGCACCATCCTCGGCGCCGGGATCGTCTTCGGCGCCTGCCTGGTGGCCGCCTCGTTCATGGTGAACTATCCGCTGGCCCTGGCCCTCATGCTGCTGGCCGGCACCGCCATGGTGCTCAACAACGTGCTGACCAACACCCTGCTGCAGTCCGGCGCCCCCGACCACCTGCGGGGGCGGGTGATGGGAGTGTATTCATTCCTGATCCTGGGCCTGGCGCCCTTCGGCTCCCTGCAGGCCGGCTTCGTGGCGGAGCACCTCGGCGTCCGCACCGCCTATGCCGCCGGAGGAGTCGTGTGTATGGTGGTGGCGCTCGCACTGGCGTGGTACATGAGGGGAAAAAGAGGGGTCGGTGACCGACAGCAAAAGCCTTAACACGAAGGCATGTAGACCAAGCGAAGAAGATTTCGGGCACAGCAACAGCCTTAACACAAAGGCACGAAGACCAGCAGAAAAACTACGAAGAAATATGTTGTGGGTGTGGGGTAGAGATCGGGCCGGTCAGTCCCAGGGCGTACAGGTTTCGGGTACAGCAACAGCCTGAACACGAAAGCACGAAAACCAGCAGAAAAACTACGAAATAACACCTTGTGGGTGTGGCATTGAGATCCAACTGGTCAACCCAACAAAGTTTGTTTTTCGTACCTTGGTGGGACTTCGTGCTTTCGTGTTCAGGCTGTTGCTGTTTTGACTCGTGGGATTGAGATCCAGCCGGTCAACCCAACAAAGTTTGTTTTTCGTGCCTTTTGTTGGACTTCGTGTTTTTGTGTTACGGCTGTTGCTGTTTTTGGCCTGCGGTATTGAGATCGGGCCGGTCAGTCCCAGGCCGTACCGGTTTCGGGAACAGCAACAGCCGTAACACGAAGGCACGAAATCACACGAAATAACAAGAAAATCATTTTCTAGGTCTGACATTGAGATCGGCGGGTAAACCCAATAAGGTCATGTTTGTCGTGTTTTAAGGAACTTCGTGTTTTCGTGTTAAGGCGGTTGCAGTTTTTGATCCGTGGCATGAGATCGGCCGGTCACACCAATAAAGTTTGTTTTTCGTGTTTTAAGGAACTTCGTGCTTTCGTGTTACGGCTGTTGCTGTTGCTGTTTTGTATTCGTGTTAAGGCTGTTGCAGTTTTGCTTCGCCGTTGCAGTTCCTGGCGCCAGATGTCACACCCGAACCGAGGGTCGACGACAGTGCTGATAACCCTTTCACGCCAGTTTGGCGCCGGCGGATCGCTGGTGGCCCGGATGGTCGCCGAGCAGCTGGGCTGGTCGGTGGTGGACAACGAGCTGGTCGAGGAGGTTGCCCGGCGGGTGGGCAAACCGACCGACCAGGTGGCGGACCGGGAGGAGCGGGTGCCATCCTTTGTGGAGCGGCTGGCGCTGGCGATGGTGGCCTCGCCGGAGGTGCCGCTGGTGACCTCGACGCCGGTCGAGAGCCTGGACGAGGCGGAGCTGGTGAAGGTGACCGAAGCGGTGGTGACCGAGGCGGCGGGGCAGGGGCGGGTGGTGCTGGTGGGCCGGGCCGCGGTGGCGGTGCTGGCCCGCGACCTGGGCGCGCTGCACGTGCAGCTGGTCGCACCGGTGGCGTTCCGGGTCCGGGTGGTGGAAGAGCGCTCCGGGCTCGACGCCCGGGCCGCCGCGAAACAGATCAGCGAGACCGACGCGCAGCGGGCCCGCTACCACAAGGAGTACTACGGCCGCGACTGGGCCGACCCGGCCAGCTATCACATGGTACTCAATACCGGGGCGCTGGGCTTCGAGGGCGCCGCGGGCGTGATCGTGGCCCGGGCCAGGGCGCGGGGATGGTGAATTCCCCTAGATCTGAAATCCTTTCCCGTATCCGCCTTCCCGCTTTTCCGGCCGGGCCCGGCTGTAGCCCAGTTCCTCGCTTCGGCTGATGCGCTTGTGGGCGGCGAGGCCTTCCAGGATCAGCTCGCACGCGGACACGGTGACGCCGGGTCCGCCGTCGGCGGCCAGCCGGGCGGCGCTCTCCAGCAGGCCGGGCACCACCCCGAATCCCTTGAGACAGACATCGCTGCGCTCGTCGCCGGCGATCTTGAGGGCGCCCCCGGTATCGAACCAGGCCACGATCTCGTCGAAGCTGTCCTCTTCTCCCCGCTGGTCCAGGACCCGGCCGGCTGCGCGGCGGATCAGTTCCCGCGCGATGGCGTCGCCGCCCTGCAGCTCCCCTTCGTATTCCAGTTCCAGCTTGCCGGTGATGGACGGGATCGCGGCATAGACGTCGCTCACCCGCGGGACCACCGCGTCTTCCCGGGCGACCAGCGAGCGCCGCTCCGCGTTGGAGAGCGAGTTCTCCAGCACGCTGATGGGCAGCCGCTGGCTCACCCCGGAGCGCTTGTCCACCCGCTTGTCCTCCCGCGCCTCGAAGGCGATGCGCTCCACCAGCTCGGCGATGAACTCGGGTACGATCCGGGGCCGCCCCGCGGCGCCCACCGGGCGGTCCTGCCACGCCTCCTGCCGGGTGATGTCCATGCCCCACTCGACCCGGCGGGGGTAGTGGGTCATGATCTCGGAGCCGATCCGGTCCTTGAGCGGGGTGATGATCTTGCCGCGCGCGGTATAGTCCTCCGGGTTGGCGGTAAACGCCATCAGCACGTCCAGCTTGAGCCGGATCGGGTAGCCCTTGATCTGGACATCGCCTTCCTGCATGATGTTGAACAGGCCGACCTGGATCTTGCCGCTCAGGTCGGGCAGCTCGTTGATGGCGAAGATGCCCCGGTTGGCGCGGGGCAGCAGGCCGAAGTGCATGGTCAGCTCGTCGGAGAGCAGGTGCCCGCCGCGCGCGGCCTTGATCGGGTCCACGTCGCCCAGGATATCGGCGATGGTCACGTCCGGCGTGGCCAGCTTCTCGACGTAGCGCTGGTCCCGCCCCAGCCACGCGATCGCGGTGGCGTCGCCGCATTCGGCCAGCCTTTCCCGGGCGTACTTGGAGATCGGCGCGAAGGGATCGTCGTTGACCTCGGAGCCGGCCACGATGGGGATCCGGTCGTCCAGGAACCGCACCAGTTCGCGGAGGATCCGGCTCTTGGCCTGGCCCCGGAGTCCGAGCAGGATGAAATGGTGCCGGGACAACACGGCGTTGGCCAGCTGGGGAAGAATGGTGTCGTCGTAGCCGACTATGCCGGGAAACAGCTCGGTGCCCGCTTCCAGGGCCCCGATCATGTTGTCCCGGAGTTCATCCCGGACGTTCCGGCCGCGGAGCGGCGCGTCGGCCCAGGGACTCTGCTTGAGGTCGCCGAATGTACGAGGGAGCGTCATTTCGTACCCCTGTCAGGTAGAATAGAGGGAGGCGTTCATCCGCCCGATTGCAGTTTAACCTGTCCTGGTTTGGAACGCGATATCTCATCATCTGGCAATGGGTTATACCACTTGTAACAATCCGGGTTCCGTCCGGAAGCCCGCCCTGGTGGCGCTAACCTGCCGGGTTGGCATGGTTTACGGGTCGGGCTGGACCAGGGTCGAGCTTGACAAATCGTGGTGAATCAATACTTTGACCCCCGCGATGTCCGGTCACCCGAGACAGCTTGGTCGCTCGTCAATCCCATCCCGAGGAGAGTTTATGAAGAAGTTCCTGGCCCTGGCCGCGCTGGTCACGCTCGTCGCTTGCGAAAAGAAGGCGGAAGAGACCCCCGCCGCGGATTCGGCCGCCATGATGGCGCCGGCGCCGATGGACACCACGATGATGATGCAGCACGACAGCGGCATGATGGGCACCGACACCATGATGCCCCGGGATACGACGAAGCAGATGTAAGCTTGGTGTTCCGGATGTCGCACGAAAGGCCCTGACCATGAGTCGGGGCCTTTTTGCTGTCACCAGCCCGCGGAGCTTCTCTCGGTCACTCCTCCTGCCTCACCGCCCACTTCCCGTTGCGAGCGCCCTGGTCGCGTTCTCCACGCCGGCCCGGTGCTTCACGGCCGGCTTCCAGTTCAACTCCTGCCGAGCCCGCTCTGACGTATAGGCATTGCCGCCGCGCCAGAACTGCACCGCGGAGCGGGCGGAGCCCGGATAGCGGGAGGGTCCCAGCATCCGGCGCACCCCGTCCGCCAGGCGCGCCAGCCCGACCATGGGCGCCGCCGGCAGACGGATGGTCTGCAGGTCGCGCCCCAGGCCGCGCCCGACCGCCGCCACGAAGTCGCGCGCCGTGATCTCGTCATCGTTGGTGAGGTTGTAGGCCCGGCCCCAGGCCGCCGGGGTGTGGACGGCATTCACCACGCCCTGCGCGACGTTGCGGGCGTGCACCAGCGCCAGCGGCCGGGTGCCCCCACCGATCAGCGGGACCCGGGGGCTCCGCGCCAGGTTGGCCACCACCTTGGGGAGAAAGAGCCGGTCGCCCTCGCCGTACACCACGCAGGGCCGGAGCGCCACCGCGCGGAGCCCCCGGCCGCCGGCTTCCCATAGCTCCGCTTCCGCCATTCGCTTGGAGCGGGCGTAGTAGTCGTGCTCCCGGAGCGGCGCGAATGGGAATGCTTCATCTACCCGGGCGCCGGACTCATAGCCACGGCCATACACGGCTACCGAGGAGATGTGGACGAGGGGAACGCCGCGCTCGAGGGCCTGCCGGGCGGCCAGCCGGGTGGCGTGCACGTTGACCGCCGCGAAGCGCTCCCAGGATAACTCGCCCGCAATGATCGCGGCGCCATGGATGATGGCCTGGCACTCCGGCATTGCCTTCCAGGTATCCGCGCTTTCCACGGTGCCGAGGACCGGCGTGGCGCCGCGGACCTGCACCGCCCGGGCGCCGGCTTCGTCGCGCACCAGCGCGGTGACCGGCAGGCTCCGCTCTCGCAATTCATCCAGGATGTGGAGGCCGAGGAGACCGGTGCCCCCGGTGAGGAAGATCATCAACCCACGGCGTCTTCGATCAGCATGGGGAAGGGAAGTCCGGCGACGGTGGCCGGATGGCCTCCCGCCTGGACGGTTTCACCCACCTTGATTTCGCGGCGAAGGATGGCCAGGCCCAGGCGGCGCCCGGGGAGGGCGAGCGTCGAGCGCACACTGCCGACCTCCTTTTCATGGGCCAGGACGGTGCGCCCGGCCAGCGGCAGCGGATCGGCCCAGACCAGGCCCCGCAACTCCCGGTTGGGGTGGCCGCGGAAGTGCAGCCGCGCGACTGTCTCCTGCCCCATGTAGCAGCCCTTGGTATAGGAGAGCCCGCCCAGGTCGTCGAAGCGTACTTCCTGGGGCAGCGTCCGCCCGTCAATCTCCAGGCCCAGCGCAGGCCATCCCGCGATGATCCGGGAGGCATGCAGGTCATCGGCGGTGCCGGTGACGGCTCCGGCCGCCTCCAGCAACTCGCCCGCGCGCGCCAGCGAGGCCGGGGGCCCGATCAGCATGGCCTGGAAGTAGGCTGGCTGCGGGGGCCGGGCCACGGTCAGCGTAAAGTCATCGCCCGGGGTTTCGAGGATGCGGCCCGGCATGTCGGGCATGGGCAGCGGCAGGCTGCGAACGATCTCGAAGGCCTGGTCGCCGAAGACCATCGATACGCCGACCTCCTCCGTCCGGTCGGTCAGCTGGGCCAGCCGGGGAGGCAGGCTCTTGCGAAAGGTCTCCAGCGCCGCCTCTCGTCCCTGGAGCGGCATCACCAGGGTGATGGCATCGTGCCGCCGGAGCACCCAGAGGTCGGCGATCAGCATGCCCTTGGGCGTCAGCAGGGCGGCGTAGATCATACTGCCGGGCCCCGGCTTGACGAGGTCGTTGGTCAGCAGGCCCTGGAGGCAATCCAGGCTGCCGGCGCCGCGCACTTCGAACACGGCCAGGGGAGCCGTGACTGCGACGGCTCCCCGGGTCACCAGGTTGAGGCGGGTTTCATCCAGCGTCAGGTCCAGCTCGGTCATGCCTGTATCTTGGCGGCTTCCGCCGTCTCCGCAAGTGAGGAATCGTAGAACCCGGCCAGCCGGTAGCTCCGGTCCAGGAGTTCCACCGGGTGGGCGACCGGGATATCCAGCCCCGCCGCCCGGAGGCCGGCCCCGATCTGCATCAGGCACCCGGGGTTGCCGGTGGCGATCACCGCGGGCCGCGGGCTGGCGGCCGCGATGGTGCTGATCTTGTCCGCCAGCACGGCCCCGGACATCTCCGGGTGCAGCATGGAGTAGATCCCCGCGGCCCCGCAGCACCGGTCATGGCCGGGCAGCAGCGAGAGCCGGAGTCCCGGAATCGCGGCAAACAGGTCCAGTACTTCGGCGTGCACCTTCTGGGCATGCTGCAGGTGACAGGGCGCATCATAGGCCACGTCCATCTCCAGCGCCGCCCCCTGGCGGAGCGGCCGGGCCGCGAGCAACTGGGATACATCGCGCACCTTGGCCGCAAAGGCCGCCGCGGCATCGCCGCCGAGGAGGCGGCCGTAGTCCTTGAGCACGGCCCCACAGCCCGCGCTGTTGACCACGATGTAATCGGCCTCCGAGGCTAGCGAGGCGATGTTGCGCCGCGCCAGTTCTTCCGCGGACTCCCGGTCCCCCGCATGGAGGTGCAGCGCCCCGCAGCACGCCGACGGCCTTCCTTCAATGACGGTGTACCCGTTCGCCCGGAGGGTCCGCGCGGTGGCCCGGTTCACATGATCGAACAGGGTGGACATGACGCAGCCGGTGAAGAGGAGGATGGTGGATTGAGGGAATTGAGGGAATTGAGGGAATTGAGGGAATTGACGGAATTGAGGGAATTGAGGGAATTGAGGGAATTGAGGGGAAGCGTTGGATTCCCAGGATTCGGTTGCGGCGAGCTGGGCGGCCGGACCGGGGCCCCGGGCGGCCAGTCGCAGGAGGCCGGTGTTCCGGAGCGCCCGGGCGAGAAGAAAAAGCGGCTGCCACAGCCACCGCCGCCGGAACACCCCCAGCAGCGCCCGTCCCCGGGCGCCGATGGCTCCGTGCTCGGCCAGCATCTCCCGTGCGGTTTCCAGGCCGCGTCCGTACTCCACGCCCGACGGGCAGACCGGCTCACAGCCGCGACAGCCGAGACAGGCGTCGAGGTGTTCGCGGAGGGAGGGATCGTAAGGACTCAACTCTCCCCGTTCCATCGCCCGCATGAGCACGATCCGGCCGCGAGGACTGTCCGCCTCGTCGCCGGTAGCCAGGAACGTCGGGCACGCGGGCAGGCAGAAGCCGCAGTGCACGCAGGGGTCGAGGGCCGCGAAGCCGCCCTTCACTCGGGGGCCTCCAACGCCACACTGATGCGCGACCCGGGATCGTAGGTCTGCCGCAGCCGGTCCACCAGCATGCCGACGCCTTCCCGGTACGCGCCGAAGTGGCCGACCGCGTGGCGGATGGGCCAGGGGGCCCGCTCCAGGGTGAGGGGGATTTCCCGTGCGGCGGCGGCTCCGCGCAGCCTGCGAATGCGTTCCGGCGTGGTTTCGCCGGTCCACCGGATCATCCCGTCGCCGGCTCCCGCGGAGAGCAGGCCTTCGTCGAGGTCGTGGGCCACCAGGTCCAGGGTATCGTCCAGACCCACCGGCAAGGCACCCATCCGGATGGTCATCAGGCCGCTGCAGGCGGCCCGCGCCACGAGAGTCCAGAACGCGCTGGAGCGGTCGGGGGGCAGCGGTTCCCAGGCGGTGGCGCCGGTGCTGCGGGGCAGCATCCGCATGTCGCCCTGCACCGACGGGTCCGGTCCCAGGAAGCGCACCGCGAGGACCCAGTCGGGGTCGGCCGCGAGGGCGGGCGAGAGCAGCTCCAGCGCCGACGGTGCCAGCGGAATCTCCAGGATGGCGCGGGAGAGGGCGAGGAGCGAGTCGCGGCTGCCCCGCGCGACGAGGGTCGTATCGGCCCGGGGCAGGCTGCGGAGGCGCAGGTGCAGTTCGGTCAGGATTCCGAAGCCGCCGAACCCGCCAATATGTAGCTTGGTCAGGTCGTAACCCGCGACGTTCTTCACCACCCGTCCGCCCGCCTGCACGATGCGGCCATCGCCGGTGACGAAGGTGGCGCCGAGGACCTGGTCCCGGACCGGACCCATGGCGAGGCGAAGCGGCCCGGCCGTGGCGGTGGCGGCGATGGAACCGAGGGTCCGGTCGGGCCGCCCCGGCGGATCCATGGCGAGCCACATGCCCTCCTCCGCGAGGTGACGGCGAATCGTTTCGATGGTGACCCCGGCCGGCGCGGTGGCCACCAGGTCGGACGGGCTCACCTCGCCCATCCGGTCCATGGCGCGGAGGGTGAGCACCAGGTCGGCCGGGGCGTCCGGCAGCAGCCAGGTTCCCCGGCCTTCGATCCGGATCCGCCAGCCTTCACCGTGGGCCAGCTGGCAGACGGCCGCCACTTCTTCAGTGGTTTCCGGCGCCGCGCGGGGAATGCCCGCCGCGTCGCGTTCGACCCCCGCATCACCCAGGAGCTGGCGCAGCCGCATCAGGACCGGATCGCTCATGCCGGGGTTCCTTCCTGGACCCGCCGCCCCGCGGCCCGCCATTCCCGGCAACTGCGCATGGGAATGACCTTGCCGGGATTGGCGCGCTCATCGGGGTCGAACACTCGCCGCAGGTCGCACATGGCCGCCAGGGTGGACGGATCGAACATCCGGGCCATGTAGTCGATCTTGTCGGAGCCGACGCCGTGCTCGCCGGTGATGGAGCCGCCCGCGGCGATACAGGCTTCCATGATCTCGCGGTTGGCGTCCCGGACCCGGGCGGCGACCAGCGGATCCCGCCGGTCGTAGCTGATGTTGGGGTGGAGGTTGCCATCGCCGGCATGAAAGACGTTGCTGATGACCAGGCCGTGGCGGTCCCGGATCTCCCCGATCCGGTCGAGGATATCGGGCAGGGCGGACCGGGGTACCACCGCGTCCTGGACCGCCAGGTCGGGGGCCAGCCGGCCCATGGCGCCGAAGGCCTTCTTGCGACCCTGCCAGAGGCGGGCCCGCTCGGCCGGGGTCGCCGCCAGCTGCACCGTTCGGGCGCCGTGGAGGACGAGCAGCTCCCGGACCGCGGCGGATTCGGCTTCCACCGAAAGGTCGCTCCCATCCAGCTCTACCAGCAGGACCGCCGCCGCGTCCACCGGGTATCCCGCGGCGTAGATCGACGCCTCGACCGCCTCGACGCAACTCTGGTCCATCATTTCCAGCGCGGCAGGCACGATCCCCGCCGCGATGATCGCCGAGACCGCCTGGCTGGCCGAGCGCACGGCGGGGAAATCGGCGAGCAGGGTGTGGATGTTCTGGGGCAGCGGTACCAGCCGCACGGTGATCGCCAGCGCGATTCCGAACATTCCCTCGCTGCCGACGAAGAGCCCGACCAGGTCGGGCCCCCAGGCCTCGCCCTGGGGGGACCCGAGGGTGACCAGCGACCCATTGGGCAGCAGGACTTCGACCATCATCACGTGGTTGGTGGTCACGCCGTACTTGAGGCAGTGGGGCCCCCCGGCGTTTTCGGCGACGTTGCCGCCCAATGTACAGGCGCTCTGGCTGGAAGGATCGGGGGCGTACTGGAGGCCATGGACCAGCACCGCTTCGCTGAGCCGGGCGTTGACCACGCCGGGCTCCACGGTGGCGCGCCGGCGGGCCGCATCCACCGAGAGGATATGGTTGAGCCGGGTGAGCGTCACGATGACCGCGCCGGCGTCGGCCAGCGCGCCGCCGCTGAGCCCGGTGCCGGCGCCGCGGGCCACGAAGGGCACCCCGCGCCGGTGCAGCAGCCGGACCACCGCGATGACCTGCTCCCGGGTTCCCGGCAGCACCACCAGGCCGGGCGTGGACTCGTGGGTGGGCAGGCCGTCAGACCGGTAGGTGGCGAGTTCCGCCGGGCGATGCTTGACCCAGCGGGCGCCGACCAGATCGGCCAGCTCGCCGGCGAGGCCGGCGGGCATGCCCGGAGGGAGTTGTGCGGACTTCATATGGAGAAGATAACAAAAGCCCCCCGGAACACCGGGGGGCGACATACCGTGGGGACGCGAACGGCTCAGGCCGCGCCCCAGAACCCTTTCAGCCCTTTGACGTCGGGCGAGCCCCGCAGCTTCTCGAACGCCCGTTCCCGGATCTGGCGGATTCGTTCCCGGGTGACGCCCAGCAGTTCGCCGATCCGTTCCAGGGTGAGCGCTTCGGCGCCTTCGTCCATGCCATAGTAGAGATAGAGGATCTTTCGTTCCCGCGGGGTGAGGTAGCGCTGGAAGATCCGGTCAATGAACTCGCGCATGAGGTGGGCATCGGTCTGCTCCTCGATGTCGCCGCTCTGCACGTCGGCCACCCGCTCTCCCATGGTGGCGCCGGTGGCCTTGTCGCCCCGTTCCAGGGGGGCGTCGAGGGAGAGCTCGGTCGAGGCCATCCGCCGCGCTTCCCGCACGTTCTCGACGGTGTCCGAGAGGGCCGTTGCCACTTCCTGGTCGGTGGGCGGCCGGCCCAGGACCTGGGTGAGAAAGGTCTCGGTGCGGGAGAGCTTGATGAGGGTAGAGTTCTGGTTGAGCGGAATGCGGACGCTGCGGGTCTGTTCGGCGAGGGCCTTGAGGACGGCCTGCCGCACCCACCAGACCGCATAGGAGATGAACTTGACGCCGTGTTCGGGATCGAACTTCCGGACCGCCTTGAGCAGCCCTTCGTTGCCGATGGCGACCAGCTCGCCCAGGTCGAGTCCGTGGCCCTGGTATTTCTTTACATAGGAGATCACGAACCGGAGGTTGGCCGTCACCAGGCGCTCAGCCGCCACCGGGTCGCCCCCCTGGGCCAGCCGGGCCAGGCGGCGCTCCTCGGCGGGATCGGTGATCATGGGCAGCCGCTGGATGTCGAGCAGGTACTGGTCGAACGCCGAGGTCGGCGCATGACGCGCCAAGGGCTTTGCCTTGCCTGAGCTGACAGTAGCCATACCATCCCCGAGTTGTGTTAGTCGCGGCTGCGGTGAGGAACTGAGTTTTGTACGGGAAACAGAGGTCTGTAACGGCGATTGAATATAGGAATTAATGAAGGGGCGGTCAAGAAATCCAGGTTGTCCACATCACAAAATGTTGGCTTGTAGAAGGTTCTGCGATTTCTCCACTAAAGGGGGGTGAGATTTTCGATCTCTTCCACACAGACTGCGGTAAATCGTTATGCTTGAACGGCTTACTGCAATGTTGACGGACCGGGGAAGGTTCAAGTGGAAATGTGGGCGGTTCGCCGTGACAATTCTTTGAGGATCAATTCCGGGGCGACGGCCGTGGTCCAGGCGCCGTCCCGGCCAGCCATCCGGCCGATCGCCGCCGGGAAGGCAAAATGGAGGGCGCCGGCCCGGTTCTTCTTGTCGCCGGCCATCGCCTCCAGCACCCGGATGGGCTCAACGGACTCGGGAAGGCCGGTAGGGAGGCCGTAGCGGGCCAGGACCCCCGCGAGGGTGTCGCCGGTGCCGGCCGCCGCGAGCCCCAGGTGTTCCGCGAGCCGGGTCTCCACCACCAGTCCCGCCGCCACGCATTCGCCATGGGCCAGCTGGTAGCCCGACGCCGCCTCGAGCGCATGCGCCACCGTGTGCCCAGCATTCAGGATCGCCCGGCGGCCGTGATCGCGTTCGTCCTGGCTTACCACGGCGGCCTTGATCTCGACGCTGCGCCGGATGAGTTCGGTCAGCGCCGCCGGCTGCCGGGCCCGCAGCTCTCGACCATGTCCGGCAATCCATTCGAAGTACTCCCGGTCGGCGATCAGCCCATGCTTGACCGCCTCGGCCAGCCCGGAGCGATACTCCCGGTCGGGCAGGCTCAGCAGGGTCAGCGGGTCGGCCACCACCATGGCGGGTGGATGAAATGCACCGACCTGGTTCTTTCCGTACTCGGTGTCCACGCCCACCTTGCCGCCCACCGATGAATCCACCATCGCGAGCAGGGTGGTGGGCACCTGGACATAGTCCAGGCCGCGGAGATAGGTCGCGGCCACGAAACCGGCGATATCGCCGGTGACCCCCCCGCCCACGGCGACGATCACGGTTTCCCGGCCGATGCCGGACAGGAGCAGTTGGTCGGTGAGGTGCTGCCAGGTGGCCCGGGTCTTGGACATCTCCCCCTGCGGAAAGGCGAGCCGGCCCTGGAACCGCGGGCGCATGCCGGCGTCGCTGGCGCGGGCGCCCAGCCGCCGCGCTTCCGCGGTGCCGCTGGTCCACTCGTCGTAGAGCCGGTTCACCTTGTCATCGGCGATCATCACCAGCGGGCGGCGGGGGAGCGCGTCCTCCAGGAGTTTGCGCAACTCGACCATCAGCCCGGTCTCGACATGGACCGGGTAGGATCCCAGCGCGTGCCTGACGGTGATGGCTACCAGGTGACGTCCCCCGGGCCGGCCCGGTGATTGGCCACGCGCGCCAGGGTAAAGAGCAGGTCGGAGAGCCGGTTGATATACACGATGAACAGCTCCGGGACGGGCGCCGCCTCGGCCAGCGCCACCAGGGAGCGCTCGGCCCGGCGGCAGACGGTGCGGGCGAGGTGCAGTGCGGCGGCCTTGCCGGTGCCTGCCGGCAGGACGAACGCCTTGAGCGGGGCGAGCTCCCGGTCGGCCTCGTCGATGGCCGTCTCGAAGGCGGCGACCCGACTGGCGTCGAGGTCGGCCTTTTCGAGCGCTTTCCGGACCTTTTCCGGGTCCGGGGTAGCCAGGTGCCCGCCGATGGAGAAGAGGTCCCGCTGAATGGACATGAGCAGCGGATCGAAGAGGTCTTCCGGCGGGGCGGCCCGGGCCACCCCGATCGCCGAATTCAGCTCGTCAATATCGCCGTAGGCGGCGACCCTGGGGTGATGCTTCTTCACCCGCCCGCCGCCGAAGAGGCCGGTCTCACCCTGGTCCCCCGTCCTGGTATAGATCTTCATTGAGAGCAGGGTCCCTGCATTTCCGCGGCGGCGACCACCACGTTGCCGGCCGGGTCCACGACGCCCCAGAGGACGCTGCCGTCCTTCACCTCGACCTGCTCCATCCAGATGTAGTCGCGCCGGTACTCGAATCCGCTGATGGCCTGGAGCCGGCGCCACCAGATGGGCGACCAGTTTCCGCCGCGGGGAGCCAGCCGCCCCTTGCGATAGTCGAGCAGGGTGGGCTCCATGACGGTCTGCTGCCAGGCGCCCGCGCTGTCCCACACCATCACGCCGGCGACGACCACCGTATCGCCCGCGTCCACCATCCGGCGCCGGCGGAGGGAGACGGCGTAGCGGACCCCGCCGTTCAGCGCGTGGATGGCCAGGATATCGGCGGCGTCCACGTCCTGGAGGGTATTGACGGGGACCAGGCTGGCTTCGACCGGGCGGAGATAGCGCTGCGAGGTGCTGAGCCGGCGGTTGATCATCGAATCCATGGCCTGCGCCGTCCGCTCGATGAGTTCCGCCTGCAGCGCGGGGCCGGGTGGGGGCGGCGGCGTGCGAACCTGCCGCCCGGAGATCTCGGAGGCGAGCCGGAACGACCCGACCACCGGGCCCCGGAGCTCCGGGACGGACCCGCCGGCCGGAGGCGCGTGGACGATCAGCTCCGCCTGCGCGCCCCGCCAGCCGCAGGTGCCCCCGCGGACGATGAGGGCGGAAACCTGGACGTCGGTGTGGCCATCCGGCGAGGCGACGCGGGGGAGATAGCGCGCGCCCGGCGCCCCCACCTGGCCCACGTCGATGGAGATGCTGCCCAGCCGGGCGAGCGAACCCCAGAGGTCGCTGCCCTGGACGGCCTCGGGCCGGTGCCGGTAGATGAGCCCCGCGATGAACCCCGTATCGGTGGAAACGAGGTGGACCGCGCGCGAGGTCCCCTCGCCGACGAAACTGCCCCGGAACCCGCCGGCGGAATCGAGGCGCACATCGCTGGCCGCGCCGAAGCGCTGCAGGGAATGGGGCGGGGAAGCGTCGCCCGCGGTGAAGTAGCGGACGGCGCCGCACCCTTCGAGCGCGATGGCGGCCAGGCAGGCGGCGGCGATGGAGCGTCTGGTCATTGGGCCCGGGGCGTGGAGGTGTCCGGCAATCTTAGCACCGGTTACTCCGTTCCGGCTACCTTGTTCCGGGCCCCGCGCTGACCGCGGCGGGGAATTATATTTCCGGCATCCCCAGGAAATGGAACCGAACCGTGGCGCACCAGGACGATCTCAAGGACATATCCATCATCGGCGCCGGCCCTACCGGGCTGTTCGGCGCGTTCTACGCCGGGATGCGGGGGGCGTCCTGCCGCCTGATCGATGCCCTGCCCTCGCTGGGCGGGCAGCTCATGGCGCTATACCCCGAGAAATACATCTTCGACGTGGCCGGGTTTCCCAAGGTACTGGCCAAGGACCTGGTGACCGCGATGGTGGAGCAGGGGCTGCAGTTCGGCGCCAGCACCCACCTGGGCGAGGTGGTGACCGGGCTGACCCGGGTGGACGACGACGGAGTCGGCCACTTCCTCATCGAGACGACGGGCGGCGTCTATCCGTCCCGCACCATCATCATCGCCGCCGGCATCGGGGCCTTCGAAGCCCGCAAGCTGCCGCTGGAGAACGTGGAGCACTTCGAGGAGAAGGGACTCTACCACAAGGTGATCGACCCCAGGCTGTTCGCCGGCCAGCGGGTGCTGCTGGTGGGCGGCGGGGACTCGGCCTTCGACTGGGCGGTCAACCTGCAGGGGATCGCCCGGTCGGTGATGCTCATTCACCGGCGCGACGGCTTCCGGGCCCACGCGGCCACCATCAAACAGGTGGAACAGCTCTGCCGGGACGGCCTCTGCGAGCTGCGCACCTTCGCCGAGGTCAAGGGCATCGAGGGCAACGGCCGGGTCGAGCGGGTCACCATCATGAACAGCAAGACCAAGGAGACGGTGACCATGGACGTGGACGCCGTCATCCCCCTGCTCGGATTTCACTCCGACCTGGGCGCGCTCAAGGAATGGGGCCTCGACACCGAGAAAGCCGATATCAAGGTCAACCGGGTCATGGAGACCAACGTCCCCGGCATCTATGCCGCCGGCGATATCGCGGCCTACGAGGGGAAACTGAAGCTGATCGCCACCGGCGTGGGGGAGGTCTGCATCGCCGTGAACAACGCGGTGCACTATATCAACCCGAAGATGAAAGTGAACCCGGGGCATAGTTCGAATTTGGCGATTTTTGGGCAAGAGGAGTAAGTGGGACAGTGGGACAGTGGGACAGTGGGACAGTGGGACAGTGGGCAGTGGCAGTGGGTCAGTGGGTCAGTCAGTGGGACGGAAGGACAGTTCGGGTTAGCGGCGAAACATCGGCGTGCGTAGGAATGGTGCCTCGATGCATTGATTTATATACAGTCCCAACCTCTCCCCGTTGTAATTTGTGGTCATGAGTCCCTTTGACCAGCTCACCGCGTTTCGGAAGAGCTACGATCTCGGCCTGGCGGTACTTCGGTCGACGGAAACATGGCCGAAGCACCACGCCTTCGGTCTGACCGCTCAGGCTCGCCGCGCCAGTACCTCCGTCTCCATCAACATTGCTGAAGGCGCCTGCAAGAGAGGCCGTCGCGAGTTCCGTCGATATCTTGACATCTCGCTCGGATCGCTCGCTGAAACCGAAGTGTTGCTCCGGTTTGCCCGGGATATGAAGTTCATTTCTGAGGCTGAAGCCAGCAGTCTGGATGAATTAAAGCAAGAGGCTGGTCGCACGACATGGGCGCTCTATGCAGCCACCCTAAGAGGACGCGGAAGGCCCGATTCTCCCAAGGATCGCTGACCGTGCTTACCCACTGTCCCCCCGGACCCACTGTCCCACTGACCCACTGTCCCACTGACCCACTGTCCCACTGACCCACTGACCCACTGACCCACTGTCCCACCGTCCCACTGTCCCACCGTCCCACTGTCCCACCGTCCCACTGACCCCCTGACCCCCTGACCCTCTTGCCCCCTTAGACAGTCCACGTCCGCTCCTGCACGAACAGGTCTCTGATGTCCGCTTCGCCTGCGCCGGCGCCGGCGCTTTCCAGCTGGGCGTGGAGTTCCCGCTCGAAGGTCGCGGCCGGATTGCAGTACACCACGCCGAGGGCCACCGGGAACGCCGGTGGCTCCATGGCGAGCAGCATGCCGGCCAGGGTGCGGTTGGTCTCGTCGTGCACCAGGATATCCGCTTCCGTAATGCCGTGCTCTCCCAGGGTCACGACCTCCAGGCTGATGGTGGCCGGGTTGAGGCGGAGGCCCCGGGTGCGCTCCTTGCCAAAGAGCAGCGGCTGGCCGTGTTCCACCAGCACCTGGCGGTCGGCGGCGGTGGCGCGGTCGGTGAAGTCATCGAACACGCCATCGTTGAAGACCACGCAGTTCTGGAAGACCTCGACGAACGACGTTCCCTTATTCGCGTGCGCCCGGGTCAGGACGGCGGAGAGATGGGCCTGCTGGGTATCAATCGACCGGGCGATGAACCGCCCTCCGGCGCCCAGCGCGAACGCGCCCGCCGACACCGGGTGTTCCAGCGAGCCCATCGGCGTGGAGGGCGAGCGGGTGCCCCGCCGCGAGGTGGGGGAGTACTGGCCCTTGGTGAGGCCGTAGATCTCGTTGTTGAACAGGATCAGCTGCAGGTCCACGTTGCGGCGCAGCAGGTGCAGCATGTGGTTGCCCCCGATGCTCAGCGCGTCGCCATCGCCGGTGATGACCCAGACGTCCAGGTCCGGGTTGGTGATCTTGACCCCGGTCGCCACCGCGGGGGCCCGGCCGTGGATGGTGTGGAACCCATAGGAGGAGACGTAATACGGGAACCGCGCGGCGCACCCGATGCCGGAGACGAAGACGGTGTTCTCGGGCCGGGATCCGATATCGGCCAGGGTCTTGAGCATGGCCTTGAGAATGGCGTAGTCGCCGCAGCCGGGGCACCAGCGGACTTCCTGGTCGGACGCCCAGTCCTTCGCGGTCAGCGGGGCGGTGGCGGTCATAGGGTCTCCAGTTCCGCGTGAATCGCCCGCTCCAGTTCGGCGACCTGGAAGGGCCGGCCGGTGACCTTGGGCAGCGAAACGGCGGGGATGAGATACTGGGCGCGCAGGAAGTGCACCAGTTGCCCGTTGTTGAGTTCCGGCACCAGCACCCGGTCGAATCGGCCGAGTAGCGCGCCCAGGTTGGCGGGGAACGGCGCCAGGTGCCGGATGTGAATATGGGCAACGGCCAGCCCGGCATCGGCGCTTCGCCGCACCGCCTGGTGGATCGCGCCGTAGGTGGATCCCCACCCCACCACCGCGACCTTGCCCGACTCCGGTCCCAGGGCCACCCGCTGTTCCGGAATGTCGGCGGCGATTCCCGCCACCTTCTCGGCCCGGACCCGGGTCATCTTCTCGTGGTTCTCGGGGTCATAAGAGATATGCCCCGAGTCGTAGGCCCGCTCCAGCCCGCCGATCCGGTGCATCAGGCCTGGCGTGCCCGGCAGCGCCCAGGGCCGGGCTTTGGTCGCTTCGTCCCGGGCGAAGGGGTGGAACCCGGCCGGGTCGGTGCGGAAGGTGACCGGAAAGCTTTCGATCTCGTCCAGGTTGGGCAGCTGCCACGGCTCGGCGGCGTTGGCGAGGTAGCCGTCGGTGAGCAGCATGACCGGGGTCATGTATTTCGTGGCCAGCCGCACGGCCTCGATCGCGGTTTCGAAGCAGTCACCCGGAGTGGCGGCCGCGATCACCGGCATGGGGCTGTCGGCGTTCCGCCCCACCACGGCCTGGAACAGGTCCGACTGCTCGGTCTTGGTGGGCATGCCGGTGGAGGGGCCGGCCCGCTGGTTGTTGACCACCACCAGGGGCAGCTCGGTGGCGATCGCCAGCCCCAGCGCCTCGGTCTTGAGCGCGATGCCGGGCCCGCTGCTCGAGGTGATGCCCAGGGCGCCGGCGTACGCCGCGCCGATCGCCACGCAGATGGCCGCGATCTCGTCCTCGGCCTGGAAGGTGATCACGCCGTAGCGCTTGAGATTGGCGAGGGTGTGGAGCAGCGCCGAGGCCGGTGTGATGGGGTACGCGCCCAGCACGATCTTCTTCAGGCCGGCGGCCCGGGCGCCGGCGACCAGCCCCCACGCGGTGGCTTCGGTCCCGTTGACGGTGCGGTAGGTGCCCGGTGCGACCTCGGCCCGGGCCACGGTGTAGCCGGTGATATCGCCGGGCATTTCGGCGGTTTCGCCGAAGGCGTGGCCGGCATTGAGGGCGGCCTCGTTGGCCTGGGCCACCGCCGGGTTGCGCGCGAACTTCTTCCGCATCCACTCGATCGTGGCCTGCCGGTCCCGTCCGAACATCCAGAGCATCAGGCCCAGCGCCCACATGTTGCGGCAGCGGAGTCCCTCCTTCTGTCCCAGCCCGAAGGGCTTGACCGCCTCCAGCGTCAGCCGGGTCACGTCGAGGCGGATCAGCTGGTACGGCGCGAGGGATCCGTCACTGAGCGGGTTGGCGGCGATCCCCGCCTTGGTGAAGTTCCGGTCGGTGAAGGCGCTTTCGTCCACGATGATCATCCCGCCGAGCCGCAGGTCGCGCAGGTTGACCTTGAGGGCGGCCGGGTTCATGGCCACCAGGACGTCCAGTTCGTCGCCCGCCGTGGTCACGTCGGACGATCCAAAATGAATCTGGAAGGCCGACACGCCGAAGGTGGTCCCTGTAGGGGCCCGGATCTCAGCGGGGAAATCGGGGAAGGTGGAGAGGTCGTTGCCGGCGAGGGCGGTTTCCAGGGTGAACTGGGACCCGGTGATCTGCATGCCGTCGCCGGAATCGCCCGCAAACCGAATGACCACCGAGTCGCGGACTTCCCGCGGGGAAGCCGAAGTTGGAAGGGCTGGCATAGAAGGAAGTCTAGGGCCGGCGTACCGCCCGCGCTACCGGATTCCGGGGAATCGTTTGCCAGCCGCGGCATTCCCCCTATAATGGAGCACCTCCAACCCACCGCTCCATGCGATTCCCATCTGTGGCTGCCCTGGCCGAGCGGGCTGGCGCCGTCCTGCGCCGATTCCCCTGGCCCCTGGCTGCCGGCACGGTCGCCGCGGCCGCCGCGATCATCGGCACCGACGTCCAGGAAGAAACATTCTGGGTCCGGCTCTGCCTGGTGGCCATGCTGGGTATTCCCCTGACCCTGGCGACAACCCTGCTGGTGGAGCGGCGCAACTGGGAGCCGGCCGCCCGCACCGGGCTGATCGCCGCGGGCGTCCTCGCGCTCTTCTGGTTTCTCCGCACCTGGCCGGACCCGGAGCAGAAGCACCTGATGATCCGCTACGTGCAGCTCAGCGCGGGCCTCCACCTGCTCGTGGCGGTAGCGCCGTTCGCCGGCCGCGGCGAGGTCCGCGGGTTCTGGCAGTACAACCGCCGGCTGTTCGAGGGATTCCTGCGGGCTGCGCTCTTTTCCGCCGTGCTGTTCGTGGGGCTGGCGATCGCGCTCGGCGCCCTGGACAAGTTGTTCGGCGTGAACATCGAAGGCGAGACGTATGGCCGTCTCTGGTTCATCATCGCGTTCGTCATCAACACCTGGATCTTCCTCGCCGCCGTCCCGCCCGATATCGCCGCCCTGGAAGAGCCCCAGGGCTACCCCCGGGCGCTCAAGGTCTTTACCCAGTACATCCTGACTCCGCTGGTCGCCGTGTACCTCGTCATCCTCACGGCCTACCTGGTCAAGATCGTCATCACGGGGACCTGGCCGAGCGGGTGGATCGGGTACCTGGTCTCGAGCGTGGCCACCGTGGGCATCCTGGGGTTCCTGCTGGTGCATCCCCTCCGCGCCGAGGCGGACGAGGCCTGGATACGGACCTACGCGCGCTATCTGTTCGTGGGGCTGATTCCCGCGGCCGCCATGTTCCTGCTCGCCCTCTGGAAACGGGTGGAGCCGTACGGCCTCACCGAGCTGCGCTACCTGGGGTTGCTGCTGGGGGCCTGGCTGCTCGGCCTGTCGGTGCTCTATACCGTCCGCCGGGAGACCGGGATCAAGATCATCCCGGTGAGTCTCGCCGTGATTCTCCTGTTGACGGCGTTCGGGCCGATTGGCGCCACCGCGCTTTCCGTCCGGAGCCAGGCCGACCGGATCCGGGCGATCAGCGAGTCGGCCAACGTGCGCCTGCTGGGCAGGGTGGCGCCGGATGTGAAACACGACCTGCCGCTGGCCGACCGCCGCCAGATGAGCGAGGCGCTGCGTTTCCTGCTGGAGCGCAACGCCTCCGGCGCGATCCGGGGCCTCTTCGGCGATGCCGCCGGCGACCTGGCGGCCATGAGGAACGACGGGAGCCGGTACGCGATGGCCGATTCGGCGGCCGGCCGGATCCTGGCCGCGGTGGGAATCGACTATCTCCCGGAGTATTACACCGAGCCGATTGACTACGTCGCGGTGGAGCCCCCGGGAGACCGGGCCGCGCTGCCGATTTCCGGGTTCGACTACGCCCTGGAACTCAATGGCCGCAACACGATCCCCGCGGTCTTCGGGTCCGATACCCTGGCCGTGGTGACCGATACCGCCGCGATGACGATCGCCCTGAACAAGGGTGGAGAATCCCTGCTCGTGTTCCAGCTCCGGCCGCTGGTGGACACGCTACTCGCGACCAGCCCGGCCGATCGCAGCCGGCTGCCGTTGCAGCTGGCCGCCGAGGGCGCCGGGCGCCGGGGAATGCTCGCTCTCGCCTGGCTCGGCGCCGAGCGCAAAGACGGCAGGGTCCGGCTCAACGGGTGGAGGGGCGTATTGTATCTGGGAAATTGAGGCAGGGCGGTTCACGGAAAATGCAATCCATTCAGCTGTCTCCTGTAATTTCTCCGTCTTTCCACTCTTGTAGTTTGGAGTTCGTGTTTTCGTGATTTGCAGGGCCAGCCTTCAGGGAGGATCCTCGGGGACTGTGCCGCGGGCCGCCCCTGCCCGAACACGAAAGCACGAAAAACAGGACAGGGCCCGATTTTCGTGATCCGCAGGGCCAGCCTTCAGGGAGGATCCTCGGGGACTATTCCGCGGGCCGCCCCTGCCCGAACACCGAAAGCACGAAAAACAGGACAGGGCCCGATTTTCGTGATCCGCAGGGCCAGCCTTCAGGGAGGATCCTCGGGGACTATTCCGCGGGCCGCCCCTGCCCGAACACCAAAGCAAAAAACAGGACAGGGCCCGATTTTCGTGATCCGCAGGGCCAGCCTTCAGGGAGGATCCTCGGGGACTATTCCGCGGGCTGCCCCTGCCCGAACACCATCTTTCCACTCTTGTAGTTTGGAGTTCGTGTTTTCGCGATCCGCAGAGCCAGCCGCCTTGAATGGCAAAGTTTATTCGTCGAGCAGCCGGATCCGGCGGACATGGCGGCCGCCTTCGAACCCGGTCGCCAGCCATGCTTCCACGATGGGCAGGAGGTCCTGGTCCGGGATCAGCCGTTCTCCCAGGGAGAGGACATTGGCGTCGTTGTGGAGCCGGGCCAGCCGGGCTGATTCGACGTTCCAGCAGACCGCGCAGCGGACGCCCTTGACCCGGTTGGCCACCATCGCCTCGCCGTTGCCGGACCCTCCCAGCACGATCCCCCGCTCGAAGGTTCCCTCCGCGACACCCTCCGCGACCGGTCGCACGAAGAGCGGATAATCCACCGGCTCGATCGAGTCGGTTCCGAAGTCGGTGACCGCGTGGCCCCAGCGGGGGAGCGCCACCTTGAGGCGCTCCTTGAATCCGAACCCCGCGTGATCCGACCCGATCGCGATTTTCAAAGCAGTTTGGGCCGGAGGAAGAACTGCAGGCTGCCGGCGCCCGCCTCGATGCTCGCGGTTTCGATGCCCAGCACCCCGCTCTTGGGAAAATCCACCTCGGCGCGGTTGGGTCCGCCGGTCAGCAGCAGCGAGGCCAGCTGGCCGAGCCAGGGCTCGTGCCCCACCAGCGCAATGGTGCCGCTGCCCCCCAACCCTTCGATCTCGGCCCGGATGGCTTCGATTTCCGGCGCTTGCGCCAGCGATGGCGCGGACTTGGGCTGCAGCCGGCTCTTCTCTCCGGAAAACTCCTTCGCCATGATCTCTGCCGTCTGCCAGGCGCGTTTCCAGGGGCTGGAGAGGATGGCGTCCGGAACCAGACCCCGCCGGGCCAGCTCCTCGCTCACCCGGGCGTGGATTCGCTTGCCCTCCTTCGTCAGCGGTCGCTCGGCGTCATCCGGGTAACGGGTCGGGTCCTGTTCTCCGGCCCGGGCGTGGCGTACGATGAGAAGGAGCATGGGATCAGTGGGTCAGTGGGTCAGTGGGTCAGTGGGACAGTGGGATCAGTGGGACAGTGGGACAGTGGGTCAGTGGGACAGTGGGTCAGTGGGACAGTGGGACAGTGGGACAGTGGGACAGTGGGACAGGGGCCGAATCGCTATGGCTTTCCCATTTCCACGACGATGCTGTCAATCTGGGCCAGGATCTGCCGGCTGGGAAGGGTATGGTGGTTGGCCTGGACCGAGAAAAACAGCCGCCGCCCGCCGCCCGGCTCGATGATCCCCGACAGGGTGTTGACCCGGGAGATGCTTCCTGTCTTGGCCCAGACCCTACCCTCCAGCGGCGTGTTCTTGAACCGGTTACGGAGCGAACCGCGCTCGCCCGACTGGGGGAGGGCGGCCCCAAAGGCGGGCCAGCGGGGGTGCCGCCGCATGAACCGCAGCATCTGGGTAAACGCCCGGGGGCTGACCAGGTTCACGCTGGAGAGTCCCGACCCGTCGCTCAGGCTCATCGCGGTGGAATCGATGCCCACGGAGTCGATCAGGAACCGGCGCTCGACCTTGAGCCCTTCGTTCCAGGATCCGCCCGCTCCGAAGATCCGGCCCAGTTGCTTGAGCAGCATCTCGGCAAACAGGTTCTGGCTGGTATTGAGAATGGGAAAGATCCAGTCGGACAGGGGCCGGCTCTCCACCTCGGCCAGCGCGGGAGCCGCCCGCAGGTGCCGGTACAGTATCGAATCGGTCGTGGACCGGGTGGCGCCCAGCACGCTGACGCCGGCCTCGGCCAGCGCCTTGCGGAGGGCCCGCGCGGTGAAAAGGTTGGGATCGGGCATCGCGAAATACTCGGTGCCGCCGCCGCTCGACTGGACCACGTGGCCTTCGGCACGGAGCTCGAGGGTACCCGGGGCGCGGAAGAAATCCAGGTTATCGCCGCCGCTTTCCCTGGTGCGGCTCCGGTTCTCGAAGCTCAGGTCGCCCAGCCAGGGAGTGATGGCGACCGTGGCGGGTGCACCCGGCCTGGGGCCGGGGCCCCACTTGATGTCGATGCTGTTGTCGTTGAAGGCCAGCGCGGACACCGGTGCCGCGTACCACCAGTTGAGGTCGTACGTCTCCCATCCGCCATGGACGATCTGGGGTTCGAAATAGCTTCCATCGCCCACCAGGTCGCCGGCGACGGCGGTGATCCCGCGGCCGCGGAGCGCCTGGGCCAGCTCCCGGAACCGGGCGAAGAGGTCCCGGTCGCAGGCGCCGGACTTCGTGGTGTCGGTGCCGTAGCAGCGGTTGCTGAAGGTCGGGTCGCCGCGGCCGTAGAGGATCAAGTCGCCCTGGAGCACGCCGTCCACCACCGGGCCGCCGCCGTACAGGCTGGTCTTTACCTTCCAGTCGGGGGCCATCAGGGCGGCCGCCACCGTGGTCACCACCAGCTTGGTATTGCTGGCGGGGATGAAGAGCCGGTCGGCATTGCGGCCATAGAGCTGGCGGCCGGTCTCGTCCACCAGGCTCACGCCCCAGAGTGCCCGGTTGAACGGCGGGGCGTCCAGCCGGGCATCAATTCGCTGCTGCAGCGATTGCCCGGCCAGGGGGGACACGGCCGCCGCCAGGGCGAGCAGTGCCATCAGGGCCGCGGGCCAGCCGGCCGCCCGCTCAGTCATACGCCACCCGGGGATCCACTTTCGCATAGACCAGGTCTGTGATGAGGTTGACAAACACGAATACCAGGCTGAGGAAGAGTATGCTGCCCTGCACGGCCGGGAGATCCCGCTTCTCGATCGCCGTCAGGACATATCGCCCTACGCCGGGCCAGGAGAAGATGGTTTCGGTCAGGATTGACCCGGTGAGGTAGCTGCCGAAATCCAGGCCCAGCACGGTGATCACCGGGAGCAGCGCATTGCGGAGCCCATGGCTGAGCACGACCCGCATCTCGCCGAGGCCTCGGGCGCGCGCGGTCCGGATGAAATCGCTGCGCAGGACCTCCTGCATGGCGGCCCGGGTCATCCGCGCGAGGAAGGCGACCGACCGCATGCCCAGGGTCACCGCGGGCAGAATGAGAAAGAGAAACCCGCCGGAGCCGGAGGGCGGCAGCCAGCGGAGCCCCACGGCGAAAATCAGGATGAGCAGCAACCCTACCCAGTACACCGGGAAGGAGACGCCGAGGTAGGCGCCCAGGGTGGTGAAGCGGTCGAACCAGGTGCCCGGCCGCCAGGCGCCGTATATCCCGATCAGGATGCCGAGGGTGGTGGCGAAGACCATGGCGGCGGTGGCCAGCCGGAGGGTCGCCGGAAATCGTTCCAGCAGGTCCTGCAGGATGGGGCGGTTGGTGATGTACGAGGTGCCGAGGTCGCCCTGGACCACGCCCCCCACGTAGTGGGCGAACTGGCGGGGCAGGGGATCGTCGAGGCGGAGCTCGGCCCGCAGCCGGGCGATGGTTTCGGCGTCGGCCCGCTCGCCCACCATGGAGAGCACCGGGTCGCCGGGCGCCACGTAGAGCAGCAGAAAGGCCACCACCAGCACGCCGAGCAGGGTCGGGATCAGCAGCAGGAGGCGCCGGGCCAGGAATGCCTTCATTGGGTTCCTCCCGGAGTTTGCCGGGATCGCGCGCGGGCCGCGGGGATGCTACCAGGTTGCATGGCCGTCCTTTTCCGGGCGGGGCTCGAAAGGTATCCGGTCCGCTGCGGGGAGCAGGTTTATGGCGCCGTGACCCGCGCGTTGACCCAGCGCTGCCCGTTGAAGATGGCCGGGATCTCCCATCCGCTCACCTCCGGCTTCCGGGCCCACCAGTCCACCGGAAAGTAGGCGAAAATCCAGGGCGCCGCGTCGAATACCCGCTGGTCAATCTCGCGGGAGAGCCGCTCCTTTTCCGCCATATCGAGGGTGGCGCGGGCCCGGAGGATCATGGAATCGAGCGCCGCGTTCTCATAGAACGCGTAGTTCCCGCCGGGGCCCTTGCTGCCGGAATAGAACAGCGGGTAGTTGAAGTTCTCGGGATCGGGGTAGTCGGCGTACCAGTCGGTGAGGAAGAGATCGGTCTCGCCGTTGCGGGCGGCGGACCGGGCCGAGGATGCGTCCCGCTCGACAATCTCCACCGTGATGCCGACCACGCCCAGCTGCTGCTGCACCGCCTGCGCGATCCGGGAGTACTGTTCCCGCGCGGTGCGCCACAGCTTGAGCGAAAAGCCGTTCCCATACCCGGCCTCGGCCAGGAGCTGGCGGGCTCGTGCCGGGTCGTAGGCGTAGGGCGCCCGGGTGGAATCGTACCCGAGGATCCCGGGGGGCAGCGCGCCCGCGGCCTGGATGCCGCGGCCCCCGATCACCGTGCGGAGAATGGTGGGCATGTCCACCGCATGATTGAGCGCGCGCCGCACCCGCACGTCCCGGAGCGGGCCCCGGGTCGTGTTAATGGCGATGTAGGCATCGCGGATGGCCGGGCGCCGGAGGATCTCGTCGCCATGCTCCGTCTCCCACCGCCGGCTCTCCCCGAAGGGAATCTCCACCACGCTCAGCTGGCCCGACTCGTACTCGGCGGCCTGGGTCAGCGCCTCCGGAATGATCCGGATGCGGAGCGACTCGGCGGCCGGTTTCGGGCCCCAGTACGCGTCGTTCCTGGCCAGCAGGATCGCGTCGTCATGGGACCAGGACACGAACTTCCAGGGGCCGCTCCCGACCGGCTGCTGCGCAAAGGAGGCGTCTACCGGCGCGGGGGTGACCGCCGCCACCGGCATGGCGAGCAGCTTGGGGAACACGTTGAGCGGCTCGTCCAGGGTCAGCACCACCGTGGAATCGTCAGGTGTCTCGATGCCGCGGACCGCGCCGGCATCGCCGTTGGCGTACCCGCGGGCCCCCGCGATGGGAAAGAGCGGCCACGCCCGCCCGCTCCGGGTCTGGGGATCCAGGGCGCGCAGGAAGGACTGCCGCACATGCTCCGCGGTCACGACCGCCCCATCGTGAAAGGCGGCGCCCCCGCGGAGATGGAAGGTGTACACCATCCCCGACGAGTCGGTGGTCCACCGGGAGGCGAGGCCCGGTTCCAGGTCACCGTCGACGTTGAACTGGGTCAGGTTGTCGAAGAGCAGGGCGACCACCTCGCCGGTCGGCACATCGGTGGAGAGGGCCGGATCCAGGGAGCGGGGATCATAGGTGAAATAGTACTGCAGGGTGCCCGGGGTGCTTCCGTCACCGCACCCGGACAGGAGGAAGAGCGAAGTTAGGAGCCAGCGGCGCATATCGCCTCGATTCGCCAGTGGAGGGCTGCCGCCCAATAAGTTGACACTTGGCTGTAACACCGCCAAACTACTGAGGTTACGGGGCATCGTCAATTAAATAAGGAAGTGCTTTGCGGGTATTCTCCGACTGGGTGGCGCGTGGTGATCGAATCCTGGCGATGGTCCTGTTCCTCGGCATGGGGGGGAATCTTGCCGCGCAGGAACCGCAGCGCATTGTCATGGGGCTCGAGTTCCAGGGCAACGACCACATCCCGGCCACCGTCCTCGCCACCGGTATTTCCACCACCAACTCGGGCTGGTTCGCCCGGACGGTTCCCTTTCGCTGGCTGGGGTTCCTGGGCGAGAAGCGCTACTTCAACGAGCGCGAGTTCGTCGCGGACGTGCTGCGCATCGGGGTCATCTACAAGTACAGCGGCTTTCCGGATGTCCAGGTGGACACCCTGGTCCGGCGGACCGACGAGACGGTCAAGATCACCTTCAAGATTACCGAGGGCGAGCCGGTGGTGGTGACCAGCATGGCGGTGACCGGCATCCGGGAGGTGCAGAGCAAGAGTTCCATCACCGGGAACCTGCCGCTCCGCGAAGGGGACCCCTTCAATCGCTACCTGATGGCGGCCTCCTCCGACTCGCTGGTGCGGCGGCTGCGCAACCGGGGCTATCCGGCGGCCCTGGTGTTCCGGAATTTCGAGCAGAACGTGGAGACCCGGGAGGCGGAGGTCACCCTCGACGTGGTTCCCGGTCCGCTGTCCACGATCGAATCGATCCGGGTGGAGGGCGAAAGCCCGATCGATACCTCGTTTGTCCGCAAGATGGTCCCCGCGCGCCCGGGGCGGCTCTTTTCCCAGGAAGAACTGTTCATCAGCCAGCGCAACCTGTACCGCACCGAGCTGTTCCAGTTTGCCTCGGTGCAGATCGATTCGGCCAGCTTTCCCTCCGGCGACTCCTCGGTCCCCCTGCTGGCCCGGATCCGGCCGGGACGGGGGCACCGGGCCCGGGCCAGCCTGGGCTACGGCACCACCGATTGCGTCCGGGGCAGCGCGGGGTGGCGGGCCCGCAATTTCAGCGGCGGCGGTCGAATCCTGGATCTTTCCGGCCGGCTCTCCAAGGTTGGCGTAGCCGACCCGCTGGACGCCGGGTTCCAGAACTCCGTCTGCGGACTGCTCGCCGAGGACTCCATCGGCTCCGACAAGCTCAACTACAACCTGACGGCCTCGCTGGAGCAGCCGGGGTTCCTCGGGCCCCTGAATACGGCCACGGTGTCGCTCTTCGCCGACCGCCGGTCGGAATTCAAGATCTATCTCCGCGAGGAGTTGGGCGGCAGCTTTACGGTCCGCCGGGAGGGACTCAAACGTGTCCCGCTGACCGTGAGCTACAAGCTCTCCTACGGGGGCACCGAGGCCTCGGCGGCGAGTTTCTGCGCCTTCTTCAGCGCCTGCACCGGCGAGGACGTGGCCCTGCTGCGGCAGAAGCGGTTTCTCGGCACCCTGACCGGGTCGATCTCGCTGCCGCGGGTCAACAGCACGCTCGATCCCAGCCAGGGGCATCTCCATTCTGCCGAAGCCACCGTCAGCTCACGGCTGCTGGGCTCCGCCACGACCCAGGAGTTCGTGAAGCTGATCGGCAATGCCGCCTGGTACCGGGAACTGGACCGGGACATCGTGCTGAGCTGGCGGTTCCGCCTGGGGGCGATTTTCGCGCCCCAGGTGGAGTTCGCGTCCCAGACGGTGAGTTTCATTCCCCCCGAGGAGCGGTTCTATGGCGGCGGCCCCAACGACGTGCGCGGGTTCCAGCGGAATGAACTGGGACCCCTGGTGTATGTGGTCGAGACCAGCGAGACCGACACGACCCGCATTCTTCAGCTGATCCAGCGCGACTCGCTGCCGGTGCGGTTCGCGGCGACCGGGGGCAACACCCTCGCGGTGGGCAACGTGGAACTGCGCATCCCTTCGCCGGTCCTGTCCAACCGGATGAAGATCGCGTTCTTCCTGGATGCGGGCACCGTGTGGGAGCGGGGGCGCCAGGACGTGGCTCCCGCGAGTCTCCGGTTCACCCCGGGGTTCGGGTTCCGGATCGGGACTCCCCTGGGGCCGGCCCGGCTGGATATCGCCTACAACGGCTATGAGCGGCAGCCGGGGGCGCTTTACCGCTCGTCGCTCGCCACCGGCGACCTGGTCAAGATCGCCGACGACTTTGCCCGCGGCAAAGGCTCGTCCATCACGTTCCAGTTCGCCATCGGGCAGCCCTTCTGATGCGCCGCTTCGTCAACGCGGTTCTCATCATCGTGCTGGGCACCATCCCCATGGTGCTGGGCATCGTGGTGGCGCTGACGATGACCGGCCCCGGCCGGGACCTGCTGGCCCGGGGCGTCTCCCGCTACATCGACACCCTGTTCCGGGGCGACGTCGAAGTAGGGAGAATCGCGGGATCGTTTCTCTTCGGGCTGGAGATCGACCGGCTGACGATCCGGGACACCTCGGGCACGCTCTTCGCCGACATCCCCCACCTGGAAGTGGGATACAGCCTTCCCAACCTGCTGGCCAACCGCATCGTCCTGACGGGAGTGCGGCTGGTGCGGCCGACCATCCAGATCATCAAGCACCGCAACGGGCGGATGAACTACGAAGAGATCCTCCGGCTGGGCGAGTCGGCGGGGGGCGGCCCTTCGCCGCTGGTGGAACTGCGGGGGCTGTCGGTGGACAGCGGGACGGTGCGGATCTATACCCCGTGGAGGTTCAAGGCCGGCGTCACCAGCGAAGCCGAGCGCAACGCGGCGCTCGCCGCGGAACGGGCCAAGCCGGGCCGGGTCATCGAGGAAGGGCGGGACGGCCTGCAGAAGGTGGTGGTGGCCCAGGCGCTCACGGCCCGGCTTCCGCTCCTCCGTATTGTCACGCCCCAGAAGGACCCGCTGGAGGCCGAGGTGGACAGTCTCGCCGTCCAGTTCAGCGATCCCGGTGTCACCATCCGGGATTTCGTGGGGCGGCTCCGGGTCAAGAACGACAGCATCACGGTGAGCGTGGTGCGGGGCGCCCTGCCGAATTCCACGTTTCATGGCGGCGGCGTGGTGTCCTTCCCCGACGACACGCTGCTCTACGACCTGGCCCTCGAGGCGCCCCGCCTGGATCTCAAGGACCTGCGCTGGATCTCGCCCGATTTCCCCGACATGACCGGCCGGGCCAGCATCGCGGCCAGTTCGGAAGGCAACCAGCGCGCGGTCTATGCGCTGAACGACCTCCACCTGGAGCAGGGGCCCGCCACCATCGACGGAGCCGCGACCGCCGTGCTGGATACCCGCCGGGGACTGGGTGTCCGCGATATGCGGGTGCGGCTGAACCAGGTGAACCTGGACATCGCGCGCCCCTATCTCGACACCCTCCCCCTCGATGGCACCATTACCGGGACGCTGGGGGCTCACGGATTTCTCGACAGCATGGGCGTGGACCTGGCGATCCGGTTTGACGACGCGCGGATCGCCGGGGGGGCCAACAGCACCGTGACCGCGGCGGGGGTGCTCCACATGGGCGGTCCCGAGGGCGCGGTCTTCGACAACTTCCTGGTGACGGTATCGGATTTCGACCTCCGGTCGGTCCGCCTGGTCTCGCCCGCGGTACAGTTGAATGGCCGGGTCCAGCTGGCCGGCACCCTCGAGGGGCCATGGAAGAACGTCGGCTTCGAGGGCCGGGTGGAACACCGGGACGGCGACGGCGACCTGAGCGCGATCCAGGGCCGGGTCCGCCTGGATACCCGGGGCGCCATCCTGGGGCTGGAGTCCGACCTGGTGCTGGACCCGGTTGATTTCGACGGCCTGCGTTCGTCCTTCCCCGCGCTGACGCTGCGCGGCGAGGTGGCGGGCACGCTGCGGACCCACGGCGACCTGGCCCGGCTGGTCATTGACGCCAATGTGCAGGGGCAGCTGGGCACGGTGCAGGCTGTTGGGGCGGTCACCCTGCTGCCCCCCCGGCTGGGCGCCGACAGCCTCGACGTGCGGTTTACCAGCCTGGACCTGTCGGCCATCCAGGACAGCACCGTGGCCACCCGGCTCAACGGCAGGGCCTTCATAGCCATGGTGACGGACACCCTGCGGGCGCCGGAGGGCAGCGCCTGGGTCTCGCTCGACTCCAGCCTGATCCGCGAGTTCCTGCTGGATACGATGCACGTGGCGTTCGCGATCCGCGACAGTGTCCTCACGGTGGATACCCTGGCGGTGGCCTGGGGCGGCGACGAGGCCGGCGGCGAGGTGTCGGGACGGGGGACCCTGGGCTGGAGCTACCCGCACACCGGCGAAATGACGGTGAGTGCGAGGGCCGCGTCGCTGGCCCCGTTCGACACGCTGCTGCTTAACCTCACGAAGGCAGAGCACGACAGCGCGACCGGTCTGGTTCCGCTGAGCGGGTCGGCCGAGGCCGATTTTCTCCTGGCGGGTTCCGTGGATTCGCTGCTGGCCCGGGGGGATCTCGTCGTGCAGGACTTCCAGTGGCAGGACATTCGGAGTCCCGGCGCTGTGGCCACCCTGGGCTGGACCGGCGGCGCCCGGCCCCAAACTGCCATCACGGTCGTCTCGGATTCCATCATGGTGGGCGGCGGGGCCTACACCGGGGTCAACGTGGCGGTCGCCGGCTGGACCGACAGCCTCTCCTGGTCCGGTTCGCTCCGGGCCGGGGACCGGGCCAACCTCTCCGGCGGGGGGCGCTGGTGGGAGCAGGGCCGCCGCGGCTGGATCCTCTCGCTCGACAGCCTTGCGGCCGGCCTCCCTGAACATACCTGGCGGCTGGCGGCCCCGGCCGACGTGGTGATCGGAAGCGACGTGCTGCGGTTCACCGAGCTGCGGCTGGTCACCGATGACCGGAGCGGCTCGTTCACCGTGAACGGCGAGTTGCCGCGCAGCAGCCCCGGCCACCTGTTCCTGGAAGGGAAGCAGATCTCGTTGCGGGATATCTATGCCCTCCTGCAGCGGGACACCACCGGCATTGCCGGGAATCTCTCGATGGACGTGGAGTTCGCGGGGACCGCGGCCGAGCCGACCATCTCCGGCAGCGGCATGCTGGGCGACCTGATCCTGGGTGACTTCCGGTCGCCGTTCCTGCAGGGGGTTTTCGATTATCGCGATCAGCGGCTGGACGCGAACCTGCTGCTCTGGCGGACCGGCGTGCAGGTCCTCCGGGTGGAGGCCCGGCTTCCCCTGGATCTCGCGCTCCGCCAGGTCGAGCGGCGCCAGCTCCCGGGCGACCTCTTCATCCACGCGGAGGCCGACAGCGTCAATCTCGCGCTGCTGGAGGCGTTCACCCCGGCCATCCGCCGGGTGCAGGGGCTGCTCCGGACCGATGTCGAGATCACCGGGAGCTGGGAATCGCCCCGCATGGCGGGCTTCCTGGAGGTCATCAACGGCGCGGCGACCCTTCCCAGCCTCGGCGTCCGTTATGGCTACATGAACGGCCGCTTCGATTTCCAGGGTGATTCCATCCTGGTGCGGCGATTCCGGACCACCAGCGGTCCCGGAGAACTCCAGGTATCCGGGGGCATCCGGCTGGAGCGGCTGACCCGCCCGGTGCTGGCCCTCGACCTCCGGGCCGACAATTTCCTGGCCATCAACGATCCCACCTTCCTGACCCTGGAAGCCAGCGGGAACGGCACCCTCCGGGGACCGGTGTACGGGGCGGTGCTGACCGGCGACATCGTGGCCAACAGCGGGGTGCTCCACTTCGCCGACCTGCTGACCAAGCGGATCGTCAACCTGTCGAGCCCGGAGTACGCCGACCTGATCGACACCACCCTGATTCGCACCCGCAAGCTGGGCGCCGATTTCCAGAGCGTCTTCCTGGACTCGCTCAATATCCAGGACCTGCGGCTCACCGTGCAGGACCAGTTCTGGCTGCGCTCCAGCGACGCGAACGTGCAGCTCGAGGGGGCGGTGCTGGCCAACAAGGTCGGGAGGACCTACCGGTTCGACGGGACCTTTACCGCCATCCGGGGCACCTACACCCTGCACATCGGGTTCGTCACCCGGGATTTCCAGGTGCAGCGGGGAAATGTCCGCTACTTCGGGACGACGGACCTGAACGCCGAGCTGGACATCACCGCCGAGCACCTGGTGCAGACGGCCAGCGAGGACATCCCCGTCATCGCCCGGATCACCGGAACGCTGCTGCTGCCCAAGCTTTCGCTGGAAAGCACCATTCGTCCTTCGCCGACCGAATCGGAACTGGTCTCCTACCTGATGTTCGGCCGGCCCAGCCCGCAGCTCCCCGGCGTCGGCGTGAGCGATGCCGGCCAGCAGCAGGCGGCGCTGGAGACCGGCCTGGCCTATCTTGGGAGCGCGCTCTCCAGCGAGCTCCAGCGGGTGTTCATTTCCGACCTGGGCATTCCGGTGGACTTCTTTGAGATCCGGGCCGGCGGCGGCAACATTTTCTCCAGCCAGGGCACTAACCAGGTGACCGCGGGCTGGCAGCTGAGCAACAAGATGTTCTTCACGATCAATGCGGGGTTCTGCAACAACTTCTCGAACCTGGACAAGGCCAGCCTGGGGACCGGCCTGGAATACCGGGTCACCCGCGCATGGCGGTTCCAGACCAGCCTGGAGCCGGTGATCAACTGCCGCCCGGCCGGCTCCTCCTCGAACCCCCAGGAGAGCTACCAGTACCAGTTCGGCGTGGATGCTCTCTGGGAAAAGGAATACTGACGCCCTTGCCGCGCGTGCTCGTGATCGCCAATCCTGCCGCCGCCCGGACCCAGCCGGGGAGCGTCGGCGTCATCATGGACGTGCTCCACGGCGCGGGCTGGCACGCCGACGTGGCCGCGACCGGCGGGCCGGGGGATGCGCGGCGGCTGGCCCAGGAAGCCGTGGACGCGGGCATGGACACCGTGGTGGTCTTCGGGGGCGACGGCACGACCATGCAGGCCGCCGCGGCCCTGGTGGGAACCGATGTCAATCTCGGCCTCATCCCCGGCGGCACCGGCAATCTCCTGGCCGGGAACCTGCGGGTTCCGCTCCCGCCCGCCCGGGCCGCGGCGGCACTGCTCCGGGCCCGGCCCCGGCGCCTGGACCTGGGCCGCATGGAGCGGCCCGACGGCGTCCACTATTTCGCGGTGGCCTGTGGCGCGGGGTATGATGCCCGGGTCATGGCGGAGACCGCCGGGGCCCAGAAGCAGCGCTGGGGCATGGGCGCCTACGTGGCCACGACGCTCCGGCTGATCGGCGAGCTGCGCAGCGTGGACTACCGCATCACGGTGGATGGCAACGAGTACGATGCGACCGCCGCGATGGTGCTGGTCGCGAACTGCGGCGAGGTCATTCCGCCCTACATCCGGCTGGGTCCGGGGATCGTCCCCGACGACGGATTGCTCGACGTGGTGGTGATGCGGGCCAACGGACTGACCGAGGGAATGCGCGCCATCTGGGACCTGTTCCGTACCCACCAGCCGATCGGATCGGGCGGGTTCGTCGGCTTTGCCAGGGGCACCGAGGTGCGGGTGGAGGCCTCGCCGGCCCAGCCGGCCCAGCTCGACGGGGAGCCGGGCGGGCTGACGCCGTTCACGGCGACCATTGTTCCCCGTGCAATTAATGTCCTGGCGCCATGATTGACGACATCGGTGACTACCGCCATTCTTAGCCACTTCCCCGCCGCGCAGCTCCCAAGCTGTCCTGGAGGTACCCTTGGCTGATTCCGTACTGCTGATCGACGACGACGTGGAGATTCTCCGCTCCATCGGCAACTACTTCGAGCACGTGGGATACGAAGTGGCCCGGGAACTGAGCGGGGAAGCCGGCCTGGCCGCCTATGACCGGGTGCGTCCCGAAGTGGTGATCCTCGATCTGCACCTGCCCGGGATGGACGGCCTCGAGGTGCTGGAGCGGCTGCGGGAGCGGGGCGCCGCGGTCATCCTGCTCACCGGCCAGAGCGACATTCCCACCGCCGTGAAGGCCATGCAGCTGGGCGCGGAGAACTTCCTCAGCAAGCCGGTGGACATGGCCCACCTGGCGGCGGCGGCCGCGCGGGCCGGCGACAAGGTGCGGCTCCGCCGCGTGAACGCGCTGCTCCAGTCGCAGGTGTCGCCGGGACAGGGACTCGATTCCCTGGGCCGCTCGCCCGCCATGCAGGAACTCGCCCGCCAGGTGGGGCTGCTGGCCCAGAGTGAGCGGACCACCGTCCTGCTGGTGGGCGAGAGCGGCACCGGCAAGGGGTGGGTCGCCCGGATGATTCACAACCTGAGTCCGCGGGCCCGGGCGCCCTTCGTGGAGGTCAACGCCGGCGGACTGAGCGCCACCTTTCTCGACTCGGAACTGTTCGGGCACGAGAAGGGCGCCTTTACGGACGCCAAGGACCGCAAGCAGGGGCTCTTCGAGATCGCCGACCATGGGACCATCTTCCTGGACGAAATCGGCGACCTGGCCATCGAGCTCCAGCCCAAGCTGCTCAAGGTCCTGGAGACGAAGAGCTTCCGGCGGCTGGGCGGAACCCGGGAGTTGAACGTGGACGTTCGGCTCATCGCCGCGACCAACAAGGACGTGGCCGTCGAGGTGGAGTCGGGGCGGTTCCGCGAAGATCTCTATTACCGGCTGAGCGTCATGCCGCTGCACATGCCGGCGGTCCGGGATCGTTCCCGCGAGGACCGGCTCGGCCTCATCAGCCGCCTGCTCGGCGACCTGCGCACCCAGGTCCCGGGCGGCCCGGATGCCATCTCGGCCGATGGCCTGGAACGCATGCTGAGCTACAACTGGCCCGGCAACGTCCGGGAGATCCGCAACGTGCTGGAGCGGGCCCTGATCCTGGCCCAGGGCAAATCGGAGATTTCGGTGGAGCACCTGCCCGGTGAGTTTCGCGCCCGTGCCGGCCCCGGCGACCGCCGGCATAACCCGCTGACCCTGGACGACCTCGAGCGGCAGCACATTGAACGCACCCTGCGCCACCACTCCGGAAACCGGACCCGCTCCGCGGTGGAACTGGGGATCTCACGGGCCACGCTGATCAACAAGATCAAGCGCTACTCCATTCCGGTCTGACCATGACCGAGACCAGGGAGCACGATGCGATGGTCTGCCGCTTCTGCGGCAACGAGGAGCGCGCCTCGGAAGGGTATCCCTGCACCAGCTGCGGCACCTTTCTCTGCCTGATCTGCACCTTCCGGGGGGTGACCCTATGTACCGTTTGCGCCGAGCCGGCCCCGCAGGCCGGGGAGCGGAAGGGTCCTCCGACCTGACCGTCTGCCTCCCGCACCGCTCGCCATGACCCACGCCATCGTCCTCGCCGCGCTGGCCCCCCTCATGAAGGAGCCCAATCCGCGGTCGGAGCTGATCTCCCAGCTGCTGAGCGGGGAGACCGCGACCGTCGCGGAGGAGCAGGCGCCCTGGTTCCGCATCGAGCGGCACCAGGACGGCTACCAGGGCTGGGTGCACCGCGGCTACCTCGACCTGGTGCCGGAGGCCGCCGCCTCGCGCTGGACCGCTCGCAGCGAATTTCTCGCGGAGGACGCGATTCTCGAGGAAGCCGGCGGGCGGAGGATCCTGCTGCCGCTGCTGGGCCGGGCGGCCGCCGTTGACGACGAATACGAGGTGGCTTCCGGCCGCCGGGGGCGGCTGGTCGCGGGCGCCTTGCACCGGCGCGAGGCGCTCTATCGCGCCGCCCGGGCGCTGCGGCCAATCGACTGGGCCGTGGCCCATTTTTCCGGGTCGGCCTATCACTGGGGCGGCATCACGCCGTGGGGCGTGGACTGCTCCGGGCTGGTCCAGACCACGTTCGCGGCCCGGGGACTCCGGCTCCCGCGCGATTCCCAGGAGCAGGCCGGCCAGGGGCTCCCGGTGCCGGCCGATGGGATCGAACCGGGCGACCTGCTGTTTTTCAGCGAATCGGGCGGCCGGATTACCCATGTCGCGTTCGCCGGCGAGGACCAGACCCTGGTGCATTCCACGCTCGCCTGCGGGGGGTTCGTGGTGGAGTCATGGGGACCCGGATCCCGCGCCGCATTCCTGCGCGGCCACCTCGCAGCCATCCGCCGCATCCCCGACCCGGGCCCGTCATGAAGAAACTGGTGTTGTTCGATATCGACGGGACCATCCTCCTCTCCGACGGGGCGGGCCGGCGGGCCATCATCGCCGCCCTCTCCGAGGAGGTGGGCACCCATGATGCCTGGCAGGAGATCCGCTTCGACGGCAAGACCGACCCCCAGATCCTGGCCGAGTTACTGCTGGCCGCGGGGATGGGAGAAGAGCCGCCGGCCGACCGGGTCCGGGCCCTGGGACGGAAATACGTGGACCTGCTGCGGCAGGAACTGGCGCGTCCCGGGCATCGCACCACCCTCATGCCGGGTATCCTTCCCCTGCTGGATGAAGTGGACCGGGACCCGCTGGCGGTGAACGGCCTCCTGACCGGGAATTTCGTCGAGGGCGCCGCTCTCAAGCTCCAGAGCGGCGGCATCGATCCAGCCCGATTCCGGGTGGGTGCTTACGGGTCGGACGCCTCGAAGCGGGCCGACCTCCCGCCGATTGCCGCACTGCGGGCGGAGGCGTTCTTCGGGCGGATTCCGGCCGGGCAGGAGGTCGTGATCGTGGGGGACACCCCGGCCGATGTCACCTGCGGTGCCTGCATCGGCGCCCGCGCGATCGGAGTCGCCACCGGCGCGTATTCCACTGCGGAACTGAAAGCGGCGGGCGCCCACGCCGTCTTCAGCGACCTCAGTGAAACAGCGGCGGTTCTCGATGCCATCTTTGGAGCGTAGCCGGTGATCCTCCCGGCCCACGAAGAGCTGGAACTGAAGGCGGTCGTCGCCGATCCCCACGGCCTGGTGCAAAGGCTGGAAGCCGCCGGGGCGACACTGGCCTTCGCGGGCCGGATGGAGGACCGCCGCTACGACCGGAGTGGCGAGCTCGGCTCCGGAGACGGGGTGCTTCGCACCCGGCTGATGCTGCCGGAATCGGGCGCGCCGGTTTCGGTGCTCGGCTGGAAGGGCCCCACCACGGTGACCCGCGAAGGCTACAAGCGCCGGGAGGAACTGGAGTACACCGTCTCCGAAGGCCCGCCTGACGCTCTCCTCCTGGCCCTCGGCTACACCGTTGTGCATGCCATTTCGCGCCGGATTCGCACCTACCGGGTGGGGGCCGCCACGGTCCGGCTGGAACACTACCCCCTGATGGACGTACTGGTCGAGATCGAAGGGCCGCCCGCCGCCATCGAGCGGGCGATCGAAACCAGCGGGATCCCCCGGGACCAGTTCATGGCTGACTCACTCGCCGACTTCGTGGCTCGTTTTGAACGGCGGACCGGACGCCGGGCCGAGATGGCCGATTTCCATGACCGGTAGCCCGGTCCGGGTTTCCTCGGCCGTTCTCATTCCGGAGCTCGGCTCCTCACTGGGCCGTATCGCGCTGCCCTCGGGGCCGCCGCATACGCCGGTTCCCCTCGATGCCATTCGGCTCGACCTGGCGACGGCGATCTTTGAGCTGGCCGCCGACGCCCGTTCGTGGAGTTCCGCCGGCGACCGCCAGGCCGCGGTGGACGCCCTGGGACGCGCCGCCTGGCTGGCCGCATGGGAGGCGGCGGCCCGGGCCGCCGCCGAAACCATGGCGACCGCGATCGATGCGAGGCTGCTGGCCGCGGCGCACGAATCCCTCATTCCCCGCCGCACCCTTCGCAAAGTGCTGCTGACCGATGCCGAGAAACGCGCGGTGGCCGCCCGGTTGGGAAGGGCGGGATTCGCGTTGGCCGAGGGCCTCGTGGACCTGGATCGGGAGGGCCACCGGATGCGCGAAGCCGGGGTGCTCGACCGGGCAGCGGGCGACCGGTGGCGGGAGTCCCTGACCACGGCGGCCCGGAGCCTCGAGGCCGCCTGGCTCGACCTGGAACAGGCCGCCCTCGAGGAATGGGACCGGTGGTCTCCGCTGGAGAATTCTGTCCGCAGCTGGCGCCGGTCACGCTGGGTACTCTGGGCGGTCAGCGCCGCGGTCATTGCTCTGCTGGTGTACGCGGGGCTCGTCATCGGCGGCTATCTTCCGGGACCCCCGTTCCTGGACCGCGTCGCCGACTGGTGGTGGCAGTGGTGGGATCGCCTCGTGGAGCCGGCATGAACGTTATCGGCATTGGGATCGACCTCGTGGACGTCCATCGCATCGAACAGATGATGAAGGACAAGGGGCAGCGGGTCATCAAGAAGCTGCTGACCGAGCGGGAACGGGCCTACATCGCTACCCTGCACACGCCCGCCCGCGCCGTGGCCGCCCGGATCGCCGCCAAGGAAGCGGCCTACAAGGCGCTGCAATCCCTCCCCGATGCCCGCGCCGTGGGGTGGCAGGATCTCGAGGTGCTCCGCCACGTCGATGGACGTCCGGCGCTCCGCCTTCACAACGCCGCCCAGCGGCTGGCCGACCTCTATGGTCCGCTCGAGATACACCTCTCTCTCTCCCATACAGACACCACCGCCGGTGCGGTAGCCCTCCTGGTCAAGACCTCCACGTAGAGTCTCAACCCATTGCCATCCCGGCTGGTTAGCTCTAGTTTTACGGCGGTTCCCCAAACGGATTGAGAATGGTTCTCATTAGTGGGCTGCCGAGCCTTGTCCTGGCCAGCCTGGTCATCTTTCAGCAACCTGTCCCGGCCGGCGGCGACCATACTCAATCGGTGCGCCGCATCGCCGCCACTGCCCGATTGGCGGCGCAGGAGTATCGGCTCGGCGTACAGCACGGCAAGGTTGTCCTTCCCGCCGAGGTCGAAGAAGCCACGCTCTTCCTGACCGAAGCGAGGCGGACCGCCGGGCTGCTCCCTCCCGAGTTGAGCCGCTCGGCCGCCGTCGAATTGGACGCGATCCTGGCCATGGTTGCCCGGCTGGCGCCGGGTGATTCGGTGGCGGCCCGGGTCGGCGCATTTTCCACCCAGCTCGCTCAGCGGCTGGGTGTTTCGCTGGATGAGTTTCCTGCCCGGCTTCCCACGCTGGCCCGGGGCGCGGAGGTCTACCAGGCCAACTGCGCCAGTTGCCATGGAACCCTCGGCCGCGGCGACGGTCCCGCCGCCACCGGCCTGGATCCCCTGCCGGCCAACCTGGCCGACGCCAACGCGCTCCGGGACGTCACCCCGCTCGACTACTTCCACAAGATCACCATCGGGGTGACGGGCACCGCGATGCCGGGCTATGAGAGCCGGCTTTCGTTCGAGGACCGGTGGGCCGCGGCCGCCTATGCGACCGTGCTGCGGCTGCCGGCGCCCACCGGCGAAGTTCCGCCCGCGCTCCGCGCCTTTGCCACCTCGGCCCGGATGAGCGATGAGGAACTGGCCCGGGCCCTGGTGCCGGGGACGGACCCGTCCGCGGCGGCGGCCCTCTCCCAGGTTGCCGCGGTCCGGAATTATCAGCTGGTTGCGACGGCCGGCAACGCCGCCGGGCCCATTTTCGCCCAGGTGCGGGAGCAGGTGGATTCGGCCTTGGCGCTGGCGGCGCTGGGCCGGGGCGATGCCGCGAGTGCGACCGCCTTCGACGCCTACATGACGTTCGAACAGGTTGAACCCCAGGTGCGGGCCCAGGACAACGGCCTCGCGGCGGACCTGGAAACGGCGTTCGCCTCGCTGCGCACCCGGGTGGCCGGCGGGGCGACCGCGCAGGAGATCCAAATCATTCGTTCCAGCATCCTGGCGGGGCTGGAGAAGGCGGAACGATCCCTGGGCGACACCATGTCGCCGGCCAATCTGTTCGTCAGTTCCTTTGGCCTGATGCTGCGGGAGGGGTTGGAGGCGATCCTGATCCTGGGCGCGCTGGTCACCATGCTGATGAAGATGGGGGCCGGCCATCGCAAGCGGGACATCCACATTGGCGCCGGCGCGGCCATCTTGGCAAGCCTGCTCACCGCAGTGGTGCTGACGACCCTGATCCGCCTCTCCCCGGGCCGGCAGGAGGCGCTCGAGGGCATCACGATGATGTTCGCGGTCGTGATGCTGTTCTACGTCAGCTACTGGCTCCTGTCCAAGATGGAGGTGGGCCGCTGGAACCGGTTTGTGAAGGCCAAAGTCGAGGATGCCCTTACCAGCGGCTCCGCGCTCGCGCTGGCGTCGGTGGCGTTCCTGGCGGTCTACCGGGAGGGGTTCGAAACGGTGCTGTTCTACAAGGCCCTGTTCCTGGCGGGGGGCCCCGATGCCGGCGTCATGCCGGTCATTGCCGGCATCGGGGCGGGGTCCATCATCCTGGTGGCGGTGTATTACGCGATCAACCGGTTCGGGGTGCGAATTCCGCTCAAGCCGTTTTTCGCGGTGACCAGTGCGTTCCTGTACTACATGGCGTTTGTCTTCGCCGGCAAGGGCATCGTCGAATTGCAGGAGGGCGGCCTCATGTCCTACACGCCGGTGAACTGGGCGCCTCGCATCCCGGGGATGGGGATCTACCCCACCGTCGAAACGCTGGCAGCCCAGGGCGTTCTGCTGCTGCTCTTCCTGGTCGCCGTCCTGTGGACGTTCGTGATCGAGCCGCGCCGGCTCAAGGTCACCAGCCAGCGGGTTCCCGATCCGGTCAAGCCGCGGGTGGAGCCGCGCCCGCCCGCCTCCCAAAGCCAGGTGGACCGGGATATCATCCGCTCGCTCGAACGAATGGACGCCGATCTGGCCGAGTTGCGCGCGGAGGTAGAGCGGTTGAAGCAGAAACTGGGGAGCCGGGCCGGTTCTCGGAAGTAAGAACGCCGGACCGCACAGAGCCGAAAACGAAAAAACCCGCGGACATATCCGCGGGTTTCTTCACAATGGGTGACAGATCGCCCCCTGAGTTAACGGAAACGGACGGATGTGCCCGCTCCACTCTTCTTCGACCTGCCACTTTCCGGGTCCGACCTTCCGGACGTCGGTCCGATACAAAGCAAGTCGGGTGCCACTGAGGGTGAAAGGGTAACTTATTTATATGTAACGACTTAAATCATCTGTAACGGGCTGCCGTTGTGGCCTCCAGTCGTTCGGTTCTTTGACGCTCAGGCCCCCCGCCAACTCAGCCGCTTACGCTGTCTGCACTTAGCTCACTGTCGAAGGTTTGACTGCTTCGGCGGGCTGACGATTCTGGAGATAGGCGCCCGGATCCGCGGGCGGTGCCGACTTCAGCCGGCTCCAGACCGCCACGCCGATGGCCACGAGGATGAGGCTGGTGAGCTGCGCGATGGTGAAGGCGCCGAGAAAGCGATCATCCTTGGCGCGAACGAACTCCACCAGGAAGCGCTCCACGCCGGCGAACATCAGGTAGACGCCGAATAGCGCACCGGTCCCCCACTCCTTTTTCCGGAGCCGCCACAGCACCGCGAAGGCCAGCAGCATGGCGATGGTTTCGTAGATCTGGGTGGGATGCACGGCCAGGACGGTCCCCGGATCCACGCCCGGCGGGACGGGGATGCCGAACAGGGACTGCATGTTTTCCGCGGTGGAGGGGGGCAGGCCCTGCCGGAACCGCACGCCCCAGGGCAGGCTGGTCGGCACGCCGTAGTCGTCGTTGACGAGGAAGCACCCGACCCGTCCCAGCGCATAGCTGGCGGCAAGCGCGGGGGCCGCCAGGTGAGCGGTCCACCGGGTGGGCACCCGGAGCCGCCATCCGTTGAGCACGACCGCGATGGTGCCCCCGATGAGGCCGCCGTACCAGACCAGGCCTCCCCGGGAGAGCAGGGCATCCATGTCGCGGGTCAGCGCGACGTACCAGAGCTTGGCCCCGATCACTCCGCCAATCACCGCGGCGATGGTGATCTCGGCCGCGTAATCCTCGCGGAGCCCCTGGCGGCGCAGTTCAAGCCCGAGCAGCCAGCCGCCGGCGAGGAAGCCCACCATCATCATGAGGCCGTAGCCGGTGATTTCGAGGGGGCCCAGGTCGAGGATGAAAGGGTAGACGTCCATGGAGCCTTTGGGTGAATGAATGGTCGAAACGATTGGCGATTCGTCAGGGCGCCGCGCTGACCAGTCCAGGAAACGCCAGGTCAGCTTTCGGTTCCAGGTCGAGCCCGCTCCGTTCGCCGCGGGCCAGCCGCCAGGCGCCCGCTGCGCCGATCATGCCCGCGTTATCGGTGTTGAGCCGCGGCGTAGCCGCCACGACCCGCACGGTGCTTCCCAGCCGGGTCCTCAGGCGATCGGCCAGGGTCCGGTTGCAGGCGACGCCGCCGCCGAGCATCGCGGTGGAGTATCCCAGAAATTCGGTCGCGTGCGCGGTCTTTTCCACCAGGACATCGAGCACCGCGTCCTGGAACCCCCGGGCCAGATGAGGCCGGTCGGTGGCGAGGTCGGCCGAGGCCTTCACGGCGCGAAGCACCGCGGTCTTGAGCCCGCTGAACGAAAATTCGTAGCGGGCGCCGCCGGTTTTCTCGAGCTCGCGCAGCATGGGCCGGGGGAAGTCATAGCGGCCGGGCTGCCCGGTGGCGGCCAGCCGTTCGATGACCGGTCCTCCGGGGTATCCCAGTCCCAGCAGGGTCGAGACCTTGTCGAAGGCTTCTCCCGCCGCATCGTCGCGGGTCTGTCCCAGCAGCCGATACTCGCCCCAGCGGGGCACGTCGAGCAGCATGGTGTGCCCCCCGCTTACCAGCAGTCCGACAAAGGGCGGGGCAAAGGCCGGGTCTTCCAGTGTCGCGGCGAAGAGATGGCCCTCCATGTGGTGGACGCCGATGAGCGGAAGGTTCCGCGCCAGCGCCAGGGTCTTGCCGTACATCACCCCCACCAGCAGGGCGCCCACCAGTCCGGGCCCCGCCGTGACTGCGACCGCACCGACATCGTCCAGGGAGATCCCGGCCCGCTCCAGGGCCTGGTCCACCACTGAAGCGATGGTCCGGAGATGGGCCCGGCTGGCCAGTTCCGGGACCACCCCGCCGAACACGGCGTGGATATCCTGGGACAGGATGACCAGGCTGTCGAGCCGGGTCCCGGCCGCGGCCGTGCTCAGCACGGCGGCAGAGGTCTCGTCGCACGACGTTTCGATGGCGAGCACCCGCAGGGTCATCGGGCCGACGCGACCCCCGACTGCGGCCCGGTCTCCCCGAGCAGCCGTTCGATCAGCCCCCGGTTGACCGGGGAGTTCCAGTCGTGGGCCCCGATGACCCGCCGCACGATGATCCCGTTCTTGTCCACCAGGAAACTCTCGGGGACGCCAGTGGTCTGGTAAGTCTTCTGGATGCCGCCCGACCGGTCGTGCAGGATATCGAAGGTCAGCCCGTAACTCTCCGCGAAGGCGTTGACGACATCGTCGGAATCGTCGTCCACGCTCACCGCGGCGATCCGGAACCCGTCGTCCCTGAGGGCTTCGTAGACCTGCTGCATGGACGGCATCTCGGTGCGGCAGGGCAGACACCAGGTGGCCCAGATGTTCACCAGGGTCACCGATCCGCGGTAGCGCTCCCGGAGCGAGAGCGAATCACCGGTCCGGGAATCGGTCAGGCGATAGTCGGGCATCGGGCCGCCCACCTCCACCCGTTCGAGCTTCTCCCCCACCTTGGACAGCGCCAACCCGCCGACCACCAGGCCGGACACGATGAACCCGACGACCAACCATTGCTTCGACATGAAAGACCTATCCGCTAATGACTAATGGCCCGTGACCGAGGGCTATGCCCTCGGGTGGCACCGGGCCAGCAGCTCCTTCACTGCCTTCCCGATGTCCGCCGCGCCGAAGACCGCGGTGCCGGCGACGAAGGTGTCCGCGCCGGCGCCCCACGCGGCGGCGATGGTCTCCTCGGTGATTCCTCCGTCCACTTCGAGGACGGCGTCCGAGCCGGCCTGGTCCAGCATGGCGCGGGCCCGGCGGATCTTGCCGGTGGAAGCCGGGATATATGACTGCCCGCCGAACCCGGGATCGACCGACATGATCAGGAGCAGGTCCAGCTGGTCCAGTACTTCGCTCACCAGGACCAGCGGGCTGGACGGGTTGAGCGAAAGTCCCGCCTTGAGTCCTCGCTCCCGGACCGCGGCCATCTGGCGGTGGACGTGCACGGTGGCTTCCGGATGGAACGTAAAGACCGCCGCTCCGGCTTCGGCGTATTCCGCGATATAGCGCTCCGGGCGCTCGACCATGAGGTGCACATCGAGGGGCACGGACGTGACCGATCGCAGGGCGCGAATGACGGGACTGCCGAAGGTCAGGTTGGGCACGAAGTGGCCGTCCATGACGTCCACGTGAATCCATTCCGCACCGCCCTCGACGGCGGCGGCCACCTGTTCCCTCAGCCGGCCGAGGTCGGCGCTCAATACGCTGGGCGCGATCCGTGCCTTCATGACTCCTCTTTTCCGCTGATGGTCAGGTTCACCTGGCTGCCCCGCACCAGGCGGGCGCCGGCCGCGGGCTGCTGCTCCAGCACGACGCCGGCGGGGCCCTGGCTGGGCGCTATCCGAAGGCCGCCGACGGTGAGCCCCACCCGCTGCACCAGCAGGCGGGCATCGAGGAGCGACATCCCGACCACGCTGGGGACGCCGGCGCGGGGCGGACCGCTGCTCACCACGAGATCCACGGCCGCCCCCCGGTCGCGCGCGGCGCCCCCGCCCGGCCGGGTCTGGACCACGACGCCGGTTTCCAGGCTCGACTCTACCGAATCTTCCCGGCCCACCGCCAGTCCCGCGGCCAGGAGGATTTTCCGGGCCTCCAGGGCATCGAAGTTGACCACGTCCGGCACCGGGATGGAGGGAGACCCCGCACTGGGCGTGATCTCGACGGTGCTGCCCGCCGGAACGATGGTCCCTGGCGGCGGATCCTGCCAGACCACCTTGCCCCGGCCCGCGCGGGGGTCGGGTTCTTCCGCCGCGATCTTGACCCGAAAGCCGGCCGTGGTGAGCCGCTCCTGCGCGTCGGTGAGGCCCATGTCGAGGACCCGGGGAATCGAATGGTCCCGGGAGAAGAGCGGGGCCGGAAACAGCCAGAAGGCCGAAAGCAGGTAGCCGGCGACCATCGCCAATCCAATCAGGATCCCCCCCCGCAATACCCGGCGTCCTTTCATGGTCGAGAAAAAGGGGGCGGACCCGGCGCGCCGGAACTTCACGGGGCGCTCCGCCGCAGCCGGGCGGCAAAGGCGCCGTCCATGCGGTGCCGCTGGGGCAGGATGCAGAGGTCGCCGGCGGGCGAGCGCAACTCAGCCGGCACCCCGGGGTTGTCCTCGCGGCGAAACTCCGGATGGCTGGTCAGGAAGGCATCCACCTGGCTTTCGTTCTCCTCAGGCTCAAGGGAGCAGGTGGCGTAAACTAACATCCCACCGGGCCGGACCAGAGCAGAAAGCCGCTCCAGCATGTCCCGCTGCTGGCGGGCCAGCGCATCCAGCGCCTCCGGCGAGACTCGCCACCGGGCATCGGGATGCCGCGCGAAAGTTCCGGTGCCCAGGCAGGGGGCATCGAGGAGGACCGATTCCACCTCGCGGAGCGGAGGCACGAGGGCATCCGCCACGAGGGGATACTCCCGTCCGCTGCCGGCCCGCAGAATATTCTGGCGGATACGCCGCACCCGGAGCCGGTTGCGATCACCGGCGAACACGGTGGCTCCCTCGCGGGCCAGGGCGAGCGTCTTGCCTCCGGGCGCGGCGCAGGCGTCGTACACCCGGGCGCCCGCCAGTCCCGCGAAGCGGGACACCAGGTTCTGGGCCGGGTCCTGGACGAGGAAGGCGCCCCGGGCGAAGCCGTCCAACTGGTCCGGCCGCCGGGCGTCCACGTAGAGGCCGGCGCCGAAGGGCGCCGGCTCGACCTGGAACCCCTGTTCCCGCCAAGCCGGGGCCAGGGCCTCCACCGACTCCCGCGCCGACTGCACCGCGAGACGGGGATGCTGGTCGTTCCAGATCATCAGGTCCCGGGTCTCGTCGTCGCCGAAGCGCTGGCGCCACCGGTCTGCCAGCCACCCCGGATGGGAGTCGGCCTGGGTGTCGGGTGCGGCGGGGGCCCGGCGGGCCGGATCCGCGGCAAGCCGTCGGAGCACGGCGTTGACGAATCCGGCCGCGCGGGTCCCGCTGGCCTCCCGGGCCAGTTCCACGCTGGTGTCCACCGCGGCATGGACCGGCACCCGGTCGAGGCTGGTAAGCTGGTACGCGCCCAGCCTGAGGATCGCGCGGAGCGGGGCGGCGACCGAAGGCCAGTCGCGGGAGACCAGCGGGGCCAGCATGGCGTCCAGTGACGATTGCCGGCGGAGGACGCCCGCCGCGAGTTCGTGGGCCAGCCGGCGGTCCCGTTCGCCGAGGCCGCGGGAGGATTCCTCCAGGGCATGCTCGAAGACCCGTCCCCGGGCACAGGCTTCGAGCGTATGCAGGGCAGCGCGTCGGGCGGCCGTGGCGCTCGAGTCGCCCGGCACTGGGGCGGTGTTCTTCAGCTGAGCATGCCCCGGGTGGGACTGGAGGGAACCGCGACTTCGCGGCGGGGCATGCGGCCGGCCAGGTAGGCGGTGCGTCCGGCGGAGACGGCGAGCCGCATGGCCATCGCCATGGCGGCCGGGTCGGCCGCCTCGGCGATAGCGGTGTTCATCAGGATGCCGTCCACGCCCTGCTCCATGGTGACACAGGCATCCGAGGCGGTGCCGACGCCGGCATCCACGATGACCGGGACCGAGAGACGGTGCTTGATGGTGCGGATGCTGTACGGATTGAGCAGGCCCAGGCCGGAACCGATCGGGGAGGCGAGGGGCATCACGGCCACGCATCCGGCGTCCTCCAGCCGTAACGCGGTGACCAGGTCGTCGTTGGTATAGGCCATGACCTTGAAACCTTCGCCGGCGAGTACGCCCGCGGACTCCAGGAGTCCCGCCACGTCGGGAAGCAGGGTTTCCCGGTCGCCGATCACCTCGAGCTTGACGAAATCGTTGAACCCGGCTTCCCGGCCCAGCCGGGCATAGCGAATTGCTTCGTCGGCGGAGTAACAGCCGGCGGTGTTGGCCAGCAGGAAATACCGCTCGGTATCCAGGTGATAGAGCAGTCCTTCCTCCCGGGTCCGGTCCAGGTCCACCCGGCGGACCGCGACGGTGACGACCTCGGCGCCGGAGGCCTCGAGGGCGACGCTCATCTCCTGGTTGGTCCGGTATTTCCCGGTCCCCACCAGGAGCCGGGAGCGAAACGACTGCCCGCCGATGACCAGGGGCTGATCCAACTCGCTGCCGGCGGGGCTAACGACAGTGCTCATGACGACTCCACGCTGCGATGCTTCAAAAGATAGCGCTACTGGTTTTCGAACGTGACGCGGTTGGGCGCGCTCTTGCGTACCACCTTGAGGGCGCCGGTTTCTTCGTCATGTGCCAGGGTAAAGATCCAGAACACGCCTTCGTAGGCTGGTTCTCCCGGAGCCTCCCCGGCGTAGCCTGCCTGCACGAAGACGGTGTCGCCGCCGAGGGTCCACGGAGGGCTCAGGGAGACGAACGCGATCGGCTCGGTGGCGGGGCAGGCCGGGGCCGGGGACTGGCCGCAGACCCCCCGCACCAGCCCGCGCCGGACCGCTCCCGCCGTCCAGGCGCTGTCGTGGGCCAGCGGGTCCAGGGAATCGGCGGGCGGGAGCAGGACCATGGGGTTGAGGAACATCCGCTCACTCCAGTTGACCGGTACTTCGGTCCCCGCCCTGGGCGTCGTGATTCGCTTCATTTCGGCCAGGGTGGCGTCATAGATCTCCGCAGTCATTCCGGGATCCACCGGGGCGATCGGCCGTTCCGGGTCATTGCTGCAGGCGGCGACGCTCCAAAGCAGTATTGCGGCTCGCGCGTACTTCATGTCATCCCCCTCCCACGAAATGGACCAGCTCCACGCGGTCTCCTTCACTGAGCTGGACGGCGCCGGCCTGGGGCCGGCGGACGATAGCGCGGTTCAACTCCACGACGACCATCCGGGCATCCAGCCCCAGGTGGTGCAACAGGTCGGCGACCGATGCGGGGGCGGGAATCGTCCGGGATTCTCCGTTGACGACAAGCGTCATCACGTTCATGTCCCGCTCCTCCACGCCGCGAGCATCGCCAGTGCGGCCCCGGCGGGATCCGGACTGTCCCACAGGGCGCTGATACATGCGACGCCCCAGGCACCTGATTCCCGCACCTGCTCCACCCGGTCCACGGTGATGCCTCCCACGGCGATCACCGGCAATCCAAGCGCGGCGCATCGGCGCAGCAGGCCGGTGCCCACGGGGGCGCGGCCCGGATGGCTTCCCGTTTCAAAAATACTCCCGGCGACCAGGAAGTCGGCCCCCGCCGCCGCGGCCGCTTCCGCCTCGGCCTCGCTGTGGACCGAGCAGCCGATCCATCCCCGGGGCATGACCCGGCGGGCATCGGCTGGGGAGAGGCCGCCGCACCCCAGCTGGACGCCCTGGGCGCCGGTGGCGGCGGCGATCTCCGGATGGCCGTTCACCAGTATGGCGGCCTCCGGCGGGCCCGCAAGCGCCAGGAACCGCCGGACCATTGCCTCGATGCTCCGTCCGCCGGCGCCGGGCTCCCGGACGTGGAGGGCCACCGCCGGGCCGGCGGCGGCGATGGCGGCCGCCCCGATGCCGAGGTCTTCCCGCGCCAGCACCCGGGCATCGGTCAACGCATGGAGCCTCGGGAGTGGCCTCACTCGAACCGGGTCCCCGTCGCGATGCTGCGGCCCCGCACCCAGTCCGCCACGGCCATCCGGCGCTTGCCGCTGGGCTGGATTTCCCGGACCAGCAGGGCACCATCTCCGGTGCTGATGGAAAGCCGGTCGCCCGCCTGCAGGACGGTGCCGGGTTCGGTGCCATTCAGGCTGGATCCCTCCACCGCCTGGTGCACCTTCCCGCCGAAGAACTTGATTTCCTGGCCGCCAAACGTGGCCCAGGCTCCCGGCTCAGGGTCGAACGCCCGGATTCGGCGGGCGCACTGCTCGGCGCTTTCCGGCCAGACCAGCCGGGCATGGTCCCGCTCGATCTTGGGGGCGTGGGTCGCCAGGGGGTGCGCCTGCTCAACCGGGATGCCGGCGGCCCGCGACATCGCGGTCACCGTGGCGATGAGGGCGCCCGCCCCCAGCTGGGCAAGACGCTGGGTCAGTTCACCTCCGGTCTCTTCCGCCCCGATGGGAATGCCGGCCTGGTGATATACCGGTCCGCTGTCCAGTCCCGCCTCCATCCGCATGATGCTGACGCCGGTCTCCCGTTCGCCGTTCAGGATGGCCCATTGGACCGGCGCCGCGCCGCGCAGGCGGGGAAGCAGCGAGGCATGCACATTGATCATGCCGCGGGGAGGAATCGCCAGAATTTCCGGCTTGAGGATGTGGCCGTAGGCCACCACGACGCCCAGTTCCGGGTCGTAGCGCCGGAGGGTCTGGGCGAATACGTCGCCCACCGGTTTCACCGGCTGGAGGACCGGGATATCGAGGTCGGCCGCGAACAGCTTGACGGGAGACGCGACCAGCGTGGAGCGGGATCGTTTCTGGGATTTATCCGGCTGGGTGACCACGGCGGCGATCTCGAAGCCGGCGGCCAGGAGGGCCTTCAGGGAGGGCACGGCGAACGCCGGGGTGCCGAAGAACACGATACGCATCAGGGCGAGCCGGCTGCGGTCGAGCCGACCTCCTTGATATAGTTGCCGTCCTTGTGCTCCTTCTTGTACCGGGCCAGCAGCATCTTGCGCTTGATGGGGCCGAGGTGGTCGAGGAACAGGATGCCATCGAGGTGGTCGATTTCGTGCTGGACCGCCCGGGCGGCGAGGCCCTCGCCTTCCCATGTATAGCGGGCACCTTCGAGGTCGGTCGCTTCCACCTTTACCCGGGAGGGACGGGTGACCTCGGCGTACACCTCGGGAATCGAAAGGCACCCCTCTTCCGCCGATTCCCGGCCTTCGGTCTCCAGGATCACGGGGTCGATGAGCACCAGCCGGGCGTCTTCGGTTTCCACAACCGCCACCCGGCGGGCGACGCCGACCTGGTTGGCGGCCAGGCCCACGCCGTTGGAGGCCCGCATGGTCTCGAACAGGTCCGCCACAAAGGCCCGCACTGCGTCATCCACCACGCCGATCTCGGGGCTGCGCTGGCGCAGGACCGGAGAGCCCAGCAGGTGCAGCGGCCGCACCGTCATCCCGTCTTGGCTCCCGTGGCGGCGCTGCCGATCTGGGCGATGCGGTCCCGCCGGATGACGAGGGTGGAGTCGCCGCTCTCGATGGTGACTCGGTCGTCGTTGATCTCCGTCACCTCCCCGATGATGCCCCCGGTGGTGACGACTTCGTCGCCCTTCTTGAGCGCGCCCAGCATGGTTTCGTGCTGCTTGCGGGCTTTGGACTGGGGGCGGATGATCAGGAAATAGAAGACCGCGCCGATCGCCACGATCTGGAACAGCAGGATCATGGCGCCGCCGCCGGCGCCGCCGGTCTGCCCCCCCTGGGGGGCCATCAGGCTCAACGAAAACAGGTTCACGATTCTCCCCGGTTGTGGTAGCGCTGCAGCCAGTCCCGGCTCCAGCGTTCAAAAGTGCCGTCCAGGATCGCGGCTCTCGCCTGCTCGGCCAGCCGGACCAGGAACCGCACGTTGTGGATCGAAACCAGCCGCAGTCCCAGCATCTCCTCGGCCACGAACAGGTGCCGGATGTACCCGCGGGTAAAACCGGCGCAGGCCTCGCAGTCGCACCCGGGATCGAGCGGCAGGTCTGAGGTCCGGTGGGCGGACCCCCGGATATTGACCTTCCCGGTGGCGGTCCAGGCGCTCCCGTGGCGGCCGTTCCGCGTCGGCGCGACGCAGTCGAACAGATCCACCCCCCGCGCGATGCCTTCCAGCAGGTCGGGGGGAAAGCCTACGCCCATAAGATAACGGGGCACCGTCCGCGGCAGGGTGGGCGCCAGGGTCTCCAGGATCCGGTGCATCACCGGCTTGGGCTCGCCTACCGAAAGCCCCCCGATGGCGATCCCGGTCCAGGGTCCCCGCTCGAGCACGCCCTCCAGCGAGCGCCGCCGCAGGTCGTCGTGAACGCCACCCTGCACGATGGGCCACAGGGTCTGCCGTTCGGTGCCCTGGGACAGCTCGGCATGACGGCTCCGGCAGCGGTCCAGCCAGCGGAGGGTGCGCTCCATTCCTTCCAGGGCCAGCTCATGGGAGGCCTGCCCCGGTACCACGTGATCGAAGGCCATGGCGACATCGGCGCCGAGGGCCCATTCGATTTCCATGACCGATTCGGGCGTCAGGGTGCGGTAGGTGCCATCGAGATGGCTCTGGAAGGTGACCCCGGCCTCGGAGATCTTGCGCAGCGATTCGAGGGAGAAGACCTGGAAGCCGCCGGAGTCGGTCAGCATGGGGCCGTCCCACCGGGTGAACCGCTGGAGTCCCCCCAGTTCGCGGACTACCTGCTCACCGGGCCGGAGATGGAGGTGATAGGTGTTCCCCAGGATGATCTGGGCGCCGGCCCGCCGCACCTCGGCGGGGTGCAGCCCCCGCACGGCGCCATGCGTCCCGACCGGCATGAATGCCGGGGTCTCGACCTGGCCGTGAGGCAGGGTGAGCAAACCGGCGCGGGCCTCGCCGGTGTTTGCCAGGACGTTGAACTCGAACATGGGGGACAAAAGTAAGGGGGAGGCGGTGAGAAGTGAGAAGTGGGCCGTGAGCAGCAGGCAGTGCTACTCAATAATCATCGCGTCGCCGTAACTGTAGAACCGGTACCGCTGCAGGACGGCGTGGCGGTACGCGCGCATCGCCAGCTCGTGGCCCGCAAAGGCGGAGACCAGCATGAGGAGGGTCGATCGGGGCAGATGAAAATTCGTAAGCAGGCGGTCCACGACCCGGAACCGGTAGCCGGGGGTGATCATCAGGCGGGTTTCGCCGGGGCCCCCCACCAGGTGGCCGGCCGCTGCGGCACTTTCCAGGGCGCGGACTACCGTGGTGCCCACCGCCCATACCCGGTTCCCCCGAGCCCTGGTGTCCCGGACCGCCGGGACCAGCGCCTCGGGGATGGAGAACCGCTCCGGATGCATCGAATGCCGGGCCGGGTCCTCGGTCTCGACCGGCTTGAAGGTCCCGGGCCCGACTTCCAGCTCGAGCCGCCCGATCGCGATGCCGCGCTGCTCGATGCCGGCCAGCATCTCGGGGGTGAAGTGCAGGCCGGCAGTCGGGGCGGCGACACTGGCTTCCCGGTCGGCATAAACGGTCTGGTAGCGGGACTCGTCCACCCCGTCGGGATCCCGCTCGATATAGGGAGGCAGGGGCAGGCGACCGAAACGCCGGATGGCCGCTTCGGCGGTGGTTCCGACGAAGCGAACCGCGCGGTTGCCGTCCTCAAACACCGCGACCGTCTCGATCGCCACCCCGGGAGCCAGCGTGATCTGCTTGCCGGGGCGGAGCGCGCTTCCCGGTTTGCCCATGGCGACCCAGGTGTCTCCGGTACCGGGATGCAGCAGCAGCACTTCGGCCGGCGCCCCGGAGGGGCGGGTGCCGAGGAAACGAGCGTGACGAACCCGGGTGGTGTTGAGGACCAGGAGGTCGCCCGGCGACAGGAGGTCGGGGAAGTCGGGGAACCCGCGGTCGTCCAGCGTGGCGCGCTGGCGATTGACCACCAGCAGCCGGCTCCGATCGCGACGCTCGGCCGGGCGCTGGGCGATCAGCTCGGGGGGGAGCTGGTAGTCGAAGTCGGAGGTTCGGAGGTTCAAGGGGGCCAGGAGGTCAGAGGATCAGCGGGTCCCGAGGGGTCAATGGGGCTGTGGGGCCGGACTGGGGGTCCGGTTGGAGTCCGGCGGCTGGCGTTTTTATTCCAGTTCGCGGGTGAATCGGGTTAACACTGCCGGCGGTTTTTCCTCGATATTCCCTCTATAGGGGGCGGAGGCCTCGACGGAAGATGGTCGGAGGGTAAAGGGGGTCAGGGGGCAGCTTGGCAGCCTGGATGCCCTCTGGCCCCCTTAGGAGCCCCCGTATCGCTCAAAAAATACTGGTCTGCTGCCCCGGCGGCGGTGTGATCCCAAACCGCTTGTACGCCTGGGCGGTGGCGCAGCGGCCCCGCGGGGTCCGCTCCAGGAAGCCCTGCTGGATCAGGTAAGGCTCGTACACTTCCTCCAGGGTGCCCGCATCTTCGCCCACCGCGATGGCCACGGTGTTGAGTCCCACCGGTCCGCCGCCGAACTTCTCGATGATCGTGGTCAGGATCCGCGCGTCCATGTCGTCGAGCCCGAACTCATCCACGTTGAGCCGGGCCAGCGCATCCCGCGCCACCCCGGCGCTGATGATCCCATCGGCCCGGACCTGGGCATAGTCCCGGACCCGGCGGAGCAGCCGGTTCGCCACCCGCGGGGTGCCCCGGCTCCGCCGCGCGATTTCCCGGGCGCCTTCCTCCTCGATCGGCAGCGCCAGGATCCGGGCGCTCCGTTCGATGATCGTCTGCAGGTCCTCGGCGGGGTAGAAGTTGAGCCGCTCCACCAGCCCGAACCGGGCCCGCATGGGCGGGGTCAGCATCCCGAACCGGGTGGTGGCCCCGATCAGGGTGAACCGCTCGACGGTCATGGGAATCGTCTGCGCGCGGGGGCCGTCGGCGATCCGCACGTCCACCCGGAAATCTTCCATCGCCGGATAGAGAAACTCTTCCAGCTGGGGCCGCATCCGGTGGATCTCGTCGATGAAGAGAATGTCGCCGGCGCCGAGCGTGGTGAGCAGGCCGACCAGGTCACCGGGTTTCTCCAGCACCGGCCCGGACGTGGTGCGCAGCTGGACGCCCATTTCCCGGGCCACCAGCATCGCCAGGGTGGTCTTGCCGAGCCCCGGCGGGCCGAAGAAGAGCAGGTGGTCGAGGGTCTCGCCCCGGGCCCGCGCCGCGTCAATCGCGATCTGCAGCGAGGCCTTGACCTGTTCCTGGCCGACGAACTCGGCCAGCAGGGACGGCCGCAGGGCCGCCTCCGCGCTGGTTTCCTCGGGCAGGACGTCGGGGGTGGTGACCTGGACCCGGCTCATCTAGCCGGCCAGCTTCGCGTCCCAGCGGACGGGGCGGCCGGAACGGTTGACCTGGTGGGAGGTCCGGCAGGAGACACAGCGGTCCACGACCGTGTCCTCGCCGACGGGGACCAGTTTGCGGTTCGTGGAACCACAGCGGCTGCAGAGCCACTCCGCGGTGCGGGCGACGATGCTCATGCCGGTTTGCCTCCTCGGGGCTGGGCGATCCACTGCAGCGCGCGGCGGACCAACTGGGTGGTGTCGGCGTCGCCCCCCTGGGCGACCACCTGGCGGATGGCCTCCTCGGCCGCGGTGGGGGAGTACCCCAGCGCGCTCAGGGCCTGCACCGCGGCTGCGGCGGGGCGGCTGGCCGCCCGGGCCGGTTCGACGTCGATGTCGGCGAACTTGTCGTGCAGCTCGAGAATCAGCCGCTCGGCCTTTTTCTTTCCGATGCCGCTTACCGTGGCCAGGGCCGCGATATCCTTTCCCTTGATGCTGCGGACCGCGCGGTCCGCGCCCAGGGTCGAGAGAAGCGCCAGGGCCAGCCGCGGGCCGAACCCGCTGGCCGACAACAGCCGCTGAAAGATGGAGCGGTCCAGGGCCCGGTCAAAGCCATAGAGAAACCATCCGTCCTCGCGGACCACCAGCTCGGTGTGCAGCCGAACCGGTTCTCCCGGGGCGGGCAGCCGTTCGAAGACGCCGAGCGGCACCGTCACCTGGTAGCCGACACCGCCCTCAGTCTGGATGATGATGGCGTCGGGTTCCCGGTCCATGAGGATCCCGGAGACGGTGGCGATCATCGGATCGCCCGGGCCGGAGTGAGGCGGGGCTCCCGGGTCCGGATCAGGTGGGTGAGGGCCAGGGCGACGCCATCGGCGGCGTCCGCGGGCGCGGGCGGGCTCTTGAGCCGGAGCAACTGGGCGCACATGTACCCCACCTGGGCCTTCATCGCGCCGCCCCGGCCCACCACCGTCTTCTTGACCACGGCCGGGGGATACTCGGCGATAGTGACGCCGGCCAGCTCGCCGGATAGAAGAATGACTCCCCGGGCGTGGCCCAGGACAATGGTCGTGCGCACGTTGCGGACGCTGCTGGAATAGAAAATTCCCTCGATGGAAAGCACGTCAGGCCGGTGCCGGTCGAGCAGCTCAGTCACGCCTTCGCTGATGGTGCGCAGCCGGGCGGCCAGGGTGTCCCCGGCCGCGGTGCGGATCACCCCGCATTCCACCAGGCGGGGGACCACCGGCCCGTCCTCGACCACGCCGTAGCCGATGACCGCGGTACCGGGGTCGATGCCGAGTACCTTCATGGGTGGGAGGAAACTTCAGGCAGAGGCTTCCGCGAGCTGCGAAGCGTCGATATCGAAATTGGAGAATACCTTCCCGACGTCGTCGAGGTCTTCCAGCACTTCCATCAGCTTGAGGATCCGCTCCGCGTCCTTGCCTTCGACCTTGACCGTGTTCTTGGGGACCATCGCGATCTCGGCCGACTCCGGTTCGATGCCGCCGGCTCGGAGTGCGTCCTGCACGGCGTGGAGCGAATGAGGGGCGGTCGCCACCACGTATTGCTCGCCTTCCCGGGAGAAATCTTCGGCCCCGGCCTCCAGGGCCGCTTCCAGCGCCCGGTCTTCCCCGTACTTCTCCGCGTCGATGTAGATCTGGCCCTTCTTGTCGAACATCCAGAGCACCGAGTTGGTGGCGCCCAGGTTGCCGCCATTCCGGCTGAAGGCATGCCGGATCTCGGCCACCGTGCGGTTGGCGTTGTCGGTGGACGCTTCGATCACGATGGCCGCGCCGCCGGGCCCGTAGCCCTCGTAGGTGACCTCTTCATAAGAACTGCCCTCGAGTTCGCCGGTGCCCTTCTTGACCGCCCGCTCGATGTTGTCGTTGGGCATGTTGACCGCCTTGGCGGCATCGATTGCCAGGCGGAGCCGCGGGTTGCCGGCCGGGTCGCCGCCGCCCGACTTGGCGGCGATGGTGATTTCCCGGATCACCTTGGTCCAGGATGCGGCCCGTTTCTGGTCGGTTACCGCCTTCTTTCGCTTGATCTGCTTCCATTTACTATGGCCGGCCATGCTTGCTCCAACGGGTCCGGTGGGTCAGTGGGTGGGGCGGACGGATGATCTCGGGATCAGGGTGCAAAGTTAGCCGCTCCGGCAGGGTTGGGCAACGCAAAGGGTTGACCGGAACGCGCGGCTCCGCTAGTCTCCACCGCCTATGCGTATCCTGAGATATATCAGCGCGTTAGCCATGGTGGGGGCAGCACTGGCGGGTTGCCGGGACAAGCCGCCGGAACCGCCGCAGTTGTCCCAGGCCATGCCTGATGTTCCGCTGCCGCCGCTGGCCACGGTACTGTCCCGTGCCGGCAGCGAGGATGCCCTCCAACTCACCTTCCGAAGCAGCCTGTCTTCGGAAGAGATGGTCACCTACTACCGCAGAATCCTTTCCAGTGGTGTGTGGAGCCTGGTTAGCGACACCAGGATGCGGGATGGCACGACCTCCCTGTATGCCGAGCGTGAGGGCCCCCCCCTCTGGGTGTCCATCCGGCCTGACACGGCGGGGCCTGGTTCGCTGCTGAGCATCGGCGGCGCAGTCGCGCGGTTCCGGCCCGACACGATGGTTCCCCAATAGCCATTCCCGGTTACGCCTCGGGGTCGAGCATGTCCTCGAAGCGAAGCCAGCGCTGGTAGAAATAGAGATCCACGAACCCCGTGGGTCCATTCCGGTTCTTGGCGACAATCAGTTCGGTTGCGCCTTCCATCCCTCCGCCCGGCCGGTACATCTCCTCCCGATACAATGCGAGTACCAGATCGGCGTGCTGTTTGATGGCGCCCAGTCCGCCCAGGTCATCCAGCCTGGGCCGGGGGTCCTCGCGGCCCCCGGGATTGGTGGCAAGCTGGGCCACGGCCAGCACGGTGGTGTGCCGGGCCAGCGCCAGCGACTTGAGGGACGCGGCGGCCAGCGCCAGGGTTTCCTCCGCAGTGGGGCCCGACCCGGGGGGGTGCACCAGCTGGACCGGGTCGATCACGACCAGGGCGGGCGGCGGCACCATGCCAACCGCGCTGTCCAGCCCGGGGTCATTCTGCTGGCGGAGTGCGCGGATGGAGAGCGGCAAGTTGCGCAAACGGACCGCCGCCGCGCCGACCGAGGCGCGGGCCGGGTCCCTGAGTTTCCCGTTCCGGATCTCGTCGATGGTCGTCTTGCCCTCGGCCGCCAGCGCCCGCTCCATCAGCCGTTCCTCGCTCATCTCCCCCGAGAAGAGCACCGTCGGAGCGCCCCGCCGCGCGGCCCGCAGCGCGATCCCGAGCGCGAGCGAACTCTTGCCGCTGCCTACGTCCCCCGCCAGCACGACCAGGTCGCCGCGGCGAAAACCGCCGCCCAGCATCTTGTCGATCGAGGGGTAACCAGTGGGGACGGTATCGGCCGCGGGGGCGCCGCCCACGGCGGCGTCGATCCGTTCGACGAGCGACTCGGCGGCCGAGGTGGGCCGGGAAGAACGGGAGGGCATACTTCAATTTAAGGCAGCGCCACCGGAATCATTCAATCCCGGCGGGGCCACAGCAAGGCCCAGAGGGTGGCCAGGATCGCCACCACGAGAGGATGGTACCATTGGCCCCCGCCCCGGGGCCCCGCCACCACCGGCGATGGCGCGAGCAGCAGCGCGTGGATACCGATCACGAAGAAGAGGTTCTTGGTCCTGAAGTAGAGCCAGCAGAGAAAGGCGCCGCCGCCCAGCAGGATCCCCTGGCCGATGGCCGCCGCCTCAATAGAGGCATAGGGCCACACCCCCGGGAGAGCCGCGAGGCCGGCGACCAGGAGGGTGATCGCGGCGGCGGGAAGGGTGCCGACGTCCTCGTCCCGGTGCTCCCGGTTGAAGAGCCGGTAGAGCTGGACCAGGAGCAAGCCGCGAAAGACCAGTTCCTCCAGGCTCCCGGTCGCCAGGGCCGTGAGAAAATGGCCACCCAGGTCCCAGCGCGAGCCATGCTCGAACGCCGGGTCGAGCAGGACCGGCCGGTTGGCGACCACCCGCGGGAGCACACCGATGACCTGGGACGCGCCCCAGATCATGGCGGTCGCGCCGACCCCGCGGCCCAGCAGGTCCCGCTGCAGTCCTGCGTCGTCCGGCTTGATACGGCCGGCGAGCAGCATGATGCCGATCACCAATCCGAAGGCCGCGAGGGAGAGCAGGAACTGGACGGTGACCAGCCCCCGGGTCGCCTCCACCACGGGGCGGAGCAGGGCGAGGTCGGGTTGCCGGTGCGCCAGCACCCAGCCCAGGCCGGCGACCAGCGCGGCGGGAAGCAGGAGCGAGGCAGGGTGCGCCCGCCGGGTCCGTTCGAACATGCTCAGGCTGGGGGACGGGTGCGGGCGGCCTTCGCATGTTCGCGCGCCGCTTTCGCCGCTACGGCAATGATATCACCGGCTTCCGGTCCGGCGCCTTCCCGTGCGGGCGCGGCCAGTTGGCCCAGCACTTCACTCGCGGTGTCCGCGCGCGGGATGCGGAGGTGAAGCATGGCGGCGGCGAGCGCCCGGCGAAGCTGGGGCGGCAGGGTGAGCGTCGCGAGCCGGTGCTCCAGCGCCAGTACCCGGCGGCGGTGGGCCCGCTCGGGATGGCCCGCTGGGTCGAGAAGGTCCTGGGCGACCCGGACCGTGAGCCAGAGGGCGTAGATTCCCTCCCGCCGCGGCCCCCGCGCGGTGCGGGCCAGCAACCGGACCAGTTCTGCTGACGCGGGGTCCCAGGCCGTCACGCGGCAACCCCCCGCACGATGTGCTCGACCGCCCCGGGGAGGGTGTCCCGCAGGCAGCGGTGGTGACCCAGCGGGCAGCGGGCCGAACCGTGGGCGGAGCAGGGACGGCAGGCGAGGTCCTGTTCCACCACGGTCGCCTTCGGCGAATAAGGAAAGAACCCGAAGGGACGCACGGTGGGGCCGAAGAGCGCCACCACCGGGGAGCCGACCCCGGTGGCCATGTGCATCACGCCGGTGTCGCCCGACACCACAGCCCCGCACCGGGCCAGGATGGCGCCGGTGCCCTGCAGGCCAAACCGCCCTGCCGCGTTCACCGCGGCGGTTCCGCCCGCCGCCGCCACCGCCTCGCCCGCCGCGAGATCTTCGGGGCCTCCTACCGCGATGACCGAGTACCCGGCGGCCGTAAGGCGAGTCGCCAGTTCCTGCCAGTACTCCTGCGGCCACCGCTTGGTCTGGTGCGCGGCGCCCGGCGCCAGCCCGATCCACCCCCGGCCCGCCGGCAGCCCGGCGCCGAGGAGCCAGGCGCCGGCTTCCTCCTTCGCCGCGGCGGACAGAAAGAACTCGGGGGGCAGGCCGTCCGGCAGCACGCCGAGGCCGCGGGCCGCCTCGAAATACCGTTCCGGCACCGGGACCGGCCGGGGATACACGTTCTTCTTATAGCGGATCAGGATCTCCCGGGCGAGCCGGTGGTTCCGGTACCGGCTCCACCGGGCCGGCACCAGGAATCGGAGCGCCCGGCTGCGCAGGCTGCCGTGCAGGTCCAGCACGTGGCTGAAGTTGCGGAGGCGGAGCGCCGCGGCCAGCTCGTCCAGCGGCTGGTCCCGGCGATAGCCGATGACTTCGCTCAGCCGGGAGTTGTCCCGCACCAGGGGCGTGAAGGGCTCCCTGGTCAGGAACGCCAGGTGGGCGCCGGGATGGCGGGCGCGCAGCGCCCGGACGAGCGGCGTCGCCAGGAGGATGTCACCGATGGAGCTGAAACGGATGAGAAGAATGCGAGGATCGGGCATGGGCGCGGGAATGTACCGCCCGGGCGGGAGCCGCGGAAGCGCGTCCTGCTTCCCCGGCCGACTGCCAACCGGCTAGTTTGCGGTCATGCCACGCCCGAAAAGCATCCTCTGGGTCGATGACGAGGTCGAAAGCCTGACCTCCCACATCCTGTTCCTGGAGGAGCACGGTTTCCAGGTCGAGAAGACCGCCCACGGCGACGACGCCCTCGTCCTGCTGCAGCGCCAGCCATACGGGGTGGTGCTGCTCGACGAGCACATGCCGGGCCGGCGGGGCCTCGAACTGTTCCGGGCCATCCGCGCGATCGACCACGCCATGCCGGTGGTCATGGTCACCAAGAGCGAGGAGCCCGACACCCTGAAGGACGCCATTGGCGCCGAAATCAGCGATTACCTGGTCAAGCCAGTGAACCCCCGCCAGGTGCTGTCGGTGGTGACCCGGCTGCTGGATGGCGAGCGGATCCGGCAGCAGCGGTTGTCCCGGGACTTCGCCACCCGTTTCCGGGAGCTGGAGGGAAGCCGCGGCAGCCAGCTGTCCTGGCGGGAATGGGTGGCCCTGGTCGCGGAACTGGCGGAATGGGAGGTCCGGCTGGGCCGGGTGGATGAGCCGGGGTTGCAGGAGGCGCTCCGGAACCTGCAGGAAAGCCTGCGGCAGGATTTCGCCCGGTTCATCGAGCGGAACTACGCCCGCTGGCTGGCGGAGGGCAACAGCGATCGCCCGCCGCTCTCGGTGGACATCGGCGCGGAATTCCTGCAGCCGGTCCTCAAGGAGAACGGCAAGGTCATGCTGGTGGTGGTGGACTGTCTCCGGCTGGATCAGTGGGAGGTGCTCCGGCCGCTGATCAGCACGGTCTTCGACATCGAGACCGCCCATTACTTTTCGATCCTGCCCACCGCCACGCCGTTTGCGCGGAACGCCATTTTCAGCGGACTTTTCCCGGTGGAACTGGCGGAGCGGCACCCGGGCCGCTGGAAAGAGAGCGACGACTCCTCGCTCAACGCTCACGAGGCCGAGCTCCTGAGCGAACAGATGGAGGAACTCACCGGGCGGAAAGTGCCGGTCCGCTATGAAAAGGTCTTTACCGCCGCCGATGGCGAGACGCTGCTCAAGCGGCTGCCGGCGCACCTGTCGCAGGAGGGCGTGACCGCGCTGGTCTTCAATTTCATCGACCAGCTGACTCACGGCCGCACCGAAAACTCGACCCTCTTCGAGGTGGCCCGGGACACGCCGGCGCTCCGCAGCCTCACGCGGACCTGGTTCGAGCGGTCGGCCCTCTGGAGCGCCCTGCGCGAAGCCGAGCGGCGGAATGTCCCGGTCCTTCTCACCACCGACCACGGCTCCATTCACTGCCACACCCCCGCCACCATCTACGCCAAGCGGGACGCCACCGCCAACCTGCGCTACAAGTTCGGCGAGGATCTTCGCACCCAGGATCGGGATGCGGCCCTGGTCGTCGATGATCTCCGGAGTTTCGGCCTGCCCCCCCGGGGACCGGGAGTCCGCCTGCTGCTGGCGACCGGGGACCGGTTCTTCGTCTATCCCACCAAGCTGCGGGAGTACCAGGCCCGCTACCGGGGCGCCTTTCTGCACGGCGGGGTGACGCCGGAAGAAGTCGTGCTCCCCATCGCGCTGCTGAGCCCCCGGAAGAGCCGGTGACCGCCCGGCGCTCCGCCCCCTGATGCGCACGGGACGCCGCCTGCTTTCCCATATGCATCCCTACCGGGGGCTTTTCGCCCTGGGGATGCTCACGACCTTCCTCGCTTCGCTGCTGGACGGCTTCACGATCGTGGTGCTGATTCCGCTGCTCAAGCGGCTGTTCGGCACCGCGGGCGCCCTGGGCCAGTCCACCCGGCTGGAAGACCTGAGCGAATGGCTGCTGCGGCCCTTCCTGGCCGGCGCCTCGCCCGGCGAGGCGACGGCCCGGATCGTCGTCATCCTGCTGGTGGGCCTGCTGTTCAAGAACGCAATGGGGTACGCCTCCAGCCAGCTCAACGTGGCCATGCAGGAAGGCCTGGTGCGCGACCTTCGCGGCAAGCTGTTCCGCCACCTGCTCACGCTCGATCTCGATTTTTTCCAGCGGACCCGCGCCGGGCAGCTGATCAGCGGGATGATCAACGACGTGGACGCCACCAAGACCGCGGTCACCGCCGCGCTGGCGGCCTTCTTCCAGAACTTCATGGTCATCGTGGTGACGCTGGTGATCCTCTGGCTCACCTCCTGGAAGCTCACCCTGCTCACCCTTGCCGCGGCCCCGGTCCTCGTCCTCGGAATCCAGCAGCTGCTGCGCCGGCTCCGCCGCCACTCCCGGGCCCGGGCCGAAGAACGGGGCGAGATCACCGCCACGGTCGCCGAGCGGCTGGGCGCCATCAAGCTGATCCGGGCCTACGGGGCGGAAGAGCAGGAGACCGCGCGCTTCCAGGACCAGGCGAACAGCTACCGCAAGCGGGTCATCCGCACCCAGCGCTATTCCTCGCTGACCAGCCCGGTGAGCGAAGTCTTCGGCGGGGTCCTGGTGATCCTGATCGTGTGGGCCGGCACCAGCCCGGTGTTCGGCACCGGTGGCCTGCCGCTGAGTCCCGAGGCGCTGATCGCCTTCCTGGTCGCCTCGCTCAAGATGATGTCCCCCATCAAGTCGCTCAGCCAGTTTCCGGCCGTGCTCGCCGTGGCCCTGGCCAGCGCGGACCGGGTCTTTCACCTGCTGGACCTGGCCCCTACCGATGTGGACCGCCCCGGCGAAGTGGATGCCGGCTTTGAACGGGAGATCGCATTCGACGACGTGTCGTTCCGCTATGGCACCGGCGATCCAGTGCTCCGCGACATCACCTTCCAGGTGCCCAAGGGCCAGGTGGTGGCCCTGGTCGGGCCGTCCGGCGCCGGCAAGACCACGCTGGTGGACCTGCTTCCCCGCTTCCACGACCCGGTGAAGGGCCGGATCCTGATGGACGGGGTGCCGCTCACCCGCCTCCGCCGCCACTCGCTCCGGCGCCTGATCGCGGTGGTCGGGCAGGATACACTGCTTCTCAACGATACCGTGCGGGCCAACATCGCCTACGGACAGCCCGATGCCAGCCCCGAGCGGATCGAAGAGGCGGCCCGGGCCGCCAACGCCACCGACTTCATCGCCCAGCTGCCGCAGGGGTACGACACCATGCTGGGCGAGCGGGGCGCCCGGCTTTCCGGCGGCCAGCGCCAGCGGATCGCCATCGCCCGGGCGCTGCTGCGGGATGCACCGATCCTGGTCCTGGACGAGGCGACCAGTGCGCTCGACGCGGAGTCGGAGCGGCTGGTCCAGGAGGCGATCGACCGGCTCATGCGAGACCGCACCGTGCTGGTGATCGCCCACCGCCTCGCCACCGTACGCCACGCCGACCGGATCGTGGTGCTGAACGACGGCCGCGTCGTGGAGTCCGGGTCCCACGAGGAATTGTTCCGCCGGGGGGGACTGTACCGCCGGCTCTACGACCTCCAGTTCCGCGACGAAGATCTGGACGCGGTGGCCGAAAGCCGGTGATGGTGAAGGTTCTGCTCGTCGCCCGGTTCAACGAGTCCCGCCAGGGCCACGCCCCCCTCTACCAGCGGGCGCTGGAACGGCTGGGCGCCACCGTGACTCCCTTCAACCTCGAACGCACCGGCTGGCTGGACCGGCTGACCCAGCGGGATCTCACCGTCCGCCTGGAACAGGCGATCGGGCACTCGGCGCCGGAGGTCATCCTGGTGACTGACGGGGAGGTGCTGCGGCGGGGTGCAGTGGACCCGCTGCGCCCCGCGACGACCGCCCGCTGGGCGTTCTGGTTTCCCTGGCAGGAGTCGCCGCCGGACGCGCCGCCTCCCGGCCTGGTTCCCACCGATATCGTCTTTGCGGCCGGTGCCCGGAGGGCCAGCCGCTGGGCCCGGAGCCTGGACCGCCCGGTGCATTCGCTGGACGCCGGCTGCGATCCCTCGGTGCACCGGCCGCTCCGGGTGCGGGACCCGTTCCGCGCCAACGTCGTGTTCGCGGGGACGGCGACGCCGTACCGGGAATCAGTGCTGGGAGAGCTGGTGGAGTTCGGGCTGGCGCTGTGGGGGCCGGGGTGGAAGAAGACCGGCCTCCGGGAGTATTGCCGGGGGGAACTGCTGTCCATGGACAACTATGTCCGCGCCTACGCCGGTGGAACCATCGGCATCAACCTGCACCGCGACAGCGACGCCGCCGGGGCCGAGAGTCCGGTCAACGCCCGGCTCTTCGAGATCGCGGCGATCGGGGTGCCCCAGGCGGTGGAACAGCGGCCCGGTCTGGCGGACTACCTGGCGCCGGGCGAGGAAGTCCTGGTGCACAACAGCGTCGCCACCTTGCGGGACCAGGTGCGGCAGACCCTGGCCGACCAGCCCCGCCGGGAACGGCTGGCCCGGGCCGCGCGCCAGGCCGCCCTGAGCCGGCACACCTACATGCACCGGATGCGGGACTTCCTGGCGCGGCTCTGACTTTGTCCTGAACGATATCCGCCTGGTCGGGGCCAGTGCCGCAACCAGGTCGGCCGGTTCCCGTTTTCAGGCTGCCGGCGCCGGCCTCCCAGGCGGCAATGACGCGGTGTCCAGGAAATGCCGGTAGTACCGGACGTACTCCTCCGCCATGACGAGGTGGGAAAAGTATTTCTCGGCCCGGGCCCGGCAGGCGGCGGGGTCCACCTCCTGGATCCGCTCCGCGATCGCGGCCAGTTCATCGAGGTCGTCGCCCAGGCCTCCCACATCGGACGAGATGATCTCGGGGAGCGAGCCGCGCCGGGTGCCGATCACCGGGGTGCCGCTCATCAGGGCCTCCGCCAGGGTCAGGCCGAAGGGCTCGTCCCAGAGGGCGGGCATCCAGAGGCAACGGGCCTCCGCCAGCCATTGCGCCTTTTCGGCCCCGTCGACTTCGCCGACGAACTTCACCACCCGGCGGAAACTGGGGCGCCAGCCCCCGGCGATCACCAGCTTGCGGCCGGTCCGCAACGCCGCTTCGATCGCCAGGTGGTACCCCTTTTCCTTGTGCAGCCGTCCCAGGAAAAAATCATAGTCCTGCTTCACCGGCTGAAATACGAACTCGGCAGGGTCGATGCCGTTGTAGACGAACGCGGTGCGCCCGTTTCGTTCGGCGTGATTGGCGCTGACGAAGATGGTCTCCGGCGAGGGTTCCTTGCCGGCCTTGGAGTTGCCTTCCTGGGTGACCAGACAGGGCACCGCGGCGGGCCGCTGGACCAGGGGCGCGAAGGAATGCACGATGTCCACGCCCCGCGGCAGGTACGGCGAAAGGTCGAAGCCGGGCATCCGCGCCCGCTTGAGGTCCACCGGGACCAGCGTGGCCTCCGGCACCCGGGAGCCGGGTCCGGCGATCAGGGTGACCTGGTGGCCCAGTTGCGCCAGTCCCCGGGCCAGCCAGACGACCACGCGCTGGGTTCCCCCGTAGCCCTTGATGGGGAGCTTGTCGTGGAAGTAGAGAGTGACGTGCATGCGGGCGGGAATGTATCGCCGCGTCCCCGGTGGGGGTAGGAGCCTCGGGTTGCGGCTGAGGGGGGCGGGGGATGATTTTTAGCAAGACGGTCATCCGCCTTTCCCTCTGTCGGCGGCCATGCGCCATCGGCCACCACGATCCTTCAACCAGCACCCCATGCCGATCTCGGGCTTCACCATCGTCCGCAACGCGATCAAGCTGGACTTCCCGCTGGAAGCCAGCATCCGGTCTATCCTGCCTGTCTGTGACGAGGTGATCGTCAACGTCGGCAAGTCGGAGGACGAGACGCTGGCGCTGGTCCGCGCCATCGGCGATCCCAGGATCCGGATCCTGGAGACCGAATGGGACATGACCATCAAGAACAAGGTCCTTGGCGATGAGACCCTGCGGGCGATGCGGGCATGCCGGAACCCCTGGGGGATATACATCCAGGCCGACGAGGTCCTGCACGAGCGGGGCGCCGAGGCCCTGGCGCAGGCCATCGCCGGGCACGACGCCGATCCGCAAGTCGAAGGCCTGCTGGTCAAGTACCTTCACTTCTATGGTGATCTCGGCACCATCGCGGTGAACCGCCGCTGGTACCGGCGGGAGGTGCGGGCCGTGCGCCTCGACCCCGCGCTGGACATCCGGCCGTACCAGGGCGCCCAGGGATTCCGGGTCGGCCCCGAGTATCGAAAGATCCGGGCCCGGCTGACGGGCGCCGAGATGTTTCACTATGGGTGGGCGCGGCCGGCGCAGGCGTTGCGGGCCAAGCGGGAGGTGAACAAGACGCTGTACCCCTGGTCCCGGGAGAGCGAGGCGCGGCGGCCGCTGCTGCCCTGGTTCCCCGGCCTGAAGCCGTTTCGGGGTGCTCATCCGGCCGCCGCGCAAGCGTGGGTCGCCGCCCGCGCCCATGATCCGGAGCGGCGGGTGGAACCTCCCCGGTTCCAGATGGAGCACCTGCGATTCTACGCGTCGGACGTCATTGAGCGCCTGACCGGCGCCCGCGTCTTCGAGTTTCGCAATTACAAGCTCGTCTGATCTCCGGGTCATCGCCTGCCCCCGCACTCACCAGCGGGTATTGGAGCTGGCCGCGCGCTGGCCTCGCGGCCGGCTGCTGGACCTGGGGGCCGGCAGCGGGGCCCTGGCGGTACGGCTCCAGGCGATGGGATTCGAGGTCGCCGCCTGCGATCTCCTGCCCGGCCAGTTCCAGGCCGGCCATATTCCATTCACCGCTGCCGACATCGCCAAGGCGCTTCCCTTTCCCGATCAAAGCTTCGACCTTGTCACCTGCCTGGAGACAGTCGAGCACCTGGAAGACCAGTTCCGGTTTGCCCGGGAGTGCGCCCGGGTCCTGGCTCCGGGCGGGCGGCTGCTGGTGACCACGCCCAATATTCTCAGCCTGGCCGCCCGCTGGCAGTATTTCTGGACCGGCTTCTTTCCGCTGGCGCCCCGCCCGATGAAGGAGCACACCCGGGCGCCGGTTCACGACCATATTCACCTGCTCACCTATTATGAGCTGCGCTACGTCCTCCGCTCCGCGGGCCTGGTGATCGACGAGGTCACGACCGACCGGCTCCGCCGGCACGCGGCGGTGCATTTCTGGGCCTGGCCCAAGATCTGGGCGGAGACCCACCTGGCGCTGCGGCGGGAGCCCGACGCGGAACAACGCGCGGCCAACCGGGACATTGCCGCCCACATGCTGTCGCCGGCCCTGTTGCTGGGCCGCACGCTGGTCCTGATCGCTCGAAAGCGGGCAGCATGAAGCGTCCCATTCTTATAGTGCTCGGCATCCTCACGGCGGTACAGGCCGGGACCGGGCTCTGGCGGATCGGCGTGATGTACCAGGAAGGCCTGCGCTTTGGCGCCCGCCCCTGGGAATGGAGCGGTGGGTTGCTGGAAGAACTCGTGCTTTCCGCCTTGCTGGCCATCACGGCGTGGTGGTGGTTGCCGCGGGGAGGTTTCCGGTGGGCAGCCTGGGCGGTGCACTTCCTGGCCCTGGCCTGGACCCTCGCGATCGGGCAGATGGTCTGGGTTTACCTCGCCGGCTTCTTTGAGCACGGAGTCTCCTGGGCGCTCCTGCTGGTCTTGTTTCTGGGCGGCGCGGTGGTGCGGCAGCGAAGGGCTGCGGACGATGCGCCACGGCCCGGGCTGGATCGCGCCTGGCGCCATCCCGCGCTCGGGGGTGCGCTGGCCTTCTGGCTGCTGCAGCTTCCCCACCTGTTCTTTCCGTATCATTGGACCGACACCAAGGACATCTGGGCCTGCCGCGCCGTCGCCTTTGACGCGACCGGCGGACTCCAGGGCATCTTCGACTGCCTCGATCCAGGCCGCCCGCCGCTCCACTCGGTACTCCTCTGGCTCGGGCATACCAACGGCACCATCGAGGGGAGGCTGCTGCCGTTTCTCCTGGTGGGCGCCTTTGGTTTCGTTCTGTACCGGGTCCTCCGGCTGGTCGCGCCGACGCTGGCGCCGTGGGGCGTCCTCTGGTTCTTCATGACGGTGCGGGTTTACCAGGGCGCCGTGAGCAACTACGCGGATGTCCCGGTGATGATCGCGATCGCGGTCGGGCTGTTCCTCGCCACCGACCCCGGCCTGGTGGCCAGCCGGTGGCAGGCGGTGGCGTTCGCCGTGGTCGCCGGCGCGGCAGCCGAGTTGATCAAGCGGGATGGCGGAGCTCTCATCGTCATCGCCACCGCGGCGATCTGGTGGTTCCTGCCCCGGCGCCGGGACCCCCGGCTCTACGCCGCCCTGCTCGGCGCCGCCGCCGGTTTCGGCCTGTGGAGCGTCCGCCCCCCATCACTACAGGTCCCGGCGGTCTTCGACGTCCAGATCGGCGCGCTGGCGGCGCCGGCCCCCACGGCTCCCCTGGCGGTCCAGGAGGCCCCTGCGGCGGACCCGGCCGCCGACTCCACCCGGATTACCCCGGGCACCTACCTGACGATGTTCTACGGAATGCAGGGCCAGATGCTCTCGCACTACGGGTTCGGGATGTTTGTCCCGTTGTGGCTCATCCTCTCGCTGTGGCTCTGGCGGTCCCGGGAAGCGCTGGGGCCGGATGCGCGGCTGTACACCTGGATCGCCGTCCTCGGATGGCTGGCTATCGTGGGTATCTACGTGGTCCATGTGTCCACCGGCCATCCCTACCGCGGCTCGCTCCGGATCATCCGCACCGCCTTTGGTCGCCACCTGGTCCACATGTTCGTGTTCGCGCTGCTGAGCGCCGTCGCGATTGCCGACGTCCTGGTGCAGCGGACCCGCCGGTTGGCTCGCTGATGCGCGCCGTCCCCGTCACGGTGGTGATCCCCACCCTCAACGAAGCGAACCAGATCGAAGAGCTGGTCGGCGGACTGGGCTGGGCGGGGGAGGTCATCGTGGCCGACGGCGGATCCGCCGACGACACGGTGGCCCGCGCCGGCCGGGCCGGCGCCCGGGTCCTGGAAGAAACCGGGCCGACCATCGCCGCCCAGCGGAACGCGGCCATCGCGGTCGCCCGCCATGCGTGGGTGCTGGCGGTGGACGCCGATGAGCGAGTGAGCGACCCGTTGCGGGACGAACTGGCGCGGGTGCTCGCCGCCCCGTCCCACCCGGCCTATCGCATCCGGCGCAGAAACTTCTACCTCGGCCACGAACTGACCCGGGGACACTGGGGCCGCGACTGGGTGACCCGCCTCTTCCCCCGCGAGCGCCGGTACGTGGAACGGCGAGTCCACGAAAACCTGGAGGCGGTCGCCAACCCCGGGTTTCTTCAGGGGCACCTGGTCCATGTGCCCTATCGCGACCTGTCCCACCAGCTGGAAAAGATGGAACGCTACGCCCGCTGGGGCGCACTCGACCTCTTCGACAAGGGCGCCCATGCGACCCCGTGGGACCTGGCCGGTCGGCCCTTCGGTCGGTTCCTCCGGGCCTACCTGCTGCAGGGCAACGTGTGGGATGGCAAGTTCGGACTCGCGACGTCGATGCTCGGCGCGTACGGTACCTTCCTCAAGTACGCGCATCTCTGGGCCCTGGAGCGCACCCGGGCTTCGACATGACCGCCCGGCCTGCCCTCCGGGTTGCGCTCCTGACCTCGGCCCGCAGCTGGCGTGGATCGACGGTCAGCCTCACCAGTATCGCCGCCGGGCTCCGCCGCCGGGGACACGATATCCGCCTGCTGGTGGGCGAGCCGGAAATCGCCGCCGCCGTCACCGCGCTGAACATTCCGGCCGAGCTGGTGCCGTCGAAGAACACCGGGTGGCTGGAGACGATGGCGCTTCGCCGGGTTTTGCGGACGCACCGGGTCCAGGCGGTCCTGGCCGACCGGCCGCGGGATCTCCGGGTCGCGGCGCTGGCCTCGGTCGACCGCCCGATTCCCCTGGTATATCGCTTCAACGTGCGCCGGGAGCGTCCCCCCGCCGACCTGGTGACCCGCCTCGCCTACCAGCGGGTCGCGGCCACCATCTTCCTTACGCCCGGGTGGGCCGAGCGGACGCTGCTCCGGGTTCCGTTCATGGGACGGGTGCCGTACCGGATCATCTGGAATGGCGTGGACGTCACGCGTTTTCAGCCCGACCCGTCCGCCGGCGCGGCCTTCCGCCGCCGGCAGGGCCTGGGCGATGGGCCCCTGCTGCTGGCCTCCGGTGCGCTCTTTCCCGATAAGCGGTTCGACGTGCTGATCGACGCGGTGGCCGCGTTGCAACATCGCTCTCCACTGGTGATCGCCGGGACCGGGGTGGACGAGCCGGCGCTCCGCGCCCAGGCGGAGCGGCTCGGCGCGCCGGTCCGGTTCATCGGCTTCCTGGACCACGATGAAATGGCAGCGGGCTACAACGCCGCGACCGTCGTCGTGCATGCCGGCCCGGTCGAAACTTTCGGCCGGAGCGTAGCCGAGGCGATGGCCTGCGGCCGGCCGGTAGTGGCCGTGGCGGCCGGCGCGCTCGGCGACGTGCTGGGGGAGACGGGCGTCCTGGTGCCGCCCAATGATCCCCCGGCCTTCGCGGCCGCCCTGGATGCGCTGCTGCCGGACGAAGCCCGCCGGAGCCGGCTGGGCGAGATGGCCCGCGCTCGCTGCGTCGAGCGCTTCTCCGAAGAACGCAGTATCTCGGACTACGAGGATCTCTTCCTGGACCTGGTGCGGACCCGGTGACGATGCGCATCATGCAGGTGCTGCACCAGGGCGGCGGAGCCGGCTCGGTGACGTCGACCCTGCACCTCAGCATCGGCCTGGCCCGGCGCGGGCTGGCGATCACGTTTGTGTGTCCGCCCGGGTCTGACGTCGAAGCCGGCGCCCGATCGGCCGGGCTGCAGGTGGTTCCGGCCAGCTTGCTTCCCCGGGAACGGGTCCGGAACGCGGCGGTCCTGGCCGAGGTCATCGCCCGTGAGCGCCCGCAACTGGTCAACTCCCAGAGTGCCCGGGACCGGCAGGCGCTCACCTGGCTGGGCCTCACCCGCCGGCTCCCGGTGCCCGCGGTATTCACCCGCCGGCAGATGCCCCTGACGTTTTTCCTCGAGAACTGGATCGCCAGCCGGGTCGCGGCCCGGGTCATCGCGGTGAGCCAGGCGGTGGCGGACGGATTGGTGAGGAAGGGAACTCCGCGCCGGAAAGTGGTGGTGATTCACAACGGCCTGGTTACCGAGCGGGTCGACCGAGCCGTTTCCGCCGGGGATCTCGAGCGCTGGAGAGAGCGTATCGGCTGGCGACCCGGCCGCCCGGTGGTCGGGATCGTGGCCCGGAAAAAGGACCAGGCCGTCGTGATCCGGGCGCTCGATTCGGTGGCCGGGCCATTGCACCTCGTGCTGGCCGGCGTGGCGGCGGAAGGCGGGATGGCCGAGGCCGCGGCCCAGGCGCCGGCTCGGCACACGGTGACGTTCGTCCCCTTTGACTCCGACGTGCGCCCCCTCTACGATCTGCTGGACGTGGTCCTGCTCCCATCCCGGATGGAAGGCTTGAGCCAGGCCCTGCTGGAGGCGATGGCGCTGGGGAAAGCCGTGGCGGCGTCGGCCGCCACCGGCAACCTCGAGGTCGTGACGGACGGGACCGATGGCCTGCTGGTGCCGCCCGGCGATCCCGCCGCCTGGGGTGCGGCCATCACCCGGCTGGCGTTCGACCCGGCGCTGGCCGGGCGGCTGGGCCAGGCGGCGCGCCGCACCGCCCGGGAGCGGTTTTCCCTGGACCGCACCATCGACCGTACCGCGCGGCTGTACCAGGAACTGCTCGGCGGGACCTGACCTTCACGCTCCGGGAGACCCATGTTCCCCCACCTGCTCCTGGCCTACGACTTTCCGCCGATCGGCGGCGGCCTCTCGCGCTGGATGGGCGAGCTGGCGCGCCATTATCCCGCCGGCCAGCTGGTGGTGTCCACCGGTCAATCGGAGGGCAGTGAGGGCGGGGACAGCGAATTGCCCAACCAGGTGGACCGGGTGTCCGTGCCGGCCCGGCGGCTTCGCACCATCCAGGGCCTGCTCCTCTGGTCGCGGCGGGTCTCCTCGCTCTGCCGCGACCTCTCTCCCGGCTTCATCTGGTGCGGCAATATCAAGCCTGCCGCGTACCCCGCCAACTGGGCCCGGGAGCGCACCGGGGTGCCCTACGGCATCATCGTGCATGGGACCGACCTGCTGCTCCTGCAGCACCAGGCGCACCAGTCATCGCTGAAGCGCAAGGTGGCGCGCGCCCTTATTCATCCCGCCTCGGTCATCGTCGCCAACAGCCGCTACACCCGCGAACTCTGCCTCTCGGTTTGCCGGGAGATCGGTGTGGCCATCCATCCCGATCACGTCCGGGTGGTGCCCCTGGGCACCGATCCCGTCCATTTCCGGCCGGGGGTGGAAACCGCCGAGGTACGCTCCCGGTATGGCCTGCCCGAGGGCCGCTGGATGGTGACGGTGGCGCGCCTCACCGCTCACAAGGGCATCGATACCGGGCTTCGCGCCCTGGCGGCGCTGATCCCTGATCACCCCGACCTGCGGTATGCGGTGATCGGCGGCGGGCGGCACCAGGCCGAACTGGAGCAACTCGCCGGAGAACTCGGCGTCCAGGACCGGGTGCACATCCTCACCGGCGTTCCCGACGACGATCTTCCCGCGTTCTACAACCTGGCCGATGTCTACCTGGGCGTCTCCCGGGTGGCGGACAGCAGCGTCGAGGGATTCGGGATCTCGCTGGTCGAGGCCTCGGCCTGCGGGGTGCCGGTGGTGGGAGGGCGGAGTGGCGGGATTCCGGACGCGGTGCGGGAAGGGGAGACCGGACTGCTGGCGGATCCCACCGATTCCGCCGACGTGGCCCGGGCAGTCGATACCCTGCTGAGCGACTCAGCCCTGGCGGGCCAACTGGGGGCGGCGGGCCGCCGGCTGGTGGAAACCCATTTCAACTGGGACCGGGTGACGACGGAAATGATCCGGATCGCCGCCGAGTTTTCCCCGACGAGCGCTCCAGCGGTTTCGCGGTGATCGCGTCGGTGGGGCAGTGCAGGACGTACGCGCCATCGACCGGTGACCAGGTCTGCCGGGGGGCGATGACTTCCGCCTTGCCGGTCGGGCCCATCCGGAAGACCTTGGGCGCCATCGCGACGCAGATGCCGCAGCCCACGCAGCGAACCGGGTCCACCGCGACCTTCATCCCGGTGCGGGGATACACTCCGCTCGACAGGGGTCCGTTGGTGGCCAGCAGGTCGAGGGTGTCGCTCGCGGCGCGGTAGCCTTCGTTGAGCAGCTCTTCGGTGTGGCTGAAGGCGAACATCGGGATATGGTCCACCCGGGGCCGGATCAGCGCGAGCGGCGGTTCGGTCCAGGTGCTCAGGCTGCGCGAGGTGAGGGACTGCATCACGATCTCGAGCCCCCGCATGTAGGTCGCCGCAAACCCGCCCGACTCCACGCCCGACCGGCGAACGCTCGATCCTCCCACGTCCACCGCGACGATCGGCTGCATCGCCGCGCCGGCCGCCGCGATGACCGGAAGGGTATCCACTACCGCGCCGTCCACGCAGTAGCGGCCGCCGACCTCCCGGGGGGGAAGGATCCCGGGCAGCGCGCAGGAGGCGAAGACCGCATCCGCCACCCGCACGTTCCGGAATCCGGGCCGGCCCCAGAGGACCTGGGAACCGGTGTTCAGATCCACCGTGTTGATGAGCAGCGGGTGCTTCAGCTGGTCGAAAGTGATGTCGCCGACCAGGCTGTGGAGCAGCAGGTCGAGCGGCTCTTTCCGGTAGACCGCGGGCGCCCGCATCCGGCGCAGGGCCATGTCGGTGTGGGCGATCTGAAAGACATCGCGCTTCCTGATGGCCCGGGCCCGGGCGATCATCTCGGTCGATGTCATGCCCGTCGCCCAGACAGCCCCCACCAGCGAACCCATGCTGGTACCCACCACGAGGGACGGGACCAGCCCGCGCTCCTGCAGAGCCCGGAGCACGCCGATGTGCGCCAGGCCTTTCATGCCGCCGCCGCTCAGGACCAGGGTGAAAGGGCTTTCGATCATATCGTTTTCGCCGGGTTTCTCTTACCTTCCCGCTAGCTTTTCAATCTATGACCGCCACCGAACCGCTGACTTCCGACACCGCGACGCTTGCCGCCGGCCGGGCCGCACTGGGCGTGTTCCGCCGCGACCGGCTGTTTCAGCTGGGCGCCGTACTGGTGGCCGCGGTGGTCATTGCCGCGGTCCTGGCGCCCCTGCTCTCTCCCCACGATCCCTACGCGGGCAACCTCCGGGATGCATATCTCACGCCGCCGGGGGGGCAATACCCGCTGGGAACCGACAGCCAGGGCCGTGATGTCCTGAGCCGGGTCCTCTACGGCGCCCGCATCTCCCTCGCCGTGGGCCTGGTCTCCCAGGCGGTGGCGGTCACCCTCGGCGTCACCCTGGGCCTGCTCTCCGGCTACTACGGCCGGTGGGTGGACGCGCTGATCATGCGGCTGGCCGACGTGACCCTCGCATTTCCCACCCTGCTCCTACTGATTGCGGTGGCGGCCGCGGTGCAGCCCACGCTGCTGGTGGTCTTCATCATTATCGGCGCCGTCGGCTGGGCCGGGATGGCCCGGCTGGTCAGGGGCCAGGTGCTGATTCTCCGGAGTGCCGAGTATGTGACCGCCGCACGGGCCCTCGGCGCGCGAGACCGGTCCATCCTGCTGCGCCACCTGCTGCCCAACGTGCGGGCCCAGGTCATCGTTGCCGCTACGCTGGGCATGGCGGCGGCCATCATGGCGGAGGCGGCGCTCTCGTTCATCGGCCTCGGCGCCCAGCCCCCCACCCCCAGCTGGGGGTCCATGGTCGCCGAGGGCAGGGACCTGCTCCGGGTGGCGCCCTGGGTATCCTTCGCGCCGGGCATGGCCATCGGGGTTGCCGTGCTGGGATTCAACCTCCTGGGTGACGCGATTCGCGAAGGCTGGGACCCCCGCCTCCGGGGCCGCTAGCCGCCCCGCCGCCCATCTTCAATCTGAAATCCGCAACCTGAAATGTTCAACCCCGAGTCCCTGCGCCGCGATGAATTTCCCTGGAGCGCGCGCACCACCTACCTGAATCACGCCAGCACGGGACCGCTGCCGGTTCGCACCGTGCGCGCCCTCGAGGAGTTCAACCGCAGGCGGATGCTGCCGCATACCCTCAGCGACGAGATGATCTTCGCGATGCTGGACCAATGCCGGGCCCTCGCCGCCCGGCTCATCAACGCCGATGCGGAGGAGATCGCCCTCACCACCAATACCACGTTCGGGCTGGGACTGGCGGCGCGCATGACGGGACTCCGGTCCGGCGATATCGTGCTGGCCAGCGACCGGGAGTTTCCCGCCAACGTCTATCCCTGGGTGGGCCTCCGCGAGCTGGGCGTGACCCTGGAGCTGGTGCCGGTGACTCCCCAAGGATGGCCCGACGAGGACCGGCTCGTGAGCCGCCTGGCCGACCCCCGGGTCCGGGTACTCAGCGTCTCGCTGGTCCAGTTCAGCAACGGGTTCCAGTTCAACCTCGACCGGCTCTCCCGGGAAACCCGCGCCACCGGGACCTATCTCATCGTGGACGCGATGCAGGCGCTCGGCCAGGTGCCGGTGGACGTATCGCGCGCACCGGTGGACGTGCTCGCCTGTGGGGGCCAGAAGTGGCTGCTGTCACCGTGGGGCTCCGGGTTCATGTACGTGCGGCGGGACCTCATCGAGCGATTTCACCCGCCGGTCACGGGGTGGATGGCCTACGAGGGCACCGACGACTTTACCCGGCTCACCAGTTACAGCGACCGGCTGCGGTCCAATGCCCGCCGCTTCGAAATGATCACGCTGCCGTACCAGGACATGGAAGGGTTCCGGGTGTCGCTGGAACTGGTCCTCTCCCTGGACCCCGCCGCGATTCATCGCCACATCCTCTCCCTGCACGCCCCGGTGCTCGAATGGGCCGAGCGGGACGGGATCCCGGTGACCTCTCCGCGCGGGACACACGGCTCCGGTATCCTCTGTGTCGCGCCGCCGGATGCCGCCCGCGCCCACCAGGCACTTCGCCGCGCCGACGTGATCGCCAGCCTCCGAGAAGGCGCCATCCGCCTGAGCCCGCACTGCTACAACACCGTGGAGGACATGGCCAGGGTCGTGGACGTGCTCCGCAAGATTCGCTGACCACTATGCGGATCGCCTACATCCCGGGGCTTTTCCCCATGCTGTCCGAGACGCCGGTGCTGAACCAGATCACCGGGCTCATCAAGCGGGGCCACGAGGTGGATATCTTCGGCGACCGGCCCCGGACCCCGGGACCCTACCACCCGAGTATCGACCGCTACGACCTGTTTCCCCGCGCGCACTGGGTGCGGCCGTCGCCGCCCACCCAGTGGCAGCGCTGGCGCGGGGCTGCGGCCCTGATCCGGGAAGCCACCGGCCCGAGCCGCCGGGTCCTGCTCCGCACCCTGCACCCCCGCTGGGGTCCCCGCGGTCTTACCGGAAGACTGGCCCACGAAGCCTCGGCGTTCATCCCCCCTGGGGCCTACGATATCATCCACGGCGGATTCGGGCAGGAGGGCCGGCGGGCGCTCCGGATGAAGCGGCTGGGCGCCATCCAGGGCCGGCTGGTCACCGCGATCCAGGGCGCCGACGTCAGCAAGTTCATTCATGCCCGCGGCCCTGGCATGTACCAGGCCCTGTTCCGCGAAGGCGACCTGTTTCTCCCGGTGAGCAGCTACTTCGGCCGGCGCCTCGAAGCGATGGGATGTCCCCGGAGCAAGATCGTGGTGATGCGCACCGGGATCGATCTCGGCCTGTTCGCGTACCAGCCCCGGATCCCCGCCCGGCCCCTTCGACTGGTGACGGTGGGGCGGCTGGTGGAGAAGAAGGGCATCGAAGACGCGCTGGCCGCGATGGCCCAGCTGGGGCGGGAAGGCATCGCGGCGACCTACGACATTGTGGGAGACGGCCCGCTGCGCTCCAGCCTGGAGAACCTGGCCGCGCGACTGGACCTGGGCGACCGGGTCCGTTTCCTGGGCGCCCAGGGCCAGGACACGCTCCCCGGCATCCTGCGGCCGGCGCATGTCATGCTGGTGCCCAGTGTGACTGCCTCCACCGGGGACCAGGAGGGCATTCCCAATGTCATCAAGGAAGGCATGGCGCTGGGGCTCATCGTGGTGGGCACCCGGCATGCCGGAATTCCGGAGATGGTGAAGGACGGCGTCACCGGCGCCCTGGCCGACGAGCGCGACCCGGCGGGCCTGGCCCGGGCACTCCGGCAGCTCCAGGATCACCCGGAGACCTGGGCCTCGATCCAGGACGCCGGCCGCCGCCTGGTCGAAACCGAGTACGATGTCGAGAAGCTGAACGATGATCTGGTGGAGGTGTATCGGGGGGTCATCGAAGGGAAAGCGGGCGATCGAGATGGTGCTGCAGCCTGGCCCTGATAAGACACGAAAACGCGAACGAAGACTTCATAACCTCAAAGATGATTCCTACCAGCGTCGCCGACGCCGGGTTGTCCGGGGCGGTTTGACGCCGAGCAGCCCGAAGAGACCCCGGATGACCTCCCGGCCGACCGTCCGGCCGATGGTGTTGGAGAGCGACCCCAGTATTTTTTCTCCCGCCCCCATCCGGGCCCGCCCTTTCGGCGCCCGGCGGGCGGGTTCCTCCTCGAGCTGCCGTGCGGGCGCGGTGCGCGCCATGCGGTCCGCCAGCATTTCGCGGGCGCTCTCGCGGTCCACGGCTTTCCCGTATTCCGCCAGCAGGTCCGACTGGCGAATATCCGCGGCCAGCTCCTCCGGCGTGAGCGGCGCCATGCGGGAGCCGGGCGGGATGAGCCGGGCGGCGACCACCGGCGTGGGCACCCCGCGGGGGTTGAGCACGGTGACCACCGCTTCTCCGATGCCCAGGCTGGTCAGCGTCTCGGCCAGGTCGTAGAAATCGGTTTTCGGAAAGGTCCGGACCGTGGCCCGCAGCGCCTTCTCGTCGTCCGGGGTATGGGCGCGGAGGGCATGCTGCACCCGGTGCCCCAGCTGGGCCAGCACCTCGTCCGGCACGTCCTTCGGGGTCTGGGTCACGAAGAAAACGCCGACGCCCTTCGAGCGGATCAGCCGGATGACCTGTTCGATCTGGTCGAGGAACGCCTTGGAGGCGTCCCGGAAGAGCAGGTGGGCCTCGTCGAAAAAGAACACCAGCTTCGGCTTCGCCAGGTCGCCCGCTTCGGGGAGGTTCTGGTACAGTTCGGCCAGCAGCCACATCATGAAAGTGGAGAAGAGCATCGGCTTGTCGGGAATGTCCGCGAGCTCGAGCGCCGTCACCACGCCGCGCCCATCCGGGGTCACCGCCATCAGGTCCTGCACGTCGAACTCCGGTTCCCCGAAGAACCGGTCGGCCCCCTGGGCCTCCAGCTCGATCATCTTGCGAAGGAGGACGCCGACGGTCGAGGAAGACATCCCCCCGTAGTCCGCCAGGCCGGCCTTGCCCTCGTCCGAGGTCAGGTACTGCAGCACCGCCCGGAGATCGGCAAAGTCGAGCAGGGGGAGCTGCTGGTCGTCACAGTACTTGAAGACCAGCGCGAGCACGCTGGTCTGCGTCTCGTTCAGGGAGAGCACCTTGGCGAGGAGCAGGGGGCCGAAACCGCTGACCGAGGCCCGGAGCTGGACCCCCAGGTCGCCGGTGAGGCTCACGAACTCCACCGGCACTCCCCCGGGGGTCCACTGGTAACCGACGCTGTCGGCGCGGGCCGTGATCCGGCTGCCGGGTTCCCCCGGGGCGGCCAGGCCGGACAGATCGCCCTTGATGTCGGCCACGAATACCGGAATGCCCTGGGCCGAACACTGCTCGGCCATCAGTTGCAGGGTCTTGGTCTTTCCGGTGCCGGTGGCGCCGGCCACCAGGCCGTGGCGATTGAGCATGGACAGCGGGATGCGCACCTTGGGCTCGGGGTAGACCGTGCCGCTCTCGAGTGCCGCCCCCAGGACGAGGGCCGGCTCGGAAAACCCATACCCCGCCGCCAGGGACTCCTGGAATCCGGCCATGGCTATTCCACCACCAGCTTGACGTAGTTCTTCTTCCCCTTGCGCAGCGTCGCGACCTGCTTTCCACCCGCCGCCTGGAGATCCGCGAGCAAGACGATCCGTTCGACTTCGGCCACCGGGTCCCCGTTGAGATAAAACCCCTTGCCCTGGATCCCCCGGCGCGCGTCGCTCTTGGAGGTTGCCAGGCCGGAGCGGACCAGGATGTCCACCACGGACATGCCCTGGCCGAACTCGCCGGCTGTAATCACGCATTCCGGCATCTCGGGTAACAGGTCCGCGGCCGCACCGGCCCCGCCCTGGAACAGCGCCTTGCTGGCCTCGACCACCCGGTCCTTGGTGCTACTGCCGTGGACTCGCGCGGTGACCTCCTCGGCCAGGATCCGCTGGGCGTGGCGCTGGCCCGGGTCTCCCTGGTGGACCATGACGATTTCTTCGATGGTCTCCAACGGAAGGAAGGTGAAGAACTTCAGCAGCCGCTCCACGTCCCGGTCGTCGGTATTGAGCCAGAACTGGTAGAACTGGTACGGTGAAGTCCGTTCCGGGTCGAGCCAGACGTTGCCGTCCTCGCTCTTGCCGAACTTGGCGCCGCCGGCGGTGGTCAGCAGGGGGAACACCAGGCCATGGGCCGCCCGCTGCTCCCGCCGGGAGATCAACTCGATGCCCGCCGTAATGTTGCCCCACTGGTCGCTGCCGCCCATCTGCAGTTCGCACTGCCAGGTGCGGCACAGGTGCCAGAAGTCATAGGCCTGCACCAGCATGTAGCTGAACTCGGTGAAGGAGATGCCGGTGTCCATCCGGGACCGGACCGACTCCTTCTGCAGCATGTAGTTCAGGGTAAAGTGCTTGCCGGTGTCCCGCAGGAAATCCATCAGCGTGATGGATCGCAGCCAGTCCCCGTTGTCGAGCATGCGGGCCGCCGCGGCTCCTTCGAAGTCGAGAAAGCTGGTGAGCTGCCGCCGGATGGCGTCGGTGTTGGCGTCCACCTGTTCCACCGGGAGCACCGGCCGCTCGGCCCGTTTGCCGCTGGGGTCGCCCACCAGGCCGGTGCCGCCACCGACCAGGATGATCGGGGTTCCCCCGAGCCGTTGCAGCCAGGACAGGCCCATGACCGGCACCAGGTTGCCCACGTGCAGCGATGGCGCGGTCGGGTCAAAACCGACATAACCCGCGATGGGCCCGGCCGCGAGCCGCTCGGCGAGGCCGGGGGTGGCATCGTGGACAAATCCGCGCGCGGTCAGGGTGTCGAGGAGATTGGCCATTGCGCCAAAGGTAATGGTGACTTGGGTCCTATTCGTACCCCCGGCCGGGATCTATCGTCTGCCATGGACACCTGGAGCGTCATCCGGCAGTTGCTCTGGCAGGGCGAGCGGCGCCGCGGCATCAAGGCCGCGCTGGTCGTCATGGCGATGGTCGCGGCCGGCTACGCCCTCCTGCTGGGCGCATGGTTCCGGGCCTGCGACGGCAATGCCTGCCCGCGGACCGACAACCTGGGACCGCTCCCCCTCCGCCAGACCTCCCATATCCTGGCTGCCGATGGCTCGCTCCTGGCCCGGGTCGGCAGCGAGCGGCGGACGTTCATGCCGCTGGCCGAAATGTCTCCGGTGCTCAAACAGGCGTTCCTCGCGACCGAGGACCGCCGTTTCTACCGCCACGACGGCGTGGACTACCTGCGGGTCCTCGGGGCGTTCGGCACCAACGTGGTGACCGGCCGGCTGAAGGAGGGCGGCTCGACCGTCACCATGCAGCTGGCCCGCAACCTGTGGCCGGATGCGATCAACGGCCGCAGTCGCACCTTTACCCGCAAGATGCGCGAGGTCCAGGTCGCCTACCGGATTGAAAAGCGCTATACCAAGGATCGCATTCTCGAGCTCTACCTTAACCAGATCCCGCTGGGGGGCGAGATCTTCGGGGTTGAACCGGCGGCCCGTTCGTTCTTTGGCAAGTCGGCGGCGGATCTCAACGTGGCGGAAGCTGCCCTGCTGGCCGCGCTTCCCAAGGGGCCGAGCTATTACAACCCGAGGCGCTTCCCGGAGCGGGCCCGGGCCCGACGCAACCTGGTGATCGACCTGTTGCGCCGCGACGGGCACCTGACCGCCGGGCAGGCGGTGGCCTGGAAGGCCCTGCCCCTGGGGCTGCGCCCGGCCGCTGAAGAGCCCGCCCTCGCCCCTTATTTCGTCCAGTACGTTCGCCAGCTGGTGGAGCGCCGGTTCGGGGAGCAACTCGGCGTCGGCGGGCTCCGGGTCCATACCACGCTCGACCCGGCCATCCAGCGCACCGCCGAGCGGGGCCTGGCCTCACAGCTCGACGCGATCGAGCGGGGCAAGTTCGGCCGTTACTCCCGGGCCTCCTACCGGGCCTACCTGGAATCCGCTCCCGCCGGCGAGCACCCGGGGGCGTCGCCCTTTCTTCAGGGCATGGTCATCGTCCAGGAAGTCCGCACCGGCCGCATTCTCGCGATGGTGGGAGGCCGTGACTTCCAGACCAGCAAGTTCAACCGCGCGGTGCAGAGCCGGCGGCAGGCGGGGTCCGCCTTCAAGCCATTTGTGTACTCGGCGGCGGTGCGCCACGGCGACCCCCTGAGCCGGCTGGTGGATGACGAACCCGTGACGATCCGCGCCACCCGGGTGGGGGAACCCGACTGGTCGCCCAACAACTCGGATTACGCCTTCCAGGGCGCCATCACCATCAGGGAAGCGCTGTATCGTTCCCGCAACGCGGCCACGGTGCGGCTGGCCATGGATCTGGGGCTCAACCACGTGATCCACGAGGCCCGCCAGTTCGGCCTCACCACGCAACTCCCTGCCTACCCGTCCATCGTGCTGGGGACGGCCGAAGTGATCCCGCTCGAACTGGTGAGCGCGTACTCGGCCTTCGCGAACGGAGGGGAACGTACCGCGCCCAACCCGATCCTGCGGGTGGAGGATGCCGCGGGGAATATCCTCTGGGAGCCCGCGGTCCAGCGATCCTATGTCATGGACCGGGCCCAGGCCTGGCTGATGACCAACGCGCTGCGCGACGTCGTCCGCCGGGGTACCGCCTACGGGGCGGTGACGGCAGCCGGCTTTCCCTACCCCTCGGCGGGAAAGACCGGCACCAGCGACGACTACGCCGACAACTGGTACATCGGCTTCACTGCCGACATCGTCACCGGGGTATGGATCGGCATGGACCGCCGGCAGCCCATCATGGCCGGTGCCCAGGGCGGCAAACTGGCCGCCCCGATCTGGACCACAATCATGAAAGAGGTCTATCAGCACCGCCCCGCCCCGGGAGAGTGGCTGGTGCCGCCCGGTGTTTCCACGCTGGAGATCGACCGCGGCACCGGGTATCTCTTCACCGCCCAGTGTCCCCCCGCCGCCCGCGCCAGCGAGTACTTTCTCTTCGGCACCGAACCCCGGGAGTATTGCCCGCTTCACACCATGTATGCTCCGGCGCCCCTGCTCACCGAGGCCAGCTTCGAGCAGACAGTCCCGTAGCCCCGCGCCTCTCGTTAGCTTTCCGGCATGCGGTTCCCCTGGCTGCACAATCCCCGGGTCCGCGGCAATATCGCCGTCGGCCTTCTCGCCGTGCTGGGTTTCGGGCTCGCGCTCGGCGTCGGGGCTTGGACGCGCGCCTGTGCCGGTGCCGCCTGCCCCTCGATCGCCGGCCTCAACCCCGATGTCTTCAGCCCGGAACAGGCCTCCAAGGTCTATGCCGCCGACGGCAGGCTGATCACCGACTTCGGGCTGGAGCGGCGCACCGTCGTCCCGCTGGACCAGATGGCGGGCGCGGTCACCGCCGCGTTCATCGTCACCGAGGACAAGCGGTTCTACGGCCACCGCGGCGTGGACTATATCCGGGTCGTCGGCGCCATCAAGGCCAACCTGCTCGCCTTTCGCTTCGCCGAGGGTTTCTCGACCATCACCATGCAACTGGCCCGGAACCTGTGGCCCGAGAACATCAGCGGCCGGGACCGGAGCCTCCGGCGCAAGATCCGCGAGGCCCAGGTCGCCTTCGAGATCGAACAGAACTACTCCAAGGAACGCATCCTCGAGCTGTATCTCAACCAGATCGGGCTCGGCAACGGCGCCTATGGTGTGGAGGCCGCGTCGCAGCGCTACTTCGGGAAGTCGGTGCGCGATGTGAACGTGGCGGAAGCCGCCATGCTGGCCGCGCTGCCCAAGGCCCCGTCGTCCTACAATCCCCGCCGCTATCCCCGCCGCGCGGTCATGCGCCGGAACGTCGTGATCAACCTGCTCCGCGATGACGGGTACCTGACCCGGCAGGAGGCCGAGACGTGGAAGGCCTACCCGCTGATCCTGTCGTCCCGCTCCGATTTCAGCGACGTGGCGCCCTACTTCGTCGAGTACGTGCGCCAGGTGATGGATGCCCAGTTCGGGTCTGGACTGTACCGGCAGGGCCTGCGGATCTACACCACCATCGACCTGGACATGCAGCAGGCCGCCGAGCGCTCCCTGGCAACCCAGCTGGAAGCCATCGAAAGCGGGCGGCTGGGCCGATACACCCACCAGACCTACGCCGACTATCTCCGGAAGCAGGGCGAGTCGGGCAGCACCGAGGCCCGCAGCATGACGCCCTACCTGCAGGGCCTTGCGATCACCATTGAAGCCAAGACCGGCTACATCCGGGCCATGGTGGGCGGTCGCGACTTCAACGACAGCAAGTTCAACCGGGCTATCCAGGCCCGCCGGCAGCCCGGCTCCACCTTCAAGCCGTTCGTCTATTCCGCCGCCATCCGGGCCGGCTACCCCCTCTCGACCGTAATGGTGGACGAGCCGCTGGTCGTCCCCTATTCCGATAGTACCCAGCAACCGTGGGAGCCCCAGAACTACGACGGCAAATTCGACGGCCCCATGACGCTTCGCCAGGCGCTCTATCAATCGGTCAATATCATTGCCATCAAGCTGGGCATGGAGCTGGGCCCCTCGTCGGTGATCGCCGAAGCCACCCGGTTCGGCCTCACCACCCGGATCCCGCCGTACCCTTCCATCTATATCGGGTCCGCCGAGGTCATTCCGCTCGAACTGGTGGCGGCCTACACCGCCTTCGCCAACGGCGGCGTTCGTAATGCGCCCATCGGGATCCTGCGGGTGGAAGACACCCGGGGCGACATCGTCTGGGAATCACGGCCCCGCTCCGAGCGGGTGATGGAGCCGGAGCACGCGTTCCTCATCACCGACGCGCTTAAAGACGTGGTCTCCCGGGGCACCGCCAACTCCGCGGTACGGGGCGGCGGATTCACCCTGCCGGCCGGCGGCAAGACCGGCACGACCAACGACTACGCCGATGTCTGGTTTGTCGGATTCACTCCCGATCTCGTCACCGGCATCTGGATCGGCATGGACCAGCGCCAGCGGATCATGAGCAACGCGCAGGGCGGGCGGCTGGCCGCACCGGCGTGGACCGGCATGATGCGGGAGATCTACGAGCGGCGGGCCGCCCCCCGCGACTGGGCCCGCCCCGAAGGCCTGACGTTCGACACCATCGACCGGAAGACCGGGTACCGCTTCACCCCGTTCTGTCCGGCCGAGGATCGTTACGTCGAGTCGTTTATACCGGGCACCGAGCCCCAGGAGCACTGTCCCATCCACAACCCCTTCACCGGGGGCGCCGGGATGTGGAAGCCGGGGCCCCGCCATTAGCACGCCGGTCCGCCTCTCCGCCGACTGGCTCTATACCGGCGCCGGCGACATCATTTCATTTGGCAGCCTTCTCACCGACAGTCACGGCCGCATCCTGGCCGCCGGCCCGGACCACACGGTGCCCGGCAGCCCGTTGATCCGCTCGGAGCATTTCTCCCGCTCGGTGCTGATGCCCGGGCTCGTCAACGCCCATACCCATCTCGAGCTGACCGGCCTTGAAAACCAGGCCCCGGACCGCGATTTCGCGGCCTGGATCCGTACGGTCATCCGGCTCAAGGCGGAACGGTCAGGAGTGGACTTCCTGGCTGCGGCCCGGCGGGGTCTCTGGGAATGCCATGCCGCCGGGGTCACGACGGTGGCCGATACCGGTGACTCGGGCGCGGGGTTCCAGGCGCTCGTGGAAGGGCAGGGAAGCGGCATCGCCTACCTCGAAGTCTTCGGGCCCGACCCGGCGCAGGCGGAGGCCCAGTTCGCCGGGTTCCGCACCCGGGTGCTGGCTCTCCGGCCCGCGCAAACCGAGCGGGTGTTTCTCGGCGTATCGCCGCACGCGCCGTACTCGGTGAGCGGCGCCCTGTATCGCCAGGTCGCCGCCTTTGCCCGGGAGGAAGAACTGCCCATCGCGGTCCATATCGGGGAATCAGCCGCCGAAGTGGCTTTGCTGTCGTCCGGGACTGGCAGCTTCGCGGAGAACTGGCGCAGCCGGGGGATCCCGCCGCCCGCGGGTCCGGGCCGGACCCCGCTGGCCTGGCTGGAAGCCCACGACGTCCTCGGGCCGGCCACGCTCTGTATCCATGCGGTGCATGCGGATGGGGAGGATGTCGCCCGCATGGTCCGGCACCGGTGTTCGGTCGCGCACTGTCCCCGGTCCAACCGCCGACACGGCCACGGCGACGCGCCGCTGTCCCGATTCCTGGAGGCGGGACTGGACCTCGGCGTGGGCACCGACTCGGTGGCCAGCGTCCACCCGGTGGACCTCTTCGCCGAGGTGCGGGCCGCTGCGGCCCTGGGGCCGCTTTCTCCCGAGCGGGCGCTGCACCTGGTGATGCTGGGCGGTGCCGAGGCGCTCGGACTGGGGCAGGTGATCGGGACCCTGGAGGCGGACAAGTGGGCGGACTGCGTGGTCGTGGAGCTGCCGCCGGGAACCCGAGACGAAGGCGTGGCCGCGGCACTCCTGGCCAGCCGGCCGGACCAGGTGCGGGCCACGTTCATTTCGGGCCGGGAAGTGCATCGGCGATGAAACTCGAGCGTCACAGCATGATCCTGCGCCTGGTGCGGGACCAGCGAATCCCCAACCAGGAGGCGCTGCGCCAGGCCCTGCTCGGCGCCGGGCTCAGCGTCGGGCAGGCGACCCTGAGCCGGGACATCCGGGAACTGGGGCTGGCCAAGCAGGTGGACCCCGGCGGCGGCGGATTCTACGTGGTCCCGGCGGAAGGCCCGGTTCGGCCCGACCTCGCCACCACCCTGGGAACCTGGCTGATCAGCTTCGAAGGAGTAGGGGCGCTGCTGGTGCTCCGCACCGTGCCGGGTGGAGCCACGGCGGTGGCCCTGGCGCTCGACCAGGCGGGATGGCCCGAGTTGATCGGCGCCCTCCCGGGAGGCGACCAGGTCCTGCTGGTCACCCGGGGGGAGACGGGGCGCAAGGCGGTGGAGCGTCGGATCGCGTCGGCGCGCAGCCGGTGACGCTCACCTTGCCCCCGGCTGCCATTCCTTCTTAGCATTCAGGGACTGGGACTTACAGTATCATTCCAACGCGAATGGCCCGGTGGGCCAGGAGTCTCCGTGCGCTGTCTGGCTTTAAATGCCTCCTTTGAACCGCTCACGATGGTCCCGGTGCGCCGGGCCCTGCGGCTGGTCATCGACGGAAAAGCAGAGATCGTGGAGGCGGAACAGGGCGACCTGGTTCGCAGCGCACGGATGGTGCTGCCCAAACCTGCCATCATCCGCCTCGTCCGCTTCGTGCACGTCCCCCGCCGATTCCGCCGCCAGGTCACCAACACATTTCTCTTCGCCCGCGATGATTACCGCTGCCAGTATTGCCATCGTACCCAGGCGGACCTGCGGCATCGCGAGTGCCTGACCCGCGATCACCTGGTGCCGCTCTCCCGGGGTGGGTCGAACGAGTGGACCAACGTGGTAACGGCGTGCAGCAGCTGCAACACCCGGAAGGGAAACCATTTGCCCGAGGAATGTGGCATGGTGCCCCTGCACGCGCCCCACGAGCCGCACTTCGTGCACCTGGCCTGGGCGGTGCGCCGGCTGACGGTTACCCAGGCGAAATACATCCGCATGTTCTACGGCAAGGATGCGCTCCGGGCGCTGGGCGGCGCGGCAACCGGGCTCGCCCTCGGCCATTGAGCTTGCGCGCGTGGTACCGGCGACTGGCCCTGCCACTGACACGAAGCACTGTGATTTGTCCTTGCCTTCGGGATCAGGCGGGGTTAGCACTCGGCTTTATGTCCGTGCCTTCGTGATGCGGAGTGGCCGGCCCGCTGCCAATCCGGGTTCCGGGCCGTCCCCATCTACTTTACACTGAACCGTTCGCTCCTTCCCTCCACCCGCACACTCGGCAGCCCGGCGAGCTTGAGCAGCAGCCGGGTGGCGCCGCGGCCCACCGCATCACCGAAGTTGCGTCCTTCGCTGGCCGCCGGCCCCAGTTCTCCCCGAAGAAACCGTTCCAGCTCGTCGAGGTCGCTGTCCGAGAGCGTACTGACCTGGAGCGAGGCATTGTAGTAGTAGTCGCCCCGGTCGGTGACCCGGAATGCGATCTGGTATGCGACGCCATCGAGGGCCCGGGTGAGCGCCTCCAGCCCGGTGTAGCGGTTCTCCCGCGTCCGCCCGGGCATCAGGGTGGTGACCGCATACTGGTCGAGCAGCGGTTCATGCCGTACCACCACGTCCCATTCCACCGCCCGCTCGAAGGCGTCGAACCAGCCGCTTCGGGAGCGCCACAGTTCCACCCGGTAGTGCATGCGCAGCGGGAACCCGGACCCGAGCATGGAGAGAAGGCGGGAGTCGCTGAGCAGGTGCTGGGTGCGGACCTGGGGGTCGCGCCGTCCCGTCCTGGCGGTATCGGGAGTCAGCCCGGCGGTGAGGGTGACTTGCCGGGTCTGCTGGGCGTCCAGCGGTTTCGCCGCGGCCGCCGTCCCCAGCAGAATCGCGAGGATCGCGATGCCGGTCCGGAGGGACATCGTCCTCAGAACCGGCGCTGGAGTCGGAGGCTCACCCGGAGAGGCTGTCCATCGGTAAGCGCGCGGGCCACGTAGACCCCCAGGCCGCCGGTATCCAGGCCCACCCCGATGTCGGCCTTCCATTCCCTGAGCGAAGGGACCCGGTCATCCGGAACCCGTCCCGGTCCGTTCCCGGTGAGCCATCCCTTCCCGCCATCGAGAAACACCACCAGGTCGGCCTGGTCGAACCCGATAAAGCGGTCCACTTCCTGGCGCGATTCGTCCCGGTAGCGGTAGCCGAGTCCCAGGTCCAGCCGGGTCCGGAATTCCACCTGGGCCAGCAGCATGCGGTCGCACAGGGCCGGCAGGGCCGCATCCCGAAATCCGTCCGGCGCGCAGGAGATCGCCCGGAAATCGTAGCCCGGCATGAGGTCGGGCCCGCCCAGGGACACCCGCCGCTGGACGGGCAGGGGGTCCCCGCCGAGGTGGCCGGATCCCATGAGCCGGGCGCTCATCCGGAGGTTGGCGGCGATCCGGTTGTAGCGGCGAAGGTCGAAGGTCAGCCGGTTGAAGGCGTAGTCGCCGGCGGTGGGAATGGCCGGCCGAACCGAGGCCGGGAGCGCCACCGGGGCCACGTCGTTGCTCCAGCTGCGTTCCGCCAGGGTCTCCAGCCACCAGCCGGACGCGGGGGTGGTCCGGTCGTTCCGGGTATCGAGTTCGATCGCCAGCGCGGCGGTGGTATAGTGGCCGTCGTCGATCAGCGGGTTGGGCCGCCAGCGGTCGCTGTTCCGGAACAGCGACCAGGGATCATTGGCACGGGTGGACTGTTCCTTGTCATGGCGCAGCGAGGCTTCCAGCCGGAGGGTCGCGGCCGGGTAGGTGTAGAGGTAGGCGGCCACTCCTTTCTTCAGGAAATAGTCCCGCTGGTCGCGCTGGAAGAGAAAAGCCGACCAGCCGACCTCGTCCCGGGCGAACGGGTGGTCCTCGATGGGGTTGATGATACTGTAGCCCCGGATGCCCAGTCCGGTCCCCCGCGAGCCGTTGATCCGGAACTCCGCTCTTCCCGCATAGCCGAAATCTTCCCGGAGCTGGTCATCGTCCGCGGCGGTCCGCAGGATGCCTCGCCCATCCAGCCGGCCGCTCACCTGGTCGCTGAACCGGTATTCCAGCTGGGGGCCAAAGACGATGGGCAGGCCTTCTACCCGGTTGTAGGTCCCTTCGGTGCCCAGGAGGATGGTGGCGCGGAGCCGCCCGGTTTCGAAGCTGCGGCGGGCCGTGGCCAGGTCGGGGAACCGCCGCCGCTCCCGCTGGACCAGCATTCCATCCAGTCCCCGCACCAGCGGCGCGGCGTCCCAGTACTCCTCGCGGCGCCCGCCGATGGAGGCGCCCTCACTCACCGTCAGGCGGCCGCCGACCACCAGCACGTTGCCGGTCACGGCGGAGCCGGGCAGCATCAGGAGGCTGCCGTTGATGATCGTCAGGGAGCCCTCGACCGTGCCCGCGAGCCGCACCGATCCGCGATACACCGCGATGGTACCGGTGATCCGGCTCCCCGCCCGCAGGTCCACGTCGCCCCAGAACCGGGTGGTGGCGGCGCTGTTATAGGTGGCGAGCAACTCCCGCAGCAGGGTCTCCGGCATCGCCTGGCGCTCGGTGGAATCCGGCGCCGCGTCCGGGTCGATCACGATGACGCTGTCCTGCGCCGCCAGGGCCGGCGCGGCGGCCAGGAGCAGGGCGAAGAGCAACCGTTTCATGCCGTCTCCCGCGGGTCCTTCTGAGGGTGATCATCCCGGAGCCCCAGCCGGCGCATCCGGCGATAGAGGTTAGCCCGGTCGGTCTGGAGCAGGCGGGCCGCTTCCGCGATGTTCCCGGCCGACTTCTGCAGGGCGGCGCCGATGAGCCCCCGCTCATACTCCTCCAGCGCCCCGGAGAGCCCCGGGATCGGGCTCCCGCCGCCGGTATCGGGCGCCTCCGGCCGGGCCGGAATCATCTGCCGTACGTCTTCCTCGTCGACCGGGTTCTTGCCCATGATGGCCAGCCGCTCGACCAGGTTGGCCAGCTCCCGGACGTTGCCCGGCCAGCGGTGCATGGCCATCCGGCTCAGCGCGTCGTTGGTAAAGGCCGGCGGGTTGCGTGGATGCAGCCGGCGGGCGAAGTGCCGGACCAGCAGGGGCAGGTCGTCCAGTCGTTCGCGGAGCGGCGGCAGGGCAATGGGAAACACGTTGACCCTGAAATAGAGATCCTCGCGGAAACCGCCACTGGCGACCGCCTGTTCCAGATTCCGGTTGGTTGCCGCCACCAGGCGGACGTTGACCCGGGTGGACGTCTCGGCGCCGAGGCGCTGCAACTCTCCCGTCTCCAGGGTCCGCAGCAGCTTGGCCTGCGCCTCCAGGCTCAAGTCGCCGATCTCGTCGAGAAAGAGGGTGCCGCCGCTGGCCAGTTCAAACCGGCCGATCCGCCGCTCGGTGGCACCGGTAAAGGCGCCCCGCTCGTGTCCGAACATTTCGGATTCGACCAGGTCGCGGGGCAGGGCAGCGCAGTTGACCGGGATGAACGCCTTGCCCGCCCGCCGGCTCCCCGCGTGGATCGCGGCGGCCACCAGCTCCTTCCCGGTTCCCGATTCCCCGGTGATCAGTACCCGGGCCTCGGTGGGCGCCACCTGGGCGATCTGGCTGCGTACCTCGTTGAGCGCCCGGCTCTCGCCCACCAGTTCGCCCTGGGGAGCCATGGCCGCCCGCAGGCTGCGATTCTCCACCCGGGTACGCTGGAACTCGAGCGCGCTGCGCAGGGTGACCAGCACCGATTCCGGCCCCAGCGGTTTCTCCAGGAACTGAAAGGCGCCCAGCTGGGTGGCCCGCACCGCATCGGAGAGCTGGGCCTTGCCGCTCATCATGATGACCGCCGAATCCACCTGGCGTTCCCGGAGGGCGGCCAGGGTTTCCAGCCCGGTGGGCCCCGGCGGCATCAGCAGGTCCAGGAAGATCGCGTCCGGCTCCCCCAGCTGCACCGCCAGCAACGCCGCGTTCCCGCCGGCCGCCTCGAGGGCTTCGTATCCTTCGGCGCGAAGCAGGGCCGCCAGCATCCGGCGGATGTTGGCCTCGTCGTCCACGATGAGCACCCGGTCCGTCACGAGGGGGCCAGCCCGGCGGGGGTGCCTCGAGGCACCGGGCCCTGCGGAAACCAGAGTTCGAAGGTGGCGCCGCCGCCGGGCGTGTCCCGGACCCGGATCGAGCCGCCGTGCGCTTCCACCGCCTGCTGCGCCAGGGTGAGCCCCAGGCCGGTGCCGTCAGCCTTGCTGGTGTAGTATGGCTGGAAGAGATGCTCCCGCCCCTCGGGAAGAATGCCCGGCCCGTGATCGGCCACCGAGACCACCACACCCCCGTCCCGCTCGCCGGTCGCCAGTTCGAGATGGCCCCGCCCGTCCATCGCCTCGACCGCGTTCCGGAGGATGTTGCCCAGGGCGCGGCGGAGCGGATCGTAGTGGCCGGTGACCGTGTGAGACCCCGGCGCGATGGTCAGCCGTGCGCTCACCCCCTCCGGCAGCGAGGTCCGGGTCAGTTCTTCCAGCAGCTCGGCCAGGTCCACGTCTGCCGCCGGACCCTCCGGAAGCCGTCCAAAGTCGGTGAATTCACGGGCCAGCTGCTCCAGCCGGGCCGCTTCGCTGGCAATCACGTCCAGGCTTTCGGCATGATGGGGCGCGGCATCCCGCTTGAGCTGCGCGATGGCGAACCGGATCGGCGTGAGCGGGTTCTTCATTTCGTGGGCCACCCGGCGGGCGATCTCCCGGAAGGTGCGAAGCCGTTCCGCCTCCAGTTCGCGGGCCCGGCCCTGTTCCAGGTTGGAGGCCATTTCGCGGAGGGCGGTGCGCAGGGCGGCGAACTCGGGGGCGCCCCGGCGCGGCTGGTCCTCGGGCAAGGGCTCGTGTCTTCGAATGTTGCCGGTCCAGCCGATCAGTTCTTCCATCGGACGGCTCAGCTGGCGTGACAGGTGCCCGCCCAGCCGGACCGACGCATAGATAATGATCGCGCCAAAGGCGAGCAGCAGGAGGGTGAGCGCCCCGGAGTAGATCCGGGTGTAGGTGCTGGCCTGGTTGACCCGGCTCATCGCGTCATTCAGCTCGGCCTTGTGGCGGTTCAGGGCTTCGCGTTCACTGCGGCGGAGGCGGGTGGTGTCGAGGCTCCCCAGCAGGTTCCGCCCCGACTCCCCCACCCGCTCGATCGCCCCCCGGCCGGCGGCCACCGGGTTGTTGGCCCGGACCGTGAGCGCCCAGCCGATGAGCGCCGCCGTGGTGGGGACGGTGCCCAGCAGGACAAGGACGAGCAGGATGCGGTGGCGGAAGGAAAGCGCCATGGCGTAAAGCTAAGGGGGTAATGGATCGGGCGGACAGGCGGCCGCCACGATGGTGCGCGGGTGTCACGGCGCTCTACCCATCCGGAACCCTGCCGCCGGACCCACGACCCCAGCGATCCACTCCAGCGGATGCACCAGCGCGAGATGGGCCAGCGCCGGAATCACCACGAGTCCGGCGGACAGGATCACCAGCAGGCCCAGTGTCGCGGTCCGCGGCGGCATCCGCCCCCGGCCGGCGTAGTACCCGACCGGCAGCAGCAGTCCGCCGACCCACAACATCGTCAGCCAGGGCATCTCCGCCCCGAAGGCATGGTCGAACGGCAGCAGAAAGGTCCACCCCCAGCTCGCGCTCAGCGCCAGTTCCCGCCGATGCTCGGTTTCGCCGATCTCGGCCTCCAGCTGGTAGTGGCCCGGCGTGTAGCGCGCCCGCAGTTCCAGCCGCGCTCCGGGCTCTCCGGGGAGGGCGCCCGCCAGCCGGAGCGCCGGGCTGCGCAGCCCCAGCGGCCCCGTCCGCGTCCGCACCCGGAACACCAGGTCCCGGCCGTCCTGTCCCACCAGCACGACTTCCCGCTGCCGGTCGTCGAAGATGCTGAAGATGGGGGCGAGTTCCAGCGTGGGCCGGCCGGCCAGCGCCCGGACTTCCAGCACGCTGGTCGGGGCAAGCAGCGCGGATCGCACCCGGTCGCTGGCTGCCAGGCGATTTCCCGGCAGCGGCATCGAATCCAGCCGCACCGAGACCACCCGGCCAGTGAACACATCGAACTGCGCCAGGGTGGGAGACCACTGGCCGTAGTACACGCTTCGGGGAAGGGTTCGCTGCAGGGCAAAGCCGGTAAACGCCTGCACCAGCAACCACGCCGCGGCGCCCGTCCATCCCAGCAGGAGTGCCGCGCGGGGAGGAAGCAGCAGCAGCCGCCGCCAATAGAGGCCGAGGAGCAAGCCGGCGGTCCCGCCGGCGCAGTTGGTTACCAGGTCGCTCAGGCTCGCATCCCGGCCTGCCACGACGCTCAGCTGGAGGACTTCGACGGTCAGTGTCGTCAGGCCAACCGTCAGCAAGGCCCGGAACCGGGAGACGCCGAGCAGCCCGAGTCCGAGCCCGAGCGGAACAAACAGGAGGACGTTGAGGGTAACGTCCACCAGGCCAAGGTCACCGCAGACCAGGCACCACACGCTGGTGGCGTCGGCGGTAACGATCTGATCCGGCGTGGGATACAGGGTGAGCAAGAAGATGAAGAGCCACCCGGAGGCCGCCAGGAGGAGTCCCACTTTGCGTTGTTGAGTCAATGCCACAGGTCGCCCCGTTCAGCCTCCGGTAGCCCGCCTAAACCCAATAGCCACAATGGCGGATTATATTGCTGTGTGGCATCTTAACTGCACTGGCCCCGGCACCACATGGTGGCTCGGTTTCCCCTCCACAGATTGGAAAGGCTATGCCCCTCTTCGGACGCGTGAGCGCTCGAGTCAGGTATCTCCTCATGGTGTGCGGCGTGGCGGGGCTGGCGATGGTGGCCCGGCCGCTTCACGCCCAGAGCCTCATGTCCGGGTCCCTGCGGGGCCAGATCCGAGCGGCTGACGGCACGGCGATCATCGGGGCCCGGGTCACGGTCACCAACCAGGCCACGGGGAACCAGGTCTCGTTCACGGCGGACCGGCGCGGCGGCTTCAACCTGGGCCTGGTGATACCGGGCTCCTATTCGGTGCTCGCCGAACAGGCCGGATACCAGCCGGTGCGGCAGAACGGTATCCAGGTGCGCGCCGGCGAGGAAGCGCTGGTCACCTTCGCACTGGAACGGAAGCCTCCCCCGGTGGAGACCATCGTGGATGTGCCGGCCGAGTCCCGCTCGTCGCTGGCCCGGGGCCGCCACGTGGGCGAGGAGGTCGCCGGCCGGCACCTGCAGGACTTCGACTACCAGCAGGATGTCACCGGCGTGTCCCGCGACCTCTCCAGCGTGGCCTACCCTGGCGATGGACGGATCGGGTACGGCATCGCCGGAGGCGGTTTGCCCCCCGCCTTCAGCCGGCTCTACGTCGATGCGGTCGAACAGAACCTGCTTCGCCATCCGGGGATCCCCGGCGAACCGGCCGAGGCGCCGCTCTTCTCGCGGAACTCGCTGAGCGGGGTCACTGCCCTGGAGAACGGATTCGATTCCGAGTGGGATGGCGTTCCTGGCAGCCTGCTTGCCGCGACTTCCCGGGTGGGTTCGGCGAGGCTTTCACTCAATCCCTATCTCAGCTACAGCGGGAGCAGTCTGGGCGGCAAGAGCGAAGACAACCCCGCCGACCTCTCCGCCAACTCGATCCAGGCGGGGGCCGTCCTCAGCGGTTCCCTGGTCAAGGACACGGCGCAGTTCGTCCTCGGCTTCAACTACCAGTCCCTGGAACGGCCCACCGCCAATCCCTGGGAGCGGGATTCCGCGTTGTTCGACGGTGGTCCCGTATCGCTCCGGGAGGCGCTGCCGGTCATCGCCGCTGATTCCTTCGGCGCCGACGTCAGCCCGTTCATCACGCCGACCGTCCGCACCTGGCGCGGCTTCAACGGGTTCGGCCGGGTGGACTGGAGGCTTTCGAGTAGCCTCGGCCTCTTCGCCAGGGTGGGGGTCGCGAAGTGGAATGAGAAAGACGCCCAACTGGGCCACTCCATTCTGTCCGGCGCCGGCACCATGCTGGATGCCCGGGACATCAGCGGCGCCATCGGGCTTAACTCGTCCTGGACGCAGACCGCCAACGAATTCCGGCTCGGGGTGCGGCTCAGCAAGCGGGATTGGACGACCAGCCTGATCCCCACCACCTTCCTGGTGAGCGAGGGAGCGGCGATCGGGTCGGACGATGCCGGCCCGGCCGAGTTCGACCAGCGGGCCTTCGATATCAATAACACCCTGCAGTTCGCCCGCCGGAGCCACCGGATCAAGGTCGGGGTGGGGCTTTCTTTCAACAAGTGGAACCAGGACTACGCCTACGGACGCCGGGGGATATACCGCTTCGGCGACCTCGACGGTTTTGCCGATGCCGAGGGGACGTTTTTCCAGGTGATCTCGCCGGGGGCCGCGGATATTTCGGCCAGCAACCTCGAGGCCTTCGTCCAGGACCTGTGGTCCGTGAGCCCGGCGTTCCAGCTCCAGCTCGGCGTCCGCTATGACAAGCAGGGCCTGCCCGCCAACAAGATCGAGCTGAACGACACCTGGGTGACCACGTCAGGCCTGCGGTACGAGACCAGTCCCAAAGACGGCAACAATTTCGCGCCGCGGGTGGGATTCTCCTGGGATGTTCAGAACCGGGGAGAATGGGTGCTCCGGGGCGGCGGCGGACTCTACTACGGCCGCATGGACCTGGGCCTCTTCAGCGAGGCGACCCTCTTCGACGGCGACGCGGTGGTCCGCCGGGGCACCGGCACCTTCATCAACTGGCCGGTGGCACCGGACAGCACCGAAGCCCCGGTGGTGGGTCCCCGCCTGACGATATTCGACGACGAGTACCAGGATCCCCGTACCGCCAAGTGGGACCTGGCCCTCAGTCACGCGTTCGGCGGCGGTCTCGCGGTGGAGGTCTCCGGCTCCTACCACCATACCGACTACCTGCCTCGCCGGCTGGACCTGAACCGGCTGCCTTCCGCCACCGGCCAGACCCAGGAGGGGCGCGCCATCTACGGGACGCTGGTGAAGCAGGGCGGCCTGATCACGGCGGACCCGGGGTCCAACCGGCGCTTCAGCGGCTTCGACCTGGTAAGCGGCCTCGTCTCCAGCGGGTTTTCCGATTACTACGGGGTCACGGCCGCCATCGTGCGCCGGGCCGAGCGCGGGTTGTCGTTCCGGGCCTCCTACACCTACAGCCGGACCACCGACAACTGGGTCCTGGGGCGGACTGGCGACCCGGCAGACCAGCTGAGCCCGTTCCCCGAGGACCCGACCTCCAGCGAATGGGTCGAGGGGCGGAGCGACCTGGACATTCCTCACCGACTCGCGGTGCTTTCGACCTACAGTTTTCCGGGGCGGCAGGGGCTGGAGCTCGGGGTGCGCTACCGGTACCGGTCGGGGCTGGCCTTTACCCCGGGCTTCCGGTCGGGCGTGGACATGAACGGCGATGGATCGGGCGAGAACGACCCGGCCTTCATCGACAACGCCATCGCCGGTACTTCGGACCTGCTTTCCGGCCACGGCTGCCTGGCCAGCCAGGCCGGCGAATTCGTCGAGCGCAACAGCTGCCGGGAAGGCGGGGTGCACGGGCTCGACGTACGGCTGGGCGTCCGGCTGCCCTTCCGGGTGATGGGCAGCCAACTGCGGATCATGGTGGATGCGTTCAACGTCGTCTCCAGCGAGACCGGGATCGTGGACCGGGCCGTGTACCTGGTGGACCCGGCGCAACCGCTGACCTCGGTGGGAGGCAATGTGACGGTTCCGCTGGTGGCCAATCCCGGTTTCGGAACCCTGCTGGCACGCCGGGGCGAACCCCGGATCGTGAGACTCGGACTCAAGGTGGACTACTAATGACGACCATTCGGCGGGCGCATCCGGTGCGCCGGTATCTTGTTGGATTCATGGCGCTGCTGGCCGGCTGCACCAATGCCGGTGAGGACCTCGGGTTTGCGCCGCTGGGCAGCGGGACCGTCGCGGCATTCATCTACCTGGACCGGAACGGCGACCTGACTCCCACCCAGGGCGGCGCTGACACCGCCTTCGGCGGCGTGCGGCTGGGACTGGTCGTCGCCGGCACCACCGACACCATGTTCAGCATGCTCACCGACGACCTGGGCAATGTGACCTTCAGCAACGTGCCCTTCGGGAGCTACCGTTTCGTAGTGGACAGCAACACGGTGGCCGACTCCATGGAGATCCAGGCCATTGATTCGGCTACCGTGCGTCTCAGCGGCAATGCGCAACAGCAGCTGGTCACGGTCCGGCTCGGATATCCCTCGCTGACCGTGGCCCAGGCCCGCACGGCGGCCGCCGGAAAACGGGTCTTCGTCAGGGGAATGATCCTCTCTCCCCTCAATGTCTTCGGCGACACCACTGGGTTCGTGCTCGAGAACGGGGTCGCCATCCGGCTCACCAACGCCTCGCACGGCGGGCCGGCGACCCAGGCGGGTGACAGCGTCAGGGTGCTCGGAACGGTGGCGGCCCGGGCGGGACAGCCGGTCCTCGACAACGCGGTCGTCACCGTGTACCGGCTCGCGTTCAGCGGACCCCCCGCGACCCCGATCACCACCCAGCAGGCCCGGATCGCCGATACCACCGCGCAGGACGCCGCGCTGGTGGAGGTCACCGGGGCGATCATCCAGTCGGACACGGCGACAGTGGGAACCAACTTCCAGTTCACCGTGGACGATGGGAGCGGGCCGGTGCTGATGGTGCTCGATGGCGACGCTTTCTTCCAGCGGGCCCTGTTCCTCCCCGGGAAGTCGGTCCAGGCCAAGGGCATCCTGGTCCCCACCGGCTCCGGTACCTGGGTCCTCAAGCCGCGGAACCAGGCCGATGTCACGATCACCTGAGCGCTTTCCACCCTGGGGGCAGCGCGTTATCGTTGCCCCACCCCTCAACGAGGTACGCCCGGTATGACGGCTGCGACAGCTGCGGTTAAGGCGCGGATGCTGGACCCTTTTACCATCGTCGGGCTCACCGGTGTCATGTTCGCCGTGATCGGCGGCGCCGAACTGGTCACCCAGATTTTTCCCATGGCGCTGGGGAGTCCGGAATGGGAGTTCGGCACCTACAGCAGCGTGATGGACAGCATGCCACTCTTTCTCATGGGGCTGGGCTTCCTCGGCGCCTACGCCGTCACCCGGTCCATGACGGTCCTGGCCCGGGTGCTGGGGATTGTCTTCGTGCTGCTCGCGCTCTTCGTGCTGGCGGGAGCCTTCCTCTATTCCACCAATCTTCCCCAGGCCCTGCGCATGAACCCGGGGAGCCCTATGCAGACCGGGATGAAGAAGGCCGTGGTGAAGGGGGCCATCCAGTCGGCCATCTATCCGATCGCCTTTCTCTGGTTCGGCGTATTCATGCTCAAGAACGCCGGGGCCGGCCGCCGCTCTTAAACCCACTCTGGGAGCCCTGGCGTTGTTTCCGAGGGGTTCTGCTGCGGCGTTGCCACAACAGGGAGTAGCCGATTGTGATAAATGACCAGATTTTGAGGGCGTTTAAATCTTTTACTGACAATGATTTACACTGTATCAATTTCTTTCAAACCATTGGCCCGGGATGTGCTATGATGATGCGCGAGGCCGCAGTACACGGTGAGGTGGTGCAGTGAGCGCCCCGAGGATACTGGTTCGGGATGAGGCCAAGACCCGGCAAAAGGGGGCCGAACCGACACCGGAGTTGGGTTGGTATCTGCTGGGCGGGTTGGGGCTGGTATTCGTGCTGGTGGGAGGGTTCGATCTTCTCCTGGCCTGGTACCCCCCAAACTTTGGCAATGCGGAGTGGAAGTTCGGCACTGTCACAGCCACGCTCAATAGTTTTCCGATCCTGATGCTGGGCCTGATTCTGCTGCTGGTGTCGGGGTTGGCGCGGGGCCGCACCTGGCTGGTTCGCACGATGCTCGCGGTAGTGGTCCTGGTCATCGTGCTGGTGCTGGTGTGCGCCGCGCTGTATCTGCCCCAGGTAGGCGAGGCCCTCGGATCGGTTACCGATCCTACCACCCGGATGGGCATCCGCAGGGCGATCAGCAAGACCAGCGTTCAGCTGGTGGCCTACCCGCTGTTGTTGGCCTGGATCGCAGTGGTGTCGTTGAAGAGTTTGAGAAGTCCCTAACAGTACGGCTTAAATCACCCCGAGAGGGAGTTCATATGAAAAAGTTCGGAGCGGTTCTTAGTGCAGTCGGCGCCCTGGCGCTCGTCAGCGCCACGCCGGCGTGGGCCAACGGGTTCCAGTCGTACCGCTTCTGCGGCGGCGATACCTTCAAGACCTGCGCGGCGGTCGAGATCACCGTGGTGGGCAGCAATGTCACCATGAAGGTTTGGAACCTGTCCGGCAACCTGGCCGGCACCTACGGCCAGGCCGCTGGCAGCAACGCCGGCTCCATCGTCAACGGCATCGGGTTCTTCAACATCCCGGCCGGCGTCCAGGTGGTGACCAACTCCCTTTCCGTTTCGGGCCCGGTGCGCGGCACCGACAACCCGACCGGCTGGAACCTCAAGAACTTCGGCAGCGTCGCGTTCGCGGTGGACTACCGGGCGGCGACCAGCCGGAACAACGGCGGCATCTCGAGCGGTTGCGCCACCTCCGGCCAGCTTCCGGGTACGCCCCCGAACCTCTACCAGAATCCCTGTAACGCCAATTTCGGCAACAGCGCGAACTGGGTGACGTTCAACTTCCAGATCACCGGCGGGTCCTGGGATCCGTCCCAGTCGGCCATCAGCTTCCGGGCCTACGACGGCGTGACCAACGAAGTGACCGAGTGCTGGACCGATACCAGCCCGTCCGGCCGTCCCGCGACCTGCGTGACCGTGACCCCGGAACCCGTCACCATGACGCTCCTGGCGACCGGCCTGGCCGGGATGGGTGGCGCTGGCTTCATGCGCCGCCGGAAGAACAAGAACCAGCTGTCGTAAGCTTCACCGCAGTCTCTCTCGGGAAAGCCCCGGTCGCCACTGGCGGCCGGGGCTTTTTTCCTGTTCATGTATTGGGCTCCCGGACCCACACCCCTAAGTTTCGCCTGACTCGAGCCCGGGCATCCCTGTTGCATCACGCCGCCGCATGACCGCACCCTCCCATCTCTTCACGGTTGACGTGGAGGATTATTTCCAGGTCAACGCGTTCGAAGGCCGGGTGCCCCGGTCCACCTGGGACGGCTATACCACCCGGGTCGAGCGCAACGTGGATATCATCCTCGAACTGCTGGAGCGGCGAAACGTCACCGGCACCTTCTTTACCCTGGGATGGGTCGCGGACCGCCGCCCCGGGGTGGTCCGCCGGATCGCGGCGGCCGGCCACGAGATCGCCTCACACGGGTGGTGGCACCGCCGGGTAACCGAGCTCTCGCCGGCAGAGTTTCGCGAGGATCTCCGCTCCTCCCGGGCGATCCTCGAGGACGTGAGCGGGCAACCGGTCTTCGGGTTCCGGGCCCCCAGCTTTTCCATCGTGCCGGGCTTGGAGTGGGCATTCGATGCCCTCCTGGAAGAGGGCTATGGCTACGACTCCAGTCTCTTCCCCATCCGGCGGCCCGGGTATGGATACCCCGGCGCCGGAACGAGCCCGCACTATATCACCCGGCCAGCCGGGAATTTGCTGGAACTGCCGCTCGCCACGTTCACCCTCGGCGGGCTGCGGCTCCCCGCCGCGGGCGGCGGCTACTTCCGCCAGTTCCCGTACCCGGTGATCCGTTCCGCATTCCGCCGCCTCACCGCGGCCGGCACCAGCGGCATGTTTTACATCCACCCCTGGGAAGTGGATCCCGGGCAGCCCCGCCTTCCGGTGGGCCTGGTTTCCCGGTTGCGCCATTATTCCGGCCTGCATCGCACCTTGTCCCGTCTGGAGCAGCTCCTGGACGATTTCTCATTCACTTCGGTGGCCCGCCGGTTCGGCGCCGATGGCGCCGGGGCCCCGGCGTTTCAATGGTCGAAAGCGCTCACGACCGGATGCTGACCGTCGCGCCCTACGAAGGCCCCGCTGCGGCCTGGGACGAGTTTGCCCGGTCCCAGCCGGGCTTCACCCACTTTCACCTGCTGGGCTGGCGCACGGTCATTCGCGAGGTGTTTGGCCACTCCTGCCCCTATCTCGCGGCCCGGGACGAGTCTGGCCGGCTCGCTGGCGTCCTGCCGCTGGTGCGGGTGAAGAGCGCGATCTTCGGCCACTTCCTCGTGTCCATGCCGTTCCTCAACTACGGCGGCCCCCTCGGCGGCGCCGACGCGGTGGGCCTCCTCGCGGCTGCGGCCGTGCGGCTGGCCCAGTCCAGCGGGGCCCGGCTGCTGGAGCTCCGGAGCCGGGTGCCGCTGCCGGTGGACCTTCCCGTCTCCCACCGGAAGGTCACCGTGGTGCTGGACCTCCCCGCCACCGCCGACGAGCTTTTCAAGCGGATTCCCGCCAAGGTGCGCAGCCAGGTACGCCGGCCCCAGAAGGAGGGGGTGACGGTGCGCTTCGGGCCCGACCAGGTCGAGCCGTTCTTCGCGGTCTTCTCCCGCCACATGCGCGACCTGGGGACTCCCACCCTGCCGCTCCGGTTCTTTCAGGCCATCTCCCGGGAGTTCGCCGAGGACGCCTGGTTCGGCTGCGCCTGGCTCGATGGGCGGCCGGTCGCCTGCGGGGCCGGGTTTGTCTGGGAGAGCGAATTCGAGATGACCTGGGCCTCCTCGCTCGCCGAGTTCAACCGGATCGCCCCCAACATGCTGCTGTACTGGTCGTTCATGGAGCGGGCGATCGAGCGGAGGCTCGCCATTTTCAACTTCGGGCGCTGCACGCCCGATGGCGGCACCCACCGGTTCAAGCGGCAATGGGGATCCCGGGACGAGCAGTTGCACTGGTACCAGCACACCCGGGAAGGCGAGCCGGCGGCCACCCCGTCTCCCGACGAAGGCGCCTTCAGTTGGGGACCCCGCCTCTGGAAGCACCTCCCCCTCCCCCTCGCCACCCGGCTCGGCCCCAGGATCGTCCGGTATATCCCGTGAGCCTTCGCCGCCAGCTCCCGGTGTATTCGCCGCTGCCGGCCGGGGCGCTCTGGACCGGGGTGCGCGCGCTCCTGGGCGGCGGACCGGCTGCCCGCCGCGCCCTCTCCCAGTGGCTCGAGCGGGAGTTCGCCGTCGGCCGGCCGCTGCTTACCTCCAGCGGGACCGCGGCGCTGTCCCTGGCCCTCCTGGCCGTCTACCGCCGGCTCGGATTGCCAGTGGCGCTGCCGGCCTGGGGCTGTTTTGATTTGGTGACGTCGGCCCAGGGGGCGGGCGTCCCGGTCCGCTGGTACGACCTGGACCCGCGCACCCTGGCTCCCCACCCGGCCTCCGTCGAGGCAGCGGTGGCGGCGGGGGTAAGCGCAATCGTCATCGTCCATTTGTACGGCATCCCCGTGGACCTGCGGCCTATCCGGCGGCTCGCCGAGGGCGCCGGTATCCTCTTGATCGAGGACGCGGCCCAGGGCATCGGGGGCAGCATTGACGAGCGACCGCTGGGCGCCCTGGGCGACCTGGGCGTGCTCTCGTTCGGGCGGGGCAAGGGACTCACCGGTGGAGGCGGCGGAGCGTTGCTTCCCAATACCCCCGCCGGGCAGGAAGCGCTCCTGGCGCTTTCGCCGCAGCTGGGAGCGGGCCCGGGGGAAGTCCGGACCCTGGCCGCCGCCATGGTTCAGTGTACACTGGCCCGCCCGGCGCTTTACGGCATCCCGGCCTCGCTTCCCTTCCTGCGGCTGGGGGAGACCGTCTACCGGGAGCCGGAGGCGCCAGCTGGGATCTCCAGCGCGGCGGCCGGGATTCTCAGGGCAACGGCGGGCCTGGTGTGGGCGGAGGCGGACCGGAGGCGGGCCAATGCAGAGTGGTTCCGGAGCCAGCTGGGCGAATCCATTCGGTTTCCCGGGGGAGGGATCGGCCGGTCCGGCTACCTTCGGCTGCCCGCGCTGGGCGAAGATGCACCGGCGCGGGCCGCCGCTTCGGGCGCCGCGCTCGGCATCATGCCGGGCTACCCCAAAGTCCTGAATGCACTGAGTCTGAGCAGCGATACCGCAGAGCGGTTTCCGGGTGCCGAGTGCCTGGTGGCATCACTGATCACGGTTCCCGTGCATGGGCTGCTGGGGCCTGTAGACCGGGAAAGAATTGTGAATTGGATGACCGTTCAACTCAGGGCAGCTCCTATCGAAAAATTTAACGACACATTTGTGTGATTTGAATCACTTCTGTAGAAAAACTCAGTATTTCCCCTTGTCAATCAACGTGTTAGCTTGTGCGCTCCGATACCGAAGCACCGCGGTGCTGAGCACAAGAACTTGAACAGGGGGGGCAACACAGACTGAGCTTGTAGCACGGGCCTTGGTCAGATGGCCAACGGGCCTGATTCTGGAGCGGGGGTATTTGCAGTCCTTCAGGACGCGTCTCACCCAGCGTTTCTCTACCAACACACACGACAACTGTTTACTCGCGCCTTTGCCGGCGGGGTTCTGGCCATGCCCAGCCTCCCGGGGGTGCGAGCACACCCAGGAGAACTCTGATGGCATTCACCTATCGACTTTCCCGCCGCCTGGCGCAGGCCCATGTGCTGGTCCTCGCCGGCGTTTTCACTGTTGGATGCTCTGACCAGGGTGGGTTTTTATCACCCAGTGACCCGCGACTCGGGGGTGGTGGGGCGGGGCAAGAGGATGGCCGCGTTGAGAATTTTGGCGATCCGGGAATCAATGGCCTTTCTGCTCTCACGCCCTTTGCTCTGACGACCGTGAACGCGACTGGCTGCACCAATGAGCCCGCGGGCTATACGACCTTCACGAACCAACCCTGGAATGCCATTCCTCCGCTTCCGCCGGTGCTCGATCCTTACGGCTGGCGCAACTCTACCTCGGTCCAGTCCCGGCTGACCATCCGGACCGATGCCGGCGCCCCAGGTTCGCCGAGCAAGATCATGGAGGGTAAGTTCGCCAAGGGCGTAAGGGGCGGCACCGGCCCGTTCAACCTGGAGCTCAAGTTCGGCCGGAACGTGACCAGGGTCTATCAATGCATGTGGCACAAGCTGAGTTCCAATTTTACAAACAATAAGAATGCCAACGTCAAGTTCGGGTTCCTGCTGTCTCCGTACTGGTCGGGATCCAGCAGTATCAATCACTATTTCAATCTCACCCCCGAACTCGGCGTCCATCTTCAGAGCTCCAACCTCAAGCTCAACCGGCAGATGAAGAGCACGTGGAAGACGATGAACTACGGAGACGAGTGGCACAAGTTCGAGTTTCTTTTCCTGGCGAACACGAAGGGCAAGCAGGACGGTGTGGCCCGGATCTGGGTGGACGGCAACCAGGTGCTGAACGTGGCGGATGTCCAATACTTCCACGCTGGCCAGACCCCCAAGTTCATCGGCCTCACGTGGAATCCGACCTATGGCGGAGGGACGAATCCCGTGCCGTTCGACATGTTCCAGTGGGTCGACAACTGGTACGTCAGCGGCAGCTGAGGAACCCGGTCTCCGGGGGGGCTGAGGCGCCCGGAGACCGGTTTTTGTCCTTTGGGGTTTCGCGGCAGGAGAGTAAGTTTCCCTCTCGAAATTCTTCCGGGGGAACCCGATGCTGCGTAGGGCCTTGCAGTTTGCACGGTACACCTGGGGCGGTGACTACCTTCCCGGAAAAGCCACCCAGTTCGTGATCGTGGGGCTGTCCCGTAGTGGTTCCAACCTTCTGGCAGCCATGCTGGACAGCCATCCCGGGATTATTTGTCATCACGAACTCTTCAATACTGGAGAGATTCACCGGTCGCTTCGGTACAAGGGAACCGGCCTCAGCTTTGGCTCGGTGTCCGAGCGCGACGCGGACCCCTGGGCCTTTGCGGCGCGGGTGTACGGTCATACGGACGGTGCCCGAGCCGTGGGTTTCAAACTGCTCTCCCGCCAGAACACTCCTCTGCTCCTCTCCCTGCTGCGCGACCGGGGGGTTCGCAAGATTATCCTGCGCCGGAGGCAATGGCTCGAGCAGTTCGTCAGCCAGCGGCTCGCCGAACACACCAACGTCTGGAGCAGCATGCCCCGGGATGGAACGGTCCCGGTGCCGGCGGGTCCGCCGCCACGAGTCCACGTGGACACTCCCGAGTTGCTGCGGTTCATACGCAAACGGGAGGTTTTCTATCGCATGGTGGCCCTCGCTACCCGCCACCCGCAGCAGCCGGTCCTGTGGACAGCTTACGAAGACCTGGGGAACCCCGAGGCGATGACGCGCCTCCTCGAGTTCCTCGGGGTGGACCCCTCTGCGGATCTCCAGGTCCGGACCAGAAAGCAGGCCACGACATCACTGGCGGAACGCATCGAGAACTACGCGGAGTTGCAGCGTAATCTGCACGGGACCCGCCACGCCTGGCTGGTCACTCAGTCCGAATCCACCTCGCGGTGAAGCCGGGGGGGCCGCCAGCGGTGGGTCTCCGGGTCGGCTCGTTCGCTAACTTGCTGCCAGGTAACATGTTACAAATTCGTTTTGACAACCCCGTACATTTCTTGCTTATTATCCGAGACTGCCAAACCCGCTCCGCTGGCCGGGTTGGGGCGCGCCACGTTCAGATTCGGAAGGTCCTATGACGGAGTCCACTCGCTTTCGCCTCCCTTCGCAACTGCTTGTCCTTGCCCTGACCCTCCTGGCCTGCCGTGCGGATTTGAAGGACAACGGTGGGATTGATCCGAACCTGTCGGTTGCTCAGGTCTTCTTGAACCCCGGGAATGTCACCATTTCCGCTGGCGACGTGTTCCGGTTCGACACCTACGGGCTCAACACGCTGGGGGACAGTATCCAGGTTCCCCTCGACTGGACAGCAGACGGCGGGACCCTGACGACCGGCGGATTCTTCTCCGCGGCATCGGTGGGGACCTACCAGGTGATTGCGCGGGCCCGTTTCGCGCCTCACCCGGCCGATACCGCCCTGGTCACCGTCACTGCACCGGCGGTGGTCCTGACGGACATCGTGATCAATCCCATCAGTCCCATTCTCGCTCCGGGCGAGGTGCGGCCGTTCGTGGCTGAAGCGCATTTCAGCGATAGTTCCATTGCCGCGGCGTCGGTCACCTGGACCGCCACGGGGGGAACCGTGGACCAGGTGGGCAACTTTACCGCGGGCCCGAACCTGGGATCATTCCAGGTTATTGCCACCAGCACCACGCAGACGGTGGCGGACACGGTGGGCGTCACCATCACCAGCCAGGCACCAACGGTCCAATCTGTGGTGTTGAGTCCCGACACCGTCACCCTCCGGCCGGGCACCCGGCAACAGTTCATTGCCTTTGCCAACTATACGGACGGAACGTTCGCACCAGCTGCTGCCGTATATACCACGACGGCCGGCCAGATCACTTCGTCGGGGCTGTACACGGCCACCCAGGTCCCGGGCAGCTACCGGGTGATTGCCAGGCACCTGGCGAGCGGAAAGGCAGACACGGCTGACGTGGTCGTTGCGGCAAGCAGCATGGTACGGGTTATCCTCTCCCCACCGACCTCGTCGCTAACGACTGGCAGCGCCCAGCAGTTCACCGTCCTCGGAAAGTTTTCCGACAGTTCGACGGCCCCGGTCGCGGTGACCTTCGTCGCCACCGGCGGTACCATAACTGCGGGGGGCCTGTACACCGCGGGCCAGACCGTTGGCGCCTATAACGTGTTTGCGACCACTACCAACGGGCTGTTCGCCGATACGTCGACCGTCCAGATCAATCAGCCCAACGTCGTGCTCACCAGTGTCCGGATCCGTCCCCGCACCGTTTCCATCCTGGCGGGCTCCGGGCAGCAATTTTCGGCGACCGGCACCTACAGCGATGGCAGCCAGGCCACGATTATCCCGACCTACCAGGTGACCGGTGGCACGATCACCGCCGCCGGCGCGTATACCGCGCCGGCGCAGCCAGGTTCCTACCGGGTTATCGCCAAGGTGGGGTCGGTAGCGGATACCGCCGACGTGACTGTCACCTCGCAGGCAACGCTGACCCGGCTCACGGTCTCGCCGTCCAGCTCCGCCCTGCTGACGGGCGGGTTGCAGCAGTTTACGGCCGTGGGCAACTTGAGTAATGGCGGAACAACAACGGTTAACGTGAACTGGACGGCGACGTGCGGGTCGGTGACGACCAGCGGCCAGTATACCGCGCCGGGCGCGCCCGCAACCTGCCTGGTCATCGCTACCCAGCAGGGCGGGACACTGTCAGACTCGGCCACGGTCACCGCCTCGAACCTGCCTCCGACCAGTGCCGCGTGCTCGAACGAGCCGTCCGGGATGACCCCGGTCTTCGACCACCCCTGGGATGCCATCCCCCCGATCCAGCCTACCAAGGACCAGTACGGCTGGAATGTGCGCAACCAGAACGAGGCAAACAAACTCAGTATCGTCCAGGACGCCACGGCCCCGCTGACGCCGAGCAACATCGTGGCCGGCTCGTTTCCCCAGGGCCACAATGGCGGCACCGCGCCCTTCGGGCTGACCCGGACATTCCGGCAGACGGACATGATCTACATGTGTGTCTTCACCATGCTGGATCCGGCTTTCACCAACGGCGGCAACAACAACGTCAAATTCGGGTTCTTCCTCACGCCCTACACCGGCGGGACCTTCGGACTGAACCACTATTTCAACATGACCAACAACGTGGGGGTCCAGCTGCAGAGTGGGGCGACCCAGTTGAACCGGACCATGCTCAGCAGCTTCAGCCTGATCGGCCACCGGGGCCAGTGGGTCAAGATCGAATGGCTGATCATTGGCAACACGCTGGGCAACGTGGACGGCGTGGCCAAAGTCTGGGCTAACGGGTCCCAGGTACTCAGCGTGTCCAATGTCGAGTACTTCTTTTCCAACCAGCCTCCGCTGTTCAATGGGATTACCTGGAATCCCACCTACGGCGGAGGCCTGAACCCGGTTCCCTACACCCAGTACCAGTTCATCGACAACTGGTACCTGAGCATACGCTGACATGCGCCGGCCCCGGCCCGCTTCCTCTCGGCCGGGCACGGCGGTTTCCCCGGTTTCGGGAAGACTCATGGCGGCCGTGCTGGTAGCCAGTGTCGGCGGGCTGCTGCTTACCCTCTGCCTGCCGGCGGGTTCCACCCCCCAGGCGGTGCAACCAGTGCCCGCGGCGCCTGCTTCTCCGCCTGCGTCCGATACCACCGTACGGTTCCGGCTGACCTGGACCGGGGCTGACCCGCGTGGGACGCCGGACAGTTTTGAGCTGATGGTCCGGGTGCAGCGGAACCGGGGGCCAAGTTCCCTGATTCTCGAGCGCCGCCTGCGGTCTGCGGAGGACACCTTCAGCCTGCTCCTTACCCCAGGCCCGTTACAGGTCGACTTCTCGAGTACCCTCCGCAGCTATCGCAATAACGTCCCGTCCCGGCCGGTGTTATTGACTTGGCGGTATCCCGCGCCGACCCTCCAGGGTGCCGTTACCACGGATCCACTCGATTCGGGGCGTTTCCTGGTCCAGTTTCCCACCCCGGGATCCCCGCCGGCGGTGGCGGGGGGGCCGCCCAGTGGGCACCCGCCCCGTCAACCAGCTCCTGCCCCGGTCCACGACCCCGCCACAACTTCCCCGGCACCTGCCTTGCCGGCTGCCGCCGGACGACTCGGGGCGTGCGGCAATGAGCCACCGGGGTTCGATGCGTTTTCCAGCCGGCCCTGGGAAGAGGTGCCTCCCTCGGGCCGGGAGCGCGGCGGTGAAGGCTGGATGGTGACGGCTCGCCGGGAGCGATTCCGGGTCGTGACCGATGCCGGCGCCCCCACAGCTTCCAAGCGGGTGCTGGAGGGCCGGTTCCCCCAGGGAGCGCCGGGAGGGCGGGGCCCGTTCCGGGCGGACTTCCATTTCCCCCGCCATGTCACGGCATTCTACATGTGCCTCTGGATGAAGCTCAGCGACAATTTCACCAACAACGGGAACAACAACGTCAAATTTTCCTTTATCCTGACCCCGTATGAGGATGGCCAGCGCAATGTCAACCATTATTTCAACCTGACCAACCGGCTCGGGGTCCACCTGCAGAGTTCCCGGGCCACGCTGAACCGGCAGATGCAAAGTACCTTTCCAACGCTGCGGAACCTGGGGTCATGGCACAAGGTGGAGTACCTGGTCCAGGCCAACGGCCGGGGGATGAGCAATGGTATCGCGCGAATGTGGGTGGACGGCCGAAGCGTTCTCCAAGAAACCAACGTGCAGTATTTTTTTCCCGATCAGGAACCAGCCTTTCGGGGAGTAACCTGGAATCCCACGTATGGCGGGGGTCTGAACCCGGTGCCGTTCGATATGTACCAATGGATCAGCGACTGGTACGTCAGCGGTCGATGACCTTGCGTCCCCCCCTCAGCGCCTCGTCCGGCGGGTCGGTGCTCTGTTTCCACAGCCTTACCACTGCCGACCTGCCCGCCACCAGTCTCATGCACCTCCCACTGGAACGGTTTGCCCAGCTCGTGGCAGCCGTGCGGAGGGTCGCCCAGATCGTACCGCTGACCGCCATGCTGGACCAGCATCGCCAGCGCCGTTCGACCCGGGGCCTTGCCGCAATCACATTCGATGACGGATACGCCTCCCTGCTGGAAGCGGCCGACCTGATCCGGACCGAGAATATCCCGGTAACCGTTTTTGTCACGACCGGCGCATCCGGGACGGGGGCGTCATTCTGGTGGGACCGGATCGAGGACCTTCATCCCCGGGTGGATCCTGCCCGGTGGCGGCAGTTCGAGCACGGGCTCGGACTCGACGAGGCGTACCGCCGAGGACAGCCCCGCGAGTTTGGCCCACTGCGGCCGCTGCGGCAATGGATACTCCGGGTCCACGGGGGACGGTGGCCCCCGGGGCATGAATCGTCCCTGGCCCAGCTCGAAACCCACACCGGTTTCGCGACCAGGCACCGGGCGATGACCTTTGAAGAACTGGTGCGAATCGGCGCCCTGTCGCAGGTGGAATTCGGCGTGCATACCGTGACCCATCCGGTACTGCCCCTGCTCGGAGACGCGGAGGCGGTCGATGAGATTCGCGAGGCCCACCAGGTCCTGCAGAGGGCCTTGCCCAGGGTGGCCCCTGTGCTGGCGATTCCCTTTGGACTCTACGACGCGCAAACCGAACGGCAGGGCCGGGATGCCGGGATGCTGGCCAGCCTCACCCTGGCCGGGCGAACCTGGGGCGGGTACCGTAGCGGCGGCGCGCTGCCCCGGTTCGGGATGAATCGCCGGGAGCCGTCGTGGAAACTCGGACTGAAAGTGACCGGCCTCGCGGAACTGCTCTTCGGATGGCGGCTCGAAGGCGGGCGGACGCCGCCGCTCCTCCCCTCCAGCACCACCTAGGAAGCCGGTGCCTCCACCTCCCGGTAGCGACCCAGCATGTCACGACCGATGATGTCCCAACTGTAGTGCTCTTCGACCGTTTGCCGGGCCGCCGCACCCAGCCGCCCGGCCAGGGCCTCATCGCCCAGCAGCCGGACCATGGCCGCGGCAAATGCCTCCGGGGTGTCGGCCAGGAGAATGTTGTCGCCGTCCCGGGTCAACAACCCCTCGGCTCCAATCGAGGTGGACACCACAGCCTTTCCCAGGGCCCAGGCATCCAGGATTTTCAGCCGGGTGCCGCCGCCCACCCGCAACGGAGCAATAAAGCAGCGGGCCTCATTCACGTAGGGCCGGATATCCTCGACGTAACCGGTCAATCTGAGACCCCTGGTGCCCTGGTGACGGATGAGTTCTTCGGGTGTCGCCCGTCCCACCCAGACTACTTCGCTGCCCCAGTGCCGGCGTTCGAGGGCGGGCAGAATGGCCTGGACAAACCAGGCCAGCCCATCCCGGTTGGGGAACCAGCTGGTTCCCCCAACGAAAACGCAGCCCCGGGTGGGGCCTTCGGCGGGCCGGAACGATTCGGTGTCAACGCCGTTCGGTACGACGCTGATCCTGGCCTCCGGCGCCAAAGCTGCGAAGGACCGGGCATCGTCCCCGGAAACGGCCACGTTGAGCGCAAACCTACCGAGCAGCCGGCGTTCAGCCCGCTCCAGGAGCGCCGCCTGGTGGCGCATATAGCGCCGCAGCAGGACGGAAGTCTCGGCGCCCGCGCGGCGCCGCAGGAGCGCCGACTCGACATTGTGGTGGGTGCAGACCATCGGGGTTCCCGCCAGCATAGGGACGTAACGCAGGAGATCCATGCTGTCGAGGTGCACGGCGGCCCACGTCCGTTCGTGGAGCAGCGCGGACAGCCGGGCCCCGTAGGCGGTCAGGTCGTGTACGTAGTAGGTATAAGGATTTCCGGTGAGGACGCTGAACAGGTGATCGCGCACCAGCCGGTACCGGCTGGATTCCTGGGGAATGGGGAAGACTTCCACTCGCGCGAACGGGCGCAGAGCCTCGACCCGTCCCTCCAGCGGCAGGTCTCCCAGCGCGGGGTCCGTCCGGTCGAAGCAGAGCGCAGTGACCTCGTACTCGCGGGCCAGTTGTTTCAGGATGTTGTAGGTTCGGATCGACGCGCCATTGTGAGGTGGAAACGGAAGCCGGTGGGACAGGAACAGGAGTGGTCGAGTCACGATATCGGGGTTTGGGGGGTGTGGCGCCGGCACGACACGCCGTGGCCAGCCGGGCGCAATTGGTCTATCTTGCATGGCGTCCTTCTTGCGCTGCCGGGCGCATGGAAGGCGGGAGAATCTATGCTTGCGACGGTGGCGAAACCATGACCGGACATCCCATATCCAATCCGCAGGCCATCCCGGTTTCGCCTCGCTATGGCGGCCGAGTCATCCGGCGTCCGGCCACCCTGGCCCTTCAGAAGGACCCGTACCGCATCCTGTTGTTCGTCCTGATGGTGATCACTCTGAGCCGGATTCACCAGAACTTCGGCTTTCTGAGGCCGGTGCGTCCCGCCCTGACGCTGACCATTCTGGCGGCCGCCTATGCGTACCTGAACCCGAAGTACCTGAAGATCGGGGGGCTGTTCACCACTTGGCCCTCGCGGGTGATCATGGGCCTCGGCCTGACCGCCTGCCTGTCGGTGCCACTGAGCATCTCCATCGGCGGCTCCGCCTCTTTCATCATTCAGGAATTTAGCAAGACCCTGCTGTTTGCAGTATTGCTGATTGCCGGCATCCGCAATACCCGGGATTTATACACCATGGTGTGGGCCTTCGTGGTCAGCACGGGGTGCCTGTCTTACCTGTCAATTTTCGTTTTCCGGATGCGCCGTGCCACCGACGACGGCCTGCTTCGGATTCAGAACGGGTACAGCTACGATTCCAACGATATCGGGCTGGTGGTGCTCGTCGGGTTGGTGTTGACGCTGCTCCTGATTCAGACCGCAAGCAGCAAAGGTAAGCTGATCTGCATTGGCCTGCTCTTTGGTGTTGGTGTGACCATCGCCAAGACCGGGTCACGCGGGGGATTCATCGGGATGGCGGCGGTGGCGGTGGCTCTCCTGATCATGCTCAAACACGTGGACGTGGTGAAGCGGGTCGGATTCGTCGTCGTCCTCGGGCTGGGACTATTGGTTGCCGCTCCGGCTGGCTACTGGGAGCAGATGGCGACGATTCTCAACCCGTCGCAGGACTATAACTATACGTCGCCCACCGGCCGGAAGGCCGTATTTCTGCGTGGTGTCGGCTATATGATGTTGAATCCATTCTCGGGAATCGGAGTAGACAATTTCCCCCGGGCGGAAGGCACCCTCTCTGACCGCGCCGTCGCGCAAGCGGCGGACCCCAACCTTGCGGGCATCAAGTGGTCCGCGCCCCACAACTCGTTCCTGCAGGCCGGCGCCGAGATGGGCGTACCGGGGTTGCTGCTGTTCAGCACGCTGGTGGTGGGCGGAATCGTCGGGACGATCAGGCTGCGCCGCCGCCTGCCCAAGGAGTGGCGACGGGGAGACGCCGAAGAGCGATTTCTCTATTTCTCTACGGTGTACTTCCCGGTCGCCTTTATTGCCTTTGCCGCCGCCGGAGCCTTTGTCTCTTTCGCCTACATGGACCTGGTCTATGTCCTCGGCGCCCTGACCGCGGGCCTGATTGTCTGTATCGATCAGAGACTGTCCCCGGCCGGGCGCCCGGCCGCTCCCGCCCACCCCCGGCGGGGGCGGCGGACGCATGTTCCTCAGGCCCGCGGTCCCCTTCCGCCGCCGTCCGGTCCGGCCATGCCGCCTCAGCCACCCCCGGGCCGCTGAACAACAGGCCGTCGTCGCCTCTACCCGGCCGCATCCGAGTCCTCCAGGTGGTGCTCGACCTCGAGGCCGGTGGGCTGGAGCGGCTCGTGGCGGACCTGGTGCGCCGGTTCGACCCCGCCGCCATTGAGTCCCACGTCCTGGCGCTGCGGTTTCTGGGACGGTACGCCGACGGGTTGTCGCCCCATGCCGGCCTGCACGTAGGCGCCAAATTGCCTCCCTGGTCCATGGCCTGGCCGGGCCCGCTCATCCGCCAGATCCGGGCGATCGCACCGGATGTCGTTCACACCCATAGCGGGGTATGGTACAAGGCCTCACTCGCCGCCCGGCGGGCGGGGGTGCCGGTGGTCGTCCACACCGACCACGGGCGCCAGCACCCCGACCCCTGGACGGACCGGCTGGTGGACCGTCTCGCCTCCCGGCGAACGGACTGCACGGTCGCTGTCTCCGAGACCCTGGGGGGCCAGATGGCGAAAACCGTCATGAGCGCCCCCGACCGGTTGCGGGTCATCCTCAACGGCGTTGACACGTCCGCGTATCGGCACCGACAGGATAACGGACTGCTCCGGAAGGAGTGGGGACTGGGCACCCACACGGCCATCATCGGCAGCCTCGGCCGGCTGGACCACATCAAGGGATATGACGTAATGGTCGAAGCGTTTGCCATCCTGGAACGGATGCAGCCGCCGGGCCAGACGGCGCTCCTGATAGCGGGGGACGGACCCGACCGGGCGCGGGTCGAGGACCTGATCACGGAGCGCGGCCTGGCCGGAAAGGCCCGGGTCCTGGGCTGGCGGAGCGACATCCACGAGTTCCTGGCCGCCACCACCCTCTTCACGCTCACGTCGCGGAGCGAGGGAACTTCGGTCAGCCTGATGGAGGCGATGAGTTCGGAGGTCTGCCCCGTGGTCACCCGGGTGGGTGGCAATCCCGATGTCCTCGGCCCTGAACTCGCGCACCGCCTGGTGCCATCCGAGGATCCCGAAGCCATCGCACTGGCCTGGCGCTCGGCGCTCACCGACCGGTCCGCGCGAGATGCCGATGCGCGCCTGGCCCGGCGACGGATCGAGCAGCAGTACAGCCTCGACCGCATGGTTGCGGATTATGCCCAGTTGTACGGCGAGCTGGTGGGGCGAGCTACCGGTCGTCGGGGATCTGCTTGATCACGGCGGCGGGGTTGCCTCCCACCAGGGTATTCGGCGCGACCGGCTTGGTGACGATTGAGCCGGCCGCTACGACCGAGTTGTCTCCGATGGTCACGCCCCGCATGATGATCGAATTGGTGCCTATCCAGCAGTTGGTTCCGATGACGACCGGCGCGGCCTCCTCGAGTGTGAATGGCTCGTGCCGCAGACGGCGGGATGGCGAGAGCGGGTGACTGATATTATCGAATATCTGGACGTTCGCGGCGATCATGGTGTCGTCACCGATTCGAACACTCTTGGCCACGCTGATGAGATTCTGGTAGTTCACGCTCACCCGGTTGCCGATGACGAGCTCAGCACCCGCTGAAACCTTGAAGCCCACGATCCAGGTGCACCGTCCGCCTATGCGGACATCCTCCCCGAGTTCAATCCGTCCGTTGCCCTCGATTTCGGGAATCGCCCCCTCCAGCTGCAGCCGCCGGCCCACGGCCGCGCAGCGGTAGCGGAGCAGCGGCTCGCGCCAGAGGATCTTGGCCGCCAGGGGCCAGCCCCGGTTCCAGACATTGCCCAGGCCGTACATCAGGCCAACCACGGGCCGGATCACGGGGAGGCGAAAGCCCTGCAGGGCCTTCCAGGCGGGCTTGGCGTGCCGCATGATGCCCTGCCCCTGACGGGCCTTCATCATGAGATCATCCCAACTCATGGCATTATCTCCACTGCGTGAATCAGCCGGGACAGCTGCTGTTCGCTGGTCCACGTCTGCAGAAGGTCTTCTCCAGTGGCGAGGCGGCGGTGCCGCCGGGAGAGGGCAGTGGCGATGGCGCTGGCGGCAGCGGCGGGGTCGTCGTCGAACAACGGAAAGTGACCCTGTGCCTCCAGCAGCATTCGCGCGGACTCCCCCCCCTCGTCCACGAACGCGAGAATCGGCCGCCGCACTCCCAGGTACTCGTACAGCTTGTTGGGGACCTGGTCGGGCTGGTTCTGGGCCAGGAGGAGCAGCAGGTCGGCTGACCCGACCAGGTGCTGCGCCCGGGCATGGGGAACCCAGTCGTCGAATCTTACCAGGTCCGCGACTCCCAGGTCCCGGGCCGTCGCTTCAATGGACACCCCGTCAAACCAGCGGCACTGGCCCACGAGGTCCACCAGGATGTCATCGGCTGTCAGCGGCCGGGTGGACCGCAGCAGCGCGAGGCCTTGGAGAAACGGGCGGGGGTCCCGGCCGTGATAAAAGGACCCGACATGCACGATCCGGAACGGTCCCGAGGCCGGCAGTTCAGCCGGCCCGGGCGCCAGGTGGTCAATCCCGTTGCGGACCAGGATGACCCTCTCCGGCCGGGCGGGCAATTTCTTCCGCATCAGCCGCTCAATCCCTTCGGACACGCAGACCACGAGGTCGGCGGCCCTGAGGCACTGCCGTTCCAGCCACCGTTCGATCGCATCGGACGCTGCCGTCCGGACGTGATCTGGTTTCCATGGATTGTCGGTCCAGGGGTCCCGGAACTCGGCGATCCATCGGGACCCGGTGCGCCGCCGGAGCCACCAGCCGGCCAGGTGAGCCGTGAAGGGGGGCGCGGTCGTATAGTACAACACATCGTTCCCCGGGGCCGCGGCGCGCGCGGCCCGAACGGCGGGGCCAATGAATCCCTGGGTATCGTCCGGCAGCCAGAGCAGGGAAAAAATCAGCCGTTTCCAGAGCGGAACCTGCCCCGCGGCCGGTGTACCGGGATCTTCGGCGGCGGGCGCCATGCCCGATTCGGGGGACGCCCTTCTGCGGTGTTTCCAAGCCAGGTAGAGCTCCCGCGGATTTCGGTGGGGCGCTACCGCCACGACCCGCAGACCCGGCTGTTCCTCCCGGAGCATGGCGGTCTCGTCCGGCAGCCGGGCGGTGACTACCGTGACCTGGTGGCCCGCGTCCCGAAGGGCCCGCGCCACTTTTGCCGCCCGCAGCCCGCCCACCTCGCGGCTGGGCGGATAGTGGTAGGCGAGGATGACGACGGGACGACGTGGCCGTTCCAGACTCGTCAACGGCGGAGCTCTCCCATCATCCTCCGGAGGGTACGGAGCCGGTGTTTTTGGCTGACCAGCAAGAAGAACCCATACGCGAGTGCGCCCGCAGAGGACTGGAGAAGAAGGCTGGTCAGCCGCGGCAGGTCCGGGCTGACGAATTGCTGGAGGGCCAGGACGACGGCCGCCATCAGGGCGGTTCCCAGGATCGCGGGCCACAGGGTCGCAATATATTCCCTCGTGCGGATCCCGGTAATCGCGAACACCTGCCAGAACGCTGGGAACATGACAATCGGGTAGCCGACGATCCAGGCCCAGGCCACCCCCGCGACGTCCCCCAGCCTTCCTCCGATGAAAAAGAGCGGAGGCATTACGATCAGGCCAAGGATGCTCAGCATCATCTGACTGCGGGAACGGCCGACCGCCGCGAGGACCTGCGGGAAGAGCAGGGTGATGCAGCGAAACCCCGCATAAAAGGCCAGCAGGCGGAGGGGCACCACCGCGACGCTCCATTGGGAACCGAGCATGACATGAATGAAATCCTCGGCGACCAGCGCCAGGCCGACGGAGAAGGGAAAGGTGACCAGAGCGAGCCCTTCGGTGAGCCGGAGGAGATAGCGCCGCAATGCGGCCTGGTCATCCTGGACGGCCGAAAAAATCGCGGGTGTCACCTGCGCCACCAGGTCGCCGATCCGGGTGACTGGCAGGCTGGCGAGCGTCCACGCAAAGTTGTATCCGCCCAGCACATTCTTGTTGAACATGCGGCCGACGATGGTAAAGTCCGCCGTGCTGTACAGATACCAGGCCACGCGGGCTCCCACTATATGCCATCCGAACTTCAGCGGCTCGGCAATCTTCGCGAGACCGCGGGGAAATGCCAATCGGTGATGACGCCAATACAGGCCGAAGCCGGTCGCGACGAAGCTCCCCGCGATACTGCCAAACACGATAGACCAGTAGCGGTACCCGAGGATGGCCAACCCCAGGGTGACGGCAGGCGCCACCAGGCCTTCGATACCGTTCAGCGCACTGGCCCGCTTGAACCGTAGTTCCCGGGCGAGCAGAGATTTCGGGAGGACGCGGAGGGCGGAAAGGACGAATGTCGAACCTAGCGCAATCACGATCCAGCGGACTGCCGGCTCGCCGAAGAAGGTCGCAATAAACCCCGATACGAGGATCGAAACACCCCAGAGGAATACACCGAACGCGGCTGAAAGCCCTCCCAGTTCCGCGATCTGATCTTCGGTGAGGTTCCGTTGCCGGATAATAGCGGCCCCGAGACCGAATTCGTTGATCAACTGGACAAGGCCGAGGTAGATGGTCGCCATCCCAACCAGTCCGAAATCAGCCGGTGTCAGGATACGGGCGATGACCAGCATCGACCCCCAGCTGAACAACTGCGTGGCCCACTTGATGGCCCCGGTCCACGCCAGGCCTCTCATGAGGGAATCGTCCAGCCCCCGCTGCGTCGCGGCTGCGCTGGCGGGAACTTCCTTGGGGTCGGTCAGAGTCACACCGGGCGCGCCGTGCGTCCCGACCGCATCCGCTCTCGGAGTGCCGTCCATGCCCTCCCAGCCAACTGCCTCATTTCCTCCACGTACGCCCCTCCGGGATGGGAAAGCACCTCGTACCCCAGGTCACGGAGAGCCATTCCTGCGCGCTTCTCGAAGCAGATTCGCAGGGGGCGGCGCATCTCCCGCTTCCACTTTGCTGCATTATCCAGCCGGGGCGGTTCGCCAATGTGCTTCCAAATGTGGCGCTTCTCGCGCGGAATCCCCTGGTCTACCCTGGTGTGGTATTCCAGCATTCGGGCCGAGTAAGGAACCCCAATAAAGGTTGTCACCCTGGCCAGAACCGTCTCGGGGTCGGCCAGCAAGTCTTCGTATCGAAGCTCAAAATAACGGGCATTACCGAGCAGGCGGCCGATTCGCCGGACCCATTCGATCTCCTCGCGCCAGGCGCTGGCGCAGGCCAGTACGTCCTTATGGCCAAAATCCTGCTCCAAATGTGAAAGGCAGGCGTCACGACCGTCTCGGATTATGTGGATGATGCGGCTCGATGGAAACCACCGGTTGAGCTGATCGATGCGGACCATGTTCCCGGGATCCTTGTCCCCCCAGAATCGCTTGCCCTTGGCCCGGGCGTATGCCGTCCCAAAGGCATCCACGATTCCGGCAAGCCCGGGGGATGACCTCAACTCAAGAATCTGGTCCGTGTCGAGAGGAACCTGCCAAAGCCTGATCCGGTCCTCCCGGAGAATATCCTGGACCATCCGCCGGATATCAGCTGCGTCCGTGAGAAAGTTATATTGCGGAAGCTGCTCTTCGTAACGGGCCCAAAGGCCGACGACATCCAGCGGGATGGCGATTTCGGGATGGCTGTCGAGCATCATCCGGAGGAGCGTCGTACCGCTTCGCTGAAATCCAACGATAAAAAAAAGCGGTGCCATGTCTGCCGCTACCTCCCTCTGGGCGTTGGGCGGAAATCTCTCGGCCTAATTATAGACGAATACTCGTTCTACCGCCCTTTCCAGATTAGGTTGGTGGCGGTTCTCCTGGCCCTTAATCCTGCCACGGGTGTTGCCGGTGCCCCATTCTGCTCGCATGGCCGAATTTTTCTCTCATCTGTTCCGTGCAATTGACGGACGGTGCCGTAGTATCCGCGCAGTGCCCGCGCTGAACCCGACGGCCTGTCTTGAGCTGCTGGCCGAAGCCCGGGGACACGAGGTCGACGCGACCCATCGACCCCACCTTGTCGCGGCAATCGAATGGCTCCAAGCTGCGCAGGATGCCTCCCCCGGGGGCGGGATCGCGAGAGGTTTCTCGGTCGCCTACAACGCCTACTTCGGCGGGGCCGGCTGGCAGGCCGACTACCCGGAAACCACCGGCTATATCATCCCCACCCTGCTGGAAGCGTCCCACCACCTCGGCCGGCCCGACCTGGCCGACCGGGCCGTGCGGGCTGCCCGGTGGGAGTGCGAAATCCAGATGGACAGCGGAGCGGTGCAGGGGGGGGTCATCGGGCAGGGCCGCACCCCCGCCGTCTTCAATACCGGCCAGGTGATGCTGGGCTGGCTGGCGGCCTTCGAATGGACCGGCGATCCGGCCTTCGAGGCGGCCGCCCGCCGCGCCGGCGAGTACCTGGTCGAGGTCATGCAGCCGGACGGCCACTGGCGCAAGGGGAACTCCCAGTTCGCCAGGGCCGAGACGACGCTGTACAACGCACGGGTGGCCTGGGCCCTGGCCGAGGCCGGTGTCCGGCTCCAGGTCCCGGCGTTCAAGGACGCCGCCGCCCGGAACCTCCATGCCGTCCGCCGGGAGCAGGCCGCCAACGGCTGGTTCCCCAACTGTTGTCTCACCGACCCGGCCCATCCGCTGCTCCACACGCTGGCCTACACCATCCGCGGCCTGCTCGAAGGCGGCCGGGTGCTGGAGGACGAACAACTGCTCGAGTCCGGCAGCCGGGCCGCGCAAGCGCTCCTCGGCCGGGTCTCTCCCGAGGGGTGGATGGCCGGCCGGTTCAATCCCGACTGGACCGGTGCCGCCTCCTGGAGCTGTCTCACCGGCGAAGCCCAGATGGCCAACAACTGGATGCGGCTTTACGTGATCACCGGGCGGCGGGAATGGCTGGAGCCGGTCCCCCGGATCCTTGCCTTTCTCAAGCGGACTCAGAACCGGCGAAGCGACCTCGACGGCCTCCGGGGCGGCATCAAGGGTTCCTACCCCCTGAGCGGCGGCTACGGCCGTTTCGAAATCCTGAACTGGGCCACCAAGTACTTCGCCGATGCCCTCATGCGCCACCAGCAAGTCCTCGCGGGAACGGCGGGGGACCGCGCGCCGGCATTCGCCCTGGCGTAAGCAACCATTATGCGGTTCCCGGCCGTGCCGACCCGCCCACTGTCCCACTGGCCCACTGTCCCACTGTCCCACTGTCCCACTGTCCCACTGTCCCACTGCCCACTGTCCCACTGTCCCACTGTCCCACTGTCCCACTGGCTCTCCACCCACCGGGCCCCTTGCCCCTGGGCCCCCTTGCCCCCTTTACTCCTTCCATGCAGTTCCTCCGCGCCACCCTGCACAAATTCGTTCCGGCCCACTTCCACGATCCCTTCGGATTGGCGTTTCGCCTGCTCCGAACCGGGGATCCGGCCGCGCGGTTTGCCATGGGCTCGGCGCTGGCCGGTCTCGCGCTCACCCCGTTCGACCTGGTGCTCTCGCTCGCCGAGCGGCGGCGCACTCGGCGGGCCGGTCCGCCGATCCGCCCTCTGCTGTTCGTCTGCGGCCCGCCGCGCTCTGGCACCACGCTGGTCTCCCAGGTCCTCATCAGCCACCTTCCGGTGGCGTACTTCAACAACCTGACATCGTTGTTTCCCCGGGCACCGCTCACCGCCAACGCCGTGCTGGGCCGCCGCATCAAGAGGCCCCCCGCCGATTTTCACAGCTACTACGGCCGCAGCCGCAGGCTCGCCGGGTCGAACGACGCCCTCTACCTCTGGGATCGCTGGCTGGGAATCGACCGTTCCCGCATTCCCGCCGCCCTGCAACCCGGTCGGCGTGGCGAAATGGTCCAATTCTTCGGGGCGCTGGAATCGCTCACCGGGCGTCCCCTGGTCGCGAAGAACAACAACCTGAACGCGGTGGCCCACCTGGTGGCGGAGGCGCTGCCCACGGCTTCGTTCCTCTGCCTGGACCGGGATCCCGGCTTTCTCGCCCAGTCGCTGCTCCGGGCCCGCCGCGAAATCCACGGCGACGAGGCGACACCCTATGGCTTCCACGATCCCGGCCCCTCCGCCGGATCACCCATCGAATCGGTCTGCCGCCAGGTGGCATTTCATCGCGGCCTGATGCGGCGTCAGCAGGAGACGCTGGGTTCCCGCTTCCGGGTAGTGTCCTACGAACAATTCTGCCGGAATCCGGAGGAAACCGTCCGAATGGCGGCGGGCGCCATGCTCGGCCTGCCGGGACCGGATCGGCCGATCGCATCCTTTGACGCCGCGAACCGGGTTCGGGTGGATGCCACCGAGTTCTCCGAGATCGAGGCGACCCTGGACCGGCTGGGGGTGGCGCGCACCCCGGTGTCCGCATGACCGAGTTCCGCCGGCCCGGCTCCTGGCGGCAGGACCTGGCCGCGACGCTGCTCATCGTCGCCGTGGCGGTGCTGCCCCGGCTGCTGTTCCTCGCGGCCGACCCGCCACAGGACTTTGCCTATGGGTGGCTGGCCGACGAGGGCGCCTGGGCCCACAACGCCCGGCAGCATTTTCTCTTCGGCCGGTGGGTGCTGGACGAGGCCAATCCGGGTCTCTTCGCCGCCCCGCTCTACACCGTGGCCCTGGAGGGATGGTACCGGTTGGTGGGGCTGGGACTCGCCGAGACCCGCATGCTGAGCGCGCTGGCCGGGGTGCTGACCTGCGTGGTGTTCTACGCCGGCCTTCGCGCCCGGCTGCCCATCGGCCGGGCGCTTCCCCCGGCGCTGGTGCTGGCGGTGAGCTACCTGCTGCTCACCCACAACCGGGTGGGCCTTACCGAATCGCTCCAGCTCCTCTGCGTCACCGGCATGGTGGCGTGCCTGTTCCACGCCTTCCGGCGCCCCGTTCTCTGGCCGGTGGCGGGGCTCTGCTTCGTGCTGGCCCTGCTGGCCAAGCCGTCGGCCGCGGTGATGGGCCTCGTTCTCGCGATCTTCTGGCTGACGCACTGGCTCCGGAGCCGCCGCGGCTGGCCGGGCCCGGCGTTCGCGTGGCGGCAACCGCTCTGGTTTGGCGCTGTGGTCCTGGTTGCCGGGGCGGTGCTGGGATTGCTGGTCATCCTGCCCAACTGGGATGCCATCAGCCAGCAGATGGGCATCAGCCTGCTCAACGTGTACGGCGCCGAAGCCCATGCCGCGGCGCGCCGGGTCCCGCTCCTGGGATGGGACGCCTTCGGATTCGTGGTGGACGGATTCTTCGTCCAGTGTGCCACCCTGCTGCTGCCGGCCGTGCTCTTCGCCGTGGCGCGGCTGGGGCGGGCGGTGCGGCAGCGTATGGATGTGGAAGAACTGTTCTGCTGGATCTGGCTGGGGGCCGGTCTCCTCTTTCTGGCCAGCCAGCGGTACCAGCCGGAGCGGCGTTTCCTGCTGCTGCTGCCGCCGCTGGCATTCCTGGCGAGCGCCGCCGTCCAAGTCACCGGCCTTCGGCTGCCGGCCCGGTCCGCGCTGCTGGCCCGGGGCGGCCGGTGGCGGGCGCTCACGCTGGGGGCCCTGGCCGGACTGGTGACGGGGCTCTACCTCCAGGCCCTGGTCTTTCTCCCGCGGTGGGGGGTGATGCCCGGGGATCCGGCCCGTCGGTCCGCGGCAGCGGCACTGCTGGTCGCGCTGGCGATCATCGCGGGCGCCCTGGCGGCGAGGCTGGCCGCGCAGCGATTTCCCCTCCGGCCCATGGTACTCCCGGCGTGGCCGTTCATCGCCCTGTTTCTGATCAGCGATCCGCTCCGGTTCGCGGACTATCTCCGGCAGCCCCAGTTTGCCGCCGCGACAGCGATCGAGCAGTTCAGGGATTTCACCCGGTCGCTGCCCCTGGCCGACCGGGTGGTGGTCGGCACGTCGGCCGATGGCCTGGCGCTCGAGAGCCGGGTGCAGGCCTTCAGTATCCGGTACCGGCCGGGCCCCGGTTCCTATCTCAATCTCGATGGGTGGGAACGCTTCAATCCTGCGCTGGCGGTCGTGGTGGCGCCGCCGGGGAAGCCGCCCTGGGACCTGGAGCAGCAGCGGATCCTGGCGGAGGCGCGGCGGCGGGGGATGACACCGGTGGCGTGGTACGTCACCCGTTATGACCGGCAGGGACACGCCAGCTACGTGGCGACGGTGTACGGGCGGGCGGCGGTCAGGAACCTGCCCGCGCAACCAGCCGGGAGGTAAAGCCGGTCTGGAACGCGGCCGGGGCAACCGGGCCTGGCGCCGCGATATGGCAGCCGGTCACGCAGGTCGCGGCGATGCGCTGCACCTCGGCGAAGCGGACCCGGTTGTAGTCGTCGGCGGCATAGTGTTCGTTGAGATAGCCGATCACCGATGCGACCTCGTTGGCCACGCCGGTCTCCACGATCCGAAATCCCCGCTCGACATCCCCAAGTACCGCCTCCGGGGGTGCGGCCTTTCCCCTCCCGATCCCGGTCGCCCGGCCGGCCATGCCGTCCAGTTGCTCCGGCTGGAGCAGATTGCAGCCGTCCACCAGCCCCGCCAGCGATGGCGTGGCCAGGATCCTCAGCCGGGCCTCCAGGTAGGCCCGGTGGGCGGTGCAGAAGAAGACCAGCTCCGCCCCGTCGAGTGCTCGGCCCAGGTCGCGCGTGAAGTGCTCTGCCAGGCCGGCGCGGTGGAGATTCTGGTCCCGTTCGTAAACAAAGGGATCGTGCAGGGTGACCAGCGCCCCGCGCTCCTGGAGCAGTTGTGCCAGGGGCAGCGTGGGGGAGTTCCTGGTGTCTTCGCTGTTGAAGCGGTAGGCGGTGCCGAGGAGCGCGATGCGGCGTCCTTTCAAAGGGCCGAACTTTCGCTCGGCGAGAGCCAGGGTCGCCCGGGGGCTTTCGTCGTTGATGCGGCGTGCCTCCAGGATCAGGCTTCGGGTGGTGTCCTCGCCACTCTCCAGCAGCCGCCACCAGAGCAGGATGCCGTCCTTGGGCAGGCAATGGCCGCCCACGCCGATGGTGGGGATGAGCAGGCCGCCGCTGGGCACCGCGTTGGGGTCCCGGGTGGCGGCATCGGTCTGGGCCAGCCGCTCGTTGACCCGCTGGCGCACCTCGTAGAAATCGATGTCGCGTTCATCGCACCAGCGCGCCACTTCACTGGAGTAGGCGATCCGCACGTCCCGGTAGGCGTTCTCCAGCGTCTTCACGACCTCGGCCGTCAGAGAATTGGTGACGTGCAGGGTGCCCCGGGTGACGATCCGGGAATAGAGTTGCCGGATCCGCTCGGCGGTTTCCGGCCGGAGCCCCGCCACCACTTTATCCGACTCGGCGACCCGTTCCACCAGTCGGCCGGGCATGACCCGGTTGGGGCTGTTCCCCAGCAGGACGTCCCGGCCGTCCACCAGTCCGTGCCGGGCAAAGTGGTCGCGCACCAGCGTGGCCATGGAGGACGGGGCCAGCGTGGACTCGAAGATGACGAGGGGTACCTGGCCGGCGGGGCGGTCCTGAAAGGCGCGGACCAGGCCATCGAGGGCCTCGAACAGGGGGCCGTAGTCCGGCTGGATGCCCGCCTTGTCGGTCTGGACCGAGACCAGCACCACGTCGGCGTCACGCAAATCGGCCATGTCATGACTGGCGGAGAGACGGCCGGCGGCATGCGCCTGCGCCACGATTCGGTCGAGGTCAGGTTCCACCCCGCCGATCGGCGAGCGGCCCTGGTTGATGGCCTCGACCTTCCAGCCCGAGGTGGCCGAGTTCCGCTGAACCACCAGCACCCGGGCGGGCGGGCCGTCGCCGCCCGTGATGCCGGCATCGGCCAGCAGTGCCGCCATCGGCATGCCCACGATTCCCGGGCCGATGACGCCGATCTTGCGAAGGGGCTGGGGCATGGAATGGCGGCCAGTCGTTGATGATTGATGATTGCGATCTGGATCGATGGCCCTCGACCCAGTGGCGAGGGGCCCATGGCCCATGGCTAATGGCGGATGGCCGGTGGCTGGGGGCTGTCCAGGAACTCCCGGTGCCACAGCTCGAGGCAGAGCATGCCCCAGAGCTGGCGGCTGAACGGGCGCTCGTAGGTCATCAGCTTCTCCACTTCGGCCGGATCGAAGATGCCCCGTTCCCGGGCCCGCCGGTCCAGCAGGTGATCGCGGAAGAAGTCGCGGCAGGGACCCCTGGCCCAGAGGTGCAGGGGGACCGGAAATCCCATCTTGTCTTTCCGTTCCATCACGCTCGCCGGCAGCAGGTCCCGGACCGACTGTTTCAGGATGTATTTCATCTCGCCGCCCTGGAACTTGAGCCCGGGCGGAACGGAGGCGACCAGGTCCACGATGCGGCGGTCGAGGAGGGGCACCCGCGATTCGACCGAGTTGGCCATGCTGACCCGGTCCTCGACATGGAGCAGCGCCGGCAGGCTGGTCTCCAGGTCAAAATTGGTCATCCGGTTGTAATAGGACAGCGTCCCGGGACGGTTGAATACCTGCTGGAACCGCTGAAAAATGCCGTCCTGGTCGAACGAGTCCCGGAACTCCCCGGTGAAGAGGCCGATGGCGCCTCCCAGCCGGTCGATCAGGCGGAAATATCGCTGGTCCATGGGCGCGAACAGGCCCTGCCGCCAGAACTGCTCCATCATGGGGACGTAGGCCTGGAGGTATGGCAGGTTGGGCAGGATAGACTGCAGCGAGACGATATGCTCCCCCTCTTCGTTGTTCTCGAAGATGGCGCCCTTGAGCGCCTGCTCGAGGTAGGCCACCACGTACCGGGCATAGCCGCCGAAAACCTCGTCACCGCCCTGGCCGCCCAGCAGCACCTTGACCTCGCGGGCGCCCCGGGCCGTGACCATGTACTGGGGAAAGAGCCCCGGTCCGGCAACCGGTTCATCCATGTAATAGATGAGCCGGGGTATGAGGGCCATGAACTCGTCCGCGGTGGGATACACCTCGTGCAATTCTGACCCGCTGACCCGGGCCACCTCGCGCGCCCACCGGGTTTCGTCGAACTCGGCGCCCTCCCGGAAGGCCCCGGTGTAACTCCGGTAGCCGTCCGGCGCGATCCGGCTGGCGAGGACCGTCACCAGGCTGGAGTCCATCCCGCCGCTGAGATACCCACCCACCGGGACGTCACTTCGCATCTGCAGGCGAATGCTGTCCTCCAGCAGCCAGCGCAACTCGTCGGCGAACCCTTCCCGGGTGCGCCCCCGGTCCACCTCGAAGGAGGGTTCCCAGTAGCGGACCGTGGTGCTCTCACCACTGTCGAGCTGGATGACCATGTAGTGGGCCGGGGCCAGTTTGTGGATCCCGGTGAAGAGCGTCTGCTCGCCCAGCACGAACTGGAACGTGAGGTAGTCCCGGAGCGCCTCGGGGTCCAGGCCGCGGGCGACGGCCGGATGCTGGAGCAGGGCCTTGATCTCGGAGGCCACCAGCAGGGTGTGGGGGGAGCGGTGAAGGTAAAGCGGCTTGATCCCGAAGTGGTCTCGCGCGGCCACCACCCGCCGCTGGGCCCGGTCGTGGATCAGGAAGGCGAACATGCCGTTGAAGCGGCGGACGCACTCCGGCCCCCACTCGAGATAGGACTGGAGGATGACCTCGGTATCGGAGGCGGTCGCGAACCGGCGTCCCAGCCCCTCCAGTTCCTTCCGCAGCTCAACGTAGTTGTAGACCTCGCCGTTGTAGATGATCGTGGCGGGGCCCGAGGTCATCGGCTGCTGCCCGGTCGCCAGGTCGATGATCGAAAGCCGGCGATGGTGAAACCCCACCGAACCCATGAGCTGGATGCCCTCATCGTCCGGACCACGGTGGCGCATGACCGCGCCCATGGCGCGGAGCTGGTCCGCGTCTGCAGGCTGGCCGTCGAAGTGAATGATGCCGGTAATGCCGCACATGGTGGCTGAGGGCTAGTGGTACATGACTGACATGGCTAGTCGCTGGTCGCGAACCGGACCCGGCACTCCCGGCGCCCGACCCCGCGGGCCTGCAGAATGGCCTCCGCGTGGCTGGCCAGGTCCACCACCGTGAAGTGCTCGCCCAGAATGGCCAGGGCCCGCTCGAACAGTTGGGTTTTCCGCTCCGAGGTGATCTCCATGCCTGGGAAAAAGCCCAGTTCGGGTACTTCGTCGCCGCCCAGGAGGTCCAGCGGGTGGAGCAGGAAGGTCGGCTCGATCCGGGCCAGCCGGCAGGCCCGGAGGGCGGCCCGGAAATACGTCTCCATCAGGGCCTCGCTCCACCGGCTCAGGTACAACAGATAGCTCAGGTGAAACGGAGCCCGGGCCACCGGAAACACCGTCACCGGGATCTCCAGGAGCGTGGCGTCCCCGGCGAACTGCCAGTGATAGGGACGATTGGGACGGAGGCCGTCCCGGAAGGTGCCAAAAAGAGCTTTCCGCTGCGCCCGCTCTTCACGGCTCAGCCGCGCGGTCCAGAAATAGTAGGCCCGGGCAGCCGGCCCGAGAAAGGTGGGCAGGGTCGAGCTGTCATAGCGGTAGCCGCGGGACGCCAGCAGTTCCAGCAGGTCGGGGCTCCAGCTGTACCCGGGGCCGCGGAATCCGGTGGGCCGGACACCAGTGGCGGCCTCGATGGCCTCCTCGGCCTCCACGATTTCGAATTCCAGCTGCCCGCGGTCGTAACGATGCAGCCAGGGCTCGTGTTCGTGCGAGTGGTTGCCCACGGAGTGGCCCGCCTGCACCAGGGTTCTGAGCAGGCCGTCGGCGGCGTGCCGCCGGGCATCCACCCCCACGATGAAGAAGGTGCAGCGAACCCGCGAGCGCTCCAGGGCCGCGAGGGCGCGGGGCACCAGCCGCTCGAGGTAGCCGGGCCGGGTTGCCCACCCGGGATCGCCGTGGGTCTTGAGATAGGACCAGAGGTTGTCCATGTCGAGCGAGATGCTGGCCATCCGCCGGGTCTCGCTCACGACCGGCTCGGCGCCAACTGCCCGCTGTGGAGGCAAGCCGCGAGGTCGCGGGCCTGGCGAGCCGCCAGCCCGACGGTCTCGTTCACGTTGAGAGTCCCGTTGACGATCTGGGCTCCATTGACCACGAAGACATGGTCCACCGACGTGGTCGTCGCGGGCAATGACTCGGCGGAGTAGTTGAGCGTGGGGACGGCCAGCACCTCGCGGACCCGGGCGACTTCAAAAGCCAGCACATCGTCCCGCCGGAGATCGGGGTACATCCGCTCCAGGGCCTGCAGGAAGTCTTCCCGCACCGCGGCATCGGGGCGGTTCCAGTAGTCGTCGTCCTGGGCGAGGTAGCGGGGGAGGTACACCAGGGTGTTGCCGCCGAACCGCGCGCGGTCCACCAGGGCGGTCATCTCGATGATGGCGGTAAAGGGGAAGCCAGGGTCGGTGATGTTGGTGACGTAGCAGCCGCCCAGGGGCCGGCGCAGCAGGAGCGAAGCGGAGAGCACACCCTGGTAGCGGACCCGGGCCAGCCGGTCCCGCTCCGCGGGGGTGAGGTCCGGCACCATGGCGGGAATCCGGGAACAGGGCACCGTGAGGATGACATCGTCGAACTCGTGGACCGTGCCGTCCGCGGCCGTGACCGCCGCGCCGGCGCCGGTGCTGTGTACGGCGCCGGCCCGCACGCCCAGCCGGAAGCCCACGCCCAGGGACTCGAGATGGGACACCAGCCGGGTGAGCACGGCATCGTATCCTCCTTCGACGTAGCCGAACATCTCGCGTTTGAGCCCGGAGCGCCGGGCGCCGTACATGCGGGCAATGATGGCCCAGATGAAGGAGGCGCTCGCGATCCGGTAGTTGTCTCCCAGCTTGCTCTTGAGCAGCGGCAGCCAGAGCCGTTCGAAGGTGCGGCGCCCGGAGAGCCGTTCCAGCCATTCGGTGGCCAGGACGGCTTCCAGGGGCCGCCCGTCCCGGATCCGCGAGGCGTACAGGATGGTACCGGCCAGCCGGAGCTTGTCGATCGGCGAGAGGAGTGGAAAACGCAGAAACTCGAGCGAGGTGGACACCGAATGCAACCGCCCCTCGCCATACACCCCGGTGCGGGTCACACCCCACCGCAGCTGAGTCTCCAGGCCGATCTCGCGCAGCAACTCCCGGAGCGCGTGGTCCGAGAGCAGGGTCACATGGTAGAAGCGGTCCCAGGTGAATGCACCGATGCGGGCCGGAGCGGCCAAACCGCCCGGGGCATTGCCGGCCTCGAGGATGGTGACCTGGCGGCCCTGGCGGGTAAGCCGGAGGGCCAGGGCCATGCCCAGCATTCCGCCGCCGACGATCCCGATGGTGCCCATCGGCTAACGGAGGGTGTCGGTATATGGCGCCGGCGTCTCCTGCCGGTCCGGTGCGGGCCGGACTCCCGGCGCCGCAGCAACGACCCCGGTCCGCCCGGCGAGACGCCGCACCGCCAGGCCGGCGAGCAGCCGGAGGTGTCCCAGCACGGTGCGGAAGATCTTCATCTTGGAGCGTCCCAGGATGCGCACGTCGAGCGTGGCGGGATACTCCACCACCCGGGAACCGCGCAGCACCAGGATGGCCATCGTTTCGGCCACGCCCAGAAAACCGCTCCGGGTGAGCCGGAGGCCAACGGCGGAACTCCGGCGGTACACCCGGAAACAACTGGTCCAGGTATGAAGCTTCCGCCCCAGGACCAGCCGGTACAGACGGGAGAGTTGGCGGGACAACAGCAGCCGCCATTCGGGGACGTTACGCACGGCTCCCTGGGGATGATACGGGGAGGCGGTCACCAGTTCCGCCTCGTCCAGCAGCGGAATCATCTCTCCCAGCAGGTGCGGATCGTAGGTGCAGTCGCAGTCCATCGAACAGACGATTTCGGTGGTGGCATGGTCGAGGCCGGTCATGATGGCGGCGGCGACGCCCTGGTTCCGCTCGTGGCGGAGGATGGTGACGTTGGCCGCGTCCCCGAAGACCTGGTGCAGGGCCGGCCAGGTGGTATCGGTGCTCCGGTCGTCCACGAACGTGAATCGCAACTCGTAGCGGTCCCCGAGCACGCCCTGCACCCGTGCCAGGGTGTTGGCGAGGTAGGGGAGGACCAGCTCCTCGTTGTAGCAGGGAATGACCACGGTGACCGGGATGCGCTGCCGGTCCTCCGGCACGAGGATGGGCGCCGGAACCGCCGGCTTCCGCGCCGCGGGATCCGACACGCTGGGGGTGCGGGCCAGGGCAGTGCTCAACCCCAGGTGCTCGGCCACCCCGGTCATCCGGTAGCGGGCGAAGTAGTACCGAAGCAGCTGCTCCATCCGGTCGAGATGGCGGTAGTGGCGCAGCCGGGCCAGCCAGGGTGCCGCGCTGATCCGGGGCTGGCCGGGATCCAGTTCCCAGGTGTGGAAGTAGAAGACGAGGGGGGCCGTGAACTGCCGGTCCCACCGGGCGATGGCCCCGGCCACGAACCAGTGGGGCAGCTGGCGGAGGTAATTGCCTCCGGCCACCGGGATCATCTGTCCCAGCAGCTGGGCGGTGGAGATGGGGAACTCCCACAATACCCGGTCTCCAAAATGATGGGAGTGCACGAAGCGGCGCCACGGCTCGGCGGCGTACTGGCGCCCGAACGGCGCCAGGCTGGAATCGTACTCGAACCCCTCGCTGGCCAGCACGTCGAGGGCCCAGAGATCGGATCGGTCGAACCAGCCGTTCGCGACCCGGTATCCCAGCACACGCGTTCCGGCAGCCCGCTCCAGCGTATCCCGGGCGCGCAGCACGTCCTCCCGGAACTCGGCCGGCGCCATGGTTCGTATACCGCGATGGTAGTACCCCCGGCAGGCGATCTCGTGGCCCCGCTCGGCCACCTCCCGCACCAGATCCGGAAGCTTCTCAGCGGTCCAGCCCAGCACGAAGAAGGTGGCCCTCAGGCCGAACTCGTCCAGCAGATCCAGCGTCCGGCGGGTGCTCCGCTCCAGCCGGTCCTCGAAGCGGTACCACTGCTCCGGATGGATCAGCGCGTCGAAGGCCCCGACCTGGTAGTAGTCTTCCAGGCCGATCGTGAGCAGGTGGCGCGCCGGGGGTAGGATCTGGGTCGTCATGCCGCCAGGGTTCGAGGGCCGGGGGAGGGCGAGTGTAGAAGGTTTCCCCGCAGCGGACTAGTCGCAAGACGGGGGCCATGGCGCGGCTGTTGCATATCGATGCAGGTTCGTCTCCTCCACAGCGTTTTGAGCGCCGGGCATACCTCCACGGGGGCACCATGGCTCCATCCGAGCCGGTAATGGTTGAATCCGATGCGCTGATCCGGCGGCTCTGCTGGGTCATCGCCGCCATGTTGCTCCTGACCCACGCCCTGCTGGCCTGGCTGGGACGGCTTCCCGCCGTGACGCCCGCCGCCAACGACGATGCCCTGTATCTCCTGCTGGCCCGTTCGCTGGGCTCCCTCCGGTACCTCGACCTCCATGTCATCGGATCCCCGGTGCATGCCCAATACCCGCCGGCCTATCCGGCGGCGCTGGCACTCGGGGCCGCGGTCATGGGCCCCAGCCTCAATGTGGCCCAGGGGCTGACCATCCTGTTCTCGACGCTGGCACTGCTGCTGGTGTTCGACCTGGCCCGGCGCTTCGCCGGCCCGGTGATCGGGGTGCTGGTCCTGTTGCCGCTCGTGCTCAACCGGTCGCTCCTCATCTATGCCGGGCGGATTTCCACCGAGCCGCCCTACATGTTCTTCTCCATCGCGACGATCTGGGTGCTGACCTGCCTCTCACCGGGAACCCGGCAATACGTCCTGGCCGGGGGGCTGGCCATCATCGCCGCGCTCACTCGGAGCGTCGGTGTCGCGTTGCTCGGAGGAGTCCTGCTGCTCTGGCTATTTCAGAGGAGGTTCAAGCCGGCCATGCTGCTGGCCGGGGTCTCGGCGCTGACGGTCGGGGGGTGGCTCTACTGGACCACGGTGGCGCCGTTTCAGTTCACGGAGCGGTCCTATGCCGCGGTCGCCACCAGCACCGCGCAGCACTTCTCGGGGCCAGCCGGGTTGCTGCTGACCCGCGCCATCAACTTCGTCAAGGTGTACCTGGGCAAGTCGTTTGCGGCCGGGCTCCAGGTGCCTACCATCGATACCACCGTGGTCGACAACGCCTTCTGGCTCGGGCTGTTTCTCGTTTTCGGAGGCATAGGGTTCTGGGCCCTGCGCCGTCGAGGGCCCGCCCTGCCGTTCTATTTCCTTTCCTATTGTGGCCTGCTGCTGCTGTACCCGTACAAAATGACCCGGTTCATCATGCCGGTGGAGCCGCTGCTGCTCCTGGCCGTCATGCTCGGCCTTGTGGTAATGTTCCTTCGCTGGGGACGCCGGGTGGCGCTGGCTCTGACCGTGGCTCTGTCCCTTACTTTGGCGGTGAACGCCGCTCCCCGTGCATGGGAGTTTGCCGGCGCACTGCGGGAATGCGACCGGACCCAGGCCCTGGTCAGCAAGGCGTGCTTCAAGGAAGACCGACTGGCTTTCTTCGAAGCGACCCGGTTCGCCAAGGCCACGCTCCCCGCCTCGGCAGCGGTTCTGACGATCAAGGAAGCGACCTTCTACTACTACACCGGCCACCGGGTCCTCCATCCGGACCTGGCCATGCAGAAGGGCAAGGACGACGTCCTGGGCTTCGTGCAGGGGCAGGGCATCGAGTACATCCTGGTGACTCCCTTCGTGGGCGGCGCGGAGATCGTCCGGCCCCTGCTGCCCGCGTGTTCGAGGCTCGAATTAGTGAAAGATTTTGGTTATCGCACCATCCTGCTCCGCATCCACGCCCGGCCCGAGGGAATCGCCCACAACGCCTGCCAGAACCTTACAAACATCCAGAAGAGCCTGGCCCAGGAGGAGGCGGAGCGCCAGAACGACGCCTCACTGTAGCATCCGGATCCTTCCTACTGTGGTATCCACGCCACACCACCGGCAGGCCATTGGGGTAGGCCGCCACCATCGGGACACTGACCGATGGGTTACTGGCACCTGCCTTGCAATTCACGGTGTCCCAGCAACTTCCGGCTGGATTCTTGGGGGAGCCCCTGATGAGCGTCATATTTGTTCCGATGGCCAACGAGACCCCCTTTTCCGGCCGCAGTCTGCGGAAGGTTTCGGCGCCGTCGCTCTCGGTCCTGGTGGCCTCCAAGGGAGGGCGAGCGGCGCTGGAGGCCGCGCTTCGCGCCATGGTGGGCCCGGCGCAGAGCGCTGGAGCCGAGGTCCTGGTCGCCCGGTCGGATACACCTTCACAGTTGTCGGACCTGGCCCGGACCTTCAGCGGGGTCCGGTTCGTCATGGCTGCTCCGGGGGCTGCGATTGCAGATCTATTTGCGCTTGGCATGAGTGAAGCCTCGGGCCACGTGGTGGCGCTGACCGACGATGAGCAGGCGGTGGGGCAGGATTGGGCCGAGGTACTGGCGCATCGGGGCGGCATTCTGCGGCCCGGTCCCGGAATCAGCCGGAACGGCGATCCCCTGGAGTGGCGGGACCGGCTGGCAGCAATGGGGATCCCCCGGCCCGATCCGACCACCCCATCATGACGGCCATAGATCTTTCCGTCGTCGTTCCGTCGGTTAACGGTTGGAGTGATCTGGAGGGGTGCCTGGCGGCACTGGAGCACCAGCGGGCCGACGCGGTCCTGGAAATCCTGGTGGCGGACCGGGTGGGCGAGGCGGTCCGGGACCAGGTGAGAAACCGCTTCCCCGATACCCGCCTGCTGGAGGCCCCCGCCGGTACTACGATTCCGGATCTCCGCGCCCTGGCGTTTGGCGTCGCCACCGGCCGCTCGGTGGCCGTGATCGAAGACCACGTCCTGGTTCCCCCCGGTTGGGCCCGCCAGTTGCTGGAAGCCCAGGAGCGGGGCGAAGAGGTGGTGGGTGGATCGGTCGAGAATGCCGCCACCCAGCGGACGGTGGACTGGGCCGCGTTTCTCTGCGAATACAGCCACCTGCTGCCCCCCCTGCCCGAGGGGCCGTCGGAGTGGCTCACCGGGAACAACACCGTGTATCGCCGGTCCCTGCTGGAGCGGTACCGGGCGGTGACCGAACAGGGCCGTTGGGAGAATCACCTGCACGACCGGCTCCGGGAGGACGGGGTGACCCTGTTCTGCCGGCCGGGCATCAAGGTCGGCCACAAGAAGCACTATACCATCTGGGAATACTTTTCCCAGCGCTATCTCTATTCCCGCTCCTACGCCGGGGCCCGGGTGGCGGATGCCCCGCTGTCTCGCCGGCTCGCCTATGGCCTGGCCGCCTGCGCGCTGCCGCCGGTGCTGTTTTACCGCACGGTGAGCCGGATCTGGAAAAAGGGGACCCATCGCGCCGAACTGGTGCGGTCGCTCCCCCTGCTGGCCCTGTTCGTGACCGGGTGGGCCGCCGGCGAGGCCGTCGGTGCCTGGTTCGGGCCGGGCGATGCGCTGAGCCGGGTGACGTGACGGGTGAGAAGTAAGAGGCGGAGGATGCTGACAGGGTAGCAGGTTCCATCCATTCCGGCGGTCAGTTCTCTTTACTGGAGTTCTGTAATGACGTCTTCGGAAATACCGGGTGGCAGGACGGTGGACCAGTTGGCTCCCGGCGATCGCACCGTGGTGATCGGCGCCGGACCGGCGGGGCTGACCGCGGCGTACCTGCTCTCCAAGCAGGGCCATGCGGTGACCGTGCTCGAGGGCGACGACATCGTGGGCGGGATTTCCCGGACGGCGCAGTACAAGGGGTTCCGCTTCGACATCGGCGGGCACCGGTTCTTCACCAAGATCGCGCCGGTCGAAGCGCTCTGGCACGAGATCCTGGGGAAAGAGTTCATCTCGGTGCCCCGGATGTCGCGCATCCACTACGGCGGGAAGTACTTCGACTATCCGCTCAAGGCCGCCAACGCGCTGTCCGGCCTGGGCATCTGGAACGCCATTCTCATCGTCCTCAGCTATTTCAAGGCCCGGCTCCGCCCCAGCAAGGTGGAGGAGAACTTCGAGCAGTGGGTCTCCAACCGGTTCGGCACCCGCCTCTACCGGATCTTCTTCAAGACCTACACGGAAAAAGTCTGGGGCATTCCCTGCACCGAGATCCGGGCCGAGTGGGCGGCCCAGCGGATCCAGGGGCTGTCCCTGGCCAAGGCGATTCTTTCGGCGGCGCAGCTCAACAAGCGCTCCACCAAGATCAAGACCCTGATCAACGAGTTCCAGTATCCCCGGCTCGGCCCCGGCCAGATGTGGGAGATGTGCCGCGACCGGATCATCGAGATGGGCAACGACGTGCACATGCAGCACTACGCCACCCGGATCGACCTGGAAAACGGCAAGGTGACCGGGGTCTGGGCCAGCACACCGGAAGGGGAGAAGCATTTCCCCGCCGAGCACGTCATCAATACCATGCCGGTGCGGAACCTGGTGCGCTCCCTCTCGCCCGCGGTGCCGGAGCCGGTGCGGCAGGCCGCCGAGGGGCTCAAGTACCGGGACTTCCTGGTGGTGGCGCTGATGCTCGACAAACAGGATCTCTTCCCCGACAACTGGATCTACATCCACACGCCGGGCGTGCAGGTGGGGCGGATCCAGAACTTCAACAACTGGAGCCAGGCCATGGTGCCGGTGCCGGGGATGACCTGCATCGGGATGGAGTACTTCTGCTTCAAGGGCGACGGCCTCTGGGAATCGAAGGACGCGGACCTGATCGCCCAGGCCGCCCGCGAGCTGGAGAGCCTGGGCCTGGCGAGCGCGTCGCTGGTGAAGGATGGCGCCGTGATCCGGATGCCCAAGGCCTACCCGATCTACGATTCGCAGTACCGCGGCCACCTGGACGTGGTGCGCGAATACATCGACACGATCTCCAACCTGCATACCGTCGGCCGCAACGGCATGCACAAGTACAACAACCAGGACCACTCGATGCTCACGGCGATGATGGCGCTGTGGAACATGCAGGGTGCCTCCCACGACCTGTGGGCCGTGAATACGGATTTCGAGTACCACGAAGAGCAGAAGCTGGAAGAGACGGCGAGCAGCGCGACGCCGGTGGGCGTCAAGTGAAATCATTCAAGGTCCGCCCGCCCGCCCCGTGAGAATCGGCGTTGATGCCACCTGCTGGGCCAACGGGCGGGGCTACGGGCGGTACACCCGCCACCTGCTGCCCGCCATGGTGGAGCTGGCGCCGGAGCACGAGTTCTTCTGCTACCTGGACCGGAAGGCGGCGGAGTCGTTCGACCTGGCCGGACCCAACGTGCGGCCGGTGGTCGTCAGCCAGTCGCGATCGCCCACCGAGGCGGCGGCCGCCAACGGCAACCGGTCGCCAGCCGACATGCTGCGGCTTACCCGGGCAGTCTGGCGCGACGGCCTCGACGTGTTCTTTTCGCCGTCGGTGTACACCTACTTCCCGCTGCCGCCGTTGCTTCGGGCGGTGGTGACGGTCCACGACGCGATCGCGGAACGGTTTCCCGAGCTGACGCTGCCTTCCCGGCGGGCCCGGTTGCTCTGGAAGCTCAAAGTCGGCCTCGCGGTCCGGCAGGCCCGGCTGGTGCTCACTGTCTCCGAGTTTTCGTCCCGGGACCTGACCCGGTTTCTCGGCATCGCGCCGGGCCGGATCCGGGTGGCGGTGGAGGCCCCGGCACCCGCCTTTGTTCCGGGCCATGACGCGGCCCGGCTGGACGAGGTGACCGGCCGGCTGGGCCTGCCCCGGGATGCCCGCTGGTTCATCTATGTGGGCGGGTTCAACCCGCACAAGCGGGTGGAGGACATTGTCCGGGCCCATGGCCGCCTCGCGAAACAGGCCCAACGCCCGCCCTACCTGCTGCTGGTGGGGAGCATCGACAGCGACGTGTTCCACGGAAGCCAGGCCCAGATCCGGCGGGCCATCGCCGAGGCGGGCACCGAGTCCCTGGTGAAGTGGACCGGGTTCGTGGCCGACGAGGACCTGCGACACCTGCACGCCGGCGCGGTGGCGCTGGTGCTTCCGTCCTCCTGCGAGGGGTTCGGGTTGCCGGCGGTCGAGGCGGCGGCCTGCGGCACGCCGGTGGTGGCGACCACCGAAAGCCCGCTGCCCGAGCTGCTCGCGGGCGGCGGCCTCTTCGTGAACCCGGGGGACGCGGCGGGCCTGGAGCGCGCCATGGGGACCATGCTCCACGACGAACCGGCGCGGGCCAGGATGGCGCGCACCGCGCTGGCCCGGGCGACTGCGCTGGCCTGGCCGGTGACCGCCCGGGCCGCGCTGGACGCCCTGGCCGAGGCGGCGGCGTGAGCGGGCTCCGCTTCTGTTTCATCACGACGTTCTATCCCCCGTACAACTTCGGGGGCGACGGCATCGGTATTCAGCGGCTGGCGCGTGGCCTGGCCCGGTTCGGCCACCACGTGACCGTGGTGCATGACGTGGACGCCTACAACACCCTGCGCCAGGGCGCCGAGCCGGCGCCGGCCCCCGAAGTGCCCGGCGTCGAGGTGGTGTCGCTCCGAAGCGGGCTGCGGTGCCGTCTCGCCGCTCCTGACCCAGCAGTTCGGGCGGCCGGTGGCGAACGGCGGCAAGATCCGCCGCCTGCTGGCCCGGGGGGGGTACGACGTGATTAACTATCACAACGTCTCCCTGGTGGGCGGGCCGGGGATCTTCAAGTACGGCGACGCGCTCAAGCTGTACATGGCGCACGAGCATTGGCTGGTCTGCCCCATGCACGTGCTGTGGCGCCACGGCCGGGAGCTGTGCACCGGCCGGGAATGTTTCCGCTGCACCCTGAGCTACCGGCGGCCGCCCCAGCTCTGGCGCTGGACCGGCTACCTGGCGCGGGAGCTCCGCCATGTGGACGCCGTGATCGCGATGAGCGAATTCAGCCGGCGGAAGCATGCCGAGTTCGGACTGAAGAAGCCGATGGAGGTGCTGCCCTACTTCCTGCCCGATCCGGAAGCCGGGGGGGCTGCGGTCGGCGGCGAACGGCCCCGGGCCCGCCCCTATTTCCTCTTCGTCGGGCGGCTGGAGAAGATCAAGGGCCTGGACGACGTGATCCCCCGGTTCCGGGAGTACCCCGACGCCGATCTCCTGATCGCGGGCGACGGGGAGTACGCGGGGCCGCTCCGGGAACTGGCCGGGGGGATCGACAACGTGCACTTCCTCGGGCGGGTGCCCCCCGATGAATTGCGGCGCTATTACCAGCACGCGGTGGCCCTGATCGTGCCGTCGGTCTGCTACGAGACCTTCGGGATCATCCTGATCGAGTCGTTCAAGCAATCGACGCCGGTCATTGCGCGGCGAATCGGGCCTTTCCCCGAGATCGTCGAGGGGGCCGGAGGCGGGGAACTGTTCACCACCGGCGAGGAACTGGTGGCCGCCATGCGGCGGCTGCAGTCCGATCCCGGGTACCGGCAGAAGCTGGCGGCGGCGGGGTACGAGGCCTACGCCCGGCACTACACCGAGACCGCGGTGGTGCCCCGATACCTGGACATCGCGGAGCGGGCCGCGGCGCGCACCGGCCGGGCCGGGCTGACCGAGAAGCTGGGGTGGCGGGCGGACGGTGGGACGGTGGGAAGGGCGGACCGCGGGATGGGGGTTCCGGCTCCCGGTGATCCGCTCGAAAGGGTGTAAGCAGGGAAAGAGGGTTCCTGGGTCGACCATCCGGCGGTCCGCCCGTCCGACATCACACGGAGCGCAGAAATCCATGAAAGTCTTCATCACCGGCGGTGCCGGGTTCATCGGTTCCCACCTGTCCGACAAGCTCCTGGAGCGGGGCGACAAGGTCATCATCCTGGATGACCTGTCAACCGGGCAGATGGATAACATTGCCCACCTGGTGGGGCGCCCCGGCTTCGAGCACCGGGTCGGCTCGGCGATCGACCCGGCGCTGGTGGGGGAGCTGGTGGACCGGTGTGACGTAACCGTCCACCTGGCGGCCGCGGTGGGTGTCCGGCTGATCGTCGAGAAGCCGGTCCACACCATCGAGACCAACGTCCGGGGGACCGAGGTGGTCCTCGGCGCGGCGGCCCGGAAGCAGAAGCTGGTGGTGCTGGCCTCGACCTCGGAGGTTTACGGCAAGGGCGTCAAGATTCCCTTCTCGGAGGACGACGATCTCAAGCTGGGGCCGACGCTCCATTCCCGCTGGGCCTACGCCTGCTCCAAGGCGCTGGATGAATGGCTCGCGCTGGCCTACTGGCACGAGCGCAAGGTGCCGGTCATCGTGGCCCGGTTCTTCAATACCGTGGGCCCCCGGCAGACCGGCCGCTACGGCATGGTGCTGCCCAACTTCGTGAGCCAGGCCCTGAGCGGCGAACCGATCAAGGTGTTCGGCTCGGGCGAGCAGAGCCGCTGCTTCGGCCACGTGTACGACGCGGTGGAAGCCGTGCTCCGGCTGATCGACACGCCGGAGACCGTGGGCCAGGTGTTCAACGTCGGCACCGACCGGGAAGTGAGCATCAACCAGCTGGCCGAAATGGTGCGGGAGGCCGCGGGCAGCCAGTCGCCCATCGAGCACATTCCCTACAGCGAGGCCTACGCGGCGGGTTTCGAGGACCTGGAGCGGCGGGTTCCGGATACCCGGAAGCTGGAACGGGTGACCGGGTACAAGTTCAGCCGCTCGCTGGAGCAGATCGTGGCGGACGTCGTGGCGGAACAGCGCTCCCGGCTCGCGATTCGCTGACCGGCCGTGCGCGCGATCCTGATGTACCACTCGATCGACGAGAGCGGGTCGCCGATCTCGGTGGGCCGGGACGCGTTCCAGGCGCACCTGCGCTGGCTGGCGCGGGGCACGGTGCCGGTGGTTCCACTGGACACGCTGCTCCAGGGCGATCCGGCGAAGGACGCGGTGGCGCTGACCTTCGACGATGCGTTCGCCAGTTTCGGGACTGAGGCAGCGCCCCGGCTCCTGGATGCGGGATTCCCGGTCACCCTGTTCGTGGTGTCGGGACAAGCCGGCGGAACCAACGCCTGGGGCGGATACGAGGCGCCGGGTATTCCCACCCTGCCGCTGCTCGGCTGGGATGCCCTGGCCCGGCTGGCTGAGTCGGGGGTGACGCTGGGGGGGCACACCCGGACGCATCCCCCGCTGGCCGGCCTCGATCCCGCGGCGCTGGAGGACGAGATCGCCGGCTCGGCGGCGGACATCGAGGCCACGTGCGGAGTCCGGCCGGGGGCGTTCGCCTATCCCTACGGGTCCGTGGACGAGCGCGCGGCCGGGGTAGCCCGGCGCCATTACCAGGTGGCCTGTACGACCGAGTTGCGGATCCTGGAGAATGGCGAACCGCTACAGCTCCTGCCCCGGCTCGACATGTACTATTTCCAGCGTCCAGGGAGGTTAGAAGCATGGGGGACACCGTCGTTTCGCTGGAGACTCCGCTTCCGGGCACACGCCCGGAGCCTGCGGCAGGCCGTGCGCCCGGCCTGGAAGGGTCGCCCGTGAACCCCCCGCTTCCGTTTCTCTCGGTGATCGTCCCGGCGTACAACGGCCACCGGGTGCTGCCCCGGGCGCTGGACGCGCTGGCCGCGAGCGACCTGCCCCGCGCGTGCTGGGAACTGGTCGTGGTGGACGACGCCAGCTCCGACGATACCGCGTCCATCGCCGCCCGCTATGCGGACGCGGTGGTCCGCCTCCCCGGCAAACCCCACGGGCCCGCCTACGCACGGAACCGCGGATTCGAGGCGGCCCGGGGAGCGGTGGCGGTGTTCATCGACGCCGACGTCTGCGTCCGGCCCGACACGCTCCGACGCTTCGCCTGGCTGTTCGCCGACGACCCGGACCTCGGGGCGGTGTTCGGCTCCTATTGCGACCGGCCGCCGGCGCCCGGTTTCATTTCCCAGTACCGGAACCTGATGCATCACTACGTGCATCACCAGAATGCGGGTCCGGCGGAGACCTTCTGGGCCGGGTGCGGCGCGGTGCGGAGTTCGGTGTTCATCGAGTGCGGGATGTACGACGAGTGGCACTATGTGCGGCCCCAGATCGAGGACATCGAACTGGGCCACCGGATCCGGGCTCACGGCCATCCCATCCTGCTGCGGCCCGAAATCCAGGGCACCCACCTGAAGGAGTGGACGCTCAGGAACGTGATCGCCACCGACCTGCACGACCGGGGCGTTCCCTGGATGCGGCTGATCGTCGAACAGGGCGGCAACAGCAACACCAGCGTGCTCAACGTCGCGCGGAGGGAGAAGATCTTCGTGGCGCTGATCTGGCTGGCCCTCGCCGGCCTGGCGCTGGCCGCCGTCACGAGAGACGCCCGCTGGCTCGCGGTGTCGCTGGCGTTGACCCTGCCCGTGTTGTTCGGCAACCGGAAGATGTACGGGTTCTTCAACCGCTGCCGGGGCGGATGGTTCGCGGCGCGGGTGGTGCCGGTGCACCTGTTGTACTACTTCCTGAACGGGGTCTCGGCGCTCTGGGGCACCTTCCTGCACCATACCATTGGTGAGCCCAAACCGCCCGCCTACGTGCAGGCCTTTGCCGAAGTCGGGGTGGAGACCTGGCCGCCGGTGCCGAGCAAGACTCCGCGGGGGCCGTGGCAGCAGCCGGCCGGCCCGGCCGCCGGCACGAGCTGAAAAGCATTGCCGCCGTCGCGGCGGAGTCCCATATTTCACCGATTCTCTATTGACAGCGAAGGGCAGGACCCGACATGACCGCTGCCGTCCATCCCGAGCAGGAAGAAGAACTGCCGCCCGCCGTCGCGCTGGCCTTCGCCCCGCTGCACAAGCGCGCGTTTGGCATCGCCATCGGTCTGGCGTTCGGCCTGACCATCTTCCTGGCCACGGCCGTCTTCCTGCTCCGCAGCCCGGGGCAGGGAGTCGGCCTGGCGCTCCTGGCGCAATACTTCAAAGGGTACACGGTCACCTGGGGCGGGGCCTTCGTCGGGCTTTTCTGGGGCTTCGTAGCCGGGTTTGTCGGCGGCTGGTTTCTTGCCTTCTGCCGCAACCTGGTGATCGCGGTTTCGATTTTTGTCATTCGTGCCAAGTCAGAACTGAACCAGACCAGAGATTTTCTGGATCACATATAGCGGATGCCGACGCGGATGGCTGAATCTGGCTGAGAAACCCAAATCCGCAAAGCTGACATCTCCCCGTCCTTCACTCGAGAAAGCCGATTCATGTCTGAACGCACCCTGGTCCGGGAGCAGGAAGCCGAACTTCGCACCACCATGCTCCAGCTCAACGGGCGCGCCTGGGGCATCGCCTTTGGCCTGCTGCTGGGCCTCGGGATCTTCATCGCGACCAACGTGCTGGTCCTGAAGGGAGGAGACCGGGTGGGGCAGCACCTGAGCCTGCTCCGGGTTTTTCTCCCCGGCTACAAGGTCAGCTTCCTCGGCAGCATGATCGGCTTCATCTACTTCTTCGTGTTCGGCTATGCCCTGGGCCGGCTGGTGGGCTCGGTGTACAACACCCTGGTTCGCTGGGGCGGGCGCCGCTGACGTCCCGGCGCTAGGCCATTGCCTTCCATTTTGGGGCGGGTGCTTTTCCCGCCCGCCCTGTTCGGCCCACTTCCACAACGAGACGTTCGATGTCGAAAGCTTCCCACGACGCGGATGCCGGGGTCCGTCCCGGGACTATCCTGCTCGCCGGCCTCTGGTTCGGACTGCTGGCCGGACTGATCGAGGGCGCCGGGATGGCGCTTCGCAAGTATGTCTTCGGCACGCCGACCGCCCTGGGCCCCCATGTCGTGTGGCTGGCGCCGGTCATGGATGCGCTCTGGGTGCTCATCCCGGCGCTGGGCCTTGCCGTTCTGGCCACCTTCTGGCGGACGCCCCGCGCGACCCGGTTCATGCTCTTCGGCCTCGCGCTGCCCGCTTCGATCGCGGTGGCCTTTCTGGCGATCACCGAGCTGCACACCTACGCCCTGCTGCTTATCGCGCTGGGCGTGGCGGTCCAGGTCTCTGCGCTGGCGAGCCGCCGGCTCCGGTCGTTCGTCCGCATGGTGCAATGGACCACGCCGGTGCTGCTGCTCCTGACCGCGCTGGGGGCCGGGATCGCCTTTGGGCTTGACCGGTGGTCGGAGCGGAAGGTCCTCGCCACCCTGCCTCAGCCGAAGCCGGGTGCGCCCAACGTCCTGCTGCTGATTCTCGACACCGCCCGCTCTCTCAGCATGAGCGTCAACGGGTATGCCCGGCCGACCACGCCTGAGCTGGAAGACCTGGCCCGGCGGGGCGTGAACTTTCTGGAGGCCAAGGCACCCTCCAGCTGGACCTTGCCGTCCCACGCCAGCATGTTCACCGGGGAGCTTCCGCACCGCCTGAGCACCGGTTTCCGGGCGCCCCTGGACTCCACCCACCCGACGCTGGCCGAGGCGCTGGGCCGGGAGGGATACCACACCGCCGGCTTCGTCGCCAACCTTCACTATGTCAGCCGGGACTTCGGGCTCGACCGGGGCTTTGCCCACTACGAGGACTATGCCATCACGTTTGGCGAACTGCTGCTCAATTCTTCGGTGGGGCGCTATCTATCCGTGCGGCCAGGTGTCCGGCGCATGGTTGGGTACTACGATATCCTGGGCCGCAAGAACGCGGCGAAGCTGAACGGCGACCTGCTGGACTGGCTGGGGGAACGGGACGCGTCACGTCCCTTCTTCGCATTCGTCAATTATTACGATGCGCACGAGCCGTACCTGCCGCCGGAGGAATTCGACCGGAGGTTTGCCTCGGCCACGCCGCGCAAGCCGTATCTCACCGACCAGAGCATCCGGGGCGCGCGCCGGGTGGTCAAGCTGCGGATGACCCGGGCCGAGATCCAGCGGGAGCACGAGGCGTACGCGGCGTCGCTGGCCTACCTGGACGACGAGATCGGGAAGCTGCTCGACTCGCTGGAGAGCCGGGGCGTCCTGGGGAACACCCTCGTCGTGGTGACGTCGGACCATGGGGAGCAGTTCGGCGAGCACGGCATGTTCGTGCACGGCAACAGTCTCTACCAGCCGGTCATCAACGTGCCCCTCATCATGGCGCTGCCCGGCGAAGTGCCGGAAGGGATGCGAGTCTCCGAACCGCTCAACCTGCGCGACCTGGCCCGCACGGTGCTCGACCTCACCGGCAGCGAGGAGGCGGACCTGTTTCCCGGCCGCACTCTGCGGCGGTTCTGGGACCCCGCCGATTCCACGCCCGCGGAACCGGTTCTCACCGAGGTGATCACTTCCGGGAAGCCATCCGGCAAAGTGGAAGAACTTCGTGCGTTGACGGTGGGAAGCGCCCATTATATCCGGCACGAGGATGGGGCCGAAGAGCTGTACGACCTGCAAACCGACCCGGGGGAGTTGACCAACCTGGCCGGGAACCCGATTGCGGCGTCCAGGCTGGCCGGACTCCGGACCACCATGGACAGCCTCCTCGGGGCCACCGGGGAAGACCAGTGGCCGGCTGACTCGGAATGACGGGTGCCTAGTGGACTGTATCCAAAGTTCCGATCAGGTGGGCAAGGACTGATTCACCACGGAGCCACGAAGTCCACGAAGGCAGCACGAAGAACCTTCATGCTGCCGCCAAGGTATTGGGATTGCGGCTCTTGAGCCCGCTACGGTGGGTGCTCCGTGCTACCTCCGTCTGCTTCGTGGCTCCGTGGTGAGCTGTTCCGACAGCGTCTTTCGAAACATGTGAGACCGTCCACTAGAAGATGGTATAGATGAACGGCGCCAGGACCGACCCCTGGGCGAAGACCAGCAACCCGCCGATCATCACCATGAGAAGGATCAGGGGTACCAGCCACCACTTCTTGCGCACCTTGAGGAACAGCCATAGTTCCCCGAGCAGTCCCGTTCGCCTGGTCATGTGATCACTCCGGATTATCGGAAGCCTTCGGTCCCGCCCCTGCTGAGAGTTTAAGGTCCCCGGCTGCAAGTGTCAGAACTGCCGTTCCATGTCGCTCTTCCGGTCGGCCGGCTGGCGCACCAGCCATAGTTCCCGGTCCTTCCCGCCCCGCTCCAGCGGGCGGTGTCCGAAGGCCCGGGCCAGCAAGCCCACCGGCGTCATCACCACGAAGTAGAGCACGGCCATGATCACCGGCGTGGTTACCCTGGAGATCAGGAGCGCCAGCCCCATCCAGGCCCGGTACACGGGGCGGAGCAGGGCCGGTGCCGCCAGTCCCAGCGCCATCAGCGGCCCCCCGACCCCCCAGAGGATGGCGGCCGCGCGGCCCGAGTCCCGCCACCAGAACAGGCCGCCGAGCGCGACAAAGACCCCGCCGACCAGGAGGCCGAACTTCCGCAGCTCCGCCGCGGTCAATCGAGCTGGAACTGGCTGCGCCAATCCTCACTCTCCTTCCACTCGGGTTGGGCGCTCTTTTCGAGCAGGAACGGGTACAGCACCAGGCTGTCGATATGGGTCCGCATGAAGCAGCGGTACGCGTCGGCGGGGGTACACACGATCGGTTCGCCGCGAACGTTAAACGAGGTGTTCACCACCACCGGGCACCCGGTCAGCCGGTCGAACTCGGCGATCAGGTCGTAGTAATTGGGGTTGGTTTCCCGGCTCACCGTCTGGACCCGGGCCGAATAATCGATATGGGTCACCGCGGGGATGTCGGAGCGGACCACGTTGAGCTGTTCGATGCCCCAGAGATTGCGGTGCTGGTCGGTCATGGGAATCTGGCGCTCCCGGCAGATGGGGGCCACCAGCAGCATGTACGGCGACTCGGCGTGGAGATCGAAGTACTCGCCCACCCGGTCTTCCAGGACGCTGGGCGCGAAGGGCCGGAAGCCCTCGCGGAACTTGATCTTGATGTTCATCTGGGCCTGCATCCGCGGGCTTCGCGGGTCGCCCAGGATGCTGCGGCTGCCCAGGGCCCGGGGCCCGAACTCCATGCGGCCGTCGAACCAGCCGACGATCTTCTCGTCGGCCAGCAGGGCCGCGGTTTCCTGGAGGAGGGCGGGCCGGTCCAGCCGGCGGTAGCCGGCGCCGATGGAGTCGAGGAAGCGCTGGATCTGCTCGGGCGTGAACGCGGGGCCGAGGTAGGCGCCCTGCATGCCGTCCCGGCCCGGGTGGGGCAGGCGGGGTTTGCCCGCATGGCGGTGCCAGGCGAGCTGGGCCACGCCCAGGGCGCCGCCGGCATCCCCGGCGGCCGGCTGGATCCAGATCCGCTTGAACGGACCCTCCCGCAGGATCCGGCCGTTGCCCACGCAGTTGAGCGCCACCCCGCCCGCCAGGCAGAGATTGTCGGACCCGGTCTCCCGGTGGGCGGTACGGGCCAGGCGCAGCATGATCTCCTCGCACACCGCCTGGACCGACCGGGCCAGGTCCATCTCTTTCTGGGTGAGATTGGTCTCCGGTTCCCGGGGCGGCCCGCCGAACAGTTCGTCGAACGCACTGTTGGTCATGGTGAGGCCGCTCAGGTAGTTGAAGTACTTCTGGTTGAGCGCGAAGGAGCCGTCCTCGCGGAGGTCCACCAGCTCCCGGAAGATCAGGTCCACGTAGCGGGGCTCGCCGTACGGCGCCAGGCCCATGACCTTGTATTCCCCCGAGTTCACCTTGAAGCCGGTGTAATAGGTGAATGCCGAGTAGAGCAGTCCCAGCGAGTCGGGCCAGTGAATCTCCTTGAGCACTTCGATGTCGTGATCCCGGCCGTGGCAGAGCGAGGTGGTCGCCCATTCGCCCACCCCGTCGAGGGTGAGGATCGCCGCCTCCTGGAAGGGCGACGGGAAGAAGGCGCTGGCGGCGTGGGACTCGTGGTGCTCGGCGTAGAGCAGGAGGCCCTCGTAGTCCAGAGCGTCGCGCAGCTGCCGCTCGATGTACAGCTTGTCCTTCATCCAGAGCGGCCCCGCCTTGAGGAAGGATGCGAATCCGCGCGGTGCGACGCCCAGGTAGGTCTCCAGGATCCGCTCAAACTTGAGCAGCGGTTTGTCGTAGAATCCGACGCAGGCCAGGTCGGCGGTGCCGATCCCGGCCTGGCCCAGGCAATACTCGACGGCCCGCGCCGGGAAGGCGGAATCACCCTTGATGCGGGTAAACCGTTCTTCCTGGGCCGCGGCCACGATCCGGCCGTTGGTCAGGAGACATGCGGCGCTGTCGTGGTAGAACGCCGAAATCCCCAGGTAATGCGAGTCGGCAGCCAATGGTTCCTTTCCCGCCCGGTTGGTCGGGTGTGGCACGCACCCCACGGTTGCATTTCAACCCAGGGGTAAGTTATGTGACGGCAATAGCTTGTTCGATCGGGTGTGTCCAGACGGCGGAATTATTGCAAGGGTCAGGCCGTTCCCGACCTCTCTCCCACTTACGGAGGACCCTTGCGGGAATCGCCTTCTGGCTGCCCTTTAGGGCGGCCAAGACCTGGGGGAAGAATGCTTCGCAAGGTGGCCCACGGTTTCCGCGATGGATGGTTGATGGTGGGGATCACCATTCTGCTGTTCCTCGCCCTGGAGGGAATCTACCGGCTGCAGGCCGGCATCCGCGGCGGCCCGTCGCCGGCCGCCGAACGGGATAGCACCCAGCACCCATATGCCGGGTTTCGGTGGTTCCCGGAACTGGATGCCCGGGTCGCGCGGGTGGATTATCGCCTCGACAGTTACCGCGGCCACTGGCCGGCCCCGCTGACATCCCCCTACGTCAACATCGACTCCGCCGGACGCCGGTTGACGATTTCGACTGTGCAAGACCGGGCCACCGCGCTCCGGGTCTTCATGCTGGGCGGCAGCAGCATGTGGGGCTTCGCGGCGCGCGACTCGTTCACGATCCCGTCGCTGCTGGCCAGCCAACTGGCGCAACGCGGCATTCAGAATGTCGAGGTCGTCAACCTCGCCCAGGCGGGACACAACGCCACACAGGGGGCCACCGGGCTCCTGGTCGAGCTGGCCCATGGCAATGTGCCTCATGTGGCGGTTTTCCTGGACGGGTACAACGACATTGCCACCGGTCTTCGCTTCCGGGAGCCCGGCCATACGTTTGCGGAGGAGATTGCCCAGCGACGGCTGGATCTGGGGAAACGTGGCTTCTGGGGTGAGTTGGCCGGGCTGGGGCGGCACTCGAAGCTGGTGCAGCGGCTGCTCCCGTCCCGCCCGCGGGAGCCAGCCGCCCGTGACGATGCCGCCGCCTGCGACGCGATCGCGCAGTACTACCGGCGCACCCACCAGGCGGTGGAGGGAATGGGCGCGGCCTTCGGGGTTCGAATCGTCCGGCTGCTTCAGCCGCACCACGCCGCGACCCGGAAGCGGCTCACCCCCTGGGAACAAACGCTGGGGAAGGGGGAGATTTTCGGACGCTGCTACGTCGCGATTGACTCGGTCATGACCCACCACGAGGGCGCCACCTACTTCAGGGCCTATGACCTGTTTGACAGCGATACCCAGACCGTTTTCGTGGACCGGGATTCCCACATCACCGAAGCGGCCAATGCCCGGGTGGCCGAGCTGATCGCCGGGATCCTCGCGGCCTCGCCGCTCCCGGTGGTTCACTCCGGCGAGAGAGTCAGCGTACCGGCGGCCGGGAGCGCGATGTCCGCGACTCCTCCCGCGGCTACGGCGACCAGGGCCCCCCGCGCCCCGGGCTCGCCGGCGGTCGAGTAGCTCAGCCGGTAGCGATCGGGTCGGAGGCCGGTTACCCGGAGCGGGCCCCCCCGGTCCAGGTTGGCGACGACGACCATCCGTCCATCGGGGCGTCGAAATGCGACCGGCTCGATTCCCCGCCTCCCGGCCCGCGCGCCCAGCCGCACCGCGCCGGGCCTGATGTAATGGAAAAACTGCCGCAGGGGCCAGGTAGTGGACCGGTAGCGGAAAGTCCCCGCCGCGGTATCCGCGAAGAAATACTGGCCGCCGCGGTCGGGGCCGCCGAACGGTCCCGCCAGCGAGAACCGGGACCATGCGGTGACGTCGGCCTCGGTGAGGTCTTCGAACAGATCATGCTCGGTGCCGCGCAGGAACTCCAGCATCGCAGTGGGCGCGCCGAGCGCGGCGGCCCGGTCGCGAATCTGGTTGAGCACCTCCCGGGGCGGATCCGAGTAGCGGTGGTACGTCACCTCCCGGATGAGCGGCGCGGTCCCCGGCACCGAGAGAATACCGTCGAGGTATTGCACCGCGCGGTGGGGCACCACCGTGGACGGGACCAGGAACATCAGGCTGTCATATCCCGCTGCCCGGGCCGCGGTGGCCGCGGCGATCAGCAGTTCTCCCTGCTCCCGGCCGGTAAGCCGGGTCCGTCCATGGTCCGGCTCCAGCCGCACTTCCCACACATCGGGCACCAGCCCGAACTCGTCCCGCAGGTGGTTGAGCACCGCCAGCATCAGCTCTACGTATTCGCGGGGGTCCCGCTGCTGGTACTCAGAGGTAGGGCGGAACCCGACGTAGCAGGCGACCAGGGTGAACGGTTCTCCCCGGGCCTCCACCCGTTGCCGCAGGGGAAGGGCAAAGGTCCGTACCAGGTAGTCGAACAGGGTCCAGCGGAAGCCGTCCGGGTTGAGCACGGCGGGGTCATCGTTGTCGTTGCTGCCGATGCTGGTTTCTTCGGGCACCGTCAGCGAGTCGAGCGATTCGATCATGTTGCCCGGGATGCTCAGGCGGAGCCGGTTGATCCCCAGGTCGGTCACGGCCATGTCCATCAGCGAATCCATGGCCGCGGGTGGCAGGGTCCACCCAAACGACTCGGAGGCCTCCCAACCCGAGATCGTCTGGTAGGTGACGGCCGAGTCCACGGCGATGACAGCCGGACCGGCGGCCGAACATCCGGCCGTGGCGGCGAGCCACAGAGTTCGGAAGATTGTCCTGGGCATGTTATTCTTTCCCCGACCCCACCGGAATCCTGACGCGTGACCGATCGTCACGAACAAACTGTTCAACGGAACTTCTTTGCGCTGGGCGCCGGCGAGGCCATCGCCCGGCTGATCGCGTTCGCGGCCACCGTGTACCTGGCCCGGACGCTGGGGCCGGGCGCCTACGGGATTATCGGCCTGGCCACCGCCGTCCTGCTCTACTTCACCTACATGGCCGACTGCGGCATCGAGACCCTGGGGGTCCGGGAGATTGCCGCCGACCACACCCGGGCCGGCACCGTCGCGCCCGCGGTGCTGGCGCTGCGGCTCGGCGTGGCCGCCGCGCTGGTCCTGCTCCTCGCGGGCGCCGGCCTGCTGTTCCTGCCCCAGCCCGACGGCGCCGTCCTGGCCGTGTACGGCCTCACGCTGCTCGGGGTCGGCGCCAACACGCGGTGGATCCACCTCGGCCTCGAGGACGCGCCCCGGGTCGCCATGGCCCGCATCGCCGGCGAGTCGACCATGGTGCTGCTGGTCATCCTCATGGTCCGGTCGGCCGGCGACCTGGCCCGGGTGCCGCTGGCCCAGTTCACCGGCGACATGCTGATGGTCCTGCTGCTGGCCTTCTGGCTCCGGCAGCGGGGCATTCCGCTTCCGCTCCGCTGGGACCGGGCGGCCGCCGGGCCGGTCCTGCGCCGGGCCTTTCCACTGGTCCTGCATGCGCTGCTGGGCCTGATGATCTACAATTCCGACCTGATCTTTCTGCGGGCGTTCTGGACCCCGGCCGACGTCGGACAGTACGTCGCAGCATACACCCTCATCAGCTTCCTGCTCAACCTCGGCATTGCCTACAGCCAGAGCCTGCTGCCTACCCTGACCCGGCTGGCCCCGGAGCCGGTCCGGCAGAAGGCCCTGTACCAGACCTCGATGGCCCAGGTCTTCGCCGCGGCGTTCCCGGTCGCCGCAGGCGGCTTTCTCCTGGCCCCTGGCATCATCCGGTTTGTCTTCGGCCCGGGATATGATCCATCCACCACCGCGCTGCAGGTTCTCATCTGGACGGTCCCGGTCGCCTTTTACCGCAACGTCCCGCAGATGGCCCTGATCGCGGCGGGCCGCCAGGACCGGGTGCTCCGGATCACCTTCGTGTCCGCGATGCTCAACCTCCTGCTCAATATCCTCGTCATCCCCCGCTACGGTATGGTGGGCGCGGCCCTGGCGACCCTCGGAACCGAGTCCTTCCGGACCCTCCTGGCGCTGGCCTTTGCCCGCGCTGAGGGCTTCGGGTTCCCGCACTTCTCCCGGCTCTGGCGGACCTTGCTGGCGGGATCGGGTATGGCGGTGGTACTCTACGTATCGGGGTTCACCGGTCTCTGGACCGGAGTGGCCGTGGGAGGACTGGTGTATCTTGGTCTGCTGACCCTGGCGGGGGGGATCCGCTTCCGGCGCGGCGGTCCCCCCACCCTGACAGTGTAGGGGTCAGCCCAGAAACTGTAGGATCATCGCAACAGTCGATGGGAGGGCTGCTCCTCCCGCTATGTTATTGGTGGCATACCGGTTGCTCCTCCCCATGCGGGCTCCCGAGCTTTGCCGCAGGGTTCTTCATCCGGAATACCGGTCACGAATCAGGATTGTATCACCGCCGCGTCCGGCACTGGAAGACCGCCGTCCGTCAGGCATTTCGCCCAGAAAGGTTACCGATGCTGCTCCTCCTCAATCTCCTGTACGTTGGTCCCGACCAGATTCTCCCCCTGACGTCGATCCTCGGCGCGATCGGCGGTGCGCTGCTCATTTTCTGGCGGCACGTCGTGGGATTCTTCCGGAAGATCGGGTCTCTTTTCAAGCGGAAGCCGGCTGACGGAGTCTGACCCGCCGGCTGCTGATCAAGGGCCGTCAACGTGACATTGTCAGACTCTGCCCCCAAGCAGCAAACCCTGTTTCGACTGATCCTGGCCGCGGCGCTCGTCATGGCGACCGCGGCCATTCTGGTGCCTGCAGGGCATGGCTGGGATTTCGCCAACTTCTACGATACCGGGCGGCGGGCGGCCCACGGCCAGTTGCTCGATATTTACAATCCCGACACCCCGATCGCCGGCAGCGCCCCGCAAGGCAAGATGGCGTTCTGGGGTGCGCCCATTTCGGCCCTGTTCTATGCGCCCCTGGCGCTTTTCCCGCCGGGCATCGCCCTGATCGTCCTCAAGCTGGCCGGGACCCTCGCCTACGCCGCGGCCCTGGTGCTCCTGTACCGCGAATTCAAGCCTCCGGCGAAGTCACCGGCGGAGACCTCGTGGTTCCTGGTGGTCTTTGCCGGCCTGGTGCTGCTCTATCAGCCCTTCTGGACGATCTACCGGGTGGGCGGCCAGACCACTCCGGTGGTCTTCCTGCTCCTGGTGCTGGGCCTGATGGCCTACGTGCGGGAGCGAATGGTCCTGGCCGCTCTCTGCATGGTGCTGGCTGTCCTGGTCAAGCCGGCCTTTGTTTTCGTTCCGGCGTTCCTCGCCCTGTTCTCGGGGCGGCGCTACCTCGTGTCGCTGGTAGCCCTGGCCGGGGTTGCCGGCCTGCTGTCGCTGGCGCTGTTCGGTCTGGACCTGCATCTGCAGTTCCTCGACCTGTTGCGCCGCGGCAGCCGGAAGCCGTCACCGTGGCCGTTCAACAGTTCCCTGTACATCATTGCCGACGCCTTCCGCCCCATCACCGACTCCATCCCGGTTCCCCGGGCGGGCGGCTGGTTTCCGGATGCGCTGCGGCTGGCGATCAAGGTGGTGGTGGTGGGAACCGTCGGGCGGTTGCTGTGGCGCAGCCGGGCGGAAGCCTGGGCCCCCGCCGCCCGGCGCCTGTTTATCTACCTGGCGGCGATTGCGTTCTGCCTGCTGATTTCCCAGGTGGTCTGGGAGCACTACCTCGCGGTGCTCTTTATCCCTCTTGCCTTTCTGCTCTCCGGCAGCTCCCGGCTCTCGGGGGCCGCCCGGCTCCACCTCATGACCATCTTCGTGCTGGCAGGGTTGCAGAACCTGGTGCTGGTGCTGTTGTTTCGGGACCTGGTCCCGGTGACCTCTACGGCGGCCCTCCTGGCGGTGAGCATCGTCAAGGCGGGGCCGCTCCTGGCGTTCCTCCTCTTTCTCTGGTTCCACGAGTCCGCCTTCTTCGGACTGGTCGCCCGCCGGCCGGGACAAACGGCCGTTTCGATACCCGCGCCGGTCATCGCCGGTGCCCCGGCCTGACCCCGTGACTGCCGCCGACGACATGGTTCGCGTGGTGCTCTTTACCGGGGGGCGGGGATCCAGCGTCCTCTCCTCCGAGCTGATCAAGAGCCCGCGAATAGCGCTGACCCTGGCCATCAACGGCTACGACGACGGACTGTCCACGGGGGAGGTCCGCCGTTTCCTGGGCGACGCCCTGGGTCCGTCGGACTTCCGGAAGAACGCCTCCCGCCTCGCCGTCAAGCTCAGGACCTGCGCGCCCGGGCTGGTCGCCATCCTCGACCTCCGGTTTCCATCCGGCTACCGCCTCGCCGAGGCCATTGCCTGCTTCCAGCTGCTGCGGGTGCCGCTGCCCCCGTCCGACGATTTCCAGGCCACGATGGCCGGCCTCGCCGCGGGCCTGGACCCCGCGGTGCGGGAGGCGGTGGCGTCCCGGCTGGACCGGTTCGAGTTGGAGGCCCGGTCCCGGCCGTTCAGCTTCGGCGACTGCAGCATCGGCAACCTGGTGTTCGCCGGGTGTTTCCTCCACCGGGCCCGGAACTTCAATGCGGCGGTGGACGACTACTGCGCCCTGCTCAACCTCGAGCCCGGCCTGGTGGAGAACGTGACCGATGGGCGCAATGCCTGCCTGGTCGCGGTGGACCAGCACGGCCGGCTGCTGGCGACCGAGGAGGCCATCGTCACCTCGGACACCGCACAGCACCTGCGGGATATCTACCTGCTGGACCGGGTGCCCACGGAGGAGGAAGCGGCCCGGCTGGCGGATGCCGGCCCCGGCGCGCTGGAGCGGTACCTCGCCGAGCGGAGCGTCATCCCGGAGCCCAACCCGCGCCTGCTCGAAAAGATCGCCGCCGCCGACCTCATCGTCTATGCGCCGGGTACCCAGCATTCCAGCCTGTTCCCGTCCTACCTGACGCCCGGGATCGGCTGGGCCATCGCGCGGAACCTCACGGCGGTCAAGGTGCTGATCACCAACCTGCACGAGGACGCGGAGATCTTCGGCAACAGCGCGGTGGACCTCATCAACAAGGCGCTGTTCTACCTGCGGGGGAAGAACCAGCTGGCGGTGCCGACCCCGGCGCTGATCACCCACTACCTGCTGAACGAGCCCGGCCGGCGGGAATCGGGCGCCTACGTTCCGCTCGGCCACCTGGAGAGCCTGGAGGATCCCCGGCTGGTGCGGATCGGCAACTACGAGGAAGGGGTGAGCGGCCGCCACGATGCCTCCAAGGTGCTGACGCCCTTCATCCGGTCGCTGCTTCGCCGGGGCGAGCGGCAGCGGGTGGCCATCCTCCTGGTCCAGGCCGAGTCGCTCAACAAGATCGCCGAGTCGATCGTGGAGATGGTCCGGTCCGGCATCGGCGACCTGCCCGTCACGGCCACCGTCTTCTACGAATGCCACGAGAACCTCGCGCCGGAATTTCTCGAGTCGCTGCCGTTCCCGGTGCGGAACCTCGCGACCCGGGGCGCCAGCAGCGCGGCGGCCTTCTCGCAGATCGCCGCGGATACCTCCTTCGACTACGTCATGCTGTTCGAATCGAGCGGGATGTACCGGGGGGAGGACATGGTCAGCCTGGCGATGCACCTCGCCGGCGGCAGGCTGGACGCGGTGTGGGGAAGCCGCCGCCTGTCGGTGAACGATATCAGCGCGGCATACCGGCTGGTGTACCGGCACCGGAGCGTCAAGGCGGCCATCAGCTATATCGGCAGCCACCTGCTCAGCGCGAGCTACCTGCTCCTGTACGGCCGGTACATCTCGGACACGCTCTCGGGGGTCCGCGTGGTGCGGTCCACGTTTCTCCGGGAGGGGCCGCTGGATTACCAGCGCCGCGACTTCAATCAGGTGGTGCTGGGTCGCCTGCTCAGACGCCGGGCCGAGTTGTTCGAGACCCCGGTGTACTACTTTCCGCTCTCACCCGAGAAGATTCGGCGGACCACCGTGGCGGAAGGGCTGGGCTCCCTGGCCAGCATACTCCGGGGCCGCTGGCGGCCGGTGGCGCCCTCGCCCACGCCGTCCTCGGTCGACGTCATGGTCGAAGAGACGCCAGTGGAGAACCTCTTCCCGGAAACCGCCTCGCTCTCCAAGTGAGCCCGCCCCCCCGGTTTGAACTGATCGTCTTCGACATGGATGGCGTGCTCACCGACAGCAGCGCCTGCCATGCGCGCGCCTTTGCCGATCTCTGGGCCCGCGTGGGGGTGACGGCCCCGCCGCCCTATCCCGCCATCGCCGGCCGCACCACCGAAAGCGTGGTGCGGGAGGTTACGGGTCCCGCGGCCCCGGCGGAGGCGGATATCCGGCGGTGGGTGACCTTCAAGCAGGAGCGGGCCCGGGAGTACCTTGGCGCTACCGGCGGATTCGCCGACGCGCGACCCGCCGTGTCCCGGCTGGCGCAGGCCGGACTGTCCCTGGCCCTGGGCACCGGCGCCTCCCGGGCCACGACCCGGATGCTGCTGGAGCGGGCCGGGCTGGACCAGTTCTTCCCCGTGGTGGTGACCGCGGAGGATGTCCGTGAAGGCAAGCCGGCACCGGATACCTTCGCCGCCGCTATCCGGCTGGCGGGCGGCGATCCCTCCGCGACCCTGGTCGTGGAAGACAGCCGGGCCGGGATCCTGGCCGGCATCGCCGCCGGCGCCTGGGTCGCCTCGGTACGGTCCGGAGAGGCCCTGGCCCACGTTCGTTTCCTGGGGAGTTTTCCAGACCTGGCCGAGCTGGTTCCCGTCATCCTGGAGCCGGTGGCGTGAGCCGCGTGCTGATCGTTCCGGCTGCCGGCCGGGGGTCCCGCCTGGGATCTGAGCTGCCCAAGCTGCTGGTGCCGGTGCATGGCCGGCCGATGATTGACTGGCTGTTCGCACGGTACCGGGACCGGGTGGACCGTTTCCTGGTCGTGGTAAGCCCGGCCGGCGCTCCCCTCGCCGGGCGGCATTGCGCCGGGCGGCCCGAGCGGATCGAGTTGCTGGTCCAGGAGTCGCCCACCGGCATGCTGGACGCGGTCCTGATTCCCCGGCTTCGAGTGGGAGAGATCATGCCGGACGAGGTCTGGATCACCTGGTGCGACCAGGTCGCCGTAGCGGAAGAGACGGCGGCTCGCCTCGCGGCCGCCATGGAGGCGGACCCCCGTCCCGGGCTGGCCTTTCCGACCCTCGTCGGTGCGGAACCCTATATCCATTTTTCCCGGGACGGCGCCGGGTCCATCAATGGCGTGCTGCACCGGCGGGAGGGCGATCGCATGCCCCCCGAGGGGGAAGGGGATATCGGGCTGTTCGCGCTCACCCGGGAGATATACCTGACCGGCCTGCCCGCCTACGCCGCCGTTGCCCCGCGGGGCCGGGCCACCGGCGAACGGAATTTCCTGCCCTTCATTCCATGGCTGGCGCGCCAGGGCCGGGTCTGCACCGTGCCGGCAACCGGGGCGATGGAGGCGGTCGGTATCAACACTCCGGACGAACTGGCCCGCGTGGCCTCGCACCTGGGCGGAAATCCATGAGTGAAACGTTATCCATCGTGATTCCTGCCTATAACGAGGAGCGGTTCATCGGCACCCTGCTGGAACGGATTCTTGCCCTCGACCTGTCATCCCTGGGGCTGGAGAAGGAAATTATCGTCGTCAACGACTGCTCCCGAGACCGCACGGCGGAGATCGTCGCCGGGTTTGCAGGGGTTCGTCTGCACAACCAGCCGGCAAACGCGGGCAAAGGTGCGGCGGTGCGGGCGGGGATCGGGCTGGCGACCGGCGCCTACCTGATCATCCAGGACGCCGACCTGGAGTACGACCCGGCGGACTACATCCCGATGTTCCGAAAGCTCATGGAGCCGGGGGTGGACGCGGTGTACGGCAGCCGCTACATGAAGTATCCTGACGGGAGCCGGCTCAAGAACCTGCTGACCGGCAAGCACCCCAACCAGGGGTTGCTGGCCTATGCCGGCGGGCAGAGCCTGAGCTTCGTGGCCCTCCTGTGTACCGGTTCGTACATCTCGGACACGGTGACCGCCCTCAAGCTGTTTCGCACGGCGCTGATCCAGTCGCTGCCGCTGGAGACCTCGGGCTTCGAGCTGGATCACGAGATTACGGCGCGGGTCCTCGCGCGGGGCTGCGTCATCCGGGAGGTGCCCATCAAGTATTTCCCCCGCACCAAGGCAGAGGGGAAGAAGATCGGCATGAAAGACTGGTTTATCGGGACCCGGACCTTTGCCCGGTACCGGCGGGGTTCCTGACCTGAAGAGACGTGAGCACACTCGACACTGCCGGTACTACAAGAGAACAAGTACCAAAAATACGAAACCAAGACAGTGGTATTGTAAATTTCTCGGTTTTCGTGTTTTGTCGTATCGGCTGTTCCCTGGCGCGCTAGATTTTCATCCGCACGAACACCGGCTCCGGGATCAGCTTGATGATCAGCATGATCCAGCGCCAGAACCACGGGATATAGGCGACCGCCTTCTTTTTCTCGATCGCCCGGGCGATCGCCTCGCCGACGTCGGCCGGATCGGCGACCAGGAACATCCCGGGCAGCCCGTAGGTCATCCTGGTATCCACGAACCCGGGCTTGATGGTGGTGACCGAGACCCCGCCCTTGGCCAGCCGCTGGCGCAGGCCCTGGAGATAGATCGCCAGCCCGCCTTTGGCGGACCCATAGACGTAGTTGCTCTGCCGCCCCCGGTCGCCCGCCACCGATCCGATCACCCCGATGAACCCGCGGCCCCGCTCCTCGAAGAAGTTGGCCAGCGGCGTCAGCAGGCTCACCGCGGCGCTGAAGTTGACCGCGATGATCCGGTGGGCCGCCGCGGGGTCGTCCTGGGCGTTGGCCTGTTCGCCCAGGATGCCGAAGCCCAGCACCACGCCGGAGAGATCCCCGAAGGATTCGTCCATCACCAGGGTCAGCATTCGTTCCGCCGAGGCGCTGTCGGCCGCGTCGAAGGTCACTGGTTCGACGTTGATGCCGTAGCGCAGGCGCAGATCGCTGGCGATGCGCCCCACTTCGTCGGCCTGGCGCGCGGCGAGGCACAGGTCGTAGCCACGGCGGGCGAAGGCCGCCGCGGCGTGCCGGGTGATGGTGGAGGTGGCGCCCAGCACCAGGACGGTGCCCCGGTGGCTCCTGGGTAGCACGATCATCCGTCCAGCCCCAGCCGGCGGGAGAGCGAGGAAGAGAAGCGGCGCTCCGGATCGATCCGCCGCTTGATCTCGAGCCAGCGGCCGGTCTCCGGGTACATGGCCAGGAACGTCTCGGCGCTGAGCCGCGCGTCCTTGGCGAGGTAGACCCGGCCGCCCCGTTCCAGGACCACCCGGTCCAGGTCCGCCAGCAGGCGGTCCTGGCGCTCCCCATCCCGGGGCAGGTCCACCGCCAGGGTGTACCCGGGGCGGGGAAAGGACAGCAGTTGGCCTGGCTCGTTTTCGCCGAACCGCTTGAGAACGGCAAGAAAAGAGGCGTGCCCCTCGGACGAGAGCAGTTCCAGTATCCGGATCAACCCCTCCCGCCCCCCCGCGAAGGGGAGCACGCACTGGTACTGCAGGAAACCTCGCTTGCCATAGAGCCGGTTCCAGTGCCGGATCCGGTCGAGCGGATAGAAGAATGGCTCGTAGGGGACCAGGATATTCCGGCCGATCGGGTGGCGGTGATAGAACACCGCGTTGAAGAGCTTGACGCTGAGCGGATTGAGCGCGAAACCGGGCGCATCGAAGGGAATCGATTTCCGGCCGGCGGACTTCACGAGCAGGGGCGCTTCGGCGAGGCGGGGCGGCAGGGCGCTCGCCGGCGCCCAGTTGCCCCGCATCAACACGCTCCGTCCCAGCGCCGGGCCGCGGGTGAGACAGTCGATCCAGGCGACGGAGTCGGTGTAGCGCTGGTCGGTGGTTTCGAACAACTCCAGGGCGGCGTCGATGTTCCGGGCTTTCTCGTAGTCCACGGACAGGTAGGCGCTTTCCACCCGTTTCATCCGGAAGCTCACATCGGTGATGACGCCGGTGAGTCCCATCCCGCCCAGGGTGGCCCAGAACAGGTCCGGCTGCTCGTCCCGGCTGCAGCGGCGGGTTTCGCCGTCCGCGGTCACCAGGTTGAACCAGTTCACGTGCCGGGAGAAGGCGCCGTCCTTGTGGTGGCTCTTGCCGTGCACGTCGGCGGCCAGCGCCCCGCCCAGGGTGACGTACCTGGTCCCCGGTGTCACCGGGGGAAAAAATCCCTGCGGAAGCAGGTGGACCAGGAGGTCTTCGATGGTCACGCCCGCTTCGCAGCGGAGCTCGCCGCTGGCCGGGTCGAACCCGAGGAAGCGGTTGAGCCGCTCCACCAGCAGGGTGACGCCGCCGGGGCTGACCGCGGCATCGCCGTAGCTGCGGCCCAGCCCGCGGGGAATCATCTGGGCATGGGACCGGATCTCCTCCCCCAGCCCCTGCATCTGCTCCGGCCGGGCCAGGCGGGTGTCGGCCGACGGAAACCGCCCCCACCCGGAGAGCGTCGCCGCGGGGAGGTTCCCGGTCATGTCGCCAGCCAGATGGTCACCAGGAAGCCGAGGGCGATGAGATAGCTCATCTGGTCCTTGAGCGCGAAGACTACCGGGTCTTCGTTCATCCGGCCGCGGGAGGTCAGCAGCCACACCCGTGCCTGCCAGTAGAGGAAGAGCGGGAGGCCCACCCAGAGCAGGGTCGGGTGGGAGTAGAGCCGGGTCACTTCGTCGCTGGTAATGTACAGGCAGAACACCAGCGAACTCGCCATTGAGGCGGCGGTGCCGAGCGAGGTGAGAGCCGGCAGGTCGGGCGCCAGGTAGCCGCGTCCCGCGACCGCCTTTTCTTCCTTCGCCACCAGCGGCCGCAACTCGGCGACCCGCTTGACCAGGGCCAGGGAGAAGAAGAAAAAGATCGAGAAGGCCAGGAACCATTGGGAGAGGGGCGCCTCCACCAGCGTGGAGCCGGCGACCACCCGAATGGTGTACAGGCTGGCGAGGCAGATCACGTCCAGCAGCACCCGCCGCTTGAGCAGGAACGAATAGGCGGTGGTGATGACCAGGTAGGTCGCGAGCGTGAACTGGAACTCGCGGGGAAGCCGCCAGGTAATCAAGGCCGCGAGGATCACCAGCAGCGCGGCGCCGGCGACCGCCGCCGCCGGGCTGATGGCGCCGGCCGCGATGGGCCGGTTCTTCTTGGTGGCATGCTGCCGGTCGTTGGCGATATCCACCAGGTCGTTCACTACGTAGACCGACGAGGCGAGCAGGGAGAATGCGGCGAACCCGGCGAGCAGGCTGATGACCTGGCCCCGGTTCCATTCCAGGTGGGCCGCCATGGCCGGCACGAAAATGAGCAGGTTCTTGGCCCACTGGTGCGGGCGGATCTCCCGGATCCAGGCGCGAACGATGGTCATGGGGCCCTCGCCGGAAGGACGGAGCGCTCCGGTACCTGGAAGACAGCCACGAACTCCCGGTGAAACAGCGGTGTCCCGTTGGCCGCGGTGAGCCGGGCCAGCACCCCGGGCCGGTCCGCCGCATGGCTCACCAGGTAGAGCGGGCGGGGGCGTCCCCCGCCGGGGTTCCCGCTCCGGCGGACCCGCCAGAGGTAGGCCTGGTCTTCGCTGCCCGGCACCGCTCCCGCGATCAGGCTCCGCGCAATCGCGACGCGGCGGTCCCGGTCCGGGTAGGGGGTGGTGAGGTAGCTGGGATGATCCACGAACAGCGTGCGGGCGGTGAACGCCGGCAGCTCGGAGACGTTGCCGGACATTTTCACCGGGGTTTCGGGATCCACGACAATGATCGCATTCTCGGCGGTGTTCTCCTTGAGCCAGGTGTAGAGCATCGGCAGCGGGTCGGTCTCCGGGGTCCGGACCAGGACGCCGTGGGCGGCCCGGAAGGGCAGGGGCGGCCGGCCATCGAACGCCACCCAGGTGCCCGCGGCAACCGGGAGGAAGACCAGGGCCAGCAGGGCCAGCCTTCGGCCGGGACGGTCCTGGAAGGTTCCATCTCTCCGCACCAGCATGGCCGCCACGGCCGGCGCCGCCAGGATCACCTGCGCCGCGTTGGTGAGGTTGTGCTCGTTGCCCTCTTCCAGGTGCACCGTCACCATCGCCAGGATCAGCAGGATACCGGTGAGGACGATCGCCCGCATCGGGCCCCCCAACGCGCCGAAGCGGCGCCGGAACGCCAGCAGCGCCAGCGGGAGGAGGACGACGAAATTGACCGCCATGTTGACCAGCTTCAGCCCGATCAGCCCCGGCGCGTTGATCGAGGCGCCCTGGCCGCCCTGGGTGAAGAGGTGATAGAACGTCGGGACTGAGAGCAAAACGCCTGCCGCCAGCGCGGCGACGCTGATCCGGAAGGACCGGCCGCCCACGAGCAGGAGCGAGAAACCCAGGAAGCCGGCGACGGCCAGCCCCACGATCGGATTGAGCGCCGCGAGCATCGCGGCGGTGAGCCCGGTGTAGGCCAGGCGGCCGGCTGTCGGCCGCTCCCGCAGGGTCAGCGCAACCAGCAGCATGATCAGCGCCAGCGCCAGGCCCCGCGACGAGATGTCGAGGAACCAGGTGATGTTCTCCCCGTGCCGCCAGTCGGTCGAGAAATACATGCGGCCCAGGAGGTTCCGGCTCATCAGCTGGTCGGCGGCCTCGTTGGAGACGAACGCCGTCTCCACCGCCGCTCCGCCGGAATCCCGTTCGAAGAGTTCCGCGCCCTGGGTGTAGTGTCGCGCGGCGGCGATCCCCGGGCCCAGCGGATTGAGTCCCGTCAGGGCCAGCAGGCCGATGACCAGGCCGGCTTCGGCGGACCGAAGCACTTTCCAACCCACCATCACCGCGGTGATCACCAGGAGGACGAGGCCGGCCAGCGTCAGCAGGCGGAGCGCGCTGAGGGGGTCGATGCCGAACCCGCCGGCCAGCGTACCCGCGATCCGGTGAAAGAACCAGTAATAGGGAAGTGGCTCCCCGGCGAAAAACGGATTCTCGGGAATCATGCCCCCCGAGGCCGGCCGGTTCGCAATCGCGGTGTGGAGGAAGCCGTGCCAGGACGCGACCAGGCGAGGGTTGCGGATCTCGAGGGCGAGCACGTAGGCCAGCCAGCCCGCGACCCCCAACAGGATGGCGCCGGCCGGGGTCAGCCGCATGCCGGTCCGGCCCGAACCCCCTGTCGGCGCTGTCTTCCCGGCGTCGGCTGTGATCATCCTGGTCGCTATAAACGGAAGTGAGTCGGCGGCCGACGGCCGCCGGCAGGCGAACTACCGAGCCGGTTCATCCAGCCAACCGGGCGGCGCCCGGGACCGTAAATCGGCCGTTCCTGCCGGACGGGTTCTTCCGGCGCTGCACGTTGGATGCTAGCGCCACGGATATTCAACCGGCTTGTTTGTTGCACGCCTGCCACACATCTTAGTGCATCGCGCCCGCGTCCCCAAGTGGGTTGCTGGAACGGACATTGCTCTTAAGGGGGCGCGATTTGGCCGCACTGTGCTTACCTAACCCATTGAATGTCACGAACTAGCATCGTCCTTGCCGCTGGGCTGGCCCTGCTTGGGATCCTGCTGCCGACCGACGCCGTTGCCATCGGTCTGGCCGGGGCAGGCTCGCCCATGCTGGCGACCGTCCGGGCGGGGGTCTGGTGCTTCAAGGCCGGCCTGGTGCTGCACGCGGTGCTGATTGCGGCAATCCCCGCCATTCCCATGCTCCGGGTGCGGTCGGCCGCCCTCTCGCCGATGACCCAGGAGCCGACCGCGCGGGCCCCCCGCTACGAGTGGGCCCTGGTGGCGGCCATCCTGCTGGTGGGGGCACTTCTCCGGCTGTACCAGCTGCCCAACGGGCTCTGGTTTGACGAGATCCAGACCCTGGTCGAGTACGTCCGCCGGCCGATGGGCCAGATCCTCACCACGTACGACAGCCAGAACCAGCACCTGTTCTACTCGGTGCTCGCCCGCCTGGCCTTTGACCTGTTCGGGGAGAGCGCCCTGGCGCTCCGGCTCCCGGCGGCCGCCATGGGGATTCTCTCGCTGTGGGCGGTGTATCTCTTCGCCCGGCTGGTCACCGGCCGCACCGAGTCGGTGCTGGCCGCCGCGTTCCTGGCGTTCTCGTACCACCACGTCTGGTTCAGCCAGAACGCCCGGGGGTACACCGGGCTTCTGCTGTGGACGTTGCTCGGCAGTGCCTGCTTTCTCCGGCTGATAACCGGCCGCTACCAGCGGCCCTGGCTGCTGGCGATGCTCTACGCCGCCTGCATGGCGCTGGCCGCCTACACCCACATCACCGCGGTGCTGGTGGTGGTGGCGCATTTCATCACCTGGCTGGTGCTGTTTTTCCGGGCGCCCTCTCCGCGGGGGCTGGACGGATGGATCCCGTTTTTCGGCATGGCCTTCGCCGCAACGCTGACGCTGCAGCTCTATGCGCTGGTGCTGCCCCAGGTCTTCGGTACCGTGCTCAACCCGCCGAGGGGCGCCGCCGCCACCGAGTGGCAGAGCCCGCTCTGGTTTCTGACGGAGTCACTCCGGGGCCTGCGGCAGGGGATTCCGGGTGGCTGGCTGACCCTGGGCCTGGGCGGACTGGTGGTTGCGGCCGGGCTGGCCAGCTACTGGCGGCGCGGCCGGGCCATCCTCGCCGTCATGCTGCTGCCGGCCGCGGTGAGCGCCGCGGCCTTGCTGGCGCTGCAGCACAACCTGTGGCCCCGGTTCTTCTTCTTCAGCGCCGGCTTCGGCATCCTGATCGTGATCCGGGGCGGGTACGCCCTGGTGGAGCGGATCCTGCCGGGGCGGCTGGCGCTGGTGGCGCCGGCAGTCACGGCCCTGGTCATCGCGGCCAGCGCCACCACCGTGCCCCGGGCCTGGTATCCCAAGCAGGACTTTACCCGGGCCAGCGAGTTCCTCGACACCTCGGTGCGGCCGGGAGACTCCATCGTCACCGTGGACCTGACCCGGTTTCCCTACCAGGCCTATTACCGCAGGGACTACATCCCGGTGGACAGTCTGGCTCAACTCACCCGCATCGAGGCCGCCGACCGGCTGACCTGGGTGCTCTATACCTTCCCCATCCGGCTGGCCGTGGTGCAGCCCCAGATCTGGCAGCGCCTGGAGTCCGGGTACACCGAGGCCGCCCGGTTCCCCGGCACCATCGGGGGCGGCGCCATCGTGGTCATGAAATCGAGGAACCCATGAAAGGTCATGTCGCGGCATGAGCATCAGCGTTGAACCCCGGCCGGCGACCCCGGCGTCCCGGTCCCGGATCGAGGAGGTTGTCGACGACCAGTCCGGCACCCTCCCGCGGGCGGTAACCGTGGTGATCCCCGCCTACAACGAAGCGGCTCACGTGGCGGACCAGGTCCGCGCCGTGGACGCCGTCATGCGCGGCTCCGGCTGGGAATACGAGATCATCGTCGTGGACGATGGCAGCGGGGATGACACCGCCGAACAGGCCGCCACGACCGGCGTTCGGGTGCTCAGGCGGCGCAAGAACCGGGGCTACGGCGCCGCGCTCAAGCTGGGTGTGCGCTCCGCCCGCCACCCCTGGATCCTGATCACGGACGCGGACGGCACCTACCCCACCGAGTCGATTCCCGCGCTGCTGGCCGCCAGCGAATACAACGCGATGGTGGTGGGCGCCCGGACCGGCCAGACCGTGCAGGTGCCCCTGGTGCGGAGACCGGCCAAGGCCTTTCTCCGGTGGCTGGCCAGTTATCTCGCCGGCCAGCACCTGCCCGACATCAACTCGGGGCTCCGGCTGATGCGGCGGGACCTGGTGCAGAAATACGAGCACCTGCTTCCTGAGGGATTCTCGTTCACCACGACCATCACGCTCTCATCCGCGGTCAACGCCCACCCGGTGGAGTACATCCCGATCAACTATCACGCGCGGCTGGGGCAATCGAAGATCCGGCCCCGCCACGCCTACGATTTCACCCTGCTGATCCTGCGGACCATTGTGTTCTTCAACCCGCTCAAGGTGTTCATCCCGATCGCCGGGCTGCTCACCCTGGGGGGGCTGGCCAAGTTTGCCTATGACGTTACCAGGGACAACCTGTCGGAGAGCGCCGTGCTGCTCTTTCTGGGGGCGCTGATCGTGTTCGCCGTCGGGCTGCTGGCCGACCAGAACGCCCGCATGGCGATGAAACGGTGAAGCTCTGGATCAAGGTCGCCGTCAGTGGCGTCCTGCTCGGCCTGATCTTCGTTCTCCTGCCGTGGGGTAAGGTGTGGGAGGCGCTGACCCAGCTTCCCTCCACCGTGTGGCTCGGCGTCTGGGGCGGGTTCGTGCTGGGACACGTCCTGGGCATCTTCAAGTGGCGGCTCTTCGTGAATGCCGGCCGGGGCGGGCTTCGCGCAATCGACGCGGCCCAGTGTTACGCCGCCGGCCTCTTCGCCAATCTCTGCCTGCCCAGCATCATCGGCGGCGACTTCCTCCGGATGGCCATGGCGGGGAAGTTCACCCGGCGGCCGGAGGCCGCGCTCTGGGGGGGCGTCCTGGACCGGCTGACCGACGTGACCGCGCTGGCCATCCTGGTGGCAGTGGGCGGATTCTTTGCCCGGGATGCGCTGCCGGGGTGGGGAGCCCAGCTGCTCACGGTCGCGCTGGTGCTCACCATGGTGCTGGGCGTCATCCTGTTGCCCTTCGTCCTCCGCCGCCCACTGGCCCGCTGGCCCCGCAGAATCCGCCGGCCGGTGGGCCGCAGCCTGGTCGCATTGCGGCGGCTGGCGCGCCGCCCCCGGACCGCGATCGGCGGGCTCGCGCTTTCGCTCACCATCCAGGGCGGATTCGTGCTCCTGAATGCCTGGCTGGGTCATCACATCGGCGTCCGGGTCCCCCTCGCCGTCTGGTTCCTCGCCTGGCCGCTGGCCAAGGTCGCCGGCCTGATGCCGATCAGTCTGGGCGGCCTCGCCGTGCGGGAGGCCAGTCTCGCCGCCCTCCTCGCGCCGTTCGGGGTGCCGCTGGCCCTCGGAGTGCTCACGTCCCTGCTCTGGCAAAGCGTCCTGATCGCCGGGGGCCTGCTCGGCGGCCTGCTCTGGCTGGCCCTGAGCCGGCGCCGGGGTCTCCGGATCCGGGATGCCCTGGACATCGCCAAAACCGCCCGCACCTCGACTGCCCATGTCTGAACCCCGTATCGTCATCCTCGGAGCCGGACCCGCCGGCGTCGGCGCCGCCTACCAGCTGCGGCGCCAGCATAAGGCCCGGGTTACCGTGATCGAGCAGAACCAGGTCGTGGGAGGCAACGCCGGGAGTTTCGAGGCCGGGGGCCAACGGCTGGACTACGGCAGCCACCGGCTGCACCCCGCGACCGAACCGCACCTCATGGCCGAAATCAGAAACCTGCTGGGCGACGACCTGCTGGACCGGCCCCGACACGGCCGCATTCACCTGCGCGGCAAGCTGATTCACTTTCCGCTCAAGCCGGTGGACCTGCTGCTCCGGCTGGACAAGGGATTCGCCGCCGGCACCCTGAAAGACATGGCGGCGAAGGCCGCGGGTAAGGCCCCTGACGAGGGGCACAGCTTCGCGTCGGTGCTGATGGCCAACCTCGGCCCCACCATCTGCCGCGAGTTCTATTTCCCCTACGCCTGGAAGATCTGGGGCCGCGATCCGGAGACGCTGTCGGGCATCCAGGCCCGCCGCCGGGTGTCCGCCGGCTCCTTCGGCAAGCTGATCAAGAAGGTGCTCTCCGCCGTCCCGGGCCTCAAGCCGCCGGGGCAGGGGCGATTCTTCTACCCCCGGAAGGGATTCGGGCAGATCAGTGAAGCGTTCGCCGGGGCCGCCGAGGGGGCGGGGGCCGAGTTCATGATGGGGTGGAAAGTGGTCCGGCTGGAGCCGCCGCCGGGAACCGACGACGCCTGGAAGGTGCACGTGGAGAAAGACGGGTCGAGCCGGGTGCTGGAGGCCGACTACGTCTGGTCCACCATTCCCATCACGGTGCTGGCCCGGGCCATGGCGAACGGAGTGCCGGCGGACGTCAAGGCGGCCAGCGGGGCCATCGAGTATCGCTCCATGCTGCTGGTCTACCTTGAGCTGGACGTGGACCAGTTCACCGAGTACGACGCGCATTACTTCCCGGCCGCGAACATCCGGATTACCCGGCTGTCGGAGCCCAAGAACTACGCGGCCCTGGCGGAACCCCGGGGCCGCACCACGCTGTGCGCGGAACTGCCCTGCTCCCCCGACGATCCCTGGTGGAGCCTGGACGACGAAGGGCTGGGCCGGGTGGTGGCCGAGGACCTGGCGCGCGCCGGTATCCCGCTGTCGCGCCCTCCGGTCCGGGTCCACACCCGCCGGCTTCGCCAGGCCTACCCCATTTATACCCAGGGCTACGAAGTCCCGTTCAATACGCTGGATGCCTGGGTGGAAGGACTGCCCCGGCTGCTGAGCTATGGGCGGCAGGGGCTCTTCGCGCATGACAACACCCATCATGCGCTGTTCATGGCCTACAGCGCGGTGGACTGCCTGGAGAACGGGAGGTTCGATCAGGCCAAATGGGAGAATTACCGGAAAATTTTCGCGACCCACGTGGTCGAAGACTAGGTGTCACTCGGATAAGGAGACGTGATGAAATTCGGCGTGATCGGGGCGGGCACCATCGGCCAGCTCAGGGCCCAGACCATCAAGACCAATCCCGGCACCGAGCTGCTCGGCGTGGCGGATCCGGCGGTGGCCAGCGCGGAACGGGCGGTGCAGGGGAGCGGAGGGCGCGCCCTGTCCGACTGGCGCGGCCTGTTCGACCTGCCCGGACTCGAGGCGGTCATGGTGTCCTCGCCGATCCAGTTCCACGAGGAGGCGGTGGTTGCCGCGCTGGACGCAGGGCTGCATGTGCTCTGCGAGAAGCCGCTGGCCAATACGGTCGAGGCCTGCCGCCGCATGGTGGAGGCCTCCCGCAAGGCAGGCAAGACGCTGGCGACCGGCTTTAACCACCGTTACTACCCATCCATGAAGTTCCTCAAGCAGGCGGTGGACGAGGGGCGGATCGGGGCGGTGGACCACGTGCGCATCTTCGGCGGCCACGATGGCCTCCACAACTTCCGGGCCGACTGGCAGTACAAGTCCCCGGTGTCCGGCGGCGGGGCCATGATGGACGTGGGCATCCATATGACCGACCTGGGCCGCTACATCCTGGGCGAGGTCGAGTCGGTGTACGGCATCGCGAGCAACCGGGTGTGGCAGGTGCCGGGCTCGGAAGACAATGCCCTCGCCATCTTCAAGAGTCCCACCGGCATCCCGGCAGTGTATCACGCCACCTGGACCGAATGGAAAGGCTACCGGTTCTTCGTCGAAGTGTACGGCGAGAAGGGGATGGTACGCGGGTACTACGCCCCGATGCAGAACCTGCTGATCACCCAGGACAAGCCGGGCGGCCCCCGCCGCAAGGTGCGGAAGCTGTATCCCGAGATCATGGTCCGGGAGAAGCTCAAGAGCTGGACCTCCACCGCGCTGCTCTCGTTCGAAGAGGAGCTGGCGGATTTCCTGCGGATGACCCGGGGAGAGCGCACCGCCCTCGCGGATGGCGTGGCGGGGTTCCGGGCGGTGGAGATCGCCCACGCGGTGTACCAGAGCGCGGCCCGCGGGGAGCCGGTGAAGCTCAGCCAGATCTGATCCATTCGGCATCGGCCATCCGCCATGGACCGGTACATCCCACTGGTGAATGGCCAATCGTTGATCATCCAATCGCCCGGATTGTCCATGACCCCGGTTTCTCTCAAGTGGCGCCTCTTCTTCACCTGCTGGATCATCTACGTGATCCACTTCGCGACCGATTTCGTCCGGGAGCACTACCTGGTCGTGAGCATCGCGGAGGACGCCACCTTCCGGCTGGATCCATACGCCGACCTGCACGTGGACCTGTTCTGGAATCCGGACAGCGCCCCGGTCCGGGGCGCCCACCACGGGGCCAACCCGGGCGTGTCCATGCTGGCGGCGATTCCCTACACGCTGCTGCGGCCGGCGGTCGACCGGGTCAATCAGCGCGTGCTGGCCGGCCGGCAACAGAAGCCGGATACCGCCGTCAGGTATGACGATCCTCGCTGGCGCCGGGTGGAGTTTTACAAGAAAGTCCGGGAGCGGGGACTCGACATCAAGTTCGGGCTGGTGGGGGCCATCACCCAATCGCTGTTCCAGGCCCCGATGAGCGCCGTGAGCGCCGTGGTGATGCTGAGCCTGCTGCTCTCCCTCGGACTGACCCAGCGCGCGGCGCTGGGACTGGCGCTGCTCTACGCCTTCGGGACGCCCGTCTTCTTCCGCACCGGGTACCTGAACCAGAACCTGGGCCTGGGCATCTTCGCGTTCTTCTCTTTCGTACTGCTGTGGGATCCGGCCCGGCTGAGCCGGACCCGGTTCCGGGCCCGCTATGTCCTGGCGGGGGTCATGGCCGGGCTCTGCTTCCTGTACGATTACAGCGGCGCCCTGGTGGCCGCCCTGCTCGGGCTCTACGCACTGGTCCGCCGGCGGGACGATGTGCCAGGCTGGGGACAGGCCCTGCAGGATACGCTCTGGTACTGCCTCGGCGTGCTCCCCGGGGTGCTCGCGCTCTGGTGGTATCAGTGGGCCAGTTTCGGATCGTTCTGGCGCCCCCCCCAGCACTGGATGCCGCCAGTCGAGTGGGTGGACATCGGCTACCAGGGCGTGGGAGGATTCGGGGCGGACCTGTTCCAGATGCTGCTCTTCGACACCCGCTTCGGCCTCTTCGTCACGACGCCCCTCTTCCTGCTGGCTCTTGCCGCGCCCTTTGTCGTTCGACGGGGGAAAAGTTTCCTGCCGGCCCGGGAAGCCTGGCTCTGCCTCGGCATGACGCTGATGTTCGTGCTCTTTTTCAGTACCGTCCAGTACACCCGGCTCCAGTGGGTCACCGGCATCCGGTACCTCGCCGCCATCTTTCCCTTCGTGTTCCTGGCCTCGATCGCGGTGCTGGTCCGGCTCCCCCGGATTCTCGCCTGGGGAATCGTGCTGGTCACCGTTATCGTCAACTGGTCGCTGGCCATGGTGCGGAGCCAGGGAACCGTGGCGGAAAATGTCCAGCGGGTGGTGCTGGAAGGACCCCAGTTGCCGTGGCTCACCGTGCTGGGGAAAACGGCGTCCCAGTATGCGCCCTGGCTCGGCGCCGTCTCTCCCATGTTTATCATGCTGGTGACCGGCGCGGTGGTGGCCCTGGTCTGGCGGGTCCGGGAGCCATGGAAGCCGCTGGAAAAAGGCGCTATGACCGATCTTCCGAGAGGGTAGGTTGGTATCAAACTTGCCAACTTATGCTCGGAAAGAGCCATCTAACTAATCGTTATACAACAACTTAGCAGTTTGTGCCGCGTCGGGGTCATCCCCGGCGTCCCGCAGGAGGCCGAACTGTTGCGTCCCTGCATCGGTCGGGGGGCAGCCTACCATCACCCGGGGGAGAGATTGGCCACGATCAATTCGTCGGAAACGGCGCCCAGGAAGCCCGCGGCGATGCCGTTGGTGGACCTGGTCATCCCGGTGCTCAACGAGGCCCACGTTCTGGAAAAGAGCGTGACCGCGGTCCGGGGGTTTCTCGCCGGGCATCCCCAGTGGCGCTGGCGGGTAGTGGTGGTGGACAACGGCTCCACCGACGGCACCGACCGGGTCGCCCGGGAACTGGTCGAACGATTCAGCGATGTGCGTTTCGTACAGTTGCCCCAGCGGGGCCGGGGGCGCGCGCTGCGGCACGCCTGGACCCAGAGCGAAGCCGACGTCATGTGTTATACCGACGTGGACCTCTCGACCGAGCTGGCCGCCCTGCCCAAGATGGTCCACGCCATCCTCCACGACGGCTACGATATCTCTACTGGTTCCCGCCTCATGCGGGAATCCCGGACGACCCGCGGCCTCAAGCGCGAGTTCATTTCCCGGAGTTATAATTACCTCATCAAGATCGTCCTCTTCACCTCGTTCAGCGACGCCCAGTGCGGCTTCAAGGCGGTGAGTCATCGCGCCGTCCTGGAACTGGTGCCCCAGATCAAGGATCAATCCTGGTTCTTCGATACCGAGTTGCTGGTGCTCGCCGAGAAGCAGGGATACCGCATCAAGGACATCCCAGTGACATGGATCGACGACGCGGACAGCCGGGTCAGGATCGTCAAAACGGCCTGGGAGGACATCAAGGGCGTGTTCCGGCTCCGGTGGAAGCTCTGGCGCGACATGGTGACACCGGCGGCGCAGCGCGCGCCGGTGAACCGGGCCGCGTCGTAACCGCCCCCCCCGCGCTCGACCCGGCGCCCGGCGCGATGGCACCCTCCGCCCTCTCCGCCTCCATCTTCGTGACCGGCGGAAGCGGGTTCATCGGCCGGCGCTTCCTGGCCGAGTTGCGGGCCCGCGGCTTCGAGCGGGTCACCTGTCTCAGCCGCACTCCGCCCGCCGGGCCGGCCGGACTTCCCGGCTGGAGCCACCGAGAAGGCGACCTGGCTTCCCCGGCCTCCTACGCCGATTTGCTGGCCCAGGCCGACATCGTGGTCCATCTGGCCGCCGCCACCGGAAATGCTTCACCCGCCGATCTCACCCGCATCAACGTTGACGCGACCGGCCGCCTGCTCGGGGAGTGCGAACGGCAGGGAGTCAATCGCATCCTGTACATCAGCTCCATTGCGGCCGGGTATCCCGATCTTTCCGGATATCCCTACGGCCGTTCCAAGCGGCAGGCGGAGGAACTCGTGCGGGCCGGCCGGATGGATTACACCATCCTGCGCCCCACGATCGTCCTGGGTCCCGGCAGTCCGGTCTGGCAGCGGCTCCGGGCGATGGCCACGCTTCCCCTGCCGGTCGTGCTGGGGAACGGCCGCGCCCGCGTCCAGCCGGTGGACGTGCAGGACGTCGTCCGCGGCATGGCCATGCTGGTGGAGCGGAGCCGGTTCTCCGGCGAGATCCTCGAGTTGGGCGGCCCCGAAGAGCTCAGCTTCGAACAGTTGATCCGGCGGATCCGGGCGGCCCACGGAAAGAGCCAGACTCCGCTGGTGAAGGTCCCGATGGCACCCCTCCGCCTCTCGCTCGTGGCCGCGGGCCGGCTACTGGGATCCCGATTCCCGGTGGGCCCGGGGCAGCTGGTACCGTTCACCCAGGACGGCGTGGCCTCGCCCAATGACCTCGCGCTCGCGTTGCGGCCTGGTATGCCGCCTCTCGATACCCTGTTGAAGTCGCTTGTCCACGCCCGCTGACCGCCTCGACATCGAGTCCCGGGTCTTCTCCCGCTATCTCACCGGCCACGATCCGAGCGAGTACGTGCGAAGCCGCTACCGGGAAGGGCATCACGCCATTCCCTACCGCCGGTCGGGATACGATGCCCTGGATATCATGCTCACCCTGGTCGCTTCGAAGGGCCCCCGCCGGGCCCGGATGGCGGATGCCTACGCGCGCTTCTTCCGGCCTCACGGCGTGCTGCGCCAGAAGCTGACCCTCCTGCTCGCCGTGCTCGAGAATGCGCCCGGCACCCATCGCTCCCTGACCCGGGGCGGACGCGGGCTGGCGGAAGCCCTGCTGGCCATTGCCGGAGGAATTCTCGCGTTCGGGGCCGCGCTGGTCGCCGGGATGCTGCTGTTCGGACCGATGCATCCGTTTCTCCGCGGCCGCCGGGCGCCCGGCCAGGCGGTGCCGTGAGCAGCGTGCTGATCGTCGGTTCCGGGGCCACGGGCGTACACTTCGCGGCGACCGCGCTGGAGCGGGGCCACGAGGTGACGATGGTGGACGTGGGGCACCCCCGCCCCGATCCCATCGCGCCCGACGCCGATTTCGACGCGCTGAAAGACTCGCTCGACGATCCCGCCGGATACTTCCTTGGCACCCGCGGCGAGGCGGTGGTGTATCCCAGCCCGGTGGCCAAGTTCTATGGCTTTCCCCCCAGTAAGTCCTACGTGTTCCGAAGCCCCGCCCCCTTCGCCTCCGATACCACCGGCTTCGAGCCGGTGACCTCTTTTGCCGCCGGCGGGCTCGCCGAGGCGTGGACCGGCGGCGTCTATGCCCTGAACGATGCCGAGCTGGCGGACTTCCCCCTGAGCTACGCGGACCTGGAGCCGCACTACCGGGAGGTGGACCGCCGGATCGGGATCAGCGCGGCCGACGATGACCTGGCCCGCTTCACGCCGATGTCGCCCGAGTACCAGCCGGCGCTGGACCCCGACGAGCACACCCGACTCCTGCTGGACCGCTACGGGCGAAAGCGACGCCGCCTGCAGCAGGGCCTCCGGTTTCACCTCGGACGCTCCCGGGTCGCGGTGCTGAGCCGCGACCTCCACGGCCGCAAGGCGTGTGACTATCTCGGCCGCTGTCTCTGGGGCTGCCCGAGGGAATCGCTCTACGCGCCCGGGATGACCCTGCGCCAGTTGCGGGGCCATCCCCGGTTCCGCTACCTCCCCGGACTGTGGGTCGAGCATTTCACCAGTACCGCGGGGAAGGTGTCCGGAGTAGTGGCGCGGCCGGTGGACGGGGGCGACCCGGTCCCGCTCGCCGCCGATCACTACGTCCTGGCAGCGGGCACCCTCTGCTCGTCCCGCATCCTGCTCGATTCCCTGTACCAGGCCACCGGCCAGGTGGCCGAGCTGACGGGGCTGATGGACAACCGGCAGTTGATGATCCCGTTTCTTACCCTGCGCATGCTGGGGCGGCCGGTCTCCACCCACAGTTACCAGTTCCACCAGCTGGCGCTGGGGATCGAAGGCGAACGGCCCGACGAGTACGTCCACGGCCAGATGACCGCCCTGAAGGCCGCGTCCATTCACCCGATCGTGCACAGCATGCCGGTGGACATGCGTGCCGCCCTCGGCATCTTTCGCTCCACCCATGCCGCCCTCGGCGTCGCCAACGTGTGGCTGCACGACCGGCGGCGCGAAGCCAACACGCTCTCCATCCGGCCGGAACCGGGAGGCCGCTCGAAGATGGTTATCCGCTACTCGGCGGCGCCGGACGATGCCGAGCGGGTCGGCCGCGCGCTCAAGACGGTGAAGCGGGCGCTCTGGCGGCTGGGGGCAGTCGTGCCGCCGGGCATGACCAAGGTTCTCCCCCTGGGCTCCAGCATTCATTACGCGGGCACCATCCCCATGTCCCGCTCGGCGAAACCGCTCACCGCCTCGCCGGCCTGCCGGAGCCATGACTTCGAGAACCTGATCCTGGCCGACGGCGCGACCTTTCCGTTTCTGCCGGCCAAGAACCTGACCTACACGCTGATGGCGAACGCGGTTCGGGTGGCGGGGATGGTGTGAGGGCAGAGGGTAGAGTTCAACGTGCAGAGTGCAGAGTGGACGGCTCCTTGATCCTTGATTTCCCCGTCACGAAGATTTCCTGATGCTTCTTTCAGTGGTCGTCACCGTGGTCGATGGCGGAGATACGCTCGAGCGCTGCCTGGCTGCCCTGGCCCGGCAGGAGGGCGGCCCCAGCCTCGAAGTCATCGTGCCGTACGACGAGAGCGTCCTGGGCATGGGGCCCATCGTCGCAAAGTTTCCCACCTTTCACTTCCTGCCGATCGGCCAGGTGGATACCCGGCGATCCCGGCAGGGTCCCGCGGGCCAGCATGAACTGTTCGACCGCCGGCGTTCCGCCGGGCTGGCCCGGGCGCGGGGCCAGGTCGTCGCCATCGTGGAGGACCGCGGGGTGCCCCGGCCCGCGTGGGCCAAAGCACTGGTGGAGGCCCACGAGCGGCTGCCTCATGCGGTGATTGGCGGAGCGGTCGAGAACGGCCGCGACCGGCTTCTCAACTGGGCGGTGTACTTCTGCGATTTCGGCCGCTACCAGCTTCCCTACGCCGCGGGTCCCCGGGAGTATGTCACCGACGTCAACATCGGCTACAAGCGCGGGGCGCTGGAGCAGACCCGGGACCTCTGGAAGGAGCGCTATCATGAGACCACCGTGCACTGGGCGCTGGCCCGGGCCGGCGAGGTTCTCTATCTCTCGGACCAGTTCGCCGTGGACCAGATGCGGGACGACCTGACCGTGGGCCGGCTGGTGGGAGAGCGCATCGGCTGGGGCCGGCTGTTCGCGTACACCCGCGCGCGGGAGATCGGGATCGGCAGGCGCCTGCTGCTTGCGGCGACGGCGCCGCTTCTGCCGCTGGTGCTGTTCTACCGGCTGGCCGCGCACCAGGCCCGGAAAAAGCGCACCGCCCGCCAATTCCTGGCCGCCAGCCCGGCGGTATTCCTGCTGCTGGCCACCTGGAGCCTGGGCGAGATGATCGGCTACGTCACCGGGAAACCGTGACCATGGACCTGGCCGCGTTCCAGCCCATTTTCATCGTGGGCGCTCCCCGGAGCGGGACGACGCTGCTCCGGGCGATGCTCAACCGGCACCCCCGCATAGGGCTCTGCGACGAGACCTATTTTTTCTATTACGTCCACCTGCGGCGGCGGGCGTTCGGCGACCTGGCCGATCCGGAGAACCGCAAGCGGCTCGTCGCGAGCTACACCGCAACTTCCCGGATGCAGCGGCTGAAGATCGACCTGCCCGCCCTGGCGGACCGGTTGATGGCCCAGGGCACCAGCTACCCCGCGTTTTTCGCGGCGATCCTTGCGTTCTACGCCGAATCGATGGGCAAGGTGCGGCCGGGCGAGAAGACCCCCCACCACGCCTGGAATACGGCCGACCTGCTCGCCTGGTACCCGGGCGCCCGGGTCATCCACCTGCTTCGCGACCCCCGGGACGTGACGGCCTCGCTCTTCAACGTGCCGTGGGGCCGGAAGAGCGCCGCGGCCAACGGCCGGCTCTGGGCCAGCCTCACGGCGGCCGCGGAGGCCTCCCGGGACGATCCCCGCTTCATGCGGATTCGCTACGAGGACCTGGTCGAGCAGCCGGAGCAGCGCCTGGCTGAGGTCTGCCGCTTCGTCGGCGAGACTTTCAGCCCGGCCATGCTGGAGGTGAAGCAGCCGGCCCGGGCCGACCGGCCCTGGTTCGAGCGGGCCCAGGGATCGTTGAGCCGGGACCGGCTGGGATCCTGGAAGAACCAGTTGACGCCGGAACAGGTGCGCCTGGTGGAATGGACGGCGGGACCGCTGATGCAGCAGTTCGGGTACCAGCCCGCCGAGCCGGCGGCGGGCGCCGCGTTGCGGGTTCGGGGCCGGGTGCACGAGGTGGCGGAAGACCTGAAGGACCGGATGAAAAAGGCGCCCCGGCTCTGGTATTTCTGGATACGGCCGAGGGCGCTGGCGGGCGAAGAGCGGTGGATCGACCGGTAGGCCGTCCCCCGCCCGGCGGTCAGAGAGTCTTGAGCGTCTGGTAGTCGATCTTGTCGGTCGAGGTCCGGGGCAGCGCCTCGAGGAACGAGAAGGTATCGGGCACCATGTACTTGGGCAGTTTGTCCATCGAGAACGACTTCATCTCGATGATGCTGGGCTTGACGCCGTCCTTGATCGAGAGAAACGCCCGGATCTTGACGCCGGCATCCTTGTCCGGCAGCGCCACCACCGCCACCTCTTTCGCCTGGGGATGGGTGGCGAGGCCCGCTTCGATTTCGCCCAGTTCCACCCGGTAGCCCCGCCGCTTGACCATCCGGTCCCGGCGGCCGTGGAAGATGTAGTCGCCGCTGGGCTCCTCGACCACCAGATCCCCCGTGTGGTACCAGCGCTTGCCGCCGATCTCGATGAAGGCGGCGGCGTTCTGCTCCGCCAGGTTCCAGTAGCCGGTCATGACTCCGGGTCCCCACACCACCAGCTCGCCTTCCTCGCCTTTCGGCACCACGCTCCCGTCCTGGTCGATCACCAGGCAGGCCAGGTGCTCGCACGTCTTCCCGATCGGAAACGGCTCGGTGCGGCCGGCCGGGATCTCGGCGGGCACCTCGTAGTAGGTGCACACGTTGGTCTCGGTGGGCCCGTACAGGTTGAAGTACCGGGGATGCGGCCACAGTGCCTTGAGGGCGCGGAGCTGCGGCACCGGGAAGACTTCGCCGGCGAAGAACACAAAGCGCAGCGCCGAGTAATCGTAGCGGGACAGCTTGCCGTACTGGGCCAGCAGGCTCAGGATCGAGGGCGTGGAATACCAGACGGTGATTCGCTTCTCGGCGATCAACGGTGCGAGGTTGAGCGGGTCCTTGCCCAGTTCCTCGCCGATCAGCACCAGCGTGGCCCCGTGCTTGAGGGGGACGTAGAGGTCCAGGATGGACAGGTCGAAGTGCAGCGGCGCGTGCGAAGAGAACCGGTCTGCCTCCGTGGGCTGGAACACGTCCGAACACCAGTCGACATAACTCACCGCGCAGCGGTGCGTGAGCATCACGCCCTTGGGTTTGCCGGTGGATCCGGAAGTGTACAGGATGTAGGCCAGCCCGTCGGGGCCGGGGTCCCTGGTGGCCGCCGCCGGCGCGGGGCGGGTCCCGGCTTCCCGGTCCAGCATCGCGGCAACGGGGAGGTTTGCCTCGGCCGCGTCGTCCAGCAGCAGGAGGGGCGGGACGCTTCCCAGTTTCTGGAGTTCCTCGGTGAGAGCCTGGCTCAGCCGCCGCTCCGTGACGATGACCCGGACCGAGCAGTTGTTGAGAATGTAGGCGCAGCGGGCCGGCGGGGCGCCCGGATCCACGGGCACGTAGGCCGCCCCCGTCTTGAGGGCGCCGAAAATGGTGACGATCGCGTCCAGCGACTTGGCCATGTACAGTCCGACCCGGTCCCCCGGCTCCACGCCGAGGAGCGCCAGCCGGTCCCGGAGCCGGTCCGACAGCTCACCCAGTTCAGCATAGGTCAACTGCCCCTTGCCGGGATCCTCCACCGCGGTTCGCGCGGGGAACCGCCGAACCGTGGCGTCGAGCTGGGCGTGCAGCGTGGCGGCGCTCACTTCCCGGCGCCCACCTTGGTCTGCACCAGCCCGGCGATGGCGGTCAGGGTGCCGAGGTTGGCGGCATCCACCTCGTGGGCCTGCAGTTCGATGCCGTACTTTTGTTCCAGGAAGGACACCAGCTCGAGCGTGGCCAGGGAATCCAGCACGCCGCCCGTGATGAGCTGGGTGCTTTCGGTCAGCGCCTTGGGATCCTCGCCCGGAAGGAAGGTCTGGAGTATGTACTCCTTCACCGTCCGGATGATCTCTTCGTTGGTCACTTCCCCTCCTGGTTGAGTTGCGATGGTTGCGGGCCCAGTCCCAGGCCCAGGGTGTCGCCGAGTGCCATCAGTTTGCGGTACAGCGCCTCGCCCAGGAGCCGGTGGCCCAGCTTGTTGGGATGCCGGTCATTCTCGGCCAGGATTACCGTCCTGGGCTCGTGCCCGACGTGCGCGCTGCGCAGGTCCAGGATCGTAAAGCCCAGGCTGTCCGCGTAGCGGATGAGCGGCTGGTCCGGCGCCGATGGCTCGGTGATGGCGTCAGTCACCAGCAGCGCGACCGGGATATTACGGGACTTCGCGGCTTCCGCAATATGCCGGAAGCTCCAGCGCATGATTTCCTGGATGTGGGGCCAGGTCTTCCGCTTGGCCACGCCGTCGGTCATGCCGCTGTCGATCCCGGCCCGCCGAACGATAGCGGCGAGGTCGGGGTAGGGAACCGGTCTGCCGGCCCGGACGACGTCCACCAGGTAGCGCAGCGTCGTGGGCGGGTCGGACCCGGGGTGGAACGTCATCACGATCAGGTCGGGGTCGAAACCGAGGCCCCGGTCGTCCAGCATGGCGGCCTGCTGGAGGACGGTGAACGCGGCCACCCCGAAATTGAGAATCTCGTAGCGCTGGAACTTACCGCCGTGCTGGTTGAGACGGGCCTCGGCCAGGGCCTCGAAGGTTTCCGACGCCAGCACGCCCGGGCCCATCACGTCGGAAGGGCCCAGCAGCGCCGTCCGGTGGGTGCCGGCCGGCTTGGCCCGTTCGTACTCCTGGTCGTGCATGCCCCAGCGGTTGGCGACAAATTGCTCGTTCTTGAACACGATCCGGGACGACGGCACCAGCTCCCCGCCCAGGAAATCGGCGCGTTCCCGGAAGGCCGGGGTACTGGTGATCCGGATGTCCTCGGGCGTTCCCTGTCCCAGTTCCCAGACCTGGCTGGTCAGTGTGGTCTTGTTATCCACTTTCTCATAGTACCCGCGCAGCAGCACGGCCTGGTCCCGCTGGTTGAGCTTGTTCTGCTTGAGCGATCGGACCAGTTCGACCCCCCGCGGCGTGAACCGCTCGTGCACCCGCGGCTCGGCGAGGAACAGCAGGCCGCCCAGGGTGCCGACCGTGAGCAGGGCCGGGCCGACCAGGGTGCCCTCTTTCCGGTCAGCCAGTTCGGGCGACGTCCAGGGAAGGCCGGCGAGGGCCAGGTACACGGCCAGCACGCTGGCCAGGACGAGGGTGCCGTTCCGGGGCCATTCGCCCATGCCCTGGAACATTGCCAGCCACTGGTCCACCGAGTCGGCCGTCCAGAAGGACCAGGCCGTCATCAGGATTCCCATCGTGAGCAGCCCGTTGACTGCGCGGCGGGGGCTCCACCGGGCCTCTCCAGTGTCCAGTGCCCGCTTGCGGCCGGGGGCCGCGTCCTTCATGGCCTGCCGGATCACCAGGGCGCCCAGTACCACGTAGAACAGGCTGTCCTGCCAGGTGAGGAGGAGGCTGCCCCGGAGCCAGAACCACTGGACCACGTGGAGGGCCCAGGTCACAAAGAATACCATCAGGAGGGACAGGGCGATTCCCTGCCGCATGCCCCGCTTGCGGACTTTGAAGTAGCTGGGATAATACACCAGCTTCATCATGAAGTCCTTGAAATAGATGTTCATCCGGCGCCAGAGATCGGTGAAGCTCTGGCAGAAGAGCCAGTAGTGGTTGGTCTCCGGCAGCCGGAACCCGAACAGGTGGAGCATGCCGATCGAGAGGTGGTACATGCCGGAGACCCGCAGGTACAGCATGAACGAGCTGAAGATGTACTGGGCCACGTCGGGACCGGTCCGGACCGCGGCCAGATCCATGGCCATGTAGTGATAGACGAAGCGGTACGCGATCAGGTGGGTCAGGCCCCGCACGATCCACTTGAGGCCCCGCTGGTAGATCCGCCAGTCCTCGTCATTGTAATAGGTGCGGGCGAAGGTCTTGTAATCCACCACGGGGAACAGCGGAAAGGCGACGTTCGGGATCATGAAGAAGTACGCCAGCACCCGGGCTGGCGGCCCGGTCTCCACCCCGTGGGTGAGATCATACAGGTAGATGGCCAGCCGGAACATGAACATCGAGGCCAGGATCGGCCAGACGGCCCCGGGGATCCCGCCCGGCAGCAGCTGGGACCGGAACAGGCCGAGCACCACGGCGGCGGCGAGCACGATGGCGATCCGCACGCTGAAGCGGACCGGAATGTGGCTCAGCACGATGAGCAGCGCGCCCAGGCCGAGGATCCAGAGCCCGTTGACGATGCCCATCACCAGCAGGATGCCGGCCAGGGATAGCGCGAGGAAGAAAGGCAGCCGCAGCCGGAGCGGCAGCAGGGCATGGACCGCGAAGCCTCCGGCCGCCAGCAGGGAGAGGCGGTAGAACCCGGTCCCTTCAATCTCGAACTGGCGAATCACCAGCACGATGAGGCCGAGCTGCACCACTGCGGCCAGCATCCGCCCGGCCGCCACCCACCCGACCCGGGCTGCCCCGGAGTTTTCCGCCATCGCTATCGAACCGGCTGACATAGGCGCGCCTTCAGGGCTTGAGGAGGGATTGGCGCACAACCAGCTCTTCGTACAGGCGCTCGGCGGTGAGCCGGTGGCCCAGTGCGTTGGGATGCTTGTCCCAGGCGGCCAGCAGGAGCGTATTGGGATCCCGCCCGGCGAAGGCGTCGCGGGTATCGGCCACGGCGTACCCCAGGCTGTCCGCGTATGCCAGGACGGGGGGCGTGGAGTCGGAGATCTCGCCGGGCATGTCCCGAATGAACAGGACCAGCTGGATGCCGCGGGCCTTCGCCATGCCGGCCACCCGGTCCAGCGACCACCGGACCAGTTCATCGCCGTACGGCTTGAGCCTCCGGAACGCGTCCGGCTGCTCCATGCCCTGCTTCACGCCGGCCCGCTCGGCGATCTCCCGCAGCTCGGGGTGGGGCACCGGCTGGCCGAACCGCACCCGGTTGGCCAGGTACTGGAAGGCGAACCGGGCTTCGGAGATCGCGTGATACGAGATGATCACCATGTCGGGGTCGTACCGCAGCGCCCGCTCTTCCAGCAGCTGCATCTGCTGCAGGATGCTGAAGGACACCACCCCGAAGTTGATGCTCTCGTACCGCCGCCCGCCGACCCGCTCCCGGTTGAGCCGGTCTTCCAGCAGATTCTCGAACGTCTGGGAATCGGCGACGCCGGCGCCCATGACGTCGGAGGGCCCCATCACGGCGATCCGGTAGGTCTCCGCCGGCTTCTGGACCGCGTAGTCCCGGTCCCGGAGGCCGGCCGGGTTCACGCTCAGGGTCTCCCCCTTGAACTCGGTGCTCGATCCGGGCACCAGCTCGCCGCCAAGGAAGGACGCTTCCAGTTCCCGGTACACGGCGGTTTCGGTCAGCGGGACCCAGTCGGCGGGCCGCTCCTCGTTCACCGCCTGGAGTTCGCCGCCGCCCAGGTTGCCGGCCGCCACGTTGAGCTGCTCGTAGTAGCCCCGGTGCTGGGAGGCGGCGTCCCGGGCGTTGAGCCTGGTCTGTCGCAGCGACTGGGCGAACTCGGTGACCGAGGGCGCCACCAGATTGGTAACGCCGGGCTGGGCGATAGCCAGCAGGCCGGTGCACACGAAGACGGTCTGGACATCCTGCCGGCGCCAGAGCGGCTGCTGTCCCTCCTCTTTCTGAAGGGTTTGCACCGTCCACGGCCACCCGGTAATGGCGAGGGCCGCCGCCAGGAGCAGGCCGATCCGGAGCAGGGTCTCTCCGTCGAATCGCGTCGCCACTGCCCACAGCGAAATAAAATCACCGATGGACTGACTGTCCCACAGCGCCCAGAGCGTTGACATCAGCAGAAAGAACCCGACCGTCCGGAAGGCCCGGCTGGCGCTCCACCCTCGGCGGACCGGGACCCGGGCAGCCGGGCCCTTGCGGGTGTCGCGCAGCATTTCCACCAGCATGAATCCCCCGATCAGGCCCCAGAACAGGCCGTCGGTGGCGGTCAGCGGAAACTCGCCCCGGATCCAGAACCACTGGTAGGAGTGGAGCAGCCACGTCAGCAGGAACACCATGATCGTGGCGCCGATGAGCGCGATGCTGCCGCCCCGGCCGCGGAGTTTGAAGAAGCTGGGATAGTACGCCAGCTTCATCATGAAGTCCTTCCAGTAGATGTTGTTCCGCCGCCAGACCTCGGTGAAGCTGGTGGCCAGGTAGTAGAGGTTGTTGGCCGGGGGCATCCGCCACCCGAACAGGTGGAGCACCCCCACGATGATATGGAACTGGCCGGAGACGCGGACGTAAATCAGGAAGGTGGAGACCACGTAGGTCAGCAGCTCCCCGAGATTGGTGACCTCGGCCGGGTCCCGCGCCACGTAGTAATAGATGAACCGGTAGGTGACCAGGTGCAGCAGGCCCCGGGCGATGTACCGGAGCCCGGCCTGGTAGATGGCGTTCGGCTCCTGGTCGTAGTAGACCGAGTCGAAGGTCTTGTAATCCACCACCGGAAAGAGGGGAAACGAGATGTTCGGCAACATGAAGAAGTAGGCCAGCGACCGGCCCGCGGTGACCTTGGGATTGTGCTTGATGTGGTGCAGGTACACCATCAGCCGGAACATGAACATGGAGCCCAGGATGGGCCAGATGCCCATCGAAAACGGCGCCCCCAGCCAGCCGATCCGGGTGAACGCCAGCACCGCCGCCGCCGACAGAATAATGGCCACCCGGAGCCACCAGTTGACCGGCAGGTGGCAGAGGCCGATCAGACCCAGGCCCACCGCGACCAGCCAGAGCCCGTCTCCCACCCCGAACACCATCCCGATCGCCACCAGCGAGACCAGGATGAACCAGGCCTGCCGGTAGGCCCGGGGCAGCACGGCGTTCACGAAGAACCCGACTGCCGCCAGCAGGATCATGGTGTAGAAGGTGGGACCCTCCAGGGAGAATTCCCGGATCACCAGGATGCCCAGCCCCAGCTGGACGGTGAAACCCGCCAGCCGCAGGATGGCCAGCCATTCCGGGCTGGTACGTACCCGGTCGCCCAGGGAGGCCGTGAGACTGCCCACCGTCATGTTGCTGCTCCGATGCATTCGATTGACGTCCAGGAGGCGGCCCGCGGGCCGGAAAGCTCTACCTGCCTGCTACCGCCGTGCCACTTCGCCACAGCCGGCGGCATCTGAGGTAAAGCGATTTGAGACAATAACTTGAGAAACCAAAGCCAGGTCATGCAAGGGCTCGGGGTTTCCCGCATGTTGCGATACTCCAACACGCACTACAACCCGAGCTGCCGCGCGATCAGGGTCCGCTGGATCTCCGATGTCCCCGAGTAGAGGGTACCGCCGATGGAATCCCGGAGGTCCCGCTCGACCTCGTACTCGGTTGTGAATCCATAGCCTCCATGGATCTGGACGGCATCGAGGCAGGATTTGACCCACGCTTCGCTGAGATAGAGCTTGGCAATCGCCGCGTCCTCACCGGCATGCTTGCCCTGCTGCTGTTTGCTCCACGCCGCCTTGTACAGGATGAGGCGGGCCGTCTCCAGCCGCACTTTCATGTCCACCATCTTGTTGGCCACCGACTGGAACTGGCCGATCGCCTGGCCGAACTGTTTCCGCTCCTGGGAATGGCGCACGCAGGACTCCAGCTGGCGTTCCATGGACCCGAGGTAGCTGGCGAGGATACAGCCCCGCTCCCATTCCATGGAATCGTTGAAGACCGCCCCTCCGCGCCCCTCCCGCCCGATCCGGTTCTCCACCGGGATGACGCAATCCTCCATGATCACCTCGGCCATCGGGGAGGTGCGCAGCCCCATCTTCTCGATCTCCTTGCTCACCTTGAGGCCGGGGGTCGTGCGCTCGACCAGGAAGCCGGTGAGGCCCAGGAAACCCTTGGTCCGGTCCAGGGTGGCAAATACCAGGAAGAGATCCGCCGAGGGACCGTTGCTGACGAAGGTCTTGGTGCCGTTGAGGACATAGCTGTCGCCCCGCCGGTCGGCGGTGGTCCGCAGCGCAAATGCGTCCGACCCGCTGTCGGGCTCGCTCATCCCGTGGGCCCCGATCCATTCTCCCGAATTGAGGCGGGGCAGGTACTTTGCCCGGGCTTCCGGGGTGCCGAACTTGAAGATCGGCATCTGGACGCTCCACATCTGGGCCGCGATGCCGAAGAGCAGGCCGTTGTCCTTGCACCCGTAGCCCAGGGCCTCCATCGCCAGGATGGTGGTCAGGATATCGCTGCCCGCCCCGCCGAATTCTTCGGGAAAGGGCAGGCCCAGGATGCCGAACTCCCCCAAACGGCTCCAGAGCGGGCGGGAAAACGTCGCCGACCGGTCCCGCGCGATCAGGTCGTCCTGGAGGGCTTTCCGCGCGAAATCAACGACCGTCTGCCTGAACTCGAGCTGTTCGCTCGACCAGGAGAAATCCATGGAGGGCCTCGGGGAGAATTGAGAAGAAAGCCGACACTGGCTGGAGCAGGGTTCGTACCGGAAATATCACCCGCTCCCGACCCCGGGCCAACTCCCGGAAGGCATGTTTTGTGCTTTGAACGGGCCGGTCGGGCGCTCCCCCCTCGTGCGGAGCCCCAGGGCAAGGCTGGCCCGAGGTTGACAGGGCGAGCATCCGGCGTCCATAGTCTGCAAGGTGTTGCTGGCAAGCAACATGTAGCGGCAGTACCCTTTCTCTGTTCCCCTTGACGGCGGATCTGGGTTTGACTTGGGGCGGGCCAATGGCGGCCTGCTTCCCCGGGGGGCACACTACGGCGGACTGGAGCTTCTCTCCCATGGCGAGCGCAAGCATTTCCCGGTACTGGCAGCGGTACCGCAGGCCGCTGGTGATCGCGGCAATTCTCGGCTGGGCCCTGTTCATCACGGTCGCCTACCGGCGGGGACAGGACCGCCCCGGGACGACCAAAGGCGCGGGCGAGTTGCTCGAGATCGGCGCGTTACCGGTTACCTGAAACCTCACCATTCCGATCGCCTGTAGGGCGATGACGACCGAAGGTGAGCCGATCAACATGGCGGATGGCATGGACACTTCGGGCGGTCCCATGGCGGGAATGCCCGGGATGGACATGCCCACGGCGGAGCAGGCCGAGTCGCTGGCCGCGCGGGTGCCCCAGATCGCGACCTATGTCCGCTACAGCGGGTGGCCCGAGTTGAAGGAGGCCCTGGTGGCCGGGCGGCTCAAGGTGGCCATGATGCTGGCGCCGATGGCAATGGACCTGGCCGACAAGGGGGTCCCGGTCAAGGTGGTGGCACTGGGGCACCGGTCCGGCGCGGTGATCATGGTCAAGAAGGACTCGCCCTACCGCACCTTCGGGGATCTCCGCGGGAAGCGGGTGGCGATTCCCAGCCGGTTCGCGGTGGACCATATCTTCGTCCGCCGGCTGATGCGTGAGCACGGGCTGGTGGATGCGGACATCGAAATGGTCGAGATCGCCCCGCCCGACATGCCCGCCGCCCTGCTGGCCAACGCGGTGGATGCGTACGCCACGGGGGAGCCGTTCGGCGCCCGCTCGGAAATGGACGGCTACGCCCGGATCCTGCACATGACCCGGAACGAATGGCCGACCTACATCTGCTGCGTCCTGACGGTGCGGCAGGAACTGATTGACGAAGATCCCGAGACGGTGCAGTTGCTGGTGGATCACGTGCTGGCGGCCGGGCAGTGGCTGGAAACCAGCCCGGAGAACCGCGTCACGGCCGCCCGGATTGCGTCGGACAAGTCCATGTTCAACCAGGCCTTCGACCTGATCCGCTGGGTGATGGAGCGGCCCGCGGACCGGGTGACCTACGGGGACCTCAACCTGGTGCACGCCGAATTCGAGGAACTGATGAAGCTGTCGCTGGAGGCCGGGATCATCACCCACGAGATCCCCTACCAGACCTACATTGACGAGACGTTCATGAAGAACGCCAGGCCGGTGGATCTCAGCCAGTCGCTGCCATGAACCGGCTGCTGCCGGTTCTGGTCATCGCCGCGCTGCTGGGTCTCTGGTGGATCGCGGCCAGCGGCAGCATCATCTTTCCGACCCCGCTGGCGGTGGTGACCGGGATCCGTGCGCTCTGGGAAGAGGGCACGCTGACCCAGCATATCGCCGCCTCGCTCTACCGGGTGACGGCCGGCTACGGTCTCGCGGTGCTGACCGCGGTACCCATCGGGATCGCCATGGGCTGGTACGGCCGGGCCTTCAGCGCGCTCAATCCCCTGATCCAGATGCTGCGGCCGATCTCGCCCATCGCCTGGATTCCGCTCGCGATCCTCTGGTTCGGCGTCAGCGATGCCTCGCCCATCTTCCTGATCTTCCTGGCCTCCTTTTTCCCCATCGCGGTGTCCACCACGGCCGGTGTGCACCTGGTGGAGCGGCAGTACATCCGGGCCGCCAAGAATTTCGGCATTTCCGGGCTCAAGCTGTTCACCACCGTGATCTTCCCGGGGGCCCTTCCCCAGATCATTACCGGAATGCGGGTGGCGCTGGGTGTGGCCTGGCTGGTGGTGGTTGCGGCCGAGATGGTCGCCATCAATTCGGGGCTGGGATACCTGATCATCGACTCCCGGAATGCCGGGATGCGCTATGACCTCGTGGTCGCGGGCATGGTGATCATCGGCGTGATCGGGTTCCTGCTGGATATCCTGATGCGCCAACTGGAGACCCTGAAAGAAGTTCGCTGGAGGTACGCCAATGGGCGCTAGTATTTCTGTCCAGGGCGTCTACAAGACTTTTCCCACCTCGGAGGGCCAGATCTCCGCTCTCGAGGACATGTCGCTCACCGTGGCGGACGGGGAGTTCGTCGCCATCGTCGGCGCATCGGGCTGCGGCAAATCCACCCTGCTCAACATGATCGCCGGGTTCGACCAGCCGGACCGGGGCGAGGTGCTGGTGGGCGGCCGCCCGGTGGGGGAGCCCAGCCGCCGGGGTATCATGATCACCCAGCGGGGGTCGGTCTTTCCGTGGATGACGGTGGGCCGCAACCTGGAGCTGGCACTCAACGGCAGTCCGGATGCCGAGCGGCAGCGGTTGACCCGGCACTACATCGAACTGGTCGGCCTCGAAGGCTTCGAAGGCCGCTATCCCCACGAGCTCTCCGGCGGTATGCTGCAGCGGGTGGAGGTGGCCCGCGCCCTGATGGCCAAGCCTGACCTGCTCTACATGGACGAGCCATTCGGGGCGCTGGATGCACTGACCAAGATGAAGATGCGCGGCGAGCTCCTCCGCATCCTGGCGCAGGACCGGCATACCTGCCTGCTGGTGACCCACGATGTCGAGGAAGCTCTTCACCTCGCCGACCGGATCTATGTCATGACGCCTCGGCCCGGCCGGGTCAAGTGCGTCGTCGAAGTAAATATTCCGCAGCCCCGGATCATGTCCAGCCTCATGCTGGTGGCTCTCAAGGAGAGGGTGCTGACCGAGCTGGGCCTGTCGCCATCGGCCCTCCCCTGGGAAACCATGGTCCACCGGCTGGAAGAGCAGCACGAAGCGACCCACCCGAAGGCTCCACCTGGTTCAACGGGGGCCCGCTGATGCGTACCCTGGCGTTGCTGTCCATGGCGGGTGTCCTGGCCGGACAGGCTCTGGCGCAGACACCGGCACCGGCGCGCCATGAAGTGCGTCTGAACGCGACCTCCCGGGTCCGGTACGAACAATGGAACTGGTTCGAGCCCGCCGCGTCCGCAGCTGACAACAGCTACGGGTTTCTGGCCGCCCGGACCAACCTGGTGCTGAATTACCGGGCGCCCCGCTGGCTGGATGCCCGGGTGGATCTCCAGAACTCCACGTTGCTCGGCCTGCCCGATGACGCGACCGCTGCACCGCCCGCCGGCGACCTGGGACTCGGGGCCACCTACTTCGCGCAGCACCAGGAGCGGGATATCAGCCGGGTATTTCTCAACCAGGCGTATGTGACGCTGCGCGCCAGCCGGCCCGAGACGTTTCTGCGGCTGGGCCGCATGGAATACCTGGACGGCCTCGAGGTGATGAGCGGGGATCCGACGATTGACTGGCTCAAGCGGGTCCGGCTCTCCGCGCGGCTGATCGGGACCTTCGCCTTCAGCCACGGGGGACGCAGCTTCGATGGGGGGCAGGCCTCGGTCACCCGGGGCCCCGTTAATGCCACTGCGCTTCTGCTCTATCCGCGGCAGGGCGGCTTCGAGCTGGAAGGCATGGACCGGATCGGCGAAGTATCGATCGGCGGCGGCAGTCTTACCCTCAAGCCGGGTGCCCTGCTGGACCGCACCGACGTTCGCCTCTTCTTCTACGGCTACCGTGACTCCCGGAATGCCGCGGACACGGTGACCAAAGTAGACAACCGCCCCGCTCCGGCGCGGGCTGCCGACGGAGAGGATATTGGCATCTCGATGTTTGGGGGGCACATCGCCCGCGCCATGAAGCTGGGAGGTGGCGACGCCGACCTGATGCTCTGGGGAACGGCGCAGACCGGCGAGTGGGGTATGCTCCGGCATCGGGCCTGGGCCGTCGCGGCCGAGGCTGGCTACCAGCCACGGGCGCCCTGGCGGCCCTGGATCCGCGCCGGCTACTTCCAGGGCTCCGGCGACGACGATGCCGGGGACGGCACCCACCGGACCTTTTTCCCTGCGCTCACCACGGTGCGGCAGTATGCCCAGTTTCCATTCTTCAATGCCATGAACACGAAGGAGCTGTTCCTGCAGGCGATCCTCCGGCCGGTGCCCGGCAAGCTATCCCTGCGGACCGACCTGCGAAAACTGGAACTCGCCGAGGCGGCCGATCTCTGGTATGCCGGATCGGGCGCGTTCCGCCGCCGGGGCAACTTCGGGTACGGCGGCAGGCCCTCCAACGGCGAAACCCAGTTGGCAACCCTGGTCGATCTCGGGGTAACCTGGGATCCCAGCGCCCTGGCCACGTTCCACGTCTATGCCGGCCACGCGTTTGCCGGCGAGGTCGTCCAGGCGATCTACCCGGACCGGTCCGGGCAGTTCGGGTACGCGGAAGTCACCCTGAAATTCTGAACGGACGAGCTATCGTGACGACCACCACTATTCCATCCCGGGCCGATGTCGTCGTGATCGGCGGCGGGCCAGCGGGCAGCAGCGTGGCCAACCTCCTGGCGCGGGCAGGCTACGAGACCCTGCTGCTGGAGAAGGCCCGGCATCCCCGCCCCACGGTGGGCGAGAGCCTGATCCCCCATTTCTGGAAGTTCGCCGAAGCACTGGGGGTGACCGCGAAAGTGGATGCCGAGCGATTCGTCACCAAGGCGGGCGGGATCGTGGTGTGGGACGGCAAGATCCGGCAGATCCGGTTCGACCGGTTCGGGTATGTCCAGCGGGCCGCCCTGCACGTGGAGCGGGACCGCTTCGACCATCTCCTGCTTCGCCACGCCGAGTCGGTGGGCGCCCAGGTCCACGAGGAGGTTACGGTGCGCCGGGTGGACCTGAGCCGGGGAGACGCGCCCGTGGTGCATTACGAGGATCGGCGCGGAGGGAGCAGCGCGGAGGGCAGTGTCGTCGCCCGCTACGTGGTGGACGCCAGCGGGATCAGCGGCGTGATCGCGGGCCAGGCCAATGCCCGGCGCCGGGTCAGCGCAGACGGGAAGTACCTGGGCATGTGGGGATATTTCAAGAACGCCCGCTTCCTGGGCGCCGACCGCGAGGTGTATGAGGCCAACCAGGTCTACCAGGCCCGGCCGGTCACCTTTGTCCTGTCCTACAAGGACGGGTGGGCGTGGCACATTATCCTGCGCGACACGACCAGCATCGGGCTGGTGATCAATACCGACGCCACCAAGGGAATGAACAAGAAGGCCCAGGAGGAGTACTTCCTCCGGACCGTGACGGGCATTCCCTATCTGCGGGACCTGCTGGCCGGTGCCACCTACGTGCCGGATTCGCTCTTCTTCAGGCCCGACTACTCCTACTACTCCGAAAACGTGGTCGGCGACGGCTATTTCTGCATCGGCGATGCCGCCTCGTTCGTGGACCCGATCTTTTCCCAGGGGGTGACCACCGGCATGTACAACGCCACGGTCTGCACCTGGGCCATCGACCAGGCCATGAAAAAGCCGGCCCGGGAACCGTTTTTCCGGGAGATGTTCCGCCGCCGGCTGCTCGAGTACTACGGGTTCTCCCGGCTGCTCGCCTTCGGCGATTTCGGCGGCGAAGGCATCGATGCCGCCGGGGTCCGGAACTTCATCCTGTCCATGCCCCCCAACGAGCTGGGCCTGGCCCTGACGGCCGCGGCGACTACCAACCGGTCCGATAATCTGCGGCGGATGGTGCGGGAGGCCGGTCTCAACCCGGAGACCGATGACGAGTTCATCTCGGACAAGTCGGAATCACTGTCCGCGCTCAAGATCGTGGAACCCGTCAGTAGAGCGGGGTAGTGCGGCGCCGTCGTTTTCCCCGGTTCTCAAGGCTCAAAGGGCAGAATAGATGAAACAGGAAACTTTCGATGTCGTGGTCATCGGCGGGGGCCCGGGCGGCTCCAGCACGGCGGCCATGCTCGCGCCCGAAGGGCTCAAGGTCCTGGTGCTGGAGCGGGAGAAATTTCCCCGCTTCCACATCGGCGAGTCGCTGCTGCCCGGCGCCTGGGAAATCTGGGAACGCCTCGGCATCTCGGCCGATCTCGAGCAGGCCGGGTTTGTCATCAAGCAGGGCATCATGTTCGGGATGTTCAACGCGAAGGAAGACGTCAAACTGCTGACCGCCGAGTACCCGGAGTGTTTCCTGCGGCCCTGGACCTACCACGTGGAGCGGGCCCGGTTTGACGAGATCCTGCTGAACCACGCCCGTAAGCGCGGCGCCGAGGTTCGCGAGGAATGGTCGGTCAAGGAAGTCGTCTTCGAGGGGGACCAGGCGGTGGGCGTGATGGCCGGGCCCAATGGCGCCGAACCGCACCGGATCAACGCCCGGGTGGTGGTGGATGCCTCCGGCAGGGACTGCCTCGTGGCCCGGAAGATGGGGTGGCGCAAGCCGGATCCGACGCTGAACAAGATCTCTCATTTCACCCACGTGAAGGGCGGCATCCGGCGGGACCCGGCCGAAGTGGTGACGGTGGGCGAGATCATGCCCACCTCGACCACCACCGACATCCATACCATTGATGGCGGCTGGGTCTGGTACATCCCGCTCGCCGACGACGTGGTCAGTGTCGGCGTGGTGCTCGATGCCAAGTTCGCCAAGAGCCTGGGCGATACCCCCCAGGAGCGCTATGACAAGGCGGTCGCCAGCTGCGACCGGGTACGCGAATGGGTCGCCGGCGCGGAGCAGACCATGGAGATGCAGACTATTTCCAACATCTCCTACCTGAACGAGCGGTTCGTGGGGGACGGCTTCGTCCTGGTGGGGGATGCTTCGATGTTCATCGACCCGATCTTCTCGGCCGGGGTGACCCTGGCCATGCGGGGGGGGGTGTACGCCTCGGAGTGTATTCTCGACTGCTTCCGCCAGGACCGGTTCTCGGCCGAGCTGCTGGCGCCCTACGAGCGCCGGATCAAGCACCCGATGTATTCGATTTTCAAGATGATCTACAACTGGTACGGCATTCTGGAGCGGAAGGACGCCAACAACATCATCAGCCGGGCCCGCCAGATCCCGTTGCTCCGGGAGCGGTTCGTGGTGCTGCTGTCGGGCGGGTACGACCGGGTGGACCTCACCCAGATCATGGACGCGGCGGGCGAACCACCCGAGTCGGACGAAATGCCCCCTCACATGCAGAAGGCCTTCGCGATTGCCCGCGGAGCGCCGCCGGCCCCGACCGCGGCGTCGTAGCCGCCTCAACACCAGCGCGCTTCGCCCCTGCCGGGATCCAACTCTCCGGCTGGGGCGTTACCTTGCCAGACCATGGCTTCCACCCGCCACTCCCAGGCCGGAACCGGCACGCCGCCGGGCCGGGGAACCCCCCGCCTGATCACCGACGCGAGGGAGGACGATCTACGTGCCCGGCTCGCGGCACGGGACGAGCAGGCGCTGGCTGAGCTGGTGCAGCTGCTCTCGCCCTGGCTGCTGGGGATCGTGCAGGCCATGCTGGGGGACGCCGATGAGGCCGAGGACATCGTGCTGGAGACCTTTCGAATCGCCTGGGAGAAAGTGCCGCCGCCGGACCACGGCCCCCGCGGCCTGCTCGCCTGGCTGGTGCAGGTGGCCCGCAACCGGGCAATTGACCGGCTCCGGGCCCGCCGCCGCCGCTGGTCGCTGGGGGAGCGGGTGACCGCCAGCCAGGAAACCTTCACGGCGGCGGCGGAACCCAACGAGGCCGCGCTTCCCGGCTGGCACGTGCATACCGCCGTCCACTCGGCGGTCGCCGAGCTGCCGGCGGAGCAGCAGCAGGCGCTCCGGCTGGCCTACTTCGAGGGGCATTCCCATTCCGAAGTGGCGGAGCGGCTGGCGATCCCCCTGGGAACCGTGAAGACCCGCCTGCGTCTGGCTCTCGACCGGTTGCGTGGCAGCCTGGCGGAACTCAAGGACTGGGTCGTATGAGCACCCACGACTGGTATATCGAGCACCGCGACGAATTCGCCGCCCGGGTCCTTGACGCGGCACAGGAGCGCCTGTTCCACGCGCATCTGGCGCACTGCGGTGACTGCCGAGACGCGGTCGCCGCTGCCGAACGCGACCTGGCCTGGCTTCCCATGGGCGTCACCCCGGTGACCCCGCGCCCCGGGTTTACCAGCGAGGTCGTGCACCAGGTGACCCGGCGCCCGGCCCGGTCTCGCTGGCTGGTTCCCGCGCTTGCCGCCGCCGTGCTCGCCGCGCTGGCCCTCGCCGGCGCGGCGCTGCGTCAGCGCGGGGAGCTCCACCGGCTGGAAAGGGACCTCGCCGCCGCCCGGGACACGCTGTCGGTGCTGCAGGCGGAACGCATCCTCCAGGCTTCCATCACCATGGACGGCAAACAGGGAGGCATGCTGATCTTCGCGGACGAGACGACGCACCGGTGGAAAGTGGTGGTCCACGGTATCCCCGCGGCGCCCGCCGGCGAGCGCTATACCTTCTGGTTCATCACCGCGGACGGCATGGTGCACGGCGCCGAGGTCATCTGCGATGAACGCAATCCGGCGGTGCTGATGCTGGACATGCCGCCCGGCGCCCGCGCCGTCCGCGGCGGAGCCCTGACCATGGAACCAGCCGGCGGATCCATCGAGGTTCCCCGCGGCAAGGAACTGGCCCACCTCGAGCTGTAAGATCCGATCGGTGCCTGGTGGCGTTTCCTGAGACCAACCTTTCCCAGGAGATGCCTCATGCCAAGAATCCTGCTCGCGTTGCTTCCCGCCTCGCTGCTGGTGGCCGCCTGCTCCGATAGCCCGTCCGAGCCGTTCGTTTCCCCCGACTTCGGCATTGCGGCCGCGGCGGCGGATGAACCGGGCGCCGTGTACGTCCTCAGCAATGACCCAACCGATAACGCCGTCCTCGCTTTTCCCCGCGCACCGGACGGAACGCTGGCGGCGCCCGCCGGGTTTTCCACCGGGGGGCGGGGCAGCGGCACCGGGCTGGGCAACCAGGGAGGGCTGGTGCTGGTGGAAGGACGCCGCTTGCTGTTCGCCATTAATCCCGGTTCCGACCAGGTCACCGCCTTTCGGATCAAGGGCTCCACCCTGGACCGGATCGGGACCTGGTCTTCCGGTGGAAATCTCCCCATTTCCATCGCGGTGCATGGGAACCTGCTATACGTCCTTCACGATGGCGCTTCCCCGGGCGTGAACGGGTTCCGGATCGGGGTGGGCGGTGCCCTTCACCCTGTCGCCAACTCGGCGCGGGCGCTCTCCGGTGTTGCGCCCGACGCGGCCCAGGCGAGCTTCTCGCCGAACGGGCGGTTCCTGGTGGTCACCGAGAAAGCCACCAACCTCCTGGTGACTTTCCCCGTGGATGCCCAGGGACTTCTTGGCGTCCCGGTGACGACCCCCTCGGCGGCGCCCACGCCGTTCGGGTTTGCCTTTGCTCCCGGCGGCGCCCTGCTGGTCTCCGAGGCGGCCGGCGGCGCAGCCGACGCGAGCGTCCTGTCCAGCTACCGCTCCGGTCCTGGAGGCTGGGTCGGGGTCTCGCCCGCGACCGCGACGACCGAAACGGCCGCGTGCTGGGTGGCACTCACCAAGGATGGCCGCTTCGCCTATGTGACCAACACGGGATCGGGCACTGTGTCCGGCTTCCGGGTCCGGCGCGACGGCAGCCTGCGCCTGCTTGATGCCGGGGGAGTGACTGGCCAGACCGGCGCCGGGCCCATCGACATGGACCTTGTGGGAAACCGGTACCTCTATACGTTGAACGCAGCCGGCCGGTCCATCTCCGCATTCTCGGTGAGCTCCGACGGCGACCTGACCGCATTGGGAACCACCACCGGCGTACCCCTGGGTGCAAATGGACTACAGGCTCACTAGCCAGTTGCTTGCCTTCCTTGCCCTGGCCGTCCCGGTGGGTGCGGCCCGGGCGCAGGAGCCCTATCCTTCCCGGGAACCGCGGATTGACCTGGCCGGCGGCGTCGGTGCCGACCGGTTCGCCGGATCCCTGGCGTTTTCCCACCATTTCGGGCTGGCCGTCAACCGTCGGGCCCGGGTCGGCTACGGCGTCCGCTACTCCTATTTCTCGGGCGATAACCTCCGGTACCGCACCGCCGACAAGGACGAACTCAACGGCGGCCCCACCGATCACGCCCGGGTGGCGGAGTCCGCGATCCATTCGGTCAACCTGGTTTTTCATCTGGACTTCCAGGCGTCGCGCCGCATCGAGCTGGGCTTCAACATCGACGTGATCGGCGTCGGCTTCGGGCCCGAGCGGGCGCTCGCTTCAGAGAACCTCGGCGACCCCGCGCTTGCCGGCCGGCCCACCGGGTTCAACCTGCTTCAGGGCGGCGTCAACGATCGGGGCACGCTTAACTCCGAGTTTTACCTGGGGTGGCGGGCCGGTGCCAGGACTATTCTCCGCGCCGGTATCAGCCATTTCGTCGCCGAATACGAATCAGAGACGCCGCTGCAGAACGGCAGTACGCGTCTTCGGGTGGATGGCAATTTGGGGTTTGTTGCGGTGGGAGTGACGTACTGAAGGGGGCAAGAGGGCCAGGGGGCAACAGGGTCCTTCTCAATTGCCCCTTGCCCCCTTACCCTCTTGCCCCCTTTTGCTCACATATACCCGTCTTTCCTGAGCGTTTCCAACCCGCCGCCGTCATCCTTGTCCTGGGCGCGCCCCGACCGTTCCGCGATGTTGGCGAACTTGCCGGTCTTCAGTTCCACGATGATATCGGCGACGTTCAGGGCACCTGACTCGACCACGTTGGTGCAGGGCCCGCAGCCCAGCGACCGGTACCGCTTGCCTTCACCCTTGTCGTAGTAGAGCGACACGGTCGGGATGTTCTCCCGCTCGATGTACTCCCAGATGTTCAGCTCGGTCCAGTCCAGCAGCGGGTGGATCCGGAGGTGGGTTCCCGGCGCAAAATCGGTCTTGTACTGGTTCCAGAACTCCGGCGGCTGGTCGCCCACGTCCCAGAGGTTGTTGGTGTTGCGGGGGGAGAAGTAGCGCTCCTTGGACCGGCTGCCTTCCTCGTCCGCCCGGGCGCCGACAATGACGCCGGTGAAGGGCTCCGTGTTGGTGTCGCGCTCGTACTCCTTCTTCGCATGATTGAACCGGTACCGGGGCCATTCGCCGGAGAGGGTGTGCTTGAGTGCCTCGGTCTTGAGCAGCCCGCAGCAGGTGATCCGGTCCACCGCACCGTCGGGAAAGGTCCGCTTCGCATCCAGCGCTCCCCGGTTCTCGCCATAGATCAGGTTCAGGTTCCACTCGGCGACCAGCTGGTCCCGGTAGTGGATCATCTCCGGGATCTTGTACGAAGTGTCGATGTGGATGAGCGGAAACGGCACGTGGCCGTAAAAGGCTTTCCGGGCCAGCCAGAGCAGGACCGTGCTGTCCTTTCCGATGGACCAGAGCATGCCGAGTTGCTTGAAGTTGGCGTACGCTTCGCGGAGGATGTGTACGCTCTTGTTTTCCAGCTGTTCCAGGTGGTCCATCGTTCCGCCTCTGATTTAGTGGTTCAGCCGCCAAACGGGCAGCGATACTCGCCGGTCGGGCGATGGGTTCACGGAGTGCCGCCCAGCAGGGCCAGCACCTGGCGCACCGCGTCCTCCACCGGCGTGTCGCGGGTGTCAATCACCAGTTCCGGCCGGGCGGGCGGTTCGTAGGGGTCGTCCAGCCCCGTGAAGTTCTTGATCTCGCCGCGCCGGGCCCGGGCATACAGGCCCTTGATGTCTCGTTTCTCGCATTCCTCGTACGGCGTCGCGATGTAAATCTCCCGGAAATCCCGGCAGAGTCCCCGTACAAAGTCCCGGGAGTCCTGGTAAGGCGACACCAGCGAGGTCACGGCGATGACGCCGTGGGCCTCCAGCCGGCTGGCGAGCCAGCCGACCCGGCGGATATGGGCATCCCGGTCCGGGCGGGTGAACCCCGTCGCCGGGAAAATGTCCCGGATATTATCGCCATCGAGGTACTCCACCGGGCGGCCCTGCCTGGTCAGCTCCTCGACGACCCGGGCCGCGATGGTGCTCTTCCCGCTGCCCGAGAGCCCGGTGAACCAGAGCACCATGCCCGCCGCGCTCTGCTGGTCCCGCACCGCATCGTCCAGTCCTATAACAAATCCCGGGTTCCTGAGTTCCGGCTGGTTATAGACCAGCGCGGACGCCCGGGTGCCGGCCGGGCCCGAATTCCGGAAAATGCAGTCGCCCGCCGCCACGTCCCACTCCATGGTGGGCCCCAGCCTGGGGTAAATATCGGCCTTGCCCTCGGCCACCCAGCAGAACTTGAGCGAACTGCCCGCCTGCACCCGGCTCCCCACCCGCACGGTCTTCAGGAACTCTTCCAGCTCCGCCGATGGGTGGGACCGGCTTTCCGCGACCACCAGCGCATGGCCGGGGTGAGGCGGGCGGGACGCGATGCGCCGGGGCGCCTGCCCCTCCTCCCGTTTCCAGCTGCCCAGCCCGGCACCGGCGTAGTACATGAGGTCGAGGGCCGGTGCATAGATGACGCCGAGCACCGGGATGCCCGCCTCGATGAGCGCGATGTTGACCGTGAACTCGCCGTTCCGCTGGATGAACTCCTTGGTGCCGTCCAGCGGGTCCACCAGCCAGAACCGGTTCCAGGCCTTGCGCACCTCGAACGGCGGGATATCCCCCTCCTCCGAGATGACCGGGATGGACCCGTCCCACTCGGTCAGTCCGCGGAGAATGACATCATGCGCCGCGTGGTCCGCCGCGGTGACCGGCCCCCGGTCGCCCTTCTGGGCCACGGCGACGCCGGCATGGTAGTGCTCCATGGCCGCGGCGCCCGCGTCCCGGGCGATCCCGGTGAGCCGCACCAGCGCGTCGGGGGAGACGGTCACCATCTCGCCGCCCTGGAGGGTGGTTACCATGGCCGGTAGATCACGCCCTTGTCCTGCAGCAGGCTCTTGATACGGTCCACCCGTTCGACTTCCTGCTCCGGGTCGGTCAGCACCAGGTCGCAGGCGATATCGGTGGTGACCTGGTCGCCCACCCAGATGGTTTCGATCTTGTCGTGCTCCACCGTGGCCTTGATCAGTTCGAGATCGTCCTGGGTCAGTTCCGCCGCGGTGACGATCAGGATCACGCCGGCATCGAGCATCAGGTTCGCGACCTCCGCCATCCGGCGCATGTGCTCCTGCCGGTTCTCGTCCTTCCGTTCGATGTCGGCGTCCACGCCGTAGAGCACGTTGCCGATGCCGAGGTAGTACACCACCTTGCCGTCCTCAAAGAGGCGGGACTCGAGGCCCTTGGCGAGGCTCTTCCGGTCGGCCTCCTGCTCCCCGGTGATCAGCAGCAGGACCGAGCGCTGGTTGAGCTTCTCGGCCCGCCGCTCGGGCGGAATGATGCTGGATTCCCACTTGTAGTTCCGGAGCAGGACCTTGTCCCGCACCCAGGTCTGCCGGTCCGGCAGCGCCTCGCGGATGATGCCGCCGCCCCGGATCTCGTAATCGTCAATGACCACGAACCGGCTGGTGGCCGCGATCTCATCGGCCAGGTCGAAGGCGATGGCCCGGTTGAGCTTGATGGTGCACTCCGCCACGTCGTTCCGGTCGATCCGCTGCTTGGAGTCCTTGGTGGAGAGGTCGGATGCATCGATGACCCGGTGGACCTCCTCCAGCCGCATGGGCACCCGGGTGGTGCCCAGCTTGAGAAGGTAGTCCTTCTTGGTGACCAGGGAGTTCTTGCCCAGCCAGAACAGATTCACCTTGAGCCGGGTCGTCACCTTGGGCCTCGGCTCGGTCGCCAGCGTGGCCATCTCGCCCCGGGCGACATAGATCTGTTCCTGCAGCGTAAATCCGGCCGCCTGGCCTGCTTCGGCCCGGGCCTGCGGCGGCCGGTTGAACCCTTCAATGGACTTGATCCGGCTCTTCTTGCCGGAAGGATAGAAGACCACCTCATCGCCGACGTGAATGGTGCCGGTATCGATGGTGCCGGCCACGATGCGCCGGTCGTCGCCCTGCTTGGTGAACTTGTAGATGTCCTGCACCGGCATCCGGAACGGGGCCGCCACCGGCGCTGGCTCCTTCTCGAAGGCGTCCAGCATGCCGAGCACCGTGTGGCCGGTGTACCAGGGCATCCGGGCCGACTGGGTGGCGATGTTCTCGCCATCCCGTCCCGCTACCGGGATGAACGCGGCCGGAGTGACCTTGAGGTTGGTGAGGAACGCGGTGTACTCCCGCACGATCTGGTCGAACACGGCCCGGTCGTAGTTCACCAGGTCCATCTTGTTGACCAGCACCGCGATCTGCCGGATGCCCAGCATGGACATCATGTACCCGTGGCGGCGGCTGTTCTCCTGGACCCCTTCCTTGGCGTCGATCACCAGCAGGGCGGCCTCGGCCCGGCTGGCGCCGGTCACCATGTTCTTGAGGAACTCGATATGTCCGGGAGCATCGATGATGATGTAGTCCCGCTGGGCGGTCTTGAAGAACACCCGGGCCGAATCGATGGTGATGCCCTGGGCCTGCTCGTCCTTCAGGGCGTCGAGAAGGAAGGCATACTCGAACGGCTTCGCCGTCCGTTCGCAGAGCGCCTTGACCTGCTCCAGCTTGCCGTCGGGCAGGGAGTGGGTATCCGCCATCAGGCGGCCGATGATCGTGCTCTTGCCATGGTCCACGTGGCCGCCGATCACGATGTTCATCTGCTGCTTGGACGTCGTCTCCGGTTCGGACGAAGTCCGCGCGGCCGGCTCTGGGGCGGTGGGCGTTCCGGTCTTGGCCTGTGTCACTGCGATGATCTCCCCTGGTCGGACAGTTGGCGGGCATAGGACGCCCGCAGGTTGGCAAAGTGATCCAGCTGGGCCTGCATGCCCGGCGCGCTGGCCAGGTTCCGGGTTTCCTGCTCGTCGTCCAGCGCGTACAGTTCCGGGTCCTCGCGGAACCAGTGCAAGTAGTGATACTCACCGTCGATGAACGACCAGGCGGAACCACCCGGGCCGTACATGATGCTCACGACCGGCGCCTCCGGCACCGCACCCTGACCAGCCTCCCAGAATCTGGCGAGCGACGCACCGGGGTAACGGGCCGTATCGGCCTGTCCGGCCAGGCCGAGCATGGTTCGGGCCAGATCGGCGATGCTCACGGGTTCTTCAACCACCAGTTCGGCGGGCACCGCCCCGGGCAGCCGCATCAGGAGCGGAACTTCCAGGACCTGCCGGTACAGGCTGTTGCCATGGGCCATCTTGCGGTGCTCGCCGAACTGTTCACCGTGATCGGACGTAATGATCACCAGGGTTCGGTCGAGGAGGCCGCGCCGCCGGAGATCTTCCATGAGCGCCGCCAGCGCGGCGTCCTCCTGCGCGATGCCGGCGTTGTAGTGCTCCAGCTCGGTCTGGATCTCCGGCGCGGTCATCTGGTCGAAGGGCGCCCCCTCCGGGGTCGGCTCGTAGGGCCGGCCGGTCGGCTTCACGAACTTGCTCCGATACGGCTCCTCCGGCAGGTAGGGCTGGTGCGCGTCGAAATAGTTGAGAAACGCGAAGAACGGACGCGCCCCGCCGTCCTCCATCCAGTCCGTGAAATCGCGGTTGACGTCCTCTGCCGTTTTTCGTCCGGGGATATCCCAGAATCCGAGCGCCCGCCGTACCGGCTTGAGATAGGTAATCAGCCGCCCCATCCGGGAACTGGCCAGGATCCCGACCGGGGACAGGTCATAGTCCTCGTAGCGTCCGAAACCCCGGGCCAGGCCGTGTTCCCGGGTGGTATAGGCCATGTTGGCGGTGAACCCGCCGGTCCGGTACCCGGCCTGGCCGAAGCTCTCGGCCACCACGGCGAAACGGGGCTGCAACGGCGTCCGCCAGGCGGCCTTCAGCTGGGCGGGCAATCGCCCGGTGAACATGGACGCGTGGGCCGGCAGGGTCCACGGGGCGGTCGACATGGCGCGTTCGAAACGGGTCCCCTCCGCGGCGAATCGCTCCAGGAACGGCGTGGTCGAGACGCCGTATCCCGAAACACTCATGTTTTCATCTCGCACCGTGTCGAGGACGATCAGCAGCACGTTCGGCAGGCCGGCCGCCGGCGCCGCCGTGAGGAGTCGCCGCTCGTGGAGCCGGCGGGATCCGGCGATCAGCAGCCCGCCGAGCACCGCGGCACCGACCAGCATCGGCACGCTCCGGTGGGCCAGCCGGGAGAACCGCGGGGATCCCAGCATCCACCCGGAGAGCTTCCACCCGATCGCCGCGGACAGGAACAGCGTGACGGCCTTGTGCATGGAAGGGTAGAGCAGAGCCAGGCTGCTGACGGCCAGGCCCACCAGCACAAACGCCGTGATTCTCTGGCGCCCTGGCCAGCGCAGGAGCCTGCCCATGCCCGCCAGGAGCAGCGCCGGAACTCCGATCCATGCCAGGTTCGCCAGGGGAGCGGTCCAGATGATATGCGGGCTGACTCCGATCACCTTTCCGAACGCCAGGCTCTGGGTCAGCCGGACCAGTCCCTCCGCCACCCCGGCGGCAAGTGCCAGCCAGAGAGCCAGGAACAGAATGGGGATCGGCGGGGCTGCCCCGCGCGAGGGCTGGCCGTTCACTGGGGCAACGGCCCTTCGTCGGCCTCGGCTGCCGGGGCATTCCGCTTCTCGAAGACCTGGTTGCCCATCAGCCGGTAACTCCAATCGTGGAAGCTCCGGATTATGTCCGCCAGTTCCGGCTGGGCTGCGACGGTGCCTTCCTCGAAGGGGTCATTCGCGAGGTGATACAGCTCCTCCGGCTTGTCCTGCCCCTGCCACGCGATGTAATGATAATCTCCCTGCATCAGCGAATACGGACCCCGGTTCTTCCGGGTCGCGATCTCCGAAAGCACCGGTTCTTCAGCCCGGTTGGGGTCGGCCTTGGCCGGGTCCCAAAACCGGGCCAGGGTCGCCCCGGGGAACCGGTCCCGGCCGGCCAGCCCGGCCAGGTCGAGCACCGTCTGCGGGATATCGCGCAGGCTTACCGGGGGGCGCACGACCGTACCACCCGGAATGCCGGCGGGATAGCGGATCAGCAGAGGCACCTGGATCAGGGAACGGTAGAGGGAGTTCATGTGCCCCATCCGCCGATGGTCACCGAAGTGTTCGCCATGGTCCGAGCTGATGATCACCAGGGTGTTCTCCAATTGCCCCCGCCGTTGTAACTCCTCCATCAGAAGGCGAACCTGCTCGTCCTGGTACGCGATGGTGGCGTCGTATTCGTCGTTGGCCCAGCGGATCTCCGCTTCGGTGAGGTCCTTGAACTCCACATGCTCCAGCCAGGGGTGGTAGCGGCCCGAACTGTCCCGTACAAAGCGCGACCGGTACGGCTCCACCGAGACGTAGGGCCGGTGGGCATCGAAGTAATTGAGAAACGCGAAGAAGGGCCGGTCCTGGCCTTCAGCCCACCCCAGAAACTGTTGGTTGATGAGCGCCGCGTCCTTGCGGGCCGGCTGGTTCCAGCTGCCGACCAGCGGCCGGATCCAGGCCTGGTCCGCCAGGACGAAACCGAGCCGGGACGAGAGCAGCACGTTGCCCCAGCTGATGGTGTAGTCCTCGTAGCGCGCGAAGCCCCGGCCCAGCCCGTGTTCCCGGGAGGTGTATGCCATGTTCGCCACGAAGCCTCCCGTCGCATAGCCCTGGTCGGTCAGGACCTGGGCCAGGATTGGGAAGCTGTCCACCAGCGGCCGGAAGATGCTGTTCATGATGTCGCGCGGCCGGTGCCCGGTGAACATGCTGCCGTGAGCGGGCAGGGTCCACGGCGCGGTGCTCATCGCGAGGTCAAAGCGGACGCCCTCGCGGGCAAACTGCTCGAGATAGGGCGTGGTGGGGCGATCGTAGCCGTAGACGCTCAGGCTCTGGCCCCGCACGGTGTCCCAGATGATGAGCAGGACATTGGGGACTCCATCGCGCGGCGCGGGGGCCTGGGCCAGGGTCTGCCGTTCCCGATAGGTCCGGATTCCGGCGATGGTCACACCGCCCACGGCCGCAAGCAGGGCCAGCGGGACGACGGTGCGGCGGACCACCCGGCTCAGCCCCTCAAGCCGTGGCGCCAGCAGCCGGGCCGCCTGAAAGCCCAGGGCCGCGGCCAGGAACACCGCCACCGCCTTGTGCATGGAAGTGTACAGCAGGACCAGGGGCAGGAGCGCGGCCGCGGAAAGCACGCCGAGCACCAAGCCTGCGCTCACCCGGCCGGGCCAGACCCGGCGTGCCAGCAGTAGCAGCAGGGCCGGCATCCCGATCCAGACCAGGTCGGCCACGGGGGCCATCCAGATGACATGGGGGCTCATCAGAATCAGCTTGCCCTGGACGAATTTCTGGAATAGCCGGAACCCTCCCTCCGCCAGCCCCGATACGAGGGCCAGCCACAGGGTGAGCAGCAGCAGGTGGGGCAATCGAGACTGGTTCTGTTGTCCTGTGGCCGCCATGCGGCAGACCTCCGGGGCAGTGGATCAGTTTAGGCGCGTCAACAGCGGTTTCAAGGGCCTCCGGCCGGCCAGCCGGGGGAGCCAGACCGGTATGGCGAGAATCGGGCCAACGCCAATTGCCACATCGAATTACGGGTTTCCTCGCCGTCCCGCGATGGCCGAGTCCAGAAAACTTCTGAGCCGGATCAGGGTGGCGGCGCCAGCCGGGCTCCGGGCCAGGTTGATCTGTTCCCCGGGATCCTCGCCGAAGTCAAACAACTCCACGGAATCGGCGCTCCATACGGCATGATACCCCTGGGCCACCACCGCGTGGAATCGCCGGTCGAGACCCGGGCCTCGGGTCTCCGAAATAACCGGCGGCGGGGGCGCCCCATTACGGTCCTGGCCCAGGAGGCTGGTGCCGGGGAAACCGGTCCGGTCCACCCCGGCCAGGCCGAGGAGGGTGACCGGGAGGTGCTGAAGCGACACCGGCTCCGTCACCACCCCTCCCGGCGCCGCCGGTCCGCCGATCATCACCAGCGGCACCTCGGTTGCGTACCGGTAGAGGCTGTTGCCATGGTCGAACAGCCCGTGCTCCATGAACTGTTCGCCATGGTCGGACGTAATCACGACAATCGTGTTTTCCAGGTCGCCCCGCCGTTCCAGTTCGCCGAGCAGCCGGTCCATCTCCCGGTCCAGGTAGGCCAGCGTGGCCTCATAGGCGTTCCGTTCCGACTCCACCTGCGCCGGCGTCAGCGCCGTTTCGGCAGCTTCGAGCTTGCCCATGTAGGGGCGAAGCTCCAGCAGGCCGAAGTTCCGGTCATCCACCGGCCCAAACGCGCCGGCGAGTTCGGCCGGGGGCAGGTAGGGCTGGTGGGCATCGAAATAGTTCAGGAACGCGAACCAGGGGCGGTCCCGCTGCCGCGCCTGCCAGGCCAGGAACCGGTTGGTAACCTGCCGGCCGCTTTTGCGGCCCGCGATATCGTACCATCCGGTCAGCCGGCGCAGCAGCCGGCACTCCGAGAGCGCCCGGCCCAGGGAAGAGTTGACCAGCATTTCACCGGGCGAGATGCGATAGTCCTCGTACCGCAGGAATCCCCGGCCCAGCCCGAAACTGCGGTTGCCGTACAGGACATTGGCGACGAAGCCCGCCGTGCCATAACCCGCGGCCTGCAGCCGCTCCGCCAGCACCGGGTGGGCATCGTCGAGCGGGGCCAACCATCCCGCGCTCATGTCGCCAGGCAGCCGGCCGTTGAACATGCTGGCGTGGGAGGGCAGCGTCCACGAGGCCGTGGCGAACGCGTGGTCGAATCGCACCCCCCGCGCGGCCCACCGCTCCATGTGCGGCCAGGTAGGCCGCTCGTAGCCGTAGAGGCTCAGGCTGGCGCGGCGTACAGTGTCCAGCACGATGAGCAGGATGTTGGGCGCTCCCGGAGGAGCGGGACCCAGGGCCCCGACGGCCCGGCGCTCCCGCCACGCGCTCCAGCCGGCCGTGCCCGCCAGCGCCAGCACGACGAGCGCGGCCATCAGCGGAAGCGTGCGGGCGGTGAGGCGGGCGAACCAGTCCAGCCGCGGGGTGAGCATCCGGGTCGCCTGGGCCGCGAGGCCCAGCGCGATCACCACCGCGGCGAGGCGATGCAGCTGCGACGGGAGGAGCAGGATCGCGAGGGCGGCCAGAAACGTGAATGCAAAGATCGCCGCGCGCGGCGAGCTCCAGGAGGGGCGGATCCGGCCCAGGCCTCCCAGCAGCAGCGCGGCCATCCCGAACCAGACCAGGTTCATCGCCGGCGCCATCCACACCAGGTGAGGGCTCAGGTAGATGAAGCCGTGAATCTGTCGCCCGTGCGCCACCAGGAGTGCGGCTTCGACGAGGCCCGCGGCCAGCGCAAACCAGGCGGCCAGCCGGAGGAGTGATTTCACCGGGTCCGCTCGAAGATCTGCACCTGCGGGTTCACGATCGGCAGGTTGTACAGTTCGCGGCCCAGCAGCGGTTTGGTCCTGAAGTGCGCCGACCGGGTGAAGCCGAGGCTGCCATCCTGCAGTTGCCGGTAGGTGGCCAGCGGCAGGTACTGGCTTCGGTCCAGCATGCCCCGGCTGGAGTAATCCGGAATCACCAGCACCAGCCGGACGCCACTGTCCGCCAGGGCGGCGGAGGCGGTCGAATCGGTCGGCATCGAGATCGGCTCCACATTCCGGGGAATTCGGGGAAGCTGCCCCACCGATCCGAAGAAGGCCACCTTGTCGCCCGGCCGGGCGTTGGCGTCGAGCCATTCGCTGGCGCCGAACCGGGCATCATTCCAGACCTGGTAGCGGAGATCCACGGCCCACGCGGCGAGCCAGCCGGTGCCCAGCACGGCGGCGCCGAACGCCACGCTGCGCCGGGCGCCTCCGGCCGCCAGTCCCAGCGCGATGAGCCGGGCCGCAAAGAACACCAGCAGCAGGGCGGGCACCATGGCCCAGCGGTACTGCATGTGGCGGATCGGTGCCAGCACGAGGAACAGGTAGCCGCCCAGCATCCCCAGCAGCAGCCAGGTAAACGTGCGGTTGACGGCGTCCCGTCCGGCGCGCCAGGTTGCCACGATCCCGGCCAGCGCCGCGGCCAGCATGATGGGGCCCAGCGATTCGTAGATCGCCTTGGTCACGTCCCACAGGACGAGGAGATAGCCGCGGGCCGAATTTTCCCGGACGACGTCGAGATGCACCACGTTGACGAAGGTCTGCTCGAAGTTGAGCAGGAACTTGACGTGGTTGATGAACCGGGACGGGCGGAACACGATTCCGTTAGCCACCGCGTAGGCCACCAGTCCAGCCAGCACCAGCGCCATCGGCGCCCGCCATCGTGCGGCGCCCGCGGGCGTCGCCACCAGGTGCGCCACAATGAGGATCAGCACGGCGGGCACCAGGGGGCCATAGGCCTGGTCCTTGGTGGCGACCGCGATCGCCGCCAGGATGCCGAAGCCCATCGCGCGGCGGACCGTCAACCCGTGCCGCAGGATTCGCGCGCCGGCGTACACGCACATCGATAGCCAGAAGAGGACCGGCACGTCGAGGTTCCCGGCATGGGCGTAGTAGACAAGGGGGCCGCACAGCATCATGGTGACCGCCGCGATGATGCCGGTGCGCCGGTCCCAGATCGTACGAGCGGCGAGATACACGCCCAGGACGGTGCCGGCGCCCATCAGCACGCTGACCGCCCGTCCCAGGAAGGCCAGGGTCGCCAGGGCCTGCACCGGGTCCGCAAATCCGTAGGGGTACCCTGCCGAGGGGGCAGCCAGGCCGCCGGTCAGCCAGAGAAACGCCATATAGGGAGCGTACACCGCTCCCAGGACGAGGTAGTGAAACAGGGGATAGGCGAAATACCACCCTTCGCGAGGCTCCACCAGCAGGTTGTGCAGTTCCGAGAGCGGGCCGATGCCGGCGATGCTGTCCACATCCCAGCCCCGGATGGTGACCTCGCTGGTGGCGTAGGGCAGCCCCCACACCAGCCCGGGCGCGTACAGCAGGACCGCCAGCCCGAAGAGCAGCCAGGCGGTTCGATCGGTCTCCCGAAGCCAGCGGATCACGGCGTTCTCCTTGTTTGAATCGCGGTGCCGGCATCGCCGCGGATCGGCGGCAACAGCCCCCGGAGGCCGGCGGCCAGCGTCGCCGAGTCGGCGGCGAGATTGCTGGTTTCCCATCCGTCCCGGTACACCCGGTAGATCTCCTCGCTGCCGTCGCCGTTGCGGATCAGGCGGAGGCTGTCCCGGATCACGGAGTGCATGTCTCCCAGCGTCACCGGGTGCCATGCGGGGGTCCGGAGTCCCTGCCGCACCTCGGCGAGCACGGGGGGAGAGACGGAGTCGCCCGCGGCCTGGTTCAGCGGACGTCCGGGAAAGGGCATCCCCGAGCCGGTGGCCAGTCGGGCCAGCGTGTGGGGAATGTCCCGCAGGCTGACCGGCGACGTCACCACGCCGGGCGACTGACCCGGTGCCACCAGGACCAGGGGGACATGCACCGAGGGTCGGTACAGGGTGTTGCCGTGATCATAGATGCCGTGCTCTCCGAACTCTTCGCCGTGGTCCGCGGTAACCACGATGATCGTGTTCTGCATCAGGCCGCGCGCGTCCAGCGCGGCGAACAGGGTTCCCAGTTCCTGGTCCAGGTACGCGATGGCCCCGTCATATTGCGCGATCTCGGCGGCCACGACCTCGGGCGGCAGCGGCGTCCGGCGGGGCCGGGCCAGGTAGCGGTGCAGGGGACTCAGGTTGGCCTGGCGCCCCGCGGAGTCGAATTTCCGGTCGAACGGCGCCGGCGGCAGGTACGGGCCATGGGCGTCATAGAAGTTGAGCATCGCGAAGAAGGGCCGGCTGCCCCGTCCGTCGATCCACTCCAGAAAATCCCCGCTGACGTGGGGCGCGTTCACCCGGACCAGGTGCTGATCGGTGCGGAGAAGGTTCCGGACCCGGAGGTTCCGGTCCAGCTGCCGGCCGATGGAGGAACTGGCGGTGATCGTGGCGAGGGTAAGCGGAAAGTCCACGTAGCGGCTGAATCCGCGGTCCAGGCCAAATTCCCAGCTGCCGTAACCCACGTTGGCGACGAATCCGCCGGTGGCGTACCCGCGGGACGCCAGGTGTTCCGCCAGGGTCGGGTAGGTTGCGTCGAGCGGCACCACCCAGTCGGCCGACAACTCGTGCGGCCAGCGGCCGGTGAGGATGCTGGCGTGCGAGGGCAGGGTCCACGGCGCGGGGGACATCGCCTGGTCGAACCGGGTACCCCGGGCCGCCAGCCGGGACAGGTTGGGCGTGGTCTCCCGCTGGTAGCCGTAGAGGCTCAGGTTCGCGGCCCGCACCGTGTCGAGAATGATCAGCAGGAGGTTGGGAGCCCCTTTCGCCGCCGCCGGCAACTGGGAGAGCAGGTAGGGTTCGCGGAACTTGCCGTATCCGGCCATGGAGGCCGCGGCCATCGCGACCACGCCCAGCAACGGCAGCAGCGAACGGCGGACCAGCCGCTCCATGCCAACCCGGTGGCGGGCGATAGTCCGGGAGAACTGGAACCCAAGCCCCCCCGCCAGCAGGGCCGACGCCCAGGGAAGAATCCTGGGGTACATCAGCAGGAGCGCCGCGGCGCCCATGGCCAGGAAGACAAAGACGGCCAGCCGGAAGGTCACCAGCCTCGGCGCAACCGCCGCCGCCAGCGCGAGGACGAGGGCCGGAAACAGGAAGAACCCCGCGTTGGCCAGGGGCGCCATCCAGGGGAAATGCCAGCTCACGTGGACCAGCTGTCCCAGCAGGTAGGAGCGGACGCCCAGCACCAGCGCCTCCATCAGGCCGGTGACCAGCCCGAACCAGAGCCCCAGCCCGATGACCATGCCGCTCGAGACTGAAGACCGGGAGGCGCCGCTGGTCACGGCTTCGTCTCCGGATCCAGGGTGGTGAGCGCTCCCCGGAGCCGGGCCAGTGCGCCCTCCTCGGCGGCCCGGCCCGCCAGGTCGGTGACCTGTGCCGGGTCGGTCCGGAACCGGTAGAGCTCTTCCCGCCGGTCTCCATTCCTGATGTAGTGGAGGCTGTCGAGAATGATGGCTCGCATCGAGCCCTGGTCGATCGGGTTGCCCTTCGGGAGCCGCGGGTTGTACTCCACGGCCATCAACAGGGTGTCAGGCGCGGAGGCCTGGTCCGACCCGTCCCAGAACCGGGCCAGGCTCCGCCCCGGAAATCGGGCGCCGCTCGCGCCGGCCAGGTCGGTGATGGTCGCCGGGATGTCGCGGAGCGAGACCGGCCGGGAGACCGTGCTCCCGCCCGGCACCCGGCGCGGGTAGCGAATCAGCAGGGGCACATGCAGGACCGGCAGGTAGAGACTGTTGCCATGGCCCATGACCGCGTGCTCACCGAACTGTTCCCCGTGGTCCGAGCTCACGATGACGATCGTACGGTCGAGAATCCCCCGCCGTTCGAGCTCCGCAAAGAGCCGGCCCAGCTCGGCATCCACCTCGGCGATGGCCGCGTCATACCGATCCTGGTTGTCCTGCACCCACGCCGGAATCAGCGAGTCCCCCTGGGGCCTTCCGCGAAGCCGCGCCCATTCCCCGTAGGGGTGCACCAGGCCGGGCGTCCGAAAGCGCCGCTCGAAATCCGCCGACGGCAGGTACGGCGCGTGGGCGTCGAAGTAGTTGAGGAACGCGAAGAACGGATCGCCCTCGGTGCCGGCGAGCCAGTCCAGGAAGCCGCCGGTAACCTCCCCGGCCTTCTTCCGTCCCAGCAGCTCGAAGGTGTGAAGCGGTTCCCGGACGGCCCGCCGGGTGGCAAGGTCGCGGACCAGGACCGAGCTGCGGAACACCTCCCCTAAGGTGACGGGGAAATCCTCCCAGTGGTGGAAGCCGCGGTCGAGACCTTTTTCGGTGTCGCCGTAGAGGGTGTTGGCGACGAAGCCGGCGGTACGGTATCCCCGGGCGGCCAGGGCTTCCGCGATGGTCGGGTCGCGGTCGTCGAGCGGGTTCAGCCATCCGGCGGAGAGCTGGATAGGCAGCCGGCCCGTGAAGAAGCTGGCGTGCGAGGGCAAGGTCCACGGCGCGTTGCTGAAGGCATAGTCGAATCGCACCCCGGCACGGGCGAATGCTTCCAGGTTGGGCGTGGTGGGCCGCTCATAACCGTAGACCGAGAGGCTCATCGCGCGGACGGTGTCCAGGATGATGAACAGGACGTTGGGCGCATCGGCCGCCGCCGGCCCTCGGCCCGCCACTGCCCGGTGTTCCTGCCAGGCCCGGACGCCTTGGCTGCCGGCGCCCAGTATCAGGGCCATGGCCAGCATGAGCGGGGTTCCCCTGGCGGCCATCCGGCGCACCCCGGCTTCGTGCTTCCGGCCGATCCGCCACGTGTGCACACCGAGTCCCAGCGCCATGACCAGCGCGGCTCCCTTGTGCAGCGGGGTATACATCATCAGGAGAGCCAGGAACGACAGCGTGGCGAGGGCGCCCAGGGCCATCGTGAGCGTGAACCCCCGCCAGAGGCGCTGGATCAGCGCCAGCACCAGGCCCAGGCCCAGGAAGATGATTGCTTCCGCCAGCGGCGCCATCCAGGTGATGTCCCGGCCGACGAAGATGAACCGCTGGAGAAGATGGGTCTGGGCCCAGAACAGCACGACCTCGCCGAGGCCGGTGGCCACGCCGATTCCCAGCGCGAGCAGGATGATCGTCATCGGGCGCCCGCGGTCGTGTCGGCCAGCCGGGGCCGCCGGCGGGGGAACATGGCCTGGAGCGCCGCGCGAAGGTCCGCCAGCACACCCTGCTGGTCCGGTCGGGCCGCGAGGTTCACGCTATCGGTTGAATCGGCCAGGAAATCGTACAACTCTTCCTGGCCGTCCCCGTTACTGATCAGTCGCATGTGATCCACCATGAGGGACTTCATCGGGCCCCGGGCGATGGGTGTACCCTTGGGCAGCCGGGCCAGGTAGCTCAGTTCCATGAGGACAGTGTCCGGCCTGGAGCTGCCGCCGTCCCAGAAGCGGGCCAGGCTCTTTCCGGGGAGCCGTTCCCGGCCGGTGGCACCGGAAAGATCCAGGATGGTCGCCGCCAGGTCCCGGAGCGACACCGCCGCGGGAACCGTGGCGCCCGGCGGCACCCGGCCCGGCAGTCGCAGCAGCAGGGGAACTTCCACCGATGCACGGTAGAGGCTGTTGCCATGGTAGAAAATCCCCCGCTCCCCGAACTCCTCGCCATGGTCCGAGGTGACAATGACCAGGGTGTTGTCCCAGAGATTCCGGCTCTTGAGTTCGCTGAAGAGCCGGCCCAGTTGGGCATCGAGATAGGCGATGGATTCGTCGTACTTGTCGAGAGCCGCCTGCCGGGCCGCCGGGGTCCACTCCCGGGCCGGCGTGTCCTCTCGCAGGTGCTCGATGTAGGCCGACGATCCCGGCGCCGAGAACAGCGTGTCGTAGGGCTCGGGAGGCTGGTACGGGCCGTGGGCATCCATGTAATTCAGGAAGACGAAGAAGGGCCGGTCCTGGTCCCGATCGTCCAGCCAGCCCAGGACCTTCCGGTTGATATCCTCCGCGCTCACCCGCAGCAACTTCCGGCGGACGAACCGGCTGCCGGCGAGGTAGCGCCCCAGACCCGAGCTGAGCACGACCTGGGCGGACGTCACCGGGTAGTCGCGATAATGCCCGAATCCCCGGCCCAGCCCGCTCTCATAGCTGGCGTACGTGGTGTTCGCCACGAATCCCGCCGAGGAATAGCCCTGGGAGCCGAGCACCTCGGCCAGCGTGGGGTGCCGGCGGTCCAGGGGCGTCAACCAGTCGGCGGAGAGCTCGTGCGGCCAGCGGCCGGTGAACATCGTCGCGTGAGAAGGCAGGGTCCACGAAGTGGAGGAGAGAGCATGGTCGAAACGGACCCCGTCCCCGAACCAGCTCACCAACTCAGGCGTGGTGTTTCGCGAATACCCATAGACGCCCAGGTTCCAGGACCGGATGGTGTCCAGAACGATGAGCAGGACGTTGGGCGCGCCGGTCCGGGCGGTAGAGCCGCCCAGCGAACGCCGCTGGCCGGTCGCCATCCAGATCCGGAGCCCGGCGCCGGCGAGGACCACCAGGATCAGAAACGCGGGAAGAGTACGGCGGACCAGCCGGCCGAAGCCCTCGGGGTGCCGCCGGGCCACGCGCGAGGCTTGCACACCCAGCCCCAGGGCCAGGATCATGAGGGCCCAGCGCGAAAGCGGCCCGTACATGAGGAGAATGGTGAACGCGGAGAGTGCCGTGAAGACCAGCACCGGGGACGGCGTCAGGCGCCGGGGCAGCACCGCCCGCACCAGGAGCAGCAGCCCGCCCGCTCCCAGGAAAAGCAGGGTGTCCGCCAGCGGGGCCATCCAGATGGAGTCCATGCTGGCAAAGAGGAACCGGTGCAGCAGGTACTTCCGGATGGCAAGCAGGGCCACTTCGCCGAGGCCGGTCAACAGGCCGAACCAGGCTGCCAGGCGAAGGACCTGTAGAGGCCCGTCCACGAGGGGTTTGGATCCGGTCATCGGGAGGTGCGAATGGTTAGCTCGAAGACGGCGGTCAGGATTATCTTCTTTTCTGCCCCGGGCGGCTTGGCTTGGGTCTTACGCACGGGGTAACCCCCGGCAGCGCAATGATTTTGGCTTGAATATCGTAACGGCGGGAATCCTATGCACAGATCGTGCAATTGGGTACTCCGCGCTGGCTGTGACACCAATGCAGCATTGCGGTCGCCCCGGCCCGACCGGGTGCCCCGCACGGCTGAATCTCCGAGGAATAATCGCCCGCCATGGCCGCTCCCAGCGACTGGATTACCACCACTCGGCAGGCTCTCCCCAGCTTCTTCAAGCTGGTCTCCAAGCTTAAGCCCACCCATCACTTAGCAGATATCAGGGCCATTGACGAGGCGTTCCTGGCCGAGCACCGGGTGGCCGCCTTGATCTGGGACGTGGATGGGACCTTGATGGCCCATCACCACACCTGTGTGGCGGAGGAGTTTCAATCTACCATGGCCCGGATCGCGGAACGATCGGACGTCCGCCAGATCATTCTGTCAAACTGCGGCGAAACCCGTTTTTCGGAACTGGGGCGAATATTCCCCGAAATACCGGTCCTCAAAGCCTACACCCGGGCGGACGGTAAAGTGGTGTTGCGGAGCTGGTCAGGAAGGAGCGAGCGGTGGAGCGGCCTGGACGGGAGTGCGGTGGAACCGCCCCCGGCGGACCAGCGCCACCCGGTGAAAAAACCCAGCGCGGAGCTGATCGAATTTGCCCTGGTAGCCGCCGGGTCGCCTCCCCGCGATCAGGTGTACATGGTCGGCGACCAGTATTTCACCGATATCGCGGGGGCCAATCTGGCGGGCATCCGGTCCATCAAGGTGCCTACCCTTGCGCGGCAGAGCTTTCCCTTTGCGGTCCGGTCCTTTCAGCGAATTGAATCGGCGCTCTATCGCGCGCTCTACCGCTCTACCTGAATTTCGCGATCGCCCCGTCGAGGCTGCCGCCCGACTGGCCCTGCAGCGCGCCCAGCACCGGCCAGTTGGTCGAAAGAATGTTGCCGCCGATGAGAAAATCCCCGTTGCTGCTGACCGTCGCTGTCCGGCCGAAATCCTGGCCGGTCCCGCCCAGGTAGGTGCCGTAGATGATCCGGCTCAGGTCCGGCGCGAACTTGATCGCGAACAGGTCGGCCTCGCCGCCCAGTTGTGATTGCCGCCCGCTCAGCATGAAGCTCAGCCCGGCGCTGTAAGTGGCGCCAGATATGTAGATGTTGCCCTGGGCATCTACCCCGACTCCCTCGGCTCCTTCCCCCTCGGAACCACCCACGTAGGTGCTCGCGAGCAGTTGGCCGCCGCTGGCCGAGATCCGGGCGATGAACACATCCCCTCCGTAGTTGGTGCCGCCGCCGGTCGTCGGCCCGCCGGCCCCGCCAAAGGTTCGCTGGTAGGCGCCCGGCGTTGTCGGAAAGTCGGTGGACCGGGTGCCGGTCGCGACGACCGGGTTCCCCTCGGGGTCCAGCACCAGTTCGTGCGTCTCCACCGATTCTCCTCCGCTCCCACCCAGGTATGTCCCGAACAACAGGCTGCGTCCCGAGGCGGACAGTTTGACCAGGTAGGCATCGCGGCCACCGCCCAGGGTGCGGTCGAAGCCTCCCGGCGTCGGGGCATCGGCGGAACCGGTGGTGTACAGGGCGTAGACTTCGCCCGCGCCATTCACCCGGATCGATGCCTCCCCCGCCTCGTCCTGGCTGCCCCCGATGTACGTCGCCCAGACAACCTGGGAGCCATCCGGCGAAATCTTGGCGATGACGCCGTCCAGCCCTCCCGCCGGACTGGGCCGGTAGGCCCCCGCAAACCAGCCGGCCGGAAAGGTCCCTGAACTCGAACTGCTGCCGAGATACATGGCCCCCTGCGCATCCACCGCCACGTCCCGCACGATCTGCGGATCACTGGTTCCGAAGTAACTGCAGAAGACGATCGCGTCGCCGTTGGGAGTGATCTTGCAGACGAATCCGTCCTGCGGCCCGTAGGGCGGATCGTCGGGGCTGCCCTGGAAAGCGGTCTGAAACGCTCCTGGAGTGACCGGGAACCCGGCGCCCGCCCTCCCCGCCACGTACACGAAGCCGCTGGCGTCGACTTCAATAGCGTAGGCCCGGTCATAATTGGGCCCCCCGAGATAGGTCGCCCAGACCATGCTTCCGGAAGGTGTCAGCTTGGCGACGAATGCGTCGTAGGTGCCGTTGAACGACTGGTCGAGGCTCCCGCCGGTGACCGGAAAATTGCTCGAGGAGGTGCCCCCGGTGACGTAGATATTGCCCGCGGCGTCGGTGGCAAGGTCCCGCACCTGGTCCTGCTGGCTGCCGCCGAGGTAGGTGGAAAAAATGAGCTGCAGGGCGCCCGGTGGGGTCGCGGACGCCTGAATCGTGGCCGACGCGTCCTTTCCGCCGGCGGTCGCGATTATGCTTACCGTGCCGACGGAGAGGGCGGTGACGGTGCCGCGGCCGTCCACGGTGGCAATCCGGGTGTTAAGGCTGCGCCAGCTGACTGGGGCGCCCGGCACCGCTCGCCCCTGGTCGTCGAGCACCGTAGCGGTCAGACGCTCGGTCAAGCCGAGGCCGAGGATCGAGTTCGCCGGCGACACCGAGACCGATGCGACGGTGATAGTGGGGGAAGACCCGCTCTCCCCGCACCCGGTGAGTGTTGCCAGCAGGATGGTGACCCGCGCGACTGTCTTCAGCAAACGTTGCTCCCGCCGGCGAAGGGCCGGCCGCAGGGTAATTCTAAACAGGGAATTTATCCCCCTCCCCCGGACGAGGCACGAGGTGGCGAACCGGAAACCTCCTCTGGTACTCAACTTGCTCCTGTAAATCGCGTGATCGCATCCACTTCGGCTTCTGTAACATCTCCCCTTACCGTCCTGCACGTCCTGGCTCCCGGGCCGGCTGGGGGGCTGGAGAGCGTCGTGGCGTCGCTGGCGTCCGGGCAACAGGCCCGGGGCCATCGGGTCGGTGCCGTTTCGGTGGTGGACCGGGGCGGGGCCGAGCCGGGGCTGCATGGCAGTCTCGCGGCGGCGGGAGTTGAGGTCATTGCGGTGACCCTGCCCCCCCGGGCCTACCGCCGGGAACGGGCTCACTATCGCGATATCTTCTCCCGGCTCCGGCCCGACGTGGTCCACACCCACGGATACCGGAGTGACGTGCTGGCCGGGGTAGTGGCCGGCTCTCTGGGGATTTGCCGGGTGACCACCGTACACGGCTTTACCGGAGGGGATTGGAAGAACCGGATCTACGAACGCCTCCAGCTGCGTGCCTTTAAGCGCTTTGAGGCAGTGGTTGCGGTTTCCGCCCCGCTGGCTGCCCGGCTTCTGGGGCGCGGCGTCCCCCCGGCGGCCCTGGCCACAATTCCCAACGGGTTCGATACCCGGGCAGCGGTGCTGTCCCGCGAAGAGGCCCGGGCGATCCTCGGCCTACCCCCGGAGGCCACCGTCCTCGGCTGGGTAGGGCGGCTCAGCCGGGAAAAGGGGGCCGACGTCATGCTTCAGGCCCTCGCCCGGCTTCCCGACAGGAACGTCATTCTTTCGATCGTCGGCAGCGGCGGCGAACGTGCCTCTCTCGATGCCCTGGTGCACCAGCACGGGCTGAACGACCGGGTGCGCTGGCATGGGTTGCTGCCGGGCGCGGGAAGGCTCTACCGCGCATTCGACCGGTTCGTCCTCAGCTCTCGAACCGAGGGGACGCCCATCTCCCTGTTCGAAGCAATGGCAGCCGAGGTGCCCATCGTAGCCACCGCGGTCGGCGGGGTGCCCGACGTCCTGGCCGAAGGAACCGGGTGGCTGGTTCCGCCCGAGGATCCAGCCGCCCTCGCGGCGGCCCTGGCCAGCGCCCTCGAGGATGGCGGCGAAGCCCGGCGCCGCGCGACGAACGCCGCGGCGCGGTTGCGGGATGTCTATGGCCTGGACCAATGGCTGGACCAATACGACCGGCTCTATCGCTCCATCGTCTCACCCCGACTCGGCTCCCTGGCATGAAGAATTTCGCCCTCGTCCTGGTGCTGTTGCCGCCGGCCTTTTTCGCCTACAGCTACCTCGTGTATCCAGCGATCCTGTGGGCACTGGGCCGGGTGCGCCGCCCACCGGCGTCCCTGGCCGACCCGGAGCCCTGGCCCACGGTGAGCTTCTCGCTGCCGGCCTACAACGAGGAGAGTTCGATCCGCCGAACTCTGGATGCCCTGCTGGCGATCGACTATCCCGACGAGCGGCGCCAGATCCTGGTCATCAGCGATGCCTCCACCGACCGGACCGATGACATCGTGCGGGAGTACGCTGGCCAGGGTGTCAATCTGCTTCGGCTGGAGCGCCGGGGCGGCAAGACCGCCGCCGAGAACGCCGCGGGCCCCCATTTGACCGGCGAGATCATCATCAATACCGATGCGACCATCCGGATCCTCCCGGAGGCTGTCAAGCCGCTGGTGCGGGTCTTCCAGGACGCGACCATCGGGGTGGCGAGCGGGCGGGACCTCAGTGTCGGTGATATTACCTCGGACGCCAACCAGAGCGAATCGGGCTATGTCGGATATGAAATGAAGGTGCGCGCCATGGAAACCCGGCTGGGGGGAATCATCGGCGCCAGCGGGTGCTTCTATGCTATCCGGCGGCCCTTGCACGTGTCGCTGTTTCCCGAGGCGCTGAGCCGCGACTTTGCGGCGGCGCTCATCAGCCAGGAGCAGGGGCACCGGGCGGTCTCGGTAGACGAGGCCGTCTGCCTGGTCCCCCGGGCGGGGACGCTGCGGTCGGAGTTCCGGCGCAAGGTGCGAACGATGGCCCGCGGGCTGGACACCCTCTGGTACAAGCGCCACCTCATGAACCCGCTGGTCCATGGCGGCTTCGCGCTCAAGCTGATCAGCCACAAGCTGTGCCGGTGGCTGGTGTTCTTCACCCTGCCGGGCGCGTTACTGGGGCTGGGCTACCTGGCCCTCTGGTCGGACGCGGCCCGGGTACTGCTGGCGCTGGTGCTGGCGGGAATCGTGGTGGGCGCGGCGGCGATGCGGGCCGCCGATACCCGGCGGCTGCCCCGCATTCTCACGGTCTTTGCGTTTGGGTTCGCCGCCAACCTGGCCGGCGTCCTGGCCTGGGTCAAGGCGCTGCGCGGCGAGCGGAACCCGATCTGGGAACCGACCCGGCGGCCGGTCCAGTCCTGACCGGCGCGACCGGCTCGCCGAACCCGTGGTTCCGTCAGGTCGGGAGTACGGCGTACACCGAGGGAATCAGGTCGCTGGCGACGGCCGTCGCCAGTTTCACCGCCTGGGCCTCGTCCCGGTCCGGGCGAAGCGGGACCACGATCCGCACCAGCGCTTCCTCGGAGCGGCCCGAGATCGCGGCGTCCCGCAACAGCTCCCATTTCACCCGGTACTCGTTCGCGGCGACCCGCCCGCGTCCCTGGTACCAGTAGAACACCAGGACCCGCTGCTGGCCATTCTGGAGGAGGTAGCGATTGACCGTTTCCGGCCCCCGCGGGGTAGCCACGGCGACCTCCGACTGCTGCAACGCTTCCCATCCCGATCCCGGCAGGCAGTTCTTGGGGGTATGGATGGTCTTCCCCTGGGTCTGGTGATCGTAGTAGCCCACGTAGGTCGTGAAGACCAGCTGGCTGTCCCGGACAAATTCGCGGAACGAATAGCTGGTCATCCCGGCCACCCGCTGCTCTTCTTCGCTCACCACCCGGTCGATGCCGGCATACCCGGCCATCTCGGCGGGGAGGTTGGTCAGCGGGGCCCGCAACGGCATCTCCGACTGGCGGTCGATGAACAGCGTAAACAGGCAGCCGACGCCCAGCATTCCGCCGGGCACCCAGAGTTTCCAGTTAGTCATCAGCCGCAATCCTCCCGGTCCGGCGGGCGGCCAGTTGCCGCTCCGCGATGCGCATCACCCAGGCCATCAGTCCGAGGATGACGAACGCCACGATAAAGAGCAGCCAGCCCTCGCTCATGTGCATGAAACCTTCGCCCATTTCGGGCGATACGTAGAATACCAGGAACCCGGTGAGGAACACCCGGAAGGCATTGACCACGATGGCCACCGGGAGGGTGATCCCCACCAGCAGGACCCGGCTGAGCGGATGCTTGAGAAACATGCCGCCCACCAGGAGCCCGAGCGCCAGCAGCGCGGTGAGCGAGCGCAGGCCGCTGCAGGCTTCGGTGACAAAGAGTTGTCGCCCGGGCAGCAGGATGACGTTGCCCATGAGCTTGACCGGGACGTGACGGAACTCCAGCAGGGCGGCGCCCATCGAGGAGGCCTTGAGCTGGAGCGGGAACGCGAGGGCGTTGATCAGCACCGCCGGAATCGGGATGGACAGCATGAACAGTGCGAAAGGCAGCCACCAGTGAAGTACCTGGCGCACGCCCCAGAAGAACACGATGATCCCGGCCAGCGCGATCACCATGGACATCCGCATGGTGAACAGCTCCGCCGCCAGCCCGCTCAGGTACCGCAGGCCCACCGCGCCCAGGATCAGCAGCGACCCCAGCAGCACGCTGGGGCGGCTGCCGGGCCGGATACCGGCCTTCCAGGCCAGCCAGATGGAGATCGGCGCCAGCAGCAGGCCGTGACCCGCTTCGGGGTCGTTCCACCAGTCGCGGGCCAGCAGCGTCATCGGGTGGGAGAACAGGATGATAAAAGCGACGGCCGTGAGCAGGTGCGGCGCGTAACTCATGAAGTCGCGCGCTCCCCGGCTCGCCACCTGGTCTGCAGTCGTGGCCACTGGCTTACCAGCCTCCCCGCTTGAACAGGATCACGGGCACCGTCTTGAGCATGATCTTGAGATCCTCGAGCAGGCCCTGCCGGCCCAGGTAAAGAAGGTCGAAGCGGAGCTTGTTCCTGACGTCCTCGACCGTGGCGTCGTAGTGCTGGTTGATCTGGGCCAGCCCGGTGATGCCCGGCTTGGCCCGCTGCCGGAAAGCGTACCCGAGGATGTCCTTGCGAAGCTTCATGAAAATGCTGGGACGCTCCGGGCGGGGGCCCACGATGTTCATGTCGCCGGTGAGCACGTTGATCAACTGGGGCAGTTCGTCGAGCCGGTACTTCCGGAGAAGCCCGCCGATGGAAGTGACCCGCGGGTCTTCCCGGGTAGCCCACACGGCGCCCGAGAGGTGCTCCGCGTTGACGTGCATCGTGCGAAACTTGTAGATGGTGAAGATGTGGCCGCCCAGATCCTGGATCCGCCGGTGGCTGGGGGCGGTGGAACGCCCGGCCCGGCGGTCGATACCGACCCGGGTCTGGGAATAGAACACCGGGCCCCGGGAGGTAAACTTGATCAGGACCGCGATCAGGAGGAACACCGGCGACAGGAGAATCAGCGCGAGCGACGCGACGACGACGTTCACCGCCCGGTTCAGCAGTTCTGACCGCGGCTGCACCACCGGCGCGCGCGCCGCCTCCTCGACCAGCCGCAGGCTTCGCTCACGCGGCGTGACCCGGGCCGCCTTGGACCCGCCGTGCGGCATCGGCACGTCGACCGGGGCCGTCAAATGATCCCGAACAACCGGCCGAGGGCGACCAGGCTCAGGATCAGAGATGGGATGAGCGCGTATGTCCGTAATGTGGTGAACCAGTTCGTAGTGGATTTCTGGCCAATGACCAGCTCATCCCCGGCGCGCAGGTTGAGCTGATCCAGCGTAGTACCGGCCGTGATGGCGGCGGCGACTTCTTCCTCTCCCCACAATTCTTCGGTGCCTCGCCGGATCACGGACTTGTTGAGTTCGGTATTGCCGCCCGGCCCTCCCGCCTTCATGATGGCGTCGGGGAGCGGGGTGTCCGCCGGCAACTGGTAGAAGCCGGGATTGCCGATCCCGCCGAGAATGGTGAGCCGGATGGTCGGCACCACCAGCACCGTCTGGTCCTTGAACAGTCGGCGGAGCTGCTCGGTCAGGTAGGTCTGCACCTCCGACCGTAACACCCCGCGCAACGGGATCGCCGCGATGTCTGGAAGCTGCAGCATCTGGTCCGGGCCCACCGCGAAGACTCCGTTGTTGATCGGCTGCCCCCCCGGCTGGATGGGGACCGACAGGGTGATGGCCAACTGGTCGCCCACCTGGAAGTCGCCATCCTGGAGGCGGGTCCGGATGGAGGCGGCTTCCATCTGTTTCTGCCGCTTGACCTCGTCGCTGTAAGCCGGCGACGCGATAATTTTCTCGATGTCCACCAGGGTGGATTCCAGGTCCGCTCGCGAAGCCTGGGGCCTCCGGTCCATGGTGGGAGCCACCTGGGCCGCTGCGGTGGCCGCACCGATCAGAAGGATGAGCAAAGCGTATACCGATGGCGTCAGGCGCCGGCGCGATTGATGGCGAATAGGCTCTATCATGCACTCCCCCGGTGCATCCCTCGTGCTAGAGTTGAGTGGACCCCACACTGGCGCCCGGTGGATCAAGCTAAGAGATACCATAGGAATAGCCCTGTGATACAGAACCCGGGAAAGTCTTGGAAGTCTCAATGTTGGCAATCGCTTACACTAAGTGAGGTGGCTGTGCCACAGGTCGATTGGAATCCCGGGCTCTCCAGGTCCGGAGATCGGGTTCGCGGGCTCCTCGGCGCCGTTAAGGGGCAAGTTTCGGCACCGGGAGGTCCCCGCCCTTTTCCCTCCCGGTCTTCACCCACTGGCTTGGTCCCCGTCGCACCATGTAAGCCAAGTAATTATAACAACTTACCATGTCAATCATGGCTGGCGAAGGGAGCGAGCGCCGACATCCCCGGACTAAGTCTTGTGGTTTCAAGGCTGTAGCGATGTTGCGCCCGGACTGCCGCCCTGCAAACTATATTGCAATATAAGACTAAGATTTGTATTGTCTTGCGGGCTCAGACCGGTCCCGCACGAGTCCTGCAGTCAGAACCAGAAGTTCCGCGTCCGACCCGAGCGAAGTCCAAGACCGGCTCCCCGAGCGAAGTCCAAGACCGGCTCCCCGAGCGAGAGATAATGACCGACCGCGAAAAGGCGTCACGCCCACCTCTCGTCCTCATCGCGAATGACCAGGAATGGTCTGCCCGCTCGCTGGAGAGCATTCTCGCGCCCAACGGCTTTGCCGTGCTCCGCGCCTATACCGGGCAGCAGGCCCTTGACCGGGCCCGGACCGCGCAGCCGGACCTGATCATCCTCGACGCCCAGATGCCGGACATGCATGGGGTCGAGGTGTGCCGGGCGCTCAAGGATGATGCCCGCTTCAGCGGCACGGTCCCGATCATCATCACCACCAGCGGCCCCTCCGGAAGAGCTCAGCGGCTGGAAGCCTACCGCGCCGGCGCATGGGAGTTCCTGGGCCAGCCGCTCGACGGCGAAGCGCTGCTGCTCAAGCTGCAGACATTCATCCGGGCCAAGTTTGAAATCGACCGGGTTCGTGATGAAAGCCTGCTGGACCAGCTGACCGGGCTTTATAACATGCGGGGCCTCGCCAAGCGGGCTCGCGAAATCGGGTCCGAAGCCTTTCGCCGCCACCACGCCCTCGCCTGCATCGTTTTCTCGCCCGATCCCGAATCCGCCGCCTCCGACCACACCGATCAGGCCACCGAAGAGATCGCCCTCAGGGTCGCCGAGCGGGTCGGCGAAATCATTCGCCAGCACGGCCGTGCCTCCGACGCCATCGGCCGGCTGGGCCGGTCCGAATTCGCGGTCATCGCCCCCGGCACCGAGGCCGAGGGAGCGCTCCGCCTGATGCAGCGACTGGGGCAGAGCATCGAGTCGGAGAGCGTCAACCTGGGCGATCTTGAGAAACGGCTTCGCATCCGGGCGGGGTACTGCGCCGTGCCCGATTTCGCCGAATCGTCGGTGGACGCGGTCGAGATGCTGCTTCGCGCCACCACCGCCCTCCGCCACCTTCGCACCGAGGGCAATGGCGAGCGGATCAAGGCCTTCGAGCAGGTGCCCGTCAAGTCGCTGTCCTGAGTCCCGGCGGTAACAGAAGGGCCGGTCCTCGACCGGCCCTTTGTCGTGGCTACTTGGTCCCCACCTCGATTTCCCCACCGCCTCCGTCCCCGTTGCCATTGCCCGGGGTATCGGCGGTCTGACCGGCGAGTTGCCGGGTTCCTTCCTCGTCCGCGGTATAGCCATAGAGATAGGAGTAGTACTTGTACACGCCATCGGCCTGGATGTCGTTGAGCACCGCGCCCAGTACCCGGACCGGCAGGCGGTCCAGCAGCTTCAGCTTGGCCTCCGCCATCTGGCGGTCGGTCTCGCCGGACCGGAACACCATCAGCATGTGGCCGGTCGCCGTGCCCAGCACGAAGGGATCGATGCCGGCACCCAGCGGCGGACTGTCCACGATGATCACGTTGAACCGGGTCTTCATTTCGGCCATGAGGTGGCTCATCGCGGCGGAACCGAGCAACTCGGGCCCCTGCTGCCGCCGGGTGCCGCAGGGAATCACCGAGAGCCCTTCGTGCGTCGAAGTCCGCACGATCGCGTCCATCGTGGAATCGCCGACCAGGTAGTCGAGCAAGCCGGGCCGCCGGTCGAGGCTGAACATCCGGTGCAACTCCCCGCGCCGGATATCGCCGTCGATCAGCAGCGTCCGGTAGCCCGCTTCTGCGAAGGAAAGAGCCAGGTTGGAGGACACCAGCGACTTGCCGTCGCCGGAGCCCGGACTGGAGACGGTCAGCATGACCGGACCCGCCGCCCCGTAGGAATGGGCCAGGTTGAGGCGTACCGTGCGGAAGGCCTCGACCACCTGCGCCGCCTCCTCGGCCTTGAGTTGCCGGCCGTTGGAGCGCTTGATCCCGGGAATTGCGCCCAGGATACTCAGCCCCAGTTCCCGGGATACCTGCTCCGGGTAGCGGAACCGCTTATCCAGCATATCCAGCAGGATCGCCAGCGCCAGCGCCGCGCCAAGGCTGGCCGCGAACGCCATCAGGATGATCTTGGGCGCCGTGTTGCTGGTCGGCTTGAGGGGCGGCTGGGCATCGTCGAGAATGCGCACGTCCGCCTGCGAACTCTTCTCCGCCAGGGCGTTCTGCTGGTACCGGTTATTGAGGTCGGTGGCCAGCATGGTAAGCGCCTGGACGTCGCGGGCCAGCCGGGCCTCCTCGATGGCCCGGACCGGGATCAGTCGGAGGTCGGCCTCCGCCCCCCTGAGATCCTGCCCCAGATTGCCTTCCTGGCTGCGCAACTGGGTGACCAGCGCGTTGGCCAGTTCCGGAATCGTCTGCTCCTTGAGCGTCTGGATCATCACCTTGACGTCCTGCACCGGCTTGTGCTCGTCCGTGTACCGGTAGAGCAGGGCGCGCAGTTCCGATTCCTTCTGGGACAGCTCGGTGAGGGCCCCGGACAGGGCCGGGGAGGTCCGGACGATGCCGATGGTCTGAAACGCGTCCACCGTCGCTTCACCGGTCCGGAGCCGGCCCAGCACCTGCTCGATGGCCTCGCGGTCCTTGGTCACCGCGTCCAGCTGCATCTTCTGCTGGAAGTACATGCTGGTGGACTGCGCCGAGGTGGACAGCAGGCCGGGGCTGACCCCGATTTGCTGAGTCGGCTCGGTGATGATCGCGATCTGGTAGTTCTTATACTTGTTTTCGGCGTCGCGCAGCTGGGCCTGGACCGTGTCCAGCTGGCTCTTCAGGATGAGCGACAGCTCGGCGATCTGCTTCTTCTTGAGATCGGCCGAAAGATTGACGAACTGAGTGTCGAGAATGTTCAGGGTGGCCGCGGCGCGGTACGGATCGATATCCTTGAGCGTCAGCCGAAGGAAGTTGCTCTCCACCTGCATGCCCGCGTTGAACCGGGCCAGCAGCTGGTTCGACGCCTCTCGCGGGGTGGTGACGGTGAACTTGATGGTCCGGTCCCGGCCCAGGGCCCGCTTGGCGGGCTGCCAGAGAAAGCCGATCTTGCGGCCCACGGAATCGCCCACGACGCCAGTTTCGACGTCTACCCCTTCATTAGAGACCAGCGAATAGCGGTCGCCCGCCTCGTTCACCTTGATGGAGAACTTCCCAGGGACGAACCGCCGGGCCAGCGAAAACCCGCGAAACACCGTGGAATCGGCCGTTTTCCTGGGCTCCACGAACAGCGAAAGCCGGAGCACCACGGTGTCGATGACCACAAAGCTCCGGATCAGTTCGGTCCACTGGTTCCCGCCGACCAGCTGCTTGGACTGAATGGGGCCGCCCTTGCCCCCTCCCTGTTCGATCCACAGGGTAGAGCGGGCCACGTACTCGGGATCGATGAAGCGGGTGATGCCCACCCCGATCCCGGTTCCCAGCAATACGACCAGGAGCATGAACCAGCGGTACCGCCGGAGCGCCGAAATATACCGGCCCCACTGGACGCCGTCGCCGGTGTCGGCGGGTGGGACATCGTAGGGCGCCCCACCCTGGAGACCCAGGTCCTGCTGGGGCTCGAGCGATTGAGGTCCATGGGACGGAATCAGGTTACCGGACATGCGGAGACGGCTCCGGGTGACTAGGGCGTGGCCCCCGAAAAGGGATGGGGGCTCAACTGCTGTACGCAAAGGAGATACCGTGTTCTGCCCGGGTCAAGCCTGGGCTCCCCCATTGCGGGGGCCAAGGTAATTCAGGCTACGCTCCGCCCACCGTGTTTGTTGACCCTTTTGATAGTGGTCGGAGCGGTTCGCCCTTGCCATTCTGTGGCGTGTCTGCAACAGTTATGGTGTCGTGGTGTCGCGCTGGTGGGACCGCTGGACCCCGTTATGTGGGGTGTCGGCGTCAGTGCGCGCAAATTGCATAGAGATCCGGGAGTAAGCTTGTACCCCCCGGTCCACGGTGTGACCAGACCACAGTTGTAAGGAGACAACGATGGGATCATCCCTCGCCCAGCCATCGGGCCGCACTGGCGACGCCCCGGCCGAGGCTCCCGCCCGCGACCCGCTTTCCATCCCGACGGATGTGAAGGCCGGTATCCGGATCCTCGTCATCGACGATGAGCGCACCCTGCGGGAAAGCTGCGCCAGCGTGCTCCAGATGGACGGCTACAGCGTTACGCTGATCGGGCGCGGCGAGGAAGCGCTGGACGCGGTCAAGCGCCGCAAGTTCGATATCATCCTGGTCGATCTCTACATGTCTCACTGTTCCGGGATGGACATCCTCAAGGCGGCGCTGTCCGCCAACAAGGATACCATCGTGGTGGTGATGACCGGCAATCCCAGTGTGAGCAGCAGTATCGAGGCGCTGCGGGCCGGCGCCTGGGACTACCTGCCCAAGCCTTTTTCCGCGACCCATCTCCAGGTGCTGATCGGCCGGGCCTCCCACGCGGTAATGGTCGCGCGGGAGACGCGCGATCTCCGGCTCCAGTTGCAGCGGCAGCACGGCCACAGCGAGAACATCGCGCTGATCGGCATTTCGCCCCTGTTCCGCAAGGCGGTGGACCTGGCCCGCAAGGTGGCGGCGACCGACGCCTCGGTCCTGATCAGCGGCGAGAGCGGCACCGGCAAGGAGCTCATCGCCCAGTTCATTCACCAGAACAGCCGGCGCACCAGCCGGGCGATGGTTCCCATCAATTGCGCGGCGCTCCCCGAGCCGCTGCTGGAATCGGAGATGTTCGGGCACCGGAAGGGCGCCTTTACCGGGGCCGACCGGGACAAGCCCGGCCTGCTGGAGACAGCCAACGGCGGAACGCTCTTCCTGGACGAACTGACCGAGATGTCGCTGCCGCTGCAGGCCAAGCTGCTCCGGGTCATCCAGGACGGGGTGGTCCGGCGGGTAGGCAGCGAGACCCAGGATGCGGTGGTGGACGTCCGTTTCGTCTCCGCCACCAACCGCGATCCGCAGGATGCCGTCAATGGCGGCGTTCTGCGAGGCGACCTCTTCTACCGGCTCCAGGTGGTGCCCATCAAGCTGCCTCCGCTCCGCAAGCGGCAGGAGGACATTCCGCTGCTGGCCAACCACTTCCTGACCTACTACTGGCAACGGCATCGCCAGATGGGCGACCGGGTGCCCAAGCTGAGCGAGGCCAGCATCACCTTCCTCCGGTCCCGGCCCTGGCGTGGCAACGTCCGGGAACTGCAGAATGTGATCGAGCACGTCGCGGTGCTGGCCGAACCCGACCAGCTTATCCAGCCGAACGATATTCCCATCTACGAGGACGCCGAGGAATGGCCAGCTGAATCGGGGATGCCGGCAGGGGTCATGGATGATGCCTATCATCCGGCGAAGGACCGGGTGGTCGCCCAATTCGAGCGGGAGTACCTTACCCGGCTGATCGGCCGGGCCGGAGGGAACATGTCCAAGGCGGCCCGTCTGGCCAGCATTGACCGGACGACCCTCTACCGGCTGATGGACAAGCACAAGTTCGAGCGCGAAGGGCCGACCGGACCTTCAGAGTAAGGATGCCCAGCCAGGTGACCGGTAAAGCGACGACGGACGAACGAGCCCGGCACGCCCCCCGCCGCACCCCCGAACATGGGGCCGCGGGAGCGCGTCCGGCGGAGGCGTTTCCTTCCGAGCTTTCCCCCGCCCTGGCGGGCGCCCTGGACCGGGCGGTGGTGCGGGTTCGGACCGAATGGCCCGGACTGGAAGCCGGATCGCATATCTCGGAAGAAATCGAAGCCCAGGCGCTGCTCCTCAAGGAAGCCATCCGGCAGAGCGCGCTGCGCGGCGAGGCTCCGGTCACCGACCTGGTGCGGTCGCCCCTGTCCCGCCACCTGCTCGACCTGATTCGCCGGTTCCTGCTGGGCGAGATCGACGGCGCGGGTACCCTGATTCCGGCCGGCGAAGCCATCCACCTGCTCTGCGCCATCGAGCGGGTGGCCCACGGGCTGGATCCCGACTGGGCCCAGCATTTCGCCGACCGCCTCTCCGGCCCCAACGGCCTCGAACTCGTCGTCGAAGTAGCCCATGACATCCGCTCGCCGCTGACCTCGATCCTCTTTCTCGCGGAGACGCTGCAGCGGGGGCGCAGCGGGGCCATCAACGAGATCCAGGAGCGCCAGCTGGGGCTGATCTACAGCGCGGCGTTCGGGCTGAGCGCCATGGCCAGCGACGTGATCGAGCTGGCGCGGGGCGGCGACCGGCTGGTGGACCTCGATCCCATCCCGTTCAGCGTCACCGACATTCTCGAGTCAGTCCGCGATATCGTGCTTCCCATCGCCGAGGAAAAAGGCCTGGCCGTGCGGGTCGCGCCGCCGGGCTCAGATTTTCGGATTGGCCACCCGGTCGCGCTCAGCCGGGTCCTCCTCAACCTCACCACCAACGCGCTCAAGTTTACCGACGAGGGTCACGTCGAGGTCCTGGCCCGGCAATCGGGGCGGACCGGCCTCGAGTTCTCGGTCCAGGACACCGGCCGGGGCATCCCGCCCCAGGCCATGAACACCCTCTTCCTGCCCTTCCGCCGCCGGATCAAGAGCGGCGACTACAAGTTCTCCGGCGCCGGGCTGGGCCTCTCCATCTGCCGCAAGCTGGTCGAAGCCATGGGCTCCGAGCTCAAGGTGGAGACGTCGCCCGACTCGGGAACCCGCTTCTACTTTGAGCTGGAGCTTCCCCAGGCGGCCCAACTGTGAGTGCAGAGTGCAGAGTGCAGAGTGCAGAGCGCAGCCGGGGCGGAGGCGGAGAGCTTCAATCAGCACGCAGCACCCAGCACGCTAAAATCTGAAATCTGAAATGCCCATGAAACTTCTCCACGTCGTCGGGGCCCGGCCCAACTTCATGAAAGTGGCGCCGGTGATCCGCGCGGCCCGGGCTCGGCCTGGAGTCGAACAGGTCCTCGTGCACACCGGCCAGCACTACGACCACGCCATGAGCGACGCGTTCTTTACCGACCTGGACCTGCCCGCCCCCGACGTGAACCTGGGGGTGGGCTCCGGCTCCCACGCCGTCCAGACCGGGCGCATCATGATCGAGTTCGAGCCGGTGCTGGACCAGCACCGTCCCGACTGGATCCTGGTCTATGGCGATGTGAACTCCACCATCGCCTGCGCGCTGGTTGCCGCCAAGAAAGGTATCCGGATCGCCCACGTGGAGGCCGGGCTGCGCAGCCGGGACCGGGGAATGCCGGAAGAGTTGAACCGGATCCTCACCGACCAGCTGGCCGACCTCTGCCTGACGCCAAGCCGGGACGGTGACGAGAACCTGGCCGCCGAGGGGATCGAACCGCACCGGATCGTGCTGGTCGGCAATGTCATGGTGGATACCCTGCTGCACCTGCTGGACCGGGCCCGGGCAACCGGTACGCCGGAGCGGTTCGGGCTGGCGGACCGAGGGTACGCCCTGGTGACCCTGCACCGACCCTCCAACGTGGATTCCCGGGAGACCCTGGGCGAACTGCTGGCCGCACTGGGCGACCTCGCCCGGACCATGCCGGTGATCTTCCCCATTCATCCCCGGACCCGGCGAAGGATCGAGGAATTCGGGCTGGCCCAGCTCGCCGGCGATGTCCGGCTGGTGGAACCGCTCGGGTACCTCGAGACGATCTCGCTGGTCGACCGCTCCGCGCTGGTACTCACCGATTCCGGCGGGCTCCAGGAAGAGACCACCGTGCTCGGTGTCCCCTGCATCACCGCCCGTCCCAATACCGAGCGCCCGGTCACCGTCACCCAGGGAACTAACCGGCTGGTCCGCTCCACCCGGGCGGCGGTCGAAGCGGCAATCCAGGGAGTCCTGGGTGACCGGTCCAACGGAAAGCAGGCCAGAAAAGCGCCTGAGTTCTGGGACGGCCAGGCGGGGGTCCGGGTGGTCGCCGCCATCGAGGCCGCCTCCGCCCCCTAGCTTCGATCCGGCTCCCCCGGCTAAATTCAAGTGCTGCAATGTTCTTGCGGCGACTCCGCGATCCGGCTGGTGCCCTGACGACCCGGCCACCGGCCCCCGGAGAACCTGATTCCCGCCAGATGGGCGGGAACTGACTGATAAGCCCTCGGCTGCGATCGGTCGACGGAGTACTGGCCTGACACAGGCTAAACCGTCTGCCTGGCATTCCCGAGGGCCCCTAGTAGGCCTCCCCCGCGGGAGCGACCGCGGCGAATTTCCGTGGACCGGGTCCGGAATGATTCGCCTGCGGGACGTCCGCCGGGGCGGGGCCTGGAGCCAAGTGCTACGTGAACCAGATTCTGCGGAAGCCCCGCGGCGAACGCCCCCTGCACGCCCCCAACGCCGCCCTGCTGATTGATTTCGACAACGTCACGCTCGGGATTCGATCCGACCTCACCAAAGAACTCAAGACGCTGCTCAGCAGCGACATCATCAAAGGCAAGGTGGCGGTCCAGCGGGCCTACGCCGACTGGCGCCGCTATCCCCAGTACATCGTTCCCCTCTCCGAATCCTCGATCGACCTCATCTTCGCGCCTGCGTTCGGCACCAACAAGAAGAACGCGACCGATATCCGCCTGGCCATCGACGCCATGGAGCTGGTGTTCACCCGGCCCGAGATCGGCACGTTCATCCTGCTGTCGGGTGACAGCGATTTCTCGGCGATGGTCATCAAGCTGAAGGAGTATGGCAAGTACGTGATCGGGGTGGGTATCCGGGAGTCGGCCAGCGACCTGCTGATTCAGAACTGCGACGAATACTACTCCTACAGTGACCTGGCCGGGCTGACCAAGGAAGTGGACACGCCTTCCATCCAGCGCGATCCGTGGGAGCTGGTGAGCGAGGCGGTGGCCCAGATGGCGCGCAACCATGACGTGATGCGCTCCGACCGGCTCAAGCAGGTGATGCAGCAGATCGATCCCAACTTCGACGAGAGCAATGCCGGGTTCAACCGGTTCAGCAAGTTCCTGGTCGAGGCCGGGACCCGGAAGCTGCTCCGGGTCACCAAGATGGAAAACGGCCAGTACGACATCGGCCCGCTCGAGTCGGCGGTGGCGGCGGTGTCCCCGCCGTCCGCGGAGGCGGCTCCGGCCGCCCGCGAGAGCGGACGGGAAGGGGCGCGGGAAGACGGCGCCCGGCGAGGCCGGGGCCGGGGGCGGGGCCGGGGGCGAGGCAGGGAAGCGGGGGCCTCGCCGGCTGCGGCGGCTCCCGCCGCCGCGGCCCAGACGCCGGCACGGGCCTCCGGCGGCGACAAGGCGATGACCCTGGCCCAGGCCTTCGAACTGTTCCGGCAGGCACTGGGCGAGCTGCCCAGTCCCAGCGCCGGCGAGGCGGTGCGGAACCGGATGGCGGCCTTGTTCGGCAAGTCCGATCCGCTGCTGGAAACCGAACGGTTCCATCGCTTCCTCCGGCAGGCACATGATGCCGAGGTGGCCGACGTGCGCATGGTGGGCGACGACCAGTACGAGGTGAGCACTCGGCCCGGGTTCCGGGTGGAGCGCCCCGCCGTGCCTTCCGTGGTGCCTGCGGGCGAGACGGCCGGGTCCCCGTCCCGCACGGAGCCCGCCGAACCGGCCGCCGCCAATGGCAAGCGGGCCGGCCTCCGGTTCCGCCGGGGATCCCGGGGCGGGATGACCCGAGCCGAGGTCCCCATGGTAGGAGTGGTGAAGATCGACGAGCCTGCAGCCAAGGCCGCCGCGGACGTGCCGGTGAAGGAAGAACCGAAAAAGGCCAAGCGGACCCGGACCTCCCGGGCCCGGACGCCGAAAGCGGAGCCCAAGGTCGCGGCATCCGTTGCCGAGGCAGCTCCGGCGGGAGGGGGTGGCGAAGCAGAGGCCGCCCGGCCGAAGAAGCCCCGTCGGTCCCGGGCCAAAAAGGCTTGATGGATCGGAAGCGGGCAGCGAAGGTGCTGCCCGTTCGGTTTTTCACCCGCCCCGCCGAAACGGTCGCCCGCGAGCTGCTGGGTACCCTGGTCGTCAGCGACATTGGAGGCCGGCGGACGGCCGGGCGGATCGTGGAGACCGAGGCCTACCTGGGCCGGGAGGACCCGGCGTCCCACGGCTACCAGCTTCGGAAAAACGCCATGAACCAGGGTCTCTACGGTCCCGCCGGCGGCTGGTACGTCTATCTCTCCTACGGCATTCACTGGTGCGCCAACCTGGTCTGTTCCTCCCACGGCATAGGTGCCGCGGTGCTGCTCCGCGCCCTGGAGCCGGTGGAGGGTCTGGAGACCATGCGCCGCCGCCGGGGCGTGAAGGACGATCGGCTGCTCTGTAACGGTCCCGGGAAGCTCTGCCAGGCGTTGGGGATTACCCGCGCGCTCGATCAGAGCCTGATGCAGGCCTCGCCAGTCCAGGTGGTGAGCGGATCATCCCTGGCTCCGGAGGACGTCGCCGTGACCCCGCGGATCGGCATCACCAAGGCAGCCGACTGGCCGCTCCGGTTTGTGGTGGCCGGGTCGAAGTGGAGGAGCCGGTGAGAGGAAGTAGAGTGGGGGTGGGAGGTGGGACGGAGGGTCAGTGGGTCGGGCAGGAAAATGGCGAGTCCCGGTGGTGGGGCTCGCCATTTTCTTGTTTGCCTGGGTCCGTCCGTCCGCTAGTACCCCCCGCCCGTGATGCCCTCCTTCGCGCTGCCCAGGCTGAAGCGTACTCCTCCCGTCAGGGTATGCGTCGGTCCCGTTAGTAGCTTGTTGTTGTTCGTTGAGGCGTCCCTGCCAGGTGAAGTCGTGATCTGATACTGTCCGAATAACGCGACAGAGCCAACCTGCAATTGCAGCCCCCCGATCAAGCTTGCGAACCCATAGCTTCCCAGCTGGCGAGAAATCGATCGAGCATTTTCCTGCTCGTCAATCGTCGCAAAAGGCCCCTGCGGCGACGGGTTATGAACCTGCATGATTCCCAACCCGAAGCCCAGGAAGGGCTGGGCATGCGATTTCAGTGGATACAGCAAGAGTGCCGCTGAATACTTCCTGATATCGTTGAAGGTGACATCTCGAAAGCCATTGGTCGTGGGGGCGCTGGGGTCGACGTAACCTGATACTTCATCGTTCCCTATGCCTTCTTCCACCGATAGCAAGAGGGCCGTTCGCCGTGCGGTGATCAACAGGTTTCCCCCCAACGTCGGAATCGCTCCCGTTTCCTGCCGCGGGGTCTCGAACATGATGACGCCGCCATGCGCGCCGAGGTACCAGGAGAAGGGGTTGCGTCCGCCGGTCTGGGCGGCCGCGGCGGAACTGATCAGCGTCACGAGCGCTGCCGTCATCGCGAGACGGGTGAACATCTTCATCGGACTACCTCCCTGGTGGGTGCGCCGGCGGGCCGGCACTTCGGGGCGCCACAGCGGTCACCGGTGTAGCGGCAAGACTCAAACCTGTTGGTGGCTGTTGCATTATGGAACCGACAAACCGGGTGCCTCGGCTTCCTCTGCTACAAAATAGGAGCCAGACCGAAAAAATGCGATAGCCGTTATTTCCGTAGGCCATTCATTTTACTATGCTTGCGGCTCCCATGTGTGAAACTACTTGAAGTTAGCCGTTCAGGCGTCGAGGGGAAGCCAGGCGAATCTGCCTGGTTTGGGCAGGGGCGGCCAAGCCCTTCGGCGCCGTCCGGGTAAGGCATTTGGGTGTATGGGCTTGCAAAAAACAACAGCGCCCCTGTGGTTGGGGGCGCCGGGTGTGTCTCATTCAGGGGTCTAGATCAGGCCCAGCTGGATCCCCACCTTCTTCATGGCATCCAGCACGAAGTCCAGGTCATCCCGCGAATGGGCCGCCGAGATCTGGCAGCGGATACGGGCCTGGCCCTGGGGCACAACCGGATAGCCGAACCCGGTGACGAAGACGCCCTGCTCGAGCAGCAGGTTGCTCATTTCGATCGCCTTGGACGTCTCGCCCAGGATCACCGGGATGATCGGCGTCTCGCCGGCCAGCGGTTTGAAGCCGAGGGCGAGGAGCTGATCTCGAAAATAGGAGGCGTTGTCGCGGAGCGAGGTGACCAGTTCTTCGTGCGCTTCGAGGTACTCCACCGCCGCCAGCGAACTGGCGGCGACGGTCGGCGGCAGTGCATTGGAGAAGAGCTGGGGCCGGGCCCGCTGGCTCAGGTAGTCGCACACCGCGGTCGATCCCGCGGCGAACCCGCCGGCCGCGCCGCCCAGAGCCTTGCCCAGGGTGGAGGTAATGATGTCGATCTCGCCGATCATCCCAAAGTGCTCCGCGGTCCCCCTCCCATGGCGTCCCAGCACCCCGGTGGCGTGGGAATCATCCACCATGAGAATCGCGCCATGCTTCCGGCAGACCGCCAGCAGGTCGGGCAGGGGGGCGATGCTCCCCTCCATGGAGAAGACCCCGTCGGTGATCACCAGCTTGACGTGGCGGTCGGTGGCGGCGGCCAGCCGCGACTCCAGGTCGGCCAGGTCGGCGTGCCGGTAGACCCCGGTCTCGCACTTGGTAATGGACTTGGCCAGCCGGATGGCGTCGATGATCGAAGCGTGGTTGAGCTGGTCGCTCAGGACCAGGTCGTTCTCGGTGAGCAGGGTGGCCGGCACCGCCTCGTTGGCGTTCCAGCAACTCACGAATGAAAGCGATTCCTCGGTCCCGACCAGGCGGGCGCAGGCGTGCTCGAGTTCGCGGTGGATCTCGAAGGTGCCGCAGATGAAGCGCACCGAAGCGGTGCCGGCGCCCAGCCGGTCGAGGGCCGTCTTGCCGGCCTGGACGATGTCGGGGTGGTTGCTGAGGCCCAGGTAGTTGTTGGACGAGAGCACGACCACTTCACCGCGCCCCTCCATCGTGACCCGGGGGCCCTGCGGGCTCTCCAGGTAGTTGAAGGTCTTGTAAACCCGATCCTCCTTGAACCGCTCCAGGTCCGCCAGGAGCCTGGCCTCCAGCGCATTGGTCATGTGCCCACCTCCAGGATCACTTTACCCGCCGACCCGTCCTTGATCACCCCGATCGCCTCGGCGATGCCTTCCAACGGGAAGCGGTGGGTGATCACCGGCGCGGGATCGAACTGCCCGGCCCGGAGCAGCCGGCCCATCTGCTGCCAGGTGTCGTACATCCGCCGGCCGGTGACCCCGTAAACGGTCAGTCCCTTGAAGATGACGTCCCGCGCGAAGTCTACCTCGGTGGTGCGGCTGGGGGTGCCCAGCATGTTGACCCGTCCCCCGGGCCGGGCCACCGCGAAGGCCTGGGCGTGGCCGCTGGGATGCCCGCTCATTTCGCAGACCAGGTCGGCGCCATCGCCGTTGGTCAGCTCACGGACCCGCGCCACCGCGTCCTCCCGGGACGGGTCGATCACCGCGTGGGCGCCCATCGTCCGGGCGATATCCAGGCGGGTCGGGTTCAGGTCGCTGGCCATCACGAGCGAGGCGCCGGCGGCCCGGGCGATGCCCACGGCGAAGCAGCCGATCGGCCCGCATCCCACCACCATAACGGCGCTCCCCGCCAGCGAGCCGCCCTCCAGCACGGTATGCACCGCGTTGCCGATAGGATCCATGATGGCGCCGATCTCGGGCCGGATTCCGTTCAGCCGCATCACGTTGGACGCGGGCATGGCGATGAAGTCGGCGAACGCCCCGTCCCGGTCCACTCCGATGATCTGAGTCCGGCGGCATACGTGGGCGTCCCCGGTGCGGCAAGGAATGCAATGGCCGCACACGATATGCCCCTCGGCGGTCACCAGGTCGCCCACCGCCAGCAGGCCGCCCGCGGCGGCCTCCTCGCCCATTTCGACGATGGCCCCGGCGAACTCGTGCCCGATCACCACCGGCGGCCTGAGCCGCCCGCTCGCCCAGGCGTCCCACTCCCAGATGTGCAGGTCGGTGCCGCAGACCCCGGCGTAATGCACCTTGATCAGGACGTCGTTGGGTCGGCAGACCGGCTTGGGCACGTCACGCAGAACCATGCCAGGTCCCGCCTTTTCCTTGACCAGCGCGCGCATTCAGGCTCGGGGGAGGTGGTGAGTCAGAAAGGTGGCCGCTTAAGAATCATCGTGGAGGGCTGGCTTTGGCAACTCTCTCCGGGTGAGGCAGTTCGGACGGGTGACACGGGGGGAGCCCGGCATCCGGCACCGTCAGGACAAGTAGCTGCCTGCCACGAAAGCGCGAACGGAAAAAGGGCAACAGCCGAGACTGAAACACCAGGAAAACACAGTCCTTGCTCCATGTTCTCCGGGCCATTCCGTTCGGGAGGAGCGGCTATGGGTCACGGGACGGGGGGCTCAAGCACGTTCGTGCTTTTGTGACATGGCTGTTGTTCCTGCTCGAAACCGCGAGGGGCAAGGCTCACACCGGCGCCGGCACCCCCGCCCTCTCCACCCGGACCGCGCTCACCTTGAACGACGCGATCTTGGCGTACGGATCGAGAGCCGGGTTAGTGAGCAGATTGGCGGCCGCTTCCCGGTAATGCATGGGAATGAAGACCTGGCCCCGGGCCTGCCGGTCGGAGATCCGCACTCCGATGAGAATTGACCCGCGCCGGGACGTGACCCGGACGGTTTCCCCTTCGTCGACGCCCAATGCCAGGGCGTCCACCCGGTTCATCTCGACCACCGGGACCGGTTCCCGGGCATCCAGCCCCTCCGACCGTCGGGTCATGGTGCCGGTGTGCCAGTGGTACATCTGCCGGCCGGTGTTGAGGAAGAACGGGTACTCATCGCTGGGCAGTTCCGACGGCGGCAGGTATTCCACCGCGATCAGCCGGGCCCGCCCATCCTGGGTGGGAAAGCGGTCGGCGAACAGGTACGGGGTGCCAGGGGAATCCGGGGTGAGCACCGGGTATTGAAGCCCGCCCGGGCGCAGGTTCTGGTAGTTCACGCCTCGCCAGCTCGGTGTCACGGCGGCGATTTCTGTCATCACCGCCTCGGGCCCCGCGAACCCGGTGGGAAGCCCAAGCCGGTTGCTGAGATCCACCAGGATCTCCAGGTCGGTGCGGGCCGCCCCGGGCGGCGAGAGCGCGGCGTCCGCCAGCTGGATGCGCCGCTCGGTGTTGACATAGGTGCCGGTCTTCTCCGCGAACGACGACCCGGGGAGCACCACGTCCGCCCAGCGCGCCGTCTCGGTGAGGAAGAGATCCTGCACGGCGAGGAACTCCAGCCCGCGGACCCATTCCTCGGCGTGGGCGATGTCGGGATCGGAAATGACCGGGTTCTCGCCCATCACGAACAGGCCACGGACCCCGTTCTCCAGCTTGGTCATCTCGGTCACCATCAATCCGTTGGCGAGGGAGAGCGATTCCTCCGGGACCCCCCACGCCCGCGCGAAGATGGCCCGCACCGCCGGGTCGGTGACCGCCCGGTACTCGGTATAGGCGAACGGGATGGAGCCCATGTCGCTGGCGCCCTGCACGTTGTTCTGGCCCCGGATCGGGAGCATGGCGGCGCCCCACCGGCCGATCATCCCCGCGGCCAGCAGCATGTTCAGCAGGCTGGCCACGATATCGGTCCCGGTGGCATGCTGGGTCAGTCCCATGGCCCACAAGGTCGAGGTGTTGGGCCCCCGGGCATACATCTCGGCGGCCTCGCGGATCCGGTCCCCCGGGATGCCGGTGATCCGCTCCCCCACGGACAGGCTGTACGGCCGGACCGCGGCTTCCAGGTCGGAATACCCGCTGGTACGTCCCTCGATGAACTCCCGGTTGACCAGTCCCTGCTGGATCATCCAGTTGAGCATGGTGGAGTAGAGCGCCACATCGGTGCCCGGGAGCATCTGCAGGTGAATGTCCGCCAGGCCGGCCAGCTCGGTGCGGCGCACGTCCGCCACGATCAGCCGGGCCCCCTTGGCCACGGCCCGCTTGATCAGCGCGCCGAAGACCGGGTGCGATTCCGTCGTGTTGGCCCCCGCGATGAAGATCACGTCGCAGGCCTCCTCGATCTCCCGCATGGAACCGGACGCCGCCGAGGTGCTCATCGCGCGGCTCATCGCGGCGACCGAAGTTGAGTGGCACAGGCGGGTGCAATGGTCCACGTTGTTGGTACCCAGCGCCGCCCGCACCAACCGCATGAAGACGTAATTGTCCTCGTTGCTGCACTTGGCGGAAGACAGCGCCGCCAGGGCATTGGACCCCCGCTCCCGCCTGATCCGCAGCAGCTCCTGCGCGGTGAGGCTCAGCGCCTCTTCCCAGGTGGCTTCGCGAAACGGATGGTACCAGCCCGCGGGGGTAGCCACCCGGTTGCGGATGTCGCCGTCCGCCACGGCCGGCAGGCCGGTCTGCCGGCCCTTGCCGACGCTTCGGCCGGGCGGACGCGGCTTCTGGTTCTGCCCCGACTCCTCGATGGTATCCCAGGGCCCTTCACGGTACCGCGGCGATTCACCGGTCCACACCCAGCGTCCCTCCCGTTGTTCCCACCCCTTCCGGATCAGCGGCGTGGTGAGACGATCCCGGTGCTGCGGATAGTCATAGCCGAAGCGGCCCTTGACGCAGGTCGAGCCCTGGTTGGGAGTCTCCTCCTCGATCCAGGGTGAGGTCACCCGCATCAGCTTTTCGTCCTTGACCTGGAGGTCCACCTGGCATCCGACGCCGCAATAGGGGCACACCGAGCGCACGGTCCGGTCGGGGTGCATCACGGCCTCGGCGCCGAACCGCTCCCGGGGAATGAACTCGAAGATCGCGTTGGTGGGACAGACCCGCACGCACTCCCCGCACCAGGTGCACCCGGCATGGTCGGGGTCGCCGTCACCGCCCACCACGATCTGGGTATGCTCGCCCCGGAGGCCGACTTCCAGGACCCCCACCTCCTGGATATCCTCGCACGCCCGCACGCAGCGGGTGCAGAGGATGCAGAGGCTCATGTCGTGCTGGATCATCACGTCGCCAGGCCGCTCGTCTCCCTCCCGGAGGCCCAGTTCATGCCGCGGCCGCACCGGGACATCATACCGCGCGACGTAGCGTTCGAATTCATTGGCGGGATGGGCCCGCCCGCCGTTGGCGAGGTGGTCGCCAGGATAACGCTCCAGCAGCAGCCCGAGCACGCTGCGCCGGTTTGCGACCGCGGCCGCCGACTCCGATTCCACCACCATCCCCTCGGCCGCCGGGATCGCGCAGGCCGGCGCCAGCTTGTTCTGGCCCGCGATGGAAACCAGGCAGATCCGGCAGTTACCGACGATGCTGAGCCGGGGGTACCAGCAGAGCGTCGGGATATCGATGCCGGCCTGGCGCGCCGCTTCAAGGATGGATGCGCCGGGCTCGAACGGGATTGCGGTTCCGTTGATGGTCAGGGAGGGCATGGTCTAAGTATGCATGCGGCCGGGGACCAATGGCAAATAAAAAAGCCCCCGCCCTCAGGGCGGAGGCTTCGATCGGCGCAGGTTACGCGGCGCGCTCGGCCGGCATGTGCTTGTGCCAGTGATCCTGCGCCTCTTCCTCGTCGCTGGCCCAGACGTAGGCCCAGATCGCAGCGGGCTTCCGGGGGACACGTCCGCTCGAGATGATGATGCCGACGGGTTCATCCTGGCTGATACGAGGAACGCTGGTCATGCGACTTCTCCGGCTGCTGGTTTACCGCGCTTCAGATCTTTCCTTACCTGAAGCACCGTGTATGCCGGGAAGTGGTCATTTGTAAAGCCTTATGTTACAACTACTTACCCACGGAAGGACCGCCGGTCGTGTCCCTCGGACACGACCTCATCTGTGTCCTTGGGACACGGCTTGGCAAGTATGATCCCGCTCGAGGGTCGCGCGCCCTTCCGGCCGCCTCGGTGTTCGCGAGTCCAATCCGGGTAGAAGGGCAGGAGCGCATCGGGGGCCAGGGATGGATCACCGGGGAGGATCATGTGCACTCCCCCGACCTCGGTACGCTGCTGCAGTGCCTGCATGAGACGCACTCGATCGGGGGGATCGAGGTCCACCAGGATGCCGGCGTCCACCACGGCCAGGTGGACCGGGCCGTCGAGCTCCGGGAACCAGTGGCCCAGGTGCGCGACCCAGGCCAGGAACTGGGAGCCCAGCGATTCGGCCGCGACGCGGGCCTCCACCCGGTCGACCAGGTTCAGGTCGCCGCCCACGAAGGTGACGGCGGCGTCATGCGCGGCCAGCAGGTAGGCGACGCTTTCGGCGCCGGCGCCGAGCACCAGTACGTGGTCGCCCGGCTCGACCCGGGGCAGGACGGCCTCCACGGCGTGGCCGGCGCCGAGGCCCCAGTGGTTGGGTTCCCGCTGGGCCTTCCGCAGTCCCATGAAGTGCTCCCGCCATTTCCGGTAGGACTTGAGGGCCAGCCGCTTGGTGATCAGGCGGTCCACGCAGTCCAGCATCAGCACCTCGGTGAGGACGAACTGCCCTTCGGTGGTGGCGTTGAGTTCGGAGACGGCTTCATCGCCCAGGCGGAGCAGGTCCTCCCGGGGAATCGAGTTCTTGAAGCCTTCGATCCGCTGGAGCACATACTCGTGGTACTGCTGCTTGAGCGAGGGAGGCGGGCGCCGCCGGCGCTGCTGCCGAACCTGGTCGAGGGTCAGCATGGCTCGACGTGGACCACGACTTCGTGGACGTCCAGCGTCTGCCGCAGCTGGTCTTCTACGGCGTCCGCGATCCGGTGGGCGGCGGTGACGTTCTCCTGGCCGTCCACCGCGATGGTCAGTTCGGCGAACCTGATCGCGGCGGCAGTGCGGGAACGGATGGCATAGGCGCTTTTCACGCCGGGGACGTGTTCGGCGACCCGCTGGATCTCGGTGTCCTCCAGGGCCCGTTCGTCCACCAGGGTGGGCATGCTGCGCTTGAGGATCTGGTAGCCGACCCGGGCGATCAGCATGGAAACGATGATGGCGAGCACGGAATCGGCCCAGGCGTGTCCCAGCCGGGAGAGATACAGGCCCGCGATCACTGCGATGGTGATGAAGACATCGGCCCGAGTGTGCGCGGCATCGGCCAGCAGGATCTCGCTTTTGAGCCGGCGGCCGGCCCGGGTCTCGTACCAGGTGACCCAGATGTTGATTACGAGGGTGATCCCGAGGAGAACGCCCTGGACGGTGTCCACCACCAGCGGCTCCGGCGAGCCCGCCAGCCGGGTCACGGCGCCTTTCATCAACTCGAAAATGGTGACGGAGAGAAAGACGACGATCAGCAGCGCGCCCAGGGATTCGAACTTGGCGTGCCCGTAGGGGTGTTCGGCGTCGGGGCCCTTGGCGGCCACCCGCATGACCGCGAGCCCGAGGACGTTGTTCAAGGCGTCCACCGAGGAATGGATAGCGTCGCCCACCACCGCCAGCGATCCGGTCCGCCAGCCGACGATGAACTTGATGATGACCACGGCCACATTGGCGACAAGAAGACCTATAAGGACGCGGCGTATCGCGTCATTGCGATCGGAAACAGCCGAGGGGGATGGGCTCACTCCGAGTAAAAACTCGTAGGAAGCCCGCCGTCCGTCAATGCACAGGTTTAATCCACCCGGAGGACGGCGCCCTTGAGGTAGCCGGTCTCCGGAATCGTCAGCACCTCCGGATGGTCGATGCCCTGGCCCAGGACCTGGAGCAGGGTGACCCGGCGGCCGCTGTCGGCCGCCGCTTCTGACAGCACCTGGAGGAACTGCGGCCGGGAGACGTGAAAGGAGCAGGAGGCGGTGAGCAGGATACCTCCCGGCTTGAGGATCCGGAGCCCCCGCAGGTTGATCTCCCGGTAGCCGCGCAAGGCGCCGGAGAGGGCGGAACGGGCCTTCGCAAAGGCGGGCGGGTCCAGCACCACGGTGTCGAAATGGCGGCGGCGGTGTTCAAGGTCCCGCAGCACCTCGAACGCATTTCCCGTCTTCCATTCGATGTTGCCGATGCCGTTCAATGCCGCGTTCTCGGCACCCCGCGCCACCGCGTCGGCGCTCGCGTCCAGGGCGAGGACCTGGCCGGCCCGCCGGGCCAGGTGCAGCGCAAAGGACCCGTGATAGGCAAAACAGTCGAGCGCCTCGCCGCCGGGACGGGTGAACTCCTCGGCCAGGATCCGGTTGGGGCGCTGGTCCAGGAACGCCCCGGTCTTCTGGCCGGTCCACGGTGCGGCCAGGTAGCGGATGGAGCCTTCGGTGATCTCGATCGCCTGCGGCACGCTGCCGTGGGCCAGCCCGACTTCCTCCGGCAGGCCCTCATGCCGGCGCACCGGCGCATCGTTCCGGAGCAGAATACCATCGGGCTGGAACTCCTCGGCCAGGGCCGCCACGATATCCTCGCGCCGGGTCTCCAGCCCCGCGGAGAGCAGCTGCGCCACCAGCCAGCGGTCGTAGCGGTCCACGATGAGCGAAGGGAGTCCGTCGGCTTCGCCGTGGACCAGGCGGTAGCCGGAGTCGGTGATGCCCGCCCGGCGGGCGGCGGCCTGGGCCAGCCGCTCCCGCCACCAGCCGCGGTCCACTGTCCGGCCGGTGGGTTCCAGCAGCCGCAGCCGGATCTCGGAACGGGGGGAGCAGAGCGCCTGGCCGACGAACCTGCCGGTGGGATCCTCGACCAGGACCAGGCCGGCATCGGGGGTCGCGCCGACCACGTCGCTCTTGTAGATCCAGGGATGGCCCCGGACCCAGCGCGCGGCGCCGCGATTGGAGACTCGGATGGTGGCGAGTGGCATGGGATGACGGTATCGGCGAAAATGGCCGATGAATAGATGGATGATCGCTGCCGCTATTATTCCACGATGCTTCCCAATCTAGCCTCCACCCTTCGACTCGTGCTCGTCACCGACGACCGGTTGCTCGCCGGGAGGGACCTGGTGCCGCTCTGCCGGGCGGCGGTGGGGGGGGGGAGTGACTGCCATCCAGCTGCGATTGAAGCGGGCAACGCCCCGGGAACTGGTGGCCCTGTTGCGCCGGCTGCAGGGTGAGGTGGATGTCCCGATCCTGGTGAACGACCGGCTGGATGTCGCCCTGGCGGGCGAGGGGGCAGGGGTGCACCTCGGGCCCGGAGACGTGTCGGTGGAGCTGGCGAGGAAGCTGGCGCCGCCGGGGTTTATCGTCGGGGCCAGCGTCGGCGGCGAGGCCGAGGCGGCCGCCAGCGGCATGGCGGACTACTGGGGCATCGGGCCCTTTCGCGGCACCGTCACCAAGGCCGACGCGGGTGAGGCCCTGGGCGGCCCCGGACTCCGGCGGATCGCGGCGCTGGCCCGGGTCCCGGTGATTGCGATCGGCGGCGTTCGGCCCGCGGATGTGGGGGAGGTTCTCGAGACCGGCGCGAGCGGAATCGCGGTGGTGTCCGGCATCCTCGGCGCCTCCGATCCGGAGGCGGCCGCGCGGGAGTACGCGGCGGCGCTGGCTAGCGGCCCTGCTCCCGCCGGCGCTGGGCCACCGCGCGGAGGTGCTCCTCGTAAGTCCGGGTGAAGGTGTGCCGGCCTCCGCTTCCCGCCACGAAATAGAGGTAGGGCACATCGGCCGGGTAGAGGGTGGCCTCGAGGCTCCGGAACCCGGGGCTGTTGACCGGGCCGGGTGGCAGCCCCGGGTGCAGGTAGGTGTTATAGGGCGACGGTGTCTGGTAATCGCGTTCGAAGAGCCGGTTCTTGGCCTGCCCGGTGCGCTGCTCGATAGCGTAGTTCACGGTGGGATCGGCCTGGAGCGCCATGCCGATACGGAGCCGGTTGTGATACACCCCGGCGATCGTCTCCCGTTCCTCGTCCACCCGCGCCTCTCCTTCCACGATGGAGGCCAGGGTGACCGCCTGGAGCCGGGTGAAGCCCATCTCTTCCAGGCGGCCATCCCATTCCGGTTTCCATGCGTCGAGGAATCCCCGCGCCATGATCCGTACCAGATCCCGGGCGCCGCTCCCCACCGGGATCTGGTAGGTCTCCGGATAGAGGAACCCCTCCAGGCTCTGGGCGGTGAGGCCGAAGCTCGCGATCTCCATGGGATCCCGGGCGGCGGCGAGGACCGACTCGGCCGGCAATCCCAGCTTGGCGCTGGCGAGCGCGGCAATCTCCCGGAGGGTGAGTCCCTCCGGCACCGTGAACCGGGTGGAGGCGGTGCGGCCGGAACGCAGGGTGTTGAGCACCCGCCAGGCGGATTCTCCGGGCTGGAACTCGTAGGCGCCGGCCTGCACCGACCGGTCGAGGCCGCGGACCCGGGCCAGCAGTTTGAACCAGGTGGCATGCGTGACCACGCCCCGGGCGACCAGCGTATCGGTAACCTCGCCGAACGTGGTGCCGGGGGCGATGACGACCCGGGCGGGGGTTCCGCCCGGTTGGGCCGGCGCAAAGGTGAGGAGATACAGTCCGCCGGCCAGAAGCAGCGCGGCCAGCAGCGTCAGCAGGCAGCCGCGGGGCTTCACCGGTGCATCCGCCGGGCGTCGAGGAAATGCTGCAGCACCACCGAGGCGGCGAGGGCGTCCACCTCCTCGCGCCGGCCCCGCACCGACCCCTCCTGCTCCCGGATGCTGTTGAGGGCCTTCACGGTGCTCAGCCGTTCGTCCCACATTTCCACCGGCAGGCCGGTCCGCTCTCCGACGTGGGCGGCCAGGTCGCGCGCTTCCCGGGAGTGGTCGGTCTCGCCGCCCTCAAGGGAGAGAGGCAGCCCGACCAGCAGGCCGACCGGCTCATGGGCGCCGACCAGCTCGAGAAAGGGCGGCATGGGGAAACGCTTGCCCGCCCGGCGGACCAGGGTGGTGAGCGGAGAGGCGAGCAACTGGGTTTCGTCGCTCAGCGCGATGCCGATGCGGAGCTGGCCCCAGTCGAGGGCGAGGAGACGGCCCTGGACGGGAAGGGTCATGATGGAAGTGCAGGGTGCAGCGTGCCGCGTACAGCGTGCCGCGTGCAGCGTGCAACGTACAGCGTACAGCGTGAAAGCGTGCAGGGTGCAGCGTGCCCCCGAAAGGTCACCGCGCCGTCCGCCATCCGCCGTCCGCGGTACGCTCCACGCTGCACGTGCCGTTACTGCGCCATCGTCGCGAAGAACTCCTTGTTGTTCTTGGTCCGCTTCATCCGTTCCAGCAGGAACTCGATGGCTTCGACCGGGGGCATGTCGGCGAGGAAATTCCGGAGCAGGTACACCCGGTTGAGCTCGTCCTTGTCCATGAGGAGCTCTTCCTTCCGGGTGCTGGTGCGCTGGATGTCGATGGCGGGGTAGATCCGGCGGTCGGCCAGGCGCCGGTCGAGGACCAGTTCCATGTTGCCGGTCCCCTTGAACTCTTCGAAGATCACCTCGTCCATCCGGCTGCCGGTGTCCACCAGGGCGGTCGCGATGATGGTGAGGCTGCCGCCGCCATCGATGTTCCGGGCCGCCCCGAAGAAGCGCTTCGGTTTCTGGAGCGCGTTGGCGTCCACGCCGCCGGAGAGGATCTTGCCCGAGTGCGGCACCACCACGTTATGGGCCCGGGCCAGCCGGGTGATGGAGTCCAGCAGGATGACCACGTCCTTGCCGTGCTCCACCAGCCGCTTGGACTTCTCGATGACCATATCGGCCACCTGGACATGGCGGTCGGCCGGCTCGTCGAAGGTGGAGGAAATGACCTCCGCCTTGACGTTTTCCTGCATGTCGGTGACTTCTTCGGGCCGCTCGTCGATGAGCAGGACGATGAGGGTGATCTCGGGGTGGTTCTCGCTGATCGCATTGGCCAGCTTTTGCATCAGGATGGTCTTGCCGGCCTTGGGCGGGGCGACGATCAGGCCGCGCTGGCCCTTGCCGATCGGCGAGAGCAGGTCCACCACCCGCATGGAGAGATCGCCGGTCTTCCGCTCCAGCCGGATCCGCGCGTCCGGATAGCGCGGCCGCAGGTTGTCGAACGCAATCCGGTGCTTGGTTTTTTCCGGCTCCTCGAAGTTGACGCTCTCGACCTTGAGCAGCGCCAGGTACCGCTCGCCCTCCTTGGGCGGCCGCACCTGCCCGTTCACCGTGTCGCCGGTTCGCAAGTCGAACCGCTTGATCTGGCTCGGGCTCACGTAGATATCGTCAGGCCCGTAGAGGTAGTTCCAGTCCTGGCTGCGCAGGAACCCATACCCCTCGGGCAGGATCTCCAGCACTCCCTCCCCGCGGATGACCGTGTCCTGGTCGAGCAGCGACTGCTCGATGCGGAAGATCAGGTCCTGCTTGCGAAGGCCGGAGTAGTTGGTGATGTTGAGTTGCTCGGCGAGCGCGTGCAACTCGGCGACGGATTTCTGTTTCAGTTCAGCGATATCCACGGGACCACGGCTCCATGCAGGAGAGAAGATCCAGCCGCTGGACGCGGCCTGATATTCGGGAGGGGAAGGTGCTCGGATTAGACTCGACTATGGGTAAAATTCCCGGAACTCTGGGACGGGGCGGATCGATGTGTCCGGGGAGATACCAGGGTTGAGGAAGCGCCTTATGATAGAAACCGGCCTGCGCGGCGTCAAGGGGCATGCATGCAACAGCTGACTCCCACCTTTGCCGCCTGGCGGGTGGTACAGGCGGGAACCCGGGAAATCGTGGACGCCATCGTGGCCCCGGAGCACCGGGGCCCCTCCGCCCAGTTGGCCGAGGCGCTCAAGGGCTGGAAAGGCGCCCACTACTGGCCCTCGGTGGACCATGGCCACCTCATCCTCATCCGGGAGACGGCCAAAGGCCGCCGGGAACCCTGGTTCCTGCACCTGGTCCTGATCTCGATCACCATCCTGTGCACCCTGGGGGCCGGCGCCATGCTCGCCGGGGCGTGGATCCCGCCCCAGGCCCCCTCCCCGGTCTCCCAGAACCTGCTGGGCCGGATCGTGTTCGCCATCGCCGGGATGATCCAGGCCGGGGCCCAGTTCTTCCTCGACATGTGGTCCGGCGACTGGCGCGACGTGCTGTCCGGCTGGTCGTTCGCGCTGCCGCTGCTGGCCATCCTGCTGGTCCACGAGCTGGGACATTACTTCGCCGCCCGCCGCTACGTGATCGACACCTCCCCGCCCTATTTCCTGCCGATCCCCCCGACCGTGTCGCCCATCGGCAGCCTGGGCGCCTTTATCCGGCTCCGCTCCCCGGTGCTGGACCGGCGCCAACTGCTGGACGTCGGCGCCGCCGGCCCGATCGCGGGGTTCGTGGTGGCACTCGGCGTCATGGTCTGGGGCTACCTCACCTCGGAACAGGTGCCCTACGGCCTGGAGACCAGCGCGACCTATGTGATGTATGCAGGGCAGACGATCGCCCTGGGCGATTCCCTCCTGACCCAGGCCTTCCGCGATTTCTTCTTTCCCCAGGCCGAAGCCCTGCACCTCAGCCTGCCGGCCTTTGCCGGCTGGGTCGGCATGTTCATCACCGGCCTCAATCTTCTCCCCTTGAGCCAGCTGGATGGCGGACACGTGCTCTACGGATTGCTGGGGCGGAAGCAGTCGCTCATGGGCCTGCTGACCCTGGCCGGGCTGGTGGTGCTGGCCCAGTACCATTGGACCTGGTATGTGTGGGTGGTCCTCGCCCTGATGCTGGGCGGGGGGCGGGTGAGCCACCCCTCGGTCATGGCGCCGGCCCGGCCGGTGCCCAGGAGCCGACACTTAGTCGCATGGGCCTGCATCGTCATCTTTGTGCTGACCTTTGTGCCGGTGCCGTTTGTGATTTGAAGTGCAGAGTCCAGCGTGCAGGGTGCCTTTGGCGTGGGGGCAATCATCCAGACCTACGGGATACTGCTGGCGAGCCGCTTCCGATGTATTGCGCTCCTAACCCTATGTGTTATCTTAGGTTCAGCGTTTGGCACAACTTTCCCCGCGGTTTCTTTGAGCCCACTCTGAGAGGACGTGCATGACAGCACAGACCCTCCGCCATCAGCCGAGTGATCCCCGCGAGCCCGTCATCCACGAACTGCCTCCCCTCCGTTTCGACGGTTCCAATCTTCTTCTCAAGTTGAGCGTGCGGCAGGCCGACGACGGCGTCTGGCGCGGGCGGCTGCATTTCTCGGATCCCGGCGCCAGCACCGAGCGGGAGACCGCGGAAATCTTCTGTGGCCAGTCGCAACAGGATCTCTGGCAGTCGGTGCGGGACCTGCGTGAACATCACCTGCGGGATCTGTACCGGTCCCTGGTATAGGAGAATGATTCACTTGTAGGCACTGGCTAATGGCTCTCCTCACTCCCGTCCCTTTCACCCGGGGGGGTATGACCGAAGTCGAGCGGATCAACAAGCTGCGGCACGACATCTCGAATCCACTTTCCGCCCTCCTGGCGGAGACCCAACTGCTTCTTCTCAACGAGTCCCAACTGGACGCCGAGACCGTCGCGAGCCTGCGCGAGATCGAAGCGTTAGCGGTGCGGATGCGCTCGATCCTCCGGGAAAACTAGGAGTGCGGAGCCGCTGCATCCGGGTGCGGCAGCCGTCGCCCAGCCGGCTGGTGTCCGGCCGCGGGAGCCCATCTACGCCGGCCTGGTTCTGGCCTGGCCGGCGGCAGATCGCTCGGCTGCGGAATGGCGGAGGTATCTGGCGCCGTTGAGGAGATAGAGCACCAGGAAGAGCACGCTGGCGCCGCCCAGGGCCAGCCGGTAGGTCATTCCCCCGGTTCCCGTGGAAACGAAGCCTTCGATGGTTCCCGCCACCGCGAGCATCATCACGACCGCCCCGACCATCCGTACCGCGATGCGCCCGTTCAGCACCAGGGCGTCGCCCCTCGCCAGGTCGCCCGGCGCGATCATGGACTTGCCCAGCAGGAACCCCGCGGCGCCGGCGACGCAGATGGCGAACAGCTCCAGGGTGCCATGGCCGGTCACGAAGGCCCCGATGTAGCCGAAGAGGCCGAGGTTGGCGAAGTGGCCGAAGGTGGTGCCGATCGCGAGGCCGTTGAAGGCGAGCAGCAGGAGCGACCCCACCCCCACCAGCGCGCCGCCGGCGAAGCAGAGAAACGCCACCCGCACGTTGTTGCTGATGATGAACGACGCCTCCGCCGCCTGCCGCTCCGGGTCGGCCGCATAGTAGCCGAGTCCCGCCTCCTGCCGCTCCACGCCGGCTTCAGCCCGGCGCAGCATGCCATCCGGCAGGACCACCTGGGCCAGGTCCGGCTGCTCCCGCAACACGAGGTACCCGGCCGCGATGGGCGCGCCGAAGGTGAGCACGGCGAGCAGGACGTACCGCCAGCTCTGCAGCACCGCGGCCGGGCACTCCCGCATGAGAATCTCCCACACCCGCGCCGCGGTCTTCCGCTCATCGCGGTAAAGCACGTTATGTCCGGCCGCGACCAGCCGCTCCAGTTGATTACGAATGGAAAGCGGGGCCCGGTAGGTCCGGGCCCGGGCCAGGTCCGCGGCCACCTCGCGATAGCGCGCCGCAAAGTCGGGGAGCTCTCCGGCGCCCAGGCTGTCGAGCCCGGTCCGCGCCGCCCGGTCGGCCAGCCGCCGAAACTCCTCCCAGCGAGGCGCCTTTCTCGCCACCATGCGGTCGGCGGTGCTGGCGGATCCTCGCCGCGCGGTGGCGAACCGGCTCCGCCGGCGGCCGAATTCCAGCTGGTACAGGTGGGTCAGGAACGCGGCCGGCGCCACCGCCCGGGCGGGAAACCGGGAGGCAAAACGCTCCGCCAGCCGGGCGGCAAACCGGGCCCGGAGCTCAGGCGTGAATCCTGACGCCCGCTCGACGTACTGGCGGAGCACCCGGAACTCGTCCTCGTCCAGCTCGGGGGCTCCGGTTGCTTCTTCGGGCGGGAGCGGCATCACCGGCATCGAGGCTTCCACCGGCTGGTCCCGTACGACGATGGTACCGGCCACCAGGTCGCCCAGCCGCTTGGCCCGGGGGTGCAGCGCGATGAGCAGGGCATCGACCAGCAGCAGGGGAGGGAACAGGTCGATGCCCCGGAGCAGGCCCCGCGCGCCGGCCGCGCCGAAGGTGATCGGGTGCCCGGTGTCCCGTACCACGCGGATGCCCAGCCGCCGTTTTCCCGGGGTCTGTCCGAAGCGCAGGGCTTCGAAGAAGGTGAAGTAGCCCCAGTAGGCCAGCATCGCGACGAGCAGGTAGATCGCCTCCAGCCAGGAGCCGAAGAAGTCGGTCAGGTCAACCAGTTGCAGAAAGACCGAGACACCGAGAATCCAGGCCAGCAGGACCAGGATGTCCAGGAAGGCGGCCAGCACCCGGGACCCGATACCCGCCACCTCGTAGTCGAGGATGACATTCTCCGGTGTTTCGATCTCGTGGTGCTGGTACAGGTCGGGGGGAGAAGGGGGCGCATCGCGGCGAAAGGGCATGAGGCATTCTACCCGACGGACGGCGGACCCGAAAGGCCGGTCTTGCGCCATTCCTGTTCCGGAACCAAACTGGTGCACCTCTCCATCTATCCCGGAAGCCCCATGGCCGAACTAATGCTGCGCCCGCTCGGGGTCGGTGAGATCATCGACCACTCGCTGGCCATCTACCGGCGGCAATTCGCGCCCCTCCTCGTCATTACCCTGACGGCGAACGCGGTCCCCCTGCTGCTCATGGTCTATCTCATGACGGCCGGCGGAATCCTGGAGAACGCGGGTCTCTATCTCGTGGTGATCCTCCTGAGCGTGGTCCTGGGCGCACTGGCGACCGCGGCGACCGTCTTCCTGGTCTCGGAGACCTACATGGGCAACACCATGTCGGGAGGAGAGGCCATTCGTCTCGCCGGCCGGTTCGTCGGACGGCTGGTGCTGCTTACGATGATGATGGGGCTGGTGGCGGGCCTGGCGGTCCTGGCGCCCCTGCTGCCCGGCCTGGCGGCCGGCTCGGAGATCATGATCGCCATCGGTTCCCTGCCCGGGATGATCCTCGCCGTGATGGTCTTCACCGGGCTGCTGGTCGCCACGCCGGCGCTGGTGGTGGAAGATATCGGCGCGACCAAGGCGCTCAATCGCAGTTGGCATCTGACCCGCGGCAGCCGCTGGAAAATGCTGGGACTGGTGCTGGTGGTCGTGATCATCATCCTGATCCCGTCCATCGCGATCATGGTGCTCCGGGGCGGCGGGATGGCCATGCCGCAACCGGGCGGCTACTCCACGGCCGATATCATGTGGGAACTGGCCAGCCAGTTTATCTCCACCCTGATCTACCCCCTTCTCTATTGCGCCCTCACCGTGGCATACTACGACCTCCGGGTCCGCAAGGAAGGTTTCGACCTCGAACTGCTCGAGTCCTCCCTGGCCCGCACGCTCCCTTCCGGCCCCGCGACTGGTATCGGTGAACTTCCAGGACCTGGTTCTTACTGACGATTCACTGCGGGCGGTGATTGACACCGTCCTCAGCGCCCCGCCGTACCAGTGGACCGAGACCGAGCCTCAACTGGGGTGGCTGGCCCGCGGCTGGCGGGCGCTGGTGGACTGGATCGGCGTCCTCAAGGACAACAACCCCGCCGCGGCCGACGTTCTGTTCTGGTCGCTCATTGCCATCCTGGTGCTCATCTTCCTGCATGGCGGCTGGATCATGTACCAGGCGGTGCTCGGCGCCGCCGCCGCCGAAGGTCCCGCCGGGAGTCCGTCCCCCGTGATCGTTCGCGATGCCGCCTGGTTCCAGCGGTTGGCCGACGTGCTGGCCGCCGAGGGCCGCTACCCGGAAGCGATGCAGGCGGCGTTCAGCGCCCTGGTCCTGCGACTCGATGCCCGGGGCATCCTTCGCTACCATCCCAGCAAGACCGCCCGGGAGTATGCCCGCGAGGCAAGGCTGGCGGAGGATTCCCGGGCCCGGCTGGAGGACAGCGTCCGGCAGCTCTATGCCCACGCCTACGCCGGCCGTCCGGGGAGCGCCGGCCAGTACCGCGACTGGCAGCGGCAGCTGGGAGGAGAGTGGCATGCGGCCCTCGGCTAGGCTCCTGCTGGCCACCGCGCTGCTGCTGGCCCTCGGCTTCCTGGCCGGGGCCGTCGGGTCGCGTCACAACCGGAAGCCGTCGGAAGACCCGCGGCGTTCGACCCTGCTCACCGGCCCCTACGGCGCCCGGGCCTATGCCGAGGTACTGGAGGCCCAGGGGGTGCGGGTCGAACGCTACCGGAGCCGTACCGCGAAGCTGGTCGATCTCCCACCGGACAGCCTGGAAGTGCTGGTGCTGCTCGATCCGGCCCGGCCGCTGGACGGGGCCCAGGCCGAGCATCTGCTCGAGTACTTCGAGGGCCAGGGCGACCTGCTCCTGGCGGGTTGGACCACCGCCGCTGCGATGCGCTGCTTCGGCTACGATGTGGACCACCGCGGCGACGACTCCACCGCGGTGTTCCGGCCAGAGGAGGTGGCAACCGGCGAGGCGGTATCCTGGACGGGGAACCTGGTGCTGGCCGCCATCACCGACAGCCTCGTGGTGGATTCACTCGACCTCACCGCCGGGCTGGCCCACGAGTGCGCGGTGCAGGCCGCCAGCCGGGTAGATACGCTGCTGGTGACCAGCGGCGGCCGGCCGGTGGCGCTGGCCCTGGAGTACGAGGAGAGCGGGCGTGTCACCCTGGTGGCCGATGGCGGCCTGTTCAGCAACGGCCGGATGCGGGCCAGCGATGCCGGGCTGACGACGGTCCCGATGATCACCGGCTGGTACGATCTCGCGCTCTTCGACGAGTACGAACACGGGTTCGGCGGCGAGGGATCGTTGCTCGCTGCGGTGCTGGCCTGGAGCCGGACTTCGCCCTGGGGCTGGATGTTCTGGCAACTGGCGGCCGCGGGGCTGGTCGCGCTGCTGGCCGGTGCGGTCCGGTTTGGCCCCGCCCGGCGGGTCATCGAACGGCGGCGCCGCTCCCCGCTCGAACACGTGCGCGCCCTGGCGACCGCCCTCGCGGCCGCGAAAGGCTCCCGGGTGGCCATCGACCTGATGATCCGTGGGCTCCGGCGCCGGCTCTCGGCGGGCCGCCCGCCCGCGGGGGCTGGTGTCGAGCCGTGGCTCCGCGCCCTGGAACGCAACGCCCGGTCCAAGCAGTCGCGCGAAGCAGTGAACACCCTTATCAGTCTTACCAGGGGCGCGCCCGGCTCAGACAGCGTGCTGCGCGCCGCCGAATCCGTGGAGGTCGTGTGGCAGGACCTGAAGCCGTCAACGCAGACGAGATAACCCGCGCCGCCGACATGGCGCGGGCCGTGGTCGCCCGGCTGGGCCAGGTGGTGCTCGGGCAGGACGCGGTTCTCCGGGAGGTGATGGTGGCACTCATCGCCCGGGGCCATGTGCTGCTCGAGGGTGTCCCGGGGACGGCCAAGACCCTGCTGGTCCGGACCCTCAGCCTGATCCTCGGCCTCGAGTTCCGCCGGATCCAGTTTACCCCCGACCTGATGCCGAGCGACATCACCGGCATCAACCTGCTGAGCGGGCAGGGGCAGTTCACGTTCCGGCCGGGGCCGCTCTTCGGCGACCTGGTCCTGGCGGACGAGATCAACCGCGCGCCGGCCAAGACCCAGGCCGCCCTGCTGGAGGCGATGCAGGAGCGAAGTGTCACCGTGGACGGCACCTCCCATCCGCTCTCGTCGTCGTTCACCGTCTTCGCCACCCAGAACCCCATCGAGTTCGAGGGCACCTACCCGCTGCCCGAGGCGGAACTGGACCGGTTCCTGGTCAAGATCGTCCTCGACTATCCGGATGCCGGCACCGAACAGGCGATCCTGGGCCGGGTTTTGGGCGGATTCGAAGCCGACGACACGGGAAGCTACGGCGTGGATGTCATGCTGGGCGCCGCGGACCTGGGCCTGCTGCGCCGGGCGGGGCGCGCGGTGCGGGCGGAGCCATCGATTCTCTCGTACATCACGGGACTGGTGCGCGCCACCCGGAGCGCTCCGGCCCTCACCCTGGGGGCCTCGCCTCGCGCGTCGGTGGCGCTGCTCAAGGCGGCCCAGGCAACCGCGCTGGCGGATGGCCGGGCCTACGTGGTCCCCGATGACGTGAAGCTGATGGCCAACGCGGTGCTGCGGCATCGCATCGCGTTGGCGCCGGAGCTTGAACTGGAAGGGGTGACCCCGGACCAGGCGCTTGGAACGATCATCGAGAAAGTCGAGATCCCGCGCCCCGCATGACAGTCGCGCGTTTCACCGCCCTGCTCCCCATTCCGACCCGGCGCTGGCTGTTCATCGCCGCGGGACTCTCGCTGGTCGCTTTGGCGGGGCTGCTGGTCCCCGGAGCACTGGCCTGGCTGCTGCTCCTCGATGCGGCCTGGATTCTCGCGCTGCTGCTGGATGCCGGGCTGGCGCCGGGTCCGGGCCAGATCACGGTGAGTCGGGAGGCGCCGCCGGCCTTCTCGGCGGGGCGGGCGTTACCGGTGTCCTATACCTGGCAGAACCGGAGCCGGCGCCCGGCGACGTTACTGGTGAACGAGGAGTTGCCCGAGCCGCTGGGCGGCTCCGGCGCGCCGAAACGGAAGCTGATCATTCCGGCCGGCTCGGTGCTGCGGGAGCAGTTGACCATCCTGCCGGCGCATCGCGGCAAGGGGACCGGGGGCACGATTCACTCCCGGGTCCGTGGCCCCCTGGGGCTGGTGTGGCGGCAGACAAGCCAGGCGTTGCCGTGGGATGCGACCGTCTATCCCAGCCTGGTCGGCGCCTCCATGCGGGCGTTGCCCACCCAGGCGACGCGGAGCCGGGAGGCCGGGTTCCGCAATGTCCGGCGGCTGGGGGAGGGCCGGGTGTTCGAGACCCTGCGCGAATGGGTGCCCGGCGATGATACCCGGATCATCGACTGGAAGGCGACCGCGAGGCGGGGCAAGGTCATGGCCCGGCAGTACGAAGACGAGCGGCGCCAGCAGGTGCTGCTGGTGATTGACGCCGGCCGGATGATGACCGCGGAGAGCGACGGCGTCTCCCGGCTGGAATCGGCTATTAATGCGGCCCTCCAGCTGGCCCACAGCGCCGTGGCCCATGACGACAACATCGGCCTCATGGTGTTCGCCGACGTGGTGCAGACCTACGTCGCGCCGGCGCGGGGCCGCCGGGCACTGCGCGCGGTGCTGGACGGGCTCGCCGGCGCCACCGGGCGGGTGGTGGAGCCGGACTATCCGGCCGCCTTTGCGCACCTGGCCGCCCGGAACCGGAAACGCGCCCTGACCGTGGTATTCACCGACGTGATCGACAAGACAGCGAGCGAGGCGCTGGTCGCCCAGGTTGGCTCCCTCCGGCCGCGGCACCTGCCGCTGGCCGTCACCCTCCGGGATCCCGCCCTCGAGGCGATCTCCACCCTCCGTCCCGCCACGATCCAGCACGCCTTTGAGCGCGCCGCCGCCGAGTCCTTGCTCGAGGCCCGGGAGGAGGCGCTGGCCCAGATGCGCCGACAGGGGGTGCTGATCCTGGACGTGCCTCCCCAGCGGGCCGCGGAAGCCGTGGTGCAGCAGTATGCGCACCTGAAGCGGAGGGGGATGCTGTAGGAATTGAGGGAATGGGGGAATTGAGGGAATGGGGGAATTGAGGGAATGGGGAAATTGAGGGAATGTGGGAATTGGACAAAATCCAACATTCCCCCAATTCCCCAATTAGAACATTCCAACATTCCAACATTCCAACATTCCAACATTCCCTCAATTCCCTCAATTCCCTCAATTCCCTCAATTCCCTCAATTCCCTCAATTCCCTCAATTCCCTCAATTCCCCCATTCCCCCATCCCTCAATCCCTTTGTGTGCCCTGTCACATACCCTGGTCCTCCCCCTCCGCATCTTCCCATCACCATGCAGGTAACGCAACTCATCAGGAGCTGACCATGTTACGACGCTTTCGCCAGATCGGGCTCGGATTAGGACTTGCCACGCTTCTGGCAGGCGCCGCTCACGCCCAGCGGCCCCACATCGGTGGACATGTGCTGTACAACTTCGACGTCGAGGAGTTCGGGATCGGAGCCCAGTTCTCCTACCCGGTCGCCCGCAAGTTGGAGTTCTATCCTTCCTTTGACTACTACTTCGTGGACCCCGGCTCGCTGTGGCAGTTGAACGCCGACCTCAAGTACAAGCTTCGGGAGGAGCACAACTGGTTCTATGTCGGCGGCGGGCTCGCCATCGCCCGGGCCAGCATCGGGGGTTTCGACGACACCGACGTGGGCGCCAATGCCTTTGCGGGCTGGGAAACTCTGATCGGCCAGAAGGTCCATCCGTACATCGAGGGCCGGCTGACCCTGGGGGACGGATCGTCCTTCCAGATCGCCGGCGGCCTGAACATCACCATCTTCTAGAAGGGCTCGGCTACCATGACCACGACTACCCTGCTCGTCATCATCGTCCTGGTGCTGCTGCTTGGCGGCGGCTGGGGCTGGAGCCGGCGCAGACCGTAGGGAGATACTGAGGGAATTGAGGGAATTGAGGGAATTGAGGGAATTGACGGAATTGAATTTCAATTCCACCATTCCCTCAATTCCCTCAATTCCTTCATTATTTCCCTCCCCTAGCGCATCCTCCCAGCCGCCCCTATGATGGGGGAATCACGCTCCAGGAGGAATCCATGCCCGCGCTCCTGCGCTCGTCCCTCGTCATGCTGCTGGCCACCCCGGCTCCGTTGTTCGCCCAGGCCTCCGACGTCCGTACTGTGGTCATGGCGGCCCAGCCGGGCCGCTACGAGCCGGCGGCCTGCGGGATCAAGACCGGCCACTTCAAGGTCGGCAGCGGCGCCACCTACCTCTCCACCGCCATCACCAATGAGGCCAACCGCGCGCGGCTGATCGTGGACGCGCAGCGGGTCCTGGTGGAAGCCATCGCGCAGAACGGGCAGGCGGAGAACCCGGCGGCCTGGTATTACCTGGGGCGCGCCTACCTGTATGATGGCAACGTGATCGGAGCCGATACGGCCTTCATGCGGGCCGAGAAACTGGCGCCGGCCTGCGGGGACGAAATCCTCGCCTTCCGCCGTGCCACCGCGGCCGCACTGCAGGAGCCGGCGGGACTTCTCCTCCAGGCCGAAAAGAACGATTCCGCGCTGGTCATCTACCGGCTGGCCACCCGGATCTATCCCACCGGGACCGGCACCCTCACCGCGGTAGCCTCCCTGTTCGAAGCCCAGGGCAAGACCGACAGCGCCATCGTCTATTACCGGAAGGCCGCCTCGGCCGGGCCGGCCGGGGACCGCGCCGCCACCATGGCGCGGGCCCGGGTTGCCGCCATCTTCGCCCAGACCGACCAGACCGACAGCGCCGTCGCGTATTACACGGTGATCCTCCGTTCCGCAGAGGCCGCCGGCGATACCGACGTCCGAAACACGGCGGCGATGAACCTGGGCATGGTGCTGTACAACGGCAAGCGGTACCAGGAGGCTATCCCGGTTTTCCGCCGCTACCTGGTGTGGCGGCCCGACTTGATGGCGGCCCGGCAATACCTGGCCAGCGCCTTCCGTGAAACCGGCATGGTGGACAGCGCGGACGCCGTCATGCGGGAATCCGGCGCTGCCGCCGGCATGGGGGGCTCCCGGCCGGACACGCTCTCCGCCGCCTATCTCATCAACCGCGGCGCCGCCCGCTACCAGGCCAACGAGCATGCCAGGGCGGCGGAAGATTTCGCGCTGGCGCTGGAGGACCAGCCCGGCAACCGGCTCGCGCTCCGGAACCTTGCCTCCACCTATTACACCCTCAAGAACGGGGAGAAGCTCGCCGACGCGGCCGGCCGGATCGTGGCGCTGGAACCGCTGAGCGAGAGCGCCCGCCGGCTCCAGATCCAGGGCTACCTCTGGCTCAACGACCGCGCCAAGCTGGAAACCCTTTCCGACGAGCTGGACGCGATGCTCGTCTCCTTTGAAGACGTGAAGCTGCAACCTACCGGGACCGGCGCCACCATCAGCGGCACCGCGACAGGGCGAAAGGCGACCCGGAACGGCGCCGCCATTGCCCCGGCGCCCGTGGTGCTGGTGTTCGAGTTCCTCAATGCCGGCGGCACACCGGTCAGCACCGCCGAAGTCACGGTTCCCGTGCTGATGGCGGGACTGCCCAGCCCGGTGAGCGCGGCCGGGAGCGGCCAGGGCATCATCGGCTGGCGCTACACGGTGAAGAAGTAAACCAGGGTGCGGTGAGCCGATGGCCGCTCACCGCACACTCCTTCCGCTGGTCGTTACTTTCCTGCCATGCCTCGCTACACCTTTCACCTGATTCCCCATACCCACTGGGATCGCGAGTGGTACCTGCCCCGCGGCCGCTTCGGAGCCCGGCTGGTACCGGTACTCGACGATCTCATTGACCAGCTGGAGCGGGAACCCGCGATCCCGGGTTTTCTCCTCGACGGGCAGACTGTCCTGCTGGAGGACTACCTCGCCGTCCGCCCCGCGCAACGCCCGCGGGTCGGGCGGCTGGTATCGCAGGGCCGGATCGAGACCGGCCCCTGGTACGTGCTGGCCGACGAACAGATTCCCTCGGGCGAGTCGCTGGTGCGGAACCTTCTGCTCGGCCGGAAGGACACCGCGGGCTTCAGCCGGGGCCTCCCGGTTCTCTATTCCCCCGACGCATTCGGCCATCCCGCGGTCCTGCCCGCCCTTGCCGCCGAGTTCGGCATTGGCTCGGCGGTGCTCTGGCGAGGGGTGCAGAGTGAGCGCGACCTGTTCCGCTGGCGGGGGACCGGGGGCGCCGAAGTTCTCGCCTATCACCTGCCGCCGGACGGGTACGAGGTCGGGTCCGCGCTGGCCAGCGACTCCGCCCGGGCGCGGGAGGCCTGGGAGCCGGTTCGCCGCGCGCTGGTCCGGCGCGCGGCCTCATCCCACGTGGCGGTGTTTATTGGCGCCGATCATCATGCCGCGAGGACCGACCTGGTCCGTCTGCGCGACGCACTCGCCGCGCTGGAGCCGGAGTCCGAGGTACGGCTCTCCCGGCTGGGAGATTTTCTCCATGCGGCGCGGGGGATCGAGATGCCGGTGCGCGAGGGCGAACTCCGGGAGCATGGTTACACCTGGGCGCTCCAGGGTGTGCATGGCACCCGGTCGCATCAGAAACGGCGGAACAGCCGGGCTGAGCTCTGGCTGGAGCGGTACGCCGAGCCGCTGGCGGCGCTCAGTATGCGGGCCGGAGGGCGCGATCTCCGGCCATTGCTGGAGTGGGCCAGCCGGCGGCTGGTGCAGTGCCACTTCCACGACGCGCTGGGCGGCTGCGCCAGTGACGATGTATCGCGGGAACAGGACGTACGACTCACCGAGGTCGAGAGTATCGCCCGGGAAGTGACCGGTCTGGCCATCCAGGGAGCCTTCGTGACGGACCCGGACCGGGCACGCGACCACCCCGCCGGAGTCCGCCCGTCGCTGCTGTTATGGAACCCGGTGCCCCGGCAGCGGGAAGGAATCACCTTCGCCGCGATAACCCGGTTCCGGCGGGACGTGCTGGTGGGTCCGCCGGGCAACCGGGTGCCGCGGTCCGCGCCGGAGGGTGAGACCTTCGCGCTGCAGGCGGAAGGCGGGGAAATATCCCGGGTCCAGGTGCTCAGCACCCAGCGGGCGCTGGAGCGACTCGACGCCCACGCACACTACCCGGACCAGGACGAAGTGGACGTGGTGCGGGTAGCCTTCGAGACGCCGCCGGTGGCGGGGCTGGGAACGGCCCTGCTGACCCTGGTGGCCGGGGAGCCGATGCCGGCCTTCGGCGGCGCGGAGGCGAACGGCCGCCGCCTGTCCAACGAGCACGTGGCGATCACCGTCGCGAGCGACGGGACCCTGACGGTGCGGGACCGGGAAACCGGCGTGTCTCGAAGCGGTATGCTCCGGCTGGAGGCAGAGCCGGACGGGGGTGACACTTACACCTTTGCGGGGTCCCGCCGGCCGCGCCTCTGGCGGATGCGGCGGCCGGTCCAGGTGCGGGTGCTGGCGGCGGGGCCGCTGGTGGCCGCGCTGGAGATCGCCGGCGAGATCCGGGTGCCGAGGAAGCAGGGCGGGGGTGGCGGCATCATTCGCGCGACGATGACCCTCAGCCTCTGCCGCGACGACCGGGTGGTCCGCTGTACCCTCGACCTCGCCAACCAGGCGCAGGATCACCGGCTTCGCGTCCGGTTCCCGGTGGGGTATCCGGGGCGGCCGGCCCGGGCCGGCGCCCAGTTCGGGAGCACCGTGCGCGGGCCGGTGATTGACCGGCCTCATGTCAGCGAGACACCGGTGACCACGGCACCGGCGCACCGCTTTGTCGGCATTGCGGGGGAGCCGGGATTCGCCTTGTTCGCCCCCGGGTTCTTCGAGTATGAACTGGGGACCGGCGGCGACCTCTGGTTCACCGTGCTGCGGGCGGTGGGCCAGTTGTCGCGCGGCGACCTGGCGGACCGGCCCGGCCACGCCGGGTGGCCGACTCCCACGCCGCTGGCTCAGTGTCCCGGCCCGGAGCAACTGCACTTTGCCTTCGCCCTGGGAGGTGGCCGGTGGGGAGACCCGGTCATGCTGCACGAGCAATGGGAGGACGCCTGCCTTCCCCTTCGGGCCGCCTGGTTCCGGGATTGGAACGGGGAGATGGCTCCGGCGGGGAGTATCGAGCTGGACGGTGCGGGGTTGATGCACTCCATCCTCAAGCCGGCGGAAGCCGGCCGCGGGATGGTGCTGCGGTGCTACAATATCGGGGAGACGGACGCCGCGGGTACGCTGCGGTTCGGCTTCGTGCCGGCGGCGGTGCAGCGGGTGCGCGCCGACGAGTCGCCGCTGGAGGGCGGCAGCCTGGCGATCGAGGACCAGGCGGTCCGGTTCACCGCCCGGCCCGGGGAGTTGCTTTCGTTCCTGGTGACCTAGCTCAGCTTCCGGATCCGGATGTTTCGAAGGGAGAGGGTCCCCTCGTGATCGCCCTGGATGGCGATGTACCCCTGCCGGGCAAGCCCGTAGTTGGGCCACTCGGCGAACTTGCTGCCTTTCACCCTGGCCAGCCAGTCGGGGCCTCCCAGTTCGTACTCCAGCAGCTTCTGCCCATTCATCCAGTGCTCCACGTGGCTGCCGCGCACCATGATCCGCGCCGCGTTCCACTGGCCCGCCGGCTTGAGGACCCCTTCCGGCGAGGGGTAAAGTCCGTAGGCGGCCCCCGCCGAAGTGAGCCGGGTCTCGCCGGGAGGCGCGGTCGCGTCGTCCAGCAGCTGGTACTCGGGCGCGCTCCAGTAGATCTTCTCGTACTCCTCGGTGCCGCGGTAGAAGATCCCGGCATTTCCGCCTGCCGCCAGCTGCCATTCCAGTTCCAGCTCGAAATCACCAAACTGTGCCCGGGTGACGATGTCCCCGGTCGGGTTGTCCTTTCGAAGCGTCCCGTCGGCGAGGTGCCAGCCGGCGGGCATCGAGTCCGCCTGGTAGCCGCGCCAGGCGGCCATGGTGGTTCCGTCAAAGAGCGAGACCCAGGTGGTATCCGGTGTCATCGCGGCCTCCTCCCGCGGGGGCGCGGGGCGGTTGCAGGCAAAGGAAAAAGGCAGAATAACCAGGAGAGAAAGGAGGTGTGAGCGCATTGTTCTCAACGAGAGAGAAAGGGAGTGAAGATCATCTAAGTCCCAAGTGCAAACAGCCAAACGCCAAAGCACGAAACAATCGAATGGCCCCGAACAGGCATAAACAGCATTTCGTAATCTTCCTTTTTCTTCAACCTTTGCAGTTCGGCTGTGGCAGCTTACCGCCAGATCGGAGGCGCCCGGATTCTCTGACCTTTGCCAAGTTTCCCCTCAGATCGCCCAGCCCGCCCGGTATTCCCGGCTCAGGTACTGGTTCGCCTCCGGCCGGTTGGTCACTGTCCCCGCATTGCCGTCATAGAGGATATGCTTGCCCTGCCCGGTGCGGAGCGCCACCAGGCCCAGCAACATCGTTTCGGTGAGCCGGGCGGCGTAGTCGAAGGGTGAGCTGGCCCGGGCGCCATCCTGGCCCTTGATCGCCTTGGCCCAGTTGAGTTCGTGGCTCCACGTGATCCGCGGCATCGACTTCGGCACCCGGGCCGCCGCCTCTTTCAGGGACTCGGGGTAAAGCTGGGGATTCTCGCCGTAGGTGTCGTGCATCAGGATCCCCTTCTCCCCGATGTAGATCACCCCGCCCTCCCCCTTCAACTCCACGGTGTCCGGCAAGGCATCGGGCCGGGGCGGGAAGAGGCCGCCATCGGTCCAGAAGAGCTTGACGGGTGGCATGGTCCCGCGGGCCGGGAACTGGTAGTTCACCCGGGTGGCGACAGGATACGACACGGGCTTTGAGCGGGGCCGCCCGGCGGGGGTGTTGGCCGGGGCGTTGGGGTCTTCCGGCGGTAGCCGCATGGTACCCCAGGGGGTGGACGTCGCCTCGATGCTGGTCGGATAGGTGAGGCCCAGCGCCCAGTAGGGGTGGTCAATCAGGTGGGCTCCCATGTCCCCCAGCGCACCGACCCCGAAATCCACCCAGCCGCGCCAGTTGAACGGGTGGTAGATCGGATGGAACGGAATGTCCTCCGCCACCGGGCCGAGGTAGAGATCCCAGTGCAGCCCGGGCGGCGGCGCCGAGCCGCCGCCCATCGCGGCGCCGAGCACGTTCTGCACGTGCCGGTAGTTCCAGGGCTGGCCGTAGGGGCTGTTCACCTCGGGAATGGCCCCCCCGATGGGGCGGGGAAGACCCTGCGGCCAGTAGGCGGTGGGCCGGTTGGTCCAGGAGTGCACCTCGTGCACCGGACCGATCACCCCGGCCTGGATCCATTCGTTGATGAAAAGCGCCGACTCGCGCGAGTGGCCCTGGTTGCCCATCTGGGTGACGATCTTCGGGTTGGCCATCGCCGTCTGCCGGAGAACGCGGGCCTCGTGCACCGACCAGGTCAGCGGTTTCTGCACATAGACGTGCTTGCCCATGTCCATCGCCGCCTTGGCCACCACCCCGTGCAGATGGTCCGGGGTCGCGACCACCACGGCGTCGATCCCCTTCTCCGTCTGCAGCATCTCCCGGAAGTCGTCGTAGCGCTTCGCCTTCCGGTAGTGCTCCTGCAGCTTGAGTCCCTCGGGCCGGTCCTGCCCCTCGCCGGTCTTGAGCCGGTCGGTGATCTTCCGGTCCGCGTAGCCAAAATCCACGTCGCACACCGCCACCATGTTCTCCGTCTTGACCAGCTCCATGGCATTCTCGGCGCCCATGCCGCCAAACCCGACCACGGCGAAGTTGACCGTGTCACTGGGAGCCTGGTACCCCGGACCGCCCAGGACCCGGCGGGGAAGAATGGTGGCTCCCAGGGCCATGGCGCTGGAACTGGAGACAAACTGGCGGCGGGTGAATTTCTTGCGGGACATGGCGGGACGGCCCCTGGTCTGGAGGAACGAGTGGCGCGGTGTGGGCTGGAATCTTGGCGAGGTTTGGGCGGGAGGTCAACGTGCGGGCGAACCCGGCGAGCTTCCGAGGTTCAGGTCCCGCCCCGGCAGCCGGCCCCGGTCAGCCCGCGACCCTGCAACCATTCTCCCATCCGATTGAAGAATCCCGGGGAAAAGCGGGGCGGCCCGTCCGGGGAAGGGAGGAGAAAAGAGTGAAGCGCGCGGTCGAGAACGACGATTTCCTGGTCGCGGCCGGGAGAGGCCGAGAACGCCCGTTCCAGGGCGGCGCGGGTGGAGACCAGCGGGACGTTCTCATCGGCTCCGGCGAGAAACCAGAGCACGGGTCCCTGGAACTGCTCGAGGTAGGGGGTTGCGGTTACGGCCAGGTTGCGCTGCGCCCACTCCCACCACCGGGCGGACCACCGCCCGCTGACCGGTCCCTCCCCAAAGGCGGTCCGGTACCACGGCTCGGCGAGGTAGGGCGCGACCAGAACATCGGTGGCCGAGATGGGCTCCCCCCTCATCGCGGTCGCGTAAATGTCCCGCCGCAACTGCACGGCATTGTCCAGCGCCAGCCCGGAGAGTCCCTCGGCGCGCAGTTCCTGTCGCACTTCGTGGAGATTGGTCTCGGCCTCGCTCACGGCGGCGCCGGCACGCAGAATGATGAAGGCCGTCTCCGGTGCCTCGACAGCGGCGCGCGGAACGACCCACCCCGCCTGGCTGCTCCCGAAAATCCCGACCCGCTCGCGGTCCAGGCCGGGCTGCGCCGCGGCGAAACGGACGGCAGCCGCCGCGTCGGCAGCCAGGTCCGCGAGGTCGGGTTCGCGCCATGCCTCCGTGCCCGTGGTGTAGCCACGCTTGTCATACGCGAGCACTGCGATGCCTCGCTGCAGGAACCAGGTGTGGTAGGGTCCACCGTAGCGGTCCACCGGGCCGGAGCCGTGGACCGACACGACGACCGGGTGGGGTCTTCCGCAACCGGGAACGAGGAGCCGGCCGTGCAGCATGGTTCCATCCGCCGAGGCGAAGCGGACCTCGCGGGAGCGATGGGGGTAGATGCGTTCTCCCCGGACCGGGTCCCGCCCTGGTTCGCGCCATACGAGCGAGTTGACCCGGCCGCCCGGCTCCGCCCGGAACTCGATTTCCACGCTCCCGGGCGGGAAAACCGAGCGGAGCAGCCGGGCTCCCGCGCGCTCGAAGAGCCCGCCCCGGGTGAGCCGCTCGGTGTCCATGTACAGAAACCGCCCCACGCCGCCCTCGACGAAGTAGCCGCCGGTGATGATCTCTCCCGTCTGCAGGCGGAAGGAGCCGTCAAAGCTTTCCACCTCAACCTGGGCCCGGGCCGGGGATGCGGTCAGACCTGACACCACGACGAGGCAGACCAGGACGCGGTGCGACAATGATTTCAGCTGAATGAGGGATGCGTTCAATATGTATTCCTGTTGCGAGTTGGCGGGCTGAAGGAACCGGCGGGCCAGTCTTACCGCCCAGTCCTACCGCCTTGTTCTACCGCCCAGTATTACCGCCCCGTTCTCGAAAACACCGTCCCGTCCAGGCTCAGCAGCCCCGCGGGCCGGGTCCGCCCGGCGGCAAACAAGGCGTAGTCTTTGGTTGTCCCATCCGTAAAGTTGAGCGTCAGCGTCATCCCCTTGAGCTCGTAGCGGCCGCGGAGGGTGGTCTCCCGGCTGCCCGCTCCCCACTCGAAGCGTTCGTCCACGCTGAACTTGAGGCCGGAGGCGCTGCTGCCGGCGTTGGACGGGTCGCCCCAGCTGCCCACGATCTCCGCGGCGGCCACGGGTCGCGCCGGCTGAAAGGTGTCCCCGTCCAGGGTGAAGCCGTCGGCGGAGCGGACAAATCTCAGCCGCTGCGTCGCGTTGTTGTCCCACCGGACCATGAGGAAGCCTCCGGCGACCGTGTAGGTGCCGCAGGTATCGGGGCTGCACCGGGCGAGGTCGATCCGCTCCCCGCTGCCCATCGGGCTGACGAGAAGGATCCGGTTGGGGGGCAGGAAGAGCCGCGTCTGGGTCTCCATCCGGCTGCTCCCGCCGGAACGAAGCCGGTAGAAGAGACCGCGCGGCTGGCTCCCTTCGAACCCCGCGGCGGGTATGGGGGTACGTCCGCCTTCCCGGGCTGAGCTGGATGTTGCCGTCGCGCCGGAAAACCGCAGGGACTCGAAGAACGCGCGCACCGGCTCGGCGTACCGGGTCACCAGCTCGTCCTGGTTGGCGGTCAGCATCGCCAGGGCCACCCGGTCACCGGCGCCTATGGCGTAGAGCACCCGTACCACCGGTCCGAGCTGCGGCAGCGCGACCCGCTGCGTCGCGGTCAGGACCTCGAGCCCGTTCCGCGGGCGCCGCTCGGTCGGGCCCTGCTGCAGCACCGTCTCGCCCGGGCCATTGAGCCTGGTCTCGAACCAGTTGGGAAAGACGTTCAGGTTGATCCGCTCGGTGGGCCACACGGCCACCAGGAGCGCCTGCCCCGGCGCCAGGTCCGTGGGCGTAAAGGCCCGGAGCGGCGGGGCTTCGACCGCAACCCATCCGGGGGGCGCGGTGAATTCCACCGGGACCGGAGCGCCGGAAACCTGGAGCAACAGGAGCAGGGTGATGGGAACGGTCATGGACCGGCCGGGGTGACAGGGGATGGAAATTTACCGTGAATTCCCCAGCGGCGCGAATTCATCGCTCACACGTGCTGGTCCAGCAGGACCGGGTTCCCGTCGGGATCCAGCGCCAGGAGGCTGGCCGGACCGGATGAGGTCTCGTCCGCCTCCTTGAGCAGCGTCACCCCGCTGGCCTTGAGCCGCCGCTGCAGCTCGCGGATATCGGTGAAGGAGGGCAGCGTCTGGGCATTGCCGTCCCAGCCCGGGTTGAAGGTCAGCATGTTCTTCTCGAACATTCCCTGGAAGATCCCGATCACGGTGTCACCGTTGCGGAGGATGAGCCAGTTCTGGGCGGCGTTTCCCGCGAACTCGGAAAACCCGAGCTTCTCGTAAAAGGCTTTCGAAGCCTGGAGATCGCGGACCGCGAGGCTGATGGAAAAGGCGCCGAGCTGCATGGGAGCCGTCCTTGTGGGAGTAGGCGGAGGTGCGCGATCAGCGAGCGGCCGCCGGGTCCGGGGCCCTGCGCTTCCGGCTCAGCACGCCAGCAGCAACCAGCGTGAACAGGATGCCGACCGGGAGCGGCTCCAGCGCGGTGATGGCGACGTTGACCAGCGGATTCCGGTACATGGCCTGGAACTCCTCCATTTTCCGGGTCTTCTCCGCCACCTCGGATTCCGTCGCCCCCGATTCCCGCGCCTTCTCGATGGCGTAGGCGGCGTAGTTCGCGGTGAAATCGGGCGCCAGTTTGTAGTAGACGAGTTGCCAGGCGGCGACGTAGCAGGCGGTGGCGACCAGGGTGATCAGCAGGCCCACCTTGAAGGCCCTGCCGAAGGTGATGCTTCCTTTCGCGACGTTGTCGCGGTAGGACCGGATGCCGAAGAACACCATCAGGAAGGCGAGCACCATCGTCGCATAGCCGATGATCTCGCCCTTCTCGAAGCCGATCTGCTCCTGGAAGGGCAGGGTGAAGAACATCATGGCCGCCAGGAGGCCGCCGGCGATCAGTCCAAAAGTGAGCACGATCCTGCGCATGGGAGCTCCGGGTGGTTGAGGACGGCCGATTCTAGCCGCCGCCCGCGCGTGGCGCGTCACCCAAACGGGTGATTTTAGGAGATTGGGGGCAAGATCATCCGAAAGTGTGGCCTCTACCCGTCCCGGGGGCTAGGGAATGAGCCGAAGCTCCCGGGCCAGCTGGACGGCCTGGGTCCGGCGCCGGGCCCCCAGCTTGTCGAAGATGCGGCTGGAGTGGGTCTTGACGGTGTTCTCGCTGACGTGCACCCGGCCGGCGATCTCTCGGTTGCTGAGGCCCTGCGCGATCAGCTCCAGGATCTCAAATTCCCGGGGGGTGATGCCGAGGGACTCGACCTTGCCCTGGTCGCGGATGAAGCTGGCCGGGGTGGGGACCATGACCTCCCGCACGACAACGGTCTCGCGCCCCCGGGTCAGACGGAGGCCGAGCCAGATGCCCAGGCCGGCGAAGACGGCGGCCACCAGCCCGCCGTAGATTTCGACGGAATGCTCGATCACCAGCCAGCGATATTCGATGAGCCGGAGCGCGGCGATCAGGAGGCCGGCGAGCAGGCCGAAGAGAAGGACGTGTTTCCCCATGGGGAGGGGAATGGTGGCAGGTTTGGGGACAGGCGTAAAGGCCAGACCGGCCGTCTGCCCCGGCCAAGCGCTTACCGTCCGGTCTTACCCTTCCGGAGCGCAGGCCGGTGGCAGAACCCGGCCCGCAGCAGCCGGGCGAACCGGTGGATGTCAATCGGCCCGAAGGCTCAGTGTCGCCGAGCCAGGCGGAGCGCCGCGGCCAATGCGCTGTCCGGGGCCACCCGGACCTCAGGAATCACCCCCACTCCCTCCCAGTTCTGCCCGGTCACGGGGTTGATCGCCCGGCCGCTCGGTACGAAAACAAAGAAGTGGTCATCGAGCCGTTCCCCCTGCCCGGGGTGGGCGCCGCCCCGGGTCGCCGCACCCACGATCGTAGCCCGCTTCCGCGCTTGCAGGTTGTACGCGAATTCCTCGGCGGCGGAGAAAGTACGGTTGCTGACCAGTACATAGACCGGCTTGGTGGGACCAAAACGGCGGCCCGGTACCTCCCGGCTGGTCCAGAAATGCATCGTCGAATCCTCAGGCCGCCAGTAGATGGAATTGAGGTGAACTGAATCGGGGCCGAACAGGTAGCTGGCGAGATGGGCCACGGCGTACGGTGTGCCGCCGCCGTTGACGCGGATATCGATGATCAGGGCGTCGGTATTCGCCAGGGGGGTCATGGCCGCCGCCACTCCCTCCGCGATGTCCTCGGGGGGATAGCCGAACGAGCGGACTTCGAGGTAGCCGATGTTGCCGGGCAGGACTTCGGAGCGTCCCAGCCCATAGGACTCCTCGCGGGCCTGGTCCCGGTTCCGCTGGACCTGCGCGGCGGTCGGCGGTCCCGGCTGAGGCCGGGTGCGCGGAAGCACGGCATCGGTATAGCGAACCCGGAGGTGGCGGTCGCTGGCCACCTCCTGCAGGTTCGCCGTCAGCGTCTCGGCGAATGCCACCGCGCTGGTGATGCCGTCGTACCCGCCCCGGGCGGCCCGGGCGCGGAGGGCCGCCGCGAAGGCGGGTACCTTCTCGGGAAATACGTAGGTCGCTTCCAGCCGCTGGATCAGTGTATCGATCAGCCGGGTTCGCCGGGCGGCGTCGATCACGGTATCGCGCAGCGGGGCGTCGAGCGAGATGGGTGTCTGTGCTGCGGCTGGGGGGACGAAAGCCAGCAGGGAGAGGAGGATCGCGCTGGCGGGAGCGAAGGACATGGGATCTCCGGTGCTCATGGTTGGGTCGGTGGTGGGCGGGGCCGAACCGGTGCAACGCTTCCCGGGCGAGGTCCCGCGGGGACGACGCGCAAGGATGGCGCCGGGGTGCGCGCGGGTCCACGGCCCGGGGATATCCGGGGCGGCCCGCGGGGCGACCGGTCCCGCCGCCGCGAGGCCGCGCCGGTCAGTTGCCGAGGAGCGGCCGGAGCCGGTGGCGGAAATAGCGGCTGGAGGTGAGCCGGGTCTGGTCGCGCAGCACGAAGACGTAACTGCCTTTGCCCCACGGCTCGCAGTAGCGGACGGCATCGGTGCGCAGCAGGACGGAGCGGCGGATCCGCACGAAGGAGGGGCCCAGCAGCGTCTCCATTTCCTCCATGGTTGACCGGTGGCGCAGCACGCCATCGCGGAGATGCAGCACCGCGTAATTGCCCTGCGCCTCTACCCACTCGATGGCGCCGGGCTCGACGAACACGATCCGGTCGTCCTGGCGCACCGCCAGCCGGCGCGGGGGCTCCGCCGGAGCAGGGGTGGAGCGAGCCTGCTGCCAGTGCGCCCTGGCGGAGGCCAGCGCGCCTCGGAGGCCGGCCGCCTGGTCCCGGTCGATGGCATGGCGAGCCCGGTCGATCGCGTCCCGGAAGCGCTCCGGATCGACCGGCTTCAGCAGGTAGTCCACCGCGTGCACTTCGAAGGCCCGGAGGGCGTGCTCGTCGTGGGCGGTGACAAAGACCACCGGAGGCATCTCCGCGGCACCGATCGTCTCGATCACGCCGAACCCGTCCATCCGCGGCATCTGCACGTCGAGCAGCACCAGGTCGGGCCGCTGCTCGCGGATCATCCGCACCCCTTCGCCGCCTGAACTGGCCTCGCGGATGGTGGCGGGCCCGGGGACCGTGCCGAACAGGTCGCGGATGCCGCGCCGGGCGAGCGGCTCATCGTCGACGACCAGGACGTCGAGCGCCTCGGTCCCGGTCACCGGCCGACCTCGCCGACGGATCCCGGGCTCGGCGGCCGGGAGACGGGCAGCTCCAGCCGAACCTCCCACCCGCCTCCTTGCGGGGCCTCGATCTCGAACCGTGCCTCCGGCCCGTACATCTGGGCGAGCCGCTCCCGGGTATTGCGGAGGCCCAGCCCATCGCGCTGCTGGCCTGGCGGGGCGGCACTGGCACCGTCGTCCCGCACGATCAGCCGCATCCGGTCACCCACCAGGCCCGCCGTGATCGCCACGGCGCCGCCCTCGTCCCGCGCGGCCACAGCATGGTGAATGGCGTTCTCGACCAGCGGCTGCAGCAGGAAGGTGGGGACATTGGCGTCGAGCACGGCGGGATCGGCGTCCAGCGTGGTGCGGAGCCGGTCGCCGAACCGGACCCGCTGGATGGCCAGGTAGGCGTCGACCAGTTCCAACTCCCGTCGCAGCGGGACGGTCGGGTGCTCGTCGTCCACCAGCACCGCGCGCAGCAGTTCGCTCAGCCGCCGGATCATCAGCTGGGCGCCCGCGGCGTCGGCAGCGGCCATCACCGAGATGGAGTTCAGCGTATTGAAGAGGAAATGCGGCTGCAGCCTGGCCCGGATCGCGTCGCTGCGAGCGCGGGCCAGTTGCGACTCCAACTGCTCCCGGGCCAGGGCAAACTCGGCGGCGTGCGCGCGGCTTCGGTCGGCGGCCCCGGAGGCCTGCAGTGCCTGCAGCGTTGCCAGGATGATGGCATACTGCAGCACGCCCAGCCCGGTGACCACCGGGAAGCCGGGTCCCGCGAGCCCGGCGGCGGCCGGTACGCCCCGGAGCAGCGCGTCAAGAATCAGGAACCCCGCCGCGTGGAGGGGCGGTGCCAGCAGCAGCAGGGCGAGGTGGGCCGCCCAGAGGGTCGCGGTGGGCCGGGCGCGCTGGCGCTGCAACCAGACCAGGGCGCCCACGAAGGGCAACCAGGCGGCCAGCGACACCACGGTGGACACGAGGTCGCCCGGAGTGAGACGCGGGCCGCCATTGGCCAGGCGCACCATGGGAGCCAGGGTCGAGAGCGCCAGCACCAGCGCCACCAGGGTGTACACCGCCCACTCCGGGCGCCACCGGTGGGGCAGAGCAGGGGCGGGCACGGCGGTCATCGTCATGCTGCCAAGATCGCTCGATTGGCGCCACACCGATAGGTTGGAGGAAGGGAATTGGACCGTTGCAGGGATGACCGGGGCCAGCCGCGGGACGACCGGTCCCGCCGGTGGCCAGCCCTGCTTGCACCTGAGGGTGATGACCGCCTGGCGTCCTCCGCTCCCGACGTCCTGCCAGCGCTGGTTCCCGTCTCCCATCCACCCATCGATCCCTGGGCGGTCCGCCGCCTCAGGCCGACGAGGCCTTCCTCATCACCCACGTCGTCATCGCCCGCTGGTCCTGCACCAGCGTCGTCTTGAGCGGGTCGGCCAGCGTCCCACCCAGCCGGTGGGTCGTCTCGACCAGGGCGGCCGCATTCACCAGGTAGCGCTCGCTCCCGTCCGGCAGGAGGTACCGGTTTCCCTCCAGCCGCCGGACCCGGTCGGCGATCCCGATGGTAGTGGCCAGTCGCGCCAGGTAGAGGCCGCCGGGCTTGAGCACCCGCCAGGTTTCCGTGACCATCGCGTCCCAGTGCGCCGGGTCCCGCGCGAAGTGGAGCACCGCGATGCACACCACCACGTCCATCGACGCGTCGGGAAACGACAGCGCGTCCACTGGTTCCACCCGGAAGTTCTCCGGCGGGAGTCGCGGCGCCAGCCGGGCGGCGAGCTGGCGGACACTGGCGACGCTCGCCGGGTCGGTGTCCGCGGCCATCACTTCGTAGCCGCCCCGCAGCAGGTACACCAGGTTCCGCCCGTGACCGCACCCCGCGTCCAGGATGCGCATGCCGGGCAGAATCCGGCCCCGGAGCAGCTGGTCGAACAGGTAGATGTCGATCGGCCCGAACTGGGCCTCGAGGTCGATCGGGGGAGTGGTCATCGCCCTGAAAACCCCTCTGAGGTGATCCGATAGACCACCCGGTCCCGTCCCTCCGGGTCGGGCCTGGATTCCAGCAGCACCGCGCCGATCTTCTCCACCGCGCGTCGCGACCGAAGGTTTTCCGCGCCGATGAGAAACACCACCGAGTCCACGAACCGGAACGCGTGCCGCAGCATGAGGTCCTTCATGTCGCCGTTGTATCTCCCGCCCCAGTGGGAGCGGGCGAGGAAGGTCCACCCAATCTCGATCTCGCTCCGCTCCGGGTCATATCCCCAGTAGCGGGACGAGCCGATGACCTGCCCGGTCAGAGCGTCCGTGGCAACCAGCGCCCCGCCCGAGGCCAGGCTCTCCGCGAAGAGCGCCTGGAAGATCTCCGACTGATACCGGTTCCGGGCGGGATGCTGTTCCCAGACCAGCGGATCGGCCGCGACGGCGTAGAGGGCATCGAAGTCGTCCGGGCGGAGCGGCCGGAGCTCGACCAGGCTGCCCTTGAGGGTCGGCTGAAGATCGAAGGAGCGCATTGATTCCGTCATGAGTGCCATCCCACCGAGCGGGCCCAGGCCTGGGCGGCCTCGCGATACCCCGCGAGGTCCGCCGGCGGCCGTTCCCCCGACTGCCGGGCCTCGTCCCGGAGCCGCCGGATATTCTCCGCCAGCGGCGGCAGTCCCACCGAAGCCCGCCGCCGGTCTACATCCTCCGGGTCACCCACCGCCGGCCAGGGCGACAGCTCACCGCGCTCGTCCCAGTCCATCTGGGTCCCGTAGAGTTGGGGCCGGCCCTCGAAGGCCCGGATCCGGTCCTCCAGCATCGCGACCAGCGCCGGCCGGATCCGGCCGAGCCGGGCCTGCTCCTCGAGCAGCGGGAGCATGGAGCGCTGGAACTCCGGCTCCCCGATGGCGTGCTGCACGATGAGCCAGGCCGCTTCCACCGCTGCCTCACCATGGCGCGCCCGGTCGGGCCAGCCATGGTCCGCCAGGATCTCCCGGAGCCGCCGGGCATTCTCCCGGTGCAGCTCGGCCACCGCCGGGTGATAGTGCCCGAACAGCTCGCCACTCTCCGCCAGGCGCGTCCGCAGCTCCGCGTCTCGCGCAACAAGGGTCTCGAGCTCGGGGAAGGGATTGATGGTCATTGCCGATTGCCGAGGACATAGTGCTGGCGCCGGGCCGATGACCGGCTCAATCGAAGCCCGGGCGGGATTGCCCGGCCAGGCCGAAGCGGGCGATGACCATCCGCGCCACCGCGTCGGGGGCAAGGTCGGTGTTGTCGACCATGAGATGCTGGTCGGGATAGAAGAACCTGCCACGGGTGTTGAGCTGGTAGCGCGCGTCGGTCTCGAGCAGGTGGGCCCGGGACCGCGCGATGTCCCGCTTGGGCTTCTTCTCGGCCAGGCGCAGCGGGGTCTCGTTGCGGTGGAGGCGCACGTCCCGGGCCGCCTGCAACTCGACGTAGTGGACCGGGGCGCCCCGGGTCGCGAAGACCGCCGTCAGATCGTCAATCGCCGCCCGGTCCCGGGGATCATCGAGGGCCCACACGTAGGTAAAGATCAGCCCCGGCAGGTCGCTGGCGGCCACCTCTTCGAAGAGCCGCCGGCGAAACTCCCCGACCAGCCGGCTGTACGGCGGCGACCCGAAGGGAAAGAACCGCAGCACCGGGTCCACCGTCAAGTGGTTGTGGAACAGCCGCAGGCCTGTCAGGCGCTCCAGCTCGAGGCCGACGGTCATCTTGCCTACGGCGGGCGGGCCGAAAATGATGACCAGGGTCATGCGACGGTGCACTCCGGCGCAAGTGGAAGAGCCGCGACGTCGAATGTAATCGCATTCCACACGGAGTACTGAGGGCAGAGTGCAGAGTGCAGAGTGCTGAGTGCTGAGTACTGAGGCTACTGAGGACTGAGGACTTCGGACTGCTCTCAACTCCGGTCCCGTTCACCGTTCACCGTTCACCGTTCACCGTCAAGGCTTCCTCTCACCGGAGTTGTCCGATGCCGATCCACCGCCTGCCCGCTTCCATCATTCTCGCCACGATGGCCTGTCTCGGCTGCGCCCCCGGGGCGGAGCCGGGCCGCGGGGTCGCCGACGTCTTCGGTGGCTCCGGACGATGGGTGGACCTCACCTGGTCGTTCTCCGATTCCACCATCTACTGGCCGACCGACACCGCCGGCTTCCGCCACGATACCGTGGCGTACGGGCCGACCCCGGCGGGCTTCTTCTACTCCTCCTTCCGCTACAGCGCCAACGAGCATGGCGGCACGCACCTCGACGCGCCCATTCACTTTGCCGAGGGGAAGGATGCCGCGGACGAGATCCCGCTCACCGCGTTGATCGGCCCGGCGGTGGTGATCGACGTCTCGGCAAAAGCCGACGCCGACTATCTCGCGACCGTCGAGGACTTCACGGCGTGGGAGGCCATCCACGGCCGGATCCCCGACCAGGCGATCGTGCTGCTGCGCACCGGCTGGGGCGAGCGCTACCACGACCGGATGGCGTATCTCGGCACCGCCGCGACCGGCCCCGCCGCAGTGTCCGCAGCTGCACTTCCCGGCGCTCGGCGCCGAGGCGGCCGAGTGGCTGGTGTCCAACCGGAAGCCCCGGGCCTTCGGGCTCGACACGCCGAGCGTGGACCGCGGGCAATCGACCGACTTCCGGGCCCACGTGATCCTCTATGGCGCGAACATCCCCGGCTTCGAGAACGTCGCACACCTGGAGCGGCTTCCTGCGACGGGCAGCTACGTCGTGGCCCTGCCGATGAAGATCAAGGGCGGCAGCGGCGGGCCGCTCCGGATCGTGGCGTACCTGCCGTGAGGACAGGGCGGTAAGATTGGCTAACAAGATGCCCATTGTCCCGCCGATTCTTGGCGTCTATTTCCTCCCGCCTACTTTCTCCCGCCGAGTTCTACCGCCCACTTTTACCGCCCCAGTTCTCCCGCCCTGTTTCTAGAAGATCAGCCGACTCACTACCAGCGCCCCCAGATACAGGCCCAGGCCGAAGATCGTGTGGGTCGCCAGGCTCTTGAGCCGGGCCTGGGTGGGATTGGGAGCCCGGGAGGATGCAATGCCCATCCCCAGCGATGGCTGCATGATGAAAAACGGGACCGCGGTGGTGACGACGCCGAAGGCCAGGGCCGGCCAGAGCGTCGGCCGCTCGAGCCAGCGGCCGGAGACCAGGAGTACGAACAGCAGGGCGAAGCCGGTGCCGATGCCGTAGTGCGCCACCCATCCGGTGGCGCACTCGCCCGGCTTCCGGGCAGTCGCCGCGATGCTCCGGTGTACCAAAGTCCCGCCGGGCATGTGCAGGATCCAGCGGCCCAGCAGGCAGTAATTCAGCGACGGGATATTGAACCCGCGCTTGAGAATCAGCGACCACAGGTCGATCAGCGCCGTGGCGCCGAGGCCCACCAGCGCGGCGCTCAGGACATGCTTTGCTTCGCTCATCACGATTCTCCTGTTCGGTCGTCCGCTGGCCACGCACCCGGCAGGAAATGTAGGCGATGCTGTGAAGGCCGGGAGGCCGGGACAAAGGCCCTTGGGAGCAGCAGGTAAATGGCCGAACCACAGCCAGCGGCCGGGGCACGCCTGGGTTGGGGCGGTTGCTGAATGTTGAGGAACCGGAGGCCGAGGGCCGGAGGTCGGCGCAGCGCCCCGTACCTACCGTGGATCAGGGCAGGGGATCCGGGGGCGAGCGCATGGCGCTCAGTTCCTTCGAGAATGCCTGGGGGCTGATGCTATGGGTGACCCGGAGGCCGTGGCCCTGGTGAAGGTAATCCTCGATGGTTATCCACTCCCCCTTGTAGTACACCCGCTTGGTCCAGGCGCAGAGTGTCAGCAGCCCTGCATCGGTTCCGGGTGCCGGGTCCGGGTGCGCCGCGGTCATCGGCCGGATGATGGAGAAATGGAGACCAGGCAGAAAATGGGCGTGCGCTTCGAATTGGATCTCCCGGGGGGAACCGTCGGCCAGGGCCAGGGTGAAGATCCCACTCTGCGAACCGTCCCGGAGAAAGGCCTGCCACTGCAGGTTCACTTCGGCCGCCCGCCCGGGCGCGACGACGTCGCTGACATGCAGACCCACGACACTGGCCAGCGGCCGGCCGAGCAGCTCGCACGCCACCCGGTTGGCGTCCACGTAGCGGGCGGAATCATCGGCGATCAGCACACCGGTGCTCAGGTTGTCGAAAAACCCTCGCAGGTACGAGTGGCTGAGCGGGGCCTGCATCGGGACTCCAGTGCGGTACGGATGGGCGGGGGTGCTGAAGCATAATGCAAGGGGACGCTCAGGGCGAACAGGGCGGTAGAAGTAGGCCTCCGGTCCCTGGCGGAGCAGGCACCCCTCTCCACGAAGTGGAGAGGGGGCGGGGGTGAGGCTGTCCGTAAGCCAGCCGTGTCAGCAAAGCGGGCGAAGCAGGGCGCATATCACGGAGAACAAAACGCCCGGCCGAGCTAGGCTCGGCCGGGACGTCGTCGTGGCAGGTTTGATCACCCAGGCTGCCATGTGCCCTGGGACCCGCAGGCCACGTAAGCCTTGCTGGTTAGCCGGCGACCTTCGTGACGTTCTCTGCCGCGGGGCCCTTCTGGCCCTGGACGACGTCGAACTCGACACGCTCGCCCTCGGCCAGGCTCTTGAAGCCATCGGCCTGAATCGCCGAATGGTGGACGAAGCAGTCCTTCTCTCCCCCCTCGGGGGTGATGAAGCCGAAGCCTTTGGCGTCGTTGAACCATTTTACTGTACCGGTGGTACGCATTCTTACTCCTTGGTGTGTTCCTGTATCCGGGGGAGGGCAGAGCCGTACCGACCGATTACAAGGGCTCGTGACTGTACCTCACGATGGGCTGCGGCCGCTTAGGGAGAAACAGAAAGGGCCCCGGCGTGACTTCCGGGACCCTTGCAGCTCCTTGGAATAGCATCGCGCCAACGGCGCGACTGTCGCAACGGGGAATATACACTATCAGGAGCCATCCCGGAAGGGGAGCGGCCTGACCCGCGCATCCAGCCAACCCGCCCGACCGAGCGCCGTCCCCTCAGTCCCACACCGCCGGCAGGACATGGCGGGCAGGTTTTCCCGGGGTTACGTTGCCCTTTCGACCTCTGTCGCACAGAGGAGCGGCATCACTCGCAAGCTGGGAGTCTCATCATGGGCATTATCGGCTTTCTCGTCTTCGGCCTGGTCGTCGGCGCTCTCGCCCGCCTCATCAAGCCGGGCCGGCAGAACCTGAGCCTCCTCGCCACCCTCCTGCTCGGGGTGGTGGGCTCGATCATCGGGGGCGTCGTGGCCGGCCTGCTCGGCACCGGCGACATAATGGAACTCAACGTCCTGGGCTCGATCGTGGCTATCGTCGCCGCGGTGCTGCTGATCGGCATAGCCGAGGGGATGTCGGGCAAGGCAAAAGCGTAGTCCCCTTGGGTCCGCCAGGCTGGAGCACCTGGGCGCGGGGCCGGATCGCCCCGACCGCTGGGCCTCAACAGAATCGGTTCCCGGGGGTCAGTCCTGTTCGACGTTCGCTGCGGGTGGTCAGCCGACAGCCGTGACGCACTGGTACAGGGCCTCAGCGGCCTCCGCGATGCTGGCGGTCGTGGTGTCCACGATCGGCAGCCCCAGGGCATCCGCCTGCCCGCGGAGGTACGCCGCCCAGGCGGCCATGTCGCGCGAGGCCAGCTCGGGCTGGTTCCTCGCACCGTGGAGGCGGCGGTCGCGCACCTCGTGCGCGCAATCCACCAGGACTACCTGCCCCCGGTGCACTCCCGCCTCGGCCATCGCCGAACGCACGAACGAGGGGCGTACCTGTCCGTCGAGGATGGTCACCCTGGCCCCGTCCGCATTGGCCACCAGCCGGCCGATCCACTGACGGGTCATGGCTTCCTGCCACGCGCCGGGCGACCCGAAGCGGGCCGTCATCTCCCCGGAAGCGGGAACTCCGATCGAGTCGAAGTAGTAGCAAAGGACGCCATCCAGCCGGCGCTGGTCGAGCGCCTGCACCAGGGTGGTCTTCCCGGCGCCTGAGGCGCCCGTCACGATCACGATGCGGGGTTGGGTCATGCGGAAAAGATACTGGGCACCGGCGGCCGGGTGCGCAGAGCATCCCCTGGACGGGCGAGCGCGTCACGCGTCCCTGGGCGGAGATTGCCGCTTGGGCCGGCGCGGCGCACGAAGGTGCGCCGGGTGCCTTTCCATCAGGTGGGGCAACCGCCGGGGCCACGGTACTTGTGGCCGCGAGAACAGGTTTTCCAGCCGCCGCGATTCCCTTTGGGCACGGCCACATGCTCCAAGGTTGGCGGGACCCTGGCCAGCGAGTGGCGCACCGTATCAAGACGGCGGCGCATGGGGGAACGTTTCCGACCTTCGGCCGCAACCATCCGGCTGCCGGCACTATCGAACGTTCATCCTCTACCGGAGTCCTAGTGTACCGCCCACCCTCCGCGCATGCCGCTCGCATATGGTCGCACGACTCCAGCCTGGAATTGTCCCACTGCAGGGTCAGGCACTCGTTCCCCCTGCATTTCCACGCGGAGATCGTCGTGGCCGTCATCGTGGACGGGGCGGAAACGGTATCGGCCCGAGGTACTGAACAGCTGGCGCAGGCGGGCTCGATCGTTGTGTTCGAGCCGGAGTGCGCTCACCGGAACGCGCCGATCGGCGCCGGCGGCGTGTGCTACCGCGGATTCTACCTCCAGGCGGACCGGGCGCGCTGCTCCGACCCCCGGCGGCTGCGCGATCACGTGCTGCACCACCGGATGCTGGCGCGTCGCCTGCTCGAGCTGCACCATCTGCTGGAGGCGGCCGCCTCACCGGCCCTCACTGGGGACGCGGTGGCGGTGCTCTCCTCCGTCCTCGACGCGATCCCGCGCCAGCCAACGACCCATTCCATACGCGACGAACTCCGCGCCGTGGCGCACACCCTGCGGGAGCGCTGCCACGAGCGGCTGCGCTGGCCCGTGATGGCGCGCTCCGTCGGGGTAAGTGCCGCCCACCTGGCGCGGAGCTTCTCCTCGCACTACGGCCTCCCACCGCACGCATACCAGGTTCAGCACCGGATCGCCCGCGCCAAACAGCTCCTCCGTTCCCGCCGGCCAGTCGCGACGGTGGCCGCCGAAACGGGATTCGCCGACCAGAGCCACCTCACCCACCAGTTCACCACCTTCGTGGGCCAGACCCCGGGCGCCTACGTACAAGGGCAGAAAATTACAAGATCATAGAATCGCCAGCGGGTATGTTGCGCCCTGACTGACTCCGATCTCCATCCACTCAAGGGCCCGACATGCACACTATCCTGCTGATCGCGCTGGTCACCATCCGGAACCCCTGTGCCCCGCCGACCCCGGGGCAAGAGGCCGCGATTCACCAGCTGATCGCCGCGACGAACACCGGTGACCCCCAGGCGATCCGAACCGCGGCCCGGACCCACTGGCTCGGCGCCGACACCTCCGCCGGTGTGCTGTCGCGGACACTCTTGCAACTGGGGGTGGAGTACTGGAAGAGCCGGGGCTGGATGGTCGCCGCCGTCTGCGGTGACTCCCCCACCTCGGCCTATGTGCTGGCCGCCAACACGCTGTCACAGGAAACCGATTCGCTGACGTTCCGCTTCGAGGGGCCGCGGGTGCAGGGGCTAGGCGTGTGGACCGGGGTGCGGGTGCCGGTGGCCGCCGCGGACACCGTCAGCGATGCGGCCCGCACGGCCGCGCTGCGCCGATACCTGAGCAGGCTGCGGGAAGCAGGGGTGTTCTCCGGCGCGGTGCTCGTTCGCCGGAACGGCCGCACCCTGTTCGCCGATTCTGCGGGCGTCGAACGGAGGCCTGACGGCAGGCCGATCGGGCTCGACTCCCGGATCAACATTGCCTCGGTGGGAAAGCTCTTCACCGCCGCGTCGATCATGCAGCTGGTGGCCCGGCGTGTCCTCTCCCTCGACGATACTCTTGGAACGTTCTATCCCGACTCGGGCATCGGGCCGGCGCTGCGCGGCGTCAGGCTGGGCCAGGTGCTGTCCCACACCTCGGGGATCCACGACTCGCGCACCGCCCTGGCCACGGCGCCGGGCACGACCTTCTTCTACTCGAACCTCGATTTCGTGCTGCTCGGCGAGATCCTCGAACGGGCAAGCGGCGAGCGCTGGGAGGACTACTTCGCGGAACACATCTTCCGGGCGGCCGGGATGGCGCACACCGGGCGGCCCGTGCTGACCCGGCCGGTCGACTACCTGGCGATGGGATACGTGCCGCAGTTCACCGACAGCGGGCCGGTGCTGGTCGCCAATCCGCTGCTGCACACGCTGCCCGGCAACACCGCCGGCGCGCTCTTCTCGACCGCCCACGACCTGGCGCGCGTGGGCGAGGCCCTCCGCGACGGCTCGCTGCTACCGACGCCGGTGATCGACTCGATGCGCACCTCGCACAACACGTCCAGCACGCCATATGGATACGGCATCATGCTCTGGCGATCGCCCCGGATCTGGGGACATGCCGGAGACCTTCCCGGCACCGACGCCGATCTCGAAATACTCGAGCCGAGCGGCGTGATCGTGGTGGTCCTCTCGAACATCAGCGGTGTGAACAATCCCATCCGGCGCCGCATTGCGAGGCTCTGGGGCGTCACCGCGCGGTGAGCCGCGCCTGCCCGGGGTCGTCAGCCTATCGCAGCTCCAGGTCCACCAGCGTCCCATCGGCCGGCTTGGTGGAGACCCCGGCGCGGGACGGGGTCTCCGGGTTCACCGCCGTGAACCGGAAGATCTTCACGAAGGCGCCCACGACGAGACCGACTTCCAGGAGACCGAGGAACTTGCCGGGACATACCCGGGGCCCGTGCCCGAAGCCGAAGTGCAGAATGTCCTTGGCGGATTTCCCCTGGTTGGCAAGCACCTCCCACCGGTCGGGGGCAAAAGTCTCCGCCGGATACCCGGTGAGGGCCTGGCCCCAGAAGTCCTCGCACCGGTTGGCGTGCCACACGTCGAGGACCACGTGCGTGTGCACCGGGATGAACATCCGGCGGCCGTCGGCTGCCTCGATCCAGGTATCCGCGGTGGTCCAGCGGGGGAGGAAGTAGAGCGAGGGGGTGAGCCGCAGGGTCTCTTCCAGCACCCGGTTGAGGGTCACCGCCTGTTCCAGGTTCTCCGGGTCATACACGTCGATCCCCTTCACTTCTTCATACACCCGGTCCTGCACCTCGGGGGCCCGCGAAAGGTGGGACAGGGTCCAGCTGGCAAAGGAGGTGGTCGCTTCCAGCGCGCCGGCCAGGAACACCCGGATGTTGCTGCGGAGCGCCTCATCGGATGCCTCCGACTTGAACTCGGCCCAGAGCCCCCGTCCCTCGGCCCGACCGGACAGCGCGATATCAGTCAGCGCTTCGAAATCGTCGCGGGCGCGGGCCAGCGACCGGGTGCGCCCGGTGAGGTAATCGAAGGGGATGCGCACCCGGCGGGCGACCGTGTCCCGGACCATGGCGTCAATGCACCGGGTCAGCGAGGGAACGTACCGCTCGCGAAGGTCCTCGTAGGGGACGCTGCCGCCGAAGAAGTTGTTGACCAGCATCTCGAGCATCACCGCCGCGATCTCCGCCTCCAGTGCGATCCGGGTGGTCCGCTGCCCGGTGGCCTGCTGGCGGGACCGCAGCACGTCCAGGCGGGTGGCCACCGTCTTCCGGAAGGTCTGTTCGAAATCGTGGAACTTTTCCGGCTGGAACAGGTTGGACCGGCTGAAGGAGGGCGCGGCCAGCTGTTTCTGCCGCCGCCAGAGAGGCCCGTTGGCATAGAGCAGGGAATCCTTGCCGGTGGCGCGGGCGATCCCCGCGGTTGGCGCCGTGTCCCGGTCGAACTGCCCCGGCTTATCCCCGGTGGCGGAGAGCACCGCCCGGATCACCGCCGGTTCGCGGGTGACGATCACCCAGGGGAGGCCGGGCACGACGAGGTAGCGGTTGTGCTTTCCTGACCCGGGTTCCCGCTCGGCGTCCCAGAAGAAGGTGTCGAGAATGCGGAGCGGCTCCCGGTAGTTTCCCGGGTGGGGAAACGGCAGGCTGGGCCGGCCGAACCGGAACAGGGGGACGCGGGTCGGCGTCCAAGCTCCGACGAAGGGATTGGTGCCGCGGAGCTGGCGCAGGAGGCGGGTGGACCAGGCGCGAAGAGTCAGGGGCGTCTCCGATGGGCGGTGTGCATGCCGGCAGTGCCGTGGACCGGCGCCTCCACCTGCCCTGAGATAATCGGCGGGGTGGTCAACTCCGACACATGTTGTTCCTATGGCGCTGTATCAGACCCACCCAGCGCGGCCAGGCGGGTCCGCGCCACGTCGAGCTGGGCCGACGGCGTCCGCGGCGCGAGCCGGAGAAAGCCCTGGTAGGCGCCGATGGCCTCCCGCCGGTAGTCGCTGATGTCGTACAGGCGGGCCAGCACGAAACGCGGCGGGGCGAAGTAGGGTTCTGCGTCGATCGCCCGCTGGAGCATCGTTAACGCCGAATCAGGCTGCTGCGCGGCGAGGGACAGCACCGCCAGCTCGTAGAGCCATTGCGGTTCGCCGGGGTCCAGGGCTACGGCCTGGTTCCACTCAGCCAGCGCCCGGGCCGTATCCGAACGGGCCAGCAGGATCCGCCCCAGCGCGAAGTGGGCTGGCGCGAACCGGATATCGTCCACCAGGGCGCGCTCGTAGGCGGCCTGCGCCGAATCAGGCTGCTGGGCGCGGATGAAGAGCAGGCCGAGGCTGTATTCGAGGAAGGGATAGCCGATGTAGCCGAAGGAGAGACTATCCACCGTGGACCGCCGGGTGGCGGTGAGCGCGGCCCGCACCGCCGTCACGGCGCTGTCGTACTGGCCCAGTGCGACGAACGGCAGCGCGCGCAGGTACTGCAGGTCGTGAGCGCCGGGATCCCTCCGCACGGCCGTGGCATACTCGGCCGCCGACTGCTCGAACTTGCCCTCCATGTAGGACATCCAGGCACCCAGGGCCGGGTAATCCTCCCGGATGTACTGCGCCACGCGACTGTCCTGGACCTGCTGGCGAATCCAGGTGGACAGGATGGCCCCTCCCATCCGGCGGCTGATCCATGGATTCCGGTACAGGGCCACCGCCTCCAGGGAATCAATCGCGTCCAGCCGGTCGTTGCGGCGGGCACCCCGCGCGCGCCGGATGTAGCCGTCCAGCAGGTACGGGTTCGCCAGCACGAGGGCGACCTGCCGCCCATAGACCGGCTCCGCCCACCCCGGGTCCAGCCGGCTGGCCCAGTAGAACGCCGCGGCCGCTCTCTGCGGGTCGTCCACCAGCTTGCTCACCCCGAACCAGTAGTACTCCACGGCGCTGTTGGTATCGGCTGGCGCCTGGAGCCGGGGGCGCTTCGGAACCACCCTGGGGTCCGCCTGCGCCGCCAGCGGCACGGCGAGGAGCAGGGTGGCCAGCACACTCACCACGCCCGTGGACGACATCCATGACGCAACCCGGGAGGCCAGGCCCCGGCGGCTCCTGGAATCCAGGGGGTCGTGGCGGGGCCTAGGAACAGTAGAAGGGCAGGGAGTCATAGTGGACTTCGCCGGCGGCCAGGCGCACGGTACGGTCACTCCACGCGTACCCGTTCACCACCCGGGCACCCAGGGTGTGGACTCCGCTGCTGACGTCGAAGCGACCCGAGGTGGAGTGTTCCGGAGCCAGGTTAATGCTGAATGTGTCGGAGCCGACCTGGACGTTGTCAATAAAGAACTGCACCGGGAGACGCGAACTGCAGAGCGGGGCATCGAGCACGAAGTAGACGGCGGCCCGGGGAGCGACGACCGCGTCGCCGCAGCCAGGGAGAGCGGCCAGGCCGGCCCCGGAGGCCAGGCATGTGAGTGAGCGGGCAAGACGCATGCATCCTCCCCGGATCACGGCGCGGCCGACGGGGCGGACGGAAGCGGGACGCGGTAGTACCGGTTGATCAGCCAGCGCCCATCACCCTGCCTGATCCATTCCATCACGAACCGGCCGTCTTGCTCGCTCACCGGCTGGCCGGGGAACGCCAGGCGCTCGAAATAGGAGCCCCACACGAACGCGGTCGTACCGAAGATCTCGATCGTATCGGGCACCGCGGTGGCGGAGTCCACCCGAACACCCGGGAACCGGCGGATGAAGGCGCGAATCGAATCGGGGCCCTGGATCGGCCTGATACCGGGTTCGAAGAGCACCCCGGCCGGTGTGAAAAAGGCGGCAATGGAGTCGGGATTGACGGCCCGCGCGGCTACCATGTAGGCCGCGAGCGCCAGGCGGACCTCCTGCCGCGCGGTGGCCGCGGCGTCCGCTGACGGGATATCCGCGGCGGGGGCGCAGGCCAGCGCGGCGCCCATCGCAAGTCGAGTCGCGAGACGAGGCACGATGCATCGCATGGCCATTTCATCAGGCCGGCGGGCGGGTCGTTCGGAGCAAAGCAACATCACGCAGCCGGGATGGCGCGGCCCCAACCGCTGACGAACCAGAACCAGGTTGCCGCGAAGAACCCGCCAATGCCTCCGGTGAGGGCGGCCAGGCCGAGCGCCGTGGCTCCGTCCCCACCGAAGAACCCCAAGGGCAGCATCACGGTGAGAATGCCCGCCGCCACCCCCGCGATCAACACGGGAGCGATCCTCACCGCATTGCGCCGGTGCATCACCCGATAGAGCGGAATCCCCACGACGGCCTCCACCAGGAGCGCCACCGGGACTCCCCAGAGAAGAAACCAGCCGAACCACTCGAGTGACCGGGCTGACACGGGTTCCCACGCCGCCACGGCCAGGGCGACAAACCCCGCCGTGATGCCGATAACGGGGGCGGTGAGGGCCGCGATCCAGGTCCGGGTTCGCATGGATCTCCATTCATTTGGGAGGCAGGGTTCCTAGTATGCCCCCGGGGAGCGTTTCCGCCAGACCCTCCCTGGAACGAGGGCGGTAGGACGGGGCGGTAAGACCGGGCGGTAGGACCGGGAGGAGATAAGAATGCGCCGACCGCGGTGGCTTGCCTCCGTGGTATAGGACAGGCTGAAGCCTGCCCTCGGCCATACTGTCCCTGAAGGGACGACACGCGCCGATCTCGAAATAAGGTCGCTTTAGCGACAGTGCTCGCCGAGAGCCCGAAAGGACTTCCTGCGGTCGAAGGCTTTAGCCTGTCTTCTCGCGCCTGCCCTCGGCCATACTGTCCCTGAAGGGACGACACGCGCCGATCTCGAAATAAGGTCGCTTGAGCGACCGTGCTCGCCGAGAGCCCGAAGGACTTCCTGCGGTCGAAGGCTTTAGCCTGTCTTCTCGCGCCTGCCCTCGGCCATACTGTCCCTGAAGGGACGACACGCGCCGATCTCGAAATAAGGTCGCTTGAGCGACCGTGCTCGCCGAGGGCCCTGGAGGACTTCCTGCGGTCGCAGGCTTTAGCCTGTCTTCTCGCGCCTGCCCTCGGCCATACTGTCCCTGAAGGGACGACACGCGCCGATCTCGAAATGAGGTCGCTTGAGCGACCGTGCTCGCCGAGGGCCCTGGAGGACTTCCTGCGGTCGAAGGCTTTAGCCTGTTATCACACTAGAAGCGGGGGCCGAACCGTTCGGCGGCTATCCCGACCCGGCCATCAGCGGATACTGACCTGCTGGATCATCCCGTGCTCGATGTGCGACCGGCCATCGGGCGCGGTCGCCATGCACATCAACACGTACTCGCCCGGCGCATAGTCCCGTTCAAAGAACACGGCCATCCCCGGCGCGATCGCCGCGATGCCGCCGGCCGGCGACCCCAGGCTCTCCAGCGGCGGGGGCGGTTCCTCCGCCTGCCCCGGTCGCCGCGCGCGCTCCGGATTCAACCATGTCATGATGTCCTGGACCGTCTTCCCGGGTTCGAGTTTCATCACCACGAGGTCGTGCGGCTCCACCCCGGCATTTTCGACGCGGACCGTGTGCCGGCCGGCGCGGAGCGTGTCACCGAGGGCGAACGAAAAGTCCAGCAGACGGATCACTACCCCCGCGTCAGGCGCGGCCTCCCGGTTGGCCACGGCCGGCCCCGCCGGGGAGACGATAAAGGTCTTGAACTCTCCCCGGCCGAAATGGGGATTCCCGGCCTGGTCCTCGACGGGGCATATCCACACGTAGCTTCCCGGCTCGAGGAACTGGGTCACGCTCGAGGAATCGCCCGGGGCAGTTCCGCCTGGGCCGCCGAACCGGGTGACCCACTTCGGCCGCGGCCCGGAGGTACGAATCGCCTCCGCGTACGCGTCCACCAGCTCCTGGACGGTCCGCCCCGAGTCCAGCCGGACGATGTGGGCGTAGTGGAGCTCCTGGCCGAGATTCGCCAGGCGGAGAGTGGTCCAGCCTGCGGAGACCGTGTCGGGGGCCTGAAAGGCGTACTCGGTGGTGGAGAGGGGGACCATTTGTGGTGTCGCCATGGCCGGCGGCTCCGGCGTCGGCCGGTCATCCGACCCACAGGCGGCGACGACAACGACGAACGCGACCCCGAGAACCGCTACGGCCATGGTCTTCACAGGAGCAACCTCACGTTGAGTAGGGGGCTTGGCTGTTGGGGCGAGCGTGGCATCACCTGGGAAGCCGCGCGGGTCTGGGAATGCTAGGGTCAGCCGGCCGGTTGTGCCAGCCCGGCCCGATCGAGGGCCGGGCCCCACCAGGTGGACGGGGATCCGGTCAAGGTCACCGGGCCCGCTCGGCGCGGACGGACGACGAGACCAACCGGCGCAGGGTCGGGAGATCCACGTCCGCCAGACGCCGGATGTAGAGGCAGCTCTTCCCCACCTGGTGCTTGCCGAGGTGCGAGAGGAGCGGGTGATGGGCGAGGACGTCCTCCGAGAAGTAGAGCACCAGGCCGGTGGAGCGGGGGGCGAAGGCGGCGACCGGCCAGTCGGTGGCACGGCCCCGGGCGTCGGTGATCGGCTGGCGTCCAAAGCCGATAATCGTGGGACCCCACATGGTGGCCCGCGCTCCGGTCGCCGCGCGCATCATGGCGGCCACGGTGCGGGCGTCGCGCCGGCGCTCCGGCTGGGGAATCGCGCTGATGAAGGCCGCGACACTCGCCGTGGTCGGTCTCGTCCTGGGCTCTGCCATAGACGTTCCTTGGGACAGTTGCAGGGTAGTCTGTGTGGCGGGCGAACCCTCCCACCGGCCTGCCTGAACTTGCCTCCGGATCCGGGGTGGTCAAGGGCAAGGCGGCGGGCCGGTGGAGGCCGTCTGCTCGAACCCGACCCGCTCGGCGAGACAATAAACCCCCTTTGACAATCCTTGCGGAGTTGGCCGGTCGCTCTCCCGCGCAGGCCTTTCCCGCGATATCTTCGCGCCAACTCTCCAACGGAGCCGCGCGTGTCCGACACAGGTGGAATGCGGTTCGGCCGTATCGCGCTGGCGACGATCGCCGGCGAGCTCACCCCCATCCTGCTGCTCGTCGTGGTCGTCCTCGTTTACGAGACCAGGGGTGTGGACCCCGAGGCGCGCCAGGCCTTCGCGGAACGGGTCGGCCTCTGGCTCGGTCCGATCGTGGGCGCCATCGCCACCTTGGGCTTTGGTTTTCTGGCCGCCCGGGGGACCGGTCGTCCGCTCCTCCACGGCGCGCTCGTCGGCGTGGCGGTCGCGCTGCTCGATGCCGGGCTCATCATCGCGTCGGGGGCGAGGTTCATCCCCCTCTTCGGGGCCTCCTGGGCGGGGAAAGTCCTTGCCGGCGTGCTGGCCGGCCTGCTGGCGGCGCGGCGGTGAGCGTCGAGCGGGTGCTGCGCGCGGTGGTCGCCGTCGAACGCGACCTCGATGCCACGCTCTCGCTGCCCGCGCTGGCCAGTCATGCCTGCCTCTCCCCGTTTCACTTTCATCGGCTCTTCACGGCGATCGTCGGCGAGCCGCCCGCCGAGTATGTCCGGCGGCTGCGGCTGGAGCGCGCGGCGCATGAGCTGGCGACCAGCGACCGCGCCGTCGCCGATATCGGGCGGGAGGCCGGGTACGGCAGCCAGAGCGCGTTCACCCGCGCGTTCGGCGAGCGGTTCGGCTGCGCTCCGGGTCTCTTCCGCGCGCGCGAGCGGGGGCGCTGGATCGCGCCCGTCGTCGAGCAGCCGGGCCTGCTGGGCCGGATTGAAACGGTGAATCCGCTGCGAGTCGCGTTCATCCGGCATGTCGGCCCGTACGACCAGGTCCGCCCGGTGTTCGAGCGGCTGGCCGGCTGGGCCGCCGCGCGTGGCTCGACCATCCAGCCGCTGTTCCTCGGTCTCGCGCACGACGACCCGGGGATCACCGCGGCCGCGCAGCTCCGCTTCGACTGCTGCATCGAGGTGCCCGCGACCGTGCGCGGGGAAGGAGACATCGGCGTGACGGAGGTCTGCGGCGGGGAGTACGCGACGGCGGTCCATCGGGGTCCGTTCGAACGGCTGGCCGAGACCTATGCCTGGCTGGCGCGCGACTTCATGCCCCGGGAAGGGCGATCCATGCGCACCGCCCCGTGCGTCGAGATCTATCTCACGCCGCCGGAGGGAACGCCGCCGGCTGACCTGCTCACCGAGGTGCTCGTCCCCGTTCGTTAAGCCACGCTGCCGCCTACAGCGGCAACGACTCCCGGACCTCAAAGGCCGTCGATGCCCGGAGCTCTTCCGGAAGGTGCCTGTCGTCCAGCGAGATCCCCTCAAACACTATTCGGTAGCGCCCTTCGGCCAGGTCCGCCGGGAGGCTCACGGGGCGGGCAAGGACCTGGCCCGAACGGAACAGATTGAGGTAGGCCGGGCAGACGCCGCCGTCGCCAGGTTCGGTGTACACCGACACCCACTGGACACCCTGCCGCTGCTGCAGCGCCATCTGGCACAGGTTCTCCTGGAGCACCTGGCCCGACCAGTTCAGCAGATGCACCGTCAAGGGATCGCCTGGGCGGGCCACCGGCGTGGACGGATAGATGCGGAGGCCGCCCTCGACGCTGGCCAGGGGATCGTTCGAACATGAAACCAGCGTGGCGAGAAGGACACCGGCAGTGAGGTGGCGCATGGGAATGCTCCTGCGGGGAAGTGCCAGTCAGACGATGCCGCGCTGCGGGGTTGCACAAGAGGATCATGACGACCCGCCCGCCCGCCGCCGACCGGCAGGCGGATGAACCGGGTCTGATTCCCTGAGCCCAGCAGGATCCCTCCGGGGTCGGGGAGTGCCGCTCCATGGAGAAAGCAGAGCCCGGCCCCGTTGGGGTCCGCGGTCAGGGAGAGAATCTCCTCCAAGCCGGTCAGTGCCGAGGCGCGAGCGGCAGGCCACGGGCCGTATGGACCGCTACCCTCCCCGTGGGGGGCGTCCCGCCGGCGGTCCTCTGCCTGGAGGGCCCCCGCCCGGGGGTGCCGCCAGGCTGGCGTCGCATGGCGCGTCGGGATCCGTCAGCACGCACCCCGTCTGGCCCGCGTGGCAGCCGAGGATCTCGTTCGATCCGGCCGCACCGACGTGGTAGTGGTAGCCTTCGGCCAGGGTCGTGTGGCCGTGGCATGCGTCCAGGTCCTGGGGCATCACTCCATCGAGGGTCACCCGGGCGTAGAGCGGGTAGCCGTCCATCGCGATACCGAGCTCGGCCGCATGCGCGCCCGCCGCGGGCCGCTGGCGCAGGCAGTCGGTCACGGCATGGATATGGTATCCGACGTTCGGGTTCACATGGCCCCCACAATCGTCGAACGGGGCAATGGTGTAGGCGCTCAGAATATCGTCCGTGGGAGCCGGGGCGTCGAGCCGGACGCCGCTGTAGGCGATCCCCACACCGTCGTGTCCCACCCGCGGCGCGAGGGCGCTCGCGGCCACCGGCGCGATGGGAATGACGTAGGTGCTGGTGAGTCCATCCTCGATGTAGGCCGCAAGGCACTGGACGCAGTAGTTGGTGTACCGAGGGTCCACGTCGGGGCGCGCCGCGGCCGCGCAGGCCTCGGGCGTATCCGTGACGTTCACGGCCCCGGTCGCCGGGTCGTACATGCCCCAGGTGGAGTCGTTATAGAAGCGCGACAGGTTCATGATGAATGGGCCGTCCACGTCGTGCACCACTCCCCTCTCGGGCCAGATGCCGCCCCGATCCGCCCCATCCCTGGTGTTGGTCGGGCACCATGGGCCCATGGTGAATGCCGCCGGACTCGCGGGCAACGTCACCGTGACGCACGAGGTCGAGGCTCCCTCCGACAGGGTGCATGCCACGATCCGCGGCGCTCCGACAATCGAGCCTGGCTCGAAGCGCCCGGCGAAGGCGGCCAGGTCGAAATCCGGGTGGACGACCGCGGGTTGATTCCTGTTCGATCCGCAACCCGCCAGGACGAGTGCGATGGCTGCGAAGGGTGCGCTGTGTGACACGGACATGGGATACCTCCTCCGGCGTCTGGTCCTCGCCCTTCGACCATGAATCGGGCGGCATAGGGGTAGGTGGGTGCCGATGCCGCCTGCGCCTGCCAGGCGAGGCGTTCTATGGGATGACCGTCAGCCGTGGGCAACCCCTCGGCCGTCACATGAAACAGGGTGTTCGTGGAACCGGGCGCGTCCGGGATGGCCAACCGGGACCTCCGGATCATGCGTCGCGGTATTTCCTGAGCTTGTCGTACAGCGTCCGCACCCCGATGCCGAGCATCCGCGCCGCTTCGTTACGGTTGCCCTGCGCGCGGGCGATGGCGTTCTCGATCGCGGCCCGCTCGATGGCGGCCAGCGACTCGTCGCTGGGGCCGGCGACCCCCTCCGGGAACACCGTGGGAACCGAGAGATGCTCGGCCCTGATCTCGGCCCCATCGGCGATGATGGCGGCCCGCTCCAGCGCATTGGCCAGTTCGCGCACATTACCCGGCCACGGCGCCTCGACCAGTCGGCGTCGGACCGGGTCAGACAGCGTCAGCCGGCCGCGACCCAGCTCCGAGGCCAGCCGGATCAGCAGCGACTCCGCGATGGGCAGGATATCCGACCGTCGCTCCCGCAGAGGCGGCAGGTGAATCGGAAAGACGGCAAGCCGGTGATACAGGTCTTCCCGGAAATCGCCCGACGCCCGCAACTGGCCGAGTTGGCGGTTGGTGGCCGCCACCCAGCGCACGTCGGCATCGAGGGTGCGTGACCCGCCCACCCGCTCGTACCGGCGCTGTTCCAGCACCCGGAGCAACTTGGCCTGGAGCTCGAGCTTCATCTCGGCGATCTCGTCCAGGAAGAAGGTCCCGCCGTCCGCCAGCTCGATCCGCCCCCGACGGGCCGAGGTCGCGCCGGTAAACGCACCCTTCTCATGGCCGAACAGCTCGCTTTCCAGCAGGGAATCGGCGATGGCCGCGCAGTTGAGCGCCACGAACGGCCCATCCGCCCGGTCGCTCCAGGCGTGCAGCGTGCGCGCGGCGATCTCCTTGCCGACCCCGCTCTCGCCGGTCAGCAACACCGTGGCATTGGTCCGGGCCACCTTCCGGAGAGCCTCCAGCACCGGGACCATCGCGGGATCACCGAACGAAAGGGGCGGTAGCGCCGGGACCTCCCTGGCAGCCCGGTCCTTCACCGCCAGGAGCGACCGCCGTTCCAGCGCCCGCATCGCGATCAGCCGGAGTTCGGCCGGGCTCCCGATCGGCTTCTCCAGGTAGTCGAAGGCGCCGAGCCTCATGGCTTCTACCGCCGAGTCCACCGAACCGTGGGCGGTCAGGACGATCACTTCCATCTCCGGCTGCTCGGCCCGGGATCGCCGGAGCAACGCCATCCCGTCGAGGTTGGGCATCCGGAGATCGGTGATCAGCAGATCGAAGGCGGCCCCCGCCAGTTGCCTCAGCGCCTCGGCCCCGTCGGCCGCCTGCGACACCCGGTGGCCGTCGCCCTCGAGCGCTTCAGCGATGAACGCCCGCAGTCCGGGTTCGTCCTCGGCCACCAGGATTGTCGCCATCGTTCTAGGACGACCCGGAGGTGGCGAGGGAAATCGCGGATGTGGCGCCCAGGGCGTCGACGAATGCCGCCATCGTCGGAAAGCGATCCGCCGGGTTCTTGGCCAGCGCCCGGCTCATCGTTTGCTCGAGCACTTCGGGGATATCCGGCCGGCGGGTCCCGAGCCGCGGCGGAGCCTCCGTCAGGTGCCGTCCCATGGTGGCGCGGGCACTGACGCCCGCGAACGGCACGGCGCCGGTAAGCATTTCGAACACGACCACGGCCAGGCTGTATTCGTCGCTCCGGCCATCCAGTGAGCGATCACCGGCCACCTGCTCAGGACTCATGTATTCCGGGGTTCCCAGGGTCACGCCGATGGCCGTCAGGGAATCGCCTGCCGCCATCGTGATGGCGCGGGCGATGCCGAAATCCGCGACGAGGGGCCAGCCATCGGTGAACAGGATGTTTTCCGGCTTGATGTCTCGATGGACGAAGCCCTGCCGGTGGGCGTAGTCCAGCGCCGCACCAACCTGACTGGCAAGTCGCAGTGCCACGTGAATCGGTGGAACCGCGTGTCGGCCCAGCCACTCCCGTAGCGACCCGCCGCCGGCATAGGGCATAATATAGTACAAGGTACCCGCCGCCTCGCCGGAATCCACCAGCGGCAGGATATGCGGATGCGTGAGGCGCGCCACGATCGCGATCTCGCGCAGGAACCGCTCGATCCCCAGCATCCCGGCGAGTTCAGGGCGGGGGACCTTGATGGCCACCTGGCGTCCGTGGCGCGGGTCCCAAGCCAGGTAGACGGTGGCCGTCCCACCCTGGCCGATTTCGCGCTGAATGACGTACCGGTCTGCCAGGGCGGCGGTGAATTGCCGGAAGGCCCCCGCCGGGGAGACCGTCGCGGCTCGGCCGGGCCCCATGTCCCCCCGGGTTTCGGTTCCCTGGCGCTCCAGCGACCGCGCGACCAATGCCCGCAGGGCCGCCGGGCTCTTGACCGGCTTCTCCAGATAGTCGATGGCGCCGAGTTTCATCGCTTCGACCGCAGAATCCACGGAGCCGTGCGCCGTCATGACGATCGCTTCCATCCCGGGCTGCTCGGCCCGGGCTTGCCGGAGGAGGATCATGCCATCGACGTTGGGCATCCGGAGGTCGGTGATCAACAGGTCGAAGGCCGCCTGCGCGAGCTGGCTCAGCGCCTCGGCGCCGTCAGCCGCCTGCGACACGACGTGGCCGTCGCCCTCGAGGGCCTCGGCGATGAACGTCCGCAGCCCGACTTCGTCGTCCACCACCAGGACTCGTGCCATGGGAGCTCAGCCCAGGCCCCTGGGGATCGCGATGGAGAACACCGCGCCGCCCTCGGGATGATTCCGGACCCGGACCTCTCCGTCGTGCATCTCCGCCACCCGCGCGGCGACGGCGAGGCCCAGCCCGGTCCCGGAGGTCCGGGTGGTGTAGAACGGCTCGAAGATGCGCCGCTCATCTCCGGCGGGAATCCCCGGACCGTAGTCCCGAACGGCGAACACCAGGCGGCCGTGCTCGATTCGTACCGACGCTTCCGGCCGGGTGTGTTCCGGCGAGGCCTGGCGGGCGTTGCGCAGAATGTTGACCAGCGCCCGCCGCATGCGGTGGGAATCGAGGGGCCATGTATCCGGCGCCCCGCCCTCCGGCAGGATGAACCCACCGGGCGCCACCTCATCCGCGCACGACCGCAGCAGCGTCATCGGGTCGGCAGGCTCGATCGCGATTGGACCGGATCGGGCGAACCCCAGCAGGTCGTTGGTGATCGCCTCCAGGCGCTCGGCTTCTCGCACCACCAGCCGCGCCTTGTTGCCCTCGGCACTGCCGTCTCCCAGCCGTTCCGTGAGCAATTGGGCGTGGCCCTTGAGTGATGCGAGTGGATTGCGGATCTCGTGAGCCAGCACCGCCGACATCTCGCCCAGCTTGCTGAGTTGCTCCTGCTGGCGGTAGCGGCGTTCGGCAACTTCATGGAGCGTGATGAGGCGCCAGAACACCAGGGCGGCACCTAACAAGGCTGCGGCGACCAGCGAGGACAGCCAGAACCGGCGAGTGGCGTCCTCCACCAGCTGGTGCGCGGCGACCGGCGTGAACTCCATGACGACCAGGAACGGACGACGCCGGCTGCGGCCACCCTCCTCGTCACCAGGCCGGCCTCCCAGGGCGGGGCCCACCAGCGTGATGCGGTTGCCCTGGTCCACCATCGTCACCGGCCCCGGCCCGGTGCTGTCCGGCACCGATCGCGGGGCCACGACCGGGATGCCGGCCTGCACCGCCAGGGCTCCGGAAGAATCGAAGAGCGAGATCCCTTCGACGCCGGCGTCACGCAACGCGCCGAACAGCGAATCGAGCGCTCCCGAACCCACGGGCATCTCCGCTTCGCGCAGCACGTGGCGCACCGACTCGAGCCAGACCCCGGCCTGACCCCGGTTCAGGGTATCGGCCGCACCCGCGGCTCGCTCACGGGCGATCCAGGCCGAGATCACGAGGGCCGCGCCCAGCGCAACGGTCGTGGCCAGCCAGCCCCATCGGGCCCAGCGGTAGCGGCGAGACGGCATGAGCGAATATAAGGCCGGCATGGCTACTCGTACCGGAGCGCCTGGATGGGATCCAGCGCCGCAGCTCTTCGCGCCGGGTAGAACCCGAAGAAGATTCCCACCACCGCGGCGAACCCGATAGCGATCGCCACCACCCCGGGCGCGATGGCGGTACTCCAGCCGGTAAGCCGCTGGACTACCGCGGCCGACGCGTAGCCCAGTCCCACTCCCAGCGCGCCGCCGATCGCGCTCAGCACGATGCTCTCGACCAGGAACTGGACCAGCACGTCGGACCCGCGCGCGCCGATGGCCATGCGGATCCCGATCTCCCGGGTCCGCTCGGTGACCGACACCAGCATGATGTTCATGATCCCGATGCCGCCCACCAGCAGCGAAATCGAGGCGATCGCCGCCAGGAGCAGGGTCATGACCTCCGTGCTGCCCTGCGCGGCGTCGGCCAGGTCGTTCTGGTTCTTCACCGTGAAGTCGTCGGCCTCGTAGCTGGGCAGCTTGTGGGTCTCCCGCAGGATGGCCCGGGCCTCGTCCTGCGCCGCGGCGATATCCTCGGGTGCCGCGGTGCTGCCCAGGATCTGGGGGATGAAGCTCCGGCCGGACAGACGGGTCTGGACCGTGGTATACGGGGCCAGGATGACGTCGTCCTGATCGGCGCCTTGCGCCGTCTGCCCCTTTCCCGCCAGGACTCCGATCACGTCGAAGGGCACGTTGCGAATCCGAACCTGCGCCCCGACCGGGTCCTGGTCGGGAAACAGGTTGTCGGCCACGGTCTTGCCGAGGACGGCGACCTTGCGCATCGATCGGAGATCGGCATCGTCGAAGAATCGGCCGGAACTGACGCCCCAGTCCCTGATGGTGGTGTAGTCGGTGGAAACCCCGTAGATCTGGCTCCGCCAGTTGCCCTGGCCACCCACGACCTGGCTGAAGGTGGCGATGACCGGCGAGACGGCAGTGAGCAGCACACTCTCCCGGTCGAGCGTCTCGGCGTCCTCCAGGGTCAGCCGGTTGGCCGTCCCCGCACCCTGGCTCACTCCCCCGGCACTGGAGGCGCCCGGGACGATCACGATCATGTTGGAGCCCAGGTTGTCGATCTGTTGCTGGATCTGGGCGCTGGCGCCCTGGCCGATGGCCACCATCACCACCACCGCGCCCACGCCGATGATGATCCCGAGCATGGTGAGCAGTGCCCGCAGCTTGTTCTTCAGGATGCTCCGGGTGGCGATATCGATCAGTCGAGTCGCTTTCATGGTCAGGCCCCTTCGTAAACGAGTTCGGCGTCCTGGACCTCCTGGTCCGCGACCCGCCGATCCAGCACCGGCGCATCACGGATGATGCGGCCGTCCCGCATCTCGATGATCCGCCGGGTGTACTGGGCGATGTCTGGCTCGTGGGTCACCATCAGGATGGTGATCCCCTCCTGGTTCAGGGCCTGGAACACGGCCATCATCTCGACCGAGGTCCGGCTGTCCAGGTTGCCGGTCGGCTCGTCGGCCAGGATGATCGCGGGGCGGGTCACCAGGGCCCGTGCGATTGCGACCCGCTGCTGCTGGCCGCCCGACAGTTCGCTCGGCTCGTGCTCCATTCGGTCTCCCAGGCCGACCTGCACGAGCGCCTCCCGCGCCAGGTCCCGGGTGTTGTGCGTACGGCCGCTCCGGTCGTACAGCAGCGGCAACTCCACGTTGGCCAACGCGCTGGTCCGCGCCAGCAGGTTGAATCCCTGAAACACGAAGCCGATCTTCGCATTGCGAATGTCCGCCAGGGCATTGCGGTCCAGGCCGTCCACCCGCACGCCGTCCAGCCAATAGGAGCCCGCGGTGGGCCGGTCGAGCGCGCCCAGCAGATTCATCAGGGTGGACTTGCCCGAGCCCGACGCTCCCATGATCGCTACCATCTCACCTCGCTTGACCACCAGGTCGACACCACGGAGGGCATCCACGCGGGTCCTGCCGGCGGTATAGACACGGGTCAGGCCCTCGACTCGGATCACGTCGTCACGGTCGGTCATCCTAGAACCCTCCCGGAACGGGTGGACCGCCCGACGGTGCGGCGCCCGAGAACGGGCTCGCGGTGGCCGTGGTGCCGTCCGCGCCGGTGGTGACACTGGTGATGACCTGTAATCCTTCGCGAAGATCGGGGCCGGCGATCTGGGTCATTTGACCGTCGGACAGGCCCACCCGAACCCGGGCCACCCGCGCCACGCCCTGTTCGTCCAGGTACCAGAGCTGGGTGACGCTCCCGCGTCCTTGCGCCAGGCTGCCGGCCTGGGCACCGCCCGTTGCGCCGGTGCTGGCCAGGCGCACGCGCACAGTCGCATCGGTCGTCTCGGTCGCCGGAGGGGTCGAGTCCCCGGCGGGCTGCGGCACCGCCGCAAGCATGGCGTCGGTGGGACGAAAGCGAAGCGCGGCGTTGGGCACCCGAAGGACGTCGATGGCCTGTGCCAGCTCGAAGCTCACCGTCGCGGTCATCCCGGGCAGCAGCGCGGCGTCGGGGTTCGCGACCGCGATGACCACGGTGTAGTTCACCACGCCTTCCGTGGTCTCGGATTGCATCCGCACCTGGCGTACGGTGCCGGCAAAGGTCCGGTTGGCGTAGGCCTGGACCGTGAACCGCACCGACTGGCCTTCCTTGATCTGGCCGATGTCACTCTCGTCCACCGAGGCCAGGATCTCCATGTGGGATAGGTCCTCAGCGATGAGGAACAGCTGCGGTGCCGAGAGACTCGCCGCCACCGTCTGCCCCACCGACACGGTGCGTTCGATGACCACACCGTCCACCGGGGAATGCACGGAGGTGTACTGCAGGTTCTGCCGGGCCCGCTCGAGGCCACTTTCGGCCGACTTCAGGTTAGCCCTTGAGACCGCGAGATCGTACTCGCCCGTGCGATACTCGGTCTCGGTGATGCCCTGGATCTGGTACAGGGCGGTAGCCTGGCCCATGGCGTATTCCCGCTGGCGTACCTCGGCGCTGGATCGCTCCACGTCGGCCTGGGCCTGCTGCACCGACTGTTGCAGCAGGGTGGGGTCGAGCCGGGCCAGCAACTGACCCTTCTTCACCCGATCGTTGAAGTCGGCATAGAGCCCGGACACCTGACCCGAAATCTGGGTGCCGACCTGGACGGTGTTGACCGCGCCCAGAGTGCCGGTGGTGCTGATGGTGCTCTCGACATTGCCGCGGGTGATCGCAGTGGTACGGTAGGTAAGCGCCCCGCCGGAGCCGCCGGCGAGAAACCCGAATCCGGCCGCGGCCGCAATGCCGAGCGCTGTGGTTGCGAGAATGATCCGTTTCATGACCTTGCCCCCTGATCGAGTCGTCGGCCGTTGGTGCGCCGACTCCTGTTAAGGCAAGGGGGGTGCCATGACCCAAGGCCATTAATGACAGTATCTTGGCAGGCCACGAGGGGTGACCGCCTGCGGATTCAGCAGTCTGCGGCTGCGGGTTCCGCAGTCGCTACATGGGTGGGCTAACGAAGTTCGTGCCGGCCCCGTCGCTGGCAGCCCGAACGGAAATCACGATCGTTGAAGAACTCTACTTTCCACCCGCTCCCGCGGGCCGCGGCATGTGAATGGCGTGCTTGCGGAAATTCAATACCGTGCCGGTAAAGGCGTTCGTCGTCACGAACGCGATCGGCAAGTCCGGTTCGGCGTCGAGCACTACCTCGGCTTCCAGGCCGTGTTGCCGCAGGAACTCCGCGGCCTGCGCGGCGCTCGTCGCAGGGTCCGGCGACACGAGGCCAATGCTCGCTTTCGGCGACCCGAGGCGTCGGGTCACTTCCGGGTCCGGACAATTAATAATGGTGCCGTCATACATGAGCGATCGCAGCACGCCAGTCGTGTTCATCTGAAAGCGCTCGCGAACGCCGTACTGGGCGAGGAGGGCGACGATGGTGTCCTTGGCGGCCGGTGTCGCGGCGGTAAAGATGCGCGAGCCGACGTCCGGAAAAGGCAGGGGATTGCGGCCGGCGAGAATGAGGCCAAGCCACGCAGCCATGACACCAAAGAGAACCAGCACGGCTGCGATCACCCAGATTGGCAAATGCATAGGGGCCTCGGGTGCAGGTCTAACGGTTGTGCGCTTGCGCGGCGACCGCGCTCAGCACGTGGCGGTGTTCCGCGGGTCACCGGGCGCGGTTGTCCGCTGCCTGCTACTGCCTTGTAAACACCCGCCGGGTCGAGAGCAGCTGAGTAGTGGCATCCGTAGCCAGGAAATATCCAGGACCTTCACTATCGAGCGTCAGCTTGGCGCCGCTGAGGCGGACTCGTTCAGTAAAGGGTCCCTCGTGTGTATAGGCAAAATGGATACTATCCCCGGCAATGGTCAGGGTCCCGGGCAGATGAGCACAAAGCACATCGGGAACGCACGCATAGAGATCAAAGTGGCCGCCTGCGGTAACGGTCAGCACCTGAGTTTGGGTGCCATCAGCGACGCGATCGCGGGTGCGTGGGGTCGGTTCGTGGGTGGTCAGGACGAGGGCGGTAAGGTCCCAGGTTCCCAGCAGGTCACCCAGTGTTGGGACGGTCGGGCCGGTCGAGTCACCACACCCCCAGTCAGGCCTGCGGCAAGCAGACCGGCCATGACGCGATAGGGACGCATACTCTCCTGTTCTGGGCGCGGTTGACCGCTCCACGCGCGTGGCGGGCAGCCCCTGTCGTTCCTGCCGGGAGAAATGTCTTTCCGGGTTCAACTGTGCGCATGAACCTGCGGGCGCGGCGGCCGGGAACCCGACCGGCCAGGCCGCCATGAACGCGCTAGGCGCGTTTCGCCTTCGCCTTGCGCCGCTGTCTCCGGCGCGTGCGCGGCGCCGCGGGGACGGTCAGGGCCCCGGTAAGGCGCGCCTTGGGCACCGACCGGATCTCCTCTCGCAGCCGCGGCTTCACCTTGGCGAAGATGCGCTTGAACATGCGATCATACGCCGAGGTGGTAATCACCCCCTCCTTGACCAGCGCGAGCAACAGCCCGCGGGCGATGCCAAGGTCGAACAGGGATGCGGCCGTACGCGCGCGTCGCTCGGCGTCTGCCAGGTACGCGCGCGGCTTGGGTGCCAGGGCGGCGCGCTCCTTGTCAGTGAGCATGCCTGCGATTCGGGGCATGGGACCTCCGGACGGGTGACTGGCTTAAGAGTGGATGCTACCAGATGGTACCTCGGTGGGCCCGCATTCTCAAGCGACTGGTGGGGACGAGTCGAATGTGGAGGGCGTCGAAGGTGGAGGGCTCCACGACGAAGGGCCGCCTGACGATCAGTGCGTTCGCGGCGGGCGCGGGGGTATGCCGGGGCAACCCGCCGGAGGCCTATCGGGCGACTCGCGCAATCACGACCGACGTGCCATCCCCTGAGACTCTTCTCACCCGCGGTATCCACGCCCGCCGGTCTTCCTTCTCGGTATGCAGGTATTCGAGCACGTAGATATCCGAACCGAAGCGCGCGAGGGCGGTCGGACTCCAGGGGGCCTCGAGCTGGACGAGGGTGGTTACGCGCCCTTCCGGCGTGATCGTGAGCACGGCACCGCAGCCGCTCGCCGCCACGTAGATCACGCCCGCCGAGTCCACGCTCAAGCCCCGGAGAAAGAGACCGTCCTTCGGTGTATTCCCCGGAATGGCGGCGCAGCCCGGGACCTTGAGGTCGCTCACGACGGTCTGCACCCGGCCGTCCATCGTGACCCGCCGAATGGCGTTGTTCTCCGTGAAATACAGATGCCCATCGGCGCCGCCGGTGAGGCCGTTGAGCCACTGGAGCGGTGTGCCACCGGCCGTCGTGGCCGGCAGCGTGGCGACCACCGCCGGCCGTCCGGCCGGCAGCGTCCGCATGATCCGCACGCGGCCGTCCGGCGCGCGCGAGGGATAATACAGGCTGCCATCCCGGCCCATCGCGACCGGGTAATCGCTGGCGATGAGCAGGGATGGACTCGTTCCCACCAGCGTGATGTCGCGGGGCAGGGTGGCACCACGGAAACGATTGTCCTGGTCGAGCGCCATCCAATGGAAGCGATCGCCTCCGACATGGGTCAGCACGCCGTGCGTGTCGATCTTCCAGAGGCCCGCGCCGGTATCGAGGAACCAGACCTGGCCCAGTCGGTCGACGACGATTGCCGAGCCGGGATGGGCCATCGCCCGTGTCGCCGGCAACAGGGCCCCCACGATGGTCAGGCCGAGAATACATATCCGGATTCTGTTGAGCATCGATCAAACCTCCAGGTTACGTTCGCTCGACGATATGATGCCGGTCGCCGGGCTGGGGTTTAGCGACGTGTCCCGAGCACGATGTGTAGGGCATCGCCGCGGCGGGGCATCACCGACTGCAGGCGTTCCTGGGGGAGTGCCACGACTCTCCGGATAATCCCGCCGCTGGCACGGATTCCAGGTCCCGTTGGCATCGCCACCAGGTGTGGCTGGCCGGGCGTCGGTGACCAGACTCCACCTTACTTCCTTTGCTGTGGCCATATATTGAGCCCATGCCCTCGGATCCCCACCAGCCCCTCCAGGATGACGTGCGCGTGCTCGGCGCGCTGCTGGGCGACACCCTCCGGCGCCAGGAAGGCGATGACCTGTTCGACGCGGTCGAACGCATCCGCGCGCTGTCGAAGCAGGTGCGGGGCGGCGAGGCCCGCTTTGACACCCTGCGCCGGGCGCTGGAAGCGCTTTCCACCGACCAGGCCATGACGGTGGCCCGCGCCTTCGCCCACTTCCTGGGCCTGGCGAACATCGCGGAACAGCACCACCGGATCCGCCGGCGCCGCGACTACCAGCGCGATCCCGAGGCACCGCCCCAGCGCGCCTCCTTTGCCGACAGCCTCGCCCGGCTCCGCGCGGCAGGCATCCCGCCCGCCACCCTCGTGGAACGGGTCGTCAACCAGCGCATCGAGCTGGTCCTGACCGCCCATCCCACCGAGGTGGTCCGCCGCACCCTGCGGCAGAAGCAGCGCAGTATCGCCGACCTGCTGGCGCTGGGCGACCGGCCCGATCTCACGGGGCCGGAGCGGGAGGAGCTGACCCGCCGCCTGGAGGAGGAGATCGCTGCGATCTGGCTGACCGATGAAGTCCAGCACGAGCAGCCCTCGCCGCTCGACGAGGTCCGCGCCAGCATGGTCGCGTTCGAGCAGACCCTGTGGGACGCGATTCCGCGCCACCTGCGCGCCCTGGACGCCGCGCTGCATGCCGCCACCGGCCAGCGGTTGCCCGAGGGCATCGCCCCGATTCGCTTTGGCTCCTGGATGGGCGGCGACCGCGACGGGAACCCCAATGTCACGCCGGACATCACCTTCCGCGCCGTGCTCCTCGCTCGCTGGATGGCGGCCGATCTCTACCACCGGGAAGTGGCCGAACTTCGCGCCGAGCTGTCCATGAGCACGGCGAGCCCGGAGCTTATGTCCCGGGTCGGGAATGCGGCCGAGCCCTACCGGGCCCTGCTGCGGGGCGTCGCCGACCGGCTGGAGCGCACCCGTCTCCATATCGAGGGGTTGCTGGATCGTCCCGCTCCGCTCCAGCCGAGTGACCAGATCTATACCGACCCGGAGGAGCTGGCGGAACCGCTCCGGCTCTGTTTCCGCTCGCTGGAGGAGACGGGAGCGGGGATCCTGGCGCGGGGCAGGCTGCTGGACCTGCTGCGCCGAATTCCCTGTTTTGGACTGACGCTGGCCCGCCTCGACCTGCGACAGGAAGCCGGTCGGCACACCGCGGCGCTCGAGGCGATCGCCCGACGCGCCGGGCGCTCATATGACGATCTTCCAGAAGAGGAGCGGCAGGCGTTCATCCTCGAGGAGCTGGAAGGGGATGCCCCGCTGGCCCGCGGGGCCATGGCCAGGACAGACGGGTGGGACGGGGAGGTGGCCGACGTGCTCGAGACGATGCGGGTCGCCGCCGGGCTTCCCCCGGGCTCGCTCGGCGCCTACGTCATCTCCATGGCCAGCGAGCCTTCCGATATCCTGGCCGTGGAGCTGCTCCAGGCGGCCGCGGAGGTAGAGCCTCGCTGCCGGGTGGTACCGCTGTTCGAGACCGTGGCCGACCTGCAGGGTGCCGCCGACTGCCTGGACCGGCTGTTCCGGATCCCCTGGTACCGCCGCCGCATCGGCGATCACCAGGAGGTGATGATCGGCTACTCCGACTCGGCCAAGGACGGCGGCCGGCTGGCGGCGGCATGGGCGCTGTACACCGCGCAGGAGCGGGTGGTCGCGGTGTGCCAGGCGCATGGCGTGCGGGTGACCTTGTTCCACGGGCGGGGTGGATCGGTGGGGCGGGGGGGCGGGCCGACCCACCTGGCGATCCAGTCGCAGCCGCCCGGCTCGGTGGACGGCGCGCTCCGGGTCACCGAGCAGGGCGAGATGATCGACTCCAAGTTCAGCCTGCCGGCCATCGCGGAGCGGACGCTGGAGCTGTACACCACCGCGGTGCTCGAGGCCACCCTCCTGCCGGGGGTGCCCGCCGCGCCGCGCTGGCGGACGCTGATGGACACCCTGGCGGACGAATCGCGGACCGCCTACCGGCGAATGGTCTACGAGTCGCCCGAGTTCCTCGAGTACTTCCGGCTGGCCACCCCGGAGGTGGAGCTGGGCCAGCTCAAGATCGGCAGCCGGCCGGCGCGCCGCCGCCCCGGCACCGGGGTCGAGTCGCTCCGGGCCATTCCCTGGATCTTCGCGTGGACCCAGACCCGGCTGATGCTGCCCGCCTGGCTCGGCGTGGGCGACGCGTTACGGTCCGCCATGGCGCGCGGCGAGCTGGAGGAGCTGCGGACGATGTACCGGGAGTGGCCGTTCTTCCGTTCCACGCTGGACCTGGTGACGATGGTCCTGGCGAAGGCCTCGCCGGAGATCGCGGCCCACTACGACGCCGAGCTGGTGCCGGCGGAGTTGCGGGGACTGGGAGACGCGCTGCGCGCCAGCCTGGAGGACACGATCGGCGCCGTGCTGGAGGTGATGGAGGCGGCGCACCTGCTGGCCGACAACCCGGTCCTGCGCCGGTCGATCGAGGTCCGGAACCCGTACGTGGACCCGATCAACCTGGTCCAGGTCGAATTGCTGGCGCGGCTGCGGCAGGATGGGGACGACCCGGGCCTGCGCGATGCCTTCCTGGTGACGGTGAACGGGATTGCGGCGGGGATGCGGAACACGGGGTAGGGGTGGACCGGGACGGTGCGGTGGAGCGCGGAGGATCAGCGTTCGACGCGACGAACAGTCTTCGTGATGGTCAACGTTCCCGCGGGACCGGGCGAACGCGGCCGCGCGCAACGCCCATGAGGCTCCGTCGGGAGCGGAACAGCCGTCCCGACAGGCAGCCCGCCCCCTGCCGGTCAGCTCCGACCCCACCTGCCACCGCAGCGGGCCCATGCCCTATTCCTCAGAGCCGCGTCCAGCGCCTCCAACGCGGCGGGCCAGTTGGTCTCGTGGCCCTTGCACGCTTGCTCGGTGCTGAAGCCCGGGTGGGTGAGTCGAAGGAAGGTGCCGCCGTCCCCCGGGCGAAGCTCTACCTCAACGACTGTCTCGTCACCGTAGGTGCCAGGCGAGCCGGTCAGCCAGGTCATCTGAGACGGTCATTCGCTACGAGCTCCAGAAAGCGACCGTAGTGGGCGTGTCGACCCCAATCGTGTCTGCCCAGCCCCGTGCGGAGGAACCAGACCGCATCCGGTGACCAGTGGTCGTACACCTCGGCGGCCTGGCGTGCTATACCGCTCGGTGCGGCACACGGAGGGTGGATTGATGCCCCGTAGGATCAGATCTGGTCCCGCGCCGACCGCCTTCCCGCTAGTGAAGCAGAGAGCGACAGGGTTCGGGCAGTTCCGGCGGAAGGGGTGGCGGCGGGGCCCGCTCGTCCCGCTGCGCCTCCCGGATGGGCACAAACGCGACCCGGCTGGGGCGCCCGCCGGTGGGAAAGAAGAGACGAGTGGTATCGGCGGCGAAGACCCGGGTGGTGTCGACCGGACGCCCGGTGATCAGGCACATCCTTCTCTGGAACTCGCGCAGGCGGGCCGGCTCGCGGCGCAGGCGCTGCACGTCGGGCCGGGACATGGTCAGCGAGCGGAACGGGCCCAGGTAGACATAGCCGTCTATCACCTCTGACAACCGTACGCCCTCATCCCGCAACCGCATTGCCGCCGGCGGTGTCGCCGACGGGGGAACACTTCCGTCGCTCGCGGGGGTGGCCGCCAGGACGTCGTTGACGAGGAGGTCCCGGAGAATCGGGCCGGCGCTTCGCAGCAGTGCGAACCGAGGCAGCGAGTCCATGAACGGTTCGAGGGCAGCCAGCGGGGCGCCGAAGCCCACGTGGACGTCGACCACAAAGACGCTATCCCCGAGCGATCCCCACTGCGCATCGCGGCGGGAGCCGGGTGGGTGAGCCGTGTGAGGGCTGCGCATCAGGTGCGACCCGCCCGCGATGAGCACGCCGCGCCGACCGCGTGCCACTACCGAGTCCCGCGCCAGCGCGCGCATGAAGTTCCCCCTCTGCTTGTGCGCGTCCCAGAGCTGATCACGGGTGACCGTGCGCCAGTTCACCGGGGGATCGCCCAGCAGCACGCGCATACGCCGGGCCGGCGGCACCCGCGCGTTCGCCTCGCGCACCGCGTCGAGAATCGCCGGGTACATGGGGGCGTACATCGTCACCAGCCCGGCCTGGGTGTTGTCCTCCCAGATCATGCCCAGGGAATCTGCCGGCACCGGCGGCCCGGCCGTCCAGCCCACGGAGCGGTCGGCCAGCGGCTGGTGCAGCTGATTCCCCAGTTCGACAATCACATCGTTGATCCGCCCCGGCGCCCGGGGATCGCGCAGCAGGCGCTGGTACAGCTCGCCTTCCTCGGCCAGCAGGTGGTCTTCCATGATGGCGACCAGGGGGACCGAGTCGAGCACCCGCAAGATGGCCGACACGGCGTCTTCATGGTGGCGCGGTTCCACGGCGCTCGGGCCGGCGCCGAACAGGCGGGCGCCGAACAGGCCAACGAGGAAAGCGGCGAGGAGGGCGGCGAGGAGAACGGTGAGTGTTTTCATGCCGGGCAGCATAGGGGTCGCCGGGGGCTGGCGACAACGACGGCGGGACGAATGGGGATGACGCCGGGGCGGGTGGGGCAGACGGCACGGCAGATGGCCAGCTGCCGAGCCGACCTCCAGCCTGCTGCACGCGGTAAGGAACTGGACCGGCGAGAGCCCCGCGGGGTCCCGGTCGAGCGACGGGCGCGGCTGCGCCGGCTGGGGATGATCAGCCCTCGACCCGGCGAAAGGTCTCCGTGCTGTTCGTCTCGCCCCCGGGCCCGCGTGGGACCCAGCCCCGCGGCTGGCGGGTAACCCGCATGGTCCCGTCGGGGAGCATCTCCCCGACCTGGACCAGCAACGCGGCCAGGCCGCGGAACCAGGGCAGTCCCCACTCCAGCTTTCCCGCCGGCGTCACCTGGATGACATACTGGTCACCCTCGTCCCAGCTCCCGTCCGGCAGCTGGACGCGGCTGTGCACCACGATCGTGTCGCCCGAGGGACGAACCACGATCTCGTGCCCGCCGCCGGAGCCGGTCTTCTGCCAGCGGCCGAGGAACGGGGCCGCCTGCGCCGCCGTGGGCCGCCTCGCGGGAATCTCCAGCGCGACGAACGCCGGCGACAGCGGGGTGGCGCGCTCCGCCGCCAGCAGCTCACGCAACTCCCGCCCGGCCGCCACCCCGAAGGCGCGCTCCATCCTCGGCAGCATGCGCTCGGCGTCGTCGAAGTGACGGGCGTGGATCGACATGCGAATCGTTGCCTCGTACGCGGGGAGGGGGATCGGCACGGCGTACCCCACGCGTCCCGCCAGCGAATCGTAGCGTTCCAGCATCGCGACCGGCCGGGTCCCCGGTTTCCAGTCGGAGGGGCGGAAATCGGCGAACAGCGTGCGCAAGGCCAGCAGCATCCCCGGAGCCGCCATGCTCTCGTGCGTCTCGCCGGTTACCGCCAGGAGCCGCACCATGGGTGCGTCTCCGCCCTTAGCGCGTCGTGTCCACGGCCATGCGCGGCGTGTTCACCAGCATGACCCGCGCGCGCCGCGCGTCGGGCTGGCCCAGGGCCTCGCGGGCGGTGCGCCACTCCCGCTCCTGGTTCCACCAGATGGCCGGCTCCATGACGACGTACCCGGTGAAGAGGGCTGGCCGGGTGGCCAGGGCGTGGAGCGCGAACAAGCCGCCCAGCGAGTGGCCGATCAGCACCCGCATGGGCACGGTCCGGTACGCGCAGTCGATCCGGAGGAGCAGCTCGTCGGCGAGAAAGGCGATCAACCGGTCGGCGCCGCCGTTCGCCCCGGCGATTTGCGGAGGTGGCGTGAAGCCCGGCACCGGCGCCAGGTCGCGCATGCGCTGGGTGTTGCGCACGCCGACCACGATGGCGGATGGCACCATGGACGCGGAGGCGTAGAACCGGGCCGCGGCGGCGGCGATGTCGTGCTGGAACTCTGCGTCGAGCACCACGATCACCGGATAGCGCTCGGTGCCTGAGGCGTAGTGCCGGGGCAATGCGATGTCCACGACCCGCTCTTCTCCCAGCGCGCGGGAGTGAACCCGGATCGTCGTGTCCCGCGTCCCGGCGTCCTGGGCGCCCAGCGAAGCCGGCCCGCAGGCCGTGAGGCAAAGGCAGCCAAGCGTGAGAAGCGAAACTCGTCTCCTCGGTGAACCCCGGAAAGGTGTCATCGCCTACGCGATCGCTGTCTGATGAGTTTCGGAGCGCCGGGAAGGACGGGTGGGAGTGCGCGATGAACCTGGGGAGTTCCCACCGGGACGCCAAGGGCATTGCCCGGGGTCAGGGCCGAGAGCATGCCGAGGGCGACGCCGGCCGTGATCGAGGCGAATGCCGGCCGGCGCGCTCCTGGAGGTACCGCCCCGGCCACTCCATGGCGCGGTTGGTAGCCTTGTCGGACGCATGCCACGATCATCAGGGCGCGGGACAGCGTCTTGCCCGTCGTGTCCGTCATGGTGCACTCGATGAAGGCGTCCGGCCCCCGAAACTCACGCACGAAGGAGGTTATCGTAAACTCCCGGTCGGCGGAGACCGGCCGGACGAAATCGATCTCCAGCCGGCGAACCCACACCGCGAACGGGAGATTGATGAGAGTGGCGGCATCCCAGCCGATGTGCTGGCTGAGCCCCTTCATGCGGTGGTCGACGAAGTACGTGGCAAATCGCCCCGTGCCGACGTGGTTATAGGGATCGAGTTCCGAGAACTGGACGCGGTGGGTAGTGCTGAAGATGATCGGTGTCTTCGACACCAGTGTGCGGGGAGTGAGAAAGCCACCTGAACGGAGGACGTGAGCGGCAACCGCGCTCAGCATAACCGGCGTCCAGCGGATGGCCCGGCGCGCAGGGCCGCCCCACACGCGTGCAGAGGTCAATCGCCCGCGCTCGCGTGCCAGGCCAGGAGCGTCAGGGCGGCAAAGCCTGCCACCAGACCCATGGTGCCGAGCGCGGCCCTGTCAATGCTTACCTCGCGAACCGAGTCAATCGCCGCCAGGGGAATGGGTATGCGGCACGAATCGCATGAGGGAGGCTGTCTGACCGGCACTCCGCTCAAGCTGTCCGACGTCACGACTACCCCGTGGAGGGTAGTCGCCCGCGCCCCTTGCCAGACCTCGAGGTCCTGCCTCGCCGCATGTGCGCCCGCCGGAGGGATCGGGACCGTGAGCGGTTGACCCGCACAGGCACTCAGTACCAACGCAAGGCAGCAAACGGTCCCGAGCCAAGGGCGTGCTCGCAACCCGGTCCCTGGTTGCGCGCCGACGGTTGCCCGTTCCAGGCGCGTGTCAGGCACCATTGTGTGAATCAACGGTCGCTTGCAACCGGGCGAAGTCATCCTCGAATCGCTTGAGTACGTCCGGATGTTCGGCAAAGGCCGCGGGATCTTCCTCGAACACTCGTTTCAATACCTTCATGTCCTCCAGTTTACGGCGGAGGGCATCTGGAGTGGTCAGATCATTCTCCTGGATGCTCTTTACCCGTTGCTGGACCGCAGCCATCCTCTCCTCAATACGTCGCAGTTCCCCAGGGGAGCCGGGAGGACCAGGCCTGGTCCGGCTCACCACGAGATAGACAATCCAGATAACGGCCAGGATGATGAGTACAGCTCTCATGTCACCTCTCAACGAAACCGGGGAAGGGCTGACTCCAGGCTACCGGCATACCGCCGTCCATCGGTGCCACCTGGGATGACGTTTCATCCCCGTTCCGCCTGGTCCCTACCGTCCATGCCGCTCCGCCACCCAGGGTCCACTGTCCGCTCAGCCCTGGGATCGCGCGAGAGGACAGGCTGAAGCCTGCCCTCGGCAGGACGGTCGCTGAAGCGACGGGATGGGAGATCAGGGCGGAAACCGGCCGGCCACCTAAAAGACTCGGTAGGCGATGGTGACCTGTCCCAGCATGTCGGCCTGGGTGGACGCCTCGTAGGTCATGGCCTCGTCGCGCAACTCCAGGGAGTAGATCAGCACCCGGACGCTCCCGGTGGCCACCCAGCGGGATCCCAGCTCCCGCCGCGACGCCAGGCCGAGGACGGCGCCTACCGCGTCATGGCCATCCACCTGGGCGAAGGCGTCTCCACTCCGGGTGATATAGGCGGCCCCGCCGGTGAAGACCAGCTGAAAGGGGCGATCGGTGTTTCCGAGGCGGGCCTGCAGCTCGGCGGTCAGGACCTGGACCGAGCCGTCCAGCCGGCCGCCCGGCATGCCGCCCGCGGCGGGGTTGCTCACGTCGCTTCCGGCGTAATTGTAGCTCGCGGCGACGCCCCACCGGCGGCCCAGCCACATGGCGGCATGGGCCCCCACGGCGAGGGCGTTCCGTTGGGTCCACTCGCTGCTCTCGCTGAAGGGAGGGAAAAACGAGGACCCCGGGCCGACGTACGAGCGGAGGGGCAGGTAGAGCCCGACGCTGGGTCCGATGTCTATCCGGGTCTGCGCCGACAGGGAAACCGGCACTCCCAGCAGGCCGAGGACCAGGACGCGGGGGAGTCGGGAGAGGAGGCTCATGGGGTGGGGCTGCCCTTCGTTCGAAGAGGGGATTGTCACAGGACGGCATCGCCAGCGACCGAGTCGCCGCGGGGGCAGTGGTCGAGTCGCCTTTGAGGACGGGCATGCCGTCGTCAATCGAGGGCCGGAGCCGCTGCACCGGCATCGGGCAGGCGACGTCAGCGCTGTCCCGGGCCGGCGCCGCCGCCAGGAGCGCGCCGAGCGCGGTGATTCTCCACCGGGGCACCGGCGCCACCCAAACGGCATCCCCGAGTCCGAGCGCGAGGGGCAGGGACAAGCCGGGCAGGCTCGGCGGCTGGGGCCGCAACTGCTGACTCTGGAGTGGGCCGGCAATGGTGCCGGCCAGTCCGAGGGTGAGGAGGAGGAGGAGGCGTAGCGTCATTCCTGGGGTTCTCCCGTGTCTGGTGAAACCGCCGCAACCCGGCGACTCGGGGCTCACGACCTCCGGTGAAGAGTTGTGGGCGTGGGCATAGTCGTGGGTGTCGGCACCGAGGCGCATTAACGCAGAGAACGCGGAAGTGAACCACGAGACCGCAGAAACAGCTGGTTGTTGTAAAAGCACTTTTCACCTCATCAGACAGGACCTGGTGCGTTACCTGTGCCCTCTGCGTTAATGCGCCTCGATGCCGTGGGTGAAGGGATTCTGCCGCCCGCACACCACCCGCGTCAGAACTGTTCTCCCCGGCCGGGCCGGTCCAGGAGACGGGACCACAGGCCGGGCGTGCTCAGAGGCGAGGAGACCAGCTCGAACCGCGTGGTCGAATCCTCCCAGACATACGTGGACCGGCCGGAGCGGTCGTCCCGCTCCGTCGCCGGCCTTCCCAGGCTGGCAGTGTAGCTGGCGACCTTCGTGTCCACCGTCTCGGAGCCGTCGTAGATGAAAGTCATGGACCGGACGACGGAGGCGGTGTCCGTGCGGACGACGATCGAGACCGTTCCCCCGCCGCTAAAGGTGCCCGGCATGAGGGTATAGCTCGTATCATCGAGAGCCTTGGCCAGCGCGCGATGGTCGAACGGTTCACCCAGGCGGATCTCGGTGCCGTCCAGGACGTTGATGTAGCGGTAGATGGGCTCGGCAGGCGTCCGTGCGGCCGATGCCGCACCCGAAACAGCCCAGGGAAGCGGCCAGCACCCATGCGCTCCATTGCCGAGCGCTCACAAGCTCTCTGGTGGCGGGAGAAGAAGAATGGCGCCGCCTGCACCGGCGCAGTAGGCCAGCAGCGAAAGGACGTTGGCCAGCGTCCGGCGCCATCCTCCCGCGATTCGCCAGCCGTCGGTCGCGTAGAACGTTGCGCCACCCAGGACTCCGCCCAGTGAGGCGGCGGCTCCCACCATTATCACCTCGTTCCAGCGAATGGACGCGGCAAGCAGACCCGCGCCCATGCGGAACACCACCAGGAGCAGGGCGAGGCCCAACCCCTGCATGACCCGGGTTCCGAGAGACCGTGCATGTACGCTGTGCGGCATGAGAACCAAAGGGCGAATGACCGCGGGAATGCTCGGGTGGCTGGTGACTGTGTACTACTTCAATCGATGTCCGGCTGCTACCGGTGCGTGACCGTCGCCTCGAGCGTATTCCTCAAAAAGGCCAGGAAGGGATCCGCGAACCGATGGGCGGCGATGGCTTGCACCGTTCCAATCAGGACGACACCAATCCCCCAGAGCAGGGCCACGCGAAGTTCCACGAGTTCAATCGAACGAAGCTGCGGACTCCGGCTTGACAGGCCGATGACCCACGCCGGGAGGAGTGCGAGCAGCAGTATCGCACTCAGGCCGAGACGAACGGTCCCGCGGATCGCGGTGGCACCGTTGACCGGAACCAGGTGACCATGGAAGCGATAGCCGAACGCATTCCGCAGCCCCGCGTAACGCCATAATTGGAACCGACGGCCAGATACCCGGGCCAGCATCCGAGTGTCATGCGGCAGAACTTCCCCCCGGTACAACTGGGCCTCGCCCGCCCGGGCCACCAGGCGGCGGGAGCATTCGTCCGGCGAGAGTGGACTCCGCAACTCCGGCATGACAGCGACACCCGTAGTAGTGGCCTGGCGAGCGCATGGCCGTATCGGTTCTTGACGGTCCACCCCAGTATGCCTCCCCCGGCCGTTTCCGGATAGACCCGCCGGCTCAACCCCAGCCGTGGGACTAGCTGGGACCTGACATCAACCACCGGGCAGAAGGAAAATGCCGACCCCGACCGCGGCGACGAGAAAGTATGCCAGGATCACTCGTGGCCTGACCGTCGACCACGGTGTGTCATCCCTTGAAGGGTTCGCGATCTCTTCCGCAATATCGCCGGCACCTTCCATCATGAGCCAGGCCGCCACAAGAATCACGGCGCCTATGGCCCACAGGATACCCTGCTGCCAGGTCGTGTCGGGAGCCATAGGTTACTTGAAGACTGTGAAGGCGCGTCATAACGGTTTGCGCCCGTGCGATAATCCACGCTCAGCACGCGGGTGGCGTTCACCGGGTAGCCGAACGCGTTGATTGCTTTTTGGAGATCAGCTAATGCTTTGTGAACTGCCACCCGCCCCACGTGAGAGTATGGCCGGTAATGGCGTAAGGTCTGCTGTAGTCGCCCAGCGTGCGTTGCGGTGAGCCGTAGTTATTGTGAATGGTAACCGTGAGAATCCCATCGCGAGTGTCATACTCGCCTCTCTGCTGGAGGTCGCCGTCAAACGTCCACTCGAAACGCCCGTTGCTGAACGTGAACTCGGTTATGTAAATCTTTACCGGGCCGGACTGTATGCCATCCACCCAGGCACCATTGAGTACCGGATCCAGCAGGGGATCATTGGTTGGGTCAGCGGTGCCTCCCGAGCAATTGAGTAGCGTCAGCATGGCGAACAGGAGCAAGGCGGGATGTGTGGAAGACGGTCTGCGGTATCTCATAGAATCTCACTAGTCGTGTCCACTTGCCAGCGGTCGATCGATGCGAGTGTCGGAAAGCTTGTTTGAGCGGCAACCGCGCTGATCATGATCGATCGTCGTGCCAGGCGGCAGAATGCTACCGGAGCCTTACTCCACATGCCCCCGCGACGTAGACGGCCCGAATGCCCTCCAGGGCCCGTTCAGGAACCTCGAAAGCGAGTTCCCCGATCATGCCCCGGACCCGGTACGCAGCGGCCAGTTGCCGTGACTCCGGCCCGGTGAGCCCGATCGTCAGCACCTGGTCGATCTTGCGCCCAGAACCAAAGCGCTGTCCCTGCATTTCCCCGATGACCTGGGCGGCGGCACTGTCGAACTGGAGGCTCAGCCGGGCATCCGGGCCGACCCTCAGCAACGTATCCTCAAGGCGCACCTGGAAGCCCAGGATGGGCATTGCCTCCGGCCCGTCACCGGCGAACTTCGTGGTTACCCAGACCGCACGGAGGGGACGCGAGGCATTGTAGGCCCAGGGGTCGGCTGAGAACACCATGGACTCTCCGGTTGCCCGGGAATACATCCCCTGGATCGGTTGGCGGGGCTTGGAGATCGGCCGTCCCAGGGCGCTATCGGCGGCGGCGCAGGAGCTGGGCTTGAACTCGCGTGCGCTCGATGTGGTTTGCGCCGCCAGAAGAGAAGACAATGAACTCAGCAGCAGGGTGATCCCCAGGGCACGCATTGTAACCCCCGCTAAGATGTAAGGTTTCTGACCAACGAGGGATTGCTCACGAGTCGCCGTTGCCCTACCAGTATGCCCCTGGATAGGAACTCCGCCAGCCCCCCCAACGCCACCAGCCCCAGACCCTCTCCCTCCACCACCTCTCCCGCCACCTCCATTACCTCTCCCGCCACCTCCATCACCTCTCCTGCCTCCTCCGCCGCCACCTCCACCACCGCCTTCGCCCCCGCCCCCGGCCACGACACCCGCCGAGCCGCGTCCCAGGCCCCCAGGAGTCCCGCGTCGTGCTGGAACCGCATCTGGTTGATCGCGTCCAGCCGTTTCACCAGCTGGCACAGCTCCCGCGCCAGGGCAGGCAGCTCCGCCACCGCTCCCACGTGCCACGCCGTCCCTTCATACTGCCCCGTCACCGCTCCCTCGTACTCGGCCAGCAGCTTATGGATGTCTTCGATGAACGTCGGCGGCATGCCGTCCTTGATGAACAGCGCCCGGTACTCCGCCGCCTGGCCCAGCATCGCCCGGGCTTCGGAGGCGAAGGCTTGCCCGTTGATGCCCTTCTTCGGCAGGCGGAACCGGCAGGTGATCGCCATGACGTCGCCCGCCGCGCCGCGGGCGATCCGCACCAGGTGGCGCAGGTGCCGCTCCCGGATCTCCTCCCGGATCACCGCCTTGGACCGGGTGCTGCCGCTCTGGTGAAGGAACCCGGTCCCCTGCAGCACCGCCAGCGCCTCCGCCCGCGCCATCCGGTCCTCCAGCCGGGCCATCGCCTCGATGTAGCCGTCGATATCGATCGGATGACTCCGGCAGAACTCCCGCACCCGGCTCACCATCTCCAGTTTACGACGAACGATGCGCTTCATACGACGCTCCTGTGAGTGGTCATGATGAATCCCGCGATGGATGCCCCCCAACGGAACCGGCGTGCCAGACCACTCGAGCCTCCCGGCCGAGGCCCGCGGCCCGATGCTCAGCACCCGCGCTCAACCAGTTGCGCGGCCGCGAGATATCATGCGTCCAGGGGAGGGCAGTGCAAACGGTTTCATCGCACCCCGCGGCCCGGCCGCACGGACAGCGAACCATCCCCACGGGAGGACACAGGCGCTCCCGTTGGAGGACGCATCGAGTCGGGTTGGACCACCCGGCAGCAGGGTGGAAGTGGTGAGTCAGCAGGGTGGAACCGGCCCTCACGTGGGTGGAACCACCCGGCAGGCAGGTGGAACCCCCGGGACAACAGGGTCGAACCAGCCGGCATGCAGGGTTGGAAGGTGGGGTGGCCGGCTCGAAGCACCCGGCCAGGAGGCTCGGACCCCCCGGCAGGAAGTTTGGACTCGCCGGACAATCGGGTTGAAGCTCCCGGCAGGCGGGTTGTACGCGGGGTAGAGGAGGCTCGATCCGGGCGGCCAGTCACCTTGGAGCGGCCGGCAATGGGGTTCACCCCCGCGGCAGCCGGGACTGAATCAAAAGGAGGACACCTTGGAACGGTGTCACATCAGGGTAGAGCCTGGGGACAGAAGGGTTGAAGGTCCGGCTCGAGGGCGCTGTAAGGCTTGGCGTGGGCGTTGAAATGGTCGTGGATTCGGGCTCGGGGCGCTGTAACGCTCTGGCGGGCGCTGGGATTGTCGTGGATTCGCGTTCCGAGGCGCTTTAACGCAGAGGGCGCAGAAGGACCAAGAGGACGCGGAAACAAAGTCATAATGAACTGAAACGATCCCAGTTTCTGCGGACTCGTAGTTACACTCGGTGCTCTCTGCGTTAATGCGCCTCGAAGGTCGAGGTGAGGCAATGGGAACGCCCCATGTGCGCATCTGCCTGGCCGCCAAGATGGAGGTGGGTTCCCTTGACGCCCATGGACTAGACTCCGCTGAGGGACATGGCCGGCCGGCTTGCCAGGGGAGGCGGTACTTCAGCCCCTGCCGGCAACGAGGCACGCGATGATCAACCCCCCAAGCGCGAACGAAGCAACCGCCACCAGCTTCAGGTGTCGCATGGCCCGGGGGACACCCCACTCGGCGAAGCGCCGGTGCAGCCGCCACGGTATGGCGAAGAGTCCGGCGGTGGTGAGGAGGAGCACCCAGCCGAAGAGAGTAAAGAACCCGGGGAACAGCATGTGGGGAGCGGAGGCGAGGACGGCCCAGCCGGCGACGAGGCGGAGCGACAGCTCCAGGTAGTGCGCACGTGCCGACCCGGCGAATCCGCCGAGAAATCGCTCGGCCCGTGCCGGCGCCATCCACGCCACGAGCCCCAGGGCGAGGAGATAACAACCGACGAGCACCACGACGAGCCGGGCGGCGGTGTGCATGCCGTCAGCCGGTGGGAACGGAACTCATACCGCCTGGTCCCGCTGCCCGGTGCCTCTGTCTCCAGAGTACCACGCCGAGGTAAGCCGCGAGGGTGATATCGATAGACCCGCAGAACAGCGGCCACCAAACCGGGACGCCGTCATTGGCCACGAGGCTGCCGTGCACGGCATCCATGAGACCATGCCCCGCCATGGCCGCCACCACGATCCAGAGGGAGGACTTGAAGCCCCAGACCGCGGCAACCAGGAAGACCAGGCCGATCAGCATCTCCACCGCGAGCGCCCGCGAGGTTCCGCCCATCACCGCGAAGAGCGCGTAGTAGGACGCGATGACGATCGTGGCGACGGGGTAGAACGCCCGGTCCCGGTCCATGCCGCTCACGGTCCCCAGGAGCCCGACCGCCACGCCAAGCAGTACGCCGACCAGCAGTGCCATGATAGACCTTTTGATTGCGCGGGTATGAAGCGCGGGCGAAAGGGGCGGGCATACAGGGCGGACGAAAAAGGCGGACGAACGGGGCGGACAACAACTCGCTCCTCCCGCCCGCCTGGTACGCCTGTCCCTTTCTGCCCGCCCTCTATGCCCGCCGACTCCGCCATGCCAGGATGAACGCGGCAGCAAGACCCGCGTGGATCACCAGGAACACTTTCGCGATCGGGCGCGCGGTGCCGCCGAAGACGCCCCAGACGTCCATGGCCGCCACGCACCCGAACCCGACCGCGTTGGCCAGCACGATGGCGGTGAGCGCGGTGGAGGGGGCTTCCCTCCGGGCCAGCCAGTTCAACACCGCGATACCGAGGAAGGGTCCGCCGAACAGCCGGAGATAGGCAACCAGCGCCGGGGAGGGATCCAGAGGCACGGCGCCGACCCCGATCTGCCGGGGGACCAGCATGAAGCCGAGTCCGAGGACCGCCAGGTAGATGGCGGCGAGGGTGAAGATGGTCTTGAGTCGCATGCGCTCTACACCTTTCCGAATGTGCGTGGTCCAGCCCTACCGCCCAGTCACTACCGCCCAGTCCTACCGCCCCGTTTTACCGCCAAGTTCTGTCCACCAGGCGGCCGCCTGGGTCTCCCCCCATCGCTCCACCTCCACCGCCTCCAGCCGTCGCGCCACCTCGGCCGCGTCGCCGGGCCGGTTCTCCGGGCGCTTGGCCAGGAGGGCCAGGACGAGCGCATCCAGGCCGGCCGGGAGCGGGGCACCCAGCCGCTCGGAGGGTGGGACCGGCGGGTCGTTGATATGCCGGGCCACCGCCTGCAGCGAGGTCGCGGCCTCGAAGACCACCGTGCCGGTGAGCAGGTAATAGGCGACGCAGCCGAGGGCGTAGAGATCGGTCCGGGCATCCACCGCTTCACCCAGCGCGGTCTCCGGCGCCATGTAGGCGGGGGTGCCCGCCGCCTGTCCCATCCCCGTCCCCAGCGAGTGCTCCTGGTCGCCACCCGCCGCGGCGTCCGCGATGGATTTCACCAGTCCGAAGTCGAGCACCTTGACGAAGTCGTGCCGCAGCCCCATTCGGCCCAGGTGGATGTTGGCCGGCTTGATGTCGCGATGCACCAGGCCGCGGGCGTGCGCCTCTTCCAGCGATTCGCAGGCCTGGCGCAGGATGTGGACGACCCGGTTGGCGGGCTGGGCGCCGTGCATCCGGACCAGCGCCTCCAGGTCCAGCCCGTCGAGCAACTCCATGACGTAGTAGAGGCTCTGGTCTTCGGTCGCGCCGAAGTCATACAGCTCGACCGTGTGGGGAGACCGGAGGCTCGCCGCCACCTCGGCCTCCCGGCGAAACCGCCGGAGGGCGAGTCGCAGCGCTTCGGGGTCGCCGCCGCCGAGCATCCCGGCCCGGATCAGCTTGATGGCCGCGGGCCGGGCCAGCATCCGGTGAGTCGCGTGATAGACCTCGCCCATGCCTCCCTTGCCGAGCAGTTCGCCCACCCGGTAACTCCCCAGCTCGCGCGCCTTGCCCACCTGCTGGCCCAGCCGGGTCACCACCCGGGAGATGACGACCGACACGCCCACCATGATGTAGTCGGGATAGTGCATCAGGAAGGCGTGGCTGCCCGGCTCGAAGTCCCACGCGCCCTGGGCCCGGGCAATGAGCATGGCCACCGGGTTCATGGAGACGGCGATGAGGCCGGCCACCAGGGTCTTCCCGGGCGGGTTGGGAATGATCGCGGCGAAGATCAGCACCAGGGAGGCGACCCAGCTGAAGGTGGGCTGGATCGTCGCGGTATGCACGCCGGACCCCACGTGGGCGATAATCGCCAGCGAGAACGAGGTCAGGACGAGATAGACCAGCCCCAGGTCCAGCATGAACCGCGGGGGCCGGCGGGAGTACCGGGCGTAGAGATAGAAACCGAGCGAGGTGAGGATCCCGACCGCCGCTACCGCGTCGCCCGCGTGGAGCTGCCGCCAGGCCGGGTTGTCCGGCTCCAGCGCCTGGCGGGCGAGATGGTCGAGGGTCAGGCCGACCAGCCAGAGCACCACGCCGATCAGGGCGCTCAGCCGGAGCCGGTTGGCGGCTTCCCGGAGCAGGTCTTCGGGGATCTCGCGTACCCGTCCGCCGGTGGGCGGCGAGGAGCTGCCGGCGGGCGGGAGAATCAGGCGGGTATCGGGCACGTGGGGCTCAAAGGTCGATAGAGCCAGGCGCTAAGACAAGGCTGGGCGGCAGGACTGGGCGGGAGCCAGCCACGGGGCCCGCCGGCAATGGCGGGCGCCCGGGGAAACCCGCCGGGATGGCATGGGTCAGATGGTGGGATCAGGTCGCGTGCTTGAGCGCCTCGGCCCCGGCCCGGATCCGGTCCTCCTGCTCCCTGAGTTCGGGGGTGAACTCGGCGCCGAAATCATCGGCCTCGAAGACGGGCCGGATCTCCAGCTCGGCGCCGTCGCTGAACGGAGCGCGCTTGAGCCAGTTCACCGCCTCCTCCATCGACTTGACCCGCCACATCCAGAACCCGGCCACCAGCTCCTTGGTCTCGGCGAAGGGGCCGTCCGTGACGGTCGTGCCCGACTTGGAAAACCGGACCCGCTTGCCCTTGGAACTCGGTTGGAGTCCTTCGCCATCCAGCATGATTCCCGCCTTCACCAGCTCCTCGTTGTACCGGTTCATATCGGCCAGCATCTTCTGGTCGGGCAGCCCGCCCGCCTCGATATTCTGGTCGGCCTTCACCAAGACCATGACTCGCATGATGTCGCTCCTTCGGAACAGGGTACATGGGGCCGGCCTTTCCGGCTCCCACAATCCACGTCGAACCAGGGGTCCCGGTCTCGACATGTCCTCAAGGAACTGAACCAATCGGGGAAGGGGATCAAGACCCTGTCAGGGGTTTCCTGACCCGGGGTCCCAGGCATCCTGACTGGGCGTTGTGATGGTCTTGGATTCGCACTCCGAGGCGCTTGGTTGGGCGTTGGGATTGCCGTGGACGCACGTTCCGAGGCGCTTTAACGCAGAGAGCGCAGAAGCAACAGCGAGAACCGCGGAAGCAATCTCATTCTAAGAGTACTGAAACGATCCTTGTTTCTGCGGACTTGTAGTTCCACTCGGCGCTCTCTGCGTTAAAGCGCCTCGAAGCTCGAGGTGATGTGATGGTAATGCCCCACCGTGTGCGTTAAAGCGCCTCGAAGCTCGAGTTGAGGTGATTGGTAATGCCCCACCGTGTGCGCTAATTCGCCTCGAAGCTCGAGGTGAGTCAATGGGAGCGCCCCACCGTGGGGCTGGCACTTGGGATGCGCCCTCGAAACGGGCTCACGCTAGATTCCGGTATGCTCCGCTACTCGCTACTCCTCCTGGCGCTGGCCGTCCTCGGCTGTGCTGCCCGGTCGCCCGTGCCCGGAGCCGCTCCGCCCTCCGCCCTGCTGGGCACCTTTGCCGACGACTACGGGAACCGCTACACGATCACGGCCGCCGAGTGGGTCCAGCATCCGAACACGCGCTACCACATTGTGCTCTGGGATCCGGTTCGGCGTTTCCTCGTGGCGATGAACGATCCGGCGAACCCGGCCGATGGCGGGCTCTGGACCCGGATAGACTGGATACCGCTCGACGGGATGCTGCCCTGGCAGTGGGCCTACTGCTACAGCGCCTACCAGGCGGAGAGCGCCGAGGCCGCCGAGTCGGCGAGCGTTGCCCGACCGGACACGCCGCGGACCGGGTGCAACGGGTTCCCCTTCTCCCGGATGCAGCCCGACAGCTCGAGCCCATTCCCATGATCGAAACGATTCTCCGGCCTCGATCTCTCCTCGTGGTGATCCTGCTGGCCGGCTGCGATGCGCGTGACGCCCCCGATCGGCCGGCGATGCCGCGGCTGGTGGCCACGGTCGGGGGCGGCACGGTGAGCGCGCCCGATAGCGTGGCCGCGGGATGGACCCGGCTTGAGGTCCTGGAAGACGGGGCGGGGCACATCCTGGTCCTCTTCCGGCTCCCTCCTTCTGGCGCGGGGAGTGGCCTCGACGGGTTCCTCGCCGAGCTGGACACCGCCCCCACGACGACGGCGCCGGCGCTGGGCGGACCCGAGGTGGGGGACACGGGAGCGGTCGTGCTGCGGCTGGACCCGGGCGAGCACCTGCTTGCCTGCGTCCGGCGGGGAGCCGATGGTCATCGGCACGCCTTCACCGGCGAGGTGAAGCGAGTGGTGGTGCGGGCGGCCGATGCCGCCGGAGACTCGGGACCCGATACCACCGGCGCCCAGGTGCGGCTGGCGGACTTCGCGTTCGCCGGACCGGCGACGTGGCCGGCCGGGCCGCAGCTGGTGCGGGTGGAGAACGTGGGGGCCCAGCTGCATCACCTTGTGCTCGCCCGGCTCGAGCCGGGCCGCACCATGGAGGACTGGGTGGAGGCGGAGAAGCCAGGCAAGATCGCGAAGGCGATAGCCGGGGTGGCGCGGATGAGCCCGGGGCAGACGGCGTACCTGCCGGTGGATTTGGTGGCGGGAGATTATGTGCTCTACTGCCTGATCACCGACCCGGGGTCGGGGATGGTGCACGTGGAGATGGGGATGCGGAGAGGGATCCGGGTGGGAGATCTAGCCGGGCGGTAAGACAGGGCGGTAGGACAAGACGGTAGAATAAGGCGGTAGATAAAGTCTCGTGGTTTCCCCCTGGAGGAGGGGGCCCGGGGCAGGGCTCCCGGCTACATTTTCGGCATGTCCCTCGACATCCTGTCCGCTATTGGCCGCACGCCCCTGGTGGAGTTGCACCGCGTGGTGCCCGCCGGCTCGGCCCGGATGGTGGTGAAGCTGGAATCGGCCAACCCGACCGGCAGCATGAAGGACCGGATGGCGCTGGCCGCCGTGCAGGCGGCCGTGCGCGACGGGCGGCTGCCGCCGGGTGGCACCGTGGTCGAGGCGACCATGGGCACCACCGGGATCTCGCTCGCCTTCGTGGCCGCCGCGCTGGGCCATACCATCCGCATCGTGTACTCCGACGCCTTTGCCCGCGAGAAGCGGCACATGATGGAAGCCTTCGGCGCGGTCGTCACCGAGGTGCCGAGCGACCGGCAGCAGATCACCCGGGAACTGGTTCGCGAGATGCTCGGCCACGCCCGGGAGATCGCCCGGGCGCCCGGGCACTGGTACTGCGACCAGCTGAACAACCGGGACGCCATCGCCGGCTACCACCCCCTGGGCGAGGAGATCTGGGAAGCGACCGCCGGCAAGGTGACGGCCTTCGTGCAGTCGGTCAGCACCGGCCACTCCATTCACGGGGTGACCGAGGTGCTCTGGCGGCACGATCGCGGGATCGCCATCGCCGCGGTGGAGCCGGCCGAATCGGCGGTGCTCTCCGGCGGCCCGCCGGGCGGACACCAGATCGAGGGCATCGGCGTCGGGTTCGTGCCGCCGCTCTGGCAGCCGGATCTTGTCACCCGGATCGAGGGCGTATCCACGGCGGAGGCCAGGGCAATGACCCGCCGGCTGGCGCGGGAGGAAGGCATCTTCGCGGGACCCTCGACCGGAGCCAACGTCGTGGCGGCGCTCCGCGTCGCGGCCGAGCAGGGCCCCGGAGCGATGGTTGCCACGCTGGCCGTGGATTCGGGATTGCGGTATGTGAGCACGGGAGAAGAGGGCGGTGGGATAGGGCGGTAAGCTCGGTGAAAGTGTCCCCTACATCCCTTTCCGCCGGATGATCACGCCGTCGCCGGGCTGACCGTGCACCGCGGGCCACTGCGCGATCGCGGCGTGGGCAGCCGGGTTCTGTCGGAGATATGCGTCGAGAAACGTGCGCACGTAGCCGGCCATCAGCTCGTAGGCCGGTCCCACCGCCGCGCGGTCGGCATTGAACGGTCTCGCCGCCCGGGGGAACAGGCGGTTGAACTGGGCCCCGTAGTTCATGTGGCGGAGCACGGGGATCGTGATGTCGTAGGCCGGGACCGGGCCGAGGGCGTCGAAGAACGCGAAGGTGGAGTCCTCGCCGGGGCTCACGGCGTCGCGCACCTGGGAGAAGAAGAGGCTGGGGGTCCGGTAGGCCGTCACATCGAACGACGGCACGGTACTCAGCAGCGGCCCGTAGAAATAGCCGATGGATCCTTCGAGGCAGATGACGGCGCCGATGGCCGGGTGGCGGGCGGCCGCCAGCACGTTCGCCATGCCGCCCCAGCTGGCGCCCATCACGGCCATGCGGGAAGGGTCCGCGAAGGCGAGGGTCCGGGCATAGGCCATCAGCGCTTCGATGTCGGCGGCCTGGGCCTCGAGGCCGGCCAGGTCGGCCGTCATCCCACCGGCGGCCCCGAACGACGGACTGGCCAGCACGACATAGCCGACGCTCGCCAGATACTCGAAGAGCACGTCGTTCTCGAAGCCCGGCTGGTTGAAGCTGGGCGCATAGACGATGACGGGGAACCGGCCGGAAGCGTGCGGCGCCCCTCGGCGCGCGCGCACCGGTGCATCGAGTTCGCGCTGCACTCGCGGGTCGGCGAGGTTGACGCTGGGCCCCATCGTCGCCACGAAGGCCCGGGTCGCCACATCGGCGTCGGCTGCGGCCCCGCTCGGCACATGGTTGGGTGCCACGAACAGCCCGGCATAGTCGCGATACCGCATCGCTGAGCCACCCTGGCCCGCGCCCGGATACCAGGTGCTCACCTGCAGCCGCCGCACGGCCGGGCCGACGCTCACAGCGGCTGCATCAGTGGGCGGGACGCCGAACGTCCGCGTCGAATCGTCCAGCGTCGCCGCCGCAAAGCCCGGGGTGTAGGGACCGAAAGGCGCCTTGAATGGGAACGCGGACTGCGCCGGCAGGGTGCCGGGTATCAGGGCAAGACACGCCAGCAGGGCGGCGAGGGCAGGCCGACGGGCCGTGTCAGTCATTGGGTGGTGCGATGGGGCAGGGGTCATGGAGTGGCAGGACGGAGGGCACCAGCCGGTGGTTTCCAGCGTGGCCGCCTCCCGGCGGCAATTGGATAGATGGGCGGTCAGGCTTGTACCAGGCGATGCCGTTTGGTCCCAACCGGGGGCAGGGGCTCCAGGGCGCCACATCCGGCCGACTGCTTACGGCTAGCTGGTACTTACCGCGGCAGCGACTCCCAGACCTCAAAGGTCGCCGATGCCAGACCTCAAAAGTCGCCGATGCCTCGCAGGCTTCAGCCTGTCCTAGCGACGCGATTCCCAGCGCGTGGGGTGACGACGGACATGTGTGCTAGCGATGACGTTGGTAAGGTCCTCACGTGTAAAGTAGAAGACGGCGTAGGGAAGCGCCGGACACGAGCTCGGCGAACATCCTTATAGACACTAAAAACGCGACATCAAGTGCCGCGTTTCAGGATACGAGCTTTTACCTCTTCCCAGGTCGAGCCGCGATCGGGATCTCGCTCATGCTCGGCCAACCGTTCGTCCAGAAGCCGCTTGTCATCCTCACCTAGGGGAACGGTGTCGAGCTCAGCATCCTGGGCTATCGAATCCCAGAGGTCCTCGACAAGTTTCCGATCGCTCAGCAACATAGAGCTCATGATAATCGAACGGTGGTTGGGTCGGCATGGGTCAAAGGTGGGAAAAGCCTTGCCTGCTCGCAAGGTCAGCTGGAGCGGCCGGTTGCACCCGAACGGTTTGCGCTTGAGCGGCAACCCGCGCTCAGCGTATGGTGGCGACCCTCGGTTAGCCGGGCGCGAATGGCCACTCCAAGCGCGTGTTGGGCCACCACCTTACGGGTTTGGTACTTGGAAACGTATGCCATAGGGAATCGAAGGCACAATTGAACGGAAATCTGGCCAGCGATCACGAATTAGTGCAAAATGATAGATGATTCGCGTGCCAACCAGTAGATTCTCCTGCTCAAGGTGGTCGGTAAAGATCGCAACCAACCATGCCGAGGGGCCACCCAGCAAAGCTGGCCTTATCGTGACACGCCATAATCCAGTACCACTTGCGCCGCCGGGACTAGGAATGGGGCGAATGCCCTGCTCAGTTATGGATGCTTGTTGATCAAAGCCAATTGCGACATGTGTGAGCGGATTGCGGCCAATAAGTGGATATTGGCCGTCTTTCGCCCCTGAGCCGATATGCCTGACAAGGTCCGGCGAAACATTCTTGATGGACGGACTTACCTTGGCCCTCTTGGTTGGGAATCCGATAAAGAGATAGTTGGCCCACTGTTCACTGCTCACTGTCGTCAGACGGCTTCCCAGGGCCTGCAGCGCTTCGAGTTGATCCGGGGCGAAATCCACCCGGATCCCGCCAACGTCGAGGGCCACGGCCGAACAGGCCACGAGGTCGGCGAAGACCCGGAGCGGCATATCGAAGTTCTGCGGCGTCTGCGTCCGGTAGACGAGGGAGATAAACCCGGGAGCCTCGGCGGGCTGTGCGGTGGGGTAGGTAAAGAAGAACGTGAGGCGGGGCCGCTGGATCCAGAGGAAGTAGCGGCCCGGATGGGTGGTCACCGATACCCGGGTAAGGCCGGAGGCGGCATCGGTTTCGGTGCGGAAATGGCGTTGATGCTGATAGTGGCCCCGTGCCGGCAGCGGCGTGGCCCGCTGCGCGCCGGCCGGCACCTTGGCGGGATCGAGGCTCGTCTGAAGCCTGCCCCCCACAGTGTCCTTGCCCTCGAGGATTGAAGTGCGGCGCCACAGAACGGTGCCCTCGAACACTACGTCGGCTTCGCTCAGCGCTCAAGGATCATTCGGAACGATGCAAGTGCACGGTTGGCACGGGTCACCGTTCATAAGGAGCCTGGTGAGATAAACTGCCGTGAGCCGCATGAGGCCTTTCGGAGTGTGTCTAACTGGGCTTGTCCTGCTGTTCAAACCGCCCCTACCAGTATGCCTCCACCAACCATTTCCGCCAGACCCCCCTCCTCCATCCCGGCCCCCACCCCCAACCCTCCCCGCTATTTTCCTACATGCCCACCCTCCACCTCATGGTCGGCCTGCCCGGCGTGGGGAAGACCACCCGGGCCCGGGAGCTGGAAGCCTCTCTCCCCGCGCTCCGGCTCACCCCGGACGAGTGGATCACGGCGGTGCTCGGTCCTTCGCCGGCCAGAGACGAGCTGGACGCGGCGCGGATCCGGTCGAACGGATGCTCTGGGAGATCCCCAAACGCACCCTGGAGGTGGGGCTCGACGTGATTCTCGATTTCGGGTTCTGGTCCCGGGTGGAGCAGAGGATTACCGCGCCCGCGCCGCGGCCCTCGGCGCCGGCAGCGTGGTGCATTTGTGGACACGGCCCCCGAGGTACTGCCGTCCGCCTGGTCGAGCGGGCCACGACGCGCCCCAAGGACACGTTCGATGTCAGCGCGAGCCGACCGGCCCGGTGGTCGCCGCCTTCGAGCCGCCGGACGCGGGGGAACTGCGTCCCCGCCTGGCTCCGTGACATCTCCGCGGTGAGGATGCCCCGTCGTCGTCCTATTGCCCCTCGGGCTTGCTGATTCCTGCCAGGGTGGCCGTCCCGCTCCACAGGTCGCGAACTGCAGGTCGCCCGTGGACCCGCCATTGCACCACCGTTCGCCGGGTGTCGAAGGCGACGGCCGCTCCGTTCCGGCCGGCAACGAGTGGCTGAAGCTGCGCGCGCTGATCCGGCTACCTGGCCCGGATGTAGATGGCCCGGGCTTCGTCGTGTGACCGGGTGATCGCCAGGGCGAGGGCTTCCGTGAGGCCGCCCGGTGATCCTGCGTCGAACTCGACGACCTCGGCCTCGCCGGGAGCATTGGCGGACGCCGAGCCCGAGGCGGCGCAGGTCACCACGATCTCCATGGGCGTGTAGATGCCAAGGGTCAGGAAACCGACGAGCTGATTCACGAAGCTGAGTTGGGTTTCGACACGGGCGACCCCGTTGGGGCACTGGTTGGCTGTCGACACGGTGCTGGGCGGCACGAGTCCATAGATCCAGCCGGACGCAAAGCCCTTCCGAATCACGGTAGTTGAAGGGGTCGCTCCCGTCTCAATGGTGGCGTGGAAACACCCGGTGCTGACGACGGTTAGAAGCAGTATTGTGAGGTAAGCTGGAGTCCGTGACATCGGTATCCCTTCTAGGTGGGTGTGAGGCTGCTTGTCCGGCTGTCTTCACCAGTATGCCCCCGCCGGCTGTTTCCGCCAGACCCCCCCGCTGGTCTCCAGCGCCGACGCCCGACACCCGCCCCCCGCTCACGTCGCGCCGCTTACTGTTTTACTCTTGATATATGCCCACCCTCCACCTCATGGTCGGCCTGCCCGGCGCGGGGAAGACCACCCGGGCCCGGGAGCTGGAAGCCTCTCTCCCCGCGCTCCGGCTCTCCCCGGACGAGTGGATCACTGCGGTGCTCGGTCCTTCGCCGGCCAGGGACGAGCTGGACGCGGCGCGGGATCCGGTCGAGCGGGCGCTCTGGCAGTTGGCCCGGCGCACGCTGGAACTGGGCGTGGACGTGATCCTGGATTTCGGGTTCTGGTCCCGGGCCGAGCGGGAGGACTACCGCGCCCGCGCCGCGGCCCTTGGCGCGGGCAGCGTGGTGCATTTCGTGGATGCCGCCCCCGAGGTCCTCGCCGCCCGGCTGGCCGCGCGGGCCAGGGCGCGCTCAAAGGACACGTTCGATGTCAGCGCGGCCGACCTGGCGCAGTGGTCGGCCAGCTTCGAGCGGCCGGACGCCGAGGAACTGACAGGGCGGTAGAAAAGGGCGGTAGAACAGGGCGGTAAGACGAACAGGGCGGTAGAACAGGGCGGTAGAACAGGGCGGTAGAACAGGGCGGTAGAACAGGGCGGTCCCGCTCGGATTCATGCTGTCGCTTCAGCGACAGTACAGCCGAGGGCCCTAAAGGACTTCCTGCGGTCGCAGGCTTTAGCCTGTCCTCTCACATTGGTGCCAGGCGGTAGAACATGGCGGTAGATCGGGGCGGTAAGACAGGGCGGTAAGGCCGTCAATTGTCGCGCTTTCCGACGTCTCGTTCGTGCCTTCGTGATTATTGACCCGCCGCCGATTGGAATTCTACTGTCGCTTCAGTGACAGTACGGCCGACGGCCCTGAGAGACTTCCTGCGGTCGCAGGCTTCAGCCTGCCCTGTCACTGCATCGCACGGCCAGTCTCCGGCGGTCTCCCGGCGGTAAGCATACGCTCCGCGAAATCGAGGCGTTCCTGCAGTTCCGCCACCTGCACCCGGGTCTCGTGGAGGTCGTGGCTCAGCGCATCCACCACCGGACCCAGGTCCCCACCCTTGTCGAGCTCTTTCTCCCGCAGTTTCATTTCCTGCGTCTTCCGCGCATGGTTCATCGCCAGGGCCATGAAGGCGACCCCCGCGGGAATGCCAAGCGCAATGGAAACGATGGGAATCAGGACACCCAGATCCATGCTCTCTCCTCCGTGCACTCGGGAAGTCCGGGCTCACAAGGTGAAGCCCCGACCCTCGCATGCTAAAACCGCGAACGGCGAATGACAACCGAGAGCCATGAACGTGAGCAGTAAGCAGCAAGCAGTAAGAGGTGAACAGGTCAGCGCTGGGCGATCTACGAAGCCCCTGTCTTCTCGGCCTCAGAGGGAACAACACCCAATGTTACCGCCAGTCCCCCTCACTTCGTACGGCTCACTTCTCACTGGCATCCCTCTTACCTCTTACGTCTCACTTCTTACTGCTTACTGAGCCTCTGCTGAATCGCGTCCCCCAGCAGGGTCAACGCCACCACCACCAGCACCAGCATCACCCCCGGCGCCGCCGCCACCCAGGGCGCGTTCACCAGGGTGTCCCGCCCCGACGCGATCATGTTGCCCCAGGAGGCCGCCGGCGGCTGGACGCCGAGGCCGAGGAACGAGAGCCCCGCCTCCAGCATGATGGCGTTGCCCACCCCCAGCGCCGCGGCCGCGATGACCGGGGTGAGCACGTTGGGCACCACGTGGTGGAACAGCACCCGGAACCGCCGGGCGCCCAGCGCGTAGGCGCCTTCGACGAACGGTCGCGCCACCAGCGCCCGGGTCTCGCCATAGACCAGCCGCGCGATGCTCATCCACCCGGTGAACCCCAGCACCAGCACCACCAGCACCGCGCTGGGCGGCCAGAGGGCGGTGAGCAGCAGCAGCAGCACGACCCGGGGCAGGGCGAGCGCAAAGTCGGTGAATCCCATGACGCCGGCACCGAGCCGGCGCTGAAAGACCCCCGCCATCGCGCCGGCCAGCAGGCCCAGCGCCACCGAGATCGCCATGGCGAGCACACCGACCGCCAGCGAGATCCGCCCGCCGTAGAGCAGCCGGCTCCACACGTCCCGCCCGAACCGGTCGGTGCCCAATAGATGGAACACGCCGTTGAGGTCGGTGGCGAACGGCGCCAGGAACCGGGTGGCCACGACGTTCACCTGGGCGTTGGGGTCGCCGGTGGAGAGGAGCGGAGCAAACAGCGCGGTGAGCACGACCAGGCCGAGCACGGCGAGGCCGAACCGCGCGCGGCCGTCGGCCAGGAGCCCGCCCGCCCAGGGCCGGCGGAGCGGAATGGCGCTAGTCGCCATGGGCGCTCCGGAGCCTCGGGTCCACCCGCGTGGCCAGCCAGTCCGCCAGCAGGTTGCCGATCACGACGAGCATGGCGCTGACACTGGTGGCCGCCATGACCACCGGGTAGTCCCGCCCCCGCACCGCCTCGACCAGGATCCGCCCCACGCCCGGCCAGGCGAAGATGGCCTCGATGAACACCGCGCCGGAGAAGAGCGCCGGCAGGGAGAGACCCAGCAGGGTGACGACCGGGATGAGCGCGTTGCCCAGTACGTGGCGGAGGTTGATGGCCCGCTCGCCCACGCCCTTCGCCCGTGCCACCGTGACGAACGCCGACTGCTTCACGTCCAGCATCGCGCCCCGCACGAACCGCGCGACCCCGCCGATGCCGACCAGGGTGAGCGTGGCCAGCGGCAGCGCGAGGTGGCTCAGCCGGTCGGCCAGCCGGTCCCACCCCGACAGGAAGTCGGCATCCAGCCCCTCGGCGCCGAACGCGGGGAGCACGCCGAGCCAGTAGGTGAACACCATCACCAGCATGAGGCCGAGCCAGTAGCCCGGCATGGCGAAGAGGGTGACGGTGGTGACGGAGAGGGTGGTGTCCAGCCGGCGGGAGCGGGTGCCCGCCTGGACCACGCCGACCAGGATGCCGAGGAGATAGCTGGCCAGGAGCGAGAGGACCACCAGGACGGCGGTGGCGGGCCACGCTTCGGCCAGCATGCCGGCGACCGACCGCCCGGTGGCGACGCTGGTGCCCCAGTCGCCCCGCACGAAGCGGCCCATCCAGGCCAGGTACTGCACCGCGAGGGGCCGGTCGAACCCCAGTGCGCGGCGCTGGGCCTCGACCTGGTCGGCGGTGGCGGCCGGACCCAGCAGCTGCTCCACCGGGTCCCCCGGCGCCAGCCGCAGGAGAAAGAAGGTCAGGGTGACCACGCCGGCCACGATGGCGAGGCCCACCACCAGCCGCCGGGCAAGATGGCGAAGCATGGGAAACAATCTAGCGATGTAATAGTATTTGTCTCACGTGAGACTCACCGCCCCCCGCCTCCTGGCCCTCGTCGCCTGCCTCGCCGCCTGCGGCCGCCCCGCCGACCGTCGGGGCGCCACCGTGATGTTCGCCTCCGGCGCCGACCTGCAGAGCGCCAACCCGCTCATCACCGTGCATCCGCTGGCCCGGCAGGTGCAGCGCTACGTGCTGCTCACCACGCTGGTCCGCCGCGACTCCACGCTCGCCATCGAGCCCTACCTGGCGCGCAGCCTGGCGTGGTCCGCCGATTCAACCACGCTCACCTTCCACCTCCACACGACGCTTCGCTGGCACGACGGCGTCCCCACCACCGCGGGGGACGCGGCCTGGACGCTGAACGCCGCCCGGGACCCGGTCACCGGCTATCCCCGGCTCTCCGATCTTGCCACGCTCGCCCGAGCCGATGCCACCGACGACTCGACGCTGGTGCTGCGGTTCACCGCGCCCCAGCCCGGCGTGCCCGACGTGCTGACCGATCTCGCCATCCTGCCGGCGCACCTGCTGGACACGGTGGATCTCGCCCGGATCCGCTCCGCCGGCTGGAATGACCGGCCGGTGGGGAACGGCCCCTTCCGGTTCGTGCGGCACGAGACCAACCGCCGCTGGGTGTTCGAGGCCAACCCGGACTTTCCCGCCGAGCTGGGCGGCCCGCCGCGGCTGGCGCGGCTGGTCATCGCGGTGGTGGATGAACCCACCACCAAGCTGGCGGCGCTCGCCTCGGGCGAGCTGGACTTCGCGGGCATCCAGCCGGCCCACGCGTCGTTCGTGAGAGAGAACCCGGAACTGGACGTCCTCTCCTACCCGCTGCTCTTCACCTACGGGGTGGTGTTCAACACCCGCGTCGCTCCCTTCAACGATGAGCGGGTGCGGCGGGCCATCGGCCAGGCCATGGACCGGCAGCAGATCGTGGATGGCTATATCTATGGATTCGGCACCGTGGCCACCGGGCCGGTGCCCCCCGATGTCCCCGGGTATCTTGCGATACCCCCGGCTCCGGTGCAGCTCGATTCGGCCCGCGCCGCGCTGGCGGGCCGGGAGATCGCGATCGAGCTGCTCACGGTGGGAAGCGGCGAGGCGGCGCTGGAACAGATGATCCAGGCCCAGCTGGCGACAGTAGGAGTCCGGATCACCATCCGGCAGATGGAGCTGACCGCCTTTCTCGACCGGGTCAACAGCCGCCGCCCCGACTTCCAGGCCGCGGTGCTGGGCACCGCCGGCGACCTGGGGCTGGGCCACCTGCGGCAACTGGCCGATCTCGCCGGCATCGCCATCCCGGCCGACCCCGCCCTGGCCCAGCAGGAATTCGCCCGGTCGGTGCCGGTGGCCTTCCTATATCATGCGCGAGGAGTCCAGGGGATGAACCGCAGAGTCCGGAACGTGCGAATGGACCTGCGCGGCGAGCTGGCCACCGTCACCCGGTGGACGGCGGGCCATGACTGACAGGAACGCCGCGCCCCGGGTCTGGCACGCCGCCGCACCGCTCCGGCTGGACTTTGCCGGCGGGTGGACCGATGTGCCTCCCTTCTCCGCCCGTGAAGGCGGGCTGGTGGTGAATGCCGCCATCGGTCTCTCCGCCCACGTGACGGTGACGCGGGGCGGAAAGGGCCTGCTGCTCCGCTCGGAGGACCTGGGCCAGGAAGTCAGAGTGGACGGCGTGAGTGCCCTGACGTCCAGCGGCGACTTGCCGCTGCTGCAGACCGCCGTGCGGATGTACCCGGTGACGAACGCCACGGTCGTGACCCGCTCGGACGCGCCGGCCGGCTCCGGGCTCGGCAGTTCCGGCGCACTGGACGTGGCGCTGGTGAGCGCGCTGAGCCGGGCGGCCGGGCAGGAGGTGGCCCTGGAGGATGTCGCCGAGGCGGCGTGGCGGCTGGAGGTGGTGGAAGCGGGCATGCCGGGAGGCAAACAGGACCAGTGGGCGGCGGCGTTGGGCGGGTTTCGCCGGATTACCTTTCGGGACCCGGCGGTAGAGACGGAGCGGCTCGATCTCGATACCGGGTTCCTGGAATTCCTCGAGCGGCACACCGTGCTCTGCTACACCGGCACCTCGCGCATCTCGGGACGGATGATCAGCCGGGTCATCCAGGGCTATGAACGGGGAGAGCGATACATCGTGGATGCGTTTCATGGCATGAAAGACGTCGCGGCCCGGATGGCGGAGGCGCTCCGCGCTGGGGATCCGGCGCGGGTGGGCACGCTGCTGAGCGAGAACTGGGCCCACCAGTGCCGGCTCGACCCGGGGATGCGTACCGAATCCATGGCTCGGCTGGAGCAGGTGGTCGGGGCGGCGGGCGTGTTCGGCGGCAAGGCGGCGGGCGCCGGGGCGGGCGGATGCATGTTCTTCCTCGCGAAGGAGCGGCCGGAGGAGGTCGCCGAAGCGGCGCGGGCGGAAGGAGCCCGGGTGCTGCCGGTGACCTTCTCGCCGGCGGGTGTCCGCGCATGGTGACCCGGGAACAGCTGGAGGAGCGGCGCGTGCTGATCGCGGCGTCGCCCGACCTGCAGGCGCTGCAGCAGCGGCTGGTGGAGCGGGCGGAGCCGGTGCTCAAGAAGATGCCGCCGGTGCCGAAGGTAAAGGCGCTCCTCTCCAGGGATGGCGGCACCTGCCCCAAAGACGGGACGGCGCTGGCCTTCGACCCCTGGTCGCCCGATGCGCACCGGTGCCCTTCCTGCGGCGAGATGGTCCGGGGGGAGCGCCACGACCGGCACTGGGCCAAGTTCCAGCATCTCTGGCTGAGCGAGCGGGCCGCCCACCTCGCCACTGTGGCCGCGCTGGCAAACCACGACGCCGCGGGAGAACAGGCGGCCCGGATCCTGGGCGCCTATCAGCCGCTCTACTTCGAGCTCCCCAACCGCGACAACGTGCTGGGCCCCACCCACCTCTTCTTCTCTACCTACCTCGAGTCGCTCTGGATCCTCAACTACCTGGCCGCCGCGACGCTGCTCCGGGAATCGGACCGGATGCCCGAGGACCTCTCCGCCACCGTGGATGCCATCGCGGACGAGGCGGCCAGCGTGATCGGCGACTTCAACGAGGGGCTCTCCAACCGGCAGACCTGGCACGCCGCCGCGCTCACCGCGATCGCCGCCTGGTTCGGTGATGAAGACCTGGCCCGCTCTTCCATAGAAGAGCGCACCGGACTGATGGGACACCTGGCCGACGGGTTCGGGGACGACGGCACCTGGTACGAGGGAGAGAACTACCATCTCTTCGCGCTGCGCGGCCTCCTCACCGGACTCGGCTGGGCAGCCTCCCTCGGCGCCCACCTGCTGGAGGACGAGGACGTCGCCGGTCATTTGCGCGCGGCGCTCCTGGCGCCCGCCCTCACCGCGCTGCCCGACTTCACTTTCCCCGCCCGGAAAGACTCCCGCTTCGGCGTCTCCCTGGCGCAGCCGATGCACCTGGAGACGTGGGAGGTGGGACGCGGGCTGCTGGGCGGCGGGGAGCCGGGTGCGCTGGAATCGTGGCTGGCGGCGCTCTACCAGGCGCCCGCGCAACCCGCGCTGCCGCTGGAGTCCTACCTGCACGAGGCGGGAGAGACGGCGCCGGTGCACCGGGGACGCGGCGATCACTCCTGGTGGTCGCTGCTCTTCATGCCGGCGGAGCTGCAGGCGAGCGAACCGTGGACGCCATCGGGCCGGCACTTTCCCACCCAGGGCCTGGCGATCCTGCGCCAGGGCGACCGCTACGCCAGCCTCGAGTGCGGCAAGCCGGGAGGCGGGCATGGCCACCCCGACCGGCTGCACCTGGCCCTGCATGCCGGCGGGGTGCACTGGCTTCCCGACTTCGGCACCGGCAGCTACGTCAGCCCCGATCTCTTCTGGTACCGCTCGACCCTCGCGCACAACGCTCCCCTGCTGGACGGCCACTCGCAGCCCTATGAAGGCGGTGACTGCGAGATGTTCCAGCAGGAAGGGGACTGGGGCTGGATGCGGGGACGCTTCCGCGAGTTCGACCGGACCGTCGTGGCGGGTCCCGAATATCTGCTCGATATCCTCACCTACTCCGACACCATGACCCACCGGCTGGATCTTCCGTGGCACCTGGCCGGCGAGAGCATGGTGGAGACGCCGGGCCGCTGGGAACGGATCGCCGCCGACAGCGTGGCCGGCGAGTTCGTGCGGGAGGCCGAGCAGTTCATCCCGGAGACGGCGGGAGGATTCATCATCCGGTCCGCTGCCGGTGGCCGGGGCTGCCGCCTGCATCTCCGGTTCGACGGGGACCTGCTCCGGGCCCGGGCTCCCGGTCCCCCCGGCACCGGCGAGCAGGTCTTCTACCTGGCGCGGGCGACCGCGGCCTCCAGCCGGATGGTGACGGTGATCGACACCTCGCCCGATGCGCGGATCACGGGGCTGTCCCTCGAGGGCGATGTCGTTACCGTTGAACATGGCGGCACCGACCGGCATACGCCGCTGCTCGAGGGCTGGCAGGTCGAGCGGGGCGACACGGTGATCAAGCTGGCCGGCGTCCAGCGGCGGATGCTGGAGCCGGAGCCCATCTTCACCCGTCCCGGGACGGACCGGCCCGCCGCCACCGCGGCCTGGGTCAGCGAGCCGCCGGCCCTGGACGGGTCGGACGAAGGGTTCGACCTCTCGGAGCCGATCACCCTCGATACCGAGCTCCAGTACCGCCGGAGCGAGGAGCCCTACGCCGATGCCGACTACTTCTCGGCGACCGCCTGGGTCAACTGGTGCGACGACGATCTCTTTCTCTTGGCCGAGGTGAAGAAGGAGGACATCGTTCTCCGTGCCGCCACCAGTGCTCCCCTGGGCCTCGACAACGAGGTGGACGACATTCACAGCGATGGGCTGCAGCTCTACCTCAAGCAGGACGACCGGGTACTCGGCTTCCTGGTGATACCCGACCCCGGCTCCGGCGATGTCCGGGTGGCGCTGGCGTCGCCCTATGCCGGTGACGCCGCGATGGTGACGGGCGCCTGGGCGGAAACGCCGGAAGGCTACCGGGTCACCCTGGCGATCAAGCCCGGGTGGGTCATGGACGACCGGGTGCCGCTGGAGTTCGATCTCCTGGTAAACGAGATGCGCCCCGGCCGCCAGCGCCGCGCCGGGCAGCTGGTGTGGAGCGGCGGCGCCGGCTGGGTCTATCTCAGGGGTGACCGGCAGGACCCGGCGCGTTTCGGCCTTCTCAGGCTGGCGACATGAACCGCATCCCCGGCGTTACCTCCACGGGCTCCAAGCGGCCGGACGCGTTGTTCGGCCCCGGCGATCCGAGCGGGCTGCCCGGCCGCCTGATGCGCGCCGAGGGGTGCCGGGTGTGGGATGACCAGGGGCGGACGTACCTGGACTGCATCATGGCGCTGGGCGCGGTCGCGCTGGGATATGGGCACCCCGACGTGAACCGGGCCGCCATCGGCGGGATCACCGCCGGCGTCGTCGGCCCGCTGGCGCCGGAGCTGGAAGAAATGCTGGCCGAAGAACTGGCCGACGCCATCCCCTGGATCGAGCAGGTGATCTTTCTCAAGACCGGGGCGGAAGCGGTCGCGGCGGCGGTGCGGATCGCCCGGGTGCACACCGCGCGGACCATGGTGCTGGGGTGCGGTTACCATGGCTGGCTGGACTGGTGCAGCCAGGGCGCCGGCGTGCCGGACGGAACCATGGCGGCCCTGGGGGTCCTCGAGTTCGACAACATCGAGGACCTGCGGAAGCAGGTACGCCGGCACGGCGACAAGCTGGCCGCCATCGTGATCGAGCCGGTGATAGACCGGCTGCCCTCGATGGAATGGCTCACCGCGCTCCGCGAGGAGACCGCCGGAGTCGGAGCGGTGCTGGTCTTCGACGAGATCAAGACCGGGTGCCGGCTCGCGATCGGCGGTGCGGCGGAGCGGTTCGGCGTCCATCCCGATCTCATGGTGCTGGGCAAGGCGATCGGCAACGGGTTCCCCATCGCGGCGGTAGGCGGGAGCCGCGAGGTCATGATGGCCGCCCGGCGCACCTGGATCTCCTCCACCCTGGCGACCGAGATGCCCTCGCTGGCCGCGGCCCTCGCCACCATCCGGTTCATGCGCCGGGAAGGCGTCCCCCGCCGGCTGGGCGAGGCGGGCGCCCGCCTGATGGCAGGGCTCGAATCGCTTGCGAAGAAGTATCCGACCGTCGCGCCCGGCGTCGCGGGTATCCCCGAGATGTGCCATCTCAGGTTCCGGAGCGAAGACGCCTCGTTCAAGGCGGCCCGGGAGTGCGCGAAGCGGGGCGTGCTGTTCAAGCGGTCGGCCTACAATTTCGTCTCCCTCGCCCACGGACCCGGTGAAATTGACGCCGTTCTTTCCACGCTGGACGAAGTCCTGGGGGGAATGGTCTGATGCTGATTGACGTGCACGCCCACTTCTACCACGCCCGCACCCCGCGCGGCGACTGGCAGGAACGCAACCGGAGCCGGATGGAGGCCGGGGAGCGGATCGGCATCACCATTCACGTCGCGTCCATCCTCGGCAGCTGGGGACTCACCTCGCCCGTCTATTTTCCGTCTCCCGCCGACGTGGAGCTGGGCAACGACGAGATGATGAAGCTCTGTGCCGCCCACGGGGACCGGGTGCGGGGCTACGTCGCGGTGAATCCCAACTACCTCGATCACGCGCTGCGGGAAATCGAGCGCAAGCTGGGCCAGGGAATGATCGGCATCAAGCTGGCCGCCAGCCGGCGGGCCAACGACCGCCTGCTCGATCCCATCTGCCAGCTGGCGGCGGACCGGGGCGCGCCGATCCTGCACCACGTCTGGCAGCGCCGCCGCCGGGACTGGCCGGGGCAGGAAGCCAGCGACGGCGCCGAGCTCTGTGAGCTGGCCGGCCGGCACAGCCGGACCCGGTTCATCCTGGCCCACATCGGGGGCGGCGGCGACTGGATCCACACCCTGCACGTCGCGCGCGGCGTCGAGAACGTGTTCATCGATCTCTCAGGCAGCGGGGTGGATGGCGGGATGCTGGAACAGTGCCTGGAGAGCGTCGGGGCGAACCGGCTGCTCTGGGGCGCCGACATCACCCTCTGCACCGGGCTCGCCAAGCTACGCCGGCTCGAGTCGCTGGTGACGCCGGAACAGCTCGAACAGATCCGCTGGCGGAACGCCGCCGGGATCTTTCCTCCCAACGCCTTTCCGCTCGACTGATGCCTCCCTCCATCACCGACGTCAACGTCTTCCTCGGCTCCTATCCCTTCCGGCGAGTCCCGGGGACCACGCCCGCCGCCGTGCTCGCGGACATGGACCGGGTCGGCATCGCGCAGGCCTGGGTGAGCCACCTGCCCAGCCTCTTCTGGAAGGACCCTTCCGAGGGCAATGGCTGGCTCTACGAGACGGCGGAGAAGGAACCCCGGTTCCGCCCGGTGCCCTCGGTGCAGCCGGAGCTGGCCAACTGGCGTGACGTAATGAACGAGGCGCGCCGCCACCGCGCCCCCGCGGTGCGCTGCGATCCCAACTTCCTCGGCATGGACCCGGCCGGCGCCGCGATGAACGCCCTGGCGACGGCGTCTGGAGAGATGGGATTGCCGCTCCTGATGGCGGTGAAGCTGGAGGACCTGCGGCAGCGCCATCCCAACGACGTGGCGCCCGATCTCTCGCCCGCCACGGTGCGCGGGCTGGTGCGGGCGCACCACCGGCTCCGCATGATCATCACCCATGCCGATCGCGGGTTCATCGAGGAGGTGCATTTCGGGTCCACGCCGGAGGAGGCCGGCCGCATCTGGTGGGACATCTCCTGGATCTGGGGACCACCGGAGGACCATCTCAAGACGCTGGTCGGCACCATCGGCGCCGAGCGGTTCGTCTTCGGCACCGGCATGCCGCTCCGGCTGCCAGAGAATGGCCCCGCCAAGCTGGACCTGAGCGATCTCACCGACGCCCAGCGCGCCTCCATCGAAAGCGGCAACGCGGCCACCCTCGGCCAGCGGAGCTGACGCCCATGGCGCCGCGGCCCATCCCCGACGGATTGATTCCCGCCGTACCGGTGCCCTTCCGAGGGAACACGATTGACGAGGCGGCGCTCCGGAAGTACGCGGCCTGGATGGCTGGGCAGCCGGTCGCCGGGGTGGCGGTGTGGGCCCACACCGGCCGGGGCCCGCACCTGAGCGCCGACCAGCGCCGCCTGGTGCTGGAGATCTGGCGCGAGGCGCTTCCAGACAGGGTGATCGTCGCCGGCGCCCGGGACATCACCATGGCGATCGAGGCCCGGCGGGGCCGCGCCGATGCGCTGCTCGTCTTCCCCCAGGCCGACAGCCCGGTCGAGTATCATCGCCGGCTGGGCCGCGAGCTGCCCGGCGATCGTCTTTCATCTCTATGCCGCCGCCGGGGGAGTGTCGTACAGCGACGAGGTGCTCGACGCGCTGCTCGACCTGCCCGAAGTGGCCGGGATCAAGGTCGCCACGCTGGACTCGGTGATGACGTTTCAGAGGATCGCGGGCCTGCTGCGGAAGCATCCCGGCAAGCGGCTGATCACCGGGGAAGACCGCTTCCTGGGTTATTCCATCATGATGGGCGCCACCACCGCGCTCATCGGCATGGGCGCCGCCCTCACCGACATCCAGGCGGACCTGCTCCAGAGCCACGCCGCCGCCGACTGGGACCGCTTCCACCGGCTCTCCGCCGTCTGCGACGAGTTTGCCCAGGCCACCTTCACCGAGCCGATGGAGGGATACATCCGCCGGATGCTCTGGGCCCTCGCCGCCGAGAGTATCATCCCCGACGACTCCTGCGATGACCCGTGGGGGCCGTCCCTTCCCGATTCCGACCGGGCCCGCGTGATCGCGGCCGTGCAGCATGCGCGCCAGTCTCAAGTCTGACTTCGAACGGTTCCGGGAGGGTCTTCCCGCCGACTGGCCCCAGGTGGTGCGGGAGCAGTACGGGATCGACCTCACCGCGTCCTACCTCGGCGTCCCGCTCCCCCATCCGATAGGGAAGGGAAGCGGCCAGCTCTCGCTCAAGGAGGAACAGCTCGCCGCGGACGCCGAGGCGGGGCTGGCGTACACCGTGCTCAAGACGGTGATCGCGGAGGATGAAGGCGGCGCGCAGTCCATGGTGGCCTGGGCGATTCACGAGGCCCGGATGCTGGTGGAGCCGCGGCTCTCCGCGACGGGCCGAGCGGGGTGGACGGTGACCTGGAAGGGGCGGGGCTGGGACCGCTCGCTGGAGGACTACCTCGCGCTGGTCCGGGTCGGCCGCGACTTCACCCGAGCGGGATCGCTGCTGGTGGTGCCGTCGGTGAAGTTCCATCTCCCCCGGCTGGAGGAGCCGTTCCGCGAGGAGGAGTACCAGTGGACAACCGGCCAGATCGCCGCGGCGTGGGGGAGCGAGCCGCTTCTCCTGGAAAAAGATTTCTCGCCCACCCTGGCCGGCGACCTGCTGGGGGACGAGCAGGAGCGGATTCTTCGCTGGATCCGCGAGGTGCCGGGGCTGGTCACCGCCGCGCACGGGTCCACCAGGCTGGCCCTCAAGCTGATGAACGCCCGGTTCGATGACGAGTTCCAGCTGCGCATGCTGGAGGCCGCCGCGGCGAGTGGAGCCGCGGGCGCCGTGGTATTCAACCGGCTCTTCGATCCCGCTCTCGGCGTGGCCTACGGCGGATGGGACCTGAGCGACCGGAATCTCCGGGTGCTGGCGCGCCCGCGGGCCCGGGCGGTGGGACTCCCGCTTGCCGGCACCGGAAACATCAACACCGGCCGCATGGTGCTCGACTACGCCCGGCATGGCTGCGCCAGCGTGCAGCTGCACACCTTCTTCCAGCTTCCCCTGGGCGAGTACGCGGCCACCGCGGGGTCCCGCACCGCGCGCGCGCTGCACCAGCTCGTGTTCCATCCCCAGCACGGACTGGTGGCCGGGATGCTGGATCTCGAGGGCGAAGGACTCATCCACCGGCGCGACGGCGTGCTCCGGTTCCTCGACCTCGCGGAGGCCCATGAAGATTGACCGGGTGGAGCTGCGCGAGCTGTCACTGCCGCTGGTGGAGCCGTTCATTATCAGCGGCGGTACGATAGCGGTGCGGCGCTCGCTGATCGTCGTGCTCCACGGCCGGGACGGCGCGCTCGGCTACGGCGAGTGTCCCCCGTTTGAGCTGCCCTTCTATTCGGAAGAGACGCTGGCCGGCGCCCGGCACCTGCTGGAGCAGGTGCTGATTCCCCGCGTCAGCGGCCGCGAGTTCGAGAACCCGGAGGCACTCGACGCGGCGCTCCGGACCGGAGTGCGGGGCAATCCCTTCGCCCGGGCGGCGCTGGAGACGGCCGCGTGGGACCTGGAAGCGGCCTCCCGCGGGGTCGGGCTGGCCGACCTGCTGAGTGAACGGCTGGGAGAGCCGTGCGCCGGGTCGGTCCCCTGCGGGGTGGCGCTGGGGATTCCGCAGGACCGCACTATTGAAACGCTCTGCCGCTGGGTGAGGGATGCGGTGAGCCTGGGCTACCGGCGGGTCAAGATCAAGATCGCGCCGGGCTGGGACCTGGAACCGGTGCGGGCGGTCACGGATACGCTCCGGGGAACCGGGCTGCCGCTCACCGTGGATGCCAACGGGGCCTACGAGTGGCCGGAGCACGAGGCGGCGCTCCGCAGCATTGACGAGCTAGGCCTGCTCTATATCGAGCAGCCGCTCCCGCCGGACGAGTTGCTGGGCCATGCCAAGCTGGACCGGGCGCTGCACACGCCGATCTGCCTGGACGAGACCCTGCGCGATGCCCGCGCCGCCCGCCAGATCGTGGAGCTGGCCGGCCCGAAGGTGTGGAACATCAAGGTGCACCGGGTGGGCGGACTCACCGAGGTGTGCCGGATCTATCGAATCGCGCGGGAATATGGCGCCACCCTGTGGGCCGGGACGATGCCGGAGTCTGGCATCGGATCGCAGGCGGCGCTTGCCGCGGCGAGTCTCCCGCTCTTTACCTATCCGTCCGACCTGGAGCCGAGCGAGCGGTGGTTTGGCGCGGGGAAGGATACCATCGAGCTGACGATGAACCGGGAAGGACGGATGGCGGTGCCGGGAGGGTCGATCGCGAGCCTGCTCAGCGCCCCATGACGATGTCGTTGACGCCGGGTCCCAGGCCGAGGACCAGGTTCTTGCCGCTGTAGCCCGCCGCGACCACCCGGACGTACTGGGTGCGGCACTCGTCCACCAGCGACGCGTCGAAGACCAGCCGGTAGCGGCCGGTGTTGTCGCTGTAGGTGGAATAGGGCGTGCCGATCATCTGCAGGTACGCGCCGCCCAGGGGCCGGGTGTGGGCTTCGTCGAACCAGACTCGGCCGATCAACTCCGCCATCTCGATCTGGGCGTTGGGATCGCGGGCCTTGGGCACGCAACTGCGGCGGGCCTGTTCGTCGCGTTCGGAGATGTTGCCGAGGCGGGCGCCCATCTGGCCGGAGTTGTCGGGCTGGGCATTGAGCCGGGGCCGGCCAAACAGCCGCTTGGCCTCCGACTCCATGGTGGGTTCTTCGGCCGCGGGCGGCGGAGGAATCGAGGCCATGGATTCCGGCGGCTTCTCCGGAGCGGGATCCGGCTCGGGCGTGGCGTCTTCGGGCACCGGTGCCAGGTCGGGCGCCTGGGCGCGGATCTGCGCCATCTGGTCTTCCTGCGCCTGCACGGCGTCCGGCGCGGGACGCGACACCGGCTGTTCGAGCCGGCGCTGGTTGGGCGGCGGAGGGAGGTACACCATCGAGACCTGCTGGGCCCCGTTCACCGGCGTGCCGGTCGGCATGACCTCGGACCCCTGCCGGGTGCCGAAGATGAACACCGCCACGACCAGGCCGTGCATCACCATGCTCGCCGCGGCCCCGGTCCAGGGCTTTTGCCAGGACAGGGGAAGCGGATTGGAGCGTTTGGCCACGCTGCGCTTGATCGAACGAATCAAACAGGACTCCGGATGGTCACGATGTAAATAGCGATCGGCCAGCAACTTGCCTAATACGAAGGGGGCCCTGATCCCGTTGACCCCCGGCCCCGATGGGCGAGATAAATGTAGCCATATCGCCGTACGGAGAAACGTGCCGTCCGATTCAGCCTATCCTACCGTCCCACCGTCCCACTGACCCACTGTCCCACTGACCCACTGTCCCACCGTCCCACTGTCCCACTGACCCACGGTCCCACCGTCCCACTGTCCCACTGTCCCACCGTCCCACTGACCCACCGTCCCACCGTCCCACTGACCCACTGACCCACTGTCCCACTGTCCCACTGACCCACTGACCCCCTGTCCCACTGACCCACTGGCCCCCCGGCCCACTGACCCCCTAGCTTCTGCCCATGGCCAGACTCACCAACTACATAGACGGTTGCCAGGTTCCCCCCGCCACCGGCGAATACCTGCCCAACCTGGAGCCGGCCACGGGTCAGGCGCTGGCTGAGATCCCGGACAGCACGGCCGCCGATGTGGACGGGGCCGCTCTCGCGGCCGAACGCGCCTTTCCGGCCTGGTCCCATCTGCCGGCGGCCGAGCGCTCCCGGATTATCGGCAGGATCGCCGACCTGATTGAGCGGGACCAGGACCAGCTGGCCCGGCTGGAGTCGCAGGACACCGGCAAGCCGGTGACGCTGGCGGCCCGCATGGACATTCCCCGGGCGGTGAGCAACTTCCGGTTCTTCGCCACCGCGATTCTTCACACCGAGTCGCAGGCCCACTCCACCGACTACTCGGCGCTCAACTACACCCTACGGCGCCCGCGGGGGGTGGCCGGGCTCATCTCACCGTGGAACCTGCCGCTCTACCTGTTGTCATGGAAGGTGGCCCCGGCCATCGCGACCGGGAACACCGCCATCGCCAAGCCATCGGAGCTGGCGCCGATGACGGCGTGGAAGCTGGGCGAGATCTGCGAGGAGGCCGGCCTGCCGCCCGGGGTGCTGAACATCGTCCATGGGCTGGGGGCAAAGGCGGGGGCGGCCCTGGTCGGGCACGAGGCGGTGCGGACCATTTCGTTTACCGGCGGCACGGCCACCGGGGCCCAGATCGCCGCGGCCGCCGCGCCCCGCTTCAAGAAGCTTACCCTGGAAATGGGCGGCAAGAACCCCACGATCATCTTCAGCGACGCGGACCTGGAGCAGGCGATCGCCGCCACGGTGCGCTCGACCTTCAGCAACCAGGGACAGATCTGCCTCTGCGGGTCCCGGCTCCTGGTGGAGCAGTCGGTGTACCGGGACTTTCTCGACCGGTTCGTGGCGCGAGCCCGCGGGCTGGTGATCGGTGATCCCCTGGACCCGGCCACCGAGCAGGGCGCCCTCATCTCCGCGGCGCACCGGGACAAGGTCCTGCGCTACATCGCGCTGGCGCGCGAGGAGGGGGGGACGGTGCTCACCGGGGGCGGCGTGCCGGAACACCTGCCGGCGCGGTGTCGAGACGGGTTCTTTGTGTCACCCACCGTCATCACCGGGCTGGGCCCGGAGTGCCGGACCAACCGGGAGGAGATCTTCGGCCCGGTGGTCACGGTGCAACCCTTCCAGGACGAGGCGGAAGCGGTGGCGCTGGCCAACCACAGCGACTACGGGCTGGCGGCCTCGCTCTGGACCCGGGATCTCACCCGCGCGCACCGGGTGGCGGAGCAGGTGGCCTGCGGCACCATCTGGATCAACACCTGGCTGATGCGGGACCTGCGGGTGCCGTTCGGCGGGATGAAGAACAGCGGCGTAGGGCGCGAAGGCGGCGACGAGGCGATCCGATTCTTTACCGAGCCCAAGAACGTCTGCGTGGCGCTCGGCCCTTCCTGACATCACCGAGGCGTGACCCGTGACCCAACCCATCATCAGGAGCATCGTGAGCCCCCGGGCGCCCGAGCCGGTCGGGCCCTTTCCCCATGCGAAGCAGGTGGGCAACCTGGTCTTCGTGAGCGGCATAGGGCCGCGCAAGCGGGGCAGCAAGGAGATTCCCGGTGTCACCCTCGACGGGGCGGGGAACATCACGGCCTATGATTTCGAGGTGCAGTGCCGGGCGGTGTTCGAGAACATCCGGATGGTGCTGGAAGACGCCGGCTCCGGGTGGGACCGGATCGTGGACGTCACCAGCTTCCTCACCGACATGAAGGCCGACTTCCCGCTCTACAACCGGCTGTACGGCGAATACTTCGCGGAGAACCAGCCGGCCCGCACCACCGTGGAAGTGAGCCGGCTGCCGACGCCGATCGCGATCGAACTCAAGGTGATAGCAACGATTTGAATTTGTAATTGAGGGAATGTTGGAATTGAGGGAATGTTGGAATTGAGGGAATGTTGGAATTGAGGGAATGTTGGAATTGAGGGAATGTTGGAATTGAGGGAATGTTGGAATTTATAATGTGGGAATTGGGAATTGTGGAATTGGATTCAATTACAAATTCCCCCATTCCCTCAATTACAAATTCCCCCATTCCCTCAATTACAAATTCCCCCATTTCCTCAATTCCTACATCTTATGCCTTATCGCCCAGAGGTCGGGGAACACCGGGCGAAAGAGCGACTGTTTCAGGAACTCCACCCCGGCCGAGCCGCCGGTCCCCTTCTTGGCGCCGATGGTCCGCTCCGCCAGCTTCACGTGCCGGTAGCGCCACTCCTGCAGGCCTTCGTCGAAATCGGTCATCAGTTCGAGCAGGATCACCAGGTCGGGCTGGGTCCGGTAGGCCTGGAAGAGCGATTCCTGCAGCGGCTCGCTGGGTTCGTTGGGCTGGGTGAGATCCCGCTCCAGCAGCGCCCCGGGCACCGTGACACCGCGCTGGGCGAGGAAACGGTAGAACGAGTCCACCACGGTCCGCTGCCCGTACCGCCGCTCCAGCCGGGTCCGCTCCTCGGAATTCTCCTCCAACATCTCCAGGGCCCGCGCCTTCTTGTTCCCCAGGATGAACTCCAGCTCCCGGAACTGCACCGACTGGAAGCCGGACGCCGTGTCGAGCCGGTCCCGGAAGGACGAGAAGGACATCGGCGTCATGGTCTCCAGGATGTCGAGCTGGCCGACCAGCGTCTTCATGACGGTGCGGACCCGCTTGAAGGTGGCGATGGCGCCGTAGAGGTCATTGGCCTCGAGATCCCGCTGCGCTTTTTCCAGTTCATGCAGCACCAGCTTGAACCACAGCTCGTACACCTGGTGGATGACGATGAACAGCATCTCGTCATGCTCGGCCGGGTCGGAGCGCGGCGTCTGCAGGTCGAGCAGCCGGGTCAGCTGCAGGTAGTCCGGGTAGGTCAGGGTCATGACGGCATGCGCTCCGGGGTTCGGCTGAACGGCATGATCAGGCAAGGCACCAGGCCGCCCAGGCCAGCGCCAGGACGGCGAGGATGGCTCCCGCCTTGAGCCAGCGGTCCTGCCGGGCGGCGCGGTTCACCGCGTCGGCGTAGGGGATCGTGGTGAAGGATACCATGGTGTAGAGCGGGAGAAAGCCGTTCGGCGCCAGGCGGTGCAGGAGCTTCTCCACCTTCTTCTTGAAGAGGAAGAGCGGCGAGGCGACGTGGTCCCGCATTTCGACGAAGTTGGCCAGCGCCAGGTCCGCGATCGCCTCGGCGTGGACCTTCCGGGCCCGCTCGAAGGCGGCGAAAGCCTTCGCGCGGTCGCGTCCCGCGTCCCGGAGGCAGCGGTCCAGCACCGCGCAGTCCTCGAAGGCGGCGTTGGCGCCCTGGCCGTAGAAGGGCACCAGGGCGTGGGCCGCATCGCCCAGCAGCACCGCGCGGCCGCCCACGTGCCAGGGCGAGCAGCGAATGGTGACCAGCGAGCCGGTGGGGTTGGCGAAGAAATCCTGCGCCAGTGTCGGCATCAATGGCGCCGCGTCCGGATAGGTGGCCGGGAAGAACCGCAGCAGGTCGCCTTCGTTCTGGATCCGCGCGAAGCTGTTGGGGCCGTCGAATGCCCAGAAGAGCGTGCAGGTGAAGCTGCCGTCCTGGTTGGGCAGCGCGATCATCATGTAGCCGCCCCGGGGCCAGATGTGGAGCGCGTGGGGCTCCATCTGGAAGCTGCCGTCGGGCCCCGGCGGGATGTACAGCTCCTTGTACCCGTGCTCGAGATAGCTCTGCGCATAGCTGAACCGGTCGCGGACCTGCATCTGGCCGCGCACCGCCGAGAAGGCGCCGTCGGCGCCGACGATCGCATCGGCCTGCACCTCGCGGGGATTGCCGTCCGGGCCGGTGAAGGAGAGGCTGCCGCGGTCGAAATCGAGCCCGCCCAGCCGGTGGCCGAAGTGAATCCCCTGGCCGGTCTCCCGTTCGGCCGCCTCGAGCAGCAGCTGGTTGAGCCCGGACCGGCTCACCGAGTTGATCGCCTGGCCGGCTTCGCCGTAGGGCTGATAGGTGAGGTGGCCGGTCGCGGAGTGGATCATCCGGCCCCGCATCGGAACCGCGCTGGCAAGCACCGCGTCTTTCAATCCTACCTGGTCGAGCGCGTGGAGCCCCCGGGTCGAGATGGCGAGGTTGATGCTGCGTCCGCCTTCGGCCCCCGCCAGCCTGGGATCGGGCCGCCGCTCGTAGATCTGCACCCGGTGGCCGGCCCGGCCCAGCAGGATGGCCATGAGCGAGCCGGCCAGCCCGGCTCCGATCACGGTGAACCCGGTCGCCTCGTCGGTCATGCGCGGTCGAGCGCGTCCCGCAGGATCTCGGCGAAACGCCAGGCTTCGTGGAAGGTGTTGTACAGGGGCACCGGGGCGACCCGGATCACGTCGGGGTTCCGGAAGTCACCGAGCACGCCGGCTTCCTGCAGCCGATTGAAGAGTTCGCGGCCCCCTTCCCGCACTCGGAGCGAGAGTTGGCAGCCGCGGGCCTCCGGGTCCGCCGGCGTGATGATCTCCAGGCGGCCGGCGGGAAGCCGGCCGAGCAGGGTGGCCAGGTAGCCGGTCAGGGCCAGCGATTTCCTGCGGAGGGCGGGCATTCCGGCCCGGTCGAATTGCTCGAGGGAGGCCTGGAGCGGCGCCAGGCTCAGGATCGGCGGGTTACTGACCTGCCACCCGTCGGCCCCGGGCGCGGGCTCGAAGTGCTCGTTCAGGTGCATCTGAAACCGGGTGTCCGGCGGGTTGCCCCACCAGCCGGCCAGCCGCGGCAGCTTCGGGTTGTGGCCATGCCGTTCATGCACGAAGCACCCGGCGATGGCGCCAGGGCCGGCGTTCAGGTACTTGTAGGAGCACCACACCGCGAAGTCCACGTCCCAGTCGTGCAGCGAGAGCGGCGCGTTGCCGGCGGCGTGGGCGAGGTCGTACCCCACCATGCACCCCTGCCGCCGGGCCGCCTCGGCAATCCTTCCCAGGTCCAGGAGCTGCCCGGTGTAGTAGTTCACCCCGCCCAGCATCACCAGCGCGATCTCCTGCCCCCGCTCCTCGAGGAGCGCCTCGATGTCCCCGGTGCGGAGGAGGGTCTCGCCGGTCCGGGGCCGGAGCGGCAGCAGGCTGGTCGCCGGGTCGAAGCCACGGTGCCGGATGTGAGTTTCCAGCGCGTAGGTGTCGGAGGGAAAGGCGCCCTCTTCGGCCAGGATGATGCTGCGGCCCGTGGCCGGCTGGTAGAACGTGGCCAGCATGAAATGGAGGTTCACCGTGAGCGAGTTCATCATGACCACCTCGCCCGGCCGGGCGCCCACCAGGCGGGCCCCCTGCTCCCGGAACACTTCGTGGTAGGAAAACCACGGCGTCTTCCCGTGGAAGTGGCCTTCCACGCCGAGCGCCGCCCAGTCGTCCAGTTCCTGGTCCACGATGGCCCGCGCCGCCCGGGGCATCAACCCCAGCGAGTTGCCGACGAAATAGATCCACGGGGTGCCGTCGGGCCGGAGCGGCAGGTGGAACTCGTCCCGGAAGCCGGCGAGCGGATCGGCGCGGTCCATGGCAATGGCTTCAGCTTCAGTCATGGCTCACTGACCCCCTGGCCCCCTGGCCCACTGGCCCACTGACCCACTGGCCCACTGACCCACTGACCCACTGACCCACTGTTCTCACTCAAACCTCTCCCGCTCCAGCCCCAGGAACTCCAGCGCCGTCCCGGCGAGCAGCCGGTCCCGCACCCCGGCGTCCAGGTCGTACATGGACTCGATCAGCTTGCCCGCGGGTTGCTCGCCCAGGGGGAAGGGGTAGTCGGAGCCGAGGGCGATCCGTTCCGGCGACATGAGCTTGATCAGCTGGCGGAGGGCGTCGTTGTCATGCACCAGCGAGTCCACGTAGAAGCGGCCCAGGTAGGCCCGGGGGTTGACCGGGTTCTCGGTGGCGACCAGGTCGGGGCGGGAATGGAAACCGTGTTCGATGCGGCCGATGGTCCCGGCGAAGTTCCCGCCGCCGTGGGCGAAGCAGATCTTGAGGCGGGGCAGCCGCTCCAGCACCCCGCCGAAGATCACCGAGCAGATGGCCAGCGTGGTCTCGGCCGGCATGCCGACCAGCCAGGGCAGCCAGTACTTCGGCATCCGCTCCTTGCCCATCATGTCCCAGGGATGGACGAAGACCGCCGCGTTCAGTTCCTGGGCGGCCTCGAAGACGGGGAACAGCACCGGGTCGTCGAGGTTCCACTGGTTGACGTGGCTGCCGATCTGGACCCCGGGAAAGCCCAGTTGCTTCACGCAGCGCTCCAGCTCCCGGACCGCGAGGTCGGGGGCCTGCATCGGCAGGGTGCCGAGGCCCACGAACCGGCGGGGGTGCGCCTGGACCGTCCTGGCGATGTCGTCGTTGAGAATCTGGGAGAGATCGTGCGCGTGTTCCGGCTTGGCCCAGTAGCTGAACATGACGGGCACGGTGGACAGCGCCTGCACCGAGACGCCGTCCTGGTCGCACTCGGCGATCCGGGCGGCCGGGTTCCAGCAGTTGTCGCCGATCTCGCGGAAGAACTTGCCGTCGATCAGCATCCGGGCCCGGCAGGGCTCGTGGTGCTCCAGCTGGATGAATCCCCCATAACCGAACCGCTCTCTCAGGTCGGGGAGAGAGTGGGGGAGAATGTGGGTGTGGATGTCGATCTTCAGGGGCATGGGGATTTCAGATTCTAGATTTCAGATTTCAGACTGAAGGTGGTCCAATCTGAAATCTGAAATCTCCAATCTGAAATGGCGGGCGTCACTTCTTCGCCGCCGGGGCCGGCACGGTCATCACGTGGCCGCAGTTCCGGCAGGTGCGGAGGGTCTCGCTCTGGTAGAAGTTTTCGATAATGGGCTTGAGCTGCTTGCCCAGGTCTTCCAGCTGGAAGGCGTCATCGTGGAGGACTTCGCCGCAGTTCTCGCAGAACCAGCGGAGGTGGTCCTTTTCTCCCTCCACCCGCTGCCGCTCGATCACCAGGCCGACCGTGTTGGCGGGGCGCTGGGGCGAGTGGGGGATGCCGGCGGGGAGCAGGAACATCTCGCCTTCCCGGATCGGGATCTCCCGCACCTTGCCGTCCTCGATGATCCGGAGGACGATATCGCCTTCGACCTGGTAGAAGAACTCCTCGCCGTCCTCGATGTGAAAGTCTTTCCGCTGATTGGGGCCGCCGACCACCATCACCATGAACTCGGCGTTCTGCCAGACCATCTTGTTGCCCACCGGGGGCTTCAGGAGGTCGCGATGGTCGTTGATAAAGCCCTTCAGATTGATCGGCATCAGGCTGGACATGGGATCAACCTCCACTATGGAAGACGGGAGCCGGCAATGGGATGGAATGTACTTGGGGACTGGGCCCATGGGTACGGCCCCTGTTGCAATCGGGGATTTTCCTGTAACCTTGTGCCGATCCTCCCTGCCACTTTCTCAGCCGATGCCGATGCACGCCACCGTGCCATGGCCCCTCGTGGGCAGCCTGGACCCTGCCAGCCTGGCCGACGCCCGGCTGGAGGCCCATCACGCCGCCCAGCTGGTCGTGCACCTTTCGATCGCGTACCTGCCGGCCGCCCCCGACGACAGCCACACCAACCTGGAGTGGATGCCGGGGCAGGCGCTCGCCGGCCACCCCATTCCCGGGTCTCCGTCCTTTCGAGGCGCCCTGCGGCTGGACCCCCTGATCCTGATGCTGCTGGGCGAATCGGGGGACGTGCTGGACGAGTACCGGCTGGAGGGACGCACCCTGCTCCAGGCGCTGCGCTGGCTCCGGGAACGCATGCCGGATTTCGGCATGGACCCCGGGCGGCTGGCCGGCCAGACCCATTACGAGATCCCCGCTCACCCCGTCGGTGAGGGGGCGGCCTTCCAGGGCCACGCGACCCGGGGCCGGGAACTGGCTCGCTACTATCACGGCGCCGCCCGGGCCCTGGCCGAGATCGCGGCCGCCCGGCGGGACGCCTCCCCCGTGCGCTGCTGGCCCCACCATTTCGATATCGCCACCCTGATCACGCTGGCACCGGGCCGGACCGTCGGCGCCGGGCTCTCTCCCGGCGACGGCAGCTACGCCGAACCCTACTACTATGTCTCGCCATATCCCCATCCGAAGGGTCCATTGCCGCACCTGGGGCAGGGTGCCTGGCATACCAACGGCTGGGTCGGCGCGGTGCTGACCGGGAGCCAGGTCGCCCGGGCCCTTGATGCGGACCGCCAGCAGGTGCTGGTGGACACCTTTCTTCGCCAGTCCATCGCCGCCTGCGAGGCGCTCCCATGACGGATCGCTGGCACGACCTCGGCCCGGTCGAGCAGTTCACCGGGCAAGCCATCACCGCGGTCAAGGCCGACCGGGTGCGGCTGGCGATCACCTGGGTGAACGGGGAACTGGGAGCCATCTCCGGCACCTGCAACCACGCCGGCGGTCCCCTGGGCGAGGGGAGAATGGACGGCGACTATGTCGTCTGCCCCTGGCACAACTGGAAATACCACCGCCGGACCGGCCTGGGCGAGCCGGGCTACGAGGACGATGCCGCGCCCAGCTACGAGGTGCGGCAGGAGAACGGCCGCCTCCTGGTCAACCTCGAGCCGAAGACCAGGCGGAGCCGCCGGCCCCACGAACCCCACCCGCTGGCGCGCAAGGTGGATCGGGCCCCGGGCCCCATCCGGGTGGTGGGCCTTTCGACGACCGCCATGGACGCGGGCAACCCGCGCTACTCCGGCTCCGACGACCTGCTGAAAGCGGCCCTCGACCATGCGGCGACCTCTCTCGGCGTCGAGTCACGACTCATCCGGCTCAACGACCTGCGGTTCCGCCACTGCGAGGGGTACTACTCCAAGAGCGCCCACGCCTGCACCTGGCCCTGCTCCATCACCCAGATGGACAGCACCGACCAGCTGGACCAGGTCTACGAAGCGGTGGTGCACTGGGGGGACGTCATCCTGGTATCCACGCCGATCCGTTGGGGCAACGCCAGCTCGCTCTACTACAAGATGGTCGAGCGGATGAACTGCGTGCAGAACCAGGTGACCATCGCCAACCGGGTCCTGCTCAGGAACAAGGTCGCGGGCTTCATCATCGTGGGAGGCCAGGACAACGTCCAGGCGGTGGCCGGCCAGATGATGGGGTTTTTCGGAGAGATCGGGTGCCAGTTCCCCCAGTTTCCCTACATCGCCCATACCCGGGGCTGGAGCGCCGAGGACATGGAGCGAAACGTGCAGGTGGTGCGGGAATCCGCTGAACTTCATGAAGCTGCCCGGGAGCTGGTCCACCGGGCCGTGGACCTGGCCCACCTGCTGGTGACGGGCGCCGCCCACCAGGGCGAGCTCCACCGGGGCGGCCGCAAGGCGCACATGCTGGAAGTCGAGGAGAAGGAGCGGTTGTAGCGTCATCACCCCATTCCTGAGGAGGCTTTGTGGCAAGTTCGCTGCGATTCGCCCGAAAGACCGCTGGCACCCTGGCCGCCCTGGCGCTGGCCGCATCGGTCTCGGTCGCCTGGGCCCAGAACGAGAACAGCCCCGAACGGCAGGCCACCCGCGACAAGGTGCGCTCCGCCCTGCGGACGATCGGGCCGCGGATCGGCGTCAACTTCAAGCAGGCGCAGGCGAATCAATGGAACTTCTCCGGGTCCATGACCGAGGGGCTGAATGAGGCGGAGAGCATGGAGATCATCGTGATGGTCGGGCGGAACGACGTGCTGACCGTCCGGGTGTTCCCCCATATCTCGGGCGACCGCTACATCAACGTGGACCGCGCCAACAACAGCACCGGCCTGATGCGGAAACTGCTGGCCAATAATGCCGGCGACTTCTTCCACTGGGGCATGGACGACGTGTACGATGTCTTTGCCGAGTTCACGTTCACCCTGGAGTCGGGCTTCCCGGAAGAATCCCTGGACGTGGTGCTCCGGAGCGTGGAACTGCTGGACAAGAAGGTGGGGGAGCTGGGATTGTTGATCGGGAGGTAATTAGGAATTGAGGGAATTGAGGGAATTGAGGGAATTGAGGGAATTGAGGGAATTGAGGGAATTGAGGGAATTGAGGGAATTGTGGAATTGAGGGGATTGAGGGCTGGTGCCTCGGTCCCCTCAACCGCGTCCGCCACTCCCGGGCATGGCCCCGCCGCCGGGATTCAGGATTTGGGTGCCGGATGCCGAAATGGAAACGCATCCCGGCGGCCCGAAACCGGGTGTGGCCCCCGTTCGTAAGCGGTCCAAGGACTGCCGGCGCCCCTGGCCAGTCGATATCCCTGACCCCGTGTTTCCATGCTGCTCCTCCTGGTTGCCCAGTTGGCCCTGCAGGATACCATCTCCGTGTACCATGGCCGGGATAACCGGCTCGAGGTCCAGATTCCCCGGTTCGACGCCGAGGTCACCATCGACGGCTCACTGGACGAGCTGGCCTGGAGCCGGGCCGGAATGCTGACGGGCTTCTCCCAGTTTGCTCCCAATGATGGCGCCCCTGCGTCCGATTCGACCGAGGTCCTGGTCTGGTACTCGCCCAGCGCGATCTACTTCGGCATTCGCGCGTTTGAGGCGCACGGCGCCGTCCGCGCCACCCTGGCGGACCGGGACCGCATCTTCGCGGACGACCATGTCCAGCTGCTGCTCGGTACGTTCAACGACGGCCGGCAGGCGACCGTGTTCATGGTCAACCCGCTCGGGGTGCAGGCTGACGGGGCCCTGGTCGAGACGGGCCGAGCCGGGACCACCGGTATTTTCGGCGGCGGCAGCGTGTCCCGGGATCCCACCGACCTCAACCCCGACTTCGTCTTTCAGTCCAAGGGCCGCCTCACCCCGTATGGATACGAGGTCGAGGTCAGAATTCCCTTCAAGAGCCTTCGCTACCAGGCCGCAAACGAGCAGGCCTGGGGCATCAATATCGTGCGCCGGGTGCAGCACTCCGGCTACGAAGACTCCTGGGTGCCCGCCCGCCGGGACAACGCGTCTTTCCTTTCCCAGTCCGGTCACCTCGTCGGTCTCACCGGCCTGCGGCGCGGCCTGGTGCTCGACCTCCAGCCTGAGCTGACCGCCCGGGTGGACGGGGCCCCGGGGACCAACGGCGACTGGAACTACGACCGGCAGGATCCCGAGATCGGCGGCAACGTCCGCTGGGGCATCACCAACAACCTGACCCTGAACGGCACGGCTAATCCCGATTTCGCCCAGATCGAGTCGGACGCGGGGCAGGTCACCTTCGACCCCCGCCAGGCGCTCTTCTTCTCGGAGAAGCGGCCTTTCTTCCTGGACGGGAGCGAGCAGTTCAATACGCCCAATTCCCTCATCTATACCCGGCGGGTGGTCCAGCCGCTCGGCGCGGTGAAGCTGACCGGCACCGCGTTCGGCGCCAACGTCGGCCTGCTCTCCGCGGCGGATGATCGGGACGTCTCCTTCACCGGCGACGACCGCCCCCTCTACAACATCCTCCGACTCCAGCGGGACGTGGGCGCCCGGTCCCGGATCGGCCTCGTCTATACCGACAAGGTGGACGGCGACAACTACAACCGGGTCCTCGGCCTGGACGGGCGGTTCGTCTTCCGGGGGATCTACCAGGCGCAGTTCCAGGTCGCCGGCAGCCGCACCCGGTTCCTCGGCACGACCACCGACGGCCCCCTCTGGTTCGCACGCTTTACCAGGAACGGTCGGAAGTTCGGCATGCGCTACTCCATCAACGCCATCGGCGACCAGTTCTCGGCCCAGAGCGGGTTCATCGGGCGCCGCAACATCGTCAACGCGGTGGTGGTGCACTCGCTGACCTGGAACCGGCGGCCCGGGTCCTTCTTCGAGCGGGTCACCCAGGACGTGCAGCTGCACGGCACCTGGAAGTACCAGGACTTCATCCACGGGCAGGAGTCACTGGATAACAAGCTGCATTTCAACACGGCGGCCACCCTGCGCGGCGGCTGGAACGCCAGCGCCGCGGCGCTGATCGAAACCTTCGGCTACGATGGCGACATCTACCGGGGCTATGCGCTGGACTCGGCCGGGACGTCTGTCCCCTGGACCGGACCCCAGACCCGGGATATTCCGAATTTCGACCTGGTCGCCTCCTTCAGCACGCCCCAGTTCGCGCAGTTCTCGGCCAATGCCTTCTCGCTCTATGGATATGACGAGAACTTCTTCGAGTGGGCCTCCGGCGAGTTGTTCATCATCAATGGCGGCCTGACCTACCGCCCCACCGACCAGTTGCGGCTGGACGTCAGCTACCAGCACCAGCAGGTCAACCGCCGGACCGACGGAAGCCTGGTGGACCTGCAGCGGATCCCCCGGGTCAAGCTGGAGTACCAGGTCTCCCGGCCCTTCTTCGTCCGCCTCATCGGCGAATGGGCCGACCAGTGGACCGACGCCCTGCGCGACGCGACCCGATCCGGCTTTCCCATCCTGATCAACGGGCAGCCCACCCAGGTGGAGGAGCAGCGCCGGTTCCGGGCCGACGTGCTGTTCAGCTACCGGCCCAATCCGGGCACCGTGTTCTTCGCCGGCTACGGCAGCACGCGCCAGCGGCTGGAGGACGAACTGGTCCCCAACCGGTACCAGTTCCGCCGCACCAGCGACAACTTCTTCGTCAAGGCGAGCTACCTGTTCCGGATGTAAAGAACAGGGCGGGAGAACTGGGCGGTAAGAAGGGCGGTAGAAACAGGGCGGTAGGAACAGGGCGGTAGGAACAGGGCGGGAGCACCCTGACAGCCTGACCCAGTATCCCCCTGTGCTGCTGCCACTCTTGCCCCCTTGGCCCCCTTGGCGCCCTTGCCCCCTTGGCCCCCTTGCCCCCTTGCCCCACTGACCCACTGACCCACTGACCCACTGTCCCACTGACCCACTGACCCACTGACCCACTGACCCACTGACCCACTGACCCACTGATCCCACTGACCCACTGACCCACTGTCCCACTTCCCCCCTGACCCACTTTCCCACTAAGCTGTACCCTATCCCACAGGGAAGGCAGCAGTGGCGGACTCAACCCGCATCGAGCGCCTGGCCCGGCGGCTGGGAGTGAACGAGGGCGGCCGCCGGGTCGGGCGGACCACGCTGGGCCGGCTGTCGCTCTACTACCTGGTCGTACTGGTCATCGTGGCCGGCCTGATCGTGCTCACCGGCGGCATGAAAGGCATGGAAGCCGCGCAGGACCTGGCGCCCGGCGACCTCCAGGGGCATCTGCTGGCCCCCCTCCTGCGCACCCTGCCTCCGCTGGCCGCCGGCGCCGCCGCCGTGGTGGGCGCGTTTCTCCTCGCGCTGCCGGTGGCGTTCGTGTACGTGCGGACCCGCAACAGCCTCAAGTACGACCAATCGCTCGTCCAGACGGTCATCATGCTGCCGGTGGTGATCACCGCGATTCTCATCGTGGTGCAGAACAGCCTGGCGCTGGCGTTCAGCCTGGCCGGCATCGTGGCCGCCGTCCGGTTCCGCAACAATCTGAAAGACTCCCGCGACGCGGTCTATATCTTTGCCGCCGTCGGCATCGGGTTCGCCGCCGGGGTGGGCCAGCTCGCGATCGCAAGTTTCCTCTCCCTCTTCTTCAGCGCCCTGGAACTGCTGCTCTGGAAGCTGGACTTGACCGCCGACCATGAGCGGACCTTCGGCATGCTCTGTATGCCGATGCCGGCAGCCGGGGAGGCCGCCGTCGAGGCGGGCGGGGACGCGTCGGCCGGGCACCCCTCCGCAGACACCACGCTGCTGGCACTGGGTGGAGGAGATCCGGAACCGGTCAGGGCGAAAAAGCGGGCCGAGCGGATCCGGATCTATGTGACGGACCCGGAGGAGGCGCAGCCCGCGATCGAGCGGGTCCTGAGCGAATGCACCAAGGGCTTCAAGCTGCGCCGCAGCCCGGACCAGGGCGGGTCGCAGACGGTTTTGGAGTATTCAGTCAAGCCGCGGAAGAAACTGCCCATGGTCGGGCTGGTCGAGGCCCTGCATGACCGGGCCGCCCCATGGGTCATCGCCGCCGAACTGCCGGTGAGGGGTTCGTGACGGTGGCCGGGCCGGAGCTGGTGGTGCCGGTCTCGTCGCGGGACCACGCCAGGGGGCGGCCTGAGGCCCCGCTTACGCTGGTGGAGTACGGCGACTTCCAGTGCCCCCACTGCGCGCTCGCGCACCCGGTCATCAGCGACATCGCGCGGGAACTGGGCGACTCGCTGCGGGTGGTCTTCCGGCATTTCCCGCTGCCCGGTCACCCCCACGCACAACGGGCCGCCGAAGCGGCGGAGGCCGCCGCCAGCCAGGGCCGGTTCTGGGAGATGGTGGACCAGTTGTACCAGGCCGGAGGCGAGTTGGCGGAGGATTTTTCCCGGCTGGCGAAGAAAGCCAGGCTGGACCTGAAGCAATTCAACCGGGAGATGGCCGCCGGTGCGCACCGCGACCGGGTCCGGGCCGACATGCTGGGCGGGATCCGGAGCGGGGTCAAGGGCACCCCCACCGTATTCTTGAATGGCCAGCGCTACCCGGGCCGGCTGGACCACGACGGCCTGGTGGGTGCGTTGCTCAAGACTGCGCGGTCCGGCTAGACCGCCGCCTACCTCTCTCTGGGCGGCCCCGACTCATCGACCTCCGCCGCCTTTTCCTCCCGCAACTCCTCGCTCTCCGGCTGGGCATGGCGGCCCATGCGGTCCTCGTCCCGGGGGTCATCCGCGTCGAACTCCACTTCGGTCACCCGGTCGTCCTCGTGCTTGAGCGGACCTCCCTCTTCGAACTGCCTGCGCTGCTCCGGATCCATCCGGACAAAGGGTGCGGAAGTATTCTCGTCCTGGTCTTTCCTGGGCATAGAGCCTCGCCAAGTGGTTGAGGGCCATCTGGAGTTCGGGCTTGCTGTTCCAGACAATGCACGAGTCCTCGGCAGAGCGGAGTGACGCTCCTCACGCTGGGTGGGGTGCGGGGCCGGGGTCTTGAAGCTGGGCTTGACATAGGGGGTGGGGGTATCGTAGTATATACCCCACCAGGGTATAGGAGCAGGCCATGACAGGGATACAATGGATGGTTCTGATCGGCGGCGCCGCCGCCATTCTGTGGGTCAACTGGTACTTCTTCCTGGCGGGGCGCAAGGCGGCGGTTGCCGAGGCGGGGGACCGCGGTATCCAGCGCGCCACGATTGCCGTGCTTGGCGGGTACGATCCCGCCGTGATCCGCGTGAAGCAGGGCCAGCCGGTTCGGCTGACCTTTGACCGCCAGGAAACGTCCAGCTGCAGCGAAGAGATCGTTTTCCCCGATTTCGGCATCCGCAAGTTTCTCCCGGCATACCAGCAGACCGCCGTTGAGTTCACTCCGGACACGCCGGGCACCTTTGAGTTTACCTGTGGCATGAGCATGCTGCGGGGCAAGCTCATCGTGGAGTGAATGATGCCAACTGAGACGAAGAAACCGCCGGCTACGGTGACGCTCCCCGTCAGCGGGATGACCTGCGCCGGGTGCCAGGCTCACGTGCAGCAGGCGCTGGTCCGCACGCCCGGGGTCGCGGACGCGACGGTCAACCTGATGACCTCCAACGCCACCATCACCTTTGATCCCGAGACGACCTCGCCTGACCGGCTGGTAGAGGCGGTGAAGGCCACCGGGTATGGTGCCGAGCTGCCGGTCGAAGGCCGGACCGCGGTGGAGGACCAGGAGGCGCACGACCTGGCGCAGCAGGAGGAGTTCCGGGAATACCGGCTGAAGGCGGTGGTGAGCCTGGTGGCGGCAGCCATCGCCATGCTCTTCTCCATGCCGCTCATGGCGGGCGGCGAGCACGGTGCCGCCACCAGCGACCCCTTCATGCGGTGGGCCATGCACAGCCTGACTCCACCGCTGGAGCGGGCCCTTCCCTGGCTCTACGCGCTGGATCGCAGCGTCCTCCTGGGGGTCCTGCTTACGATCACGCTGGTCATCATGGGCTGGGCCGGCCGGCATTTCTACACTCGTGCTTGGAACGCCTTCCGCCATCATGCCGCCGACATGAACACGCTGATCGCGGTGGGAACCGGGGCGGCCTTTGTCTTCTCCCTGGCCGCCACCTTTTTCCCCGGGTTCTTTCTCTCCCATGGGGTGCCGCCGGACGTGTACTACGAGGCCATCGTGATCATTATCGGCCTCATCCTGGTGGGCAACGCGATGGAAGCCCGGGCCAAGCGGCAGACCTCGGTGGCGCTGCGCGGCCTGATCGCGCTGCAGCCGGGGACGGCCCGGGTGATCCGGGACGGGCAGGAGCGCGATCTGCCGATCGACGAGGTCCGCCTGGAGGACGTGGTGGTGATCCGCCCGGGTGAACGGGTCCCGGTGGACGGCGAGGTGACCACCGGCGGCAGCGCCGTGGACGAGAGCATGCTGAGCGGGGAGTCCATGCCGGTGGCCAAGGGTCCGGGCGACCGGGTCGCGGGTGGAACCATGAACAGCACCGGGGCGCTCCAGGTCCGGGTCGTCGCCCTCGGCGCCGACAGCACCATCCAGCGGATCGTGAAGCTGATGCGGGAAGCCCAGGGCAGCCGGGCCCCGATCCAGGGCCTGGCCGACCGGATCAGCGCGGTGTTCGTGCCGGTGGTGATTTCGATCGCCATCGCGACGTTCGTCGCGTGGTACCTGCTCGACCCCACAGCGCCGCTGGTGCGCGGGTTCGCGGCGGCCGTGGCGGTACTCATCATCGCCTGTCCCTGCGCGATGGGCCTGGCCGTTCCCACCGCGGTCATGGTGGCGACCGGCAAGGGCGCCCAGTGGGGCATCCTGATCAAGGGCGGCGAGGCCCTGCAGCGGGCCGGTTCCCTGACCACGGTCGTGCTGGACAAGACCGGGACGGTGACCGAGGGGAAACCTGCCGTCACCGATATCCTGGTGCGTGGTGCGGCGTGGACCGAGAACCGGGTGCTCGAGCTGGTCGCCTCGCTGGAATCCCGTTCCGAGCACCCGCTTGCGTCCGCCGTCGTGGCGGAGGCTGAGAAGCGGAGCCTGCCGCTGGCGGAACCGGAGAACTTCAACTCGGTCACCGGGCAGGGAGCCACCGGCATCGTGTCCGGTGTGGCCATGGCGGTGGGAAACGCCGGCCTGATGGCCGAATACGGCGTCGCCGTGGAGGAGGCACGGGCGGACTGGGAACGGCTGGCGGATGAGGGGAAGACTCCCATGTACGTCAATCTGAACGGGTCGCTGGCCGCGCTCATCGCGGTGGCGGACCCCATCAAGCCGGGTAGCCGGGAGGCCATTGCCCGCCTCCAGCAGCTCGGGCTCAAGACCCTCATCGTCACCGGAGACAACGAGCGAACGGCCCGCGCCATCGCCCGGGAAGCCGGAGTGGAGCAGGTCGTGGCCGGGGTCACGCCGGAGGGCAAAGTCGCCGAGATCAAGCGTCGCCAGGAGCGGGGCGAGGTCGTGGCGATGGTGGGCGACGGTATCAACGATGGGCCCGCGCTGGCCCAGGCGGACGTGGGGATCGCCATGGGCAGCGGGACGGACGTCGCGCGGGAGGCGAGCGACATCACCCTGATGCGGCCGGACGTGGCCGGCGTGGTCCGGGCCATTCACTTGTCCCGGCGCAGCATGCGGACCATGAAGCAGAACCTGTTCTGGGCCTTCATCTACAACGTGGTGGGGATCCCGGTGGCCGCCGGTATCCTCTACCCTGCGTTCGGGCTGCTGCTGAGTCCCATTCTGGCCAGCGCCGCAATGGCGTTCAGCAGCGTCAGCGTGGTGGGGAACAGCCTGCGGTTGCGGCGGTTGAAGGCGAGCCAGGCTTGATGCTTTTCTTCGGGGTGCGTGCGTCAGGCACCACCGGACCGTCGAAGTCCGAGGCGCCTTAACGCCGAGAGCGCTGAACCGACTGAGAGATCGCAGAATGGCAGAAGATGATTTTGTAGCCTTGCGATCTCGTGATTTTCCCCGGCGCCCTCTGCGTTAATGCGCCTCGGAGAGTTGAGGCGACGCGGTGGATACGCGCGCACAACCGGGTGCGAGCGTCAGGCGCCGTCGGACGTCGAAGTTCGAGGCGCCGAGATGGAGATGGGCGCAAACCGGGTGGGTGGGGCAGGCGCCTCGGAACGAGGAACAAGGACACTACCAACGCCCGTCGCTCCTGATGGGCACCAGGAGGCGTTGCATGAAAAGCACCCCTGAACCCCGCCATGCCGTCGCCGTTGAACCAGATCTCCGCGACCGGAATCTGAAGCGGCTGCGCCGGATCGAAGGCCAGGTCCGGGGGCTGCAAAAGATGGTAGAGGAGGACCGCTACTGCGCCGACATCCTGACCCAGATCAGCTCGGTCCAGGAAGCGCTCCGGGCGGTCGGCCGGGAGTTGTTGCGCAACCATCTCAAGCACTGCGCCACCTCGGCCATCCGGGTCGGGAACGAGGAAGCCGAGTCGATGTATGACGAGCTGGTGGACCTGATGTACAAGAACACCCGATGAAGCTGGTCATGCTCCTGCTGAGCCTCCTTTCGTGGCCGCCCTTGCCGGCTGCGGCCGCCGACCATTGTGTCCAGGCGGCATCGCCCCATTCGGGGCATTCGGACTCCGGCGCCGGCCAGGGCATGGTGGCCCCGGCTCCGGATGACTGCCAGCACTGTCCGCCGGTGGAATGCGCCGGCCATGCCGGATGTCTCGCGCACTCCCCCGCCGTCGGTGCTGCGACGCCGGCCCCGGCAGCCCTGCCGGGGCCAGCCCGGATTGCCACACCGGTCCGGGTGCTGATATCCCACCATATCCCGCCACTCTCGCCGCCACCTCAACGACTCTCCTGATCGAGCCTCGCGTTCTTCGTTCAACTTCGGTCTGGAGGGTCCTGTGAAAATCTCACCAACGCCCGCCCGCATGGCGGCGCTGTTGCTGCTCCTGGGAGGTCTGCCCGGCTCCCTGCGGGCGCAGCATGAACAACACAACATGGCGGGCGAGACCGCCACCCCGATGCCCGGCCTGGACGGGCCCCTCGGCATTCCCCATACCCGCATGGGGTCCGGCACCAGCTGGCTCCCCGATGCCTCGCCGATGAACGCCTGGCACTGGATGGCCGGGCAATGGAGCATGATGGTCCACGGGCAGGCCTTCCTGATCTACAATCACCAGGGCGGGCCCCGCGGTGACACCCAGGTCGGCAGCACCAACTGGGGCATGGTCATGGCGATGCGCCCGCTGGGCGGCGGGCTGCTGCATCTCCACGGCATGCTCAGCCTGGAACCCTACACCCTGGGCGGGAGCGGCTATCCCCTGCTGCTGCAGTCCGGCGAAGCCTACCGGGGGCGCCCGCTGGTGGACCGCCAGCATCCCCACGATCTGTTCATGGAAATCGCCGCCATGTACGAAAGGCCGGTGTCGAAGCACCTCGGAGTCTCGCTCTACCTGGCGCCGGTGGGCGAGCCGGCGATCGGCCCGGTCGCGTTCATGCACCGCGCCTCCGCGGAAGGGGACCCGCTGGCCACCCTGGCGCACCACTGGCAGGATGCCACCCACATCACCTTCGGCGTCGTGACGGCCGGGGTCTTCACCCGGACCTGGAAGCTGGAAGGCACCGTATTCAACGGCCGGGAGCCGGACGAAGAACGCACCAATTTCGACTTTCGCCCCCTGGACTCCTACGGCGGCCGGCTGACGGTCAACCCGTCGTCCACCTGGGCGATGAGCGCCTCGTACGGGTTTCTCAAGTCACCCGAGGAACTGGAGCCCGACGTCTCCCAGGACCGGATCGGCGCGTCCATCATGCACGTCAAGCCGACCCGGACCGGCCATCTCTCGGCATCCCTCATCTACGGCGCCAACCGGCACGCGGGTGAGGACGCCTTCGAGCACAGCGCCGTGCTCGAGGCCAACCTCCACACCGGGAAGTACAACATCTTCGGCCGGGCCAGCTTCGTACAGAAGGATGCCGAGGATCTCCAGGTCGCCGGCGCCGGAGCGGACGGCTTTGACATCTACAGCATTTCTGCGGGCATGCTCCGCGAGATCGGACGGATTGGGCAGGCCAGCTTCGGGCTTGGGGGCAGAGTCGGGGTGAGCCGGATCCCCGCCGCCCTGGAAGCGGCCTACGGAACCCGCACCCCCGCCGGCCTGGCGCTCTACCTCCGGGTGATGCCGGCGGAGTCCACGATGAAACACTAGACGCGGGCTCCGGGCGAGCGAGATTATCTTGCCCGGGTGCTTATCTCCATACTGCGTTCGACCCGGTGAGCTGGCGCCGCTGGGCACTGGCGGGCCTGGTACTGGCTGCCCTTGGGTTCGCCATCCATTTCGGAATAGGTTTTCCCTGGGCCGCGACGCTGGCCGCCCTGGAAACCTCGAACTGGCTGCTCCTCGCCGCCGCGGCGCTGGCCCACCTCGTCTCCCTGGCAATCAAGGGCGCCGAGTGGCACGTGTTCCTGCGGCGGCTGGCGCCGGTCCGGTTGGTCACGGTCCAATTCGCCACCTTCGTCGGCGCCGCCCTGTCCTGCATTTCGGTATCCGTCAGCGGGGACGTGGCGCGCGCGAAAATGGTGGCGGTGCGGGACGAGGTCCCGATGGCCGCGGCGGGCGGGTCCCTGATTCTGGCCCGGTTCGTGGAGATTGTCTCGCTGTTTGTTTTCCTGGCGGCGGCCCTGATCGTCGCGCCGCCGTTTCCCGCCGCCAGTCTCATCGGTCTCGGCCTCGGCCTGGCGACCGGTGCCGTGTTTCTCGGGTACCGGCGACTGCCCTGGGACCGCATTCGCTCCCGGAACCTGGGCCGCTGGCGCGGCCCCCTGATCGAAATGGTGGCCTCGACCGATCGCTTCGGGATGGTGGCCGCGGTCGCGCTGGCCTGCCTCAACTGGCTCCTGCAGTGGGCGGCATTCCACTGGACCATCGCGGCGACCCATATCCCGGTCGATATCTCGATTTCGCTGAGCGCCCTCGTCGCGGCCAACGCCGCGGGACTCCTTCGCCTCACCCCCGGCAATGTCGGGGTACTCCAGGGCTCGATGATCCTGGTGATGGAACAGTTCGGCATTCCACTCTCCTCCGCGCTGGCAGCCGGGCTGGCCCTCCAGGCCGTCCAGGTCCTGCCGGTCCTGGCCATCGGGATCGCGCTCACCGGCATGAAGGGACTGGGTCAACTCCGCCGGAAGGGCATCGGCGCGACCGGGATCCCTGACGTCCCTGGCGGCCGCGTGGGGTAGTACCCGGGTCCAGAAATCACGCCGCGGTGTGCCCCGGGGCACAGACTCTGATATCCCCATTGAGCATGATGGAACCCTTCGGAGCCATTCCGGTCCAGCGGCTCCGTCGTCGCGCGGCAGTGCCGTGGACCATCACTCCCGTGCCAAGCTTCTTTTCGAGAGAGGATGTCCGATGAAGCCCTATCCACGCTTCTTTGCCATGATCGCCACCGCCACCGGCATCATGTTTCTCCTGATGTACCTCAACACGTACTCCGCGGACCATATCTTCTTCAGCGAGACCCGGGCCTACATGGCGCTCCTGATGGGCGCGGTCATGGCGGCGGTCATGCTGCTGTTCATGCTGAAGATGTACACCGACCGGCGGATAAATACCGGCATTATCGCCGGCAGCGCGCTCGTATTCTTCCTGGCGCTCTGGCTGGTGCGCGGCCAGGAGACGGTGGAAGACGTCTCGTACATGAAAGCGATGATTCCCCACCACTCGATCGCGATCCTGACCAGTACCCGCGCCCATATCTCCGACCCGCGGGTCCGGAAACTGGCCGATGACATCGTGGCAGCCCAGGTCCGGGAAATCGGGGAGATGAAAGCGCTGATCCAGGCCCTGGAGTCGGGGGGAGAACAGGCTCGCTAGCCCCGGCGGATGGACCATCCAGCCCGCACGTGTAACGCAGCCTTGCATGGCTGACGTTTCGGTTGTCATTTCCAGCCATGGCCATCGACGTGGCCACTTGGGGGCAGTGAGTCCTCATTCTCACAACCAGAGACCAATATGCAGATCCAGGTCAATACCGATCACAATATCGAAGGCCATGCAACGCTCGTCGCCGAGGTCGGCGCCACCGTGGAGAGCGTGTTGAGCCGGTTCAGCGATCAGATCACGCGGGTGGAAGTGCACCTGAGCGATGAGAACAGCAGCGAGAAGAGTGGCACCGAGGACATCCGTTGCATGATGGAAGCACGTCTCCAGGGCCGGCAACCGGTCGCGGTCACCCACCAGGCTGCGACCACGGGCCAGGCGGTCGATGGCGCCGCGGACAAGCTGACCCGCTTGATCGACAGTACTCTCGGGCGACTGCGCGATCAACACAGCTGACGCCCATGGCCATTACATCGACGAACCCCGCCAACGGCGAATTGATCGAGGAGTTTCCCGAGGCCAGCCCCGCCGATATCGAGGCCGCCCTGGCCCGGTCCCAGGCGGCGTACCAGGAATGGCGCCGGACCGGCATGCCCCGCCGAGCCGACCTGATGCGGAAGGCTGCCGCGGTCCTCCGGGAGGACAAGGCCCGTTTCGGCCGCACCATGGCGCTGGAAATGGGGAAGCCCATCGCCCAGGGCGAAGCCGAGGCGGAGAAGTGCGCCTGGGTCTGCGACTACTACGCCGATCAAGCCGGAGCGTTCCTCGCGCCCCAGGTGAAGGACACCGACGCGGCCAGGAGCTTTGTCCGGTTCGATCCGCTGGGCCCCATCCTCGCCGTCATGCCCTGGAACTTTCCCTTCTGGCAAGTGCTCCGCTTCGCGGCGCCCGCGCTCATGGCGGGCAACACCGGCATCCTGAAGCACGCCTCCAACGTACCCCGGTGCGCGCTGGACATTGAAGAGGTGTTCCGCCGGGCGGGGTTTCCCGGGGGAGTGTTCCAGACCCTCCTTGTCGGGAGCGGCGCCGTTGCCGGGATCATTGCCGATCCCCGGATCGTGGCCGCGACGCTTACCGGGAGCGAGCAGGCGGGGATCAAGGTCGCAGAGCAGGCCGGCCGCCACCTCAAGAAGACGGTCCTTGAACTAGGCGGAAGCGACGCGTTCATCGTGCTCGAGGACGCCGACCTGGAGCGGGCGGCCCGGGTCGCCGCCGATGCCCGGCTGGTCAACAGCGGGCAGAGCTGCATCGCCGCCAAGCGGTTCATCGCCGTGGCGCCGGTCTTCGACCGGTTCCTGGAGATGTTCCACCGGGAAATGGCGACCCGGACCATGGGCGACCCGCTGGACCGCGGCATGGCCGTGGGTCCCCAGGCCCGTACCGACCTCCGGGACGACCTGCACCGGCAGGTCGAGGCCGCGGTGAACGAGGGTGCCTCGCTGACGCTGGGTGGGAGGTTGCCGGAGGGGAAAGGCGCCTTCTACCCGCCCACCATCCTGGTGGGTACCGGGCCGGGGAATACCGCGTTTGACGAAGAAACCTTCGGGCCCGTCGCCGCGGTGACCCGGGCCCGGGATGAGGCCGACGCGATCCGGCTGGCCAACACTTCCAGCTTCGGGCTGGGCTGTTCGCTCTGGACGGAAGACCGGGACCGGGCCGAGCGGCTGGCGGCGGACATCGAAGCGGGCGCGGTCCACGTCAACGGCCAGGTAAAGTCCGATCCCCGGCTGCCCTTCGGCGGGATCAAGCGGTCCGGTTACGGCCGGGAGTTGTCCGAGTTCGGGATCCGCGAATTCGTCAACATCAAGAGCGTCTGGATTGGCTGACGCGCGCATCGGGCTGGTGACCTACGCCGGCATGCCCGCGCTCACCGAGGACGACCGGCTCGGCGCCGGGCGGCTCCGCCGAGACGGGCATACCGTGGAGCCGCTGGCCTGGGACGATGTTTCGGTCGCGTGGGGAGACTTCGATCTCCTGGTGCTACGCTCCACCTGGGACTATCACAAGCGCACCGACGAGTTCGCGGCCTGGCTGGCCGCCCGGGAATCGGCCGGCGACCGGCTGTGGAATCCGCCGGCATTGGTTCGCTGGAACATGGACAAGCACTACCTGCAGGAACTCGCCACCCGCGGTATCGCGACACCGCCGACGGCCTGGCTCGAGCGGGGCGAGCGCGCGAGCCTGCCGGACCTGCTCGCCGTGCATGGGTGGCGGCGCGCGGTGGTGAAACCCGCGATGTCGGCCACCGCGTTTCTCACCTGGACGACCACGCCCGAATCCGCGCCGGCCGATCAGCCGCAGTTCACCGCGATGCTGGAGCGGGGGGCGGTCCTGGTCCAGGAGTTCGAGGAGGCCATCGTCCGGGGGGAGTGGTCGGTGGTCTTTCTGGGGGGCGAGCTCAGCCACTCCGCCCTCAAGCTGCCGGCCCGCGGGGACTTCCGGGTGCAGAAGGAGTACGGGGGGACGTCTGCCCCCGGCATGCCTCCTGCGCGGGTCCTCGGCGCGGCGGAGCGCGTCCTGGAGGTCGTGCGGTTCCCCTGGCTCTACGCGCGGGTGGACCTGGTAGATGGCGCGAGCGGGGTGCGGCTGATGGAGCTGGAGATGATCGAACCCGACCTGTTTCTCCGCCACCATGCGGAGGCGCCGGCGCGGTTCGCGGCGGCGATCCTCACCCGCCTGACGTAGGCAGGCCTTCCTTTTCCCAGGCCTGGAACCCTCCCACCAGGTTGGCCACGTCGGTAAACCCGTGGCCCCGGAGCACGCTCGCGGCGATAGCCGACCGGGCGCCGCCCTGGCAATGCACCACCACGGGCCGGCTGGTGGGCAGTTCGTCCAGCCGCGCAGCGAGATGTCCCAGCGGAATGTGGGTCGCGCCGGGAACATGGCCGGCTTCCCATTCCGCATCGTTCCGCACATCGAGGATCGTCGCCGTGCCGTTGGCCAGCCGGGCCGCCTCGGCCGTGGCCACCTCCCTGATGGTCGCCAGCCCGCCGTTCTGCTGCGCCCACGCCATCACCTCATCGGGTGCCATGTAACCAGCCACCCGGTCCAGCCCGATCATGGCCAGGTCGCGAATGGCTTCGTCCAGCTTCTCCCGGCTGGTTTCATCTTTGGCGATGAGATAGATGTCGCGGTCGTACGGTACCAGCCATCCGGCCCAGGTGGTGAACGACTTGTTGAGCGGCAGATTGAGCGTACCCGCGACGTGGCCGGCCGCATATTCTCCGGCCGGGCGGGTGTCGATCACCACGGCCTCCTTCAGCAGCTCGGCCAGCCGGGCCGCGGGGACCTGGGCCGGGGCGGGAAAGTCGCCCAGCAGCCGGGGTCCGTCCCGGTTGATCCGTTTCATCTCGGCGAAATAAGTCGGTGGCTCCGGCTGGCCCTCCAGAACCTGCTTCACGAACCTGCTCTCGTCGGTGACGGCAAAGGCCCAGTTAAACATCCGCTCGTAGCCCACGGTGCTGTGCGGGATGGCGCTCAACCCCTTTCCGCAGGCCGAGCCGGCGCCGTGGCCGGGCCAGATCTGGAGGTAGTCGGGCTGGGACTTGAAGGCCTGCAGGCTCTGGAACAGTTGCCGGGCCGCCTGGTCCATGGTGCCTTTGACGTTGGCCGCTTTTTCGAGCAGATCGGGGCGGCCCACATCCCCCACGAACACAAAGTCTCCGGTGATCGCCCCGATCGGAGCGTCCGCGGCGGCGGTATCGGTGACCAGGAACGTGATATGCTCCGGGGTATGCCCCGGCGTGTGGATGACCTGGAGTCTTACCTTGCCGACAAAAAACTCGCCCCCGTCCCGGAGCATCTGGGCATGGGCCTCCCCGGCGAACCGGTAGGACCAGTCCGCCCCGCCATGATCGGACAGCAGCAGCTTCGCCCCGGTCCGCGAGGCCAGCTCCCGGCTGCCGGAGACGAAGTCCGCATGGATGTGGGTCTCGGTCACGTGGGTGATCCGCACCCCCTCGGCGGCGGCCGCCTGGATGTACTGCATGACGTCCCGGTTGGCGTCGAACACCACCGATTCGCCGGTCTTGCCGCAGCCGATGAGGTAGCTGGCCTGGGCCAGCTTGGGATCGTAGAAGCGCTTGAGGATCATCGGGGTTGCATCCTTTCCATGTCAATATGACGAACCGCCGCCGCCGCCCGCCGAACTGCCCGACCCGCCAAAAGAACTGCCGCCGGAGGACGACGAACCACCGCCCGACCCCGAGGAGGAACTGGACGAGGTGATCCGCGGGGTGGCATGCTGGCGGACATCTTCGAACTTACACTGCCGGCACCGGCGGGTGACCTCCGCGAGACCACCGGCCAGCCGGGTGGCGGGAACCACCGTGCGGTTTGTGCTCTTGACCGTCCAGAACTTGCACTGGGGACATTCGCTGTAGCTGGTGAACCAGCGCTTGTACCGCAGCACCAGCCGCTCCCGGCACACCGGGCATTCCCACACGTCGTAGTCCACCGACTTGATCTGTTCCTCCAGCAACTGGCCGGCGGCCAGCGCGGCATCATCACTGGACTCGGACAGCCGGGTCATGCGGCCGTGGCCGTTGGGGCAGAGCCGGGGTTTGCGCCGCTTGCGGCGCACCAGCGCGACGGCGCCGGCACCCGCGCCCCCCACCGACAGGAGCGCGATCAGGCCGCCCGGCACCCCGCCGGATGGGCCGGGTTGGCCGGAGGTGGAGGCGACCGATCCCGGCGGCAGCCCGGACAGCCGCTCGCCGATCTCATCAATACCGGCGCGAACCGCCCCGGCATAATCCTGCTCCCGGAGCCGGGGAATGATCGCTTCCCGGCAGATGGCGCCCGCTTCCGCGTCCGTAAGGTAGGCCTCGGCGCCGAGCCCGGTCGTGATCCAGCATTGGCCTTTTCCGTCGGGGGCCAGCTCCTTGGGCACGACGAGTAGCAGGGCGCCCAGGTCCCGCCTCGCCGATCCGATCGAATCCACCGAGCCGATCCGCCAGCTGCGGTAGATCGCGAGACCGACCTCGTAGGGCGGGTAGTCGCCGATGTCCCGGAGAATGGCGACTCCGATGTCGCCTCGCCCGGCCGCCTGGTGAGCGGTAACCTGGGCGTTGAGACCGGAAAGGTCGGCCGCGGAGAGCACCGGGCCTCCATCGTGGATGAACCCTGCGGGCGTCGGGCTCGGCGGCACCAGCCGGTCCAGCCCCGACTGCGCAGACAGGCCTGAACCGGTTACGATACTGGCCAGCGCGAGCACCAGCGCCGTGCGCCGGATCGGGTGAACCCGGGATTGAAGGGGCATCCCCGAAAGATAGGCGACCCAGCCGTCCGTTCAATGAGGGCCCGGCCCTCGCATTTTTTCCCGGCCGCGATTAAGTAAGCTGGTCTTGCGGCGGGTGAACTCTGCCAGAGCCCGTCCAGTTACCCGGGACCTGATTCATGATTGGCAAGATTTTTCATCTCACGGACACAATCGCGGCCGGGGTGGCGGTCAGCCTGGCTCCGGACCAGCGGCGGGAAGACGGTCTCGACGGGTGGTGGGGGGAAGTGCGCCTCACGTCCGACACGGCCGTCCTGCCTGGCGACCGGCTGACGCTGGAACTGGAAGACGGCCGGACCTTCCCGATCGCGGTGGAGCGGGTGACGGTGGACACCCGGGCCAGCCAGTTGCTGGTTCGTTTTACCGGCACCGGTGACACCCCCGTGTGATCGTTCTCTCTCAGGCGGACGTGGTGCGGGCCCTGCCCATGGGCCCCTGCATCCAGCTGATGCGCGACACGCTCGCGGCGCTGGCGCGCGGGGACGCGGTGCAACCGCTCCGCACCCACATTGCCACCCCTTCCCGCCGAGGTATTCTCGCGCTCATGCCGGGGTACCTGGGGCCGGCGCGCGCGCTGGGCATCAAGGTGCTCACCATCTTCGCCGCCAATGCGGGGACGAAGCTGGATTCCCACCAGGGCGCCGTGCTCCTCTTCGAAGAGGAGCGGGGGACGCTGCTCGCCGTCCTCGACGCCACCGCCATCACCGCCATCCGGACCGCCGCCGTCTCCGGATTGGCCACCGACCTGCTGGCGCCCGCCGGTGCCGGAGACCTGGCGATTCTGGGAGCCGGCACCCAGGCCCTGGCCCATGCCGAGGCGATGCTGGCGGTGCGTCCGATTCGCCGGCTTCGGTTGTGGAATCGTACGGCGGAGCGGGCGGAGCGCCTCGCCGGCATCATCGGAACCCGGTTCGGCCTGCGGGCCGAATGTTGCGGCACCGTCCAGGAGGCGGTGGCCGGCGCCGATATTGTGTGCACTACGACGGCAGCCCGGGACCCGATCCTCGAAAGCGGGTGGGTAGCCGAGGGTGCCCATCTCAACGTGGTCGGCTCCAGCATACCCCGCCATCGGGAGGTGGATTCTGCCCTGGTGGCCCGGGCCCGGCTGTTCGTGGACCTGAGGGAATCTGCGCTCAACGAAGCGGGCGACATCATTATCCCGATTCGGGAAGGGATCATCACCGCCGGCCATATCGAGGCTGAACTGGGCGAGATCGCCGGTGGAGCCCGCCCGTGGCGGCGGTCAACCGGGGACGTGACGTTGTTCAAGTCCCAGGGGATTGCGGTTGAGGATATCGCGGCGGCCCGCTATGCCTGTGAGAAGGCGGGAGAGATGGGTTTGGGCACCGAGGTGGCTCTGGGCGGCGAGGCGATTACCCTTTAGGGCTCTCCCGATTGCCGAGCCGGCAGGCGCGCCGTCGGTTGCTGGCTGGTGCAGGCCATGTTCCCCATTGACCCGGCTGTATGGCATGACCGACAAGGAGTTCCTGGCGTTTTTCTCCGGTGGGCTGGATCTCAAGGGCCTGCGGGTGACCGCCCGTATCGGAGAAATGGCGGCGCACCGCGCGGTGGCCGCCTCCCTCCCCACCACCGGGCCCTACCGGTTTCTCATCCAGGTCAACCACGGCGAGGATATCCCCGTCGAGTTCGAACCCGGAGAGGACTATTCCCATCGCATGGCCCGAGTGGACGCCGCGGTGGACCGATGGATGGTGCTAAAAGGGAAGTAGGTCCATCAGGCCTGGCGGCCCCGGACCACGCTCAGCGATCCGTCAGTCTCGAGGACGACACGTTCAGCCGAGGAGACGTCGGCCATTCCCGCCTGCCGGACCGCCGCCCGCACCTCCTCGGGCCCGATCCGGGCGCTCCGCAGGGCTCCTTCCAGCAACCGCCCGTCTTTCACCAGCACCGTTGGATCGCTCTGCACCAGCCGGCGGAACCACTCCGCCCGCACGCCGAGCCAGGCAACGCCGTACTGCATGCCGATCAGGACGGCCAGGGCGAGAATGCCATTGGCGAGGGGAAGGGTGTCGGAGGTGAGGATCGAGGCCAGGGTCGATCCCAGCGCCATGGTCACGACCAGGTCGAAGGCATTGAGCTTGGCCAGGGTACGCTTGCCCGATACCCGGAGAAAGATGACCAGTGCTGCGTAAGCGATGCTGCCCGCCAGCAGGGTAAATCCCATGCTGGACCAGCTTTCAAAGAGTTGCATACGGATCCTCTCGGCTAACGAATCGCACTCGCCCCGGTCAGCGCCCGCTCGTAGATGCGAAGGATGTGGGACCGGGTGACCACCCCCACGAACCGTCCCGTGCCGGCATCCACGACGGGCAGCGCCGTGGCGCCGCGGACACCCAGCCGCCGGATGGTCTCCAGCAGGTCGTCTTCCGGCGTCACCGTCTCGGTCGGCGTGGCCACATCCACCGCGAGCAATACACCGGTCAGCTCATGCTGGTCCCGCGCGATTCTTCCCAGGTCCGGCGTCGTCACCATTCCCAGCAGGGTTCCCTCGGCATCCACCACTGGAAAGGTCGCCTGGTCGGCGGAGCCCAGCTGGCCCAGCATGGTGGCGACCGTGTCACCGGCCCGGAAGACGACCGGATCGCGCTGAAAGGCGTCCTTCACCCGCAGCGCCCGCAGCACGTCCTGGTCGGTGCCATGCTGCAGGTGCTCGCCCCGGCGGCGCAACCAGCCGCTGTAGAGCGAATCCGGCTCGAGCCGGCGGGCCACGAAGTGGGCGATCACCGTCGTCAGCATCAGGGGAAGGACGATGGCGTAGTCATTGGTCATCTCGAAGACGATCAGGATGCCGGTGATCGGGGCGTTGGTGGCCCCCGCAATCAGGGCCCCCATGCCGACCAGGGCATAGGCTTCGGGTCGGAGATTGAGGGACGGGAACAGCTGGGTGAGCGCCACCCCGAACGCGCCGCCGGTGGCCGCCCCGATGTACATGGAGGGGGTGAACACCCCGCCCGAGCCGCCGCTGTTGAGGGTCAGCGCGGTCGCCGCGATCTTGCCGAGCGCCAGCAGCCCCAATGCCCACCAGGCCATCCGCCCGAATACCTCCAGGTGGACCGCGAGGTGGCCGTATCCCACCAGGATCCCGCCGGAGACGTACACCAGGACCCCGACCAGGATGCCGCCCAGCCAGGGCACCAGGGCAGGGGGCAGGCGCAGCCGCTCGATCCACTCGCCGGACCGGAAGTAGACCCGGACGAACAGGGCCGAGACCACGCCGGCGACGACGCCGAGGAGGGGATAGAAGACGGCCACTTCGCGGACCAGGGTGTAGCCGTACTCGTCGGGAATCGGAAACGCGGGATGGTTGCCGAAGAAGGCGCGGGAGACCACCGCCGCCACGACGCTGCTCACCACGACTGCGGGGAAGGCGCGGGCGGAGAAGTTGCCCATGATCTCTTCCAGCGCGAAGAAGGCGCCGGCGAGGGGTGCATTGAAGGCGGCCGAGATCCCGGCGGCGGTGCCGGCGCCGACCAGGACCTTGGTGCGGCCGCCTTCGAAGTGAAAGGCCCGGCCCAGCCAGGAGCCGATGGCGGCGCCCAGCACGGCAACCGGCCCTTCGCTGCCGGCGGAGCCACCGCTGCCGATAGTGATCGCGCTGGCGGCGGTGCGCGCCAGGGCGGGCTGGGCCGGGAGGTCGCCGTTCCGCCGGGCCACGGCGAGCTGCACGTCGGGGACGGTCATCCCGTCGTGGCCTCGACCCAGGCGTTTCATCAACAGCCAGGCGGTGAAGAGGCCGGCGCCGGTCAGGAGCGGCCGGTAGGCGAGCAGGTCGGTGCGGGAGAAGAGGCGGCTTTCCGGCCAGCGGTAGAAGACCGCGAAGGCCAGGTCGATGAGCTTGTAGAAGGCGACGACCCCGAGCGCGCCGCCCACGCCCACCGCGACCCCGAACCCCAGGAGAATCGAATTTTCGCTGAAGCCGAAGCCGTTGAACCGGTCCACCAGGCCGTGCCAGGTACCGATGGCGGCGGTGGTGGGGACCCGGACCATGCGGCGGGCGCCGCGGCGCATGCCGCCCAGCTGCTTCCAGAAGCGGGCGCGAGGCGGCGGAGTCGGGGGGTCGGGGGCGGGCATCGCGTTTCAATCTACACCGGCCGCCTGCGGTCACGGCGGGGTCACGAGCAGACAGTAGATCACGCTCCGGGCGGCCGGAGTGGCCGCACGATCCCGGCCGCCGTACGATTCAGTCCAGGCCTTTCCCCCGAGCGAGGACTCCATGAGGACAATTCCCGTCGCGCTGCTCTCCCTCCTTTGTGTTTCGCAGCCGCTCCTGGGTCAGGCGGCGATGGCCGGGTTTCCCCGCATGGCGGCGGTGTCCCACTGGGAGGCTCCGCGCGGCGGCTCCGTCCCCGGTGAGGATGTTGCCGCCGGACGAGGCGATATCAGCAGGCCCACCATAACCGGACTCGTCATCGGGACCGCCATCGGGGCCGTGGCGGGATGGCTCCTGTACGATGTCTTCTGCGAGGCGGTGGACAACCAGTGCAGCGATTCGCCGTTACGGCTGGTGCTGATCGGAGGCGCGGTGGGCGGCGGGCTGGGGGCGCTGATCGGAAGCGCGTTCTGAGACTTCTTCTCCTGGCTATGCTTGTGGCCTCCTGCGTGCCGGCCGCGCGGCCGGCAGTGACGACTCGGGCAGCCACTTCCGCCGTGAATCAGGTGGGCGGGAACGGGTCGGCGCCGAAAGACGGCGTCAACCTGTCCTCAGGCCTGCACGCGGGGAAGGTGCTGCTGCTTGTCGTCGGTGCCTTTAGCGCGCTGCTGGTGCTTCTTCTGGTTCTCGAGGGGCCGTGAGCGCGGTTTCGTTCCCCGACAGCGGAATCGGAGCGGGCAGAAGGCAAGATGCCCCGACGAGCGGAGCTCCCCGGGGCACTACCTTCGCACTGACCCACTGACCCACTGACCCACTGACCCACTGACCCACTGACCCACTGACCCACTGACCCACTGACCCACTGACCCACTGACCCACTTGACCCACTGACCCACTGACCCACTGACCCACTGACCCACTGACCCTCTTGCCCCCTTGCCGCACATGGGCCCGGCGCGATTCGAACGCGCGACCTCTTGCTCCGGAGGCAAGCGCTCTATCCAGCTGAGCTACGGACCCCAATTCGGGGTGGGAATGTCGCCCCGAGCGCCCCCGGAATCAAGCCCGGATGCGCCATCACCCGATCACTTGAGTGCCCGCGGCGGCTGGCGTTAGGTTGGGGTGGCGCAGGTCGTCACCGATTCCCCGGCTTCCCTGGACTCGCATGCCCCCTGACCGTCCCCGGCCTCCGCAACCCGCCACCCCGATGCTGGCCGGCGGCGGCGCCATGGGGGCGCTGATCCGAGCCCACGACTGGGCTGCCACCCCCCTGGGCCCGGTTGAATCCTGGCCCCAGAGCCTCCGCACCGCCGTCGGCGTACTGCTCGCGACCGGCTTCCCCATGTACATCGCCTGGGGACCCGAGTACATCCAGATCTACAATGACGGCTATCGCCCCATCCTGGGTACCACCAAGCACCCGGCCGCGCTGGGTATCAGTACCCGGGCCACCTTCGCGGAGATCTGGGACTTCATCGGGCCCATGTTCGACCGGGTGATGAGCCTTGGCGAGGCTACCACCCGGGAAGACCAGCACCTGCCGCTGGACCGCAACGGCTACGTCGAAGAGTGTTATTTCATCTTCTCCTACAGCGCCATTCCGGCCGAAGGAGGCGTGGTCGGCGGTGTGCTGGTGACCTGCACCGAGACGACCGAGCGGGTGCTGGCCGAGCGGCGGCTGCTGACCCTCAGGGAACTGGGCGCCAACACCAGCCTGGCCCGGACCGTACCGGAGGCCTGCGAGCTGGCGGCGGCGGCCCTGGGCCGGAATCCGTCCGATATACCGTTCGCGCTCCTCTATCTGTTCGATGACTCGGGCGAGCAGGTGCAGCTGGTCGAATCGGTGGGGTTCTCCAGCCGAGCCGCCGGCGGCCTGGGCGTCCATCGGCCTGCAGAACCCGGACAACCCCTGGCCGCTGGCCGCGGTGGCGGCCGACCTGGCCAGCCGGGTCGTGGAATTGCCGCCTTCCGTCCAGCCCGGCCTGCCGGGGGGTCCGTGGCCTGATCCTCCCCACCAGGCGATGGTGCTGCCCATCAGCGGCTCCGGGCAGGAGAAGCCGGCCGGGTTCCTGGTGTCGGGCATCAGCTCCCGGCGCGCGCTGGACGATAACTATCGCGGCTTCCTGCAGCTGGCCGCCGGCCATATCGCTACGGCGGTGGCGAATGCCGAAGCCTATGAAGCGGAACGGCGCCGCGCCCAGGCCCTGGCCGAACTGGACCAGGCCAAGACCATCTTCTTTTCCAATGTTTCCCACGAGTTCCGGACCCCGCTCACCCTGCTGCTCGCACCCGTCGAGGATGCCCTGGCCGATACGGCGGTGCCCCTGGGCGCCGCGCACCGGGAGCGGCTCGAGATGGCCCACCGCAACGGGCTCCGGCTGCTCCGCCTGGTCAACACCCTGCTCGATTTCTCCCGCATCGAGGCCGGCCGGATCGAGGGCACCTACCAGCCGACCGACCTCGCGGCCGTCACCGCCGACCTGGCCAGCACGTTCCGCTCGGCCATTGAACGGGCCGGGCTCTCGCTGGTGGTGGCGGCCGATCCCCTCCCCGAGCCGGTGTTCGTGGACCGCGACATGTGGGAGAAGGTGATCCTGAACCTGATCTCCAATGCCTTCAAGTTCACGCTGGCGGGGTCCATCACGGTCTCGCTGCGGACCGAAGGCAACAACGTGGTCGTTACGGTGGCGGATACCGGCACCGGCATTCCCCCCGCGGACCTTCCCCACGTGTTCGAACGATTTCACCGGGTCAAGGGGGCGCAGGGCCGAACCCAGGAGGGCACCGGCATCGGCCTGGCCCTGGTGCAGGAACTGGTGCGACTCCAGGGTGGCGAGATCAGCGTCGCCAGCCAGCTGGGATCCGGAACCACCTTCACCATCCGGCTCCCCCGCGGCCGCGCACATCTGCCCCCGGAGCGGATCGCCGCGGGCGAGGCCTCGGCCCCATCCGGCAACGGAGCGGCCTCGTTCCTCGAAGAGGCCAGCCGGTGGCTCCCGGAGGGAATCAGCAGCGTGGAGCCGCCCGCCGACCGCGCCATCGCCGGCCAGGACGGGGACAGGCCACGCATCCTGCTGGCCGATGACAACACCGACATGCGGGAATACGTGGCCCGGCTGCTGGGCACCCGTTGGCGGGTCACGACGGTGGCCGATGGCGAAGCCGCCCTGCAGTCGGCGCTTGCCGATCCGCCGGACCTGGTCCTGACCGACGTCATGATGCCCCGCCTCGATGGGTTCGGGTTGCTCCGCGCTCTCCGGGGCGCCCCCCGAACCCACGCCCTCCCCGTCATCCTGCTCTCCGCCCGCGCGGGAGAGGAGGCCAGTTCGGCGGCGCTGGACGAAGGGGCCGATGACTATCTCATCAAGCCGTTTACCGGCCGGGAATTGCTGGCCCGGGTAGGCTCCCACCTGGCGCTGGCCCGCAGCCGGCGGGAGGCCGAGCGGGCGGAGCGGGACCAGCTGGAACGGGTCTTTGCGTTGTCCCCCTCGTTCCTCGCCGTGCTGCGGGGGCCCGAGCACGTCTTCGACCTGGTGAATCCGGCGTACGGCAGGGTGACCGCCAATCGCGACCTGGTGGGTTTGCCGGTCCGGGAGGCGCTTCCCGAGATCGCGGGCCAGGGGTTCTTCGAACTGTTGGACCGGGTGTACCAGACCGGCGAGCCATTTGTCGGGAATGAGTTGCCGGTGATGGTGCAAGCCACACCGGGGGCGGCACCCGAGGAGCGGTTTTGCAATTTCGTGTACCACCCGATGCATGACACCACGGGCGCCATCACCGGGATCCTGGTCTCCGGGGTGGACGTGACCGAACTGGTCATCGCCCGCCGGGCCGCCATGGACCTGGCCAGTGCCCGGGACCTGGAGCGGAGCCGTCTGCTCACCGTGCTGGAGCAATCCCCGCTGGCCATCCTCATTGCCGAGGCGTCCTCCGGCCGGATGCTCTTCGCCAACGCCAAGGCCGGCGAGGTGCTGGGGGACGAGTTTCTTTCCGCCGGCAAAGTGGGAGATTCCGGCCGGCTCAGGGTGACCCAGGACGGGGAGCCGCTGTCGGTCGAGGAGTGGCCCCTCACCCGGGCGCTGACCCGCGGCGAAACGGTGACCAATGCCGTGCTGCGGATCGAGTTTCCCGATGGGCGGCGGCGGGAAATGGTCGCCAACACCGCGCCGGTCCGGAGCGCCGATGGGGAGATCACCGCCGGGGTCGCCATTCTCTGGGATGTCACCGAAGAGCGCCGGCGGGAGCGCCAGCTGCGGGATGCCCAGCGGCTGCAGACCGTGGGCACCCTGGCGGGCGGCGTGGCCCACGAGGTCAACAACCAGATGACCGCCGTGCTGGGGTTCGCGAACTTCGCGCTGCAGGCGCTGGGCTCGCAGCATCCCCAGGCCCCGGACCTCCAGCTGGTGCTCCAGGCGGGGGAACGGGCGGCCCGGATCACCCAGCAGCTGCTCGCGTTCTCCCGCCGGCAGGTGTCGCAGCCCCGGGTGGTGGCCTTGCACAGCCTGGCCAACGACCTCCGGCCGGTGCTGGCTCATCTCCTGGGAAGCGACAAGTCGCTGGAAATTCCGCCTCGGCACTCCATCGGCCGGGCCATGGTGGATCCGGCCCAGGTCGAGCAGGTGCTGATCAACCTGGTGGCCAACGCGCGGGATGCCATGGAGACCGGCGGCAAGGTGACGATCGAAGTGGACGACGTCGCCCTCAGCGGCGGCGAACCGACGGCGAGTGGGGAGCCGGCGGCCCGGGGCAACTACGTCATGCTCCGGGTGACCGACACCGGGCACGGCATGTCCTCCGAGACGGTGGCCCGCGTCTTCGAGCCGTTCTATACCACCAAGGCGGTGGGCCAGGGCACCGGCCTGGGTCTCTCCATGGTGTACGGCATCGTCAAGCAGCACGGCGGCGAGATCCAGATCCGGAGCGAACCAGGGAAGGGGACCGCGGTGACGATCTACTGGCCCGAGGCCAGCGGGGCCGGGGAGCAGGGAAGCGGCGGCGCACCGGAGCCGGCCGCCCATCCGCCCCGGCCTCAGACTACCGTGCTCATCGTAGAAGACGAACCGGCCGTGCGGTTGCTGGCGGTGCGGGCACTCGAAATGGAGGGGTACCATGCAGTGGCGGCCACCGATGGAGCTGAGGCGCTCCGGCTGGTCGAGGAAGGCCTCCGGCCGGCCCTGGTGCTGACCGATGTGGTCATGCCGCGCATGAACGGACGCCAGCTGAGCGAGCAACTCCGCGCAAGCCATCCCGGGATGTCGGTGATCTACACATCCGGGTATGCGGGTGACGAGATCGTGATGCGGGGACTGGTGCCAGAAGGCTCGCCGTTCCTGGCCAAGCCGTTTACCGCCGGCCAACTGGTCGCGGCGGTGGGAGAACAACTGGCGGACCGTCGAGAATCTGGTGCGGTGAGGGTGAAGAATCGGGGCGCCGGGATTTGAACCCGGGACCTCTTGCTCCCGAAGCAAGCGCGCTACCAGGCTGCGCTACGCCCCGTCTCGGAAGGGCGGGGAATGTAACCAGCCCGTGCGACATTGGGAAGCGGTTACTGCAAGACCTGCAATCACTTCCGGCCCCGGAGCCGGGGCGGGTCCGGCTTTCTTGCCCTGCCCGGCGAAGTCGATAGATTGAAGGCAGGTTCGCATGCAGTCCATAGAAGGCGCCGGTTCAGGGAGGTCCCGCCATGACCACACTCAAAATCGACAACTTCGTTGCCCCCAGGCACATGGTCCACATGTACGGGGGGGATAGCGATCTACTGGTCCGGAACGTCGGCCGCTACCTGGCTCAGGGTTTGGAGGCGGGCGAAGGCATCCTTGTCATCGCGACGCCGGAACACAACCAGGCCCTCATGCGGGAACTGGCTGCCAGCCCCGGCTTCGCCCAGGCCAGGAAGAACGGGGTGGCCCTGTTCCTTGACGCGGCCGAAACCCTGGGCCGGCTCATGGTCAACGGCGAGCCCGACTGGCTCCGGTTCGAGAGTGTTGTCGGGTCGGCCCTCCGCGACCTGCACCAGCGAAACGGCCACACCGGGGTCCGGGCCTACGGCGAAATGGTCGGCATCCTGTGGGAACAGAACCGGATTCCCGCCGCGATCCGCCTGGAGGAATACTGGAACCGGCTGATCGAAGCAGCGCCGTTCAGCCTCTACTGCGGCTATCCGATCGACGTGTTCAGCCGGGACTTCAGCCAGGAGACGCTCGATTCGGTGCTCTGCACCCATACCCACATGCACCCGGTGGATGAAAACCTTGGTGAGGCCCTGAACCGGGCGATGGACGAGGTGCTGGGCAACCGGGCCCACGGCATCCGGCTCCTGATCAAGTCCACCTTCCGCCCCGCCTGGGCCTCGCTGCCCTCCGCCGAGGCGACCGTCATCTGGCTGCGGGCGAACCTCGAGGAGGTCGCGGAGGACATCCTGGACCGGGCCCGGTCGTATTACCAGGCCACTGCGGCGTGACCCGAACCGGCACCCGGAAGTAGCCTGTCATGCCTCCCCTGCCTGTGCATTCCCCGGTCGAGCGGGCCACGGTGCCGCTGGACCGGGATGTTTTCATGCGGACCCTGATCCGCGAACTCGCCGGGACCCTGGAGGACGTGGTCGGCCTGGATGAGGCGGCCGGGTTTGTCGCCCTGGTCGGGCAGTCCATGGGCGACTCGATCAACGCCGCCTACCGCACGGCGCTCCGGGTGGATCACCTGGACCAGGAACAGGTCGCGGAGGTCCTGGTGGACCTCAAACGGCGGATCGAGGGCGATTTCTACGTCATCGAGCAGGACGAGACGAAAATCGTCCTCGGCAACCGGCGTTGCCCCTTCGGGGATAAGGTGATCGGCCGCCCCTCGATGTGCATGATGACGTCCAACGTGTTTGGCGCCATCGCGGCGGACAACCTGGGCTACGCCAAGGTCGAGCTCCAGGAGACGATTGCCGAAGGCCATCCGGGGTGCCGGGTGGTGGTGTACCTCGCGCCCACCCGGGACGCCCAGCAAGCCAACGGGCGAGTGTACGTACAGGCGTCGTGACCGCATCGCTGTATCAGGACCTGCTTGCCTGCCTGCCGGAAGCCACCCTCATCGTGTCATACGACGGACGGATCGTGGAGGCAAACGCCTCGGCGGCCTCCCTGCTGGGCCGCCCATCCGCCTCACTCCGGGGCCAGCCGCTGGCCGGGCTGGTGGACGAGTCGGCCGAGAAGGTCCTGGGCTACCTGGAACGGTGCGGACGGACCGGATCTCTGTTGCCGGGGCAGCTGGCGTTTCATCGGCCAGGCAGCAGCCCGCTTCCATTGCGGATCGATGGCGCCGCCATCACCGGCTCGAACGGCGGGCCGCCGCAAGGCATCCTGCTCCGGCTTCGGCCGCGCGCCGCGGGGGTGGAGGGGTTCCACCGTCTCAACGAGCAGCTCGATGCCCTCAAGCGGGAGGTCGAGGGCCGGCTGGCGACCGACCTCGCCCTCCGGGAAAGCGAAGAGCGCCGGCAGATGGCGCTCCACGCGACCGGGGTCGGCACCTGGTTGTGGGACCCCGAAGCCGACGTGGTCACGGGGGACCCCCATGTGTTTCAACTCTTCGGAGTGGAGGGGCAGCGTCCCATTGACCGGCTGGGACAACTGCTCGGCCGGGTGGATGCCGCGTACCGGCCGGTTCTGGAGGAAACCCTGGAACGGGCGCGTGCCGACGCGGCCATGCACTTCATCAGTTTCCGGATTAACCGGGAGGACGGTTCGCCCCGCTGGCTCTCCACCCAGGTCAAGACCTTTCGCACCCGGGAGGCCGGTGCCCGGCTGGCCGCGGTGACCATGGATATCACCGACCAGAAGGCCAGCGAAGAGGAGCAGCAGGAAATCCGGCGGCTGGAGTCCGTGGGACGCCTGGCGGGGGGCGTCGCCCATGAGGCCAACAACCAGATGACGGTGGTGCTGGGATGCGCCGATTTCATCCTTCGGCGCAAAGATCTCCCCCCCGTGGTAAGGGAGGACGTCGAGCAACTCCGGCGGGCGGCCGAGCGGACCTCCGGCATCACGACCCAGCTGCTTGCCTTCAGCCGCCGGCAGGTCCTGCGGACCAGCGAGGTGGACCTGAACGCGGTCGTCAGCAACATGCTGACCGCCCTGGAACGGGCGCTCGAGCACAAGGGCTCTCTCCATGTCCACCTGGGCCAGCGCCTGAAGCCGGTGCTGGCCGATCCGGACCAGCTGGAACAGGTTCTCCTGAACCTGGTCTTCAACGCCCGCGACGCGATCGCGGAAGGCGGTCACGTGTTGATCGCGACGCAGGACGTCACCATCGGGGATCCCTACCTGCCGCCTGGTTCCCGGGAGGTGGTCGCGCCCGGCGAGTATGCCATGGTCGCCGTGAGCGACAACGGCGCCGGCATGGACCGGGCCACGATGGAACGCGTGTTCGAGCCGTTCTTCACCACCAAGGACGTCGGCAAGGGCACCGGACTCGGCCTCGCCATGGTCCACGGCAGCATCAAGCAGTCAAACGGGTATGTCTGGGTGGACAGCGTCCCTCTGGATGGTACGACTTTCCGGATACTGCTTCCGGCGGCGGACCGCCCGGCCCCGGCTCCGGCTCCCCCGAAGCCCCGGCACGAGGAGCGGCCCCGGCCGGCCCGGTCGGTTCTGGTGGTGGATGACGACGAGGGCGTCCGTTCCGTCATTGCGCGGGCCCTGGACAGCGCCGGGTACCGGGTGACGGAGGCATCGGACGGCGACTCGGCCCTGGATCTATTGCGCACCGGGGGGCCATTCGACCTGGTGGTGACTGACCTGATCATGCCGGGAATGCGGGGAGAGGAGCTGGGCGCCCGGATCCGGGAGCAGCACCTGGCGCCCCGGGTGATCTACGTCTCGGGGCTCCATGACCGGGTGCAACTGGACGATACGGGGGACAGGCACGTCCAGGTCCTCAAGAAGCCGATGACGCCGGACCAGTTGTTGCGGGCGGTGGAAGACGCGTTGGGAAGGCTGGTCTGAAGGAGTTTTCGCAATCTCCAATCTGCAATGGAGCGGGCCCTGAGGGACTCGAACCCCCAACCTTCTGATCCGAAGTCAGATGCTCTATCCAATTGAGCTAAGGACCCTGGGGAATTGAGGGAATTGAGGGAATTGAAGGAATTGAAGGAATTGAGGCAGGCCGGTCCTTAATCCCTTCGATTACAATGGGCCCGGAGGGACTCGAACCCCCAACCTTCTGATCCGTAGTCAGACGCTCTATCCAATTGAGCTACGGGCCCCTGGTGAATCGGAATGGGCGGTACAAGGCTCGAACTTGTGACCTCCACGATGTCAACGTGGCGCTCTAACCAACTGAGCTAACCGCCCCAAAAGTACAAAGTACTGAGACAAAAGTACTGAGTACTGAGGGTCGGGCATCGACTCAGTACTCAGTACTCCTCACTCAGTACTTCTTTTTATAGCGGGGGTGGGATTTGAACCCACGACCTCCGGGTTATGAGCCCGGCGAGCTACCAGACTGCTCCACCCCGCGACGTTTCTTAAAGCTGAACGGCCGAACTGGCGAACCGACGGACTTTACACCCTGAACTTTTCAAGCCCGGCTGGAGAGGCTGGCTGCCTGTCCGCCGGTACGAAGAGCGGGAAACGGGACTCGAACCCGCGACCCCAACCTTGGCAAGGTTGTGCTCTACCAACTGAGCTATTCCCGCGTGCCGGGATTCTAGCGTCCCGCCCGAGCGTTGGCAACTGAGCCCTGATCCTTCGGCGACCAGCGTGAGCACTGGTGCCGGTCCGCCCGTCCGACCTAATGGAGGCGAGGGGGATCGAACCCCTGACCTCGTGAATGCCATTCACGCGCTCTCCCAACTGAGCTACGCCCCCATTATATTGTCGCGCCCCCGTACTATGAGGTCGCAAAGCAGCACGGCAAGCTAGTCCTCGCCCGCAGGAGTGTCAAGCATTGGGCCGCTTTTTTGCAGGATGTTTTGCGGGCCTGGAGGATTCCCCTGGATACATGAAAAAAAAGAAACCGGCTGACACCCCTGTCCCCCCGAAATCCGTGGTTCCCGACCCGGCACCCGCCGGTTCGGCGGCCGCCCCGTTCCGGTATGCCGATGACCTCACCCTGGACGAAATCCTCCAGGAGTCCGGCCCGGCCCGGAAGCCGCGTGCGCGCAAGCGCGAGACCGCCAGGTCGCTGGGGGTGTACGAGGCCGATAAGGACATCCTGGACCAGTACCTCTTCGAGGTCAGCAAGACCCCGCTGCTCTCCCAGCCGCAGGAAATCGCGATCGCGCGCAAGGTGCGGGCCGGTGACGAAGAGGCCATGCAGGAGTTGGTCAAGCGTAACCTCCGGTTCGTGATCTCGGTGGCCAAGAAGTACCAGAACCGCGGATTGGCCCTGATCGACCTGATCGGCGAGGGCAACGTGGGGCTGCTGACCGCCGCCCGGAAGTTCGACCCGGACATGGGGGTGAAGTTCATTTCGTACGCTGTCTGGTGGATCCGGCAGGCCATCCTCGCCTCGCTGGCCCGGCAGGGCCGTACCGTCCGGGTGCCGCTCAACCGCACCGCCGACCTCTCCCGCATCGTGCGCGCCGCGGAAGCCCTTCGGCAAGAACTCCGACGGGAGCCCACCCCAGAGGAGATCGCCAACTCCACCGGGCTGGCGGTGGACGTGGTCCAGTCGCTGGCCCAGCTCAATACCGCGGAGATCCGGCTGGATGCGCCGCTCGACCCCGAGGGCGACCGTTCCATGATCGACCGGTTCGTCGCCGAAGGGCAGGGCAACGTCGAAGACGCGGCAATGGACCGCTTCCTGTCCGATGAGATCCGGCACGCCCTGACCACCCTCCCCCCCGCGATGCCAAGGTTCTCCGGCTCTATTTCGGGCTGGACGGGGGGCGGGAGCACACGCTCGAAGAGATCGGCGGGATGCTGGGGGTGACCCGGGAACGGGTGCGGCAGCTCCGCGACCGTGCCCTCCGCCGCCTCCGCGAAGGGGAGGTCGGCCGGGCCCTGGCCAGCTTCGCGGCCTGAGGGGGAGTGCAGAGTGCAGAGTGCAGCGCGCATTGTAGTGAACTCAGCGCTCAGTACTCAGCACTCAGCACTCAGTACTCAGTACTCTTTACACTCCTCTCTCCAATCCGTACCTTTGATCCGTGACGTACGCCCTGGCTCGGCAGCCGAGCGGCCTGTCCGGAGCAGTGCGCCGGATTGGGCGGGCCGCGGCGGATTCCGCTCGCGCTGCTTCCGACATCTCTACCTGGGGTCCTCTGCTCATCGGCCAGATGAGGCGCCTGGGCGTGGATTCCATCCCCATCGCGCTGTTCATCGCCGTCTTCACCGGCATCGTCCTCGCCCTGCTGTCCAGCTACATCTTCACTGGCGCGGTGCCCCGGTCGTTCGTCGGCGCCCTGGTCGGTAAGACCATCATGATGGAACTGGGGCCGGTGCTCACCGGGCTGGCCCTCGCCGGCCGGGTCGGTGCCAATATCGCCGCGGAAGTCGGCACCATGAAGGTGACCGAGCAGATCGACGCCCTCGAGACCCTGGCCTTCAACCCCCACTCCTATCTCGTGGTGCCCCGGGTGCTGGCGGGGGTGCTGATGTTCCCCATCATCACCGCCTTCGCGATGCTCACCGGGATCGCCGCCGGCTGGATCACCGCCGTCAACCTGCTGGACCTGTCCAACCCCGAGTTCGCCAAGGGCATCCGGCTTTTCTACCAGTTCAAGGACATCTGGTTTGGCCTGGTCAAGGCGGCCAGTTTCGGCGGGGCCGTCACCCTGATGGGCTGCATCATGGGGCTTCGGACCGAGGGCGGTGCCGAAGGGGTGGGCCGGGGCACCACCAAAGCGGTGGTCCTGGGGTGCATGGCCATCCTGGTGCTCGATGCCTTCTGGGCCGTGGTGCTGCTGTGATCCGCCTTGAGGCCGTCCACAAGGGATTCGGCGACCGGGAAGTGCTCCGCGGGCTGGACCTGGTGATCCCCGATGGGCAGACCACGGTCATCCTCGGCTATTCCGGGACCGGGAAGAGCGTGGCGCTCAAGCTGATCTGCGGTCTGCTCTCGCCGGATGCGGGCCGGGTCCTGGTGGACGAGCGGGCGGTGGACGACCGCTCCCGCGACGAGCTGGTGGCGCTCCGGGGCGACATCGGCTTTGTCTTTCAGTTCGCCGCCCTCTTCGATTCAATGACCGTGGCCGACAATCTCCGGCTGGGACTCCGCAAGCGGAAGCTCGACCCCGATACCATCGAGCAGCGGGTACGCGACAGCCTCCGGATGGTGGATCTCCAGGGATCGGAGGAACGGTATCCCGCCGAGCTCTCCGGCGGCATGCGAAAACGGGTGGGCATCGCCCGGGCGATTGCCATGTCCCCCCGCTACATTCTCTACGACGAGCCGACCACCGGTCTCGACCCGGTCACCTCGGCCATCATCGATCAGCTGATCCTCCGTACCCAGGGCGAGCTCGGGGTCACCGGTGTCGTGGTCACCCATGATCTCCGCAGCGCCTACACCGTCGGCAACCGGATGGCCATGCTCTTCGAGGGCACCATCCGGCAGGAGGGGACGGTATCCGAGATGCAGGAGTCGGCGGACCCGGTGGTGCGGCAGTTTCTCGAAGGCCGGCCGGAACCCGGTGCAGCCATGAGCCATCAGCCGTTCGCCATTGATCCTTCGGAGGTTCCGATGCGGCGCGCTATCCCATGAGGCATAAGAACGAGTTTCTCGTCGGCCTCGCGGTGCTGCTGGCTCTGGCCGGCGTCATCGCCGCGGCGCTCTGGCTGAGCGACGCCAGCATCGGGAAGCTGGAGCAGGTATATACCGCCCGGTTCCGCACCGTTGGCGGCCTCGGCGTGGGTGCCCCGGTCACCCTCCGCGGCGTCAAGGTCGGCCGAGTCCAGCAGATCCGGCTGGCCAGCGATAACTGGGTGGAAGCCGATCTCCGGGTACGCACCGACGTGGAGCTGCCCGCGCGGCCCGTCGTGATCGCGGCGTCCAGCAGCCTGTTCGGGGAATGGGAGGCCGGTATCGTCTCCGGGGATATCCCCCAGGAGGATCCCTCGCTCCGGATGATGCTGGCCGAAGCCGCCGGCCCCGGCGGGGGGGAATGGCCCGGGGCGACCCTGCCCGACGTGGGGCAACTGACGGCCCAGGCCGGCCGGATCGCCGGCGACATCGCCGCACTGGCCGACCGGGTAGAGACCGCGTTCGACTCCGCCGCGGTGCAGGACCTGCGCGGCACCCTCCGCGATTTCGCGCAGACCGTGGCCAAGCTCGAGGAGTTCACCCACCAGCAGACCGGCCGGCTGGACCGGGTCACCGGCAACCTCGCCACGTCCAGCGGGCATTTCACCGGCGCTTCGCGCAGCCTCGAGAACACCCTGGCGCGGGTGGATTCGGCCACCAGCGCCGGCCAGCTGGCCGACATTCTCAATACCGGACGGGACGCCACCGGCGATTTCCGCCAGGCGTCCGCCGACCTGCGCGCCCTCATGGCGGCCGTGCGGTCCAACGAAGCCAGCCTCATCCGGGTACTCACGACCGCCGACACGCTGTTGCGGCGGATGCAGTCCGGGCGGGGCACCCTGGGCCTCCTGACCGCGGACTCGACGCTGTACCGGGAAACCACGGCCACCGTCATCCAGATGCGGCAGCTGCTGACCGACATCCAGGCGAACCCGCGGAAGTATTTCAAGTTCTCGGTTTTTTAGCTGCGGCAGGCATGAGCGGCCAACCGGCCTCGCGGCGGGCACTCCCCGAGACGGCACTGTCCTTCAGCCCGCTCACCGCTCACTGCTCACTGCCACTGTAGAGGGTGTTGATGGCGAAACGGAAAGCGGTCAGGGAGGTCAGCGCCGGCGGGATCGTCTTCCGGCGGTCGCCGGAGGGGATCGTGCGCTTTCTCCTGATCCGGGACTCCTACGGCAACTGGGGATTCCCCAAGGGTCACCTCGAAGCGGACGAAACGCCGGCCGAGGCGGCCCTGCGGGAGACGCGGGAGGAGACCGGGCTGGAGCAGTTGACGGTCCAGGGGCCCATCCGGATCATCGATTGGTATTTCCGGTTCCGCGGCAAGTTCATTCACAAGTACTGTCATTTTTTCCTGGTCGAGAGCCCGGCGGGAGACCCGCTGCCGCAGCAGGATGAGGGCATCACCGAATGCACCTGGTGCACCTACGAGGAGGCGGTGCAGACCCTGAGCTATGACAATGCCCGGGGGGTGCTGCGCCGGGCCGGCGAAATGGCCCGCACCCTGGTCGCGGTGGGCGCCGGCCGTCCCCGGCCGGAGCCCGATTCCACTCCCGTAATCCGCCTGGAGTAGCGGTGGCCGTCATCGCCGCGCTCCTGGAGAGCCGCCGGGGCATTGTCGCGCTGCGGCGGGCGGTTCCCCGCGAAGGCCCCCGGGTCGCATCCTGCCGGGGGCCCGCCGGACTCGCCCGGCTGCTGGAGACCCGGGTGGTCGAGGCGATCGTGACCGCCCCCCGGGTGGCGCAGGCCTCCGAGATGGCCAGCCTGTTCACCCGGTTTCCGGGCATCCCGCGCCTCATGTTCGCGCCCTTCCGGCCCGATGACGGCGAGGTGCTGGAGCGCTGCTGCCGGGCCGGTGTCGCCGTGGCGGTCGAGGGGGTGGACGATGCGGCCCTGGGCGGCATGATCGGCCGGGTTTCCCTCAGCGCCGAGCGGCGCCGGCTGATGGCCGATGCGCCCCGGGTGCTGCGCCTCTCGGAACCGTTGCAGCGCGACGTGTGGGAGTACCTGCTCGTGAACGTCGCGGAGCCGGCCCGCACCGAGGACGTCGCTCGCCGCTTCAACGTGAGCCGGGAGCACCTGTCCCGGCAGTTCGGCGCCGGCGGAGCACCCAATCTGAAGCGGGTGATCGACCTGACCCGGATCGCCTGCGCCGCGCAACTGCTCGGCAATCCCGGCTACTCCGCTGGCGGTGTGGCCCGGATCCTCGGCTTCGCTTCCTCGAGCCACCTGAGCGAGACCGCCCGTCGGGTCGCGGGAATGGGTGCCCAGCAACTGCCCCGGGCCGGGCCCCGGGGCGTGCTGGGCCTGTTCGCCCGTGGCAACACCAGAAGCCGGGGTTAGTCTTCCGCTCATCTCCCGATCAGATATGGGGTTACGCTGACTATGCCGGCCGGAGCGTGGCGGTCGCTTCCCCGGGGGAGGCGGTGTATCTTGTAGCCCTCTGTTGCGGTCCGTTCTAGATTGTGATATTTTTCACAAGCTAGGCACTCAACCCTCTTCTGAACCGTCACCGCATACCTATGGCCACTGAATCCATTCTCCGTCCCGGCGAGCTGAAGGACGTGCTGCTCCGGGAGATCGAAAACGCCGACCTGGGCTCGGTGGACGTCAAGGAAGTTGGGACTGTCCTCGAGGTAAAGGACGGTATTGCCCGCATCTACGGGCTCAAGTCGGCGGTGGCGAGCGAGATGCTCGAGTTCACCGTGACGGAGACGGGTGAAACGGTGACCGGCCTGGTGCTGAACCTCGAAGAGGACAACGTCGGCGCCGCGGTGCTGGGTGACTACCTCAAGCTGAAGGAAGGCGACGAGGTCCGCAGCACCGGGCGGCTGCTGGAAGTGCCGGTGGGCGAGGCGATGCTGGGACGGGTGGTGGACGCGCTGGGCCGGCCGGTGGACGGGCTGGGGCCGATCAAGGCCAGCGGCGCCCGGCAGGTGGAGATGGTGGCACCGGGCATCATCGTTCGGCAGCCGGTGAAGGAGCCGCTGCAGACCGGGATCAAGGCGATCGACGCCATGATCCCGATCGGCCGGGGCCAGCGGGAGCTGATCATCGGCGACCGGGGCACCGGCAAGACGGCCATCGCGATCGACACCATCATCAACCAGAAGGGCACCGGCGTCATCTGCGTCTATGTCGCCATCGGCCAGAAGCGGTCCACCGTGGCGACCGTGGTGGAGAAGCTCAAGCAGGCCGGCGCGATGGAGTACAGCATCGTGGTCGTGGCCTCCGCGTCGGAGCCGGCGCCGCTCCAGTTCATCGCGCCCTATTCCGGGTGCGCCCTCGCCGAGCATTTCATGTACGCCGACGGACGCCCCACGCTCTGCGTGTACGACGACCTCTCCAAGCAGGCCGCCGCCTACCGCCAGATGTCGCTGATCCTGCGCCGCCCGCCCGGCCGTGAAGCCTATCCGGGCGACGTCTTCTACCTGCACAGCCGCCTGCTGGAGCGGGCCGCCAAGATCTCCGAAGATCCCGACACGGTGAAGCTGGACGACCGGATCAAGAAGCCCGGGGGGTCGCTCACTGCGCTGCCGATCATCGAGACCCAGGCCGGCGACGTCTCGGCCTACATCCCGACCAACGTCATCTCGATCACGGACGGCCAGATCTTTCTGACCACCGACCTCTTCTACTCGAACGTCCGCCCCGCCGTGGATGCCGGTATCAGCGTGAGCCGGGTCGGCGGCAATGCGCAGATCAAGGCGATGAAACAGGTCGCCGGCCCGCTCCGGCTCTCCCTGGCCCAGTACCGCGAGCTGGAGGCCTTTGCGCAGTTCGGCTCCGAGCTGGACGCCGCGACTCAGCGGCAGCTGGCCCGGGGCGCCCGGACGGTGGAGGTGCTCAAGCAGCCCCAGTATGCGCCGGTCGCCGTGGAGCGCCAGGTCGCGATCATTTACGCCGTCACCGAAGGCTACCTGGACGACGTGGACGTGAGCCACATCCGGCAGTGGGAGCGGGACTTCCTCGGGTACCTCGATGCCTCCCACCCCGACATCCTGAAGGGGATCAAGACCAGGAAGGCCCTCGACGACCAACTGTCCGGCAGTCTCAAGGCGGCCATCGGGCAGTTCAAGCCGCTGTTCGTGGCCGAGTAATGGCGAAGGCCCGGGCATTAAAGGGACGGATTCGTTCCGTCACCAACACCCGCAAGATCACCAAGACGATGGAGCTGGTGGCCACGTCGAAATTGAAGCGGGCCCAGGACCGGGTGGTCGGCGCGCGGCCCTACGCCGAGGCGCTGAAGCAGGTCATCGCCGACCTGGTCACGCCGGAGCTGGCCGAGCGGTTCCCCCTGCTCCGGCAGCCGGCGCCGCCCGCCAAGGGCGGTCCCCGGCGGGCGGCGGTCATTCTGCTCACCAGCAACCGCGGCCTGGCGGGCGGATTCAACTCCAATCTGATCAAGGAAGCCCGGCGCCGGATCGAACAGCTGGAGGGGCAGGGCTACGCGGTGGACCTCCACGGCATCGGCCGGAAGGGCATCGGGTTCTTCCGCTATCTTGGCCGGACGCTGTCCAGCCAGCGAATCGACATCGGGGACAAGCCGACGGCGGCGCACGCCACCGAGATCGTCCAGCAGCTGATCGAGCAGTTTACCGCCGGCGAGCTGGCCAGCGTGGACCTGGTCTATGCGAAGTTCGTGAGCGCCATCAGCACCCCGCCGACGGCGCTCCGGGTGCTGCCCATCGAGGCGCCGACCTCGGCCGGGGGGCGGCGACCGGATTATATCCTCAAGCCGGGCGCCGACGAGATTCTCCAGGAACTGCTGCCGCTGTACGTCCGCAACGCGGTCTTCCGCGGCCTGGTCGAGACCGCGGCGGCGGAGCACGGCGCCCGGCGCACCGCGATGAAGAACGCCACCGACAACGCCGGCGACATTCTCGAGAAGCTCAAGCGGACATATAACCGCCAGCGGCAGGCCCAGATTACCCAGGAGATCGCGGAAATCGTGGGCGGGGCGGCGGCGTTGCAGGGCTAGGCGGACGGACCGACGGACAACCGGACCGGGGGAGCGCCCCGGTCATTCAACGAACCGACAGGATTGGAACATGGCAACCGCAGCGGCGACCAGGAATATCGGCCACATCGTGCAGGTCATCGGCCCCGTCATCGACGTGGAGTTCGAGCCGGAAAATCTTCCCGAGATCTACAACGCGATCATCGTGGAAGACGCCTCCGGCCCGATCCCGGTCAAGCTGGTGGCCGAGGTGCAGCAGCATATCGGGCAGAACCAGGTGCGCGCGGTCGCCATGAGCACGACCGACGGCGTGATGCGGGGCATGCGGGTGACCGATACCGGGTCGCCGATCACGGTCCCGGTGGGCAACGCGGCCCTGGGCCGGATCCTCAACGTGGTCGGCGACCCGGTGGACGGCGGGGCCGACATCCCCGCCTCCAATGAGCGCTGGCCGATCCACCGGGAGACGCCCAAGTTCACCGACCTGGAGCCCAAGACCGAGATCTTCGAGACCGGCATCAAAGTCATCGACCTGATCGCGCCCTTCGTAAAGGGCGGCAAGGTCGGGCTGTTCGGCGGGGCCGGGGTCGGCAAGACGGTGGTCATCCAGGAACTCATCAACAACGTGCAGAAGGGCCACGGCGGCCGCTCGGTGTTCTGCGGCGTGGGCGAGCGCACCCGGGAAGGGAACGACCTGTACCTCGAGTTCAAGGAAGCCAACATCCTGGACTCGGTGGCCCTGGTGTACGGGCAGATGAACGAGCCGCCGGGCGCCCGGCTCCGGGTGGGGCTCTCCGGGCTGACCATCGCCGAGTATTTCCGTGACATCGAAGGCCAGGACGTGCTGTTGTTCATCGACAACATCTTCCGGTTTACCCAGGCCGGGTCGGAGGTGTCGGCGCTGCTCGGCCGGATGCCCAGCGCGGTCGGCTACCAGCCTACCCTGGCGACCGAGATGGGCGATCTGCAGGAGCGGATCACGTCGACCACCAAGGGCTCGATCACCTCGGTGCAGGCCATCTATGTCCCCGCCGACGACCTGACCGATCCGGCGCCGGCCACCGCCTTCGCCCACCTGGACGCGACCGTGGTGCTCTCCCGGGCGATCTCGGAGCTGGGCATCTACCCCGCCGTGGACCCGCTGGACAGCTCCAGCCGGATCCTGGACCCCCAGTTCATCGGGGAACGCCACTACAACGTCGCGATCGGCGTGCAGCGGACCCTGCAACGCTACAAGAGCCTGCAGGACATCATCGCGATCCTGGGCATGGACGAACTGAGCGAAGAGGACAAGCTGGTCGTCTCCCGGGCTCGCCGGATCCAGCGGTTCCTCTCGCAGCCCTTCTTCGTGGCCACCCAGTTCACCGGCTTCGAGGGCAAGTATGTCAAGTTGAGTGAAACCGTCGAGAGCTTCGAGCGGGTATTGTCGGGCGAGTTCGACCACCTGCCGGAACAGGCGTTCTACATGGTGGGCGGCATTGAAGAGGCGGTGGAGAAGGCGCAGAAGCTGGCGGGCGCGTGATGCACGTTACGGTCATCTCACCAGCAGCCTCTATGTTTGATGGCGAGGCGGACGCGGTCATCGCGCCCGCCTATGACGGGCAGGTCGGTATCCTGCCCAACCACGCTCCGTTCATGACTCTCCTTGGTCGCGGGACGCTCGTCGTCCGGCATGCGGGTTCGGAGAACCGGTTCCAGGTCGATGGCGGCTTCCTGCAGGTCGTCAACAACGCGGTCCGGGTAGTGGCGGAACACGTCTCGGGAGAGGCCCATGTTACGTAGGCTCAGTCTATTGCTTATCATGACCGGCGTGGCCGCGTCTGGCGCTCAGGCTCAGACAACCGGCACGCCGGTTTTTCTTGCGCCGGTCAAGGCATTCCGCACCACGGAGCTGGGGATATTCTTCACCGACCCCGGTCCCGGGTTCACCCTCGAAGGGATGTATCGGGCCGGGCGGGGTCCCCTCGACTTCGGCTTTCGGGCCGGGATCGGCGACAACGATGCCGATACCCCCAACGGGCCCGGCACCACCTTCTTCATCACCGGCATCGATGTCCGGATGCGGGTGCTCCGGGCCACCGAAGTCTTCCCGCTCGACGGCGCCCTCACCATAGGAATCGGCGGCGTATTCGCCAGCGACGCCTCCATCGGTTTGATTCCCATCGGGTTCAGCCTGGGACGCCGGATCAACCTGGAAGGCACCAAGACTACCTTCGTCCCGTACTTCGAGCCGGTGCTGGTTCCGACCTTCGGGGACACCCAGGACGACATCCAGTTCGGCCTCGGACTGGGCGTTGACATCCAGTTCAGCCCCCGGCTCGATGCCCGGCTGGGGGCCGGCCTGGGCGACTACGACGGGATCAGCCTGGGGGTGAGCTTTACGAGGTAGTAAATTGAGGGAAGGTTGGAATAAATGAGGGAATGGGGGAATTGAGGGAATGTTGGAATTGAAACTACCCCAATTCCCTCAATTCCCTCAATTCCCCCATTCCCTCAATTCCCTCAATTCCCCCATTCCCTCAATTCCCTCAATTTCCCCATTCCCTCAATTCCCTCAATTTCAACATTCCCTCAATTCCCTCAATCGTTTACATTCCCCCAGCCAATTCCCTATCCTCCCGGAGGTAGCATGGGTCGTTCCCACCTCGTCGTCCTTGGTGCGCTGGTCCTGGGATACAGCGTCACCGCCCGGGCCCAGAATCCAGGGCTCCCGGTCATCAACAGCGGGGTCTCGACCGGCCTCACCATCGCTGGTGACGTCGGGTTTCCTAACGACGAGGCGGGCGGCGGCACGGCGTTCGGCGCAACAGGCAAGGTGGGCCTGGGCCCGCTGGGCGTGACGGCCAGCGTGTCGCGGTGGACGCCCGATGGCTTCGACGGCCTGACCTCTGTCGGGGGCACCGCCAATCTCAAGCTCTTTGGGGGACCCCTCATCCCCTTCGCGGTGACGGCCCAGGCGGGAGCCTCCCGGACCAAGATCTCCGACCTCTCCCTCTGGCGGTTCCCCATCGGGGTGAGCTTCTCGGCACGGATCCCCACGACCCTCATCGGGATCAAGCCCTGGATTGCCCCGCGCATCGATATCGCCCGTGTGTCGGGCACCGGGATCGACGCCGAGACGGATTCCGAATTCGGAATCAGTGGCGGGGTCGAACTGAACCTGCTGAGCGGGCTGGGCTTTCATGCCGCCTACGATGTTGTCAGGTCCGAGGGCAGCAGCGTCAGCGTCTTTGGCATCGGCGTGCATTACGGCCTCAACCTTCCCGGACTCTGACCCTGGACTCCATGCGACGCCTCTTCCGGGCCGGAAGCACCAGCTCTCCGGCCCCTGCGCTGTACCTGGCCGCGACCCTGCTGCTGGGCGGTTGTTCGACCACCATTGATGCCACATCGTTAGGCGTCCCGGTGACGCTCTCCTCAACGGCGGGGCAGCGTCCCGTGGGCGAGGCCTTCACCGTCAATACCCACGCCGTGTTCGGACTCTGGGGCCTGGCCAGTCTGAAGAAGCCCGCGGTGGACAGGATCCTGGCCTCGCAGCTGGTCGGCCGGTCGGCGCTGGCCGACGTACGGATCAGGATCCGCAGCCGGTGGAGCGACCTCCTGATCACGGCGCTGACGGCGGGATTGGTGGTACCGAGGAGCGTGTCGATCGAGGGAGTCGCAGTGCAGTAGGTGAGCAGTGAGAAGTGAGAGGTGAGAACTGAGGGGGGTTAGTGGCGCATGACCTCCTCGATCAGGTCGGCGGAGCGGTCGGCGGCACCGGCGCCGCTCTGCACCACCGCCAGCGCTTTCCGGCCCTGGGCCTTGCGCCGGACCTCATTGATGATCCAGTCCTCCCAGAGGGCCTGCAGGGCCTCCGCCGCTTCGTAGTTCCCCAGTTCCGCCAGCGCTTCCGCCCCACCGGCTTCCAGCAGTAGCGAAGCATCCCGGCTTTCCGTCCATCGCGGGCCGAACACCGAGGGAATGCCCCACGCCGAGGGTTCCAGCACCGAATGGAGCCCCTGGCCGTGGAACCCGCCGCCCACGTATGCCATCGCCCCGCCGCCATAGAGGCGGGCCAGGGATCCGACCTGGTCCACCACCAGGAAGGGGACCGGTCCGCCCGCCGAGCTCAACCGTACCGGTGCCGGCAGGCCGGCCCGGTTGGCCATGCGGTCGATCCCGCTCAGGTGAGCGGTGGTCGGCTCGTGAGGGACCAGGATGAGGCGCGCATCCGGCCGGTGCACCCGGAGCCGGGCATAGGCATCGAGGAGGACGGCCTCATCGCCCGGCCAGGTCGAGCCGGCGACCAGGGTCACGGCATCTCTCCCGAACCGTTTCATCGGGTCATCGGGGGGGACCGACCGGACCACGTCGAGGACGCTGTCGAAGCGGGGGTCGCCCACCACTTTCACCGCCCCGGACGGCACCCCCAGCGTCACCAGCCGTTTGGCATCGGCCTCCGCGATGGCCAGGGCCGCATCGAGCGCTCGATACCCGGGCCGGATGAGCCGCCGGGCCGGCCAGCGCAGCCGGCTGCTTTTCGGCCGCACGGTGCCCGCGACGAGCACCACCTTCACCCCGCGGTTCCGGGCGGCGGTGGCGAGTTCCGGCCACAGGTCGAGCTTGGTGAACACCAGGACGGTGGGCCGCAGCGACTCCAGCAGGCGGCGGGCGGCGGACATGCCGTCGTAGGGCAGGTAATCGGCGAGGTCCGCGCCGATGCCCTCGGCGAATCGCTCGGCCGAGGGGCTGAAATGGGTGTACACCGTCTGCCACTCGGGATGCCGCAGCCGGACCCGGCTCAGGACGCTGCGCGCCTGCAGTCCCTCGCCCACCGAGGGGGCATGAAACCAGACCAGGGGGCGAGACGGGTCGCGCTGGGTGCGGCCCCATGTCTCCATCCGCCCAAGCGCCCCGGCCCGGGCCCGGTGGCCCCGTGCGATCTTGGCGCTCAGCAGCCCGGCCAGCGGGATCAGCGGCCGGGAGAGCGCCAGGCCGGCACGGTAGAGCAACGAGGGGCGCATGGGGGAATGGTGGCCGGGACGGGAAGTGGGGGCAAGGGGGCCGGTTGGCTGGGGGGAAGTGAAAGGCGCCACCCACCCGGAGGTGAATGGCGCCTTCTGTTGGCATCGAGCTCGAAAACGCGTCGCTCTCGATTGCGCTTCGTATCGGTTAGCGCGTTACCAGGCGACCGTTTGCCCGATTCGAGCCTGCGATGCAACTCTCACTAGACAATGGATCACCTCCTTCGCAAAAGGTGGAACATAGGGCAGAAATCTGACTTCGCAGAGAAAGTACCAGATTCGGGCGAGGAGATCAATCGGCGAAAAGCCTAGCCCCAGACCCACGGGCTGCGGGCCCCTTGCCCGCGTGCCCCCTTGCCCCCTTATCCTCCATCAATGCCTCCCGCTCCCCGTTACTGGTCCCTCACCCGGGCCCCCCGGTACAGTCTCCTCTTCGCCATCCCCCTGCTCCTGCTCTACGAGGTGCTCGCCTTCGCGCTCTCGGGCGACGCCATCGCCGGCGTTCGGAACGGGGCCGACGTGCTGATGAAGAGCGTGTTCATCGCCATGGGTGGCCGGCGGGGTGTCGTGGCGTTCGGAGTTCTCCTGGTAGGGACGCTGCTGGTGCTGGCCTACCGGGACTGGAAGCGCGCGGGCCGGGAACTGTCGCCCCGGCTCTTCCTCGGCATGCTGGCGGAGTCCAGCATCTACGCCCTGCTCTTCGGCTTTGTGGCGGCGTCGCTGACCTCCCTGCTGCTGCACGGCACGCTCTATACTGTGGCGTCCCAGACCGCGATCGAGCGGATGAACCTGCCGACGCAGTTGATGATCTCCCTGGGGGCGGGACTCTACGAGGAACTCCTGTTCCGGGTCCTGCTGGTAGCGGCGCTGGCCAGGGCGGGATTGCTGCTGGGCTGGAAACCGGTGGTGGCGGGCATCGTCGCGACGGTGGTGGGCGCGCTGGTCTTCTCGGCGTTTCACTATATCGGCCCCTACGGCGACCCGCTGGAGCTCAACTCCTTCACCTTCCGGGCTATCGCGGGGGTGCTGTTCAGCGGGCTCTACCTGCTGCGCGGGTTCGGCATCGCCGCCTGGACTCACGCGCTGTACGACGTGTTTCTATCCCTGCGATGACGCCACGGCGGCCCCCCGCCGCCACGGTCTTGCCATGACGGGTCCGGTGCCCCCTATTGCAGGGGAACCCGGTCACCGGCATACCCGACTGGCGGAGGCGCGCTATGACACAGGACGAACTCACCAACCTGCGGACATCAGGAATCATCGACGGCATTCCAGTCATCCGGGGCACCCGTATCCCCATCGCCAGCCTGGTGGGGCACCTGCGGGCGGGCCGTCCCCTGGATGAGTTTCTTTCCATCAGTGGCGGCGTAACCCAGGCGCAGCTGTGCTCGGTGATCGTGGCGGGTCTTGAACTGATGATCGAGCAGCGCAGTCACCTGGTTCACGAAGAACGTCCCAGCTGAGCGTCAGTCCCCGGTCCGGGCCGCGTAGATCGAATCAAAGATCGCGGTAAAGACCTCCAGCGGCGCCGCGCCGCGGAGCAGTTTCCCTTCGATCACGAAGGTGGGGGTGCTCTGAATCCCCACCCGCGCCACCTCCTCCGCCTCGGTCCGGACCAATTCCCGCGTTTCTCCATTCTCCAGGCAGGGCAGGATATCCCCCCGCCGGATGCCGGCCGAGTCAGCCAGCCCGATGAGGAAGGGCCCCGGGTCTCCCAGCGACTTCCAGGCATCCTGGTGCTCAAAAATCAGGTCGTGCACCGGCCAGAACTTGCCAATCTTCGCGGCGCACATGCTGAACTCCGCCGCGGCCGTAGCATTGGGGTGAATCTCGGGGATGGGAAAGTTGACGAAGGTCCACCGGACCTTGCCGGTCTGGATATAGCGCCGGTCCAGGTCGGGAAAGGTCTCCAGCGCATGCCGGCGGCAGAAAGGGCATTGGAAATCGGACATCTCGAACACCGCGATCGGTGCCGCCGGCGATCCCTTGCTGCGCTGGGCGATCAAGAGGTCCAGGGTGTCCCCCGTAGCCACACTGTCCGGCACCCCCGGCGTGCCGGCGCCGGGCCGGGTCAGCAGAAAAACCCCAGCCAGCACCACCGCCGACGCGGAAAACACAAATACTCGAGACATTGGTTCCCTCCCCCATTATCCTGGATCCACGCTGCACGCTGCACGCTGCACTCTGCACCCTGCACGCTGCACGCTGCACTCTGCACGCTGCACTTCTCAGTACTGCGGTCTTTTTCTCCCGGTCGTCCCGTCCAGCACCACATCGTCTCCCCGCACCGGCACATTCCAGTACCAGCGGGAGTAGGGATCGCCCTCGTCCCAGGCCCAGGCGTAGATCCACCAGTCTCCCGGGCCCAGCGTGATCGTCGCCTGGCCCGCCGGGCCGGTGCGGGCCGCGATCGGGGCCCGCCGCTCGCCCAGCCGCCGCACAATGTCTTCATACTCGCGGAAGGTGCTATTTTCCCACTCCGTCACGATTCGGCGCAGCGAGTCGATCGCGGGGAGCACGGTCTTTCGGAGCCGATCGAGCTGGAGACGGGCTTTTTCGCCGGAATCGGTCACGGCGGCGAGCGTGTCGGTGAGCCTTCCGAAGCTCTGATAGCGCGCCGTGTAGTCCGCCGAGTTGCGCGGGAGGGAGTCCAGTTGTTGTTTGAGGGAGGCGAGTGAATCTCGCAGCTGGTGGCTCCTCCCGGTGGCGGCGGCGAAGCGGACGAACGGATCCCGCCAGAGCGCAAAGAGGCTGTCCAGTTCCCTGGTGTGCGGCCGGGGAGAGGCCTTCGCCTCCAGCGTGGCGAGCACGCTGTCCCGGTCATAGGGCAGCGCAATCAGTTCGAGGTCCGGCAATGGCGCCGTGCCGCCGTCCAGCCGCGGCACACTGGCGCGAACGGTCACGGCCGGTTGTTCGCAGGCGGCCAGCAGCAGGAGTGCAATGAGAGCGATCTTCGGCACAGTCATCTCGCAGGTCAGTCCAGGCCCATGCCGGCACGGGCGCACCGGGTGGCCCAAAGCTATCGGGCTGTTGCTGCTGCTACAACTGACGGGGGCGTTTCCGGCCCAGGGACAGGGCTCCGGCATCACTGGGCTGTTCCCCGGCCGTCCCGCCGGTCTCGTCACCGACGTGGCCGGTATTATCGATCCGGCCTCCGCGGCCGCTGCCACCGACCTGATCGGGCGGTTGCGGAGCGCCACCAGCGCCGAGATCGCCGTGGTCACCCTTCCCACCATCGGCGATTATCCGGAGAGCGATGTCGCGCTCCAAATCGGCCGGGCCTGGGGGGTGGGAGCCCGGGCCGAGGTGGGAGACTCCCGCCGTAACAACGGCGTGGTGCTGCTGATCGTGCCTCGGCAGGGTGGCCGGCCGGGGACCGGTGCCATCTTCATTGCGACGGGGCAGGGGATCGAAGGGATGGTCACCGACGGGCAGGCGGGACAGGTGCGCGAACTGATGCGCCCCGACCTCGTCGGGGAGCGCTATGGCCCAGCCGCGCTGACAGGGGTCCGGGCGCTGGCCGCGCTGATCGCTGCCGGATATGGGGTCACCGATTCGGCGCTCACCGCTGCGGCTCCGGAGTTGGCGCGGCGGCCCGCCGCCGACCGCAATCCCCTCGGCCAGATGGTGCCGCTGGTCATCCTGATTATCGTGATCCTGATCCTGCGGTCGGGAGGTGGAGGCCGGGGCGGGCGGGGTCGGCGCCGGCGGGGCGGGTTGTTCGGCCCCGGGATATTCTGGGGAGGGATGGGCGGCGGGGGGCGTGGGGGCGGGGGCTGGGGTGGTGGCGGGTTCGGCGGCGGCGGCGGGTTTGGCGGGTTCGGGGGTGGCGGAGGATTCAGCGGCGGTGGCGCGGGAGGACGTTTCTGATGAGCCTGACGACAGAAGTGGTGGAGCCGTTCCTGGCGGAGATCGATGCGGCGGCGGGCCCCGGGTACAGCGCGGTACTGTACGGATCGGTGGTGCGGGGCGAGCACGTCGCCGGCTTCTCGGACATCAATCTCATGCTGGTGCTGGAAAGCCTGGCCCCGGCGGTGCTGCTCAGCCTGGAGCCGCCCTTCTCCGCGTGGGTCAGCCGGAAACGACCGCCCCCCCTGCTCATGACGCGCGCCGAGTGGCGCCGGGCCGGCGACGTGTTCCCGGTGGAGATCACGGACATGAAGACGGCCTACCGGGTCCTTCGGGGGGCTGACCCCGTGGCGGAGATGTCGGCCCGCCGGAGCGACCTGCGCCGGGCGCTGGAACGCGAATTCCGGGGCAAACTCAACCGGCTGCGGCAGGCCTTCGTTCCCAGCGAGCGGGATCCCCAGAGCCTGGGCGACATCGCCCGCCACAGCATCGCGACCATTGCGGTACTCTATCGCGGCCTGCTGGTCCTGACCGGCCACCCGGTGCCCGCCAGCTTCGCGGAGGTCCTGGCCCGGGCCGGCGAAGTGGCCGGCTTCGACGCCGAAATCCTGCAGGAGATCGCGGCACACCGGGCCGACGCCGGGTGGAAGTGCCCGCGCGAGCGGTTCGAGGGCTATCTTTCGGCCGTCGAGCGGACGGTAACGCAGGTGGACGAACTTCAACTGGGAGCTGAGGAATGACACGGTCACGATCGTTCAGGTTGCCGCTGACGGCCATGGTGCTGCTGCTCGCGACCGGCTGCGGCTATAACACGATCCAGACGCTGGACGAGAACGTCAACAAGGCCGAGGGCAACATCAAGGCTCAGTTGCAGCGCCGGGCCGACCTGGTTCCCAACCTGGTGGCGACGGTCAAGGGGTTCGCCCAGCAGGAATCCACCATTTTCATCCGGGTGGCGGAGGCGCGCGGCCGGCTGGCCGGCGCGGTCCAGTCCGGGAGTGTCGAGGAGATGGCGGAGGCCAACGCGGCCCTCACGGCGCCGTTGTCCCGCCTCCTGGCCATCGCAGAGGCCTATCCCGAACTCAAGAGCAACCAGAACTTCTTGCAGCTGCAGGATGAACTGACCGGGACCGAGAACCGGATCTCGGTGGCCCGGCAGGACTACAATGCGTCGGTCGAGGCGTTCAACTCCTATATCCGTCGGTTTCCGTATAACCTGACCGCCAAGATGTTCGGCCATGGCGCGCCCCGGAAGTATTTCGAGACCACGGCCGGAGCGGAGGAAGTTCCCAAAGTCCAGTTCTGAGGATTCGTTTCGTGGAGCGCGGCCGGTGACCCGGTCGTGAGTTCGGCGGAACGGGCCCGCGGCCTGATCCTTCAGCATGGGTGGAACAGCACGGCGTATCAGATCATCAACCCCGGGATCGCGCACTGGTTCGCGTCCCGGGGTGATGCGTTGGTGGGGTACGTGCGCCACGCCGGGGTGCGGGTGGTGGCCGGGGCGCCGGTGGCGCGGCCCGAACGGCTGGCGGATGTCGTGGCCGAGTTCGAAGGGGTGGCCCGGGACCACGGGGACCTGGTGTGCTACTTCGGCGCGGAGGAGCGGCTGCAGCAGCTGAGCGCGCTCCTGCCCCATCATTGCACCGTGGTCCTCGGCGGCCAGCCGGCCTGGGAACCGGCCAACCTGGCCGGCTACATCCACCGGCACGCGTCCCTCCGGGCGCAGCTGCATCGGGCCCGGAACAAGGGGATCCGGATCGCCTGCTGGCCCTCAGGCCTGGTCCGGGACAATCCTCGCCTCCAGGCGGTTCTCCGGGGATGGCTGGGCACCCGGGGCCTCCCCGCGCTGCATTTCCTCGTGGAGCCCGAGACCCTTTCGCACCCGGAAGACCGAATGGTCTTCGTGGCAGAACGGGGAGACACGGTGCTCGGATTCCTGGTGGCGAGCCCGGTGCCGGCGCGTCGGGGATGGCTCATCGAGCAGGTGGTCCGAGCGCCCGGCGCCCCGAACGGAGTGTCGGAGAGCCTGATCGAAGCGGCGGCCAGCCGGATGGTGGTGGACGGAGCCGGGTATGTCACGCTGGGACTCGCGCCGTTGTCCCGTCGCGCCGTGTTGCCGGCGGTGCCGTCAGAGTGGTGGATGGAAGGCGTGTTCGGATGGGTGCGGGCGCATGGACGCCGGTTCTATGACTTCGACGGGCTGGACGCGTTCAAGGCCAAGTTTCAGCCTGACCATTGGGCGCCGGTCTATGCCATCGGCAACCGGGCCAGGTTTTCCCCCCGGTTTCTCTATGCGATCGCGTCGGCCTTTACCGGAGGCGCGCCGGCCTGGACCATCACGAAGGCCCTGGGCCGCGCGGTTGGGCAGGAACTGCGCTGGCTGGCGGGGGCGCGCCGCGGGGTCAGTCGACGATGGCTTCCGGCAGCACGTAGCGCAGGGGATCCACGGGACGGCCATTGACGTGCACTTCGTAGTGCAGGTGGGGGCCGGTCGCCAGGCCGGTAGAGCCGACCAGGGCAACCCGCTCCCCGCGGGTGACCCGCTGCCCGCGGCCGACCAGCAGTTTCGAGGCGTGCGCGAACCGGGTGACGACCCCGTACCCGTGGTTGATTTCGATGACATTGCCGTAGCCATTTTCCCAGCCGGCGCGGAGCACCGTGCCGTTGGCCGGCGCTTCGATGGGAGCGCCCTGCGGGGCGCTGACGTCGATGCCTTCGTGGGGCCGCGAAATGTGCAGCACCGGGTGCGCCCGCATCCGGGAGAAAGCGCTGGAGAGCCAGCCCTGGGTGGGCATGATGGACGGGGTGGCCGCGAGGCGCTCCCGGTGCGACTGGAGGCTGTCCCCCGCTTCCTTGAAGGAGGCGGCCAGCAGGTTGGCCCGCCGGACCAGCGCGTTCAGGTCGACCTTCACGCGGGCTGTTTCACGGGCGGTCGCCGTCTGCGCCTCCGGGCCCGGCCGTTCCGGGCCGCCGATGCCTGCCATCAGGACCTGGGGATCGATCGGCTCCAGATTGGCCAGCAGCCGGATCCGGCTGTTCCGGACGGCAATGGCGTCCAGGGTATCGGACAGTGAATCGATGCGGCCGCCCAGCCGGGCGATCTCGGTGCTCAGTTCGGAATTTTCCCGCTCGACGGCGTTGGCGTGGCTCAGGTGCAGCGACCGGGAGAACGTGGAATAGCCCAGCAGCAACGCCACCAGGGTGGCGATCAACGTCGCTCCTCCCGCCACCTTCAGGGCGCGGGTCGAGAACTCGAAAACCTTCGAGGCCCCCGAGCCTGGGGGAGAAACGACGAACGTCCAGCGGCGTTTGGTCATAAGCGTTCTCTAGCATGTGCTGCGATGGGACCCGGCGACAGGCCTGCGGAGAGGCGGCAACGGTGCTGAGTGTGGCAAAAGCAGCGCCGCGAAAAGCAGCCAGCGGGTCGGACGGTGTTGACGATCCGGGAATGCCGAGGAGGCGGGGACAAATTGCAGGCGGAACGGGGCCCTGTCAAGGCCGGAATGACGCGTATAACTATTTGACTGTCAAGTAGTTGGCTGGGCCGGGGCCGGCTTGGGAAAGAGATTCTCTGGCTTCCGCACCACTTGGCCGTACGGCGCAGGGGCCTGCACCCGGGCCCAGCGCACCTGGTCCAGGGGCCCGGGGTTGCCCATGGACGCCCACAGCTGGGCCGCCTTCTCCGGCAGGTACGGGTAGCTCAGGATGGCCAGCCGTTCCAGGCAGCGGGCCAGGGACCCCAGGACCAGGTCCAATTCCCGCATTTCGCCAGCTTTCGCCAGATTCCACGGGGCGCTCTGAACGATATACTGGTTGGCGGCCGTGACCAGGTCGCCGATCGCCTCCGCCCCGCCCTTGAGCTCCAACCCATCCATAACCTGAGCGTAGCGCCGGACCGACTCATCCCCCGCCTGGTCCAGCCGGGAAGCCTCGCCCCGGCCGGGGACTTTGCCCTCCCGGTACTTGACGATCATCTGGAGCGAGCGGGAGGCGAGGTTGCCCAAGCCGTCCGCGAGGTCCGCGGTGTACCGCTCGTCGAACCGCTCCCAGGTAAAGTCCCCGTCGTTGGTGAACCCGACTTCGCGCAGCAGGAAATAGCGGAGCGCATCGGCGCCATGCCGCGCGACGGCCTCGTCGATGCTCACCGCGACCCCGGCCGTCTTGGAGACCTTGCTGCCGCCCCACTGCACGTAGCCGTGGGCCCAGACTTTCCTCGGCAACTCGACCCCGGCCGCCAGCAGCATGGCCGGCCAGATGACGCAGTGGAACCGGGTGATGCCCTTGCCGATGACGTGAAGGTCGGCCGGCCACAGCCGCTGGTACCCCTCCCCGGGAAACCCGGCGGCGGAGAGGTAGTTGATCAGGGCGTCGAACCAGACATAGACCGTGTGCTCCGGCGCCCCGGGAAAGGGAATGCCCCAGGGAATCCGCACGCGAGAGATCGAGATATCGGTGAGCCCGTCCTGCAGCAGCCGGAGAATCTCATTGCGGCGGATCTCCGGCTCGACGACGAACCGGCCCGACGAGATGAGGTCCAGCAGCACCCCCGTGTACCGGCTGAGCCGGAAGAAGTGGTTGGATTCCCGGGTGGGAACCAGGTCGAGGCTGGGATGTTCGATGCAGCGGCCGTCCACGATCTGGTTCGGCGCCTTGAACTCCTCGCAGCCGACGCAGTAGAGCCCTTCGTACTCCCCCAGGAAGATATCGTCCGGGCTCCGGGCCATGATCCGCTCCAGCAGGGCGATGACCGCCGCGCTGTGCCGCGGCTCGGTGGTCCGGATCCAGTCGTCGGGGGAGCAGTGCAGCCGGCGCCAGGTTCCTTCGAAGCGCTCCGACAACCGGTCCACCCAGGGCTGAACCGGGACCCCTTCGGCCTCCGCGGTGTTGACGACTTTCTGGCCGTGCTCGTCCATGCCCATCACGAAATGCACTTCGTCGCCCCGGAGCCGACGATACCGGGCAATGCAGTCGGCCCCCACTTTCTCGAGCGCATGGCCGAGGTGCGGGTCGCCGTTGGAGTAGTCGATAGCGGTCGTGATGTAGAACTTGGGCAACGTGGAAATCCCGGTGGAGGAGAGAATTCAGTTCTGGCTGGCGGGGCCACCGTTCGCGCCGCCACCGCCACCGCCACCGCCGCCGCCCCGGCCCCGGCGGCCCCGTCGCCGCCGCCGGGGGGCTGCCCCCGCCGGGGGCGCCGGTTCGGGCGGCGCGGCGTCTGCTGGCCGTTCCCGCGGGGTCGAGGGCGCCGGACGGATATCGAGCACCGGAAGCGGTTCGCTCCCGGCGCTCTCCAGTTCCTCCTTGAGCTGCACCAGGGTGATGATGCGGGGACCATGTTCTTCATGGCGGAGGAACACCCGCTCGCGGAAGATGTCCACCGCGACCACCTTCTCGGGGCCTACCGTGGTGGTCAGGGTCTTTCCTTCCTTGGGGAACCGGCGCCGGGCGGTGACGTAGAAGTCGTGCTCGTATTTGAGGCAGCAGAGCAGGCGCCCGCAGCCGCCGCTGATCTGCTGCGGGTTGAGCGACAGATGCTGGTCCTTGGCCAGGCTCAGGTTGACCGGGCTCAGTTCGGTCAGCCAGGTGGAGCAGCAGTATTCCCGGCCGCAGCGGCCCACCCCGGTCAGCCGGGCGGCTTCGTCCCGCACCCCGATCTGCCGCAATTCGATCCGGGTCCGGAACTGGGACGCCAGGTCTCGTACCAGCGCCCGGAAATCCACCCGCTTCTCGGCGGTGAAGTACACGGTGAGCTTGTTGCGGTCCCACTGCCACTCGGCGTCGCTCACCTTCATCTGGAGCTGGTGCTCCTGCACCCGGGCGATGACCTTGCGGCGGACCTCTTCCTCGCTCTTGCGGAGCTCGTTGGCGGTACGGATCTCCTCCTGGCTGGCCCGCCGGGCCACCGGCCGCACGACCGGGGCAGCCTTCTCGCCCTCGCCGGTGCCGCACCCCGTGGCGCAGCTGGTGCATTTCTTCTCGGCCGTGTCCCCCACGCTGTTGACCCGGCCAAAGTCCAGCCCCCGCTCCGCCTCGACGATCACCGGCTCGGCGAGATGCAGCGGCTCGGCTTCGTTCTCCCAGGAGAAGAAGGCCTTGCGGTTGCCCTTGAAGCGGACTTCGACGGTTTGCATGGGGTAGGCTTTGACGATGACAGAATTGCATGGATCAGTCATGCGCCCATGACTGATCGCCGATCGGCGAATGATACCGGGCTACGCCTCCGTAAACGCACCCATTCCCGCGAACTTGTCGGCCCGCCGGCGCACCAGCTTTTCCGGCTTGACCTTGCGCAACTCGGTGAGGTGCCGGATCAGGGCGGTGCGCAGCGCTTCGCCGGTGGCCTCGGGGTCCTGGTGGGCGCCGCCGGGCGGCTCCGGGATGATCTCGTCGATCACCTTGAAGCGGATCAGGTCCTCGGCCGTCAGCTTGAGCGCGTCCGCGGCCCGCTCCCGCTGGGCGGCGTCTTTCCACAGGATGGCGGCGCAGCCCTCGGGGGAGATCACCGAATAGACTGAGTTCTCCAGCATCAGGATCCGGTCGGCGACCCCGAGGGCCAGGGCGCCGCCGGAGCCTCCCTCCCCGATGACGACCGCCACGCAGGGCGTGGCCAGGGACGCCATCTCCACGATGTTCCGGGCCAGCGCTTCGGACTGTCCCCGCTCTTCGGCCCCCAGCCCGGGATAGGCACCCGGCGTGTCGATCAGGGTGATGATCGGGGCGTTGAACTTGGCCGCCAGGTGCATCAGCCGGAGCGCCTTGCGGTAGCCCTCGGGGTGGGCCATGCCGAAGTTGCGCTTGAGATTCTCCTTGGTGTCCCGGCCTTTCTGGTGGCCGATGACCATCACCGAGACGCCGTCCAGCCTGGCCCAGCCGCCGACGATGGCGGGGTCGTCGCGGTAGAGCCGGTCGCCGTGGAGTTCGATGAAATCGGTGAAGATCGAACTCAGGTAGTCCAGGCTGTAGGGCCGCCGGGGGTGCCGGGCCACCATCACCCGCTGGATTGGCGTGAGGTTGCGGTAGATCTCGTCCCGTAGCGATTCCAGCCGGGTCTGCAGGGCGGCGAGCTCGCCGTCGATGTCCATGGATCGCTCGGTGCCGATGCGCTTGAGGTCTTCGATCTGCCGTTCCAGTTCCTGGAGGGGCTTCTCGAATTCCAGCGTATACGCAGTCGCCATCAGTTATCCCGCCTTGACGTAGGACACGGAGACCGGCCCCAGGAGGTCGCGCAGACCCTGCAGCAGGTCATCGTCGGCCGCCACCCGGACGCGCCGGGAGCGGAGACGCAGGGATTCGCCATTGCCGTCAGACCATTCAATATAGAGCGGGACCGGTCCCGGGTGCTTGCTGCAGAGGGCCACCGCCGCCCGGACCTGCTCCGAGGGGGGCGCCTCGGGCGTCCGCCACCGGAGGCTCAGCCCGATCGCCCCCGAGCCCTTGAGCTGGTCCAGCGGGGAGGCCCCCTCGACCACGAACGGCGCCCGCTCCTCGCCCCGGTCCCGGGGGCTGAAGCCGCCGGTGAGCAGCACCGGGACATCCTCCCGGATGACCTGGTTGAGCTTGGCCCAGGCGTCGGGAAAGACCAGCGCTTCGGCGGTGCCGTGGAAATCCTCGACCACCAGCCGGGCATATTCCTTTCCGGTCTTCTTGGAGATCTGCCGCTTCACCATGGTGACCACGGCGGCCACGGTGATCTGGTGCTCGCTCCATTCGCCCAGGGTCGCCGTGGTCCGGCTGCCGAACAGCTCGACCTCGTGGCGGAACCGCTCCAGCGGGTGGCCCGAGATGAAGAAGCCGATCACCTCTTTTTCCCGGGTCAGCCGCTCGGCCTCGGACCAGTCGGGAATCTCCGGCAGCACCGCCCCGCGGGACTGGGCCACCGGGAGCGCCTCCCCGAAGAGCGAGGCCTGCCCCGCGTCCCGTTCCTGCTGCTGAAGTTGCGCTTCGGCGAGCACCGCATCAAGGGCTGCGACCATCTGGGCCCGGTGCCCCCCCAGGGCGTCGCAGGCCCCGGCCGCCACCAGCGACTCCAGCACCCGCTTGTTGCAGAGTCGCAGGTCGATCCGCTCGACGAAGTCGGTCAGGCTGGTAAAGGGCGCCTCGTGCCGGGCGTGGATGATGGATTCGATGGCGCCCCAGCCCACGTTTCGCACCGCACCCAGCCCGAACCGGATCCGGGTCTCGCCCACCACGGTAAACTTGAAGCCCGACTCGTTGACGCTGGGGGGCAGCACCTCGAGCCCCAGTTCCCGGGCCTCGTTGATGTACTGGACCACCTTGTCGGTGTTGCCGATTTCCGAGCTGAGCAGCGCCGCCATGAACTCGGCCGGGTGGTGGGTCTTGAGCCAGGCGGTCTGGTAGCTCAGGACCGAGTAGGCCACCGAGTGCGACTTGTTGAAGCCGTAGCGGCCGAAGGTCTCGATCTGGCCCGCGAGGTCCTCGGCCAGCCGCCGGTCGATCTTGAGCGCGACCGCCCGCTCCACGAACTTGCCCAGTTCCTTCTTGATCAGCTCCGCGTCCTTCTTGCCGACCGCCTTCCGCAGCACGTCGGCTTCGGCGAGCGAGAACCCGGCGATGATGTTGGCGATCCGCATCACCTGTTCCTGGTAGGTGATGACGCCATAGGTCGGCTCCAGCACTTCCCGGAGCGAGGGGTGCGGGTAGCGGACCTCTTCCTGGCCCAGCTTCCGCTTGATGAACACCAGGTGCATCCCGGTGTCGAGCGGGCCCGGCCGCAGCAGCGCGTTGGAGGCGACCAGGTCGTCGAAACGGTCGCACTTCATGTTGCGGAGCGTCTCGGTCGCCAGCGGCGACTCGAACTGGAAGACCCCGCTGGTGCGGCCCCGGCGGAGCAGGGCATAGACCGCGGGATCGTCGAACTCGCCGAGGGCGTCCATGTCCGGCGCGGTGCCGTGGCGGTCCTTGACCATGTGCACGGCATCGTGGATCACCGTCAACGTCTTGAGGCCGAGCATGTCCATCTTGAGCATGCCGACCTTCTCCAGCGCGACCATGTCGTACTGGGTGATGATCGCGTCCTCGCCCCCCGCGGTCTGCCCGGCGCCCTTGGTGGGGGCGGTACAGACCGGCACATAATCGGAAAGGGGGCCCGGGGCGATCACCACGCCGGCCGCGTGCACCGAGGCATGCCGGGAGATGCCTTCAATCCGGGACCCGAGATCAGCCAGCCGGCGGTAGAGCGGGTTCTCCCGGGCCAGGTCCCGCAGCTCGTCCACCTTTTTCATGGCCTCGCTGATGGTGAGGCTGTAGGCGGGGCCCGAAGGAATCAGCTTGGTGATCTTGTCGGCTTCCCCGGGCGGGATCTTTAGCACCCGGGCGACGTCCTTGAGCGCGGCCCGGGCCTTCAACGTCCCGAAGGTGATGATCTGGCCGACGCTCTCCCGCCCATAGCGTTCCCGCACGTACTCGATGACCTCGCCCCGCCGCTCGAAGCAGAAGTCCACGTCGATATCCGGCATGGACACCCGCTCGGGGTTGAGAAACCGCTCAAAGAGAAGGTCGAACTTCAGCGGGTCCACGTTGGTGATGCCGAGGGCATAGGCGACGATCGAGCCGGCGGCGGAACCGCGGCCCGGCCCCACCGGGATGCCGCGGGCCCGCGCCGCCGCGATGAAGTCCTGCACGATCAGGAAATACCCGGCGTAGCCCGCCGTGTTGATCACGCCCAGCTCGAACTCGAGGCGTTCCCGGACCGGGGCCGGCAGCGGAGTGCCGTACCGCACTTCGGTCCCCGCCGTGGCGAGATCGGCCAGCAGGGTTGCGTCGTCCGAGTAGTCCTTGGGCCGGGGAAACTGGGGCAGGAAGTACTTCTTCTCGAAGCTGAACTCGCAGAGGTTGGCGACCGCCTGGGTGTTTTCCAGCGTCTCCAGGTGCTCCGGAAACAGCTCCCGCATCTCCGTTTCCGACTTGACGTAGGATTCCTGCCCGGTAAACCGGAATCGCTTGGGGTCGTCCAGGTCGGCGCCGGTGCCGATGGCGAGGAGCACATCATGCGCCTCGGCGTCCTCCCGGCGGAGGTAATGGGCATCGTTGGTGGCCACCACGCCGATGCCCAGTTCCCGGCCCAGCCGCAGCATGCCCTCGGTGACCAGGTCCTCCTCCGGGATCCCGTGTTTCTGGATCTCGAGCCAGAACCGGTCTTTCCCAAACGTGGTGGCAAACCACTCGGCGGATTTCTTCGCCTCGTCCAGCTTGCCCTGCCGAAGCCAGAGGGCCACCTCGCCCGAGAGGCAGGCCGCCAGGCAGACGATCCCCTCGGAGTACTGGGCCAGCACGTCCTTGTCGATCCGGGGGCGGCGGTAAAACCCCTCGGTGAAGCCGATAGACGAGAGCCGGATCAGGTTCTTGTAGCCGGCCTGGTTCTGGGCCAGCAGCACCAGGTGGCTGTAGGCCGCGGGGGCCCACTGGGGCCGGGCCTGCGCGGTCCGTGGCCCAAAGGCCAGGTACGCCTCGAAACCCAGGATTGGCCGGATGCCGTGGGCCCGGGCCGCCTCGTAGAAGCTCCAGGCGGCGTGGAGATTGCCGTGATCGGTGACGGCGAGGCTGTCCATCCCCAGCTTCTTGACGTGGCTGACCAGCTCCGGGATGCGGTTGGCTCCGTCCAGCAGGGAAAATTCACTATGGGTGTGGAGATGGACGAAAGACATTCGTTAAGCTGTATGGCCGTGGGATTCCGCGGGGAATCGGAGAGGGTTCCCGCTTTCCTCTGTGGGAAGCTATCCGCCGGTGGTAGAATTGTCAAAAGCTGTTGTGGCGCCTTATTTTAGAGCTGTTTCCCCACCTTTCATTCGAGGCCATTCGTGGAGCCCTTTTGCCGCCGCCTTTCCCCGGCCCTGGCACTGGTTGCGCTGGCCGCTGTGGCCTGCTCCGATCCGGGTCCCTCGCCGATCCAGCCTGGGGTGGACTGCACTGCCAGCACCCCGGTCTCGCTCAATCCGGGCGAGTCCGTGGTGTTAAGCGCCACGGTCAACGCGGGTTGCATCCGGCTGCCGGCCGCCGGCGGGGGTGGGGCCCGGCACCTGGTGGTGGCCTATTCCGGGGCCGGATCCGAGACCCAGACCGGCGTCACCGGCCCCTTCGCGTTCAGTACCCAGTCGGTCGCCTCGGCGGTTCCCCCGGCAGCCGGACCGGACTTCTCTCCGGCGGCGCCCGCCAGCCGGGCGGCCAGTTTCCATGCCGGACTGCGGGAGCGGGAGCGGGAACTCTCCCGCGACGCCTCGAACCGCCTCCCCGCCGCCAGTGCCCTGCGCCGGTTGCCGCCGGTGGTCGGGTCCCAGGACACGTTCAAGGTCTGCGGGGACGTCAACTGCCGGTCCAACAGCTTCGTGAACGTGGCCGCGACCGCCCGTTTCGTGGGCCCCCGGGGAGCCATCTATCTCGACAACACGGTGCCCGCCGGCGGGCTGACCCAGGCGGACATTGATTCGCTGGGGGCACTTTTCGACGGTCCCTCGCCCAACTTGTACGAGATTGACACGACCGCCTTCGGCCGGGAATCCGATCTTGACGGAAACGGCGTGGTGGTGGTGCTGCTGACCGACGCGGTGAATGACCTGAGCGGGACCTGCAGCGACGGCTCCATCATCCTCGGCTATTTCTTCGGGCTGGACCTGGTCAGCGATCCCAACTCCAACGGCGGCGAGGTCTTTTACGGCCTGGTGCCGGACCCCACCGCGGCCAGCTGCGCCGCCAGCAAGGACTTTGTCTTCGACAACCTGCCGCCGGTACTGGTGCACGAACTGCAGCACATGATCAGCTTCAACCAGCACGTGCTGGTGCGAGGAGGCAGCGCGGAGCAGACCTGGCTGAACGAGGGGTTGTCCCACTTCGCCGAAGAACTGGCGGGTCGGCAGATTCCCGATGCCCAGTGTCCCGGTTTCAACGGCTGCCTCGACCAGTTCGCCTTCAGCAACCTGAGCAACGGATTCGATTATCTCACCAATCCACAGTTGTCGTTCCTGGTTTATCCGGCGCCTTCGTTCGGCACGCTTCGGGAGCGCGGCGCCTCGTGGCTCTTCGTGCGCTGGCTGGCCGACCAGGAGGCCGCCGACACCATCCTCGGCACCGACCTGACCCGCAGCCTGGTGCGGACCAGTCAGGTGGGCGCCGTCAATGTCGCCGCTGTCACGGGACAGGCCTTTGACCAGCTGGTGGGCCAATGGCAGATGGCCAACTACGCGGAGCAGATAGGGGCCTTCCTCGACCCCACGGGCCGGCTCCGCTATAAAAGCTGGGACCTCAAGGCCACCTTCCAGTCGCTGGGGGCCTCCTATCCGCTCAAACCGGACAGTATTACCACCGGAGTCTACGCCAGCACCGGTTTTCTCCGGGGCGGATCGGGCAAGCATGTCCTGGTAATCCAGGGGGCCAATGGGGCTCCCCTAGACCTCCAGCTCAAAGGCGATAACGGTTTCTCCTCCCTGGTTCCCCGGCTGGCCGTGGTGAGAATTCAGTGAGGGCATGGCGGCTGGCCCCCTTGCTGGTGAGCCTGACGGCACCGGGGCTCCGGGGCCAGCAGAACACTGAGCCGCCTCTGGTCTTGAGTCTCCCTGCGTCGGTGCGGCAAGCCGCCATGGCCGGGGCTGGGGCGGCCTTGATCGGAGACGCGGGATCCGTCTTCAGCAACCCCGCCGGGCTCGCACCGATGAAACTGCTGAGCCTGGAAGGATCCTTTCAGTACTATCCCGACAAGACGGTGCAGGGCTCCGCCTCGGCTGCGCTCCGCCTCGGCCCTTTCAACCTGGGCGGCGGCGGAAGCTACATCCAGTTTACCGATTCCGCGGCCATCAGCTCCAACCTCATGTGGGTCGGGTCGGCGGTCTATCGCTTCGGACTGATCGCGCTGGGGAGTTCCGCCAAGTACGTGGCCAGCGAGGACACCACCGGCCGGGTCAGCCGCGCCATGACCGCCGATGCCGGGCTGGCCCTTGCCCTCTTCGACATCGCGGCGATCGGCTTCAGCGTGCAGAATGTGGGCGAGAACCGCATCTCGGGCGATCCGCTGCTCCTGCCCACCCGGTACCGGCTGGGGTTCATGATGAACTTCACCGATCCCCAGACCACCGCCCGCCTGCTCGGCACCATCGAGACCATCTGGACCGAGCACCAGGCGCGCCGCACCGTCGTCGGCGTCGAGGCCGGCGCCGTGATCAGCGGAGTCGGCGTGGTAGTGCGGGCGGGGCATGGCGGCCAGTCGGCGGCGAGCCGGCAATCACCCTGGACCTACGGCGGCGGAATTCTGCTTGGCCGGGCCGGGCTCGACTACGCCTACCAGAAACGGCAGGGGCTCGGCGGCGAGGTGCACCGGGTGGGGGTGCGGTGGACGCCGTAAGAGCGTGGGGCATCCGCTATTGGTCATTGGTCCAGGCGCTATTATTCACCGATTACCAATGGCTGATGACCAATGATCCGGAAGCGTAGAGTCCTCCGCATGTTCCTCATTGTCGTCGGTGCCCTCCTCCTCGGCTACACCACGGCGTATGTCGCGAGTGAGGACGTCCGCTACCTCACCCGGGCCGGGATTGAAGAAACCCGGATCCTCCAGGCCCGCGCAGATATCGCCAGGCTGGTGGCCAATCCGAAGACCGATTCTACCACCCGCGCCTCCCTCCAGATGGTGCTCGACGCCCGGGACTATGCGGCCCGGCTGGGCCTCGATGCCCGGGAGACCTACACCGCCTATACCGACGTTGGGCGGGACACCCTGCTGCTGGTGCTTTCCGCATCTCCCAAGAACTGTCTCTGTCCCCATCTCTGGAAGTATCCCATCGTAGGGCGGGTCCCCTACAAGGGTTTCTTCGATTTCGAGATGGCGCGGCGCGCGGCGGAAAAGCTGGAGGGAGAGGGGTACGACGTCTATCTCCGCCCGTCGGCGGCGTTTTCCACCCTGGGGTGGTTCAACGACCCGCTGCTGTCCACGGCGATGAGCCGGGACACCATGGAACTGGCCGCGCTGGTGCTGCACGAGATCGCCCACAATACCCTGTACGTGAAGAGCGCCACCCCCTTCAACGAGAGCTTCGCGCAGATGGTGGGCTATCGGGGGGCCGAAGCCTTCTTTCGGGAGCGGGGGGATACCGCGACGGCCGGCCGGGCGGCCGCCCGGTGGCAGGATGAGATCGTGCTGGGCGAATACTACCGGGACCTGGCGGCCCGGCTGGACTCGCTCTACCGCGAGCCGGACTCCGCCGCGGCCATCAGCGGCCGGGCGGAGATCGCCGTCTGGGCCCGCCGGCAGCTGGAGGGCCCGGTCGGAAGCCGGCTCCTCACCTATCGGGTCGGCCGGCTCTCGGAGCGGCCGATCAACAACGCCCAGATCATCGCGGCCCGGATCTACCGGGACCGGCTGCACCTGTTCGAGGCCTGGTACCAGCGGAACGGCACCCGGGTGGATTCGGCCGTCGCCTCGCTGGGCCGGCTGGTCATCGGCCTCGAGGGCGACAGTGCCTACGCGGCGCTCGAACGGGCGCTGGCGGAATCTCCCGCGCCCTGATCCCGCCGGCTATCGGGAGGAACGGATGTGAATGTCTCCCGAACCGGTTTCGATGGCCATCCGTCCCTGTCCGTCCCCGATGCGGCCCACCAGGTGCTCCCGGCTCCGCCGTGTCACCTGGATCTCCAGGTCGGTCCGCAGATCTCCGCTGGACGTGGACAGGTTCACCGCGCTCCCGAATCCCGCCGGCACCCCCACGGTGACATCGCCAGACCCGGCGTCAATCTCGATCAACTCGGTGTCGCCCAGCAGGCCCACGCTGATGTCCCCGCTGCCGGTGTCCATGCGGAGAATGCGGGCGCGCACCCCGGTCAGGTCGATACCTCCGGATCCGGTGTCCACATCCAGGCTGTTCGCGGTGATGTCGGATCCGGTAACTTCGCCGGACCCGGTGTCGATGGTGATGGTGCGGCCGCTGGCGCCAGTGACCCGGACGTCGCCGGACCCGGTGTCCACGTTCAATTCATCACCCTCCATGCCGGCCGCCGTGATATCTCCCGATCCGGTATCGAGGTCGATGCTTCCCTTCAGCCGTTCCACGCTGATGTTGGCCGCGGACGCATCCAGCCGGAGGTCACCCTGGACGTTGGAAGCCGTGAGCGCGCCGACCCCGAGATAGACGCTGACGTTTTTCCCGGCGGGCACCCCGATCCGGAGGTCGGCATGGGCGTCCACACCGCCCCCCCGGGAGCTGACCCGGACCCGCTCCCCCCGGTCTCGTTCCCGCCAATCGCCGCCCTGACCGAAGGTGCCATCGCTCCGCACCTGCAACTGGGTCTGACCGTTCCAGTTGTTCTCCTGGTACTGGATGTCCCCGGCGGGATAGATGACTCGCAGGGTGGCGAACCCCTCGATGTCGCCGGTATCCACCCGCAGTTGCCGGCCGTGAGCACCGGCCCGGGTGACTTCCACGGTTACCGCGCTGCCGGCGGCGGGGCCCACCGTCACCCTTCCGGCGATGTTGTAGATGGCGATTCGGTTGCCGTTGAGAATGAAGCGTTCCGGCGATTGAGAATGGAGGGGGGCACCGGCGGCGCACAGCGCCATGCCGGCCAGCAGGGTCACTCGAGTCATGTCGGTCTCCGATTGGGGGGGCTGCCCCTTGGATAGACCGGCATCACCGAAGGTTGCCGCGGACGCTTAGCGGAGGCGGCGGTGGGAGATCCGGGCGTCGGTGTGCTGGCAGGCGGCCCCCGCGGCGGCCAGGTCCAGCCGGGTGCCCGGGGATCCCAGGAGCCCGATGGCGAGGTCGGCGGGCGGCTGTTCGGGGTGCTGCTCCAGGACAAACCCAAGGCCGGCGCCGGCCCCGCTCACCGAGCGGATCCCGCTGGTCCAGCGCGGATTCCCGGTGTCAGGCCGGCGGCTGACGACCAGGGGGACCATCCCGAAGGCAGGCCGCAGTTCGTTCTCCACCGGCAGGTTGAGCAGCCGGGCCAGGGTCGCCCAGCCAGGCCAGTCATCGGCCGCCATGAGGGTGGTGAACCGCCAGACCTGCTGGCGGGCCAGGCTGGCTAACGCCTCCAGCGAGGCCTCCGGCGGGGTGGGGCTGCCCGGCCCCGCGCCAAGGAAGACGGTCCCGTGCTCCGCGAACCAGCGTTCCGGGGGAGCGACATCGGCCGGGCGCCGGCCGACGTGCGCGTACCGGCGAGTGATGGCCATCTGGCGCTCGGCCTCGGTTCGCTGCTCGGTGAATTCAGCCGCCTCGGCCGCCGCGGCAAAGGCGACCTCCGCCGCCATGAACTGCCCCGAGGTCCGCAGGATCTTGCCCCGCAAATGCAGCGTCCCGCTGCGGGGATCCAGCGCGAAGGCACGGTCCAGGGCCAACAGCGCATGGGAGTGTTCGCCCAGCCGCCAGGCGGCGTAGCCCATCTCGTGCCAGACCATTCCGAAATCCGGATCCTGCTCGGCCGAAGCCTGGAGAAACGTGATGGCTGATCGCAGCTGCCCCATTTCCACCAGCGCGGCACCTTTGAGCGCGCCGGAAAAGGCGTCGGCCCCAAACTGCTCCATGGCCCGGTCGGCCAGCGCCAGAGCATCGTCGAACCGCCCCTCGGCCCGAAGCAACTGGAAGTACTCCGCCCACGCGGCTTTCAACCCCGGTTCCCGGTCCAGGACCTCGAGGTAAGCCGCCTCGGCCTGAGTGCGATCGCCGTCGCGCAGCAGGTGGCGGGGTCGCACCAGGACTTTATCTTCCGGCTCGCTTGTGAAAACCCGGAACTGCGCGGTGGTGAACATGGCGCCAATGTATCGCCCAACGGGCGACGCGCTAGGGGCTGGGATGCCCGGAGTTTGGCGAACCCCCCGGGGCGCGGGGACAGGGTGCGGACCGGCCAGCCCCGGGTTATGTTCACGCTGCACGCCGGTCGCTGCCCGCGCGGACCGCTGTCGTCTCATCACCCTCACCGCCCGTCTCCCATGGATTCCTCCATAATTGAAAAGAACCGGGACAAGTTTCTGGCGGAGCTCAAGGAGTTCCTGGCCATCCCCTCGGTTAGTACGCTGCCGGACCGGAACGCCGATACCCGCCGGGCGGCCGAGTGGGTAGCCGAGCATCTTCGGAGCCTGGGCTGCCAGACCACCATGCTGGAGGGGAACGGCCACCCGGTGGTGTGGGGTGAAAGTCCCGCGGTCCCCGGTAAGCCCACGCTCCTCATCTACGGCCATTACGATGTCCAGCCGCCCGATCCCCTGGAGCTATGGGAGACGCCCCCCTTCGAGGCCACGGTCCGGGACGGCAAGGTGTTCGCGCGGGGTGCGGCGGACGACAAGGGCCAGGTCTATTGTCTGCTCAAGGCGTACCAGGCCGTGCTGGACCGGGACGGCAAGCCCCCGGTCAACGTGCGCTGGCTGATCGAGGGCGAAGAGGAGTGCGGTGGCAAGGCCATCTTCGAGCTGCTGGAGAATGAGCCGGAGCGGGCCCAGGCCGACGCGGTGCTGGTCTGCGACATGTCCTACTATGCCCCGGGCTGGCCCGCGGTGTACACCGGGCTGCGGGGGATGTGCTACGCCGAGATCTCGGTGCGGACCCTGCAGACCGACCTGCACTCGGGGTCGTTCGGCGGGGTGGCCCCGAACGCCATCGAGACGCTCATCCGGATCCTCACGTCGCTCAAGGACGAGGATGGCCGGATCCGGATCAAGGGCCTCTACAAGCCGGTGAAGGAGCCATCGAAGGCGGAACTCAAGAGCTGGAAAAAGCTGCCCTTCGACAAGAAGAAGTTCACCGAGGAGGAGGTCACTGCCCGGGCGCTCACCGGACAGAAGGAGCACTCGGTGTTCGAGCGGATCTGGGCCCTGCCCACCTTCGAGATCCACGGCATCAAGGGCGGGTTTGTCGGCGATGGGGCCAAGACGGTGATCCCCTCGCAGGCGACGGCCAAGGTGAGCCTTCGCCTGGTGCCCAACCAGAGCCGGGCCAAGGTCGAGAAGCAGCTGCGCCGCGAGGTCCTGGCCCAGGCGCCCGACTGGGCGGACGTCGAGGTGACGATGCTGCACGGCGGCGAACCGGTGCACATGGACCTTGACCACCCGGTATTCGAGGTGCTCGACGAGGCCTTCGAGTCGGTGGTGGGCCAGGCGCCGGTACGGGTCCGGGCCGGGGGGTCCATACCGGTGGTGACAGAGCTGGCGAAGAGCGGGGCCCCGGTCCTGCTGACCGGCATCGGTCTCCACGATGACCGGCTGCACGCGCCCAACGAAAAACTGGACCTGCAGCAGCTCTGGGACGGCATCCAGGTGTTCGGGCGTTTCATCGAGCTGCTGGCGGAGCGGGAAATCGGCGCCGGCGAGCGCGCTACCCGGGAGGAAGACGAGGTCGACGAGACGGAGGACGAGGATTAGCTGGACTCGCTTTGCCGCCGCGCTCGGATATGCCGCCGGGCTCCATGCGGGACAGGTCCGGAAAGGCACCCGGATCCCCTACCTCAGCCACCTGTTGGCGGTCGCCAGCCTGGCCATTGAGCACGGGGCCGACGAAGACATCGCCATCGCGGCCCTCCTGCACGACGCGGTCGAGGACCAGGGCGGCCAGTCCACCCTGGCGGAGATCCGCGCCCGCTTCGGTGACCGGGTTGCCGCCATCGTCCTGGCCTGCTCGGATGCGGACCGCGTTCCCAAGCCGCCCTGGCGGGCCCGGAAAGAGGCCTACCTCGCGCAATTGCCGCACAAAGACCCCGATGCCCTTCTCGTCTCGCTGGCGGACAAGGTTCACAACCTCCGGGCCATCCTGGGTGATTACCGTTCCCTGGGAGAGCCGCTGTGGGACCGCTTTGCCGGCGGCCGGGAAGGGACCCTCTGGTACTATCGATCCCTGCGGGACGGATTTGTCGGCCGCACCCCGCCGGCGCTCTGGGGTGAGCTGGACCGGACCCTCCAGGACCTGCTGGCCATCGTACCGGTGGGCTGACCTCGCGCCCCGGAGCTTCCATGCCCGATCGAACCACGCCGGAAGTGACGCTGCGAACCCGGATTCACCGGATCGTCTTCGGGCACGATACCCCCGCGGGTAAGGCGTTCGATGTCACGCTGATCGCATTGATCGTGCTCAGTGTGGCGGTGGTAATGGTGGAAAGCGTGCCGGCCATCCGCCAGGGGTACGGGCGCTGGCTCCGCATCGTGGAGTACCTGTTTACCGCCGTGTTCACGGTGGAGTACCTGCTTCGGCTCTGGATTTCGCCCAGCGCCGCCGGCTATGCCCGCAGCTTCTTCGGTGTGGTGGACCTGCTGGCCATCCTGCCGACCTACCTGAGCCTGGTGCTTCCCGGCGGCCAGGCCCTCCTCGCCGTCCGCGCCCTCCGGCTGATCCGGGTCTTCCGGGTGCTCAAGCTCGCCAATTACGTCACCGAGGCCGCGGTCCTGATGCGGGCCCTGCGGGCCAGCCGGCACAAGATCACCGTGTTCATCGCGGGAGTGCTCACGCTCGTGGTCACCCTCGGCTCCATGATGTACCTGGTGGAGGGGCCCCCGAACGGGTTCACCAGCATCCCGACCAGCGTGTACTGGGCGATCGTGACGCTGACCACGGTGGGTTACGGAGACATCGCGCCCCATACGCCCCTGGGGCAGGGCCTGGCCGCCATGATCATGATCATGGGGTACGCCATTATCGCGGTGCCCACCGGCATCGTGACCGTGGAGATCGGCGCCGCGGTCCGCCAGGAGTACGAGGCCCGGACCTGCGGCCAGTGCGGGTTAAGGGGCCACGACCGCGACGCCCGCCACTGCAAGCGCTGCGGCCAGGCGCTGCCGCCGCCCGGCTAGGGGCTGGTCTTCCGGGGTATCAGCGCGTCCGCGTTGGCCGCGTGCCAGGCGTAGGCCGCCATGATTACCGCGTTTTTCATCAGGTCCTCGGCCTGGATGGTGTCATAGAAGTCCAGGTTGGTGTGCCCGCCAGTGCCCGGTATGCGGTCCTGCAGGAACTGAAAGCCGGGCAGCCCCACCTCGTCGAATGCCACGTGATCGGTGCTGCCCACGCTCTGGTTCGATACCACCGTCATCCCCATGTCCCGGAACGGCTCCATCCATGCGGCCAGCATGGTCCGGGCAGACTCGTTGCCCTGGAGATAGATCCCGCGGTACTGGCCCGCCCCGTAGTCCTGGTTGAAATACACCGACAGCTTCCGGTGCGCCGGCCGGGCCCCGGTGGTGGAATCGCCCGGATCGCCGAAGTGCTTCCTCACGTACGCCCGGGAGCCGAACAACCCCTGCTCTTCGCCGGCCCAGAGCGCGATCCGGATGGTGCGCCGGGGCTGGGCCCCCACGGCTTTCAGGATCCGCATCGCCTCCAGCACCACCGCGACGCCGGAGGTGTTGTCGCTGGCGTTGGGGCTCGCGTGCCAGGTATCGAAGTGGGCCCCGATCATGACGATCTCGTCCCGGAGGTCGCGCCCCGGGATCTCTGCGGTGATGTTGACGGCCTGCTCGACCTGCTCTCCGATCCGGTTCCGGACTTCCAGCTGGACCGTGACCGGAATGCCCCGCTGTAGGATGCGATACATCCGGTTGTAGTGCTCCGGCGTGACCGCCACGATCACCGGCGAGGCGAGGATGCCGGCCCGCGACCACTGGTCCTGCCGGGCCCCCGGCCGGGCGAAGCCGCGCACCGCGCCGAGCCATCCGCTCTCCGACTGCAGCACGGCGGCCACCCCTTCGGCCTGGTAGAACGCCAGCTTCTCTTCCGCCGTAAGCAGGTCGGGGTGGCGGGCGGTTCGTGGGGCCGGGGGCCGGGCCGGGGCGATCACGGTCCGCTCCAGCGCCTGGAGTTCCGCCTCGGAACGCCGGGGGACGCCATTTGTGAGTGGCGCCAGGTCAATCACCGCGGGGGGCGTGGCCAGCACCGCTTTCCCCTGCAGGGTGCCCCGGTATCTCTCCAGGTCTTCCCTCACCAGCAGGTCCACGACGACCGCCGAGGCCACCCGGGGCCCGTCGGTGCCCGGGGTGTGCGAGATGGGATACCCCACCATCGGGGTGTAGTCCGGCTCCAGCAGGTGGAGGGAGAAGAACTCGTTGTCCCAGGTCACGCCGAAGTCCATGAACGGCTCGGCCGCCACGTTGGCAAGGCCCATGCGAGTCAGCTCGCCCTCGACCCATCGCCGGGCCCGCGTCATGTCCTGGGAGAGCGTCAGCCGCGCACCCAGGACATCGGTCATGTAGCTCTCGTAGTCCATCACCCGGGAACGCTGCAGCCCCTCCTCCCGGATTCTCGCGACCATCTCGGGGTCAATGGGCCGGGATGCATCGGCGAAGCCGGACGCCACCAGGATGAGGAACGCGGTCGCAAGGAATCGAAGTCGAATCACCATGGCCGGCCTTGGTGGGTGGATGAACGCCGTGCGGGGGAGGTCAATAGTGGAAGTGGAGGCCGGGGCTGGCAAGGGAGCCGGGGGGAACCTGCGAAATCTTGCGGGGGCCCGGTGTTCGCCTACATTGAGCCATCGGCGCGCCGGAATGCTCTCACCAGGCATTCCGCCCGGCGGTACCACCTGATTCCCCACGTGCGGAGAGTGATGCGCCCGATTTCGCCTGCCGGCGGCTGGAGCCGGGCGTGACCATGCCCACGCACAGCTACACGGGGGGCGCATCGCCGCCGCCGATCTGGTCCCGGCCGGACCCCGCCCTCGCGGCCGCCGGCATCGAGGGCGAGCTGGTGGTGGCCCGGGTCCGGGTCGTCGCCATGTGCCTGCTGCTGATCGCCCCCACCTGGAATATTCTCAACTACCATGACCAGCCGATGCACGTCACCGGCTTCTCGGTCACCCTCGCCGCCGGGATCGCGGCGCTCGGCTTCTGGCTGGTGCTGCGGCGGGGGTGGTGGCGGCCCTGGATCGGGTTCGGGACCAGCGCGTTCGATGTCTCCATGGTCACCCTGGCGCTGGCCAGTTTCCTGGCCGTCGCCTCGCCGCTCATCGCGCTCAACTCGAAGGTGACCTTCGAGATGTATTTCCTGGCCATCGTCGCGACCAGCCTGCGCTACGATGCGCGTATCTGCCTCGTGACGGGACTCCTGGCCGTGGCCGAGTACGGCCTGCTCTGGGTGTTCGCCGCGCTGCGGTACGACCTGCACGACCCCGCGTATGTGCCGGCCGCCGGGCCCTATTCCTCAGTGGACCTCGGGACCCGGCTCATCCTGCTGGTCATCGCCACCATCCTGGCGGTCACCATCGTGCGACGGGCCCAGCGGCTGCTGTATCTCGCTTCCCGTGACCGGCTCACCGGACTCTTCAACCGGGGCCATTTCGACCGGACGCTGGCCGGGGCCATGCAGTCCGCGGCCCGTGACGGCCAGTCTCTCTCCCTGGCGCTCCTCGACATCGATCACTTCAAGCAGATCAACGACGCGCATGGCCATGCCCTGGGTGACAGCGCCCTGCGGCAGATGGCCCAGCTCCTGAGCCGCGCCATGCGGCGGACCGACATGGTGGCCCGATACGGCGGGGAAGAGTTCGTCATCCTCATGCCCGGCACCGCGCGTGACGCGGCCCTGGCCGCCGTAGAAGAGTTGAGGAGGGAGATCGCCGCCTCGCCCATCGATATCGGGGGCGGCCAGGTGCTCAATCTGAATTTCAGCGCGGGGATTGCCGGCGTCCCGGATGATGCCGGCACCACAGCCCCGAAGGACCTGATGGCAATCGCGGATGGGAGGCTGTTGACGGCAAAGCGGACGGGGCGGGGTCGGTGCGTGGGTGGGGAGGTCGTACCTTCGGGTCATTAGCCATTAGCCATTAGCCATTCCATAGCCGTTAGCCATTAGCCGTTAGCCATCGTCCGTTTCGTCCTCGATAATATCCAGCCCCCCGGCCGGGGTATCCCGGTTTGCGGTGCCCGGGTTGACCGCGTCGGCGCGCGCGTGCAGTTCTTCGACCCCGAGAATCGCCCGCACTGATGCGATCAATCCGGCCACCACGTCCTCGGCCCAGTAGGAGTCCGGCTGGTCGGATCCGGTGAGGCTGTTGGCCCGGGCCTCGAGGAAACGGATCGCCGTGTCCACCCACTGGGCCTGGGCCGCGGGCTTGATGGCCCAGGAACCGGTGGACTTGAGCTCCACGTCGGTCAGGTCCGACAACTCCTTCTCCAGCCCCCCGACGACCGAGGGAGACGCCAGCCGTTCGGCGACCCCGGCCAGGATGGCCTGGCGCTCTGAATCCTGCGGCTCCGGCAGCGGGGCCAGGTAGTGGCGCTGGTCCGCTACCATCTCCGCGAGCCGGATACAGACCGCGCGAACCGGGGGGGCCAGAGCCGGAGGGGCTTCCTTGGCCCAGCTTGCCGCCGCCCGCAGTATCACTGCGACGCGTTCGTCAATCTGGGAGTCCCGCGATCTGCGCTCGATTGCATCCGCCATATTATGAAAAACGCCAGATCGGGACTCAAAAACAAGGCTGTCAGGGAGGAACCGAGGAGGGTGGGGCTAAATCATCAAGGTGGAAAGCGCAAGCTGGTGGAAGGCCTGCCTCAGTTGCGGGGGCCCCGCCGCATCCTGGCCGGGTCAGGACGGCCGAATCGCTCCTCCTGCCAGGGGTCTCCCCTCATGTGGTAGCCATTCTGCTCCCAGAATCCCGGGGCGTCCTTCTCCATGAACTCGAACCCGGTCACCCATTTCGCGCTCTTCCAGAGATAGAGATGGGGAACCAGGAGCCGGACCGGACCCCCGTGCTCGGGCGTGAGATCCTCGCCGCCGTGCCGGAGGGCCAGCAGGTTGCCGGGACGGACGAGGTCGTCCAGGGCAAGATTAGTGGTATAATCGGCGGCATGGACCATTACGTGCTTCGCGGCAGGCCGGATCGCGGCGCGGGCCAGGATCCCCTCCAGGGGAACGCCTTCAAAGAGATTGTCCAGCCGGCTCCACTGGGTGACACAGTGCATGTCGCACAGCACCTCCCGCCTCGGCATCGCCCCGAGTTCGTCCCACGTCAGGCGAAACGGGCAGTCCACGGCGCCGCTGATTTCAAGGGTCCATGCGGCGCGGTCGACCCGCGGCACCGTGCCGGAGTGCAGGACAGGCCACTTGCGGGTCAGAACCTGTCCCGGCGGTTGCCGGGGCCGGTCCCCCGGCCTGGCGTCGAGCCGCTCAGACATGCGACGGGGGGAGTGATGGAAGGCTGCCCTCCACCGGGGAACGGTCGAAATGGCGTCCCAGGGCAGCCACCACAGCCGCGCGAGTGAAGTTCCAGGTCTCCATTGGCGCCGCAGGGACCGGGCGCTCCTGCTGTACCGAAGTCATCACGACGTTCTCGATTCCGCAGGGTACCATCAACTGGAACCCGGCGAGGCCGTTGATCACGTTGAGGGCGAACCCGTGGAAGGTGACCCACTGCTTCACGTGGATGCCGATACTCGCGATCTTGCGGCCCCCGGTCCACACGCCGGTCAGGCCGGGCCGCCGTTCGGCGGGAATGTCCAGCGTGGCCAGCGCGGTGATGAGGGCGCCTTCCAGCTCCCGCAGATACCAGTGCAGGTCCGGCCGATGGTGGTTGAGATCAAGAATGGGATAGCCGACCAGCTGGCCCGGCTCATGGAGGGTCACGTCGCCGCCGCGCTCCACCTCGAAGACTTCGTACCCTTTCGCCTCCAGGCCGCCCACCGGCACCACCAGGCTGCTCTCCCGGGTCCCGCGGCCCAGGGTCACCACCGGCGGATGTTCCACCAGGAGCAGGATATCGTCCCGGGTTTCGCCGGCCACCCGGCGCCGGCAGAGATCCCGTTGCAGCTCCAGCACCTCCCCGTAGGGGCGGCGCCCGAGGTCGATCACCTGAAGCGGGCGCTCCGTCACCGCGGGGACCGCTGTGCTCTCACCTTGAGGGCGAACATGAGACCGGCCAGGCTGGAGGCGGCCAGGAGTCCCCACAGCCCCCGGATACCCATGATTTCGTACGCGGGGACGGCCACGAGGGAGACGCCGAGGGCGCCCAGGCCGCTCACCATGGCGAACCCGAAGCGCCGGTAGAGCACGGTGATTGGTGCGAGCAGGCCCCACGCCGTGAGCATGGGGACGAGCAATGTCGCCATCACCCCCACCATCAGCATGGTGGCGGCGGGCTGGTTCACATCGGGTTGGGCGGAAGGGGTGACCGGCAGGGTCTCGACCATCGAGCGGTTGAAGAGCAGGAACACCGCCATGATCGCGGTGCCCAGCATGATCGCCAGGCCAATGGTCGAGACGGCGAGCGGGACGAGATCCTGGGAGTTGACGGAGTCTCCGGAACTCGAGGAGTCCGCCGGCCCGTTCACGCTCATGGTGCGCTCCAATCCTTTCAATTCCCTCAATTCCTTCAATTCCCTCAATTCCTTCAATTCCCTCAATTCCCTCAATTCAGATGTGTATCACCCTCCCCATCGAATCGAGGCAGGCTTCCGCCACGGCTTCCGACAGGGTCGGGTGGGCGTGGATGGCGAGATCCACCTCCTCGACCGTGTATTCGTTCTCGCGGGCCACCGTCAGCTCGTGGATGATCTCCGAGGCATGGCTGCCGACGATGTGGGCCCCGAGGATCTCGCCGTACTTCTTGTCGCGGATGATCTTGACGAAGCCCTCGGTCTCGCCCGCCGTACGGGCCCGGCCGTTGGCGGAGAACGGAAAACGGCCGACCTGGTAGTCCAGCTTGTTCTCCTTCGCCTGGTCCTCGGTCATCCCGATGCTGGCCACCTCGGGGTGACAGTACGTCACACTCGGCACATTATCGTACTTGATGGGATGCGGCGTGTGCCCGGCGATGATTTCGGCCACGTTCACACCCTCCCGGCTGCCCTTGTGGGCCAGCATCGGGGGACCGGCCACGTCGCCGATGCAGTAGACGCCCTTGGCGGTGGTCTCCAGGGTGGCGAGGTTGACCTGGACGAATCCCCGGTCGGTCAGCTGCACGCCGGCCTCCTTGAACCCCATGCCCTCGGTATTGACGGCCCGGCCCGCGGCCATCAGTACGTGGTCCACGGTGATCGTCTCGGTCTTTCCGCCCGATTCAACCTCCAGGGTGACCTGGTTGGCCACGGTGGCCTTCTTCACTTTCGCTCCGGCCCGCACCTCGATTCCCCGCTTCTTATAGCTCTTGGCGACCACGTCGCTCGATTCGGCGTCCTCCAGCGGCAGGATCCGGGGCAGGGCTTCGATGAGCGTGACCTTGGTCCCGAACGCATTGAAGACGTCGGCGAATTCGCAGCCTACCGCGCCGGCACCCACAATCGCCAGGGTGGCCGGCGCTTTTTCCATGAACAACGCCTCGTCCGAGCTGATCACGGTTGTTCCGTTCAGCTCCAGGCCGATCTGCGGGATACCCTTGACCCGGGACCCGGTCGCGATGACCACGGCTTTTCTGGCCTCGTGGACGTCGTTTCCGACCTTCACCTTTCGGCCCTGCTGGAGCACGCCGGTGCCCTTGAGCACCGTCACCTTGTGCTTCTTCATGAGGAACTCGACGCCCTTCGAGTTCTGCTCCGCCACCTTGCGGGAGCGCTTCATGGCGACACCGTAGTCGGTCTTCACCTCTCCGGTGGTGATCCCGAATTCCGCCGCCTGGTGGCGAACCATGTTCGCGATGAGGGCGCTCTGCAGCAGCGCCTTGGTGGGGATACAGCCGATGTTCACGCACACCCCGCCGAGCCTGTCCTTCTCGACCACCGCCGTGGCCAGGCCCAGCTGGGCGGCCCGAATCGCGCAGACGTACCCAGCCGGCCCGCCACCCACCACAATCACATCGAAGCTTGCCACGGTAACCTCGCTTGAAGTGTCGCAATCACTGGAACCTCGTCGATCCGCCCGGATCCCGCGGAGCCCCGCAAGCAAACCGGACGGTGCCGCGCCGCGGGGGTTGGCTCCCTGCCGCACGGTCCGGGTTGCCACTCGAGCATGGCGGGGGCCGATATTCCCCCAATTGAGGCGAAGGCCTCAAGCCACGGGTTCCCACTCGCCCCCCTGACCCGGCCCCGTGGCCCTTGCGCTGCATTGCTGGCGGCCGCGTAATCCGGGTTACCACTCGATCATCCCGAGGACCGATATTCCCCCAATAGGGGCGGAGGCCTCAGGCCGCGCGCTCCCACTCGCCCGCTGACTCGGCCCTGTGGCCCTTGCGCTGCTTTGCTGGCGCCCGCGTAATCCGGGTTACCACTCGATCATCCCGAGGACCGATATTCCCCCAATAGGGGGCGGAGGCCTCAGGCCGCGCCTGACAGCCCGACCTCACTCGTGGTCCGCCGAGGGGCACAGCGGCAGGGAAACCCTGTCCCGAAGGTCCCTACCACACCATCGCCAGCGGGTTCTCCAGCAGCGTCCGCAGCGTCTTGAGGAACTGGGCGCCGCTCGCCCCGTCAATCACCCGGTGATCGCAGGACATGGTGATCCTGAGCCGCCGCCGTACCACCGGCTGGTTGTCCACCACGACCACCTTCGGGGTAATCGCGCCGATCGCCAGGATGCCGGCCTCCGGCGGGTTGATGATCGCCGTGAACTCGTCGATCCCGAACATGCCGAGGTTGGAAACCGAGAAGGTGGAGCCGGTGTATTCCTCGGGCTTCAGCTTCCGGTCCCGGGCCCGTCCGGCCAGGTCTTTCGACTCGGCGGCGATCTGTCGCAGCGACTTGAGGTCGGCATCCCGGATGACCGGCGTGATCAGGCCGTCCTCGATGGCGACCGCCATCGCGACATGGACCTCGTGCCACACCCGAATGTGGTCGTCCTGCCACCAGGCGTTGCAGTTGGGATGCTGCTTGAGGGCCGTCGCGGTCGCCTTGATGATGATGTCGTTGAAGGAGACGTCGCCTTCCGGCCCCAGCGCCTTGAGCGCCGTGCGGGCGTCCCACGCCCGTTCCATGTCCACCTCAGCCGTGAGGTAGAACGTGGGCACCGGCCCGATGGACTGGGCAAGCCGCCGGGCGATGGTCTTGCGGATCTGAGTCACCGGGACGTCCTGATACGGCTGTCCCGCTGCCCTGGCCGGCCCGGCGGAGGGTCGGGCCACCGCCTGGTCCAGGTCGCGGCGGATCACGCGGCCCTCCGGCCCCGAGCCGGTGACCTCCCGCAGGTCAAGCCCTCGCTCCTCCGCGATCTTCCGGGCCAGCGGCGAAGCCTTGACCCGGCCTCCATCGGCGGCGCGGGGCTGGGGCGCCGGCGCCGAATCCTCGCCTCCGGCTTCCGCGGGCATCGGGACGGCCGCGCCGGCCTGGATGTGCTCCGGTTTCTGGGTGGCCTGCTCCCCCTTGGGACCTGCGGGAGGGCCGGCCTTGGGCTTTTCGGCGGGCGGCGTGGGCTGGGCGGGCGCGCTGCCCCCGTCGCCCCCGGCGAGGCCGGAAATATCCTCACCCTGCTGGCCGATTACCGCAACGAGGTTGGAGACCGGAACCGTGGTGCCTTCGGCCACCATGTGCTTGAGCATCACGCCGTCCGCCCGGGCTACCAGTTCCATGACCGCCTTGTCCGTCTCCACCTCGGCGAGGACATCGCCCTGGGCGACCTTGTCGCCTTCCTTCTTCTTCCACTCGACCAGGCGCCCTTCTTCCATCGTGGGCGAGAGCGCCTCCATTACGACTTTAGTTGCCATTGATCAGCACATTTCCGGTTGTGCGGCCAGTCCGCCTGCCGCCTAGTCGAGGTAGAGCACCTGCTTCACCGCCGCGGCCACTTTGGCCGAATCCACCTTCGCCGCGCGTTCCAGCACCTTGTTGTACGGCATGGGGACATCGGCGCCGGTCACCCGGATGACAGGAGCGTCCAGCTCGTCGAATGCCTCCCGCTGGATGGTGTCCACCACCTGGGCGCCCACGCCGGCGAAAGGCCATCCCTCTTCGGCCACCACGCAGCGGTGGGTCTTGGCGACCGACGCGAGTACCGTCGCCTCGTCCATCGGCCGGATGGTCCGCAGGTCCACGACCTCGGCCGAGATATTCTCCTCCGCCAGCTGCTCGGCCGCCTTGAGGGCGATGGCAACCGTCTTGGAGTGGCACACGATGGTGACGTCAGTCCCCTCCCGTTTCACTTCGGCCGAGCCCAGGGGAATGGTGTATTCCTCGTCCGGCACCTCGCCCTTGGTGTTGTAGAGCATCTCGCCTTCGATGAAGATGACCGGGTTCTCGTCCCGGATCGCGCTCTTGAGCAGCCCCTTGGCATCGGCCGGGGTCGCCGGCATGACCACCTTGAGCCCGGGGATATGGGCATAGTGCGACTCGAAGGCCTGCGAGTGTTGGGAGCCTAGCTGCAGCGCGGAACCGCCGGGACCGCGCACCACCATGGGCACGCCCACCTGGCCGCCCGACATGTAACGCATCTTGGCCGCCGAGTTGATGATCTGGTCCATGGCCAGCAGGGCGAAATTGAACGTCATCATTTCGATGACCGGACGCAGCCCTACCATCGCGGCGCCCACCCCGACCCCGGTGAACCCCAGTTCGGTGATCGGCGTGTCCACCACCCGCATCGGTCCGAACTCCTCCAGGAGCCCACGGCTGACCTTGTAGGCACCCTGGTAAACCCCGACTTCCTCACCCATGAGGAAGACCCTGGGGTCCCGCTGCATCTCTTCGCGGAGCGCCTGGTTCAGGGCGTCGCGGTATGTTATGACAGCCATGTTATTCGTCGTCGGTGTGAGGCGCGTAGACATCGGTCCACAGGGCGTCCGGCTCCGGGTCGGGGGCCGTCTCCGCGAACTGGTAGGCATCCTCGACCTCGGCCAGGACCTCGGCGTCCATCGCCTTGATGGCGGCCTCGTCCATGGTCCCGGTGTCGATCAGGTGCTTCGACCAGAGTGCGATGGGATCCCGCTTGCGATGTTCCTCGACCTCTTCCTTGGTGCGGTAGTGGCCGTGGATGGGGTCCGACATGGAATGGCCCACGAAGCGGTAAGTCCGGATCTCGAGCAGCGTCGGCAGCGTGTCGGTCCGCGCCCGGGCCACCGCCCGGTCCATCGCGCTCTTCACGGCCAGCACGTCCTGCCCGTCCACGACTTCGTTGGCCATGTCGTAGCTGCAGGCCCGCTCCGAGATGTCGTAGATCGCGCTGGCCCGCTCGAGAGCGGTCCCCATGCCGTAGCGGTTGTTCTCGCAGATGTAGATCGCCGGCAGTTTCCAGAGCGCCGCCATGTTCAGGGCCTCGTGAAAGGCCCCCTGGTTGACGGCCGCTTCGCCGAAATAACAGACTCCGACCTGGTCGGTCTCGTTGTATTTCGCTGCGAAGGCCATCCCGGTCGTCAGCGGGATGTGCCCGCCCACAATGCCGTGCCCGCCCAGGAATCCGAGGCTGGCGTCGAAGATGTGCATCGAGCCCCCCTTGCCGCCCGACGTCCCCGGCGCCTTGCCGAACAGTTCCGACATCACCGCCCGCGCGCTGATCCCCCGGGCCAGCGCCTGGCCATGCTCGCGATAGGAGCAGGTGATGTAATCGTCGGTGCGAAGCGAGGCCATGCTGCCCACCGCCACCGCTTCCTGCCCGATATACAAGTGGCAGAAACCGCCGATCTTTCCCAGGCTGTACGCCTCGCCGGCCTTTTCCTCGAAACGCCGGATCAGGAGCATCTTCCGCAGGTAGCTCCGGTGTTCCTCGGCGGTTGCGCTGTCGGCCTTCTTCGGCTGCGTCTTGGTACCTGCCATAATCCCCCAGTGGAAATTCCAGGTTGGCGAATTTCAGATTGGACTTCAATCTGAAATCTCAAATCTTCAATCTGAAATCGCTTTGACCTGCTCCCATGCATGATACGAGGAGCGGGTCAGCGGGCTGGCCTGAACATGGCGGAAACCCAGGCGGAGGCCGATGCGCTCCAGCTCGGCGAACTCCTCCGGCGTGTAATACCGCACGACGGGAAGGTGGCCGTCCGAGGGCCGCAGGTACTGGCCCAGCGTCAGGATATCGACGTCGCTGGCCCGCAGGTCCCGCATGCAGGTGAGCACCTCGTCCCACTCTTCGCCCATTCCCAGGATCACGCCGCTCTTGGTAAGGCCATCCGGGACCATCGCCCGGGCCCGGGCCAGCAGCCGGATGGCCCGCTCATACCGGCCCCCCGGCCGCGCCAGCCGGTAGAGCCGCTCGGCCGTCTCCAGGTTGTGATTGAGGATGTCGGGGCGGGCATCCATCACGATCTGGAGGGCCCGGTCGGACCCCTTGAAATCGGGAATCAGGACCTCGACGCTGGTTTCCGGGAGGCGCTGCTTGATCTCGGTGATGCAACGGGCGAACGCTTCGGCACCGCCATTCGGCAGGTCGTCGCGGTCCACCGAAGTGATCACCACGTGCTGCAGCCCCATCTGCGCGACGGCTTCCGCCAGCCGGACCGGTTCAACCGGATCAAAAGGCGCTGGCGTGCCATGGGCGACCGCGCAGTAGGCGCAGTTCCGAGTGCACACGTCCCCCAGGATCATGAAGGTCGCCGCCTTGTGGTCCCAGCATTCACCGATGTTGGGACAGCGGGCTTCCTCGCATACCGTGTGAAGGTTGAGTTCCCGCATTAACGCCTTGAGCCGCACGTAGTTAGGGCCACCAGGCGCCTTGACCTTGAGCCAGCTGGGCTTGCGGACCAGCGGGGCAGGGGCGGGGCTCGTCGGGGAAGAAGAGCGGGTCAACTGAACCAGGGGTGCGGCCATCGGACTTTCTCGCCGGTGAAGGCGATTGAAGGGTCGGATTCCAGAGGGGTAAAGTAGTTGCGGGGAAGGGGATATGGAACGGCAGGCGGCGAGGTGCACCGGCCCGTCAATGCGGCTCGGCCAGCAGTTGCTCGATGGTGGTCTCAAACTCCCGCACCAGGTTGGCATGGGCGGCGCCCATGGCGGGGCCGTAAAAGCCGGCGTGCACCTTCCGGACCCTGCCGTCCCGCCCGATGAAAATCGAGGTGGGGAACGAAGTAAATCCTTCCAGCTGCGGTTGCGTCGCGGCGGCCGCTTCGGTGTCGTTGATCCCCGCCAGCAGGAGCGGAAACGGGATCCCGAACTTCTCCTGATAGATCCGAAGCTGCTTGCCGTCCGCCACCGGGTCGCCCGTGACCTCATAGGCCAGGCCGACGATCTCCAGGCCCCGGCCGTGATACTTCTGCCAGAGGCCGGTCAGGACCGGCGCCGCGTCGTGGCAGGTCGGACACCAGGTGCCGAAGATGTCCACCAGCAGCACCTTGCCGCGGAATCTCGCATCCTGCTCGGTCACCACGGTGCCCGCGAGGTCGGGGAAACGGAACCGGAAGCCGCTCGAGGTGTCGGCCCGGGTGATCTCGTCGGGCCGCTTGAGGTGGGGACGTCCGCTACTCCGGACCGCAGCCCAGGGCGTCTGGGTGCGCTGGCCGGCATGGAAGATCCCGCGAAGCGTGTCTCCGTCGAGCCGCCCGGTCAGCATATAGACGTACGAACCGTCGAAATGGGCCATGGAGAAGCTGTCGGCTTCCGCCCGGCCCCAGAACAGTCCGTAGTCCCCGGTGTTGGAAATGATGGTCCCCTCGAGGCCGGTGGGGACGTTGCGAAACTCGAGGACCCGCGGGCTGGTGCGCCCGTCGAGTTGCCACTCCGCATCCCACCGGCCCAGCAACGCCGGGGGAGCCGGCTCGACGGGCCAGTTCCCGCGCGCCGCCCGGAACGGGATAACTCGCGGACCCCGGTTCCCCACGTTCCGGTAGGAGCCGAGCAGGGAATCCCCGGCTACCCGGGCCGTGATCGTGGCGGCATAATCGGGAATCTCCAGGTGCAGGGAATCGTGCTCCATGCGGGCCGGCGGAAGCGGCTCACAGCGAGAACCGTTGCAGAGCGCCGATGGTCCGGCGGTCGAAACCCGAAGCCCGAACCGGAGCGGTCCCCCCGCCAGGTCGAGCACCCCGCGGTAGGTTTGCTCCTGCTGCGCGGGCAGCCGCGAGACCGGCGCCAGGGAGAGGGCCAGGATCAGCAGGGCCCTCACTGGTATCGCTCCCCCGCGCGTACCGCCATGGTGAGGGTGTTGCCCGGCCAGGGCGCCGGACAGGGATACACGGTCCGGTACGCACAGAACGGATTCTGGGCCCGGTTCAGGTCCAGTCGGTACTGGCCGTTGGGAAGCGGACGAAGGCTGACGAAGCGGCCGGCCGGATAGGATCCTTTCCCGCTGGTCCCATCGCGGAAATAGATCATCAGCTCGGATTCCTCGCCGCCCGGATCAGGAATGCGATAGACCCGGAGCCGGGCGGGGCCCCCGCTGTCGGGAATGACCACGGTTCCGACCTCCGTGGCCTCAACCTCGAGCCCGTCGAGGCCCAGGGTCGGAAACCGGCGTGGCTCCGCGGGATGGAGGGGGCCGATGAACACCTTGGTCCCATCGTACGGATAGTAGGTCGGAAGCTGGCTGTCCCGGTCGCCGCCGTACACCGTGACGATGGATCGGCCGGGGGTACCGGACACATGAAAAGAGACCACGCCGATGGTCGTCACCCGGTGCCGCGGCAGCGTGCGGGAACCGGGCGAGCCCTCGAGATTCACGCTGGCTCCCGATTCCCGGATCCTGGCATCCATCCCCGGGAAAGGCACTTCCGCGTCCTCCGGCCCCACCCGGATGCCCGGCCCTATCGGCGCCAATGCCCGTGCCACCAGGGGCGAGTTCGGCGCGGTCATTAGCCAATCGGCGAATTGCGACCGCTCGCGGGCCAGGTCCGCGGGCACCTGGGCGGTGAGACCTGGCGCCAGCAGGAATACAAGGGCAAGAACGGGCTTCATCATTTTCGGAAGATAACGCGATCGCCTGGGGAATGGCCGGGCCACCCGCCGCCTGGCGCTCAGGAAGACTTGAGGGCCCCCATGAGGACGATGGCCGAGGTGGGCGCCGGTGAACCGCCGACCGGCTCCACGGTGACGGCGGCATGGGAAATTCCGCCGCCCGCCGGCACTGAGATGTCCTGGACGAGGGCGTGGCCGTCCGGCTCCGAATTGAAGGTCACGGAGGGGACCGGTTTCCCATCCTGGATGAACCAGAGCTGGTAGACCTTCCCGGCGTCCGCCGGGCCCAGGTTGAACGCATGGACCAGCGCGACCCTGCGGACCCGGTTCACGAAGAACTGGATCTTGGGTTCGGCGGTGCCGGTGGTGGTCAGCGTATTCAGCTCGATGCCTGGCTCGAGAATCCAGTTCAGGGTCTGTTCCCGCTGGGTCAGCCGGGTTTGGACCGCCGCCAGCGCGCTCCGCACCGAGTCCATCTCGGAGCCCCGCTCCGCGAGTGACTGCCGGGCCTGGTAGAGACCGCCCCCCAGCAACGCCGCCAGCAGCAGGCTGGCGGCGAGGGCCAGCCGGAGAACCGGGGGCACCGGGCGACGCGCCACCGGCCAGGGGAGCGCAGCGGCCCTGGCGCCGGAAATGTTCTCCAGCACCCGCGTCCTGAGGCCGAGGTCGGGCTGGGTGCCCGGCGCCGCGCCGGCCAGGAGCGCGTTTACCTCGCGGTATTCCGCAACCTCTCGCCGGGCGTCCGGAGAAGTGGCCAGGAACGCCTCGAAGGCCCGGGTTTCCTCCGGAGACAGCGCCCCCAACGCGTACGCGGCGGCGAGGTCCTGCATCGGTGTGTCGGTGTGCTCGCTCATACCGCCGGCTCGTAGTAGTAGGGTCGCAACGCGTCCCGCAGCTTCAACATGCCCAGCCTGACCCGGGTCTTGATGGTGCCCAGCGGTTCGTTCAGCCGCTCGGCGATCTCCGACTGGGACAATCCCTCGAAATATGCCAGCTCGATCGCCTGCCGCTGCGCGGGCGCCAGTGCACCCAGTGCCTCGGCTACCCGGCGCTGCCGCTCGTTCTGCTCGACCTGGTAGCCGGGGTCACCGCCCCAGTGCCCCGTGGTGGGCGATCCGGCCGGTGCCTCCCGCGCGGCCGAGGTATTCAGCCGCTCCCGCCGGTCGCGTGAGCGTACGTGGTCAAGCGCCCGGCTGCGGCTGATCATCGTGAGCCATGCGGCCGCTGACCCGCGAGCGCCCTCGAATCGCCGCGCGTCCCGCCACACCTGCGCAAACGCTTCCATGACGACCTCTTCGGCGTCCGCCTTCTGGCCCACGATCCGGTATACCACCGCATAGACGACTCCGCCATAGCGATCGTACAGCTCAGCCACCGCGGATTCGTCTCCCTCAGCCGTGCGGCTGAGAAGATGCGCGTCGGAGGCGGGCGCGTCAGTCTCGGGGGGCCGGGTCATGAACCATCCGGAGGCAGGAGCTCCAGGCAAGAGGCGAGATTCAAACAGCCGAGCAGCAGCCAAGAGTCTATACCTTGATGGCGAGAGTTCACAAGCCTGCCTCGCGACCGGATCCATCACGCCCCGATCCGCTTGGCCCCGTCTCCCGGTGCGAACAGCAGCGTCCGGGTCTTCCCGCCGATCGTCACGCGGACCAGGTTGACCTGGTCCGTATGGAGTTCGGTCAACGCACGATGGCTGACGCTCCCGCCCCGCAACTCCGCGGGAGCGGGACTGGTGAACGTGTACCAGAGCACCTCGGTGTTCTGGCGGCGCCCGGTCAGCCGCAACGACAACCGCTGCCCCCGCCCGTCCACCAGGGCGACCTGGCGCGCGAGGTAGCGCACGATCGCGCTGTCGAGCGGTCCCGACGGCGTCTCCACCCGGGCCGCGCTCTCCAGGTCGTCGGCGAAGCCCCGGATGGTGACCGTCACGGTTCCCGGCGAGCCCTGTTGTACCACCTCCGTGAGGGTGGTGTGGATGGGGTGGACCGCCGGCGCGGGGGCGGCGGCGGAGAGCAACAGCGCTCCGCCGGCCCACCACCATCGCCGCGAGCGCCGCCGGACTACCACAGGCTGCGCTCCACCGCCATGCGGGTCGCCAGCACCGCCACTGCGGCCGAGGTAGCCGCCACCCGGATCCGGTACGGATGCAGGCGGTCAAGCGGTAGCTGGCCCAGCAGCCGGTCGGCCATGACGAAGAGGATGCCCGCCACGACCAGGATTGCCAACTGTCCCGCTTCGATGCCCAGGTTGAAGCCCAGCAGTGGCACCGCGACCCGGTCCACGAACATGGACTTGAGGTAGTTCGCGAACCCGGCTCCATGCACCAGGCCGAACGCCAGTGCCAGCCCGGCCCGGAGCGGAACCCGGCCGGACGTTTCACCCCGCCGCAGGCCCCGCAGGTTCTCCAGGCAGGTCACCACGATGGTGACGGGAATCAGGAACTCGATGAGCGGTGTCGGGAACGCCACTGCCCCGGTGACCGCCAGCGCCAGCGTCAGGGAATGCCCGGCGGTAAAGGCGGTGATCACCCAGGCCGCAGACCGCCAGCTGGCCAGCCGGTACACTGCCGCCAGGGCCAGGAGGAAAAGGATGTGATCCCCGGCGCCGAGATCGGCGATATGGCGAAAGCCCAGAGCGGCGTAGGCTAGGAGTTCCGGCATGGTTCCGTTCCAATGGCATCGGCGTGCGCCAGGATCGCCGGCTCCCGGGTCCCCAACACCAGGGCCCGGGCCATCGCGTCCCGGGCCTCGCAGCTGCGGCCATTCTTATGGTAGGCCCAGGCCAGGAGGTCGTAGCCGTAGATGTCGGATCGCTCCACCATCTCAGCCTGGACATTCTCGAGCACCCGCGCCACCTCGCGGTCGTGATCCAGCAGGAAGAGCGACCAGGCCCGGTGGTATGCTCCCGGCTGGCTCAACGCGACCAGCTCCATAGTCCTGAAGTACTCGTCCGCTCGAGCCCGGTCACCCATGCCCTCATATGCGTCGGCCAGCAGGCCGAGGGTTGCCGGGTCCAGCGACTGAGCGATGGCGGTTTCGCCATACTCGGCCGCCCGGCGCCACTGGTGCCGGGACAGGGCCAGCCGGGCCAGCGCAGACAGGAGCCGGTGGTCGGTGGGCGCGAGTTCGAGACCGGCTCGCCAGGCCCGTTCCGCATCCTTCGCCCGTCCGTACCGAAACGCGAGATCGCCGACCCGTAGATGGAACCACGCTTTCTGTTCCTTCGGCATGTTGACCTGGGTCAGGGCATCGGCCCGCGCCTGGTCGATCAGGACCCGAGCGCCGTTTACGTTGCCGTGGATCTCCTCCCACCGTGCCAGCCGGGGCGCCACCGTCAGGTTCCGTCTCCATCCTCCCAGGGCGGCAAAGGTGGATTCGGCGGCCGCATAGCGGCCCATCTCCATTTCGATCTCGCCCCGGAGGGCCCGGTACGACAGGTTGCCGGGATCGTCCGCCGTGAGCACGGTGGCCTCGGCGAGGGCTTCCTGGTAGCGATGCTGGCCCAGGAGGGACGAGGCCAGCACGTGGAGGGCGACCCCGTTCTTGCGGGTCCGGAGCCCGAAGGACTGGCGGGCGATCGCCTCCGCCCGGACCAGGTCGTCGAAGCTGCCGGTTTCGCGGGATCGCTGCAGGTACAGCCCGCCCAGCCGGGCCCGGTCGAGCGCGCCTTCGGGATCCCGAGCGACCCGCGCCTCAAAAAATTCGATGTCGAGGTCGCGGACCCGGTCCCCCGCCAAGCCGGGTTCCGGATCCCCGTGCCCGGGACGGCATCCGGCCAGGGTCGCCGCCATGACCAGCGCGGCGCCCGAAGCCAGGATGGCGCGGTAGTTAGTTCGGAGTCCCGACATAGGGAAACACGGTCAGGAACTGCGAATCGTTGGCCACGTTGTCGGTCGTGAGACTCGGGGTGGTGTTGCCCGGATCGGCGCCGAACGGATCGCCGAACACCGCCAGCAGGGCCAGGTCGACGACGTCGTCGCCCAGCAGCCGGCCGCCGTAGCCGTTGGTGAACGGCGCCAGGTTGAGCCACGTGAGCCAGCCGGCATTGGATGGATCCATGTCGGTTTGCACGATCAGCATATCCGGAATCAGCACGCTGCCCAGCACGGCGGCGTAGTTGGGATCCCGGTTGGCCACGCTGCCGGGGCCGGTGATGAACGACAGCACTTCGGCCGCGATCAGGCTGGCGTCACTGGCCGGCCCGATCGTGGCATGCGTCGGGTGACTGCGCTTGGCCAGCAGCACTTCGCTGAGGAGCGGGTTGCCCAGCCGCTGCACCTGATTGTAGGCGCGGACCTGGCCGGGTCCGTTGCCGCCGTTGTCGTTCTCATCGTCACTGCAGCCGGCCAGGGCGACAACGCCCAGGGCGAGCGGCAGCACGGCCCACCGGCGGATGTATTGAGTGAATCGCATGGTGTCAAACTCCCTGATAGATGGTTCGGGCCCCGAGGCCCGGTGAAATAGACTCAGCGGCTGATGGTGCCCCAGATGCCGACCTTGGCGTTGCCGCCCGCGGTGAGGCGGGACTCCGGCAGCTCGATGACCAGCGAGAGCACGTTGAACCCGGCCACATAGTTCTGGGCGGCGCCCGGCGCCCGGAAGGCGGCACCGCTCCCGAGCTGGCAGGGCTGTGACAGCGGGCCCGTCACCGGCCGACGGTCCGGCAGGATGCAGAACGCCGCTTCCAGGTCGATGAAGAAAGGATCGTCCCGGGGGCCGGCAAACACCTGCATGCCGCCGGCGGAGCCGAGGACCGTGTTGATCGGACCGCTGAGCGTCGGCGCCTGGTCGGCCACCGTATTCATCATCGCGCCCGCCACCGGGGGATCGATGGGGCCGTACACGCGCACCACCTGGTTGGCGCCGGTGCCGGTAAAGACCACCTGGATCACCTTGTCTTCGACGGCATCGCCGTCATTGTCGATCTTGAACTGGTAGAGCAGGTCCTGGTCGAACGACGCGCCCGGCGTCTGCGCCGGGGTCAGGAAGGCCCGGCTGTTCATGACCAGCGTGATCCGGTCGGAGCCGCTGCCCGGAAACGCGTAGACATCTGTCATGTCCATCTTGGGATTAAGCTCGACTTCGGGGATATCCTGGTGGTCGGAGCCGATGGCCACGGTGGCGGTACCGGCCGCCAGGACCAGGGCGGCAGCAACCGCGGTCAATTTCCTCGACCGCGAAAGGGTTCTCCATTGCATGATGTTCTTCTCCTCGGTGCGTACTGGGGAATCGTGAACCTTCGCCCGTTGTACGCGCGGGAGGGAGCAGCGGATTGCGTGGAAAGTGAGGAGATCCGGCGGGCGGTGCCGGTCGTACAGGAGCGCGGGCGGGTTACCGGGGCAGGAAACTGGCGAGCAGGTTGAAGCTCCAGGCCACATACCCGGCCATCAGGGCCGTCGCCGCCGTCACCAGCAGCCAGTCGCGTGGCTCGAGAACATTGACGGCGAGGAGCAGCGTGGCGACCCCGGAGGCCGCCAGTTGCAGCAGGACCAGCAGGAAGAGGCCGCTCCCGATTCGGAGCCAGGTCCGGGCGCTGAGGAACAGGGTAGCGGCGGCCAGCAGGTAGAGCAGGGGGGAGAACTTGAGCCCCAGGGCCGCGATGCCGCGGAGCACCAGGGGGACCATGAGGGGAAGCCAGCGGGCCAGCAGGAGATCTCGTCCGCTGGGGCCGGCATAACGGTCAAGGCCCGGCCGTGATATCAGGCGAACCCGGACCGGCGATGGAACCACATGCCCTCGCGCGTGAAAGAAACCCTAGGCGGCTGGTTGGGCCGGGCCGGAGCGGCGGCACTCGCCGCACACCGGCCGCGGACTCCGAAGGAAACGCAACAGGCGGGCGACCGGACCGTACAGATGGCGGGCACAGAAGACCCGGCCGCAGGTCAGGCAGGTTCCGCCTTCGCCATGTTCGTAGTGGATCTCGCAGGTGGCACAGCGACGCAGGAGAATCTTGTTGGCAACCGTCATTCGTCCGGGATTTCGAGGATAGGCCAGTCTGTGGGAGTGCTGTCAAGATAAGCCGATAGACCCGGAGGCCGCTACCAGTTGAAGAAGCGATCCGGCCGCATTACCCGGAGGTCCTCTTCCTGTTCCTCCCCGTTGACCAGCCGGCTCACCAGCTGGCCGGTAATGGCGGCGAGGAGAATCCCGTTTCGGCCATGGCCCGTGGCGTACCACAGACCTGGCAGCAGCGGCTCCGCTCCGACAATCGGCCGGCCATCGGGGGACACCGGGCGGAGTCCGGCCCAGGTGCGGGTGACTTCCAGCCCCGCGAGCGCCGGACAGAGGGCGGCGGCTCCCGTGAAGATCGATGCCAGGCCCGACGCGGTTACCTCGGAGTCGAACCCGGCGTGTTCCATGGTCGATCCCGCCACCGCCTCATTGCCCCGGGCCACCAGGTAGGTGTGCCCGCCATACACGATGCCACGCTCGATGCCCTCGGGCCAGGGAAACGAGGCCATCTGCCCCCGGACCGGAACGATGGGCAGTGGGCGCGGCAATCCTTCCAGTCCCGCGGCCCAGGCACCCGCCGCGATCACCACCTGCTCGGCGCCGTAGCGCGTCTCCCGGCCGGTCACACCGGTGACCCGGTCACCGCGCCGCTCAACGGCGGTCACCGACTCGGTCCGGATGGTGGCGCCGGCGAGGGTCGCGTCCTTGAGAAGGGCGCCGACCAGGTTCGCCGGATGCAGTGCCGCCTCCCGCGCCGCCCAGAGCGCGCCATGGCTGGGGCCGAGCCAGGGCCACCGGGACTTCACTTCGTCGGCGTCGAACCAATCCGACAGGTGGCCCTGCTGCCGCTGCCACGCCACCCGCGACTTGAGCTCCGTCACCTCGCCCTCGCTTACCGCCAGCCGGGCGATGCCTTCCTGCCAGAACTGGATGTCGATGCCGGTCGTTTCCCGGAGCGCATTCGCCAGCTCCCCGTACCGCTCCCGCCCCGCCAGCCCGAATTCGAATAACGGGTCGTCTTCCCCCGCCTCGATCTGCGGTGCCAGCATGCCAGCGGCGGCGCGCCATGCCGCGCCCTGGTCGGTGCCTCGTTCGAGCACCAGCACCTCTCGCCCAGAACGGGCAAGTTCGCGGGCACAAGCGGCCCCAACCGCTCCGCCTCCGATGACGATAACCTCTGAATTGATAGTCAATTAGAATCCTACGAAACTATTTGAAACGTCAGGTCGTAGTCCCGGTATCGCTCACAATCAGGAGGAAAATAGCATGCGCAGCTTGATCGGGTTCGCCATCTTGGCGGTGGTGGGCATCTTCGCACTGAGGCTGCTCTTCGGAATTCTCGGCTTCGCCGTGCACATTCTCGTGCAGCTCCTGATCTGGGCTGCGATCGGCTTCGTCTTCTACCTGGTCATCAAGATCCTGAGCCCGGCCACCGCGGGCCGGATCCGCGAGGTGGTCACCGGAAGGACGGGCGGCTGAGTCCGGCGCCCGTGCCACCGGATGAAAACCGGGGTGGTTCGCCGCCCCGGTTTTTTATTGCGGCGAGGAACTATGGATGTGCTGAATCTGCCAGCGGCCCGGCGCAACCATGGTGAGGACGAAAGTCGCCTGCCCTTCCTGGGTCACGCCCTCCGGCGACTCCCACCGGTAAACCACGAGGCCCCAACTGCTGGCGGCTCGAATCTCCAACTGGCTGTAGGTGACGACCACCTGGCCGCCGGCCCCGACCCCGGCGAACCGGTAGCCGGTCGGCTGGTCTCGTCCATTGACCACGATCCGCGGACCGGGCGCGTACAGGGTGTCGTTCCGTTGCCCCGCCGCCTCTCCGGTCAACGCGCTGGTGACCACGGCCATCACGGCGCCCTCCTGGAAATCGGCACCGGCCGGCCCGGTCGTGAGTGGGGAGGGCCGCCCCGCGCAGGCGCCGAGCGACCATGCCAGTCCCGCACACGCCACGGCCATCCATCCCCCCTGCGCCATCTCCATCGCCTCCGGCTATGAGGATTGGTTCGCGTCGAGCCGGTCGAGCACGCCCCAGACCAGGAGCGGGATCAGTAACTCATGGTGGCCGGTGAGCTGGATGCCGGTCCCTCCCCCCGCGGTGGGCCGCTCGACGACATTGACGCGGGGACGGTAGTGCCGCTGCATATCCAGGTCCGCGGCCAGGAAGTGGGTAGGCTTTCCCCCGTCCAGGTTGCGGGCGATCGTCAGGGCCTTGAGAAACACCTCGGGCATGACGACCGCACTGCCAAAGTTGAGCGCACTCCCGCCCTGGTCCAGCCGTGGCAAGCTGCCGGCCAGGCGCCGGAAATCCCGCTGGGCGGTGGCGCCCAGCGCCGCCCCATCGGACGTGGGGTGCTGGTGGATGATCTCCGCGCCGATAGCCGGATGCACGGTGACCGGAACGTCATGCTCGAGACAGCCGAGGAGAAGGGAGTGCGATGGGCCCGCGTTCCCGCTGCGCCGGGCCAGGTGCAGCGCCAGTCCCTGGCCCATTCCCAGCTGCTTCGCCGCGGCCTCGGCGATCGCGGCGTTCATCTCCGCGCCGGTTTCCTCCGCCATGCCGAAGGTCCCGTCGGCCAACCCCTCGGCCACGTCCTCGCTGGTGCCGCCAAAGGCGGCCAGTTCAAAGTCATGAATGGCCGCGGCCCCGTTCATCGCGACATGGGTAACTACTCCCCGGCGGAGCCATTCCAGGAGCAGCGGGCCCAGTCCCACTTTGATGACATGGCCGCCCAGCAGCAGCACGACACCCCGCTGGTGACGGCGGCCCGCCACGATGTGATTGATGATGGTGCGGAGGTCTCTCGCCGCCAGCACATCCGGCAGGCTCTCCAGGAAAGCGTGAAACGAGCGGTCCTCGCCGGGAATACCGGCCAGGAACCGCTCGCTCACCTTGTTGGCCCGGCCGGCAATGGGAACGGTCGTGAGCCGGCTCAGGTCCGCCTCGCGGTAGGGCACCGGTCAGTTACCGCGGGCCGATCCGGTTGGCAGCACCATCCGATTGATCTTGAGCGTCACGGTGCCGAAGCCGAGCTTGGAGCGGATCTGGACCGGGATGCGTCGGCTGTCGTCCGTCAGCCAGATCCGGGCGTCCGCCCGGGGCGCGAACATGCCATTGCGGTCCGCGGTGATGACCGGGTGGAGAACCAGGCATTGCAGCTTGCTGCCGTCGGGCAATTCACACCCCTCCCGCTTGACGACCCGGATAGTGACGGGGTTCTTGTCCTTCTTGAAGTAGCGCTGGAAGACGTAGGTCTTTCCGACTTCCAGCGGCGGCGTGCGGATAAAATAGAAGAACGCCGCATCGTCCAGCGGTTCAGCCGCAGTGGGCGCCTGCTCCTTGCGCTCCCGCTCCCGGAAGAAGCCCGAGTCGGGGAAAATTTCGTAATAGCGGCGCCGAACCTTGCCTCCCTCCACGAAATCCTGGTGGAACCGGCGGGAGATCATGTCCTGGGTTCCGGTCCAGGAGTGCATGACATCGTCCATTTTGTAGACGATGGTGCTGGCCTGGAGCTGAAAGCGGAACACGAAGCTCTCGACCCCGCGAATGGTGTCCAGCCGGACCACCGACATGGAGGCGGTGCCCAGGTTGAGCATCCCCAGCTTGCCGGTGTACTCGAATGTTTCTCCGACGGCGAAGGGATAAGCGGGGGGCGCGGAAGCCGGTACCGGCATCGCCGGGACCTGGGCCAGCGCCAGGGCAAGATACAGTGGCATCATCAGATCATCTCCACAGGCTGGCGCTCGGCACGGTCCATCATCGGCCGTGAGCGCCGCGCCACTTGTTTGAGTCGAGGGCCGGCCCGCCACAATTCGCGGGCGACATCCCAGGGGGCCAGCCGGCTGGCCCGAGGACGGATGTCGCGCCGTTCGATCGCCGGTATGGTCTCAATCCGGCGGGCCGACTGCGCCGCCCGGGTCAGCAACTCGGCGTTAGCCGCCCAACCGTCGGTCGTCAGCAGCGGGCCGGGCTGGGCCCGAATGGCATTCCGGAGAATCACCAGCCGGAAGGCGGCGAATCCCGAGACAATATCGCTCACGCCAGGGACCCGGATCGCATGGCGGAGCAGGAGCGGCGCGGCGCGGCGCACCAGGCGGAACGCCCGCGACGGTTCTCCTTCGATCCGGGGCTGGGCCACGACCAGGTCGGCCCCGCTTTCGATCTGCTTCACCAGTTCGGGCAGGAATTCCGCCCCGTGCGAAAAGTCCGCCTGCATGAGGATGGCGCAATCCCGTTTGGGGCGGTCCGTCCGCTCTACGGCCAGACGGAGGGCGGCCTCCACGCTCGCGGCATAGCCGAGCCGGTCCCGGTGATTCACCACGGTCAGGGGGAGGACCTGGGTGTACGGCGCCAGGGTTTCCCCGGTGGAATCGGTGGATCCGTCGTTGACGACCACCATCTGGTACTCCCGGGGAAACTGGGAGAACACCTGGCGAATTTTCCACAACAGCAGCCCGATGGTCGGAGCTTCGTTGTAGCACGGTATACAGATGTAAATCACAATACGTCAACCAGTTGAGAGTATCGAACGATACACCGAGGCGACCCCGTCTGCCATGGTCCGGGCCGTGAACCGGGCAAGCTGCCGGCTGGCGGCGGACCTGGTCTCCTGCCGCAATCCAGGTTCCTCCAGCATGCGCTGGACGGCCCGCCCCAACTCGATGCCATCGCCGGGTGGTACCAGGAGGCCGGCGCCCCCTTCCAGGATTTCCGGGATTCCGCCGGCCCGCGTGGCGACCACCGGCACCTCCAGCGCCATCGCGTCCAGGATGGAGGTTCCCAGCCCCTCTTCGCGGGACGACATCACGAACACATCGGCTTCCGCGATCATCCCCCAGGCATTGGACACCTGTCCCATGAAGTGGATCCGTTCGTCCAGGCCGGCCTGCCGCACCCGTTCCGTCAACTCCGGCAGAAGCGGGCCATCGCCGAGGATTACCCAGTGCAGTTCCGGCAATGCCCGGCTGGTCTCCACCGCCGCGCGCACCAGCGTTGCGTGGTCCTTGTGAGGCACCAGGGCGGCCACGTTGATCGCGAGGGGCACATTCGGTGCCAGCCGGTACAGGGCCCGCACGCCGCCCAGAGGGGCGGCCCGAACCTCTTCCGGGTCGATTCCCGAGTAAACCACCGTGACACTGTCCTCCGGGAGGCCATCCGAAACCAGGATGTCCCGGATGGCCCCGGAGATCGCGATCACCCGGTCGGCGCGGCGCCAGAACCCGGGCCGGCGGAGGTGAAAGTCGACCCGCCGTGTCACCACCAGCCTTGCCCCGGTGAAACGGGCTGCGATCCCGGCCAGCACCAGGGCATGAGCATCATGGGCATGCAGGATGGATGGTGCCCGCCTTGCCTCCCGGAGGACGGCCACCAGGGCGCGCGGATCAAGGGCCGTCCGCCAGGCGGTAAGGGCCACCGGAAGCCCGCCGGCCTCGAGCCGGTGCGCCAATTGGGTATCCGCGCCGGTCACGACCACCTGGTTGATGGTCGGATCGGCCGCCAGGGCCCGCACCAGGAGCCGTACCTGGTTCTGACCGCCCCGCCATTCGCGAGCCGAGGCGACGTGGACGATCCGGGGCATCAAGCGGGTGGGGACGGCGCCCGCTGGGACGCGACCAGGCCCAGCAGGTTTCGAAGCTCCGCCAGGCTGAAAGGCTTGTTGAGGTAGGGGCGACCTTCCCGCTCGAGGAACTGGCGGGTGTCCCCCCGGACGGTGTCGCCCGTGCTGAACACGACCAGCCGACCCAGCGCAGGGCTCACCTCCATCAGCCGCTCATAGAATTCGCGGCCCCCCAGGCCCGGCATCCGCAGGTCGCTGATGATGAGGTCGAAGTGTCCCGACGTGGCCAGTTCCAGGCCGGAGTGCCCGTCCCCCGCCTCGTCAACCAAATGCCCCCACGCCTCCAGGGTGGTACGGAGATAGTGCCGAATGTGCGGTTCGTCATCGATCAGCAGGATCCGGAACCGCATACTGGGCGTGTCGGGGACGGGCGGGGCCGGCGATTCCTCCTCGGCGGCCCTGACCTGCGGCAGTTCGACGGAAAAGGTCGCTCCGGAGCCCGGGGCGGTTGCCAGGCTGATGTGGCCGCCGTGTTCCTTCACGATGCCCTGGCAGATGTTGAGGCCAAGGCCAGTTCCCTGTCCTTCTGGCTTGGTAGTGAAGAAGGGCTCAAACACCCGGACGGCGAGATCCTCCGGCATCCCGGGGCCGTCGTCGGCGACATCGATCACCATGCCGTGAAGCCCCTGCCGGGCGGTGATGTGGATGGAGCCGGGTTTCCCCGAGGCGGCAATGGCCTGGGAGGCGTTGTGGATCAGGTTGACGAAGACCTGCTGGATCTGGTTCGGGTTGATCCGGACCGGGGGCAGCCCCGGTTCCGCTTCGAGCCGGACCTCCACCCGGTCGGCCATCAACTGGTTACGGAGCAGGCCGAGGGTGGCTTCGAGCAGGGGACGGATGGCGGTAGAATGCCTCCCATGTTCCTGCTTCCGGGCGAAGCCCAGCAGGTTCTTGACGATCGTCGCGGCGCGGAGTGACTCCTGCTGGATTACCCGAAGCGGTTCCCGCAGATGGGCGGGAACATCCGGGGATTCGACCAGGAAATCGGCGAATCCGAGCACCGAGGCGAGGGGGTTGTTGAGATCGTGCGCCACCCCTGCGACCAGTTGCCCGACGGCGGACATCTTTTCAGACTGGATCAGCTGGTCCTGCAGCCGGCGCCGCTCGGTCCGGTCCAGGAACACCAGGACGCGCATCGAATCCCGGGCTGAGGGGAAAACCGAGACCGAGTAGGACCGGGGTCCGACCCGGAGGTCCACTTCCTTGCCGGGAGCGTTCCATGCGGTGTGGATGCCATCGGCCCAGCCGGGAGGAACCAGGGTGATCCAAGGACGGCCGATCACCTCGCTGGCGGTGGCCGTGACCAGTTCGGCGAAAGCACGGTTCGCACGGAGCACCCGGCCCAGGTCGTCCACCAGGCAGAGCGCGAAGGAGAGCGCGTCAGCAGTCTGGGCCCATGACTGCTTGCCCGCCTCGGCCTGTTCGATGATCGCGCCGCTTTCCAGGGCCTGGCTGGCGATGGCGCTGAAGGCGTCGAAAGCCGCAAGGTCATCGGGCCGGTAGGGCCGCGTGCCGCCGAGTACCACCGAGCCGTTCACGATGCGGCGGGCGACCAGCGGCGCCGAAAGGCAGTAGTCGGGCATACCCGCCGGAATCGGGTCGCCGGGGGGGAGCAAATCGGCGGCACCGCCGGCGCGAGGATCGCCCCGCATGGCGCGGTCCAGGGCCGCAGGCAGCCAATCGGCATGGCCAGAAGTGGCGTACCGGACCTGGGGCCGGTTGGCCTCGAGGTCAAAAAGAGCGATGCCCAGGGCTGTTGGCGAGAATTGTGCAGTAAGGGATTGGGCCAACAGGTCCACGATCGCCTGCGGCCGCAGCACTCCCGCGAGGTCACGGCTCAATGCCGTCAGCGCCCGCAGGATCCCGGAATAGTCGCGGGACGAACCCGCGTTCGTTTCAGGAGCGTTCACATGATCCTTGCTAACACACGTGGTCGGCTATCCGCCAGCGATCTGCATCTCGTGGTTCTGCTGGTCAGCCAGGGGTCGGCCGCGCGCCGCGCCTCGGCCGAACGGCGGCTCGCCACCGAAGGCCCTGATGCGCTACTGGACGTCCCGGAACTCTTTGAGCGCCTGGTCGCGGTACGGTCCATCCTGGTCCCCTCCGAGGTGCTGTTCTTCTATGTGTTGGTGCGCCATGCCCTGGTCCGGGCCGGCTGTGGCGACCGGGACCTTGCCGATTACGTGGCAGCCCTGCTGCTCGAGTTCGGAAAACGGGACCGGGCCTGGCGGGTGGACTGGAACGACGACCAGCGGCATCAGTACCTGGTCGATATTCTCGCCGACCTGGACGCCACCGAGAGCGCCCGGCGTTTCAAGGTCCTGGCTCACCTCGGCAACTACGCGCTGTGGCTGGCCGGGCTCTATCCCGAATACATTGCGGCGCGGCAGGTCCGCCGCGGCGGGCCCGATGTGACCTACTACGAGACTCTGGGCGCCCGCGGCTTCGGCCAGGCTTCCGGCCATGCCCTGGCGGACCAGTACGGGCTGGACGGCGTGTTCCGGGTCGCCTCGGAGCAGTTTCCCACCGTGCGGCTGGCGCTCAACCAGGTAAGCGGCCGGGTGCTGTTCCCGCCCCGGCGGGAGAATCACTGACGACCCCCGCGGCCCTCACCAGCGCGTCGAAGAGGCGCTGGTCGGGTGCTGCGGGAAGCCGGTGGAATTCCTCCGGATGCCACTGAACGGCCAGCAGCCAGCCATCGGCCCGTTCCCCTTCCACCCCTTCAATTACTCCGTCATCGGCTCGTGCGGTCGCCGTGAGGCCCGGCGCCAGGTCACGAATCGCCTGGTGGTGAATCGAGTTCGTTTCCAGGCGGCCGGTGCCCAGGACGGCGCGGAGTTCGCTGCCTTCGTCGATCGTGACTGAGTGGCAGCGGACGTCCCGGGCCAGCGCCGGGTCGTGGTCGATCGCCCCGGGGCGTTCCGTAGGGAGGTCCTGCCAGAGGGTCCCGCCCATTGCCACGTTGACGAGCTGAAGCCCGCGGCAGATGCCCAGCACCGGGTGACCGCTTTCCCGGGCGGCCTGAAACAGGGCCAACTCGAACCCATCCCGGTCCGGGTCGGTCGTGCCCAGCCGGGGTGACGGTGCCGCGCCGTAGCGTTCGGGATGCAGATCCTGCCCGCCGGTCAGCACCAGCCCCTGCAGGGACGCCAGCAGCGCCACGGCCTCCCCCGGGCCTGCCGCCTGGGTCAGCACGACGGGGACTCCTCCGGCCCGGGCGACGGCGTACACGTAGGCGGCGTTGACACCGGCGCGCTCGATTCGGTCGAGCGTCCGCACCCAGCCCGAAATGCCGATCAGCGGGCGGCTCACGGCGCCAGCGAATCGGGAAACAGGGGACAGCGCGGTTCCTGGATTCGCTCCGGGTTCACCCGGATGCCGATCAGCGGCACGACCAGGCTGCCGATGTTCACTGTGCCCAGGGTGGGTGCGCCTTCGATGAGTTCGTTCTCATAGAGAAGCACACCGAGGGGCTGCTCGTTCAGGTCGAGGGTCAACACGCCGAATGCCGGGGTGACATTGGGGGGCAGGGTACCGTTGACCCCAATGACCCAGAGGCTGTCGGCTCGCCCGGCGATGGCGGGATATGCCGGGCCCGCGACCAGCCGGACCACCATTTGTTCGGGGAGACGTGCCGGGGGCGTGGCCAGGGTACGGCCGGCCTGGCTGAACTCGCTCAGGAGCAGGGACGGGCCGACCAGGGAACTCAGGCCGCAGGGGGGCGGTGAATCACCGCGAGAACAGGCCAGGGCGGCGACCAGCAGGGCGGCGGGCAGGCGCACGGTCATCAGACGGCTCCGGGTAGGCAACGCCCAAAGATAAACGCTCGCCGGCAGTTGACGCTCCCGGGAGCGTCCGGGTAACCTTGATAGCGTCTCACTTGACTCCGAGTCTGCCATGCCCATGTATGACTACCACTGCGCCGCCTGCGGGCACGATTTTACCCGCACCGAATCGCTCACGGCCCATGAGCGCGCCAAGGTAACCTGCCCGGAGTGCCGTTCCGCCAAAGTGGAGCGGACCTTCACCCCCTTCTATGCCAAGACTGGCCGAAAATCCTAGTGCTTGACGGGCTTCGCTCCCGCATCGAGCAATTCCTGGCCTCGCACACCGCACCCGCGGACGCGCGAGCCTCCGCGGCCATGCTGCAGGACGCCCTGATCGAAGCCAAGGTCTCTCTGTCCCAGATGCGCGACGGCGTCGCGGCCACCGAGCGCGAGCTGGCCGGGGAACGGCGGCAGCTCGAAGACGCCGAGCGGCGCGGACGCATGGCCGCGGAGATTCCCGACCAGGAAACCATGGACCTCGCGGGCCGCTACGCCGCCCGGCACCGGGAGCGCGGCCTGGTCCTGGAGCGAAAGCTGGCGGTCCAGCGGGAAGAACTGGTGCTGGCGGAACGGGACATCGCGGAGTGGACGGCCCAGTTGCGGGCCGCCAAGCAGGGCCTGGGCGCCGGCGCCGCATCGGCTGGCGCGGCCTGGAGGGACATCGAAGCGGCCGGGGGTACCCGTCCCGAGACCGACCTCAGCAGCGATCTCCTGCGCAGCAGCCTGGATCGCGCGGCCTACGAAGCCGCGGCCGACGAGCAGCTCGCCCAGCTCAAGCGCAAACTGGGGAAGAAGAATGACCCGTAAGAAGTGGCCCGTGGCCCGTGCCGAGCGACGCGTACGCGTTGCCCGGCAGCGGCCCCTGGTCACCGCATACCTCCTGAGCCAAAGGCACACACCGTGAGCGCTCCGCCCGATGGGCCCGCCAACCAGCCCCTGACCGATCACCCGGCGCCGGCGCTGGACACCCGGTTCTTCGGCCATCCGAAGGGGTTGTCCACGCTCTTCTTCACTGAGATGTGGGAGCGGTTCAGCTACTACGGCATGCGGGCGATTCTGATTCTGTACATGACCGCCCCGCTCGCCATGGGGGGCATGGGACTGGAGACAGCCATCGCCGGGCCGATCTACGGCCTCTACACCGCGTCGGTTTACCTGGTCGCGCTTCCCGGCGGTTGGTTCGCCGACCGGGTGCTGGGCCAGCAGCGGGCGGTCCTCTGGGGCGGTATCATCATCATGCTGGGCCATATCTCGCTGGCCATCAGCGGACTCCAGTATTTCCTGGCCGGGCTCTTTCTCGTGGTGATGGGGACCGGGCTGCTCAAGCCCAATATCAGTACCATGGTCGGCCAGCTCTACACCCCGGAGGACCAGCGCCGGGATTCCGGGTTTTCGATCTACTACATGGGCATCAACCTTGGTGCCTTCATCGCCCCGCTGATCTGCGGGTGGCTGGCCCAGAGCGAAAAGTTCCGGAGTATCCTCGCCGGCTGGGGCCTCACGCCGGAATCGGCCTGGCACTGGGGATTTGGTGCCGCCGCGGTAGGCATGTTCCTGGGCATCGTCCAGTACCTGCTGGGCCGGCCGAGCCTGCGTGGCGCCGGCGAAACGCCCGGCGACCCCTTTCCCGAGCGCACCCGCAAGGGCGCCAGTCTGGGGCTCATCATCGGTATTGTGGTCGTTTCGGGCCTCATCCTGCTGGCGGCGCGCCAGCTGTTCGAGGCGCTGCCCGGACTGAACAAGGTGTTCGGCATCCTGCTCACGATCACCCCGCTGGCCTTTTTCGCGTGGCTGCTGACCGCGGGCAGCCGCGACAAGGAAGAACGCAAGCGACACCTCGTGATCTTTGTGCTGTTCCTCGGCGCCACCGTGTTCTGGTCCGCGTTCGAGCAGGCGGGGTCCACCCTGAATCTCTTCGCCCAGCGAAGCACCCGGGCCGAGGTGCTCGGGCAGGCCTTCCCGGCAAGCTGGTTCCAGTCGGCGAACTCGTTCTGGATCCTGTTGCTGGCGCCGGTCTTCGCATGGCTGTGGATCTGGCTGGGGCGGCGGGAGCCGACCAGCCCGGCCAAGTTCGCCATCGGGTTGTTCTTCCTGGCCGCCGGGTTTGCCGTGCTGATCGTCGCCGCGCAACTGGCGGGTGAGGGCGGGCAGGTGGGCCCGGGGTGGCTCATGACGACCTACTTCCTGCACACGGTGGGCGAGTTGAGCCTGAGCCCCGTCGGGCTCAGCGCGATGACAAGACTGGCCCCGGTGCGGTATGCCGGCCTCATTCTTGGCGTCTGGTTCCTCGCGACCTCCCTGGGGAATTTCGTGGGCGGCCAGGTGGCCGGCGTGTACGAGGATTTCACGACTGCCCAGATCTTTACGGCGGTCACGCTGTTCGTGGCGGTGGCGGCGGTGCTGCTGGCGCTGCTGGTCAAGCCGATCAAGCGGATGATGTCGGGCGTCAGCGCATCGGCTCAGTGAGGCGAATCGGCGGGGGTCCCCATGGCCCGCTCCGACTTGAAGACCCGAAACAGGTAGTAGAGGGAGGGAATAAGGACGAGGGCTCCGGCCGCCAGCGTCCACAGCACCAGCCGGAGGGTAACCGCCGGGCCTGCCGCGCCGCTCACGGTCAGGTCAGGCGGTACCAGGTAGGGGAACTGGGATAGCGCCCAGCCCCAGAGTATGCAGGACACCTGGGCCGCCGCGGCCACCCGGGCGGTCCGGTAGCGGCGAAACCAGAGCGCCGCCAGCGACGCGATCGCCCAGCCCCCGGTCACCAGCTGAAAGCTCAGCGCCCAGCGGGACCCGACCAGGCCCTGCCACATCAGCGGGGCGCCGCTCCCCCGACCCGCCAGCAGCAGCGCCGCCGCCGCGGCCAGGAAGACCGCCCCGCCCGCCAGCAAGGCCCGTTTCCGGAAATCCTCGCGGAGGTCCGGTTCCCTCGCCTCTACCGCCAGGTACACCGCGGCCAGAAAGGCGAACAACGCGAGCGTAAAGGTGCCCGTCGCCACCGTAAACGGCGTGAACCACGATCGCAGGTAGGTTTCGGCGAACCCGGCGGGAGGAGCCTGGACCGGTGCGGCCAGCCGACCCGCCGCGATGGCCCCCACCATGGATCCCAGCAGCCACGGCGTAACCAGGCTGGCAATCGCGAAAATCCGGCCCCAGCGGCGCTGGACCCGGTCGGCGCGGGAATCGTAGCTCCGGAAAGTGAAGGCGGAGCCGCGCAGTACGATCCCGATCAGCATCAGCGTGAGCGGGATGTGCAGGATGATGGCCAGCCGGGAGAAGGCCGCGGGAAAGCAGGTGAAGAGCAGGACGACCACCAGAATGAGCCAGACATGGTTGGCTTCCCAGACGGGGCCCATGGCCTGGCTGATCAGGTGGCGCTGGCGGTCCCGGCGGGGTCCCGAGGCGAACAGGTCCCAGACCCCTCCCCCGAAATCGGCGCCGCCCAGCAGCGCATAGGCGTTGAGCGCCATCACGATGACGAGGGCCACCAGCAGGGCGGGCGTGAGTTCAGGCACCGGGCACGGGCTCCCTGACATCGGGGCTCCGGACGATCTGCCGGTACAGCAGCCATACGACGGCGGCGGCCAGCAGGATGTAGAGCAGGGTAAAGACCGTGAAGGTCACGACCAGGCCGGGCATCGGGGTGACCGCGTCGGCGGTCCGCATGACGCCCCGGATGATCCAGGGCTGGCGCCCGACCTCGGTGACCACCCACCCGGCCTCGGTGGCGATAAAGCCCATCGGCGCCGCCAGCACCAGCCCGTGGAGCAACCACCGGCGCGTCACCAGGTCCTGCCTGCGGAACCGGAGCCAGAGGACCACCGCCGACAGGAGTGCCATGAACGTGCCCAGGCCCACCATGACCTGGAACGCAACATGGACGATGGCCACCGGGGGCCACTCGTCGCGGGGGATTCGGTCCAGCCCGGTGACCACGGCGTCAGGATCGTGGTGCGCGAGCAGGGACAGCAGCTTGGGGATTTCCAGGCCGAACCGCACCGTGCCGGATTCGACGTCGGGAATTCCGCCTATCAGGAGCGGGGCCCCGGCCCGGGTCTCGAACAGCGACTCGGCGGCCGCCAGCTTGGCCGGCTGGTGCTCCGCGATGAACCGGGCGTTGATGTCCCCGGAGAGCGGCATCAGCAGGGCGGCCGGCGCGCCGACCAGCAGGGCGATCGACAGGGCCCGCCGGTGGAATCCGTTGTCCGGGCGGCGAAGCAGCAGGTACGCATGGATCCCGGCGACTCCCAGGCCGGTCGCGGCAAACGATGCCAGCGTCATGTGCAGGGTCTGGGAGAACGCGGCCGGATTCGCCATGGCGGCGATCGGGTCGACGGCGATCACCTCCCCGCCGGCCATGGTGAGGCCGGCCGGCGTATTCATCCAGGCGTTGGCGATGACGACAAAGATGCCGGAGAGCACCCCGCTCACCGCGACCAGGATGCCGGCCATCAGGTGGGCCCGCGGGGGGATGCGTTCCCATCCGTACAGGTAGATGCCGAGGAAGATCGCCTCGGTGAAGAACGCGAAGCCCTCCAGGCTGAAGGGCATGCCGATGAGGGGCCCGGCGAACTCCATGAACCGGGGCCACAGCAGCCCCAGTTCGAAGGAGAGCACAGTGCCGGACACCGCGCCTACCGCGAAGAGAATGGCTGTCCCCTTCGCCCACCGGTGGGCCAGCTCGCGGTAGATCTCGTCTCCGGTCCGGATCCATCGCCGTTCGGCGATCACCATCATGGCCGGCATGGCGATCCCGATCATGGCGAAGACGATATGGAAGCCGAGCGACATCGCCATCTGGGCGCGGGCGGCCAGCAGGTCACTCATCGGCCGGCTCCACTTCGATCACTTCGCTCCCGGCAATGACAAAGAGGCGGTCCCCCGGTCCCGGCGCGACCGGCGCCAGGCCGGTGAAGCTGCCAAAAGCAGGCAGCACCGCGCCGCGGGGACCGAACCGGAAACAGGGAAGCCGTTCCCGCTGGCGGCCGGGTCCGCGCAGGACTACGCCGGGGTGCAGGTGGCCGGCCAGGGTGTAGCTCGCGGGATGTTCGGCGGGGCGGTGGCAGAGCATCAGGCCGTCCATTTCCAGGGGCTCATCACAGCATGCAATATCGAGCGCGGGCGGAGGATCGCCAGCCTGCCGATCGTGATTGCCTCGCACCAGCGTGATCGGCAGGGCGGGATGGCGGTGGCGCCATTCCTGAATGGCCGCCAAGGTGGCCGGCGCCCGCCCCGCGCGGGCATGCAGCAGGTCCCCGAGGACGACCAGCCTGCGGGGGCCGGTGCGCCGGATGATTCCGGTCAGGCGGGCGAGATCGTCGGTGGTCGTGCCCCGGGGAACTGGAATCGATGCGGCGCGGAACGCGGCGGCCTTGCCCCAGTGCAGGTCCGCGACGATCAGCGTCGCCGACGCCGGGAGCAGCAGGCCTCGCTCCGGCAGCAATCGGAGGGAAGCGCCGCCGGCTTCCACCGCCAGGTCGGTCACGCGCCGGACCCGGCCCGCCGCCGGGCCAGCCGGCGGACCCGCGCCTCCAGCTGCTCCGAGCTCACCCGTCCCCGCGAGCGGTCCACCAGCAGCGGCAGCGCCAGCGGCGTGTGCCGCTCGACATCGATCAGGACCACCCTCGAGCGCGACAGCCGCTCCAGCGTGCGGCCCAGCCGGCTCCGCTCCAGCTGCCGCTCCAGCACCTCCCGTCCCGCCTGGTCCAGCAGCAGGTTCCCCGGATCGTACCTGGCGAACACGTCGAACAGGAGTCCGCTGGATACCTGCAGCTGGCGAATGCTTTTTCCGGCCCCGGGATACCCGGTGAACACCAGCCCCGCCACCCGGGCGATCTCCCGGAACTGGCGGCGCGCCATTTCGGCGGCGTTGAGACTGGCGGGAATGTCATGCACCAGGTTGGCCGGGCTCAGCAGGCCGGCCGCCAGCGCGTCGGCGATGGGGGCTGGATCGGGAGAGAGAAGCTCCAGTCCATAGTCATTCGCCGCCACGGTGAATGAAATCGGCATCAGGGTGGAGATCCGGTAGGCCAGCAGCGCGCCGAGGCCCTCGTGGACCAGGCGGCCCTCGAAGGGATAGACGAACAGATGGTGCCCGTCCCTGGTCCGGGTGCGCTCGATCAGGAGCTCGTCCCTTGCCGGGATGGTGGATCGTCGGGCCTGCAGCTCCAGGATGGGACGGATCGCTTCCATCTCGGCGCCGGCGTACCGGCCGGCCCGGGCCTCGTCGAGCTTGGCGCGGATAGCGTCCGCCAGTTCGGAACTGAGGGGCATCCGGCTTCCCATCCAGCGGGGGATCGCCCCGGTGGCCCGGCGGGCGCGGCGCACGTACACGATCATGTCGCGTACTCGTACAAACTCCAGCGGTTTGCCGCCGAAGATGAACCGTTCCCCCGGCTTCATCCGGGAGATGAATGACTCCTCGATGGTGCCCAGCGTCCCGCCGCTCAGGAACCGGATGGTGAGCACCGCATCGCTGACGATGGTCCCGATGGCCATCCGGTGGCGGCGAATGGCGGCGCGGCTGGTGACGCGGTACCAGGCCTCCTCCCGGACCACCCTGGAAAACTCCGGATAGGCCCGCAGCGCCGGGCCCCCGGTCGTGACAAAGTCGAGCGTCCACGCCCATTCCGGGTCGCTCAACTGGTGGAAGGCACGCGTGCCCCGGATTTCCTCCAGCATGGCCGGGGCCTGGAACCCGCCCCCGATTGCGACCGTGACCAGGTGCTGCGCCAGCACGTCGAGCGGCCGGTCCACCGGCAGGCGCGACTCGATGGCATTGGCCGCGATCGCGTCGCGGGCCGCCGCCACTTCGAGCAGCTCGAGGGCTTGGGTCGGGACGCAGGTCACCCGGCTCTCCGCACCGGGGCGGTGTCCGCTCCGCCCGGCCCGCTGCAGCAGCCGGGCGACACCCTTGGGACTGCCCACCTGGAGCACCCGGTCCACCGGAGTGAAATCCACGCCCAGGTCCAGGCTCGAGGTTGCGACCACGCAGCGCAGCCGGCCCCGCGCCAGCAGCGTCTCCACGTCGCGACGCACCTTGCGATCCAGCGAGCCGTGGTGCAGCGCGATACGGCCCGCCCAGTCGGGCCGCTCGAACAAGATGGCCTGGAACCAGGTCTCGGCCTGGGACCGGGTATTGGTGAACACGATCGTCGTCCCCGCCGCCTCGATGGCCTCTATCGCCTGGGGCACCATCGTCGTGCCCAGGTGTCCGGCCCACGGAAACCGGTCCATGGATTCGGGAATGAGCGCGTCGATCCGTACGGATTTGGGGATCAGGCCCTGCACCAGGCCGCCCGGCCTCCCCATGCCCAGCAGCGTGTCGCGGGCATCGGCCAGGTTGCCCAGCGTGGCCGACAGTCCCCAGGTCCGGAGTGCCGGACTGTACTGGCGGAGGCGGGCGAGGGCCAGCTCGACCTGTACCCCCCGCTTGGTGGCCATGAGCTCGTGCCACTCATCGACGACCACCAGGTCCAGCGCACCAAAGTGCTGACGGGCATCGGTCCGGGTGAGCAACAGGGAGAGACTCTCGGGGGTCGTCACCAGTGCGTTGGGGAGCCGGTCCCGCTGGCGCTTCCTGGTGGCGGCGGTGCTGTCGCCGGTGCGTGCTTCCAGCGTCCAGGGCAGGGCCAGGTCGTCCAGGGGCGCCGCCATGGCGGCCATGGTGTCGGCGGCCAGGGCCCGAAGCGGGGTAATCCAGACGACCCGGAGGCCCCTGCGGGGGCTTCAACTGGGCGGCGCCCATCCATTCGCGGAGAGGCGCCAGCCACGCCGCGTAGGTTTTCCCCGTGCCAGTCGCCGCGTGGATCAGTCCGCTCTCCCCGTTTTCGAATCGCCGCCAGACCTCCCGCTGGAACGGGAACGAGGTCCAGCCTTTCTGGTGAAACCAGGCCTCGACCGGGTCTGTCACGCCGGTTCCTTCTGCGCGGTCATCATGCTTCGAAGGGTGCCCAGGGTGTCGGCCTCGCTGGCCGGTTTGTCGGTGCGCCAGCGGGCCATGCGGGGAAAGCGCACCGCGACTCCCGACTTGTGGCGGGCGGACGGCAGGATCCGCTCGAACGCCAGCTCGAAGACCAGTTCCGGCCGGACGGTCCGCACCGGCCCGTATCTGGCTATCGTGTTGCGACGGACGAAACTGTCCACCTTCCGGATCTCCTGGTCGGTCAGGCCCGAGTATGCCTTGGCGAAGGGTACCAGGTGGCCCTCGTGCCAGACCCCGAAGGTGTAGTCCGTGAACAATCCCGCCCGGCGCCCGGAGCCGGGCTGGGCATAGATGAGCACCGCGTCCACCGTCAGCGGACTGGTCTTCCATTTCCACCAATCACCCCGCTTCCGGCCAACCCCGTAGGCCGAGTCCAGGCGCTTGAGCATGAGGCCCTCCGTGCCGTGTTCGCGGGCGTGCTCCCGCTCCCGGCCAAGGGTAGCCCAGTCTTCTGGGTGGATGAGGCGAGACGGGGTGAAAGCCGGCTGCAGGGCGGGAGCACTGAGCAGATAATCCAGGGCGGTGCGGCGGGCTCCCAGCGGTTCCGCCCGGAGGTCCCGTCCGTCGAGCTCCAGCAGGTCAAAACAGACCAGTACCACTGGAACCTCGGCCAGGATCCTGGCGCTAAGCGATTTCCGTCCGATCCGCCGCTGCAGCAGGCCGAACGCGAGGGGGCCGTCGCGCCATGGCATGATCTCGCCGTCGAGTACGGTCCCCTCGGGAAGCCGGGTGCTGGCGGCCTCGATCTCCGGGAAGCGGCCAGTCAACAACTCCTGGCCGCGGGACCAGAGCCAGTGGTGGCCGCCGCGCCGGATGAGTTGGGCCCGGATTCCATCCCACTTCCACTCGGCCTGCCATTCCTCCAGGGGGCCGAGGGAGGCGGGGTCCTGCTCCAGCGGAAGGGCGAGGCAGAAGGGATAGGGCCGGCTCTGGTCGGCGTCGGCCGACTCGGCGGCCACCAGGCGGGTGTAGAACTCCGGCGTGGGATCCCAGGCGCCCATGAGCCGGTGGGCCAGCGTCGCCTCGTCCACGCCACTGGCACGGCTGAGTCCCCGCACCAGCAGTCTCTGGGAGACGCCGACCCGGAAACCGCCGGTAATCAGCTTGTTCCAGACGAATCGCTGGTTTCCCGGGAGTTCCCGCCAGCTCTTCATCAGGGCGGCCCGTTGCACCGTCTCGTCCTGCCCGCGGAGGGGGAGCAGCCGTTCCTCGACCCAGTAGGCCAGCGAATGGTCTTCCCCGGGTCCTGACTCCGGCAGGAGCAGCGTAATGGTCTCGGCGAGATCGCCTACCGCGTGGTACGACTCCTCGAACAGCCAGGGTGGAATTCCCGCGCCTTCGGCGGCCCACTCATAGAGTTTCCGGCCGCCGACCAGGCGCTTGGGACGGCGGCCAGCCAGGAAATGGACCGCCCATGCCGCATCGGCGGGCCGTGCCGCGGCGAAATAGTCCGCGATTGCCTGGACCTTCTCGCCGGTGGCATTGGTCTCGTCGATCGCGGTGAAGAGATCGGCAAAAGCTTTCATGCCGGTTCCTCAACGGTCGCGTCGTCCTGCTCGCCTTCCCAGTGGGTCGCCACGGCCCGGGCGTCCAGGCCCTGGGCGGCGAGCCATCGCGTCATGATGGCCGTGTGCCCGTGGGTCACCCATACCGTTTGGGCCGCGCTGGCCCGGATGGTAGCCAGGAGGCCGGGCCAGTCGGCGTGATCCGAGAGGGCAAATCCCCGGTCCACCGCCCGGCGCCGCCGGGCGCCCCGGACCCGCATCCATCCCGATGCGAAGGCCGTGGAGTACGGAGCGAAGCGGCGCATCCACCCGGTCCCCCCCGCGGCGGGAGGCGCGACGACCAGGGCCCGGGACCATTCCGTTCCCGCCGGCGCCTCACCAACCGGGACCGCCGGCGGGAGAGCGACGCCAGCCTGGCGGTAAAAGCCGGTCATCCTCTCCACCGCGCCATGGGTAAAGATGGGGCCCAGGTCCGGGTCCAATCCCGAGAGGATCCGCTGCGCCTTGCCGAGGGCATAGCCGAAGATCACGCTGGTCTTTCCCTGGGCCTGGTTGTACCGCCACCAGGCATTGATCGCGGCAAAGATCTCCGGGTCGGGGGACCAGCGATAGATCGGCAGCCCGAAGGTGGACTCGGTGATGAAGGTATGGCAGCGGACCGGTTCGAAGGCGGCACAGGTGCGGTCGGGCGCGGTCTTGTAATCCCCGCTGACCACCCAGACCTCTCCTTCCCGCTCCAGCCTGACCTGCGCGGAGCCCAGGATGTGCCCCGCGGGATGCAGCGAGACGCGGACTCCGTTGATCGTCCTACTCTCGCCGTAGGGCAGTGGGGTAACGGGGGATCCGGGGGGCAGCCGTGCCGCCAGCAGCGGGGCGCCGGGCGACGCGGTCAGATAGGAAGCACTGCCCCAGGCCACGTGGTCGCCGTGGGCATGGGTGATGACCGCGCGGTCTACCGGTTTCCAGGGGTCGACGTAGAAGTCCCCCTCGGGACAGAACAATCCGGATGGCGTCGGCACCAACATCAGAATCTTGCCCTTCTATACTTGCAGGCCCGTCCAGCCGGCCGGTGCTGATGGAAGCTAGCGGTCCTTGGGACGTTCGACGACGATGCCGCAGGCCAGCCGCGCCCCCGCCGCCGGGGTGGCGCCACCGTCGTCGGGCTGCTCGGCAATCACCAGCGCGGTGCCGCCGTTGCGGAACAGGCCCCGCTCGCTCCTGTCCAGCCGCAGGAGGGGCCAGTCGAACGAGGTATCGGCCCAGGCGGTGGTCCCGACGGTAATATCGGGGAGGTTGCCCGCCATGACACTGTCGGGCCGCGATCCCTGGCGGGGCGTCTCCAGCAGCGAACCGGCCGACCCAAACCCGGGAGCTTCGCACGCCGGGCTGGCATGCACATTAAAACCCCGCCGCCCACCCGCCATGCCCATGGTGTGGACCCGGAAGCGGACGCCGTCCTTGATCTCGATCAAATCGACGAAGCCCACCAGCTTGTTGTCGGTATCGAACAGCTTGACCGAGGTGGGACGGGGTGGCAGGCCGAGACAGGCTGCAAGGGAGAGTAATATGGCGAGGGAAAAGCACGGGCGCAGGGTCATCGTCGTCGTCGGGTTGAAGGAAAGGGAACCGGAGAAAGTTAATCGCATCGGGCCGAGGCCGATGTTCCCTGGCCCCCAGCCTATTACTATGCAGACGGGTCTTCCGTGTGGAGCATCTATGACATCAAGCGTGGAAATCCGGGGCCCCCTGGGGCCCGGGTTCAGCGAAATTCTCTCGCCGGATGCCGTGGCATTCCTCGGGCTGTTGCATCGGCGCTTCAACGAGCGCCGGCTCACCCTGCTGCAGCACCGGGAGTTTCGGCAGCGCCGCATCGATGCCGGGGCCTTGCCGGACTTCCTGGAGGAGACGCGGCAGGTCCGGGAAAGTGACTGGCGCATCGCCGGCACCCCCGCGGACCTGGCCGACCGAAGGGTCGAGATCACCGGGCCCACCGACCGCAAGATGGTCATCAATGCGCTCAACTCGGGTGCCAGCGTGTTCATGGCCGACTTCGAAGATGCGACCGCGCCGACCTGGACCAACCTGCTCGAGGGCCAGATCAACCTCCGGGATGCGGTGCGGCGCGACATCGAGTTGACCACGCCCGAGGGCAAACGGTACCAGCTGAATCCCCGGGTCGCCACCCTGATGGCCCGGCCCCGCGGCTGGCACCTCGACGAGTGCCACCTCACGGTGGACGGCGCGCCGATGTCGGGCAGCCTGTTCGATTTCGGACTCTATTTCTTTCATAACGCCCGGCCCCTCCTGGCCCAGGGCAGCGGGCCGTATTTCTACCTGCCAAAACTGGAGAGTCATCTCGAGGCCCGGCTCTGGAACGACGTCTTCCTCGCCGCCCAGGAGGCCCTGGGCCTCCCGGTGGGCACCATCAAGGCCACGGTCCTGATTGAAACCATCCTGGCCGCCTTCGAGATGGATGAGATCCTCTACGAGTTGCGGAACCATATCGTGGGTCTCAACTGCGGCCGCTGGGACTACATCTTCAGCTTCATCAAGAAGCTCCGGCACCATCCTGGGTTCGTGCTGCCCGACCGCGCCACTGTGGGCATGGACCGCCATTTCCTTCATTCCTATACCCGTCTGGTCGTCAAGACGTGCCATCGTCGCGGCGCTCACGCCATGGGCGGAATGGCGGCGCAGATCCCCATCAAGAACGACGAGGCGGCCAACCGCGCGGCGCTCGCCAAGGTGCGGCAGGACAAGGAACGTGAGGTGGGAGACGGCCATGACGGGACCTGGGTCGCCCATCCGGGGCTGGTAGGGCTGGCGCGGGAGGTCTTCGACCGGGGCATGCCCGCCGCCAACCAGGTCAGCCGCCCGCGGGACGATGTCACCGTGACGGCGGCCGATCTGCTCGCAGTGCCCGAGGGCACGATCAGCGAGGCCGGCGTGCGCCAGAACATCACGATCGGCCTGCTGTATCTCGAGGCCTGGCTGAACGGGCTGGGGTGCGTGCCCATCTTCAACCTGATGGAGGATGCGGCCACGGCGGAGATCAGCCGGAGCCAGCTCTGGCAGTGGGTCCGGCACGGCGCCCTGCTGGCCGATGGACGGACTCTGACGCCGGAGATGTACCGGTCGCTGGTCGCGGAGGAACGCAGCCGGATCCACGAACTGCTGGGTGATGCGCGCTTCAGCGCCGGGCAGTTTCCGCTGGCCGAGCGCATATTTGAGCAACTGGTGACGGCAGATGAGTTTACGGAGTTCCTTACCCTGCCCGCCTATGAGGAACTGCTCCGGCTCGAAGGCGAAGCCGGAAATGCCGGTCCGTAACTCGGCTGGCAACCTGGTTCCCGCCCCGCCCCGGGGTTTCCGCGAAGCGGTCTGCATAGCCGGTCGCCCGGGACAGGATCCACCCGCCACCGGACCGATCCCTACCATCGGGCGCAGCCGATACACCGCTCCCTGTAACCACGATCTCTCGCTTTGCTGGTCATCGTGCCCGTTTTTGTGCCATTCCGAAACCCCATGGACGCTCATGCGTATGACCACCAGACCCTTTTCCAACGTTCGGCGCGGCAGGGCCATCCAAGCATGGTTACTTCCCGCGCCGCCTGAACCTTTTCGGAACGGTCATGAATCTGCGGTCATCTTTCCTCCTCGGCCTGGTTGCCGCGGTCGCTCCCGCTCCGGCCTGGAGCCAGGCGGTCCCTGGTAGCAACGGATCCGCTCCTTCGCAGGCCCAGGCCCGGGCCCTGGGGGAGCATTCTATTGAGGTTGATGGCCGGCTGGACGATGCCGCCTGGTCCACTGTTCGCTGGGTGACGGGGTTTGTTCAGAAAGACCCGGTCGAGGGCGCACCCGCGACAACCGGGACCGAAGTGGGGTTTCTCTTCAGCGAGGATGCGTTGTACATCGGGGCCCGGATGCGGAGCCTGGGGGCTGGAGATATCCGGGCCGCCGTCAGCCGGAGGGATAACCCCGGCAATTCGGAGCGGATCCTGTTTTCTCTCGACAGCTACCAGGACCGGCGGACCGCCTACACCTTCGGTGTCACCGCCACCGGGGTCCGGTTCGACTACTATCACCCCTCGGATTCGGAGTTCAACCGGGACTACTCCTTCAACCCGGTATGGCAGGCGGAAGCCCGTTTGGATTCCACCGGTTGGACGGCGGAGATCCGGATTCCATTCTCTCAGCTTCGCTTCAACGAGGGGGAGGAGCAGGTCTGGGGGCTCAACATCAACCGGTACATTCCCACCCGCGACGAAGATCTTTACTGGGTCCTGGTGCCCAAGAGCGAAACCGGATGGTCATCCCGAATGGGCGTGCTCTCGGGCATCCGGGATGTGCGCCCCCGCCGGCGAATCGAACTGGCCCCCTATTCGGCCGCCAACACGACCATCCGGGGCGACCGCGATCGCAACGATCCCTTCGACAATGGGTACAACCTCAAGGCGCGCGTCGGCGGAGACCTCAAGATGGGCCTGGGTCCCAGCCTGACCCTTGATGCCACCATCAACCCTGATTTCGGGCAGGTGGAGGCCGACCCGGCGGAAGTCAACCTGAGCGCGGTGCCGACCTTCTTCGATGAGCGGCGGCCTTTCTTCACGGAGGGCGCCAACCTGCTGCGCGGAAACGGACCCGCCTATTTCTACAGCCGCCGGATCGGGGAATCACCCCGCGGGCCGGCCTTTGGCCACTACGTGGACCGCCCTCCGACCGCGACCATCCTGGGGGCGGCCAAGATCACCGGCCGGCTGGCCTCGGGAACCTCGATCGGTATCCTGACGGCGCTCACCGACCAGGAGTTCGCCCGGGTGTTCGACACCGCTTCCCAATCGGAGGGCCGGACCCAGGTGGCGCCGCGGGCCGGATACGCGGTGCTCCGGGCCCAGCAGGAGTTCGGCGCTTCCGCTTCCACCCTGGGAGCCAGCGTCACGGCCGTACACCGCGATCTGGAGGCGGGGTCGGTGCTCGCCAGTCTCTCGCCTCGCGATGCGTTCTCCGGCGGGCTGGACCTCAATCTGCGTTTTCAGGGCGGGGCCTACGAGCTGTCCGGCTCAGCGGGCGCCAGCCGGGTCAGCGGCGACTCCACCGTGATCGCGGCGCTCCAGCGGAACCAGAGTCACTATTTCCAGCGGCCCGACCAGGACCATGTCACGTACGATCCCACCCGCCGGTCGCTCACCGGGTTCTTCGGATCGCTCCGCTTTGCCAAGAACAGCGGGCGGCACTGGACCTACAGTCTGCAGGGCTCCGCCGAATCCCCCGCGTGGGAAATCAACGATGCTGGACGACTGGGTACGTCCGATGACTTCGACTGGTTTGCAAACATACGGTACCGGGAGAACCAGCCCGGCCCGCTTTTCCGTACCTACAGCGTCGCGTTGTTCGGCTTCGCGGGATGGAACTTCGGCGGCATCCGGCAGTACACGGGCCTGGATCTCGAGTTGTCGGGCACCTTCCACAACTTCATGACCGCCAATGTCAGCGTCGAGGCGTTTCCCGGGGCCGACTCGGACAACCTGACCCGCGGTGGTCCCCTGATGCGGACGGCCGGCGAGTGGAACGTCAACGCTTCCCTGGAGAGCAGCTTCTCGGCGAATACCCGGTGGCGGGTGTCGGGTCTGGCGGGCGATGACAACCTGGGCGGATACTTCCGCCGCCTCAACGGGCGGCTCTCCCTTCGGCCCAGCAGCCGCTGGGAAGTGTCGGTGGATCCCAGCGTGGTACAATCCCGGAATTCCCGGCAGTACATCTCCCAGCGGCCCAATGGCCCGGCCGAGACTTTCGGCACCCGCTACATCTTCGGAGCGGTGTCCAGGACCACCTGGGCGGCCCAGTTCCGGCTCAACTACTCGGTCAGCCCGGACCTGACGCTGGAGATGTATGCCGAGCCGTTCGCGGCGAGCGGCCAGTACGAGGAGATTGGCGAACTGAGCCGCCCGCGGACCAGCGACTTGCGCCGCTACGGCACCGACGGCAGCACGATCGTGCAGGCAGCGGACGGGACCTTTACCGTCACCGACGGGGCGGACCAGTTCAGCCTGGCGCCCAATTTCAACTTCCTGTCGTTCCGGAGCAATATGGTGCTGCGGTGGGAATGGCGGCCAGGGAGCACCATGTTTCTGGTCTGGCAACAGAACCGCGCCGCCGATGGCCGGCTCACCGAGGGAGTCCGCCCGGGCGACCTGTGGGACAGTGTCCGAGCCCCGGGCGACAACTTCTTCGCGGTAAAAGTGTCCTACTGGATCCCGGTGGACTGAGCCCTATTCGGCGCGGACGAAGTATCCCGCGGCGCGCCACCGGCCACCGGCGTCCTTCATTGGTACTACGGTCTCCACCACGGTGCGCGCCTCCGCCACCGTGGCCGCGTACTGGATGATCACGTACTCTCCCGGCGGCGTGTTCGGGAGATCACGCGTGTACCGGGCCGATTGGATGGTCCGGGACTGGAACGGCTCGAATGGCATCCGGGCCCGGGTCACCGCGGTCACCCAGTCAGGTCGGGTCACCGCCTCCCGGAACGCCGTGGCGGCCGAATCCCAGCTTTCCTCGTACAACCCAGCGTCCAGCAGCCGGAGCCAACCCTCCGCGGCCTCGGTCGCGGTCCGGACGGCGGCGCTGTCCGCCGGGTCCTGCGCGGCCAGCGGCGCCGTCGTCGCAAGTCCGAGGGCCAGGAGGGCGGTGGAGATCGAGATCACGCGCATGCTCGGTGTCCTTTTCAGCCGCCGCCCGGATCGAGACGGCGGCTGTGTCGGTGAGGTCATCCTGGCTGGTCAGGGAAGGTCGGAGGCATCGGCGCAGGATCGGGCCGCGGTGCGGGCGGGGGCCCGGGATCGCCGGGATTGGGATTCGGGTGCGGGTGCGGCTCCGGTTGGGGGACCCGGGAATGGATGGTGCCCTGAGACATGAATTGTGTGCTTTCCCGCCGGGCCCCCCCGCGCACCAAAACTAAATGCTCATATGCCTCCGGCACCAGCGCTAGAACAGCACCTCAATGCCCAGCCGGACCAGGCGAGGCTGGCCGTAGACGAACAACGGCTGGGTAATGTCCCGGGCGGCCGCCAGGTACATGGGCAGCAGCTCATCGGGGCCGTCCACGTAGCCGTTCCCGTCGAGGTCGGCGTGGGCGCGGTAGCGGGGGCTCTCATACGGGATGGCTTCCGGGTGCGCTGCGTAGGCGGTGTCGGCCATTGCCTGGATGCCCAATTCGGTCTGTCCCGGCGTGCCGGTGTCCCGCCGCACCGCGATCAGGTTCCGGGTGTTGAGCAGGTTCCGTACATCGAGGTAGATCCCGCTGCCTACGCCAAACGCCCGGATCGGCTTCCGGATCAGCAGGTCCAGGCCGGAGGTGGAAGGCAGCCGCCGCGAGTTGGGGGGGCCGATGATGGAATCGCCGGTGACATCGGTCTGGCTGTAGGGAAGACCGGAGTTGTAGCGCACGATGGCCGCGGCCTCCAGTCCTTCAAACGGCTGAATGCCGGCGATCCGGGGGCCGGCACGGTCGTTGACGCGGCTGGTGAGGATGGCGGTCACCGAGTGGCGCCGGTCGTAGTCGAGGGGAAATTCCACCCGGGCCGGAAACGTGGTGTCTCCGCTGATCGGGTCGATCTTGATCAGCCGGAGCCGGTAGGCGTCGGTCGCGGTGGCCGTGGCCCGAGCCAGGGTGTAGATAAGGCGGGCACCCCATCCTCCTCGCGTCTCTCGTTCCGCGGTTACTTCGAGCCCCCGGACCGAACCGTAATCGGTCAGCGCGAACACCGTGGAGTCGGGATTCACCCCCAGGGGAACCGAGGCCACCATGCCGTCAATCCGCTTGCCATACACGCCGAGCTTGAGCGAGGTGGTTCCGGTGGGCCGAACCCTGAGGCTGAACTCGAACTGGGTCGCGCGCTCGAATCCGAGGTCCGGGTTGCCCCGCCGGAATCGTCCGGTCCGGGTCGTATCGTCAAACGCGGCGTCCACCAGGTACTGAAAATCGGGGGGCTGGCTGAACTTGCCGAAGCTGGCGACCAGGGTGGCGCCCGCCAGGATGGTCGAAACCGCGATCCGGGGGCTCAGCGTGGTGCGGGCGCCGAAGCGGCCATCCTCGACCTGTTCGGTGGTGAGGCCGGAGCCGCCGTTGAAATGCTCGCCTCGCACCCCGGCGGTGAAGGCCAGGTCATCGAGCCGTGCCTGGGCTTCGATGTACGCTGACCAGAGGTGGGGTGAAAAATTGGAAGCTGTGGCGGGCGGCACTGATCCGCCCACCGGGAGGTAGCCCAGGACTCGCTGAAAGGTCTCCACCCGCTGGCTCGCATACTGGCCCCCGAAATACAGGTCGAGATCGCGTCCCGCGCCGTAAGTAAAGTCGGCCTGGGCACGCAATTCCCGGAAATGATTCCAGGCCACGTCGCCCCGGGAGGCGGCACCCAGGAAGAACGCGGGGACGCCCCATGGGGTCGATGAACTCAACTCGGGTGGGATGAACCCCGCGATGGTGCCCTGGGCCTGCAGGGTATCCTGGGCCCGGGCCAGGTCTTCGCCGATGAAATGGAACCGCTGCCCGGTGAAACCACCCACCTTGAGGTCCGCGTCCTCCGTGATGGCGCCCCGGATGAAGTCCCGACCGAAATACCCCAGCCGGAAGTCCGCGATGAGCGTCCTGGAGCCCAGGGCGAGGTTGTTCTGGAGGTGGGCGGACAGCAGTGTCCCGGTGATGCGCCGCCCCGGCGCGAACTGCTGGTCGTATTTGTAGGCCGGATCGTAGAGCAGCCGCTGTTCGATGGACCGGAGGCCCAGCAATCGCAGCGTCTGCCGCGACCCCAGGGGGATCGTCAGTTTGCCGGCCACGTCATAGGATTCGCCGCTGTTATGGGGCAGCAGCCAGGGCCTGGCGTTCCGGGGATCGAGGTCGAGACCGGAGGTCGGGGCGTTGACCGGGTCGGCGTCCAGCCGGCCGGTAAGGTCGAACGCGGCCAGGAATCCGATTGGGCCGACGAGGGGTCCGTCGGCCTGCAGGAGGATCCGGTCGAGGCCGTGGTCCCAGCCATTGCCCAGGGGCCGGTCGCTCTCGTAGGCGGCGCGGCCCCGCATCGTTTCTCCCCCGTCCTTGGTCACCACGTTGATCAGACCAGACAGCGCCTGCCCATAGCGTGCCGAGAACGCATTGGTGGTGAGCGACGCCTCCTGCAGGATGTCGGGGGGGAGCCGGAGCCCCAGCGGGCCGGTGGAAGCGTCCAGCTGGTTCTTGACGCCCAGTCCGTCGAGGATGAACGCCTGCTGTCCCAGCCGGCCGCCGCGATAACTCTCGCCGACGGCGCCGGCCGAGAGGGCCAGGGCTTCCTCCAGGGAACTGACCGGCAACTCGCGGAGGTTGGCGGCGGTGATCCGCTGGGTGGTCGAGGTCGCGAAGGGGTCGAGGACGGAGTCCACGGCCCGGATCACTAGCGGCTCCAGCAGCGTGGGCGTGGCTTGCAGCCTGAAGTCCACGATGGTAGTGGCACTGGTGCGGACCAGGACGCTGTCCCGGACCTCCCCCCGATACCCGATGAACCGGACGCTGAGGCGGTGCCAGCCGGCCTGTACCCCGCGGATCCGGTAGGCGCCGGAGGTATCCGCGGTCGCCGTGGGCGCCCGCCCGTCCACGTCAACGATCGCAAGCGGAATCGGCTGGCCGGTAGCGGCGTCGCGGACGTGGCCCGCCACGGCTCCCGTGGTCTGGGCGGCGAGCGACCACGGCAACAGACCGAGAGGCAAGAGGACCAGGGCCCATCGGGCAAGCGTCGCGCGAACGTGCTGGGGTGTCATGGGGCCTCAATGAGCCAGAGGTCGGCCGTGCGGGCGACCGTGGTGTCCATACACCCGATCGGGGGTGAACAACTGGTGATCGCGTAAGTATAGGCTTCCGCCACCACCCTGCCATCCGCAGGAGAGATGGTGGGACGCCGGAACCAACGGTTCCCGATCGCGATCCGGGCCTGGCTTCCATTGGTGAGTTCGACGCGCTCCAGCCAGCCGGCATGATCCTGCTGCACGGTGCCGAGCGTAGAGTCGAAAAAAAAGGACACCAGGCCGCCCGCCACCGCGTACAGTGTCGTCCCACGAACCGCGACGTCGCGGGCGATGGAGCCGGGGCCAAAGTCGTGAAGGATCTCGATACTGCCGGTGGCCAGGCTGCGGCGGTACACCCGGCTGTCTCCATTTCGGGTGAAGTAGATGAGGTCGGGATCGAGTCCCACCGCGAGCGATGAGGTTTCCGATGAGTTGGGGACCACGTCGATGGCGGGGACGCCTCCGGACAGGTCGAGCAGCATGACTTCCAGGCCCGTGCGGAGGGTGTCGATTTCGCACCCGCGGCAGGGCGCAACATATTGGACCTTCTGCCCCAGATAAATCGCCCGGTCTTCATTCAGCCAGCGGATGTAGGCGATCCCGCCGTGGATGTTGCCCGATGGCGCGGTATATGGATAAGTCCGGACGGGCACGCCCCGGCTGAGATCGCTGTCGGGCGCCAGCATCAGTGCGGACGTGTTGGGGCTCACGAGGACGGTAGAGGAGGACTCCCGGAGAAAGAGGAATCGTCCGTTCGGGCCGATAGCCGGTTCGTAATAGGTGTCCACCGAGTCCGCGGAACCCAGACTGGTGGCGCATTGAATGTTCCTCAGGTTCCCGCCGCCTGGGGGTAACTCTCCGAGGCACCGATCCCGAACCGGCCGGCTCAGATCATCGAACATGTACCAGAGGGCTTCCCCCCCGGGCCGCCAGGCCGGAGTCAGGTCAGTGCCGAGGTTGTAGGTCAGTTGGCGGTCGGGGCCGCGGGTCCGGGTCGTGTCGGCGCGATAGTCCCGCCCGGCGAAGGGCTGCTCGTGCGCGCACCCCGCGAGGGCCAGCAGCGCTACGGCATATCGAAGAGCCAAAGGTCTCCCCTGTGGTTGGTGGCGTTGAACTCGGAATCGGGCCCCACATGGACCGGCGCGTACGGCGAAACCTCGGCCACCAGGCGGCGCCCATCGGGCGAGAAGACCGGGTGGCGGAAAAGAACGGAGTCGGTAGCGAACACGGAGTGCGCGGACGTGGCGAGATCCACGAGGTGGAGATCGCCACCCTCATCCCGCTGGACCCACGCCTGGTGGGCCGCCTCAAATTGGTAGAGAACGCTGCCATCCACAACCGCCGCCAGGCGGGTGCCCGAAATGGTCACGTCCCGGGCGATGGTTCCGGCCCCGAAATCATACACCGTGTCCACCGCTCCCGTGACGAGATGCCGCCGGTACACCCGGGAGTCACCGCCCAGCGTGTAGTAAATGGTCGCAGCCTCGCCGCTGACCGCCACCGACGAAGCGTACTCGGTGCCCGGGACCACCATGGGCGAAGGTGCCGAAGCCGAGAGATCCAGCCGGACGATATCCAGGCCGGTCACGAAGGTATCCGGGAAGAAGGAGGATCCCTGGTAGAACAGCAGTTCGCCCAGGTACACCACGGTGTTCGGGTCCAGCCAGGCCGGGGAACGGATGCTGGAATGGATGCGACCATTGGATGCGGTGTAGGGCAGGCGGGCGACCAAGGCGCCGTCGAGCGGGTTGGACGCGGGCGCCAGCCGGAGGGTCGCCTCGCCCAGCTTCTGCTGGCCGATCCAGGACACGACCTGGTGATAGAACCAGCGGCCACCGGCGGAAACCGCGGGTGACTGGAACAGGTTGGTCGAGTCCGACTGGACCGGATCGGTGGGGCAGAAACGTCCCCGCAGAGTGCCTCCCCCGGGAGGGAGCAGGGCCAGGCAGCGATCGTGGTCGGGTCGGTCCTCCCGTTCCGAGGAATACACGATGGCAGTGCCGTCCGGGAGCCAGGACGGTGTCCGGTCATCGCCCAGGTTCCAGGTCAGCCGCCGGGGGAAGGCCAAACTGAAAGGCTCGCCCGGCGTCACCGGCTGGGACTGGAATGGCGCTCCGTGCTCACAGCCGGCGGAGGCGATCAGGAGGATGGCGGAGGTCAGCCTGGTGAGAATAGTGATCTCTGGAAGAAGTGTGCTGGTCCCGGCGAGCCGGCAGTTCCGAGCAGGGAGACGAACAGCCGGGTCCACTCTGCACAGAGAAACACCGCCGCCTCAGGCCCCGGGCTGGATGTTCTCGCGGACCTTCCGGATCGGAACCCGCCGGAGGCCGCGGCGGAGCCGCTTCCGCCACTTGGGCGACAGCTTCGCCTCGGTGCGGTTGGCCCAGCGCACCACGGCCGGGTCGACCATGCCAAGCAGCACGATCCCGGCAAGGTAGAAAGGAATCCCGGTCACCACCGGGATCAGCCAGCCCAGGATGCCGGCCGCGAAGCACAGGATGGCGCCGAGGACCAGGAGCACCCGGGCCCAGAGCGGCCGGGGGTGGAGGCGGATCCGGATCAGGGGGGGAAGGTCGTCGGCCGTCACGGGTCGCTCCAGTGCTGAGGTACCGCAAGTTGCTGAAAACGCCGTTGCCTTACGGTGACTGGAGTCACCCGCATCTCCGCGTCTAGCGGGCGAAGATGATTACGCTTTCGCGCCCGTCGGCTCCCCGCGCGGCTACTCCGAACAGGTAGTTGTCAATGCTGACGTTTTCGAGCGCAAAGGTCTCCACGTCCCCCGCGTCCACCGAGTAGCGCCATTGGGGCTCGGTCGTTTCCCGCCAGTAGAGGCGATAGCCCACCAGCCGGGGCGACGGGATCCGGCTCCAGCGCAAAACCGTGTGCGGCGTGACGGCGCCTTGGAGGCGAACCTCGGCCGGCGGCGGGGGGGCGGAGGCGAGCGCGGCCAGTGTCGCGACGTTGGCCCCGGTGACCCTTGCGATGTAGGCGAAGCTCACTTCGCCGATCACGTCGCCGTAGGCGATGCCATTTTCGGTGCGCACATCCTGGTGCTGCCGGTGGTAGTCCTCGTGCATGGCGGTCAAGCGGACCGCCGGGAAACCGAGATCGTTGAACGGCCGGTGGTCGCCCCCCCGGCCGAATCGGTCAAGCCGGTAGATCATCACCGCGCGGGTTTCCGGGAGGTAGCGGCGGGTTAGTCGCTCCACGTATCGCGCCAGCTGCCGGGAGTTGCCATCGACCTCGCCCCCGGTAAACCGGCGTACCCACCGCAGGGAATCGGGCTCATTGGCCGGGACCGGCTCGGAAAAGACCCGGAACTCGCGGTCGTTCGCTTCCCCGGCCATACCGGCCCGGTGGCCGATGATGTCGTTGTTGAGCACTCCCTCGATGATCCAACCGGAATCGGCGGCCATCGCGGCGAGTTGGGTGCCGCCATACAAGCCTTGTTCCTCGCCGGACAGCACTCCGAAGACCAGCGATTTTCCCCATCCGCCGGGGCGAGCCAGCAGCCGCGCCGCCTCCAGGACCGCCACCACGCCGCTGCCATCGTCGGCGGCACCGGGGGCATCGCTGGTGCTGTCCATCGGGTCACTGGCCCGGCTGTCGAGATGCGCGGTCATCAGAATGTGCCGCTCCGGATGGTCGGCGCCCCGCAGTGTCGCCAGGACATTGACGATCATCACGTTCCCCGGGATCCGGGTCCCCGGTTCACCCGGGACCAGCCGCTCCTGGTAGCGCACCGAAAGACAGCCGCCACAGGATCCGGAGATGCTGTCGAACTGGGCCTTGACCCAGCGGCGGGCGGCGCCAATCCCCCGATGTGGCGAAAGCGTGTCCGACAGGGTGTGCCGGGTGCCGAATGCAACCAGGCGCCGGAGGTCGCTCTCGAGGCGGCCAGCCGAGACGGCCGCCACCAGAGCGTGAAGGTCGGCGCCTGGCGGCGGGTGGGATGGCGGCGGGGCGGGCACACAGGACAGGGCCGCGATGGCAGCCAGCAGCGGACCGGGAAAACTGCTGGGCATCCTGGCGGGATGGTCAGGCATTTGTGAACCCCACGCGGCCGGTTGACGGTGGCGGCCCGTTCCCCCGGGAGATCAACAGGGGGAGGACAGGGTGAATATGCCGAAAGAGCCAGGCCCGGTACAAGGGGGCTTCGCGGGGCACACTTATCTTCATGCGCTGGTGACGGGGACTATGGCAATTCGGGAACCAGCAGGACATCCAGGTTGCCAACGGTCAGCCCGTCGCGGGACGGCATCATGGTAAACGAAACCGGCTGCGCGGATACCCGGAGCCGGCGGGTGACCGCCTCGGCGACGGCAATATCGTACCGGCCCGGCTTGACACCCATGAGGTAGAACTCGCCATCGCTGAAGGTGACGGTGGAACGGCGCTGTCCGGTCCTGGTGTCGGTGATGAACAACGTGACGCCACCGACGCCGAGCAGGCCGTCGGTTGTCTGGCGGGCGACCCGGCCCTCGATGACCCCGGCGGGAACCACGGGAATGTCGAGCGCGCGGAACTGGTTGGGGCCCGGTTCCACGCTGATGGCGCTGTAGGCCGGTACCCAGAGTGGCGAGGGCAGCGAAACCGAGTCCAGCACGACCAGCACCGGCTCGAAGGGGATGAGATCCCAGACCCGGTACTGGCCCAGCGAGTCGCTGAGTGAGGAGAGATTGCCGATCCGCACCCGGGCGTCGGGAATCAGCTCTTCGCCGGGGTCCCGCTGACCATCGCCGTCGGCGTCCAGGAACACCCGGCCGGCGACGCCCGCACGCTGGACCGAGGGCCCGGCGGACAGCGCCATCTCCCGCCGGCTGGGCGTGTAGAGGACCGAGCCCTGGACGAAATTGACGGCGTCGGTACCCGCCGGGCCGCTGGAGAGAGTGGAGAAGGCCCGCACCTTTCGCATGGTGGTCGAGACCACCAGCGAGAACGTGGTGCCCAACCCCCGGTTCCAGGCCAGCCCGGTTTCCATCCGGAAGTTTTCACCCACCGGCCGGGCCAGGAAGGCAGACGCGGAGACGGCGCGACCCGAGCCTTCAGCCTCGAACGCGGTCCGGGCCGTAACCGTGCTCAGGAAATCTCCCAGGTTGGCGCGGGGCAGAATGAACGTGTTGAGGCCGACGAACGAGCGGGTGCGAGTGCCGGCCCCGCGCATGATTTCGTGCTGGACTCGAATCGACGGCAGGAACCGGATCTCGCGGGCCTGGAACGAGACGACCGTCCGGGCTCCGCTCGAAGTGCCCGACTCCGAGACGACGTGGTCGAAGCTGCCGTCCACGTAGAGGTAGTTGACCCGGGGGAGAGGCCGCAGAAAGGCGCCCGCGGTCCACTGCCGCAGCCGCCCGGCCGGCGTCAGGATCGGGTCCACCGTGCTGGCGTCATAGCCGGTAAACTCGGCTGCCAGGTGAATATCGGTCGAAGGTTCGTAGCTGAGGCCGGTGCGCAGCACCGCCCCGCCGACGCCTTCCACCTGCGCCGCCCAGGCGTTGCCCAGGTTTCCTGACAGGGCGAAGTAGGGATGAAAGAGATCGGGCTGGCTGTCGCGCCAGAACTGGTCCACGCCAGCCTGGATCGTCCACCGGCGGGAAATCCCGTAGCGCAGGTCGACGTTGGCGTTGGCCTGGCAATCGGCGGTGCGGCACTGGCCCGCCGCCACGCCGTATTCGAATTGGCGGCGGGGGAGCACGTTGCCGACGATCCGATATGTCTGGTTGAACTCGCGGACCTCGCCGAAGGGGCCGTAGGCAATGAAATCCACCGGGTTTTCACCATACTGAACCGGCACGTCCATGGAGAACTGGCCCAGCGCGTTGACCGAGTCGAAGGCCACCAGCCGCCCGCCCCGATAGGCTTCAATTTCCCAGCCCGGCCCCAGCTGGCCCGCGTAGGGCAGCTCGCCCAGCAGGGCGGGGCGGAGGAATGGCGCGTTGGAGAGTGCAAAGCCCCGCACGCTCCGGGGTCGCGGCCCGGTGGCGAGCCCGTCGCCCACCCGGAGCTGCCGGATCCATGACCGCTGCCGCCAGACGCCCGTCCAGGAAATGTCGGCGCGGACATCGCCCTCGCCGATGGTGCCGGTCGTGGCCAGGCCGGTCTCCAGGCTCCCTCCCAGCAGGTCCATGCCCAGGGCGGTGGCGAACGAACCTCCGCTGATCGCGTCTTCGGCCGGGGAAAGAACGGAATAGTCGAAGACCAGGCCGTTCCAATGGCGGCGATCGAGGGTGAGCGCGAGTTCGGGACGGACGCCGCTCTCCATGGCGGAAAGCGAGGACCGCGCCGCTTCCCGGGCCACTCGCCGGCCCAGCGGGAGCCGGTCCGGATCCGCGACCGCCACATTGAGGTCGGACCAGTCGATGATAAAGCGGATACCCAGCAACTGGCTCAGGACGCCCGTGCTGAGGAATACCTCGCCGCCTCTGGCCTGGATGCTGCCCGCCGGCACCGGCACCTCCCGCCGTCCAATGGTGATGGTGTCGCGCCGGCTGTCCACCACCAGACGGACGTCGCCCGGGTGGAGCCGTGCTTCCACCGCCTCGGCTCCCAGGAGGGAATGGCGGACTTCGGCCAGGTCGTAGAACTGGCCCAGGGGGAGGAGCATCGTGCTGTCCGAACGGAGGGCCCCCACCGTGCGTCCGGCCAGCCGGCCCAGCTGCAGTTCCACCAGGATGGGCTCGCCGCCTGCCTGCGCCTGCACGCTTCCCGCCGCCGCGGCCAGCAGGGCCGCGACTGCCAGGGGGAGGAGCCGGCGCCGGTTCATGGCAACAGGACCTCGATGGAATCGTGGACCGGGGACGTCTGCAGCAGGAAATCCGGCAGGAGATCCTGCCGTTCGCTGGCCAGCTCGAGCCGGAGTCGGTAGCGTCCCGGTTTCCGGGGCCGGGGAAGCGGCGTGGTGAAGCGGGGGTCAATGTCGAAATACACGGCCACCGGCGACGCAAAGCTCGAGGCGACGGCCCCCGTCGAGTCCACCAGGGAGCCCCGCAGCGTGCCGATGAAGGCGCCGCTGCCCCGGCGCTCCATTCGGGTCCGGATCTCCAGGGAATCGCCGCTGATGGCGGTGCGCAGGTTGGACATGGTCACCCCGGTTTCCAGGGCTCCCTTTCGGTAGAACACGGGGAGGATGGTGCGTACCTCGAGGGTCAGGCCGACCTTGATCCCGGCGGTGTCGCTCACCCCGGCCACCGGCACGGTGCCACCCCTGGCGGTGACCACCAGCCGAGTCCAGTACTCCCCGTCCCGGAGGCCCGCCGGCGGCCGCCCCAGCAGCCGGACGGTCTGCCGGTCCCGGGGACCGAGCGTCAGCCGGCGGGGGAAGGCATCAACCCAGGCCGTGGCGCTGGGCAGGGTCGAATCCGGTTCCGGCGTGAGCAGGGTGAACTCGCCCGTAGAATCGGTGCCCGGATACCCGAACATGGTACCGATGGTCACCTCCACCGGCTCGTCTCCCGGGTTATACACGGTGACCGATCCACTGCGGGTCCGGTGATCCATGATCAGGTAATGGGGGGCGACCAGCACTCCCTGCGCCGACAGAATGCGGGGCAGCGGCATCAGGGCCAGGACCAGGAGTAGAGTGAGCCGCTTCATCTAGAGGACCGTCACTGTCAGGGTGACTGTATTGCTGTAGTTGCCGGTGGCCTGGTTCGCCGCTGGGGTTACTGTCCCCCCAAGGAAGACCCAGATCCGGTTACTTGAGACAACGTTGAATGTCTGGGGAGCCCGGGGGTTGAACGTGACCGGCGTACTGGACGGCGCCTGTCCCAGGGCAATGGCATCATTGTTCGCGAACTGGATGTTCATCCGCGCTCCGCCGGGGCCGTTCAGGCGGTTGGGCAGCGTGAACTGCACCCGGACCCGGCTGCCGATCGGCACGATGAACTCGAACTGCCCGCTCTTGACGGGATCGCTGGGCGGGACGCTGCTGTTCAACCCCTGGATCACCGGACCGAAAGCCAGGTTACGCAGCCCGGACACGGTTAACTGGCCCGAGGCCGCGGCCGCGGTGCAGGTGATCAGGGCCAGCAGAATCCACAACATTCTCGCCATGTGTTGTCCTTGGGCCCCGGTCGCTTCGCACCGATAGAGGAATACCGGCCTGCCGGCCGCGGGGCCCCCCGAGTCAATCAATAGGTCACCGTCATCTGGATCGTGCCGTTGTAGACGCCGGCCGTCTGGCTGGTGGCCGGAGTCACGGTAGCACCGACAAATACAAAGAGCTGGCCGGTCCCGCTGAAGGTCGCCGCGGTGGTCGCGGCCGAGGGCGTAAAACTGGTCCCCGTCGTTGGGTTGTTGACGGTATTCCGGTGGCCGGTCCAGGATCCGATCGGCAAGGTATTGGCACCCGAAGTCAGGTTGGCCGGGAGGACAAAGGAGACAAAGACCGGCGCGCTCGCCTGGCCGGTGACATCAAACCGGCCGGCACCCGCGGCGTTGACCGCGATGGTCCGCGCCAATCCGGGGAAGACACTTCCGAATGCCAGATTGGTGGCTCCCGCGACATTGATGGGCTGCATGACCGTGGCGGTGGCCAGGATGTTTGCCGATTGCGTCTGGGCCAGGCATGGAGTCGAAAGGGCCGAGGCCAGCATGACGACGCGCAGGGGGATGCGCAGAGTGCTCATTCAGTCATTCCTTCAGGGGGCGGAAAAAGGTCGGGCTGACCAGTATCTTGGCAAAGTGTATGCCAACCATACATGAGAACGTCAGTTGTATCGCCCTTCGACATGGTTGCCGATAACTAGCTTCCATAATGGGTTAGGAGTGTTTTCTTGGCTCTCAGCGTTTCCGTGGTGTCAAATGTTACAACAGTAAGCATCCCCCCACGCACCCTGAGAGAAATCCTTCGAAATGCACCGGCCTGGTGATATCGGCTCGAGAAAGACAGCGCCGGCCGAAGCCACGGAGGCTCCGGCCGGCGACTGGTCCAGGGGGCGATCTGGTTTCGTTAGTACGTCACGGTCATCTGCACGGTGCCGCTGTATCCGCCCGCCGCCTGGTTGGAAGCCGGGGTGACGGAGGCACCGACGAAGACGAACAGGTTGCCGCCCGCGCTGAAGGCCGAGTTGGTGGTAGCCGCCGACGGCGTGAAATTGGTTCCACCCGCCGGGGCGTTCACTGTGTTGTGGTGTCCGGTCCAGGTGCCGATCGGCAGGTTGTTGGCGCCGGAGGTGAGGTTGGCGGGCAGGACAAAGCTGATGAGCACCGGCGCGGCGCCCTGGCCGGTTACGTCGAAGCGGCCGGCCGTCGCGGCGGCTACCCCGATGGTCTTGTTGACGCCGGGGAAGACGTTGCCGAAGTCGAGGTCGACGGCGCCGGCGACGTTGATCGGCTGCTGCACGTTGGCCAGCGCGGAAACGGCGCCGGTCTGGGTCTGCGCGTTTGCGGTCACGGTGGCCAGCATGGCCACAGCGGCGAGACCGACAACGACTCGGGTGATGATACGCATGTCCTGACTCCCTTGGATAATGGTGTGAGCCTGCGGAGAAGTCGGCCGTGCCGGGTCTCGCCGACGGGGGCAGGCTGGGCAAGCGGTGTGCCAACCCCGACTAGTTTTTACAGTGATGTATAGAGTTTATACGGATGCAGAGAACGGTAGCCCCCGTATACGCTTACGGTAAAACTACCTGGCTGTGAATGGCCATCGAAAAGAATATCGACACTTTTCCGATCTATTTACCCGGTTTCCCGGAGTTGATAAGTTATTGGTCCATACACAGTTGAACGAAATGACTCCGGTGAGCACGCATTCTGCCCTTGGGTCAGGGCGATGCGGCCTCCCCCGGCTGGCATCCGGCAAAGGATCTATCGTGAAACGGATGGTTTGGTTGTTGGGCGGCTTGGCGATCGCATTAACGCTGGATAGCCAACCTGTAGCGGCACAGCGTTCTGGCAGCATGCAAGCGACCGCTCGGGTTGTGGAAACCGAGGCCGCATGGTCCGGTCTCCGGTCCGCGCGGGAGCTGGCGACCCGCCTCGCCGCTGGCCAGGCTTCCGTACATCCGGTGGAAACTTCCCTCACTCGGGTCTCCCTTCGTGTGGACCCGCCAACCGAAGCCGCCAACCGGCCCCAGTGGGCCCGACTGAGTATTCATTACCTTCGTAACTGAGGTTCGAAGCCCTACTGGCGTTTCGCCCCCCCGTGCTGGTCGTCTTCCGCCCCCAAGTGCCTCGTTCCCGCCTCCCCCCACTGGCCCACCCTTTGCTGTTTAATGCCTGTTCACCCGTGGCTAACCTCTGGCTCATCTAAGCTTTAGAGGATATGGTGCAGCACGATATTGCATACTGTCGCGGGACCAGTCGATGATAGGGGTACTTTCGTTCATCTTCCGGGTCGGTGCCCTGGGGCTCTCTCTTATGCTCTGGCGTCGGCACCGGGATTGGCGGATGGGCCTCCTTTCCGGCTTGCTGGCGGTCATGGCCCTCCCGGGGACCATCCTGCCCCTCACCCTCGTTCTCGAGTCTGCCGTTCCTCTGCACGCGGGCGAAATCGCCCACCTCCTTGTGAGTGCGCTTGCCCTGCTGGTGGTGTTTTTTCTCGATGGATTCTTGAGCGAGCAGCGGGAACTCTCCACCGCCCTCAATCTGGAGAAAGCCTCGCTGGAGCAGCTGTTCGAGAGCGCCCCGGATGCGCTGGTCCTGGTCGGAAATGACAGCCGCATTCTCCGGGTGAATTCCCATTTCACCGACCTGTTCGGATATAGCTCGGAGGAAGTGCGGGGACAGTCGGTCGACGATGTCCTGGCCCCCAGCGAGCTCCATGCGGAAGCCAGTACGCTGACCGAGCACGCGGCCCGCGGCAAGCGCATCAGCATGGAAACCGTCCGGCGCCGCCGGGACGGCGGGCTGGTGGACGTTTCCATCCTGGGCACGCCTATCCTGGTCAACGGCATCCAGGTGGCGGTGTACGGGAGTTACCGGGATATCACCCACCGCCGGAAAGTCGAACAGGCGTTGCGGGAGAGCGAGGAGCGCTATGCCCTGGCGGCACGGGGATCCAGTGACGGGCTCTGGGACTGGAACTTCCGCACCGGGGAGATCTACTTCTCGCCCCGCTGGAAGGCGATGCTGGGATTGCCGGAGCACCAGACCTCGACCGACCCCGAGGACTGGTTTTCACGGGTGCATCCCGAGGACCGGGACCGGGTGCGGGCCGAGATTGCCGTGCATATCGACGGCGGGGGAGCCCACCTCGAGAGCGAGCACCGGATGCGCATGGCGGACGGGGTGTACCGGTGGATGCTGGTCCGGGGCATCGTCCTCCGGGACGAGGAGGGATCCGCGTACCGGATGGCCGGATCCCAGACCGATATCAGCGAGCGCAAGCTGTATGAGCGCCAGCTGCAGCACGATGCCCTGCACGATGGCCTGACCGGCCTGCCTAACCGCACCCTGTTTACCGACCGGCTGGAGCACGCGCTGGCCCGGGCCCGGCGTCGTCCCGATGAAATTTTCGCCGTGCTGTTCCTGGATCTTGACCGCTTCAAGGTGGTCAACGACAGCCTGGGCCACCTGCTGGGCGACCGGCTCCTGGTCGAGTTCGCCCGCCGGATGGAGCGGTGTGTCCGTCCCGGCGACACGGTGTCTCGGCTGGGCGGCGACGAGTTCACCATTCTGCTCGAGGACCTGCGCGACCTGGAGGAGGCCAGTCAGGTGGCCGGCCGGATTCATGCGGAGTTGGAGCACCCGTTCAACATCGGCGGCCAGGATGTTTACACGTCCGCCAGCATCGGCATCGCCCACGGCGACGCCGACTATGCCCGGGCCGAGCAGTTGCTCCGGGATGCCGACACCGCGATGTACCGGGCCAAGTCGGGCGGGAAGGCCCGCCACGAGGTATTCCAGAAGGCCATGCACGCCGACGTGCTGACCCTGCTGCACCTGGAGACCGATCTGCGGCGCGCCGTGGAGCGGGCGGAGTTCCTGCTCGACTACCAGCCCATCGTCGACCTCGAGAGCGGCCGGCTGGTCGGCTTCGAGGCCCTCATCCGGTGGCACCACCCGCAGCGTGGCATCATCAGCCCCAGCGAGTTCATCGCGACGGCGGAAGAAACCGGGCTCATCGTGCCCATCGGCTGGTGGGTGCTGGGCGAGGCCTGCCGCCAGATGCGGTCCTGGCAGGAACGGTTCCCCGAGTACCATGATCTCAGCATCAGCGTCAATCTGTCGGCCCGCCTCTTCCGGCTGGACGGCCTGCACGAGCGGGTGGTCGAGATCGTGGCCGGGACCGGACTCTCGCCGCAGGCCCTGAAGCTGGAGATCACGGAATCGGCCCTGATGGATTACGCCGAAGCCAGTGTGCTGACGCTCCGGCAGCTCAAGCAGTCGGGCATCCAGGTGCAGATCGATGACTTCGGCACCGGGTACTCCTCGCTCAACTACCTCCAGCGATTTGCGATTGACGCCCTGAAGATCGACCGCTCCTTTATCAGCCAGCTCGGCGTGGCCGGCGAGAACTCCGAAATCGCCCGGACCATCATTACGCTGGCCCGTAACCTGGGGATGAAGGTGGTGGCCGAGGGCATCGAGACCGAGGCCCAGTTCCACCAGTTGCGGGCGCTCGGGTGCGACTGGGGGCAGGGTTACCTGCTGGCCCATCCCCTCAAGCCCTTTGAGGTCGAGGACCTGCTGCAGCAGGGGGACGTCGTGGGCCCCCGGCTGGTCCGTTCCACCCTCCATTCCTGAGCCGGCCCGCGGTTCGCCTGTTGCGCGGCCGCCACTTCGTTGACACCGCCAGAGCCGACCCGTAGGTTCCAGCAGCATCCCCCTTCAGAGAGTCCGTCGTCAATCGCGAGGGCGTGAGCGTGAGGAACCTGGTGCGCGGGCTCGGCAAGTCTGGGCTGGTTGTCGGGCTCGTCATGCTGGTATCCACCTGCTCCGATTCGGTCGGCACCGGGTCTGGTATCCCCGTCACCACCGCGATGGACCTTACCGGCCTGGTCCGGACCCGGGCCGACATCCCCATTCCGCTTGATTCCGTGCGGGTTCGCCTTCGGCGGGCCGACAGCAGCTATGCCTACAACCGGGCCATCTGGGTGAACGCGGCCGCGATCCGCGCCAACCTGGACACCCTGGCGATCACCCTCACGATCGACCTGCGAGACGCCAGCGAGACGTTTGATTTCTACGTGGGGACCGAAGGCGGCGGGATCACCTACTACGAGGTGAACGGCACCGTTACGGTGCGGGCCAGCCAGAGTACCGCGACACCGCGGATGACCGCTGTCTATGTCGGGCCCGGGGCTCTGGCCGACAGCGTCAGCATGGTCCTGTCGCAGACGGCGGTCCCCGGTGGAGACAGCGTGCTGGCCACCGCCCAGGTCTGGCAGGGCGGCGTTGTCGTCCCCGGCGTGCCGGTCGGATTCCGTTCCAGCGATAGTCTCAAGCTCAATCAGATTGTGCCGACCGGGGTAGATGGGGCCTGGATCCGGGCCCCGCTCACCCTGACCGACTCGGTGGATGTCATTGCCGAAACGCCAACCGGGCGGACCACTTCCCGGCGGCTGAGTTTCGCGCCGCCGCCCGGCCAACTGGTCCTCAGTTCCGGCAACAACCAGACGGTCGCCGCCGGGGCCCCGGCGGCCGCGCCGCTGGTGGTGCAGGTGCGAGACGCCGCCGGCAACCCGTATCCGCTGGGGTACCAGGTGGATTTCGCGGTGGTGAGCGGGCCGCCGGGAACCTCGGTGGCGCCGCTCAGCGTCCTCGCCGACAACCAGGGGTTCGCTCAGACCACGCTCACCGCGGGCGGCACCGCCGGCGCGGTGCAGGTGTCCGCCTCGGGAACCAACCTCGCGGGCTCCCCGGTCACCTTTGCCGCGACGGTGACCGGCGGGGGCGGTCCTGGCCCGGCCGATACGGTGGTCATCATCGCCGGAAACAACCAGACGGCCCCCAACGGCACCGCGCTGCCCAACCCGCTGGTCGTGGAGGTGCGAGACCAGTCTGGTATCCCGGTGCCGGGCGCCACGGTCAACTGGTCGGCGGCCCAGGGGAACGTGGCGCCCGCCAGCTCGGTAACCGACGGGGCGGGTCGGGCCCAGACGACCTGGACCCTGGGCACCAACCAGGCGCCGCAGTCGCTGACGGCGTCGGTCCTGGCGCTCTCGCCCGCTGTTTTCAACGCGACCGCCACCTTTGCCACGCCCTCGGTGCTCCTGTCCTTCTCCGGCGTGCCCGGGGTTGGGGTCGGTCTCTCCGCCACGGTTCAGGTGGGCCTCAGCCAGCCGGCGGGAGCCGGCGGGGTAACGGTGACCGTCACCAGCGACGCGCCGGGGACGGTCTCGGTGAGCGGTGGCGGCACCGTGGTGATCCCCCAGAACCAGACGGCGGGCACCGTCGCCCTGAACGGCCTCGCCGTGGGCAGCACCACCATACGGGGCAACGCGAGCGGGTTCACCGAAGGCACCCTGACCGTGGATGTGCAGGACCGCTCGATCAGCCTGCCGCCTTCGCTCAATGTGCCGTACGGCCAGACCGCCTCGCTGCCCATTCAGCTGGCGAGCCCGGCGCCCGCCGGCGGTGTGACCTTCGATGTGTCGAGCGATGCTCCCAACTTTGTTGCCGTCCAGGCTCCGACGGTCTTCATCCCCGCCGGTTCCCTGACGGGCAACGCCACTCTAAGCGGGGTCCTCCCCGGTCCGGCCACCATCACGGTCAGCAACCAGGCCTATTCCACCGCTACCTCGGCGGCGACCACCCGGGCGTCGCTCAACATTCTGCAGGCCTCCGCTACGCTGAACCCCAGCTTCGGTACCACGGTTACCGTCGCATTTGAGAGCAACGGCGCCGGCATCGCCGCACCGTCGCCGGGTGTCACCGTGACGGTGGCCGCCGCCAGCCCAGGTTGCGTGGCCGCGGCATCTCCCGTGACCATCGCGACCGGGCTGGTGACGACAACGTCCGCCTTGTCCTACGGCGGAAGCGCCTCGCTGCCGTGTACCACCCAGCTGCTGGTCACGGCGCCGAACATCCAGCCTGACAGCATCAGTGTCACGGTGAACCCGGTCCCGGGGATTACCCTGAACGCGCCCTTCTATGGCGTCGGCTCCGGGCTGCAGGAGAACACGAGCGGGAGCCTGGGCGCGTCAAATCACGGCGGCATCACGCTGACCCTGACCAGTTCCAATCCCGCGGTGCTGCTGCTGTCGCCAAATGCCAGCACGGCGGGAACCTCATCCATCACTATCGGCGTTCCGAGCGGCCAGGCCTTCTTCAGCTACTACATCCAGGGGGTCGAGGGGCAGACCGGGTCGGAGACCATTACGGCCAGCGCACCCGGGTTCTCCAACGGCGCGACCGCCATGGCCGTGGTGACACCCGCCCTGGACCTCCAGGGCCTCCCCGCCAACACGACCACGCTTTCCGCCGACAACGCCATCTATGCCCGGGTCGGCACCGGCGACGGCACCGACAACTTCCTGACCACGGTCCAGAACGTCCGCGCCGGTGCGCCGGGCCCCCTGACGGTCACGTTCGTCAGCTCGGTGCCGGCCGTGGGCGACCTCGCCGACTCCACTGCCAACGCCGCCTCGAGGACGGCGGTGATCCCGGTGGGGCTGTATTACACTCCCACCAGTGTGGCCCAGGGCGGCGTGGCTTTCCACCCGCTGACCTCCGGCAGCACCGCCATCACCGCGAGTGCACCCGGCGTTATCACCCTGGCCCAGGCCACCCGGTCCGTCACCGTTGCGCAACCCGCCATCACGCTCAACAGCCTCTTCTATGGCGTCGCCGCCGGGCTCCAGGAGGCCGCCAGCGGTGGCCTCGGCGCGACGAACCACGGCGGCATCACGCTGACCCTGACCAGTTCCAACCCCGGGGTGCTCCTCCTGTCGCCCAATGCGACGACGCCGGGCGCGGCGTCCATCAATGTCAGTGTGCCCAATGGCCAGAGCTTCTTCTCCTACTACGTCCAGGGCGTGGAAGGCCAGACTGGCTCAGAAACCATCACCGCAACGGCGACAGGGTTCACCTCTGGCGCCATGGCATTCGCGGTGGTCCCGGCAGCGCTCGATCTGCAGGGCCTGCCGGGCACCACGACGACGCTGTCCGCCGACAACATCGTGTACGCGCGGGTGGGCACCGCAGACGGGTCCAACGGCTTCCTCACCACGGTGCAGAATGTCCGCGCCGGGGCACCCGGTCCATTGGTCGTGACCTTCACCAGTTCGGCGCCCGCGGTGGGCAACCTGGCCGATTCGGCCGGCAACGGCGCGACCCGCATGGCGGAGATTCCCGTCGGGCTGTACTACACGCCCACCGCCGTGTCGCAGGGAGGCGTGGCGTTCCATCCGCTCACCGCCGGGTCCACCACCATTGCGGCCACCAGTCCGGGGGTGACAGCGACCAGTACGGCGACGCGCTCCATTACGGTGAGCCAGCCGGCGATCACCCTGAACGGACTCTTCTACGGGGTGGCCAGCGGGTTGCAGGAAAACACGGGCGGGTTCCTGGGCGCCACCAACCACGGCGGGGTAACGGTGACGCTGACCAGCTCCAACCCGGCCGTGCTCCTTCTCTCGCCCAACTCCACCACCCCCGGCGCGGCGTCCATCACCATTCCGATGTCTAACGGAACCAACTCCTTCGGCTATTACGTCCAGGGCGTCGAGGGACAGACGGGGACCGCGACGATCACCGCATCGGCCGCCGGGTTCGGCGACGGTACCACACCGCTCACGGTGGTCCAGCCGGCGTTCGATATCCAGGGCCTTCCCGCGTCCACCACCACCCTGTCTCCGGAGAATGCCTTCTACGCCAGGGTCGGGACCGCGGACGGCCAGAACACCTTCCTGACCACCGTCCAGAATGTCAGGGCCGGCGCGCCGGGCCCGCTGACCGTGACGTTTACCAGCAGCGTTCCCGCGGTGGGTGTCCTCGCTGACCTGGCGGGCTCGGGGGCCACGCGGCAGGTCCAGATCCCGGTCGGGCTGTACTACTCGCCCACGAGCGTGGCGGCGGGTGGCGTTGCCTTCCGGCCGGTACTGGCGGGCTCGACCGCGATCACCGGCGCGATTACCGGATTCAACCCTGCCCCGGCCAGCGGCAGGACCGTTACCGTGAGCCAGCCTGGCATCACGGTCAATTCGAACTTCTATGGGGTCGGGAGCGGGCTGCAGGAGAGCACCAGTGGCAGCCTGGGCGCGTCCAACCATGGCGGAGTGTCGGTGACGCTGACCAGTTCCAATCCCGGCGTCCTGCTCCTGTCGCCCAATGCCACGACCGCCGGGACCGGGTCCATTACGATCCCGATGAGCAACGGGAACTCCTTCTTCGGGTTCTATGTCCAAGGCGTCGAAGGGCAGACGGGCACCGTAACCATCACCGCCTCCGCGTCCGGGTTCACCAACGGCACGGCTACCGAGGCGGTGGTGCCGGCCGCGCTGGACCTGCAGGCGGTGCCGGGCAGCATCGCGGCCGGCGCCCCCGATGTGGCGGTGTACGCCAGGGTCGGCACGGCGGATGGCACCAACGCGTTCCTGACCACCGTGCAGAACGTCCGGGCCGGCGCGCCGGCTTCCCTTGTGGTCACCTTCTCCAGTTCCGCGGCGGGGGTGGCGACGATGGTGGATGCCACCAGCGCCGGCAACCCCAGAACCGCTCAGATTGCCCTGGGCTTCTATTACACGCCGACGAATATTCCGGCCGGTGGTGTCGGCGTTCGGCCCCTCACGCCGGGAAGCGCTTCGATCACCGCCACCGCGCCGGGGGTGGTGTCCACCGCCACGGCGACCAGGGCCATCACCGTTAACTAGTGCATCCCTCGGGGCGCCGCCACGGGGTCGCGGGGAGACTCGCTTTGCTCTGTGAAGTACTTGACAATGGTAGCCAGGAGGGGTAACTTGGCTGCCATGATTCCCCCCGCCCTCCGCGCTCCCTCCGATTCGCCGCCGGCGTTGCACCACCGCGCGATGGACAACCTCCAGTTCATCCGCAATACCATGGAACGGGCGACCGCCTTCACCGCGGTGCCGGGCTGGGGTGGGGTGGCCATCGGCATTACCGCCCTGGGAACCGCCTATATCGCGCGGCAGCAGCCGACCTTCGAGCGCTGGATGACCGTATGGTTCGCCGAAGCCGGCCTCGCCCTCGTGATATCGGCGTGGGCGGTGCGCCGGAAGGCGAGAGTGGCCGGCCAGCCCATGCTCTCGGGCCCGGCCCGGCGATTCCTGCTCAGTTTCGCGCCACCGATGCTGGTCGGAGGTATCCTCACACTGGTGCTGTACCGGGCTGGCCTGCTGGAGGCCATTCCCGGGGTCTGGTTGCTGCTGTATGGCACCGGGATACTGGCCGCCGGGGCTTTCTCCGTGCGGGTGGTCCCGGCGTTCGGCCTGGCTCTCATGGCCACCGGCACCGCCGCCCTCTTCGCCCCGGCAGTTTGGCGGGATCACTTCATGGCGCTCGGGTTTGGCGGGATCCAGATGCTCTTTGGCTACGTCATTGCGAGGAGGTACGGTGGCTAAATCCAGCGCGGCGCAGAAGGCGATGACTGCCCGGCCCAAGGAGGCCGCGCCGGCGCTCGGCCCGGTCCGGGGAAGCCGGACCGATCCCCAGAGTCTCGACCGTCTGATCCACGAGCGGGTCCGCCTCGCGATCGTAAGCGCCCTCGCCGTCAACGCGACCCTCACCTTCAACGATCTCAAGGCCCTGCTCGGCGCCACCGATGGCAACCTCAGTGTCCACGCCCGCAAACTGGAGGATGCCGGGTACCTGAGTTGCACCAAGCAGTTTGACGGCCGGATCCCCCGGACCGAATACGCGCTGACCCGGGCGGGTCGGCAAGCCCTGGCTCGCTATCTCGATCACATGGACGCCCTGATCCGCGCCACCCGGGGGGGCGCGGGCTGATTTTTTTTTGAGAGCAAACTTTATGGATCAAAGTACTTGGCACACGGCAGGGCTGCACCTCGGGATCATCATGGATGGCAATGGCCGGTGGGCCACCCGGCGAGGCCGGCCCCGGCTGGACGGACACCAGGCGGGCGCGGATGCGATCCGGCGGGTCGTTCGCGCCTCGGCCGGGCAGGGCTTGGCGGTGCTGACCCTGTTCGCCTTCTCGGAAGACAACTGGCATCGGCCGCCGGCGGAAGTTGGAGGCTTGATGCGGCTGTTCCGGCGCTTTCTGGTTCGGGAGGCGGGGGCCTGCCTGCGGCAGGGCGTTCGGCTCAATGTCATTGGCCGCCGTGACCGCATGGACGGCGCGTTGCTTCAGGCGATCGAACAGGCGGAACTCCTAACCCGGGGTTGCCGGTCGCTGCTGGTCCGGCTGGCCGTGGACTACTCCTCGCGATCGGTGATCGCGGCAGCCGGAAGGAATCCAAGTGATACCGCAGAGGCGTTTCGGCGCCGAATCGAGACGGCCTGTCACAGCGTGGGCGGGGTGGGCGACGTTGACCTGCTGATCCGGACCGGGGCGGAGCGCCGGCTGAGTGATTTCCTGCTCTGGGAGTCCGCGTATGCGGAACTCTTCTTCACCGATATCATGTGGCCCGAGTTCACGCCGGCCGACCTGCTCCGGGCGCTCGAGGATTTCCGGGCACGGGACCGGCGGTTTGGGCGGGTCCCGGCCGCGGGCTGAACCGGGACCCCCGAGAGGCCGGGTTCCACGCACACTCAGATGGAGGAGACCATGTTCGGATTCGGGCCGTTTCTGTTGCTTCTGCTCATTGGAGGACTTGCTGGAGGCGAGATCCTGGCGCAGTTGCTGGTTCGAGCGGGACGTCCGGAAGCCGGCCGGGTGCTGCGTCTGGTCATGCTGGCCGGGGTCGCGGCCTATGGCGGCGCCTTGCTGTTCGCCTCACTGACCAGTCGCGAGCGAATTTTGGTGCGCGGCGAGACGCTCCGGTTCTGCGGCTTCTACCTGGACTGCCACCTCGGTATCGCGGTCGAGGATGTGGAGCAGCTGGACCAATTGGGCACTCTCCCGGCCGCCGGCGTCTATCACCTGGTCACCCTGCGGGTCAGCAGCAATGCGCGCCGAGCCACCCTTCACCTGGGCCGGCCGGAGTTTCGGGTACTGGACCAGGCCGGCCGACGCCACGCCCCGTCTCTCCACGCGGAGCAGGCCCTGGCCGCCGTTGCCGGCGACCCGGGCCCTGTGGTCCGGCCGGTGCCCGCCGGCGGAGCCTATACCATTCGCCTGGTTTTCGACCTGCCCCGGGACGCAGCCGGGCTGCGCCTCCTGGCGACCGATGCGTCGGGAGTGGATCGCCTGCTTGAAGGCCTTCTCATCGGCGACGATGACAGCCTTCTCCACCAGCCCACGACCCTGGCGCTGGACTGATCGTTATCGGCCCGCTGTTTTCCGGGCGCTGGCGTAGACGATCGCCACGAACTGATCGGGCGGCAGGAAACCCTTGCCCCAGGCGGCATCGAATTCGGCGGTAGGCCGGGCGGCCTGGACCTGGGCCAGCGACTCGCCCCGGCCCACGGCCGCCTTCACCCGGTCCTGCACCGCGGCGAGCATGGCCCGGAAGGCGGTGAGGTCGGCGCGACTCGCCACGGGCCCGTGGCCGGGAATGAAGCGGGTGCTGTCGTTGCTGACCGAGAGCATCCGGTCGGCCGCCGCGATCACCCCGTCGACGGATCCACCGCTGCCAACGTCGATGAACGGGTAGATTCCGTTGAAGAACGCGTCTCCGCCATGGATGACGTTGTCTTTCCTGAAGTAAATCACCGCGTCACCGTCGGTGTGGGCGGCGGGAACGTGAAAGGCGTAGATGGTTTCCCCATTAAGATGAAAGGTGACCGACTCACTGAACGTGACCACGGGAAGCGCCGCGGCCGGGGAGGCCGGGTATCTCTGGTTGAAGGCCTCGAGGAACTGTTCGGTGCTCATCCGGGTGCGAACCTCGTCCTGGGCCACGATAATCGTGCCGCTGGAGCCGAGGTTCTCATTGCCCCCGGTGTGGTCGCCGTGCCAGTGAGTGTTCAGCACAAAGCGGATCGCGCCGCTGTCGAACGTGGCGATCGCCGCCCGGATCTTGTCGGTTACCGGGGCAAACTGGTCATCAATAAGGAAGATCCCGTCAGGCCCGCTGGAGACACCGACGTTGCCTCCGGGCCCATGCAGTACGTGGAGTCGGCTGGTCAGCCGTACCGGGGTTACCGTGGCCTCGCTCAGGTCCTGCTGGGCGGGGAGCGCGGGCGGCATGAGGCAGCAGGCCAGAAGGCCGAGTCCAAAGCAAATGGGGTGCATGCAATTCTCCAGGGCGAGGTTGTTGGGAGCGAATCAAGAGAGGCTAGGAATGTCGGCGCGAAAATGCTACCCCTGAGGGGATTCTGGTTACCAGGGCGACGAAAAATTCCGCGATATTCCCCGTAAGGGGGGGCGGGGCCCCCGCACCCACGGGCGGGACCGATTCTGGGTGCGGACAGGGGTTGCGCGGCGATGCCGCCGGCGAATCCTTCCACCCCGGCCCCGCGGGAATCGGGAAGTGAGACTCGACCCCCGCCTGGTACGCCGCCGTCGGGCCCGTGAACGGGGTTCGCGGCGAAGTGGGCACCCTTCGCCGACGTGCCGGTCGGGCCTGCGGGAGCTGCCGTCCGCTGCCGCCACGAATCCGGGAGCGGGCATCAACTGCGTTCTGGTGCGCTCGTGCCCCAGGGATTCGTCTCCCCTACATACCAGCCACCCACCCTGGTCCCAGTTTCAATCGGCAACATCTTGTCAGGGCTGGTCCCGGAGTTAAGTTGGCCATTGTGCCTCAGCGTCTCCGCGAAGCATCGCGTTTCTTCGATGGGTGACCTATGACAGGCCGTCGCAGTCCCTTCCCGATAGTTTCCGTACTGGCTGCCGCCCTGCTTGCCTGCAGCGAGTCCACCGCCCCGACAGAAATCTCCCTGATCCGGGGGGTCTCCGGAGGCGATGATCACGGCTGCCTGCTATTGAAGACGGGAGCGGCCCATTGCTGGGGATGGGGGGGCTTCGGCCAGCTCGGCCCCGGCGACACCATTGATTACACGGTCCCCATCAAGGTCACGGGCAACCGGCGGTTTGTCACCGTTGCCGCGGGCAGCGCCCATACCTGCGGCCTGGAGGAGGATGGCACGGCATGGTGCTGGGGCGGCAACGCGGTGGGTGCCCTGGGGGACCCTGGTGCCACCTTCAAGTCCAAGATCCCGGTCAAGGTTGCCGGGGGCCACCGCTTCCGGACCATCAGTGCGGGAACCGGTTATACCTGCGGGGTGACGCCGTCCGGGAGTGGCTATTGCTGGGGAAGCGGGCTGGACGGCGAACTGGGCAACGGCGTCCATGAGGACCAGTTTGTCCCGGTGCCGGTGTCGGGCCAGTTCCGGTTCACCCAGATCTCGACCAGTCTCTTCCACACCTGTGGGCTCACGGTGGGAGGGGCGGCCTACTGCTGGGGCGACAATCTCTACGGCAAACTGGGCAACGGCACGCTGGTCTCGAGTTCAGTGCCGGTGCCGGTGGCGGGGGGCCTGGTTTTCCAGTCCGTCGGCACCGGTGACTTTTTCTCCTGCGGGCTGACCCCCCAGGGCCAGGTCTACTGCTGGGGGTCCAACGTTTCGTTCGAACTGGGAACCGGCACGAGTTCGCTTACCTACGTCACCGTCCCGGTCCCCCTTTACGGGGTGCTCCGGTTTGAAGGGATCGCGGTCGGCTCCTACCATGCCTGTGGCGTCACCCTGTCCCGGAAGCTCTATTGCTGGGGTGCCAATACCTACGGCAAGCTGGGCAACGGGCAGGAGGCTGCGACCCTGATACCGGTCCAGGTCACGGGGGATCACGAGTTTACCGGTGTCACCGCCGGTGGGAACCACACCTGCGCGCTCACCAAGAAGGAAGGGGTCTTTTGCTGGGGATGGAACCGGCTGGGCCAGCTGGGCATCGGGTCCCGCAGCACCCGCTACTTCCCGGTCCAGGTCACCGAGTCCTACCTCGACTGACTCGACGTCAGACCAGTTCTCCCCGCATCACGGTCACCGCCTGGCCCCCCAGCCGGACTCGGTCGCCATCGACGCGTACCCGCACCACGCCGCCTCGCTCGGATGCCTGATATCCCACCATCCTGTCTTTCCCCAGCCGGGTGGCCCAGAAGGGCGCCAGGCAGCAGTGCGCGGAGCCGGTGACCGGGTCTTCCCGGACCCCGAGCGCCGGGGCGAAGAAGCGGGAGACAAAGTCGTACTCGGCGACCGCGGACGGGCAGGTGAGAATAAACCCGCGGGCGGGAATGGACTCGAGAATGGCGAGGTTGGGCTCCAGTGCGCGGAGCACCTTCTCGTTTTCGACCTCGATGAGGTAGTCGAACCGATTGCGTCCCACGTATTGCATGGCCACGCCAAGCGCTTCGGTCAGTTCCAGGGGGGCGGCGCAGTACTCCTCGTACTCCGCGGGAAAATCCAGTTCGATCCAGTTGCCCTGCCGGGTTGCGGTCAGCACGCCGCTGTTGGTCTGGAATCCGATCGCCTGGTCGGCGCCCTGTTCCCCGGTTTCCCACAGGACATGCGCCGATGCGAGCGTCGCGTGGCCGCACAGGTCCACCTCCATCCGGGGCGTGAACCAGCGCAGCCGGAATCCATCGCCCTCGCGGGTGACGAAGGCCGTTTCGGAGAGATTCATCTCCCGGGCCACCGCCTGCATCCAGGCGGGTTCGGCGGGTTCGGGAAGGACCAGCACCGCTGCGGGGTTGCCTCCGTAGGCCCGGTCGGTGAACGCGTCAACCTGGATCAGGGCGTGGGGCACGATGACCTCGCGAGGGGATCGGGAATCTCAGTCGGTGATGATGGCTTCGGCTTCAATTTCGACCAGCATGTCGGGGTGGATCAGCCGGGACACTTCCACCATGGAGGTGGCCGGTCGAATGGCGGCGAAGACTTCCCCGTGGGCGCGCCCCACTTCCTCCCAGCGGGCGATATCGGTGACGAACATTCGGGTCCGGACCACCTGGTCCAACCGGGCGCCCGCCCGTTCCAGCGCCGTGGCAATATTGCGAAGGGCCTGGACCGCCTGGCGGTAGGCATCGCCCGGGTGGGCGATGGTTCCCTCGGCGGTCGTCGCGGTGGTGCCGGAGACGTGGACGACGTTTCCTACCCGCACGGCGCGGGAGTATCCCACGATCGGTTCCCAGGCGGTTCCGGTGGCGAAATTCTGTCGCATGGGGATTCCTAGTAAACCCGGCCGCCGAGCGGCACTTCCCGCTCCACCGCCAGCAGGACCACCCGTCCCAGGGCATCGGGGAGGCCGAGAACGAGGACTTGAGAATCGAACCCGGCTACCCGGCGGCTGCCCAGGTTGACCGCGGCGATCACCAGCCGGCCGACCAGGTCCGCTGGCTGGTAGAGATCTACCAGCTGAGCGCTCGAGGTGCGTTCTCCCTCGGGGCCCAGGTCCAGCCACAGTTTGTAGGCGGGTTTCCGGGCACCCGCGTTGAGTTCCGCGCGGAGGATCCGCCCTATGCGCAAGTCCAGCGTCTGAAAGGCCGCGATCGCATCGGCCGGCGAGTAGGTCACGGATGGAGGGGTGGAGGCGGGGGAAGTATAGCTACCCGGCAGGCTGGGCGGCCAGAGGGAAAGGAATTGAGGGAATTGAGGGAATTTTGGAATTGAGGGAATTTTGGAATTGAGGGAATTTTGGAATCGGGCTTCGGGGCTCAGGGCGTGACGCTTTCCTCATCCAACAGAAGAATCCTGCGGGCGATGACCCGGAGCACCTCCGGCCGATTGTAGTATCCGGAGGCAAGGCGTTGCAGGGCCCGGCGGATGTCCCCGCGATCGAGGGTGCTTTCCGTCGGCGGCATTTTGGGCGTATGGGCCACACATCCCCCTCGCGGATGGTCCCGGGTGAAACCGCTCTTCCCAGACTATCGTCATTTGGCACAAAAACTTGAAAGGAGATTCACCGATGAAGGTTCCCCGTTTCGCGCTGGCCGGGGCGCTCCTGGCGCTGGCCGCCACCGCTCCGATGGCTGCGCAGCAATCATCCCCGGCGGCCTCCGCCGCCAATCCCGCCGATGTCGGCTCCGAAGAGGCGATCGTCCGGGCATTGTACGACGTCATCTCCGGTCCGGCGGGCGCACCCCGAAACTGGGACCGGATGCGAAGCCTGTTCCATCCGGAGGCGCGGCTGATCCCGGTGGTCCGGGCCGAGAGCGGCTATGGACTTCGGGTAATGACCCTGGCCGACTGGATCGCCGGCGCGGAGCCGTACTTCAAACGGGAAGGGTTTTTCGAGCGAGAGCTGGCGCACCGCAGTGAGCGCTTCGGCCAGATGGTGCACCGATTCAGCACCTACGATTCCCGCCGGGCAGCGTCTGACACGCTGGCCTTTGCTCGCGGGATCAACAGCATCCAGCTCTTTCATGATGGTACCCGCTGGTGGGTGATGAACATCCTGTGGGATGCCGAGCGCCCGGGCCTTACGCTGCCCCCCGACTATCTGAAGGACCGGTAGGTCCAGGCTCCGGCGGCTGGTCCTTCGTCGGTGTATAGCTGTCAGCCACTGCCAATGAATTTGGCAGTGGCTGACGCGTTTTCCGGGCTTGGAGTGCGGCTCCGATCTCGCCTAAGATCCTTGGCCGTTTGAACTTCCGCGAGATACCACGGTGCTGCAAGGACTGGTACGGGTCCTGCCATGACCCATGTGCCAGGCCGCCCCGGCCGTCGGATCCCCGCCAGGAGGAAAGCATGTCCGTGGTCACATTCAACCCATCACCCAACGGCGCCCGGCAGGCCGATGCAGGTCTTGATTCGCTCTGGACTTCGTATCGCCGGAGCGGCGATCCGGCAGCCCGCACCGAGTTACTGGAGCGGCACCTCTACCTGGTCCGGATTCTGGCCCGCAAGCTCGCCGCCCGCACCGGCGGCGCCGTGGAGGTGGACGACCTGATAGGCGCGGGAACCCTGGGGCTGGTCCAGGCGCTGGACAGCTTCGACCCGTCGCGCGCCAACTCGTTCGCGACGTACGCTTCCCGCCGGGTCCACGGCGCCATGCTGGACGAACTCCGGGACCGGGACTGGGTCCCCCGCTCGGTGCGCTCCAAGGCGCGGAAACTCGATCGCGTCGCGGGTCGCATCTCCGCGGCCTTCGGCCGGGCTCCCGCGCCCGCGGAGATGGCCGCCGCGCTGGAGCTGGACCTGTCCACCTATTGGGCATGGCGCGCCTCGGTGGATGGCGCATGCCAGGTCTCGCTCGAGGACGCTCCAGCCCTGCTTCACTCCAGGATGGCGCCTCTCGGCCTGGACCATGACCACGCCGGCCCCGACTCGGTCGAAATGGAGGAACGGGTGGGGTTGCTGGCCGCGGGACTGGCCCGGCTGCCGGAGCGGGAGCGAACCGTCCTGGCGCTCTATTTTTACGAGGAGTTGAACCTGCGGGAGATTGCCGCGATCCTGCGGCTCACCGAGTCCCGGATTTCGCAGATCCGAACCGCCGCGCTCCGTCGGCTCCGGGGCCTGCTCCTGCCGCTGGTCGCCTGACCGGCGAGGAGCCCGGAAGGGAAAAGGCCCCCGCGAGGATTTTCGCGGGGGCCTTTCCTGCGGGCGATAGGACTACTCGGCGTCTCGGCGCCGGTCCCTGGCGACGCTCAGGTCGTCGGCGATTTCCTCCTCGGCCTCGCCCTTCTTCTGCTGCATCTTGCCCTTCACCTCCTGGTACTTGCCCTTGACCTCTTCCGAATGGTTGTCGGTCAGGTCGCCCAGCTCGTGGCGGGTCTTGCCGACTGCCTCGTTGAACTTCCCTTTCACCTTATCCTTCACGCTCTTCTCGCGAAGAGTGTCCTTGAGATCGTCTGTCATCGACTTCCTCCATGGTATCGGTAATGACTACCTCCCAGCATGGGGGATTCTGGAGTCCCGGGCCGTGAGCGAGGTCACGGCTCCGGATCAGGGCGAGACTGAGGGTGGGGCGGGCGATCCCTCACTGATGGGCTGGTTCCCCCGGTTGCCCGTGCAGCGCTTCCGGCCGCGTCTCCGCGTAATGGCAGGCGGCGAGGGTCGAGTGGACCGGGCGCAGCACCGGGACTTCGTCGACGCAGCGCTGATCTCGGCAATGATGAAAGCAGCGGGTGTGGAACCGGCAGCCGGTCGGCGGGTTCGCCGGGCTCGGCAAATCGCCTTCCAGGATGATGCGCTGGCGCTGCTTCCCGGGGTCGGGCTCCGGCACGGCGGAGAGCAGGGCCTGGGTGTACGGGTGCCGCGGGTCTGACAGGACCTGTTCGGTGGGGCCGGTTTCTACCAGGTGGCCGAGGTACATCACCGCGACCCGGCTGGCGATCTGGCGGACCACCGCGAGGTCGTGGGCGATGAACAGGTAGGAGAGTCCATGCTTCTGCTGGAGGTCGCCCAGCAGGTTAAGCACCTGGGCCTGGACCGAGACATCGAGCGCGGAGACCGGCTCGTCGCAGACGATAAACGCCGGCTCTACCGCCAGCGCCCGCGCGATGCCGATGCGCTGGCGCTGGCCGCCGGAGAATTCGTGCGGATAGCGATGCATGTAGGACGGGTCGAGGCCGACCTCCTCAAGCAGGGCGGCGACCCGGTCCCGGACGGCGGCCCCCCGGGCCAGCCGGTGGATCTCGATCCCCTCGGCTACCGCCTTGCCGATCGTCATCCGGGGATTGAGCGAGCTGTACGGATCCTGGAAAATAATCTGCATCTGGCGGCGCTTCTGCCGCATTTCTTCCCGGCCCAGCGCGAACACATCGGTCCCGTCGAAATGCACGGATCCCGCGGTGGGCTCCTGCAGGCGCAGGATGGTCCGTCCCACGGTGGACTTGCCGCAGCCCGACTCGCCGACCAGGGCGAGGGTCTCGCCCCGGCCGATCTCGAAGCTGACGCCATCCACGGCGCGCACGGTCTTGCCGCCGGCCCGGAAGAGGCCGGTGCTGCGATAGTGCTTGACCAGGCCTTGCACCACGAGGAGGGAGGAAGCCGAAGCACCCGGTACGCCGGCCGCCTGGTTCATGAGTCCCCCCGCTCGGCCAGCCAGCAGCGCATCCAGTGCCCGGGGCCGACCGGCAGGGGCGGCGGGGCGAGTTCCGATTTCTCGAATGCCTGGGGACAGCGGGGCCGAAAGCGGCACCCGGACGGCCAGGCGTCAGGGGTGGGCACACTCCCCCCGATGGGGGTGAGGCGGGTGCGGGGGCCGCTAAGCCGGGGCACCGAGGCGAGCAGTCCCTGGGTGTAGGGGTGGGAAGGCCGCGCGAAGAGCTGGGCCGTGGCCGCCTGCTCCACGATCTGGCCGGCGTACATGACGGCCACCCTGTCGGCCCGGCCGGCGACGATCCCGAGGTCGTGGGTGATGAGCAGGACCGCCATGCCGCGGGCCCGGCGCAGATTGTCGAGGATCTCCAGGATCTGCGCCTGCACGGTGACATCGAGGGCCGTCGTCGGTTCGTCGGCGATCAGCAACTCGGGCTCGCAGGCGAGGGCCATGGCAATCATCACCCGCTGCCGCATGCCACCGCTCAGCTGATGGGGATAGTCGTCCGCCCGGATCTCCGGGTCCGAGATGCCGACTTCGCGAAGGAGGGCGACAGCGCGGTCGGCGGCGTCGCGGCGGGAGACGGGAAAGTGAGCCCGGATGCCTTCGGCGACCTGGTCGCCCACCGTGAAGACGGGGTTAAGGCTGGTCATGGGGTCCTGGAACACCATGCCGATCCGGCGTCCCCGGATATCACGCAGCGCGTCTTCCTTGAGGCCCATGATATCCACCCCGCCAAATTCGATCCGGCTGCCCGGGTCGATGCGGCCCGGCGGCGGGATCAGCCGGAGCAGGGCCAGGCTGGTCAGACTCTTGCCGCACCCCGATTCTCCCACCAGCGCCAGGGTTTCGCCCCGGCGGAGGGTGAACGAGACCCCATCCACCGGCACGGCGTCCCGCGGCGTGCCGGGGAACCGGACCACCAGGTTCTCTACCGCCAGGAGCGCCTCCGCCGGCGATGCCGGGGCGGGCGCAGCGGGTGACTCAGGCATTCCTGGGGTCGAACGCGTCACGCAGGGCTCCGCCGATCAGGTTGATGGCCAGCACGGTCAGCACGATGGCCAGGCCGGGAAACAGGTGGGTCCAGGGCCCGGTGAATAAGATGCCCCGCGACTCCTGGATCATGCCGCCCCACGACGCGGTAGGCGGCTGGATGCCGAGGCCGAGATAGGATAATCCCGCTTCCAGCAGGATAACATCGCCCACCCCCAGCGTGGCGGCCACCAGCAGCGGCCCCATGGCGTTGGGCAGCAGGTGCCGAAAAATAACCCGGCCGCCCCCGGCCCCCAGCGCCTGGGCCGCCTGGACGTACATCTCCTCCTTGAGGCGGAGCGCTTCGCCCCGCACGATCCGGCTGACCGCAAACCACCCGGTCGTGCCCAGCACCAGGATGAATACCGGGAGGGGGATGGGGGTGAACACCGCCAGGACCAGCAGCAGGACGAACAGCCGGGGAATGGCCAGGGCGCCATCCACCAGGCGCATGACGATGACATCGACCCAGCCCCCGCGGTAACCCGAGCCGAGCCCGACCAGCGCGCCCAGCGTGATCGCGAGGGCCACGGCCAGGAAGGCGACCGAGAGGGAGATGCGCCCGCCCCAGACGACCCGGGAGAGGACATCGCGATTGAGCTGGTCGGTGCCGAAGAGGTGCTCCGGCCCCGGGGCCATCGCCCCGCAGGCGAGACAGGGCTGCACGTTGGGATCCGGCAGCACGAATGGAAGCAGCGCCACGACCAGCACGATGCCGGCGAGCAGCAGGGTTCCCGCCCGCCCGCTCCGGTTGGACCATACCCGGCGGAAGACCGCGGCCCAGTCTCCCGTCACGGGCGGCGCACCCGGGGATCGAGGGCCATGTAGCCGAGGTCGGTGAGGAGGCCGCCCAGCACGATCAGGGTGCTGACCAGGATCGCCGCGCCCATGAGCAGCGGGTAGTCGCGCATCCCGATGGCCTCATACGCCATCAGGCCCAGGCCGTTCAGGCTGAACACCGATTCCACGAAGACGGACCCGGTGGCGAGGATCGGCAGCCAGAGCCCGAAGATCGTGAGCACCGGGAAGAGGGCGTTGCGCCAGGCGTGATGGCGAATGACCCGGCTTTCCCGGACCCCCTTGGCACGGGCGGTGCGAATGTAGTCCATGCGAAGCACTTCGATCATCGCGTTCCGCTGGTAGCGCATGGTGGCCGCGATCGTCACGATGCAGAGCGTCGCCACGGGAAGCACCAGGTGGCGGGCGATGTCGGCGGTCCGGGCCAGGAACCCGGCGCCGGGATCGAGGGTCACGCTGGTGAATCCACCGGATGGAAAGAGGTGCAGCCTGATCGCAAAGATCCAGACCAGCACCATGGCCAGCCAGAAAGTGGGCAGGGCGTAGGCCAGCAGCGAAAAGCTGGAGAGCAGGCGGTCCCCCCGGCCGCCTTTCTTGACGGCCTGCCAGGCGCCCAGCGCGATGCCCACAGTGAAATTGATTAACAGGACGGATCCGCCGAGGAGCACCGTGGGCCAGAGGTGTTCCCGGATCAGCTGGGTGACGGGCCGGTTGTAGCGGATGGAGGTGCCCAGGTCTCCCCGGGCGGCGGCGCTGACGAACCTGGCGAACTGCACCGGGAGGGGGCAGTCGAGGCAGAAGCGGGCGCGAATGCGGGTGATTTCCTCTTCGGAGACCGGGCGGTCGCCGATGATGATCGGGACCGGGTCACCGGGGAGCACCCGCATGAGGCAGAAAATGACGACCAGGGCCGCGAGCAGCGTGGCGCATGCCTGCAGGACCCGGGCGGCGAACCAGCGGATCAGTCGGCTCCGCGGCTCCGGTCGCGCGGGGCGGCCGGTTTCACTTTCCACTCGCGGAGGGAGAGCCACGGCGACTCGGCCCGGAAGGGCCGGGGATCGAACCGCTTGTGCACCGCGACGACCGCCGACGGGGCGGCCAGGAAGATGGCGGGTACATCAGCCCGGATCGTCTCGAGAATCTCGCGGTAGACGGGCACCGGGTCTTTGGCCGTAGCGGCGCGGGCGAGCAGAGAGTCCACCCGCGGATTGCAGTAGCTCCCGACGTTCCGGCCCCGCAGGCCGGCGCCTTCGCAGCTCCAGCTCCAGTTCCAGCCGGAGGGCGTAGGATCGAGGTTGGCGCTGGACATGTCGAGATCGAATTCTCCCCGGTTTCTCCGTTCCAGCCACACCCCGAACTCGAGGAGGTGGACGTTAAGCTTGACGCCGATTTCCCGGAACCGGGCCTGCATCTGCTGGGCGAGCATGGGGCGCTGGGGCGTCCCGTTGGGCGCGTTGACCGTCAGTTCGAGCGGGCGGCCGTTCCGGTCGAGGATCCCATCGCCGTCCGAATCGCGCCACCCGGCGGCGGCCAGCAGCTGGCGCGCCCGCGCCGGATTCGCGTCGGGCGCCCGGTTGCGCGGGGCCCCGACCCACGCGAACGTCTGCGGCACCGGGCCGTCGGGAACCCGGGCGTGACCCCCGTACACCGCCCGCGCCATCGTTTCCCGGTCGAGCGCCACCACGAGGGCCCGGCGCACCTGCACGTCGCTCAGGATGGGGTGGGGCTGGCTCCGGTCCCCGTAGGCTTTCTGATTGAACAGCGCGTACGTGACACCCGAGCCGATCACCGGCACCACGGCGAGCGCCTCGTGCTGCCGGGCCCGGACCTGAGCCGGGAGCGCCAGGTACTGGACGGCATCGGCCTCGCCGCTCAGCAACATGCTCACCCGCGCCTCGGCATCGGGCGTGACCCGGAAAACCAGCCGCTTGACTGCCGGGGGGCCCAGGAAAAACTGCTCGAACGCGGCCAGCTCGACCAGTTGGCCCGGCTGGTTCCGGACCCACCGAAAGGGCCCGTTGCCCACCGGGTTCCGGGCCAGCCCGGAGGTCGCCAGCGAATCCCGCGGAATCGCGGCCAGCAGGTGGGCCGGCACGATCAGCAGTTGGAAGGTCGCGTCGTAGAGCTGCTCGGCATAGCGATGCGTAAACCGGAATACCACCCGGCGCTCGCCCTCGGCGGTGACCGAGGAAATCCGCCGCAGGCTCCGGGCATGGTCCGGCGTGGTCCGCGCCCACTCGTAGCTGAACACCACGTCCGCTGCCGTCACCGGCCGCCCGTCGTGCCAGGTCGCGCGGGGATCGAGGTCGAACGCCAGCGTCACCGAGTCGCGCCGCTTCCACTCCCGGGCCAGCATGGGGCGAAATCCTTCGTCGCCCACGGTGGAAAGCGTGGGCCCCAATTCCGCCAGCCTGAGATAGAGCAGGTTGACGATTTCATAGTTGGTGCCGTTGTCGCTGACGGTGGGAATGGGTGTCGTGACGTCGCCGGGAACCGAAACGACGAGGGTAGCGCCGGAGGCGCGATCCTGCGCCACGGTGGGACTGGCGGAAGCAGCGAGCAGCAGCGCGAGGGACGCGGCCGCCCGGATAGTAAACGGGGGCACGGGAACTCCGGTTCTGAACGGTGGAGACAAGATAATGAATTGCCGGGGGGGCGTCAGCGGCTCCAGGTCCATTCCCGGGACCGGAACTGTGCGGCGTGCCCGGCGGCCCGGTCGGCCAGCATGCTCTCATGCTCCCAGGGCGTCCAGTGGGCCGCCCAGTTCCGGGCTGCGGACTCTACCGCCGCCGCCGCCTCCTCGAAGGAAATCGCCCGCCCCAGGACGGCGGCCAGGGGGCGCTCCCCCGGGGCGGCGGGCGCGCCGAGGGTCAGGTCATGGATGATGGCCTGGGAATCTTCCAGCAGGAGGCTGCCGTGCTGCAGCACCGCCTGGCCCTGCTGCACCTGGGCGCTGCCCAGCACCTTGGCGCCGGCGATCACCACCTCGCCGCCGACCGGGCTGGCGAAGCAGGCGCCGGCGTCCACGCCCGGTGGCCGCGCCCCGGGTGCGGCCAGGCTTGCTTCCGCGCCGAGCCCGCGGACGGCATCGGCCAGCATCAGGTGGATATCGCGGTAGGCGTCACGGAGCGAACCAAAGAGGGCCAGCGGTGCGGCCACCGCATAGGTCAGTTCACGGGCGTGCCACACGGCGCGGCCCCCGGTGGGGCGGCGCACGCAATCCAGGCCCCGGCGGGTGATGGCAGGCCGGTCGTAGCGGCGCCGGGCGGGCTCGTGCCGGCCGAACGAGATGCAGGATGGGGTCCAGCGGTACAGGCGGAGCACGGCGATGTGATTCGTGTCCGCCAGGTCCAGCAGGGCCTGATCCCGCGCCATGTTCTCCCACCCGGGACGCGGGGGATCTACCAGCAGGGACCAGGGAGACTCACTTCGTCTCAGGAATACGCCTCCACCGGCGGACAGCTGCACACCAGATTGCGGTCACCGAAGGCCTGGTCGATGCGGCTTACCGTCGGCCACACCTTGTGCATCCGGGTGGCGGCGGAGGGAAAGCCGGCCCGCTCCCGGGGGTAAGGGCGGTCCCAGCCATCGCTGACGACATCGGCCAGAGTGTGCGGCGCGTGGTGGAGCACGTTGTTTCCCTTCTCTGCCTTGCCCTCTTCGATTTCCCGGATCTCGGCCCGGATCCCGATCATCGCGTCAATGAACCGGTCCAGCTCTTCCTTCGGCTCGCTCTCGGTCGGCTCGATCATGAGGGTGCCGGGGACGGGAAAGGAGACGGTGGGCGGATGAAAGCCGTAGTCAATGATTCGCTTGGCAATATCCTCGACCTCGACACCGGCGGTGGCCTTGAAGGGCCGCATGTCGATGATGCATTCGTGCGCGATGAGGCCATGGTTGCCGCTGTAGAGCAGGGAGTAATGCCCTTCCAGCCGCTTGGCGATGTAGTTGGCATTGAGAATTGCGATCCGGGTCGCCTCGGTCAGGCCGTCCGGTCCCATCATCATGATGTACGCCATGGAGATGGGCAGGATGGAAGCGCTGCCCCAGGGCGCGGCGGAGACGGTGCCGCTGGACTGGGGATGGCCCAGGTCCACCTCCGGGTGGTTGGGCAGGAACGGCACCAGATGGCCGGCTACGCCGATGGGGCCCATGCCGGGCCCGCCGCCCCCGTGCGGAATGCAGAAAGTCTTGTGCAGGTTCAGATGGCAGACATCGGCGCCGATATCGCCGGGGCGGCAGAGGCCGACCTGGGCGTTCATGTTGGCGCCGTCCATATATACCTGCCCGCCCATTTCGTGCACCACCTGGCAGACTTCCCGGATGGAGGACTCGAACACGCCATGGGTCGAGGGATAGGTGACCATCAGCGCCGCCAGCCGCTCCCGGTGCTCGGCGGCCCTCGCGCGAAGGTCGGCCACATCGATGTTGCCCCGGGCGTCCGTCTTCACCACGACGACGGTGTACCCGGCCATGACCGCGCTCGCCGGGTTTGTCCCGTGGGCCGACTGGGGAATCAGGCAGATGTCGCGGTGGCCCTGGCCCCGGGCCTGCTGCCACGCCCGGATCACCAGCAACCCGGCGAATTCGCCCTGCGACCCCGCGTTGGGCTGCAGCGAGACCGCGGCAAACCCGGTGATCTCGGCCAGTGCGGCTTCCAGCCGGCTGAACATCTCGCCATATCCCTTCGCCTGGTCCCGCGGCGCGAAGGGGTGCAGCTTGCCGAACTCGGGCCAGGTCACCGGGATCATCTCGGTGGTCGCGTTGAGCTTCATGGTGCAGGAGCCCAGCGGAATCATCGCCGAGGTGAGCGAGAGGTCGCGATCCTCGAGCATCTTGAGGTAGCGGAGCATCTCGGTCTCGCTCCGGTGCCGGTGGAACACCGGGTGGGTCAGGAACGGGGTGCTCCGGGCCAGGTTGGCGGGGATGGCGGTGTCCACGCTCCGAGCCAGCTGGTCGAGGTCGAAGCTGAGCGGGTTACCTCCCGCAAACGCCTCGGCGACATCGCGCACATCGGCCAGCGTCGTGGTTTCGTCCAGCGCGATCCCGATATGGGTGGCGGAGAGGCGGCGCAGGTTGATGCCGCGGGCGCGCGCCGCCTCAAGGATGGCCGGCAGCGCGGCGCCGGCCTCGACGGCGATCGTATCGAAGTACCCCTCGTGGGCCAATCCGAACTTCAGCTGTTTGAGGGCGGCGGCCAGCACCTGGGCCAGCCCGTGCACCCGCCGGGCGATCCGGGTCAGCCCGTCAGGCCCGTGATACACCGCGTACATCCCGGCGATCACGGCGAGCAGCACCTGGGCAGTGCACACGTTGCTGGTCGCCTTCTCGCGGCGGATGTGCTGTTCCCGGGTCTGCAGCGCCATCCGAAGCGCCTGGCGGCCGGCGCGATCTTTCGAGACTCCGATGATCCGGCCCGGCAGGTACCGCTTGTAGGCATCGCGGGTGGCGAAGAACCCGGCATGGGGGCCGCCGTAGCCGAGGGGGACGCCGAAGCGCTGGCTGTTGCCGACGGCGATGTCGGCGCCCCAGGTGCCGGGGGCCTCCAGCAGGGTCAGCGCCAGCAGGTCGGTGGCGACGGTGACCAGCGCCCCGGCCGCGTGGGCCCGCTCGCAGAAGGCACCCCAATGCTCCACGCCGCCGTCGGTGGCGGGGTATTGAATGAGGGCGCCGATGACGCCGGTCCCGAACGTAAAGCTCCGGGGGTCGGCGACGGTGACCGTGATGCCCCGGGCCTCGGCCCGGGTCTGGACGACCGCGATGGTCTGGGGATGGCAGTCCTGGTCCACCATGTAGGTCAGCGGGCCGGTGGCGTCGCTGAGCGCGTGGGTCAGGTGCATCGCCTCCGCGGCCGCCGTCCCCTCGTCCAGCAGGGAGGCGTTGGCGATTTCCAGTCCGGTGAGGTCGGAGACCATGGTCTGGAAGTTGAGCAGCGCTTCCAGCCGCCCCTGGGCGATCTCGGCCTGGTACGGGGTGTAGGCGGTGTACCACCCGGGATTCTCCAGGATATTCCGCAGGATGACCGGGGGCGTCACGGTATCGTAGTAGCCCATGCCGAGGCAGGAGCGGAAGACCTGGTTCTTCGCCGCCATGCCGCGCAGCTCGGCCAGGGCCTGCCGCTCGGTGAGCGCGGGGGGCAGGGCCAGCGGCTGGCGCAGCCGGATGTCCTCGGGGACGATGGCGTCCACCAGGGCATCGACCGTCTCGTAGCCGAGGACGCCGAGCATGGCGCGAACATCGTCCGGGCGGGGCCCGTTATGGCGGCCGGCGAACTGGTCTTCGGCGAGAAAACCGGGCACGGCGCTGGCGGGGGGATGACCGGATGACGCGGGCTTGCGGGACGGCGCGGCGGTGGACTGGGACATGTTGCTTCCTTGACCCCGTGGACTTGGTTGGAGGACTTCCAAAGATAAACGCCCCGAGCCGGCCTCGGGGCGCTGGTAACGCTGGGCCGGCGCCGCTCAGGCGCCGATCTGGGTCCGGTAGGCGGAGGGCGCCATCAGGGCGTTCATGTCGCCCGGGTTGCTGACCTTGAGCTTGATCATCCAGCCTTCACCGTAGGGATCGCGATTGACGAGGTCGGGGCTGCCATCCAGCGCGCCATTGACCTCCATGACCTCTCCGGCCAGCGGGGAAAAAAGCTCGGACACCGCCTTCACGGCTTCGATGGTGCCGAAGACGGAGTGGGCGGCGACCTGGTCGCCCGGCTTGGGCAGGTTCACAAAGACGACATCGCCCAGTTCGCCCTGGGCGTAATCGGTGATGCCCACGACCACGACGGCGGGGTCGTCGGTCTTGCGGACGTATTCGTGATCCTGCGTATAAAGCAGGTTCTCGGGGATGTTGGCCAAGGCAGGTCTCCAGGTATGGCGGGCGGGGTGAGAATAGAACCGGCGGAGCCGGAAATCAAGGACGGCCGCCGGGGTCCGGCCGGCGTTCCAGCTCCCCCCAGACGGCCCGGGCCCGCTCCTCCAGCTGGGCGAGGGAGCCGCCGTTCTCGATGATGAAATCGCTCAGGGGCCTTTTGGCTTCCGGTTTCTGCTGGGCCCGGATGGCGGCCATGGCGGCGGCCTCCGTCATGCCGCGGGACTGGACCAGGCGCTCGAACCGGATCGCCTCGGGGGCGTCCACCAGGATGATCGCGTCGAACTCGGCGGGGTCGGCCGCTTCGAACAGCAGCGGAATATCGTTGATTGCGATGCGGTCGCCCCGCTGCCGGGCCAGGGCGAGGAGCCGGTTCCGTTCCCGCTGCACGGCGGGGTGCACGATGGCGTTGAGGTCGGCCAGCGCGGCATCATCGCCCATGACCTTGCCGCGGAGTGCTTTCCGGTCCAGCTCGCCCCCGGGCAGGATCACGTCGCGCCCGAACCGGAACGCGATGGCCTGCATGACCTCGGTGCCCGGCTTCTGGGCCTTGCGCACCAGCTGGTCGGCGTCGATCACGGTGGCGCCCCACCGGCGGAAGAGGTCCACGACGGTGGACTTGCCGGCGGCGATGTTGCCGGTGAGGGCGATGTTCAGCATGAGGCGAAGGGGGCCAGGGGGCCAGGGGGCGCGGGGGCAAGGGCTCCCTGAGCCATTGGCCCCCTGGCCCTCTCGCCCGCTTGCCCCCTGTTACAGCATGGCCGTCTGGTCTTCATCCTGCCTGGGCACCCGGTGGCAATGCCGGCAGCGGGCTTCGTAGCTCTCCCGGCCGCCGACCATGATCGTGGGCGAGTCGTAACGGGCGGGCCGGCCGTTGACCAGCCGCTGGTTGCGGCAGGCCAGGTCGCCGCACACCACGCAGATGGCGTTGAGCTTGTCCACCTGCTCGGCGATGGCCATGAGGTCGCCCATGGGGCCGAACGGCTCCCCGCGGAAATCGGTATCGGTGCCCGCCAGGATCACCCGGAGTCCCCGGGCGGCCAGCTGGGTAGCGACTTCCAGGATGGCGGCGTCCATGAACTGGACTTCGTCCACCGCGAGGATCTCGGTGTCGGCGCGGGCCAGCCGGAAGATCTCAGCCGCACTGTCCACCGGCGCCGCCTCGAACTCGGCGCCATCGTGGCTGGCCACGCTGAAGACCCCGGTGTAGCGGGAGTCCAGATGCGATTTGAAGACCTGCACCCGGCGCCGCGCGATGACCCCGCGACGGACCCGCCGGATGAGTTCCTCGCTCTTGCCGCTGAACATCACGCCACAAATGATCTCAATGGAGCCGGGGCGGGATCCGTGATACATCATTCACGAGGGTGCAGGGTGGTGGGGTGAGGGATCAACATACGCATCTTGCCCAACGCGGGGTAGGGTCTCATATTCTTCGGCCCGCCCCTCGATATCCCCGCGCAAGGAGTCTGCGTGAACAAGCAGGACCTGGTGGTCGCCCTCGCCAAACGGCTCGCCACGACCAAGACGCACGCCGCCGGCGTCGTGGACCATATCTTCGGGCCGACCGGTCTCATCAGCCAGGAACTGCGCAAGGGTGGCAAGGTGCAGATCACCGGGTTCGGCAACTTCGAAACCCGGCGGCGGGCGCCTCGCCGTGGCCGCGATCCGCACACCGGGGAAGGTATCAGCATCAAGGCCTCGACGGTGCCCGCATTCCGCGCCGGGAAGGGGCTCAAGGACCTGGTGAACCGCAAGAAGTAGCTGTCTACCGCTCGCTGCGGACCTTTCCGCCCCGGTCAATCCGGGCGGTCACCCGCCGGCGCCGGATGGTTACCCCGTTGAGCCGGCCCGCCACCTCTTCCGCTTCCACCGCCGGCACTTCGACCAGCGAATACAGCTCCCGCACCTCGATCTTGCCGATCTTCCCGCGCTCGTAGCCCAGTTCCTTCGTCAGCACACCGACAAAATCGTTGGGGGTGGCGCTGTCCTTTTTGCCGACGCCGACCCAGATCCGTGCGGTGGCCGCGCTCATGACGTCCGCCCCGGTCGGGGTGGCGGGGGCGGGCGCCGCCGGGGCTCCCGGCTGCTCCTGCCACAACTCGTACAGGACCGCGGCGATGAGGGCCGGATCGTGCCGCTCGAACAGCGGCGCCAGCGCCAGCAATCCCCGCTCGCCGGAGCCCCCGTCGATCATCCCGGCGACCCGTTGCCGGCGGGCCTGGACGGCCCGGGCCGTGGCATCGGAAGCGCCGGCCAGCCGGAGGACCCTGGCCTCCGGCACCACCCGCCGGACCCAGGCCAGGGCCGTCGGCGGGACCAGCAGGACTACATCGCCGACGGCGGTGAGCTGGGCAAGCTGCGCCGCCGCGGGAATATCGTAGGCGATGGTGAGGCCGGGGGCCGGGACCTGGCGCACGGCCAGCTGGGTTCCGGGGGGCAGGGCGGGGACAAAATCGGGATCGGGGCTCAGGGTCCAGACGGCGCAGGTAGCGGGGTCCAGCAGTTCGAGGGTGTCCTGGAGGGCATGCTGGCGCTGCTGCCAGCCGACACTCACCAGCCGAACGGTGCCCGGTTTTGAGCCGGCCGGAGGGGAGGCTTCGCCGGCCATCTCGCTGGTTGCGGGGCCGGCGGTATGGGCCCGGCGGGCGTAGCGCTCCACCAGGCCGGCGACCCGCCCGGGTTCGGCGGTATAGATCACCCGGGGGACATCATGACCGATATCCTGCATGAGGGGGGCGAGCGCTGTTTCCGATTCCCAGAGTTCGGGCCACGCCAGGAAGATCCCGGCGACCCGGTCCGCCTTGAGGACCGATCGCTCGGTCAGCGCCAGCGCGGTCTCGGGAGCCGCGACCAGGATGTGCACCGATCCGGACTGCAGCAACCGGCTGGCGCGGGCGAGGGTGCGGGCGGCGTGGACGGTGTGGCCGGTGCTGCGGCCGACCGAGGTGACTACCGCCTCCCATTCGGCCAGGGCCGGCTCGGGAACCAGGACCAGCAGAACGCCGGTGCTCTGCCGGGCGTAGGCGCTGATGGCGCCCACCAGCCCGGGAATCGCGTGGATCGCCGCGGGCGGCGCTACCACGACCAGGTTGTTGCCGCGTGCCGCCGTCGGCACGATGTCGCCCAGTTGCGGATCGGTGGGGGCCAGTCCAAAGCGCGCCAGCGCCGTCCCCGCCGGATCGGATACATGCAGTGCGGAATACCCTGACATCACAGCCTCAGTTTTCAAAGAAGTGCGGAGACATTCCTGCCGCGGCAACGTAATCCCGGAAGCCACGCGGGGCCAGAGTTGACATCGCTCGGCGGGGCCTCAAGTTTACGGCGGGTAACGCGCATTTCCCCTTCTCCGGACCCGACATGCCCGACCAGCTGTCCTCCAACATCGGCTATCTCAAGGCCTCCGAAACGGTGGCGATCAGCAACGAGGCCAAGCGGCGGAAGGCAGCGGGGGAGAACGTCCTCGACCTCGGGGTCGGCGAACCCGATTTCGATATGCCCCAGGCGGCGGCGCAGGCCGAGAGCCAGGCGATGCAGCGGGGGATGACCCGATATCCGCCCAACGTCGGCATCCTCGACCTCCGCGCCGGGATCGCCCGGAACCTTTCGCTGCTCTCCGGCGGGCGCGCCGTCAATCCGGACAACATCGTGGTCAGCTCCGGGTCGAAGCAATCCATCTTCAACGCCTGCTTCTGTCTGTTCGGGCCCAAGGACAAGGTCCTGATCCCCTCGCCGGCCTGGGTGTCGTATCCCCAGATCGTGCATCTCTGCCGGGCGGAGCCGGTGCCGGTACCGGGCGACGTCGAGTGGGGGCTCAAGGTGAGCGTCGCCGACCTGGAGCGCCACACTGACCGGCTGGTGCGGGGCCTGATCCTCTGCTCGCCCTGCAATCCCACCGGCGCGGTCTATACCCTCACCGAGCTGCGGGCCATCGCGGAGTGGGCCCGGAAACACGAGGTGTGGATCATTGCCGACGAAATCTACCGGCAGGATCAACTATGGCCCTGGCCCGGCGGCCTCCTTCCTCGACCTGCCGGACGAGCTGCTGGAACGCGCCGTGGTGATTTACGGTGCCAGCAAGGCCTACGCGATGACCGGGCTCCGGATCGGGGCTGCACTGGCCCCGGCGCACCTGACCAAGGCGATGGCGGCGCTCCAGTCGCACACCACCACCGGCGCCAACCACCCGGCCCAGTGGGCCGCCGCGACGGCGTTCACCGACGAGCGGGTGGAGCAGGACGTACAGCGCATGGTTGCCGCCTTTCGGGCCCGCCGGGACCGGGTGGTCTCCCGCTTCCGGGGCGAGGTCCCCGGCGTCGAATACGTGGAACCGCACGGTGCCTTCTACTTCTTCTTCCGGGTGGACGGCATCGTGCCCGGAACCCCGGTCACCGGGCAGGCTTTCTGCGAAGGCCTCATGCAGAAGGAAGGCGTCGCCCTGGTGCCGGGCGGCGCCTTCGGCGACGACCGCTGGGTCCGGCTCAGCTACTCGGTGTCGGACCAGGAGCTGGAACAGGCGCTGGACCGCATCATCGGGTACATCAAGCATCTCTCGTCGGCACGCGCTGCCTGAGGTCACATGTCACTGGATGCCCGGATCGAGCCGCTCAGCGGAAAGCTTCCGTCCATCACCTGGAAATGGGATGCCGAAACCGATATCCTGGCCGGGTCCTTCAAGGGCAAGGACAAGGCGGGCGGGCTCACCGGGACCGTCGAACTGACCGACGATGAAGGGTCCATCGCGGTGGTGGACGTGGCCGGCGGGATCGTGCGCGGGATCGACGTCGTGGTCTGGCCCGAAGTCTCTACGGTGCCGGGACTGACGCCGCCGACCCGGTACCAGGATGGCCGGGTGATCATCCCCAGCCGCGCCTCCCAGCCGGGCATCGCCTCGCTGGAGGTGGATACGACACTTTCGGTTTCCACCGACGCCGGGGAGTCGGTCTTTCACCTGCGGATCGGGACCCGCCGCGACGTGGAGGTGGTGCGCATCGCCGACACGCTCCTGGTCGAGGTGGACGCCAAGCGCCGGATCGCCGGGTTCTGGCTCACCAGCGTGCCGCCGTTCCCGGGCGAACGGGACTTCGAGATCGGCTGAACCGGAGCTTTCGCTGAACGTCCAATCCCTCAACAGAATTCGGAATGCGGTTGCCGCCCGCGGCCTGACGCCGGCCAGCTGGATCCCCGAGGCAAGCCAGGGCCGCGCCGAGGAGGCCGCGATCCGGCCGGCCCGGCTGGTGGAAGGCGGTTCCGTCCGCGCGATGCCGGCCGGTGCCGCCGAGCCGTGGCCCGGCCCGGTCGCGTTTCTCGACGGCATCCAGCGCTATGACATCGTCGCGCACGCCGGCGCGGCGCCCCTGGTGATCGCCACCATCGCGGCCGCGGTGCGGGAACGGCGCGACCGCCGGCTCCACACGGTGGCCCGTCTATCGGCCTCCCTCGCGGTGGGCCGGGAAGTGCCGCTCGTGAGGGCGGGCGATGCCCTCGAGGGCATGGAGCGGATCACCCTGGAGGACGAGGGGCCGGTGCACCCGATCCGTGACCTCATGGCGGTCCGCCGGATCGTGGACCGGGAACGGGGACGGCTGGAGCGCCGCGCCAGCACCGGGTACGAGATTCCCCAGGATGGGTGGCTGGTGGTGGACGGATCGCTCTCCGAATCTCCCGACTGGGCCGCGAGCCCCCGGACGCTGGGAATCGTGAAGAGCCATTCCATCCTGCCCTTCGAAGGGCAGGACCTGGAGCAGTATCTCCGCCTTCCCTGCGGCCACCGCTCCCCGGTGTTCGCGCCGACCAAGAGCCAGGTGGCGCCGGTCTATTCCTGGGCGCTCCGGCTCTGGCCCTGGGAAGGCCATGACCTCTTTCACGGCCTGATCCGGGTCGAGGCCCGCGCCGCCCCGGAGACCATCGCCATGGCGGACCGGATCAGCCGCTGGCTGCTGGCCGAGCGGGCCCCGCTGAGCACCCCCGATGCGCGGTGGGACCGGCTGCTCTACGGGATCCACGATGTGGAGCAATACCTGAGAAGCAGTGAGCATTGAGAAGTGAGAGGTGAGCAGTGAGAAGGAACTCCCTCTTACCTCTCACTTCTCACTGCTCACCATTACTATTGGCCATGCCTCAGGATCCATCCCTGCCCGCCGGCCGCGTCGTTGCGACGGAACTGCGCCCCTCCACTCCCTACCAGTTCTATTTCTGGACGGCCCGCGAATCGCCGATCGGGATTGGCGCTATCGTGCGGGTGGAAAGTCCGGGCCGGGTGGTGCACGGCATCGTGACCGAGGCATTCGCCTATTCCGACCTGCTGACCCCGATGCACGACGTGATCGGCGCCGACGGCGATCCCGCCGCGATCGCCCTGCAGCCGACGGAGCGAGCCGAGATCCGGCTGTTCGCGGCGGCGGTGCTGCGGCAGACGCCGGAAGAGCCGCTGCAGCCGGTCCCGCTGGCCCAGGTCTTCCTGGCCGACGATACCGACGTCGCGACCGCGCTCCGGATGGATGGCTACACCGGCACCGAGTCGAGCACCGGCATCCCGATCGGGGCCTACCGCGCGGGGGGGCTCGACGCGCCGGTGTTCCTGGACGCCGATTTCCTGCTCGGCCCCGAGGCGGCCCATCTCAACATCACCGGCGTCTCCGGCCTGGCGACCAAGACCAGCGCGGTCGAACTCTTTCTGAGCAGCATCTTCCAGACCTTCCCCGCGAAAAAAGGCAGCATCGCGGCGCTCTGCTTCAACGTGAAAGGGCCGGACCTGCTGTTCCTCGATCAACCGGCCCCGATCTCCGACGAGGACCGGCGTCTCTATGCCCGCCTGGGCCTGGAGCCGGAACCCTTCCGCAACGCCCGGTATTACGCGCCCTACAAGGCGGACGGGGCCAACCTGAACACGCTGCGTTCCAACGAGGCGCTGGCCCATAACACCGAGCCGCTGATCTGGGGGCTCCGCGAAGTGCTGGACTACGCCGACGTGGTCCTCAACCGTGACGACATCGACGCCAAGGCCGACGCCTTTATTGACTTCCTGGCCGAGCGGGTGGTGGGGCGCAAGTACGAGGACCGGGAGCTGCGCGACCGGCCGTTCCAGGTCCAGACCTTCGCCGATCTCGAGGTCTTTTTCCGGTCGATCTTCGACTACATGGAGGCCCTGGGACGGGGGGGCGAGGTCTGGCGGACCCACCACGTGGCGACGATCCGGAAGGTGCGGAACCGGCTCTCCAACATCAGCGTCCGGTCCAAGGGCCTGGTGACCGACGATGGCCGGGTCAACGACCTGCCCTGGGGCCGGTTCGAGGACCGCGGAATGTACGTGCTCGATATCGCCGGGCTGGACCCGCTGGCCCAGGACCTCGTCTTTGCCCGCGTGGTCTCCCGGCTGCGGGAACACCTGGAGCGGCAGGACCTGGGCGTGGACCACGTGGTAGTCTTCGTGGACGAGCTGAACAAGTACGCGCCGGCCGACGGCCCCGATACCTACGTCAAGAAGATGCTGCTCGACCTGTCCGAGCGGGGCCGCTACCTCGGCCTGGTGCTCTTCTCGGCGCAGCAGTTCCGTTCCCAGGTGATGCGCCGGGTGGTCGGCAACGCCGGGACCACCGTCTACGGCCGGATGGACATGGACGAACTGGCGACGCCGGGCTACGCGACCATCTCGGCGGCGACCAAGATCAAGCTCGCCACCATGCCCAAGGGAGAGCTGATGATCCGGCACCCCCACTTTACCCAGCCGGTCTTCGTGCGCTTCCCCAAGCCCGCCATCATGTCGGGCCGGGACGGCGTCGAACAGTTCCCGCCCCAGCCTGACCTGTCCCTGGACGCGGCGGTGGCCCGCCAGCTCCGCGGGCTGGACCGGGCGATCACCGCGAACATGATCAAGGACCTGATTGACGGGCGGCGGGATGAAGACGTCCTCAAGGCGCTGCACGCCACCCGGCGGATCAAGCCGGAGAACGTGCTCGCCTACTTCACGGCGCAGCTCGGCCAGCGGGTGCGGGCCGAGGCCAACGCCGGGCCGGGGATCCGGCCCCCGGTGATCAAGCGGGTGGAGGACCCCTACGCGCCCTGACGGGTCTCCCGTTCCAGGAGCAGTCGCTTCCGTTCCACCCCCCAGCGATACCCCGAGAGACCGCCATCTTTCCGCACCACCCGGTGGCAGGGAATGGCGACCGCAACCGGGTTGGCGGCGCAGGCCCCCGCCACCGCCCGCACGGCGCCGGGCGCCCCGAGCCGTTCCGCGATCTCGGCGTAGGTGACCGTGGTTCCGCTGGGGATCTCGCGCAGGGCCCGCCACACCCGCTCCTGGAACGCGGTGCCCCGGACGTCCAGCGGTAGATCGAGCCCCAGCCGGGGCGATTCGACGAATCCCACCACCTGCGATACGACGCGGGCAAAATCCGGGTCGTCGCCCACCAGGCCGGCCTGCGGAAAGCGGTCCTGGAGGTTCTTTACCAGCGCGTCCGGATCATCTCCCAGGAGAATGGCGCATACGCCGCGCTGGCTCTGCGCTACCAAAATGGAGCCCAGCGAACATTCACCCACGGCGAACCGGATCGTGCTGGCGGCGCCCCCGGCACGGTAGTCGGTCGGCGTCATGCCGAGCACCCGGGAGGACTCGCCGTAGAAGCGGCCGCTGGAACCGTACCCGGCCTCGTACATCGCCGTGGTGATGCTCACGTTGTCCTCCAGGTGGCGGCGGAGCCGGCCGGCACGGTGGGCCGCCGCGTACGCGCGCGGCGTGAGCCCGGTGAGAGACTTGAAGACCCGGTGAAAATGAAACGGGCTCAAGCCGGCCTCGCGGGCCAGCGTGTCCAGCGAAGGCATGCTCGCCGCCGTTTCGATGGTCCGGCAACTCCGGGCGACCAGGGCAGCTTGCCGCGCGGCGAGCGAGGGCTGGTCCGGTTGGCAGCGCCGGCAGGGGCGAAAGCCCGCCGCCCGGGCCGCGGCCGCCGATTCGTGGAACCGCACGTTCGCCGGGCGGGGCCTGCGGGACGGGCAGGAGGGACGGCAGTACACGCCGGTCGTGGCCACGGAGTAGTAGAAGGTCCCGTCGGCCTCGGTGCTCCGGGCCAGGACAGCGGCCCACCGGGGGTCGTGCTCGATATCCGGGCCGGTCATCGCCGGGGGGGCAGGGGGCGTAGGCATGGAATCATTCTACAACCATGGGCCGGCGGGGTCACTCCGGTTCTTGCGGCCAAAGGCGGCAGGCCGGCGAAGCGGCATGCAGCCCGTGCCACGCGCGCGCGACGGCCGGCCCGTCATCGGGCGGCGCCGTCAGGCAGTGTCGACCCGCGCTCGGCCCGAAAGTCGTAGCAGCCGGCGGCGGTATCGCGCACGTGGACGTAGGCGATCTGGTCATCGGCCAGCAGCTGAGCCAGTTGAGATTCGCCCTCGCCGGCCGCGGCATGTACCTGGCTCACCAGCCGGCGCCCAGATCCATAGGCGTTGAGCGTGAGCGGGTGCGGGCGGAGATCCTCCGGGAAGCCACCGTCCTCGGGGTAGCGCGGGCAGGGCTCCGCGTGGATGAACACGGGACCGGGCAGGGGAAGGTCCTCCAGGTCCTGAAAGGGATCCCAGGTGAAGAGAATCCTGGCGTCCCGGCCGACCGCGAAGGTCCGCAGGCAGTGTCGGCAGGGGCCGTACCCGGTGGCGGTCTCCCGGTGGGCGGGGTGGCCATAGCGCGGTGCGGCCATGGTCGCCCGAACCTGGCCCGCCATGGCGGTTGGGATACCGAAGTAGCGGATGGCGGCGGGCTGCGTCGCTGGGTCCGCGGCCGGGGTGGTACGGGGTGCGCTCATTTGAGAAGCTCCGGCTGAAAGCCCGATGGTGGTCCTGCTGTCGCCACAATCTGGGGCACTTCGCCCGGGCCGGCACTCCGATTCTTGCGCTCGAAGCGGGCCGTCAGCCGTCCACTTCGATCGTGCCTTCGCTGACCATCACGCAGGTGCCCCCGATCCGGGGCGGTGCCACCACGCCGGCGCGCTTGCTGGCTCGCGCGTGGAGGACGCTGGGTCGGCCCATCTCGACTCCCTGCGCGATTCGGAACGTGAAATCTCCCGCGTCCGCCGGGTCGCAGGTGGCCAGGAGCGCGGCGAGAGCGCAGTTGGCGCTCCCGGTCGCGGGGTCTTCGGGGATGCCGTCGAGCGGCATGAACATCCGGGCCCGGAGATCGAACTCGTCGCCGCTCCGGACATAGAGATGAATGTCCGGGGCGATCTTGCGCGCGACGAGGGCATCCAGCCCCACGGGGTTGGAGCGGGCCCGGGCCAGCGCCTCCCGGTTCTGGAGTTCGCCGAACAGGAACGGGAACCCGACCGAGGCCACGCGGGGCTCGTGGGTGGTGGTGACGATGTCAGCGGGGGCCAGCCCGATGGCCTCCGCCAGCAGCTCGGGAGATACCGTCTCACCAAGCTGAAGGGATTGCGGCGCGGTAAGTTCGCACCAGGTGCGGCCGTCCCGCCGCTGGATGGTGATGGTGACGGGTCCGGCCTTTTCATCGAAGACAACCTCGGTGGCCGGTCCCAGTTCGCCGGTCTCGGCTAACACGAACGCGGTCCCGATGTTGGGATGGCCGGCGAAGGGCATCTCGATCGCGGGTGTGAAGATCCGGACCCGGCGGGTATGGGTCGAGGAGGGAAAGACGAAGGTGGACTCCGGGAAATTGAACTCCCGGGCGACCTGCTGCATCTGCCGGTCGGTGAGGCCGCTGGCGGCGGGCAGCACCGCCAGCTGGTTGCCTCCGAAGCGCGTCTCGGTAAAGACGTCGCAGATGTAGTACCGGTAGCGAGCCATCAGCGGCTGGCTGGCAGGACCCGCAGCAGCTGGCCGTTATCGGCGTCGGTCACCAGGTACAGCAGCCCATCGGGGCCCTGCTGCACATCGCGGATCCGGGCGTTCACCTCGCCCAGGTACCGCTCTTCGCGGGTCACCTGGCCATTGCTCATTTCGAGCCGGACCAGGGCCCCGGGCGTCATGGACCCGATGAACACGCTGCCGGCCCAGCCCGGGTACCGGTTGCCGGTGTAGAACGCCATGCCCGAGGCGGCGATGACCGGGTCCCAGTAATAGACCGGCTGTTCCATGCCCGGCCGGGTGGCGCTCTCGTGGGCCCGGCTGCCGTCGTAGTTGATGCCGTAGCCGATCACCGGCCAGCCGTAGTTCTTCCCGGCCTCGGGGTGGTTGAGTTCGTCACCGCCGCGGGGGCCGTGTTCGACCGTCCAGAGCTGGCCGGTCTCCGGGTGGAGCGCGGCGCCCTGCAGGTTCCGGTGGCCGTAGGACCAGATCTCGGGCTGGGCACCGGCCCGGCCGGCGAAGGGATTGTCCTGGGGAATGGTCCCGTCGGTATTGATCCGCATGATCTTGCCCATGCCCGCGGTGAGGGACTGGGCGCTGTCCCGCCAGTTCATCCGGTCGCCCTGAGTAATGAAGAGCTTGCCGTCGCGGCTGAAGACCAGCCGGGAGCCGTAATGGCCGCCGCCCCGCATCTTGGGCCGCTGCTGGTAGATCACCCGCACGTCCGTCAGTGCCGTCCCGCTGAGCCGGGCCCGGGCGACGCTGGTGCCGGCGGTACCGTCCGGCCCCGGCTCGGCGTACGAGAGGTAGATGGTCTGGTTCTGGCCGAAGTCCGGATCTACCGCCACGTCCAGAAGCCCACCCTGCCCGACCGCATGGACCGTCGGCACTCCGGTCACCGGGGCGGACACTGTGCCGCTGGGGTCCACGATCCGAAGGCGTCCCGGGCGCTCGGTCACCAGGATCCGCCCGTCGGGCAGGAAGGCGAGGGCCCAGGGGTGTTCCAGGTTGCCCACCACGGTTTCCGCCCGAACCACCCCTGGTGTCGAGGCCGGGGTCGGGGACCGCTGAGCGGGGCCCTGGGCATCCGCCGGCCCGCAGGCCGCCACCGCGAAAACGGAAAAGAGCATGGTCAGTCGCTGCATGGCTCGACTCTTGGGATCGGGGTGATTACCGGCCATCTGTGATCTCGTGTAATCTAGCCTCTTTTCCGTGCCCTTCGGCGTAGCCCGGCGGCGGACCGGGGGTTCCGGGTGGGTCGCGGCGCTGGGCGGCTCTCATCCGATCCCCGACCGGCCGGAGTGGCAGCGACCTTGAGGCGCTTGGTACCTGGGTGTATTCTTCGCGCCGATTCCCCGCCTTTTCTCCCCCCGGCTTCTCCCTTCCAGAATTCCAGGCTCTATGACGATAGCGGCGATTGCTCAAACTTCTCTCACGGACCGCGCCGCCGGGCAGGCCCTCGGCGCCGACCTGAAGAGTCAACTGAGCGGGCGGGTTCCCCATGCGCTGATCGTCTTTGCTTCCTCCCGCAACAACTATGGGGAACTACTGACATCGCTGCGGGGAGCCTGCCAGCCCGAGGTGATGGTGGGATGCTCCAGCGCGGGGGAGTTCACCAGCGAAGGGCAGGGAGAGGGCATGAGTTGCGCGGTGGCCCTGCATTCGGATTCCATGAAGTTCCGCGGCGTCATGGCCGGCGACGTCCGGGAAGATTATTCCGCGGCCGCCGCCGAGCTGGCTCGTGGCTTCAGTGGATTGAGCTCGCATGACTTCCGGTATCGGTCGGCGCTGGTGCTGATGGACGCGCTCGCCGGCCATGCGGACGGATTGGTGGAAGAACTGACGATGCTGACCGGCGGGACTTACCAGTTCTTTGGAGGGGGCGCGGGTGACGACGCCCGTTTCCAGGAAACCATGGTGTTTGCCGGCACCGAGGCGCGGACGAATGCGGTCGTGGCGCTGGAGATCCTGTCCCACAAGCCGATCGGGGTGGGGGTCCGCCACGGGTGGCAGCCCGCGACCGATCCCGTCCGGGTGACGACCGCGGAGGGCATGGTACTGTCCAGCCTCAATGCCGCCCCAGCCGTCGAGGTTTTCGATGCCCACGCCAGCGCCACCGGCCAGCCCTTCGACCATGAAGACCCGGTCCCCTTCTTTCTCCACAATATCCTGGGCGTCCAGGCCGGCGAAGAGCACCGGCTCCGGGTGCCCCTGGGGTTGGACGCGGACGGCTGCGTCACCTGTGCCGCAGAAATTCCCGCCGGCACGGTGGTGAGCATCATGAAGACAACGTCGGCATCCGCGGCTGAGGCGGCAGCAGCCGCGGCCCGCGATGCGCTCGACCAACTGGCGGGCCACCCGCCGGCGGTGGCCCTCTTCTTTGACTGCGTCGCCACCCGCCTGCGCCTGGGCAAGGAATTTGGGCAGGAACTGGCTGCCCTCGCCGGCGAACTGGGGGAAACCAGGTATGTCGGTCTCAATACGTACGGGCAGGTGGCGCGGGCCGAAGGACAGTTCAGCGGGTTCCACAACTGTACCGCGGTCGTTTGCGTGATCCCGGCCTAGGCCGATGATTGATGACGTGATCGCGGGGTTAGCCTCCCGGCTGATCCAGCCGGGCCACCGCGAGGCGGCCAGCCAGGCCCTGGCCGCCCGCTTCGGTGCCGAGGCACTCCTCATCTTTCTGCGCGATCCCGACCTGGGGCTCTACCTTCCGGCCCCGGGCTACTCCCAGAAGCTCGCCGATGGCTCCGCGTGGCAGGCCTTTCTTCGCTCCGTTATTGCGGGAGAGGAGGTCACGGGTTCACTCCGGCTGGCCGGGGATAGTGCGCCGAGGCCGGTCCGCGGCTATCCGGCGGAAGGCGGCGCGTCCGTGTGCGCCCTGATCGGTGGCTCGGCCGCTCCCGCTCCCGACCGGGCGGCCTTTCTGTTGCTCCTGCCGCTGGTGGCTGGCGCGCTGTCCGGGGAACTGGCAGCGGCCACGGCGTCAGCCCGGGCGCAGGTAGCCCGGGAAACCGCGGCCCGCGCGACGGTCCTCTCGCGGGCGCTGGATACGACGCGGGGCGCCCTCCAGGACGCGCTGCAGCGGGCCGAAACCCGGGGACAGGCCCTGGCGGAGGCGCATGCCCGGCTCAAGGAGCAGACAGTTGAGCTGGAATCGAGCTACGAACATCTGCAGGAACAGTCCGCCGAATTGGAGGCCCAGACCAGTCTCCTGCTGAGCACCGCGGCCTCGCTGGAGGTCGAGGCGGCTGCCCGCGCCCAGGCCCTGGCCGCCGCGGCGCGGCGAGAGGACCGGTACCGGGCCCTGGTAGAGGCGACGACCAGCGTCATCTGGGTCACCGATGCGGCCAACCGGATCGTCGCGGACGCCGAAGCCTGGCGACAGTTCACTGGCCAGTCCGAGCCGGATTGCCAGGGCACCGGCTGGGCCGAAGCCATCCACCCGGATGAGCGCGGCCAGGTCCTGGAGCCCGACAGAATCCGCACCGAGTCTCAGGGGGCAGCGGAGGTCCGGGTCCGCCGGTACGACGGCGCCTGGCGGTTGATGGCCATCCGGCGGGTGGCTGTTGAGGGTCATACACCGCCCGGCTCCGAGTGGGTCAATTCCGCGACCGACATCACGGAGGCCATGCGGACCGAGCAGCAGTTGCGCCAGGTCCAGAAACTCCAGTCAATGGGGACATTTGCCGGGGGCATGGCCCACGAGGTCAATAACCAGATGACCGTGGTCATCGGGTGCGGCCGCTTCGCGCTCGGGGCCATGGACAAGGCTTCGGCAGCGGCCGACGACATCCGCCAGATGATCAGCGCCGCGGAACGGACCGCCAAGGTCGCCCAGCAGCTGCTGGCATTCAGCCGGCGGCAGGTGACTCAGCCCCGGCGGCTCGCGCTGCTGCCGGTCCTGCAGGAACTGCGTCCCCTCCTCACCAGGCTGATGGGGGCCGATCTGCACCTGGAGATTCCCGCGGAGGGTCCGCCGACCTTCGTGGACGCCGACCCTACCCAGCTGGAACAGGTCTTTATCAATCTCACGGCCAATGCCCGTGACGCGCTGTCCACCGGTGGCCGTTTGACCATCGGGCTCAGCCACGTCACCCTGGACGAAGGCTATGGCCGGTTGCACGGCGGCATCCACAGCGTGCCCGGGTCCTACGCGCTGCTGAGTTTCTCCGACTCTGGCTCCGGGATGACGAGAGAAACGCTGCAGCAGGTCTTCGAACCGTTCTTTACGACCAAGGGCGTGGGGCAGGGGACGGGGCTGGGGCTGTCCATGGTGTACGGAATCGTGAAACAGCACGGAGGCTTCGTCTGGGCTTACAGCGAGCCGGGGCTGGGCACCACGGTGAAAGTCTATCTGCCGCTGGCCGACGCCGGTCAGTTGGTGAAGGCGGCGGAACTTCCGTCCCGGCGGGCCAGCGCCAGGACCAGCCAGACTCGGATCCTGGTGGTGGAAGATGACCCTGCGGTACGCCAGATTACGCGCCGCTCACTCGAGGATGCGGGTTACCTGGTGGAGGAGTCCATGGACGGGCAGCACGCGCTGGACAGCCTGGACGCGGCGAACATGCCCGATCTGCTGGTAACCGACATCATCATGCCCGGTATCAATGGGCGCGATGTCGCGGATGCCTTCACCCGGCACCGCCCGGGCTTACCTGTGCTGTTCATGTCCGGGTACACCGGTGATGACCGCGTCCTCAGGGGACTGCTGCCGAAGGGCTCACCCTTCATCCAGAAGCCGTTCTCGCCCGAATCGCTGGTCCGGCTGGTCGATTCTGTGTTGGGAGCACTAGCGGGACAACACCCGCCCGTCCAATCGCCTTCGGGTCCCTCCCGGGACCATCGAAAAAATTCGTGAGCATCACTTTGCCGTTGCCAACCGGGACTTCCGCCAGCGCAACAGGCTGAACTCTCTCAGCATCACCCCGCTGACCCGGCCCCGGCGGGATTTCCCAGTGGATACTCCGGCCGAAGCGGGAGAAGTGAGACGTTTGAGAAAGACATCCCGATAAGGCAACCTTGAGATCCCTCGCTTCGCTCGGGATGACACAGTGCCGCCCGGCTTCCCGGCTGCCCGGCCTCTCCACTGCCCCACGGTCCCACGGTCCCACTGTCCCACGGTCCCACCGTCCCACGGTCCCACTGTCCCACCGTCCCACTGTCCCACGGTCCCACGGTCCCACTGTCCCACTGTCCCACTGTCCCACTGTCCCACTGTCCCCCCCGCCCGGCTTGCCTCCCGGCCCCTCTGCGGCCATTCTAAAGCCGTGAGAATCGCCCACTTAGCCGATGCCCACCTGGGTTTCCGCCAGTATTACCGGCTGACCCCCAACGGGATCAACCAGCGGGAAGCCGATGTCGCGAACGCCTTCCGGGCCGCCGTGGACGGCGTCCTGGAGGCCCGGCCCGACGCGGTCATCATCGCCGGCGATCTCTTCCACTCCGTGCGCCCGTCCAACCCCGCCATCCTGTTCGCGTTCCAGCAGATCCACCGGATGCGGGAAGGTCTTCCCAACGTTCCCATCATTCTCATCGCCGGCAACCACGACACTCCTCGCTCGACCGAAACCGGGACCATCCTCAAGCTCTTTGAGACCCTCGGCGTGGATGTCGCCCACGACGAACCTCGCCGGCTGGTATATCCCCAGCTGGACCTGAGCGTGCTCGCGGTGCCCCACCAGGCCCTGGCCGCTACCCCCCGGCCGGTGCTGGAGCCGGCCGGACCCGAGCGGCGCCAGGTGCTGGTGATCCACGGCGTTCACGAACAGCTGCCCTACGCCGAGCGAACCATGGACCAGGGCGGCCCGATTCTCACCACCGGCGACCTGCGCCAGGGCGAGTGGAGCTACGTCGCCCTGGGCCACTACCACGTGCGCATGGAGGTGAGTCCGCGGGCCTGGTATGCCGGCGCGCTCGATTACGTCACCACCAACCCGTGGGGCGAGCTGCGCGACGAAGGCACCCGCCGGGTCCCCGGAAAGGGCTGGCTGCTGGTGGACGTGGACCGGGGCGTTCCCGAGTTCCAGCCGGTCCCCGCGGCGCGCCGGGTGATGGACCTCGATCCTGTCGAGGCGGCGGGCCGCAACGCCGCCGACATCGACGCCATGATCCGGGAGCGGGTGGACAATATTCCCGGCGGCCTCACTGACCAGATCGTGCGGCTGGTGGTGTACAACCTGCCCCGGCACATCGGGCGGGAGCTGAACCACACCGCCATCCGGGAGCGCAAGGCGAAGGCGCTCCACTTTCACCTCGATGTGCGCCGGCCGGACTCGGAAAAGGACTCCGGACTGGTGGTGCCGGGGCAGCGGAAGACCCTGCGGCATCTTCTCCAGGAATACCTGCAGTACCGGCCGCTGCCCGGCGAACTCGACCGGGCGGCCTTTGAGCGCCTGGGCCTGGACGTGTTCGATGACGTCGAGCGCGGGGTGGTGCAGGGCTGATGCTCATCAACCGCCTCCGCCTGGTCAACTTCCGCCAGCACGAGGATACCGAGCTGGTCCTCGGCGTCGGCCTCACCGGCATCGTGGGCCCCAACGGCGCGGGCAAGACCACCATCCTCGAGGCCCTCGCCTGGGCCATCTATGGGACGCCGGCCGCCCGGGGCGGCAAGGACTCGATCCGCCGCCGCCAGGCCCCGCCGCGGTCCGCGGTCAGCGTCGAGGTCGAGTTCACCCTCGGCCCGCATCGCTACCGGGTGGTCCGCACCCTGAGCAACGCCTTTCTGTACCAGGACGGGGAGACCGCCCCGATGACGACATCGCTGGGCACGGTGACAGAGCGGCTCAGCCAGATCCTGGGGATGACCCGCCCCGATTTCTTCAACACCTACTTCACCGGCCAGAAGGAACTCAAGGTCATGGCGGCCATGACCGGGCCGGAGAAGGCCCAGTTCCTGTCCCGGGTGCTGGGGTATGAAAAGCTGAAGGAGGCCCAGGACCGTCTCCGCGAGCGGAGGACGGCCCTGCGGGCGCAACTGCAGACCCTCGAGAGCACTCTGCTCGACACGGCCGAGCTGGAGGCCGACGAGTCCATGGTGAAGGCGCGGATCGAGCGGGGGAAAGCGGCGGAAGCCGAAGCGACGAAGGCGCTGGCCGTCTCCACCCAGGCGGTGGACGCGCTCAAGCCAAGACTGGAAGCCATGCATCGGCTGAAGCAGAAGGTGGCCGAACTGAACGGCGAACTGAAGCTCGCCGACCACAAGGTGACGGAGTCTCGAGACCGCCACGAGCAGCTGGACCGCCAGCTCATCGAGGCCGTCTCGGCGCGGGACCGGCTCAAGCCCCTGATGGACCAGCTGGGACCGCTGCCGGCGCTCAAGGCGGAAGGCGAATCGCTGGACGCCCTGGAGCGCACCGTCGCGGCGCGGCAGGGGTTCGAGGCCCAGCTGCAGGATCTCCGCGGGCGGGACAAGGTGATCCGGGAGCGGATGGCCGGCCTGCCCACCCCGGAGACGGTGGCCGAGGCATCCCGGGCGCTGGAACAGAAACGCGGCGAGCGCGCCGTGCTGGCGGCGCAGGCGGAGGAGAGCCGCACCGCGTGGGTCCGCGATGGCCAGGACGTCAAGACCAAGCTGGAGAGCCACCTTGCCCAGTTCCGCGACTTCAAGGAGCAACTGGACCGGATCAACCAGCTGGGCCCTGACGGAGCCTGCCCGACCTGCACCCGGCCGCTGGGCAAGGAATTCGAAAATGTCAAAGGCCTGCTGGAGCGCCAGCTGCAGGCGGTGGCGGACAACGGTAAGTACTACCGCCAGCGTGATAAGCAGCTTTCCAGGCCGCCGGCCGATCTGGCCAAGGCAGAGAAGGGCGTGGCCGCCGCTGACCGGGAGATCCAGAAACTCACCGAACGGGCAGCCCAGTTGCGCAGCCACGCGGCGGAGGAGCCGGCGCTCCGGAAGGAACAGGCCGGCCTGGGTGACCGCATGAAGGTGGTGGAAGCGCAGCTGGCCGCGTCGGCCGCGCCCTACGATCGGAAGCGGCACCAGGACGTTCGCCGCCAACTGAACGAACTCGAAGACACCCGGCTGCAGGTGGAGCGGCTCCGGGTCCTGGCCGACCGGGCCGAGCTGCTGGTCCAGGAGTTCGAGCAGGCGGAGCAGGCGCTGTCCGAACGGGAAAAGCACGCCCGCGATGTGCGCCAGCAAATGGAGAGCCTGGGCTACCGGGAGTTCGACTATACCGAACTCCTGGGCGAAGCCGAGCGGGCCCACCAGGCGCGCCGCGACGCCGACCTCAGCGTGATCCGCATCCGGGCGGATATCGGGGCGGCCGAAGAAGCCTTGATACAGGTCGCGCGGCGCCGGGAAGAGCGGGCCCGCCGGGAAAAGGAAGCGCGGGAGATGACCACCGTCCTCAAGCTCCACGCCGAGGTGGACCGGGCCTTTACCGACTTGCGGACCGAACTCAACGACAGCTTGCGGCCCCGGCTGTCGGAGAGCGCATCGATCTTCCTGCGGGACATGACGGCCGGCCGGTATGCCGAGCTGGAGCTGGACGAGGACTACGCGGCGCGGGTGATTCAGGACGGCGAGGAGCGGACGGTGATTTCAGGGGGCGAAGAGGATATGGTTAACCTGGCGCTGCGGCTGGCCATCAGCCAGATGATCGCCGACCGGGCCGGCCAGCCGCTCTCGCTCCTGGTGCTGGACGAAGTGTTCGGGTCGCTCGACGAGGAGCGCCGGCTCTCGGTGGTGGACCTGCTGCGGGGGCTGGCCGACCGTTTCCCCCAGGTGCTGCTCATTACTCATGTCGAATCGGTGCCGATGCTGGATCGCATGATCAGGGTGGATGTGGATCTCGACCGCGGGACGTCGTTCATCCGGGAAATCGGAGGCCCCGGTGGCCTGGCTGCCTGAGCGGGGGATCCGGGGCCCGGAGCGCCCCACGGTGCGCGACATCGAGCCGCTCAACCGGATCTTTGCGGAGGCGTTCACGGACCGCTATCGCCGGGACGGCCTGGTGGGGGTGCGGGTGCCTTACCTGAACCCGCTGATCTGGCGCTACGCCATTGAGGACGCCGGCGACGGCGCCATGATCTGGCGCGACCCCGATGGCCGGCCGGTGGCCTTCAACATGGTGCACCAGTCCGGAAGCGAAGGCTGGATGGGGCCGCTGGCGGTCCGTCCCGACCGCCAGAACGAAGGCCTCGGCAAGTCGGTCGTGCAGGAAGGCATCGAGTGGCTCCGGGCCCGGGGCGCCCGCACCATCGGGCTGGAAACCATGCCGCGGACGGTGGACAATATCGGCTTTTACAGCCGGCTCGACCTGGTGCCCGGGCATCTCACCGTTACTCTGACCCGCGATGTCCCGCGAAAGCCGCTGGCACTGGGGGAACTGCTGTCGTCTTCCGGCACCGAGCATCTCAAGGTGATGGCGGAATGCCGCGAGCTGAGCAAACGGCTGGCGCCGGGGCTCGACTTCACCCGCGAACTGCAGCTGACGCTCGACCTCCAGATCGGGGATACCACGCTGGTCAGGCGGGACGGCCGGCTGGCAGGATTCGCCCTCTGGCACTCGGCCCCCCTCGCCGAGGGGCGGCCCCGGGATGAAGTCCGGGTCCTCAAGCTGGTCGCCGAGGACCTGGAGGCCTTTGACGCCGTGATCGGCGCGGTCAGCGCCGCCACCCTGGGCGAGGGGCTGCGCCGGGTTTCCGTCCGTTGCCAGACGGCGTTCGGGGAAGCCTACAGTCACCTGGTCGCCCTGGGTTTCCGGGTCCACTGGACCGACTTGAGAATGACCCTCGCTGGATACCAGGAAACCCTGCCGGGGCGGGGTGTGGTGTGGTCGAATTGGGAGATCTAGGAGATTGAGGGAATTGAGGGAATTGAGGGAATTGAGGGAATTGAGGGAATTGAGGGAATTGAGGAACATGCGGTGACCGACAAGGTGCATCAGTACGCTGGCGATGGCTTTACCCTGACCTTCGACCGCTCCCGCTGTCTGCATGCGGAGGCGTGTGTGCGGGGGGCGCCGCTGGTGTTCGACCCCCGCCGTCGCCGCTGGATTGATCCGTTGGGTGCGGACGTTGCCACGGTGGCCGCCGTGGTCGTCCAGTGCCCCACCGGTGCGCTCCACTATACCCGGCAGGATGGCGGGCCGGAGGAAGCTGCGGATTCGGTCAATCGCGTCAGGGTAGATCCCGACGGGCCGCTCTACCTGCGGGGCGATATCCGGGTCGAGCGGGAGGACGGTGTAGAGATCCTTCACGATACCCGGGTGGCGCTCTGCCGCTGTGGCCGCTCGGCCCGGAAGCCGTTCTGTGACGGGAGCCACACCGCGGCGGGGTTCAGCGATGGGGGAAATGTGGCGGGAGAGTCAGAAGTATCGGGCGGGGCGGACGACGGCCCGCTGGTGGTGACGGTGCTGGCCGGGGCGGCGCTCCGGGCGTCGGGCCCGATGGAGATCGTGGCCGCCGACCACACTGTGATCGTCCGCCAGCGGGCGTCGTTCTGCCGGTGCGGCGCCTCCGGCCGCAAACCCTTCTGCGATGGGTCGCACGGCCCGGCGGGGTTCGCCGCCCGGTGAGCTACCCGGCGCCGTTGTAGGCGCCGGACCCTCGATAGGACACCAGGGCACGCTCGCCCAGCATCTTGACCAGGATGGCCAGCGGTACCGCGAGCAGCAGCCCGATGAACCCCAGCAACGCTCCTCCGATGGCCAGGGCCAGCATGATCCAGAGGGGATGCAACCCTGCCGATTCCCCCACGATCCGCGGCCCGGTGATGTTTCCGTCGATAAACTGCACCACGCCATACACCAGCGCCACCCGCCAGAGCCCGCCCAGCGGGTCCGCCATCGTCAGGGCAATGACCAGCGCCGGCACCGCCGAGATCACAATCCCGATGTAGGGAATCAGGTTGAAGAGTCCCGCGGTCACGCCCAGCAGCAGCGCGCTGGGCACCCCCAGGACCAGGAGGCCGAGGGTGGTGATGACGGCCACCAGCGTTGCTTCGATCAGTTGGCCCCGGATGAACCCGCCGAGGGCCTTGTCGTACTGGGCGACGAAGGCGAGGATGGCCGGCCGCCGCGCGGGAGGAATGAGTGTTTCCGCCGACTGCAGCACGGCTCGCCAGTCGCTCAACAGGTAAAAGGCCACGACCGGGGTGATCACCAGGTAGCCGAGCAGGCCGAAGATGCTCCACACGTGCCGCAGGAGTGAGAGCGCCCATCCCCAGACCCGCTGGGCGATGACATCGCCGTTTTCCTGGAGGAGGGACCCGATGTTCTCGGCCCTGAGGTTCTGCAGCCACAGGCGCTGCTCCTCGGTCAGCAGCCGGAAGGTGAGCAGGCGGTCCCGGGTGCCCTCCAGCAGGCCGACCAGTTTCTCGCCGAACTGAGGCAGCCGGTTAGCGAGTTCGCCCGACTGGTCCACGACCTGGGGAATCGTCAGGAACATGACGCCGGCCACGAGCAGAAGCACCGGTACGGTGGCGCCGGTGATGGCGAGGCCGCGCCGGACCCCCTTGCTTTCCATCCAGGCGACGGCCGGCGCCAGCAGGTAGGCCACGATGGCCGCCACGAAGAACGGCCCCAGCAGCGCGCTGTAGTTGTAGATGAACCAGCAGACGGCCAGGAGGCCGGACGCGATCAGGATGCGGCGCACGTCGGGTCGGGACCGGAGCGGCCAAAGCACCAGCAGGATCAGCGCGAAGACGAGAAATGGGCCGAGGATCTCCCGGACGCTGATCAGCATGACGCCGAAAAGCAGCAGGGCGAGGGCGGGCAGCGAAGCAAGGCGCGCGCCGGGCGACACTGGTTCAGGCATGGCCATGAAGGTAACCGGGAGCGAAACCCGGCGCAGGCGGAGCCCCCTCCCGCCGGGGTGGCGAGCCGTCTACGTTCCGGTCATCTTTTCCCGGGTGGTTAGCAGATGGGACAGACGATGACGCTGGTGGCCGCACTGGCCGCGCTCGCGCTCTGGATCGTGCTGGGATTCCTGTTTCCGGTGGGCGTGGGCGCTATTCACCTGCTGTTCGCGGTGGGCGCCACGCTCCTGGTGCGCTGGTATGCGATCCGCCATGCCTGATGGCGCCGGAAGGCGGTTGACGCCGTTGGGCCAGTCCTTATCTTAGGATCAAAGAGAGCGGCAGCGGGGAATCCGTTATTGAGCCAACAGGTCCGTCGATGGGCCCAAATGCCGATGCCGATGTCATGCCCCTCGGGGGAAGACAGACGCACCTGGTGAGGGCGCCGCGTATTATCTTCGGGCTTCAATTAACCCCCTCGTTGCCGTTCTTTCCTTCTTCGCCGATCTTTACCGGGTCGGCGATTTTTCTTGACGGGCGCTGTCCCACTGTTCTCCTGACCCACTGTCCCCATGTCCCTTTGCGCTGTTACCCGACGGGTCCATTTCAACGCCGCCCACCGGTTGCACAATCCGGCCCGGTCCGACGAATGGAACCGGCTGACCTTCGGAGTGTGCAACAACCCGAACTATCACGGTCACAATTACGAGATGGACGTCACCGTGGCAGGGGAGATCGATCCCGAGTCCGGCTACGTCATGGATATCGGGGCGCTGAAGGACCTGGTGGAGCGGCATCTCCTGAGCCGGCTGGACCACCAGAACCTGAACCTGGATGTGCCCTGGTTCCGGGACCGGATCCCGTCGGCTGAGAATATCGCGGTCGTCTGCTGGGAGGAACTCTCCCGCGTTCTTCCCGCCGGGCTGCGGCTCGGGATACGGCTCTGGGAAACTCCGAGGAACTATGTCGAGTATCAAGGTTCATAAGGCGGCGCCGGAACGGACGCCGTTCGCTCCCCAGGTCCGGGAAATTCTTGCCGCACTGGGCGAGGACCCGGCTCGCGAAGGCCTGCTCAAGACGCCCTCCCGGGTCGAGGCCGCCTACCGCTGGCTGACCCGCGGCTACGGGCTGTCCGTCGAGGCGGTGGTGGGCGACGCGGTGTTCGAGGAGAACCACGAAAGCATGATCCTGGTGCGGGACATCGAACTCTACTCGATGTGCGAACACCACATGCTGCCGTTCTTCGGCCGGGCCCACCTGGCCTATATCCCGAACGGCCGGATCATCGGGCTTTCCAAGCTGCCCCGCCTGGTGGATGTGTTCGCCCGGCGGCTGCAGGTGCAGGAGCGGCTGACCGACCAGGTCGCCGACGCCATCATGGACGTGCTCGATCCGCTCGGCGTCGGCGTGGTGATCGAATGCACCCACCTGTGCATGGCGATGCGGGGCGTCGAGAAGCAGAACTCCCGCACCGTCACGAGCGCGCTCCGGGGGGTGTTCCGGGACGACGACAAGACCCGGTCAGAGTTTCTACGGCTGGTCCACGCGGGGCGGGGCAACGAGTGAAGCCCCTCAGCGGGCAGGTGGCGGTGGTCACCGGGGCATCCCGGGGGGTCGGGGCGGCCATCGCGGCGGGGCTGGCCGGCGAAGGCGCGACCGTGGTGCGGCTGGCCCGGAGCCTGGCCGACGGCGAAGACGGCCCCTACTTCAACCTTACCACCGACCTGACCGACCACGTCCTGCTCAAGCGGGCGATGGACGAAGTGCTGGCCGAGTTCGGCCCGCCCCACATCCTGGTGAACAACGCCGGGGGGTTCCTGCTCCGGCTGTTCGAGGAGACCACCGAGGACGAGTTGCTCGAGCAGCTGGATATCAACCTGGTCGCCCCGTTCAATGTTGCCCGGGCGCTGCTGCCCCCCATGAGGCAGGCCGGCCGGGGCCACCTGGTCACCATCGGCAGCGTGGCCGACCACGCCGCCTTTCCCGAGAATGCCGCCTACGCCGCCTCCAAGTTCGGCCTGCGCGGCCTGCACGAGACTCTGGCCGCCGAGTATCGCGGCACCGGGATCCGGCTCACGCTCATCTCACCCGGTCCCACCGACACCTCGATCTGGGATCCCTTCGATCCCGACCGCCGGGCCGGCTTCACGCCCCGGGCCCGCATGCTCAAGCCGGAGGACGTGGCGGGGGCCGTGCTCTGGGCGGCGACCCAGCCGGCCAACGTGTCGGTTGATCTGATCCGGATGGGTCCGGCCTAAGTGCCGTAGGGGCGTTTGTGGGTTTTCCTGGTCGAAATGCGGGCGTTTGCTTCATCGTGGCCGTTCTGTATCGAGGCGCTGTAACGCAGAGGCCGCAGCGCTGACCGAGAGTCCGCCGAAGCTATGAATGTTTTGCCCTGCCTCCCAGGGTTCGCTCGGTGTGCTCGGTGTGGAATTGCCTCGGAATGCGAAGTCACCGGGATCCCCGACACCCACCGTTCGAGTGCGGGCGTTTGCTTCAGTGTGGCCGTTCTGTTTCGAGGTCGCCACGACACCCCAAAATCACCACGATATATGACCCCAGGTCGTCAGGCTTTACTAATCTCTCTTCTCGCGGCGGCTTCGGCTTCTGCCCAGCAGCCACTGCCGTCGTTGCCGGACTCCACTGGCTGGGGTGTGCACGTGCTCACCTCGGCAAAGGCGCCCGACGGCTCGATCTGGGTGGGCACCTATGGCCGGGGCATCTTCCGGTTCCGCCCGGGCGCCTCGTCCTGGGACCACATCGCGAGCGATACCACCCCGGGGTCCATCAGCTGGGACTTCGTCCATGCGTTCGGGTTCGGGCCGCGGGGGCAAATCTGGTACGGCACGGTGGGCAATGGCTGGGGCGTATCCCGGGACGATGGCCGCACCTGGAAGAACTGGACCTTCGACCAGCTGGGCCCCGAGTGGCAGTACGTGGCCCCGGAGGGGATCGTCGTCCAGGGAGACACGACCTACATCGGGACCGCGGACGGCGTCCAGGTGACCACCGACGACGGCGCGTCGTGGACGGCCCTCGTGGATTCGACCGGGCCGCCGGCCCGCGGGCCGGCCGACACCGCGATCGTCATCCTTCGCTGTGAGTATGTCATCGGCCTGGCGGAGGCCCGTGGGCTGCTGTCGGTCACAACGCCCTGTGGCCAGCAGGTGGTGGCGCCCGAAGCCGGGGGCTGGCGGCCGTCCACGGCCCGCATGCGGATATCGGAATCCCGAAGCGAACTGCGGCAGCTTCCGGCCTGGCAGGGCCGGGCGCGCGGCGCCAGCATCCAGGGCACCATCATGCCACCGCGTACCACCTGGTTCCGGCGTCCCATCGATTCGGCCGCCAACTGGTATATCGACCAGACCTACCGGTACGGCTCCACCATGGGCGGCAACTTCCAGCAGCACCAGGGGGTGGAGTTCAACAACCAGGACGGTACGCCGGTGTACGCGATCGGCAACGGCGTCGTGGTCTATTCCGGCCGGGCCGAGCGGGGGGCACTCACCGTGGCGATCAGGCATGATTCCGCGCTGGTCACGCCGGGGGGCCGCCTGCACGTGTTCTCGGTGTACTACCATAACAGCTCGCTGGTGGCCACGGTGGGGGCGCGGGTGAAGGCGGGTGACCTGGTCGCCCGGGTGGGCCACAGCGGGCGCGCGACCAACGACCACCTCCACCTCGAGGTGCACGCCGCGCCTACCGATTCCATCGCCGCCGTGGTGGATTCCCTGAACCGGTTTCCCGCCTACACCACGAACCCCGAGTTATGGATCCAGCCGCTGCCCGGCACCGGGGTCGTCGCCGGACAGGTCTTCGACGCCGATGGCCAGCCGGTACCGCAGGCCCGCGTCTATGGGCTGTCCAAGCCGCTGCCCCGGGAGACGCCCTTCTCGTTTGCCGAGACCTACGGAAGTCGGGCCCATCCGCACCCGCTGTATGGCGAGCATTTCGCGGTGGGCGACGTGCCGCCAGGCGACTATGTGCTGGGCGTGGAAATCGGCGGCGCGAAGGTGCTGCGGCGCATCCGGGTGGAGGCGGGCAGGGTGACGTGGGTAGAGTTTAGAGGTGAGAAGTGAGCGGTGACAAGCGCGGTGCTGCGGGTCCCCTGATCACAACATCATGTTCATTGAACTGACCGATATCCTCCGCTGTCCCGAGCCGCATGCCGAACAGTTCGTGGTGCTGATTCCCGGCGAGATGACCGATCGATCGGTGCGGACGGGGACACTGGGGTGCCCCGTCTGTCAGCGTGAGTACCCGATCCGGGATGGCATCGTGTGCTTCGCGGCCCCTCCGGCCGATTTCCCGGCGCCCGGATCCTCCCTCGATCCCGTGGCGATCCAGGCTTTCCTCGGTCTCGGCGGGCCCGGTGGCTACGTGGGGCTGGTCGGCCCAGGTCCATCGGTAGGCGCCGCGCTCATCACCGCCATGCCGGGGGTGCATTTCATCGGGGTGAATCCCTCACCGCCGGCCGCCGAACTGCCGCGGCTGAGCCTGGTCACCGCCGCGGGCATTCCGGTCAAGGCTCGATCACTCAGAGGGGTCGTATTGTGGGGAGACTTTGCCGGCGATCCCGCGTGGCTCGCCGAGGCGGGCCGGGTGGTGCTGCCGGGGCTGCGGGTGGTGGGGCAGGGGCCGGTGCCGGAAGGTGCGGCCCTGGAGGTGCTGGCATCCGCGGAAGGATGGTGGGTTGCCCAGCGGCAATGACTAACCCGCCGTGGAATGCCCGCTGGCCGCCTCGGCGTAGACCGCCTCGATCCGGTCCCGGTAGTTCTGTTCGACCACCCGGCGCTTCACTTTCATCGTCGGCGTCAGTTCGCCCCCCTCGACCGTGAAGTCCCGCTGCAGCAGGATCACCCGCTTGGGCATCTCGAAATGGGCCAGGTCGCGGAGATGCTTCTGCATCTCCCGCTCTACTTTCGCCACGGCTTCCGGGTTATCGACCAGGCTCTGGTCGTCTTCGAACCGGAGTCCCTTCCGCCGGGCCCATTCCTTCAGGTTTTCCATGTTGGGGACGACCAGCATGATCGGGAAGCGCCGCTTGTCTCCCAGCATGACGGCGTTCGCGACAAACTTGCTGGCCTTGACCCGGCCTTCGATCGGCTGGGGCGCGATGTTCTTGCCGCCCGCCGTTACGATCAGGTCCTTCTTCCGGTCGGTGATCCGCAGGAACCCGTCCGGGTCGAGCTCCCCGATATCCCCGGTATGGAAGGTCCCGTCCGCGTCCAGCACCTCGGCGGTGGCTTCGGGTTTCCGGTAGTACCCCTTCATCACGTTGGGTCCCTGAGTCAGGATCTCGCCGTCCGGGGCGATCCGCACGGTCACCCCGGGGATCGGCCGGCCCACCGAACCGATCCGGAGGCTTTCGAGGCCGTTCACGGTGATCACCGGCGAGGTCTCCGTGAGGCCGTAGCCCTCCAGGATGGGAAGCCCGGCGGCGTAGAAAAACCGCGCGATATCCGGCGAGAGAGGCGCGCCGCCGGAGACAAAAAATCGGAGCCGTCCACCGGTGCGCACCTGCAGCTTGGAGAATACCAGCTTGTCCGCGACCTGCTTCTTGAGCGCGAGCGCCGGTGGTATGGATTTCCCGGCCAGCGCCAGGTCAGCCCACGTCTCCGCCGTGCGCCGGGCCCAGAAAAAGATCTGTTTTTTCAGAGCCGACCCCCCGGTGGCCCCGTCCAGCACCCGGGCATAGATCTTCTCGTAGAGGCGCGGCACCGACAGCACCACGGTGGGGGAGCGGTCCATCATGTCCGCCGAGACGGTGTCCACGCTGAGGGCATAGCTGATAATCACCCCGCCCCGCAGCATGCAGTAGTGCCCGGCCATCCGTTCAAAGATGTGGGAAAGCGGGAGAAAGGAGAGACACTCGTCGGTGTCCCGCAGCTGCAGCACGTGGAGGCCGCCCAGGACATTGGACGTGATGTTCCCGTGGGTGAGCATGACGCCCTTGGGATCGCCGGTGGTGCCGCTGGTGTAAATCAGCGTCGCCAGGTCGTCGGGCGCCGCCCCGAGGGCGTTGGCGCGCCAGTCCGGATGCCGGCCCCGGGCCTCCCGTCCCCGGGTCACGACCTCGTCGAACCAGGTGGCGTTGCTGGAGGCGGCGACCTTGTCGAAAACGATAACGTGCTTCAGGCGGGGCAGGTTGCCGCGGATCTCCTGGATCTTGGCGAGCTGGGTCGCCGTGCTGACGCACACGGCCACCGACTCGGAGTCCCGGAGCACGTACTCGATCTGCCTGGGTGGCAGGGTGGGATAGATCGGGACGTCGGCGCAACGAGCCGCCAGGCACGCGTAATCGGCGATCGCCCATTCGGGCCGGTTCTCCGACAGGATGGCCACGTGGTCGCCGGGCTGCATCGCCCAGCTCCAGCAACCCGATGCTGAAGGACTCGACCCGGTCCGCCAGCTCGGCGTAGCTGATGTCAATCCAGTCTCCCGACTGCCGAGTCCGCATGGCCACCGGCCGGCTGCCGAACCGGTCCATCGCGTCAAAATAGAGTTCGGTCAGGGTACCCGGGTCAGCCACGATGCCTCCGGCCATTGCAGATTGCCGCTGTCAGATTGCTGCGTACACTGTCCGTTTCCGATGCGGAAACTCCCATCCACCGGCAGTCTGAAATCGACCGCCTGAAATCGGGCTCAGTCAAACCGCACCACGAACTGCTGCCCGCTTCCCGGTATGGGGGTACCGCTGGGCCGGAGGGCGGTGACGGTGACATAGACGCTGTCCGGCCGGGGCTGGGCCGGAATCGGTCGCACGTACACCGGGATGTTGGGCTGGCCCAGGGCGCTGGTCGTGACAGTGCGCAGCATGAGTCCGCCGCCCAGACTGGCGGTGTCGCCCGGCTGGCCGAAAATGTCGGTCAGCTGGTAAGTGATCTGCCGGCCCTGGAGCGGGCCATCAGGATTCAGGGTGTCGAGCTCGGCGATCAGGGGGGCCGAGGCCGTGTCGGTCACCAGCACCCGGGCTGAATCGGGGGGGACGAGGAGAAGGCTGTCGGCCCGGGGCACCACGTTGAAGGGAACCAGGTCCGACGTCAGGCCGCCGCTGGTGACCTGGACCCGGCCGATGCCCGGGCTCTTTCCCGTGATCTGGCCGGTCGCGGGATCGACGGAGATGAGGGCAGTGTCCGGCGAGCGCCAGGTGAAGGTGGCCGCCACGCTGTCTCCCGCCTGGTTCAGCGCCCGCGCCGCCAGCGTGATGGTGTCGCCGATCTCGACCAGCGGGGCGGCGCCCCCGATGCCGGCGGGCGCCCGGATCTCGAGCACGATGGGCAGGTCGGAATCGCCGCTGAGGTCACTGCACGCGGCCAGCGGCAGGCCGGCCAGCAGGCAGAGGAGCAGGGTGGACCCCGCTCGCCTGGCCCGGGATAGGCCGCCGTTCATACCGACTCCGGCGCGGCTCCGCTGCCGATCTCCCGGAGCGCCGATTCCGCGTGGCGAACCCAGCGGTCGGCGTCGGCGCCCTTGGGTGGCTGCTGGAGGAAGGCCCGCAGATGGGTGGCCGCCTCGCCGGTCTCCCCCCGCTTGAGCAGCAGGAAGGCGACGCCATAGTGGGCCCCGACCAGGGTGTCGTCCAGTTCCAGCGCCTTCTTGTAGTGGCGAATGGCTTCGTCCGGTTGCCCCGTCTTGGTGAAGGCGATGGCAATATTCTGGAGGATGCGGGCGTCGTTGGGATGATCGCGGAGGGCCAGCCGGTACGATGTGAGCGCCGCGGCGTAATCTCCCTGCCGTTCCAGCGCCAGCGCTTCATTGAGATAATCGAGCCGCTGCGGGCGCAGGCTATCGGTCTTCTGGTGGCCAAACAGTCGGCGCCAAAATGTCATCGCGGGCAGGCAGGCTCCATCGGGCGGTAAGACCGGGTACTCGCGGGTTAGCCTATAATAGCCCCGCCCCGGCGGGGCCGCAACGCGGTTGAACCCCTTTCCGGACCGGAGTACGTTAGTTTCAGGTCCGTCCTCCGCCCCCCAGGAGCTCCCCATGCGCAGACAGTCGCCGGTTACCCCCCGCGGAGTAATGGAGGTGGACTGGGCCTTCTTCGGCGAGATCTGCCGCGCGCTCGCCCTGCGGGTGGCGCGGGACTATCAGCCCGAGGTGATCCTCGGCGTGGCCAAGGCGGGAGTCATTCCCGGTGTCGTCGTCGCCTCCATTCTCCAGGTCGAGTTCACCTCGATGACCGTGACCCGGCAGACCGAGGGGCAGGCCCCGGTGCTGGTCGCCGGCCCTCCGGGCACGATCAAGGGCCGCCGGATCCTCCTCGTGGACGAGACCTGCGATACCGGCGCGACCCTCAAGCTGGCGCTCAATGAGGTCCGGGCCAAGCACCCCGCCGAGGTGCGCACCGCGGTGTCCTTCCGCACCGGCGACTATGCTCCCGACTACAGCGCCTTCGAGACCGACAATTTCATTATCCTTCCCTGGGACCGGGAAATCATTCAAAACGGCGAAGTCGTCGTCCGGCCCGACTACGCCGCCCGGCTCAAGGCCCAGGGCCCCGGCGCCTAGGCCCCCCGCGCCTGCCCGGATTGCCCTGGCCGATCTCCCGCGAAACGCGATGAAGAATCAACTGCACGACGCCATCAGGAACTCGCGCGCCGACTACACCGAAATCCGGCTGGAGCGGTCCTGGATCTCGACGGTCGCCTATCGCGGCAGCCGGCTGGAAGGCGCCAGCGCCTGCGTGGATGCGGGCGGGTTCGTGCGCTGCCTCAACCGTGGCCACGGGTGGGGCGTGGCCAGTTTCACCTCGGTGGACCGGCTCCCCGCGATGGTGGCCCGGGCCCACGAGCTGTCGCTGGCGGTCCGGCTGGAACAGCCGATCCTGCTGGCTCCGGTTCCAGTGCGGCAGGACGATGTTCGTCTCGATCTGGACGGCGACGTGCGGGGGATTGCACTGGACCGGAAAAAGGACCTGCTGGAACACCTCAACGGCCTGATGCTGGGCTACGACCGGAGGGTCGTGGACACCCAGGCCGCCTACCGCGACGAGGTCACCGAGTACTGGTTCGCCAATTCCGACGGCAGCCTCCTCTACGAGGTTCGCCCCGAAGTCACCCTCTCGGCGGTCGCCATGGCGCGCGAGGATGGCGGCATCGAGCGGGCGCTGGAGAGCATCGGCCTCCGCCGCGGCTGGAACGCGGTCCAGGGCCGGGAGGAACAATTCCTCTCCGCCGCGCGCCGGGCGGTGGACCTGCTGCACGCCCCGCGGGTCAGGGGCGGGACCTATCCGGTGGTGCTGGATCCCAAGCTCGCCGGTGTCTTTGTGCATGAAGCCTTCGGCCACCTGAGCGAGGCCGACTTCGTCTATGAGAACCCGCAGGCCCGCGCCATGATGACGCTGGGCCGGCGGTTCGGATCCGACCTGCTCACGATCGGTGACGACGGCAGCGCGGCCGGCCTGCGGGGCACCCTCCCCTACGACGACGAGGGGACCCCGACCCAGAACACCACGCTCATCCAGAACGGCGTCCTGGTGGGCCGGCTGCATTCGCGGGAGACCGCTGCCCGCATGGGCGAGACCGCCACCGGCAACGCCCGCGCCCTCTCGTTCCGCCACCCGCCCATCGTCCGGATGACCAACACCTACATCGCGAGCGGCAAGGGGACGGCCGAGGATCTCTTCGCCGACGTCGAGCTGGGCGTCTATGCCTGTGACGCGCTGGGCGGCCAGACCTACCTCGAGGATTTCTCGTTCACCGCCGGCTACGGGTACATGATCCGGAAGGGGAAAGTCGCCGAGCTGGTGCGGGACGTCACGCTCGCCGGCAACCTGTTCCATACCCTGGGCGCGATCGACCGGGTGGCCGGGGACTTCCGCTGGAACCAGATGGGCGGCGGCTGCGGCAAGGGGTTCCAGGTCCCCCTGGCGGTGACCGAGGGAGCGCCCCACATCCGGATCGCGGAGACCGTGGTGGGCGGCGAGGTCGCGTGATCGGCGAACTGCTGGACCGGGCCTCCCGGCGGGCCAGGCTGGCCGATGCGGTGCTCAAGACCGACGAGACCACGACGCTCATCATCGAGGCAGGCCGGCTCAAGAGCTCGGCGTATGCCCAGGAGCGAGGGGTTAACCTCCGGGTCGTCCTGGATGGCCGCATGGGATTCTCCGGCAGTACCGCGGACGATGCCGCCGCCGTCGTGGAGGCCGCATTCGCCTCGGCCCGGATCGGAGAAACCGCCCGGGTCGACCTGCCGGGACCCCGGCCTCTGCCCGCCGTCGCCACCCATTTCCCGCGGGCCGCGGCGGCATCGGTCGCCGACCTGGCCCAGTTGGGTAACTTCGTGCTGTCCCGGCTCTCCCGCGATCACTGCCAGGTCAATGTGACGGTGGAGCGCTCGGTAGGGTCCGTCCGAGTGGCCAACACCGCCGGCGTTGACGCCAGCTACGACGTCACGACCGTCAGCCTGTCTGCGGAGCTTACCCGGGTTCGCGGCGACGACGTGCTGATCGTCGCGGACTACCTGGCCGGGGCCGACCTGCCCGCCCCGGCCGATCTCGAGGGCCTGGTCGAGGGGATGCTGCAGCGCGTCGCGTGGGCTGACCGCGCCGCCGCCCCACCATCCGGCGCGGTACCGGTCTGCTTCACGCCGGGGGGCGCGGCGGTGCTGCTCACGCCGCTCAAGCTGGCGCTGCAGGGCAAGTCAGCGATCCAGGGGGTGTCGCCGCTCTGGGAACGGCGCGACACCCCGATGTTCGATGCCGGGTTCACCCTCGTGGACAACCCGCTGCTCGATGGCCGGAGCGGATCCCGGCCGGTGGACGACGAAGGCGTCCCCTCCGCCATGACTCCACTCATCGAGCAGGGCAGCGTGCGCCGGTTCATCTACGACCTGGAGACCGCCGGACGGGCGGGGGTCGCACCGTCCGGCCACGCCAGGCGCAGCACCTTCGGCAAACCGCAAGCCGCCTACTCCAACCTGATGGTGGAGCCGGGCTCCCTCGAGTTTACCGAGCTGGTTGCGCAGATCCAGGACGGCCTGTTGGTGGACGAACTGCTCGGCGTGGGGCAGGGCAACGTGATCGGCGGCGCCTTCTCGCACCCGGTCGCCCTGGCGTACCGGGTGGTCAACGGCGAAGTGACCGGCCGGATCAAGGATGCCGCCATCGCCGGCGTGGTGTACGACCTGCTGAAGCGGATCGCGGGGCTGGGCAAACACGTGAAGTGGGTCGGCAGCACCGGGGTGCCGCCGATGGTCATCGACGGTGTCTCGGTCACTGGCCGATGATCCTGCGAAGCCTGGGTGCCGCCCCCCTCCTGCTGCTGGCGCTGGCCGCGACCCGCCTGCCGGCCCAGGCCTCGACGGTGGTCCTGGTGCGCCACGCCGAAAAGGCCGCGCCCAGCGGAGACCCGGGGCTGACCGCGGCCGGGGAACAACGGGCCCAGGATCTCGCCCGCGCCCTCGCCGATGTTCGCCTGGCCGCTGTCATCAGTACGCAGTATCTGCGCACCCGGCTCACGGCGGCACCCGCCGCCGGCGCCGCGAACCTCGCGGTCACCATCGTGCCGGCCGGTGCCGGCCCTCCCGGGGTGGTCCGCGCGCTCGACGGGTTGCCCCCTGGCTCGACCGCACTCGTGGTCGGCCACAGCAACACGCTGGCGGCAATCATCGCCGCCCTCGGCGGTCCGACGATGCCAGACCTCTGCGATGGCCAGTACTCCGCGCTTTTTGTGCTGGAACGGCAGGGGGGAGTTACGCCGGTGAGCCTGCTGCGAACCCGGTACGGAGCGGCGGAACCGCCGGAAGCCGGCGAATGCAACCCCTAACCGCAGAGGAATGCTCCCCTGACCCTTCTGCCCCCTGACCCTTCCGCCCCCTGACCCTCCTGCCCCCTGACCCTCTTGCCCCCTTTTACCGGGGTACGAACGTCCTGACCAGCCACAGGATCATCAATACCACCACCACCCCCATCACCAGCCATAGATACTCTGAAGCCGCATCGCGGGTGCGCCAGGCCAGGACCCCGACCGGGCGTCCTTCGTTGAACGCGGGCAGCTTCCGCTGGTGGGGGGGGATCCGGTGATCGATTCGCTGGTCCACCTTCCGGGCGCTCCAGACGACGGCCAGCAACAGGCCCAGACCGGCGCCAATGATCCGCCAGGTGTCATAGGTAGGAGGAGAAACCAGCAGGCCGGGCCACTGGTGGTGAAGGAGCGAGACAAGCCCGACGCCCAGCAGGGTGCCCACGGCGAGTTCGAGCAGTTCGCGAAGGTCGACGTAGCGCACTCGAAGCCTGGGTGAGGGATTTCCGATAGGACAAAGGATCTCCCGCGAAACCAGAGATCCTTGAGTCACTCCGCCAATGCCGTCCCACCGGATGCATTCGCCCGGCGCGGTTGGCCCGCGGCGGGAACGCCGCCGGGCCCGCCCGTCCGCTACATCCCCAGCGCCTGCTGGTATCCGATCCCCTGGTTCATGCGTTCGTAGATGACATTCAGCGTCTCGGGCGAGCCGCCCAGGAAGCGGCAGCGCTCGTCGCCCCGGGACCGGCACTCGACTTCCATCACGCCCATGAGACCGCCGGAGAGCCGGCCCATAAAGTCGGCCAGCATGCCGCAGGAAAAATGACAGGACGGGTATTGCGCTTCGGTTTCCGGGGCCGCTTCCGACCAGTCGGTGGAATCAAGGCACATCACCGCCGGGGCGATCTGGTCCGGTACCAGGGTGCCCCAGCCGCATTCCTGAAAAAACCCGGACATGGCCTCTCCCAGGAACTGGACGTCGAGGTCGGCCGGCTTCGCGACGAAGTAGGTGGCCGCCGCCCACTCCGCGAAGGCGCCGTACACGCCCTCCCCGCTGGCGAACCCGGCCTCCTGGAGGTAGGTCGCGCTCTGGACGCCGGTGCCTTTTTCCAGGCTGACCCGGAGCTGGTGCAGCGCTGCGCGGCTGAGCACGAGGCAGCGATGGGGGATGAGCAGGGCCGCGGCGTTCATAGTCTGGGAGTCAGGGAGAAGGTTGTGCCAAGCTACAAGATTCAGCGCACGCGGCGCAAGAGTTCCGCCTCGTCGATCACCTCCACGCCGAGCGATTTCGCCTTGTCCAGTTTGCTGCCGGCCTCTTCGCCGGCCAGCAGGGCGTCGGTCTTCTTGCTTACGCTGCCGGCCACCCGGCCGCCCGCCTCTTCGATCAGCGCCGCGGCGGCGGCCCGGCTCAACGTCGGCAGCGTCCCGGTGATCACGTAGGTCCGACCGAGCAGGGGCCCTTCCCGTGGCGCGGCGGCCGGTTCCCGCATGGCCAGTCCCCGGTCGGCGAGTTCGGCGACCAGGGCCCGGTTGCCGGGATTGTGAAAGAAACTGGTCACCGCCTCCGCGATGACCATGCCAGCGCCGGGAACGGCGCTGATCTCGTCGGCGGTGGCGGCCTGGAGCCGGTCCATGGTGCCGAAGTAGCGCGCCAGCAGCGCGGCCACCGTCTTGCCCACGTGGCGGATCCCCAGGCCAAAGAGCAGGACCGACAGGGGCCGGCTCCGGCTGTCGGCGATGGCGACGACCAGCTGCTTCGCCGACTGCGCGGCGTAGCGCTCCAGTTCCACCAGCTGGTCTGCGGTGATGCGGTACAAGTCCGCCACCGTACGGATGAGCCCGGTGTCGAGCAGCTGGCGGACCCGCTCGTACCCCAGGCCCCGGATATCCATGGCGTCCCGGGAGGCGAAGTGCACGATGCTCTCGAGAATCCGGCCCGGGCAGGAGGCGTTGGGGCAGTACCGCATCGCCTCGTCCGGCATCCGTTCCACCGGGGTCCCGCACGCCGGGCAGGCGTCGGGCATGACGAACGGCCGGGGACCCCGCTCCCGGTCGCGCAGGGGTCCGATGACCTGGGGGATCACCTCGCCGGCCCGGATGATCTCGACCCAGTCGCCCTCCCGGATGTCCTTCTGGGCGATCAGGTCTTCATTATGAAGGGTGGCGTTGGAGACGGTCACTCCGCCGCACTCCACCGGCTCCAGCACCGCGTAAGGGTTGAGGGCCCCGGTACGTCCGACGTTCACCCGGATTTCCTTCACCCGGGTAATGGCGACCTCAGGCGCAAACTTCCGGGCGACGGCCCAGCGGGGCTCCCGGCCGCCCACGATGCCCAGGTCGTCGTGCAGCCGAAGCTGGTCCACCTTGATGACAACGCCATCGGCCTGGAAGGGCAGGGTGGGCAGCAGGGTCTCGTAGTCTTCGATGCGCCGGATCACGCCGGCGAGGTCGGTCAGCCGGGCCCGGTGCTCCTCCACCTGGAAACCCCAGGACTGGAGCAGGTCGAGCGTCTGCCAATGGGTGGTGGCCGGGAGTTTGCCCTCCACGACCTCGACGTGGAACGCGAACATCCGGAGCCGGCGCTCCCGGGTGACGGCGGGATCCAGTTGCCGCAGCCCGCCGGCGGCGGCGTTGCGCGGGTTGGCGAAGAGGGGCTCTCCCGCGGCCTCCCGCTGCTGGTTGAGCCGGCTGAACGCGGCATAGGTGAAGTACACCTCGCCGCGAATTTCCATCAGGGCGGGATGGCCGGAGCCCTTGAGCACCAGGGGGACGTCGGGAATGGTACGCAGGTTGGCGGTGATGTCCTCGCCCACGATGCCGTTCCCGCGGGTGGCGCCGGTCACCAGCCGGCCCTCCCGGTAGGTCATGCTCACCGCCGCCCCGTCGATTTTCACTTCAGTGGTGTACCCCGCCTTCAGCACGTCGGCATTGATCCGGGTGTTCCGGTCCTGCCAGGCCTCCAACTCGGCGGTGTCGAAGGCGTTGGCCAGGGAGATCATCGGGCGGTGGTGGGCGTGCTTTCCCAGTGCGGTGGCCGGGGCCGCGCCGACCCGCAGGGTGGGGCTGTCCGGCATCCGCAGCTCCGGATGGGCCTCCTCCAGTCCCTGCAGTTCGCGAAAGAGCCGGTCATACTCGGCATCGCTGATTTCGGGCGCGTCCAGCACGTAGTAGGCGCGGTTGGCGCGCTCCAGTTGCTCCCGGAGCGAGCGGGCGCGGTCGGCGGAGGGGGTCATGCGAGGCGTGGAAATCTCAACAGGGCCAGTTCACGCGGGACAACAAAGTTGGACGAAAGGTCTCCTCTCCTGGTTTCTATCATCTCGTTTCTTCGTGCGTTGTATTCTCCGCAGTAATCACATTTCGGCCTAGCGGCCCGACGCTTCCTGGGTGATCACCGTCAGCGCCACGCCGACCATCCGGTCCAGCTCTTCGGCGCTGGCCTTGGCCAGAACGCCCTCGCCCCAGGGCCCGTCCTTGGCGGCATATTCTTCCAGCAGCCGGCGTATGAACCCGACCAGGGCAGCCTGTTCCCGCTCCCGGGCCCGGGAGGCGGAATTCTCTCCCCGCCGCTCCTGCAGCCGCTCGAAGCGGTGCGCGTTGCGGAGGGCCTTGGCGGTCAGGTTTGCCACCACCTGGCAGAAGCGCACGTCCGAGTCGCTGAACGCGGGGCCGTCACGGAAGGTGCGCAGGAAGATGGCGCCGATGGCCACCCCCCGCCAGGTGATTGGCACCACGGTTATGGACTTGACCTTCCGGTTGGCCAGGGTCCCCTTGATATGCTGCAGCGACGTGTCGCTGGCCGCGTCGGGGATGAACACCGTCTGGCCGGTCGAAAGCGAGCGCCGGAGTTCGGGGTAGCGCTCCAGGTCCACCACGTAGTTGCGAATGCTGGGATCCTCGTAGCTCGCCACCAGGCGCACCGTCCGTCCGCCCCGCTCGGCCAGGAAGATCGAGCAACGGTCCAGCCCGAACGCCTCGCCCAGCTTCCTGGCGATGGATTGCACGATGTCGGTGAAGTGGAGCGACGCCGCGATCTCCTGGAGGATTTCGATGACCGCCAGCAGGTGGCGGCGTTCATGCTCCAGTGCGTCGACCCGGGCGGTCAGCCGTTCGATTTCGTCCTGGTCGGAGGGCGTCGTGACGGAGGTCATAGGGCTGGGTCGGGGATAAGGGTAGCTTCAAAGATAGCACACTCCCGGCCCTATCGGGCGGGGTTCCACCCGCTGTAGGTTACCTGTCCCCGTATTCTTCAGAGGCTTGCCATGACGGACGACGAATTCTCCCTGGACGACGATTATCGGGAAGACCCGGCGGAGACCAGCCGCGGAACCCGGACCTTTCTAACCGGCATCGCGGTCGGAGCCCTGATCGGCGCCGGCTTTGCCCTCCTGTACGCCCCCGACCGGGGCAGCCGGACCCGGCGCCGGCTGGGACGCAAGATGCGCCAGCTCAAAGACCGCTCCGGCGATTCGGTGCGAGAGATGAAAAACCAGCTCCGCAAGGAACTCCAGCGGGTCCGCCGGGCCTGAGCGGACCGCGTCAGCGGGTGGGCCGGTCTGCGATCCGGGCCAGCAGGCGGGCCGCTGCCGCCTGGTACTCCGGATCCATGACGTCCCGCACCGGCAGGAGCGCGATCCCCTCCAGGCGGGCACGGGCGTCGGCGAATCGCCGGCGGTCGATGTAAATCTCCGCCAGGTCCAATTGGTGGTAGATATTGGCCGGCGCCAGGCGCACCGCCCGCTCCATGCAGGCAAGAGCCTGGTCCCACGAGGCCTGGCGCAAATCACCGCCGCCCAGAAAGCTTCGCGCGAAGAAACGCTCGACCGCCGTGAGCCGCATGACCTCGGCGTGCCATCGGCCCAGCACGTGGAGCGCGCCGTCGTGGCGGGGGTCCAGTTCGACCGCCCGCAGGGCCTCGGCCCGGATCTCCGCCGCCCGTTTCACCCGCTCCCGGCTGCTCCGGGTCAGCGATGCCCGTCCGATCGCCGCGGCGAGCACGAAGTGGCCCTCCGCATCGGCCGGGTTGAGTTCGGTGGCCCGCCGCGCCAACCGCTCGGACTCGGCGTATAAGGAGTCTCGCCGGGCACTCCGGGCGGAGTCGGGTATTTGCTTGCCCAGGTCCAGCAGGGCGAGCGCCGCCCGCCAGTTGGCTTCATAGTCGGAAGGCTCGGCCGCCAGCCTGGCCTTAAAGTGCACAAGGGCCGCCCCCGGATCCCGCGCCTCCGCCCGGACGACCCCCATCGCGATATGATCGGGCGCCTGGGCCCATAGCGGCAGGGGCAGCACCATGGCCAGGACCAGCGCGACACGACAGGCTTTCATTACATCCCTTATGCTGATGCCCAGGGTCATAGAACGGAAGCGCGATGGCGAGGCGCTGTCGCCGGACGAGTGGCGCGAGGTGGTGGCCGGCTACTCATCCGGCGAAGTGCCGGACTACCAGATGGCCGCGCTGCTCATGGCGGTTTTTTTCCAGGGCCTTGAGGCCGCGGAACTGGACGCCTACGCCGACGCCCTGCTCCAATCCGGGGACCGGCTGGATTTCACCGGCCTGGACCGTCCGGTCGTCGACAAGCACTCGACCGGGGGGGTCGGCGACAAGACCTCCCTCATACTGGTCCCCCTGGTGGCGGCCTGTGGTGCCGCGGTGCCCATGATGTCCGGCCGCGGACTCGGCCATACCGGGGGCACGGTGGACAAACTGGAGTCGATTCCCGGGTTCCGGACCGGTCTGAGCCTCGCCGAGGTCGGTGCGCAGGTCCGCTCCCTGGGGTGCGCCATGCTGCGGCAGACTCCGGAGATTACACCCGCGGACGGAAAAGTCTATGCGCTCCGCGACGTCACCGCGACGGTCGAATCCATTCCCCTCATCGCCGCCAGCATCATGTCGAAGAAACTGGCCGAAGGCCTGGGGGGACTGGTGCTCGACGTAAAGACCGGAAGCGGAGCCTTTCTTCCCGACCCTGCCCGGGCGCTGGACCTGTCTCGCACCATGATCGGCCTGGGGGAAGCCCGGGGCTGCCGCACAGTCGCCCTGCTCACCGCGATGGATCGCCCGCTGGGCCGTGCGCTCGGGAACGCGCTCGAAATCGAGGAAAGCATCCAGGCCCTGGAGGGCAAGGGTCCCGAGGATCTGATGCAGGTCACCCTGGCGCTGGCCGAGGAGATGTTGCTGATCTCCGGGGTTGAATCCCTGCGGCCGGCGGCCCGGCAGCGCCTGGAACGGGCGCTGGCCTCGGGCGAGGCGCTGGACATGTTCGGCCGGCTCATCGAGGCCCAGGGCGGTGATCGCCGCGTGGTCGAGGATCCCTCGATCCTTCCCCAGGCCGGCGCCGTGGAAGTCTACCGGGCCCGGGCGGCGGGTACCATCGCCCGGGTGGAACCGCGACGCATAGGCCAGGCGATCATTGAACTGGGCGGCGGGCGGCGGACGCTGGAGGACACCATCGATCCCGCGGTCGGATTCGTGATCACCGTCAAGCCGGGAGACCGGGTGAGCGCCGGGGAGCCGATCGCTTCGGTGTTCGCCCGGGATGCCGCCGGGATTGCCGTGGGGTGTGCCGCCCTGGACGAGGCTATCCAGATCGGGGATGCAGCCGCGCCGCTTCCCCTCATATCCCATCGCGTTACCCGGCACGGCGTGGAGGCGCTGGCCTGATGTGGGGAGGGGTGATCGCGGTCGCCGCCCTCGCCGGGCTGCTGGTGTGGCTGCTGCGGGGCCGGCATGCGCCGCCCCGCCCCCGGGAACCCGAGGACGGCCTCAGCTACGAAGAACTGGAAGCGCGGCGGGAGCTGCGGGAAGCCGAACAAGAGGTCCAACAGCGGGGGAGTGCGGTCGAGCCGGACGAAGAACAGGCCGGCGACGATTGGGGACCCGGGGTCCCCCGCTCCTACTGAGCGTCCCGTAACTCCATCACGCCCGCCGCGGCAAAGCCATGGCGGGCGTAAAGCGAGCGGCTCTCCGGTGTGGGCCAGAGAATCACCGAATCGACCTCCCGCCGGCGGCTCTCCGAAAGCGCGGCCTGAAGCAGCGCCGATCCCACCTGCCTTCCCCGGAATGATGCCCTGACGTAGAAGCTGGTGAGATAGGCGTGCCACTCGGGTTCCACGACCGGATTGGGAATCTTTTCGATCCATTGGACCCAGATCGCGCCGATGGCCGCGGATCCGGCCTCCGCGATCCAGGCGGACCAGCGCCCGCCGGGAGGGGCGAGGCGCTCCGCGATCCACGGCTCGCACCGCGCCAGGAAGGAGACTTCAGTCTCGTCGGGCACTCCGTACGATGCGCGAAACTCCCAGCGTAGCCGGGCCAGCATCGGGGCGTCGCCGGGACCGGCGCGGCGGACGGAGGGGTTCATGGAGTGGCTGGGCTCTTGTCGATGGCCAGCGCCAGCGTCCGGGCATGATCGCGCACGTCCGGCGGCCACAGCCCGGCCAGCTCACAGAACCGCGACACGTCATGGGCAAAGAGCGCCCGGGTCGCTTCCTCAAAGCCGCGTTCATCGCCGGCCATGGCGGAAATGAACCGGTACGCCGCCTCCTCCTGCTGCCGCAGGCGGTCGCCTCCGGCCCGCGCGCGGCGGGCCTCGTCCACCAGCTTCCGCAGGGCCACCGATGCGCCCCCGGGCTGCCCGCCGAGCCATTCCCAGTGGCGGGGGAGGAGCGTCACCTCCCTGGCTACGACACCCAGCCGGGGGCGCCCCCGGCCACGCACCGGCTTCGAGTCCGGCGCTCCGGCTGACTGGCGCACGGCCTCCGCTGAAGTAATCCGCTCAAAGACCTCGGCGGCGGTGCCCCTGAAGTCCACCTCGATCGGCTCGCTGGTCGCCTCGTGGAAGATGAGGACGGGTCCTTCGCCCCGATCGAGGACCTCTTTCGATTTAAGGGCCACCTGGTGCAGTTCACCGGAAGCGATTCTGGTTGAGCCCTCGAACGCTATACAGCGGGTCTGGAAGGGGAGGGGCATCCGGTCAACCGGTTTTAAGGTGCGACTATTATACCCGGGTGTAATAATGGTTGTCAATAACACCCGGGTAAATTAAGGCAACTATTCCCCCATGGGCCGTTGAATCATGTCGGCAGCCTCCAGCGCCGCGCGCCGGCTGGCCGCGTCTCCGAAGATCTTTTCTCCATCATACCTACCATTCTCGATAAAGATTTCGGAGATGAATCGTCCCGATGTAACACTGCCCGCCAGGGAGATGCCCGGGATGGAGGTTTCCAGGGTCTCGGAGTCGTGGTCCGGCCGGCCGCTTTCGGGATCCAGGGTGAGACCGATCCGGCGGAATAGCTCGAAGTCGGGGTGATAGCCGGTGAGAAGATAGACCATGTCCGCCGGAAGCCAGTGAACCCGACCGTCTTCCCCGCGGACCGCAACGCTGTCTGGCCGGATCTCGACCAGGGAACTCGTCCACCATACTTGAATTTCCTGGTGCAGAATCCGGTTCTCCAGGTCTGGGCGCAGCCAGTATTTCACGCTGGGCCGGAGGCCGGGGCCCCGGTGGACCAGGCTGACGCGGGCGCCCGCGCGATAGCTGGCCAGGGCCATCTCGACGGCCGAGTTCTTGGCTCCGACGACCACAACATCGAGGCCGGCCGTCTGGTGAGCTTCGGTCGGGTAGTGGCTCACGTGGGGCAGTTCCTCCCCCGGAATTCCCAGTTGGTTGGGGTGTTCGAAGTAGCCGGTCGCCAGGACCAGCCGGTCACTGGTGATGGAAAACGCCGTCGGCTCCCCGATGCCCGAAATTACTTCCGCCACCAGCCGGCCCTCCGTTCGTCGGACCCCGCGGAGTCGAGTATACGGGCGGACCCGGATCCGCTCGGACCTGACAACCCCGCGGTAGTACATCAGGGCTTCTTCCCTGGTGGGTTTGGCCCCGCTGGCCACCAGGGGGTGGTTTCCGATTTCCAGCCGTTCCGGGGTGGTAAAGAAAGTCATCCCCACCGGATAATTGACGATCGAATTGGCGATGGCGCCAGCATCGATCACCAACGGGTCGAATCCGCGGCGTCGGGCCGAAATGGCGCAGGCCAGCCCGATGGGGCCGGCCCCGACGATCAGAATGGATTCGGTGGCGTTCATGCTGGAAAGTAGCACGAGGTGGGTCGCGGCCCACCCCGTTCGAGCCTGCGGCGGGCACTACTGGCGGGGGGAACGAACCCGGATGCCATGCGGGTCGGCCCGTTCCACCCCGGCCTGATCCACGTTACTGATGCGGTGGATCGCCACTAACTCACCGCGGCTTCCGGCGCCCGCGAGCCGCAGGATCCCCAGCCCGGGCGTGGAGCCGGTGGAAACATGGGGGTCTCCGCTCAGCGGGTTAGGGCCGCGAAGGGTGGTCAAGAGGAGGGTCCCGTCCGGGGAGACGTCCACCAGATCGGGGGTTGGGTCGTCCGAGAGCGGGCCGGCCAGGGGAAGGGTCGCCAGGTGCTCGCCCGAGCCGACGCCGAAGATCTCGAACAGATTGGCAGCTCGGTCGGCAACCCAGAGAAAACGACCGTTCGTGGTGGCGGCCATGCCATGCGCATCACGGTTCGCGGCATCGTCCGAGTACAGCAGCGCCGGCGCTGGCGTGTTGGGCGGATTGACCCCGGCAAAGGCGCCGGCGCCAAAGCGGTACACGTCGAACTCCGTCATGTTCGTCCCGGTGCCGCCGCCCGAATCCAGGAACATGTGGCTGCCCACCTGGACCCCGCCGCAACCGTTCCCATGGACCGTGCTGCGGTCATACTCCGCGACGATCCGCATGGGAGTCGCCGCGGCGTTGACCACAAAAAGTCCTCCCCCCCGCAGTGTCACGAACGCGTGCCTACTGTCGGCATCGACGATAGGGCAGATGGGCGCGTTGTCGGGACGGTAAGCCGGAGATTCACAGGCCGCCCCGCCCGGCGTCACGCAGGTTGCCAGGTCGAGCGTCGCCGCAGGGTTGAATTGGAAGTGACCGGAGCCGAAATCGGTATCGATCCGCTCCAGCAGTTTGCCGTTCTGGTTGGCCACCAGGATATAGCGGTCGTCCGGAGCGGGAAAAGCGGCATGCGCCTGGCGTGCGCCACCAACCCCCGGAGAGGTGCGCAGGCAGGACACCGGCTCCCGGGTGGCCGCATCGAATATCACCACGTGCCCGCTGGACACGAACGAGAGCACTGCATGACTCGCGCTGCTGTTGAAGAACACCATGTGGGGGCGCACCGGCGCCGCCCCGGTGGTCCCCATACACAGGGTCGTGGCGCTCCCGGCCAGGTCGATGCGCTCGGGAGCTGGGTGTGCTCCGGCCAGCTGCTCCGCTGGGTAGATATAGAGGGCCCCCCCGTGGGCGAGGCCGGTGGTATTCGACTGGTCCACCACCCAGACTTCATAGCCCCCGGCCGGCCGGCCGGGGCGGGCCTGGTCTGGGCGGTTCAGCCAGCGGGCCGGCGTGGGGATGGTGCCTTCGACGCAGGCGGTGGCCACGGTCGCGGCCAGCAGGCCGAGATACAATAGTCGCATGAGTAGACTCCTTGGTTGCGGGGGACGAGCCCAGGGTGATCTGGCGCTCCGCCGCCGCCCCGACGAGGTTGGATCCCCCTCGGACCGGGAGCGGGCTCGGAACACGGATCCAACCTGGTGCGCGGTCGTTCCCGCGGCGTTACCTTCGCAATAACGGCGGCGTTCCCGTCCCGGAACGGGTGGGGAACCCCTGCCATCCATCCTTATCGCATGATAGAGCTTCGCACCTTCGGCCGACTCGATCTCACGGCGCCCGACCCGGAAGCCGCGCGGGGCATCCTCGTGCATCCCAAGCGGGCCGGGTTACTCGTGTACCTGGCCCTGGCGCAGCCCCGGGGATTTCACCGGCGGGACGCACTGGTCGCATTGTTCTGGCCCGAGCTGGACCAGGACCGGGCCAGGGCTGCTCTTCGCAAGACGCTTCACTATCTGCGGCGCGCCCTGGGTGCCGGGGCACTGGAAAGCCGCGGCGACGACGAGGTCCGGTTGGCCGAGGGGTCGGTCTGGTGTGATGCGGTCGCGTTCGAGGCAGACCTGGAGGCTGGACACACCATCCCGGCGCTCGAGAAGTACCAGGGCGCGCTCCTCGAGGCCTACTTCCTGCCTGACACTCCCGATTTCGAGCGATGGATGGAACGGGAACGCAGCCGACTGCATCGCCGGGCCTTCGATGCGGCCTGGGCCCTGGCCGACCGGGAGGAACGTTCCGGGAACCGGTTCGGTGCCGCGCACTGGGGACGCCGGGCGCTTGGGCTGATTCCCGATGACGAAAGCGCCCTTACCCGTCTGCTCGCCCTGCTGGACCGCCTCGGTGATCGGGCCGGGGCGGTCCAGGCGTATGAAGATTTCGCGCGCCGGTTGAAGGTCGATTTCGATGCGGAACCATCGGCCGAAACGCAGGCACTGGCCCGGGCTATCCGGGCCCGTGCTCCCTCCGGGACCGAAGCAGGTTCCCCTGCGCCTGCCTTGCTCCCCGTGCCGCCGCCCCGTCCCTCCCTTCCGAACCGGCACCGGGGCCGGCGCCGCTCCCTCGCTCGGCTGGTAGGGGCCCTGATGGTCATCTCGGGGTCCTGGACCGGGCTGGAGACGGCCGGGGTGCCGCTCGGCCGCCAGTCCAACATCGTGGCAGTTTTTCCTTTTGCCGTGCTCGGGGAACCGTCGCTGGCCTACGTCGGCGAGGGCGCCCCCGCGCTCCTCAGTACCGGTCTCGACGGTGCCGGAGATCTCCGCAGCATTCACCCGCGAGCGCTGGCCCGGCCGGAAGCGGCCGCGCCCACCCCCGAGCAGGCGCAACGCACGGCCGAAATCCTGGGTGCCGGTATGTTCGTGACCGGAGACGTGGTCGCCACCGGGAGCCGTCTCCGCATCAGTGCCTCGTTGTTCCGGGTGGACCCTCCCGGCCACAAGCTGGAAACCGCCATGGTCGAGGGGCCGGCCGATTCTCTCTTTGCGCTGGTGGACCAGCTGACGGCCCGGTTGATCGCGGCCGGACGGGAGAGCCCGGCTCGCGGGGTCGCCCGGCTGGCCGCCCGCACCACCCACTCGATTCCCGCGCTCAAGGCCTATCTCGAGGGCGAGTGGGAATTTCAACGGGGAACCTTCCCCCGTGCCATCGCGGGTTACCAGCGCGCCATCGCGCTGGACACGGCGTTTGCACTCGCCTACTACCGCCTCGCCCAGGCCTATACCTGGTCGGCGGTTGATTCATCGCGCTGGGCCGCCGAGCAGGCGGCCCGATATGGCGAGCGGTTGCCGCCGCCGGAACGGGAACTGGTCGAAGCGTTCCTTCACTACGAGCGGGGCGACGCCGACGATGCCGAACGGCGGTACCGGGAAATTCTGCGGCGCCGCCCTGAAGAGGTGGATGCCATCTTCAACCTCGGCGAAGTCCTGTTTCACTTCAATCCCAGCCGCGGGCGCCCCGTGGCCGAGGCGGGGGACTTCTTCCGCCGCGCGTACGCCATGAACGACGGCGAGGCCCCGCTCATTCATCTGCTCGAAATCGCCGCCCTGGAGCGGGAGTACGGAACATTTGACTCGCTGCTGAGCCGGATCGTCCCGGGGTCCCATTTCTGGTGGGCCGGCCGGATGGTGCGGGCCGTCGAGCTGGGTCGCGAAGCGGATCGGCGGAAGATCGAGGACGAACTTCGGCAGGTGCCCGGCCAGGAACTGGCCACGGTCGGAGCCCACGCGCTGTACCTGCTGGAGGACGGCGAAGCCGCGGCCGGCATCGTCCGGCTCATGGATTCGGCCGATCGCCCCCCCGCCATTCGGCTGACCGGGCGGCTGTTGTTGGCTCACCTCCTGATGGGCGGAGGCCGATGGCGGGAAGCGCTCGGCATGCTCGATTCGGCGGCCCGGCTGGACCCGTTGCTGGCGGCGGAACACGCCGGACTGCTCTTCAGTACACCGGGGCTTCCCCTTCCGGATACCGCGCTCTCCCAGGTGCGGGCCTGGCTGGATGCGGTGGACCCGGAGGCCAGGCCGTTCATGCCGGCCGGCGAGGAACGGCTCGCCCACGCCGACCGCCTGGCCTACGTGCGGGGCCTGCTGAGTGCGCGCATGGGCCGGCACGATGTCAGTCTTGCGCAGGCTGCATTGCTGGCACGCCGGCCGCCCACCCCGCGGCACTCGGCCCTGGCGTCTTCGATTCGGGCGTACAGCGGAATGCTCGGACGCAACCTGTCACGCTGGGAGGAGGGACTGCTGGCCACGGAGGCCAAGCCCGAGGTGCTGGACCGGGGCCTGGATGCGCCGTTCCTGGGATTCCGGCTGGAGCGGATGGTGCGGGCGGAGTGGCTGGTGCATACGGGCCAGACGGAGATGGCCCTTGGCTGGCTGGCCGCGCCGACGGAGCACTCCGCGTTCGGCCGGGCTTACCTGGCGCCCTCGCTGTACCGGCGGGGTGAACTGCTGGAGCGGCTGGGCCGGGGCCGAGAAGCGGCCGCGGCGTATCTCCGGGTCAGCCGCCTCTGGCAGCATGCCGATCCAGAGTTTCAGCCCATGGTGGCGGAGGTGCGGGGACGAGCTGCCCGGCTGGCAGGATCCTTACGCCCGCGCTGAGTCCAGCACCTCGCGCACCTTGCGTCCCAGGACAACCGGGGTGAACGGCTTCTGCAGGTAGGCGATGTTGGATTCGAGCAGGCCGTGGTGGATGACTGCTTCGTCGGTGTACCCCGACATGTAAAGCACCTTGAGGCCGGGGCTCTGCCGAGAGAGCCGGGCGGCCAATTCCGAGCCCGAGTATTCCGGCATGACGACATCGGTAAGCAGCAACTCAACCGGCGCGGTCCGCCCCCGGGCGATCTCTTCCGCCTCCCGGCCCAGCCGGGCTTCCAGTACCTGGTATCCCAGCCCCCGGAGCACCCTGGCGGTCAGCGAACGGACGCTGTCTTCATCCTCGGCCAGCAGGATGGTTTCGGTCCCCCGGAAATCAGATGGGTCGGCCGCGGCCGGCCGGGCGGCATCGCTCACCCCGATGGCCCTGGGCAGGTACACCTTGAAGGTGGTGCCCCGGCCCGGCTCGGAATAGATCCAGACGTTTCCGCCGCTCTGCTTGACGATGCCGTACACCGTGGACAGCCCCAGGCCGGTGCCCTGGCCGGCGGGCTTGGTTGTGAAGAAGGGCTCGAAGGCCCTCCCCTGGGTTGCCTCGTCCATCCCGGTCCCGGTGTCGCTCACGGCGATCATGACATACTCGCCGGGCTTGACCGTCACGTGCCGCTGGGCGTAGCCCGCGTCGAGGAGCACATTCGCGGTCTCGACGGTGATCTTGCCGCCCTGGGGCATCGCGTCACGCGAGTTGACGACCAGGTTCATGATAACCTGTTCGATCTGGCCGGCGTCCGCCGAGACCATCCACAGGGCCTCGCCCGGACGGACCCGGAGATTGATGTCCTCGCCGATCAGCCGGCGCAGGAACATGTCCAGGGTCCCGATCAGTTCATTGAGATCGAGAGTCTGGGGCTGCAGCACCTGGCGCCGGCTGAAGGCGAGAAGCTGGCGGGTCAGCCTCGCGGCCCGGGTGGCGGCCTGCTCGATTTCCTGGACATCCTCGCGCCGGCGGTCCTCAGGTGACAGGTCCTGCAGCAGCATCTGGGAATAGCCCAGGATGGCGGTAAGGACGTTGTTGAAGTCGTGGGCAATGCCTCCCGCCAGCCGGCCGATCGCTTCCATCTTCTGCGATTGCCGGAGTTGTTCTTCCAGGTCCCGCCGCTTGGTGATGTCGGTGCCCACCCCCAGAATCAGCTTCTGGTCGTACCCCGGCAGCGTCAGGGGAACCTTGATCGTCTGGAACCAGCGGGTTTGCCCCGTCGCCGGGTTGGTGACCGGCTCCTCGGCCACGAACCTCGACTCTCCCGATTCCATTACCTCCCGGTCCACCCGGAGGAAATGTTCGACTTCGGCGGCGTTGGCGTTGAAGTCGGCGTCGGTCCGGCCCACCAGCGCCTCTATCGAGCAGGCGTAGATTTCCGCCGCCGCGCCATTGGCCAGGAGGAACCGGCCGTCGTAGTCCTTGACGAAGATGAGGTTCGGGTCGGTGTCAATCACTTTCTGGAGCAGCATCTGCTGCCGGTCGAGACTCTTCCGCTGCTGAGACTGCTGCAGTGCGGCCAGCACCGCCGAGCCCAGCCGCGCGGTGCGGTCCTTGAGGAGGTAGTCGGTCGCACCCGACCGCATGTAGTGCGCCGCCGTCTCTTCGTCGAGCGACCCGGTGACCAGGAGAAAGGGCAGGTGCGGGTCGGCCAGCCGGGTGAGTTCCAGGGCGCGGGGGCCGCTGAAACGAGGCAAGTTGTGATCGCTGATTACGATGTCGGGACGGAACTCCGCCAGTTCCTGCAGGAACGCGGCCTCGTCGACGACCTGGTGCACGTCGCACTGGGCCAGCGATTTCCGAAGCGCCATGATGAGCAGTTCTGCGTCGCTCGGACTGTCCTCGACCAGCAGGATCCGCGTCGTCATCGGCTGGACCTCGGTGCTTCGTTCAGGAGGAGCCAGTAGAGCCCCGCCTCGGTGACCGCCTTGACGAAATCTTCGAACTCGACCGGCTTGACGATGTAGCTGTTGACGCCCAGTTCGTACGCCTGCGCGATATCAGGTTCTTCGCGCGAGGAGGTCAGAATCACCACCGGGAGGGTCCGGGTGCGGGGGGCAGCACGAATCTTTCGCAGCACCTCCAGCCCGGTGAGCCGGGGGAGCTTGAGGTCCAGCAGCACCAGGCGGGGCAGCGGGCGTCCCGACTCGAGGTAGTCCACGGCCTCGGCGCCATCCCGGGCCAGCTCGATCCGGTTCGCAATCTTGTGTTCGCGCAACGAGCGCAGGGTCAGCTCCGCGTCGTCGCTGCTGTCTTCCACCAGGAGAATCTCCACCCCCTCGAGCTCAGCCATGGGTTTCTGCCAGGGGTAACAAGAAAGAAAAAGTGGCACCCTGTCCGGGCGCCGATTCTGCCCGGACCGTTCCGCCGTGCCGGTGCACGATACGCTGCACGATGGCGAGGCCGACCCCGGTCCCTTCGAACTCGTCCTGCCGGTGGAGCCGCTGGAAGACTCCGAAGAGCTTGTCGGCGTACGCCATGTCGAATCCCACCCCGTTGTCCCGCACGGAGTACTCCACTCCGCCCCCGGTGATGAGGCCCTGGATCTCAATCCGAGGATCGGCACCGGGGTCGCTGTACTTGAGGGCGTTGGAGACCAGGTTGGTCCAGACCTGCCGGAGGAGGCCCATATCGCCGGGCGCGGGGGGCAGGGGGCCGATGCTCACCATTGCCCGGCTGGCCCCGTCCCGGGTCAAATCGGCCACCACGTTCCGGACCAGGTCGTTCATGTCCACCGGCCTGACCTCCAGCGCTGCCCGGCTCAGCCGGGAAAAACGAAGCAGGTCGTCGATCAGGTTGCCCATGCGGCGCACGTTATCCCGGACCCGGCCCAGGAGTCGGTGACCCTCGGCGTCGAGCGCCGGAGCGTGATCGGTCTCCAGTATCCGGGAAAACCCGTCCACTGCCCGGAGTGGCGCCCGGAGGTCGTGGCTGACCGAGTAGCTGAAGGTCTCGAGCTCCCGATTGACTGCCGCCAGTTCGACGACCTGGTGCCGTAATTCCTGGTTGAGCGACCGGATCTGGTGCTCGGCCTGGACCCGGGCCGTGATGTCGTTGTAGGCGGAGACGGCGTATTCGATCTGGCCATCGTCTCCCTTGACCGGCTCGGCCCAGACTTCGATCGGCACCCGCCCCTCCGGCCGGCCCAGCTCGATATCGGTCACGTAGACCCGCTCGTCCCGGAGGGCCCGGACGACCGGGAGTTCGGCGTTCGGATAGGGCTCCCCGGTTCCCGCCCGGTACACCCGGAAGGTCCTCGACAGGTCACCCGCCGCGATGCCTGGCTGCAGCTCCAACCCCGCGATCTCGTTGCTGCGGCGGTTGGCGTAGTAGGGCCGTCCGTCCCGGCCGATCACGAAGATCCCGACCGGTATCGCTTCGAGTATCTGGAAGAGCCGCCGTTCCGAGGTACGGATCGCCCTTTCCATCTGTTGTTGCGCCTCGCCGGCGCGGAGAATCTTGAGCACGCTGTAGCGGGCGAGACCGGAGAGGATCAAGGCGGTCAGCACCACGAATATCGCGGTGCCCAGGCCCAGGTCTACCCACCCGCTCCGCTCGGCAATGACCCGGAAAAAGCCGAGGATGAACGGAATCAGGAAGGCGGCCGGGATCAGCTGGCGCGCGGTAACCCCAACGACCCCCGGTGCCACCAGTTGATCGGTGGGGGCCAGGGCGGGCGGCAGGGCCGTCACTCCGACGCAGAGCGCGATCAGGGCGATCGCGGTATTGAGCGCCATCGGCTTCAAGGCGGGAATGTTGAAGAACCATTCGGCCTGGTAGATGTAGCCGGTGGCCGCGAAGAGGGCGAAGAGGGCGGCCGGCAGGATCAGCAGCCGTCCGCGGCCGGGGGCCTCCACGCGGTAGCTGCCGAGCCCCGCAGCCAGGACCACAAGGCAGATGGCGGTGGAATACGCCATCCGGGGCACCGGGGACAGCCCCAGAATCTCCTGCCGGAACAGGACCAGGTCCAGGGCTGCGACCGGGAGCCCGAGGCCGTCGGCCAGCCGGCTGATGCCCGCGACCGCGACTGCCCCGCTCAGCACCCGGCGGAGAATGGTGTGCCCCGGGCGGTCCGCAACGGCCACGGCCATCGCCAGCAGCAGCAGCGCCGCACCGGTCACCGGGTTCATGGCGATGGCGCCGGGAAGCACCCCGCGGAGGGCAGGGGCGTTGAGGATCCAGCCTGCCAGCGCGACCAGGGGAATCGCGCCCGCGCAGATGGCGGCTATGAGAACGAGACTGCGAAGTCGCACAGGAACGGGATCGTCGCTCACTAGAAACCCTTGCGGCACGGGAAGTTGGAGCGCCCGGGGTGTCGTTGCTCAGTCTAGTCTCGCCGGATGAAATGACAAGCCCCGGCCGAACAGCGCCGGGGCCTGGGTTCCGCACGGGGACAGGGACTCAGACGTCCAGGTGGCTCACGTACTTCGCGTTCTTCTCGATGAAGGCCCGCCGCGGCTCCACTTCGTCGCCCATCAGCTCCTCGAACAGCTTGGACGCGTGCACCGCTTCCTCCAGGGTGACCCGGAGGATGGTGCGCCGGGCCGGATCCATGGTGGTGCTCCAGAGCTGCTCCGGGTTCATCTCGCCCAGGCCCTTGTAGCGCTGGATGTTCACCGAGCCCTTGCCTTCGCCGTTGCCCAGCCGCTTCACATAGGCGTCCCGCTCGGTCTCGGTGTAGGCGTAGAACTCCTCTTTCCCCTTGGCGACCCGGTAAAGCGGCGGCTGCGCGATGTAGATATACCCGGCCTCGATCAGCTGCAGCATCTGCCGGAAGAAGAGAGTCAGGAGCAGGGTTCGAATGTGGGCCCCGTCGACGTCCGCGTCCGTCATGATGATGATCTTGTGGTACCGGGCGTCTTCCACCTTGAGGTCGTCCTTGACCCCGGTGCCCAGCGCGGTGATGATCGCCCGGATTTCTTCGTTGCTCAGGATCTTGTCGATCCGGGCTCGCTCCACGTTGAGGATCTTGCCGCGGAGCGGGAGAATCGCCTGAAAGTTCCGGTCCCGGCCCTGCTTGGCGCTGCCGCCGGCCGAGTCGCCTTCCACCAGGTAGAGCTCGGACAGCGCCGGGTCATCGATGGAGCAGTCGGCCAGTTTGCCGGGCAGCACGCCGCTCTCGAGCCCCGACTTCTTGCGGACCAGATCGCGGGCTTTGCGGGCCGCTTCCCGGGCCCGGGCCGCACTCACCGCTTTCTCGATGATGGCGCGGGCCACCGGCGGGTACTCCTCGAGGAAGTTCCCCAGGTGCTCGTTCACCACCTGCTTCACGATGCCTTCGACCTCGGAGTTCCCCAGCTTGGTCTTGGTCTGGCCCTCGAACTGGGGCTCCTTCACCTTGACGTGGAGCACGCAGGTCAGGCCTTCGCGGGCGTCTTCGCCTGAGAGGGTGAAGCCTTCCTTCTTCAGGAAATCGCGCTTCTTGGCGATGTCGTTGATGGTGCGGGTGAGGGCGGACTTGAACCCGGTCAGGTGGGTGCCGCCTTCGTGGGTGTTGATGTTGTTCACGAAGGTAAAGATGTTCTCGTTATAGCCGTCCTCGTACTGCAGGGCGATGTCCACTTCAACATCATCCTTGGTGGTGCTGAACGACACCGGCTTGGGGTGGACCACTTTCTTGTTCCGGTTGAGCCACTCCACGAACTGGATCAGGCCGCCCTTGGCGAAGAAGGTTTCCTCCCTGGCCGGATCCTTGCGTTCGTCCTGGAGGGTGATGGTCACACCCTTGTTCAGGAAGGCCAGCTGGCGGAGCCGGTCGGCCAGGGTCGCGTAGTCGTACTCCAGCACCGTGAAGATCAGCGGGTCCGGCTTGAACCGCACCGTGGTGCCGGTCCCCCGCGCCTTGCCCTTGACCGAGAGCGGCGCGACGGTCTTGCCCCGCTCGAAGGCCATGTGGTGGCGGCTGCCGTCGCGGTCGACCAGCACCTCCAGCCGTTCGGAGAGCGCGTTCACCACCGAGACGCCCACCCCGTGCAGCCCGCCCGAGACCTTGTAATTGCTCTTGTCAAACTTGCCCCCGGCGTGCAGCACGGTCAGCGCCAGTTCCACCCCGGGCATCTTCTCGGTCGGATGGATGTCCACCGGGATGCCCCGGCCGTTGTCGGCCACCGTGATCGAGTTGTCCTTGTGCACGGAGACGCTGATGGTGTCGCAATAGCCCGCCAGGGCCTCGTCGATCGAGTTGTCCACCACCTCGTAAACCAGGTGGTGCAGCCCGTTTTCGCTGGTTGACCCGATGTACATGCCGGGTCGTTTGCGGACCGCCTCGAGACCCTTGAGGACCTGGATGGAATCCGCGCCGTAGTCGCTGCCGTTCGTCTGCTCGTTCTTGGCCAAGTGGGGCTCCAGTCAGTTGTGCTGCGCTCAAAGATCAGAAACCGGGCATCAGGGTGCCGGCCGGGCCGCGGGCCGTCGGTCGCCGACGATCCAGCGTATTTCGGTGATCCGGCCCCGCCGCTCGGCGTTGAGCCGGGCGAGGATCCGGGGGGCCATCAGGCTCAACTCGCTGGCCCAGGCGGCGGTGGACACGAGGACCCGAAGCACGCCGTCCGGGGTCACCGAGTCCGCCCGGGTCACCGCGGCGATCTGGGGGCCGACCAACTGCGGCCACTCTTCCACGATGCTGGCCTGCGCGACCCGCTTGGCCAGGCCCGCCCGTGCCAGGAAACGGTCCACCGCCTCGCCCGCGCTGGCCAGCCGCCCTTTCTTCTTCCGGGCCCCCTGCTGATGGATCCAGGCGGTGGCCTTGGCCAGCCGGTCGTCCGCGCTTTCGGTCATGCTCCCCCTTTACCGGTCCGCGATCCGGTCCGCTGAGACAACGCCGCCGGAGACCCGCCAGACCGGAAGCTCCAGGTTGGGGGGCAGTTCGTCTTCGCGCGGGGACGTCAGGAAGATCTGCCGCTCTCCCGCCGGGAGCAGCCGGCGCGCCAGTTGCCGTTGCCGGCCAATATCCAGTTCCGCGAAAACGTCATCGAGCAGGAGCGCCGGAGCCGCGCCCCGGGAGCGGGCCAGGGTCGCCAGCTCGATGAGCTTGAGCGCAATCGCGACGCTTCGCTGCTGCCCGGTAGAGCCATACTCCCGGGCCGGGTGCCCGGCCAGGTTGATCCGGAGGTCGTCGCGGTGTGGCCCGATGCCGGTATTGCGCTGCAGCCGGTCCCGCTTTTCGCTGGCGTCCAGCGCGGGGGCCCAGCCGGCCGGGTCCGCGAGCTCGGCCCGGCCCCCGTAAGCGAGATCTACCGATTCCCGCTCCCCCAGGTGGGCCAGTTCCGTGGCCATTTCTTCCCGGGCTGTCTCCACCCAGGCGAGGCGGGAAGCCACGACCCGCGACCCGGCCCGCGCGAGGGCTTCGTCAAAGGCCCGGGCCAGGTCCGGCCGCCCCTGGCGAAGGGCGGCGTTTCGCTGGGCCAGCGCCGCACGGTAGTGCGCCAGGGCGAGGTAGTAATGCCGGTCCGCGATCGCCAGCATCCGGTCGAGGAAGCGCCGCCGCCCGGACGCCGGCCCGTCGGCGAGGCGCAAGTCCTGGGGAAGAAACGCCACCGCCAGCCAGGTGCCCACGTGATCGGCCAGCCGGGTGGCGGCAACCCCGTCAACCTCGATCAGTTTTTTCCGGCCCGAGTATCGAACGCCGATCGCATGGGGCGCCGGCGTATCGATGCTCGCCTCCACCCCGAATCCAGGCCCGCCGAAATGGCCGATTTCCTGGTCGCCGGCGCCGTGGAAGGAGCGGAAGAAGACCGGGTAGTAAATCGCTTCAAGCAGGTTGGTCTTGCCCTGGCCATTATCGCCCAGCAGGGCCACCCCCCCCGGCGGAAAGCGCATCACGCCGTCGGCGAGGTTACGAAATCCGCGGACCGCCAACTGGCAGAGCCGCACTACTGGACGGTGACGTTCCGGATGGCCGTGTCGCCCCTTACGCCGCCCAGGTCGGTGGCGAATATGGTGACGGTCATCGTCACTCCGTTCAGGCCGGACGTCGCCAGGGGGAGAGAAAAGTTGACGGTGTCCGCCCCTGACGCGACATATGGCTGAAAGGAGGCGCCGCCCCCCGTTACATCAAAGTACACGGTGTCAATGCCGTCCCGGTCGGTGACCCGCCCACTCACCTGGGCAAAAGGTCCTGCGGTTACCGTGGTGTCCTGGCCCGGTGAAATGATCATCACCGCCGGACCGAGGCCGTCGGCCACGGGAAAGGTGATTCGGTCTCGTGCCGCACACCCCGACAGGAGCGCCAGCGCTACCCAGCAAGCGCTCCATCCCAGTCCTCCGCATTCCCGGGCCTGACCCGCCCGGCAGGGGTCGAAAAACATCCCGTAATGTAGTGGGAGCAGGCTCGAAAATCGAGAGTTCGGAAGCGGTCTAACTTTATCGGGCAGGCAAACATAGCCGAGCCGCGCCGGCCTCGCTTTTCGCACCTCGGCCCGGGGGCGAACCGAAGCTGGTTCGCTTTTCGCGCAGGGGATGCGTACAATTGTCCAAACCGCCGTGCATCACCCCCATTCTCCCCGCGAGCCATGAACTTCCAGGACTGGAACGCCAAAGACTTTCTGCTGCTCGCCCTGGCGGGCTTTACCGTGTTCTACATCGTCGTCCTGGGGCTCGGCCTCCGGGCGGCCAAACGCGCGGCGCGGGAGGACACCCGGGCTGGACCGGGCATGTTCGCGACCGGGTTCGTGGCCAACTTCTTCGATACTCTGGGCATCGGTTCGTTCGCGACCACCACGGCGGTGTTCCGGCAATGGAAGATGGTGCGGGACGAAGTCATTCCCGGCACCCTCAACGCAGGGCACACCCTTCCTACCATCGCCCAGGCGATCATCTTCACCCAGCTGGTGCCGGTGGACAGCAAGACGCTGGTGCTCATGATACTCGCCGCCGTGGCCGGGGCCTGGCTGGGTGCGGGCATCGTTGCCCGGTGGCCGCGCCGGGCGATCCAGATCGGAATGGGGATTGCCCTCCTGGCGGCAGCCGGGCTCATGCTGCTGGCCCAGTTCAATCTGATCCCCGCCGGCGGGGAAGCGCTGGCCCTGACCGGTACCCTGCTCTGGGCCGGCGTAATCGGGAACTTCATCCTCGGCACCCTGATGACGCTGGGGATCGGGCTCTATGGCCCCTGTCTGATCCTGGTCAGCCTCCTGGGCATGAACCCCACGGCCGCTTTCCCCATCATGATGGGGTCGTGCGCCTTCCTCATGCCGGTTGCCAGCGCCCGGTTCATCAAGGCCGGCGCCTACCATCCCGGCGCCACGTTCGGCATGGCGCTGGGGGGAATCCCCGCCGTGCTGATCGCCGCGTACATCGTCAAGTCACTGCCCCTCTCCGTCATCCGCTACCTGGTCGTGGTGGTCGTGGTGTACACCAGCGTCAGCCTCCTTCGCGCCGCCCGGCGGGACCATTCCAGGACCTCGGAACTGCAGGCCGGAGCCAAGGAAGTGGCGGCGTCCTAGCGGTGCACCGGCCCGACCCCTGGATTCCGTCACCGGCGAGTCGCCTTCCCCTGGGGGCGCTATTCCTCTGGTGGGGGGCGGCGATCGTTCCATTGGGCCGGGCGGTGGGTCAGGCGGAGGCGTTGCCGTCTCCGCTGGTGACCTGGGAGGACATCCTCCCCGCCCGCCGCGGCGCGGTGCTCTGGGCCAGGAACCCGACCGCGGATACTGTGTGGGTGGATTCACTGCACGTCGAGGGATGCATCAACATTCGGAAAGGCGGCTGCGGCGCGGTCGGGCTCGGCGTGGCGTTGCCCCCGGGCGCGCGGAAGGCGCTGCACCGGCTGGCGCCGGCCGTGCCCACCGATGCCTTCAGTTACCAATGGTACCTGGACTGGCGGGAGATGCTGCCGGATTCCGTGCCCAAATGGCGGCCGAGGTCGGCGGATAGCCTCGGGGTGATCAGGACCTGACGGGAGGGCTGGGTCAGCGCAGCCGGATGCGGCGGCTGACCGGATCGCCACGCACCTGGTTCAGGTTGGCCGCATAGACCCATACCGTGATGGTGTCGCCCGGGTTGCCAACCAGGTTCAGCACAAACGAAAAGGAAGCCCGTGGATGGCCGCCCGCAGCAATGGTGGCGGTTTCTCCGGGACGGTCGAGCGCGGTAAAGTAGACCGAGTCCACCCCCTCCTCATCGAACGCGGTTCCCCCGATCAGCATGGCCGACCCCGCCGTCATGGTGACGTCCTGGGCTGGATTGTCGATGCTTACAGCCGGGCCGATGCCGATGCCGTTGGTGGGACCGGTCAGCCGGCCCCGTTCGGGGCATCCGGCCACCAGGGCGAGGGCTGTCAGTCCCGCGAGCTGTCGGATCATACCGGTAGGACGTCTCTCCCCGCGGCGCGGACACCTTCAGTGGCCGGTAAAGGCCGCCTTGCGCTTCTCGAGAAAGGCGGCCATGCCTTCCCGCATGTCGGTCGTCGAGGCCAGCAGACCGAAGTAATTGGCTTCCAGCAGGAGGCCTTCGTCGAGAGTGGTTTCCAACGCCGAGTCCACCGCTTCGATGCAGACCCTGACCGCGAGCGGGCCGTTCTCCAGGATCGTCCGCATCATCGTTTCCGCCGCGTCCAGCAGATGCTCGCCCGGAACCACCCGGTTCACCAGTCCAATCCGGTAGGCCTCGTTCGCGTCAATCATCACCCCGGTCAGGAGGAGCTCCAGGGCCCGGCCTTTCCCCACCAGCCGGGGGAGCCGCACGGTGCCGCCATACCCCGGGGCGATGCCCAGCTTCGCTTCCGGCTGGCCGAACTTCGCCGACTCGGCCGCAATCCGGATGTGGCAGGCCATGGCGAGCTCGCAGCCCCCGCCGAGGGCAAACCCGTTGATGGCGGCGATCACCGGCTTCCCCGAGCGTTCGATCCGGCGAAAGACCCGCTGGCCGACCAGCGCCCGAGCCTTGCCGTCGAAGGGGCCCTGGCGGGACAGCTCCGGGATGTCCGCGCCCGCGACAAAGGCTTTCGTCCCGCTCCCGGTCACAATGACGCCCCGGATGGCTGGGTCCGTGTCTATCTGGTCCATGGCCCGGCCCAGGTCGGCGATGACCTGGTCGTTCAGGGCGTTCAGCTTGTCGGGGCGGTTGATCGTCAGGCGGGCGATGCCGCCGGCGGTTTCCAGGAGAAGGCTTGGGAAGTTCATGGCCGGGGATGAAAGAGGAACTGGAAGTATAGCGGCCTCCCTGGCCGGGTGCAGACTGTGGCTCTCCCGCAACGAACGGGGGGCAGGCCCAGCAACATGGCACTGGCCATGGTCCGGGACCAGCCTCGTTGGTTGTTCAATATTATGTCAGATGCAATATCTGATATATCGCCTATATACTTATCGAACTGAGAGTTAGGGTGGGTATATAATTGTGCTGTCAAATAGTGCGTCGTTATTCCAATCTGCTGGGCCCCAACTTGCTCTACATCGGCACGGCAGTTTCCGCGTCCGCCCCGATGTCTGGGGCCGGCGGCCAAAGCGGCCGCGGTACCGGCGCACACTATTCACTCCGAGGCAGTCCGATGAAACGCTCGCGCCTTATCTCGATGATGTTCCTGGGCCTCTTCCTGGTGGCCGGCATCAGCTGCTCTGCGGGTGATTCACAGGGGCCAACGGACCTGTCCGGAATCCCGGCGCTGGAACAGCGGGACGGACTACTCGGGACGAATCTCCTGGCCACCCTGCTCAGCTGCTCGCCCCTCCGCCCGGCGATCAGCAGCAAGACCATCGGGATCCGGGGTGGGACGATCACGGTTGGCCCGCACACGCTGGTGATCCCGCCGGGCGCCCTGACGAAAAACACGGTCATCACCGCCGAGATCGTCCTGGACAGCGTGAACTCGGTTCGCCTGCTGCCGGAGGGCCTGCGGTTCGCAAGCGGGAAGCCCGCGAGCCTGACGATGAGCTATGCGAACTGCTCATTGGTGGCGCGCCTGCTTCCCAAGAAGATCGTGTACACCACCGAACGGCTGCAGCTGCTCGAGATCCTGCGGTCGGTGGACAATATTCTGGCGAAGAAAGTGACCGCACCGCTGGAACATTTCTCCCGGTACGCCGTGGCCTATTGATCCGCGCGCCACTCCTCAAATCTCGAAACGTCGTCGCCAGTGGCGGCGACGTTTCGCGTTGTGGGAGAGTGAAAGCGAAGGCCGTTCGCAGGCGGGATTGAGCCGCGCCTTCAGGCGCCTCCCGGCCGCCGGTAAGTGGTTGGCTCACGAGATGTTGTGGGCACACCCCGGCGGAGCGGGGTACTGCGCGGAGTTGCACTCCATCTGGCATCCGCTTTGCACCCTATGGTGCCTGCAAGTTTTCCGCGTCCACCCGCATCCGGGTCGGCAGCCAAGAGGCAGCGGTATAGGCGCATGACATTCACTTCCAAGGAGCGGCAAGAATGAAGGCGAGACGACTGGTAGGACTCATGTTTGTGGCCGCCCTGGTGGCGGTGACTGTCAGTTGTGGTATTGATCGGGCCGCGGCGCCGGACCCCACCCTGGCCGGGCCGGAGTTTGGGGCGCTGGGCCTCTCCAAACTGCTGAAGTGCTCCGCCACGCCGGCGGCGACCATATCGCTGCGGGTGAACCAGGCCGGGGGAACCCTCAAGGTCGGCAAACACAAGCTGGTGATTCCTGCGGGAGCGCTGAACCGCTCGACGCTCATTACGATGAGCATGGAAGCCGACACGACTAATTCCGTCCAGTTACAGCCTGAGGGCCTGGTATTTAACGCCGGTAAACCGGCCGTGCTCACCCTGAACTACGACAACTGCCCGCTGCCGGCTTCGATTCTGCCGCGCCGGGTCGCCTACACGACGGACGGCCTCCGGATATTGCAGCTGCTGCCGTCGGTGGACGACAAACTGAGCAAGAAAGTCAGCACCAATCTCGAGCACTTCTCGCGGTACGCGGTAGCCTGGTAGTCGGCGCGGACCGGCGGGCAAACGGCGGCTCCCCAGGGAGCCGCCGTATTTATTTGAATCGCCACTTTTCATGGAAGATTGCGGCAAGAACCCAGGAGGGTAGGGAGGCCTGGAATCTCTAATCGTAGCCGTAATCCGTTGTCAACAAGCAATATAGGCTGCTTCCCAAGGGGCGGACCACATTGGCGCCCGGCTTGCCACAGAGCAAGGCATGACCAAGCCCGAGGCCCGGCCCGCTCCGGAACCCGCTCTCGACGCCGCAGAGAATGACCTGCGGAGTGGCCGGGGCTTTGAACGCCAGGGCAAGCTGGACCTGGCGGCCGCTTGCTATGAGCGAGCCATAGACTCGGCCGGGCGGGGGTCGGCGGGCATTGAAGCCCGCCGGCGGCTCGGGGTCATCTGCCATCACCGGAGCGAACCTGCCCGGGCCCGAGCCCTCTGCCAGCAGAGCTACGAATCCGCGCAGCAAGCTGAACTACATGTGCTGGCTGCCGAAGCGCTGAACGCGCTGGCCGGCTTCGAGTTTGAGGCGGGGGACATGAACTCCGCCCGGGAACGGTTTACGGCCGGACTGCAACTGGGCCGGGATTCTGAAGAACTGCAGGGCCGGATCCTCCAGAACCTCGGGATCCTGGCCAACGTCGAGGGAGATCTCGACCAGGCCCGGCAGCACTACCTCGATTCCCTCCAGGCATTCGTGCATGCCGGTGACGAACGGGGCTGCGCCATTGCGTACCACAACCTGGGCATGATCAGCGCCGACCAGGAACAGTGGGAAGAAGCGGACCGGTACTTCGTGGCCAGCCACGCCCGCGCCTCCACCATGGGCGATATTCATCTTCAGGGACTCTGTCTTCTCAACCACGCGGAAGTCCACCTGGCCCGGCAGCGCTATGAAAAGGCCCGCGACAGCGCCGAGGCGGCGCTCCGCATATTCGACGAACTGGGCGCCCGGCTCGACAAGGCCGATGCCTACAAGGTGCTGGGTACGGTCTACCGGGAAACCGGTCATCACGCCGTGGCCGAGTCACGTCTCAAGGCGGCGATCGACCTCGCGGTGGAGACCGGCTCGGTCCTGAGCGAGGCCGAGGCCTCCCGCGAAATGGCCCTGCTGCTCCAGATGATGGGGCGAAACCAGGATTCGCTGCGGCTCCTGAACACTTCCCACCGACTCTTCCACCGCCTGAACGCCCGGGTGGACCTGGTGGATATTCGCGGCAAGGTCTCGGAGCTGGAAGGGACGTTTCTCAAGGTCGTCGCCGAGTGGGGCCAGTCGATCGAATCGTCGGACCGGTACACCTTCGGCCACTGCGGCCGGGTGGCGGAGTACGGCCTCAAGGTGGCGCAGGCCCTCGGACTCAGCGAGGAGGAACAGACCACTCTTCGGCTCGGCGCCTATCTCCACGATCTTGGCAAGGTCAAGGTGCCCCACGAAATCCTCAACAAGCCGGGCCGGCTTACCAACGAAGAGTTTGATATCGTCAAGATGCACCCGGTGTGGGGCCTCGAACTGCTGGCGGCGGTGGAATTTCCCTGGGACATCAAGCCGATCATCCGTTCCCACCACGAGCGTTACGACGGTACCGGCTATCCGGACCGGCTCAAGGGCGACGAGATCCCGCTCCACGCCCAGGTCATCTGCATCGCGGATGTTTTTGACGCGCTGACCACCACCCGCAGTTACCGGGCGGCCATGCCGATGGAAGAAGCCTACGGGATCATGGAACAATCCCGGCACTGGTGGCGGGCCGACGTCTATGACGCGTTCACCAACTCGCTGGGAGCCCGCTGACGCCGCCGGCCCGCTGTTAGATTGCCTGCATGCCTATCCCCCACCCAATCGGCTGGACGCCGGACCACCAGGTCCGGATTCTCGACCAGACCTTGCTTCCCTCCCGCGAACATTACCTCGACCTCGCCACCGCCGAGGCCGTGGCCGAGGCTATTAGCTCCCTCCGGGTGCGGGGCGCGCCGCTCATCGGCATCAGCGCCGCCATGGGCCTGACGCTGGCGGTGCCCCAGGGCGGGGGCGACGGAGATGCGCTGGCCGGCTTGCGCCGCGCTCACGACCTGCTCCGCGCCACCCGCCCGACGGCGGTGAACCTGGGATGGGCGCTGGACCGGATGTGGCGCCGGGCAGTGGCCGCCGCCCCGGCCCAGCTTCACCCGGTCCTGGTCGCGGAAGCCACCGCCATCTGGAAAGAAGATGCCGCCATGTGCGATCGGATCGGGGTTGCCGGCCTTGCGTTGCTGGGGGACCGAGCCGTGGTCGTCACCCATTGCAACGCGGGGGCGCTTGCCACCGGCGGCATCGGGACCGCGCTGGCGCCGCTGTACAAGGCCCGTGACGCCGGCCGTGACATCCGGGTGGTGGCCTCGGAGACGCGCCCTCTCCTGCAGGGAGCCCGGCTCACCGCCTGGGAACTGACCCGGGCGGGAATCGCCTGCACCCTGATCACCGAGGGAATGGCCGCCAGCCGGCTCCGGCAGGGAGACGTGGACTGCGTGATCGTGGGCGCCGACCGGATTGCCCGGAACGGGGATGTTGCCAACAAGATCGGCACCTACGGGCTGGCCCTGGCGGCGCGCGCCCACCAGGTGCCTTTCTACGTTGCGGCGCCGCGCACCACGTTCGATTTCGCGACCCCGGACGGCAATTCCATACCCATCGAACAGCGGCATGCCGATGAGGTCCGCGGATTCAACGGCCAGGTCACGTCACCTGTGGGCGTGGGTACCTGGAACCCGGCCTTTGACGTGACGCCGGCCGACCTGGTCGCGGCGTATATCACCGATGCCGGGGTCCTTCGGGGCGCCGAAATTCTCAGCCTCCGGGACTGAGCGGATGCCGAGCATCCTGGCGCTCGACCAGGGCACCACCGGCTCGACCGCGCTGGTCATCGACCGGGAGGGCCGGGTGATCGGCCGGGGCTACCGGGAGTTCACCCAGTATTTTCCCCAGCCCGGGTGGGTGGAACACGATCCCCGGGAGATTCTCCGGGTGACGGTCGAGGCTGCCCGGGACGCCATCGCCGCCGCCGGAGAAACTCCCGAGGGCATCGGGATTACCAACCAGCGGGAGACGGTGGTTCTGTGGGACCGCGCGTCGCTGGCGCCGGTGGCCCCCGCGATCGTCTGGCAGGACCGCCGCACGGCGGCGCGTTGTGCCGAACTGCGAGCCGGGGGCAGAGAACCCCGCCTGCGCGAGCTGACCGGGCTGGTCCTGGATCCGTACTTCTCGGCGACCAAACTGGAGTGGCTGCTCGCGCGCCACCGGGATGTGCCGAACCTGGCCTTCGGCACGGTCGACAGTTGGCTGATCGCCTGCCTGACTGGCGGGCGCGTCCATGTCACCGATCATACCAACGCCTCGCGTACCCTTCTCTATAACCTGGCCCGCCACGACTGGGACGACGAACTGCTGGGCCTGTTCGGCGTCCCCCGCGACGTCTTGCCCACCCTGGTCAGCTCCAGCGGTATCCTCGGCGAAAGCGATCCGGAATTCTTCGGGGCCGCCCTCCCTATCGCGGGAGTCGCCGGTGACCAGCAGGCGGCCCTCTTCGGGCAGGGATGCGTGCGACCGGGGATGGCGAAGAACACCTACGGCACCGGCGCGTTTCTGCTGGAACACACCGGCGCCGCGCGGGCCCGTTCCCAGGCGGGTTTATTGACGACCATCGCCTGCGGGCCCCGGGGCGAGCCGGCGTTCGCCCTTGAAGGCAGCGTGTTCATCGCCGGCGCGGCGGTGCAATGGCTGCGGGATGGGCTGGGCCTGGTGGGGGAAGCGGCCGAGACAGAGGCCCTGGCGCGGAGCGTCCCCGACGCGGGCGGGGTCTCCTTCGTGCCGGCGTTCGTGGGCCTCGGCTCGCCCCACTGGGAAGCGGACGCGCGGGGCACCATCACCGGCCTGACCCGGGGCACCACCCGGGCGCACCTGGTGCGCGCCGCCCTCGAAGCGATGGCCTGGAGCAGCGCCGAACTGGTCGCCGCCATGACCCGTGATGCCGGCACCGCCATCGCGACGCTGCGGGTGGATGGGGGGGCGGCCGCCAACGATTGGCTGATGCAATTCCAGGCCGACGCCCTGGGCATCCCGGTGGAACGCCCGGACATGGTGGAAACCACGGCGCTGGGCGCGGCGGGCCTGGCCGGCCTGGCCCTGGGACTCTGGCGTACACCGGAAGAGTTCATCGCCGGGCGGAGGTTTACGGTGTTCGAGCCCGGCATGGCCGGCGAGGAACGCCGCCGCCGGCGAGAGGAGTGGAGCCGGGCCGTCCGGGCGGCCCTGGCCTGGGCCAGAGATTGCGAGCCCACCCGGGAGGAGTAAACTTGTAGCCAGCCCCCAATCCCCTCGTGAATCGTCCCCCGACTACGGAGACCCGGGATGCTTGCCACCCAGGTACGCCAGAAGGACAGCGTCTTCTATTTCGCCGCCTATCCTGCCGCGGAACTGCTGGAGCGGGTGCGATTCATCAGCCGGTTCTATGGCGAGGGCGAGCAAATCGCCCCCGAGGCTCCCCCCGAAGAAGACGACATTGCGCGGTTCATCTCCAGGGTCGAGCGCTCGGAAGCAGCGTTTCAGCGCACCCTCTCCAAGGCCAAGGTCAAGGCCATCAAGAATTTCTACGAAACGGCCGTGAGCCAGCCGCCCATCCCGGGCACCGTGCTCCTGTTTACGGCCGAACGGCTGCGGTTTACCCCGCAGTCGGGAAACAACGGGATTCTGGTCCAGCCCTCCGGCGGTTTTCTCATTATCGACGGCCAGCACCGGCTGGCCGCGCTGCAGTTCTATCAGAACGAACGGCCGGAGGAGGCCGCATCGCTGCATGTGCCCTGCATCATCTTCGACGGCAAGAGCGAAGACTTCGCCACCGAGATGTTCGTCATCATCAACAGTACGCCCACCCGCATCAACAAGAGCCACCTGGTCGATCTCTACGAGCGGGTCTCCTGGGCGGACCCCGACAAGAAGTTTTCGGCCCGGGTGGTGGAACTGCTCTACAAGGAGGCGGATAGCCCGCTTCGGTACCGGATCAACCGGCTGGGCGGGCGGAGCCGCCAGGAAAAGTGGATCCTCCAGGCCGAGCTGTTCAACGAGGTGCACCGCTGGGTGCATGCGGAGTGGAAGGCCATTGAACGGACCGGAACCGACCGCCGCTACGTGGAGCGATTCTACCGGGTCATCCGCGATTTCTTCAAGGCCGCCGAATCAGTCTGGGGCGATGCCTGGGGGAACAGCAACTATTTCATCACCAGTTCGGTGACCCTGAAAGCCATGATCCGGGTGGCCGCCGATCTCTGGGCTGAAGAAGATCTCGAGGAAGGCCGGGTCAAGCGCTGGGCCGGGCGACTGGCGCCCTGGTCGGAACTGACGAGGAACTTCCGCGCCGATGGCTTTTACGAGCGGTTCCCCGCCAAGGGGCAGATCGAACGGGTGGGCCGGATCCACCGGGAGCTGGCCCGGGCAGCCGCCATCGAGCCCGCGGTCAAGCGGCGTCGGCGAGGCTGATGGGGGCGACCCAGATCACAGGACAGGGCGCCGGTCCGGCCTATTTTTGGGAAGACGCGCCGCGGTGGCGCACCGCGACCCGGGAGCCAAACGATGCAGCGCAGGTCACTTTGGGCGGCCATGTCCGCCGTGTCGATTTTCGGCGCCGGATGCACGCCGGACCGCCAGCCGCTGGACCCGGGGCTCGATGCTTCGGCCGCCGCGACCGCCACCCCGATTCCCCTGGCCGATAGCCCCTCGAGCACCTACTACAGCTGGAAGCTCGGTCTCTACAATGGCAGCAACACCATGCCGGCCCGGCACACCACCGACGGGCTGGCGGCGGCCCGCCGGATCCAGCCGCTCGATGCCGCGGGGCATCCCGCGCCCAACGGGAAGGTGGTCCTGCTCTCGGTGGGAATGTCGAGCGCCCGGCAGGAGTTCTGCGGCAAGCGGCCGGGCCCGGTGTGCAACAGCTGGACCCTGGGAGGCCGGGTCAGCGCTGATCCCGGCCGGTCGTCCGCGCTCATCCTGGTGAACGGGGCGGACGGCAACCAGCCGGCCCCCGTCTGGGAGTCGTACCTTTCAGCCAGCTACGCGAGGGTGCGGACCGAGCTGGCGCTCCAGAACGTCACCGATCAGCAGGTCCAGGTCATCTGGCTCAAAGTGGTGAACAAGGCGCCGACCGTGGCGCTGCCCGCAGCCAGCGCCGATGCCTTCAACCTCCAGCGCAGCGTCGGCAACATTCTGCGAACCCTCAAGATCGTGTATCCGAACCTGCAGCAGGTCTTCGTGTCCAGCCGGATCTACGCCGGCTATACGACGGCCACCAACAACCCGGAGCCCTACGCGTACGAAAGCGGGTTGGCGATGGCCTGGACGATCGCCGCCCAGGTCCGCCAGATCCTCAAGGGGACCATCGACCCGCTCTCCGGCAATCTTGACCACCGCACGGTGGCCCCCTGGGTGGCTTGGGGCCCGTACCTGTGGGCCGACGGCACCACCCCTCGCGCGGACGGGCTCACCTGGGTCCGGGCAGACTTCGAAACCGACGGGTTCCACCCCAGCCAGGCCGGGGAGACCAAGGTGGGGCAGTTCCTGTTCGATTTCTTCACCCAGTCCCCCCACACCAGCTGCTGGTATCACGGTGTACCCTGCTAAAAGCCGGGACCGGTCCAATTTCACCCAATCTTCATGGTCAGGCTTTATTGTTCCGGACACCCCTGACCGGAGTGAATTGCGCCGATGCCCCATGCTTCGATCCTCTGCCCCGGCTGCGGCAGCCGGGTCTCCGGAAAATTCTGCCAGGAATGCGGGACGGCGGTTGGGGGCGAGGTCTGTGCCGGCTGCTCCCAGCCGCTGACCGGCCAGGGCCGTTTCTGCGCCCATTGCGGGGCAACGCGGACCTCGGCGGGTCAACCGGGAGGTAAGGCCCCCTGGGTGATCAGTGGGGTGGCCGGACTCGGTCTCCTCGTGCTCCTGGTGTTCGTGTTGGCGCGGAGCGAGCCGGTGGTGAAGCCAGCCGTCGCGACCCCGCAGTTCGCGGCCGACGCGGCCGGGACCCCGCCGGATATTTCCAGCCTGACACCCCGGGAACGCTTCGACCGGCTCTACAACAGGGTCATGTCGGCTGCGGAGTCCGGCGACATGGCTACCGTGACCCAGTTCACCCCGATGGCGGTGATGGCGTATGACCAGCTGGGCCGGGTCGATGCGGACGCCCGGTTTCACCTTGCCCTGCTGCGCATCCATACCGGTGATGCGGTCGCCGTCGAGGCCCTGGCCGATACCATCCTCCAGCAGACCCCGGGACACCTGTTTGCCTACATGATCCGGGGGGCGCGGGCGCGCTTTGCGGGGGATTCGCTTGCCCTGAAGCAGGCGTACGCCGACTTCCTGGGGCACTATGAAGAGGAAATGGCCCGAGGCCGTCCGGAATACGGGGAGCACAAGCGGTCGGTCGAGGACTTCCTGACCGCGGCGCGCGGGGCCTAGATGACTTTCCCGGTGCCAACGCTGTATTTTCCATTCTTACTCCCGGGGAGCAGAACGCCATGAAGGCAGGACACAAGTTCCTGGTCGGGGCCGTCGTCATCGTAGCCGCGATTACATACATGATATATGAAGGGGTCAAGCAGACCGGCACCTACTTCTTCACCCCGACGGAACTGGCCGCCCGGACCGCCCAGGATCCGACGTTCCATAATGTGGGCGTCAAGATGGGGGCCAGGGTGGTCCCCGGCACCATTCGCCGGGATGCGGCCAGCCAGACCATCGACTTCGAAGTGACCGACGGGACCAAGAGCTATCCGGTGACCTACCGTGGCATGGCGCCTGATACCTTCACCGACACCCAGGATAACATCGAGGTGGTGGTGGAAGGCCGGCTCAACACCGATGGTGTTTTCCACGCGACCACCCTGCTCGCCAAGTGCGGCTCCCGCTACGAGGCGGTGTACGAGGAGCAGAAAGAAGCGTGACCCTCCTCGGCAGTTTCGCTCTCTGGGTCACGTGGCTGGTGGGACTCTGGGCGGCGATCGCGGGTTTCTCAGGGCGCTGGCGGAGCCGGCCGGACCTGGCCCAGTCCATTATCCGCTCCAGCTACGCGCTTTTCCTGCTCCTGCTGGTGGCGGCGATCTCCCTGTGGAAGGGGCTGCTCGCCCACGATTTCAACATCGAGTACGTGGCCGCGTACACGTCCGCCAACCTCCCGACATATTACGTCGTGGCCGCCTTCTGGGCCGGCCAGAAGGGCTCCCTGCTCTTCTGGGCGTTCATGCTGTCTATCTTCGGGGCCGCAGCCCAGCTGACCAGCTCGCGCCGGTACGCCGACCTCCTGCCCTACGTCGCGGCGGTCATCGCGACGATCATCGTGTTCTTCGTGAGCGCCATGCTGCTGGGCGGGGAGAACCCCTTCGAACGGCTGCCGTTTACTCCGCCGGACGGCAACGGGCTGAATCCCCAGCTGCAGAACGTGGCCATGACGATCCACCCACCCATGCTGTACCTGGGGTATATCAGCATCTCGGTGCCCTTCGCGTTCGGCATCGCCGCGCTGCTGACCCGGCGGCTGGATACCGGATGGCTCCACGCCATCCGCAAGTGGACGCTGGTCTCCTGGTTCTTCCTGTCTATCGGGATCACCCTGGGGATGTGGTGGGCATATGTGGAACTGGGGTGGGGCGGCTACTGGGCCTGGGACCCGGTGGAGAATGCCAGCCTGCTCCCCTGGCTGACCATGACGGCATTTCTGCACTCGGTCATGATCCAGGAAAAACGGGGCATGCTCCGGCGCTGGAACATGATGCTGGTGATCACCAGCTTCCTGCTCAGTATTTTTGGAACCTTCATTACCCGCTCCGGCATCATCGCCAGCGTGCACAGTTTCGCCCAGTCCAATGTGGGCTACTTCTTCCTCGCGTTCCTGGTCCTGGCGTCGATCGCGTCGTTCACCCTGCTCTACACCCGGTGGCCCCTGCTCAAGGCCGAGGTGCAGCTGGAATCCATGCTCAGCCGGGAAGCCGCCTTTCTCTTCAATAACCTGATGCTGGTCGGGATTGCCTTCTCGGTGCTCTGGGGTACCCTGTTCCCGATCCTGAGCGAATGGGTCCGGGGCGAGAAAATCACGGTGGGTCCCCCGTTCTTCAACAAGGTGAACGTCCCGCTGGGCATTCTCCTCCTGGGGCTTACCGGTATCGGTCCGCTCATCGCGTGGCGGAAGGCGTCGGCCGCCAATCTCCAGCGGCAGTTCGTCTTCCCGGTGGGCATGGGGCTGGCAACCGGCGCCATCCTCGCCATGCTGGGCATCCGCAATTTCTACGTCCTGGTGTCGCTGTCGCTGGCCGGGTTTGTCCTCGGTACCCTGCTGCAGGAGTTCTTCAGGGGCACCCGGGCCCGGCACCGCATGTACCAGGAAGCCTATCCGTTCGCGCTGGCCCGCCTGGTCGCGCGCAACCGGCGCCGCTATGGGGGCTACATCGTGCACTTCGGGATCCTGGCGTATTTCGTGGCGTTCTCCGGCTACGCCTTCAAGCGGGATACCGAGGCCACCCTCAAACCGGGCGAGAGCGTGGTAGTCACCAGTCCGTTCGGACACGCGTACACCCTGACGCATCTCGGGGTTTCCCAGAACGAGTCGCTTAACCGGATCGCCTCGACCGCCACCCTGGACGTGGTCCGGAACGGCGAGAAACTGGGCTACATCACCTCGCAAAAGCGGCAGCATTTCTCGCAATCGGGCGACATCTCCACCCGCCGTCCCACCTTCGAGCCCTCTACGGAGGTCGGTATCCGCAGCGACCTCCGGGAAGACCTCTACGTGGTGTATGCCGGGTCGGTGGACGGGACCGAAGAAGCCGTTTTCCGGATCACCATCATTCCGCTGGTCTGGTGGCTCTGGTTCGGAGGCGGGGTGCTGGCGGTGGGAGGCCTCATCACCATGTGGCCGGGGGGCGGTGGCGGGTCGCCGGCCACCCGAAAGGCGGAAGCCGGGTACGGGGTCACCCTGGCGGGGGCCGGGCAGGAGCGATGAACGGCGCGGCGGCGGGCGGCCGGAGCCTCAGCCGGCGGGGATTCCTTCGTGCGGCAGCCGTTGTCGCTAGCGGGGCCTTCCTGGTCCGCGGCGATGTCGCCGGCCAGCAGGATTCGCTGGCCGGGACGGGGGAGACCGGCACCCTGCGGGATCCCTACTCGGTGGGAAGGCCCCGGGCGCGGGCCACCGCGGCGGATAACGACGAAGCGGTCAGGCAAATCGAGCAGAAGCTCAAGTGCTCGTGCGGGTGCAACCTGGACATCTTCACGTGCCGCACCACCGACTTTACCTGTGAGACCTCGCCCCGGCTGCACAAGCAGGTGCTGGGGCTGTATCAGTCCGGATTCAGCGAGGCGCAGATCATTCAACAGTTCGTGGACCAGTACGGCGAGCAGGCGCTGATGGCTCCCCGCCCTGAGGGATTCAACCTGGCGGGTTACGCGGTGCCGGGGGCCGCCATCCTGACTGCCGGTACCGTCCTGGCGCTCTACATAACCCGCCGGAAATCGGTAGCCGCCGTGGCGGCGGGGACCCCTTCGACTTCACCGCCCGGGGGGCCTTCTCCCGTCGATGCCACTGATGAAGAACTGGCCGAGCTCCGGCGGGCGGTCCAGCGGGATGATGAATGATCATTGAGATCGGGGCGGCGCTCGTGGTGGGGCTGGTCGCGTTGTTTATGATCCTGGAACCCCTGCTCGGTTCGGGCGGCGGGCGCCGCCCGCCCGAATTCCTGCTCCCGGACATCGAGGACACCCCCCGCGGCATGGCGATGGCCGCGCTGAAGGAAATCGAGTTCGACCGGGAGACCGGCAAACTTTCCGATGCGGATTACCAACTGCTCCGGGACCGCTACACGCAATCGGCGATCACCGCGATGCGGGCCGAGGCGGCGGCGCCCGATATGCCGGCCGAGGCAGGGGAGGTGCCGGATCCCGTCGAAGCAATTATCTCCGCTAAAATACGCGCGCTTCGCTCCGCTTCGGCGGGACCCGGCGTGCTCTCCTGTTCGACCTGCGGACCCCGTCCGGAACCGGACGCGGTGTTCTGCTCCAACTGTGGTGACCGGCTGGCGACCGGCGTTGTCTGCCCGGCCTGTTCCGCGCCTCTCGATTACGGAGCCCGTTTCTGCGAGGCATGCGGCCGGCCCCAGGTGGCCGCGGTCCCGGAGCAGGCCGGCGCCACCAGGCGCTAGAGCCGGTAACGGGCGCCCAGCGACCACCGGGTTCGCCGGCCGCTCCGACGCTCGAAGTCAGCCGGCAAGTCTTCGTCCCTGAACACCGACCCGGTGATGCTGGCGTCCCACCGCACCTGGATCCCGATCCGCCGGGCCAGCGGCATCTCCAACGACACGCCTCCCAGGCCGCCGACCCTGGTCCGCGCTTCGACGCCATCCGCGCTCCAGCGGTCTACCACCACCCCCACATGCAGGCGGATCGCCCCGCCTTCCGGCCGCAGGACGGTGACCGCTGCCTCGGGGGCGATCTCCAGCAGGGTCAGCACGTCCCGGGCTTCCACCGAGATCTCGTCGTCCTCGATCATCACGCCGGTGGAGGCCACCCTGGCCCCCACCGAGAAGCGAACGGCGCGCCCGGTTCGGTCGAGCAGCACCCCCCAGGTGCTGGTGCCGGCGGGGCGCCCGGAGCTTTCCGGCGTGTCGCCGGTCGACCCGGAGTGTCCGCTGAAACCGGCGGAGCCGATCTCCAGCGCGACCCCCCAGCCCTGCTGGGCGTTGAGCGACGCGGAGCCTGCCATGAGCCAGAGTGCCGGCAGAACCATTCGAAGGGTGCGCACGTTCTCCTCCCGGTTGAGGTGCAGGGGTGCTACTTCATGACCAGCTTGATCCAGCCGTTCGTCACGTTCTTTTCGCCCTTGATGATCCAGTTCGCTCCCGGGTAGTACTGGCCGACCACGGCGTCCTCGATCGCATTGCCGACCAGTTCATCGTTGGTCTTGATGATCTGGGCCAGCTTCTGCAGCAGCTTCTGATACGCGCGTGCCTTCCTGAAATACCGGATAGGCCCCGCGAGACTGTCCCGGCCTCCGGTCAGTATGGAATAGGCACCGTCCACCGCCGCCAGGATCTCTTCCATCGTGGTGCCTCCGTTTCGGATATCACAGGCAGTATCGTCATCTTCCACCATGAAGACCCGGATGCTTTGCCCCGGATGCTGGACCCGGTAACTGTCCAGTTGGGCCTGGCTGAAGAGCAGGACGTTGCCAGTCCAGTCGGTGCTGTTCTGGTCATACTGGTAGGGCCCCCCGGCATGCTCACCCGCGCACTGATAGTCGGCGAGGGAGTCGGTCTGGCCCAACTGCCCCAGGATATGCACCTCAAATTCGGGGTTCCCCTTCAACCAACTCTCAAATGTCTGTGTTGTATGGGCATAGGTCATGTACAAACCGGGTGCCATGGGGCTCGGAATGCCGCCGCCGCCCCCCCCGGGGTTCCCCCCATCAGTGGGGGGACACGTCGCCTCGGTGCAGTCCGCCCCCGCCGGGCGGGTGGCCTGGAAATCGGTCTCGGCGGGGACCAGCCCGAGGACGGGCCGGGACGGGGGCGCCGCCCGGTCGAGGAGGTGCTTCCCGCCACGGGTGTCCCAGGCCACAGGCGCCTCGTCGTCGGTGAGGGCGGTGGCCACCAGGATGTCCTCCTCACCCTGCCACGCCCTTCGGTGTTCCGGGACCGGGAGATAGATCTCGATGGCGCCCGCATTGGCGGCGTCCTCCCGGAGCTCGGCTTCCGGCGCGCCGCTCAGCCGGGCGATCTCGGTGAGCAGGCGCTGGTTGTCTCCCGCCAGAACTCCCTGGAAATGCAGTTTGTGCTCCGGAAATCGAGAGGCCTCGAGACGGCCGCGAAGGGTGGCCCGGAAGGCGCTGTCTCGCAGGGCCCGGGCGAGATGCCGAGCCAGCCGCTGGAACCGCTCCCGCTCAACGGCGGGCCCGGATGACTGGGTAGCAGGGGTGTCGGCCCCATTGGGCGCGGTGGCCGGCGGGGTGCGGTCGGTGCAGGCGGACACAAGCGCCAGCAGCGCGACGGCGGCGAGCAGGGTGCTTCGGTGCATGGGAACCTCCAGGCTGTGCGTTGGTGCGCCGGCGGCCAGGCGCGATGCGACGGCACGCCAACCTACCGAACGGGGTTCCCGCGACCGGCACCGGAAAACCGCGATCCCCACCTCAAAAACCGCGATGCGCCGGCCACCCCGGTTGCGGTCCGGTTCCGCATCCCCATCGAGGATCGCCTGGCGTCGTTGGCGGTTTCCGAGATCAGACGACGACCCGAAAAATCAGCGAAGAATTGCGCCGGGCAGTGCCGGGGTGGTAGCATAGGGCGCAGCCATCCCTTACCCTGGAACAAGGTCGGGCCTATGAAGCCGGATCGAGTGTTACGCGCGGTAGTGCCTCTCTGCGGGTTCCTGCTGACGGGAGGGATAATGGAAGTCGTTCAGGCACAGGCAGCTCGCAGTGTCTTCATCAATCGGGCCCGGCTCCCGGCCGATACGCTGGCCTTGCTGGAGCAGACCTTCCAGACCCGCGTCCCGGACGGCCGTTACTGGTATGACAAGATCTCCGGGGCCTGGGGTCAGGAAGGCGGCGCCACCATGGGATTCACGGTTCCACTGCTGCCCATCGGCGGTGACCTCCCTGCAGATATCTCCCGGGGGACCACCGGGGTCTTCATCAATGGGCGCCAGTTGCCAGCGGCGGACCTGACGGGATTACAGCAGCTCACCGGGCCGGTGGCCCAGGGACGTTATTGGCTCGATTACCAGGGGAACGCGGGATTCGAAGGCCAGGCCGCCATTGTGAACCTTCGCGCCCTCGCCATGCAGCGGGGACTGTACCGCCAGGGAAGCGGGGTTGGCGAAAACTATGGCGATGGCAGCGGGTCCTATCACAATTCTCGAACCGGGATCGGGATCATCACGGACGGGCAGGGGAGCGCGGCGGTGTTTACGCCATAGGATTTGAGGGAATGTCGGACTTGAGGAAATTGTGGAATTTGTGAGGCTCAACTCAATTCCAACACTCCCTCAATTCCAACATTCCCTCAATTCCCCCATTCCCTCATTTCCCTCAATCCCCATGCTCTCTCTCCCCGATCTGGAATCCGCCGCCTCCGTGGTTCACTCCGTGCTTGCACCGACGCCCCAGATCGCCTGGCCGCTGCTGGCCGAGGCCTGCGGCGCCGAGGTGTGGGTCAAGCACGAGAATCACCTGCCGACCGGTGCCTTCAAGGTGCGGGGCGGACTGGTCTACCTTGCGAGCCTGGTGGAGAGCCGGCCGAGCGGCGTCATCACGGCGACCCGGGGCAACCACGGGCAGAGCATCGGGTTTGCCGCCGGCCGGGTGGGAATCCCGGCGACTGTCGTCGCGCCGATTGGGAACAGCGTGGAGAAGAACGCGGCGATGCGGGCACTGGGTGTCGAGCTGATTGAAGCCGGGCGTGACTTCCAGGCCGCCGCCGAGTACGCGGCCCGGCTTGCCGGGGAGCGGGGGCTGCACATGGTGCGGTCCTTCAATCCGTTGCTGGTATCGGGCGTGGCCAGCTACGGGCTGGAACTGTTTCGCGCTGTCTCCGCCATCGACACCATCTTCGTCCCCATTGGCATGGGGTCCGGAGCCTGCGGGCTGATCGCGGCCCGCAATGCCCTGGGGCTGGCCACCCGGATCGTCGGCGTCGTCAGTGACCGGGCACCCGCCTATGCCCTCTCCTTCCGCCACCGGGAACTGCTCGCGACTGAGACGGCGGATACCTTTGCCGACGGGGTGGCTTGCCGGGTACCGGACCCGGAAGCGCTCGCCATCATGTTCCATGGACTGGAACGAGTGGTGATGGTGCCCGACGACGCGGTCAAAGAGGCGATGCGGCTCTACTTCACCGCCACGCACAACCTGGCGGAGGGGGCGGGCGCCATCGCGCTGGCCGCGCTGTGCCGGGAAAAGGAACGGATGAAAGGAAAGCGGGTCGCGGTGGTGCTGAGCGGCGGCAACATCGACCGGAAGGTGTACGGGGATATCCTGGGGACCTGATCTCAGCCCGCCGCGGGCCCTTCCAGTGCCTCCCGGATGGTGCGGGCCGCAGCGTCGACCTGGGCCCGGTTGACGTCGAGATGGGTGACGGCCCGCAGGGTGGTCGGGCCGAGCACCGTCAGGATTACCCCCTTCTCCTCCAGCCGGGCCGCCAGGCGCTCGGCCTCGGCGACCTCGAAGATCACGATATTGGTCTTGACCCGCTCCGGATCCAGGGATATTCCCCTCACCCCGGCCAGCTGCTCCGCGAGGCGCCGGGCGTTGGCATGATCGTCGGCCAGCCGCTCGATGTTGTGGGTCAGCGCATAGACACCCGCCGCGGCAATGATACCGGCCTGCCGCATCGCGCCGCCCAGCCGGTGCTTCACGTACCATGCCTCTTCGATGAACGCGCGTGACCCGGTCAGTACCGCGCCCACCGGGCAGCCCAGCCCCTTGCTCAGGTCGATCCATACCGAATCGAACGTCGCGGCATACTCCCGGGCCGGGATGCCGGAGGCGACCTGCGCGTTAAGCAGCCGCGCGCCATCGAGGTGCGTCGCCATGCCATGCTCGCGGGCCCGCTGGCAGACCGCGCGCATGGCGTCCAGCGGCCAGAGGGTGCCGCCGGCATCGCTGGCTGGTTGCTCGATGGAGATCGCCCGGGTGCGCGAGTGCCCGTAGGCGCTGCCATGGATGGCGGCGGACACCTGGTCGGGGGTGAACACGCCGCGGGTCCCCGCGACCGGGCGAATCAGGGTCCCGCTGACCGCTGCCGGGCCGCCCCCTTCATGATGGAACGGGTGGGCCAGGACATCCATGATGATCTCGTCGCCCGGGCGGCAGTGGACGGCAAAGGCGATCTGGTTGCACATGGTGCCGGAGGGGAGAAACAGGCCGGCCTCCTTGCCGACGATGTCCGCGGCCATTGCCTGGAGCCGGTTTACGGTAGGGTCCAGTTTGCGTTGCTCGTCGCCCACCTCGGCTTCCGCCATGGCGCGGCGCATGGCGGCCGAGGGGCGGGTGGCGGTGTCGCTGAAAAGATCGATCATGTCGGTTTCCAGGGTCAGAACTCCATTTCTTCCATCCGGCGCAGCCCCAGCTTGAGGGGAATGATGGTGGCCGCGAGACAGATCGCGACCACGCAGGCGCCGGAGAACAACAGTTCGCCGGTGAGGTTGGCGGTGCCGCCGTACTGCTGGGACCGGAGATACTCCATGACCGGCCGCGCCTCGATCATGATCACCAGGCCCAGGAGGCTCACGGCGGCCATCATATAGACCAGGCCCCCGAAGCTGGTGGGGATCTGGGCCGCATTTTCGGTATCGAACTGGGGATAGAGCACCCCGAAACAGAGCGCCAGGGCGGAGATGGCAAAGGTCAGCAGGAGAATCGTCACCACGCTCACGCCCATCATGAAGGGCGATGCCTGCAGTATCGTGTTGGTCAGCACCGTGATCACCAGCGCCAGCACCAGGAGCGGGGCGGTCCCGATCCAGAACTTGCTCCACAACAGCGCCCGGAGATCGAGCGGACTGGAACGGAGCAGCCACATCTGCTTCCCTTCGAGGGAAAAAGACGGAAAGATGAACCGCCCGGCGATCGCCGCGAGCACAAAGCCCGCCAGGCCCAGGTTGAGGAAGACGATGAGGGTCACCAGGAAAAAGGAGACTCGTTCGCCGGTGAACAGCGGCAGCGCGGTGATGTTGAAGAGATAGACCACGATGAGCACCGCGAGCAGGATCAACTGGCTCCACTGGGTCGCGTCGCGGAAGAACACCCGCAGGTCCTTGAGCAGAAACTCCCGCCGGGACGCCGAGAGCCGCCCGAAGAGCCGGGAACCGGCCCGCTGCCACCCGGCGCCCCGCACGAATTTCTCGGCGCCTTCCTGGGCCTTGGTGAACCCGGTCGCGTAGAGTTTCTGGTGCAGCATGGCCCCGAACACGACGAAGGCGGCGGCGGTGGTCCAGAGCAGGGCGATCGGCAAGGGGTCGGAAACCCGCACCAGCCAGTTCATCACCATGTTGGTGGCCCATTCATTGGGCAGGTACGGTGTAGTGGGGGTGCGCAGCACGGTGATGAAATCCACCAGGTTCTGGAACCCCTCGGGCCGCGCCAGCCGCTCGGGCCGGGCGATCCGGAGCAGCAGCACCACGCCCCCGGCGGCGCCGATGGCGACCAGGCTCAGCAGGTCCCGGGTGCGCCGGGCGGGGAAGACGTTCACCAGCACCAGCGTGAGAATCGATCCCATTACGGCGGGCATCACCAGGAAGGGCACCACCGCGGCGATGACTACCAGCGGAAAGAGCCACCCGCCGCCAAACACCACGCCGTAGGCCGTAAAGATCGGTACCGCGATCAGCATCACCATCCAGGACGAGTGCACCGTCGTCTCGGCCAGCTTGGCGAGGTAAAACCGGAGCCAGTCCACCGGCGCCGAGACCATCAGGTCGAGGTCCTTGGCCATGAAGAAGGTGGAGAGCGAGGTGATGAGGTTCGACAACAGCAGGATGGACAGGAACGCCAGCAGCATGATGCCGAGTAGCTTCCCGGGCACCAGGGTCCCGATTTCCTCGGTGGCCCGGAAGCTCTTGAGCACCCGGTACATAATGAAGAAAATCCCCAGCCAGAACAGCACGCCCACCAGCCCCAGGAGGATCGCCTTGCCGCTGGCGCCCGACCGGCCCTGGCGCCCGCGGGTAAGCGCGCTTCGCCACTTCGGCATCAGCAGTTGCCAGACATGGGGCTGCGGAATCGGCGTATCCATCCGGGCGTCCTCTAGTTCGGCAACCGGCGAGGGGTGGCCGGCGCCAGGCAAGCCAGGCCGGCTTCCCGTCCGGTCGCGACTGGCCGCAACGGGATCATCCGCCCCTCTCGCCGCGCGTTTCTCACCGGTGGCCGGTCATTCGGCACTGTTCGCTCCCAGCACGGCACCGATGTCCCGGTCCGGAGTTCCGCCGGTGATCTTGAGGAAGAGCTCTTCCAGGCTCATGTCGGCCGAGGAGGTCTGTTCCCGCAACTCCGCCATGGTCCCGTAGGCGGCGATCCTGCCTTTGACGATGATCGCGATCCGGTCGCACATGGTCTCGGCGACTTCGAGGGTGTGGGTGCTCATGAGCACGGTGCCGCCCCGGGTGACGAACTGGCGAAAGAGATCCTTCAGCAGCTTGGCGCTGCGGGGGTCGAGGCCCACCATCGGCTCGTCCACCACGATGACGGCCGGCCGGTGGACCAGCGCGCTGGAGATGATCAGTTTCTGGCGCATGCCGTGGCTGTACGACTCGACCAGCTCGTGCTTCCACGGGGTGAGCTCGAACAGTTCCAGCAGTTCACCGGCGCGTTCTTCGACCTCGGCCCCGCTTTGCCCGTAGAGCGCGGCGACAAAGCGGAGGAACTCCGCGCCGGTCAGCTTTTCGTAGACGTAGGGCCGGTCCGGGATGAACCCCAGCCGCGCCTTGGCATGCAGCGGCCGGGCCTGGATGTCGTCGCCCGCGATCTCCACGGTCCCGGCGGAAGGCTTGAGGATGCCGGCGATCATCCGCAGCGTGGTGGTCTTGCCGGCGCCGTTCGGGCCCAGGAAGCCGAACAGCTCCCCCTCGGGCACCGTGAGGTTGATGCCGTCCACGGCGGTGAACCGGCCGTACTTCTTGGTCAGACCATTCAGGCGGATCATGGGCGTTGTCGTTGGGTCAGCAGTTCGGCATCCAGGCCGGCCACCAGCGGCAGCAGGTCGAGGGGCCGGGCCAGGCCGCCGGTCACCAGCCGAAGCCGGTTGGCGCCGGCGGGCATCTCTCCCCAGGTCGGGTCCACCGGCACCCACCGGTCCAGGTACACTTCGACCCAGGAGTGGAGGTAGAACCGCCCTCCTGCGAGAAGAATGCCGCTGACCGGCCGGGCCGGGATGCCGGAGGCGCGGGCCAGCGCGACCAGCAGGACCGTGTGGCCGTCCACGTCGGCTTGCCGCTCGCGGAGGACCGTTGCAGCCCGCGGCACGCGCAGGGAGGGCACCCGGGCAATGTTGCGGGCGACCCATGCCGTGAGCCGGGTCGCGACGGCGCCCGGATCCCGCTCCGGACCCGCGATCTGGGCGGCTTGACGCTGGATGGCCGAATCCCCAATGCCCAGGAACGGCGCATCGCCCAGCCACCGGATGCGCTGATCCTCTGGCAGCGGCACGGTGTCGGTCCCGGCGAGCGCCACCTGGCTGGTGACGGCAACATCGCCCTCCATGTGCTGGCTCCCGCCGGCCAAGGAATCGGCCGGGAGGCGCCATGCCTGGCCCCCCACACTGAGGCGGACCCGCAGGGAGCCGATGCCCCGGTCCGGCTCCGCTCCACCCGCCACCGCGGTCCGGGGGACGATGGCTGGCTCCGGTTGGATCCGGCCGGCCTCCCGGCTGCGCCGGTAGTTGATGGTGACGATCTCGAAGGCGGAGCGGTCGAACTCGAGCCCCGCCGGGGATACGATCCGGATCGGCAGGCCCCGGCTGTCCACCCACATCTCGAGGCTGCGGCTGCCGTCCGACCATGCCAGTTTCCACGCCGGGATGGTGTCGGAATGGGCCGGGAGCCAGCCGCCGGCCGCGGAATCGAAATCGGCGCTGTCGGGAACCAGGAATACCGAATCATCCAGGACGGTGAGGGCAATGATCCCCGGCGCCAGGGTGCGCGGGTCGAAAACCGGCACCGAGAGGCGCTCCCCGACCCGAAGCTTCTGCTGCAGGGCCAGGGCGACCGGGGCGGCCAGGGGGGGAATCAGCGAACTGGAACCGGCCGGTATTCGCCACCGGGGTTCGCCGGTGCCGGGCGACACCGTGATGAGGGAATCTCCTTCAACCGTGCCGTGTTGCACCACCGGGTCGGTCGGCCCCGGTGAAGTGACCCGGAATTCCCGGAGCCGCAGGTCGGTCCCGATGGTGAACTGGGTCGTGAACTGGCTGCGGGTACTGGTAGGATGCAAGGGCAGGTCGAGTCCAAGGCGCTCGATGACCTGCACGCCATCGGAGAGGGTGTCGATGGTAATTGACGCGATCCCGATCTGCCGGCCGGCTGCCCGCACGGTGAAGAAATAGGCATCGGGGGGAAGGATGGGTCCCGCGGCGGACTGGAAGGTGGAGGGTCCCCGGCGGTAGACCCGCCAGGTCAGCCACCCCAGCGTCAGGACCCACGAGGCCAGGATGAAGGTCGCCAGAGTCCTGCGATTCAGGATGGCCGCCTTGCCACCACGGCGGCGACCGCGGCGCGCTCCGGTTCGCGCTCCAGGACGATCCGCACCAGCGTGGGGAACCGGGCCCGGGTCCGGTGCTGCTCCAGCGTCTGGATCAGGATAGTCGTGGCATCCTCAAGGGAGAGTTGACCTGCCCCGGCTCCGATCAACGGCATGGCCACGGCTTCCAGTCCCCAGTCTTCGGCCCGCTGCCAGGCCGACAGCAGGCCCCGCCGGACCGAATCCGGCGTTGCCGCGCGGTCCTCGCCCTGGATGACGACATGGACCACCAGTTTGGCGGCCAGGTCGCCGGCCCCGGTGACCACGGCGGCGCCGATATCGAGCGCGGTCTGGATCCGCCGCTGATCGGCAAACCCGGGGCCGGCCGCGTGGTCGAGACGTGACATGGCCGGGGTGACGGGGTCGAGCCGTTCGCTGGCCGGCCTCAGGATGGCATCGACCGCCAGGAAGGCGAGATCGTCAACCACGACCTCGATCACTGCGTGGCGATCTCCCGCGCTCGGCGATACATCTCGATGGCCTCGCCGGGTCGATGCATCCGGTCGAACACCCGGCCCAGCAGGTGGTAGGCCTTGCTGAACGAAGCGTCGAGCCGGACGGCTTCCTCCAGCGCCTGCTGCGCGCCGGGGAGATCGCCGGCCTGGTTGCGCGCATCGCCCAGGTAGTACCAGGCCGCCGTGTGGTCGCGATCCTTCTCGACCGCCCGCTGGAACTCGGCGGACGCATCCTCGGGCAGACCTTTCTTCCAGAGCACCAGGCCCAGGTTGTAGTGGGCGCCGGCATGCCCGGGCGCCAGCCGCAAGGCACGCCGCAGGTCAGCCTCGGCCTCCGGGTACCGCTTGAGGGTGCCCTGGATGGCGCCCCGGTTGACCAGCAGGTCCACCTGGTCGGGGTGGTGGCGAAGCGCCGCGTTCAGTTCGTCGATGGCCATCTCGGGCTCGCCGCCGGCCTCGAACAGGAGCGCCAGGTTGTTGCGCCCGGCCAGATTGCCCGGTTCGATGGTCAACAGCTGGCGGTAGATCTGGATGGCATCCCCGCGGCGGTTGCGGTCGGCGGCCTCCCGGGCCCGGCGCAGCAACTGTTCCGGGACGGTGCCCTCAGCGACGGGGTCCGGTTCCACGACCCCGTCGCCGACGCTCCCCTCGGCGAAGGGCCGCAGCGAAAAATGACTGTCCACGCCCCGGGCGGCCGGGTCGGCCTCCAGGCCGGCGGTGGCGAAGAGTTCGTCCAGGGCCTGTTCCCGGCCACTGCTCCGGCTATGACGGGCACGACGCATGAATAACGACTCCAGTATCTGGCAAGGCGGCTCCGGGAACGAGGCGCCTGGTGACAGCATATAGAAGGGCTGATCCCGATGATTGCCTGATACAATGTTAGCGAATTAATCGAAAGCTACAACTGCGGGAATCTGTCCCGGTTCCGCCGTGCCGCGGGTCCCTCGCTCGTCCCGGGTCAGCAACAACCCGAGCCTTGCCCGGGGCCCGAGTCTTGAACTGGGTCCGTCCTCAGGGCTAGCTTTGACGTCTTATGCCTGAAGAGTTCCTCGTTGTACGCGGTGCCCGCGAGCACAACCTCAAGAACATCTCCGTTTCGCTCCCCCGAAATGCGCTGACCGTGTTTACCGGCCTCTCCGGGTCGGGAAAATCTTCGCTGGCGTTCGACACCATCTACGCCGAGGGGCAGCGGCGCTATGTCGAATCGCTCTCCGCCTATGCCCGCCAGTTCCTCGGCTTGATGGAAAAGCCCGACGTGGATGCCATCGAGGGCCTCTCGCCGGCCATCTCCATCGAGCAGAAGGCCGGCGCCCAGAATCCCCGGTCCACCGTCGGAACCATCACCGAGATCTACGACTATCTCCGGCTGCTCTGGGCCCGGGTCGGGGTGCCCCATTGTCCCAACGACGGCAGCCCGGTGCAGCGGCAGAGCGCGTCCCAGATCAGCGACCTGGTCGCCGGGTGGCCGGACGGCACGCGGCTGGAGATCCTGGCGCCGCTGGTGCGGGGGCGGAAAGGGGAGTTCAAGGACCTGTTCGACGATGCCCGCCGCCAGGGGTTCATCCGGGTGCGGGTCGATGGCCAGACCTGTGATCTCACCCAGGTGCCGGCGCTTAACCGGCGCCAGAACCACGACATTTCCGTGGTGGTGGACCGGCTGGCGGTATCCGCCGCGGACCGGTCCCGGCTCCACGATTCCATCGAGACTGCCCTGAAAGCCGCCGATGGCGTGGTCGAGGTTATTCGCCATGGCGGAACGGCCGACCGACGCCCCGGCGGGCCGGATACCGAGACGTTCATGTTCAGCGAGCGGTTTGCCTGTCCGGTCTGCGGACTCTCGCTCCCCGAGCTGGAACCCCGCCAGTTCTCCTTCAACTCGCCCTTCGGGACCTGCCCCGATTGTCACGGCCTGGGCACCCGCCGCGAGGTCAACGCCGGCCTGATCCTCGGGGATTCCAGCATCTCGATCCTGGAAGGGGTGATCCTGCCCTGGGGCGAGCCGAGCGGCTACCTGCGCAAGGTGGTCCTGCCCACGCTGGGGCGCGCCTTCAAGTTCGATCTCAATACGCCGTGGGGCGAATTGAGCGAGTCGGCCCGGGGCGCCATCCTCAACGGGGTGCCCGGCAAAGTGCTCAAGTTTCACGCCGAAGGAGCCCGGGCCAAAAGCGAGTACGAGAGCGAGTGGGAAGGGGTGCTCCGGAACGTGGAGCGCCGGTACCGGGAATCATCCAGCGACTCGATCCGGTCCAGCATGGAGGAGTTCATGGTGGAGCAGCCCTGCGCCACCTGCGGCGGCCGGCGGCTCAAGCCGGAGAGCCTGGCGGTGCTGGTCCGGGGGCGGAGCATCGGTGACGTCGTCCAGTTACCCGTGGGCCAGGCCCTGCAGTTCTTCCAGAGCATTCCCCTGGGCCGGACCGGCGACGGCGCCCTCGACCCCGACGTCGCCGGTCCGATTCTCAAGGAAGTCTGCGACCGGCTCCGGTTCCTCCGCGATGTGGGCCTGGAGTATCTCACCCTGGGCCGGGGCGCCGCGTCGCTGTCCGGCGGCGAGGCGCAGCGAATCCGGCTGGCCACCCAGATCGGTTCCCGGCTGGTGGGCGTTCTCTACATCCTGGACGAGCCAAGCATCGGGCTGCACCAGCGGGACAACGAACGATTGCTGGGGACATTGCGCGACCTGCGGGACCTCGGCAATACGGTGCTCGTCGTGGAGCACGACGAAGACACCATCCGGGCGGCGGACCATGTGGTGGACCTGGGTCCCGGCGCGGGGCGGTTTGGCGGCGAGGTGGTGGCCCAGGGCTCAGTGGACGACATCCTGGCCCACCCCACGTCGCTGACCGCCCGCTACCTGCGAGGCGAACTGCGCATCCCGGTTCCCAGCGGCCGCCGGCTGGCCACCCGGGGCAAGCGCCTCCGCGTGGTGGGAGCCCGGGAGAACAACCTCCAGGACCTCACGGTGGATTTTCCGCTGGGGCTCTTCGTCGCGGTGACCGGCGTATCGGGCTCCGGGAAGTCCAGCCTGGTGACCGACATCCTCTACCGCGCGCTGGCCCGCCATTTCTATCGCGCCAAGGTGGTGCCCGGCCAGCACCAGCGGCTCGAGGGGCTGGACCAGATCGACAAGGTCATTGATATCGACCAGAGTCCTATCGGCCGGACCCCCCGGTCCAACCCCGCCACCTACAGCGGGCTCTTCACTCCCATCCGGGAACTGTTTACCCAGCTGCCGGAGGCCAAGCTCCGCGGGTATGGTCCGGGCCGCTTCTCGTTCAACGTGAAGGGCGGCCGCTGCGAGGCCTGCCAGGGAGACGGGCTGGTCAAGATCGAGATGCATTTCCTCCCGGACGTGTACGTCCCCTGCGAAGTCTGCAAAGGGCGGCGCTATAACCGGGAGACGCTGGAGGTCCGGTATAAGGGAAAAAGCATCGCGGACGTCCTGGATCTCACGGTGGAGGACGCCCTCGATTTCTTTGCCAACCAGCGGCGGATCGCGGAGAAGCTGGAGCTGTTGAACGACGTGGGATTGGGGTACATCCACCTGGGGCAGGCGGCGACCACGCTCTCCGGCGGCGAGGCGCAACGGGTCAAGCTGGCCACCGAGCTGGCCAAGCGCGATACCGGCCGGACCCTCTATATCCTCGACGAGCCGACCACCGGCCTTCACTTCGAGGACGTGCGGCTGCTCCTGGAGGTGCTCCACCGGCTGGTGGACAAGGGCAACAGCGTGATCGTGATCGAGCACAACCTGGACGTCATCAAGACGGCGGACTGGATCCTGGACCTGGGCCCGGAAGGCGGCGAGCAGGGCGGGCTGACCGTGGCCGAAGGCACGCCGGAGGAGGTGAGCCGGGTCGCCGCCAGCCATACCGGCCAATTCCTCCGGAAGGTGCTGGAGCCCCGGCCGGCGGTCAGCCGCCCCCTTCAGCCCGCCAGTTCCCGGCAGAATTCGGTGAAGACCTCGAGATAGGCGTCCACGTCCGCCGGGGTATGCTGGACGGACAACGTCCACTGTTCTTCGTCCCCCGGCGTCATGAAGATCCCCCGGTTCAGGAGGTACGGGTAGGAAGCGCCGAAGATCTCCGGCTGGGTGTCCAGGAAGTCCCGGTAGTTCCGCATCGGTTCCCGGCGATAGGAAACGCATCCCTTGGCGCCGAGGTCGATCACGTGGGCGGGCAGGTCGTACTGCGCGATCGCCTGCCGGCACCCTTCGGCCATCCGGTGTCCCAGCCGGCCCAGGTACTCGTAGGCGTCCGCCGTGAGAATCTCCTTCAGCGTGACCAGCCCGACATGGGCGACCAGCGGGTTGCCGTTGAAGGTGCCCATCTGCGATACCCCCCGCTCGATCAGCATCATCAAATCGGCTCGCCCTCCAAAGGCGCCGCCGGAGAGTCCGCCGGCGATCGCCTTGGCCAGGCATACCAGGTCCGGCTGGACGCCGAACCGCTCGGTGGCGCCTCCGGCGGCGATCGTCACCCCGGTTTTCACCTCGTCGTAGATCAGGACGATCCCGTGGCGGGTGCATAACTCGCGAACCCGTTCGAGGTACCCCGGCTCCGGCAGCACGATCCCGATGTTCATCATGGCCGGTTCCATGATGATGCAGGCGATGTCCTGCCCTCGTTCCGCGAACAATTGCTCGACTTCGGCCACGCCGTTGAAGGGAACCACTTCGATGTACCGGTGGGCATCCTTGACCAGGCCAGTGGACACCGGCGCCTTGGCGGGCCGCTCGCGGCCGCCCATGACGTCCGCGTTGGGGACGACCGAGAACATGACCGCGTCGTGGTGGCCGTGGTAGGAACCTTCGATCTTGCAGACCACGTCGCGGCCGGTGGCGGCCCGGGCTACCCGGATGGCGTCCATGGTGGTTTCCGTGCCCGAGTTGGCAAACCGGATCATCTCCAGGTTGAACCGCCGGCACAGCTCCTCGCCGTACTCGACCGCGGACTCGGTGGTGACGGCGAAGTGGGTCCCGCGGGCGGCCGCCTCCCCGATCGCCGCCACGATCCGGGGATGGGCGTGTCCCACCACCATGGCCCCGAACCCCCCGTGGAAATCCCGGTAGGCGTGCCCGTCCTGGTCCCACACCTGGCCGGCGACGCCCCGGGAGAGATAGATCGGGTAGGGGGCCATTTTCTGGAACGAAGAAACCACGCCGAAGGGAAGCGTGCGCCGGGCGCGCAGGTAGAGGGCCGCGGATTTCGGGGTCCGGGCGAGCAGGCGCGCCATTTCGCGTTCCCGGATCTGGTTGGCGCGCTCGGCCAGCCGCCCGGCCACGGGCGTGGAACTGGGGGACGGGGCCGCTCCGGTCTTCATGGTACGCTGCTCCTGGGGGTGGGGGCGGCCTCAAACTACTCGGCCGCTCCAGACCTGGGAAGTTTGGCGGCCCCCCGGCCCCGGTTGTCAAAGTCCGGGGAAACCTGCAGATTGACGCACCCTCCACCGCAAGCGCTCTCACCGATGAACCTGAACGCAAGCCCCACCCCAGCCGGTCCGGTCATCAGGGTCGAGCACGTCTCCAAGCGATTCGGAGACTTCGTGGCGGTGGACGACGCGCACTTCGATATCGGCTCCGGCGAGTTCTTCAGCCTGCTGGGGCCTTCCGGCTGCGGCAAGACGACCACCCTCCGGATGATCGCCGGGTTCGAACACCCATCCGCCGGCCGGATCATCCTCCAGGGGCGGGATGTCTCCACCGTGCCGCCGTACCGCCGCAACGTCAACACCGTGTTCCAGCACTATGCCCTCTTCCCCCACATGTCGGTGTATGACAACGTCGCGTTCGGCCCCCGATCCCAGAAGCTGGATTCGGAGGAAACCGACCGCCGGGTGAAGGAACTGCTGGAGATCATCCGGCTGGGGGCGCTGGCCCGGCGAAAGCCGGGACAGCTGAGCGGAGGCCAGCAGCAACGCGTGGCCCTGGCCCGGGCGCTGGTGAACTATCCCAGCGCCCTTCTGCTGGATGAGCCCCTGGGAGCGCTCGACCTGAAGCTGCGCCAGGCGATGCAGATCGAGCTCAAGCGGATTCAGCGGGAAGTGGGCATCGCGTTCATTTATGTCACCCACGACCAGGAAGAAGCGCTGACCATGTCCGACCGGATCGTGGTGATGAACGAGGGCCGGGTCGAGCAGATCGGCACGCCCCGGGAGATCTACCACGCCCCCGCCACGGTATTCGTCGCGAATTTTATCGGAGTCGCCAACCTGCTGCGGGCGCGGGCCGGGCCCTCCAATGGCAGCGGCCCGACCGCGGTCATCAGCGGCGCGGTCATGCCGGTGACCATTGGCCCGTGGACCGCCAACCCGGGAGAGGCCGCGATCGTCATGGTCCGGCCGGAGCGGCTCCATATTTCCCTGGCCCCGCGTCCCCACGGCCATTCCATTCCGGTCACCGTCGAGAGCGCCATTTTCCAGGGGCCGGTGGTCCGGCTGGCGCTCCGGGCCGGAGATGGCACGGAGATCATCGGCCACCTGGGCCCCGACCATCCGATCCCCGACCTCACGGCCGGCCAATCCCTCTTTGCCGGGTGGGATGGGGACGCGGCCCGGCTCCTGCCGCCCAGCCAGCTGCGTCCCGCGCTTGAGTCTGACTTCGCCGATACTGCCGACCGGGCAGTGAACAATTCCCCCAGCCCCGAGACCCAGCCATGAGCCAGCATGACAGCGGTGATCCGATCCGGGAGTATCTGCTCAGAAATCTCAACCGTCGCACCTTTCTCCGCCGGTCGGCCCTGGCGGCGGGGGGGCTGGCCTTCGGCGGCGCGTTTCTCAGTGCCTGCTCCGGGAAGGATGGCGGCGATGGCACCGCCGCCGCGGCGAGTGTGCGGGTCTCCAACTGGCCGCTGTACACCGACCCGGCGATCCCGGCCGATTTCCAGCAGGCGACCGGGATCCGGGCCGAGTATACCGAGGACGTCAACGACAACAACGAGTTCTTCGCCAAGATCAGCGAACCGCTCTCCCGCTCCCAGGATATCGGGCGCGACATTATCGTGCTGACCGACTGGATGGTGGGCCGGCTGATACGGATGGGATATGCGGCTGAACTGCCGGATGCCAAGTTCCCCAACAAGGTCAACCTGGAAGACAGCCTCCGCGGCGTTGACTTCGATCCGGGGCGGCGGTTCAGCGTGCCCTGGCTGTCCGGTATGGCGGGCATCGGATACAATCCCGCCAAGACCGGGCGTGAACTCACCAGCGTCGCCGACCTGTTCGACCCCAGGTTCAAGGGCCAGGTGACAATGTTGACGGAAATGCGGGACACCCTCGGCCTCGTCATGCTCGGCGATGGCAAGGACCCCGGCGCGGCGACCCGGGCAGATGTCGAAGCCGCGGCGGCCCGGATCAAGCGCTACCGCGAGAACGGCCATATCCGGGCCTTTACGGGCAACGACTACGCCGAAGACCTCGCCGCCGGGAATATCGCGGTGGCCGTTGCCTGGTCAGGTGACATCCAGGGACTGGCGGCCGACAATCCCGACCTGCGCTGGATCGCGCCGGCTGAAGGGGCGATGCGCTACTCGGACAACATGCTGATCCCCAGGACGTCGAACCGGGTGGACCAGGCCATGGCGTGGATCAATTATGTCTATCAGCCCGCCGTGTCCGCCAAGATCGTCAAGGCCGCCCCATATATCTCGCCGGTGAAGGGCACCTCCTCGGAGCTGGCCCGGATCGCCCCCGAGCTGGCGTCGAGCCCGCTGGTCAGCCCGCCGGCCGACCTGGTGGCCCGGCTGCACAGCTTCCGCTCCCTGGACGATGCCGAGGACCAGGAGTTCAGCCGGATCTTCCAGGACGCCATGGGAGCCTGACCCGGGTGGCCGGCGTCGGCAGCTCCAGCCCCCGGGAGGCATCCTGGGCGCCCTACCTGCTGGTGGCGCCGGGGATCGCCTGGCTGCTGTTCTTTTATGTCCTGCCCACCCTGGCGCTGGCCCGCACCTCGCTGGCCGGGCCGGCGCCGTGGTACGCCGGGTACGCCCAGGCCTTTACGGTCTACGGCGATCACCTGGGCCGGTCCTTCGGATTCGCCGCGCTGGCCACCGGCGCCGCGTTCGTCATGGGTTACCCGCTGGCATACGTGATGGCCTTCCGCGCCGGGCGGCTCAAGAACCTGCTGCTCGGCCTGGTCATTCTCCCGTTTTTCACCACCTTCCTGGTCCGCACCTTCGCGTGGAAGACCATCCTGGGCGACGGGGGGATGGTGGTGAGCGCCCTCGGCTGGCTTCACCTGCTCCCCGCCGAAGGCCGCCTGCTCAACACCAGCTGGGCCGTGGTCGGCGGGCTTACCTACAATTTTCTCCCGTTCATGATTCTCCCGATCTACGTCAGCCTGGAGAAGATTGACCGGCGGCTGGTGGAGGCGGCGCAGGACCTGTATTCGAGCCCGCGGCAGGCCTTCCGCAAGGTGATCTTTCCACTCTCGCTCCCGGGGGTGTTCGCGGGGAGCCTCCTGACGTTCATCCCCGCTTCCGGCGATTTCATCAACGCCGAGCTGCTGGGCAGCCCCAACCAGCGGGTGCTGGGGTCGGTCATCCAGGGGCAGTTCCTGACCGTCCGGGACTATCCGCTGGCCGCATCGCTTTCATTCGTGCTCATGCTGATCGTCATACTCCTGGTGCTGACCTACACCCGGGTGCTTGGCACCGACGACCTGGCATGACCGGGGGCAAGGGGGAGGGAATGGTCGGTGCACGATGGTCGGCCCGGGTCCTCGATCTCGTGGCCGGCCTGGTGCTGCTCTATCTCTTCATCCCCATTTTTGTCATCGTCCTGTACAGCTTCAACGAACCGGCGGGGAAGTTCAACTTCGTGTGGAAGGCCTTTTCGCTGGACGCCTGGGCTGACCCGTTTCGCTACCCCGCGCTGGTAGAGGCCCTGAAGCTGAGCCTGAAGGTGGCCGGGGTGTCCACCCTGGCCGCCGCGATCTTCGGGACGCTCATCGCCCTGGCCATGGGCCGCTACCGTTTCAAGGGCAGCCGTCCCCTGAACCTGCTGCTGGTGCTGCCGTTGACCACGCCGGAAGTCGTCCTCGGTTCTTCGCTCTTGGCGCTTTTCCTCCAGTTCAACGTGGCGACCGGCTTTGCAACCATCGTCATCGCCCACGTCATGTTCTCGATCAGCTACGTGGCGCTGACGGTCAAGGCCCGGATCCGGGGGTTTGACTGGACCCTGGAGGAGGCGGCCATGGACCTGGGGGCCCGGCCGTTCCGGGTGGTGACCCGCGTCACCCTGCCCCTGATCGCTCCCGGGATCGTCGCGGCGGCGATGCTGTCATTCGCGCTGTCACTGGACGATTTCATCATTACCCTGTTCAACGCCGGCAGCCGGGTCACCTATCCTCTCTATGTATATGGCGCACGCCGGGCGGCATTCCCGCCCCAGATCAACGTGCTGGCGACTACGATCCTGGTCGGGAGCCTGCTCCTGCTCGGGCTGATTGTATTCTGGCAGGAGCGGCGGTTGCGAATCGCGCTGCGCGAGACGGGGGGATAGCGGCGGCGCCGAGACATAGCCAAAGAACCGCAGCGGAAGGCAAGATTGATGCACGTACCTTGCCCACACCCAGTCAGCGATGCCGTGGCGACCCCGCGGTTCTCCCTGTAACTTCCACTCTGCGCAGTTCGTATTTGCCCTCGATCCCCTAACCAGGTCATGCCCGTGTCTTTCCGTCCCCGCGCTGTCTTGCTCGTTGCCCTGGGCGTTCTCGCCGGATCCGCCGCTGATGCCCAGACGCCGGCTGCGGATTCCAGCCTGTTGACCCTGCACCGGGTCCATGCCTCCCAGGATTTTCAGTCCGAAACGTTCGGTCCCATTCGGTGGATGAACGACGGGGCGGCCTACACGACGCTGGAGCGGCCCGCCGAAGGCCGGGGCCGGGACCTGGTGCGCTATGAGACCCGCTCGGGCGCCCGCGAGGTGTTGATCCCGGCAGCCCGATTCCAGCCCGGAGGCGACTCGGTACCCCTGGCGGTCGAGAACTACCGCTGGTCTCCCGACCTGGGTGCGGTGTTGATCTACACCAACTCGCGACCGGTGTGGCGGACCAACACCCGGGGCGATTACTGGATCCTCAACCGCACCAGCTGGCAGCTTCGGAAGCTTGGTGGCCCGGCAGCCCGCCCCAGCACGCTGATGTTCGCGAAGTTTTCCCCGGATGGCCGGAAAGTCGCCTATGTCCGGGAGAACAATCTCTACGTCGAGGACCTGACCGACGGCCGGATCACCCAGCTCACCGATAACGGCTCGCGGACCATCATCAACGGCACCTTCGACTGGGTCTATGAAGAAGAGCTGGGTCTCCAGGATGGCTGGCGCTGGAGCCCGGACGGCCAGTCTATCGCCTACTGGCAACTGAACGCGGACAGCGTCCGCGATTTCAATCTCATCAACGACACCGACTCGCTTTACGCCAACGTGGTGCCGGTCCAGTATCCCAAGGCCGGCGAGAGCAACTCGGCGGCCCGGATCGGAATCGTCAGCATCAAGGGAGGCGGTACCCAGTGGCTGGCGCTGCCGGGCGACCCGCGGAACAACTATCCCGCCCGGATGGACTGGGCCGCCAATTCCCGGGAGGTCCATGTCCAGCGGCTCAACCGGCTGCAGAACACCCTCGACCTCATGCTGGGGGACGCCGCCACCGGGCAGGTACGGACCATTCTCACGGAAAAGGACCAGGCCTGGGTCGAAGTGGTCGACGACATGGAATGGCTGGACGGGGGCCAGCGGTTTACCTGGGTCAGCGAACGCGATGGCTGGAACCATGTTTACGTGGTATCCCGGGACGGACGTGACGTGAAACTGGTGACGCCCGGCGCATACGATGTCATCAGCGTGCAAGGCATCGATGAAAAGGGCGGCTTTGTCTACTTTGTCGCCTCACCCGACAACCCGGCCCAGCGATACCTCTTCCGCGCCAGGCTGGACGGCCGGGGACGCCCGGAGCGGTTGACCCCGGCGGATCAGCCTGGCTCCAACAGCTACAACGTCGCGCCCAATTTTCAATGGGCCTTCCACACCCACTCCCGCATGGGGGTTCCCCCGGTCACCGCGCTGGTCCAGTTGCCGACCCACGCGGTGGCGCGCACCGTGGTCGAGAACGCCCGGCTGCGGTCACGGGTCGCGGTGCTCAAGGAGGGACCGCGGGAGTTCTTCCAGGTGCCGGTGGAGGACGGTGTTGCCCTCAACGGCTGGATCATGAAGCCCCCGGGGTTCGACCCGGCGCGGAAGTATCCCATTCTCTTCTTCGTGTACGGGGGACCGGGGTCCCAGACGGTGCTCGACTCCTGGGGGGGCAGCCAGTATCTCTGGTTTCTGCTCCTGACCCAGCAGGGGTACCTCGTGGCCAGCGTCGATAACCGGGGGACCGGCGCGCGGGGTCGGGATTGGCGGAAGATCATCTACGGCCAGATGGGCGTGGTCGAAACCCGGGACCAGGCCGCTGCGGCCCGGGCCATCGGGCGGTGGCCCTACGTGGATTCCACCCGGATGGGCATCTGGGGCTGGAGCTATGGCGGATTCATGAGCCTGAACACGCTCTTCCAGCACGGCGAAGTGTACCGGACCGCCGTGGCCGTCGCGCCGGTAACGCACTGGAAATACTACGATAACATCTACACCGAGCGGTATAACGGTCTCCCCCAGGAAAACCGGGAGGGATACGACAAGGGTTCGCCCCTGAGCTACGTGAACCAGCTTCGGGGAGACCTGCTCCTGGTGCACGGGTCCGGCGATGATAACGTGCACTTCCAGAACAGCCAGGCGCTGGTGAACTCGCTGGTTACCGCCAACAAGCAATTCGCCCTGATGGAGTATCCCAACCGCAACCACGGGATCTTCGGGGGCAATACCCGGCTGCACCTGTTCACCCTCATTACCAACTATCTGAACGACCACCTCATGAACCCCAAGCCCCGGCCGGCCACCTGACGGCACGGCCGGCCCAGGCCGCCTCCGGAGACCCCGGGGGCGGTTTTGCGTTCGGGGAGTCATTGCCGCATGTTAAAGGATCATCCTCTGCCGAAAGCGCAGGCAACCCTTTTTCCGTGGGGGATTCCATGGAATACGACCAGATCGTATCTCTACTGGGATACGCCGGCGATCATGAGCAGGCCGTGCGCATCCGGACAACCGGAAACCTTCAAGTCGTCGGCGTGCCCACCAGCGTTGACCCCGAGATGGCGGCGCATGAGGTATTCCTCCGACCGGCCGGAGCCGAAGAAACTGAGATCGCCGTTTCGCTGGCGGCGATCCAGTCGGTTGAAATCGTGTCCTAACATGCTGGCGGCCAACACCTTGGCATCGGTGGCCGCCCTTGAGGTGTTCCGACTTGAAACATTGTGGAACACCATCCCGTACACCCTCGTGGATGGGCTGCACCCGCACCACTGAACGGAACCGACATGGGAGAACTGATTCCGATCTTCGGGATGATCACCGGGGTCCTGATTACCGGGGGCATCATCTTCGGCGTTGTGCGCATCATGCACAGCCCGGTCGGAATCGCGCTGGGCCGCAGGATCCAGGGCACCAGCGGCGAGGCCGAGGAGGATTTCCGCGCCGAGCTGGGCTTTCTCCGGGAACAGGTTGATGAGCTGCAGCGCCAGCTGGGAGAAGCCCAGGAGCGCCTTGATTTTGCCGAGCGGATGCTGAGCCGCCCTCGGCCGGCCACCCCGCTCTCCGGAGAGTAAAGGAATGGAAGACATCCTTGCGATCTTGCTCATTTTCGGCGGCGGCACGCTGACCGCGCTGTCCTTCAGTCCGGTCGGGCGAGCCGTCGCCGACCGTTTGCGGGGGAAGCACGCCGCCCCCGTCCCCGACCCGGTGATCTACGAAGAACTGGACCAATTGCGTCGAGAATTGAGCGACCTGCACGAACGAATGGACTTCGCTGAACGGCTACTGGCCCAGGGCCGCGAGCCGGGCGAGATCGGAAAGGGATCATGACCCTCCTGCAAGTGGCGCCTCCCGCGCCCCCGTCGCCGGACCAGGTCCTGGTCCAGCAGTTTCCTCCCTTCCCCCATGGAACACCCGCGCCATGGGAAGTGCTGCCGGCGCCCGTCTTCGTGCTCATTGTTCTGGGTGTCGTCGCCGGCGCGGTGGTAATTCTCTGGCCCCTGGTTCGGGCGATCGCCCGGCGCATCGAGGGCAGAGGGCAGGACCCGGCGGTACTGGAGGAACTCGACCACCTGCGAACCCGGGTGGCTGACCTCGAGGCACACCAGGGCCGAATGAATGAATTGGAAGAACGAATGGACTTTGCCGAGCGGCTACTGGCCCGCAAGGCGGAACCCCGGGAGATCGGCCCGTGAAGACCCGCTGGAAACTGTTCGGGATGGATCTCTTTGACGTTGCCGTGCATGTGCTGGTGACCCTGGGGGTCGCCGCCCTGCTCTCCGAGGCCAGCGAGGGACGGGTTGAAGACATGCTGATGTCCGGCGTGTTCGCCTCCTCGCTGGCGCTCCTGGCCTGGCGGCGTACCCGGGCCCTGGCCGCGGAGGAGACCGTCGCCCTCCCCGCCGAACGCGTCGAGGAACTTGACGACCGGATCGCGGAGCTGGAGGCAGGACAGCAGCGGATCCTGGAGCTCGAGGAGCGGCTGGACTTTGCCGAGCGCCTGCTCACCCGGGTTCGCGAGGCGGAGAAGTTAGAGGAGGGAAGATGATCACTCTCCAGGCGCCCGTACCGCCGGATCCGGTGATCTGGCTCTTTCCCGGCCCCCACCTGCCGCCCGCAGTGGCGGCGCTGATAGTGCTGTCCGTCATGGCCGGAGTGCTGGTGCTGTGCTGGCCGGTGGGGCGGGCCTTTGCCCGCCGCATCAGATCGAGGGGAAGACCGTCCTCCGGGATGGAGCAGACGGTCCTTCACGACCGTGTCAGCAGGCTCGAGGACCGGCAGGGTCGCATCGTCGAACTCGAGGAGCGCCTGGATTTCACGGAGCGGGTGCTGGCCCGGGACGAAGCCACGAGGGCGCCGCGATGATCCAACGTTGGCTGGGCATTGACGGAGTGGATTTCCTGATTCAGGCCGGGATCACCATGTGCATTGCCGTGGTCCTCTCCAGTATCAATCGGCAACACGAAGACATGATGATCGGGGCCGTGTTCGCGGGGTCCCTGGGGGTCCTGGCATGGCGCCGGCACTGGGCCCGGAAGCGGGGAGCACTGGGATCGCCGGCCGCGCCATCCGGGGAGTACAACCTGGACCTGGAGCACCGGGTTGCCGACCTGGAAGCGGCTCAGCAGCGCATCTATGAACTGGAAGAACGGGTGGATTTCGCCGAGCGCCTGCTGGCCCAGGGGCGCCCCGACCGAATCGAGGAGCCCCGATGAGCGAGCTCGGTGAATTTGCCATGTACGGCGCTATCGGCCTCACGATGGTGGGCATCTTCTTCGGGCCCATTGCCAGGGCGGTTGGCCGCTGGATCGAATCGAAAGCGGGCGGCGCACCCCGGCGGATGGTGGACCTGGAGAACCGGGTGGCCGAGCTGGAGGCGCTGCTCCAGCGCACCCCGGCCGAGGGGGTTCCGGCGGCCCGGCTGGCCGAACTGGAGGAGCGGCTCGACTTCACTGAGCGGATGCTGGCCCAGCGGGAACCGGAGCAACTGCGCTGATGGATGACCTCCTCAAGGTCGCGATAGCGGTCATCATGATGATGGGATTTCCCCTCCTCTTCTATGCCGGTTTTGTGGGGGTTCGGGTATTTCAACGCCGGTTGGAGGGAAAGACCGTCACCCCCGACACCATTCGGGAACTGGAAGACCTGCGGAGTCGCATCGCCGAGTTGGAGCAGTTGCACGCGCGGGTGAACGAGGTGGAGGAACGCATGGATTTCTCGGAACGGCTGCTGGTCCAGGGCAGGGACGATGCGGGCGGACTTGACCAGGGAGCCAGCCGGTGAATCCTGAAGTCGCTGGTCCGCTCCTCGCGATGCTCATCGTGGCGGGTTCGGTCGTCCTGGTCCTCCGGGGGCCGATCGGACGGGCCCTGGGCCGCCGGCTCGAAGGCACCGGCCGGGCCGATCCCGACCTGGTCCAGCGGGTGGAGGATCTCGAACGGCGGCTGCTGGGAGCGGAGCAGGCGGAGGCCCGCCTGGAGGAGGTAGAAGAGCGACTGGACTTTGCCGAGCGGCTGTTGGCCCGGGAGAAGTCCGTTCCCATGGTTCAGAGAGACGCACATTGACGGCCTTTAAGCGGCTGATGGGTTTCGATCCGGTGGACCTGGTCATTCACCTGGTCGTAACCGGCTGCGTGCTTGGATTCGTCGGAGTCACGGACGGGCCGGCGGCGCTGTACCCGATGATTACCGCCGGGTCGGTTCTCCTCCTCGGCGTCCGCCGAGAACGCGGCCTCCGCCGCCTCGCCAGGGAGCACGCACGGGACCCCGATCGGGTCGCCGAAGTCGAGGAGCGAGTGGCATACCTCGAGGGGTTGCAGGACCGCCTCGTGGAGTTGGAGGAGCGGGTGGATTTTACCGAGCGGCTGCTGAGCCGGCAGAATACCGAGCGTCTGCCCGGGTAGGGGGAGGCGGACCAGCAACGGGTCAAGGAACTGGAAGAACGGGTGGACGCCGCCGAGCGGGTGCTGGCGGGGCCGAGGGAGGATATCCGGCCCTCACTCGAGGGAGGCTGATCCGCCGCTGCGCGCGCCCGGCGGGACGAATTACATTGCAGCATCCACGGGACAGATCAGGGGGCCGTGAGGCCTGGAAAAGGGGAACATGACATGGTGACCCGAGATGACATTGAGTCCTTCCTGGGCCGGCTTGACAGCGGGACGGTCGAATCCACCGAGGTGGAACCCGGCCTCTGGATTGCCCGTACGCCCCACGACGCCGAGGTGGTGGTGCATTGCGCCCCTCCCGTGGTCATCCTGCGGGTGCGCGTCATGGAGCTCCCGGCGGCCGAGCCGCGCCGCGGGGAACTGTTCCGCCAGCTGCTCGAACTGAATGCCCGCGACCTGGTCCACGGGTCGTACGGACTGGAAGGCGACCATGTCGTCCTGACCGACACCCTGGAACTGGAAGATCTGGACTACAGCGAGTTTGAAGCCAGCTTCGATTCCCTCACCCTGGCGCTTGCCTCACATCTCGGCGCCCTCGCGCCCTACCGGGAGAAGTAGCAATGGGGATTTTTGACCGTTTGTCCACGATGCTCCGGTCGAACATCAACGACCTGATCTCCCGGGCGGAAAATCCCGAGAAGATGCTGAACCAGCTGATCATCGATATGAAAGGCCAGCTGGCCAAGGCGAAGCAGCAGGTTGCCTCCTCCATCGCCGACGAGAAAAAGCTCCAGGCTGACGCCGAGCAGCTCAAGAAACAGGCGGAAGACTGGGAGCGCCGCGCCATGCTTGCCGTCCAGGAGGGCCGGGACGACCTGGCCAAGCAGGCGCTGGTCCGCTACAACGAGTCACTGCAGGGCGCCCAGACGCTGCATGAGACCTGGCTCAAGCACAAGGCGGAGACCGAGAACCTCAAGAACAGTCTTCGCCAGCTGAACGACAAGATTGAAGAGGCCAAGCGCAAGAAGAACATCCTGGTCGCCCGGGCCCGCCGGGCGGAAGCCCAGCAGCGCATCCAGGAGACCATGTCGGGGCTCTCCGACAAGAGCGCCTTCGAAGGGTTCGAGCGCATGGCGGAGAAGATCGAAGCCAACGAACGCAAGGCCATCGCGGCCGCGGAACTCCAGGAGGAGTTCTCCGGCGACGCCCTGGCCCGCCAGTTCGAGTCGCTGGAGTACAAGGGCAGCTCGGACCAGCAACTCATCGAACTGAAAATGAAGATGGGCGTCCTCAAGCCCGGCAGCGGCGAAAAGGCCCGGCAGCTCGGCAAGGGCGGTGAAACCATTCACGATGCCGAACTGCTGGAGGATGGGAAAGATTAGAATTGAGGGAATTAGGGAATTGAAGGAATGGGGGAATTGAGGGAATTGTGGAATTTGAGAGGCTCAACTCAATTCCAACATTCCCTCAATTCCAACATTTCCCTCAAATTCCAACATTCCCTCAATTCCAACATTCCCTCAATTCCAACATTCCCTCAATTCCAACATTCCCTCAATTCCCTAATTCCCTCAATGTCCTTGCCCCGCTTCGTCATTCTCGCCGACGGCGACTTCGGCCCGCTGACCTCCAAGACCGCCAACTCGGTCATCCGCTACCGGCCCGAGCAGACGCTGGCCGTGGTGGATCACTTGCAGGCGGGCAAGACCGTCCAGCAGGTCCTGGGATTCGGCGGCACCATCCCGGTGGTCGCCACCATGGCCGAAGGGCTGGCCCTGAAGCCGACCGCGGTCCTGATCGGCATCGCCCCGGCGGGCGGGAAACTGCCCGAGAAGTGGCGGGGCTGGCTGGCGGAAGCGATCGCCGCCGGGTGCGACCTCTGGAGCGGCCTGCACACATTCCTCACCGACGATCCCATGCTGGTGGCCAAGGCCGAGCAGAAGGGGACCCGGCTCTTTGACCTGCGAAAGCCGCCGGCGGAGATCCCGGTGGCCTCCGGCGCGGCGAAAGAAGTGGACGCGTTCGTGGTGACGGCGGTGGGAACCGACTGCAACGTGGGCAAGATGACCGCCCAGCTCCAGTTGGCCAGCGACCTGAACCGGCGCGGCATCCGGACCCGGTTCGTGGCGACCGGCCAGACCGGGATCATGATCGAAGGCTGGGGCATCGCGGTGGATGCCGTGGTCTCCGACTTCGTGAACGGGGCAGCGGAGATGCTGGTCCTGGAAGGCGCCAAGAACGCGGATATCGTGCTGGTCGAAGGACAGGGGAGTATCAACCATCCCGGCTACTCGGCCGTCACGGTTGGGCTCCTGCATGGCTCCTGTCCCGACGCGCTCATCCTCTGCCACCAGGCCAGCCGGGAGTATATCGGAGATTACCGGGAGGCCTCGTGGCTCCGTATCCCGCCCCTGACCGACTACATCCGCTGGTACGAAGCCATCGGCTCCGCGGTGCATCCCACGCGGGTGATCGGGATCTGCCTCAACACTTTTGACATGACCGAGGAGGAAGCCCGGGCGGCCTGCGAGAAGGCAGCCCGGGACACCGGCCTCCCGGCCACTGACCCGGTTCGGTTCGACCAGGCCCCGCTGGTGGACGCGATTATCAAGGCTCGCTCGGAGAGCAGCAAGAAGGGGGCGCCGCGGTCCTGAGCCGGTGGGCGGCTCACTTGGGGGGATGTCTGAGCCTGGTGGCGAGGTCGTCGAGCAACGGGATCTGGCCGGGCAGAATCCTGGCCCGGGCCTCACTGAGCGAGAACCAGCCGGCCCGGTCCACTTCCGGGAACTCCTGCTGCCGGCCCGAACGGGGCGGCCACTCCATCTGAAAGGTGTTGCTGCGGCAGCTCGAGGAATCCACATCGGTCTCCAGTCCCCAGGCGTGAACCACTTTGCCCCCGGCCTGCCGGACCGGCTCCAGGCGGATCGGATCGCCCGCGAGGTCCCACCCGGTTTCTTCCCTCAGTTCCCGGAACGCCGCCTGTTCGGGATCCTCTTCCCCCTCGATCACACCCTTGGGTATCGACCAGGCGCCCGCGTCTTTCCTGGCCCAGAAGGGACCGCCCGGGTGGACCAGCAGGACTTCGAGGTCGGGGCCGCGTCTTCGGAAGAGCAGGACACCGGCGCTGGCCTTGCCCACGCTAGGTGCCCGGCGGGCGGAGCGGCTCAGCGACCCACAGGGCTCCATAGCGTACCACCAGTCCGTCGCCGTCAACCGAGATGCCGGCGGTGAACGCGCCATTTCCGCTCTCATACCGGTACTCCTGCTCGCCGGTCCTGGTATAGCGCTGTTCCAGCGGCACCAGTTGAAAATCCGGAAAGCGGAGCCAGGCGGCGCGGACCGTTTCTCCGGCTCCCACCGCAAGGGCCAGCCGCCTGATGGGGAGAAGGTTGGTGGCAGGAGAGAACGCAAGATCGAGGTCCACGCACCCCAGCACCCCGGCGCGCACTTCGCCGTTCTGGCGCCACTCGCCGGACGGGCTCCGGGCCAGTCGCTGGGTCACCAGCGCCGAACCGATCCAGCCGCTGACCCGGGCCCACTGGGTGCGCCACTCGCGGTCACAGACGACCGCATAGTCGAGCCGGCAGGGCCGTCCCGATTCCTCCACCAGCACGGTGCCCTGGAGATTCCAGTTCGCCCCGCGCCGGGACAGGCTGGCCGCCTCCATCCCCGGCCGGTCCAGCCGGCGCCAGAGAATTTCCCGCGTCACGGATCCCCGGGACCCGGCGGGTCAGACGCGGACACTATGCCCTGGGGGGCGAACCTCGTCATGGCGAATTTCGCCTCCGGCCAGGGCTGTCCACCCGAAGAGTCCGCCGGTGATCAGGGTCGCCGCCAGCACCATGAGGACCAGGCCCCGGTGCAGGGGTCTGCCCTTCCGCGCCAGCACCAGCCCCACCAGGGCGAGAACTCCGGTGATGGCGGTGGCGATCAGCCCGGCCTCGGCCCGCTCCTCGTGCTCGTGCACCCGGTCCTCATCGAACCAGGCCTGTTCCTCGACCTGGTGCTCAGCCGGTTCGCCGGTCAGAAAGACCAATCCGGTCGTGCCGGCCAGCAGTACCGTCAGCAGCATGGCGGCGCGAAGCAGGTCGGGAGACTTGCGGACCAGTCCGAACGCGAAGAGCAGGGCGAGAAACCAGGGTCCCAGCACCGGGATATGGTTGAACATCAGGTGGATGTGAGCGGGACTGAGATCCACACGCGCCTCCTTGAGGATGGACCGGCCAGGTCACGGCTGCGCCACGGCCGGCCGGCAGGTTCCGGCTGTAGCGTAGGCCATGAATAATAGGCCGGGCGCGTGAAAACCGCGTGAAGGCATCGCCCGGCGGGTTCTTCATCAAGATCGAGCGTAAGTGACATGAGAACTCAGCTTGCCATTCTGCTCGCCGGTGTTCCGTGGGGGCTGATGAGCCCACCCGCCGCTGCCCAGATCGGAGAAGTCCGCGTCAATGCCGGGATGGCCAGCGGGGTGGAGGCGGGTGGGCTACCGGTGCGGGCGGGCGGATCGGCCAGTTTCGCGTTCGTGGCGTCCTCGCTTTCCTTCGGGCCCGAAGTGCTCTTCTTCCCGGGTGGGGTCCGGGTGTCCGGGCTCGCCGGTGTGGCTCGGCTGCACCTGGCCAGGCAAGGGCAGGGGTTTCGGCCCTACCTCATCGCCAGCCTGGGCGGCACCCAGTGGAAAGGCGCCGACCTGGGAACCAACCTCCTGACCGGGAGCCTGGGCGTGGGTGTGCCGATCGGTTCAGGCTTGACCACCTTTACGGTGGAGGCCCGGGCCTATGAGAACCTGCAACGCCTGGGACCCGGTAGTAACAAATGGACGTTTCTCACCCTCACCGGGGGAATGAGGTTCACATGGCGATAGGACGCGCGGTGTGGGTGGGGTTCAGCCTCATAGCGGCCCTCTCGGGCCGGATCGCGGCGCAGGAGAATCAATCCGATACCGGGGTCGCGCGGCTGTTGACGCCGGATCGTCTTGTCCGGATTCACGGTCCGGGGATCGGGCGGATCTCGGGTACGGTGCGCCAATTGCGCCCGGACCTGGTGCTGCGGACGGATTCCGGGGACCGCCGGGTTTCCCTTGGGTCGGTAGATACCCTGTGGGTCCGGGGCCGCCGGATCAAGACCGGGGCGATCGTGGGTGGGATCCTGGGCGTGGCCAGCGGGATCTTCCTCGGGTCCATCGTCGATGCCGTCTGCGAATTCGACTGTCGGGACAACAGCGAGGTCACCATCGGCCTTCTGGGTGGTGGAACGGGCATGGTCGTGGGGGCGGTGGTCGGCGCCGCAATTCCAAAATGGAAGCGGGCCTTCCCGCGCTGATCCCGCGACTTTCGCCCGTCCCCAGAGCGGCGGCGCGATTCTGATCCCGTCCGCATGATTCTGATGCCACACCGGACTGCCCGCGCGGACATCGTGGGGCATGAGCGCACCCCGAACCGCGCCGGCCGGCCGCTGTGAGCCGGACGATCTGCCACATCTGCTGGAACCAGGCCTGGTCACCGGATTTTTTCTGGGTAGCCCATGGATAGACTGGACGGCCCCTGCGGGCAGGGGCGTACGGGTGATTCCCCAAAATGAACCAGTCGCGTGGCATGCCGTGGATGGGCGGTGTTGCCACCTGTTGCTGGACCCGGGGACGAAAACCTTCGCGACCGGCGCCCTCATCGCCCGCCTGCTGCCGCGGAGCCGTGGGGTTGGCGTGGCCAGCCGGCGGGCGGGAGCGCTCCTCGGCTGGGCCGACCGCATCGTAACCCCCCAGGTGTATCCCCCCAGCCAGAATACCCAGCCCGATCACTGTGGGATCATCCAGCTGGTGCGGGAGACTCTGCTTCGCATTAGCGACCGAAGTCAGGTTCTGGCGTCAGCCACCCTGGCGATCGCGCTGCCCGATTCCGCGCGGGCCGCCCGCCTGCTGGACGGTCTCGGTTCCCTCCACCACTCCGATCGGGAGGGCATCCAGGTCCGTCTCGAGGGGCGCCACCCGGAGGAGGTGCTCGGCCGGCTTCGGGAAGGGGGGATCCCGGTGACCGGGTCAGTCCTCTGGTATCCGCTGCTCCAATGCAGGCCGGACGGCCGCCGGCCCGCCTCGCCGTCCAGCCGGATTCGCGGCTACCCTCCACACCCGTAGGGGCATAGGTTTCGCACCTTGCTCTCCCCGAAATGAGGTGTGCGCAGTGAGCGAGTTGTTCGATCTGAGAAGCCTGGTCGAGTCCCTGGCGCATTTCTTCGACGTCGAGTACGCGGTCCTGACCCGCAAGGCGGTCGCCGTCCTGCTGATCTGGATCGGTGCCTGGATCGGGAACCAGCTGGTCCGAATGGCGGCGCGCCGGATCATCAAGTCGGTGGACGATGGCGACGACAGCACCCTGACCATCCGGGAAAAGCGGGGGCAGACGGTTGCCCAGTTGCTGCGCAGCGTTGGCCGGGTGGTGATCCTCGTCGTGGCGATCCTGGCCACCTTCAACACGTTCGTGGCGATTACCCCCATCCTGGCCGGCGCCGGCATCCTCGGACTGGCGGTCTCGTTCGGCGCCCAGAGCCTGGTGAAGGACATCATCTCCGGGTTCTTCATTCTGCTGGAGAACCAGTTCGCGGTGGGGGACATCATCATGGCCGCCGGAAAGGCGGGCGTGGTGGAGCGGATGACGCTCCGGGTGGTCCAGTTGCGCGATCTCGAGGGCATCCTGCATACCATCCCGAACGGGGAGATCGCGGTGGTCTCCAACCGGACCCGGGGCTGGTCTCGCTCGGTGATGGAAATAGGGGTGGCCTACGCGACCGACGTTGACCATGCCCTGGCCGTCTTCCGGGACGAGGCCGGGAAGCTGTACGCCGATCCCAAGTGGAAGCACAAGGTGGACGGCGCGCCCGAGGTGTCGGGCGTCGAGTCGCTGGGCGACAACGCGATCGTCATCCGCACGCTGCTGCGTACCGTGCCAGGATCCCAGTGGGACGTGGCCCGCGAATTCCGGCGCCGCATCAAGATCCGGCTGGACCAGGAGGGCATCGAGATTCCCTTCCCCCAGCGCACCATGCACCTGCGAATCGACGACGAACGAATTCCCCGGTTGTTTGGCGGCGGTGAGCCGGGCGGGGAGCGGAAGGGCGGATGAGCCTCCACCTGTACAACACGCTGTCCCGGCGGGTGGAACCCCTGGCGCCGATCGCTCCGGGCCGGGTCTCCATGTACACCTGCGGTCCCACGGTATGGAACTACGCCCACATCGGGAACTTCCGGACCTTTCTGTTCGAGGACCTGCTGCGGCGGTGGCTGGAAGCGAGCGGGTTCGAAGTGTACCACATCATGAATCTCACCGACGTGGACGACCGCACCATCAAGGCCGCGGCGGAGAAGGGCCTCTCCCTCCGGGACCACGTGGAGCCGTACGCGCAGGCATTTTTCGAAGACCGTGACTATCTCCGAATCCGGCCCGCCCACGAGTACCCCCGCGCCACCCAGTACATCCCTCCCATGATCCGGCTGGTGGAGGGCCTTCTCGCCAAGGGCATCGCCTACCGGGGCGAGGATGGTTCGGTGTACTTCTCCATCGAAAAGTTTCCGGCCTACGGACGTCTCTCCCGGCTGGACCAGCGGGAACTGCGCACCGGCGCGAGCGGCCGGGTAAGCAGCGACGAATACGCGAAGGAGGACGCCCGGGATTTCGTACTCTGGAAAGCTGCCTCGCCCACCGACGAACAGGTGGGGGCCGCCTGGGACGCCCCGTTCGGCCGGGGCCGTCCCGGGTGGCACCTGGAGTGCTCGGCCATGGCGCTCGACCTGCTGGGGAAGCGGGGCTGGGGGGACGTACTGGACATCCATGCCGGTGGCGTGGACCTGATCTTTCCCCACCACGAGGACGAGATCGCCCAGAGCTGCGCCTTCACCGGGCGCGCCGAGTTTGCCCGGCATTGGCTGCACGGGGAGTTTCTGAACGTCCGTGGCACCAAGATGAGCAAGCGGTTCGGCAACATCACCACGGCCCGCGATCTCCAGAACGATGGGGTGGATGCCGGGGCCATACGGCTGCTCATGTGCCAGACCCACTACCGGCAGAAGCTGGACCTGACCGACGAGGCGCTGGCAGCGGCGGGGGAGGGCGCCACCCGGCTGGGCAATTTCCAGGGGCGTTTGGCGGAGTCCGGCACGGCGGCCCCGGGCGCGGACGCGGACCGCCTGGCCACCGAGTTCCGGGAAGAGTTTGCCGCCGCGATGAACGACGATCTCAACGCACCGAGGGCGGTCGCCGCCCTGTTCACCTTTGTCACGGGGGCCAACCGCCTGTTGGACCAGAACGCCGGCAGCACTCGGTTGGCCGAGGCGTTCCACTGGGCGGCGGGTGTACTCGATATCGTTCCCGCCAAGAAGGCGGTGGACCAGGATCTCCGGGCCTGGGTGGAGGAGCGGATCGAGGCGCGGCGGGAGGCCAAGAAGAAGCGGGACTTCGTCCAGGCCGATACGATTCGGGCAGAACTCACCGCGAAGGGAGTAGTCCTGGAGGACACCCCGGGCGGGACTAAATGGCGTATGGGGTGATGCCCGGCCCTGTGCGGGGCCGTCCGGTGTCCTCGTCCCCAATCTCATAACCCGGGCAGCGGCCGCCGCCCGGGGTTCCTTCCATTGTGGGGCACGCCATGCCCAGACAGCCGCTCCTGCATGCACTGCTCGCTGGGCTCGCCCTCGGCGCCTGCGACGAAGTCGTCGTGGGTCCGGGCGGAGACGTCGCCAGCGTGGTGGTGGCCCCCGCCACCGGATCGCTCCTGGTGGGAGACACCCTCCGGCTGGTCGCCGCCGCTCTCGACGCCAACGGGGAGAACGTGCTTACCCAGCGGATCGAGTGGGCCACCGGTGACCCTTCCGTGGCGACGGTGGACCGGGGCGGCCTCGTACGCGGGGTTGGACCGGGGCAGACATTCCTGTACGCCGCCAGCGGTTCCCACGCCGACAGTGCCGGGCTGGCGGTTATCGCCCCCCTGCGGGCGGCCCGCCTGTCGCTCGGCGGCGATTTTTCATGCGCCCTGGGGACGCAGGGGGCAGGCTATTGCTGGGGAAGCAACTTCTACGGAAACCTCGGGATTGGTCTTGTCGGAGGCAGTGTTCCCCGACCCATGCCGCTGGCCGGGGCCCATACCTGGTCGAGCCTCGCGGCCGCCAGCCCGTACGGTTCCCACGCGTGCGGGCTGGCGGGGGGCGCCGGGTACTGCTGGGGCAGCAACTGGAACGGCCAGCTGGGTGACGGTACCAGCGCACACCGGATCACCCCGACCAGAATAATGTCCGCACTCACCATGACCAGCATCGCGACCGGGGGCAGCAGTTCCTGCGGGATCGTTGCCGCAGGGGTGCATTGCTGGGGATCCGGTTTCATCGGGGGCTTTGCCGGACCTCCCGCGCTGGTGTCGCTCGACCTCGGTGACAGCTACGCCTGCGGCCTCTCTGCGAACGGCACGGCGTGGTGCTGGGGCGCAAACTATTCCGGTCAGCTGGGCGATGGAACCACCAACTTTCAGACCGCTCCCGTTGCGGTGGCCGGGGGGCTCAGGTTCACCGCCCTCGAGGCAGGATACCAGTTCAGTTGCGGCGTGGTGATTGCCGGCGAGGCCTGGTGCTGGGGTGAGAACTACAGCGGGCAACTCGGGGATGGAGGCCCAGGTGGCAGTCTGGTACCCGTCCCGGTCAGCGGGGGCCATCGTTTTACCACACTCACCGCGGGGGCGGCACACGCCTGCGGATTGACCGGTCAGGGCGACGCCTGGTGCTGGGGCGACAATTACGTCGGCCAGTTGGGCGATGGGACCACGATCGTTCCCACCGGCCCGGTCGCGGTGGCCGGAGGTCATCGATTTGCGTCGATTGCCGCTGGGGGGGCCCATACCTGCGCCATCGCGGTGACCGGAGTGGTGTACTGCTGGGGCGCAAACTTCTACGGCCAGCTGGGGGACAACACTTATGTCAACCGGCACCAACCGGTGGTGGTGTGGGCGCCGTGAAGCTTCGCGCCTGGCCGGTCGCTCTGCTGGCACTCGCCTGCACTGACCGGATCATTGCGCCCGGCGAGGCGGTGCCGGTAGAGCGGGTGGCCTTCGCGGGGATGGGAGCGGGTGATATTCTCCTCGACGATACGGTCCGGATCCACGCGGTGGGGATCTCGGCGAGTGGAGACACCCTGCGCGGGCGCCAGGTGAGCTGGGTCAGCAGCGATCCGGATATCATCGAGGTTTCCCCGGGCGGACTCGCCACCGCACGGGCCGAAGGCCCCGCGACTATCACCGCCACCATTGAAGGCCGGTCGGCCACCTCGGTCGTGACGGGGTTCCGGCTGGAATTTGCGGCCATCTCGGCGGGTGGTCAGCATACGTGCGCCGTCACGGTCCAGGGTGCCGGGTGGTGCTGGGGGTCCAACAGCCAGGGTGAACTTGGCATAGGACCCTCCGAGCCGGATGAGAGCGTGACCCCGCGGCCGGTGGCCTTTTACCGGTGGCAGTCCGTCCGGGCCGGGCAGGGCAACACTTGCGGTGTGGACCTAGCGGGGGTTGCACGGTGCTGGGGTGCGAACTCCACGGGTGAGGTCGGGGATGGATCCACCACGAGCCGGTTCTGGCCGGCACCCGTCAGCGGCGGACACACCTTTTCCTCCATCTCCTCACCCTGGGGTCACACCTGCGGCACTACCACCGGAGGGGCCGCGTACTGCTGGGGCGAGAATCTGTTTGGACAACTCGGCGATGGTTCCCGGCAGCACCGTCTTACCCCGGCCCCGGTCGTGGGCGGTTTCGAGTTCTTCGAGGTCAGCACCACCTCCCCCTACTTCAGCTGCGGGCTCACGATCGCGCAGGAGGCCGCCTGCTGGGGTTCGAACTATTTCGGAAACCTGGGTTACGACACCGTCTACTACAGCACGTCGCCCTCGCCGGTGTCGGGAGGACATTCCTTCACCCAGGTGAGTGGGGAGTTCGACCGCGGGTGTGGGCTGGACGGGAGCGGAGTGGCCTGGTGCTGGGGCTTCAAGCGGTTTCATCATGCAGGAAAGGAGAGCAACATTCCGGTGGCCGAGGCGGCTTCGGTGGCCTTCGCGTCGATCAGCGAGGGGGGTGAGCACAGCTGCGGTCTCACCTCTCTGGGCGAGGCATGGTGCTGGGGCGCCAATACCGAAGGGCAACTGGGCACCGGCGTGACCGGTTCCCAGAACGTTCAGTACCCGGCGGCGAAGGTTGCTGGCGGCCATGTCTTCACACGGATCAGCGCCGGGGAGTACTCCACTTGCGGCCTGACGGCCAACGGAGAAGCGTGGTGCTGGGGCGCCAACTACGGTGGCGGACTGGGGACCGGGTCGCCGGCGATCTCGGTCCATACCCCCGAACTGGTCACCGGGGGTCATGTTTTTGCTGACATCTCAACGCGGGGGCCCACCTGCGCCCTCGACGCCGCCGGTGCCGCCTGGTGCTGGGGATTCGGGTCGCTTGGAAACGGATCCACGTTCAGTGACGCTCCCGTCCCGGTGTCGGGCGGCCTTGTGTTTCAGGCGGTCGTCGCGGGGAGTTCGGGGGCGTGCGGCCTGACTGGGGTCGAGACCTGGTGCTGGGGCGGCAGTCCGACCCTGGTGCCCGGCGGCCATGCGTTCTCGAAGCTGGCCATCGGCTCCTCGGCCATCTGCGGCGTTGATTCTGGCGGGGCGGCGTGGTGCTGGGGTTCCAACTATCACGGTGCTCTTGGGGATGGAACGGAACTACCCCGGAGTGTGCCGACCGCCGTGGTGGGAGGCCACAGTTTCAGCGATATTGCGGCGGGTTCTTATCATGTCTGCGGGCTGACGGGTGCGGGTGCCGCATACTGCTGGGGAGACAACTATTCTGGGCAGCTCGGCAACGGGGTTCGGACTGACAGTCCTCTGCCCCTTATGGTCACCGGGGGACACCAGTTCTCAGAGGTCAGGAATGGGGAGCGCCGCGCCTGCGGGCTTGCCTTGTCCCAGGACGTGTACTGCTGGCCCACAGGGGCGGGGGATCCGCATCCTGCCCTCCTTCCGGGAGGCTTCAAGTTTACAGCGCTCACCATGGGATACTCCCACAGCTGCGGGTTGACCGCCACGGGTCAGGCCTATTGCTGGGGCGCGAATACCTCCGGCCAACTTGGAGACGGGTCGTTTCTGCCCAACGGATCCCGACGTACCACTCCGGTCCCGGTGCTGGGTGGCCTGACCTTCCGGTTGCTGAGTGCCGGGTCCGGCCACACCTGCGGAATCACGGTCCAGTCAACCGCGTATTGCTGGGGCGCTGCAACCTCCGGCCAACTGGGCTCCGCAACCCTGGGCGAAGTCGGGGGTATTCCATTTCCGGTCAAGGTGAGAGGCCAGCGGTAGATAGTCTAAGTCATTGGATTTCAGGTGTTTATGCACTCCGCCCCGGGCCCGGCCACCGGCACCAGCCCCCTCCTGTCGCAGCCGCGCCACGGCGGAGCCCGACGCGGATGGGGACAATCCCTCGCCCCCATGATGCTTAGCCCGCTTCTTCTGATCCAGCCCGGCCCCGTTGACCCACGCTAACTCACTGTTTATCATATGGGTCTGCCATTTTTGGCTGTCCGGCTGACGTAGCTCAATTGGCAGAGCACCCGCCTTGTAAGCGGGAGGTTATGGGTTCGATTCCCATCGTCAGCTCCAGTGGAGAAGCTGCAGCCGGCCCAATTGAGTTTTTCGAACCCCGCAGGGCGGCGGGGTTCTGTGTCGTAAGGGGCCTGAGTGGCTGTCGGTGGGGTGACCGAGTGGCTAATGGTAGCAGACTGTAAATCTGCCGGGCTCTGCCCTACGTAGGTTCGAATCCTACCCCCACCATTGGCGGACGGGCGGATAGACGGTGGATCAGATGAGTTGGGGTGGACGAACGGGATGCGCCGGCGGCTTATTCGGTGTCCGCCGCTGTTTGCGGGTGTAGCTCAGTTGGTAGAGCATCAGCCTTCCAAGCTGAGGGTCGCGGGTTCGAGCCCCGTCGCCCGCTTGAGGTACAAGCGACCGCTCGCGTAGCTCAGTTGGTAGAGCACATCCTTGGTAAGGATGAGGTCCGCGGTTCGATCCCGCGCGCGAGCTTGACAACGGTACGCAGGGAGCGGGAGAGTAAACCAGGCGTAGTTGCGGCAGTCAGCGCGGGGCGATCTTCGAGACCCACTGGCCGCTCACCAGAACACGGAACCCAGCACCACGGAGTTTGCAGAATGGCCAAGGCCAAATTTGAGCGGAACAAGCCGCACGTGAACGTCGGGACGATCGGGCACGTGGACCACGGGAAGACGACGACGACGGCGGCGCTGACGAAGATTTCGTCGACCAAGGGGTTCGGGACGAAGTACATCCCGTACGACGAGGTGGCGAAGGCGTCGGAGAGCCAGGGGCGGCGGGACGCGACGAAGATCCTGACGATCGCGACGAGCCACGTGGAGTACGAGACGGCGGCGCGGCACTATGCCCACGTGGACTGTCCGGGGCACGCCGACTATGTCAAGAACATGATCACGGGCGCGGCGCAGATGGACGGGGCGATCCTGGTGGTGAGTGCCATGGACGGGCCGATGCCGCAGACCCGGGAGCACATCCTGCTGGCCAAGCAGGTGAACGTGCCGTCGATCGTGGTGTTCCTGAACAAGTGCGACCTGGTGGACGACCCGGAGCTGCTGGACCTGGTGGAGCTGGAAGTGCGCGAGCTGCTTTCCTCCTACGGGTTCCCGGGGGATGATGCCCCGGTGATCCGGGGCAGTGCCAGCAAGGCGATCGAGGGCGTGCCGGAGTGGGTGGCCAAGATCGAGGAGCTGTACACCGCGCTGGACACCTATATCCCGCAGCCGGTGCGGGAAGTGGACAAGCCGTTCCTGATGCCGGTGGAGGATGTCTTCTCGATCACGGGCCGGGGCACGGTGGCGACGGGGCGGATCGACCGGGGCAAGATCAAGGTGGGCGAGGAGATCGCGCTGATCGGCTTCGGGAGCACCAAGAAGAGCGTGGTGACCGGGGTGGAGATGTTCCGCAAGCTGCTGGACGACGGGCAGGCGGGAGACAACGTGGGCCTGTTGCTGCGGGGCGTGGAGAAGACGGAAGTCGAGCGGGGGATGGTGCTCGCCAAGTCGGGGAGCATCACGCCGCATACCCAGTTCAACGCCGAAGTGTACGTCTTGAAAAAGGAAGAGGGCGGGCGGCACACGCCGTTCTTCAAGGGCTACCGGCCGCAGTTCTATTTCCGGACGACCGACGTGACCGGGGACGTGCAGCTGCCCGAGGGCGTGGAGATGGTGATGCCGGGCGACAACGTGCAGATGACGATCGAGCTGATCACGCCGATCGCGATGGACGAGGGGCTCCGGTTCGCGATCCGCGAGGGCGGCCGGACGGTGGGCGCCGGCGTCGTCACCAAGATCCTGAAGTAGTACTGAGCGAAGAGTACGGAGGACTGAGGAACCCCTCAGCACTCAGTACTCAGTACTCGCAACTGTGATAGGCTGACCGATGCCACGCGAAAAGATCATCCTGGAATGCACCGACTGCAAAGAGCGGAACTATTTCCAGGACAAGAACCGCCGGAAGCACCCGGAGCGGGTGGAGTGGAAGAAGTACTGCCCCCGCTGCAATAAGCACAACCTGCACAAGGAATCGAAGTGAGCGCGGACGTCATCGAGCGCTCCGAGCCGGGCAAACCGAAGGGCGGGGAGGGTGGCGAGAAGAACTTCTTCGCCCGCTCCGTGACGTTCGTGGCCGAGGCCCAGGCCGAGATGAAGAAAGTCACCTGGCCCACGCGGGACGAGCTGGTCAAGGCGACCCGGATGATCCTGATCTTCTCGGTGGTGCTGGGCATCATGATCGGCCTGCTGGACCTGGTGCTGCAGAAGGTGCTGGTGGACGGCGTGGCCCTGCTGGCCCGTTAGCCGGTATGGAATATCGCTGGTACGCCATCCAGACCACGGCCGGGCATGAGAACAAGGTTCGTAACCTGATCGCCCAGCGGATCGGGGAGGACCCCCGGCCGGAGGGCGACAAGCTCATCCGCCAGGCCCTGGTGCCGGTGCAGGACGTGGTCGAGATCAAGAACGGCAAGAAGGTCAACGTCGAGCGGAAGCTGTACCCCGGCTATGTCCTGGTGGAGATGGGCATGGGCCAGGAGGCGCTCCACGTGATCAACAGCATCCAGGGAGTGATCAAGTTCGTCGGATCGGGCCGGTTTCCCCAGCCGCTGCGGCAGGACGAGGTCAACCGGCTGCTGGGCGTGGTCGAGGAAGTGGCCGAGTCGGAGCCCAAGGAGGAGATCCCGTTCCTGGTAGGCCAGGTGGTGGAGATCACCGAGGGGCCGTTCTCCGACTTCAGCGGCACCGTCGAGGAGATTCTCGGCGACAAGGGCAAGGTCCGGGTCAGCGTCAGCCTGTTCGGGCGGCCCACGGTCGTGGAACTGGATTACCTGCAGCTCCGGGGACATTAAAGGCCTCGCCCTGTTGCCTCTCCGTTCACGGAGCGGGAGCGATGGGTGAGTTCTACGGAACGTTTTCCTCTCCCTTTTACGGAGAGGGCAGGACAAGGGAACCGCAACCACCCGGTCTTCAGGTGGGAGCCCGCGAGGGCGCTATGAGGGAGAGTTAGATGGCCAAGAAGATCACCGCTGTCGTCAAGCTGCAGTGCCCGGCTGGCGCGGCGAACCCGGCACCGCCCGTGGGTACGGCGCTGGGTCCGCACGGCGTCAACATCATGGAGTTCTGCAAGCAGTTCAACGCCCGGACCCAGACCCAGGCGGGGATGGTCATCCCCGTGGTGGTGACCATTTTCGGGGACCGGACCTTCACCTTCATTACCAAGACGCCGCCCGCGCCGAACCTCCTGCTCAAGGAAGCCGGGCTCGACAAGGGCAGCGCGCAGCCCAACCGGAACAAGGTGGGCAAGGTGACCCGGGCCCAGCTCCGGAAGATCGCCGAGATCAAGATGGCCGACCTGAATGCGTCGGACCTCGACTCGGCGATGAAAATGATCGCCGGGACCGCCCGGTCGATGGGCCTGGAGGTGGCTGACTGATGCCGAGCCAGGGAAAGAAATTCGCGGCCGCCGTCGCCAAGGTGGACCGGTCCAAGGCCTATTCCATCAAGGACGCGGTGGAAACCGTGAAGTCGGCGTCCTTCGCCAAGTTCAACGAGACGGTGGATATCGCCGTGCGGCTGGGCGTGGATCCCCGGCACGCCGACCAGGTGGTCCGGGGCACGGTGGTGCTGCCCCATGGAACCGGGAAGTCGGTCCGGGTGCTGGTGATTGCCCAGGGCGAGCGGGTCAAGGAAGCCGAGGCCGCGGGCGCCGATTTCGTCGGGGTTGAGTACATCCAGAAGCTGAAGGATGGCTGGCTGGAGGCCGATGTCATCGTGGCCACGCCGGACGTGATGGGCCAGTTCGGCCAGCTGGGCAAGGTGCTCGGGCCCCGGGGCCTGATGCCGAATCCCAAGGCCGGCACCGTCACCATGGACGTCACCAAGGCGGTCAAGGAGATCAAGGCCGGCAAGATCGAGTTCCGGGTGGACAAGACCGGGAACGTTCACGCGCCGATCGGCAAGGTCAAGTTCAGCGCCGACCAGCTGGCGGAGAATCTCAGCGCATTCATGGACACCATCGTTCGGGCCAAGCCGGCCGCGGCGAAGGGGATCTACATCCGGTCCGCCACGGTTTCCAGCACCATGGGCCCCGGCGTTCCGCTCGACACGGCGGTGTATCGATGAGCAAGACCCAACGGCAGGAAACCGTGGAGAGCCTGGCCCAGCAGTTCAAGGCCTCGCCGACCCTGTACGTGACCGATTTCACGGGGCTCAACGTGCTCCGGATGACCGAGCTGCGCCGCCGGCTCCGGTCGGCCGGGGTGGGCTACGTGGTGGTCAAGAATTCGCTGGCGCAGCGGGCGCTGGCGGCGAACCAGATCACCGAGCTGGACGATCACCTGGCCGGCCCCACCGGGCTGGTGCTGGGCGGGTCCGACCCGGTCGCCGCGGCGAAAGTGCTGACCGATTTTGCCCGCGAGTTCGAGAAGCCGGCCATCAGGATCGGGCTGGTGGACGGCAAGGCGGTGACGCCGGACCAGGTCCGGCAACTGGCCAGCCTCCCGTCCCGTGAAGTCCTGCTGAGCCAGCTGGCGGGGACGCTGCAGGCCCCCATGGCCCAGCTCGCGGGTGTAATGAATGGTTTGCTCATGCAGATGGTTGGCGCTCTCGAAGCGCTCCGTACCCAGCGCAGCGCTGGTTCTTAATCACATTGGGAGACACTGAAATGCCCACGACGCTCAGCAACGACGAGATCCTCGACGCCATCGGCAACAAGACCGTGATCGAACTCGCGGATCTCATCGAGTCGTTCAAGACCAAGTTCAACGTGACCATCGCGGCTCCAGTGGCGGCGGCTCCGGCCGCGGGCGCCGGCGGCGGTGCCGCGGCGGCGCCGGCCGAAGAGAAGACCGAGTTCACGGTGGTGCTCAAAGAGGCCGGCGCGAAGAAGATCCAGGTCATCAAGGTGGTCCGCGAAGTGACCAGCCTGGGCCTCAAGGAGGCCAAGGACCTGGTGGACGCCCCGCCCAGCAACATCAAGGAAGGCATCGCCAAGGCCGAGGCCGAGGAAATCAAGAAGAAGCTGGAAGAGCAGGGCGCGTCCGTCGAGCTGAAGTAGGCGAAGCCGACCCGGGATGGCGTTCAGCCGCCCGGGCTTCAGGCTCCCCTGCTTCGGTGAGACGACATGACATTGAGAAGCACTTCCTAATCCGTCGTACCAGCAGCCCCGCGAGGTCCTCCCGCATTGGGCGGGAGGCACGCGACGGGGCCATTTGTGTTGCATGAGAGTGAAGATGCCAATTACGAGACCCGTAATCACGTTCTCGAAGCGCGAAGGGGGGATGCCGATGCCCCACCTTCTCGACATACAGACCCAGGCCTTCCAGAGCCTCATGGCGCCCGACGATGTCGGCGGGGACCGCCAGGACGTCTCGCTGGAGCGGGTGTTCCGCGACCTCTTCCCGATTTCCGATGTGAACGGGAAGTACAGCCTGGACTTCGTCCGCTATTCGCTGGGCGAGCCCAAGTACACGGTCGAGGAATGCGTCGAGCGCGACATGACCTATGCCGTGCCGCTCAAGGCCACCCTCCAGCTGGTGGTGTTCGAGGAGGTCGATAACGTCAAGCGGCCCAAGAACATCATCGAGAAAGAGGTGTACCTCGGCGAGCTGCCTATCATGACGCCGCTGGGCACCTTCGTGATCAACGGAGCCGAGCGGGTGGTGGTGAGCCAGCTGCACCGGTCGCCGGGCGTGGTCTTCGAGGAGGACACCCACCCCAACGGGCAGCGCCTGTTCTCGGCGCGGATCATCCCGTTCCGGGGCTCGTGGGTCGAGTTCACCATCGACATCCACGACGTGATCTATGTGCACATCGACAAGAAGAAGAAGTTCCCCGCCACCGCGCTGCTCCGGGCGTTCGGCTACGGGAACAACGCCGATATCCTGCGGCTCTTCTTCGCGACCAAGGCCCTGGATATCACCGGGAAGCTGGAACAGCGGCACGAGCGGCGCGAGGTCGTGGGCGCCCTGCTCTCCGCCGACGTGGCCAACCCGGAAGACAAGGCGGGCGAGCCGCTGGGCCGGGTCGGCGACGAGCTGACGCCGGAGCGGCTCAACGCCATGCGGCACATCGGCGTCAAGACGGTCGAGGTGTTCACCGGGTATGGCACCCTGGACCTCCGGGATGAGGAGCAGCCGACCAGCACCCGGGACCGCCACAAGCACGTGCTGGCGTTCGACGTGGCCGACCCGGACACGGGCGAGGTCATGGCCGAGGCGGGCAAGGAGCTGTCCGACACGCTCCGCAACAAGCTGCGGAAGGCCGGCGTGGTGCGGGTCGAAGTCCTGCTGCCGCCGGGCCGGTCCGACTCGCCCCTGATCAAGAACACCCTGACCAAGGACCCGACCCACACCGAGGCCGAGGCGCTGGAGCAGATCTATGCCCTGCTGCGTCCCGGCGAGGCGCCCAACCTGGAGACCGCGCGGCAGCAGCTGCAGAAGCTGTTCTTCAACCCCAAGCGGTACGACCTGGGCCGGGTGGGCCGGTACAAGATCAACCAGCGCCTCAAGCTGACGACCGACTCCAACCAGACGGTCCTCACCGAAGAGGATTTCATCGCGATCATCCGTTACCTCATCGAGTTGCACGATGGCCGGGGGTACACCGACGACATCGACCACCTGGGCAACCGGCGGATCCGTTCGGTGGGCGAGTTGATCGCCAACCAGTTCTCGGTGGGCCTGTCCCGGATGGCGCGGCTGGTCAAGGAGCGAATGAGCATCAACAGCGATCCCGAGAAGATCTCGCTGGATGACCTGGTCAACGCCCGGACCGTGTCGGCGGTGATCCAGGCCTTCTTCGGGTCGTCGCAGCTCTCCCAGTTCATGGACCAGACCAACCCGCTGGCCGAGCTGACCAACAAGCGGCGGCTCTCCGCGCTGGGACCGGGCGGCCTGACCCGGGAGCGGGCCGGGTTTGAAGTCCGCGACGTGCACTATTCGCAGTACGGCCGGATGTGCCCCATCGAAACGCCGGAAGGGCCCAACATCGGCCTGATCACCAGCCTCTCGACCTATGCCCGGATCAACGAGCTCGGCTTCATCGAGACGCCGTACCGGGTGGTCAAGAGCGGCAAGGCGACCCACGACGTGCGCTGGCTCTCGGCCAGCGACGAAGAGGGCTATAACATCGCGCAGGCCAACGCGCCGATCGACGAGCACGGTAAGTTCACCGAGTCCATCGTGCTGTGCCGCAAGGGCGACGACTATCCGCTGCTGCCGCCCGACCGGATCGACTTCATGGATGTGGCGCCGGAGCAGCTGGTGTCCATCGCCGCGGCCCTGATCCCCTTCCTGGAGCACGACGACGCCAACCGGGCGCTGATGGGCTCCAACATGCAGCGGCAGAGCGTGCCCCTCCTGTTCCCCCAGGCGCCGCTGGTGGGCACCGGGCTGGAAGAGAAGGTGGCCCGGGACTCCGGGGCCGTGATTATCGCCCGGCGGGCCGGGACGGTGACCCGGGTGACCGCCGACGAGATCATCGTGGACTCGGGCGAAGAAGGCATCCGGATGGGGGAGACCCCGCTGGCCCGGCTGACCCAGCACGACCGCTACCGGGTGAAGAAGTACTGGCGGACCAACCAGGACACGGCGATCAACCAGCGGCCCCTCGTCCACCTGGGCCAGAAGGTCGGGGCCGGCCAGATCATCGCCGACGGCTCGGCCACCGAGGACGGCGAGCTGGCGCTGGGCAGCAACGTGCTGGTGGCGTTCATGCCCTGGTACGGACACAATTTCGAAGACGCGATCGTTCTCTCCGAGCGGCTGGTCAAGGACGACGTGTACTCGTCGATCCACATCCAGGAGCTGGAACTCCACGTCCGCGATACCAAGCGGGGGCAGGAGGAGATCACCCGGGAAATCCCCAATGTCTCCGACGAGTCGCTGGTGGACCTGGACGAGCGGGGCATCGTGCGGATCGGCGCCCACGTGAAGCCGGGCGATATCCTGGTCGGCAAGATTACCCCCAAGGGCGAGACCGAGCTGTCGCCGGAAGAGAAGCTGCTGACCGCCATCTTCGGCGAGAAGGCCAAGGACGTGAAGGACAGTTCGCTCAAGGTGCCCCCGGGCATGAAGGGCGTGGTCATCGACGTGAAGATCTTCAGCCGGGTCGAAGACCAGGTGGTGGAGAAGGACCGGGGCGAGCGGATCGGCGAGGTGCGCCGGATCGAGAACGACGAAAAGTCGCGCATCACGGCGGCCATGATGGAGGAGCTGCAGCACCTGCTGGCCGGCCAGGACGTGGCCCTGATGCTGATGAGCGGAACGGTGGAGGAGTTCCGCCCTGCCGGCACCAAGCTCACGGCCCCGATGCTCAAGGAGATCGACCTCGCCGACGTGGACCTCAAGACCCTGCGGGTGGCCAACAAGGCGGCCAACGAGCGGATCCGGGCCACCATCGACGCGGCGTACAAGGAGCGCGCCAAGGTCGAAGAGAAGGCCGAAGACCAGATCGACAAGATTCTCCAGCCGGATGAATTGCCCCCGGGCGTGATTCAGCTGGTCAAGGTGTACATCGCCGAGAAGCGCAAAGTCTCGGTGGGCGACAAGATGGCGGGCCGCCACGGCAACAAGGGCATTGTCGCCCGGATCGTGCCGGAGGAAGACATGCCGTTCCTGCCGGACGGCTCGCCGGTGGACATCGTGCTCAACCCGCTGGGCGTGCCCAGCCGGATGAACGTGGGCCAGATCCTGGAGACCCACCTCGGGTGGTGCGCCCGGCTGCTGGGCTTCAAGGCCAAGACGCCGGTCTTCCGGGGCGCCGACGAGAACGAAATTGGCGTCCTGATGCGGATCGCCGGCCTGAACTGGGCCGCCCGGTCATTGCGGATCAAGGCCCGGGCGCCGGAGGTGACCAGCGAGATCATCGTCCGCATGGTCGATGACCTCAAGAACGTCGAGGACGCCCAGCGTCCCTCGCTGGAAAACGCCGGCATCAGCGAGCTGGCCACCCGGTCCGTCTCGGCAGGCACCCGGGAGCTGTACCAGGGTCTCCGGACCTTCCTGGCGGATGCCGCCGGCGAACTGGCGGAGCGGGTCCGGCTCCAGCGGAACAACGAACTGGGGTACCACCAGCACCAGTTGGCCAACGGCGGCAAGGACAACAAGCCGTTCCAGAAAGCGGCCAGGGAGCTGGAGAAGCTGGTGGACCAGACCGCGGCCGAGCGGCTGGAGGCCACCGGGATGCCGGCCCTCGCCATCATGCTGGGGGGCAAGACCTCGGCGGAGGAGACCGAGGCCGCGGCGGTGGAACTGCTGCGGACCGCCGGACTCACGCCGGGCGGCAAGTCGATCCTCCGCGATGGCCGCACTGGCCAGCGCTTCGAGGGCGAGGTGACGGTGGGCTCGATATACATGCTCAAGCTGAGCCACCTGGTTGATGACAAGATCCACGCCCGGTCCATCGGGCCGTACTCCCTCGTCACCCAGCAGCCCCTGGCCGGCAAGGCGCAGTTCGGCGGCCAGCGGTTCGGCGAAATGGAAGTATGGGCGCTGGAAGCCTACGGCGCCGCCCACGTACTCCAGGAAATGCTGACGGTCAAGTCGGACGACGTCAACGGGCGGAGCAAGGTGTACGAGGCGATCGTCAAGGGGCAGAATCTGCCGGAACCCGGCATCCCGGAATCGTTCAACGTCCTGGTGAAGGAACTCCAGGCCCTGGGCCTCAAGGTGACGCTGGGAACCACGGCGGATGGGGACGAGTGATATAGAGTGCAGAGTGCAGCGTGCAGAGTGCAGCGTAGCAATTACCAGAGGGAACCTATAAATGATTGACTTTCGCAGCGGTCGCGAGCCCAAGAGCTCGAGTTTCGACTACATCAGCATCCGCATCGCCTCGCCGGACGAGATCCGGGGCCCGCGGGACAGCAAGGAGCGCGAACGCCTGGAACTGCAGGGGCAGCGCACCTGGTGGTCCTGGGGCGAGGTGACCAAGCCGGAGACGATCAACTACCGCTCCTTCAAGCCGGAGAAGGACGGTCTCTTCTGCGAGCGGATCTTCGGCCCGGTCAAGGACTGGGAGTGCCACTGCGGCAAATACAAGCGGATCCGGTACCGGGGCGTCATCTGTGACCGGTGCGGCGTCGAAGTGACGCTGTCCAAGGTCCGCCGCGAGCGGATGGGCCACATCGAGCTCAGCGTGCCGGTGGCGCATATCTGGTTCTTCAAGACGCTGCCGTCGCCGATGGGGAACCTGCTCAACGTCACCCTGCGTGACCTGGAGCGGGTCATCTACTACTCGAGCTACATCGTCATCAACCCGGGCAAGCAGGAAGACCTCGACGCCAACCAGCTGCTGGACGAGGACGAGTATCTCAGGGTCCGCGCCAAGGCCAAGGAGGAAGGCGACGCCGAGTTCAAGGCCGACATCGGCGCCCCGGCGGTGCGCGAGCTGCTCAACCGGATCGACGTGAAGTCGCTGGCGGAAGAACTCCGCAAGGGCGTCGCGACGGAGACCAGCCAGCACCGCAAGAAGCAGATGCTCAAGCGGCTCAAGATCGTGGACGCGTTCCTCTCCTCCGGCGACTCGGGCGACCTGCCCAACGACCCGGCCTGGATGATCCTGGACGTGGTCCCGGTGATTCCGCCCGACCTGCGGCCGCTGGTGCCGCTGGACGGCGGCCGCTTCGCCACCTCGGACCTGAACGACCTCTACCGCCGGGTGATCAACCGCAACAACCGGCTGCAGAAGCTGATCCAGCACAAGGCGCCGGAGGTCATCCTCCGGAACGAGAAGCGGATGCTGCAGGAGGCGGTGGACGCGCTGTTCGACAATGGCCGCCGCAGCAAGGCCATCCGGGGCCGCGGCAAGCGTCCCCTCAAGTCGCTGTCCGATATGCTCAAGGGCAAGCAGGGCCGCTTCCGGCAGAACCTGCTGGGGAAGCGGGTCGATTACTCGGGCCGGTCGGTGATCGTGGTCGGGCCGGAGCTCCGGCTCCACCAGTGCGGCCTGCCCAAGGCGATGGCGGTGGAACTGTTCAAACCGTTCATCATCCACCAGCTGGTGCAGAAGGGCATCGCCGAGACGGTCAAGCGGGCCAAGAAGATCGTCGAGAAGGAGTCCCCGGAAGTGTACGAGATCCTGGAAGAGATCATCCAGGACCACCCGGTACTGCTTAACCGGGCGCCCACCCTCCACCGCCTGGGCATCCAGGCGTTCGAGCCGGTGCTGGTCGAGGGCAAGGCGATCCGGATCCATCCGTTGGTCTGCGCCGCGTTCAACGCCGACTTCGACGGGGACCAGATGGCGGTGCACGTGCCGCTGTCCTTCGAGGCGCAGCTGGAAGCGCGGCTGCTGATGATCTCGTCGAACAACATCCTCAAACCGTCCGACGGCCGCCCGGTGGCGGAGCCGTCGCAGGACATGGTGCTGGGGTCCTACTTCCTCACCAAGAGCCCCCGCGCGCTGGAGGAGAAGCTGGCCGAGGGCAAGGACCGGGCGAAGGTGCGGGAGGACTACTGGAAGAACGCCCGCCGGTTCGGGTCGCTCGCCGAGATCGAGATGGCGCTGCTGCACGGCAACATCAACTACCACACGGCGATCCATTTCTGGTACATCCCGCCCCGGGGTTCCCAGGACACCAAGGCGCGCTGGCTGCAGACCACGGTGGGCCGGGTCGTGTTCAACAGCATCCTGCCGGGCGAGCTGGTGGCGGAGCTGGGTTTCCGTGACGAACTGATGAAAAAGAAGGCCCTTTCCGACCTGGTGCTGCAGAGCTACCAGAAGGCCGGCCTGTCCAAGACGGTCCTGCTGCTGGACCGGCTCAAGGAGTTCGGGTTCCGGTTCGCGACCCACGGCGGTATCTCGATCGGGATCGAGGACCTCGAGATCCCGGCCGAAAAGGTCACCCTGATCGAAGAGGCGGAGAAGCGGGTGGCCCGGTTCCAGAAGGCCTACAACACCGGCCAGATCACCTTCGGCGAGCGCTATAACAAGGTGATCGACGCCTGGACCCACGCCAACAACGACGTGGCCGAGGCGATGGTGAACCACCTGCGCCGGTCGCGGGGCGGGTTCAACCCGGTGTTCATGATGTTCGATTCCGGGTCGCGAGGCAGCCGGGACCAGATCCGGCAGCTGGCCGGGATGCGGGGCCTGATGGCCAAGCCGCAGAAGAAGCTGACCGGCGGCATCGGCGAAATCATCGAGAGCCCGATCAAGTCGAACTTCCGGGAAGGCCTTACCGTGCTCGAGTACTTCATCTCGACCCACGGCGCCCGGAAGGGTCTTGCCGACACCGCCTTGAAGACGGCGGACGCGGGCTACCTGACCCGCCGGCTGGTGGACGTGGCGCAGGATGTCACCATCACCGAAGAGGATTGCGGCACCATCATGGGCCTCGAGATCGCGTCCCTCAAGGAGGGCGAGGACATCATCGAGCCGCTGAAGGAGCGGATCCTGGGCGTGGTCGCCTCGGAGGACGTGCTGGACCCGCACGAGCTGGACGAGCACGGCGACCAGAAGCTGCTGGTCCCCGCCGGGATGCTGATCGACGAGGCCGCGGCCAACGCGATCGACGAGTCCGGCATCGAGAAGGTCAAGATCCGGTCGGTGCTGACCTGCGAGTCGCGCCGGGGCGTCTGCCGGATGTGCTACGGCCGCAACCTGGCCACCATGGACATCGTGGACATGGGCGAGGCGGTCGGCATCCTGGCCGCCCAGTCCATCGGCGAGCCGGGTACCCAGCTGACCCTGCGAACCTTCCACATCGGCGGTACCTCGAGCCGCATCGCGGAGGACGCGGAGCGCCGGGCCCGGACCGACGGTATCGTGAAGTACACCAGCGGCCTGGAGTTCGCCGACCTCCCGGTCGAGTACGAGGACGGGACCAAGGGCAACATCCGGGTGGTGCTGACCCGCGAGGACGAGTCGGCTGATGACGAGACCAAGGAAGGCATCCTGGTCATCGCCGAGGACGATCCGAAGCGGGTGCTGAACCGCTACCCGGTGCCGGAAGGCGCCCTGCTGATGGTCAAGGAAGGCGACAAGGTCGAAGGGCAGAAACAGGAGCGGCGGGGCTCCATCCTGTATACCTGGGATCCCTACAACGATCCCAGCATCATCAAGCAGGACGGCGAACTGCGCTGGAAGGACCTGGTGCCCGGCGAAACCCTGCGGGAAGAGCTGGACGAATCCACCGGGCTCCGGTCGCTGGTCGTCATGGCCGACCCGGACCGGGAACTGCACCCGTCGGTGCTGGTCTACAGCGGCAAGAAGGACCCGCAGGAGTACACCCTGGCCGAAGGATCGCGGATCATCCTCGGCTCGCCGACCGACCAGGTCACCATGGCCCTGAGCATCCCGGACGCGGCCAACCCCTGGTCCCCCAAGTTCGACGTGGAAGAGGTCGGCATCCAGGTGGCGTGGCCGAGCAAGACCAAGAAAGAGAGCAAGGACAAGACGGTCTACCTGTCCGCGCCGGTCAAGCTCAAGAAGGGCGTGACCGTCACCAGGATTCCGCGGCAGGCCTACAAGACGCGGGACATCACCGGCGGCCTTCCCCGGGTGGCTGAGCTGTTCGAAGCCCGGCGGCCCAAGGACCCGGCCACCATCTCCGAGATCGACGGCGTGGTGCGGTTCGGTGAAATCAAGCGCGGGAAGCGCGAGATCTTCGTCCGCGAGAACGAAGGCGAGGAGCGGCTGTACGAAGTACCCGCCGGCAAGCACCTCCGGGTGCATGAAGGCGACCGGGTCCGCGCCGGCGACCGGCTCACCGAGGGACCGGTGAACCCGCATGACATCCTGCTGATCAAGGGCCCCCGGGCGGTGCAGGAATACCTGCTCAACGAGGTCCAGGAGGTCTACCGGCTGCAGGGCGTCCGGATCAGCGACAAGCACATCGGCGTGATCGTGCGCCAGATGCTGCAGAAGATCCGGGTCACCGATCCTGGCGATACCGACTTCCTCGAGGGCGAGACCGTGGACAAGCTCACCTTCCGGGAGGAGAACGACCGCCTGCAGAAGCGGAAGCTGGTACCCGCGCAGGCCGAGCCGGTCCTGCTGGGCATCACCAAGGCCAGTCTCACGACCCAGTCGTTCATCTCGGCGGCGAGCTTCCAGGAAACCACCCGGGTGCTGACCGACGCCGCGATCCGGGGAGCCAAGGACGATCTCCTCGGGCTCAAGGAAAACATCATTATCGGGCACCTGATCCCGGCCGGCACCGGTATCTACCGGTACACCGAGATCGATGTGAATCCGCCCGAAGGGTACGAGCCGCCGCCGCCGGTGGTGGAAGAGGTGCTGCCCGGCGCCACCGCGCCGCTGGTGGCGGCCGAGTAGCCGCGCAAGCGGCCCCGCCCAGGGGCCCGGGAAGCCATCCACGAAAGGGCGCAGCGAGTGCTGCGCCCTTTTGTATTCCCCTCGATCTTCCCGGCAGGTCAGGGTAACCGCCGACCTGGTCCGCCAGGCCCGCCCTCTCCTTTGCCCGGCCGGATTCCTCACCTTATACTTGAAACCCCTTTCCGGAGGGCCGGATGATCAAGCCCGTCATGGGAGTGGCCGCGACCACGGTCGTGGCTGTCCTCGCATGGAAAATCCTCGCCGTGCTCCTGCTGCCGGTTCTCGGTTTGGCGCTGGGGTTCGCGGTGCTGGTCCTCAAGGCCCTGGTGACGGTGGTGGCGCTCGCCGTGGCATGGTGGGCTTACCGCCGCCTGGTCCGCCCCACGCCCGCGTGATCAGAGCCGAAAGCCCGGTGGAAGCGCGAAACATGACTCAGGAAACCCCTGATGGCCAGGCCGCTCCCGATGGAGAACCTGCGAGCGGCCAGTTGCTGCAGCGGGAGCGGGAATTTCGCACCCTGGCCGAGTCCATTCCCCAGCTCACCTGGATGGCGCATCCGGACGGCCACATTTTCTGGTACAACCAGCGATGGTATGAATACACCGGCACCACTCCGGAGGCCATGGAGGGCTGGGGGTGGCAGGCGGTCCACGATCCGAAGGAGTTGCCGCGCGTCCTTGAAGTCTGGCGCCGCTCGCTGGAGACCGGCGAGCCCTTCGACCTGGAGTTCCCGCTCCGCGGGTCGGACGGGAACCTTCGCTGGTTCCTCACCCGGGTCCTGCCCATCAAGGATGCCTCGGGTCGGATCCTCCGCTGGTTCGGGACCAATACGGACGTGGACGAGCAGCGGGCGGCGGCGCTTGTTCTCCGGGAGCGGCAAGAGCGGCTGGAGGCGGCGCTGTTTGCATCCGGGACGGGGACGTCCCGGTGGAATATCGCCACCGGGGGCGTGGAGTGGGACGAGAGCCTGTGCCGGCTATTCGGAGTCGAGCCCCAGGCCAGCGTCGCGACCATCGAGCATTTTCTTACCCTGGTACACCTCGATGACCGGCCCCGGGTGGCCGCCGCACTCCGGCAGTGCGTCGAGACCGGGGCGGACTTCGACCAGGAATACCGGGTCATGCTGCCGGACGGTGCTGTCCGCTGGCTCGATAACAAGGGCAAGACCTTCGTGGACGCGGCGGGTGTGCCCCGATACATGACCGGCGCCTGCGTGGATGTGACGGAGCGCGTGGAGCGGGAAGAATCGCTGCGGGAGCGCGCCAATCTCGCCGCCTTCACGGCCCAGGTCGGCATTGCGCTTACCGGGAGCCCCACCCTGGCCGCCATGCTGGACCGCTGCTGCCGGGCCGTGGTGGAGCATCTGGACGCCGCGTTCGCGCGGATCTGGACGCTCAACACGGCCACCGGCATGCTGGAACTCCAGGCCAGCGCCGGCCTCTACACCAGCCTGGATGGCGCTCACGCGATCGTCCCGGTCGGCCGGTTCAAGATCGGACGGATTGCCGAGTCGCGTACCCCGCTCGTGAGCAACGATGTCCCCAACGATCCCAACATCAGGGACCCGGAGTGGGCCCGCCGGGAAGGGATGGTGGCCTTCGCCGGTTTCCCGCTGATGGTGGGCGACCGGCTCAACGGGGTCATGGCCCTGTTCGCGAAGCATTCGCTGAGCGAGCCTACCCTGGAGGCGATGCGGTCGGTTGTCCATTCGATTGCCCTGGGACTGGACCGCTGGCGGGCGGAAGCGGTCCGCCAGCAGTTTGTCTCCCTGGTGGAGAACAGCGCGGATTACATCGGCATGGCCACCCTGGAAGGCAAGGCCATTTACGTGAATGCCGCCGGCCGCGAGCTGGTGGGCCTGCCGGATGCAGACGCGGTCGAGCGGACGACGATTCCCGACTACCTCACGTCCGAGAGCTGGCCGATCGTCCGCGACGAGGCCCTGCCCACCGTGCTCCGGGACGGACTGTGGCGGGGGGAACTCCGGTTCCGCCACCGAGTGACCGATGCGCCCATCCCCATGGACCAGACCATCTTCCTGGTGCGGGACCCGGCCACCGACACGCCGCTCTGCCTTGCCACCGTGGGCCGGGACCTCCGGGCCCGGATCCGGACCGAGCACCAGTTGCGCCAGGCCCGGCAGCTGCAGGCCGTGGGAACACTGGCCGGTGGCGTCGCGCATGAGGTCAACAACCAGATGACGGCGGTGCTGGGCTTCGGGGCATTCGTGCTCCGGGGGCTCGGGCTGGAACATCCCCAGTTCGACGATGTGCAGCACATGGTGAAAGCGGCGGAACGGACCGCGTCGATCACCCAGCAGTTGCTGGCCTTCAGCCGCCGTCAGGTCACCCGCCCGCGTGACGTGGACCTGTTCGACGTCGTCAGCGAGTTGCAGCCGGTGCTCGCCCAGTTGCTGGGAGCCGACAATGTTCTCAATCTCGTCCCCCGGCGTACCATCCGGCCGGTCCATGCCGACCCCACCCAGCTGGAACAGGTCCTGATCAACCTGACCGCCAACGCGCGCGATGCGATGCCGGCAGGCGGCACCCTCACTATTTCCATTGACGACGTGGATCTGGACCGCGGGTATGCCGAGGCGCACGGCGGTATCTATCTCCGGCCCGGGCCCTTCGTGCTGCTCACGGCTGTCCGATACCGGCGTCGGCATGGACCGGGCGACCCTGGCCCAGGTCTTCGAGCCATTCTTTACCACCAAGCCGGTCGGGCAGGGAACCGGACTGGGCATGTCCACGGTCTATGGCATCGTGAAGCAGCACCAGGGATTCGTCTGGGCCTATAGCGAGCCTGGGGTGGGCACCTCTATCCGGATCTACCTGCCAGCCTCCCCGGCTGTGGTGACGGTGCCGGCCGAGGCGCGGGACGACGGGGGCCCGGTCGGCGTTCCCGGGGTCCGGACGGGCGCCGCCCTCCGGACCGTGCTGGTCGTCGAGGACGATGCGGCCATTCGGGTGCTGGCCCGGCGGGCGCTGGAAGGATCCGGTTACCATGTGATCGAGGCCGAGCATGGCCGCCGGGCCATGGAGATCCTTGCCGATGGGGTCCGGAAGCCGGACCTGGTCATCAGCGACGTGATCATGCCGGAAATGAACGGGCGGGAACTGGGCCAGGCGCTGGGCCGGCTCCACGCCGATCTGCCGGTACTCTATACATCGGGATACGCCGGAGACGAGGTGGCCCGCCGGGGGCTGATGCCCGAACGCGCGCCCTTCCTGCAGAAGCCCTTCACGATGGATGACCTGGTGCGGCGGGTGGAAGACCTACTCGGACACCTCGCAGGTGGCTCGCCGCATGGGGAACTCTATCCGCCGCCGCCCGTTCGGCCCCGGCCCCTCGATTCGGGCGACCAGTGAGTCCGGACCCCGGCGCCGGTAGTTGATGCGCTGGGGAAAATCGTGCGCCAGGTTTTCGACCGTGAACCCGCTGTCGCTCACCTCGACGGACGTGAAGGAGGCTTCGGCCTGACCCGAGGGGAGAGAAGTATAGACCAGCCGCCCGTCCCGTTCCCGCAGTTCCAGCCGTTCCCATTCCACCACCCGGCCCGCCGACAGGGTCCGGCTCGCCCCCATCATGAGGCCTCCGGCCGGCGGCATCCACATCTCGAATCCGGTGCGGGCGCCCCGGGTCAACTCCCAACACCCGGCGAGCCACCGGGCCTGCTCCAGCCCGGAGTTCGTGTCCCGGCCCGCGCTCCCGGTAAGGGAGCCGGTGGCGAATAAACCAGCCAGCAGGTAACCGATTTTCATCCCGGTTCTCCCGGTCGTTGGGCATTCTGGGTCACGCCGCCTCCCCGTGCTCAGGCTTCTCGTCATCATCCTGGTTGCCAATCCAGCCCCGGCGGCGGAAATACCAGAGCATGCCGATGACCACGACGCCCATGCCCCCCAGGAGCACCGCCCAGGCCTCGTGCCAGGCCAGGCCGGGCAGGTACTGGAAGTTCATGCCGTACACGCCGGCGACGAAAGTGAGCGGAATGAAAATGCTGGCCATGATGGTGAGCACCTTCATGACCTCGTTGGTACGCTGGCCCATGCTGGACAGGTAGATGTCCATCAGGCTGTTGGTGATCTCCCGGTAGTTCTCCAGGAGGTCGGCGATCTGGGTCGCGTGGTCCAGGCAGTCCCGGAGATAGACCCTGACCGGTTCGGTGATGAGCGGGCTCTCCTCCCGGATCAGGGCGTTGACGGCCTCCCGTTGTGGCCACACGGCCCGCCGGATGCCCAGCAACTCCCGCCGCATCGCGTGGATCCGGTGCAGCCCCTTCTCGGTGGGCCGGGTGAGAATCGCCTCTTCCAGCTCGTAGAGCTGGTCCCCGATGGTCTCGATCAGGGGATAATACGCGTCGATCACGGTATCAATCAGCGCATACGCCAGGTAGTCGGGTCCCATGCGCCGGATCGGTCCCTTGCCGGCCCTGATCCGCTTGCGCACCGGGTCGAAGACGTCTCCGTACAGTTCCTGGAATGTCAGGATGTAGTGCGCCCCGATGAAGAAACTGACCTGCTCCGCGTCGATCCGGTTCTTTTCGGCCACCCGGGTCATCCGGGCGATGAACAGGTGCTGGTCCTCGTAGCTTTCCGACTTGGGGCGCTGGGGTACGTTGACGGCGTCTTCCAGGGCAAGGGGATGGATCTCGAAGATCCCGGCGATGGTGCGGAGTACCTGCTCGTCGCCCAGCCCCTGGACGTCCACCCAGGTGACCCCGGCCGACCCGACATACTGCCGTAGCGCCTCGAGGTCAGTCACTCCTTCTTCCTCTTTTACCCCCTCGGTCGTATAGGACATGATCCGGATGACCGGCTTGGCTCCGCCCGGCTCGGTCACCAGCGTCCCCGGCATGGAGCCGACGGGGGGATGGCGCTTGCGGAACATGAAGAGGCGCGCTGCCGTCGCGAATACCGGCTCGCTCAGCATCTCCAGATGGCGCTTCATCCGCTCCTCCCCCGGCCGAGCGCACCGGCCGCCCCGGACCAGACCTCGTCCCGGATGCTCTCGATGAAGAGCTGGAGATGGGGATAGGGAATCTCGATGCCCGCGGCGTCGAGGGCCACCTTGCTCGCCTCCATGACCCGGTGGAAGACGGGACGCTCGTCCCTGGCCTCATCAATCCAGACCCGGACCATCAGGTTCACGCTGGAATCGCCCATCGAGAGGGCCACGACGTCCGGTTCCGGCTGCGGCATCACGCCGTCCACATTCCGGATCGCCGCGAGGATGACCTCGCGGGCCTCGGCGATCCGCTCCTTGTAGGCGATGCCGATGGGCACGTTGACCCGGGTCTCGCCATACATGGAATGATTGACCAGCGTGTCGCCGATGACCTGCTTGTTGGGAATGACGACGTAGGTATTCTCGTTGGTCCGGATCCGGGTGGTGCGGAGCGTGATCTCGCGGACTTCGCCGTAGAGATCCTGGGTGGTGATGAAATCCCCGATCACGAAAGGGCGGTCCCAGAAGATCAGGAACCCGGCGATCATGTTGGCGACCGTCTCCTGGGCGGCGAAGCCCACCGCGATGCCGACCACGCCGATCCCCGCGAGCACCGCGCTCACGTTGACGCCGAGCTGGCTCACGGCCATCACCAGGCCCAGCGTGAGCAGGGTCCCCCGGTACACGCCGTCGACCATGAGCTTGATCAGGGCATCGACAAACCGGGCCCGCTGGAGCGCAGCCCGGACTGCCGGCTGGGTGAGCCGGAGGACCAGCCAGAACAGCAGAAAGACCAGGACGGCGGCCACGATTCGCGGGACCGCGGCCAGTGCCGCTGTCTGCAATTGCTCCGGGTTGATGGAAAACTGGGCCCAGATCATGAGGTCATCCGGATGGGAGGGGGAAGGCGCCGCTGGTTGGATACTACCACCCCGGGGCGCCCGGCCATAGCCGAGGCGCTCACCCGGCCCCCAGTGCCCGGGAGACGATCGCCTGGGCGTCTCGCAGCACCCAGGCCAGGTGGGCCTCATCCCGGAAGCTCTCGGCGTACACCTTGTAGACGTTCTCGGTCCCCGAGGGCCGGGCCGCGAACCAGCCGTTCGCGGTGGTCACCTTGAGCCCGCCGATCGGTTCACCGTTGCCGGGTGCGCGGGTGAGCCTGGCCAGGATGGGGTCGCCGGCCAGTGTGGCGGCGGTGACGGCCTCCGGGGTCAATCGCTTGAACCCTTCCTTCTCCTCCGGCCGGCAGGGCGTGTCAATACGGGCATAGACCGGGGCGCCGAGCCGGTCGGCCAGTTCCAGGTACAGCATGCCCGGGTCTTTCCCCGTCACCGCCGTGATCTCCGCGGCGAGCAGGCCCAGCAGAAGGCCGTCCTTGTCGGTCGTCCAGACCGATCCGTCCCGCTGGAGAAAACTGGCGCCGGCGCTCTCCTCGCCGCCGAAGCAGCAGGAACCATCGAACAGACCCGGGGCAAACCACTTGAATCCGACCGGCACTTCCAGAAGCTCCCGTCCCAGGTCCGCCACCACCCGGTCGATAAGCGCGCTGGAGACCAGCGTCTTGCCGACCGCGCTGGCCGGGGACCAGCCCGGGCGGTGGGTCAGCAGATACTGAATGGCCACCGCGAGATAATGGTTGGGGTTCAGGAGTCCAGCCGACCCGGTCACGATGCCGTGGCGATCGGCGTCGGGATCGCTGCCGAAGGCGATGTCGAAATCATCCTTGAGGCCGAGGAGGCTGGCCATGGCATAAGGGCTGGAGCAGTCCATCCGGATCTTTCCGTCGTGGTCCAGCGTCATGAATCCAAACGTAGGATCGACCTGCCGGTTGACCACCGTCAGTTCAAGCCCGTACGCGGAAGCGATCGGCTCCCAGTAGGGAAGGGACGCGCCGCCCATGGGGTCCACGCCGATCCGGATGCCCGCCCGGCGAATGCTTTCGAAATCGATCGCGCCGGCGAGGGCCTTCACATACGGAGTGACCAGGTCCTCCTCCTGGGTGGTGGGAGCCGAGCTGGCCTGCTGCAACGGCACCCGCCGCACGCTGCGATTATCCTCGGCGAGGAGCTGGTTGGCCCGGTCCTGCATCCACCCGGTAATGTCGGTATCCGCCGGTCCCCCATTGGGGGGATTGTACTTGAACCCGCCGTCTTCCGGCGGATTATGGGACGGCGTCACGATGATTCCGTCCGCCTGTCCGCCGGGCCGGCCGGCCTCGTTCGCCGCCAGGATCAGCCAGGATATCACCGGCGTCGGGGTGTAGCCATCCTCGCGCTGGAGGACAACCTGGACCCCGTTTCCGGCCAGGACCTCGAGCGCGGTCCGTTCGGCGGGCCGGGAGACTGCGTGGGTGTCCTTGCCCAGGTACAGCGCTCCGGTGATGCCCTGGCTGGCCCGATAATCACAGATGGCCTGGGTGATGGCCAGGATATGGGCCTCGGTGAAGGTGCCGCGCAGCGGGGAGCCGCGGTGCCCGCTGGTGCCAAAGGCGACCAGCTGGGTGGGATCGTCCAGGTCGGGGCGCCGGGTGTGGTACTCTCGTTCCACTGCGGCGGGGTCGATGAGCTGGTCGGTGGGGGCAGGTCTGCCGGCGAGGGGGTGTCGGGCCAAGGCGGTGTCCCCGAGGAGGTGAATGGTCGTGCATCAGGATGGCATCTGCAATCTATAATTACCTGACCCAACCGGGAGAATCGATGACCCAGACCTATCGTGCGGTCCTGATGCCGGGGCCGGGGAAGCCGCTGCGGGTGGAAGACCGTCCCGCGCCGTCCCTGGCGCCGGGAGCGGCGCTGTTGCGCACCCGGTTCTCCGAGGTCTGCGGTACGGATGTGCATCTTCATTACGGGCGGCTGGCCGGGGTTCCCTATCCCATCATTCCCGGCCACGTCTCGATCGGCGAGATCGCCGAGGTGAACGGCGCGGTCCACGACATCGAAGGGATGCCGCTTCGGGCCGGCGACCTGGTCACCTTTCTCGACGTCCACGAAACCTGCCACGCCTGCTGGTACTGCCTGGTCGCGAAAGAGACCACCCGTTGCCCCCATCGAAAAGTTTACGGGATCACCTACTCGGCGCACGACGGGCTGCTCGGCGGGTGGGCCGAGGCGATCTGGATGAAGCCAGGGGTGCGGATGGTTCGAATTCCGGAGCAACTCGATCCCCGGACCTTCATCGGGGGTGGCTGCGGCCTGGTGACCGCCCTCCACGCGACAGACCTCGCGGCCCTGCGCCTGGGGGAATCCGTGGTGGTGCTGGGCGCTGGGCCGGTTGGCCTGTCGGCGGCCGCGCTGGCCCGGTTGTCCGGGGCCGGCGAGGTCGTGGTGGTGGGCGCCCCGGCGGCCCGGCTGGCCATGGCCGGGCGCATGGGGGCGAGCGCCATGCTGGACCTGGCGGTCCCCCACGAGGACCGGGTTCGCGAGGTCCGGCGGCTGACCGGCGGCCGGGGAGCGGACGTTGTCGTGGAAGCCTCCGGCGCTCCCCCGGCGGTCTCCCAGGCGCTGGACCTGGTGCGCGACGGGGGCCGGGTGGTCGTGGTGGGACAGTATGCCGACCTTGGAGATGTACCCATCAATCCCCACCGCCAGATCAATCGGAGGCACGTCACGATCCGGGGCTGCTGGGGATCGGATTATTCCCATTTTCACCGGGGGGTGGCGCTGGCTGCCCGGCTTGGCGAGCAGGTTCCCTGGCGGGACCTGGCGGGAAATCGGTTTCGCCTGGAGGAGGCGGGCTCGGCGCTGGCCGCCGTGGAGGCGCGGGAGGTGATAAAGGCCGTTATCGAGATCTAAGTCCTGTCGCCCGAGAGGCTTGCGTTATTCTGGAGCGCCTTCGCGTCTTTGTGGCCGTTGCCGGGGGGCGGAGGAGCCGACCGACTTGACCTAAGCCCGGTCCCTGTCTATGTTTGGCGTCTGCCATTTTTTGGGGCCAGTTACGGACAGTTTTTCGGGATCGCATGCCGACAATCAATCAGTTGATCAGGAACGGCCGCCGCGACGTCCTCGCGAAGGACAAGGCGCCCGCTCTCAAGATGAATCCGCAGAAGCGTGGCGTCTGCACCCGCGTGTACACCACCACGCCCAAGAAGCCGAACTCGGCGCTCCGGAAAGTGGCGCGTGTCCGGCTGACCAACGGATTCGAAGTGACGGCGTACATCCCGGGTGAAGGTCACAACCTGCAGGAGCACTCGATCGTGCTCATTCGGGGCGGCCGGGTGAAGGATCTTCCCGGGGTGCGGTACCATATTGTCCGCGGTACGCTGGACGCGGCGGGTGTGAACGACCGCCGCCAGAGCCGGTCCAAGTACGGCGCCAAGCGGCCCAAGGCCCAGGGAGGGAAGAAGTGAGCCGGCGTAATCGTGCGGTCAAGCGGCCGGTCCCGCCGGATCCCCGGTACGACAGCCAGACGGTTTCCAAGTTCGTCAACAGCCTGATGAACGAGGGCAAGAAGAGCACCGCGGAGCGGATCTTCTACAGCGCGATGGACCTGATCGAAGAGCGCACCAGCCAGCCTGGCGTGGCGGTCTTCAAGCAGGCCGTGAACAACGCCAAGCCCACGGTGGAAGTGAAGAGCCGCCGGGTCGGTGGCGCGTCGCTGCAGGTGCCGGTGGAAGTCCGGCCTGAGCGCCGGAGCACCCTGGCGATGCGGTGGATCATTGATTTCGCCCGGGCCCGGACCGAAAAGACCATGTCGGAGCGGCTGGCCGCCGAGTTGATCCTGGCGTCCAAGGGCGAAGGCAACACCATCAAGAAGAAGGATGACACGCACCGGATGGCCGAGGCCAACCGGGCGTTCGCGCACTACCGCTGGTAACCTCTCCCCCTGACCCCCTCTCCATGAATGGAGAGGGGGAACGGGTGTGAGGTGATACAACGGATGACGTGACGGATTCGCCACCTCTCATCCTTCAAAGACAACGCACGGGATCCTTTGGGGATCCCCATCACGGGCGAGAGCCCGGATGTGCGCGGAGCGAAACCATGGGATGCTTCCCAAAGGTCGCCCCGCTTTTTCGCTGAATAGGGATGATCATGGCTCGTGAAACGACGCTCGACAAGTATCGCAATATCGGCATCATGGCCCACATCGATGCCGGGAAGACGACTACGACCGAGCGCATCCTCTACTACACCGGCAAGAACTACAAGATCGGTGAGGTCCACGAGGGCGCGGCCACCATGGACTGGATGGAGCAGGAGCAGGAGCGGGGCATCACCATTACCTCCGCCGCCACGACCTGTTTCTGGAAGCGGAACGACATCCTTTATCGCATCAACATCATCGATACGCCTGGCCACGTGGACTTCACCGTCGAGGTGGAGCGCTCGCTCCGGGTGCTCGACGGCGCGGTGACGCTGCTCGACTCGGTGGCCGGCGTGGAGCCGCAGACCGAGACCGTCTGGCGCCAGGCCGACCGGTACAACGTGCCCCGGCTGATTTTTGCCAACAAGATGGACCGGATCGGGGCCGACTTCGACAAGTGCCTGTTCATGATCCGGGACCGGCTGACCAAGCGGGCCTTTCCAATCCAGCTTCCGGTCGGCTCGGGGGAGCTGTTCACCGGGCACATCGACGTGCTGCGCCGGGTCGAGATCGTCTTCGACGACTCCACCATGGGCAAGACGTTCACCGAGATGCCGGTGCCCGACGTCTACAAGGAGAAGGTCGAGTTGTACCGCCACGAAGTCATCGAAGCGGCGGTCGAGCATGACGACGAACTGATGGAGAAGTACCTGGGCGGCGCCGAGCTGAGCCTGGAGGAGATCCAGCGGGCCATCCGCAAGGCGACCACCGGCGGCCACATCGTCCCGGTGCTCTGCGGGGCCAGCTTCAAGAACAAGGGTGTCCAGGCGCTGCTGGATGCGGTGATCGACTACCTCCCCAGTCCGACCGACGTCCCGGCCATCAAGGGGCATCTGCCGCTCCATGACGACACCCACGTCGAGCGCTGCGCCTCCGATGACGAGCCCTTCGCGGCCCTGGCCTTCAAGATCGCCACCGACCCCTTCGTGGGGCGGCTGACCTTCTTCCGGGTCTATTCCGGGGTGCTGAAGAGCGGCAGCTACGTGTACAACAGCACCAAGGACAAGCGGGAGCGGGTGGCCCGGCTGCTCCAGATGCACGCCAACAAGCGGGAGGAGATCGACGAGGTGCTGGCCGGCGACATCGCCGCCGCCATCGGCCTCAAGGACACCCGCACCGGCGATACGCTCTGCGACGACGACAAGCCGGTCATCCTCGAAGCGATGAAGTTCCCCAACCCCGTCATCGACGTGGCCGTGGAGCCCAAGACCAAGGCCGACCAGGACAAGCTGGCCATCGCGCTCCAGAAGCTGGCCGAAGAGGATCCCACCTTCCGGGTGCGCACCGACGTCGAGACCGGGCAGACCATCATCGCCGGCATGGGCGAGCTGCATCTCGAGATCATCGTGGACCGGATGAAGCGCGAGTTCAGGGTCGAGGCCAACGTGGGCCGGCCCCAGGTCGCCTTCCGGGAGACCATCACCCGCCGGGTGGAGTATGTCGAGGGCAAGTTTGTCCGCCAGTCCGGCGGCAAGGGCCAGTTCGGCCACGTGGTGATCCACGTGGAGCCGTCCGAGGCCGGGCAGGGGTTCATCTTCGAGGACAAGATCGTGGGCGGCAGCATCCCCCGCGAGTTCATCAAGCCGGTGGAAGCCGGGATCAAGGAAGCGCTCGAGGGCGGGGTGCTGGCCGGCTATCCCATGGTGGACGTCAAGGTCGAACTGGTGGACGGCAGTTACCATGACGTGGACAGCTCGGAAATGGCTTTCAAGATCGCCGGCTCCATGGCGGTCAAGGAAGCGGCCCGGAAGGCCCACGCCATCCTGCTGGAGCCGGTCATGGAGGTCGAGGTGGTCGCACCCAGCGACTTCCTGGGCGACGTCATCGGCGACCTGTCGGGCCGCCGCGGCAAGATCGGCGGCATGACCCAGCGGGGCGATGCGCAGGTGGTGGCGGCCACGGTGCCGCTGGCCGAGATGTTCGGATACTCCACAGTGCTCCGCTCGATGAGCCAGGGCCGGGCGGTCTACTCGATGGAGTTCGATCATTATGAAGAAGTTCCGAAGAGCATCGCGGAACAGATTATCACGAAGAATCAGGGCAAATAAACCAGTACTGAGTCGAAAGGACTGAGGACTGAGTAGCGATACTCGAATCAGGGCCGTTCACTCAGCACTCAGCACTCAGCACTCAGTACTTACTCGCGGAGTCGGACTTATGGCCAAGGCCAAATTTGAGCGGAACAAGCCGCACGTGAACGTCGGGACGATCGGGCACGTGGACCACGGGAAGACGACGACGACGGCGGCGCTGACGAAGATTTCGTCGACCAAGGGGTTCGGGACGAAGTACATCCCGTACGACGAGGTGGCGAAGGCGTCGGAGAGCCAGGGGCGGCGGGACGCGACGAAGATCCTGACGATCGCGACGAGCCACGTGGAGTACGAGACGGCGGCGCGGCACTATGCCCACGTGGACTGTCCGGGGCACGCCGACTATGTCAAGAACATGATCACGGGCGCGGCGCAGATGGACGGGGCGATCCTGGTGGTGAGTGCCATGGACGGGCCGATGCCGCAGACCCGGGAGCACATCCTGCTGGCCAAGCAGGTGAACGTGCCGTCGATCGTGGTGTTCCTGAACAAGTGCGACCTGGTGGACGACCCGGAGCTGCTGGACCTGGTGGAGCTGGAAGTGCGCGAGCTGCTTTCCTCCTACGGGTTCCCGGGGGATGATGCCCCGGTGATCCGGGGCAGTGCCAGCAAGGCGATCGAGGGCGTGCCGGAGTGGGTGGCCAAGATCGAGGAGCTGTACACCGCGCTGGACACCTATATCCCGCAGCCGGTGCGGGAAGTGGACAAGCCGTTCCTGATGCCGGTGGAGGATGTCTTCTCGATCACGGGCCGGGGCACGGTGGCGACGGGGCGGATCGACCGGGGCAAGATCAAGGTGGGCGAGGAGATCGCGCTGATCGGCTTCGGGAGCACCAAGAAGAGCGTGGTGACCGGGGTGGAGATGTTCCGCAAGCTGCTGGACGACGGGCAGGCGGGAGACAACGTGGGCCTGTTGCTGCGGGGCGTGGAGAAGACGGAAGTCGAGCGGGGGATGGTGCTCGCCAAGTCGGGGAGCATCACGCCGCATACCCAGTTCAACGCCGAAGTGTACGTCTTGAAAAAGGAAGAGGGCGGGCGGCACACGCCGTTCTTCAAGGGCTACCGGCCGCAGTTCTATTTCCGGACGACCGACGTGACCGGGGACGTGCAGCTGCCCGAGGGCGTGGAGATGGTGATGCCGGGCGACAACGTGCAGATGACGATCGAGCTGATCACGCCGATCGCGATGGACGAGGGGCTCCGGTTCGCGATCCGCGAGGGCGGCCGGACGGTGGGCGCCGGCGTCGTCACCAAGATCCTGAAGTAGTACTGAGCGAAGAGTACGGAGGACTGAGGAACCCCTCAGCACTCAGCACTCAGTACCCAGTACCCAGTACCCAGTACTCAGTTTTCGCACTGTGAGGTTTTATGGCAGGCAGAATCCGAATCCGGTTGAAGGCTTTCGATCACGTCGTGCTGGACCAGGCGGCGGCGGACATCGTGCGTACAGCGGAGAAGACCGGCGCCCAGGTGTCGGGTCCGATCCCGCTCCCGGTGAAGATCGAACGGTGGACGGTGCTCCGGAGCCCGCACATCGACAAGAAGAGCCGGGAACAGTTCGAGCTGCGGACCCACAAGCGCCTGCTCGATATCAACGACTCCCGCCCCCAGACGGTGGACGCGCTGACCAAGCTCGACCTGCCGGCCGGGGTGGACGTCGAGATCAAGGTCGAATAGCCATGGCGACGACAGGACTGATCGGGCGCAAGCTCGGCATGACGCGGGTGTTCATCGAGGACGGGTCCTCCGTCCCGGTGACCATTATCGAGGCCGGGCCCTGCCGGGTCACCCGGGTCCGGGACAGCGCGGTGCAGCTGGGCTTCGGCAACCGGCGCCCCAAGCTGGTCAACCGCGCGGAAGCGGGCCACGCCAAGGCGGCGGGCATCGACACGCTGCCCCGGATCGTGCGGGAGTTCCCGGTGGCGGGCGATGACGCCCCCAAGGCCGGCGATGAAGTCACCGTGCAGATCTTCGCCCCCGGCGAGATCGTCAAGGTGACCGGCCGCAGCAAGGGCCGCGGGTTCCAGGGCGTGGTGCACCGGTACGGCTTCGGCGGCGGCCCGGCCAGCCACGGCAACACCCGGCACCGGAAGCCGGGTTCCATCAGCCCGGGCACCGACCCGTCCCGGGTGATCAAGGGCAAGAAGATGCCCGGCCACCAGGGCGACCGGCGCCATACCGAACTGGGCCTGACGGTCGTGAAAATCGACACCGACCGGAACCTGCTGTTCGTGCGGGGCGCGGTGCCCGGGTCCAAGAATGGGATCGTGACCGTCGCCAAACAGGGAGGGAAGGGCCGGTATGCTTGAAGCTGCTCACTACTCACCCGGCGGGGCGAAGCGGGACACGGCGTTCGCGCTGCCCGGCGACTATTTCGATGGCGATGTCAACGAGCCGGTGCTGCACCAGGCGGTAAAGACGTACCTGAACAACCAGCGCCAGGGTACCGCCAGCACCAAGACCCGGAGCTTCGTGTCCGGCGGCAACCAGAAGCCCTGGAAACAGAAAGGGACCGGCCGCGCGCGGCAGGGGTCCATCCGGGCGCCCCACTGGCGGGGCGGCGGCGTCGTGTTTGGGCCGCACCCGAGGGATTACCGGTCCGACATCCCCAAGAAGGTGCGCCAGCTGGCCCGCCGCTCGGCGCTCAATGCCCGCGCCGCTGAGGGATCGGTCCTGGTGGTCGAAAAGCTGGTGTTCGACGCGCCCAAGACCTCGCGGCTGCTGGAGCTGCTGACCCGGCTGGACGTGGCCGGCCGCAAGGTGCTGGTATTGACCCACGGCCACAACAGCAACGTTTTCCTGAGCGGCCGCAACCTGCCGACGGTCGAAGTCATGAGCTACGCCGAGGTCTCGGCGTATAACGTGCTTTGGTCCGATGTCGTGGTCGTGGAGCAGGGCGCCATCACCGGCCAGGCGCCGGACGGTGCCGGCGATGCCAGCTCGCTGGACGCGCGGCAGCCGCGCGCCAGGCGGGAGGCGCCGGCAGCGGCCAAGCCGAAGAAGAAGGCGGCCCGGGCGGCGAAGGCGGCGGCGGAAGCCAGCGAGAAGCCGAAGAAGAAGAAGAAGCCGGCCAGGGCCGCGGCCCCGAAAAAGAAGGCCGCCAAGAAGAGTGCCAAGTCGGCGGCGAAGAAGCCGGCCGCCAAGAAGGCGCCGAAGAAGAAGGGGAGCAAGTAAATGCCCACACTGCACGAAGTGGTCGTCCGGCCGGTGGTCACCGAGAAGAGTTCGGCGGCCTACCAGACCCGGAAAGAGTATGCCTTCGAGGTGCACCCCGAGGCGAACAAGTACCAGATCCGGGACGCGCTCCAGAAGCTGTTCGACGTGACCGTGATCAAGGTGCGCACCATGCAGATGCGGCGCCACGAGGTGACCCGCGGCCGCACCCGGGGCACCACCCCGCGGTGGAAGAAGGCCATCGTCACCCTCAAGGAAGGCGATTCGATCGCCGTGTTCGAGGGCTAAACCATGAGCATCAAGCAATTCCGTCCGATCACGCCGGGCACCCGGTTCCGCATGGTCTCCGGGTTCGACGAGATCACCCGGGACACCCCGGAGAAGTCGCTGCTGGAGCCGATCAAGAGCCAGGGCGGCCGCAATAACCAGGGCCACGTCACCATGCGGTACCGGGGCGGCGGCCACAAGCGGATGTACCGGAAGATCGACTTCAAGCGGAACAAGTTCGGCATCCCCGGCCGGGTGGCGGAGATCGAGTACGATCCCAACCGGTCGGCCCGGATCGCCCTGATCGTGTACGCCGACGGCGAGAAGCGCTACATCCTTCACCCCAAGGGTTTGTCCCAGGGCGACACGGTGGTGGCGGGGCCGGGATCGGACATCCGGACCGGCAACGCGGTGCCGCTCCACGAGGTCCCGCTGGGCACCACGGTGCACAACGTCGAGCTCAAGATCGGCAAGGGTGGCCAGATCGCCCGGAGCGCCGGCGCGGCGGTCCAGGTGATGGCGAAGGAAGGCGACTACGTCACGGTCCGGCTCCGGAGCACCGAGATGCGGCGGATTCACGGCCGCTGCCTGGCGACGATCGGCGAGGTGGGGAACGCGGAGCACGAGCTGATCAAGATCGGCAAGGCCGGCGTCAACCGCTGGAAGGGCCGGCGGAGCGCGGTCCGCGGCGTCGCCAAGAACCCGGTGGACCACCCGCTGGGCGGCGGCGAGGGCAAGAGCTCGGGCGGCCGGCCGCCGGTGTCGCCGTGGGGCAAGCCGGAGGGGGTCAAGACCCGGCGTCCGAAGAAGAAGTCGAACCGGCTCATCGTCCGGGGCCGCAAGCGGGGCAAGGCGACGACGTAGGGAATTGAGGGAATTGAGGGAATTGAGGAATTGAGGGAATTGGCGTTTACCGGGGATTGCTATGTCGCGCAGTGTGAAAAAGGGCCCGTTCGTCCAGGAGGCACTGCTCTTTAAGGTGCAGGTCCTGAACAGCAAGAACGACAAGAAGGTGGTGAAGACCTGGAGCCGGGCGAGCACCATTCTTCCCGAGTTCGTGGGCCACACGTTCGCGGTGCACAACGGCAACAAGTTCGTGCCGGTGTACGTGACGGAGAACATGGTCGGCCACAAGCTGGGCGAGTTCGCGCCGACCCGCCTGTTCCGCGGCCACAGCGGCAAGCTGGTGGCGGACAAGAAAGCGAAGCCGGAATAACCATGGAAGCCAGAGCTATTCAGCGGCTGGTGCGCCAGTCGCCCCGGAAGATGCGGCTGGTCATCGACCTCATCCGCGGCAAGGATGTGAACGAGGCCTACGCCATCCTCAAGTACAACAAGAAGCTGGCGGCGAAGCAGATTGCCAAGACGCTGCGCTCCGCGGTGGCCAACGCCGAGCAGAAGGCCATGCAGGCCAACGAGAGCTTTGACGTGGACCAGCTCTACGTCAAGAAGGCGATCGTGAACATGGGACAGCCGCTCAAGCGGTTCACGGCGGCCGCCCAGGGGCGGGCGACGCCGATCCGGAAGCGCACGAGCCACGTGGAAATCATGGTCGAGGCGAGGGAGACCGAGTAATGGGCCAGAAGACACATCCGGTCGGATTCCGGCTGGGCATCGTCAAGCAGTGGAAGTCGCGCTGGTTCGCCACCAAGGAGATGCCGGCGCTGCTCAAGGAAGACGAGCTGATCCGGAAGTACCTGAAGGCGCGGCTGGGGCACGCGGCGATCGCCGAGGTGCACATCGACCGGCGGCCCGGCAAGGTGACGGTGACGATTCACACCGGGCGTCCCGGTGTGGTCATCGGCAAGCGGGGCGCCGAGGTGGACAAGCTGCGCGACGAGCTGGCCCAGCTGACCGGGAAGGAATCGGCGGTCAACGTCGAGGAGATCAAGCGGCCGGAGCTGTCGGCCCAGCTGGTCGCCGACAACATCGGCCACCAGATCCAGCAGCGGATTTCGTTCCGCCGGGCCATGAAGCGGGCGGTCCAGAGCGCCATGCGGATGGGCGCCCAGGGCATCAAGGTGCGGACCGCGGGGCGGCTGGGCGGCGCCGAGATCGCGCGGACCGAGGGATATCACGAGGGCCGGGTCCCGCTGCACACGCTGCGGGCCGACATCGACTACGCGACGTCCACGGCCATGACCACGTACGGCACGATCGGGATCAAGGTCTGGATCTTCAAGGGCGAGATCGTCGAGGACCTGTCCGGCCGTACCTATAGCACGGGAGCCTGAGGCATGCTGGCGCCGAAGCGAGTCAAGTTCCGGAAGATGTTCAAGGGCAGGACGCGGGGCATTGCCACGCGGGGCAACACGGTGGCGTTCGGGGAATTCGGGCTGATGACCCTGGATCCCGGCTGGATCTCCAACCGCCAGATCGAGGCGGCCCGGGTGGCCATGACCCGCGAAATGAAGCGGGGCGGCAAGGTGTGGATCCGGATCTTCCCGGACAAGCCGATCACCAAGAAGCCGGCCGAAACCCGCATGGGCAAGGGCAAAGGCAATCCCGAGGGGTGGGTCGCGGTGGTCCGGCCGGGCCGCATCCTGTTCGAGGTCGAAGGCATCAGCGAGGACCTCGCCCGGAAGTCCCTGGCACTGGCCCAGGCCAAGCTGCCTCTCAAGACCAAGTTCGTGAAGCGGCTGGAGGCCTGACATGAAGATCGAAGACTTGCGAGACCTGTCGGCGGACGACCTCGACGCCAAGGTGGCCGAGCTCAAGGAAGAGCGGTTCCGGCTCCGCTTCCGGTCGGCGACGGAGTCCATCGAAAACCCGATGCGGTTCCGGGACATCCGCAAGGACCTGGCCCGGATCCAGACGATTCAGCGGGAGCGCGCCACGGCGAAAGCCTAGCCGCCAGACAACCAAGGGAATGAACCATGGCTGACGAGACAGTGACGGAAACCCAGGCACGCACCCGGCGGAAGGTCCGGACCGGGATTGTCGTGAGCGACAAGATGACGAAGACGGTCACGGTCGAGCTGACCCGGCGCTTCGCCCACCCGGTGTATGGCAAGCAGGTCAACCGGTCGTCGCGGGTGAAAGCCCGGAACGAGCACGAGGCAAAGACCGGGGACACGGTGCGGATCATGGAAACGCGGCCGCTCGCCAAGACGGTGCGGTGGCGGGTCACGGAAGTCGTGGAGCGTGCCAAGTAGCCGTACCCCCTCCTCCCGGGGAGGGCAGACGGCAGGGGTGCAGAGTGGTGAGGGGTCAGGGGTGAGGCTCACAGAGAGACGAGAGATTTTATGATTCAGCAAGAGACGATCGTCAAGATTGCCGACAATAGCGGCGCCCGCCGGGCCCTGATCATCCGGGTCCTGGGCGGTTCCAAGCGGCGCTACGCCGGGGTGGGCGACCGGGTCGTGGTCGCCATCAAGGACGCCATTCCGACGGGCCAGGTGAAGAAGGGCGACGTGGCCAAGGCGGTGATCGTGCGGACCGCGAAGGAGACCCGCCGCAAGGACGGGTCCTATATCCGGTTCGACGAGAACGCCGCCGTGCTGATCGACGACAAGGGCGAGCCCCGGGCGACCCGTATTTTCGGCCCCGTTGCGCGGGAGTTGCGGGAGAAGAAATACATGAAGATCGTCTCGCTGGCGCCGGAGGTGTTGTAGCATGAAACCGCTCGTGTACAAGAAGGCCCGCCGCCGCCGGCATACCGAGCCGGTGGTCCGCCACCGGATCCGGATTACCAAGGGCGACACCGTCCAGGTGATGTCGGGCGACGACAAGGGCAGGCAGGGGAAGGTGCTGCAGGTGCATCCCAAGACCGGCCGGATCACGGTGGAAGGCATCAACATCGTGAAGCGGCACCGCCGGGCGGCCCAGGGCGTGGAGGGCGGCATCATCGAGTTCGCGGCACCGATTCACCACTCCAAGGCGATGCTGATCGATCCCAAGAGCGGCCAGCCCACCCGCATCCGCCGGCGGAAGGACAGCGGCGGCACGGTGGAGCGGATCGCGGTCAAGTCGGGCCAGCCGATCCCGCGCAGCCGGTAACACGTTGGGGCGGGCCGCGAGCCCGCCCGCCCAGAGAAAGACGGAGATATGGCAGACGTCAAGGAAAAGAAGCAGCCGCCGGCTGGGAAGCAGGGCGGCGGCAAGGGCAAGGAGAAGGCCACCAGCGGGCCGGTCGATCCCGCGCCCAAGCTGTCCGAGGGCACGCCCCGGCTGCTGACCCACTATCAGCAGGTGGTCCGGCCCCGGCTCCAGCGGGAGTTCGATCTCAAGAACCCGAACCAGGTTCCCCGGCTGGTCAAGATCGTGCTGAACGTGGGCATCGGCGAGGCGCCCAAGAATCCCAAGCTGGTGGACGTGGTCGTCGAGGAGCTTTCGATTATCACCGGCCAGCGGGCGGTGGTGACCCGGGCCAAGAAGGCGATCTCCAACTTCGGGCTCCGGGAAGGCATGCCCATCGGCGCCATGGTGACGCTGCGGGGGGCCCGGATGTACGAGTTCCTGGACCGGTTCATCGCGGTGGCGATCCCCCGGATGCGGGACTTCCGCGGGCTGGCCACCAAGAGCTTTGACGGGCGGGGCAACTATTCGTTCGGCATCAAGGAACAGATGGTCTTCCCCGAGATCGACTTCGACAAAGTCGAGAAGATCCACGGGATGGACATCACCCTGGTGACCAGCGCCGGCCGGGACGACCTGGCCATGTCGCTGCTGCGGGAGTTCGGCTGGCCCTTCCGGGGCGAGACCCCGATAGCCATGGGCGAGGCGCCGGCCGCCTGAGATAGTACGCGGTGAGCAGGGAGCGGGGCAGGACTGCTCACATGGAAGGTTGTGGACTCAAATCCCAATAGGGGGATGGATGGCAAAGACGGCCTGGATTGAGAGAGCGAAGCGGACGCCGAAGTTCAAGACGCGGACCGTGCGGCGGTGTAACCGGTGCGGACGGGTCCGGGCGACTCTTCGCAAGTTTGGTCTCTGCCGAATTTGTTTCCGTGAGCTCGCGCTGAAGGGGGAGATTCCCGGCGTGCGCAAAGCCAGCTGGTAAGGGGACCGACGACGTATGAGCATGACTGATCCGATCGCCGATATGCTGACCCGCATCCGCAACGCCTGCGCCGCGGGCCAGCGGCGGGTAGATATGCCGGTGTCGAAGTTGAAGGCCGAGATGGCGCGCCTCCTTCGGGACAACCATTACATCGCGGACTTCAAGGTCCTCGACGACGGCCAGCAGGGCGTCCTGCGGCTCTACCTCAAGTACCACAATGAGGCGCCGGTCATCCGCGAACTCAAACGGGTATCGACGCCGGGCCTGCGCCGATACGTCAAGTGCCGTGAGCTGCCCCGGGTCAAGAACGGCCTCGGGATGGCGATCGTCTCGACCCCCCGGGGGTTGATGACCGACCGCGAAGCGCGCACGGCGAACCTGGGCGGCGAGTTGCTCGCCGTCGTCTGGTAGGAGCGAGCATGTCGCGAATCGGAAAGAAGCCGGTGGCCGTCCCCCAGGGGGTCACCGTCACGATCAACGGCCAGACTGTGGCCATCAAGGGCCCCAGGGGAGAGCTGTCGCGCACCTTCCATCCCGACATGGCGCTCAAGCTCGAGGGGGGCGAGGTCACGGTGAGCCGGCCCAGCGATGAGCCGCGGCACCGGGCCCTGCACGGCCTGTCCCGCACGCTGGTCGCCAACATGGTCGAGGGCGTGTCCAAGGGCTACCTCAAGACCCTGGAGATCCAGGGCGTCGGCTACAAGGCGGAGACCAAGCCGTACGGGGTAGACCTGATCGTGGGCTACTCCCACAAGGTGCCGTACCAGGCGCCCAAGGGGATCAAGATCTCGGTCGAGAACAACACGGTGGTGAAGATCGAAGGCGCCGACAAGGAAACCGTCGGCCAGGTCGCCGCCGAATTGCGCAACGTGCGGCCGCCGGAGCCCTACAAGGGCAAAGGGGTGCGCTACCAGGGTGAACAGGTCCGCCGCAAGGCCGGCAAGACAGGAGCCAAGTAATGCGTTCGATTCATGCGCCGAAAGGCCGGCTGCAGCTGCGCCACCGGCGCCACCTCCGGGTCCGGAAGAAAGTCAGCGGGACCGCTGAGCGTCCCCGTCTCGCGGTATTCCGTTCGCTGAAGCACATCTATGCCCAGTTGGTGGACGATGACCGCGGCGTGACCCTGCTGGGTGTCGCCGACGGCAGCGAGGGCATCCAGGTGGAAGGTGCCGGCAAGGTGGCTCGGGGCAAGGCGGTCGGCAAGCTGCTGGCGGAGAAGGCCAAGGCGGCCGGGATCAGCAAGGTGGTGTTCGACCGGGCGGGCTATCGTTATCACGGTCGTGTCCAGGCGGTTGCCGAGGGCGCGCGCGAAGGCGGATTGGAGTTCTGATGGCAAACGAACAGGAAAACACCGCGCCCGAGCGCGGTGACGCGGGCGCCGAAGCCCCTCAGGCCGGCGCTACCCAGTCTCCTCCGACTCCGACCCAGGGCGGCGGCGGCGGCGGTGGGCGTGGCGGGCGCGGCGGCGGTGGACGGGGCGGACAGGGCCGGGGCGGGCCGGGCCGGGGCGGGCCGGGCGGACCCCGGCGCGACCGGGACCGGGAGCACGGCAGCGACATGGTCGAGAACGTGGTCGCGATCAACCGGGTGGCCAAGGTGGTCAAGGGCGGCCGGCGGTTCTCCTTCAACGCCCTGGTCGCCGTCGGCGACGCCAAGGGGCGGGTCGGCGTCGCGACCGGCAAGGCCAACGAGGTGTCCGAGGCGGTTCGCAAGGCGGTCGAGGCCGCCAAGCGGAGCATGATCGAGCTGCCCCGGGTGGGCGCCACCATTCCCCACGAAATCATCGGGAAACATGGCGCTGGCCGGGTGCTGCTCAAGCCCGCCGCGAGCGGGACTGGCGTCATTGCCGGGGGACCGGTGCGGGCGGTGCTCGAGTGCGCCGGAATCACCGATATCCTGACCAAGAGCCTGGGATCCAACAACCCCCACAACATGGTGCGGGCCGTCATGGACGGCCTCAGCCGGCTGGTCACTGCCCGCCAGGTGGCGAGGGAGCGGGGCATTGAAGTCGACCAGGTGCCGTTCCGGGGACGGCAGGAGGCGGCGCATGCCTGAGACCGCCAAGCGTACCACGAAGAAAGCCGCGGCGGGCGGAAAGCTCTCCGTGAAGCAGGTTCGCTCGGAGATCGGCCACGCCGAGACGTTCCGCCGGACCTTGCGGGCCCTCGGCCTCCGCCACCACCAGCAGACGGTGGTCCTGGCCGATAATCCATCGATTCGCGGGATGTTGTTCAAAGTGCGTCACCTGGTCAAGGTGACGCCGGTGCAGGAGGCGTAATGGCTGACAAAGAGCGGACCCCGATCACGCTGTCCACGTTGCGGCCGGCCAAGGGTTCTACCCAATACAAGAAGCGGGTGGGCCGCGGGCCCGGGTCCGGGCTGGGCAAGACGTCCGGCAAGGGCCACAAGGGTCACAAGGCCCGGACCGGCGGGGCGACCAACCCCGGGTTCGAAGGCGGCCAGATGCCGATGTACCGGCGGCTGCCCAAGCGCGGGTTCACCAATCCCTTCAAGGTGAGGGCCCACCCGGTCAACCTGAGGGACCTGGGCAAGATGGCCGTGACCGAGATCAACCCGGATACGCTGACCACCGCCGGTCTCATCACCCGGCCCACATCGGCGGTCAAGATCCTGGGCACCGGCGAGGTCGAGCGCGCCTACACGGTGAAGGGCGTCGCCGTCTCCGCCACGGCCAAGGCCAAGATCGAAGCGGCCGGCGGCAGCGTCGAGTCCTGACGTGACCGCCCCGCGCGTTTCCGGCTTTGCCATCGACCCGGAGCTCAAGCGCAAGCTGCTGTTCACGCTGCTGGCGCTGGTGATCTACCGGGTCGGCGCCCATATCGTCTCGCCCGGCGTTAACGCCGCCGCCCTCGCTGACTACATCCGGAACTCGGCCGCGGCCGGGTTCTTCGGGCTGTACGACATGCTGGGCGGCGGGCTTTCCCGCGCCACCGTCTTCGCGCTGGGCATCATGCCCTACATCTCGGCCAGCATCCTGTTCCAGCTGGCCGGCGGCGTGGTGCCCTCGGTCGGCAAGATGCAGCGCGACGAAGAGGGCAAGAAGAAGCTGACCCAGTGGACCCGCTACGTCACGATTCTCATCGCGGCGTCGCAGGCGTACACCTTTGCCCTGTTCACCGAGTCCATCCCCGGCGCGGTCGCCTCTCCCAGCCTGGCGTCCCGCCTTCTGATGGTCGTGATCCTGACCGCCGGCGCGGTGTTCGTGATGTGGCTGGGCGAGCAGATCACCGAGCGCGGTATCGGCAACGGCATGAGCCTGCTCATCACCTTCTCGATCCTGGAACGGTTCTGGCCGGGCACCCTGCAGGCGTTCCAGTTCCTCAAGGCCGAGGTGGTGTCGCTGTTCGGGCTGGTTGGATACGTCGTGATGCTCATCCTGGTGATGGGGGCGACCACGGCGATGACCATCGCCGCCCGGCGCATCCCCATCCAGATCCCCCGCAAGGTCATGGGCCGGGGGCGGGTCCGCGAATCCCAGAAGACCTTTATCCCGATCCGGCTGCTTACCGCCAGCGTGATGCCGATCATCTTCGCCCAGACGATCATCATCGTGCCCGGGACCCTGGCCAGCGTCACCCGGAGCCCGTTCCTCCAGGGAATGGCGGATTTCTTCACTCCCGGGGAATGGCCGTATATCCTGATCTTCACCGCGATGATCCTGCTGTTCAGCTACTTCTACACATCCATCATCTTTAACTCGGTGGACCTGTCGGAGAACCTGAAGAAGCAGGGCGGCTTCATTCCCGGGGTCAAGCCGGGCGCCAGCACCGCCGACTACATCGATACTGTCCTGTCCCGGGTGACCCTCCCCGGCGCGCTCTTCCTGGCATTCGTGGCCCTCGTTCCGATGATCCTCGGGCAGCAACTCGGGTTCCAGTCGGCGTTTGGCGGCACCTCGGTGCTCATCGTGGTCGGCACCCTGCTCGATACCATCGCCCAGGTGGAACAGCACCGGCAGTTGCGCAAGTACGACAGCTTCATGAAGACCGGCCGGGTCAAGTTTCGGGGGCGGCAGCAGCGGTTCATGTAGACGAGGGCAGAGCAAAGAGTACAGAGCAAAGAGTACAGAGCAAAGAGTAGCAGAGTGCAGAGTGCAGAGTGCAGAGTGCACCCTGCACTCAGTCCTTTTGGAGGAACCGTGGACATACTCCTGCTGGGCCCGCCGGGCGCGGGCAAAGGCACCCAGGGGGCGCTGCTGGCCGAACGCCTGGGGCTGCCCAAGTTCGCCACCGGTGATCTCCTGCGCGACGCGGTCAAGCGGGGTACGCCGATCGGCCTCGAGGTCAAGGCGACCATGGAATCGGGCGCCCTGGTGAGTGACGACCTGATCATGGGCGTGGTGCGCGACGAGCTGGCCAAGCCCGGCGCAGCGGGCGGAGTGATCTTCGACGGCGTGGTGCGAACGATCCCGCAGGCCGAGGGCGTTGATCGCCTGCTCGCCGAGCAGCGCAGGGCCATGGACGCGGTGCTGTACTTCGAGATTCCCGACCAGGTCATTCTGGACCGGCTGGCAAAACGGCGCGACATCGAAGGCCGGGCGGACGACGACCCCGCCTCGGTGAAGACCCGCCTCGAGGCCTACCGGGCCCAAACCGCTCCAGTCCTGGAGTACTATCGGAAGCGCGGCACGGTCCACGTCGTAGATGCGGTGGGCCCGGTGGAGGACATCGCCAGCCGAGTGGAGACCCTCCTGCAGTAGCACGCTGCACGCTGCGCGCTGCACGCTGCACTCTGCACTCTGTACTCTTTGTTCCCAGGCGGCCCGTGATCACACTCAAGTCTCCCCGGGAAATCGAAGCGATGGCGCACGCCGGCAGGATCGTGGCCGCGACGCTGGCGCTGATGCACGAGCGCACCCGGCCGGGGATGTCCACCGAGGACCTGGACGCCATCGCGGAGGCCTTTATCCGGAGCCACGCCGGTGCGGCGCCGTCGTTCAAGGGTCTGTACGGGTTTCCCAAGACCCTGTGTACCTCGATCAACGAGGAGATCGTCCACGGGATACCCTCCGCGAAGCGGGTGCTCCGGGACGGCAATATCGTCAGCGTGGACGTGGGCGTGCATTTCGACGGTCTGCACGCCGATTCCGCGACCACGATACCGGTTGGCGAGATTTCCCCCGAGGCGGCTCGCCTGCTGGCCGTCACCCGGGAGTGCCTGGCGGCCGGCATCGCCGAGGCGCGGGCCGGGCAGCACGTGGGAGATATCGGTCACGCGGTGCAGAAGGTGGCCGAGGCGGCCGGTTTCGGCGTCGTGAAGGAGCTGGTGGGCCACGGCATAGGTACCTCCTTCCACGAAGAGCCCCAGGTCCCCAACTATGGCTCCCCTCGGCGGGGACCCCGGTTGACGGACGGCATGACCATCGCGATCGAACCCATGATCACGCTCGGCAGCCCGGTCACCCGGACCCTCGCAGACAAGTGGACGGTGGTGACCGCCGACGGCTCCCTGGCGGCGCATTTTGAGCACACGGTCGCCATCACCAGCGACGGACCACGCATTCTCACCGCCCCCCCTTCCTGATCGTCGCCGGCGGAGTGAGGCAAGTCACTCGCTCCCGCGGCCGCTCTCCTTAACGTTGAGTTGTTGCCGGCGGCTGGTTCTGCCGGGGAACAATCACGTTCTTCCAGGAGGGGACATGACCTCGCCAGGCCATGAAGAAGTCGGACGCCGGACCGGAGCCATCGTGGTGGCGCTGTTCCCCAGCCCGAGTGAAGCCTCGGACGCGATCGCCGATCTGCGCGAGGCGGGGTTCAGCGAGGACGCCATCGGCATCGCCATGCAGGACCGGGAGGCCGAACGGGATCTCGCCGAAGGAACCGGGGCGGCCGAAGGGGCGGCGCGTGGGGCGCTGAGCGGAGGAATGGTAGGTGGCGCGCTGGGCCTGCTGGGATCATTGCTCATTCCCGGGGTGGGGCCCATCATCGCCGGTGGGATCCTGGCTACCACGCTGGCCGGAGCCAGCATCGGCGCGGCGACCGGGGGGATCATCGGCGCCCTGGTGGCGATGGGAACGTCCCCGGAGGATGCCGAGCACTTTGACCGCGGCTTCCGGGAAGGCGCCGTGCTGGTGACGGTTCGCGCCGACGACCGGGCGCTCGAGGCCCGGGCCATCCTGCGCGACCGCCAGGGCGACCTGGGCCCGTCCTATCGGCCGGACAACCTGGGCAATGCCGAGGCGGGGGTGGTCGATGGGACCGGCGACGATTGGCGCGGCCACGAGCGCCGTGCTCGACGGGACTTCGCCTATGCCGGGCCGGAGCGTCGAGGCTCGCCGTTCTAGCGGGCGGGCGCCCTCCTAGTCCCGGCGTCCGGAGGTAGAGCTTCGGCGGCGGTCCATGCCGGAGCGGTCGACCCATACCCGGCTGGCGGTGCCGCCGACCGGCAGCGGGGGCGGCGCACCGCCACCGCTGCCTACCCATTTCTCAAGAGCCAGCGCCGCCCGGTCTCGGCCGCCCAACCCGAAGGCCAGTCCAGCCGCGATGGCCAGCGCCCCGACCAGGCCGATCATCAGGGTGTTGATGAGCACCGTAGCGATGCCCAGCTGGTTGATCGCCACGACCACCGCGAAGCTCCACGCGGCGATCCGGGCGATGGCGGCCAGCGTGTCCGGGTTCGAAAACCCTGCCTCAGTCGCCGTGGCCTTGACCAGCCGGCTCAGTGCGCCAGCCGCCAGTCCCCACACCATCAGGACGACCAGCGCGACCACCAGATTGGGCAGCCAGAGCGGCAGTTCGTTCAGCACGGACGAGACCGCCGGCAGTCCCAGCGCGTCAAAGGCCACCACCAGCGCGATCAGGCGGACGAACCACCGGGTCACGATTCCGATGACATCGGCGGTCGTGGCCCGGAACCCCATGTTGCGAATGAACTCGGAGAGTCCCGACCGCTGAGCCAGCTCGTTGAGCCGGATCGCTCGGAGCATGGCCGTGACGGCCCGACCCAGAAGCGAGGCAACGACCCATCCCACCGCGATGATGAGGAGGGAGGCCAGCAGCCGGGGCAGAAAGGCCACCACGGTGGCGAGGCTGGCGGCAAATGCGTCCCCGGCATCCTGCAGGGGGGCGACCACCGTGGACTAGGCCATGGCTCCTCGAAAGTTTATCCCGTTGTCAGAATCCAACGGCCGGGCGGTTGGAGCCGTGAGCAGTGTCACCCGCCCCGCTGGCGGGTTCGTGGTGTCGAGCCTGGACGCCTCGCGATTTGCTGTCGCGGAACGGCTCCGGAACGCCCGCTGTCTAATCGGGCTGGCGAGCGCGAGGAGGTGTCAGGAGCGCAGCACCGTCAGCAGCCACTGGTGAATCGCCGGGTTCCCCGCGACGACGGAGGAATGTTCCACGCCGAGATCGCGGCCCTCGAAATCGGTGACCAGTCCGCCGGCCTCCCGGACCAGGAGGATCCCGGCGGCGATGTCCCACGCCGAGAGCCGCTGCTCCCAGAAACCATCAAACGCTCCCGCGGCGACCGCGGCCAGGTCGAGTGCCGCCGCCCCTGGCCGCCTCACACCGCTGGTGGCCTCCATGACCCGGCGGAGTTGGCCCATATAGCCATCCAGCGAGGAAAAGTCGGTGAAGGGGAACCCGGTGCCCACCAGGGCGTCGGCGGGATCCGAGATGGTGCTGACCCGGAGGCGCTCCTCGTCGCGCCATGCCCCCTCGCCCCGCGCCGAACGAAAGAGACGCCCGGAAGGCAGCTCCAGCACCACCCCGGCCTCCAGTCGCCCATTCACTGCCGCCGCAATCGAGACCGCGTACCCCGGGACGCCATGCAGAAAGTTGGTCGTCCCGTCGAGCGGGTCCACGATCCAGACCAGCCCGGGGGTCACCAGATCGGGCGCCAGTTCCTCGCCGACCACCGTCGACCCGGGCTCGCCACCGAGCAGGACCGCGCGGATGAGGGATTCGGCGGTGCGATCGACCTCGGTGACGAAATCGGACCGGCCTTTCCGAATCCAGGCCGCTGGATTGGCCGGGCGCCGAACAGTGCCGAGGTAGTCGCCGGCCTGCCGCGCCGCGGCGGTGGCCAAGTGCAGTAAGTCTAAGGATGGAGCCATCTTGCAACTCTCGGGAGGGCAGGGTAGCTTGGGCGCATGGCTCGCATATTCTCAGGCATTCAACCCTCCGGTGAGCTGCACATCGGCAATTGGCTCGGCGCGGTCCAGAACTGGGTCCGGCTGCAGCAGATTCACGACTGCCTGTTCTGCATCGTCGACCTCCACGCCATCACCGGGAAGTACGAATCCGAGACCCTGGCCCAGCGGACCCGGGACATGGCGGTGGGGCTGCTGGCGTCCGGCATCGACCCGGCCCGAGCGACACTCTTCGTGCAGTCCCACGTCCCGGAACACTCCGAGCTGCAGTGGCTGCTGAACACGGTCACGCCCATCGGCGAACTGGAACGGATGACCCAGTTCAAAGATAAGTCACAGCGGTTCGAGAGCATTCCGGCGGGCCTGCTTAACTATCCGATCCTCATGGCGGCGGACATCCTGCTCTACAAGGCCGAGCTGGTGCCGGTGGGAGAGGACCAGACCCAGCACCTCGAGTTGTCCCGCGAAGTCGCCCGGAAGTGGAACAGCCAGTTCTTCGGGGGTGCGGCGTTCTTTCCGGAGCCGCAGCCGCTCCTCACCACGGCCAAGCGGATCATGGGTCTCGATGGCGAAGCGAAGATGTCCAAGAGCCTCGGCAACACCATCGGCATCCTGGAGAGCCCGGAGGCGATCTGGCAGAAACTGCGCCCGGCCCGGACCGATCCCGCCCGGGTGACGAAAAGCGACCCGGGCACCCCCGAGATCTGCAATATCTACGAGTTGCACAAGCACTTCTCGCCCCCGGAAACCGTGAACGAAGTGGCGGAGAACTGCCGGGGCGCGCGCTGGGGCTGCATTGACTGCAAGAAGGTCCTCGCCGCCAATATGGCGGCGACCCTGGAGCCGGTCCGGGTCCGGGCCGCCGAGCTTAATGCCGCGCCCGACGCGGTCGATACTATCCTGGCGGAGGGCGCCACCAAGGCGCGCGCGCTGGCCGGCGGCACGATCGGGGAGGTCCGGACCCGGATGGGGCTGTTGCCGGCGAACCAGGCGATTCCTGCGGGCGGAAATTTACGCCCCTGAGGGCGGAGATCCATGGAAAAAATCATCAAGGCGGCAGTGGAGCGGGGAGCCTCCGACCTGCTGATCAAGGCGGGGGATGTCTTCCGCGCCCGGATCAACGGCAAGCTGGTGCCCCTCACCAAGCAGCGGCTGACGCCGGACCAGACCCGGGCGATCGCCCTCAAGCTCATCGCCAGTGAAGAGGACCGGGACAAAATCGACCGACTGAAGGATTTCGACTGCTCCTGGGGGATGCCCGGTGTGGGCCGGTTCCGGGTCAACGTGCTGAAACAGCGGTCCTCGTTCATGGTGGTCATGCGGGTCATTCCGTTTGACGTGCCCACCCTGGAGAGCCTCCAGTTGCCGGATACGCTGGCCCGGATCGCGGAGTCGGACAAGGGACTTGTGCTGGTCACCGGCGTCAGCGGGTCGGGCAAGACCAGCACCATCGCCGCCATGATCAACCACATCAACCGGTCCCGGCACAAGCACATCGTCACCATCGAGAACCCCATCGAGTTCCTGCACCGGGACATCAACTGCTCGGTGACCCAGCGGGACGTGGGCGTCGATACCGAGTCGTTCAGCGTGGGCCTGGCGGCGGCGCTGCGGCAGGATCCTGACGTTGTACTGATCGGCGAGATCCGCGACCCGGAGACCCTGGATTCCGCCCTCAAAGGCGCCGAGATGGGTCACCTGGTCATCGCGGCGATGCCCAGCCCTGATGCCACGGCGGCGCTGGCCCGCCTGCTGGCGATGTTCTCCCGGGAGGAGCGGCAGATCGGACGGATGCGCCTGGCCGATAACATCCGTGCGGTCATTTCGCAGCAGCTCCTGGCCAGGAAGGACGGCAAGGGACGGGTGGCCGCGATGGAAGTGGTGATCGCGACGCCCGAAGTCCGGGCCGCGGTGCGCGACTCCCAGGGGCTGGGCGATCTTCCCGAGATCATCGAGCAGGGCAGTGACGAGGGCATGTGGACGCAGGAGCAGCACCTCATGCGCCTGGTGGACGACGGCAGCATCACGCTGGAAACCGCCCGGGCCGCCATCGCCGACCCGGAGGGCCTGCCGGCGGCGCCGGAGCCCAAGCCCAAGAAGAAGCCAAAGGCGTAGCCGCGTGGCCGGGGCGCCGGGCCGGTCCGACCCGCTGGTGCTGGCCCGCGAACTTCTCGAGCGATCCCGGGAGGCGGGCACGCCGGACGCGGTGGATGCCCGGGACCGGATCGCGGCCGCATTGGCCGGGTTTGGATACCAGGTGGAGACCCAGCGGTTTGCATTCTCGCCTTCCGCCCTCTCGAGCCTGCCGGTCCTGGGCGCCGGCCTCGGATGGCTCACCCTCCTGCTGATTCCCCTCCTGGTCTGGCCCGCGGTGCCCCCCTGGAGCGCCATTGCCGTCTGGGCCACCGGGTTGGCCGCGTTGTTGCTCCTGGCCGCGGGGCTGGCACTCGGCTGGGCCACCACGGGTGCGATGCGCGAAGACGCCAACCTCATCGCCACCCGAGGCGCCGCGATCCGGTGCTGGGTGGTGGCGCACTACGACACCAAGTCCCAGGGGCATTCCATGGCCGGCCGCCTGGTAGCGGTATGGATGCTGGTCCTCGCGATCGCGGGCCTCTCGACTCTCGCCGTGGCCCGGCTGGCCGGCCCGTTGCCCACCTGGCTGATGGCGGCGGGGGCGGCCCTGGGGATGGTGGGGGCATACCTCGCGGGACGGGGGCGGCTTCGCGGGAGCACCCCGGGGGCCCGGGACAACGGCAGCGGGATCGCCGCCCTGCTGGTAGCGGCCCGGGAGATCCGTGATCCCTCGGTCGGGATCCTGGTTACCGGAGCCGAGGAGTTCGGCCTGATCGGAGCCCGCTACTTCGCCGAGAACAACGGGGGCCGGCTCGCCGGTACCGAGGTGATCAATATCGACACCGTGGACGAGCGGGGGGCCTGGCGCCTGGTGACGCACCGGCCCGATGGCGACGAGCTGCTGGGGCGGGCGGAATCCCTGCTGGCCAGTCACTCCGCCGTTCCGGTCCGCCGCCACCGCCTTCCCGCCGGCATCTTCGTGGACAGCCTGCCCCTCGCCCGCGGCGGTGCGAAAGCCCTGACCCTGGCCCGGCTCGACTGGGGAACCCTTCGAACCATTCACACCGCCCGGGATACCCTGGCGGGTCTCTCGCTCGACTCGGCGGTGCTGGCGGGACGGGTTGTCGGCCGACTGGCGAGCCGGTCCCCATGATTTGACGATTACCGGTGAGTTGACTAGACTTGCCCGAGGATTCCCGCCCCCCTCGGGGGCCTTTTTTTTGGGTTCCGGGTCCCGATCTTCGCCATCTCAGAGGTAGGAATGTTCGATCCCAAAACACACTGCGTGGTCGTCGTGGGCGCCCAATGGGGGGACGAGGGCAAAGGGAAGCTGGTGGACGTGCTGGCCGAACGGGCCAACATGGTGGTGCGCTACCAGGGCGGGGCCAATGCCGGCCACACCGTCGTCATCGGCGACACCCAGTTCATCCTGCAGCAGATTCCCAGCGGGATTCTCCATGCCGGGGTAACCTGTCTGGTGGGCAACGGCGTCGTGCTGGACCCGGAAACTTTCTTCACCGAGTTGGACGAGCTCAACCGCCGGGGCATCGACACCACCGGCCGGATCCTGGTCTCCGAGCGGGCCCACCTGGTGATGCCCTATCACAAGCTGCTCGATGCGGCGAGTGAGAAGAGCCAGAAAATCGGCACCACCGGGCGGGGCATCGGCCCTACCTACGAGGACAAGTATGGCCGCCGGGGCGTCCGGGTGGCGGACCTCCGCGACCTGGCCGTGGCCCTTCCCCTGGTGCGGGAACGGGTGGACCGGGCCAACCGGCTTCTGGAAATGCTGGGGACCGCCGAACGGGCTTCGTTCCCGCACCATGAAGAGTTGCTCCAGCGGCTGGCGCCCCGGCTGCTGCCACTCTCGGCCGATACCGGCTGGCTGGTGTACCGGGCGCTGCGGGAGGGCAAACGGGTGCTGCTCGAGGGAGCCCAGGGTGCCCAGCTGGACGTGGACCACGGCACCTATCCCTACGTGACCTCCTCCAATACCACGTCGGGCGGCGCGGCCGTCGGGGCGGGGGTCGGGCCGACGGCGATCGACGGCGTGCTGGGTGTGGTCAAGGCGTACACCACCCGGGTGGGGAACGGCCCGCTGCCCACCGAATCCCTCGACGCGGCGGGAGAGGAACTGCGAAAGGTGGGCGCCGAGTTCGGGGCCGTGACCGGCCGGCCTCGGCGCTGCGGCTGGTTCGATGCCACCGTGGTGCGCTACGCCGTCCGGGTCAACGGACTCACCGGGCTGGCGGTCACCAAGCTGGATGTGCTGGACGGGTTCTCCGAGATCCCGGTCGGGGTCGCCTACCGGCTGGGTGACGACCTCTGCGAGGAGATGCCCTCGGACGTGGACCGGCTGGAGCGGGTGAAGCCGGAGTACGAGGTGCTGCCAGGCTGGCGGAAACCCACCGGGCACGCCCGCCGGCTCGCCGACCTGCCCGCCGAAGCGCGAAGCTACCTGGATCGGCTGCAGGACCTCGCCGGCGCGCCGATCCGCTATGTCAGCGTGGGAACCCGGAGGGACCAGATTATTGAAGTCTGAGACACCGGGGAAGTAACCGGTGACAGGTCCCGGGTGATGAGTGATTCCCAGGTCCAGTTGAAAGGGCTGCCCACGGTTTTCGCGGGCAGCCCTTTCTCCTTGTCACCTGTCACCTGGCCACTACTGGTTGTTTACAAACCACGTCGCCACGTCGAAGCCGACCGGGTCGATCTCGTAATACCGGTTCTTGGTAAAGCGGCCGGTGGTCGGATAGTAAGGCGGCGGGGCGGTGACGCCGCAGCCGTCATAGGTGTCCTGTTCGGCCCAGCCGCTGTTGCCGGTAAATGTCGCGGCGATGCCCTGCTGGATGGTGCCGCCGATGATGGACTTGCAGCCCCGGCTCTTGCCGCCGCAGTTCTCCGGCGCGGTCACCGCCGGGTCGCCGGCGAAGCTTTCCCCTTCCATGAGGCCGAGGGTGAGGAAGAACCCGTGGAAGATCTCGTCGGGCGTATCGTCGAACTGCACCGTCCAGACGTTGTTGTTCCGGAACGGGGTGTTGATGTTGTTGTTCTCGATCAGGGCATCCATCTGGGTGAGGACGCCCAGGATGTCGGCGCAGTTGGTGCCGGGCGGCTGCACGTAGATCAGGTCGTCGGCCAGGGTGACGTCCCCGGTGGTCACCACGGTGACCCGGCCGCGGATCGTGCCGCTGATCGCGACGCTGCCGTTGACGAAGATGATCCCCTTGAAGTTGGGGTTCATCGCCCGGGTGATGGGTATGAAGGTTGAAGCCACCGCCGTTTCCTGGCCCGCGACCGTCATGGGCTGGACGGCCGCGATGAGCGCGGCGGGCGGTGCCCCGGCCCATCCGGCCCAGGGCACCCAGTATCCGTTCAGGTCGGCGATCCGGTTGAGCGAGTCGGGGTAGAGCCGGCGGTCTCCGCCGAGATAGCAGCGCCGGGTGCCGCTGGCGAGCGCGGCCCGGACGGCGGCCACGTTCTGGGCCACGGTGCCCAGCCGCCGCACGTACACGGAGTCCGCGGTCCACCAGTCGCCGGCGTAGGTACCGCCGCAGTTCGGCGAATAGATGTTGGGGTCGGAGGCAGCCGTGGTTCCCGCGGGATAGGTCGTGGTGCCGAGGTCACCCCACTGCCACCGCCGGGCGCTCACGTAACTGCGCCGCTGGGACTGCACCGTCGCCGACCCGCCGGGCCAGGCCTTGAAGACCCGGTAGAACCCTTCGTTCTGGTCCTGGGTGTCGCCGTCGCCGTTCATGTCCAACGCGACAAACTCGACGCGGGTGTCGGGGTCGGCGGCGTTGAGCGTCCCGTAGCCGGTCACCACGGTCTGCCCGGTGGTCGCAAACGCCTGCAGGTTGTTGAGCGTCTGGGTGGTGGGGAAGGCGATCGGCGGCGCGCCGGTCTGGATCCCGCCGTTCCAGTTGCCGTGAGCCTGGTTGGTGACATTGCCGACGGTGGTGACCGGCCCCCAGAAGGTCGCGCCCGGGAAGCCGCCCCGGGTCTGTACCGCCATGCCCTGGTTGGAGTGCACCGGGCCGAAGACCACCTCGGTATTACCCCAGGCGCAACAGGCCCAGGTGTTGAAGAACCGGGCGAAGCGGGAGAACGAATCCTGCTTGAGCTGCATCCGCCGCACCACCACCGCGCCGCGGACGTTGCTGATCACCGAGATGACGCTGGCGAAGACGCCGAACTGCCCGGTGGTGTCGCCGTTCTCGCCGGCGTAGAGGGAGCGGGTAAAGCCGGGGATGACCACGTTGTTGGCATCCCGGACGGGGGCGTTCAGTTCCAGGGTGTCGAAGCCCTGGCCCACCGGGATGAGCGTCGGCGTGCCGTTCAGGGTGTCGCGCCCCTGCTCCAGGCCGGCATCGGCGGCCGCCGCCATCATGGCCTCGGTCGAGTGGAACTTGGCGATCAGGTTGCTGTTGCTGGCCATGAGAATGACCCCGATCGCCATCCCCGCCACGACCAGGGCCAGGAACAGGGTCAGGATGAGCGCGACACCGCGCTCGTCGCTCTTGCGGGCGGTCAGCATAGTTGGCTCCGGTCGGGGACGTTCCTGCATTATGGGTTCACCATGGCCTGGTTGCTGACGCTGAGCGGCGACTCGGCGGGCGAGCAGTCCTGGGCCGCGACGGCGTATTCATAGGTGTTGCCGACCACCAGGCCGGCGCCGCTGGTGACGCTGTAGTTGGCCTGGCCCGCGGCCAGCGACAGGAAAGGATCCCAGGTCAGGGGGCCGCCGACCAGCCGGAAATAGACATTGTACTGGGAGACGTCCTGCTCGCCCGAGGTCTCGTCCACCGAGGGCAGCCAGGTCAGGGTGACCGCCGGGGGATCGCCCACCAGGTTGGGCGTGGCCACCACCGCGCTGGTGAAGATCGGCGGGTCGCCGCAGGTGCGCAGCTGGACCAGCCCGTTGTTGGGCAGCCGGATCATGGTCGAGAGCCGGCGGCTGAGCGAGTCGACCCCCATGATGCCGTTGGTAACGACCAGGTTGATGCGGACCATCCGGATGCTGTCGGCCAGCGCCGAGGTCCCGACGTCGGCCGGGTCGCCGTGCAGCGCGACCGAATGGCGCACCGGGATCCGGGCCGCGGCCAGCTGCCGGGAGAAAGTCACTCCGGAGACGTTCACGCTGTCGTACCAGTATTCGAAGAACGGGCGGCCCGGATAGGCCCGGATGTTCCGGGCGACCAGCTCCGGGGCCGTCGCGTTGATCTGCTGGAACAGGATAAAATCGTTCGGGTCAGCCGTCGTGGTGGAGTCGGGGCGGAAGAAAAAGGACATCGTCTCCGCCCGGCTGGGCGTGAGCCCTCCCCAGAAGTAATTGGCGGTGGGGTACACGATCGCCGTCCCCGGCAGGGTGATCTGGGTGCCGGTCGTCATGGCGTCGATGGCCCCGGCCGGCAGGTCGGGGTTCACGTACACCGCGATGCCGTCGGCGATGTTAGTCGCGAAGTTGGCATTGAAGACCACCGCGTCGGTGGCCGCGTACACCAGCATGGGCTGGTTGGTGCCGGTGCCCGCCCCGGTGGTCCGCAGCACCCGGTCCACGGTGCTGATGGCGTAGCGGATGTTCTGGGTCAGTTCCATCTTGGTGCCGCCCACCCGGAAGTTCTTGCTCTGGGAGCGGAACACGCTCAGTGCCGATCCCATCACCAGGCTCAGCACCACCATGGCGATCAGCAACTCGACCAGCGAGAAGCCGGCCTCGGCGCGGTGGATCCGGGATCGTCTTCATGGCGCGGCCACCACGATCGTTACGTTGACGGGGGTTCCCATGGTCGGCTCCGTGACCTGGACGGTCACCTTGGTGTAGTCGCGCCGGGGAGTGGCGCCGGTGGTGCGTACCACCCGCACGGTCCGGGTCATATTGGTGTACCCGGGAAACCCGGCGGTCGTCAGGTTGTTGTAGTTGGTTACCAGCGTCGCGTAGCCGGGATCGGCCCGGATCAACTCCAGCTGTTCCTGCGCCACGGCGGTGGCCACCGTCTTCGCCGTCGAGGTGCCGACGGTGTGCAGGAAGGTCGCGACGAACTTGCCCAGCCCGACGGAGACGATCGTCAGGATTACCAGGGCGATCATGATTTCGATCAGAGTGAAGCCGCGGCGGTTGCTCATGTCAGTTTCCTCTCACCCACGCGAAACTGCCATAGGAATACCAGGTGATCCGCCCGCTGGACCGGATGATCTCGGCCGCGCGGGTCTTGCTGGGGTTGCCCTGGGCGACGGCCCGGGTCGCGTTCAGGTAAAAGCCCCCGTTCTCGCTGACCGACCCGTCACGGCGGAAGACCAGCATCGGCAGGCCGCCCTGCTGGCCGTTGAAATTGAACGTGTTGGCGCCCACCGTGAACGCGGGGGCGGGGCCGAGGCCGAAGATCACCCCGTTGTCGAGCGGGGTAAACGTGACCCGCTCCGCCGGGTCCATGATATTGTCGTTGTCGAGGTCCTCGTGCACCCGGAGCCGGCTGTTGGCGGAATCGAACGCGACCCGGACATCGTGCTGGAGACTGACCGCCAGCCGCTGGGCGTAGGTCAGCGAGCTGGTGACCGCCCGGACCGCGGCGTTCACCTTGTAGGCGTCCAGGTCGATCCGGGGGATCGCGATCGCGCTGAGGGTGGCGATCACCGCCACCACGACCAGCAGTTCGATGAGCGTGAAGCCACGGCGTCCCGCCGGACGGGCGGGACAGGCAGGTGCGGCAATTGGGGTGCGAGCTCTCATGACCTCTCCAGGCGGCAGGGCAATCTCGTTGAGATCCCTTGCTCTGCGTCCCGCCGTCGCCGGCGGTTTGCCATTTTACTGGATCACCCAACGGGAGTACCGACCCGCGGGGGCCCGGGACACTGATGGCCATAATCCAGGCAAGGGAACAAAGGCAAGAAGTACGCCCCCCAAGCTACGATATTTAACGCCTTGCCGCAACAAGACTTGCGCCGGCCCGGCAGGTCCTTGCAGCGCCCCGGTTTGCGGCAAATCGCACGGTCATCGGCGGACGGCTTTCCAGCCGCTCCGGCTACCATGCCTCCCCGCCTCCCCGCTATGTTCCCGCATCCTAACTCTCAGTGACATAAAGGCATGGCCGAACAAACCGTGATGGACAAGCTGGTCTCCCTGGCCAAACGGCGGGGGTTCGTTTTTCAGTCTTCCGAGATCTATGGCGGCCTGGGGTCGGTCTGGGACTACGGACCTCTGGGCGTCGAGCTCAAAAAAAACGTCAAGGACCGCTGGTGGCGGGCCATGGTGCACGCGCGGGACGACATCGAGGGGCTCGATGCCGCGATTCTCATGCATCCCCGGGTCTGGGAAGCCTCCGGTCACGTGGCCGGCTTCACCGATCCGCTGGTGGACTGCAAGACCTGCAAGGCCCGTTTCCGGGCCGACAAGATCGCGGACGCGGCCTGCCCCCAGAAGCCCAGCAAACACCCGGGCGAGCACACCGCATGCCTGTTGACCGAACCCCGCATGTTCAACCTGATGTTCAAGACCTTCATGGGCCCGGTCGAGGAGTCGGCCGCGGTGGTCTACCTGCGCCCGGAAACGGCGCAGGGCATCTACGTGAACTACCTCAACGTGCTGCAGGGATCCCGGCAGCGAATTCCCTTCGGTATCGCCCAGATCGGCAAGGCGTTCCGGAATGAGATCACCCCGGGCAACTTCATCTTCCGGACCCGCGAGTTCGAGCAGATGGAAATGCAATTCTTCGTCAAGCCGGGTACCGACATGGAGTGGTTCGAGCGGTGGCGGGCGTGGCGCATGGATTGGCACCATGCGCTGGGTCTCAAGCCGGAGCGGCTCCGGTGGCACCAGCATGCCGGCACCGAGCTGGCCCACTACGCCCGGGCCGCCTACGACATCGAGTACGAGTTTCCCTTCGGCTGGAACGAAATCGAAGGGATCCACAACCGGGGGGACTTCGACCTGGGTCGCCACCAGGAGTACTCTGGCAAGAAGCTGGAATACTTCGACCAGGCCGCCAACGAGCGCTACCTGCCGCTCATCGTGGAGACCTCCGCGGGTGCCGACCGGGTCACCCTGACCGTCCTGGTGGATGCCTATCGCGAGGAAGTCGTCGAGGGGGAGACCCGGGTGGTGCTGGGGTTCCATCCCGCCATCGCGCCCATCAAGGCCGGCGTGTTCCCCCTGGTCAAGAAGGACGGCATGCCGGAGCGGGCCGACCAGATCTACCACGACCTCAAGCGCCGGTTCAACCTGTTCTACGACGACGGCGGCGCCATCGGGCGGCGCTACCGCCGGATGGACGAAGCCGGCACCCCCTTTGGCATCACCATCGACGGTGAAACCCTGGCCGGCGGCATGGTCACGGTGCGCCACCGCGACTCCATGCAGCAGGAACGGGTTCAGGAGGGGAACCTCGCCGCCTGGCTGGAGACTCACCTCGCCGGCTGAAGGACCTGCAACCGATGACCTCCGAGAAGCACCTGACCCTGCCGGACGGACACCCGCTTCGGCCAGAGAGCCTGATGATGAGCTACGGGTACGATCCGCGGCTCTCCGAAGGCGCCCTCAAGTGCCCGATCTTTCAGACCTCCACCTTCGTCTTCGAATCGGCGGAAGCGGGCAAGGATTTCTTCGCGGTGGCGTACGGCCTTCGCGAAGCCGAGCCGGGGGAAGCCACCGGCCTCATCTACAGCCGGCTCAACAATCCCGACCTGGAGATTCTCGAAGACCGGCTCACGGTGTGGGACGGGGCCGAGAGCGCGGCGGTGTTTGAAAGCGGGATGGCCGCCATCACCACCACCTTGCTCGCCTTCGTTCGGCCGGGCGATGTCCTCCTCCACAGCGAGCCGCTCTATGGCGGAACCGATCACTTTATCCGCCACTTCCTGCCTGAACTGGGCGTGCACCCGGTGGGCTTCGCCGCCGGGCGCCAGCCGGGCGACCTGGAAGCGGAGCTGGGGCGGCGGGTCGCAGGGCGCCGCATCGCCGCCTGCCTCGTGGAGACGCCGGCCAACCCGACCAACGACCTGGTGGACATCGCGGGCACCCGGGCCTTGCTCGACCGGCTCGCCGGCGCCGCCCCGCCGCCGCCCCTCCTGGTGGACAACACCTTTCTCGGCCCGATATGGCAACAGCCGCTCCGCCACGGCGCCGACCTGGTGCTGTATTCCGCCACCAAGTTCATCGGGGGCCACAGCGACGTCATTGCCGGTGCCTGCCTGGGCCGGACCGAACCCATGAAGGCGGTACGCACCCTGCGCACGTTCATGGGGACCATGGCCGGCCCCTGGACCGGCTGGCTCCTCATGCGGAGCCTCGAGACGCTGAAGATGCGGATGACGGCCCAGATGAAGAACGCCCGCTACGTGGCCGACTTTCTCCAGGGCCACCCCGCCGTGGCCCTGGTGTCCTTCCTGGGCCTGCTCCCGGCCGACCATCCCATGCAGCCGGTCTACGCCCGCCAGTGCAGCGGGCCCGGATCGATCATCGCCTTTACCGTGCACGGCGGGGAACCGGCCGCCTTCCGGGTGCTCAACCGACTGGCCATGATCAAGCTCGCCGTCAGCCTGGGAGGGACCGAGTCGCTGGCCGAGCACCCGGGGACCATGACTCACGCCGACATTCCTCCGGAGCTCCAGGCCAGGATGGGCATTACGCCCGGTATGATCCGCCTGTCCGTTGGGGTCGAGCACTTCGAGGACATCATCGCCGACCTGCGGCAGGCGCTCGAAGGCGCCGCCGCGCCGTGAGCGGAGGGGATGCAGTTCGCCGCATTTGAAGCCCTGGTGCGCCAGTTGGCCGAGCAGGTGCCCTCGCACTTCCTCGAGGGCGTTGCCGAGATCACGGTGGCCGCCGCGGTGCTGCCGCATCCGCTCCGGGCCGATGTGTACACCCTGGGGGAATGCATTCCCAGCCCGCTCGCCGACGACGCCGCCCTCCAGGATATCCAGAGCCGCATCGTGCTGTACCACGGTTCCTTCCGGGCCCTGGCCCGGCTGGACCCGGAGTTTGACTGGGAGGAAGAGGCCTTCCAGACCCTGACCCACGAGCTGCGACACCACCTCGAGTGGCGGGCCCGCGCCGATGCGCTGGAGGACTTCGACCGTGCGGCAGAGGAGAACTTCGCCCGCCAGGATGGCGAGGGTTTCGACCCGCTCTTCTTCCTGGGCGGAGAGGAAGTGGTCCCAGGGGTGTACCAGGTGGACGACGACTTCTTTCTCGACCGGGTGGTCCGGCGGACCCCGGCCACCCTGGACTTCGCCTGGCACGGGACCGGCTACCGGGTCGCGTTACCCGGGGGTCTCCCGCTCCCCGCATACCTGGTGGTGACCGGCCTGGACGAGCCGCCGCCGGGCCAGTTGGTCATCGTACTCCGCCGAAAACCGGCCCTGCTGGACCTGTTTCGCCGGATGGAACCGGCCCAGGTGGAGGTGGCGGCCCGCCCCCAACCCCGGTAGTTTTCACTCTGCACTCTGCACTCTGCACTCTGCACGCTGCACGCTGCACTCTGCACTGTCCCGTACCCAGGGCTCGCATGAAACCGTACTCGCTCGCCTTGCTGCTGCTCGCGGTGGCCCCCTCGGCCGCTCCGGCGCAGGGCGCCGATTTCAATTATCAGCTGGGCGTGGTCAGTGAATCGGGCGACATCGTCACCTGGATCCAGCCGGGTCCCCAGTCGCTGAAAGTGGACCGGGTAGTGCCGGTCGGCATCATGCCCGCCGATATCGATGGCCCCCACAACATCTTCGTCTCTCCGGACCAGCGGTTCTATTACATCACCATGGCCCACGGGCAGCCCTATGGATCGCTCTGGCAGATGGCCGCCGACGGCGACAGCGTCACGGGCCGGGCGCCGGTAGAACTGTTTCCCACCACGGTCGTCACCACGCCGGACGGCGAACTGGCCTTCGTCGCCAACTCCGACTTTCACGGCGACCGGCCCCGGGTCAATTCCGTCTCGGTGGTGCACACGCCCACCATGACCAACATTACCAACCTCCCCGCCTGCGACATGCCGCACGGGGTCAAGTCCAACCATGCCGGTACCCGGGTGTACATCTCCTGCATGCACAGCGACGAGTTGCTGGAGCTGGACGTGGCCGAGCTGGCGATCACCCGGCGGGTGCGGACGGGGACCGGCCACCAGGCCGCCGCGACCGGGACGCACGCCGGCCACCAGGCGCTGTCGGCTCCGGCCCCCGGGGGCGCGCCGGCGCCGCCGCTCAACCCGGCCCTGACCCGGGAGTGTGCGCCGACCTTCGTCGCCGTCTCTCCCGACGACCGGACCCTCTATGCCGCGTGCAACTACGGCAACAGCCTCCAGGTCTGGGACGCGGCGACGCTGACGCTGACCCGGGAGATCCCGGTCGGCACCGGGGCCTATAACGTGGAACCCAGCCCCGATGGGGGGCTGGTCGTGGTCACCAACAAGAAGGCGCAGAGCGTGAGCCTGGTGGACACCCGCACTCTCACCGAGATCGCCCGCATTCCCACGTCCAAGAAGATCGTCCACGGAGTCGCATTCTCGCCCGACGGCCGCTACGCCTATATTACCGCCGAATCCATCGGGGCCGACCCGGGGTCGGTGGACATGATCGACCTGGCTGCCAAGGCGATCGTCGCCACCATTGCGGTCCCCGCCCAGCCCACCGGCATTTCTGTCTGGAGAAAGCGGCCATGATCCACGAGTACGTGACCACGGTGGAGCCGCCCGAGGTGCTGGCGCGCGCCCGGACCTTTTTCGCGGAGCGGGTGCCGCTCACGGCGGCCTACCTGGAAAAGGAAGGCCCCGGATTCCTGGTGCTGCGCGGACAGGGCGGGGAAGAAGTCGTCTTCGCGGTAACGGCGGCGGACGGAGTCACCCGGATTCGCGCCTCGACGCTCCTGTTCGACCAGGCGGTGAGCCGCTTCCTGTCAACGCTTCCCACGCCCGCCCTGGAGCCGCAGCGATGACCACCATGCCGGTGCGGGTCATGTTGACTGACGTGTGGGACGAGTTCCATCTGGATATCTCCGGCGACACCCCGCTGGCCCAGCTCAAGCAGCAGGTCCTCGACCTCGGCCGGGTTCCTGCCGATCCGGACCGCTACGTGGTCAAGTATCGGGGCGCCCAGCTGCTGAACGAGGACAAGAGCCTGGCCGACCTGGGCCTGGTGCGCAACGCCGCGCTCATCATGCTGCCCCGGCGCCGGCAGGCAGTGCGTTGACCCGCCGATGACCACCACCGGCGGCCGGCCTCCCCGCCGGACCATGACCGTGATTGCCGTCGGGCTGCTCCTGCTCGACGGCATTCTGTTGCTGATGGCCGCCTGGTACCTCCGGAGCTGGCTCATGGCCGCCCTCGGCGTCGCCCTGCTGCTCATGTCGGCCGGCATTGTGGTGTATTCCCGCCGCTACGCCCGGACCCTCGCGGAAGTGGCGCAGGTCCGCGACGCGCTGCAGGCCGAGATCGTCGAGCTCAGGCGACTGGTACAGCAGAGGGACAGCGAACCCGGGACGTAGGAACACCCAGCGGCGAGCGGGTTGAGGAGCCGCGCCTCTATCATGAGAACCAACTTTTCTGGCCTGGGGTGTCTTCGCGAGCCCGTCTCATCCGGCGGGAGGGGACGGACGCCGTGACCGAAACCACCGCCACTGTGTACACCAGCGCGGCCTGCCGGGAGCACGATCCCGGCCCCGGCCATCCGGACTCCGTGCGGAGGCTTCCGGCGATTCTCCAGCGGCTGGCGGGCGAGCCTGGAGTCCGCATGGTCGAGGCGGCGCCCGCCACCCGTGAGCCGTTGCTCCGCGTGCATCCGGCCGCCCACCTCGACCGGCTGGAGGCGGTCGCCCAGCACGGCGGCGGCCAGGTCGAGTCCGACACTTTTCTCAACGGCCAGAGCTGGGCCGCCGTCCTGGGCGCCGCCGGCGCCGCGATGGGGGCGCTGCCCGGGGCCCTCGAGCGGGGGGAACATGCCTTCCTCGCCGTCCGCCCCCCCGGCCACCACGCCTCCGCCAGCCACGCGATGGGGTTCTGCCTGGTCAATCTCGCCGCCGTCACCGCGCGGGAAGCCCAGTCGCGAGGCTGCGGTAACGTCCTCATCATCGACTGGGACGTTCACCACGGCAATGGGACGCAGGATATCGTGGAGAAGGACGCCAGCATCCGGTACGTCTCCCTGCACCAGTGGCCCTGGTATCCCGGCACCGGTGCGGAATCGGAGCGAGGCGTGGGCAACATCTTCAACGTGCCCCGGCCTCCCGGGCTCCCGGCGGAGCGATACGTCGGCGACCTGTGGAACGCCATCGCCGCCGCGACCGCCCGGTGGGCACCGGGCCTCGTCTGCATCTCGGCCGGTTTCGACGCGATGGCCGGCGATCCGCTGGGCGGCTTCACGCTGGAGCCGGAACACTACGTCGAACTGACCCGCCGGCTCCGGGAACACCTGCCCGGGGTGCCGATTCTCTCCATGCTGGAAGGCGGGTACGCGCCGGAACGGGTCGCCGAGGGAGTGGCCGCGCACGTGGCGGCGCTGGGGGCGTAGGCGGCGCTCTATTCCGGGCCGGCGCCATTATATTCTCCGACACCGCTCCCCAAGGAAACTTTCGTGTCCCGTCTCCGCCTCGAAGCCGAAGTGCTGAACCTGCGTACCCGGCATCCCTTCATCATTGCCCGGGGCGGCCGCAGCGACTACGAGACCGTCCTGGTCAAGCTGATAGACGAGGACGGCCTCGAGGGATGGGGCGAGGCCGCGCCGACCAGGTTCTATGGCGAAACCACGGAAACGGTCCTGGGGGCGCTCAACACCTACGCCACTTTGCTGCCCGACGACCCGTTCAAGATCGAAGACGCCGAGCTGGGCTGGTTCACCCTGCTCAAGCGGAACCCGGCGACCCGGGCCGCGCTGTCGGCCGCGCTCCATGACCTGGTGGGGAAGAAACTGGGGGTTCCGGTTTACCAGCTGTGGGGACTCGATCCCGCGAAGGCCCCCCGGTCCACCTTTACCATCGGCATCGACACCCCGGAGATGATCCGGAAGAAGGTCGCGGAGGCCGCCCAGTACCCGATCCTCAAGATCAAGCTGGGCAGTGACCAGGACCTGGACATCCTGCGGACCATCCGGGACGTTACCGACAAGGAACTGCGGGTGGACGCCAATTGCGGCTGGACCGTCAAGCACAGCATCCGGATGCTGCCGGTCCTCCGGGAGTTCGGGGTCACGGTGCTGGAACAGCCACTGCCGCCCCGCCAGCTGGATGGCATGGAGCAGATCCGCCGCCGCGCCGACATCCCGCTGATCGCGGATGAAGACTGCGAGACCGTCTCCGACATCCCGTCGCTGGTCGGCAAAGTGGATGGGATCAACATCAAGCTGGCCAAGTGCGGCAGCCTTCGCGAAGCGCTCCGGATGATCGCGCTGGCCCGGGCCCACGGGCTGATGGTAATGGTGGGCTGCATGATCGAAAGCTCCCTCGCCATCACGGCGGCGGCTCATTTCACCCCGCTGGTGGACATCGTGGACCTCGATGGGGCGGCGCTGCTGGCGGACGATCCGTTCCAGGGCGCCAGCATCGCGGGAGGCCAGGTGAGCCTGCCGACCGGTCCGGGGCTGGGCGTCACCCGCCGATGACCACAGGCTTCGGCCTGGTCGCGCTCCCCCTACCGCTGGCCGAACCGTACACCTATAAAATTCCGGTTGCCCTGGCTGACCGGGTCGCCCTCGGCGCCCGGGTGGTGGTGCCGGTGCGCCAGCGGGAACTGGTCGGCATCGTGGTGGGGGTGGACACCCCGGATCCTGGAATGACGGCGCGGGAAATCCTCGCGGCGCCTGACCCCGAGCCGGCGATTCCGGAGGCATTGCTCAAGACCGCCGAGTGGATCAGCCGCTATTACGGATCGCCCCTCGGCCTGACCCTGCGGGCCGTGCTGCCCGGCGGCCTCTGGGGGGCGTCCCGGGTCATTGCCCGGGTGGCCGATGCCGCTGCGGTTCCCGGCGGAACCGGAAAGGAAATTCTCGACCTGCTTGAGAGGCGGGGCGGGGCAGCCCCGGTGCAGGCCCTGGCCAAATCCCTCCGCCGCCCGGTGTGGAATGCCCTCAACCGGTTAGCCCGGGTCGGTGCGGTCACCCTGGAGGTCGAACCACCCGATGCCGGCGGCAACGTCGCCACCGAGCGCGTGGTTGCCCTGAGCGAGCACCGCCTGACCCTGGTGGAGCGGGAACAGCTGTTCAAGCGTGCGCCGAAGCAGCGCCGGCTCTACGAGGCGCTGGAGGAACTGGGCGGCACCGCCCAGGCCCGCCATCTCAAGCAGCAACTGGGCTTTTCCGACGGGGTCATCACTGCGCTGGCCGACCGGTCCCTGGTGACGGTGGAGCAGGCGGAACGGGTGCGGGATCCGTTCGCGGAGGAAATCGCGACGCCGCCACCGGCGGCGGCCACGCCCGACCAGGTGGCGGCGCTGGCGGAGGTCGCCCGGCTGGGACCCGGCGAGAGCGGCCTGCTCTTCGGAGTCACCGGCAGTGGCAAGACCTTCGTGTACCTGGAGGCGGTGCGCGAAGTTCTCGCCCGGGGCCGCGGCGCCATCCTGCTGGTGCCGGAGATCGCGCTCACCCCGCAGACGGTCGCGCGGGTCCGGGGCGCCTTTGGCGACCAGGTCGCGGTGCTCCACAGCGGTCTCTCCGACGGCGAGCGGGCGGATGCCTGGCGCCTGCTTCGCCGCGGGGAGCGCCGGGTGGCGGTGGGTGCCCGTTCGGCAGTCTTCGCGCCGGTCCAGGACCTGGGTCTCATCGTGCTGGACGAGGAACACGAGTCCAGCTACAAGAACGGGGAGACGCCCCGCTACCATGCCCGCGACGTCGCCCTGGTCCGGGCCCGCCTGGAAGGCGCCCGGCTGCTCCTCGGCAGCGCGACTCCGTCCCCCGAGACGATGGCGCGGGCGGCCGAGGGCACCCGGGTGATTCGCCTCCCCTCGCGCATCGGAGCCCGCCCGCTGCCCCCCGTCGAGATCGTGGACATGCGGGCGGCCGACCGGGTCCGGGACGCGGGGGCGGTCCCGTGGAGCGTACCGCTGGACGAGGCGGTGAGCGCCGCGCTGGCCCGGAGCGAGCAGGTGCTGCTCCTGCTCAACCGGCGCGGGTTCGCCACCTTTCTCCAGTGCCCCGACTGCGGCACCGTCGAGGAGTGTACCCGGTGCAGCATCTCCCTGACGGTCCACCATACGCCGCGCGCCCTCCGCTGCCACTACTGCGGCCTCGAAAAGTCGATCCCCACGGCGTGCCAGGCCTGCGGCGAGGACATCCAGCAGATGCGCGGCGTGGGAACCCAGCAACTGGAGCGGATGCTCGGGGCTCGTTTCCCCGAGGCCCGAGTCGCGCGAATGGACCTCGACACCACCAGCTCCAAGTGGTCTCACCACCGCATCCTGGGCGCCGTCGAACGGGGCGAGGTGGACATTCTGCTCGGCACCCAGATGATTGCCAAGGGGCTGGATTTTCCCAACGTGACCCTGGTAGGCGTGGTGGACGCCGATACCGGGCTGCACCTGCCGGACTTTCGCTCCTCGGAGCGGACCTTCCAGCTGCTGGCTCAGGTCGCCGGCCGCGCCGGGCGAGGTCCCCGCGGCGGCCGGGTCGTGGTGCAGACCAGGAACCCGGGTCACCACGCCCTGCAGTGGGCGGCCCGGCACGATCCCGATTCCTTCCTGGCGGAAGAACTCGGCCATCGCACCTCGCCACCCTACCCGCCGGTCACCGCGCTCGCCAACGTGGTCGTCTCCGGGCCCGACGATACCGCGGTCTCGAAAGAAGCGCTCCGTGCCGCCGACTGGTGCGCTGCCCTGGTTGAAAAATACCGCCTTCCGGTCACCCTGCTGGGCCCCGCGCCCTGTCCCCTGGCCAGGATCAAGGACCGCTGGCGCTGGCACTTCCTCCTCAAGGGCCCGTCGGAGGAGATCGGCAAAGTGGTCCGCTACGCGGCCGGCAAGATCACCGGCGCGGGAGACGTCCGGGTGACCATTGACCGGGACCCGGTGTCGCTATTGTGAAAGTGAGCGGTAAAAGCGAGCCTGACCCGGACAACTCGCGCGGTCCTTCTGGTGTCTCACAGCCAGATCACCAAAGCACGAAAGACAACAGAAAGAGGCGTCCTGCATGTGAGCCTGGCTGAACAGGAAACAGAGAAAATCGAAACGGCGTTGTTGGTTCGTGCTTTGGTTCTTTTCTTCGTTTGTTGTTCGTGTTTGTCAGCCTCGAATTCAGTAGATGCCGAGCCTCTCGCATGGATGCCGAATATCTCTTGTCATAGTATCCCGGCCCACCAACCTTTGACCCTTTGCTCATGAATCTGCTCGAGATCGATACCCCCTGCCTGGTGCTGGACCGCAGCATCCTGGAGCGAAACCTGGCCCGCATGCGTGCCCGCATGGAGGCCCACGGCGTGGCTCTGCGGCCCCATCTCAAGACGGCGAAATCGGTGGCGGTGGCCGGGCTGGCGACCGCCGCCGCGGCCGGCGGCATCACTGTTTCGACGCTGGCGGAGGCTGAATACTTCGCCCGGCACGGATTCACGGATCTCGTCCTGGCGGCCGCCATCACGCCGGCCAAGCTGCGCCGCGCCGCCGAGCTGGTGAGCCAGGGGATCGGGCTCACGCTTCTGACGGATGACCCGGAGACCGCGAGCCTCCTCGGCGCCCACCCGCTGCCGGTGCGGGCGCTCATCGAGGTGGACTCGGGCGAGCGGCGCAGCGGCGTGGATCCGGCGAGCGGCGCGCTACTGGTCATCGGGCGGGCGCTGGGCAGCCACCTGGCTGGTGTGCTCACCCACGCCGGCCATTCGTATGCGGCCGGCTCGGTCGAAGAAGTCAAGCGGATCGCAGAGGCGGAGCGCCGCGCGGCAGTGACCGCGGCGGAGCGGTTGCGGGCGGCGGGTATGGGGTGCGATGTCGTTTCGGTGGGTTCCACGCCGACCGCGGTGCACGGCACCCGCTTCGACGGGGTGACCGAGGTGCGGGCCGGCGTGTACATGTTCCAGGACCTGTTCCAGGCGGCCATCCACTCCTGCACCCGGGCCGATATCGCGATGACCGTGCTGGCCTCGGTCATCGGGCGGCGGCCAGGAGATAACCAGGTCCTGCTGGATGCCGGCGCGCTGGCACTGTCCAAGGACCGCAGCACCCAGCGGAGCCCCCAGGACTCAGGCTACGGGCTTGTCTGGGGGATGGATGCCACGCCGGTGTACGGCGAGTGCATCGTCGAGCGGGTGTACCAGGAACATGGCATCGCCCGCGGCGAGGCGGCGCTCCCCTTCGAGCAACTGCCGGTGGGGGGGCGAGTCCGGATTGCGCCCAACCACGCCTGCCTGACCGCCGCGGCCTACGACCGGTATCACGTGGTGGCGGGCGGCCAGGAGATCGTGGATGTCTGGGACCGGGTCAACGGGTGGTAGGGTCGCGGCCCCGGGCGCCTTGGCCGGCCAGCAGCCGCTCCGCGAAATCGAGGCGGTTCTCCAGTTCCGCCATCCGGGCCTCCAGCCCGCCGATCTCGTTCCGCTGGCTGTCCAACTCGGCCAGCAGCACAGGGTCGGGCAGCGCATCCACCCGCTTGGGATAACGACGGCCCCGGGGACGGAAGTCCCACCCCCGCCGCATGCCGAAGAACCAGATCATCACCAGCGGCCAGACCCAGAAATGCCATGACATGTCAGTTGCCCTCCCAGGCCTGTTCGATGTCTTTGGCGGCCTGCTCCAGGATGTCTGCCACCCGCTTGAGCGCCGGATCCTCGGGACCCTTCCGGTACGCCCGCATGAAGGTCACCTTGGCCAGGCGGCCGAACGCCGTGTGCACCTGGCCCATGGACCCGCCGGTAAAGTCCCGCACGGTATCCCGGACCCGCCCGATGATGTCCTCGAGCACGTCCCGGTTCTCCTCCAGGAACTGCTCGCCCTCCGGGGTGACGTGATACACCTTCTTCCCATCCGTCTCCTCGGCGCGGATATAGCCCTGGTCTTCCAGCAACTGCAGCGTCGGGTACACCGTGCCCGCCGACGGCGTGTAGCAGCCGCCCATCTTCTCTTCCAGCGCCTTGATGACCTCGTAGCCGTGGCGGGGTTTTTCCTTGAGCAGGCGGAGGATCACGAACTTGACCTCTCCGGACTCGAACATCTGGTTCCGGCGCCCCCGCCCCCTAGGCGGACCCCACGATCCGGTCCAGCCGCGAGGTCCGAATCCCGCAAAAAACTCACTGAAGTCCCACCCATCCTTGGAGTTACGCATCTTTTATCTGCCTCATTGGTGTACGGAATAACGCCCGATATATCGTACGTAATGACGGACGCCGCGTCAAGGAAGATTCAGTCGCGTTGCCATTCCCACCTGGAGCGATTCCATTCCATGCGTCCCGCCACTTCTTCATACCTCAACCGGAACTGACCCGTGACCCCTCGTCTTGCCCTGGCCATGGTCCTGACCGTCTCATTGCCCGCGACCGGGCGTGCCCAGGCCGATGGCTCCGGCCTCATCCTTACGCCAGCACAGCAGATTGCGGTCGCCGTGACCCCGGCGCCGGTTCCGTTCCGGGCCGATGCGAGGGTCATGGGGTACGGAGCGGACGGCAAGCTCCGGGAGCTTCGCCCGGGGTCCGGCGCGATGATCTGCCTGGCGCCCGACCCGTCTCGCCAGCGGGTGCAGGCCGTGTGCTACCACCGCGCCCTGGAGCCGTTCATGGCGCGGGGCCGCGCACTACGGTCCAGCGGAGTGGATGGAGACCAGGTGGACAGCGTGCGGTTCCGGGAGATTCGGGCGGGGCGACTATCGTTTCCTTCCCGGCCCGCGGCGCTCTATTCGATTACCGGCGAGGCCGGCAGTTATGACCCCGCGGCCGGCACCATCCGGGGCCGGGCCCTGCACGTGGTGTACGTCAGGGATGCCACCGCCGCCTCCACCGGCCTGCCCGCCGAGCCGGGGTCGGGCGGACCCTGGATCATGAATGCCGGCACGGCCAAGGCGCATATCATGTTCACCCCTTCCATGTGACAAGCGGATGACCGACCTCAAGACCCTGCCGGTCCCCATGCCGGCTTTCGACTACGCCCCCAGGCGTTACACCGGTCCCTCGCGCGACGAGGTCCTGGCCCTCCGGCGCGAGTTCGTGAACCCCGCCGTCTTTACCCTGTATCGCCAGCCGCTGATGGTCGTCGAGGGCAAGATGCAGTACCTGTTCGACGAGACCGGGCGGCGCTACCTCGATTTCCTGGGCGGCATCGTCACCGTGTCGGTCGGCCATTGCCATCCCCGGGTCCTGGCCGCCATCGAGGAACAGCTGCGGACCCTGCAGCACGCCACCACGATCTACCTGCATCCCAACCTGCCCCGGTTAGCCGAGAAACTCGCCGCGAAGATGCCGGAGGGGCTGGATGTCACCTATTTCGTCAACAGCGGCAGCGAAGCCAACGACCTCGCGGTGACCATGGCCCGGCTGTTCACCGGGCACCGGGAGGTGATCGCCCTCCGGAACGCCTATCACGGCGGTTCGCCCTCGGCGATGGACCTCACCTCGCATCACACCTGGAAATACCCGCTGCCATCAGGGGGTGTGCACCACGCGCTCTGTCCCGATCCCTACCGTTCCCCCGTGGAGGGCACCCCGGCGGAGATCGCGACCGCCAGCGCCCAGGATATCCGGGAACTGATTCGTTTCTCCACGCCGGGAAAGGTCGCCGCCTTTATCGCCGAGCCGATCCAGGGCGTCGGCGGGGTGACTCATGGCGCGCCGAATTTTCTCAAGGAGGCCTACGCCGTGACCCGGGAACATGGCGGGCTGTGCATCTCGGACGAGGTGCAGACCGGCTTCGGCCGTACCGGCGATCACTACTGGGGCTTCGAGACCTTCGGGGTGACGCCCGATATCGTGACGATGGCGAAAGGCATCGGCAACGGCATCCCGCTGGCCGCGGTCACCACCCGGCGCGAGATCGCCGAGTCACTGGCCCAGCGGATCCATTTCAACACCTTTGGCGGCAACCCGGTATCCGCCGCGGCCGGCCTGGCGGTGCTCGACGTGATCGAGGAGGAGGGGCTGCAGGAGAACGCCCGGGTCATGGGACAGCGGCTGCTGGCGGGATTCCGTGCACTCCAGGACCGCCACCCGCAGGTGGGTGACGTCCGGGGAATGGGCCTCATGCTGGGAATGGAGTTGGTGCAGGACCGGGAGACCCGGGCCCCCGCCTCGGCGGATACGCTGCAGGTCCTGGAGAACTGCCGGGAGCAGGGCCTGCTGCTGGGGAAGGGCGGGCTCGCCGGCAACGTGCTCCGGATCAAGCCGCCGATGTGCATCACCGCCGCGGACGTGGACTTCGCGCTGGACGTTCTGGACCGGAGCCTGAGCTGGACTCCGATCCCGTGAGCCCCTGACACCAGTCTTTCTCGCTTCTCACTCTCTCTTCTTCTCACCGATTCAACCAGTACGACACCTTCACCAGAAACTGGTCGTCCGCCCGGGCTCCGAACAGGTCGTTGAAGTCCCCGCCGAAGGACCGGTCGCCTTCCAGGTTGTCCCGTGCCCCGCGGCCCTGGCTCCAGACCAGGAACAGGGTGGAGCCGGGGCGGTATTCCCAGCGAAACACCATGTTGGACCGAAATTGCTTCGAATTGAATCCACCCGGGTTGGCGCTGACGGCCGGATCGTCGTAGGGCTGGAACCGGTCCTCATAGGACCGGGCCCGCGGGTTGACGACTTCGCGAATGTCGCTGAACGTCCCCTTGGAGACGAACGGGTTGGCATAGAACTGGAGCGTCGCCTCGGGGGTGAACGTGTAGTTGATCCGCCAGGTAATACCGACCTGTTTCTGCTCGAGGTGGGCCAGGGTATGGCGCACCGCCCCGGTGCTGTCGGTGAAGTTGCCGTACCACTGGGTATCGTCCCGGTTCCGGCGGAAATTCAGGCTGAGCGATGTGCTGAGCCGGTCTGACGCATTGTAGCGGACCGACGGGTTGAGGTTGATGGACTGGCTGCGGCCCTCATCGCTGCGCGAAAAGTTGACCCAGAACGAAGGGTTCAGAGCCCGCCGGCTGTCCCCCTCGATGCCGGCCCAGGGGGCGATGAACGGCTCGGTCCGTACCGCGGGCCCGCCGCGGGTGCAATTCCGGTCGCAGAAGGTCTGCCCGATCTGCACGGTCCCGCCCGCGTGCAGCCACCACCGGTTGTTGAACTGGGTATGAACATTCGTATTGAAGGCCCGGTCGGTCGGCAGCCCCTCGAGCGTCCAGTATTGCCACCAGTTGAAGTTCCAGAACAGGCGCTGGAACACGCCATTGGGCTCGTTCCACCGCAGGTTGAACCAGTTGGTCCAGGTCTGCTGGTCGGACTGGTTGAGGAACCCGATATCGTTGATCTCGAACCCCGCCGAGCGGCGGGCATAGCCGGTCTCGAACCGGGTGCGGGTGCCGCCGACCTTGCCGAAGCGCAGTTCGCCCGCGAAGCCAGACAGCGCGGTGCGGGTGGGATCGAACGCCAGGTTGTCGTCCGGCCGCTGGAAGTAGTGCACCGGGTCGCGCTGGGTCAGCGCCACCGCCTCGGGGCTCCCGCTCACCCGGCTGCCCATGACCGACCCGGAGAATTCGAACCGGCCCAGCCGCCGGCGGGCGTCGATGCCGCCGCTGTAGGCATCCCGGTGCATGTAGTCCTCGGTCCACTGGTCCAGTGACCGGTTCACCCCTGTCAGCATCACGCCCACGCTCCCGCTGCCCTGGGCGTAGTCCTGGTTGGCGCGGAGTACCGCATAGTTGGTGGGCGGTTCGATCGTGGCTTCTCCAACGCCCCCGATCCGGTCGGTGACCGCGTCCAGGAACCCGACCGACAACCCGTTGGCGAGCCGGCCGGACAACTTGGCGGCGCCGAGGATGGTGGACGACGCCGGCGAGGATGCATCGCCGTAGAGGTAGCCCAGTTCCGGCGAGCGCCCGATGCGGCGGGAATAGAACAGTGCTTCTCCAGTCTGGCAGTCCACCACGATGAAACAGTTGACCCGGAAGTCGAAGGTGCCGGCTCCCTCCACGAAGAATGGGCGCCGCTCACTGAAGAATGTCTCGAAGGCCGAGAGGTTGAGCTGGGCCGGGTCGGCTTCGACCTGGCCGAAGTCGGGATTGATGGTGGCGTTGAGGGTCAGGTTCGAGGCCACCGCGTACTTGAGATCGCCGCCCAGGGTCACGTGCTGGTGCCGGGTGATCTCACCGCTTCCATACCGGGGTTCGTTCCGGGTCAGGACATACGGCGTGATCTCGGCGCGCTTGGGGCGGGCCAGACCCACCAGCCCGGTCAGTTCTCCGAACTGGCTCACGAACCCGGAGCGCGACTGGCGGTAGAGCGGCCAGGTATTCTGGGAGGTGTGCCGCTGCACCGATCGCCAGATCATGAACCCGAAGGTGACCTCGTCCGCCGGCGAGAAGCGCAACTGGGAAAACGGGATCCGGTACTCCGCCGTCCAGCCCAGCGAGTCCACCCGGGTGGCGACGTCCCAGATGGAGTCCCAGGCATCGTCCTCCTGGCCGTCGTTGTAGATCGCGTAGTCCACCTTGACGCCGGCCGGGTTGACCACGAACTCGTAGCCGGTACGGCGGTCGTGATAGCTGTCGATCATGACGATGATCTGGTCGGACGCGGTCTGGTCGTCGCGGCGGGAGAGCAGGCTGGTGAGACTGTCGGGGTGGTCAAAGGCGCGGACAAATACATAGAGATAGTGCGGATCGTACGCGACCCGGGCCTCGGTACGCACCCGGGGGTCGGCATCCTCCGTTGGCCGCGCCTCCCGGAACTGCCCGATCACCGGGGCGCGCTGCCACAGGGCTTCATTCGCCAGCCCGTCGAGCACCGGGGCCTCGCTGGCCGCGGTGGCGCGGACGCTGTTGGAAATTGAAGGGGAGGGAACCGTCAACTGACCCTGGGCCTGAGCCTGCATGGCCAGCAGGATGCCGAGGAGTGCCGTCATGGAAGCCGCCGGGGAAGGGATATGGCGTTGGACACAGGATTGGCCGGAAAGGTTGCAGACCTGTACGGTCACCGACACTTCCCGGTTCCGTTCGGCGCGAATGCGTCCCGGACGTTTCACCGCAGCTGAAACGTTGAGAGACGCGGGTTCGTCCGGCCAACGCTGGTCCATCACAACCCACCCCGCCCTTCGGGAGGATTCCCTTGCTTCAGGCGACCACTTATGTCCGCCCTTTCTGGGCGGCCGTACTGGCTCTGGCGGTCGCGCCCGGCTCGGCCCTGGCGCAACAGGATTGTTCCGCACCCCGGCACGCCATTCCTTTTCTTCCCGCATTGACCGATTCCGGCCGGATCTTTCGGGGGACCTTCAGCCCGGATGGCAGCGAGTTCTACTATTTCAGGAAGATGGATCCGGACGGTCGGGGCGAGGATTACCGGATCTTTGTGGTGAGGCGGGAAGGAGCCAGCTGGTCCGCCCCGAGCCGCGTCCACCTGGGGGGCGAGTATTCGGATCTCTACCCGGCGGTCACCCCGGACAACCAGGGCCTGGTCTTCTCCTCCTACCGCAGGGCACCGGGGGATACTTCGGCCACGCCGAACGCCGGAATCTGGCTGGCCCGCCGGCGGGGCAGCGGATGGTCGGATCCCGAATACCTGCCCCAGTTGAACCAGCGGGGCAGGTATCACTCCGGCCTGAATGTCGGGACCGGTGGACGGCTGACCTACCGGCGCATCTCGCCCGATTGGACGACCTCGGAGGCGTTCCAGGCTGGCTGGAACGGGCGGACCTTCACCGCGGCCGCGCTGGACACGACACTTGCGCGCTGGCGAGACTGGAACCCGGCGTACCATGTATGGGGCGGAATTCTGGCCCCCGACGGCAGCTTCGCTCTGCTCGACATCTCGCCCCTGGACTCCGCGGGTCGCCGGGGACCAGCCGAACTCTGGGTCTCCCGCCGCCACCCGGGGGGATGGAGCTCACCCCGCCTGGCGGGCGGCGGGGTTAACTCTCCCGGGACCGACAACTTCTTTGTCTTCACGCCGGATGGGTGCGAGCTGGTCTTCGTGCGGGATTTCTCCGCGTTCTATCGCGTCGGGGTTGCGGCGGTGCTGGAAGAGTGATGCCGGCACTTACCGGTAGCGGATGGCCAGGCCCGCGTACCCGTTGCGCCCGGGCCCCGGCTCAAAGACCCGGCCGCCGAACCCGTTGACGGTAACCGACGAGACATACTCGCGATTGAACAGGTTGTGAATTCCAAAGAACGGTAGCAGCGAAATCGCCCCGGCCTGGACCTCCATGGCGCCCCGGATCGTCGTCACCCCGGCGCCCCAGCCCGGGGCCTCGATGGTGTTGCGGTCGTCCGCGTAGAGGCGGGAGGTGAGTTGCTGCTCCAACTCGAGCCGGAGCCCGGGTAGCGGCGATCCGGTCGCGATCAATCGCAGGTGGTGCCGGGGCACTCCCGCCAGCCGGTTGCCGTCGAGGGTATCCACGGCGGTACCGGTGGTGATGCGGTAGCGGTCGAACCGGTAGGCGGCCAGGGTATAGGCCGCCGCGAGGTTCCAGGCGGCCCCGCGAGCCAGCCGAACGCCGATCTCGACGCCATTCTGGTCCAGCCGCCCGGCGTTGGTGAAGTACGCGCGCCCGCCCACTTCGCTGAACGGCACCAGGGCGTTGTCGATGCGGGAGCGGAAGGCCGCTATCGAGTATTCAAGGACCCGTCCCGCCCGTCCCCGGACTCCGGCCTCGTAGCTCAGGGCGCGCTGGGGTCCCACCGCGTCATTGAACCCGCCCGAGCCTCCCGGCTGGTTGACCAGTTCGGTGGTAGTCGGAGTTTCAAACGAGGTCGCCATGTTGACGTAGGGAACCAGCGCGTCCCATCCGGCCAGGCTGGCCCCGGCGTGGCCGCTCACGGCCGACATGGTCCGGTTCCCGCTGTTGTCCACGCTATCGGCCAGGAAGTGATCGCGCACGGTGAACGAGACCCGGTCGTAGCGGATGCCGCCGGCGAGTTGCCACCGGGGGCCGGCCTGCCACACGAGATGCAGGAACGGGCCGATCTCCGTCACCGACTCGCGCTGGTCGAGGAGCAGGGTGTCGGTGGGCCGGCCGGTACTGGCCACCGAGTTCATCCGGTCATCCCGCATGGCCTGCAGGTCGGCGCCGGCCGTCACCCGCAAGGCCGGGCTTCGAACGTACCGGGTGGTCGCGAAGCGAAGACCCCCGGCCCACCGGTCCAGCGTGATGAAGACATTGGTCGCCAGCGGGTTCCGGAGATCGCGCCGAAGCCCAAAGACCGTGACCTCGGTCCGGGTTCCGCTGTCGCCATCGTGGCGGTAGCTCACCGATGCCTGTTGCTGGGACACTTCCTTGCCCGCGCGGCGCGCCACGTTGTTGGGCGCCGCCGCTTCCCGGTCGGCCGCGAACTCTGCCGGCGTCAGGGCCCCGGGGTTGTCCGCGCGCGGCGCATCGGCATACCCGGCGCGGACGGTGAGGGTGCCGTGCCCGGACATCACGTACTCCAACGCGCCATGCGCCTGCACCGCCTCCGCCGCGCTGTGCCGCCGGAACCCGTCCAGCGAAAACCGGGAAACGCCGAGGGTTCCCCCCAGCAGCCCGCGCCGGAAATCCGCCCGCCCGGCCCACCGCACCAGCCCGAAGGCGCCCGCCTCCGCCCGCGCCTCGGCGCGGGACGCCCCAGCTCCCGGGCGGCTGGTTTCCAGTGCGATGACTCCGCCGGAAGCGTTGCCGTAGAGCGACGAACTGGATCCGCGCAGCACCTCCACCCGCTGGATGGTGCCGAAGTCCACGTTGGTGAGCTGCCCCTGTCCGTCCGGCAGGGTCTGGGGCACCCCGTCCAGGAGGACCTTCACCCCGCGCAGCCCGAAATTGGACCGGCTGCCGAAGCCCCGGATCGAGACCCGCTGGTCCAGCGAGTAGTTATACCGGTTGGCCAGGTAGAGACCGGGAACGGCGGCCAGCACATCGTCCACCGTGAGGTTGGCGCGGGCCGGCCCCAGGTCCGAACGGTCCAGCACCGTGATGGCCATGGGGACCGTGGCCAGGCCAGCGGGGACCCGGGTCACCGTGACGTTGAGCGGGGGGAGGGTGACGGCGCTGTCCGGGCGGGCCGGCGCCGGTTGCTGGCCCCGGGCCGGTGCGGGGAGGATCGCCAGGGCCAGCAGAAGCGGGGAAACTCGCATCCTGAATCATAAGGGCGCATTCCCATCCGCACCCGATGCGCCTACCTTTCCGGCCTGCCTATGACCAGCCAAACCTATTCTGCGCCGGACTTTACCAAGCCGCCCTTCGCCGCGGCGCCGGAAGCCGCCTTCGCCCCATTGCCGGCCGACGGTGTCCTTCCCGAGGGGTTCTTCTCGACCTCCAACCTTCCTACCTACATCAAGGTTGGATCACAGTGGTTGATGCCGAGCCGTCCCCGCATGGATTGTGTGGTGGTCCGGCGCGGTGCCGCGCTCGAAACCATCGAGCCCCGGCGGCTCCGGCGGGGTGACCTGGTCGCCATGGGCGAGGCCGAAGACGGCAGCGAGGGCATCTTTGTCCACGCCGAGGGATTCCTGGCGGGGTCGCACAGCGCCAACGAGTTCCGGTTCATGTCCACCGAGGTGAGCCGGGAGCGGCCGGTCAACTACGAGGAACTGGCGGCGCGGCTGGGCGAAGAGAAGCGCAAAGGCGGGTTCCTGGTCTGGGTGGCCGGACCCGCGCTGGTGCATTCGCGGGCCCGGAGCGACCTGGAGTGGTTCATCAAGAACGGCTACGTTCATGCCGTGCTGGCCGGCAACGCGGTGGCCGTGCACGATATCGAAGCCGCCATTTTCGGTACTACGCTGGGCATGACCAACACCGGCCAGCCCACCACGGGCGGCCACGGCCTTCACATGCGGGCCATCAACAGGGTGCGGGCCGCCGGCTCCATCGAGGCCGCCGTCACGAGCGGGCTCATCACGAGCGGCATCATGCACGCGCTTACCGTGCACCAGGTTCCCTACGTGCTGGCCGGATCGATCCGCGATGACGGCCCGTTGCCGGGTGTGCACAGTGGCTCGCTGGACGCCCAGGATGCCATGCGGGAACTGACGGTCCGCGCGACCGGCGCCATCCTGGTCGCGTCCGCGCTGCACGCCATCGCGGTGGGGAACATGCTGCCGGCGTTTCACACCCACTACGATGGCGTCCCCACGCCGCTCATGACCATCTGCGTGGACCAGACCGAGTTCGTGGTGAACAAGCTCAAGGACCGGGGTACCCACCAGGCCTACGGGGTCGTCACCAACGCCCAGGATTTCATGCACGTCCTTCGCTTCTACACGGAACAGTGGGAACGCAAACAGACCTGAGGATCCCCACGGGGGAAGGCTGGGCCCGGCTGGCGGTGGCCGTGGCCGCCGAGCTGCCGCCATCCGAAGTGGACGGCGTGTGGGTGTTCCGCGCCATCCGCCAGGAGGCGCGGGAGTGGGGTACCGCGATTCTCTCCCGGGTCGAGGGAGATCGCCGGCGCATCTACACCGCACGCTACGTCCACACCATCAAGGGCAAGGAGCGCGGCAAGTGGAGCGGCACGGTCGCGGAGGTCGGCAGCGGGCCGGTCGAGACCCTGGAAGAGTTGATCAAGGGGGTGGAAAAGCGGGCCGACGAGGAAATGCCCACCCGCATCGCCCCGGACGAGTGGTTCCCCGCGGTGGCCGATGGCGCGACTCACCCGGGATGAGGGCGCCGCCCTCCTCGAGCGCTTCCGCCGCTACCTTCGCGATCACCGCCAGCCGGTCACCCGGCAGCGGGAACTGGTCGCCGAAACCCTGTTCCACTCCGACGACCACCTGTCGGCGGAGGCCATGGTGCGGCGGCTGAAGGAGCGGGGGACCCGGGTCGCGACGGCCACCGTCTACCGGGTGCTTGACGTGCTGGTCGAAAGCGGCCTGGCCAAGGCCCATGATTTCGGCGAAGGGTTCAAGCGGTACGAGCCGGTCGCGGGGCCGGGCCGCCACGAGCACCTCATCTGCACCCGCTGCGGCAAGGTCCTCGAGTTCTCCAATCCCCAGCTGGAACGCATGCTGCCGGTGATCGCCGACGAACACCGCTTTCAGCACCAGCACCACCGGGTGGAGGTATTCGGGGTCTGCCACGAATGCCAGGGGCGGGAACTCGGTTCATTGCGCAACTAGATTGCCGAGTACTGAGTGCTGAGTGCTGAGTGCTGAGTGCTGAGTGCTGAGTGCTGAGCCGAGGCAGAGTGCAGGTGAACTCCCCATCCAGTTGACTACCGAGTCACGAGGTGATATGCAAAGATCCGAGCTGCCGGAACTGAGTACTCTGCACTCTGCACGCTGCACGCTGCACCCTGTACTCTGCACCCTGCACTCTGCCCTCTGCCCTCTGCCCTCTGTACTCTGCACTCCGGACGCTTCTCGTGGGTGACGGCCAGTCGGTCAGCCTGCTGGTGGCGCTGGGTGCCGGGTTGCTGAGTTTTCTCAGTCCCTGCGTCCTGCCGCTGGTGCCGTCCTATATCGGCTTCCTTACCGGGATGACCGCCAACGAGGTGTCCAGCCGGCGGCACCTGGCGCTGGTGCATGCGCTGCTCTTCGTCCTCGGGTTCTCGCTGGTCTTCATTCTGCTTGGCGCCAGCGCCACCGCGCTGGGCCGGGCCCTCAATTTCCACCGCGAGTGGATCCAGCGGATCGGCGGGGTCCTGATCATTCTGTTCGGGCTGGTCACGCTCGATGTCTTTTCCTTCCGCTTTCTCAAGCAGGAAAAGCGCTTCCACCTGGAGGACAAGCCGGTTGGCTTCCTCGGCTCGGCGCTGGTGGGCATGGCCTTCGGCGCCGGGTGGACGCCCTGTATCGGCCCTATTCTGGGCTCGGTGCTCGGCCTGGCGGCGACCGAGGGCGATCTCTCCCGGGGCGTCCTCCTGCTTTCCGTCTATTCGCTGGGGCTGGCGATCCCCTTTCTGCTGGCCGCCCTCATGCTGGACCGGTTCTTCATCTGGTTCCAGAAGTTTCGGAAGTACCTGCCCCTGGTCCAGCGGATCAGCGGCATCCTGCTGATCATCGTGGGTATCCTCATGGTCACCGGCAGCTTTACCCGGCTGGCGGGATGGCTGCAGCAACTCACCCCGGGCTTTCTCAAGTCCCAGCTGTAGGCGCGGGCCGGACGCCACCTTCAACCCCGGGATTCTCGCATGGAATGGCAAGGATGGGTCACGCTGGCGGTCACGCTGCTGACCCTGGTCCTGCTGGTACGAGAGACGTATTCCCCCGCGAGCATCATGCTGGGGGCGACCATCCTGCTCCTCGTCGTCGGGGTCATCACGCCGGCCCAGGCCTTCGCCGGGTTCGGCAATTCCGCGCCGATCACGGTGGCGGCGCTGTACGTGCTGGCCCGCGCGGTGGAAAAGACCAACCTGCTGCAACCGATCCTCGGATTCCTGCTGGGCGAGAAACGGGGTGAACGGGGCAGCCTGGCCCGTCTCCTGCCCGCCTCGGCGGGCGCCTCGGCCTTTCTCAACAACACCCCGCTCGTGGCCATGATGATCTCTCCGATCATCGACTGGGCGGAACGTTCGGGGCGGTCGCCTTCCCGTTACCTCCTGCCGCTCTCCTATGCGGTGATCCTCGGCGGCGCGGTCACGGTCATGGGAACCTCCACCAACCTGGTGGTGTCCGGCCTGCTGGAAGCGCACGGCGTCCCGCCGATGGGCCTCTTCGAGATCACCCCGATCGGGCTGCCGGTGGCGGTGGTCGGGATCATCATCCTGCTGCTTACCGCTTCGCGGCTGCTCCCGGACCGGCGGCCCGCCAACCACGACCTCCAGGAGGTTGCCCGGGAATTCACCGTGACCATGCTGGTCGAGACCGGCGGCCCGCTCGATGGACGCGCGATCGAAGAGGGCGGCCTGCGCCACCTGCAGGGGGTATTCCTGGTCGAGGTGGTGCGGGACGGCGACAGCCTCGCGCCGGTGGCTTCGACGATGATCCTCAAGGGGGGCGATCAGCTGTGCTTCGTCGGCAAGGTGGACCAGATCGTTGACCTCCAGGCGATGCGGGGCCTGGTCTCCACCGAGCAGACGCACCTGCTCCCGTTCGATACCGCCCGCCACACCTTCCTGGAAGCTGTCGTGGGGGTGGCCTCGCCGCTGGTGGGCCGGACGCTCAAGGAGGTGGACTTCCGCAGCCGGTACCAGGCGGCGGTGGTCGCCATTCACCGGGCCGGCCATCGCATCAACGCCAAGCTGGGCCAGGTGGAACTGCGGGTGGGGGACACCCTGGTGCTGCTGGCCGACCCTGGGTTCCGGGGTCGCTGGCGGGACCGGACCGACTTCCTGCTCATTTCCACCCTGGGAGGCACCCCGCCGGGTGTCACGAAAAAGGCCTGGATCGTCGGCCTGGTGACCATTGGGATCGTTCTGGTGGCGGGATTGAACCTCCTGCCCATGCTGCAGGCGTCGCTCCTCGGCGCCGTGGCGCTGATCGCCGCCGGCGTGCTGACGGCGACCGATGCCCGGAACGCCGTGGACCTCGATGTGATCGTGGTGATCGCTGCGTCATTCGGACTGGGCGCGGCGATGGAAGGCTCCGGCCTCGCGGACCAGGTGGCCGGCGGGGTGCTGGCGGTGTTCGCGGGCATGGGGACGCTGGGCGTGGCCCTCGGGATCATCCTGGCCACCAGCCTGGTGACCGAACTGATCACCAACAACGCGGCCGCGGCCATCATGTTCCCGATCGCGTACGCCAGCGCCGAACAGCTGAACCAGGATCCCCGCGTCTTTGCCCTCATCGTGGCCGTGATGGCCTCGACCTCGTTCCTGACACCGATCGGCTACCAGACCAACACGATGGTGTACGGGCCCGGCGGATACCGGTTCAGCGATTATTCCCGGCTGGGCGCGCCGCTCACAGTGGGGGTGATCGTGACGATGCTGGTCGTGCTCAAGCTGTACTACGGCATGTGAGGCCGGGCGTCAGTGCCCCCCGGGGGGCTTCCGCTCCCGGTGGATGCGCGGCTGGCCCGGCTCCCCGGCCTCGGTGTCGGCGATGGCGCGGGGCACCCGGTCGCGGAAGCGGCTCCACAGAATGATGACGGCCAGCACGAGCGGCACGCTGGCGATGGCGGCCGGAGAGATGGGCAGCCCCGCCTTGGATCCCAGGCCCATGGCCGCGCCGATCAGCACCACGCCCAGCACGGTGCGGAGGGTCCCCGCCGGGAGCCGGACCGAGAGCGTGCTGCCCAGCCAGACGCCGGGCACCGAGCCGACCAGGATGGTGCCGGCGAGCGGGTAATCCACGTTCCCCGCCACGACGTGCGCGATCGCGGCCGCCCACAGCAGAATCGCCGCGTGGAAAATGTCGGTGCCGACCACCCGGTAAGGCGAGAGCCGGAATATCATGATCAGCCCCAGCGCGATCAGCGAGCCGCTCCCGGCGGAGGTGATGCCGAGGACGAATCCCACTGACAGGCCGAGCAGCACGGCGGCGACCTTGTGCCGGGCTTCCATCTTGACGGTATCCCGCTCCCGGGCGATTAACTGCTTCAGAAAGATGGCCCGGATCAGGGTCATCGCGCCGGTGAAGGCGATGGCGCCGGCGAGGAGGTAGAGCATGAAGCGCTCGAACTCCTTCCCGCCGAGGTGTTCCTGCAGGATGCCAACGACGTAAACCCCGCCGATCGCCGAGGGCACCGACCCGATCGCCATCCACCAGGAAAGGCCGAAGTCGATGGTCCCCTGCCGCCAGTGCTTGTAGCCGCCCACCGTCTTGGTCACAGCGCCGTAGGCCAGGTCGGTGCCCACTGCGGTCACCGGCGGGGTTCCGACGAACAGCACCAGGAGGGGGGTCATGAGCGCGCCCCCCCCGATCCCGGTCATGCCGACCAGGATGCCGACGCCCAATCCAAACCCGATGACCAGCCACGGATTAAAGTCCAAAGTATTCTATTGTAAGGGTTTACTGCGACGATGCCGGGTCATGCCCGCGGCCCTGCCGGCGGGCGAACTGTCTTGCGAGGATCATGCCGTTGAGGTGAGCGTACCGCTACCGCAGTAAGACGAATCCCAGGATGGCGGCCAGGGCGAGGAGGAACAGGAGGGCCCAGCGGTCCGTGGCCCGGCGCTTCAGCTTGCGCTCCGCCCGTTTTTCCTCCTCCTGGAATTCCCAGGAATCCACGATCATCATCTGCGAGGGCCGGTCGGAATGGGGCTGGTGGTCCAGCCGGCCGCTCAGGGCGTCATCGAGAATTTCGGCGAAATGGCCGGCGCGGGCAAACCGGTCACGGGGATTGCGAGCGAGCGCGCGGGATATGGCCGCGTCGAGCGCCCGGTTCACATCGCGGCGGATCGCGTGGACTGAGGGTACGGAGGCAGGGGGCCGCAGACGGGGAGCCGTGGCAATCTTGGCCGGCGCTTCCGGTACCGGCGGCGGGCTCCCGGTGAGCATTTGGTACATGAGCGCGCCCAGCCGGTACACATCAGTCCGCTCATCCACCGGTTGACCCGCCACTTCCTCCGGTGCCGGAAAGGCGGACGGGCCCCCCTCGTTGAGCGCGACGTCGGGGCCCCGGAGTATCACGGATTCGGGGCTGATGGGGCAGGCCCGCTTGCCCTGGCGGTTGAGGCGCTCGACCTCGCGCGCCAGCAGAGCCCCGATTCGCACCGCTTCCTTCTGCGGCAGTTGGGGCTCCCGGGCCAGGCGCTCCTGCAGGGTAGCGGTGGTCATAGATGGGGGTGGCTGGGGCAGGCAAGGTACCCCCCGGCCCGGCGGTCGCGCTAGACCTGGACCGGGGACTCTCCGGTCTCGATTTCTTCTTCGAGCTGCTGCCGGCTCAGCAATTCCCAGTACCGCCCGTCCCGCTGGACCAGGTCCTGGTGGTTTCCCTGCTCGACGATCACCCCCCCATCCAGGACCAGGATCCAGTCGGCATCGCGGACCGCCGCCAGCCGGTGGGATATGATGATACTGGTACGTCCCGCCAGGGCGCCCCGGAGACTCCGCAGAATCCGGGTTTCGGTCTGGGCGTCCACCGCGCTCAACGCATCATCCAGGACAAAAACCGGCGGCGACTTGGCCAGCGCCCGGGCGATGGCGGTGCGCTGTTTCTGCCCGCCGGAAAGATTGATTCCCCGCTCCCCCAGCATGGTGTCCGCGCCGGCGCTCAGTTCTTTCAGGGTGTCCGCGAGCTGGGCGGTAGCCGCCGCCGTTTCCAGCCGGCCGTCGTCCGGGGCGCCGAAAAGGATGTTCTCGCGAATCGTGTCGCTGAACAGGAAGGTTTCCTGGGGGACGAAGCCGACCTCCTGGCGCAGTTGGGCGAGACCCAGCCCTTTCACGTCCACCCCGTCCAGGAGGACCCGGCCGCGGTCCGGGTCGTAGGTGCGGACGATGAGATCGGCCAGGGTGGACTTGCCGGAGCCGGTCGGGCCCACGATGGCGAGCGACTGGCCGGCGGCCACGGTGAAGGAGACGTCCTGGAGGACCCAGCCGCGGTCCCGTGCGTTGGGATACTGGAACCAGACGCCTTCAAAGGCGATGCTGCGGGCCCCGGGGAGACTCGCCGCCCCGGCCGAAAGCGGTCGCGCCTGCACCGGCGTCGGCTCCAGGGCCGAGCGTTCGTCCAGCAACTGGTTGATGCGTCCCATCGAGGCGGCGCCCCGCTGAACCAGGTTGACCACCCATCCCAGCGCGATCATCGGCCAGATCAGGGTCACCAGGTACACGCCGAACGCGATGTACGCGCCGGCGGTGATGTTGCCCAGCATCACCTGGCGGCCGCCGATGTAGAGCACCGCGAGCCCGCCCAGTCCCCCGATCAGTCCCATCACCGGCATGAAGGCGCCATAGGTGCGCGCCAGGGCGATGTTGCGAGTGACGTACTCGGCGTTTAGTCTGGTGAACTGGTCGGTTTCCGCCGCCTCCTGCCGGTACGCCCGCACGATTCGCACGCCCGAAAGGTTCTCGTGCACGAAATCGGTCAGGGCGCTGAACTGGGCCTGGATGGCGGTGGTGCGACGGTGAATCGCCTGGCCGAAATAGACCATCACCGGGGGCAACGCCACCAGGGGAAGCAGGGCGAACAGCGTCAGCCGGGGGCTGATCGCCAGCATGAAGGGGATCACCAGCATGGAGCGGGTGATGGTATCCACCAGATACATGACGGCGGGTCCCGCCACCATGCGGACGTTGAGCAGGTCGTTGGTGGAGCGGGCCATGAGATCGCCGGTGGTGGACCGGTCGTAGAACTCGGCCGGCAGGCCCTGGAGATGTCGGTACAGCACGTTCCGCATGTCGTATTCGACCCGGCGGCTTACGCTGTTGAGCAGCTGGCGCATGCCGTAGCGGGCGGCGCCCGCCACCAGGGCCAGCCCCACCATGATCAGGACCGCGGTCTGGACGGCGCTGAAGGGATCGCCCCGCTCCAGCGCCTCCACGCCCCGGCGCAGGAATTGTGGCCCAAGAGTTGAAAGGACGTTGGAGAACACGGTCAAGCCCAGCCCGGCGAGGTATATTCCCGCGTAGGGACGGGCAAAAGGGAGCACCGTTCGAAGTTGACGCATATACAGGTCGGTAATGTCACCGGGTGAGCACACCCGGGCAAGTGATCCTCTGAGGGAGATAACCATGCGAATCAGTATCCTGGCCGTGGCAGCACTCACATTCCTGGCCGGTTGCGCGGGACGGGACCGGGCCGAGAACGCCGTGGCCGACAGCCTGGGCCGGGACCTCGAGCTGGCACCGGCCGAATCCACCGTGGCGCTGAACGACGCGCCACCCGCGAACCCGCCGGCCCCGGTCACCACCCCGCCGGTTACGACGCCGGCTCCGCGGCAGACGCCCCGGGTCACGACCCCCCGGCCCCAGGCCCAGCAGCCGACCCCCGTGGTGAGCGATCCCGGTCCGGCCCGCCCGCCGGTGGCCGCGGCCCCGCTGGTGCTCCCCTCGGGGACCGTCATCAGCGCCGCCGCGACCGACTCGATTACCTCCCAGCGCAACAAGGTGGGAGAAACGGTGACCGCCCGGATCTCGGACGACGTCCGCGATGAGAATGGGCGGGTGATCATCCCCGCCGGCTCTACCGCGCAGTTCACGATTACGGCGCTGGCGCCGGCCGAGAACAAGAGCGCTACCCGGGGCACCATCAACCTGCGCCTGGCCTCGGTCACGGTGCGGGGCCGGGAGTATCCCATCGGCGGGGCGAGCACCGCGGTCCAGCACACGCTGCGGGGCCGGGGCGTCACCACCGGCGATGCAGCCAAGGTCGGCGCCGGCGCAGCGGCCGGCGCGATCGCGGGGCGGATCCTGGGCGGCAAGAAGGGCACGGTCATCGGCGGGGTGGTGGGTGCCGCCGTGGGAACCGGGGTCGCGGTGGAGACCGCCGACCGGGATGTCGTGGTGGCGCCGGGAGCCGCCATCACCTTTACGCTCAACCAGGAACTGGTGGTGTCCAGCAACTAGGCCCGCTCCCAGGGTGGGGCCAGCGGCTGCCTTCGGGCAGCCGCTTTTCCTTTGTGGTGGGTGTCACATCCTTTCACCGCCCGGGGGCGCACCGTAGAGGCTGGACCTGGGCCCTAACCCCGGCAGGAGCAACCGATGGCGAAATGTGAAGTTTGCGGGAATGACTACGACAAGGCATTCACCGTGCGCACCTACGAGGGCAAGTCCCACACCTTCGACTCCTTCGAGTGCGCCATCCACCGCCTCGCCCCCACCTGCAGCCATTGCAACTGCCGGATCATCGGCCACGGGATGGAAGATGACGGAACCTTCTTCTGTTGCGCGCACTGCGCGGAAGAGGCAGGAGTGAAGGGCCTCGACGACCGGGTCTAACCCGGCGGTGTGTGACCCCCGTCACACATGGCCTTGCCGGGAACGGTGCGATGGATATGATTCGACTTCGCGACAGACGACAACTCAAGGAGGAGAGGATGCTGCTTCGTACCCCGCTGGCAATTCTTGGAATCATTGCGGTCGCCGCATGCGGTCGGGACCGGAGCGACCAGGCGATGGCTGATAGCCTGAGCCGCGACCTCCAGATGTCCCCGGCGGATTCCAGCGCCGCGCTGAACGACCGCCCCACCAATCCTCCGCCGACCACGAGCACCCCGTCCACGCCCGGCCGACGACCCCGCGGCAGACGACCCCCTCGACGCCGGCCCCGCCCGCCGGCCGAAGCCTGGCGGCCGGCACTACCATCAATGCCAATACCACCACGCAGATCTCGTCCCGGACCAACAAGGCCGGCGAGACGCTGATGGCGACGGTGGCCAGCGATATCTCGGACAGCCGCGGCCGCGTGGTCATCCCCGCGGGTTCAGTGGTCCGCCTTACGGTCTCGCAGATCGAGCCGGCGGAGAACAAGGGCCAGGCTGACGGCAAAATCGTCCTGATGCCCGCGACCATCGAAGTTGGAGGAAAATCCTATACGCTGAATGCCAGCATCGAGTCGGTGGAACACCGGCTGGAGGGTCGGGGCGTGACGGCCGGTGATGCGGCCAAGGTCGGGGCCGGCGCCGCAGCCGGCGCCATCGCGGGCCGGGTGCTGAGCGGCAACAAGAAGGGCGCCATCATCGGCGGCGTCGTCGGTGCCGCGGTGGGCACCGGGGTCGCCATGGAAACGGCCGACCGCGATGTCGTGGTGCCGGCTGGCGCCCGGATCGTGCTCAAGCTGACCGAGGCCCTGACGCTCTAAAAGGGGGCAAGAGGGTCAGGGGGGCAAGGGGGCAAGGGGAAGATGGTCAGGGGCGGGGGCATCCGGTTTCGATGCTCCCGCCCCTGACCGTGTCCGGAGGGCCGGGTAGTCCCAGCAGCCTGGTGACCCGGGATTTTCGGTAGGAAAAGATTCGCGTGACCTGGCCGCGGACCAGGGGGTACGCCAGCCACCCCAGCGGCCCGAATGGCAGCCGGTACCGTACCTCGTCGCTGATCCGGGTACCCCCGTCTGGCAAGTCGCAGAAAGTATGGGTGTGCACCCACTGTGCGTAGGGTCCCCGCACCTGCTGGTCCACGAAACTCGAGGGCGGATCCCAAGCGGCAATCAGCGTCCGCCAGCGGATCGGGATGCCGTAAAGCCGAAGGCGATAATCAATGAGTGCCCCCGCCCGGATTTCGACCGGTTCAGGGGTCAGGATCCGGAAACGAAGCTCCGGTGGCGTGATTCGTTCCAGGTTCCCCGCCTCGGCGAAGAACGCAAACACCTCGGCGCGGCCCCGCGGTACGTCCACGGAGGTACGGAAGACAGATTCCTTCATCGCTCGCAATGAAAAAGGGTACCAGCTGAAGGACTGGTACCCCGCACATCGAAATTGGTTCACTTCTCACTTCTCACTTCTCACTTCTCACTTCTCACGTCCTCCCCCCTTATCAGTATCCTGCCCCGCCTCCGCCCAGCCGCGGGTCACTGACTCCCTGCCAGCCGGCGGGTGTCCGGATGATGGCTTCTACGTCCCCCCAGCGGCCCCGGAATGTGAGTGTATGTCCCATGGCCTTGAGTTGTTCCAGGGTGGCGGGCTGAAATCCGTTGGTCTCCAGCCGGATTTCGTCGGGCAGGGCCTGGTGGTGCATCCGCGGGGCGGCGACGGCGTCGGCCAGCGGCATGCGGTGGTCAATCACGTTGGAGATGATGTGATAGACCTGGGTAATGATGGTGGGACCACCCGGCGTACCCACCACCAGGAACAGCTTGCCGGCGGAGTCCAGCACGATGCTCGGTGTCATGGCTGAGAGCATCCGTTTGCCCGGGGCGATGGCATTGGCCTCGCCCTGGACCAGGCCGTACATGTTGGGCTTGCCGGGGGCCGAGGCGAAGTCGTCCATTTCGTCGTTCAGGAGAAAGCCCCCGCCGGCGACCGACACGCCGCTGCCATAGCTGTTGTTGAGGGTGGTGGTGCAACTGACGGTGTTGCCCTCGGCATCCACCACGGAATAGTGGGTGGTGGAGTTGCCGCCCGGGGCACCGGCGTCGAAGTCCGGGGTCGGGTTAGCCCGGGTGAGGTTGGTTCCTTTCCGGAGAGTATCGGCGTACGCCTTGGAGAGGAGACGGTCCAGCGGCATCTCGACGAAGTCAGGGTCGCCCAGGGTGCTGTTCCGATGGATGAAGGCCTGGCGCATTGCCTCGGCTTCCCGGTGCAGCAGGGCCGCAGACCCGAACGGCGGCAGGGTGCCGTACCCTTCCATGATGTTGAGAATCATGCCCATGGTGACGCCTCCCGAGGAGGCGGGCGGCATGGAATAGATGGTATAGCCCCGATAGGTGAGACGCACCGGGTCCCGCCACTCGGCCCGGTACGCGGCCAGGTCTTCATGCGTGATAAGGCCGCCGCCCCGCTGCATCTCGGCGACGATGAGATCCGCCACCCGGCCGCGGTAGAACCCGGCCGGACCGCTGTCCGAGATGGCCTGCAGGGTGCGGCCGAGGTCCCGCTGGACGAAGCGCGTACCCGGGGTGGGGGCGCGACCGGTCGGAAAGAAATATTCGCGGGAGGCCGGGAATATGTAGAGCTGTTCCCACGCTCCATCGAGGGAACGGCTCCGGTAGTCGTCAATAATGAACCCCTCGTTGGCCAGCCGGATCGCCGGGGCCAGCACCCGCGCCCAGGTCAGCTTGCCCAACCGGCGGTGGGCTTCCGCCATGCCGGCGACCGCCCCGGGGACGCCGACCGAGAGGTGCCCGACGGCGCTCAGGTCGCTGGGGTTCCCGCGGAGGTTGAGGTACATGTCCCGCGAAGCGGCCTGGGGCGCCTTCTCGCGATAGTCGATCGTATAGACGGTGTCGTTCAGGCGGATCGTCATGAACCCGCCGCCGCCGATATTCCCGGCCTCCGGGTGCACCACGGCCAGCGCCATACCCACCGCCACCGCCGCATCCACCGCATTGCCACCCTGCTTGAGAATGTCGCGGCCGACCTCGCTGGCGATCACATTCGCGGAGACCACCATGGCGAGCGGCGCCTCGGTGACGATGCTCTTGCCGGCGTAGGTCCATGCCGGGTTGGTGCCCCGGTCGGGACCCTGGGCCTGGGTGGCGGCGTTGGTACAGGCAGTGACGAGAACGAGGCCGGCCGTGACCAGGCCCAGGGGGTGCATTCTCACGCATTCCTCGCGGGGGAAAGGTTGCCGTGCTGGGGGGGACGGGATTCAATTTACGAAACCCGGGGGCCGAGGGGCAGGGGGGACTTGCACCCGAGGCTCCGCCCCGACCCCGACCCTTGCCCACTGCCTTCCCACCGTTTCCCCGGCCCGCATGCAACTGGATTCCCGGCTGACCGAGCAGCGCAATCCCGCCAGCAGCGACATTGACCGCCGGTCGGCCCTGGAGATCGTGGATATCATCGCGGCGGAAGACGCCCTGGTCCCGGCCGCGGTGGCCCGGGCCCGGGTGGAGATTGCCGGCGCGATCGATTTGATCGAGCAGGCGTTCCGGCGGGGCGGCCGCCTGTTGTATGTCGGCGCCGGCACCAGCGGGCGCCTCGGCGTCCTCGATGCGTCCGAGTGCCCACCCACCTTCCGGACCCCGCCGGAGATGGTCGTCGGCATCATCGCCGGCGGACTCCCGGCGCTGGTCAAGCCGGCCGAAGGCGCCGAGGACGATGTGAATGCGGGCATTGCCGAGATGGACGGCCGAAGGGTGTCGTCCGACGACGTGGTGGTGGGTATCGCGGCCAGCGGAACCACGCCGTATGTACGGGCCGCGCTGGGCCGGGCCCAGGCGCTGGGAGCCGGTACCGTCTTCATCTCCTGCAGCGAGCCGCCAGCGCTGCTCCGGGAGACCTGCGACGTCTGCATCACCCTCCTTGTCGGGCCCGAGGTGGTCACCGGGTCCACCCGGATGAAGGCGGGGACCGCCACCAAGCTGGCGCTCAACATGCTCACCACCGGCGCCATGATCCGGCTGGGGAAGGTGTACGGGAACCTCATGGTGGATCTCCAGGCCTGGAGCGAGAAGCTGGTGGACCGGGGGCAGCGCATCGTGATGGAAACCGCCGGCGTGGACCGGGAGGCGGCACGCCAGGCAATCGAGCGGGCCGGGGGCAGCGTGAAGCTGGCGATCGTGATGGTCCGGAAAGGCGTCCCGAAAGGAGAGGCGGAGCGGCTGCTGGCCGAGCATGACGGGCGGCTCCGCCCGGTGGTAGGGGACCCGCCGCAACCCCGGACGACCCCGTGAGCGGCCGACCGGTCCTGGCCGTTGGTCTCATGTCGGGGACGTCCATCGACGGGGTGGACGCCGCGCTGGTGCGAATCGAGGGCGCGGGCAATTGTGAACTGGTGAAGTATGTGTGCCGCCCCTATTCATCGGCGGAGCGAGAGGAGATCCAGCACGCGCTGGCCGGCGCCCTGCCGGCCCGGGAGTTCGCGCTGCTGGGTGTCCACCTTGCCGAGTGGGCGGCGCAGGCGGTGGAGATGGTGCTGGCCGAGGGAGGGCTCCGGCCGGCCGAGCTTTCCTTTATTGCCTATTCCGGGCAGACCGTCTGGCACGAGCCGCCCCTGGTGACCTGGCAGCTGGGCGAACCCGCGCTGCTGGCGGAGCGCTTCGGGGTCCGGGTGGTGAGCGGCTTTCGCGCCCGCGATGTGGCCGCAGGCGGGCAGGGGGCACCGCTGGTGCCGATGGCCGATGTGCTGCTTTTCGGCGCTCCCGACCATGCTCGCGTCCTGCTCAATCTCGGCGGCATGGCCAATCTCACCTATGTCGAGCAGCGAGGGCGGCTGGAAGGCGCCTTTGCTTTCGATATTGGCCCCGGCATGTCGGTCATCGACGACATGGCCCGGCAGGCCGACCCCAGCCTGCCCTACGACACTGACGGCTATCTCAGCAGCCGAGGCACCCCGGACGAAACGGTGCTCCGGTCGCTGCTCTCCGATTCATTCTTCGCGGCGCCTCCGCCCAAGAGCACCGGGCGGGAACGGTTCGGCCAGCCCTTTGCCCGGATGCTCTATGCCCGGGTGCCCGGCCCCAGCGGCGTCGCCACGGCCGTCGAGCTGACCGCGCGCAGCGTGGGCGATGCCATCGCCCGCTGGGTGCCGGGCACGCCGGAGGTCGTGGTATCCGGGGGCGGATGCCATCACCCGGTCCTGATGGAGGCGCTGCGCCGCCACCTCGGCGGGCTGTGGGGAAAGCCCGCCGATCTCAAGCGCTTCGACGAGGTGCACTTCGACGGCGACGCCAAGGAAGCCGTCGCCTTTGCGCTGCTCGGTTACCTGGTGCTGGACGGTCAGCCCGGGAACCTTCCCGCGGCAACCGGGGCCCGCGGTTTCCGCCTGCTGGGCTCGGTGACGCCGGCGTGACTTCCTCCCCAACCCGCTCCACCGAGGTCGCCCGCCTGGTGCTGCCCGCGGTGCGCTGGCGCGAGGGCAGCGGTTTCTCCCACGAGTGGGACGCGGCCCGGTCGGCGCTCGACCTGGGGGTGGGCGGCTTCATTCTCTTCGGCGGCACGCCGGTGGGGGTCGAGCGGTTCGTCTCCGGCGCAGCGGCCCATGCCGGCCGGGCGCTGCTGGTGGGCGCCGACCTGGAGCGCGGTGCCGGCCAGCAGGTAGAAGGCCTCACCGAGTTTCCTCCGCCCGGCGCGCTGGGCTCGCTGGGTGATGCCGATGTCATCCGGGCCGCGGCGGCCACGACCGCCGCCGAATCGCGGAAAATCGGCATCAACTGGGTCTTTGCGCCGGTGGCGGATCTCGACCTCGAGCCCGAGAATCCCATTGTCCAGAGCCGGTCTTTCGGGGCGGATCCCTGGCTGGTGGCGAAATGGGTCAAGACCTGGGTAACCAGCTGCCAGGCGGCGGGCGCGCTGGCCTGCGCCAAGCATTATCCCGGGCACGGCCGTACCACCACCGATTCGCACGCCGGGCTGCCGCGGGTGGAGGCACCGCCCGACCAGATGGTCCTGGACGAAATTCCTTTCCGCGCGGCCATCGAAGCCGGTGTCGCGTCCATCATGACCGCCCATGTCAGTTTTCCGGCGCTGGACCGTTCCGGGCTCCCCGCGACGTTCTCCGCCCCCCTCCTGGCCCGGCTCCGCGCCACCGGCTTCGACGGCCTGGTCGTGACCGATGCGATGATCATGGAAGGCGCCCGGCGGGGGCGGGAAGCGGAGGCAGCGGGCGAAATCGTGCGGGCCGGCGTGGACCTGCTGCTCTATCCGCGGGACACCGCGGAGGTGGTAGCGGGGCTTCGCCGCGACGTGGAAGCAGGGCTGCTGGCGCCGGAGCGGGTGATCGCGTCCCTGGCCCGGTACGATGCGGCGCTGGTACAGGCCCATCGTCCAGTGGAGGGTGCGCCGCCCACCGGCGACTCCGCCGGCATCGCGCGGCGACTGCTGCAGGACGGGTGGCTCCGGGGCGCCCGGCCTTCCCTTTCGGCCCCGCTCGAACTGGTCCTCATTGACGACGATATCGGCGGGCCGTATGCGCCGAGCCCGGAGGTGCTGGTCCCCGGGATGCTGCTGGAGGCGGGGGTCAGGCTGGAAAAGGGCGGTACCCGGGTCGTGCTGATCTTCGCGGAGCCACGGGGCTGGAAGTCGCGCGCGGGCTTGAGCGAGGCGGCGCAGCGCCGGATCGCGGAGGCGGTCCCCGGCGCGGGACTGGTGGTTCTCTTCGGCCACCCTCGCCTGGCCGGCACCATTCCCGGCGCGGCACCGATCCTGGGGGCCTGGCACCGGCAGCGGCTGATGCAGGCGGCGGTGGCCGGGATGTGCCGGGAATTACTGGCGGGGCACTAGCCAGCATGCGCGAATGTCGGCGTGTCCCTCCGCACCTGCACCGGGCGATGATGGACTGATGGTTAACCGCTGATGGCTCTCCTCGACTGGCTGATCGTCGCGCTCTACCTCGGCGGGTCGCTGTTCCTCGGGCTGTACGTGGCCCGGCGGGGCAGCCGCAACCTGGCCGAGTTTTTCGTGGGCGGCCGGGCGATCCCGTGGTGGCTGGCGGCGACGTCCATGGCGGCGGCCACCTTCAACGTGGACACCCCGCTCTACATCGCGGGGCGGGTGGCGCAGGCGGGGGTCGCGGGCAACTGGGAGTGGTGGAGCTTCGCCTTTGCCCACGTGCTGCTCGCGGTGCTGCTGGCCAAGCTGTGGCGGCGGGCCCAGGTGCTGACCGACATGGAGTTCACCGAGCTGCGGTATGGCGGGCGCCCCGCCGCGGTGCTGCGCGCCAGCCGGGCCTTCCTGCTGGCGGTGCCGCTCAACTGCATCGGCATCGGCTATGGCATGCTGGCCATGCGCAAAGTGGTCCTGGCACTGGGCATCCTGGACAGCCTGCCGGCGCTGCCCGGCGACCCCCGGCTCTGGGCCATTCTCCCCATCGTGTTGATCACCCTCATCTATACCGCGGCGTCCGGGCTCTGGGGCGTGGTGGCGACCGATTTCATCCAGTACATCCTGGCCATGGCGGGTGCGCTCATCGTGATGGTGTATGCCCTGAACGAAGTGGGCGGGCTCGGGGCGATGACCGACGCCCTCCGGGCCCAGGGAGAGGGCGCCCGGCTGGACCTGGTGCCGACCGGGCCCGAGGCGATGGTCCCCATGCTCACCTTCCTGGGCTACATCGGGGTCCAGTGGTGGGCGTACCGGAACAGTGACGGCGGCGGCATGTTCGTGCAGCGGCTGGCCTCCACCGCCAACGAGAAGGAGGCGGCCAAGGCGGCCCACGCGTTCAACATCCTCAACTACGTCGTACGAACCTGGCCCTGGGTGCTGGTGGGCCTCGCCGCCCTGCTGGTCATGCCCGGGCTGGAAGACCCGGAGATGGCCTACCCCCTCATGATGGTGCGCTACCTTCCCGCCGGACTCCTCGGCCTGGTCTTCGCGAGCCTGGTGGCTGCGTTCATGTCCACCGTGTCCACCCAGGTGAACTGGGGCGCCAGCTATCTCGTCCATGATCTCTACGGGCGGTTCACCGGCGAAAAGGATGAAGTCCGCCTGCTCCGGGCGGCGCGCTGGGCCTCGGTCGGCATCACCCTGGCCGCGGCGGCGCTCTCGTTCTTCATGGAGAGCGTGGGCCAGGTGTTCCGGTTCCTGGTGCTGATCGGAAGCGGGACCGGCATCGTGCTGCTGCTGCGCTGGTTCTGGTGGCGGATCAACGCGTGGACCGAGATCGTGGCGATGCTGGTGGGCGTGGTGCTGGCGATATATGCGAGCCTGCACCCGTGGAGCTGGGGCCTGCGGCTTTCGTTCACCACCTTCGGGACCATGGCGATCTGGCTGCCGGTGACCTTCCTGACGCGGCCGGAGCGGGAGGCGGTGCTGGACCGGTTCTATGCCCGGATCCGGCCCGGAGGGTGGTGGCGACCGGTGCGGGAACGCACCGGGCTCACGCCGCTGGACAACCTGGCGCGGGACGGGGGGCGGTGGCTGGTGTGGGTGGTGGTGATTCTGGGGGGGATGCTGGGGTTGGGCTGGGTGCTGCTGAAATAGGTTCGCGTGAATTCGGGCCGGCTCTCATTTTTCCGATAGTAGTGTCCGCGCGGCTGGCACCTAGAGTGTGTCGGGTTTCGAGGCGCTCTAACGCAGGGCACGCAGAATGCCAGACAGAGAACGCAGGATGGAGCCAGATGAAATCACGACCACGATTATTGGGTGTGCTATTCGGGTCCATTCCAGGCTGGGTCCCGGAGTGCTGGAGAATTCCTACGAAGCATGCCTCGTTCACGAACTGGAGAAAGCGGACCTAGCGGTTGCCCGTCAGGTCGGCCTTCCCCTTGTGTATGACGGCGTCAGGCTTGAGATAGGGTATCGGATAGACCTGCTGGTCGCGGATCAGGTTATCGTTGAGATCAAGGCACAGGAGAAGATCCTCCCGGTTCACAAGGCACAGCTTCTCTCACACCTGCGCCTCAGCGGTCGTCAGGTAGGATTACTTATTAATTTTCACGAGGTCATGCTTAAGAATGGGATTGTCAGGAGAGTCAATAACTACCAAGGACCGGTGGTTTCCACTCCGCCCGCCGTCCCCAGATCTGCCGCGGTCCCTAACGATGGGTGAGCCACGGTAACTCGATCGCCACTTGAGTTCTCGGCGTTAAGGCGCCTCGAACCTCCAGGCCTGGACGACCTGGCTGCACGCAAACCCGCTACCTCCCGGCCAGCACCTCCCGCGCAAACCGGATTGGCACGCCCAGCACCACCCGGCCCTGGCTGTCCCGCTGGCCGCCGTACACGATCCCGATCACCTGGCCCCGGGCATTGAAGATCGGGCTGCCGCTCATTCCGGCCGCGCCGTAGCCGGTCAGGACCAGCTGGTTGTCGAGCACCTTGCTCATGGTCCCGGTATTGAGTGACGTGGACACCCCCACCCGCTGCCATTCGCCGCCCATCGCCATGTCGAGCCCGAGCGGGAACCCGATGATCGCCACCGGGTCGCCTTCCTCGGGCACCACGGTGGCGGCGATGGAGATGACCGTCTCCACGCCGCCCCGGAGCGGCACGTTGAGGAGGGCGACGTCCACCCGCGCATCGGGGTGGGTGGCCACCAGGGTGGTGGGGAAGTTCTGGCTGGACCCGTTGAAGATCGCGCCGATCCGCCGGGGCGGGTTGCCGTCGGGGCCGGTCACCACGTGGCGGTTGGTCAGCAGCAGGACCTGGTCGTTGGCCGAGCGCACCGCGAATCCCGACCCGGTGCGGACGCTGCCGTCGTTGAACTCCACGATGACGACCGCGATGCCGTCCCGGTTGGCCCGGTTGATGGGGGCGGGGTCGAAGGAGGCGGCCACCGAGATGCTGGCCTGCCGCCGCTGGGCGAGCTGCAGCTGGGCCCGCAGCTCGCTCAACTCGGAGGCGTCCCCGCCCTGGCCGATCCGGGCCCGGAGCCGCGCGGTCTCCGCCTGCGCCGAGTCGAGAGCGCCCTGCAGCGAGGCTACGTTGGCCTGCACCGCCTGGTAGGCCGCGGCGAGGCTGTCGGCCATGCGGAGCAGGTCGGCCCGTTCCTGGTCGATCCGCCGGGAGGCGGTGATGCTCTGCCAGAGATAGGCCGCCGCCAGCACGAAGAGCAGCCCCAGCAGGATAACCGTGGTCCGCCGCAGGGTCGCGGTCTGCCGGGCCACTTCCACCTTGATGCGGGTCGTGGTCTGGCCCGGCGGGGTGCGCCGCACCGACCGCTCGATCCTGGGGGCCGGCGGGGCCGGGGTTTCCACCGCCGGCTCCGGCAGCGTCTGCCCCGCTCCGGTGCGCTGCTGCCGGAGGACCTGCACCGTGACGCGGGGACCCTGCTTGCCGAACTGGATCTCGTCGCCGCTGGTGATGACATGGTCGGCGGTGATCCGCTTCCCGTTCAGGAAGGTGCCGTTGGTGCTGCCCAGGTCGCGGAGGGTGAACATCTCGCCCTGCAGCAGCACGGTGGCGTGGCGGCTGGAGACGTCGAGATCCCGGTCGGGATCGAAGCGGAGGTCGCAGTGGGGGTGCCGGCCGATCTGCACGAAGGGCTGGCTGAACTCTTCGGTGTGGCCCGCCCGGGCGCCGCCGCCGAAGGTAAAGGCGATTCTCACCGGTTCAGCAGCAGAAAGGCCGCGAGGGCCAGCAGTCCGCCCACCACCGCGAGGAGCAGCAGGCGTTTCTGGTGCTTCTGGGAGACCGGGGCCGGACTCCCGGTGTAGATCGGCACCGGCTGGGTGGTGGCCTCGCCCTCGCTCAGGGGATAGACCTGGTAGCCCACCTCGTCGGCGGTGCGGGGATCGTTGAGTCCGTCGCCCTCGAACCGCGCCACCACGGCGGTAATATTGTCGGGGCCGCCCCGGCTGTTGGCCGTATCGATCAGCCGGGAACAGAGGCTCACCAGGTCGGTGTTGCTCCGCACCAGCTCGGCGATCTCGTCCTTCTTCACCTGGCCGGAGAGCCCGTCGCTGCAAAGCACCACGGTGTCGCCCTGGGAGAGCGGCTGGTAGGTGAGGTCCACCTTGACCCTGGCCTCCGGTCCCAGCGCCTGCAGGATGATATTGCGCCGCTCGCTCTGTTCGGCCTCTTCCTCGGTCAGTTCCCCGGCTTCCACCAGCCGCTGCATCAGCGACTGGTCCTTGGTGAGCTGGATGGCCTGGCCCCGGCGGATGAGATAGGCCCGGCTGTCCCCCACCTGGGCCAGGTAGAGCTCGTGGTTCAGGATGCCGGCCACCGTCACGGTGGTCCCCATGCCGCGGACTTCGGGATGTTCTTTCGAGTGGGCGTGGATCTTGGCGTTGGCCAGCTCCACCGCTTCCTTGAGCCGGAACGCGAAGCGCTGGGAAGTCGCATCGGGATCCTTGGCCCAGGTCTCCCGGAGGTGGGTGAGGATAACATCCGTGGCCATGGCGCTGGCCACCTCGCCGGCGGCGGCGCCGCCCATGCCGTCGGCCACCATGAAGAGGGAGCCGCGCGGGCCCACCACGTGATCCCGCACCTCGGGCTGCAGGCTGGCGTTCCCCTGGGTCAGGTCGGCCACGAGGAAAGTGTCCTCGTTGTGGTCGCGGGTGCGGCCAAGGTCGGTCTTGCCGAAGACGGTTACGCGGACGGGGCCGTTGGGCACGTGGTCCTCATCAGGGGTTATAGACTGCTTTGAGTCCATCGTCGGCCCGAGAATATGCCGAGTTTCCGGGATTCATGCTCAGGGCGTGGTCCAGCCAGGTGCGCGCCTCGGGAAACCGGCTTGAATTGAAGTAGGTCAGATAGATCGCGAATGCCGCCCGGCCGCGCAATACGCTGGGCACGTCCCGGTCCCGGTAGATTTCTTCCGCCCTCGTTCGGATTGCGGGCCGCCGGCCGGCGGCCTCGATCGCATCATCCTCCAACTGGGTCAGCTCGGTTCGCAGCGCGGCCAGGTCGAGGGCGGGCGGGTTGTTCACGGGAGCCCGGCCCGTATCGGCGGGGTTCTGCGTCTGTGCCTGGGTGTTGGGGGTCCGCGGCGGGGGCTGGGTTCCCACCTGGCGAACCGCCGTGTCCCCGGGATTGGTGCGGGTCCCCCCCGCCGAATCCGACCCGGGGTTGGAGAGGGGCTGCACCGAATCGCCCGGGGTTCCCGCCATCAGGCTGGTGGAATCGCCCGCCGGGGAAGCGGGGACCCCGCCGAACAAGGTATCCCGCATCACGAACCCGCCGCCGGCCAGCGCCAGCACCACCACGCCGGCGCCGATCATCACCGGGCTCACCTTCCGCTCCTTCTGGGGCGAGCTGACCCGGGTCGCCGGGATGGCCGCGGTGCGGGCGTTGGTCAGGTCGGAGGGCCGCACCACCTGGGTCTTGGCTTCGGTGGCTGTGGCGGCCGCGGCCTTGAGGCCCTCGATGGCACGGGCCGCATCGGCCGCGAACTCGGCCGCGGTGGAGTAGCGGTCCTGGGGCCAGCGGGCCAGCGCCCGGTCCATCACCGTCTGCAGCGCGGGCGGGAAGCTGGACCCCGGCCGGGCCACCGCCAGCGGGATCGGCTCGTCGGTGAGCCGCTTGATCATCGTCTCCTGCGCCGTGTCCGCGATGAAGGGCAGGGTATCGGTGATGGTGCGGTAGAAGACCAGCGCCAGCGAGTAGATGTCGCTCCGCCCGTCCACCTTGTCGCCGGAGAGCTGTTCCGGGCTCATGTACTCCGGGGTACCCACCACCAGGCCGGTCTTGGTGACGTTCTGTCCCGCCTCACCGCCGGCTGCCTTGGCGATCCCGAAGTCCACGACTTTCACCACGTCGCGGCCCCGGGTGTTCACGATCATGATGTTGTCGGGCTTGAGGTCGCGGTGCACGATGCCGAGGTCATGGGCGGCCTGCAGCGCGTCGGCGGTCTGCCGGAGCAGGTCCACGGCGCGGGGCAGGGGCAGCGGCCCGGTGTCCTTGAGGAGGCCGGAGAGGGTATGGCCTTCCACGAACTCCATCGCCAGGTAGATGGTGCCGTCTTCGGTCTCGCCGAAATCATAGACGGCGCAGACGTTGGGGTGGTTGATCCGGCTGGCGTTGGCGGCCTCCCGGTTGAAACGGGAGATCGCTTCCGGATCGTGGCTCATCCCGCTCCCCATGACCTTGATCGCGCTCTGCCGCCCCATCTTGACGTGCTCGGCGAGATAGACCGCGCCCATGCCCCCTTCGCCCAGCTTCTTGCTGATATGATACCGGTCGGCGATCACCTGCCCGACCAGGTCCCCGCCCGGGTTGGAGGCGCGCAACGTCTGCCCGTCCCGCTGGCAGAAACGGATCTCGTCGGCGTACTCGGTGCCACAGACGGGGCAGAACTTCACGAAAACTCCACCTTCAGCAGTTCATCCCCGATCAGGATGCGGGATCCGCTCCGCAGCAGCGGCTCACCCCGGATCGCGATGGCGATCCCGTTCCGGCTGCCCATGTCGGTGATGACGAAGTCGGCGTCCTCGCTCCGCACCGAGGCGTGGAGCGAACTCATGGAGGGATCGTAGGGGAACTGCCAGTCGCCCTGCTCCCGGCCGAGCGTCACCGTGCGTCCCGGTGAAAGGTGGACCACGTCCCGGGCGCTGCCATCGCTCCGAAGCTGGGTGAGCGAGGCGATGTCGGCGCCGGGAATCAGGCTGCCCATCCGCCGGGTGGCGTCCTGTTCGGGTGGGCGAGGGCCGGGATAGCCGAGGCGGCGGAAGCGATAGATCTGCCCGCCGATCAGGATCGCGTCCGCGTCGGTCAGCCGGTGGGGCTGGTCAATGAACAGCCAGGTCCCGTTCCGGCTGCCCAGGTCGCGCACCCGCACCTGACCGTTGGCGTTGATGATCTGGGCGTGCAGCGGCGAGAGGTAGGGATCCTCGGCGAAGGTGAGGTCGGCGCCCTGGCGTCCCAGGCTGGTGACGGGACGGGAGAGCGGGAATTCCTTGAGGGTGCTCCCGCCCCGGTCGAGCAGGGTCAGCTTCACGGTCAACGGGGCCATGATCCGGGCCGAGGTGCCTCCCTCGAACGCCAGTGCCGCTCCGCAGCCGGGACAGAACTTGAGATCGGGCGGATTTCGCAGGCCGCAGGTCGTGCAGGCGACCCCGTTCTTTTCCGGCGCCACCCGGGTGCCGCAGGTGCCGCAGAACGGCAAGTTCGGCACGATCGGCGCCGCGCAGGTCGGACAGCGCTGGTCGGAGTCCGACGCCCGCTGGGTGCGAGTCGGCGGGACGGCTCCGGGATTGCTGGTTTCGGCCGTAAAGCCTCCAGGGAAGGGAAAGTGCCGAGCGAAGCGTGCTGAATTGTCGTGCTGAGTATTGAGGCTGAGTGCTGAGTGCTTCGCCTCAGGACTCGTCTCTGTAATACTCGTTTTGGCGCTTGGAGTCCCCGCAAATGTACGGGGAGCGAGAGTGAGCGTCAACATGCCCGCTTGGCGTAAGTCCTAGTCCTATTGTACCTTGGGACGCATGAAACAGGTCCGCATCCTCGCCGTTGGCCTGGGCCTCCTGGCTTTGGGCTGCGCCCCGGGCGGGGGCCCCGGCCGGGTGGAGGTCCGCCCGGTCAGTGATCCCCCCGCCGCTTGGGTGGCCGATTCGTCCTTTCGGAGCAGTGGGAAGCTTCCGCCCGTCCCGGTGGTCGTGGGTCCGCTGGCCATCCGGGTGATCTATCCTCCGGCCGGTTCCCGGATAGAGACCGGTGATTCGAGCTTCATGTTCGGGTCGGTGGGCAGCGGCGACGCGGCGCTCACGATCAACGGGCAGACCGTCACCGTGTGGCCCAACGGCGCCTGGCTGGCCTGGATCGAGTTTCCCCGGGATACCCTCATGCGGTTCGAGCTGGTGGCCTCCCGCGGCGCCGAACAGAAGACCTCCACACTCGAACTGAAGCGTCCCGCCCGGATGGCCCCCGGCGGTCCGCTCTGGCTGGACTCGGCGTCCACGAGTCCCCGGGGCCGGATCTGGTGGCCGGCCGACGAGTACATAGCCGTCTCCGTCCGGGCCTCGGAAGGTGCCTCGGTGTCCATCGTCCTTCCTGGCGGGAGCCGGATCCCGATGGTCACCGACCCCCGCTACGGCGACGTGGCCTGGGGGATCCGGGCCTTCGACCGCGACACCGGCAACCTGGCCAGCCCGATCCGGGCCGACCGATACACTGCCAGCATCCGGGGGACCCGTCTGGGCCCCGATCCGGGGCCCGCCGTTGGAACCGCCGGCGACTCCGGGTCTGATTCCACCGCATTCCCCAGCGTGGAAGCGGTCCTGGGGTCCGATACCGTGCGAGCGACCTGGCCGATCCGGCTCCGGCTGCTCGACACCCTTCCGATCCTGGTGCAGCTGGACGACGACACCGCCCACACCGGTTTCACCGACGGAATCACGGTGGGCCGCGCGCTCCCCGGCGGTACCTACCAGTGGTTCTTCCCCACCGGCACCCGGGCCCAGGTCTCTGGCCGGGTGAACGGCGACCTGCGCCTCCGGCTCTCCGCGGCCAGCAGCAGCTGGATCAGTGCGGAAGATGCGCAGCCGCTGCCCCCGGGCCTGCCGCCGCTCCGCGCCGTGGTGGGTTCGGCCACGCTCACGCCCGCCGGCGACCGGTTCATCTTCCGGCTGCCGCTGAGCCAGCGGATTCCCTTCCAGGTAATCGAAGACGAGCGCCGGATCCGGCTGCGCCTGCAGAGCGCGGCCGGCGACGTCAACTGGATCCGCTACGGCGGCACTGACCCCTACATCAAGAGCATTGCATGGGACCAGCCGGCGGCCGACGAGGTGACGGTGGATTTTGACCTGGCCGAGCCGGTGTGGGGGTTCCGGACCCGGTGGCAGCGGAATGACCTGATCCTGGAGATCCGCCGCCCGCCGCGCGTGGATCCCGCCAACCCGCTGGCCGGCCGCCGAATCGTGGTGGACGCCGGGCACCCGCCGGTTGGCGCCACCGGTCCCACCGGGTTGCGGGAGGCGGAGGCGAACCTGGCGGTGAGCCACATTCTTCGCGACCTGCTGGCCGCCGCCGGCGCGGAGGTCATCATGACCCGCACCACCGATACCCCGGTGGAACTCTGGCCCCGGGTCCGGCTGGCGGACAGCGTGGACGCCGACCTGCTGGTCTCGATCCACAACAACGCGCTGCCGGACGGAGTGAACCCCTTCACCAACAACGGCACCAGCGTGTACTACAATCACCCGCGCAGTATCCCGCTGGCCATGGCGGTCCAGCGCGCCCTGGTGGAGCAGCTGGGGCTCCGGGACCTGGGCGTGGGCCGCGGCGACCTGGCCCTCGTGCGGCCCACCTGGATGCCGGCCATTCTCACCGAGGGGCTGTTCATGATGCTGCCGGACCAGGAGGCAGCGTTGCGGCAGCCCGAGGGGCAGCGGTTGTACGCGGTTGGGGTGTTCGAGGGGGTGAAGGAGTTCTTGCGGGCACGGGCGAAGCGGTAGGTACCGGGCTGGGTGTTGAATGACGGAATGGATTCCGGTTCCGAGGCTACATTAACGCGGAGAGACGCTGAGTTGAACAACGAGGCCGCAGTTCAACAACTAAGGACTAGTTCATGGTTTCCGCGTTCTCGCGGTTCATTTCTGTGTTCTCTGCGTTAAAGCGCCTCGGAATAGGCGGTGCGTCGGGGCCTGACGCCCGCAACCGGGCTGGGTGTTGAAGGTCGGAATGGATTCTGGTTCCGAGGCACATTAACGCGGAGATACGCCCAGTTGAACAACAAGGTCGCAGTTCAACAACTAAGGACCTGTTCCTGGTTTCCGCCTTCTCTCAGTTCATTCTGCGCTCTCTGCGTTAAAGCGCCTCGGAATATGCGGTGCGTCGTGGCCTGATGCCCGCAAGTAAAGGACGAAAACTGACCCGAATATTCTGGCTGTTCCTGGTTGTCGTTGTCTTCGGCGCTCCCCTCCCGGCCCAGGTCAACCCGGCCGGTTCCTGGCGCACCCTTCACACCGAGCACTTCCGCCTCCACTTCCGCGCCGGCTACGACTCGGTCGCGCAGCATGCCGCGAGGGAAGCCGAGCGGGCCTACACGCTTCTCTCCCGGGAACTGGTCCCCCCGCGGCAGGACGTGGATATCGTGCTGAGCGATGCCGCCGACTTCTCCAACGGCGCCGCCAGCATCTTTCCCAGCAACCGGATCACCCTGCTGCTGGCACCACCCACCGCCGAGCCGGACCTCCAGAACTACGACGACTGGCTCCGCACCGTCATCGTCCACGAGCTGACCCACATCTTCCACCTGGACCGGGTGAAGGGACCCTGGCGGCTGGTGCAGTCGGTGCTGGGCCGGGTGCCCGGCGCCTTTCCCAACCTGTATCAGCCCTCCTGGGTCACCGAAGGGATCGCCACCTGGTACGAGAGCCACCTCACCGGCCGGGGCCGGGTGTATGGCAGCCTGCACACCGAGGTGCTCTTGTCCAGCGCCGGCGGGGGCCGGTGGCCGCGGCCCAACGAGGCGACCTACATCTCCGAGCACTGGCCCGACGGCGTCGCCCCCTACGCGTTCGGCTCCCGGTTCTTCGAGCGGCTCGCCGTGGCCGGGGGAGACTCTGCCGTCTCGCGGCTGGTCGAACGGACCTCGGGCCAGTGGGTTCCCACCCGTACCGGCCGGCCGCTCCGGTTGGCGACCGGGTTCCGTCGGGACAGCCTCTGGCAGGACCTGGCCGATGACTACCGCCGCCAGGTTGCCGACCGGCCGCCGTCGCGCTCCGAGGTAATCGCCCGCGGGATGCGGCTGCCGCCCGCCCCCGCCGTCTCCCGCGACGGAGCCGTGGCCTGGTTCGAGGCGAGCGAAGACGCGGCGCCCCAGATCGTCATCCGCCGCGCCGACGGCCGGCTGGAGCACCATCTCACCACCGGCGGCGTCGATCTGGCCTGGGCCGGCGACACGCTCTACGCCACCCGGCTCGAGCTGGAAAATTCGGCCACCTACCGCTCTGATCTCTACCGGCTGGCCGGGGGGCGGTGGCAGCGGCTCACCCACGGCCAGCGGCTGACCGATCTCGCGGTGGCCGCCGGCCAGATCGTGGCGGTGCAGCTGGGCCCCGAGGGCAACCGGCTGGTGCAGGTGGGGGGCGACTCGATTCGTCCGCGTACCGAGCAGCGCCTGGCCGGGTCGTTCGCGTCGCCCGCGATCAGTCCCGCCGGCCGGCTGGCCGCGGCCTGGCACTACCGGGGGTTTTACCATCTCCGGCTCCAGGGCGACTCGGCCGGCAATGTCTTCACCATCGGCCAGGCCAACGAAGTACTCGCCGACCCGAACTGGGTCACGGATGACACGCTGCTCTACGTCAGCGACCGGAGCGGATTGCCCCAGGTCTATCTCACGGCGCTCGACGGCGAGCCGGTAAAGCTGACCGATGAACCCTACGGCGCCCGGCAGCCCGGGGTCCACGGGGGCTGGCTCTATTTCTCTTCGATGGAAGCGGATGGCTGGGCCGTCCGGCGCACTCCCTGGCCCACCGGGCCGGCGGCGCAGGACATGGGGCCCGGGGTGCTGGAGCGGCCGCTTCCCGAGGTGGCCTCCCCCACGCCCGTCAGGGCGACCGGATACGCGGCGTGGCCGGCCCTCCGCCCCCACTATTTCATCCCGTACCTGGTGGACAAGGGCGCCGCCGGTCTTTTCATCGGCGGCTTTACTTCGGGCAGCGACCCGCTTGGCCGGCTGGCCTACTCGACCCGGCTCGCCGGGGGATTCGAAGGCGGCCGGCTCGACGCCTCGCTCTACTTCACCTATCGCCGCTGGGCCAGCCACTCCGTGGACCTGTACCTCGGCCAGGACCACGGCGATGCCGGGCTGGTCGTCTTCGCGCCGGATACGCTGCCGGTGGTAAGCCGGGAGCGGGACGCGGAGATCGGATTCAACTCCACCGGGCGGCGCTGGTACCGGGCGTTCACCTTGCGGGTGGCGGCGGACTTCGAGGAAGACCATTTCAGCAGCGACCCGGACCTGGACTTCATCAACCCCAGCTATGGTGCGGCCAGCGTCGGCATCGCCGCAGGCCGCACCTTGCGGCCGCCCCTCGCCATCAGCGACGAGGATGGTGCGACCATGTCCCTCCGGTACCGCCGGCGGTGGCGGCTGGACCGGGAGGGCGGGTCCGACGAGTGGCGGGGCCGGCTGGCGCTCTACCAGGCGCTCAAGGGGCTGGGCGGATTCGCCCATCCGGTGCTTGCCGGACGGGTGAGCGCGGCCACCTCGTCGGGGCCGGATCGGGAAACCTTCGGCGTTGGGGGCGCGTCCGGCATCACGTACCAGCCCCTGCCGGGGATCGTCGTCGGCTCGGGGCGGGCCTTCCCGGTACGCGGCTTCGAAGCCGGGGAGCTCCGGGGCGGCACCGTGGCGGTGGGCAGCGCGGAGCTCCGGATCCCCATCGCCCTGGTGGTGGAGCCCTTCTGGGACTTGCCCTATGGCGTTGACCGGGTCAGTCTCCGACTCTTCTATGACCATGGCCGGGCGTGGGAACCCCCATTTTCAGGCCGTCCCGGCTGGATTCATAGCGCCGGCGTGGAAGTTACCTGGGACTTGGTCGTCTTATACGATGTGCCGCTCCGGCTCCGAACGGGGGCGGCCCTCGCCCTCAGCGACGGTACCGCCACCCGGCGGGGAACCGTGCGCCTTGGTCTCGGCTTCGACTCGGAGTTCTGACACCCAATGCTCCATTCCCGCCTTCGTCCTTCCGGCCTCATCCTCTCCCTGGTGGGCGGCCTCCTGTCGTCCCTCGTGGCACCCGTCCCCGCTGGCGCCCAGGCTCCCGCGGACCGGGCCGCGATCGAGAGTTTCCGCGATTCGCTCCAGGGCATCACCGATACGACTGCGCTGCTGGCCCTGGAAGGTCGGCTGGTGAACGAGGCCAAGGCCAACCGGACGGACGCCCTCGGCCACATCCGGGTTGGTTTCGTGAACCTGCGGCTGGGCGACCTGGGCCTGGAGCGACGCTACGAAGACGCGGCCAGCGAGTTCAACTGGGCCACCGAGCTCCAACCGGACTGGCCCTACGGGTGGTACGGGCTGGGCTTCGCCGAGCTGGGCATCGGCGAGCCGCAGATCGCGCTGGTGGCGGGGCTGCAGAACATGTTCGGCAAGGACCACATGACCAAGGGCGCGCTGGCCTTTGCGCGGGCCGCCGAGGTGGATCCCACCTTCGTGCGCGGCCTGGTGGAGCTGGCCAATACCGCACTCAAACAGCGGGTCAACATCAAGCTGGATCTCGCGCGGGAAGCCCTTCGCATCGCGTCCACGACCGTGGCCGGGCGCAATCCCGACGTGCTGCTGTGGCGGGGGCGGGTGGAGCGGCAGGTAGGGAGCGTGGACACGGCGGTCATGTCCTTCCAGCGCTACCTCGGCGCCGGCAACATCAACCGGTCCCTGGGCCTGATCGAGCTGGCCCGGGCCCAGTTCGTGGCGGGGGCGCGGACCGGTTCCGAGGCCTACTACCAGGGCGCCGCGCTGGACGACTCCATCGGGATCGCCGAGTATCGGAAGGACCTCCTGTACATCGCGCCGGACAGCACCATGGCGCAATTCGACCTGGTCTCGGGGGCCGACCGGGCCGCGTTCCTCGGGAAATTCTGGACTGCCCGCGACCGGCTTGACCTCCGGGGCGATCACGAGCGGCTGACCGAGCACTACCGCCGAGTGCATTACGCCCAGCGCAACTTCTCGCTGGTGAGCACCAAGCGTCACTACGATATCGCGGAACGTTACCGCTCCAACAGCACCGAGTTCGACGACCGGGGCCTGATCTACATCCGCCACGGCGAGCCCACCGAGCGGGCCACCCTGGGCATTCCCAACATCGAGCTGAACGAGACCTGGAAGTACGCCCGCATCGACGGCAACCTGGTGTTCCACTTCGTCGCCCGGGAGGACGTGCAGGACTACAAGCTGATCGAGTCGCTCTATGACGTGCTGGGCTATGCCAACGCGGTCCGGTTCCAGGCCGGCGACAGCCTGGGCGGGCTGGAGGTGACCCGGCTGCTGGAGTCGCGGGAACGGATCGACCCGATCTACAGCCGGCTGCAGGGCGTGGGCCGGGCCGGGCGGATCATGATGACCGGCGAAGAACGCCGCATGGGTCAGAAGAGCATCGCCCAGGGCACCACCTCCGACAGCTACCAGCTGCGCTTCGCCCAGAATCTCCGGGCCCGCACCGACGTGATGGCGGTGGGCCGGAGCGCCGACGGCAACCTGCTGCAGGTGACCTGGGCGGTGCCGGGCGCGACCCTCAAACCGGTGCCCAACCCGGCCGGGTTCGTGTACCCGGTGCGGCTCCGGGTCTCGGTGCTGGACCAGCAGGGCAACGTGGTCGCCGCGCTGGACACCATCAAGATGTTCCTGAGCCAGGTCCAGATTCCCCAGGGCGAAAACCTGGTGGACCGGATGAGCCTGGCCGTGCCGGCGGGGACGCTCAGCTACCGGATCGCGGTGGACCAGACCGAGCAGGCCGGCATCGTGATGCCGACGTCCACGATCGACGTGGGCAGCTTCGATGGCGCGTCCTTTACGGTCAGCTCGGTGGTGCTGGGGGCCCGGCACGCCAACCTGCGCTGGGTGCGCGAGGCGGGGGACACCGTGTTCTTCAACCCGACCGGCGTGTACCGGCAGAACGCCGACATGGAGCTGTACTACGAGGTGTACGGCCTCCCCGCCGGCACCCCGTACGACGTGGAGCTCCGGGTCGGACGCCCGCAGGGCGGCCGGGCCGCCATCGCGCTCAAGTACGAGGAGAAGAGCCAGGGGACGGTCACCCGCGTCAACCGGGCGATCAAGCTCGAACGGGTGCGCCAGGGCGATTACACGCTGACCCTGATCATCACCACGGCGGATGGGAAACGGGCCGAGCGGCGGGCGGCCTTCCAGGTGAGCAAGGAAAAAGAGTAGTGGGGGCATGCCTGCTGGATGGACAAAAACACTGGTACGACAAAGTGGGAAAGAAGAAGAAAAACCCGCCGCTCTATTGCCTCTCCAAAGTTGTTCTTTTTCTTTCGTCGTTTATGGTTCACGCGGTTGCCTGTGTAGGGATAAGAGTCGAGGCCGGAATTTCAAGTTGTAGCTCGAGCAGTTAGGGATTCATGGACGAATCGAGGTAAGAATGCAAATTGTCGGCCCGCGTTTCCCTTTCTTTCGTGCTTTGTAGTTCCGGCTGGTCGATGACCCGCTTCCTGGTCGGCGCTCTCCTTCTTAGTGTGGTTTCCCCTCTTCACAGCCAGGACAGCGCCCAGCGCGCCGATCTCGAGCGGTTCCGCGATTCCCTGGCCCGGGTCACCGACAGCATCCCGCTGGTCGTGCTGGAGCGGGACCTGATCGCGGCCGCCAGGCGGGACCGGGACAACCCCCTGCTGCACCTCCGGCTCGGTTTCCTGGCGCTCCGGCTGGGCCAGCTGGGCAGCACCCTGCGCTACGACGACGCCGGCTCGGAGTTCGAGTGGGCGGCCGAGCTCAAACCCGACTGGCCCTATCCCTGGCTCGGACTGGGCGAGACCGAGGCGGCCGGCGCCGATACCACCTACGGGCTCCGGGCCCGGTTCCAGGCGATGTTCGGTTCCGACCCCATGACGCTGGCCGCGGCGGCGCTGCGCCGCTCCGCCACGGTCGATTCGGCGTTCGTGCCCGGGCTGACCGCGCTGGTCTCGGTCGTCTCCCGACAACACTTCAATGCCGAGCCGGAGGAGGCGCTGTCCATGGTCCGCCGCGCCGCGGGCACCGCGGCGGGGCAGGTCCCCGAGTTCATCCTGGCGCGGGGCAACCTGGAGCGGGACATGGGCTACGCCGACTCCGCGGCGGCCGCCTACCGGCTCTACCTGGCGCGCGGGGGCAAGCAGGCGGTGGGCCGGTTCGAGCTGATGCGGACCCTGCTCGCGATGGGGCGCCTCGATGCCCAGCGGGAGTACTACGCGCTCGCCGCGCTGGACGACACGATGGTGACCGGGGGACTGCGCCGGGACTTCGCGCTCATCGCCGGCGATTCCGGGGTCCGGGCCTACGATGCCGCCGGCGCCGGCGGCAGGGCATCGTTTCTCCGCCGGTTCTGGACCCGGCGGGACCGTGCCGACATGAGGGTCCCGGGAGAGCGGCTGGCCGAGCACTATCGCCGGCTCTTCTACGCCCATCGCTACTTCCGGCGCCCGCCGGGCAAGCGCCGCTCCACGGTGCACCAGAGCCAGGGCGGCGACCCCTTCGAGGACTATCGCTCGGCCCAACGGGACTACGATGCCCGGGGCGAGATCTACATCCGCCACGGCGAACCGTCCGAACGGGTGGACTATCCCGGCTTCTGCAGCGTGAGCTGGCGCTATGCCCGCGGCGACGGCGACCTCCACTTTCACTTTGCGGCGATCGGCACCACCGCGGCCCGGGAATATCGGCTCGAGGCCAGCGTGCTGGACATCTGTTCCCCGGAGACCCTGTGGGTGTCGCCGGTGTTCAAGTGGGGGCCGGAGTACGCGCGGCTGGTCAACGCCGGCCCGAACAGCATGGCCCGGTTCCGGGTGGACCAGGAGTCCCGGGGCTTTGACGACATCAAGGAAGGCACCACCACCGACCGGCACGAACTCACCTTCCCGCGGAAACTTCCCGCCGCGGCCCAGGTGCTCGCGGTCGGCCGGGGGGAAGGCGGATCGCTGGTGCACTTCACCTACGCTATTCCGGGCGACTCGCTGCGGCCGGAGACCGCCAACGGGGAGACCAGTTACACGCTGCGTACCCGGGTGCTGGTCACCAGCCTCGCCGGCGAACTCATCGGGACCATGGACACGACCCGGCGTTACATCGTGCGGGGGCCGATTCCGCCCGGCCAGTTCCTCGCGGGCCGGGAGACGATGACCATCCCGGCGGGCGTCCGGGTGTTCCGGCTCGCGCTGCAGCAGGGCGAGACCACCGGCGGCGTCTTTCCCACCGGCTCGGTCATCGTGGGCCGCTTCGGGTTCGGCGGCGACTCCCTGGTGCTGAGCGACCTGGTGCTGGGCAACCGGGCATCCTCGCTGACCTGGAACCCGGTGCCGGAGGACACCGTGTTCTTCAACCCGCTGCGCACCTTCCGGCAGGGGTCGAAAATGGAGCTGTACTACGAGGTGTACGGGCTGCGGCCGGGGACCACCTACACCACCCAGCTGGCGGTGAAGCGGGAGCGGCGAAGCCGGGCGGAGCTGACCCTCGGGTTTACCGACCCGGCCGGCAGCGACGTCACCCGCAACCGGCGGGTCATTGACCTGGAACGGCTCGGCGTGGGAGCCTACACGCTGGAGATCGTGGTGACGGGGCCCGACGGGAGAAGGGCGCGGCAGGAACGGGGGTTTACGGTGGTGGGGAATTGAGGGAATGTGGGGAATTGAGGGAATGTGGGAATTGAGGGAATGGTGGAATTGAGGGAATTTGGGAATTGAGGGAATGTTGGAATTGAGGGAATGTTGGAATTGAGGGAATTTGGTCCGATTCGCGGTTTTCGGATGATGATTTCTCAGCTTTCTTCCCCATGTTTGGTTCATGCGATCGTCAGACGGTCCGCTGCAAAAGCAGCTCGCAATGCGCAAGCGCACCTTGGACTTTGCCCTGAATTCGACCCGGCTTTGCGAGTCCGCCCCGGCCAGCATATCCGGAAGACACGTCGCTGGACAGCTCATCCGTTCGAGCACTTCCGTCGCAGCCAACTACCGTGCGGCGTGCCGGGCCAGGTCCCGCAAGGAATTCATCTCCAAGATCGGCGTGGTCCTCGAGGAGGCTGACGAGTCGCAGTTCTGGCTGGAGTTCGCCAGAGACTTGGGGACCCTGTCCGGCACCGCCCTGGATTCAGCGTTGTCGGAGGCCGGGCAACTGGTCGCGATATTTACGGCGACTCGCGCGACAGCCCGACAAAACCAGAGGCGGGAGGAAGGAAGGGAGTAAATTCCCTCAATTCCAACATTCCCTCAATTCCCTCAATTCCAACATTCCCTCAATTCCCTCAATTCCAACATTCCCTCAATTCCCTCAATTCCAACATTCCCTCAATTCCACAATTCCCTCAATCCCTTGACCTCCGCATCTCTCACTACCTAGCTTCGTCCATGTTCTGCTCCCGCTGCGGAACCAAACTCGACGACACCGCGAAAGTCTGTACCCACTGCGGCCAGGATCTCGCCCCGACCACGCCGGTCAAGGCCATTGCCAGCGCCGAAGTCACCGAGCGCGACATCGTAGGCGAGGCGCTGGCCGCGGAATACGAGATCCTGGAGGAGCTGGGCCGCGGTGGCATGGCCATCGTGTACCGGGCCCGCGACCTCCATCTCGAGCGCGAAGTCGCGATCAAGGTTCTTCCGTTCTCACTCGCCTTTGACGCCGAGTTTGTCGAGCGCTTCCAGCGGGAAGCGCGGACGGCGGCTGGGCTCGAGCATCCCAACATCATCCCCATCTACCGGGTCGGCAAAGCGGGACGCGTCACCTATTTCGTGATGAAGTTCCTGCGAGGCCAGTCGTTGTCCCACCTGCTGCACGCCCGGGGCAGGCTCACCCCGCCGGAGATCCGCCGCCTGCTGGTGGAGGCCGGCGGGGCCCTGGGCCATGCCGCTACCCGCGGCATCGTGCACCGGGACATCAAGCCCGACAACATCATGTTCGACGAGCACGGGGTCTGCCTGGTGGCGGACTTCGGCATCGCCAAGGCGGCCACCGGTCAGAAACTCACCGGCACCGGCATGTCTATCGGGACGCCCCACTACATGAGCCCGGAACAGGCCCGGGCCCAGAACACCGATGGCCGGAGCGACATCTACAGCCTCGGCGTCGTCGCCTACCTCTGCCTCACCGGCAAGGTGCCCTACGACGGGGAGGACAGTTTCGCCATCGGCTACAAGCACATCATGGAGCCGATTCCGGTGCCCAGCCTGGAATCGCCGGATGAGCGGCGGATCTTCGAGGTCATCCGGCGGATGCTGCAGAAGGTTCCCGGCGACCGGTTCCAGAGCTGCGAGGAGATGATCGCGGCGCTGGAGGGGCAGGTGGTAGCGGGGACGCTACGCGGATCGGGCCTCGGGGCGCGCCCCACCGGCGCGGCGGGACCGCCGAGCCAGCCCACCATCCCGGCACCGGCGGGCCCGGCCGACCGTCCGGCGGGGAGCCGCCGTCCCGTGGTGCGGCGGCAGCCATCCGGCAACCCCGCCGTCTTCTGGACCATGCTGCTCCTGCTGGGCGGCGTCGCCGCGGCGGCCGCCTACTATTACATCGGGATGCCCAGGGCCGTGCGTCCCCCGGCCGCGGAATCCGCCCCGCGGGACAGCCGGACGGTGGGGCCGATCGCCATCCCCGATTCCATCGCCAACCTCTCGGATGTACCGGTCTTCGCCACCGCCCCCGGCGATACCCAGGTCACGGTTGCCGCCCCGGACTCGACGCCGGGATCCCCGGCGGTCCCTGCCGACAGCGGCGGCATCCGGCTCAACGGGCTGCCCCGCGGCACCCGGGTCATGGTGGATGAACAGCCGATCACCAGCGCGGCCATCCGGCTGCCGGCGGGACGGCATGTCCTCGCCATCACGGCGCCCCGCCACCACTTCTTCGCCGACACCTTCGACGTCCCGCCCGGCGCCACCCTCGACGTCACGCCCAATCTTATTCCGCTGGGCGGAACGGCCCCGCCGCCGCGCGCCCAGCCCCGCCGGCCAACGACACCGCCCGCCGCTGCGGTCAGCTGCGACGAGCCGGTCGCCGGCTACAACCAGAACCAGCAGTGCTTCGACCAGCGGCCCCGGCCGGTCAAGGCTCCCTTCGTGCCGCTGACGGCAGACATCGAAGGCATTCCGCGGTCCAGTGTCCTGCTCATCGAGGTCTCGGCGGAAGGAAAGACCCTCGAGGTGCGGCCATTCAACCCCAGCAACGACGCCGCCTTCGAGCGGCTGGCCCGGCAGTACGCCGCCACCATGGAGTGGCGGCCGGCCACCCGTGACGGCAGGGCCGTGGTGGGGTGGACCCAGATGGCCTTTCCCCCCGAGAGAGAGTAGCGACTGGGGTGCGGGCGTGGAGACCTGAGCCGGTCGGCTTACAAAGCGCATGAACGCAATGAGCGCAGAGCAAAATGAGAGCGCCTCGAAGTCTGTCCTGGCTGGATGCCACCGCCGCACACCGGTCAAGGTGCGTTAAGGCGCCTCGAAGCATGACCCTGGCGGATGTTGCTGCCAGCATACCCGAGGACAGGAGACCCATCGCCCCATGCCTTCCATCCATCCCTCCGCCTTCATCGCGCCCGGCGCCGTGGTCCTCGGCGACGTCACCCTGGGCGCCGAGTCGAGCGTCTGGTTCACCTCGGTGCTCCGGGGGGACGTGGCGCCGATCGTGGTGGGAAGCCAGACCAACATCCAGGACGGCACCGTGGTCCACGTGGATACCGGGTTTCCCTGTACCATCGGGAAGCGGGTCGGTATCGGCCACCGGGCCATCGTGCATGGCTGTACCATCGAGGACGAGTGCCTGATCGGGATGGGGAGCGTGCTGCTGAATGGTGTCCACGTGGGCACCGGCAGCGTCATCGCCGCGGGGGCGGTGGTGCCCGAGGGGATGCGGGTGCCACCGGGCTCGCTGGTGATGGGAGTCCCGGGCCGCATCGTGCGCCAGGTGGATGCCGAGCTGGCGGGCCGGATCCGGGGCACCTGGGAGCACTACGTCGAGCGGGCCAGAGAATACCGGGAAGGGAAGTACGGGAATCGCGGGAACGGTGCCATCGAGTGACCCGGGGAAGGATTGAATTCTTGAAACCCTGCCGCGCCCTCCCTCCGTAGATCAGGTGCGAAAAACCTCCCGGGCCGGTAATGCCCGGCAGGGGCGTTCCGGACCTCGGTCTGGCCCACACAGCAGCGCCTCGCAGATACCGTTACCCGGAGGGACCCGTGAGGACTCTGCTGCGCGCCGCCTTGTGCGGCGCAGTGTTCGTCGCGCCGGCCGTCGCCCGCGCGCAAACTCCCCTCTGGGCCGATCTGCGCCCCGGGCCGCATGCCGTCGGGTACCGGGCCATCGACACCGTTGACGTCACCCGAAGCTTCCCCTCCATGAGCGGGACCATGGAGGCCAGGCCGATGCGGATGTTCGTGTGGTACCCGGCGCGTCGAGGCACCGGACGTCCGCTGGTACTGCGGGAACTCGTCCTGGACGCGCCCCGCCGGGGGGACACGTATGCGTTCGCCGATACGCTGGCGTACGCGCGCTTCGTTGGCCGTATCCGGGCCGGGGCGGCGCCTGGTGCGCCGGATGGCGATGCCGCGGCAGACGCGCTGCTGGGCACAATACTCGAGGCGCGGCGCGCCGCCGCCCCAGTGGCCGGACGCTTTCCCGTGATACTCCTGTCGCCGGGAGCGCCCGATCATTTTCCGACCACCGCCGAGTATCTCGCCAGCCACGGATTCGTGGTGATCGGAACCGACCAGAAGGATCTGCGGACGATTCGCAGCATGGCGTTCACGCCCAATCCAGGCAGCATTGCCGCCGACACCGACGACCTGGGCTTTGCGCTGGGCGTGGCGCGAGGCCTGGCCAACGCCGATGCGGGCCGGGTCGGCGTGCTGGCCTACAGCAGCAGCGGCATGTCCACCTTGTCCTTCGCGTTCCGGAGCCGCGCGGTCCGCGCCGTGGCCGTGTTCGACGGATGGGAAGGCCGCGTCGCCGGCCAGGATATCGTCCGCGCGATCCCCGGCTACGATTCCATCGGCTTTCGCGCGGCATATCTCGCCGTCGAGGTCAGCGAAACGATCCCCGGTGCTGGTTGGGCGCCGGCGGCGGGGTTTTTCGACGCCATGGCCGCGGCGCCGCGGTGGCAGCTGGTGGTTCACGGCTCATCGCATGGGGACTTCGCGTCCTACCGCGTGGCGGATCCCCATGCGCCCCGCGAGCTCCGCGACATCCTCACCCTTGGCAATCGGGCCGTGGGAGACTTCTTCAGGGCCCAGCTCACGGCCGGCACCCCCGGCCCCGCGGCGGGGACTGCCTGGAGCGACTCACTGGCGCGGATCCCCGGCGTGGTCGTGACCTATCGCGCCCCCACGCTGGACGTACCGGCGGCCGACGAGTTTTTCCGGCTCGCGGAGTCGAATGTCCTGCGCGCCGATTCCGTGGCGCGCCGCCTGGCGCAGCGGGAGCCGCCGGTGGTGCCGTTTACCGAGTCCGGCCTCTCCCGGCTGGCATTGCTCACATCAAGCCGTCGACCGGCCGATGCGGCGATCCTCTACGGCATCGTCGCGCGCGGATTTCCGGCCTCCCCACGGGCGCGGGTGAATCTCGCCGAAGCCTTGAAAACCGCCGGCCGCCTCGACGAAGCGCTCGGTGCAGCGCGCGAGGCGAATCGGCTCATCGCCAGTGATTCGACGCTGAGCGAGGCGGCCGCGGGAACGCTCCGCACCCGCGTCGAGCGGGTGCTGGCGGGGGGGCGGCCCTGAACCGGCGGGTATCTGTGATGCCGTCGCGATCCGTGGCCCAGGGCCGGTCTCTCACCGCCGGCGCGGAGGCCCACGGACTGCCGCCCAGCCGCCCACGACCACCGAGGAAGCCCCTCTGGGAACCGCCCGCCCCCGGGATCCCGACGACCGCCTGATACTCTATAATTCTCCTAACCTCGGCGGAACCTGGATCACAAGCAGAATCCGCTCCCCTGCTCTAGATTTGGGGACTTGCGACCCGGGACCGCCCGGGTATCGTCCCTGGTGACCATCACCCACCTTCCCGCCATCAAGGGCCAGCGATGTCTCCCGACAACTCTGTTCTGCCGATGATCCTGCAGAAGCAGCAGGCCGACATTCTCCAGGCGTGGCTGGGCCGTCAGCTCGATGCCTCCACTCTCCGCCCCGACCTGATCTCCGAGGCCGAGGTGCGGGAGCAGTCCAAGGTGCTGCTGGAGCAGGTGGCCATCGGCGTCCGGGCCGGGGGGGTGGACAACCTCGATCATCCGGCGTGGCAGCCGGCGCGTGACTACCTCGTCCGGGTCTCCCAGTCGCGGGGCTCCCAGGGGTTTACGCCGTCGGAGACCGCGACCTTTGTCCTTTCGCTCAAGCAGCCGCTCTTCGACGCCGTCCGGGTGGCCGTCGGCGCCGACGCGGGTCGCCTGGCCGATGAACTGTGGCGGGTCTCGGTGCTGCTGGACACGCTGGGCCTGCTCACCACGGATGCCTACCTCGAGGCCCGGGAGCGGGTCATCAACCGGCAGCAGGAGGACATGCTGGAACTCTCCACCCCGGTCGTGAAGCTCTGGGAAGGCATCCTCGCGCTCCCCATGATCGGCACCCTGGACAGCAGCCGCACCCAGGTGGTGATGGAAACGCTGCTGCAGCGGATCGTGGAGACCGGCGCCGAGGTTGCCATCATTGACATCACCGGCGTGCCCACGGTGGACACCCTGGTGGCGCAGCACCTGATCAAGACCGTCACCGCCGCCCGCCTGATGGGCGCCGACTGCATCATCAGCGGCATCCGTCCCCAGATCGCCGCCACCATCGTCCACCTCGGCGTGAACCTCTCCGACATCGCCACCAAGGCGACGCTCGCCGATGCCTTCCGGCTGGCCCTGAAGCGGGTGGGCGCCTCGGGGCGCGGCGGCGCCGCGCCGAGGGGCTGAGCCATGGAACGGATTCCCATTCTCAAGATGGGCGATTTCCTCCTGGTCACCATCCAGGTGGACATGCACGACCGGCTCGCTCTCCAGCTGCAGGACGATCTCACCAGCCGGGTCGCCCAGACCGGCGCCCGGGGCGTGCTGATCGATATCTCCGCCCTGGAAATGGTGGATTCCTTCATGGGCCGGATGATCGCCAACATCGCCGGCATGGCCCGGATCCTCGACGCGCAGACGGTGGTCACCGGGATGCAGCCCGCCGTGGCCATCACGCTGGTCGAGCTGGGCCTGGCGCTGGACGGCGTTCGGACCGCGCTCTCGGTGGAGCGGGGCATGGCGTTGCTGCGCGCCGACCTGGACCAGGACCGGGGCCTGTCTGTGGAGGAACTGCTCGGCGCAAAGGACTCGGATGCAAGTTCTGCAACATGACCGGGTACCGATCCAGGCGACGGGCGATATCGTGACGGTCCGGCAGATGGTGCGAAGTCACTGTGTGGCGCTGGGATTCAACCTGGTGGACCAGACCAAGGCGGTGACCGCCGCCAGCGAGTTGGCCCGCAACACCCTCGACTACGGACGCGGAGGGGCCGCGCTGGTCGAGTCCATCGAAGAAGGCGCCCGCCGGGGCGTCCGGCTCACCTTCGAGGACCAGGGACCGGGCATTCCGGACGTGGCACTGGCCCTCAAGGACGGCTATACCACCGGGGACGGCCTCGGCCTGGGGCTGGGCGGCGCCCGGCGTCTCATGAACGATTTCTACCTCGAGAGTGAGCCCGGGAAAGGAACCCGCATTCGTGTCATTCGCTGGCGTTGAACAGGTACCCGGCCGGGACGGCGATCCGCGCTGCTCCTTCGCCGTCCCGCTGGACGAGGTCAGCCGGATCGGCGAGGCGCGCCGGATGGCCGCCGCCGTCGGGGCCCGGGCCGGCCTGGGCCCCGACGAACAGAGCACCCTCGGGATCCTGGCCACCGAGATGGCCACCAACGCGGTCCGCCACGCCAGCCATGGCCAGTTGATCGCCCGCTCGCTGGGCTCGCCGGGCCAGCCGGCCGGCGTCGAACTGCTCGCCCTCGACCGTGGCCCCGGCATGGCCAACGTGGCCGAGTGCCTGCGCGATGGATTTTCCACCGGCGGGACCATGGGCAACGGGCTCGGCGCGGTCAGCCGGCTCGCCTCCACCTTCGACGTCTTCTCCACCGAAGCCGAGGGCACGGTGGTCCTGGCCAGGGTTTTCTCGCCCCCGGCGGTTCGACCCGCCTCACCGGGACCCGCCATCGGCGGCATCTGCCTTCCGCACCCGGCAGAGACCGTGTGCGGCGACAGCTTGAGCTACGGGGTGAGCGGCGTCTGCATGTCGCTCTTCGCGGTGGATGGCCTGGGCCACGGAGCCAGCGCGGCGGAAGCCTCCCGGGAGGCGGTTCGCATCTTCGATAGCCACCCGACGGCTGCGCCCGGCGACATCCTCGACCGGGTGCACGGCGGGCTGCGAAGTACTCGCGGGGCCGCCGCCGCCGTCGCGCTGGTGGACCGCTCCCGCGGCACGGTGCGGTTTGCCGGGGTGGGGAACATCGCCGGCTGGATTGTCACCGACGACCGGGTGCGGGCGATGGTCTCCCACGGCGGCATCCTGGGCCACCAGGTGCGGCGGGTCCAGGAGTTCGACTACCCGCTCCCCCCCGATGCCCTGGTCATTCTCCATTCCGATGGCCTGACCGCCCGCTGGAAACTGGATCCCTATCCCGGCCTGCTTCGCCGGGACACCGCCATCGTGGCCGGCGTCATCTACCGCGACGCCGTCCGCGGCCGGGACGACAGCAGCATCCTGGTGTACCGGCCGGGAAGCGGGCCGGCGGCGGTTCCCCGGGGGCCGGGGGCCAGGTGAATCCGGGCGAAAGGGTCCTTCTCCGCGCGGACATCCGCCACGAGCGGGATGTCGTCCTGGTGCGGCAGCGGGCCCGCCAGCTGGCCGGCCTGCTGGGCTTCGACACCCAGGACCAGACCCGGCTGGCCACCGCGGTCTCCGAGATCGCCCGGAACGCCTTCGAGTACGCCGGCGGCGGGCAGGTCGCCTTCGGGCTCACCACCGGCCACCCGTCCTCCCTCCAGGTCCGGATCAGCGACGAGGGACCCGGCATCCCGCGCCTCACCGAGATCTTCGAGGGCCGCTACCAGTCCTCCACCGGCATGGGACTGGGCATCCTCGGCGCGCGGCGGCTGGTGGACCGGTTCGACATCGGGCCCGGCGCCGCCGGCGGGACCGAGGTCACCCTGGCGAAAACGCTGCCGGCGGGCGCGGCCCCCTCCCGGGAGGAGGTGGTCGAGATGACCCGGGTGCTCCTGGCCAGCAGCCCGGACGATCCCTTCGGCGAACTCCAGGCGCAGAACCACGAGCTGCTGCTGGCGCTGGACGGGCTCCGCGCGCGGCAGGTCGAAGTCGAGCGCCTCAACAGCGAACTGCACGAAACCAACCGCGGGGTGCTGGCGCTCTACGCCGAGCTGGACGACCGGGCCCTGCAGCTGGGGAAGGCCAGCGAACTCAAGACGCACTTCCTGTCCAACATCAGTCACGAGCTGCGCACCCCGCTCAATGCCATTCTCAACCTGAGCCGGCTCCTGCTGCAGCGCATGGATGGCGACCTCGGGCCGGAACAGGAGCGGCAGGTCACCATGATCTCCCGGGCCGCCGGCACCCTCAGCAACATGGTGAACGACCTGCTGGACCTGGCCCGGATCGAGGCCGGCAAGAGCGTGGTGCGCACCGCGGAGTTCCAGGTGGATGACATGCTGGCGGGGCTCCGCGGCATGCTGCGGCCGCTGATCACTTCCGACGCGGTGGCGCTGGTGGTGGACCACTCGGAGCCGGGGCTGGCCATGCAGAGCGACGAGGGCAAGGTCTCCCAGGTGCTGCGGAACCTGGTCAGCAACAGCATCAAGTTCACCCCCGCGGGGGAGGTCCGGGTCAGCCTGCGGCACGATCCCGGGTCCGACATGGTAGAGTTCCGGGTGACGGATACCGGGATCGGCATCGCCGCCGGCGACCTCGAGCGGGTCTTCGAGGAGTATTCCCAGGTGGAACACAGCCTCCAGGGCAAGGCGGTAGGCTCCGGCCTGGGGCTTCCCCTCTCCCGGCGGCTCGCGGCGCTGCTGGGCGGGACCCTGACCGCGACCAGCGTCCCGGGCGAGGGTTCCACCTTCACTCTCCAGGTGCCGCGGGTGTACCGGCCCCCGGTGCCGGACGACCCGGATCCCCCCGTCATCGAACGTACCGCCGCAGGGAAGCGTTCGGTCAGCCATGCCTGAGTCTCCCCCGCGCGAGCAGCCGCTGCTGCTGGTCGCCGACGATACCGAGGCCAACCGCTATGCGGTGGTGCGCCATCTCAAGGCCCACGGCTACGCGGTCGAGGAGGCCGACAACGGCGGCGGGGCCCTGGCCCGCACGCGCGAACTGCTGCCCGACCTGCTGATCCTCGATGTCCGGATGCCGGACATGAACGGGTTCGAGGTCGCCCGCCAGGTCAAGGCCGATCCCCGCACGGCCGGCGTTCCCATCCTCCATATCTCCGCCAGCTTCACCGATTCCGAGAGCATGGCGCGGGGACTGGACAACGGCGCCGACGGATACCTCACCCATCCGATCGAGCCCGTGGTCATGATCGCCACGGTGCGGTCGTTGCTCCGGGCCCGTACCGCCGAGCGCGCGGTGCGGGTCGCGGCGGGGCAGTGGCAGGCCACGTTCGACGCGATTGGCGAAGGAGTCTGCCTGGTGGACCACGAGGGCCGGATCCAGCGCTGCAACCGGGCCTTCGAAGAATTGATGGAGACCGGGGCCGGGCAGGATGGGCAGCCGCTGTGGGAGATGGTGCCCGGCCTCGCCCCCCTGGCCCACGCGGTTGGCGTCGAGGGGATCGAGCAGCCGCGGGCCGTGCGGCTGGAGATCAACGGCCGGACTCTCCGGATCAGCACCGCGCCGATCCGCGTGGAATCCGCGGGAGGGGACGGCGCCGTGCTGGTGGTGACCGATCTCACCCGGGAACGGCTGGTGGACGAGCGGGCCCGGCGGGCGCTCCAGATGGAGACCACCGGACGGCTGGCGGGCGGCGTGGCGCACGAGATCAACAACATGATGACGGCGATCCTGTCCTATGCCGAGTTCGCCCTCCGCGGCGTCGCGCTGGACGACCCCCGGCGGGCCGACATCGAGGGCATTCACAAGGCCGCCTCCCGGTCGGCCGAGGTGGCCCGGCAGCTGCTCACCTTCAGCCGCCGCCAGGTCATCAACCCCCAGACGGTGGACCTGCATACTCTCCTGCGCGAGGCGCAGCCTACCATCGCGCGGCTCCTCGGCGCCGACAAGGTGGTGGTCCTGGACCTGGCGGCGGAACGGCCCTGGGTCGCGGTGGACCCGCTGGGGCTGGAGCAGGTGCTGCTCAACCTGGCGCTCAACGCCCGGGACGCGATGCCGGGCGAGGGGCGCTTCGAGATCACCACCCGCAACGTGGTGCTGGACGAGGCCGCCCGCGCCCGCCACGGAGACGTGATGATCCGGACCGGCCCCTACGTCGAACTCACGCTGGGTGATACCGGGCTGGGGATGGACCCGGATACCCTCCAGCATGTCTTTGAGCCCTTCTTCACCACCAAGGGGGTGGGGGAAGGCACTGGCCTTGGCCTGGCCACCGTGTACGGGATGGTGAAGCAGTCGGACGGGTACATCTGGGTCGAGAGCCAGGTGGGGCGGGGGACCCGGTTCATCGTGCAGTTGCCCGAGGTGGCGGAGGTCACGGCTACCCCCGCCCGCACCAGCCACCCGGAGGCCGGGCGGGCCTCCGGCACCGTCCTGGTGGTGGAGGACGAGCCCATCGTGCTGACGCTGCTGAGCCGCAGCCTGCGGGAGGCGGGCTACCAGGTCATCGAGGCGCAGGACGGCCGGATGGCGCTGGAGCAGATGGAGACCCGGGGTGGCGAGGTCAGTGTCGTGGTCACCGACATCGTCATGCCCCGCATGAATGGCCGCGAGCTGGCCGAACAGGTCCGGGCCCGCTGGCCCGACATCCCGATTCTCTTCATCAGCGGGTACACCAGTGACGAGGTGGTCAAGCGGGGGCTGATCGGGCGGGGGGAGACGTTCCTGCAGAAACCCTTTGCCCCGCGGGGCATCGTCGAGAAGGTCCAGGAGCTGCTGGCCCAGGTGGGGTAACCCGTCCCGCAATCATTCAGGCGCTCTCGCATTTGCCGGAGCCCCCCATAACTGCACCTGATGCCTGTTGCGCCGCTGCACATCTTGCGGCCTTCCCGGGCAGGCAAGATGTTCTCTAGGGTAATCCCCGATACTGGCCGCAACACTGATTCCCGCCCACGCAGCGGGGGAATCCGTCGTTGTCGCCCGGCGGGGCGCGAATGGCAGCGAGATACCCGAGGCCCTCCCTTCTCAAAGGCCGGCTCACCTCCCTGGTGACGTCGGTGGCTTGTGCTGCCTGCCTCTCGGATTCACCGACCGAACCGGGACCCCTGCCGGGCGGCGTCGCCTCGGTGGTGGTCACCGCCCTCCGCACCACGCTGGCTCCGGGAGACACGCTCCGGCTTACCGCGCAGGTCATGGATGCCAATGGGAGGGTGCTGCCGGGGCGGCCGGTCAGCTGGAGCAGCACGACGCCGGCGGTGGCCACCATCGGGCCCGACGGCCTGCTCACCGCCGATTCGGTCGGCGCCACCACCATCATCGCGACCGCGGACGGCAGGCGGAGCACCACCGACATCCTGGTGCTGACGTCGGTCCTCTGCGAGTGTACCGTGGTCCTCGATTCGGCGAGAGTCTCGCTCGTCGAGCGCAATGATTCGACCGGGCTCTACGTGTTCGAGGTCATCCGCGGCCCTCCCCCGGACTTCGAGATCGGCTCCATCCTGGTGGGCGCCGAGGGCGGCGGGTACATCCGACGGGTGGAGCAGGTCACCACCGTCGGCACCCAGCTCAGGGTCGAGACCTCGATCGCCTATGTCGAGGAAGCGGTGCGGGAGGGCGGGTTCAGCAGCACTTCCTTCAGCGAGGAAGAGAGCGGCACCGCCCAGCCAGGCGGAACCTGGTGGGGCCCCTGGAAGACGACCTACCTGGCGCCCGGCGCCACCCTCAACAGCCATGGCGGCTGCTGTTCGCTGAACGACCTCCAGATTCAGTTCCAGATCGCCCCCGACACCAATGTCCCGGTGCAGGGCTCCCTGACGTTCACCATCAAGGACGGCGAGGTCGTGTTTGCACCCCGGGTGGATATCGGGGGCTCGTTCCGCGCGTTCCAGCTGCAGAATCATCATACCATCTTCCGCGGGGATCTCGGTCTCAACATCAATACCTACGAAGTCAAGCTCCAGGTGGCGGTCACCAAAGGCTTTGTGCCGCTGAAAAAAGAGAGCGTGACGTTCGTGATCCAGCAGCGGCCGTACGCCACCTTCATCGGCCCCATGCCGCTCATCGCCCTGATCACCAAGAAGATCAAGCTCGAGATCACCCCCACGGTGAGCGCCAGCGCGGTCTTCACCGGAAGCCTGCACACCGGCTTCGGGGTGCAGGCGGGGGTCCGCTGGCAGAATGGGCCGGGTTGGCGGCCGGTGGCCGGCGCCTCTTTCAACTTCGACGCGACCGCCCCGGTCTTTACCGGCGCCGAAGGCACGGTGTCGCTCAAGATCGCGGTGGTCCCCGAGTTCAGCGTGGAGTTTTACGGCGTCGTCGGGCCGTTCGTCAACCTGGAACCCTATGCGGAGGCCGCCGCCACCACGGTCATCGGGTTTGCCAACGGGGTGCGGAACGCCTGGGACTGGGAGACCCGGGTGGACCTCGGCATGAACCTCAACCTGGGGGCCAAGCTCTCCCTGCTGGGTCGCAAGGACCTGCTGTCGTTCGGCGTGGCGATTCCCATCATCCGGCCGTGGCGGTTCGTCCAGCTCTGGAGTGATGGGCCGCTGACGGTCCGCACCCTGGCGACCGGAGAGGATATCCCGGCCCAGTTCGGCCTCCAGCTCCGGCCCGCGTGGGACCCGGTGACCGGCCCCAAGGAAGCCTTCCTGGGACGGAACCACGCCACCTCGACCCAAGACGCCACCGTGGCCGCCAACGACTCGGTCACCCTGGTGGATATCCGCTCCGGCCCGGGCGCGCCCCACCAGCTCCGGCTGACCGCTGTGGCCGGCAACTGCGCGGTGACCAATCCCAACCCCGTCACCGTCGCCATCGGCTCCGGCCTGTTCATTGCCCGCGGCGGCGCGCCGGCGGATACCCTCTTCCAGGTGGATTGCATCCCGCTGGGCGACCTCGGCCTCAGCGTCACCACGACCGGGCCCAACCGCCCGGCGCGGAACCTCGCCATCGTCACCCGGCTGGACACGGTCGGGGTCGGGCGGGGCGATCGGCCGGACAGCGTGGTGATTACCAGCGCGCGGCCGGACACCGTGCTGGAAGACTTCATCCCCCAGAACCGCATCAACAACGCCAGCGGGCTCACCCGGGTGAGCCTGGAGCCGGGGCGCCGCAACTGCGCGGTGGCCCGCCCCGCCAGCAAGCAGGTGGTGATCCAGTCGGGGGACACGGTGGTCGCCGGCTTCGCCCTGGTCTGTGTCCCGCTGGGAGGTATTCGGATCCGCGCCAGCACCGCCGATCCCGATCCCAGCCCGGCGCCGGCCGCCGCCGCGCTCAGCTATCAGCCGGCGATCATCCCGGCCGCCGCGATGGACTCGATCCTGGCTCCACCCGGGAGTGTGGGCGCCAACGACAGCAGCGTGGTCCCCGACGTGGTCCCGCTCTATAACGCGAGCAGCGCGCCGGGGCGCTACACCGTCAACCTGGGCGGCGCGCCCAACCGGTGCCGGGAGTCGGCCGCCTTCGGCCGCGTGGTGACGGTCTTCCCCGGCGACACGGCGGTCACCGATTTCACCGTCCAGTGCGTCGAGCGGCTTCATGTCCGGGCCACCACCACGGGACCGGGTACCGACGTGGACGGGTACCTCGTGGTCGTCGAGAACGCCGACGGCACGGCGGACACCCTGCCGCTGGGCATCAACCAGACCCGGGGTATCGCCGGTATCCTTCCGGGCAGTCATCTCATCCGCCTGGCCGACGTGGAGACCAGTTGCATCGCTCCCGCCGCGATCACCCGCCTGGTGAGCGGATCGGACTCGACCCTGGTCAGCTTCGTGGTCACCTGCCCGGCGCCGCCGCCGCCCGCCGGTGTCCGCACCACGCTGGTCGAAACCAGCAGGATTGACCTGGCGTGGAATCCAGCCGGTCCCGACAGCGTCGTCCGCGAGTACCGGATTTACCGCAATAACGTGCTGCACGACTCCACCACCGGGACCGGGTTCAGCGATACCGGCCTGGCGCCGTTCACCACCTATAGCTATCGGATCTCCACCATCAACCAGGTGGGGGTCGAGGGCGCCAGGAGCAGCCCGCTCACCGTGCGCACCCTGGACGCGACGGCGCCGTCGGTGCCGACCGGGCTCTCCGCGGTGCCGGTGAGCGGCAGCCGGGTCAATCTCTCGTGGCTGGCGGCCTCTGACCCGGAGAGCGGCGTGGCCCAATACCGGGTCTATCGTGACGGCAGCCTGGCCGGGACCGCCACCTCGCTCGCCTTGGCCGACCTGGGACTCACCCACAGCACGACCTACTCCTACCAGGTCTCCGCGGTCAACGGGTCCGGCCTCGAGAGCCCGCTGAGTGCGGCGGTCGCGGCGACGACGCTGGACGGCACGCCGCCCACCGCGCCCGCGGACCTCGCGGCGACCGTGCTGAGCAGTTCCCGGATCGATCTCACCTGGTCCGCCGCGGCAGACCCGGAAAGCGGCATCCAGCGCTACCAGGTCTATCGCAACGGGGTGCTGGCCGGAACCTCCCCCACGGCCGGCTTCAGCGACACCGGCCTGCAACCCGGCACCACCTACACCTACACCGTGACCGCGGTGAACGGCGCCGGCCTGGAGGGCCCGGCCAGCCTCCCCGCACAGGCGTCGACGCTCCCGTCTCCGCTGGTGGACCTGGTCATCGAGGCCGCGACCGGGGGACGCGTTCCGCAGTCGCCCTATTCGGTCGTGGTGGAGCAGGGGGCCACCCGGCTCACGCAACCGCTCGCGCCTAACGCCAGCGTCCGGTTTCCCGCGCTCACGGCGGGAGACTACACCGTCACCCTGGAATCGGTGGACCCGCGCTGCAGCGTGACGGCTCCCAACCCGCGCACGGTGACGCTTCCCGCCGGCAGCGGTGCCGTCACCACCGCCTTTGCCGTGAGCTGCCCGCGATGATGACACGGCCGGGCCACCGGCTGGCCGTGGTGCTCGCCGCCGTGGTGGCCGCCTGCGGCAGCGACGCGCTGGCGCCGAGCCGGGCGCCGGTCTCGGTGGCGCACTCGGTGGTGAGCGTGTCCTCCCCGACTGTGCTGGCCGGCGCGGGCAACGTGCTGACCCTGGTGGCCTACGATGCGTTCGGGGAGCGGCTGCGCGGGGGCGGGTTGGCGGTCGGGTTCGCGGTGAGCGGGGGGACCAGCGCCGGCACCGTCGGCGTCGTGACCGACCACGCCGATGGCAGCTACAGCGCCCTCTTCACCGGGATCACCGCGGGCACCCCCGCCACGGTGAACGCCCTGGTGGACGGCACCCCGGTGACCACCCCGCTTCCCACCGTGCAGGTACTGCCAGGGCCGGTCTCCCCGGTCGTCTCCACGGTCCGCGTCACCCCCGCCACCATTCTCGTCAGCGCCACGGCCACCGTCGAGCTGGTCACCCGGGACGCCCAGGGGAACCACCTGATCGGCGGAGGCCGGCTGGTCGCCTTCGGCGTGAGCGGGGGGACCAGCGCCGGCACCCTGGGCCCGACGACCGACCACGGGGATGGCCGCTACAGCGCCGTCTTCACCGCCACGGCCCGGGGCACCCCGGTCACGGTGAGCGCCACGGTGGACGGTGTGCCGGTCGCGACGGCGCTGCCCACCGTGACGGTGGCCGCCGGCGTCTCGCCCGATTCCTCCTACCTCGAAGTATCGTCGGACACCGTGTCCATCGGCGGCGACGTGACGTTGACGCTCCGGGTGGTGGATTCGGCAGGGGTGGCCCGGACCAGCGGCGGGGAGACGGTGGTCTTCACCGCCCTGGCCAGCCCGGGCGCCGGGCAGGGCACCATTGACAGCACGGTGGACCACGACGATGGCAGCTATACCGCGAACTTCACCGCGACCGCCGCGGGGGGAGCCATCGCCATCAGCGCCACCCTCGACGGGAGGCCGGTGATGGGCGGGCCGACCATCACCGTCCACCAGTCCGGGATCTCGCCCCAGCACTCCTCCATCGCCGTGTCGGCCGATACCGTGGCCGCCGGCGGATCCGCGCTCCTCACGCTGGTGGTACGGGACGCGGACAGCGTGCCGGCAAGCGGTGGCGGGCTGTCGGTGGTGTTCACGACAACCACCGACGGCGGAAGCAGCACCGGGACCATCGGCGCCGCCACCGACCACGGCGACGGAACCTATTCGGCCCCGTTCACCGGACAGGCCGCCGGGTCTCCCACCACTATTGGCGCCATCATCAACGACAGCAGCCAGGTCCAGATGCTCGACTCGCTGGGCGTCTCCCACCTGCCGACCATCACGGTGATCCCGGGTCCCCATGCCGTGGACTCGACCATCTTCTCCGTCTTCCCCGCCACGCTGACGCTGGGTGACTCGGCCCGGCTGCTGCTCGAGGTGCGGGACGGCTTCGGCAACCCGGTGGGGCAGGGGGGGCGCAGCGTGCTGTTCGGCCGGGTGGGCGGCCCAGGAACCAGTGTCGGCCGCATCGGGACGGTGGCCGACCAGGACGACGGCCGCTACAGCGCATGGTACGTGGCCGATTCGGCGGGCACGCCCGACACCCTGACCGCCCGGCTGGACGGCGTGCTCCTGGCCACCCGGCCGGCCATCTCGGTCAGCTGCGTGGCGGGGCCGGTCTCGGTGATCGCCTCGGACCTCGCCGTCAACGATTCCATCCTGCCGTCCGGCGTCAGCACCACTGTCACGGTGCGGGTGCGGGATGGCGTCGGGTGTCCCGTCACCCTGCCGCACCAGGTGGTGGTCAGCGTGGCTGGCGGGACCAGCACCGGGTCGCTCGGCCCGGTTGCCGATCAGGGCGACGGCAGCTACACCGCCATCTTCACCGGCCAGGTCGCGGGCACTGCGACCAGCGTCTCCGCCTCGGTTGACGGTGTACCGCTCAGCCGTCCGCCGGCCCGGCTGACCGTCGTCCCCGGCGATATCTCGCCCCAGACCTCATCGGTCACCATCCTCCCCGCCCAGGTGGACTCCGGCGGTCACGCCACCGCGACGCTCCAGGCCCGGGACGCCGCCGGCAACAGCCTCGTCACCGGGGGCCGCCAGGTCACCCTCGCCATCCACGGGGCAACCCCCCACGGCACCCTGGGCCCGACCACCTACCTGGGCAACGGACGGTACATTGCCGTCTATACCGCCACCCTGGTGGAGCCGGGTGTGCCCGACCCGGTCACCGCGAGCATCGAAGGCACCCCGGTGGCCACCGCGCCGCCGAGCGTGGAGGTCGTGGCCGGCACCATCTCGCCGGACCAGTCCCTGGTGACCGCGCCGGCCGCCTCGGTGGTCGTGGGGGACTCGCTCCTCGTGACCCTGGAGGGAAGGGACGCCAGTGGACGATCCCTCGTCAGCGGCGACCGGACCGTGGCGATCGGGTTCTCTCTCGGAGGCGGCACCAGCACCGGGACCTTCGGGCCGGTCGAGAACCTGGGGAACGGGAGCTACGCCGTGTGGCTCACCGCGACCGGGGCCGGCACGGCCGTGGCGATCGAGGTGGTCCTGGACGGGCTCCCGGTGACGACCTCCCTGCCGACGCTGACCGTGGTTCCTCCGTTGGCCCCTTAAGCCCCAGCCGTCCCACCCTGTTATATTTCCGCTTGGGAAGATTTGTGATGTGAACACCGGTTCGTGGCGTGGTTGCGGGCTTTTCTCGTGTATTGAATGCCCATCGCATTGGGCTAACTTACCCCTCCACCTGCGCGACCACGTTGCCGCCATCCCCCTGACGGCAATGTGCCCATGGGATGCCTGGCCTGGCATTCGGGATGGGAATCGCGGCCGGTGAACCCCAGCAAACGCCACCTCTACTCAACTGTAAAGGCCCGTCTCATGACCCACTCGTCTCCGCCACGAGAGGCTACCCAGCTTTCGGCCAACGCTGTCACCGTGCTCGAAAAGCGGTACCTCATCAAAGACGAAACCGGCAAGCCTGTCGAGAAGCCGGAAGACCTCTTTTGGCGGGTGGCGACGGTGATTGCGGCGCCGGACAAGGCCTACGGGGCGAGCGACGGGGCGGTCAGCGAGCTGGCCCTGGCCTTCTACAAGCTGATGGCCCAGCGGTACTGGATGCCCAACTCCCCCACCCTCATGAACGCCGGCCGCCCCCTGGGGCAGCTCTCGGCCTGTTTCGTGTTGCCGGTGGACGATGCCCTCTCCAATGGAAAGAGCGGCATCTACGACACCCTGCGCTCCATGGCCCTGGTCCACCAGTCGGGGGGCGGCACCGGGTTCGGCTTCAGCCGGCTCCGGCCCAAGAACGACATCGTCCGGAGCACCATGGGGGTGGCCTCCGGCCCGGTCAGCTTCATGACCCTGTTCGACGCCTCCACCGACGTGGTCAAGCAGGGCGGCACCCGCCGGGGCGCCAACATGGGCATCCTCCGGGTGGACCACCCGGACATCATGGATTTCATCACCTGCAAGGACGACACGACCAAGGTCACCAACTTCAACATCTCGGTCGGGGTCACCGACGCCTTCATGGAGGCGGTGGAGCAGGACGCCGAGTACGACCTGATCCACCCGTCCAGCAAGAAGGTGGTGGGGCAGCTCCGGGCCCGGCAGGTCTGGGAGCGGATCATCCACGGCGCCTGGAAGACCGGCGAGCCGGGGGTGTTCTTCATCGACAAGGCGAACTACTACAACCCGGTCCCCCAGCTGGGCGAGTACGAGGCGACCAACCCCTGCGGCGAGCAGCCGCTGCTGCCCTACGACGTGTGCAATCTCGGGTCCATCAACCTGGGGTTGTTTGTCAAAGAGGGCATGGGGGCCAGGGGGCAGGAGGGTCAAAAGCCGGAGGACCGGATTGACTGGGACCACCTCCGCCGGGTGGTGCATCTCTGCACCCATTTCCTCGAGAACGTGATTGACGCCAACAGCTATCCGCTGCCCGAGATCACCGACCTGGCCCGGCGGATCCGCCGCATCGGGCTCGGCGTGATGGGCTATGCCGACGTGCTGGTGAAGCTGGGCATTCCCTACGACTCCGAGGAGGGCGTGGACCTGGGCCGCCGGATCCAGCGGTTCGTGGACGAAGAGGGCAAGGTGGAGAGCGAGCGGCTGGCGACCCAGCGGGGGGTCTTCCCCGAGTGGGAGCGGAGCATCTGGGGGCCGGACGCGACCTGCGCCCGGGGCCCGGCCGGCGAGCGGATCCGCCCCATGCGCAAGCTCCGGAACTGCAACGTCACCACCGTGGCGCCGACCGGCACCATCAGCATCATCGCCGGGTGTTCCAGCGGCATCGAGCCGCTCTTCGCCGTGGCCTTCATGCGGAACCAGGCCGGCAGCCTGATGCCGGACGTCAACGAGGACTTCGTGGCGATTGCCAAGGCCGAGGGGTGGTACTCCGAGGACCTGATGAAGCGGATCGCGGAGACGGGGCATATCAACTATCCCGAGGTGCCGGCGAAGTGGCAGCGGGTCTTCGTCACCGCCAACCACATCAAGCCCGAGTGGCACATCAAGACCCAGGCGGCGTTCCAGGAGAACAACGACAGCGCCATCAGCAAGACCTGCAACTTCGCCTTCGACGCGACCGAGGAGTACGTCGAGGAGATCTACCGGCTGGCCTATCACCTGGACTGCAAGGGTGTGACCGTCTATCGGGACGGCAGCCGGGACATGCAGGTGCTTTCGACCGGGAGCACGGCGAAGAAGGTC
>CAWCFX010000005.1:0-5922 GCA_963795085.1 uncultured Gemmatimonadales bacterium | reverse complement strand
GGGACAGAACAAAATACGCCGAGGGCCCTAAAGGACTTCCTGCGGTCGCAGGCTTCAGCCTGTCCTATGCACTGACCGGTGACGGTAAACGGTGAACGGTGCTCGGGACTGGAGGCAAGCCAATCAGAGGTAAGTGGCATTCCTCCGATTGACCCCTCTCCACGAAGTGGAGAGGGGCAGGGGTGAGGGACAGAATAAAATACGCCGAGGGCCCTAAAGGACTTCCTGCGGTCGCAGGCTTCAGCCTGTCCATTGACCGGTGAGGTAAACGGTGAACGGTGAACGGGACTGGAGGCAAGCCAATCAGACGTTAAGTGGCATTCCTCCGATTGACCCCTCTCCACGAAGTGGAGAGGGGCAGGGGTGAGGATAGGCCCTGGGAGACCCGCGCGGCTCTCGAGATCACCTGGCGGGGGAGTCATGGGAAGCGGCACCCCGGCAGCCCTAACCCCGCCCCCCTTCCACCCCTATATTCCCTCCCATCCCCATCCTCCACCCAGAGTCACCATGACCGATCTCCAGGCCCGGGTCCAGGAAGCCCTCGCCTCGACCTATACCCTGGAACGCGAACTCGGCGGCGGCGGGATGTCCCGGGTCTTCGTCGCCCAGGAGCGCCGGCTCGGCCGCCAGGTGGTGGTCAAGCTGCTCTCCCCCGAGCTGGCGGCCTCCATGTCCACCACCCGGTTCGAGCGGGAGATCCAGGTCGCCGCCTCGCTCCAGCAGGCCAATATCGTCCCGGTGCTCGCCGCCGGCGAGGTGGACGGGCTTCCGTACTACACCATGCCCTTCGTGGACGGCGAGAGCCTGCGGGCCCGGCTGGGCCGCGGGCCACTGCTCATCCCGGAAGTGGTGAGCATTCTGCGCGACGTCTCCCGCGCCCTGGCCTATGCCCACGCCCATGGCGTGGTGCACCGGGACATCAAGCCGGACAACGTCCTCCTCTCCGGCCACACCGCGGTGGTGACCGACTTCGGCATCGCCAAGGCGATCGCGGCCGCCGCCCAGGGTCCCGTCGGCGCCACGATCACCCAGCTGGGCACCGCCATCGGCACCCCGATGTACATGGCGCCGGAGCAGTCGGCCGGCGACCCGGACACCGATCACCGGGCCGACATCTACGCCTTCGGCTGCATGGCGTACGAGCTGATCGCCGGCCGGCCGCCCTTCGCCGAGCTGACGCCGCACAAGCTGCTCGTGGCCCACATGAGCGAGATCCCGAAGCCCCTGGCCGAGCTGCGCCCCGACTGCCCGCCGATCCTGGCCGCGATGGTCATGCAGTGCCTGGCCAAGGCGCCGGAGTCGCGGCCCGGCCACGCCACCGAGCTGCTCCACCGGCTGGATGCGGTGGCCTCGTCCTCCGGCGCCGGCGCGGCGATGCCGGTGATCCTGCTGGGCGGGCGGACCATGCTCTGGCGCGCCCTGGCGATTTACGCCGGCGCATTCGTCGCGGTGGCGGTCCTGGCCCGGGCCGCCATTATCGCGATCGGGCTGCCGGACTGGGTCTTTCCCGGGGCACTGGTGGTGATGGCGCTGGGCCTTCCGGTCGTCCTCTTCACCGGCTACACCCAGTATGTCGCCCGCCGCGCCGCCGCCGCCACGCCCACCTTTACCCCCGGCGGCACGCCGCGCCCTGGCGGCGGGGCAGGGGACGATGGCGACGCTCGCGATCAAGGCGAGTCCCCACATCACCTGGAAGCGCACCGCGCGGGGCGGGATGCTCGCCGTCGGTGCCTTCGTCCTGCTCATCCTGGGGTACCTGGTGACGCGCGCCCTCGGCATCGGCCCGGAGGGGTCGCTGCTCGCCTCCGGCAAGCTCTCCGGCAGTGACAAGATCGTGGTGAGCGCGTTCGATGCCGCGGGCGACGCCTCTCTGGGCAGTACCATCGGCGAAGCGGTGAAGACCAACCTGTCCCAGAGCAGCGCCGTCCACATCGTGCCGACCAGCGTGGTGATGGCGACGCTGGAGCAGATGCAGCGGCCCGACACCGCGCGGCTGGACTATGCGACGGCGCGGGAGATCGCCCTGCGCACCGGGTCCAAGGCGGTGGTGACCGGGAGCATCGTCGCCGCCGGGTCCGGGTACATCGTGACCGCCCGCCTGGTGGAGGCGCAGTCGGGTGACAACCTGGCGTCCTATACCGAATCCGCCCGGGACGCCGGCGATCTCATCGCCGCCGTGGACCGGGTGACCAAGGCGCTCCGCCGGAGAATGGGCGAGTCGTTGAAGACGGTCCGCGACGCCCCCCGCCTCGACCAGGTGACCACCGCGTCGCTCGCCGCGCTCAAGAGCTACACCTCCGGACTGGTCGCCAATGACGTCCAGGGCGACTACCCGGCCGCGGTGCAGCATTTCCGGGACGCGATCCGGCAGGACAGCACCTTCGCCATGGCCTGGGTCCAGCTCTCCTATTCGCTGGCATCCCAGGGCGGGACCGGATCGCGGGCGGCCGCCAATGCCGCGCTCACCCGGGGCTTCCAGCACCGCGACCGGCTGCCGGAGCGGGAGCGGGCCAACGTGGAGGGGGCCTACTACTGGCTGGTGGCGCTGGACCGGCGGCAGGCCATCCCGGCGCTGCGACGCGCGGTGGAGCTCGATTCCACCAATATTGACGCGGTCAACAATCTCGCCATCGTCCTGACCGACATCCGGAACTACGACGAGGCCGAGCGGATGAGCCAGCTGGCGATCCGGGGCGAGCCGGGGAACGGCACGCTGCGGGGCAACCTGGCGACGTTGTACACCAGGATGGGCCGGCATGCTGATTTCGATTCGGTCATGACCGGGATTGAGCAAGACAGCATCCCCTATCCGACCGGCACGATCCGCTTTACCGAGCTGCTGACCCGGCACGACTACGACGGCGCCGAACAGCTGGCACGCGACCTGGCGAACACGGCGCCGCCACGGATCCGGGTCAACGCGCAGGACGGTGTCATCAACATGCTGGTGCTCCGGGGCCGGCTGCGTGAGGCGGAACGGATGTATCCCCAGATGATCGAGGCCCGGGCCAGGGTGCGGGCCGATACCGTGAGCCCCTACCGGCAGGCATTCTTTCGTGCCATGGTGGACGGAAGCTTGCGGGGCAATACGGCCCGGGCGATCGCGGCGCTCGACTCGACCTGGCGCGCATACCCGGCCCGATCCGAACCGGTCGAGCGGGACCAGAGCATGTTCCTGGCCTATGCCTACTCGGCGCTCGGCGACGGGGGCAAGGCCCGCGCCGTGGTGAATCAGTATGCGGCCCGTCTCGATACCCTGGGTCGGCGCCAGCAATATGTCTGGCTCACCCGGGAACGGGGGGATATCGCGTCAGTGGAGGGTCAACACGACAGCGCCGTCGCCTATGCCCGCCAGGGCGATTTCGAGGCCGATGGATTACCCACGTCCAATGGCACGGTGTTTACTCCTCTTTACATCGGCAGGGCCTTCGACCAGGCCGGCCGTGCCGACTCGGCGCGGAAGTACCTGACGGAGTATGTCGAGATGGCGGGGAACGGCCGCTACCAGGCCGATCCGTTCAATATCCCCCGCACGCTGTTCCGCCTGGGCCAGCTCTACCAGGACGCCGGCGACCGGGCCCGGGCGCTGGATTACTACGGCCGGTTCGTGGACCTGTGGAAGAACGCCGACCCCGAACTGCAGCCCCGGGTGGCGGAGGCCCGGCGCGCGATGGCGGAGCTGGTGCCGGACCGGACTAGTCGGTAAACGGTAACCGGTAAACGGTGAACGGGACTGGAAGTGAGATCGCCTGGAATAGTCGCTCCGGATCTCGCCTCTAGTCCCGTTCACCGTTCACTGTTCACCCTTCTCCTGGCCCCCGGGCTCAGCGCCCGGCCGCGACCTCGACCGGCAACACGATCCGCTGCCCCTGCTCGATCCAGACCTCGAGCATCATGGAGCCCGCTCGTTCCGGCACATAGGTAAAGTCCGCGGTTTCCCCCGGCCCCATGCGCAACGAGCGCCGGGGTGAGACCGCGCAACGCGAGCGGCAGGTCCGCGCCGTCCCGCGCCAGCGGCCTCCACTGCGCCGCCTCCGTCGGAGTGCCGAACCGGAAGCCGAGCACCACCTCGGCGTGAATGCTGACGATGCGCAGCCGTTGCGGCACGCCCACGGTCATGCGCAACGGCGCCGGAGACCGCCTCCCGTTCACCAGCAGGAAGTTGGGCCCGTCCTTGGCGAAGACCGGCAGCCCGCCGCCACCCGCCACCACCAGGTGATCCCGGGTCAGGTCGCGGGGCTCGTCGCTGACGATGATGGCGCCGTACATTCCCGAACCGATCTGCCGCAACTCGTGCAGATGCGAGTGATAGGGAAAGGTGCCGTTCCGGGGCGGGGTGAACTCAGCCGCGAAGGTGCCCCCGGGCGGGATCGGTGGCATGATCCTGCTCCCGATGCCGCTGAAGTCCGGGACCCCGTCGGGGAAGCTCTCGATCTCGAGCCCGTGCCAGTGCACCCCGCTCGGCTCGTCGAGGTTGTTCCGCACCACGATGCTGACCGGCTGCCCCCGTTTCAGCTCGAGCACCGGGCCGGGGATCTGGATCGAATCACGCGCCGGCACCTCCGCCCCGCCCTGGAGCAGGAAACCGTACGCCGTCTGCTCGCCCTGGAGAGCCCCGGCGCCGTTTCTGGATCAGCAGGTTGAGGGTCCGGCGCTCGGACGGCGCGGGCTCCGGTACCCGGGCGCGGGGGTGATGTGCATGCCGATCACCAGGCCGCGCATGCTGTGGCCGCCCGGGGCATCGTGGGCCGGCATCGGATGGTCGCCTGGCGCCCGGTGGGCATCGGGCGCGCCATGCAGGCTCACGTCTCCGCCAACGTGGGACGCAAAGTGACAGTGAAAGACCCAGTTGCCCGGCGTGGTGGGAACAAACGAGAGCGACAGTGAGCCGCCGATCGGGACCACCCGCATGTTCTGGAGCGGCTGGCGCGCATGGGCGACGACGGTGTCGGCGCGGTCGCCCCCGTGCCGCGTGACCCGGAAGTAGAACCCGTGGAGATGGAGCGGGTGCTCGACCGCCGCGGCGTTGATGATCCGGAAGTGGATCGAATCGCCCTGGGGGAAGGTCAGCCGCTCGTTGTAGGGCCACGCCTTGCCGTTGAACACCAGCGCCGACTCGAAGTACCCCCGCTGTCGCGGCTGGTAGAACCATTCGGTGATCAGCCAGACCCGCTCCTGGGCGGAGGGGGGCGGCGCGTCCGCGGCATCGACGATGAGCGCCCCGCTGAGCTGGGAATCGAGCCAGAACCGGTCGATGTAGCCGGAGAGCCCCTTCAGCACGCCCCAGTAGAAGAAGTTCCCCACCCGGTCGAGCCGGAAGCTGATCTCCCGGCTGGCGCCGGCGGCGACCTCCACCGTGTCCTGCTCGGCCGGCATCGAGTGGCGCAGGCCGCCGATCACCACCGCCGAGTCGGACCGATTGCGGAGGAAGAGCCGCACCGTCGTCCCCACCCTGGCACGGATCAGCGGCCCCGGCACCACCGGCGCCTTCCCCGGCTCGGCGAAGGCGAGGGCCCGGACGATGGGATCGTGGGGGCCCTCGGGCTGCCAGGCCGCTTCGACGATGTCGAGAGCAAGCGTGAGGGTGCCGTTCGCGAGCGTGCCGGCGGGGTGCCGGTTGTCGTTCACCTGCGCCAGCGCCGCCGAGGCGACCGGACGGGGGAGCGCATATCGTGGGGGCGGGGAAACGACCGATTCCTGCAGGGGCAGGGCGCTAACGAAAACCAGTGCCGCCAGTACAGGAAGGGCCATGAACCGTCTCCGTGTGGGATGACGCAAGCTGGGGGGCCCTGGATGCCATGTCAACACGGCGTGTGTGGTACAGCCCCGTTCACTATTCACTGCTCACCCTTGGGCTTGGGCCCTAGGCACGTCCCCCCTTCCCCTGGACAGGGGAAGGGGGATAGGGGGTTAGGGATCTAC
>CAWCFX010000004.1:0-777071 GCA_963795085.1 uncultured Gemmatimonadales bacterium | reverse complement strand
ACGGGGGAAGGGGGACCCTAAAGGACTTCCTCGCTACGACCGAAGGAAGTCCCTTTAGGGGCGCTCGGTCGCAGGGGGTTAGGGATCTGCCAGAGAGGCGGTACTCAGCCCTCAGCACTCAGTACTCAGCACTCAGTACTCGGCCCTCTGCTTCCGTTCCCCGGTGCACCCCTCTCCCCCCTCAACGTCCCCTATCCAGGAGCCTCACTCCGTCGTCATCGGGTTGTCATCCAGGCTCCATAGCGAAACCATCCAGGTCCGCTAGTGTCGGTGCGTGGGCAGTATCGTTGGTCAACCCCTGGAGCGGGGTATCCCATGTTCACCATACGTTTGTTCCCATTCTCGTCGCTCACCGCACTGAGCTTCATTCTCCTCGTGTCCCAGGCCCAGGCGCAAAGCGCGGACCCGGCGCCGCGAACGGCCTTCCTGCTGACCCAGCACTCGATCTGGATCCCCACTGGCGGCGATTCGGTGTTCGCCTCCAGTGCAGACTCTGGCTTGGTCATCATGCCTACCCCGGGCGCCGGACCGGCAGGCACGGACCTCGTCCAGTTCACTCTAGGTAGCGTGCAGGGAGGAGGGCACACGTCCGGCCAGCTGGCCCGCGCCACACCGGACGGGCCGCTCACCCTGACGGTGAATGGACCATTAGCCGACATGCTCGTGAACAATGCCGGGACGGTCTTCTTCGACCTCCCTGCCTGGCTCGCCCCGTTGCCGCTCCAGCCCGACGATAGCTGGGCCGACACGGTCGCCTACACCTTCATCGTCCCCGGCGCCGAGGAAACCGACTATACGGGTGCAACACTTCCCGACACGGCGTGGGTGCTCCGGATCCGGACCGGCCGGCTGGACAACGCCGGAGCGGCAACCGCGGAGACCTGGCTCGACCTGCGGATCACCAGCCGCCCGGACTACGTTGATGACCCGGAGGAACCCCGGCGGGTCGACCGGGTCACCGGCCGGCTGGTCGAGAAGTTCCGCTACGATCCCTTGACCGGGCGGTTCGACAGTATGGTGGCCATCGGCCGATTGGCCGTGGTCTCGGAGCATTACCATGCGACGGGCACGATGGATAGCTCCGGCGGCACGCTGCTGGTGGTGCGGCGGGGTGAGTGGGCTCCCGACCCTGCGGCCCAGCATGAGGCGCGGAGCCGGGCATTCATCAGGCACGGCAGGGACACCACCTCAACCGCCGCCGCGCCGCCGCCGCCGCACTGGCATCATGTGCTCCGTATGGAGCAGGGCGACACCACCGCCTTCCTGGAGCTCCTCCAGCTCCGGGGGCAGGCCCGGTCGGTCGAGGAGCGCGAAGCGATAGAATGGGCGCTGTACCGTGGCTCCCGGGGAACACCCTCTGCACGTCGGCATTACGCGGGCGCCTGGCGTCGGGGCGATGCCTGGCTTACCAGCCAGCTGGTCCGGCAAAGCGCGGAACCAGGGATTATCCTCGACACCCTGCTCGCCCGGATATACATCAGCGCGTTCGGCACCCGGCAGGACCAGCGAATCCATCGAGGGAAATACGGGCCCGGCGTCTCCGACCTCCTCACCACAATCCGGTCGGTGGATTCGGTGACTCCGGCAGCCGGGGAAGCCTTTGCCGGTGCGGCTCGCGCCAGCGACGACCCCCAGGCGGCAGCCGTCTTTCTGCTCGCGGCCTATCGCGCCGATCCCCCTCGCTACCTGGCCAGGGTGCGCACCGACGTGGACACCTCCAGGACCCAGGGGCGGGAGGTGCGGGCCTACGTGGAGGGCGATCCGAACCGGCCGACCTGGAGTTCCTCAGGCGAAGAACGGCAGAAGGCTCCCTTCCCCGGCTTTGACGCGCCGCTCGAGGCGCATCTGGCCTACCTCGACGCTGCGAAGCTAGCTGGGGACAGGGGGACTGTTCGACTTCGAAACGGTCAATCTCGCGATCATCCGGGAATGGGCGCGGGCACACGACCCCGCGGGCCATGGCAAGTTGCGCGTCCGCTTCCAGCGCGACACCACGCTCCAGGGCCGAGTGACCTGGGCGACCTGGCTCCTCACTTTCAACGACACCCTGCCCTTGCCCTGGCTGCGCCAGAGGGCGGCGGCTCCCGATAGTGCGTCCCGTAACCGGGCGTACGCCGTCCTGGAACGGTTCCGGCCGCTGGTGCAGGACACCGTGCGGGATACCGTGCTCCTGGCCGACCTGCAGGATCGGCTTCTCCAGTTCGTCACCACCGGGACGGGGCTGGAGTTCGCCAGGGACGACAGATATAACCGATTCAGCAGCCATGACGAGCGCCCCGACCAGCGTCTTCTCAACATCGAAGGTATCGTCCCCCAGGTTCTCCGTGACAAGCGCTGGAGAGACCGGTTCGAAATGCTGACTCGCGACAGTCTACTGGCACGCGCCCAGCGGGAACAGATCGTGATGGGATACCAGATCTCCCCAGTCCGGCGTATCGAACAGCGGTACTACGTGGAGGTGGACCAACGGCCTTACACCCGCTATGGAGCCGGATGCCTCTGCGGCGGCGGATCGATCCTGACCCTGGAATACCGTGAGGGGAGGTGGCTGGTGGTGGGACATGGGTCGTGGGTGTCGTGAGGGTGGGAATGAGGGGGAACCGAATGTGTTGGTGGGCTCCGTGTTCGAGGAACTGCCCCCCAAGCTTGGCGACCTCGACATGCGTCCCCCCTTCCCCTGAACAGGGGATGGGGGACCCTAAAGGACTTCCTCGCTGCGCTCGGTCGCAGGGGGTTAGGGATTTGTCAGGCGAAGGGATATGGAAGGTTCGGCCTTGGCTCCCTCCGCCCCCGCCGCCATACTCCAGTCTCCCCTACACGGACTCCCGGCCATGAAAACCAGACTGGTGCCTTGGGCGACCCTCGTCCTGGCGTTTACCCTCGCGACAACGGCGGCCCGGGCCCAGACCGCCGCCGATTCCGCCGCCATCCGGGCCACGGCGCTGGACTACGTCGAAGGGTGGTACACCGGGGACGCGGCCCGGATGGCCCGCGCGGTGCATCCCGAGCTGGTCAAGCGGATCATCCGCACCGACAGCCTGGGCAGCATGATCGACCAGATGGGCGCCACTCGGCTGGTCGCGGGCGCCGCCCGTGGCTTCGGCAAGGAGACCCCGCCCGAGCGGCAGCAGAAGGACGTGGCGATCCTCGACATCTTCCACAACGTGGCCGCGGTCCGGGCCACGATGTCGGACTGGATCGACTACATGCAGCTGGCGCGGTTCAACGGCCGCTGGGTGATCGTCAACGTGCTGTGGGAGATGAAGCCGCGGGGGTGAGCCGCCACCGGGAAGGAGTAAGGTCCACAGGGAGCAGGGAGCAGGAAGCAGGGAGAAGTAAGCAGGGGTTACTGATGCTAGTGACATCATTTTGCTGCGACTCCGGCCTTGGCCCAGCTGCATCTGCGGTGTGCTCACGCTGACTCACACGGTGTGGAGAAAGCCACCCCAACCGAAAGTCCTCCCGGGGAGTCGCCGGAGGCGACGGTGGGCCGAGCAGCGACGGTAGTCGCGTTATACTGGCGGGAAGATGGCCGGATGGGCAGCCCGCGCGCTCACCTGGCCCAATATGCCTATTTCACCACGAACCGGTACGACCCGTGACCGCGGCTGGCTGGCGGATTGATCAGGTACACATTGACGGTCCCAGTGGCTTCGAGGTTGAAGGAAACGGGGTTGGTGCCCAGCGGTATACCAGGGTCCGCCGTGACGGCGTGGAGGGCCGAACCTCCCGGCATGAAGATGCTCATGCGTAACTGCCCAGTGAAGTCGGCGGGGATCTCGAGGTCGGCCGTCACCAGCTGGCCGATCGTGCCCTGGAACGTGAACAGATCCGCGTCCGCCGGATGGTCGATTCGCTCGATATCAACGGTGTCTCCCACGCTGATCACAGCGGGGGCTGTTTCCGGGGCGTCCGACGATGTGAGCAGGGCAAACCGGTACGACGGAAGTATCCCTGGCTGCCCGATACTGACGGCCTCGACGGTTATAGTGAACTGGCCGAAGCGCGAATCGAAGGGGCCGGCTCCCTGCTCCAGGAGCGCCGTATCGCCCGCCGCTGACCGAAACGACAATCCTCCCCCTAACTCAAACGGATAGCGTACCTTGAGTTCGAGGGTGTCCCCCGGGCTCCCGAGGGTGATGAGATATGCCGAATACATGGTTGGCGTCCCGCTCGACACAACTTTGTAGGAATCCCGGTCATTGACACTATCAATCGCCTCCGTCGTCAGGCTGTCCGCCAGCGCGAGAATGGCCGAGCGATGCTCCGGCCGAAGATCCACCAACCGGGTGCCGACACGATAAGCGGGCATAGGCGGGGGATCCGGGGAGAACGAGGGCGGCGTCGGGCTGCTCACCGCCGCCGACCAAACAAGGGGAATCACCGTCGAGACCAGACCCGAGACCACCGTGGATGTATCCCCTGGATTCTCCAGCGTGACGTGCGGTTGGGAGCTGAGGACAGCGGAGATCTCTAATCCAGGGGTCGGCGTGTCGAGGCCGAAGGTGAGCAGCAGCCCCAGGGTGTCGGCAAAAGACGGCAAACTCCATACGTCAATGTCCGCGGAATGAAGCAACCGCTCACCCGTGACCGTGGTGCCGGGGACCATCGCCGCCGGCCCGTTCTCTGGGGCAAAGTCGATGGGCACGACAACGAAACGGTATCGGCCGTTCACGTAGTCGGGGTTGGCATGGGGCCCCGGCTGGATCCGGATCTGGAAGGCTGAACCGGCCGTTATGAAGAACATAGGAGTCCGATTGGCCGCCAGGGTATGCGCAGCAAAGGACGCTGAGGTACGGAAGCTGTTTATGGGAATCCAAAGCTCGACAATATTGTTATCGAGCGCCTGGAGAAAGACGGCAACCGGTCCCGAGTGGCTCGGGACAAGAGAGTATATGTCGATCTTTCCCGCTTTCGCGGTCCCTGTCACCGTATCGCCGACCGCGATCTCCACGACAGGTGTCGCATCGGGATCCGATCCGGTCGACTCGCCGCAAGCAGCGACCGCCAGGCCCAGGCAGACCTGCCAGGCTCGTTGAGCCACAATCGTTGGAGACATGCTCAATAGTCTGGCATTCGAACCGCCGGTGCGCTAGGGTATGGCGTCCGCGACAGAGTGCTGTGGGAGATGAAGCCGAGAAGGTGATCCGCCATTGGCCTTCTGCGCCAGTTCCCTCCCGAATGTCTGGCCCCGGTCGCAGGGGGTCAGGGATCTGCAGGCGAAAGAGGACCCCCCCGCCTCTGGACAAGACCGCGATGCTGGCCGTAAGATGGCGACTGCCAACGTTGCCCTCGAACCATCCTCGGAGGAGTCCCTATGGCCTTACGCATCAATGATATCGCCCCCGACTTCACGGCCGATACCACCCAGGGGGAGATCCGCTTCCACGACTGGATCGGGGACGGCTGGGCGATCCTCTTCTCCCACCCCAAGGACTTCACCCCGGTCTGCACCACGGAGCTGGGGCACCTGGCGGGTCTCAAGAAAGAGTTCGACAAGCGGAACTGCAAGATCCTGGGGATCAGCGTGGACGGGGTCAGCGACCACGTGAAGTGGTCCGGCGACATCGAGAAGTCCCAGGGTCACGCGGTGAACTACCCGCTGGTTGGCGATCCCACCATGGCGGTGGTCAAGCTGTACGACATGCTGCCCGCCGAGTCGGGGGATTCGTGCGTGGGGAGAACGGCGATGGACAATGCGACCGCCCGGTCGGTTTTCATCATCGGCCCCGACAAGAAGATCAAGGCGATGCTGACCTACCCGATGAGCACCGGACGCAACTTTGCCGAGATCCTGCGGTTGATGGACTCCTGCCAGCTCACCGCGGCGAAGAAGGTGGCGACTCCGGCCAACTGGAACCAGGGGGAGGACGTGATCATCCTGCCGTCGGTGTCCGACGCGGACGCCAGGGCGGCGTATCCGGCGGGGTGGAAAGCGCCGCTCCCCTACATCAGGATCGTGCCGCAGCCGCAGTAGGCCGGCCTTGTGGTTGAGAGCCCGCGAGCAGCCAGGCCGTCTCCCCGGAGGAGGCGGTTTTCTCGCTGCCCCTGTCAGGATCCCTAACCCCCTGCGACCGAGCGCCCCTAAAGGGACTTCCTTCGGTCGTAGCGAGGAAGTCCTTTGGTGTCCCATTTCACTGTCGGGATCCCTAACCCCCTTTCCCCCTTCCCCTGACAGGGGAAGGGGGGACCGCAGTCCGCCTCCCGGGCTCCTGACTCGCGCCCCTCCGGGGCGCGCCCTGGTGCCAACTCGCGGTCCGTGTAGTTCACGTCCCTGCTCCTTTGACTAAGACCCCAGCCCTTCGTTCCCCCTTCCCCCGACGGGGGAAGGGGGGTAGGGGGTTAGGGATCTGCCGGCGCGCTCGGCGTCATGCCGTGCCAATCCTGGACGGGCGTCCCCCCTTCCCCTGAACAGGGGAAGGGGGACCCTAAAGGACTTCCTCGCTACGACCGAAGGAAGTCCCTTTAGGGGCGCTCGGTCGAAGGGGGTTAGGGATCTACAGGGGAAGGGGGAGAGGGGATGGGGATCCAAACAGGTGAAGGGGGATACGGGGTTAGGGAGCCTATCAGTGGCTAGGAAGACCCGAAACCCACCCTCCACCCCCGCCGTCCGATGGCTGACCCAGGCAACCCCCACCGCTCAAGGTCAGTAATGAACCGTCTCGCAGTCACCCGGTCGCTCCTCACCGCCGCCCTCGCCCTTCTCCCTGGCACCCTGGCCGCCCAGGGGACCGTCACCGCCCAGCTCCCGGGCGCCCAGGCGCCAGCCGGCGGGTGGCGGCTCTTCACCCGCGCCATCGAGACCCGCGTCGAGGGCGGACGGGAGTACCTGGCGTTCGTCGGGGAGCCGGACACGGTGGGGCTCGCCTGGTCCCCCGAGCTTCGATTCACCGACGGCGAGATCGAGTTCGATGTGCGGGGCCGGGACATCGTGGGCCACAGCTTCGTCGGCATCGCCTTCCACGTCACCAGCGAGACCAGCTTCGACGCGGTCTATCTCCGGCCCTTCAACTTCCGGGCAGCGGACTCGGCCCGGCACGCCCACGCGGTGCAGTTCGTCTCCTCCCCCGACTATCCCTGGGACCGGCTCCGCGCCGAGCAGCCGGGCCGGTTCGAGCAGCCGGTGCCGGCGTCGCTCGACCCCAACGGGTGGATCCACGTGCGGCTGCGGGTGCGCGGCCCCGCGGTGGACGTCTACCTCGACCGGGCCGAGGTTCCAGCGCTGTCGGTGGTGAGCCCGTCGGCGTACCGCTCGGGCGGGGTGGGATACTTCGTGCACGGAACATCGGTGGGAGACTTCCGCGACCTGGTGATCCGGCCGGCGCCCTGAAGGCCGCTCGCCGATCGGCCGCCACGTAACCGCGCTCGGTGCCGGGCGAAGTCGCGCCCGTCCCCCTGGCTGGTCCGAATGCGTTGAATCGAATCCCTAACCGGGAAAAGGGAGGGATACTTCGGACGGGACCGGTGGAAGTTCCGGGATCCGGTGATCAGGCCCGTTTCGCTCCCTGATGAGGGTCATCCCGACGGCCCATGGGGAATCTGGGTCACTTCAGGATATGGACATGCCCGGTCTGATCGGTTACCAGCGCCGTTCCACCGTCATAACTGAAGGCCACACGGTCGGCAGAAGAGACCACGACACTGTCAAGCAGGACGCGGTTGGGGAGATCGATCAACTTGATATTATAGGTCCCGGTGACATACAGCCGCTCGCCATCGGGACTGACCGCCGCACCGTAGCCGCCCGCGCCCAGGATGTTGGCAATCAGCCCGCCATTCTGCAGGTCCCAGATGGTCAGGACGTTCGTTTCGGTGACCACGTAGAGCTGGGTGCCGTCCGGTGAGACGGCGACTCCCTGGGTACGAGCGCCCGACGAGAACAGCCGCCCCACCGTGTGTGTGGAGGTATTCACTTCGGTGACCCCGCCGGGCCCACTGGCGTAGACCAGGGGCAGGGTGGGATGCACGGCGAGCTGGATGGCCGGGTTGGGGAGAGTTACCGAGTCCACGAGGCCGAGGCCGGCGTCGAGAATGAGCATCTGCGGCTGGTTGGTCGTAACGAACACCAGCTGGTCATCGGGCGACACCGCGACGGCCCAGGGAGTGTCGAGGAGCAGCGAGTCGGTCACGGTGGCCGATGCGACATCCACCCGGACCACCGCGGACGACAGACCGCCCGCCGCCAGCCGCCCGACGTAAAGCTGGGTACCCGCGTGGTTCACGGCGATACCCAGGCCGGCTCCCACCCCAGGAATACTGGCCAGGAACAGGGACGTAGCGAGGTCGACCCGGAGCAGGCTGGTCGAACTGGGGTAGTTCAGGATGTACCCGATCCGATCGATCGAGATCGCGACACCATACGGATGCGACGGCGTGTTGAGCGTCGCGCTCAACTGGCCGGCCGGGTGGACGGCATGCAGGACCGAGACAAACAGGGTATCCGCGGGAAGCGCCTGGTACGTGGCGCGGACCGTCGTGCTCCCCACCCCTCCGATGGAGCGGATAGCGCCTCCCGGAAGGATGCTGAGCAGGCCAGGATCCTCCGGGGTGATCAGCGGACTCAGGGCAGAAATGACATCGCCGGCCAGGTCGAGAATGACTGCCGGAACCCGCTCGACGCCGGTGCGGCCGAGGACAAGGGAGTCGCGGGTGAAGCGCACCGAAGCAGGCACCGCAGAGACGGCCACCAGAAGCGTCTTGCTCAGGGCGCCGGCCTGGATAACGACGGTGGTCTGGAGAGCTCGTCCCACTGCTTGGAGGAGCCCGTCGGCAGAGACCTTGATCACGCTCGGATCGCCGGAGCGAAATGTGACGTAGGCCGCGATGGGATCGCCGAACTGGTCCAGTACCTCCACCGCGAGCTGGAGTGTCCCGGCCTGGGGAAGGGTGGCGGGGCTGGGTGAGACGTTCAGGGTGGTGGAAACCGGCAGTGGATCATGAGACCCCGTGCCACCCTCCCCACCGCCACACGACGATGTCAGCAGGCACAGGAGAACCGCCGAGGATGACCGAAGGGTCCGCGCGATCATGGAGTGGTAGCCTGAGTTGGCCTGGAGCATGGGTCACAGGATCCGCGACGCCGGCCGCCACCAATCCTGCGGCTCGATGGGTTTCGCCGGACTCCGGTAGTATGCATCGGCCGAGAAGAAGTGCAAGAGGGGAAGGCCCTGCCCCATCTCCGAAGCCTGCCGGCGATGCCGCCCCGTGCTCAGCATCAAACCCGACCAATCCTGGACGTGCGTACCCCCTTCCCCTGAACAGCCGATCAAGAATTACTCAGTCCTCAGCACTCTGCACTCTGCACTCTGCACTCTGCACTCTGTACTCGCCCCTCTCCCTCCTACCCATTCACCAGCGAAAGAATGTTCCCGTCCGGGTCCTTTAACCAGGCGACTTTCGTTTTCCCGCTCACGTGGATATCGCCCTGGCGCGTGGTCTCCGGCAGGTCGTAATGCTCGAAGCGCACCCCTCGGCCCCGCAACCCCTCGACGATCTCGTCCAGCCGGTCGCCGACGATCCAGGTCGCGGAGGTGGCCTGGTTGGTGCCCGCGAACTGCGACTGATACACCAGGACACTGGAATCACCGCTCTTGAACCCGGCGACTCCCTCCTCCCCGGTCTCGACCGGCTTGAGCCCCAGGGTGTCGCGGTAGAAGTCGGTGGCACGGTCCAGGTCCCGGACCGCGATGGTCGCAACGGCATTGGCGCTTGCCAGCATGGTGCACCTCCCAAGAGTCTGCGGGTCAATCCGTGGGAATGTCGCACGAGATGTTTTCCCCGCCGGAGAAGCACCTTACCCCCTCGGCACGGCGGCGGGATGTGATCCACCCCACGCCCGGACCCGTGCCCTCCGTGGCGGTACTCAGCACTCAGCCCTCAGCACTCAGTACTCAGTACTCTTTGTTCTCACTCTGGACTCTGCACTCTGCACTCTGCACTTTTAAGGCATGTCCACCACCTGGACCCTCGAACGCACCGAGCACCGGCGCTTTCGCTACCGCATCAGCCTGGAGCAGCACGGCCGAGTCCTGGCCGCCTTCCGCACCCAGGAGGCGTGGCCCGGACCGGGCCAGCAGGTCTTCTGTCTCCGGGAGCGCGAGGTGGAGGCCGACGAGCCGCTCGACTTTGTCGAACGGGTGCCCGTCGCCCAGCTCTCCCGGGTCGGCCGCAAGCTGAGCGTGGTGCTGGACCGCCCCCACCGCAAGCGCTGCGAGTTTCTCGCGATCCAGAAGCCGGCGAAGAACGGCGGCGAGATGGTGGAGCAGGTCTTCTTCCGCACCGAGCGGGGGATCCGGGCCCACCGCTCCGGCGGCCGGGTCGAGCTGCGGGCGATGCCGGAGAACCTGGAAGTCGTCGTGGACAGCGCCGAGCGCTACCCCTGGCGCTTTCCCGGGGCCACGCAGGCTCGGCGCAGGCTGGCCAGCGGCGATTACGCCCTGGTCCAGGACGGGCTGGTGCTCGCCGCGGTGGAGCGGAAGACGTTCGAGAACCTGCTGGGCGAGGTCGGCAAGATCCAGGGGTTGCACCACCAGCTCTCCGACCTGGCCGGGTTGAGCCACGCCGCCCTGGTGATCGAGGCGGAGTACCGCGACTTCCTCAACCCGCGGAAGATGGCCGGCCGCTGGCCCCCGGAACACCTGGCCCGGGTGCTGGCCGAGCTGGCGGCGCTCCACCCGACCCTGCCCATCGTCTATGCCGGCAACCGCAAGGCGGCCAACGCCTGGACCCACAACTTCTTCCTGGCCATCGCCCGGACTCGCCTCGAGTCCGCTCCCCAGCTGGCGCTGGACATCGAGCGGAACTACGATCCCTTCCCCCGCGAGGCGGGCCTGGATGAGCGGATCCGCCACGCGGCGACCGCCGAGCTGCCTCGCCCCTTCGCGCTGAGCCAGGTGCAGGAGCGGTTCCCCGAGGCGCCGGTGAGCAGGATCAAGCGGGTGCTGGGACAGATGGTGAAGGAAGGAGTGCTGGTAAAGAGCGGCCGCGGCGACAAGGCCCGCTGGGTCTAGGCAACGCTGCACGCTGCACGGTGCACGGTGCACGCTGAAGGCTATAGACCATGCTCACTATCTCAATCACTGAGCGCCGCGCCCGCCTCGCCCTCCGCCACCACCTCGCCCCCGCGGCACGGTGTACGTCGGTGCTCCAGGTCGCCCGGGACCTCGTCGCCCTCCACGCCACCGACCCGGCCACCGTCTATCTCTCCATCTTCCCCCGGATGAAGCGGCCCTCCGTCGCCGCGCTCGACAAGGCGCTCTACGACGACCGCACCCTGGTCCGCATGCTGGCCATGCGCCGCACGATGTTCGTGCTCCCCGCCGAGGAAGCGCCGATCTTCCACGCCGCCACCCTGGCCGCCCTCGCCCGGGTGGAGCGCCGGCGCAACGAGCAGCTGGTCACGATGCTGGGCATCGCCCGGCCCGGCCCCTGGCTCCGGAAGGCGGAGAAGGATGGACTGGCTGCCCTGGAGCGGCTGGGCGAAGCGACCGCGCAGGAGCTGGCCCGCGAAGTCCCCGCCCTCGCCCGCAAGGTGCGGGTGAACGAGGGGAAGGCCTACGCCGGCGACATCGGGATGGTGAGTCGAGTGCTGCTGCTCCTGGCGCTGGAAGGCAAGGCGGTGCGGGCCCGCCCCCGCGGCAGCTGGGTGAGCAGCCAGTACCGCTGGGCGACGATGACCGGGTGGCTGGGCGCTCCCCTGGCCGAGGTGCCGCTCGAGACGGCGAGAGCGGAGGTGGTGAGGCGCTGGCTGGCCCGCTTCGGCCCTGGCACCCTGGACGATCTCCGCTGGTGGACCGGGTGGACCCTGGCCGCGGTGCGCCAGGCGCTGGCCGCGAACCGCGCGGTCGAGGTCTCGCTCGATGGAGAGACCGGCTACCTGCTGCCCGATGACCTCGAGCCGACCCGCGCCCCTAAGCCCTGGGTCGCCCTCCTCCCCTCGCTGGATCCCACGACGATGGGCTGGAAACGGCGCGACTGGTACCTGGGCCCCCACCAGCCCCGCCTCTTCGACACCAACGGCAACGCCGGTGCGACCATCTGGAGCGACGGCCGGATCGTGGGCGGCTGGGCGGTGCGGAAAGGCGGCGAGGTGGTGACCCGGCTGCTGGAGGACATCGGGCGGGACCGCACCCGGATGGTGGAGCAGGAGGCGGAGCGGCTGCAGGGCTGGCTCAAGGAGGTGACGGTGATGCCGCGGTTTCCCACGCCGCTGCATCGGGAGCTGAGGAAGGACTGATTCGTGAGGCCACCTTCGCCTCGGGATCCCTAACCCCCTGCGACCGAGCGTAGCGAGGAAGTCCCTCCAGGGCGCTCGGTCGTAGTGGGTGAGGGCGTGCGGGTTCTCCTACCCGCAGAGAGGCCCGGAGAATTTACTGCCGAGGCCTGACCCCCGGTCCCACCCGCAACTCCCTCCCCTCTTGCGACAGCAGCAGGTCCGCCACCGGCCGCGCATCCGGCGCGGGCGGCCGGTGCGCGGCCCACCACTCCTCCGCCCGAACCGCGGTCCACGCCGAGGCCAGGGGCACGGCGCCGAGCCGCGCGCTTACCTCCTCCGCACTGGCGGGGCGGGACGCCGGATCCTTTTCGAGGCAGGCCATGACCAGGTCCTCCAGCTGGGCCGGGATGGGCCAGGCGACCCGGCTGGACGGCCGCGGCGCCGGGGTCTTCGCGTGGTGGACCAGCACCTGCATCGCGCTCTCACCCTCGAAGACCAGCTTGCCGGTCAGCAGCCAATACCCGACGCAACCCAGCGCGTAGAGATCGACCCGGTGGTCGGTCACGGCGTCCCCCAGGATCACCTCCGGCGCCATGAAGGCCGGCGTGCCGCTGGTGCTGCCTTCCGCGCTGAGCCGGGCCACGGCGTCGTCCCCGGTGGCGCGGCTCGCGTCAAGCTTGACCAGTCCGAAGTCGAGCACCTTGACGAAATCAAACGTGGTGCCCGCCCGGCTGACCACGATGTTGGCCGGCTTGATGTCCCGGTGCACCAGCCCGTTCCGGTGCGCATCGAGCAGCGACGCGCAGACCTGGCGCAGGAGATGTATGGCCCGCTCGGCCGGCAGCGGGCCGTGCTGCCGGACCAGGGTGTCGAGATCGAGACCGTCGAGCAGCTCCATGACGTAGTACAGGGTGCCGTCATCGGTCGCGCCGAAATCGTACAGTTGCACCGTGTGGGGCGACTTGAGCGCCGCGGTGGCCCGCGCTTCCCGCTCGAAGCGCCGGTGCAGCAGCTCGGCGTCGCCGGAGATCGCTCCCAGCGCCTCGGGGCGGATCAGCTTGATGGCGGCCGGCCGGATCAGCAGGCGGTGCCGCGCGCGCCAGACATCGCCCATGCCGCCGCCCCCGATTCTCTCCTCCAGGACGTATTGCCCCAGCTCGCGCGCCTCGGCGACCTGCCGCCGGAGCCCGTAGGTCACCCGCGAGGTGATGGTGGCCAGCGTCGTCCCCAGCACGCTCCAGAGAATGGTGTTGAGGGTCATGTGGAACTTCTGATACCCGGCGGCGAATCCCGGCAGGAAGGCGGTGGGCGCGTGGAACCCGATACAGACCGCCACGGTGGGGACGAAGACCAGGGCGGAGAGCAGCATGGTCCGGCCCGGCCGGGAGGGCAGCAGGATCGCGCGGAGCATGACGGTCACGGTCAGGGCCAGCAGGGTCTGCAGGATCTGTCCCTCGTCCTCCACGGTCATGAACGACAGAAACCCGCCGGCCAGGACAAAGCCGAGCGCATCGAGCGCCCCCAGGCCAAGGGGGATGGCCCGCGTCCGGCGGGCCAGCCACCAGAGCAGGGCCATCGTGAGGCTGGCGGCGAGGTGTCCCAGGGAGGCCGGGGCCAGTAACACCGCGCCGAAGGGGGCGCCGCCCAGCAGGACCAGGCTGGCCAGCAGGAAGAGATAGAAGCCGAAGGAGACGAGGAACAGGGTCCGGGCCAGCAGCGCCAGCCGCTCCCGTACGAACTCCGACCCGCTGGAGGTATCGAGTCCCCGCTCGAGGATGGCGGGGTGGCCCGGTTGGGGTCGGGAAGGAGGTGGCATCAGGGCAAGATCGTCGTCGCGTCGAGGGAATGTCAAACGGTTGAGGCCTCCGTGGGCTCTCGTGCTTCCAGGGTGAACGGCGGGTCTCCCGGAGGTTTGACGGTTTCCCTCCCCTCTCCACGCAATGCCTGGTGCACCCCTTCCTTCACCAGGAGGCCCCATGGGCACCACCGCACGATCGCTTACCGCACGCGGCACCGTTCTGCAGGACACCAGCCGGGGTCCCGGCATCATCTCGGTCGCCGGCACCCAGTACCCCTTCCAGCTCGAAGGCATGTGGCGCTCCGACCTCCCCCCCAGGGCGGGGATGACGGTCGAGGTGGCCTTCAGCGCCCCGGGCCAGGTCGCGGCCATTACGGTGGTCGCCGAGTCGCAGGTCGCCAAGGAACAGGCCCAGGTGGCGCTCGCCGCCGCCCGGGAAAAGGGAACCGCCGTGATGGGCGTGATGGTCGCCCGCTTCGGCGGCCGGGAGCTGGCCGCCCTTGGGCTCCTCGCCATCGCCTGGTTCTTCCTCAGCGCCGGCTCGATCGACATGGGGCTCGGCACCCTGAGCTTCACTTTCTGGGAGGTGCTCGGCGTGATCAACGCGGGCGCGCTGGGAGTCCTGAGCCAGATCTCCGGCCAGGGCGCGAGTGCCGGGATCTATGGCTTCATCGCCATCGCCGCGCTGGCCGGTCCCTTCGTCCACCACTACTGGAAAGACCGCCGGGCCCATCTTGGCGCGCTGCTGCCGCTCGGGCTCATGCTGGTCGTCGCCTTCAAGCTCTACAGCAGCGTCCGGAGCAGCATGGGCGGGGGCAACGCCTTCGAAGGCCCCGGCGCCAACCAGATCCGGGCCGAGATGCAGGCCCAGATCAGCGACGCGATCTCGATCGGGCTGGGGACCTACCTGGCCCTCGCGGTGGCCGGCTACTTCGCGCTCGCCGGGATCCGCCGGTTTCTCGTTGCCCGGAGCCAGGCGTAGGCACCGGGGTTCACCATGATTTCTCGAGGAGGCAGTATGCGGTTCATACGAATGGGCGGCGCGCTGGTCGCCGCCGGATGGCTGGCCATCGCCGCGTGCGGCGGCAGCGACGGGACGGGGCCCAATAACAACGGGAACGGAGGAGGTGGAGGAGGCGGCGGCGGTGGCGGGGGTGGAGGCACACCGCAGCCCTCGCCGATGACCGCCAACATTGACGGGCAGCCCTGGAAGGCGGACACCCTGGCGGGATTCGCCACCGCGATCCAGTACCTCCCCGCCAGCGGCGGCTACCTGATCACCGGTATCGAGCGGTTGCCCAACGGCACCATCGGGACCACCCTGCTGCTGACGATCAACAACATCGCCGCGCCGGGCACCTATCCCCTGGGCGTGGACGGGGTGAGCGTGACCGGCGGCTTCGCCGGCATCACCCAATCCAGCGGCGGCGGGGGACAGTGGGGCACCCCGCTCTCCGGCGCCGCCGGCAGCATCACCATCACCGCGCTCACCGATTCCAGCGTGGCCGGGACCTTTGCCTTCACCGCCGACTCGAGCGGCGGCGTGATCAGCGGGAGCCGGGTGGTGACCAACGGTGCCTTCAATATCAGGACGAGCGCCGTCGCCCCGGTCCCGGTGCTGCCCGACTCCGTCGGCAGCCGGATGAGCGCCACCCTCGGCGGAAACCCCTGGAACGCGGCCATCATAAGCGCCGGTGCGATCAACGGCCGGTTTACGGTCACGGGGATCAACCTGGCCCAGACCTTCATCTTCAACGTTCCCCTGCCCGGCGCCCCCGGCACCTACGCCCTCAACAACACGAGCGGCAACATACTCCAGGCCTGGGACCCGGTGACCCTGAACGGTCCCCGCTGCTGCTGGGGCATCCCCGGCGATGTCGGCAGCGTCACCCTCACCAGCATCTCGAGCACCCGGGCCCGGGGCAGCTTCAGCGCGACGCTCACCCCCCAGCCCAACACCGCTGCGGCCCAGCTGGGGCCCCTGGTGATTACCAGCGGGTCCATTGATATCGGGTTGTTCCACAGCCCATGAGCCTGGCGACCGGGCCCGGCGGCGAGTTACTTCGCCGCCGCTTCGGCCAGGTCCTTCCGGGCCATGTCAATCCAGGCCTGGGGCGGGTCGTCCTGCTGAAGCAGGATGTCCAGGCCGCGCTGGCTCTCCACCGCAGCCTCGGCCAGGCGGCCGTGACGCAGCAGGGTCCGGCCATAGCGGGTACGGGCGATCCCGATCAACTGGTGCCCCGGATCCAGCACCTCGGCGTACCGCCGGAGCACGTCGCGGAAGAGCGCCTCCGCCCGGTCGTATGCCTTCGCATCCACGTACACCCCGGCCAGGTTGGAGAGCGCGACCCCGATCAGGTAGTGGCGATCGTCGTACAGTTGCCGGTAGATCTCCGCCATCCGCCTGAAGCTGGCTTCGGCGTCGTCCAGCCTGCCCTGGTCCTGCGCCACCTTGCCCAGCTCGTTCAGCGCGGACGCGACCCGGGGATGCACCGGCCCGTAGGCGCGCTCCTGGATCGCCAGCGCCTGCTGGAGAATGCCGGCGGCCTCCTCGTTCCGGTCCTGCGCCACCATCGCGCGGCCGAGCATGGTGAGGACTGAGGCGACCTCGGGGTGTTCCGCCCCGTACCACGGCCGCAGGATCTCCAGCGCCTGCCGGTAGCGTTCTTCGGCGGCGGGATACTTGCCCGCCTCGAACTGGATGGCGCCGAGGTTGATCAGGTCCATCGCCACGTTGGGGTGGTGGGAGCCGAAGACCCGGCGGTCAATGTCCAGCACCCGCTGGTTCAGTGAGTCGGAGACAGTGTAGCGGCCGGCATAGTAATGGGCGTTGGCCAGGTCGGTGAGGCTGACGCTCAGGTCGGCCGGGGCCGAGCCCGCCCCGCGCTGCCGGGCGACAGCGTCCTCCAGCACGACGACCGCGCTGTCGTACTCTCCCTTCTCGATGAGGACTTCGCCGAGCGACACCAGCGCCCCCGCGATCGCCGGGTGGTTCGGCGGCAGGGTGCGGTGGTTCATGGCCAGTCCTTCCCGGACCAGGCTGTCGGCTTCGTCATAGGAAGCCTGCGCGTTCCGGAGGAGACCCAGGGCCACCAGGTTGTCGGCCACGTCGGCGTGCTCCTCGCCCAGCACCCGCCGGCGCTCGGCCAGCGCGGCGGTGAGCAGGGTGTCGGCCCGGTCGAGGTTGCCCAGCTGCTGAAAGATCCCGCCCAGCGTCGCGTACAGCTCGGCCCGCACGGCCGGGTCCTGGTCCAGCGCCTGCGCCTCGCGGTAACCCCGCTCGAGCAGCGTCACCACCCGCAGCGTGTCGGCCGGCCCGACCTCGTCATCGGAGAAGAGGCGCAGCATGAACCCCTGGATCCGCTGGGTGCGGGCCGCCTCCGCGACCGCGGCGTTCCGCGCCTGGGCCAGGCGCCAGGTATAGAACCCGACCACGCCGATCAGCACGAGCAGCAGTGCCGCGGTTACCGTGAGCGGCCGCCAGTTCCGCCGGGAGAACTTGCCCAGCCGGTAGCCCAGGCTGTCGGGCCGGGCGTCCAGCGGCTCGCCGGCGAGGTACTGGTCCACGTCCCGCATCAGCGCTTCGGCCGAGCGGTAGCGGCGGGCCGGGTCCTTCCGCATGGCGGTCAGGCAGAGCACGTCGAGGTCGGCCCATGCCGACCGGCTGAGCGACCGGGCATCGGGCGGTGCGTTCTCCCCTGCCCCGTCCCGGCGGGCCACCGCCGACGGGCGCTCGGGCTCGCGCTCGGAGAGGACGGCTTCGAGGTCGCCGGCGGCGCCGGTCATCTCGAACGGCAGCCGGCCGGACAGGAGCTGGTAGAGAATGACGCCCAGCGAGTAGATGTCGCCGGCGACACCGGCCGGCTCGCCCCGCAGCTGCTCGGGCGCGGCGTAGGCCGGCGTCAGGAGCCGGAGCCCGGTCCGGGTCTGGTCCACCGGGCCGTCGAGGCTCTCCAGCTGTTTGGCGATGCCGAAGTCCAGCAGCTTGATGGTCCCGTCGTTCTTGACCAGGATGTTGGACGGCTTGAGATCGCGGTGCACCACCAGGTGGGAGTGGGCATGGTGGACCGCTTCGCACACCGCGCGAAAGAGCCTGAGGCGCTCCTCCAGCGGGGCCGACCGGGCGACGCAATAGGTGAAGAGGGGGACGCCTTCGACGAACTCCATCACGAACCAGGGCGTGCCGTCGGGGAGCGCGTCGGCATCGAACAGCCGGGCGATCGAGGGATGGTTCAGGTGGGCCAGGGTCCGCCGCTCGCTGTCGAACCGTTCCCGCCGGGCCGGCGAGAGCCAGGCGTCGCGGAGGATCTTGATCGCCGCACTGGTCCCGAGGTCCTCCCGCTCGGCGAGATAAACGACGCCCATCCCGCCCTCGCCAAGCACCCGGAGCACCCGATAGGGGCCGAACCGGCCGGTGGGAAGCGGCGCCGGTCCGGGCCCGCCCAGCACCTGGCCGGCGGCGTCCGCCACGCCGCGGTCGAGCAGGCCATGGTCCTCATCGGCGGCGAGCATCGCCATCACCTCGGCGGCCAGGCCGGGGTTGTCGCCCGCGGCGGCGGTAACCCAGGCCTCGCGCTCTTCCGGGGTTCGGTCCAGCGCGTCGTGAAAGAGCTGCTGGACCCGTTCCCAGCGCTCGGCGGCGGAAGGCCCGGTCATCGTTGAATCCGAAGCTCGTGGGCCAGCCAGGCGCGGGCCGCCCGCCAGTCGCGCAGCACCGTCGCCTCGGAGACCTCGAGCAGGGCCGCGATCTCGGTCGCGTCGAGACCGCCGTAGAAACGGTACTCGACCATCGCGGCCTGGCGCGGGTTCCGGCGGCCCAACTCCTCGAGCGCGGCCTCCAGCGCCAGGACTTCCTCGCCGGTCGAGGGGGCAGCGTCCACTCCCTCGTCCAGGGTCACCATGGCTTCACCGCCGCCCCGCTTTTCGGCCAGCCGGCGCCGGGCCGCTTCGACCAGCACCTGCCGCATCGCGCGGGCCGCGATCCGCTTGAAGTGAAGGTGTGAGAGCCCCGCGAGCCGGGGAGAGCCGTGGAGCTTGAGCCACGCCTCGTTGACCAGGGCGGTGGGTGTGAGCGTCAGCGCGGGGTCGCCCCGGCTGACCGTGGCGGCCAGCCGGCGCAGTTCCTCGTAAGTGAGGCTGAACAGTTCGTCCACCGATGGGTCGCTGTGTGGCACCAGGGTGACCGGGAAGGGGTGATGCCGGCGGTGAGCCGCGTTGCAAAGCTAGCCGCGGTGCTAAGCTAGCATGGAAGGCGAGGCATCGGCCAGCACTGGCCAGGTCCGAACCTCCGGGTCCAGCACTGCCCGCGCTACGCTCGGTAACAGGGGGTTAGGGATCTGCGCTCGGTCGCGGGGGGTTGGGTCCCCATGCAACCCTCTCCCCTTCCCCGGGGTCTGATGCCCATGCCCAGACTCGCTGCCGCCGCCCTCGCCCTGGCCCTCCTCCTCCCATCCCCGGCCCGGGCCCAGTCCCCCTCCACTCCACCCGACCTCTCCGGCCTCTGGGCCGCCCAGGTACGGTTCAGCCCGGTCGCCGGTCCGCTCCTGCTCCTCAAAAACGGATTGGAGTGGACCGCCGACATCGCCGGGTTCCGGGTCCCCGCTCGGATGGACGGGCCCGCCATTTCATTCGAGCTCCCCGACGGGCTCGGCCGGTTCCGCGGTCGGCGGCAGGGAGCCGACATCACCGGCCAGTGGATCGCAGCGCCCACCCAGTCCAGCGGAATGCCCTTCGCCACGCCGGTTGTGCTCGCCGCCCGGGGCAACGAGACCTGGGCCGGCGAGGTGCACCCGCTGGACGACACCTTCACCTGGTTCCTCCCCCTCACCCGCCAGCCCGACGGCAGCTACAGCACCTACCTCCGGAACCCGGAGCGCAACCAGGGACGCTTCTTCCCCGCCAAGCGCCTCGGTGTCGAGGGCCCGGTCATCCGCCTGACGGGCGGCCGGCGCGACACGACGACCCGGGTGTTGGCCGAGGGACGCATCGAGGAGGACGCGCTGCAGCTGCCGCTCAACGGGATGTCGCTCGATTTTCGGCGAGTCGGCGACACCACCGCGAGCCCGTTTTACCCCCGGGGCCGGCCACCGGCCGCGTACCATTACATCCCGCCGGTGTCACTGGCCGACGGGTGGCCGGTCGGCACGGTGGAGGACGTGGGGATCTCCCGCGCCGGCATCGAACACCTGGTGCGGATGCTGATCGGCATGTCCATGGACTCGCTCGCCACGCTCCAGATCCACAGCGTGCTCATTGCCCGGCACGGCCGGCTGGTGGTGGAGGAATATTTCCACGGCTTCGACCGCGCCCGCCCCCACGACACCCGTTCCGCCGCGAAGAGCTGGACCAGCGTGCTCCTCGGCGCCGCCATGCAGGACGGCGTGCAGATCCAACTCAACACCCCCGTCTATGCCACGCTGCAGGGGACCCAGCCGCCGGACCCGGACCCCAGGAAGCGCGCCATGACGCTGGAGCACCTGGTGTCAATGACCGCCGGATACGACTGCGGGCCCGACGAGTCGGTCGGCAACGAAGACGTGATGCAGGAGCAGAGCGAGGAGCCGGACTGGTATCGTTACATGCTGAAGGTTCCCCTGGTTACCGCGCCGGGAGACACGCTGGTCTACTGCAGCGGCGAGGCCAACCTCGCCGCCGGGATGCTCCGGAAGATCAGCGGCGAGCCGCTCCCGGAGATGTTCGCCCGGCTGGTCGGCCGGCCGCTCCAGATGGAGGACTACCACCTGTTCCTCACCCCGACCGGCGAGGCCTACGGCGGCGGCGGACACCAGTTCCGCCCCCGGGATTTTCTCAAGCTGGCGCAGCTGATGATGAACGGAGGGAAATGGAACGGGCGGCAGATCGTCCAGCGGGACTGGGCCCGGCAATCGGTGCTGCCGCTCCGGCCCCTCTTCCCCGGGCAGGACTGGGGCTGGCTCTGGAACTCGGTCGCCTACACCTGGCAGGGCCGGAGCATCCGGGCCTTCTTCGCCGGCGGCAACGGTGGCCAGATCTTCATGGCCATCCCCGACCTGGACCTCGCCATCGGGTTCACCGCGGGAAACTACGGCCAGGCCGCGACGTTTATCCCCGGCCGAGTGCTGGTGCCGGAGTACATCCTGCCGGCGGTGGAGTGAGGCGCTTTACCACCGTTTCTTTCCATGCACCTGGCGGTAATTCCCCTCTCCATGAAATGGAGAGGGGCCAGGGGTGAGGTTTGAGAGGGGTCAGGGGTGAGGTTGGAGAGGGGTCAGGGGTGAGGACAGTTCACGGCTGGCACACAAGCGTCATCTCGACCCGAACCTTGGTGCCCTTGGTCGCCGTGCCCACCACGTGGAGCGAGTCAATGCCGCTCGTCGTCCGGGTGCGCGTGGCCGTGCCGGGCTCGTTGAACTGGGGCTGGTTGGCGCGAACGACATACAGGGGCGGGGTGCCGGTCTGGCCCACCCGGATTCCAACCGCGAGATTAAAGCTCGACCCCGTCGTGCCCGCGGCGAGCGTATCCGCGTCGAAATTCACCGAGCGCACCGCGATGGTAGCCGTATCGTCGGGGAACATGACGGCGAACGAATGGGCCCGGTGCGGATAGCCATAGTCGGCCAGGCCACACTTGGTCGAGATCCCCGACGCCTGATACACCCCGTTGTACTGCGGGGTCGCATCGTTGGCTATTCTGACGATCACGGTGGTCGGACGAAGCTGGGTGCTGTCCGGCTGCTGCGCCTCGGCCGCGGCGGCCAGGCTGGAGAGGGCGAGTGCGGCGAGCGCGGCAGCCGCTGGGGGCCAAAGGGGCATGGAGATCCTCCTTGAAGGAGACATCCGGGATCGCACCGGGCGCGGGCCTCGAATCCTAATGCGGGGCCAGGCCGGACGGGGGGGCAGTCATTGCGAGGAGGCCGCAGGCCGACGTGGCAATCTGTTCACCCGGCTTGGGAACCTCGGCAGTCATTGCGAGGAGGCCGCAGGCCGACGTGGCAATCTGCTCACCTGGCTTGGGAACCGAGGTAGTCATTGCGAGGAGGCCGCAGGCCGACGTGGCAATCTGCTCACCTGGCTTGGGAACATAGGCAGTCATTGCGAGGAGGCCGCAGGCCGACGTGGCAATCTGCTCACCGGCTTCGCACCCGAGCCAGATTGCTTCGTCGCGCTGCGCGCTCCTCGCAATGACTATGGAATCTCCCTGTGCGAAAGAACCTGCTCCCTGCCGCCGGAACATAGGGCAGTCATTGCGAGGAGGCCGCAGGCCGACGTGGCAATCTGCTCACCTGGCTCGGGAGCGGGCTTCCTGCCCACCCGAGCCAGATTGCTTCGTCGCGCTGCGCGCTCCTCGCAATGACTATGGAAACTCCCAGTGCGAAAGAACCTGCTCCCTGCCGCCGGAACATAGGGCAATCATGGCGAGGAGGCCGCAGGCCGACGCTGCGCCGGATGAATGCGCAGTCACTGCGAGGAGGCCCGGGACGTGGCACTGCTTACCTGCTCACCCGAGCCAGATTGCTTCGTCGCGCTGCGCGCTCCTCGCAATGACTATGGAAACTCCCAGTGCGACAGACGACTGCACCGGATAAATAGCGCAGTCATTGCGAGGAGGCCGCAGGCCGACGTGGCAATCCGCTCACCGGCTCACCCGAGCCAGATTGCTTCGTCGCGCTGCGCGCTCCTCGCAATGACTTCTCGGCACTCAGCACTCAGTCCTCAATGCTGAGTAGCTTGACCGCCGCCTGGTTCACAAACAGCCGCTCGCTGTGCTTGCTCTCCGGCAGCGTCTCGTCGTGCAACCGCCGAGCCCAGTCGAGGGGGGTGACATCCCGGAACTCCCGGATGCGGGGATCGCCATGGCCCTCGCCCAGCCGCATCCGGATGGACGCCCGCGCGTTCGGGTCGGCCCCGCGCGCGAGCAGCAGCTCGGCGAACCGTGCGTCCTCCGGCCGAGGGGGCCCGCCGCCCTGGTAGTTCATCCAGAAAGCGGCCTGGGATACTACCGCGTTGAAGAGCGGGGTGTGTCCCCCGAACCCGTCGACCTCGAGGGCCGTCCCCGCGTTGACGTCGGCGCCGCGCTCCAGCAGCCACTCCGCCATGTCCAGCTCGTCCCAGTACACCGCCAGGTGGAGCAGCGTGCCGCCGTCCACCGGCGTCCCCATGCACTCGTACGGTGGGTGGTGGCATCCCACCTCCGGCGGGAAGATCTCGTGGATCGCGAACCGGCGGTGCGAGCAGCCCGGGGTCCCGGGCCAGGTGCTCTTCCAGCAGGTCGAACCGCCCGCGGTGAAACGCCATGATCGGCGTGTCCGGGTACTCGTACCCATGCTCGGCGTAGAGCTCGAGGATCCGCCGCTTGGCCGCCGGGTTCCGGCTGTCGGACCCGATCGCCGCCTCGACCGGTGCCCGCTGGCTGCCATCGGGAAACCGGACCCGCGCTCCCACCCGGAAGAGAAACTCCGTGCCCGGCACGCTCAGGGTATAGGCCGGCCCGCCGAAGGCGTCGTCCGGCGGCGTCGCCCGGCCCAGCATCTCGTGCAGCATCGCGGCGGTGCTCACTCGGCTCTGGAGCACCGCGCGGTCGATCGCCGTCTCGAGATCACGCGCGCCCAGGTCGTACAGCAGCCGGATGATCCGGTCGCGTCCGAGATTGGCGGCGTAGCTCATCGGCGGCCCCCAGTTCCGGTTGCCGATGCCGGCGTTCTCGGTGAGGAGATTGGGATGGGCCGTGACCAGGCGGCGAACGCTGTCGAGGTCGTCGTCCCAGATGGCGTCGATCAGCTGGCAGCACTGCACCACCCGGGTCCAACTGGCGGCGCCGTAGGACCGCGCCAGCGCATGCTGCGCGTCGGCCAGCTTCGCTCCCTCCGGTATGACGCCTGGATGCCACTCGGCGGAAGAGTGCCACCGCCTCGGCGATCACCGCGGCGAAACGCGCGGAGCAGGTCCTTGGCCTGGTGCTTGAGCTGGGTGAGATCGGGACGAACCGGCAGGCGACGAACGGGCATAACGAGCCTCCTGTGGCGCCCGAGGTCCGCTGGCCCGGGCGAAGGAGGTTCGTGGGATTCGAACTCTTCGTCCTGCGCACTACGCAGGTGGACTCGGTCCTTCCCGCGGACGGGAGGCGTCCTGCACGCCTGCGACCAGAGTACAGGCGGGGTGGCGGGTCGTCAAGAGGGACAGTGGGACAGTGGGTCAGTGGGTCAGTGGGTCAGTGGGACAGGAAGGGGGCAAGGGGGCAGGAGGGCAGGGGGGCAAGGAAAGGGGGTCAGGGGGTTAGGGATCTGAACCGGCAAAGGCGGACAACAACGTTGGTGATTTGAACAAGGATTAGTTACTCAGTACTCGTCACTCTGTACTCTGTACTCTGTACTCTGCACTCGTCACTCGTCACTCTGCACTCTGCACTCTGCACTCTGCACTCTCACTGCCTCACCTCCCCCACCCATACGTCCAGCTTCGCCTCCAACACCGGCACATAGAACCGGCCGCCGGACACCTCCAGCCCGTAGCGGTGCTGCTGTGCCAGCGGGTTATCGGCGTACACCAGGGTGCGGGAGGTTTCCCCTCCCACCGGAAAGGCCACGATGGAAAACCGGCCGGTGCTGTCCACTCTCGGGGCGTACACGGTGCGCAGGTCGGCGGACAGGACGCTGTAGGAGAAGCCCCGGCCTCCTATCGCCTGCATGGAGAGCAGCAGGCTGCGCCCCCCGGCGCCCGGATCCACGAGGTGCATGCCCAGCGAATCGAAGATTACAAACCGCCCATCGGCTGACCAGGAATCTCCTCCGTGGCCGAGGAACCGTCTCGGGGCCGACCAGCCGCCGCGGGGCTGTTGCTCCACCAACAGCACCCCGCTGTCGGAGTAGTTATCACCCCAGGACAGGAACCGGCCATCCGGCGACCAGTTGGGGCCGCGATCGTCCCCCGGACTGGTCGAAACCTGGACCGCCGCTCCTCCCCCTACAGGCATCACGAAGATGTCCCGGTTGTTGACCCCGTTTCTCGTGGAGTGGAAGGCCACCTGCTTACCGTCGGGTGAGGGATCCGGCGCAAAATCATCGGCGGGATCGGTGGTGAGCTGCTGCGGCTGGCCGCCGGCCAGGGGAATCCGCCAGATATCGAAGTTGCCGCTCCGGTCCGAGTCGTAGTAGAGCCACCCGTCGGAGGACACCACTGCGTTCTCGATATTCTGGGTTCCGCTGGTCACCTGGCGGGCCCGGGAGAGCGGCACCGAGTCCCGGCCGGGAATGGCGATGGACCACACGTTCGAGGTCTGGGTCAGGACCGACCAGGCCAGCCGGCGGCCGTCCGCCGAGAAGCTGAGCCGTTCCGGGTTGAGGCCGGTGGTGATCCTGACGCCCCTGCCCTGCGGCTGCCCCGAGCCTTTCACCTCCAGCTGGTAGATGTCCCGCCCCCCTTCGCGATTGCTGATGAACAGGAGCGCCCGCCGCCCGGGGATCCACACCGGGCTCGTGTTGAGCGAAGTCGAATCGCTGAGCGCGATGGGCGTGCCCCCCGAAGCGCGGACCAGCTTGAGAGAGCTGGGCGCCGTGTTTCCCCTGGTATGGAAAAAGACGTTCCCCTCCACGTAGGCGACCCATTCGCCATCGGTGGACCAGGCGGGAGAATGGATCATCGCCCCAGTCGCGATCACCGTGCGGCCCGACCCCTCCAGCGCCTGCAGGTAGAGGGTGTCGAGCGCACCGCCGCCGACGAAGGCAAACCGGGAGCCATCCGCTGACCAGGCCGGGAACAGGGCGGGCGCGGTCGCGACCACCCGCGCCTGGCCCCCAAGGGTGGGCATCAGGTAGAGCCCATCGTCGCCGACCATGAGCATCCGGCTTCCATCGGGCGAGATGGCCGACAAGCCGTTGGCGCCCGGCACCGGGGCGGTCACCACGACAGGCGCCCCGCCGTCCACCTGCTGCACGATGACTTCCTGGACGCCCGCCTCCCACCGGCCATAGGCGATGACTTTCCCATCCGGCGAGAGCGAGGGCCAGCCCTCGAACGCCGGCTCGGCCGCCACCACGGTGCGTTGACCAAGCCGCACCAGGTCGGGCGGCGACTGCCGAAGGCTGAGCGCCAGCGCGCCGCCCGCCACCAGCGCCCCGCCCGTGAGCCACGCGGCCCAACGGGGAAACTGCCGGGGCGGCGCCGCCACCGCGGGGATCGGCCGGGTCTGGACCGGGGTCATCCCCGCGCTCGGCGTGGCCAGGACCTCCAGCTGGGCCAGCAGCTCCTCCGCGTGCTGCCACCGGTCGGCGGGGCGCTTCTCCAGGCACTTCATCAGCACCGCCTCGAGCGCCGCCGGCACCGCGGCTCGCCGGGCCGTGATCGCCATCGGCGCCTGGGTTACCTGCGCCGCCAGGATCTCCTGCGCACTCCGCCCGACGAACGGCGGGCTGCCCGTCAGCATTTCGTAGCCCAACACTCCCGCGGCGTAAATGTCCACCCGGTGGTCGAGCTGGGGATCGGCCGTCGCCTGCTCCGGCGCCATGTAGGACGGGGTGCCGAGGGCCACCCCGGCGGTGGTCAGCGTCTGCCGGCCGGTCGCCTCGCTCACCGCCTTGGCCACCCCGAAGTCGGTCACCAGCGCATGTCGGCCGGAAAGCATCACGTTGTCCGGCTTGATGTCCCGGTGCACCACGCCCTCCGCGTGCGCCGCGGCCAGCGCGTCCACCACCTCGGCCAGGATCTTCACCGCGTCGTGCACCGGCAGCTCGCCCTCCCGGGTCAGCCGGTCGCGCAGCGATTCCCCCGCCACATAGGGCATGACGAACCAGTAGAGCCCGTCGCCTTCGCCGGAATCGAGGAGGGGGAGGATGTGGGGATGCTGCAGCCGTGCGGCCACCTCGATTTCCCGGAAGAACCGCTCGCTGCCGAGGGAGGCGGCGATCTCCGGGCGGAGCACCTTGACCGCCACGTTGCGGTGGTGCCGCAGGTCCTCGGCGAGATAGACCGTGGCCATCCCCCCGCTGCCGAGTTCGCGCTCGATGGCGTAGCGCTCCCGGAGGAGGGTCTTGAGGCGATCGAGATGAGGGGGCATGTCGCAAGGTAAGGGAAAGGAGGAATTGAGGGAATGTTGGAATTGAGGGAATGTTGGAATTGAGGGAATGTTGGAATTGAGGGAATGTTGGAATTGAGGGAATGGGGGAATTGAGGGAATGTTGGAATTGAGGGAATGTTGGAAGTGAGGGAATGTTGGAATTGAGGGAATGGGGGAATTGAGGGAATGGGGGAATTGAGGGAATGGTGGAATTGAGGGAATGTTGGAATTGGAGGATGCCTTTACAATTCCCACATTCCCTCAATTCCCTCATTCCCTCAATTCCCTCAATTCCCCATTCCCATTCCCATTCCCCCAATTGCTTTCGCCCCGCCCTCCGGGTAACTTGTATACGTCATTTGGCGCATGGAGCGGGCATGGAAAACGTGGTCATGGAGAAACTGGGCGGGTACCGGGTGTTCCGCCGCAAGTTCAAGAGCGACCTGGAGCTGGATTCCGCCATCAGGGCCGGGCTTCCGGTGAAGGCGCTGGACACGCTGCTGGGCGACCTGGTGGGCGAGTTCGTCTCCCAGGCCGATGTGTATGGGGTGGTGGGCAGCGCCCGCACCCTGCAGCGCAAGCGCTCCCAGGGGACTACCCTCTCCGCCGAGGAGTCCGACCGGCTGGCGCGGCTGGCCCGCATGGTGGTCCGAACCGAAGCGGCCCTGGGCAACCCGGGACAGGTGCGCCCCTGGCTCGCCGCGCCCAACCGAGCCCTGGGCGGGCGGACGCCCATCTCGCTCCTCGGGAGCGATGCCGGCTCGCTCGCGGTCGAGCGGGTGCTGGGCCGGATCGAGCACGGCATCGCCAGCTGAGTCCCGGTGATCGTCTATCGGCTGTGTCGAGCGGCCTATCGGGCACTGGACGGCGAGGGGGCGTTCCGGTATGGCGGGCGATGGAACCGGCCGGGAACCGCCGCGGTGTACACCTCGACGACCCTCTCGCTCGCGGCACTGGAATACCTGGTTCATCTCGAGATTGCCCAGGCCCCTTCTGACCTGATCGCTCTCACCATTGAGTTGCCCGACCAGCCGGTCCACCGGCTGGACCCGGTCGAACTTCCCGCCGATTGGCAGCGGATCCCGGAGCATCCCTGGTGCGCCGACTACGGAGCCCGCTGGCTCGCCACCGGAGACTCGCTGTCGCTGCTGGTACCGTCCGCGCTGGTTCCCGAGGAATCGAACCTGATCCTCCACCCTGGCCATCCCGCCTTCGCGAAGGTGACGGTGGTGGCCGAGCGGGCGTTCCGGTTTGATCCGAGGCTGGTGGGAAGGTAGGGGCAGAGGGCAGAGTGACAGAGTACAGAGTGCAGAGTGCAGAGTGCAGAGTGCAGAGTGCAGAGTGCAGAGTGCAGGGAAGCTGAACGATCCTTCACGTCCCCTTCACCCCGCTTTTTCCCGCCCCGCTCTATCCTCCCAGCATCGAATCCCCGGACCCCGGGTTCCGCGCACTCACGTCACGAGGACAGCCCCATGAAAGCGAAGACCATCACCCTGACCGCCTTCACCACGCTGCTGCTGGGCATCGCCTTCATCGGGACCCGGTCGAATGCCCCGGCCACCGAGCGGACGGACTTCGGGCTCACCCCCCACAACGTGACCCCGGTATATGATGCGGCCGTCCTGCCGGCATCGCGGGCGGAACAGAAGGAGTTTCGCATCCCGATGACTCACGACACCGTCGAGATCGCGAAAGGGGTCCGCTACGTGGGCTGGACCTTCGGCGGCACGGTGCCCGGCCCGGTGATCCGGGTCCGCCAGGGCGACCTGGTCCGGATCACGCTGGTCAACGAGGCGAAGGACATGCCTCACTCGATCGATTTTCATGCCTCGAAGATCCCCATGAACCACGCCATGAAGTCCATCGCCCCGGGCGACAGCCTCCAGTTCGAGTTCGAGGCCACCACGCCGGGCGTGTTCATGGTGCACTGCGGCACGCCGCCGGCGCTGATGCATATCGCCCAGGGAATGTACCTGCCCATCATCGTGGACCCGGAAGACGGCTGGCCCGGCAGCGTGGACAAGGAGTTCGTGCTGGTGCAGAGCGACTTCTACCCCCGTCGCTCCGCCGGGGACAGCACCATCCTCGAGGGCGACTGGGCCCGGATGCAGAACGGGGCCCCGCAGTACGTGACCTTCAACGGGCGGGCCTTCCAGTACAAGGACATCGCCCCGCTGCAGGTGGCCGAAGGCGACCGGGTCCGGCTCTTCGTGATGAACGCCGGCCCCAACGCGCGCAGTGACTTCCACGTGGTAGGCAACATCTTCAGCCGGGTGTATCCCGGAGGGAACGTCCGCCAGGCGATCGATGGGGTGCAGACCTACACGGTGCCCACCGGCGGCGGTGCGGTGTTCGAGCTGGAATTCATGCAGGGGTATAGCGGGGAAGGCACCTACGCCTTTGTGACCCACGCCTTCGCCGACGCGACAAAGGGAGCCGTGGGACTGTTCCAGGTGAGCCGGCCGGGCGCGGTGGCGGCCCGGTGACAACCCCGCGGTAGTCTCCTGGGCGGACAGGCTGGGCGGGCCTCACGCGTGAGCGGGGGGCCCGCCCAGTTCCTTTTCATACCGCCACGTCTCCAGCGGGAGGGTGCCGTCCGGGGTTTCCAGGTTGCTGACAAAGGTCCCAACCCGCCGCCACCCGGTCTTCTCGTAGAACCGGGCGGCCCGGTCGTTCCCGATGGCGCACGCGAGCCAGGCGGTCTCGACACCATCCTCCCGGAGCCGCTGCTCCGCGTCCGCGACCAGGGCGGCCGCGGCTCCGCCCCCCCGCGCCGGCGCCGCGACGAAGAGCTGGTAGAGCTCGTCGCCCCTGAGCATATGGAAACCCACCGCCGCGCCGGGCGGGCCCGCGACCCGCACATGCGCCAGGCCGGCCGCCATACGTTCCCGGAAACTCTCCAGCGTGCGATGCCGGATCAATTCGGCCGGAAGCAGTTCGAGGTGGGAATCCCGCCAGGCGTCGTACCAGATCCGGGCGAGCGAGTCCACTTCAGCGGGATCGGGAGATCTGATTTCCATGGGATGGGCGCCGGGGTGGTCTCCGTCCGGGTATCGGGCATGGAACGCTGCACGCTGCACGCTGCACTCTGCACTCTGCACTCTGCACTCACAACAGCACCACCGTCACCCCCTCGTTCCCCATCCCGATGTCCCGGTCCCGCGCCAGCTCGGGACACGCGTCCATCATCTCCCGCGCCGCCGCTTCGAAGGGATCCCAGCGCTCGCCGGCGATCCAGGACCGGATCTTTCCTTCTTTCCGCCGGAGGGTCAGCGACCGGCGTAACCCGTCGCGGAGCGCCCCGCCCTGCCCCGTGGAACCGTAGCCGTGGATCAGCTTGATCGCGGTAAACCCCTTCGCCCTGGCACTGGCCAGCTCGGCGAGGAGCCGCTTCCGCGCCTCCTCCACCGTGGGCATGTCGGCCTTGATGTTGATGGTCAGGACGCCGGACATGATCTCAAAGGGGGCAAGGGGGCAAGGGGGCCAAGGGGGCAAGGAGGGCAAGATCCATCCTGCTCCCTACTGCGTGCGGTCCAGTTGCCGGCCCTCCACGTTCAGCGTCCGCGATGGGTTGAAGTTCGGGTCGTTAGTCAGCACGTAGCTGCCATCGCGCAGCTGCCAGGCATGGTTGTACTGATTCGAAAGCTGAACGGTGCCGCCGTAGTGCGGGTCATTGTAGGTCTCCACGCCCCGGATCCCTTCTATGGTCTCCCGCTGCTGCCGATCCATGCTCTCGCTCCGGCTCTGCCAGGTGCCCATCTGGATCTCGTTGATCTCTTTCGCGGTATTGGCGATGATCGCCGAGCGGTCCCGGGCGCCCTGCAGGTTGATTTCGGACATGCGCCGGCCGTGTTCCAGGTTGATCCGGCCCCGCTCGGCCATCACCTGGTTCATCCGTTGCTGCCACTCCGGCGCCGATCGAATGGACTGCCGCAGCGCTTCCGCGGCGTTGAAATCCAGCTTGCCCTCCGGCATCCGCATCGCGAAGCCCGGCGAGGTCATGCCCTGGAGCATTTCCATGTCCTGGCCAGGGTTCATTCCGGGGAACCGGGTCCGCATGAAGAACACGGCGCTGGCGATGCTCTCCCGCACCTCGGTGCCGTTGACGGCATAGGCAACCAGGAGTTCACCGGCGTCGGCCCAGCTCTTGAGGCCGTTGGCGTCCTGCTCCAGCTGCCGGAGCGACTGGGCCAGCTCGGGGCGGGGGCGATAGTCGAGCACCCGGGCCCCGGGACGATTCCGCTGCACCCACCACTCGAGGTAGCCGCGGGTGTTGTCCACCCGGGAATGGAGACAGTTGTCAGGAGGGGTGGGAAAGGAGGAGAAGCTCCATTTCTCCTCGGGAATGATGGAGATGGTACCCACGCCATCGGGCGCCGTGGCCTGCCAGTTGAGGCGCTGGCCGGGGCCGCAATTGTCGGCGGGGGGAGCGTACTCGACCTCGCCGGTCCCTCGCCACCCGGTGGGGACGAACATGGTGTACGCCACCAGCGGCTTCTCGAAGCCCCGGCGGTCCATGATATCCAGCCGCTGGACCCGGAGCGCGTTGGCCTGCAGCCCATCCTGCTGCGGCGTGCCGGCGGTCCCACCCGCCTCCCCACCCGGGGTCGATTCGGAACCGGCCTGGTTATCCGGCGGCGAGCCGCAGGCGGTGAGGAAGGCAAGGGCGAGTGCGCCGGCCAGAGCGAGTCGGGGCATGGAAGTCTCCGTTGCTGGACAGACATTCATACTAGCAGAAGTTCTAAACCATAGAGGGGATGTCCCACCGTCCCACTGTCCCACTGTCCCACTGTCCCACTGTCCCACTGTCCCACTGACCCACTGTCCCACCGTCCCACTGTCCCACTGTCCCCCTGTCCCACTGTCCCACTGACCCACTGTCCCACTGTCCCACTGACCCACTGTCCCCCTGTGTTCACGGCCGTCTCTCAAACCGCACTTCCATCACCTCGATGGCCCGAGCAACTCCTTCGCCCTCGAATCGGAACGACACCGGGTACCCGGACCCGGCAAACTCGATCCGGAGCCGGTCCTGCTCGGCGTTGAGCACTTCCACCGGCCCTTCCAGGACCCCCCAGCGGTAGCGCAACCCGGCACCATCCCTGGTGAAGGCGATGGTGCCGTAGGCCTCGCTGGTGTACGAGCCGGCGAAGTCGGCGATCGGACGCCGGAGCGGCCGCTGCCGGGACCGGCGCGTCGAATCACTGACGGCGGCGCCCTGCCGGGCGGCGGGCAGGCGCCCGACCAGCGAATCCAGCCGGGCTGAGGCGACGGCGCGGGCATCGGGCCGGCCAGCTTCGAGATCATAGACCAGGGCGGCCAGGATATCCGTCGCCAGGCTCGCGCCCGGGCCATTGACCTGGACCGTCACCCCGATCCGGCGGGCCGGCAGCATGGAGAGGTGGGACCGGAACGAGTGGTAGCCGCCGAACCGGCCCACCATCCGCTCGCCCCGATAGGAGCCGATGTCCCATCCCGCTCCCCATCCCTCGCGGTCGAAATATGCAAACCGCCGGCTCCGGTCCCTGGTCTGCCGGCCCAGGATCTCCTGACCCTGCAGCACCGCCGCGGCCGGGAATACCTGGCGCCCGTCAATCCGGCCGCTGTCCATCTGGACGATCATCCACCGGGCCAGGTCGTGGAGAGTCGCGAGATGGCCACCGGCGGAGTTCATGGTGGCATCGGTCTTTTCGAAGGGGCGGGCGATGAAGCCACTGTCCCCCGCCATGTCATGGGGTTTCGCGATCCGCCGGGGATCCAGGCCGCTCACCCGGGTGTAGGTCTCGGACATGCCGGCCGGACCATTGACCGCGGTTTCCAGGAAGCGGCGCCATCCCTCCGGCCGGATCCGGTCGATGACCATCGCCGCGACGTTGTAGCCGAAGTTGCTGTACACCAGGTCCTGGTTGCCGGTGGGCCGGGCCAGCCGGATCAGCCGGGGCCATTCCTTTTCGGGAATGGCGCCGGTAAAGGCCGCGCTGAGCACCACCGCGTTGTCGTCGAGGTGGTGGGTATGGGCGAGGAACCGGGCGAGCGTGAGCTGGGTCGGCATCCACTCCCTTCCGGCCATTGCACGCCGGGGAGCAGGGCGGTGATCGGCGTCGCCAGGCCGAGCTTCCCCTGCGCCACCAGCAGCATGATCCCGAACCCGGTGTACGACTTGGATGTCGAGGCGACATACCAGAGGGTCCGGTCATCGGCGGGAATGCGGGCGGTGGCGTCGGCCCAGCCGTACGCCTTCGAGAAGACTGTCTTTCCATCCATCGCGACGGCCACGCCGAGCGCCGGGCTCAGGCCCGACGCGACGACTCGCGCGGCCAGCGTATCAACCGACCGCGCGATCTCCGGGGCCGCGGCACGTGGAGCCTGCGCCGCCAGCGGGAGAGCGAGCAGCAGTACGGAGAGATGCATCAGGCGTCTTTGCGCTCGAAGAATTCCCGGATCAGCCGGCGCAGGAGGCCCAGCGACATCAGGACAGCGACCAGGTTGGGAATGGCCATGAGGCCATTGAGCGTGTCGGCGATGTTCCAGACCAGGTGCAGCGACCCGGTGGCGCCGAGGTAGATGAACGCCAGCCAGGCGATGCGGTACGGCAGGGTGGCCCGGGGGCCGAAGAGGTAGACCATCCCGGTTTCTCCGTAGTAACTCCACCCGATGATCGTCGAGTAGGCGAACAGGACCAGGCCGGTGGTGACGACGATGTGGCCCCAGGTCCCCGGGAGCCCGACGGCGAACGCCTGGGACGACAGTTCGGCGCCGGTCGCGCCCCCGGTCCACACCCCGGTGACCAGGATGACCAGGCCGGTCACGGTGCAGATCAGCACGGTGTCCACGAACACTTCGAAGATGCCGTAGAGGCCCTGCCGCACCGGGTGGTCGGTCTTCGCGGCGGCGTGGACCATGGGAGCGCTCCCCAGGCCGGCCTCGTTGGAGAAGAGTCCCCGGGCGATCCCGAAGCGCATGGCCATCATGATGGTGCTGCCGGCGAAGCCGCCCGCGGCCGCACTCCCGCTGAAGGCGCCTTCGAACACCGCGGCGAGGGCGGCGGGCACTTCGCCGGCCCGCAGGATGAGAATGATGATGCCGCCGGCCAGGTAGAAGAGCGCCATGAACGGCACCATGTACTCGGTGACCTGGGCGATGCGCTTGATGCCGCCGAGGATGACCGCGCCGGTGACGACGATAAGAATGATGCCCACCACCGGCGCGGAGATTCCGAACGATGCGCCGAGCACCTGGGCCACCGAGTTGGCCTGCACCATGTTGCCGATGCCGAACGCGGCGAGCCCGGTCAGCAGCGCGAACGCGGCGCCCAGCCACGGCAGGCCCAGCTTCTTGAGGGTGTACATGGCGCCGCCCCGCATGGTGCCGGAGGCATCGGGTTCCCGGTAGTGCAGTGCCACCACGATCTCGCTGAACTTGGTGGCCATGCCGAGGATGCCGGAGACCCAGAGCCAGAAGAGGGCGCCCGGCCCGCCGATGAAAATCGCGGTGGCCACGCCGGCGATGTTGCCGACCCCGACCGTGGAGGCCAGCGCGGTGGCGACGGCCTGGAAGGGAGTGACACTACCGGCGTCGGTGGTCTTCTGCCGGAGCTTGCCCAGCACCTCGCCCAGGGCGGTGCCCAGGTGGCGGAACTGGATGCCGCCGGTGATGACGGTGAGGAGGAGCCCGGTGCCGACCAGGAGGATCAGCATGGGCGGGCCCCAGACGAGACCGTTGAGGGCGGCGTTCCAGCGTTCGATGGTTTCAGTCATGGACGGGCGGGTGGCGGGTGAAGGGGTGCCGGGGGCTGGGAGAAAATACCTTCCGCGTTCAATGTCGCCAGTCCCCGGCCCCCGGTTGCCTTGCTACTTTCGTGCGCCTTTCAGTTCTCCGGTCCAGCTTCCGCCATTCGAGGTCATGCCCGCCATGCGTGCGGCCCCGGGGCTCACCAGGAGACGGTACTGGTCCATGCCGAGGACGGCGTTGGGGTCCTCCAGCCGAAGCCCGTTGAAGAACAACGTGCCGCCCTGGGCATCGTAGGTTCCTTCCACGTACTCGACGCCGGTGAGGCCGACCTTGCCCTGCTCCTCCGCCCGGGGAGATGCCCGGAGGGTCCAGGTGCAGACCCCCGTCACATTGCTCCCGGCGACCAGCAGCCGGAAATCGGCCGTGTAGAAATACCCGTCGGGGTTCCGCCACTCGACATCCCACTGGGTCGTGGCGGGAAGCACGTCCTGCGCCTCGGCGCCGGGCGCAAGGAACAGCACGGCCGCCAGCGCGAGGCTGAGGATTCGCATGAGAAGCTCCCGGGAGGCTGAGAATCGTGGCTGGGACTTCCGGCCCGATGGAGGGCGACTCCAACATACCCCGTTCGAGCGTCCCGGGGCCAGAGGAAGCGCACGGCTTCCGCGCTCAGCACGGCCGGCCAGCTTGCCTCCAACCTACCATTGCAGGACTGCTCCCATGCTCGCTCTCCGCGGGCTCCTCTCCGCAGGATCCCGCGGTGGATTCCATCGTCCGCGAGGCCATGGCCGAGCGGGGAATCCCCGGCGTGGCGGTCAGCGTGGCGGGGGGACACGAGGTCGTGTTCTCCCGGCACTATGGCACGGCCAGCCTGGAACGATCGGTGTCGTAGGTTTGCTGCAGCTCGTAGCGGGGCGCGCAGCTATTGCGCGACCGCGACGAACGAAGTGAGAGGAACGACCAGGGCGGACATCGGTTGCCCGGGATTCTCCACGAACCCGACGCCGGGTACAAAGCCGGCGAGGCCGGTCTGGGCCCCGGTCAGGTTGGGATAGTAGATCATGAGGTGGGGCTGCCACGGGCCGACCGCGACTCCTTCCCCGTTCACCAGCTTCTGCTCGGCCGACATCATGTAGGTCACCGCCGGGCGGCGGGGAAGGCGAAACGTCCCTCCGGCCAATCCCCGGGCGATCTCCCGCTCGACCAGCGAGTCGGGCCGGCCCTGGGCATAGAGCTCCACCCGGCGCATCAGGACCGGGAGGATGGTGGCGGCTCCTTCTTCGTCGAAGCAGTGCGGCTCGACCGAAGGAACCCAGAGGCGGGCCAGGAAGCACTGAACCGAGCTGGTTCCCGAATCAGCCACCGCATACCGCTGCCCGGTCCAGACCCAGATCCGGGCCTTCTCGCTCACCGCCGCCGGGGCCGCGCTCCGGGCCAGCGCGATCTCGGTGACCCGGTCCATCACCGGCCGATCGCCATGGCGACTCTGCCCGCTGGCGGCGGCAGGAACACCCGCGATTGCCGCCCCCGCGAGGGCGATCATCCACCGTGTCCGCATGCTGGCTCCCGTTGATTGTGGCGACTGTACGTCACGCGGATCGGCGAGGTTTCGGTCACCTGGCCAGGGCCGCGAGTGCCCCCGCCAGCCGGTCCAGCTCCTCTTCGGTGTTGTAGTAATGGGGGGAAACCCGCAGAGTACTCCCGACGCCTTTCCGGTCCATGTCGAGGAGCGCCCAGTCGCGGCTGGTGGCACTGGTGTTGATCCCCTGGCGTCGCAGCGAGATAACCAGGTCACCGGCGTCCCATCCTGCCGCCGCCAGGCTCACGATGGCACCGAGCCTCTCTCCCGGTCCATCACCGAGATTCCCGGAATCTCCGCCAGGCGGCGACGGGCCTCGGCCGCCAGCCGGCGCGCCCGCCCGCTGGCCTTCTCCATGCCGACGCCGAGGGCGTAGTCGGCGGCGGCCCCCAGTCCCAGCACCAGGGCATAGGGAAACTCCCAGTTCTCGAACCGCCGGGCGGTCGGGTCGAGCGTGAACTCCTGCGCCTCGGTCCAGGTGGCACCGCGGCCGTCGAGGTGCCGGGGATACCGCCCGGCACCGAGGACCTCACCGGAGACATACAGGAAGCCGATGCCGCGGGGACCGCGGAGAAACTTCCGGCCGGTGCCGCTCAGGAAATCACAGCCCAGCGCCGCGCAGTCGATGGCAACCTGGCCCACCGCCTGGCAGGCGTCCACGTGCGAGGGAACCCCGGCCTCCCGGGCCAGCGCGACCAGGCGGGGAACATCCTGAAGGATCCCCGAGTTGGTCGGGGACCAGCAGATCGTGGCGAACCGGGTCAGGGGATGCGCCAGCTGCCGGCGCCAGTCATTGGGGTCGGCGCCCCCCTCCGGCAGCTCCCGCGCGGTCACTACCTCCACGCCGATCCGCCGGGCCAGCGCAAGCCAGGTGATCCGGTAGGAGGCGTACTCGTTCACCGTGGTGAGAATCCGGTCGCCAGGCTGGAGATCGAACGCGTCGAGCGCCTGCCAGAAGCCGACCGTGGCGTTCTCTACCACCGCGAGGTGACGGGGATCGGCGCCGAGGAGCCGGCCGAGGGAGGCATAGGCCCGCTCGAGGGCTTCGGCCCGGCCTTCTGCCGCTTCGTACCCGCCGACCCGGGCTTCGAGGGCAAGGTGATCGGTGATCGCCTGGAGGACGGGCGCCGGCATCAGGCCGGCCCCGGCGTTGTTGAGGTGACAGATGGTGGCCGTGGCGGGCGTATCCGCCCGCCATTGAGTGAGTGTCATCCGGAGAAGGGAGATGGTGCAGTCATGGGAAACTGTGTGGGTGGCAAAGGACCTTCTGCGTGGGGCAGAGGGTCTTTGTCATTTAGTGATTCAGAGATTTAGGGACTTGAAGGTTGGATTCACGGGGAGAGGGCGGCGATCCCCTTCTGGACGGCCTGGGCGTCCTGCGCCCCGGTGGCGCCGCTGGCGGCCATGGCGCCGATGACCTCGCCATCCACCACGATGGGCAGGCCCCCCTCCAGCGGCATCACCTCCGGCAGCGCCAGGGTCGTCAGGTTACCGCCGGCCACCCGGTCGGCAAAATCCTTCGTGGGGCGCCGGTAGAGCGCCGCGGTGCGCGCCTTGGCCTGGGCAATCTGGAGACTCCCCAGCTGGACCCCGTCCATCCGGTGGAGTAGCAGCAGGTTCCCCGATTCGTCCACCACGACGATCACCAGCTTCCAGCCGTTCGCCCGCGCCTCTTCCTCCGCCGCCGCGACCATGGTCTTGGCCGCGTCGAGGGTGAGGGTGCGTCGAGACCCCAGCTGAGCCTCGGCGGAACTCCAGCACGGCGACAACAGGAAAAAACCAATCAGCAGTGACTGGAGGATCCGCTTCATCAACGGCCTGCGCCCTCCCGCGGCGTGCCGGACCGGCTTCGGCGGACGGGACCCGGTTCGCTCCGGCTCACCTCGATCCCGACGCTCCGGAGCGCGATCCGCGCCGATTGCCATTCGAGCACCGCCGAGCGATGCCGGGTGGCGTCGAACGGCTCCGCTCGCGATGCCTCCAGGACCCGCTCCGCCGCTTCCCGCTCGGCCCGCTTGAGCGCTTCAATCTGGCCTCGATGCACAAGGGCCTCCATGTAGGCTGGGCCTGATAAGATGCCTCCGGGGCGGGAAAACGCAAGAACTGGCTAATAAGGGCGGTAGACAAAAGGGCGGTAGAAGAGCGGCGGTAGAAAACGGGCGGAAAACTGGGTTCTACCGCCGCTCTTCTACCGCCGCTGTTCTACCGCCGTGTTTATGCCGCCGCTGTTCTTCAGGGAAGGGCGATCTCCGTCATCTTCTGGACCTGGCCGTTGGGGAGATAGGCTTCACCCGCCACCATGTAGGGAGAGACGTCGGTCAGGAACCAGGTGGCGGCCAGTGTGCGATCCGACTCCTTTCGCTCCTCGACCCGCCAGACCTCCCATTCCTGCCCCTCCACCATCATCCGTTCCTTCCCAATGACCGAGAAGATCCGGTTTTCCGCCTCCGACGTCGGGCTCCAGACCGGCGCGATGTAGACGTCCCCGGCCTTGAACCCCACGGCCGCCGGGAGCAGGTCGGAGGCCCCGGCGAAGAACCCCAGCCGGGGGACGGCCTGGTCCACGTGCTGGGTGTCGGCCTGGTTGGCCAGCTTTCGGGTGCCGCGCATGCGGTTTCCGGAGATGGCCAGGGAGATCGCGGTGCCGGTCCGGGTCTTCAGGTTGTAGCCCATCGGCGCCAGGGTGACCAGGTCGTAGGTCTGCCGCAGCTCGAAGCCCGCCGTCCGGGTGGAGTCGAACTGCCCCAGCGTCACCCAGCGCATGACCTTGCGGCCGGCCGAGTCGCCGATGGTGAGCTCGTTGGTCCATTCATTGGTGGGCGGGGTGTCGAGCGAGTTGAGGTGCACGCGCACCCGGGCGCGGTGCGGCTTGTAAACGCTGCCGTTGACCAGCCGAGACCCGATTTCGATGCGCGTCGTGTCCGCCGCGTGTCCGCCCGGCGCGGGAGCCGCAAGGCACAGGAGAAGGAGGGGAGCGAAGGGCATGGCGAACCTCCGGAAGGTCTCGAAAGGCAACGAAATGGGGAAACGGTCGCTGGGGTCTCCATACGGAACCGGGCGGGAGCGGTTTCGGGATCTACCTCCGCTCTCCCTTCAGCTCCCCCATCCAGGCGCCACCGTGCGAGGTCATGCCCAGGATCCGCCGGGCCCCGGGGCTCACCAGCCGTGGGGGGGAAGGCGGAGGGTCATCCAGGTGAACGCGCCTCCGCCTTGCTCCCGGTCACCTGCAGCAAAGCGCGAGACTGGGCATTCGTATGAGAAGCTCCCCGGTGAAGGCTGGAAAATCGTGGCCCCGACTTCCGGCCATGTGCGGACGGCTCCACGTACCCCGACGAGCGCCCCGGGGCCATGCCGGTCTTCCCCCTCCGGCGACCGGCTGGCTGACTTGACGCCTCTCCGCACCGCAAAACGCCGCGCACCACTGGGCCTCCGGGTCCAGTCGCCGGCCGGCCCGGATCACGCTGACCGCTCTCCTCAAGTCGTTGATGTTCTCCGCCGGATTCCCCTCCACCAGCAGGAGGTCGGCTCGCTTGCCGGGGGACACGGTGCCCACTTCCTGCTCGAGCCCGCTCACCCGGGCCGGGATGGCGGTGGCGGTGGCGATCGCCTCGAGCGGAGTCAGGCCGGCGGCCACGTACAGCTCCAGCTCCTTGAGCAGCGTGCAGCCGGGTAACCCCTGGTCGCTCCCCGCCACCAGCGAAACACCCGCCCGGTGCAGGCGGAGCACGGTGGCTTTCGCATTCTCCAGCTGACGCGTCGCCGCCGCGGTGTCCCGGGCTTCGGCCCCCAGCCGCTCCCAGACCTCGACCACCTCGGCCGGCATCCTGGCCGCGCAGGGCTCGAACGCCGCCATGGGCTCGCCCCGGTACCTGGCGCCGTAGGCCGGAACCACCAGGGTCGGGTCCACCACCGTTCCAGCCCGTGCCAAAGTCTCGACGTCGTCCTGGTCCACGAACGTGACGTGATTGACCTGGTCCAGGCCATCGGTGACGGCGTCACGGAGCGTCATGCCGGACGGGACGTGCCCGGTCACCGTCATGCCGAGCCGGTGAGCCTCGTCGGTCACTTCGGGGAGCAGTCGGGGAGAGAGGTAATTCCACACCTTGACCTGCTGGTATCCCGCCGCGTGATACCGGCGGACCAGCCGGCGAGCTTCCGCGGGAGTTCCCGCGGTGTCGGTGGCCGGGTGCGAGGTGCCGGGACCATCGATCCAGCCGGCGGCCAGGATCGCCGGCCCGATCCAGGGTCGCGCGGTCACGCTTGCTCTGAGGCCGAGGAGATATGGCTGGTCGTTGCCCAGGTCGCGAACGGTGGTGACTCCGGCGGCGAGATAGGCCGGGAGCCATTCCACCTGCTTCAGGTGGGCATGCATGTCCCACAAGCCGGGCAGGAGTGTTCGGCCCGTGCCGTCGAGGGTCGCGACCCCGGCCGGCAGGTCACCCAACGAACCGGCCGGGCCCAGCGCCCTGATCCGGCCATCTTCGATATAGACGTCCTGTTGTTCACGCGGAGGGGTGCCGTCACCCACGATGACCCTGACGTCGCGAACGAGCAGCGGCTCGGCCGGAAGATCCGGGAGATTACCAGGCGCCGCCGTTCCCTGCCGCGCGGCCGCAGCGAGCACCGTCGCCAGCCGTGGTGCGTGGCCCGCGGGAAGCGCGATGACCAGGCCGAACGCCGTGGGGATGGCCGCGGCGACCAGCCGGTCATCGTCGATCCAGACCAGCACCTGGCCCCAGGTGGCCTCGCGAACGCTGAAACACTCGCCGGCGAGATCCTCGCTGCGAGCCGGCGCGCCTCGATCCGGATCCTCGCATCGCTGGATCGTTTCCCCACGGCCGACGCTGTCTCCCGCGGCAAAGCGCCGGACCCCGTCGGTCAGACGATAGAGCGGGAAAGGGCCTGCCCGCTCCGGCGTTACCTCCAGCCAGGGCCAAGCCTGGCCCGACGCGGCGGCGACGACGATCCGGCCAGCCGGGTCCAGCTTCATGCTGGTGCTCAGCGCAATCCCCGATCCAGCCTTGAGGTTCGTTTCCACCTCCAGCGAGTCCCCCGCCGGGTTCCGGTAGACCACCCGCTCGGCGCCGACAGCCCGGCCGCGGAGAAAGAACTCGACCTCCTGCCCTGGAGGACCGGACGCCCGGCACGATGGGACCGCCAGCAAAAGCAGGAGGGGAAGCCGGAATCTTCGCATGAACCTTTCACCTGAGCCTGGACGGACCGCGCCATCACGAAACGACAATCAGGAATGAAAAGTGAGCGGCGATCGCTCGCCGCCCACTCATACCGCCCTACCGTCCTGCTGTCCTGCCTCATCTTGTTGATCTGCTCGGGGCCAGGTAGGAATCGCCCGCTACCATGTAGGGCGAGACATCGGTCAGGCCAGATCGCCACCATGGAGCGATCGGACTCACCGCTCTTCCACCCGCCAGGCTTCCCACTCGGCCCCCCCGACCATCATCCTTCCTTCCCGATTACCGAGAAGATCCGGTCCTCGGCGGTCTCCATGTCCGGTGCCAGACGCGCGATGTAGACATCCCCTGCCTTGAATCCCACGGCCGCCGGCAGCAGGTCCGACGCGCCGGAGACATAGCCCATTTGGGGCACCGCCTGGTCCACGTGTTGAGTGCCGGGCTGGTTGCGTCGCTGGAGACTTCATACGGCCTGCGAGGGATGCGGTTTCGGGATCTACCTCCGCTCTCCCTTCAGCTCCCCCGTCCAGGCGCCACCGTGCGAGGTCATGCCCAGGATCCGCCGGGCCCCGGGGCTTACCAGCAACCGGTACTGGTCCAGGCCGAGGATGGTGTTGGGATCCTCCAGGGTGAGTCCGTCGAAGATCAGCGTGCCGGAATGAACATCATATATCCCCTGGAAACGCTCCACTCCGGTGAGCCCGATCTTGCCCTGCTCCTCCGCCCGGGGCGACGCGCGGAGAGTCCAGGTGAAAGCGCCTTCGACCTTGTTCCCGGTTGTCTGCAGCAGGAGGTCGGCGGTGTAGAAGTGCCCTTCGGGATTCCGCCATTCGATGTCCCAGTGGGTCGTCGCCGGCAGGACGACCTGGGCCTCGGCGGTCCGCGCGAGGGGCAGAACGGCGGCGGCCAGCGCAAGGGCGAGCATTCGCATGGGACCCTCCGGGCAAAAGCGTTGAACATCGTGGCGGAACCATGAATGTAGGGCAGCGCGGGGGCGTCGGGCCAGCGCCCGCACCCGGAATCAGCCCATGGCACCAGGGAAGGAGGCCAGCCGGTACCGGCCTTGTCCCATGCGACGCTTTGCACGATCGGCACATCCACCCGGCATCTCCCACTTGGGCATAACCGTGCGCCTCACGTCATCCGCTCTCCTCGTGGCCGGTCTCCTGTCCCTGGCCCTCCTCCCCGCCCTGGCTCAGCGGGGTGATCCGCCGCTCACGACCCTGGCTCGGCCGGACCGGGTACTGCCGGCCGAGTTCACCCAGGTTGCCGGCTTTCTCGAACTTCGCGACGGACGCGCTTTGGTCAGCGACCGCGGCGAGGAACGGCTGGTCGTAGTTGACTTCACGGCGGGCAACACCACCCCCATCGGGGGCAAGGGTTCCGGCCCCGGAGAATACCGCCTGCCCGGGCGACTCATCCCGTGGACCGGGGACTCGATCCTGCTCAACGATGGAGGCAACAACCGGCTCGCCATCATCGGGCCCGATCTTCGGATCGCGCGCAGTTTCACCCTCGGCCTTCCCGGGGTACCGACCACCCTGGCGCCCCGCGCCGTGGACCAGCGCGGCCGGATGTATCTGCAGATTCCGCGCTGGGCATCGGAGAGCTATGGCCGCCGGGGCGACTCGGTGCCGGTGGTGCGGGTGGATCCCCGCGAGGGGGCCGCACGCGGCCAGGTCCTCACCTGGGTCGTGCAGGCCGCCGATCCGGGGCCCCGCAAGTTCGGGCTGCCCTACATTCCCTTTACCCCCGAGGACGGCTGGAGCGTGACCCGCGAGGGACGCCTGGTCCTGGTGCGCAGCAACGATTATCACGTGGAATGGTGGGACGAGTCCGGGCGACCCGCGATCACCGGAGCGCCGGTGCGCACCCCGAGCCTGCCGGTCACCCGTCCCGACAAGGTGGCCTACGTGCGCCGCTTCCTCGAAGCCGCCACCATCGGGGGGCGCGGGGGGCCCGGCTCGGCGCCCAGCGGGGAGAGCAACCTGCCCGCGGACATGCGCTCCGAGGCCGAGGTGACGAGGATGGTCGAGCAGAACAAGTTCGGCACCATGAAGGCGCCGATCACCGATGCCGCGCCGATCCTGGCACCCGACGGCCGGCTGTGGGTCGAGCGATCGGTTCCATTCGGGGCGGCAAGCGAGTGGGACGTCTTCGACCACACCGGGTCGCGCATCCGGAGCGTCCGGCTGCCCGCCGGGCGGAGGTTGCTTGCGGTGGGCCGGGCGGCGGTGTATCTCCTCGCGGTGGACGAGGACGGGTTCCAGCGGGTGGAGCGGTACCGAATGTGACGGGGGCGCAGACCGGCAGCGGAGTACCTGGCATGGTCCGCCATCCCGCCCCGCCCTTCCGCCCGGCTCTCTCTGGCGTCCGGACCCAAAAGGTGTATCATAGCGGGGCTTCCAGCTCAGGCCCCTCGCGCGGAGCCTCTCCGCGCTCGGCATAGCAGGTCGTTTTCCTTCCCAGCCTCTCCTGAGCGAGGTTCATCCATGTTCTGCCCCAAATGCGGGACGCAACTGCCCGACGGCTCCGTCGCCTGTTCCAGCTGTGGCACCTCCTTCGCCGCCGGAGCACCTGGCGGCGGCGCCGCTGCGGCCATGGCAGGCCAGAAAATGAAGGCAGCCTCGAGCGATGCCCTGGGGGCCTTCAAGACCTTCGTGGGGAATCCGGTGGGCGGGCTGGCCGATGCCTATCACGCGCTGGGAGCATCCAGGGCACTGGGGGTCGGACTGACCTTCGGCGCCGTCTTCGCGGTGTGCGTCATTCTCGGCGTGTACCGCATGGTGCCGTTCCGGCCCGACGGCGCCGGCGGCTTCTTCATGATCGTGCTGGTCGCGGTGGTGCCCTTCATCGCGTTGATGGTTTCTGCCCTGGCGGTCCGCAGCATCTTCCGGGGAGAAGGCGCCCTGGGCAGTGACAGCTTCCTGGCCGGGGCCTCCCTGCTGCCGTTCGGCTTCCTCCTGCTCATCGCCAGCCTGCTCGGCATGGGGAACTTCGAGATCATCTACTTCCTGGCGATGTTCGCCAGCACGCTCACCATCCTGATGCTCTTCGCCGGGATTACCCGGATCTACAAGATCTCCGAGCGCGCCGCCACCCTGGCGATTCCCATCATGCTGGTCGCCACGGCCTGGCTCACCAAGATCATCTATCGCGCGATGCTCAACCAGGCGATGGGCGGCGGTTTCGGCCGAGGCGGAAACATGTTCGAAGGGATGTAGAGAGTCGGGCAGGTGGGCGGGACCCTGCGCACGCTAACGCCGGGTCCTCTCGCCCGGCTCTCCAATGCCGTCCAGCACTTCCCGCACCCGCTGGGCCAGCTGTCCGGGGGTAAACGGCTTCTGCAACAGGGCCGCTCCCTCGGGCAGCAATCCCCGCTGCATGACTTCCTCGCCCGGGTACCCCGAGATATAGAGCACCGGGATGCGGGGACCGATGGCCGCGATCCGCTCACCCACTTCCCGGCCGCTCAGGCCTGGCATGACGAGGTCGCAAATGACGAGGTCGGGCTCCTGCGCGGCGGCCAGGTCGAGCGCCGCCTCGCCGCTCTCCGCACTCGCCACCTGGTAGCCTGCCTCCAGCAGCGACCGGCCAATCAGCAAGCGAACGCTCTCTTCGTCTTCCACGACCAGGATGCGCTCACCCTGGCTGGGCAGGGACCGGCTTTCCTCATCTCCCGCCGCGGTGGCCGGTCCGGCGTGGCTGGGCAGGAACACCCGCACTTCGGTGCCCCGGCCCATATCGCTCTCCAGCTCCACGAAGCCGCCGCTCTGGGTAATGATCCCGTACACGGTCGAGAGCCCAAGACCGCTCCCCTTGCCTACCGCCTTGGTCGTAAAGAACGGTTCGAAAGCCTGGGCCAGGGTCGCGGCATCCATCCCCGTTCCGGTATCCGTCATCCGGATCATGGCGTACCAGCCGGGGACCCGCCCCTCCCGGTCTCCTACCAGCAGCCGTTCGGTGGTGATGGTGAGAGTGCCGCCGCTGGGGGTCGCATCGCGGGCGTTGAGGCCGAGGTTGATGAGCACCTGCTCCAGCTGGTTCCGGTCCACCCGCACCTGTCCGGTGTCGGGGAGCAGGTGAAGGTCCAGCTGGAGGTCGGCGCCCAGCAGTTGGCGGAATATGGGCGCCAGGCCGTCGATCACGTCGTTCAGCCGAAGCACCTGCGGCTGGAGGACCTGCTGCCGGCTGAAGGCAAGCAGCTGCTGGGTAATGGAGGCGGCCCGGGTCCCGGCCTTGATGATCTGCTGGATGTCGCGGCGGACCACCGCGTCGCCCACCTGGCGAAGCGCAAACTCGCTGAATCCCAGCACCGCCGTCATCTGGTTGTTGACCTCGTGCGCGATCCCCCCCGCCAGCTTGCCGATCGCCTGCATGCGCTGGGCCTGCCGCAACTGCTGCTCGGTATTCCGCTGCTCGGTAATATCGGACATGGTCCCCAGCACCCGGGCAGGCCGGCCCGCCTCATCATGGATGACGTAGGCCTGGTCGCTGACGATGGCGTAACTGTCGTCCTTCCGGCGGAACCGGTACTCCTCCTGCCAATGCCGGCTCCCGGTGACCAGCAGGGCGTCAAAGCTGCGGTCGAACTGTTCCCGGTCGCCCGGGTGGACGCGGTCCCGTTTCCACGCGGCCGTTTCCACCACGTCGGCAGGATCGTACCCGAAGAGGAGGCGGACGCCTTCGTTCCATTCCATCGCCCCGCGGCCGAGGTCCCAGTCCCAGATGGCCTCGCGGGTGGCCTGGGCGACCAGGCGGTAGCGTTCTTCGCTCCGGCGTAACGCCGCCGCCGCCGCCAGCTGTTCCGAGACATCTGTACTCAGGGTGACGATGCCGCGGACCTCGCCGTCGGGGCCCCGGTCGGGCACCATGACGACGCGGATATGGCGCACACCGGCCGGCGTCTCCACCGGGCCCTCGAAGACCGTGGACTGGCCCTTGAGCGCCTGGTCAACGAACCCTTGCCGCTGGGCAAACTGGGCCGCGCCGAAGATCTCGCTGGCGGTCCGGCCGATCATGGATGCCGGGTCGATGCCAAACCAGTGGCGGTAGGCCTGGTTGCTGAAATGGTATCGGTACTCCCGGTCCATGTACGTCACCAGGCCGGGCAGGGCGTCGGTGACCAGCCGGAGTTGGGCCTGACTCGCCTCGGTCTGGGTCCGGGCCCGGACCCGGTCGGTGACGTCCACCCCGTGCAGCAGGATGCCGGTCACCTGGCCATCGGCGTCCTTGAGCGGCTGGTAGACGTAGTCGAAATAGATATCGTAATCGTCTCGCCCTTCGCCGGGACTGATCCGCAGCCGGGCATCCCGCTCGGCGTGGGGCTCGCCGGTCCGGTAGACCCGGTCCAGCAACGCGGCGTACTTCTGCTGGGCAACCTCCGGCAGCGCTTCCGTCAGGGGCCGGCCCACCAGGGCTTCGGGCGGCCGGCCAGTCGCGATGGCGGCGTTCCGGTTGACCAGTTCGACGATGTGGCCGGGACCCCGCACGATGAGGATGGACGCCGGGGCCTGCTGGATGAACTCGCGTAGCCGGCGGCGATCGCTCTCCGCCTGGGTGCGCAGGGTGGTCTCTCGTTCCCGCGCCTCCAGCCGCGCGCGTCCCAGGGCGACGTGCGCGTCCACCCGCGCCAGCAGCTCACGGGCGAGAAAAGGCTTCACCATGTGGTCGTCCGCCCCGGCGGCCAGGGCTTCGACCCGCGCTTCCTCGCCGGCGCGAGCGGAGAGCAGTATGACCGGGACCGAGCCGGTCCGGGCATCGGCGCGAAGCTCGCGCAGCAACCCGAACCCGTCGAGTCCCGGCATCATGACATCGCTGACGACCAGGCCGGGTGGATCGGCGCGCGCCGCCTCGAGGGCCGCGTCGCCGCGGTTGAAGGCCCGGATCGCGTAGCGGCCCCCCAGCAGGTGCCCGAGATAGTCGCGCATGTCCGCGTTGTCGTCGACCACGAAGACGACATCGCCGTCGACCGGCGGGGGACTGGGGGCGGTTCGCGCCGCGGGGGGAGCGAGGGGGCGAGACGCCCGGTCACCCTCCGGCAACCAGCGCAGCGCCTCCTCGAGAAAGTGCTCGGCGCGCAGCGTGGTGGCGTCGAGACTCTTCCGGCCACCGATGCGGTCGGGAGGCAGGTGCGAGGAGCCGGCCGGCAGGAAAACCCGGAAGGTCGATCCCCGGCCCGGCTCGCTCTCGACGTCGATGCGCCCGTGGTGCAGCTTGACCAGCTCCTGGACCAGGGCCAGGCCGATCCCGCTGCCCTCCTGGGTCCGCCCGCCCTGCCCCTTGATCCGGTGGAACCGTTCGAACATCCGGGGGAGCGAATCGGCAGGAATGCCGACCCCGGTGTCGCGGACCTCCAGGCACGCCGCCCCCTGGTCTTGGCGAAGCGAGACCGAGACCTGTCCTTGCAGGGTGAACTTGAAGGCATTGGACAGCAGGTTGAGCACGATCTTCTCGTACATCTCCCGGTCCACGAACATTTCGTAAAGCAGCGGCTCGCACTCGACGACGAACGCGAGGCCGGCCCGGTCCATCGTCGACCGGAAGCTGCTGGCCAGGTCGCGCGTCAGCGCGGCGAGATCGGTCGGCTCGTAGGCGGCATCGGCCCGGCCGGCCTCGATCCGGGAAAAATCGAGCAGCGTGTTGACCAGCTTGAGCAGCCGCAGGCTGTTGCGGTGCGCCATTTCCAGCCGGTTCCGATTGACCGGATCCACCGGATGCTCCGCGTCGGCCAGGACGTCCTCGATGGGACCCAGCTGGAGGGTGAGCGGGGTCCGGAACTCGTGGGACACATTGGAGAAGAACGCCGTTTTGGCCCGGTCCAGTTCGGCCAGCGACTCGGCGCGCCGCCGCTCGGTTTCATAGGCGCGGGCATTGCCGATGGCGGTGGAGATGTTTCCGGCGACCAGGTCGAGAAAGCGGAGATAGCTGTCGTCGAGGGGGCGCCGGGCACTCACGCCGGTGATGAGCAGGCCGGCGAGCGCCTCGTCGCCGGTCCCTGCGACCGGCAGCACGACCGCCCGATGGGCAGGTTCCGGCCAGGGCCCCCCGGGGAGCGCGCCGAAGAGGCCAGGCGGACACTCGACGGGAAGCCGCTGTCCGGATTCGGCCGCCTGGCACAGGGGCCAGGCCGAGGTACCCGGAGAGAGATCCACCGACAAGGGCGCGACCGGCGAGGCAGCCGCCAGGCCGGCGCTCCCGGCCAGATGGGCCCGGCGGGCCTGGTGGTCGACCAGGTAAAGCAGCGTGAAGGGGACGTCGTGGGGGTTGAGCGCCAGGGTTTCGACGCTGAGGGCGCAGGCCTCCGCGGTGCTGCGGGCCCGCGCGGACACGCTGCCCAGGTCCCGCAGGGTCCGCAGGTGCCGCTCGCTCAGGACCTGCTCCGTCGTCTCGGTGCAGGTCACCAGCACACCGCCCGCCTTTCCGCCTTCCGCGGTGATCGCGCTGTAGGAAAAGGTGAAGTAACATTCCTCGAGGAATCCGTGCCGGTCCAGCGGCATCATGGCATCGGCCTGCGTCGTCGCCTTGCCGCTGGCCTTGACCTCCTCGAACATGGGGCCTATCACGTCCCAGATTTCATGGAAGGTGAGCCGGGAACTGTTGCCCAGGGCCTCGGGATGCTTGGTACTGCCGAGGATCGGCCGGAAGGCGTCGTTGTAGAGCTGGATGTAGTCGGGGCCCCAGGAGACATACATCGGGAACCCGGAGGCGAGCACGAGATCGACGGTGGTACGAAGGCTCTGAGGCCAGGTATCCCGGGGGCCCAGCGGGGAAGACGGCCAGTCAAAGGCGTCGATCAGGTCGCGCATGGCCGGCCCGGCACGGTCGGGCCGCTGACCCGCCGACTGGGGGAATGGAGTAGCCATGCCCAGAATTGAACCGCCTCGCAGACCGGCGTAAAGGGCGAGCAAACGGGCGGGCCGGAATATCAGTAAATGGCCCGCCCGTTACACCCGCCCGGTTTGTCCGCTGATGTCTATTGCCCCGCCGTTCGTGGATCGTCCTTGGGATGCACGTAGGTCAGCCCCAGCGGCCCGACGCCGTGGATCTGGACGACGGTCTTTTCGAGCGCCCGCGCATAGTGGGGCATCTCCCCGGGAATGCTGCCGAACTCGCCCGGCTTGAATACCATGGTCTTGGCAATATCCTCGGCATCGCCCATCCCTACCCGGAGCAGCCCGGAAATAACCGTGACGTGCTCGTTGCCGGGGTGGGAATGGGGGGCGATGAAGTAGCCACCCGGCAGCTCGAGCCGGACGGTGAATTCGCCGGTGCCGGAAGGATCCCCGTGCAGCACGGCAAGCCGGGCTCCTGGGGCGAACACCGTCGGCGCCGGGCCCCATTTGACCTCGGGAGCGTGCGCCTGGGCCATAAGGGGCGCCGCGGCGCCCAGGAAAAGAAGAGAAAAAAGCTGAGTTCGCATGCAGAGATCCTTGGGTCAGTGGGTCAGTGGGTCAGTGGGGCAGTGGGACAGTGGGACAGTGGGACAGTGGGTCAGTGGGACAGTGGGACAGTGGGTCAGTGGGACAGTGGGACAGTGGGTCAGTGGGACAGTGGGACAGTGGGTCATTGGAGTCATACCGCCCTGTTATACCGCCCTGTTATACCGCCCTGTCTTACCGCCCTGTCTTACCGCCCTGATATACCGCCCTGTCTTACGCCGTGTTTAAGGTGCGTCCACCGGCAACCCGCTCGGCACCTTTTTCGGCACCACGCTGGGGTAGTTTCGCGGGTCGTCGGTCAGGGCGGACATGAAATCAACCAGCTGGTCCACCAGGGCATCGGGGATAACCACGCCATCAAGGATAGTATCCCGAGTGGCCAGGATGGCGTCCGCGTTGGCCAGCAGGGTGCCCTGGAGAAGCTGCTCCAGGCCCATGGGATCGAAGGCCCGCAGCTTGAGGTCGGACTCGCTGTAGTGCCCGATGAAGTCCCGGAGGCTGAAGAAGGCCCCATCGTGCCCGTACGGCGCCGAGAGCACCACGTTGCGCAGCGGCGTGGTTCGGAAGGCGTACTGCGACTCCGGGCGGCCATCCACGTTCATCCGCCCGAAATCGTCGTTCAGCCCCGGGCCATTGCCCTTGCCGGGGCCGAACTGGGCCAGCGCCACGTTATGGAACTGGTTATCGGTGAAGGCCGGGCCGTTGTGGCAGATGGAGCAGCGCAGTTCCATGAAGAGCCGGGCTCCTTCCAGCTGTCGCTCGTTCATGGCCCGGTCGTTTCCAGCCAGGAAGCGGTCCCACGGTGTGTTGCTGAAGTTGAGCTTCTGGATGATGAACCCCGCGATAGCGTTGCTGGCATGTGCGAAGGTCATGTCGTCGAATGCGGTTCCCGGATAGGCGGCCTCGAACAGGGCCCGGTATTGCGGTATCGCCCCCAGCCGCTGCATCAGCAGGGACCAGGTTCCCTGCAGGTCGGCGTCCGGCACGTCAGCCAGCTCGTTGCCGCTGAACGCCCGCATCTCTTCGCGGGAGAGCACCGGGAACAATGGCAGCGCGGACAGCGGCCCGAACTCGAACACACCGGCCATCTCCGCAGTCAGCTCGGCACCAGCCGGGGTGTGAAAGTTCCCCAGATTGTCCGTGGTTACCCGCCCGTCCCAGAACAGTGTGGTGAGGGCGGTCATGTTGAAGAGGGGCGGTGCGTTCCTGGGAATGAAGAGCCCCTGGGGGTGGTTGCGGCGTTTCCCCAGCCCGCTCGCGCCCTGGCCAACCGAAAGACTCCGTCCATCGCCGGTCCCGAATTCGGCCATGTGGCAGGTCATGCAGGCGATGTCCCGGTTGCCGGAGAGAATCTTGTCGAACGCGAGAAACTGGCCCAGCCGGACCAGGGCCGGACGAACGGTGGAGGGGGTCGGCAGCGGCCCGATCCCCCGGCCGGCGGCCAGCGCCCGAACCGAGTCGGGCAGGCTCAGGGCGTGGGCGGCGGCCAGGTCCGGGGCGGTGGCGGACTGGCGATCGTCCTCCGAGCATGCGGCCAAACTCAATGATGCGAACGAGATAGCAACCAACCACGGGAGGTGACGCGGGAGACGAAGCATGGGGTACCTGCCATCGGATGTTGGGTTGAGTTGTCCCCTCCCTGCCTATATCGTATTCCACCCCGGCCTCCTGACAGGCGGGCCTGTCGTGCGGGTCGCGGGACTTTCGATTGAACGGATACATGTCGCTCTTTCCCGGGAACACCTGGCAGGAACTGGAGCCGCTGCTGGACCACGCGCTCGATCTCAATCCAGAGGAGCGGAGCGCGTGGGTCCGGGACCTGTGCACCCGCTCCCCGGAACTGGGCGCGCAGATCGTCGCCATCCTCGCCGAAGAGTCGGACGCCGACCGGCGGGGGTTCTTGACCGCGCCGCCGGGCGGCACCCTGGAAGGCATGCAGCTGGGGGCGTACCGGCTGGACCGGCTGCTGGGCCAGGGGGGCATGGGGACGGTGTGGCTGGCTCACCGGGCGGACGGCCAGTTCGAGGGCGCGTCCGCGGTCAAGATCCTGAACCTGGGGTTGGTGAGCCCGACCGGGCAGGAACGGTTTCACCGGGAGGGCTCGGTGCTGGCCCGGCTGACGCATCCCGGCATCGCGCGGCTGCTGGACGCGGGGGTAAGCGAGAGCGGACAGCCTTACCTGGTCCTCGAGCATGTCGAGGGGAAACCGATTGACCGCTTCGTCCAGGACATGGACCTGTCGCTGGATGGCCGCATCCGGCTCTTCCTGCAGGTGCTGGACGCGGTGGAGCATGCCCACGCCAACCTGATCGTCCACCGCGACCTCAAGCCGTCCAATATCCTGGTGACCCCGGCCGGCCAGGTAAAGCTGCTCGATTTCGGCATTGCCAAGCTGCTGGACGATGAGTCGGGTGGCGACCGCACCGCGCTGACCCTCGAAGGCGGCCGGGTTTTCACTCCGGATTTCGCGGCGCCGGAACAGATCCGGGGCGAGACGCTCACCACCGCGACCGACGTCTATGCGCTGGGCGTGCTCCTGTATGTCCTCATCGCCGGCCGCCACCCCACCAGCGAACCCTCGCGCAGCCAGTCCGAGGCGGTGAGTGCCGTGCTGGAGCGCGACCCGGCCCCCCTCGGGCTGGGCGATCTCGGCAACGTGGTCGGCAAGGCGCTCCGGAAGCCGCCCGCCGAGCGCTACCAGACGGTCGGCGCCTTTGCGTCCGACCTGGGCAGCTACCTCCGGCGGGAGCCGGTCAGCGCCCGGGCCTATTCGGTGTGGCACCGGGGGGCCAAGTTCATCCGCCGGAACCGCACCGCGGTCATCACTGTCGCCGCCGTGCTGCTCGGGCTGGTCGGCGCGACCGCCTTCTCGCTGGTCCAGATGGGCGAAGCCCGCACCCAGCGCGACGAGGCCCGCACCCAGCGGGACATCGCGGTGTACCACGACCGGCGAGCCGCCGCGTCCCTCGCCCTGATGGAGTTTCTCCTCCAGAACATCGCGCCGACCGGCCAGGCGTACACGATGCAGGAAATGCTCGACCACACCCGCCGGATGCTGGAGCAGAATGCCGCACAGAATCCCCGGTTTACCGGCCAGATGATGGTCGAGCTGGCCGGGCACTATTTCGAATTGCACGACCGGGAACGAGAGCTTCCCCTCCTTACCCGGGGCGAAACCCTGGCGCTCGCCTCCGGCGACCAGGAAACCGCGGCCCTGGCAGCCTGCCGGCTGGCGAAGAGCGCCGCCGACGATGGCGATGTCCCGGGGGCGGAAGGGCACCTGGCCCGGGCCACCGGATATATCGAAAGCCTGTCGGCCGAGATCATTACGCCCCGGGTCCAGTGCCTGAGGGCCCGGTCGGCCCTCTCCCGGTTCCTGGGCGATACCGAATCCGCGGTCGCGAGCGCCGGCGCGGCGATTGCGCTGGGGCAGGCCGCCGGCGACACCCTGTCATCCGCCCACCTGGGGGCGGTGAACGAACTGGCCCGGGCCCTCCACGACGACGGCCAGGTGCGGGAGGCGCTGGTCAAGACCCGTGAGCTGATTCGCGCCCTGCAGCAGACCGGGCGGGGATCCACCCTCAACATGGTGGTCGAACGTCACAACGAGGCGAGCCTCCTGTCCTGGCTGGGCGAGAAGCGAAACGCGGACGCCACGCTCAGAGGGGTGGTGGACCTGGCCGGCGGCATAGACCCGGAGCGGCGGGTGCCCACCTATGTAACGCTGTTCGCGGGCGGCCTGGCAGCCGACCTGGGGCAGACCGATTCCGCGCTGGCCACCCTGAACCGGGGGCTGGCCGAGAGCCGGGCTCGTAACGATGCGCCGTATCAGCTGCGCGCGCTGACCGCTTTGATTCCAGTACTGATAGAGCGGGGACGGCTTCAGGATGCCCGGGAGTATCTGCAGGCGCTGGACACCGTGCTCCCCCCCCGACTGACCTGGCGCCGCGACCTCCTCGGCGCCCGGCTGCTCTTCGCCGAAGGGCAAGGAAAGGAAGCCCGCCGGCGCTACCTGGACGTGTTGATTGCGCGGGGGTTCCCCGGGCGGGGCCGCAGCACCACCCATTTCGCCAACCTGGTCCTCGACGCCGCCATCATGGCGCGGCAGGACGGCGATGCGGTCGCGGCCGACACGCTCTCGGCCCATGCCCTCCGGCTGGCCCGCGGGGAGGGGCACCTCGAGGGCGAAAGCGGGATCATCGGTTATGCGCTGCTGGTGGGTGCGGAGGCGAGGCGGGCGAGAGGCGACACGTCCCGGGTCGCGATGGATCTCGATCGCGCCATTGCCGCCCTGACGCGCGGATACGGAGCGGGTCATGCCCGAACGCTGGAGGCGCGCGCGCTCGGGGCTCGGCTGGGCCGGAGCCTAGTCTCCGGCCAGTGAGCCGGCGGCGCCGGTATCCCGGAGCATCCGGTGAAGCAGCAACCGCGCCTTCTTCCAGTCCCGCTGGACCGTTCGCTCGGAGACCGTTCGGAAGCCGGCGATTTCCGCGAAGGAAAAGCCCGCGAAAAAGTGCAGGTCCACCAGTTCTGCCAGGCGGGGATCGAGCGCCTGCAACTCCTCAAGCGCTTCACCCAGGGCGGGAAGATCGGCCGCGGCCTGGACCGCGGCACCGTCCACGCCCTCTTCGAGAGTAATCTCCAGTTGGCGCCCCCGCTTCCGGGCAGCACGGCGGCGGGCACGGTCGATCACCAGTCCCCGCATGGCGCGGGAGGCGTAGGCGAAGAACCTGGAGCGGTCGGGAAACTCGACATCCTTCCGCCCGGACATGCTGAGCCACGCTTCGTGGACCAGGGTGGTGGTGCTGAGGGTGAGACCGGCGTTCCTGCGGAGATGATGATCGGCCAGCCGGCGCAGCTCGCCGTACAGCAGGGCAAACAACTGATCCGCGGCGGCGGGGTCTGATTCAGCCCGGTGGACGAGGTCGGAGATCGCGGGCGGCATGGAAGGAATATAAGGAGCGGGGGCCGGACCGGCGGACCGGCGACCGGGAACCGCGCGGGGCAGCTGGGCGGGCCCGACGGCGGATAAACCAACCGGTCCTGGTCCGCCCGGCCGGCCCTGGGGCAACCCTATGGGATCCCGACACGTCAGACCTGCCATGCCCCGGGTTCTGCTCTTCTCCCTGCTGCTCTCCCTCACCTCCACCCTGGCCTCGCCCCAGGGGGAGCCGGCCCGAGTGCTTGACCGGCTGCCCGATACGCCGGCCGGAACCGCCGCCGCCACGCTCATTCGTACGTTCAATGCCAACCAGCTGGAGGCGGCCCGCTGGAGACGATGGAGACTGGCTGTCGGGCCGGTGGAAGCCAGGCGAATCGAGGAGGCCTCACCCCGCCAACTCCGGGTGTGGGTCGAGGGGACGACGTCCCGGGGTTGGCTCGGGTTCGAGGTGCGGGTCGACAGCCTGGGGGGCTTCGTACCCGACCAGGCGCCCGTCTTCTGGATGGGAGGCGGCCCGCCGCCGGAACTCCGCCAGGCCGCGCTTCGCGCGGTGGAGGATAGGGAACTCGCCCGCCGCCTGGCCGCCTATTTCGAGGCGATGGAGAAGGCCGATCTCTTTTCCGGGTCGGTCATCGTGGCCCGGCATGGCCGGGTGCTTTTCGAGGGCGCCTTCGGATGGGCGAACCGCGAGCAGCAGACCCGCAACCAGATGGTCACCCGGTTTCCCATCGCCTCGGTGGGCAAGGCCATCACCGCGGCCGCGCTCGGCAAGCTGGTCGCCGAAGGAAAACTCTCCTTTGACGACCCCCTGTCCCGGTTCCTTCCCGACTATCCCATCGCGGCGTCACGCGGGGCCACGGTGGGCCAACTGCTCGCCCACACGGCGGGCCTGGGCCGTGCCAGCACCGACTGGATTGCGCTCCGCGAAAACATTTCCCTGGCGGAACTGGTTCGCCGGGTCGCGGCTCCCCCCGAGTTTGCGCCGGGCACCGATACCCGGTACTGCAACGAGTGCTACCTCGTCGCCGGCCTGATCGTGGAACGCGTCTCGGGCGTTTCCTACGAGGAGTATGTGCGCCGCAACATCCTGGCTCCCGCCGGCATGGTGGATACCAACTGGGAGCCCATCACCAGCCTGGATCCGCGGCGGGCGGCGACCTACACGGTCGCCACGGCCGGCGGCCCAGCCGCCCGGCGTGACGCGTCGGACCTCCAGGGCCTCAAGGGCACCCCGGCGGGAGGGGCCTACTCCACCGCCCGGGACATGGTGGCGTTTCTCGATGCATTACGATCGGCGCGGCTGTTCCCGCTGGCCATCACCGCGGAGTTGCTGGCCCCACGGACCGAGCTCCCGTTCGGTCGGGCCAACGGCTACGGGTTCGAACTCGCCGGCCATCCGGACCGGGTCGGGAAAGGCGGCAACGCCCCGGGTACCAGCGCCCAGATCGAGATGTACCCCGAATCGGGCCATACCGTGGTCATTCTCTCCAACTACGACAGCAGCGCCCAGGTGGCCGCAACCGCGGTGCGCGCGCTGGCCTTCCATCGTTGAGGCTATCTTAGGGGCAAAACTACAGGACGCCCCGGTGACCGACGAAACGACCCTCGACCCTTCCGACTGGACCGCCCTCCGCGCGCTGGGCCACACCATTCTCGACGACATGTTCAGCCAGCTGGAGTCGGTCCGAGAGCGCCCGGTCTGGCAACCGATCCCCGAGTCGGTCCGGGCGGGACTGCGCCGGCCCGTCCCCCGGGACGGCATCGGTGCCGAGGCCAGCTACCAGGCTGCGAAGGAACTGGTGATTCCCTATGCGTGGGGAAACCGGCATCCCCGCTTCTGGGGCTGGGTCAATGGTTCCGGCACCGCGGGCGGCATCCTGGCCGAACTGATCGCGGCGGCGATGAACACCAACGCCTCCCTGGGGCAGCAGTCGGCGACGCTGGTAGAGCTGCAGGTGCTGGAATGGTGCCGGGAACTAATGGGGTTTCCCCGGGATGGAAGCGGCATCCTGGTGACCGGCGGGTCGGTGGCCAACCTGCTGGGCCTCGCGGTGGCGCGCGATTCGGCCGGCGATATCGCCAGTGACGGACTGCGGGCCCAGCCGGCCCAGCGCACCATCTATTGCTCCGAACAGACCCACAGTTCCATCGACAAGGCCGTCGCCCTGCTCGGGATCGGCCGGGCATTCCTCCGCAAGATCCCGGTGGACGGCGAGTTCCGGCTCGAGATGGACGCGCTCCGGGCCCGGGTCGAGAGCGACCGGGCGGCCGGAATGACGCCCGCCTGCATCGTCGCCAACGCCGGCACGGTCAATACCGGCGCCATCGATCCACTCGCGGACCTGGCCGATTTCTGCCAGGCCGAGAAGATCTGGCTCCACGTGGACGGGGCGTTCGGCGCCATTGCCGCCCTGGCACCCGAGCTCAAGCCGCTGCTTGAGGGCATGGAGCGGGCCGACTCGCTCGCCTTTGACCTGCACAAGTGGCTGCACGTCCCGTATGATGCCGGCTGCATCCTGTTCCGGGACGCGGCGGCCCACCGGCAGGCGTCATTCGCGGCCGCCGCCAGCTACCTGGAGCCGCTGGAACGGGGAGCCGCGGCCGGCCCGGTCGATTTCTCCCAGCTGGGCCCGGAACTCTCCCGCGGGTTCCGCAGCCTCAAGGTGTGGATGTCGTTCCTGGAACACGGCACCGAAACCTTCGGCCGCCTCGCCCGGCAGAACGTGGAGCAGGCCCGCCACCTGGCCCACCTGATCGACGCCGCCCCGGAGCTGGAGCGGCTCGCCCCGGTGCCGCTCAACGTGGTCTGCTTCCGCTATACCCGTCCCGGAATGGATGACACCGGCCTGAATGCGCTCAACCGCGAACTGCTGCTTCGGCTCCAGGACTCTGGTATCGCCCTGCCCTCCAGTACGGTCCTGCGTGGCCGGTTCGCCATCCGCTGCGCGATCACCAATCACAGAACCCGTATCGACGACCTGCGGATGCTGGTGGAGACGGTGCAGAGCCTGGGCAAGGCATTGGCCAGCGGCCAGTAGCCCCTGGCCATGGGTGCATGGATCAATGACTATTGAACCATCGCCAATTATCTTCCCTCCATGTCCCTCGCTGGTTTCCATCCCGCCGTTGCCCGCTGGTTTCTTGAGAAAATCGGCCAGCCTACTTCTGCCCAGCAGGAGGGCTGGGAAGCCATTCGGGCCGGCCGGGACACGCTGATCGCGGCCCCGACCGGTTCCGGCAAGACCCTGGCCGCCTTCCTCAACGCGCTGGACCAGCTGCTCCGGGAAGGCATCGACCACGAGTTGCCGGAGGAGGTGCGGGTGATCTACGTGTCGCCGCTCAAGGCCTTGAGCAGCGACATCCACAAGAACCTGGCCGAGCCGCGGCGCGAGATCCGCCAGATGGCGGAGGCGATGGGCCTGGCCCCGGCCCGCATTACCGCCGCGGTGCGCACCGGGGACACGCCGACCGCGGACCGGGCAGCCATGCTGCGCCACCCGCCCCACATTCTCGTCACGACCCCCGAGTCGCTCTACCTCCTGCTGACCGCCGAGCGCAGCCGCAACATGCTCAAGACGGTCCGCACGGTCATCGTGGACGAAATCCATGCGGTGATCGAGTCGCGGCGAGGCGCCCACCTCGCCCTCACCCTGGAACGGCTGGCCCATGTGGCGGAGCAGCCGGTTCAGCGGATCGGCCTCTCGGCGACGCAGAAGCCCATCGAAACGGTGGCAAAGTGGCTGGCCGGCGGCCGCACCGGCGGGATGGCGGAAGCAGTCACGATCATCAACCGCGGCCATCGCCGCGAGATGGATCTCGCGCTCGAGCTTCCCGGTTCTCCGCTCGAGGCGGTCATGTCCGGGGAAGTATGGGAAGAAGTCTATGGGCGTCTTACCGAGCTGATTACCGGGCACCAGACCACCCTGGTCTTCGTCAATACCCGCCGGCTGGCCGAGCGACTGGCCCGGCAGCTGGCGGAACGGCTGGGCGAGTCCGCGGTGACCGCGCACCATGGCAGCCTGGCCAAGGAGGTCCGGCTGGACGCCGAAGAGCGCCTCAGGGGCGGCAAGCTGCGCGCCCTGGTCGCGACCGCCTCGCTCGAGCTGGGCATCGATATCGGCCACGTGGACCTGGTATGCCAGATCTCCTCGCCCCACCGCATCGCGACCTTCCTGCAACGGGTGGGGCGGTCAGGTCATACCGTCCAGGGCACGCCGAAAGGCCGGATTTTCCCGCTCACCCGGGACGACCTCGTGGAATGCGCCTCCCTGGTCCGGGCGGTGCGCGCCGGGGAGCTGGACCACCTCATCGTGATGGAGAAGCCTCTCGATGTGCTGGCCCAGCAGATCGTGGCCGAGTCGGCGGCGGAGGACTGGGGCCAGGGCGAGTTGTATGACCTGTATCGAGGCGCGTATCCCTACCGGGGCCTCGCGCGGGAAGAATTCGACGAAGTGGTTCAAATGGTGTCGCAGGGCTTCGCCACCCAGCGCGGCCGCCGGGGCGCGCTGGTACACCAGGACGCCATTAACCAGCGGATCCGGGGACGCCGCGGCGCCCGCATGGCGGCCATCATGTCCGGCGGCGCCATCCCCGAGAATGCCGACTACCGGGTGGTGCTGGAGCCGGAGCGGATCACCATCGGCACCCTGAACGAGGACTTCGCCATCGAGAGCTCGGCCGGCGACATCTTCCAGCTGGGCAACACCTCCTGGCGAATCCTGCAGGTGGCGAGCGGCACGGTGCGGGTCGAGGATGCGAAGGGCCAGCCGCCGACTATCCCGTTCTGGCTGGGCGAGGCGCCGGCCCGAAGCGCCGAACTGTCGCAGGCGGTGGCAGCCCTGCGCCGCGAGGTGGAGCAGCGCCTCGACGACGGCACCGCGGCCGCCTGGCTGGAAGCCGAACTGGCGGTCACCCCTTCCCTGTCAGAAGGAGGGGAGCCGGCGATGCGGGCCGCGGCCGAGCAGATCGTCGCCTACCTCGGCGAGTCCCACCGCCTCCTCGGCGCCCTCCCGACCCAGGATACGATCATCATCGAACGGTTCTTCGATGAGGCCGGCGGCATGCAGCTGGTGATTCACTCGCCCTTCGGCAGCCGGGTCAACCGGGCATGGGGACTGGCGCTGCGCAAACGCTTCTGCCGCCAGTTCAATTTCGAATTGCAGGCGGCCGCGACCGAAGAAGCCATTCTCCTGTCGCTGGGGCCGCAGCACTCGTTCCCGCTGGACGATGTCTTTCGTTTCCTCCATCCGGCCTCGCTGGAGAATATCCTGGTGCAGGCCCTGCTGGACGCGCCCGTGTTCGGCACCCGGTGGCGGTGGAACGCGAACATCTCGCTGGCGGTCCCCCGCAACAGGAACGGCGCCAAGGTCGCCCCCCAACTGCAGCGGATGATGTCGGAAGACCTGCTCTCCGCCGTGTTCCCGGATGCGGCCGCCTGCCTGGAAAACATTCCCGGCGACCGGGAGATCCCCGGCCATCCGCTGGCCCGGCAGACCATCAGCGACTGCCTCCGGGAGGCCATGGATGTTGACCAGCTCAAGGAGATCCTGGAGAAGATTCACGGCGGCCGGGTCCGGCTCATTGCCCGGGACCTGCCCGAGCCATCGCCGCTTACCCACGAAATCCTGAACGCCAAGCCGTACGCCTTCCTCGACGATGCGCCGCTCGAAGAGCGGCGGACCCAGGCCGTGCTGACCCGCCGCGCGCTCGACCCTTCGACCGCCGCCGACCTGGGAGCGCTGGACTCCGCGGCCATCGAGCGGGTGCGGGAAGAAGCCTGGCCCGACCCCCGCGACGCCGACGAGATGCACGACGCGCTGCTCATGGCCGGCTTTGTCTCGAACCCGGAAGCCACGAGGCCGGCGGGAGAGGCGGCGTCCGGCTGGGTGCCGCTGCTGGACCAGCTGGAGGCGACTGGGCGGGTCAAGCGCATCGCGGTCCCGGCGAGAGGCCTCTTCCTCTGGGTGGCCACCGAGCGGACCGACGAGATCGTTCGGGTTCACCCCGAAGCCCTGCTGCGCCCCGCCGAGCCGGCTCCCCCGGGCTCTACCCTGGACCGCAGCGGGGCAATCCGGGAGTTGCTGCGCGGGCGGCTGGAGGTTGTTGGTCCCGTCACCGCTGCAGCCCTGGCCGAATCACTGGGCATTGATAGTTCGGACGCCGACATTGCCCTGGCCCAGCTGGAAGGCGAAGGGGTGGTGCTACGGGGGACATTCACCCCGCGTGACAGGACCAACAGCCCCCTGGCCGCCTTGCCCCCTGGCCCCCTCGAGTGGTGCGACCGCCGGCTGCTGGCCCGGATTCACCGCTACACGCTCAACCGGCTCCGTGCGGAAATCGCGCCGGTCACCCAGGCGGAGTACCTGCGCTTCCTCTTCGCCTGGCAGCGCATGGATCCGGACCACCGGGTGCGCGGAGTGGAAGGACTCGCCTCCGTCGTCGGCCAGCTGGATGGATTCGAGAGTCCGGCGGCAGCCTGGGAGAGCGACCTGCTGGCGGCCCGTTGTGAAGACTACGATCCCACGCTCCTGGATACGCTCTGCCTGACCGGCCGGGTGATGTGGGGACGGCTCGACGGGAAACGGGGGGGCGGAGAGGCGGGCCGGCCGATTCGTTCCACCCCCATCGCGTTGTTCCTCCGTCCCCATGCCGACCTGTGGCTGGCCCTGCAGAGCGTCCCGGAAAACCCGGGCGAGGGGCTGTCAACCTATGCCAGGGAAGTGCTGAGCGTACTACAGCAGCGGGGCGCTTCGTTTTATCATGATCTGGTGCAGGGGTCCGGCCTGCTCAATACCCAGGTCGAAGCCGCGCTGGGCGAACTGGCGGCGGCGGGCCTGGTGACCTCGGACAGTTTCGCGGGGTTGCGGGCACTGCTGGTTCCCTCCGACAGGCGAAAGCCGTTCGGAAGCAGCACCCGCCGGTTCCGCATGGCGGCGGCCGGCGTGGAGAGCGCGGGGCGCTGGTCGCTGCTGAGCCATGCCGGCCCGCGGGACGAGGGCGAGGCCATCGAGGCCGCGGCCTGGACTTTTCTCCGCCGCTATGGGGTGGTCTTCCGCCGGGCCCTGCTGCGGGAGAGCCTGACGATTCCCTGGCGGAAACTGGCGATGGTGTACCGCCGTCTGGAGGCGCGGGGCGAAATCCGGGGCGGCCGCTTCGTGCATGGCATGTCGGGCGAACAGTTCGCCTTGCCCGAGGCGGTGGGCTCGCTTCGGGCGGTCCGCCGGGAGCCGCCTGCGGGCCGGCTGATCAGCATCAGCGCCGCCGATCCGCTCAACCTCGTGGGTATCGTCACGCCGGGCGAGCGGGTGCCGGCACTTCGCAAGAACCGGATCGTCTTCGGCGACGGTGTGCCGCTCGCGGCGCTGGAGGGAGGTACCGTGCGCCAGCTGGGAGACTTCGGGTCGTACACCGCATATGAAATCGAACGCGCCCTGGTTCGCCGCCGGGCGCTGAACCCTCCACCTGGGGACCGGGCCACCGGTTCAGCCGGATAATGAATCGCTTCACTGTTACCGCATCCATCCTGCTGGTCACGGCCCTGGCGCCCCTGCATGCCCAGGGCGCCCCGGAAGCCCAGGCGTCTCTGCTGGAGGCGGAGCAGGCGGTCGCGAGATCCGTCTTCGACCGGGGCCTGGTCGCCGGGCTCGAGGGAGCGCTGGCCGAAGACGCGGTGCTGCTGCTGGAAGGGGCGCCCTTTATTGCCAGCCGGAGCCGCATCATTCACGCCCTCGCCTCCCAGCCGGCCATCAGCCAGGTCCGGCTGGAGCGTCTGCCCGTATTTCTGGCGGTTTCCGGCGATGGCACCTATGGAGCTACGACCGGCGCCACCATCATCCGGCGGATGGCCCACCCGCCCGATTCGGCTTCGGTTCATGGGCACTACATCATCGTCTGGCGGCGGATGGCGCCGACCCAACCCTGGAAGATCGTCGCGCTGCTCGAGAACGGGCTCATCGGGGAAGGAAAGCTGCAGCCGCTGGCGGATCCTGACCGGGGGCCGGTGCCGTTGATGAACGGCCCGGCCCGGCTGATGGCCGAGGCGGACCTGGCCTTTGCCAGGCTGGCGGGGGACAGTGGAGCCGGTATCGCCTTTGGGCGCTACGCGGCGCCCGACGCGACGACACCGCCGGGAGAGCGGCCCCTGCTGATTGGCCCCGAGGCTATCCAGGCACGCCTCTCCACGCCGGCCCGGATGCTTTCGGTGTGGGCCTGGCACCCGGTCTTTGGCGGCGCTGCCGCCGGCGGCGACCTCGGGTTCACTGCCGGCGAAGCAACGATCCGGTCATCGCGCGAACCGGGCGCCTCGGTTTACCAGGGCAAGTATCTCACCGTGTGGCGCCGGCAGCCCGACGGGAGCTACAAGTTCCTGCTGGACAGCGGCAACGGAAGGAATTGAGGGGAGGGGGGAATTGAGGGAATGGGGGAATGGGGGAATTGGCAGCAAATTTCTCAATTCCCTCAATTCCCTCAATTCCATCAATTCCATCAATTCCTCAATTCCCCCATTCCCTCAATTCCTACCTCACCTTGTCCAGCACCGCCGCCAGGTTGAGCGATCGCGACTGAGCCTGGATCTGTTCCTGCACCCGGGGATACAGTGTCTTCGCATCCGACTGGAACCTGGTAAAGAGCGCCTTCAGGTCCGTCGCGCTCAGGGTGCGGCCCTGGGCGTAGTACTGGTCGGCGACATGTCCCAGCGCATAGGTGGCGGCAAAGGTGATGGCCGCGCCGCCGGCCACCCGGGACGCGCCGCCCAGTAGACCGCCGAGCAGACCCCCCACTGCCTTGATGACGACGCTCTCGACCGCCTGCGCAGCGATGCCCAGGCCCATGGTCGCCGCGAGATCCTTTACCTGGCTGGCATCCAGTTTCTGGCCGTGGCCCTGGCCGATCTGGTACACCATCCGCAGTTGCACCGGGAGCACCGCGATATTGGCCAAACGATCCGGCAGCAACTCGAGGGCACCCGTCAGCATCGCATGCTGCAGGATCATGTCACCGTGGTCCGGCGGGCCGGCGCCGGCGGTGCCGCTTTCGGGCAGCGGGGAGCCGGCGAGTTGTCCGGCGGTGGCGGTCATGTCCTGCACGCTCGCCGGAGTAAGCCCAAGCTTGTCCCGGAGCTCCTCGAGAAAGGTCTGCTCCGCCAGGTTGGCGGACCCATCGGCGTTGCAGACGGTCAAGGCGGTCTCGTAGGCCAGCCGGCGGCTCTCCTCGCTGGACAGTTTGCCGGCCAGGTCCGCCAGCCGGAGTTCCCCCGCCGCGGCACGGCGCGAGATATCGGAGACGTCGGGCCGCCCGATCCGGTCCAGCACCCGGTCAATGGCCTCCTGCTCGGCGACCCCGGAGTGCCCATCGGCCCGGGAGGCCAGGGTGGCGATGGCGATCAGATAGGGATAGTCAACTTCGTTCATGTTCGGCTCGGGAAAAGGGTTACATCCATGAAAAGTAATCGGCCCAGCCGCGAAACCGGACCGAGACTGGTTCGTAATGCCGGAATGCCAAACTTCCCGACTTCGGGCCGGATACTGCTGGTCTCCACCGGCGTCCTCGGGCTCGCGCTGACGTCCTTCCGCCTGGCCCCCTCGACTCCCGCAGCCATCTCCGCCGATACGACGGCGCCGAGCTCGGCGTGGCTGGCGCTGCTGCCTGATGGGCCGGAGAAGCGTCAGTTCATCATTGACTGCACCGGCTGTCACCAGTTTGATGCGGTACGGACCCAGCCTGGCGGGCAGCCTCGAAGCGAGGCGGACTGGTCGGCCGCGATCCAGCGGATGCTCGGATTTGCCGGGCCCAGTTCCGGGTTCCCGGTCATTTCGGCGGCGCAGACCCCGGCCGGCAGCGCGGCCTGGCTGGCCCGCCACCTCCCCAGGCAGCGGACCCAGCCGGCGGCAAACGGCCCGGCACCGTCCGACCGGGTGCGGGAATACCTCTTTCCCGTGGGCGGCGACCTGCCGCACGATGTGGCGGTGGACCGGAACGGCCGGGTCATCGTGACCGGGATGTTCTCCCACAAGATGTACTCGCTGGAGCCGACCCTGGGCATCTGGACGCCGGTGGACATGTTCGACCACGCCAATCCGCGTGCGGTGGACATCGACAAGGAAGGCCGCTGGTGGGTGGTCCTGGGCGGCCCCGGACAGGTCGGCCGCTACGACGGGGGCAGCTGGACCTGGTTCGACATCGGATTCTACGCCCACAGCATCGCGCTGGGGGTAAACGGAAGCGCCTACGCGAACGGCCACTTCTCCCGCAACCCGGAGCAGATCAAGGAGGTCACGGCGGCGGGCGAGATTCGCACCCACGACCTGCCCCTCCACCCGGACCTGGCGACCGGAGGAGGAGGACCCATCCCCTACGAGCTCCGCGCCGCACCGGACGGGCGAATCTGGATGAGCGAACTGCAGGGCAACCGGATGGTGGTGCTCGATCCCCGGACCGGCGCCGCCGAGGCGTTCCCCATGCCCACCGCCCACAGCGGCCCCCGCCGTTTCGACGTGGACCGGAACGGGATTTTGTGGATCCCGGCCTATGGGGGGGGAACCCTGGTACGGTTTGACCCCCGCCTCAGGCTGTTCGAGGAGATCGCGCTCCCGATCAAGGATGCCGCGCCCTACGTCGCGCGGGTGGACTCGGCTACCGGAACGGTCTGGGTAGGAACCGGCGCCGCCGACGCGGTGTTCGCCTACGATCCGGTCACCCGGCAGTTTACCACCTACGGGCTTCCCACCAATGGCGCGCTGGTCCGCCACCTGTGGGTAGATTCGGAACGGGGCGACGTCTGGCTGGCATATGGAGAGTCGCCGGGGAAGAACCCGGCGAGGATCGCGCGACTGCACTACCGGGAGTGAATGACGAGTGACAATCGAGAGGTGAGCGGGATTTACGCCAAACCTGGAGCTACTGCAATGACAAATCGTGTTCGAGCCCTGGCCGTCATGGGATTGGCACTGGTCAGCGTCCCCCTGCTGGCTGCCCGGCCGGCGAACCCGGACGAGGAAGCTATCCGGAAGGTGGTCGGGTACTACTTCGAGGGGGGGACCGCCAGGGATTCCGCCGTCGTCGCGAAGGCATTCAACAAGGTCGCGATGATGTTCTTCGTCCGGGACACCCAGTTCGTGCGGATGCCGATCTTTCCCGACTACCTGTCCCGGGTGGCCGCCCCCCGGGCCGCTGGATCAACCCCGGACCAGACCAGGAAGGAGATCGTCTCGATAGATATTTCAGGGACGGCGGCCGTCGCCAAGCTCAGGCTGACCTCGGCCAATGCCGTCCTCACCGATTACATGTCCCTGCTCAAGATCAACGGGCAGTGGCAGATCGTGAACAAGATCTTTGACCGAAAAGCAACATCTTCCTGAGCTGGGCTGGGCTGGACCGAACGGGGGATCTCTCCACGGCTCTGGAAGGATCCCCCGTTTTCGTCTCAATTCCCTCAATTCCCTCAATTCCATCAATTCCCTCAATTCCCTCAATTCCCTCAATTTCTTCAATTTCTTCATTCCTCCCCCGCCAGGCTCTCGTAGTACTTCTCCACCAGTTCCCGGTATTCCGGCGCCACCTCGCCCTGGCGGCCGGAGAGGGGTCGCCGGGGATCGGGGCCGGCCAGCGCCCGGCGCAGCGCGAACTCGAACTCCTGGAGCCCGGCAATCACCTCCGATCGCAGCATCTCGAGCGCCTGCCGGTCGCTGCCGATGCCGCGGCCTTCCAATCCCCGGAGCCGGCTGATGACCCGGTCCAGGTCGGCCACGTCCACTCCCTCCTCCTGTAACTCGCGCCGAAGCTGCTCCGAGTCCATCCGCCGCTCTCGCAATTCGCGGCCCAGCTGGCGGGGATCGATCCCGTTCGTTCGTCCCCCCGGTGTATCGGGAGCCGCATCGCCCGCGGGCGGTTCCCGCTCTCCGCCTGGCGTAGCGCCGGGCCGTGGCGTTCCGTTGGCCTGCCCCCCGGGCTGGCCGCCCTCCTGCGCCTGCCGGGCTCGTTCGGCCAATGACTCCAACCCCTGGGCGAGCGCCCGGGTGCGTTCCAGCGCCCGTTCGGCGCGCTGGCCCTGATTCTCGCCAACCGCCGCGACCGCCTCTTCGAGGTCCTGCTCCAGCTGGTCCAGGTTGGCGGCGATATTCTCTTCGAACTGCCGGGAAGCCTGTCCCGACCCCAGCAGGCCCCGCGAGTATTCGATCTTTTCCCGCACCCGCCGCTCGCGCAGGCCGGTCACGGCCTCCTGGACCTGCCGGGCCGCCTCACGCTGGTCGCTGCGCGCTTCCCGCCCGGCGCGCTCCAACTGGTTCTCCAGGTCGCGCAGTTCGCCGGCCATTCGGTCCTTGGCCTGTTCCAGGCGGCGGCGTTCCGCGGCGTCTCCCGGCTTGAGCGCCCCAGCCTGACGCTGGACATCACGCTGTTCCTGCGCCAGCCGGCGCGCCTGGTTCGCGTTGCGTTCCAGGTTCTCCCGTACCCTTGAGGCGCTCCCCTGCTCCAGCAGCCGCCGGGCCTCCTCGATGCGTTCCAGCGCCCGGCTTCCCAGTCCCCCTCCCTGGCCGGGCTGGGCGGCGGAGCGGCGCATTGCGTCGGCCGCTTCCTGCAGGCGGCGCATCGTCTCCTGCAATTCTGGGGAACGCTGCTCCCGGGTGAGCCGTTCCAGCCTTCGGGCGAGAGAATCCACTTCCTGGGCCAGCCGCCGCTGACTGGCGGACCCGCCACCGGCCCCGCCCGACTGCCGCATCCGCTCCGCTTCCCGCAGCATCCGTTCGTTCTCCTGCTGCTGCCGGCTGGCCAGCTCCTTGAGCCGCTCCATCACCGCGTCCATCTCCTGCTGCGCCTGTTCCTCCCGGCCCCGCTGCACCGTCTCGTACTGGTTCTGTCGCCGGTCGTTTTCCAGCTCAAAGAGGTCCGCGAGCTCTTCGGCGCTGGACTGCGACCGGCCGCCCCCGCCGGGTTGATTCCCCTGGCTGACCTGGACTTCCCGGAATGCGGCTTCCGCCCGCTGCAGGTGCTGCAGGGCCCGCTGTTCCGGCGGCAACGCCTCGGCCGGCTCCCGCCGGCCCAGCTGTTCCTCCGCCTGCTTCATGGCCTCGATGGCCGCCGGAAGCTCGGCCGCGATCGCCGCGAAGGTCGAGTCGCTGCCGCTGAGCCCGCGCTGGACCAGCCGGCGGCCCAGCGTCTCCGCCTGCTGCCGAAGCCGGCCCTGGGCCAGGGCAATGGTCGCCAGGTTTTCCTGCCATTCCGCCGGCGAAATGGCGGCCCGGTCGCGGTTGGCCTTGAAGGTGGCGGACACGATCTCTTTCTGCTGCTCGGAGAGTCCTTCCGGCGAATCTCCCTGCTGTCCCGGCATGCCGGCCTGTTCCGCTTCGCGATACTCCCGGTCGAACGGACGCACCGTGAGGAAGTAGATATCGGTACTTCCCGACCCCGGTCCGCCGAACGGATTAGCGTCCCAGGCCCGCGCGTGGTAGCTCACCACGTCGCCCGGCTCCAGGTCATATTCCTCGAGGTACAGCGTGTGCCCCGCGGCAACCTCGGTCAGCCGGCGGCCGCCCGGCGCGCGGAGCTCGACCGTCTGCTCCGGCCCGCCATTCACCGAATAGACCAGTTCCATCTTCTGGACGCCGAAATCGTCCTCGCCCCGCGCTTCGATGAAGACTTCCTCGAGTGAAGTCACCCGGGTATCCCGCCCCGGCCTGGTGATCTGCACCAGCGGGGGCTGGTCTCCCAGCGATTCGATGGCGTAGTCGAGCGACGCCCGGACCATCGCGCTGTCACTGCCCATCAGCTGGATGTGGTAGAAGCCATTGCCCTGCACGGTGAAGACCCCGCGCAGCCTGCCGCTGTCGGCCGGGACCAGGGGGACCGGCTCCGCGCCCTCCACCACCAGCTGGCCTCCGCCGGCCGGCATGGTGGGCGTGACCAGCACGATCACCCGGGTGCCGCGGAGGACCGCGATATCCCCACCGTCGGGGACGCGCTGGGCCGGCAGACCGGTATAGGCGGGATACCGGTATTCCAGGTCGATCGACCGGGTATAGGGCAGGTCGCGCACCTCGAGCCGATAGGCGGGCGACTTCACCCCGCTGGCCTCGACGTAGTACTCCGCATTCACCTCCAGGCCGAACAGTTCGGCCAGCCAGGTGCCGGGAACCATGCCCTCGCCCATCGCGGTGGCTTCCCAGGCCGAGGGGCCCAGGCTGTCCAGCCGCCGAAGATGGAGCACCACCTGGTCGCTCTCGAAGCCGCGGAGCCGGGCCGTGATCCGCGCGTCGCCTCCGCGCGGCACCACGGTATTCCCCGGCTCCACCAGGACGGCATAAGGTTGCGCCGCTTCCGCGCTGCTCCAGGGCATGAAGAGCACCTGCATCACCGTGCGTGCCGAGGGAGGGCCGAAGAGCGCCAGCAGCACCATGGCTCCAACCGCGCCGGCCACGGCACCCGGCAACCAGCGCAGCCGGCGCCGCTCGATCCGGCGGCCCTCCTCCACGGCCCGGGTTCTCTCGACGGCCTCCTGCAGCAGCCGGCGCACCAGGCCGGGAGACCCGCCGGCCTCGGCTGCGTCGTACTCCACGGCGCTCAGCACCGCCGCCTGCAGGGTGGGTTCGTGGGTTTCTATATAGAGTGCGATCTCGCCATCGGAGTGGCGGCGGGACAGCGGCAGGACCAGCCAGCGCAGCAGCACCGCGCCGAGCAGCAGGTAGAACCCGGCCCGCACGAGGGTCACGCCGACGGGGGTAAACTTCAGCCATTCCAGCAGGAAGGCGGACGCGACCAGGAGGCCCAGCATGGCGGCGAACAGGATGGCCGCACCGGTCAGCAGCACCCGCCACCGGTACCGGTTGCGGACCAGCCGGATCACCCGGCGCAGCTCTTCGCGATAGTCTGAATCAGTCATTGGACCTCCCGCCCATCAGGTTCTTCCCGGCTCCTGCCGTAACCCGAGTCGCGTCCGGCTTATCCGGCTGGCCAGCAACGATTCGGCCAGCAGCACCATGGCGGCGGCAACCAGCAGGAACCACCAGACCCGCTGCCGGGATTCCCGCTCGGCGGCGGTAAGGACGGCCGCACCGCCGGCGGTCGCCAGGGTGTCGCCGGAAGTGATCGCGGCCCGGAGTTCATCGGGGTTCCATCGCGCGGTTTCCGACTCCGCCCGATCCACGTTCACCGCGAGCAGGCGTGCCGTCTCTCGGGCATTGTTCTGGACCTCATAGAATCCCGGGTCGTGAAGCTCGACCGCGCCGCTTCCCGGCTCCAGTCGCTGCCGTCCGCCACCGGGCCTCACCAGGACCGGCGGCTCCGCGGCGCTGTCGCTGTCCGCAAGCCGGACCCGCTGGCCCACGGTTCGCCAGAGGGGATCGGGGGTGAAGCCCGCAGCGTGCCGAACCAGGGCATGCACGAATGGAAGGAAGACCGGTTGCAGCACCAGGTCATTCCAGAAATCATCCATGGTCGATCCCCAGACCAGGACGCGACCGTGACCCGCCCGGCCTTCAACCAGCGCCACATGTCCGTCATCGAACCAGGCGAGCGCGGTCGCGCTGTCCCCGGGCTCCAGGGGGCGATAGCGGAGAAATCGTGAGGCGGAGAAGTCCCCGCTCCGGGGACCCGCGAACGGCTGGAACACATGGTGGGAGCGTTCCAGCGCGGCGATGCGCCCGCCGTGATCCCCGGTGCGGTCCACCATCGCCGGGACAGTCGCGGGCAGCAGGGCGGCATCGGCCGCGGTCCACCGGGACGGGTCGGCGGCCTCTCCCAGGATCACGATGAGGCCGGCGCCCCGCTCCACCCGCTCCCGCAGCGCGGCACCGAGGGCGCCGCCGGGAAAATCAAGATTGTTGAGCACGATCACGGCGTAGCCGCCGAGCGAAGCCGGGCTCACCGTGGCGGGAGCCTGGATCGTGAGGTCGAAAGGAGGGTCCCGGCCCAGCCCCAGGGCGCGGCGAAGAAAGAGTGAACGCGACCCGGGCATCCGGCTCAGCACCAGGATGGGCAGGGACTGGTCGCGGGAGAGCGTGAAATGAAAGATATCGTCCGCCGCCAGCACGTCCGGGTCCATCCGGACCGAGGCCGCCGCCGGACGGGGCGGCACCGGAAGCGCCGCGAACCGGACCGTGGCTGTGCCCTGGGCCGGCACCGTGACGGTCCGGCTTTCCTGGACCCTGCCCTGGATTTCGAGCACGGCACGGCGACTGGTGGCAGCCGGCCCCTGGTTCCTGATATTCGCAACCACGCTGCCCATGACCTGCCCGCCCCGCATTTCCCGGCTCACTTCCACACCGGCGACCAGGGCGTTGCCCGTGGCCGAATCGGACAGATCGATGATTCTCGTCTCGACATTGGAGGGAAGCCGCCCCTCGCTCCGACCGTCCCAGGCATTGCGCTGAAGATCGCTCACGATGACGACCTCACGGCGGGGCAGCGACGATCCGGCCAGTACCTCGCGTGCGGCGGCGAGCGCCGGCCCCAGCCGGGTGCCCCGGCTCCCCGGCGCCAGGCTGTCCGTTACCCCGCCGGCGGCCGGGGGAACCGAAGACGCGAAGGCCAGGGAGACCCGCTCGTCGAAGGCCACCAAGGAAACCCGGTCCGATGGCCCGGAGTTTTCCAGCTCTTCCCGCACCGCCCGGAGCGCCCGCTCCCACCGCCCGCTCCGCGCCATGCTGTACGACCGGTCGAGCAGGATCACCCGCTCGGTTCCGCCGGCGGTAGCCATCGCCAGACCGGGGTCCCGCTGGAAGAACGGCCGCGCGAACGCGGCGACCAGCAAGATGATCGCGAGGGCCCGGAGCGCCAGCAGGAGCGGATGCCGGATGGTCTGACGCCGGATGGCGCGATACGGCACGCGCTCCAGAAACATGAGCGACGGAAATCGGACAATCTCCTTCCGCTCCCGGTTCAGGAGATGGACCACGACGGGAATCGCCAGCGCGGCGAGCCCGGCCAGAAAGAGCGGAACCAGGAAGCCGAGTCCCATCAGCGCACCCGGTTGCGCCGCTGGCGCGCGCTCAGGTAGCTGAACAGGGCGTGGTCCAGGGGTTTCGAGGTTTCGAAGGCGGCGTAGTCCACGCCGCCCCGGCCCAGCAGCCGGCGCAGTTCGCTGAGGTGGTGCGTGACCTTGTCGCGGTACGCGGCAGTTACCCGGTCCGGTACGATGGGAATGCGCTCACCGGTCTCCATGTCCTCGAAACTGGCCGCGTCACTAAGGGAAAGGTGAGCTCGGCGGGATCCAGCACCTGGAGCACGACCAGGTCATTGCCCCGGCGGCCGAGGTGCCCGCAGGCGTGCAGCACGGCCTGGGGATCTTCGTACAGGTCCGAGATCAGGATCACGATGCCCCGCCGGGTCAGCAACTCGGCGGCCTTTCGAAGCGGGCCCTCCAGGGCGCGCAGGCTGGCCCCGGGACCGGCGGGGTGTTCCCGCATCCGTTCCAGGGCGTGCAGGCAGTGCGGAAGGCGGCGGGTGCTGGGCGGAACGTGCTCCAGGATGTCGCGGTCAAAGGTGAGCAGGCCCACCTTGTCCCGCTGGCTCTGGGAGAACCAGAGCAGGGATGCCGCCAGGTATCGGGCGTAGTCGAGCTTGGTCACGCCCTGGCTCCCGTAATGCATCGACCGGGAGCCATCCAGCAGCACGGTGACGCCGGCATTGGTCTCCGCCTCGAACTCCTTGAGGTAGAAGCGATCGGTCCGGCCGAAGAGTTTCCAGTCCAGCCGCCGGAGATCATCGCCCGGCTGATACGGGCGGTGCTCCGCGAAATCGGTGGAGAGGCCGAGGCGGGGAGAGCGGTGCAGCCCGCTGACAAACCCTTCCACTACCGTGCGGGCAAGCAGCTCCAGGTTCGCGATCCGGGCGAGTGCCCGGGGATCGATGAACCGGGCCCCGCTCTCCGGCTGGTGGCGGTGGGCGGCGAGCATGGCGGCCTACATCCGGGACGCGGGCACCGGGACCGCGGCCAGCAACTGGTCGATTACCTGGCCGGTGTTCACGCGCTCGGACTGGGCGTGGAAGTTGGTCAGGATACGGTGGCGGAGCACCGGGTGCGCCAGCGCACGCACGTCCTCGAAGCTCACGTGGGAGCGGCCCTGCAGGAGGGCTCGCGCCTTGCCACCGAGGACCAGGTACTGCGCGGCCCGGACGCTGGCGCCATAGGCTACCCACTCACCGACCGCCGGCGGGGCGCCCTCCCCGGGCCGGCTGGCCCGCACCAGGTTCACCGCGTAGCGCACCACGATCTCGGCGGCCGGCACCTGCCGCACCAGACGGTGAAAGGCCAGCAGGTCCTCCGCTTCGACCACCGGGGTCATGGTGTGCCGGGGCAGCGCCGTGGTGGACTGGACCACCGCGATCTCGTCGTCCGTATCCAGGTAGTCCATCACGATCTCGAACATGAATCGGTCCAGCTGGGCCTCGGGCAGCGGGTAGGTGCCCTCCAGTTCGATCGGGTTCTGGGTAGCGAACACGAAGAACGGCTGGGGCAGCTCGTAGGTCCGCCCCTGCACCGTCACCCGGTGCTCCTGCATCGCCTCCAGCAGCGCGGCCTGGGTCTTGGGCGGTGTCCGGTTAATCTCGTCGGCCAGCAGCACGTTGGCGAACACCGGGCCGGCCGTGAAGGCGAGCTTGCGCTGGCCGGTCGCCGGGTCTTCCTGGATGATGTCGGTCCCGGTGATGTCGGTCGGCATCAGGTCCGGGGTGAACTGAATCCGGGAGAACTTGAGATCGAGCGCCTGGGCCAGGGTGTGCACCAGCAGCGTCTTGGCCAGCCCGGGCACGCCGACGATGAGCGAATGGCCCCCGGCAAAGAGAGCGATCAGCGCCTGCTCGATCACCGCATCCTGGCCGACGATCTGCTTGCGCAGCTCGGCGACGATCGCCCGCCGCGCCGCCGCCAGCCGCTCGGCCAGCTCCAGGTCCGAATGAGGTAGGGAAACCGTCGCCACGATGTGACTCCTTGAAAGGACGAGTGCTCGCCATCAGCGGCCGTCTTGGGTGCCTGCGGTATTGCCGTGTCTGAGCGTTTGTGTGCTGCCGCCTGCCGACCATCATCTCACCGGGTCATCGCATACACCACGTAGTTCACCCCCAGCTTGTAGGCCTCGTTGGAGAGCTCGACCGGGAACAACCCCATGTCCGACCACTCCCAGTACTCGGCGATATCGTTGTTGTAGTTCACGATCGTAAGCAGCCGCCTGGTGGGATCGTTGTCCTCGAAGATCCCGTAAAACTCCGAGGGTGACCCAGAGTACGGATGCCGGTACTCCAATGATTCGATCCGGTAGAAGGTGTCGAAGATCGGGTGGCTGGCATCCAGTTTCACCAGTTGGGCACCCGGCAGGACCCGCCGGATCTGCCGCTCGAAATTGAACCACTGCTGGTCCACGAAATCGTCGAAGATGATGAATCCGCCCTTCTGCAGGTAGGCGCGGGCGCTCTCCATCTCCCGGTCCGTCATGGTCCAGAAACCCGGCTCCGCCATGTAGGCCAGCGGGTACTTGAACAGTTCGGGGTCATCCAGGGCGAGGATGTTTCCGCCTTCCGTGTACGGGCGAAGCGTGGTGATCTGTTGGAGGATCCGGGTAAAGTGCTGTTCGGCCCGGGGGTAGTCGTGGTCCCAGTGCACGTCGGGCCGGCGGAACTGGCCCAGTCCGCCGGTCTGGGACTGGTACATGATCCGGACAAAGGTGAACTGTCCGGTATAGGGCCGGTTATTGGCGGGGTCCGCCGCCACCCGATCCTCGGCGTCCCTCCGCTGGGCGGCGGCGGGCGCGCCCGCGGCCAGGACCAGCAGCAGAACCAGAACGGTGAGCCTGGTCATGGGGTCGCTCCCGCGCGGCGAATCTCCAGCAGCAGTGACTGAGCCCGCTCGAACGCCGGCGCCAGTTCCAGCGCGGCCACCACGTTCCGCCGGGCGGCGGCCAGGTCCCGGCCCTGAAACTGGACCAGGGCCAGCTGGTACAGCGCCTCGGGCCGGTCCACCGGGTCCAGCGCCAGGACAGCCGCCCGTTCCCGCGCTGCGCCGGCGAAGTCGCGCCGGGCGATGAGCAGGGCCGCGAGTCGCTGGTGAACGTCGGGATCGTACGGGTGAATCCAGATCGACCGCTCCAATGCCGCCGCGGCGCCGGCGCTGTCCCCGAGTTCGAGCCGTAGGGCGGCCAGCTCGAGGTTGGCCGCGACATCGGTCTCCGCGAGGTCGCTGTACCGGCTCAGCTCTCGCTCGGCCCGCACCGGATCGCTCCGGCGAAAGGCCCGGGCCAGCATCAGATAGGGGCTGTCCGGACCCCCGTACTCCGGAAAGAGCGCCTGCGCCCGCTCCAGGAACGGCACCGACTCCTCCAGCCGATCGGCGGCGACCAGCAACCGGCCGGCGTGCAGCTGCGCCAGCAGGTCGCCGGGGCTCCGGGTGGCGGCGGCGACAGCCACCGCCGGATCGTCCGGGGGCGGTCCATCGGGGACCGTAAGAGCATTGAGCGGGCCGGCGAATCGGTCCCGCATGTACGCGGAGAACCGGCGGTCCATCTCCTCGAGGGTGACCCCCAGGGCGGCCCGGAACGCATCCTCGGGCGAGCGGTCCTGGCGGTACTGGTCGAGCAGGGCCCGGACCCTGGGCCATCCGAAATCCCGCTCGATCATCTCGCATACCAGCGAAGCCTGGTAATAGGAATGCACCACCTGGGCCGGGTAGCTCGGATTGATGAACCCCTCGTTCAGCCGGCTCACGGGATGCAGCCGCTGCTGCTGCCAGGCCAGCAGGAAGTCAATCGAGGCCTGTCCGCCCCAACCCCTCCCGGCCCGGCGCTCTTCCAGCACCGAGAGTCCTTCGGAGAGCCAGCGGGGAACCCGGTTCTCGGTGACGCCGAGGGTGAAGGTGTGGGCGATCTCATGCCATGCGGTGCTGGCCCAGTTGAACTCGCCCCGGCCCCGCGCGCCGGGTGAGTCCATCACCAGCATGGGGCCGAATGACACGCCCAGCGCTCCGAAACCGGGAAGGCCGGCGGTACGCACCGAGAAATCCGCGTGGCGCCGGTACACCTCCAGGCGGACCCGGTTCGCCGGACGATGGCCATAACGTGCGGCCAGCGCGGTCCACGCCGACTCCGCAACCGCGGCCAGGTAGGGCTCCAGGAGTGGTGCCTCTTTCTTCTCTATAAGGAAAGCGAAGCGTTCACTTCTGCTCTCCCGGTAATCGGACTGGGTGTCCAGCAGGTCGAGGGTATTCTTGATCCATATATTGTAGGGATCGCCCCGGAACGCCGTTTCCAGGTTGCGCCGGGCCTCGGCGTATCCCGGGGTCCGCAGCAAATTGATGCCGAGCAGCCCCCATGTTTCCCAGGCGGTCGAGTCGAGCGCGACGCCTTCCCGCGCAAAGGTGACCGCATCGGAATAGCGGCGGTGCCGGGCGCTCAGTTCAGCGAGGGCCCGGTACAACTCGGCCGACTGCGGGTTCCGGGCCAGGGAACGCCTCCGCACCAGGTCAAACCCACGGCGGTCGCCGTCGAGGTGATGGACAGCGGCCAGAACGGCCATGGCGGGGAGAAACGTGGAGTCCACCGCCAGCGCGGCCCGGGCCACGGTCCGCGCGCTGTCATACCGCTCCGCGTCGAGTTGCAGAGCGGCCAGGTGGGCAAGCGTGCCGGCATGCCTGGGGTTGGTCGCGAGCGCTTTCGTCACCTGTTCCACCGCGCCAGGCTGGCCATCGAACTGGAGCTGGCGAGCCAGGCCGAGCAGCGCGTCCGGGTGCCTGGGATTGCGGCGGAGAACCAGGAGAAAGGCCTCCCGGGCATCCCCGCTGTTGTATTTCTCCAGGAACAACTCGCCCGCCTGCACCTGGGCGTCGAGGTTGCCGCTGTCGGCGGCGATCGCTTCATCGAGGGCCTTGAGGGCATCGCGGTAGAGCTGGGGATCCCGGCGGCCGAGGTACCGCATCGCGCCTCCGACGGCGGCCAGCTCGGCCGAGGTGAGCCTCCCGGGGGCTGCGTTGTAGTAGTCGATAAAGCGGTCGAACCCCTGGTAAGCCGCTTCACGGTCTCCCCGGTCCCACTGGAGTCGGGCGAGATGAAACCGCGCCACCAGGCTGTCGGAAGCACGCATTGCCGCCAGTTGATAGCGGCGCTCCGCCTCGGCCAGCTTTCCCTGCCGCTCCAGTGCTAATCCCAGGGTCATGGAGATTTCCGCTTCGGCCCCGGGTGTCGCCGCGAAGCGGATCCCTTCTTCTTCGGCTTCCGCGTAGCGTCCGGTCTCCAGCAGGGCGCGGAGCAGGCCGCGCCGTGCTTCGTCCGATTCGGCGGCATCGCGGCGATAGAGCGCGATGGCCTGGTCATACGCTCCGGCGGCAAGGGCCTGGCCGGCCGTACCGGGCGCCTGGGTCTGGGCGGGGCGGGCGTCGCAGCCGAGCAGAAGTGCCACGGCGGGCAGCACGATCCATGACTTCATGGCGCTTGCCTTCCCCGGAGAGCTTCGTTCCTGAGGGCCAGCTCCACCAGCAGTTCCTCGAGCCGGGCCTGGTAGTCGTCTTCGTTCATCGAGGCCTTGCGGGCCCGCAGCTGATTGATGCGGGCCTCGAGGTCCCGGGCTTCGCGGGCCAGCCGGGCACTGGCCGAGTCGGAGACGGCATGGCGTGCCGGCGGGAGCCCCAGGAATGCCGACCGGGCCAGGTCTCCGTCCTCACCTTCCGCGCCCGGCACGGCGCTCCCCTGCCGGTCCCCATTGTCGTCGAGCACCGCATGCTCGGTCATCAACCGGTTGCCGGATTCATAGATCCGCCCGGTTTCCCGGCGGGCGTAGAGAAATGCTTCGAGCATGGACACCCGCCCGTCCTTGTTGGCATCGGCGCCCGCATCGGCCAGAGCGCTCACGAAGGGGCCGCCGAAGCGGGTCGCGTTCCGCTCGAAGGGGCTCTTCGTCGCGGTGATGATGATCCGGCCGGTCCGCGACAGCACTGCCACAAAGTCCCCGCCGGCGCTCGCCACATTCACCACCACTACCCGGCGGTCGTTCAGCGGTTCCAGCGCGGTCGCCAGGTCTCCGGCGGTCAGGTCGGGACCGGGCAGGTTGATCCGCGACTCTGCCCCGGCATGGCTGCCGTGCCCAGCCAGGAAAAGGAGCACCAGGTCTCCCGCCTGGCTGCGGCGGGTCACGTCCTGGAGCGTGGCGAGGACCCGTTCCCGAGTTGCTCGCGGCAGCGCGACACCGGGGGCGGAATCTCCCGCCAGCCGAATGGTATTCGCCGCGGGGACGCCTGCCGCATCCGCCGCGCGGACCAGGGTGGCTCCCCAGCTGGCCAGGTCCCGCCGATAGGCCGCGTCGCCGCCCAGCCCCGTCACGACGATCACGTGGCTGGCGGGCGCCTGCAGAAGGGCGAGGCCCAGCGGAAGCAGGAACATCAGGCCAGCCCCTTCCAGCGGCGGTATCCCCACTCGGTGCCCAGCAATCCGACCAGGAGAAGGAAAATCGCCGGCATGTCCCAGAGGTCCCGGCTTTCGGTGACGGTAATGCCGCTGCCACCCATGGCAACGTCGCCGGAGAGAGACGCCACATTGGCCGGGGTGTAATACCGGCCCCCCGACCGGGCCGCCATCTCCCGGAGCCGGGCGGCCTGGAGTGTCGCGCCGCGCAGTTCCGCATCCGAGTCACCGACCGCGAATGATCCGGATACCGTCCCCGCGGCATCGCCGGCACCGGCTGAGACGATCTCGAGGTCGTGGCGCCCCGGTTCCTGCGGTACGAAGGACGCCTGGTAGTACCCGTCCCGCAGTCCGGTCCAGGGTAGCGCCAGTTCAGTGATCCGGCCGGTGGGGGTGGTGATCTTCGCGACGATCCGTTCGGCATTGACCGCATCGAACCGGTCATTGGCCGCATGCACGCCGATGGCCACCGGCTCGCCCGGCGGTACCCGGTCCGGTCCCATGGCGAGCGTGAGGCGTTCGGGGGCATCGCGAACCAGCCAGCGCAGCAGCTGGCGCCAGAGGGTCTCGTGGGTCTGGTCGTCCACGTCGATCACCGCATGCATCTGCCAGAGCCATGAATCCTGGACCGCAAAGGCGAGGGCCTTTCCCCGTCCGAAGCGTTGCCAGGCCATGACGGGGACCCGGCGGCCGGCGACTTCGCCATCGAGAAGCACGGTGGCGCCGGGCTTGACCCCGGCGACCCGGTTCACGGTGGTGAGGGCCGGCAGGGTACGCCAGCGCGCTGCGGTCGCCTCGGGTTCGCCCGCCAGCTGGAGGGCCGGCTCCTCGGCGCCGGCCATGGTGGGGCGCACTGCGACGGAATCAAAGAAGGTGGTGTCCGGCCTCCCGAAGTTCACCGGGAGTACCCGGCCCAGCGGGGTCTCGGCGTAGCCGCCTTCCCCCATGGCGCGGCGGCCGCCCAGGACCAGCAATCCGCCGCCTCGTACGCTGACGAAATCGGCCAGCATCCGCAGTTGCTCGACGCTCAGGGCGCTCGCCTCGACGCTTCCCAGCACTACCCCGCGGTAGGCGAAGAGCTCTTCGCGAGTCCGGGGGAAGCCGTGCAGCAGTTCCAGGCTGTCCCCGATGCCGAGTCTCAGGTACTTGTCGCGGGCGGTGCGCAGCAGGGTGACGAGGTGGAGGTTGGGATCATCGGCGACCGCGCGCCGCAGGAACTTGAGCTCGAACCGCGGTTCCCCCTCGTAGTAAAGGATACGGTCCGGCCCCCGCTTCACGGCGGTGACGATCTCGCGCCGGTTATTCTCGGCGAGCAGTTCCCCGTCGAGCGGGTCCGCCGTGAAGCGAATGGTGCGGATGCCGGGATCCGGCGAAGGAACCTGCAGCCGGACGGTCGTGGCGCCGTTCGATTCCAGCGTCACGTCACGGGATGCCAGGATGCGGCCGGATTCCTCCGCCCGGATTCGGACCGGCCGGCCGCCGTAGCCGGCCTGGCCGATGGTGAGGTCCACCGCGATGGTCGAACCCTGGAGGACCGAGGCGGGGCCCTGGGCGTCCACCAGTTCGATGTCTCGTTCCGGGCGCTCCCGGCCCAGGCCCACCAGGTACAGGGGGACGCCGGGCGGCGCCAGCCGCTCAAGAGAATCGAGCGACACCGGCGGATTCTCCGCCCCATCGGTGAGGACCACCAGCCCGGCGAGCGGAACCTGGGCCAGTTCTTCCCGGGCCCGCGCGATCGCCGGAGAGAGGCGGGTCCACTCATCGGCAAATCGCAGGGTGTCCCGGTCGGCCATACGACTGGTACTGCCGCCAAAGCGAAAGAACCTGAGCTGAAACCGTTCCGCGAGTGATCGGACCAGCGCGCTATCCCGGGCGATCAGCCCCCGGACGACATCGGCGCGGGACCGGCCGTCCATGTCGGCGATGGACATGCTGCGGGAATCATCGACCAGCACCGCAACGAAGTTTCGCTGCGGAACGGCCGAACTGAGCTGCAGCGAGGGGCGGACGAGACAAAAGGCCACCAGGCCCACGGCGCCAAGCCGGAGACCGGCCAGAAGAGCCCGGTCGCGGCTTCCGGCCCGGCCGGCGGAACGCCGGTAGGAGCCGACCACGGGAATGGCGACGACCGCCACCGCGAGCATGACCAGGGCCAGCCCCGGCGCGCCGGACAACCGGAACTCTCCCTGCCGGAAGACCTCGGGCGGGTACTTGAACAGAAAGCGGAAGATCGAACTGAGTAGATCGGACATGCTGCAGGTCTTTACGTCGGGGCTGGAAGGACGGTTTCCGGGCCGCGGAAGATCCCTTCAATACTAACCCCGCGGCGGAACACCTGTGAAAACGCCGCACGGCCGCCCCAGGGAGCGGCCGCACGGAAACTCACGGGCATTCAAACCGCCCTCCTACCTGATCACGTCTCCGGCCGGGTCGGGCACGCTGTCCGGCGGGCATTGGCCAGCGTGGAGAAACCGGCCAGGCTCACGAGCAGGGCCACCGGCACCATCTTGCGGATGGAGTTGATCGTGGTCCCTCCGCAGCCGGACAGGAGGAGAACCAGGACCAGTAGTGCTGATGTGCGAAGATGCATAGGAACGACTCCAGCCGTGGCGTTGGAAGATTCGAGACTCGAGACAGACGGTTCGCACCGGCGGCAGCCATGGCCATCTCGCCGGAGGGGAGATGGTCCAAGCCTTTCAGGAGGCCCCGCCGATTCCTTCGATCAGCACCAGTGTGGCGCGGGCACATGCCTGCCGGATCTGTTTCGCCGGCGCATACTCGGAGGACGCCCACCATTCCCGGGCTCGCTCCACCGAGGGGAACTCGACGATTGCCCTGCGCATGGGTGGGGCATCGCCTTCGAGCACCGTCGTCGCACCGCCCCGCGCCAGGTACCGGCCGCCGTACAGTTCGATCGTGGGCGGCACCTGGCGGATGTATTCCTGGTAGGCCACGGGGTCGTCAATGTGCACCTCGACCATCAGGTAGGCTGGCATACGGGACCTCCCGGGAGTGGTGGGTCAGCGGGTCTGTTCGAGGAATTCCCGCCAGTAGGCTTCCAACTGCACCCGCTGCAACTCGGGGAGTTCTCCTGCCAGCAACCGGCGCAGCCGCTGGGTTTCGCCTGGCTCGTTCAGCTTGGCGGACTCGCGAGCCATTTCGAGCCGGGCCCGCTGGGCGATCGTGAGGTTCCCAAAGGGATCAAAATAGGAATCCAGCCGTCGCCGGTCGAGGACGCCGGTCCATCGGAATACCGAATTCCCCGCGGCCTCGCCGATGCGCCGGTACCGGTCCCTGGCCTCGCGGGGTGGGATCCGCCCCGCCAGCACGCCGAGGCGGGTTTCCAGCAGGTCGGCTTCGGCCGTTGAGCCGGCGTCCCGGACCCGACCAACCGCGTCGGCCAGCCAGGTCCAGTCTGCGCCGTCAACCCGGCTTTGCAGCCCCAGCAGGTTGAAGGCCGCAATGGCCGAAAACTGGTCCGGCCGGCGAAATGGCTCGACTTCGCCGGGGGCCGGCAGTCCGTAGGTGGAGGGCTGGACGATCTCGAAGGTGGAATCCTGGCCGAGCGCCTGTTCGATATCGTCCTTGTGAAAGGCTCCGACTACCACGAGGACGATTTCTCCGGGATGCCGTTTGGCCGCGGCGGCGATGCGAGCCGCCTGGAGCGACGTGCGATACAGGAAGAGCCGCCGGGCCCGCTCCCCCATGGCATTGGAGTCCCGCGCGTCGTACCATGAACGGTATTCCTCCCTGCTCTTCGCCGAATCGGCAAAGAAGGGTGTCGAGCCCTGCAGCGCGGAGTCCGTGAACGAGAGGAAGAACTGCGGATCCCGGCGCCGGCGGATCAGCGGCGGGGGGTTCCAGGTGAGGCCGAAGGCCAGGAACTCGTCTTCGGCTGCCGGCTCCCAGTCGAAGGGATATACCGGAAGCCTGCGTTCCCGGGCGTAGGGTATCAGCAACTGCTGCTGCTCGTAGGTGAACTCATGCCAGGCCATGGCGCTGTACCGGCTTGGCGTCAGTTCGAGGCAAACGGCAGCCGGCTTGATCCGCTCGAACAGGGCCAGGATCGTCGCCGGTTCGCTGCGGCGAGACACGAGCTGGATCGAATGGGCCACCCCCAGCACCACGACCCGGGTTCGCGAGTCGGGCCGATCGGCGGAGGCGGGGGAAATCCCGCCGGCGAGGAGCGAAGCGGCAAGGAGCAGGATCATGGGGCCATGGAGCAGGAATTGGGGGCGCGGAGCCGACGGCTCAAGATCGGGGGCACCCGGAGACCCGTCTAGGACAGAACGCACGTGCTTCGCACGCACACAGGACTCCCCCCACCCAGTCGCCGTATCCTCCGGCACCGGGGAGAGCCGGAAACCCTGAAGTCCCGCCCCCGTAAACTTGACGGAGCGATCTTCTCGAACCGGTGTCACTATGACCAGGCGTTTCAAGTCGAACAGGAAGCGAGCGGCAGTGATGGCACTGCTCGCCGTTCTGACGTCGGGACCCGCGGCGGTGGGGCAGACAACGCCCTCGCCGGCGGCGGTCTCCAATGCCGGGGCGGCATGGGACGCGGCCAGCCGGCGGGTCCTGGTGTACGGCGGCATGCGGGACCGGGGTCTCCACGCCGACTCAGCCCTCTGGGCCTGGGACGGCGATCGCTGGCAGGCGCTCGGCGATGGGGCGCCCGGAGCGCGTTCCGGGGCTATCCTCGCCACTGATACCCGGCGGCACCGGGTCCTGTTGTTTGGCGGGCAGAACAGTGCCGAACAGTTTGAGGATATCTGGGCGTGGGAGGGCGGGCGTTGGTCCCGGCTCGCGCCGACTGGACCGGGATCTCGTCACATGGCCGCAGGGACCTTCGACCCGCAGCACGATCAGCTGGTTGTCTTCGGCGGATACTCCGTCGAACGAAAGGCCATGCTTGGAGACACCTGGGTGTGGAACGGCAGCACCTGGCGGCGATCGGCTGGGCCGGGGCCGGCGGCCCGGGCCGGACACGTGATGGGCTATGACTCCGCGCGGAACAGAATCATCCTGATGGGCGGAGCCGACGCTGAGGGCCGGAGGTACTCCGACACCTGGAGCTGGGACGGGTCAGGGTGGAGCCGGATCGGGGATGGTCCGGAGATCACTCCCAACAGCCAGCTCGTGCCGCTCCCGCAGGGAGGGTTGGGAGTGTTTGGCGGATGGGATGGCAGGGCGCCGAGTCGGGCGCTCTTTCACTGGCACGGCGGCACCTGGCGATCGATGGTGGATCAAGCCGGGCCCCCGGCCAGGATGGAGGCGAGCATCGCGTTCGACCCGGTTCGGAAACAATTGGTCCTGTTCGGCGGCTCCAATGCCAACGGCGCCAAGCTCAGCGATCTCTGGGAGTACGACGGGTCATCGTGGCGACGACGCGATCACGACTAGGGCGCCCGGGGGTGTAAGGCCCGGGGATCAAGCCGAAGCGACTGCACGATGCCCGCGAACTTGGGCTCGGCGCGAAGGCTGGCATACCAGCGGGGAGAAACCGAGGCCGCAAACAGAAACGGCTCCCGTTCCGCAACAGCCCGCTCCAGCATTTCAATGGCTTTCGTTTGCTCTCCCAGGCCGGCGTAGACCGAGGCCAGGGCCGTAGGCGACTGGGGACGCTCTCCCAGCAGCTGAACCAGGATCTTCCGGGCTTCAGCCTGGTGGCCCAGCGCGGCATGGGCATGGGCCAGCAGTCCGCGGAACGGGGCTGGAAGACCGGGTTCCAAGCCTTCGGCCACTCGGAGGTACTCGACAGCACGGGCCAGCCTGCCGCCTTCCAGGGCGGCCGCACCAATGAATCCGTAGACCGGCCAGGCACGCGGCGCCAGGTCGATAGCACGCTGGGCAAGGCTATCCGAGCGCAGCGAGTCCCCTGCGATCCCGTACACATAGCTGGTGACCATGGCGATGGTCGAGGACAGGGGATCCATCCTGATGCCGATGCGGAGGGCCGCAAGGGATTCGTCCAACCGCCCGTTCAGGTACAGGACTTCACCCAGCCACTGGTAGGCCGGAGCGTAGGTCGAGTCCAGCGCAATTGCCTGGCGAAGATGGGACTCGCTCTCCACCCACCCGCCGGTGTTTCGAAGCAGCTGGCCCAGGGAGGCATGCGCCTCCGCCAGGGTGTCATCCAGGTGAATGGCGCGCTCGGCGGCTTCCCGGGCCGGCCCCACGACCGAATCAAAGGGCGTCCTGCCGTACAGGGGCAGAAGCCCCAGGGCGTCCGCCAGGCCGGTATAGGCTGCGGCAAAGGCAGGATCCTTCTCGGTGGCCTGCTGAAAGAGTTCCACCGCCATTCGCAGCCCGTCCACACCGCGCTGGCGCCAGAAAAAACGTCCGCGCAGGTACAGGTCATAGGCGGCCAGGTCCGCGGTGCCCCGCCTGACGAGAGGCTGGCCGCCCAGTCGAATACGCAGCGCCCCCGCCACGTCGCGGGCCAGAGCTTCCTGCACGGCGAACACATCGCTGATCTCGCGCTGATAGGTTGCCGACCAGATGGTCAGGCCGTCCCTGGTACTGATCAAACGAGCGGACATTCGAAGCTGGTTTCCATCCTTTCGGAGCGTTCCTTCCACAAGATGGGTGACCGAGAGCTGGTTTCCGATCTGCTTTGCGTCCATGTCCCGCCGGCCCTTGAAGGTGAATGCCGATGTGCGGGAAGCCACGTGGAGGCCAGGAAGTTCCGATAATGCGCCGATGAGTTCCTCGGTCATGCCGTCGGCGAAATATTCGGCATCATTGCCCAGGTCAACCAGCGGCAGCACCGCGATAGCGTTTATCACGGCCGTATCGCGCATGCGGGCGGCGATGAAACCGGCGATCAAGAGGAGAAGCAAGGCGGCCACCCCGCCGGCAACCACCGGTCCTTTCCAACGGCGAGGCGGTCGCCAGGCAACAGCCAGCGTCCTTCCGCTGGGAGTTTCGAGTGCCGCGTTTACCTGCGTGGCAGACTGGAGACGGGCCTCCGGTGCCTTCTCGAGGCATCGCTCGATCACCGCGGCCAGGCCGGGATCAACATCCGGGCGGATATCCCGAAGGGACCGTGGCCGCTCGGTCAGGTGAGCCGCCAGGATCGCCTGGGGTGTCCGGTCATGGAAGGGGGTGTGCCCCGCAAGCAACTCATACCCCAGGATTCCGAGCGCGTACAGGTCGGCTCGGTGGTCGGCCGCGGGGTCGGCGGCGACCTGTTCCGGAGCCATGTAAGCCGGGGTGCCCAGGGATGTCCCGTCCGACGTCAATTTGCCGCTGGTCGCCGGATGGATTTCCGGGCGGAGAGCCCGAGCGACACCAAAATCGCTGACCATCGCCGCGCCGCCGGCCACGAGGATGTTGTCGGGCTTGATGTCCCGGTGGATCACCCCCCGCTCGTGCGCATAAGCCAGGGCGCGGGACACGTCACGGAGGATCACCGCCACCTCCTGCACCGGCAATGGCCCCAGCGCGACCCGCCGCCGCAGGGATTCGCCCTCGATATAGGGCATGATGAAATAGGGATGACCGGCTGCTTCTCCCGCGGTGAGCAGGGGAACGATATTGGCGTGCTGAAGCTGGGCGGCAAGGGCGATTTCCCGGCGAAACCGCTCGGTGCCCACGCCGGATGCGAGGTCAGGGGGCAGGACCTTGATCACGACCCGCCGCTCAAGGCCAGTATCCCGGGCAAGGAAGAGCCGGGCCATGCCGCCGCCATCGAGCTCCCGCTCGATCACGTAGGCCCCGGCCAGGGCGTCGGTGAGTTGCTCTCTGAAGGTCGGATGCAACGGTTCCCGCCTTACCACGAGGCTGAAACCATTAGACGTGACTACTTTCCAGAAGGTTGAATGGCGTGGCGGCGGTGTCCAATCCGGACGTCGAGGCGGGCGATCGTCCGTCCGGCGCCAACCGGCCCGGTTGTCGGCACCGCGGGATTGTCAGATGGGAATGGGAAAAGAGGGAATTCTGGAACTACCGAAATTCCCTCAACTCCCTCAATTCCCTCAGTTCTCCTACCAGCCGATATTGAAGCTGAAGAAGTTGGTGCCGCCGAGGATGCCCATGTACTTGTAGGCATAGTCGACGCCCAGGCTGAAGGTGCCGGTGCCGTAGTTCAGGCCCCCGCCGAACGCCGCGCCGTGGTAGTTCTCTTCGTCCGTCAGCGCCGTGCTCGAGGGATCCGCCGTCTCCAGGTTGTTCGCCCCGGTGTAGCTGTAGCTGCCCCGCAGCGCCACCCCGAAGCCGCTCCCGCCCAGCCGGTTCAGCGCCCACTCCGTGCCCACCACGAAGCCCGCCGAGTTGTTGTTCGGCTGGTTGAAGTCGGAGAGGAAGGTCAGCCGGTTGTTGGCCCCGGTCAGGATGTCATACGCCAGCCCCACCCGGAACGTCGTCGGCAGCGGGAACCCCTTGGTCCGCAGCCGGGCCGGCTGCGGCAGGGTCGACACCGGGTCCTCGCCCGGCAGCGGCTCCCGCGGGTCTTCCGCGTTCAGCGCGTCGCCGCCATACGAGAGATCGGTGCCCAGGTTGGCCAGCACGAAGCTGAACTTCACCGGGTGGCCCGACAGCATCGCATGGAAGTTGGTCCCGAAGTCCACGGCCAGGGCGCTGCCGCTGGCATCGCCCAGCTTGTCGAAGATGAACTTGGCCGTGAGCCCCGCGCTGAACCGGTCCGAGAAGTTCTCGGCATAGGTCAGCCCGGCAAACGTCTCGCTCACCGAGTAGACCGAGCCCGTCCCATCCGGCTCCTCGGCGGTGTACACCGGCTGGTCGCTGAACCCGAAGGTGCCCAGCTGGAGGCCGAAGGTGCGGGCCCCGCCCCCGAAGGGGAAGGCCACGCCGGCCCAGGTATAGCGGGTTTCGGCGATATAGTCGTAGGTGCCGACCATCGCGCCGGGCCGGCTCATCAAAGCCGCGCCGGCCGGGTTGTAGTAGAGCGCGCTCACGTCCGACACGATGGACGCGAAGGCCCCGCCCAGGGCGGTGCCGCGCGCGCCGGCGCCCAGCAGCAGGAATTCCGCCGCCGTGGTGCCGTAGGGAGTGTTGTCCTGGTTGACGCTCTGTGCTGCGCCGTAGACCGGCAGGCCGCCCAGCAGCGTCACCACGAGGGTCAACCGCTTAGTAAACGTAGAACGCATGGTGTCCACTCTCCTGGATGCGGCGGATGGAGCCGGATGGCCCCACCCGCCTGACCTGGGCTACTGCGCGAAGTTAACGATGGTGAAGCGCCCGACCCGGCGCGCGTTCCCCGACTCAATGTGATAGAAGTACACCCCGCTGGCGACCACCTGGTTGTTCCGGTTCCGCACGTTCCAGTCCAGCGCGCCCCCGAAGGTGGTCGAATGGTGCTCCAGCAGGTTCACCAGCACGCCGCTGGACGAGTAGATCCGGACCACGGCGTCCTGCGGCAGGTTCACGAACTTGATCACCTTGGTGTCCGTGCTCTGCTCGAACTCGCTGGTGACGTAGTACGGGTCCGGCACCGTGTGTACCTGGGCCAGATTCGCCTCCGTCGGGGCATTCACCTGGTTGACGACATCGAAGCTCGCCCGCAGGTCCACGCCCACCGCCGTCACCGGCATGACCCCCTCGGGGTTGCTGTACACGTAGGGACCGAAGTCGCCGGCTGCCCCGTTACCACCCGAGATCGCGCCGACGTACTGGCGCAGTGACCACACCGTGCCCGACGCCGGCACCGCGCCGCCCGTCAGCTCGAAGGTGAAGACATCCCCCGAGATGTAGAGGACAAAGCCGTTGTTGGCGGCCGCCGCGGAGACCCGGGCGTTCGTCGTCGAGCCGAGGCTGAACATCGCGATCGGCCCGGGGATGACCGTGTTGCTGAGGATGTACTGCGGGCCGTCGCCCAGCGCGCTCGTACCGCAGACGATCGGCGATTGCGCCGCCGCGCCGAGGCTCCGCAACGGCTCCACGCACCCCATGTCGGTCGCCGTCAGTTCGGTCCGGCGGTCGAACGAGATGTTGAGCCCCGACGGCTGCGCCGCCGACTGGTTGAGCACGCCCCACGATCCGCCGATCACGCTGTCGCGGAACGGCACCGGCACGTTGTGCGTGACGTCAATGACCGAGTCGATCAGCCCGCCCGCCCCCCAGTACAGGTTGAAGTCCGCCGCCCGCTTGGCCGCCGCGTACGCGCCTTCCGTGCCGCGGTAGGTGTTCTGGGCCGCCTGGTAGGACTGCGCCTGGAAGATCGTGGTGACCCCCGTCAGCGCGCCGGCGTTGTTGTAGTTCCCTGACATGTCGAACGCGGTAAAATTGGGACCGTTCCCCGCGATCGGATCCACCGCCGTCTCGTTGTTGGCCGGCGACGGGCCGTCGAACCACCGCGACCCGTTATAGGTGCATTCCCCGGCTGCCGCGAATCCCGGGCGGGTGTTGACGCAGCCCCGGCCGTAGATGGTCATGTAGTCCGGACCGGGGAGCGACATCCCGACCTGGCCGGGAATCGTGTACCCGGCGCCACCACCATACCGGGAGGCCAGCGCCGGATCCGCCGGGACCGCCGAGAACGATGTTGCGCCGCTGCGCACCCCGATTTCCTGGGTCTGCAGGATTGCGACGGAGAAGGAGGCCGAATTGTTCCCCGAGGTGGCCGTCCACCAGTAGAGATGGGGAATGCCGTCGTACGGGCTGCCCAGGGAGATGCTGTCCAGGTGCGCGGCGAAGCTGCCCGGCTGGCTCAGCACGGCCGCTACGAAATCCCCGAACCCGATGGTCCAGTCCGACGCGGCCGGGAAGGGCCCGCTGAACTGGCCCGTCGCTCCGTCGATCGTCGGCAGGGGCGCATTGTGGTCCAGCGTCACCCCCCGGCCCTCGATGGTCACCGAGGTCAGCGTGCCCGCGTTGGCGTAATTTCCAGCTGGCCGCACCGGGGTCACCGGCTTGGTCACCCGGGCCGACTCCAGGTTGCTGGGGCCGGACTGGAACGAGTTGATGTCAAACGCCGTCACCGAATAGAAATAGCGGAAGTTGTTCCGCACCGTGTTGTCCACGTACACGAACGGCACCCCGGTGTCGGACAGCGCCGGGCAGATGGAGGGCGCGCAGCTGCCCGCACTCCCAATGGAGTTGGGAGTGATATCCTGGGAGAGGATAATGGCTTCATTGTTGGCCAGCAGCGCCCGGTCGCCCAGCTTCACCTGGGTGATGGCACCCACCAGCGGAACGTCCACATGGGCCGAGCGGGGCAGACCGGGCGCGATCGGATCATAGACGATGGGACAGTTGGTCGTCACTCCCAGTTCGGGCGCGCAGAGCGCGCTGGGCTGGATCTGGCCGGCGTAGTCCGAGATCACGGTGCCGATCTGGTCAAACTGGGCGAGGAGCCTCAGCGCATTGGGGGCGTCCACCCGGCCCCGGTACACCCGGTAGCCTTCCACATCGAACTCGCGGTAGTTCGGGTCATAGAGCGGGTTGGGGCACTGGCCGCTCATCACATCATCCGGATCGCACAGTACGGTGGCCTGGCTGGCAATCGCATAGAAGGGATCGCCTCCCTGCTCCGAGGGTGAGGGCCGCCACATCACGGTGACCTGGTTGTCGCCCGGGATCAGGAAGAACTCGGGCGCATCGGGCGCGAACGGCAGCAGGAACTGGTTGTCGAACACCGCCTGCGCCACCTTGGCCTTGCCCAGCAGCGAGCCCGGCACCACCACGAACTCCTCCTGCGTCAGCACCCCGTCGCCATTCCCGTCAGTGGCGCTGAGAAACCCGGTAATCGAATCAATGGGATTGACGCCTGATGCCACGACATTGGGATCGTCCAGATTTGCCGTGATCGCCGCATTGCCTGGCTTGATGTCGCAGGTGGGGCAGGCCGCCGACCCCCCGGTGGCCACCGGGGCAGCGAAGAGATACGCCACCACCACCGAGCCGAATTCGCCCGGCGCCAGCGTCAGCGGGCCCGAGGACTGAAAGAACCGCATGTCGAATGGCGAGGCGGTGCGGATAAAGCAGATCTTGTCTGTCTGGGGATTGAAATTGCAGGCCCCGTCGCCGAAGGCCGGGCTCAGGGTGCCGGAGACGTAGCGGTAGAGCTGCTTGACGTCCCGCGGGTCGTTCAGGTCACCACCGCCGTTGGTCGTGTTGCTGAACAGCGAAAGGCCCACTTCCTGGCCGTTGACTACCGGGCTCTTGAGATACTTCACCCCCACGAAACCGGTGCCCGCGAAGAACGGGGCCCCGAAGATCGCCGGGTCAAAGGTCCAGCCCGCGAACCGGGAGAAGGTGTTCTCGTAGGTATAGCCCAGCGCGAACGGCACGTTCACCGAGGCATAGTTCTGGGTCGCTGAACCCACGTCCATGTCAGCCGAGAAATTGGCGAACATGTTGGTGATAGTGTATCCCCCGTCCGGGAGCGAGATCCCGAAGGTGGCTTCGTTCCGCTGCTGAAAGGTGTTGGCCTGCTGGATCAGGATCTCCCGCATGCCGGGCCGCACCGCGGCATAATCGGCCGGGTTGATCGAGGTGACGTTATAGAACGTGTAGATGAAGTAAATGATGTCTTCGTTGCCGCTGGGGAAGTTCCACCCCAGGCCGCGCTGCTCGACGACCACGCCGAGCGGGTGGGGCCGGCCGGCCAGCAGGCCGGGATTGCCGTCCCAGGAAAGCCACCAGACGTCGCCCTGCGACGCCGCGGTCCGGCCCTGGAGGAGTTGATTGTAGAGATTGGCGTTGGCGTCCGCCGCCGGGACCCGCGCCGCCAGCGCCACCGGGTCAGTGGTGCCGCTGTTACACCCGAAGCTCCCGATCCCGCAAATGAACGCATTGTCGCTGGCGCTCTGGGTATTGTAGATCGGCTGAACCTGCTCACTCGAAGGGGTGGTCCCCTTCGGGTCGAAGAAGAAAGCGCCGGTGGTGTCGCTGGCCCAGGGCCCCCCATCGGGACCGATGATGCCGGCGAGCTGAAGGCCCGAGTTGAACACGTATTGGTTCGCGGTGCCCTTGGGCCAGTACCCGCCACCGATGGTGGACGAACCCAGGGAGTCGGCGCAGACCTGGCCGGACGAGTCGAGCCCACAGTAGATCCGGTTAATCGTCAGGGCCCCCAGCGGCCGGGCGAATATCCGGAAGCCGCGTCCCCGGGCGCCGGGTTCGGGGCCCGCGTGGGCGGAAGCAGGCAGCGTCGCGAGAGCCGCGACCAGGATCACGACGACGGCTTTCAAACGATTCGGTGTGTGCATTGCATCCTCTGTGGTTCGGACGGTGATTCGGCAGGACGGCAATGCTAGGACACGAACCAGCAGGCCTCGGCACCACCGCGCGGGGACGAAGGGCATCAGCCGGATGACGAATGGTGTGCGGAGGGAGCCGTGAGGCGGACTTTCAGCCGTCGTATGCTGAAACGACTGACCCGTCCATGATTCATCGTCTCACTCGTCCTAGGGGACATCAGTCGAGTCTCATACCATAGGTCTGTTTCCGATGATCCCTGCGTGGCGCGTGGCCATCATTGACGCTGAACCCGCCTCGGCCCTGTGGATCCGCACGCTGCTGAAGGAGTATCCCGAGGTCGAGGTGGTCGATCACTGGACCAATGGTACGGATGCCATGGCGTTGGTACGGAGCGCACGACCGGATATCCTTTTCCTTGATATCCAGTTTCCGGGGGTCGATCCCCTGGACCTGGTTCGAGATGGTCAGCCCGATCCGGCGCCGGCGGTGGTAATCGTGAGCGCATTGGAGGACCATGCCGTGAGGGCGTTCGAAGCCCAGGCGGTGGATTACCTGTTGAAGCCGGTTTCGAGGGAGCGGATGGCAGCCGCGTTACGCCGGGCCAAGGTGGCGCTGGCCGCCCGGCAGGCGGGCCTGGACCGGATTCTCCATGTCATGGATGAGCTTCGGTCCGAACAGGTGGCGCTTCGGGATATGCTGCCCCGCGCACGACCGTCCCGGCTGGAACGGCTGCTCGTCAAGACCGAGGGGCGGACCGTGGTCCTTCCTATTCATGAGATCGACTGGATCGAGAGTGCGGCGAACTATGTGAAGCTTCACGTCGGCCCCCAGGCATTCCCGTACCGGCAGACACTGTCCCGCCTCGCGCGGGACCTCGACCCTGCCACCTTTGCGCGGATCCACCGGTCCAGCGTCGTCAACCTGGAAAGAATCCGGGAGATCCAGCCCTGGTTCTCCGGCGACGGCATCGTCCTCCTCCGGGACGGCACCAAGTTGCGGATGAGCCGGAGCTATCGGCGAGAGGTCGAGGGACGGCTGGGAAGCCAGCGGTCGGGGTAAGCGGGAAGCGGGCCCAGGAATCCGTCCGGAAGAAGCCCAGGCCCCGGCCCTTCATGGGTCGGAACGGTCCATGCCCTCGGCTCCGTCCCTCTTACTCAATTGTCCAAGCAGGGCGAACCGATACCCATGGCTGGGTTCGCAATTGAGGCGCACCAGTTACGGCCATTTCACCAGAGACGCAACATGCTGAAACACGTGGTCGCGGCATGCCTTGTTCTGACAGGCTGTGGATCGAATGTCAGTGATGGCTGCCTGGCGCCGTCGGGCGGCTCGCCGGGCAGTCGCCTGGTGGCGCACGGGCGGCATGAGGAGTCTAACGGCTTTCTGGGATCGGTCCTGATTGTCGAGGGCGCCAGCGTCCTGCTGGACGAGGACTTTGGGGAGAAGCGGGCCGACGGGAGTCGACCGGCGTACTGGATCGCCTCCATATCCAAGGCGATTACCGCGGTGGCCGTGATGCGCCTGGTGGAGCAGGGAGAAGTCTCGCTGGAAGCACCGCTGTCCACCTGGTTTCCCGCGGCCAGTCTTTCCTACGATCGCGTCACGGTCCATCACCTGCTGAGCCACCGGTCCGGACTCCCCAGCGAGTACGCAGCGGACGGTGTCTCCAACCGGGATTCCGCCGCGCGGGCAATCTTTCGACTGGCGCCGGTCAAGCCGATGGGAGAATTCTTCTATTCCAATGATGGCTACAGCCTGCTGGCGATGCTGATCGAGCGGGTGACGGGGGACCGGTTTGAGGACTTCGTGCGGCGGGAGGTTTTCGCGCCGGCCGGGATGAGCACCGCGGGGTTCTGGGGCGAGGAGCCCCTGCCGTCTCCGGTCGTCCTGCCCCTGAGGCCTCCCCGCTCACCCCGGGTCTGGCAAGATGGCCACAGCATCGGCAACTATGGGTATCGGGGACCCACCGGCATCTACGCGACCCCGGCGGACCTGTATCGCTTCGCTGCTGCCTTCACATCGGGCCGTCTGGTCTCGCCCGCCACGGTCGCCCTGATGCTGGCATCCAAGAATCCGGCACTCGGCCCCAACAGCCAATCCTACGGTTATGGATGGGCCCTCAAGTTTCGCGACGGCCAACTCGACTACTACTGGCATGGAGGAAACGAGAACCCGCTGGGTCACAACGGGCAGCTGAGGATATCCGGGGACCAGGTGATCGTCGTCCTCTCCTCCAGCGGGGAGGTGGACGGGGTAAGCTGGGCGCAAAGGATGACAGACGGGATGCTCGCCTGCATGCACTAAGGCCCGGAGTCATCTTCGGGTTCCCGCGGAGTGTCCATATCCGGCCTTGGCGCCCAGGAAAGGGACGCTATACCCAGGAAACCGATCGGCCGGCCACTTGACCGAGGGAACGGAATCCCATGGCAGCACCGGCTTTAGGCCTTTTGCCGAGGTCTGAGGCCTTTGCCCACCGCGACCCGGGGGCCAACCGTCACCGCACCGAGCCTACCTACTGGCTAGGTTCGTTTGGAACCATCTCCCCCACATTCTGCGCGCGGAGAAACGGTCCAAACGCCTGCCCACGTCCGGGCTGTCCCAGTGGAGGATGTATGGTTATGCGGTCAATTGGTATTGGAATGGCAGTCCTGCTCGTGGCAGCGTGTGGCACCAAAGGTCCCTCGACGACGCCCGATACCCAGACGTTCACACGGAACGTGGACGCCACTCCTTCCAGGGTCGTTGAAGCGGCCACCTCGGTCTTTGCCGATCGGAGGATCCCGGTGGCCAAGACCGACCAGACCAACGGAACGGTCGTCAGCGTCCCGCTCGACCCCAGGGCGGAATGGGGGGACGTTCCCACCGACCAGCGGGTGGACTGCCGTGCGGTAGCCCTGCCGGATGCGGATTCGCGGCTGGTCCTGACCGTTCGGGTCAAGAGAGATAATGAGCGCAGCGTGCTCGCGCTGGATGCCAAGCGCGATGGCGGCGAAAGCTGCGTGCTTCGCGGGCCCTTCATGACCGGACTGATGGATGATATCATCGCGCGGGCGAGCTCCTGAGGAGCGAAATTCCGCCCCGCGGCCCCTGCAAGGGAGCCGCGGGGACTCAAGACTAGAAGAGAGCGCGGCCCGGGGATCCCGGGCCGCGTTTTCTCTTCTGGACTCGACGCCAAGGCTCACGCCCTGAAAAACAAAAGCCCGGCACTTTCGCACCGGGCATTGCCCCTCCTGGGCTCGAACCAGGACTCTTCTGATCCAGAGTCAGACGTGTTGCCAGTTACACCAAGGGGCATCGGACGGGAGCATCGGGTGCCGCCCGTACATGGAGCTGAGGGGGATCGAACCCCTGACCTCTGCTATGCGAAAGCAGCGCTCTCCCAGCTGAGCTACAGCCCCCGACGGAGCGCAAAGGTACAAGGTTAACCACCTGTCAGTCAACGGGTTGGTTAACTGCAGCCGGGGCCTTGGCTTCCGTCTATCGATCGCCCATCCCCACCCCCGGACCGGGACGACCAACTCATTTGGTGGCCGCCCGTTACCGGCCCTCAGGGGACGCTATCGCGCTGCGGCCTGCCGCACGTTGGTCTCGTCGATCACGTCGGCAACGCCCTGGACCCGCCGAACCGCCGCGGTAAGACCCTGACATTCTTCTTCCGACACCGATCCGGTCAGGGTGACCACGCCGGCCCGGGCCGAGATGCTGATCAGCCGGGGGTGGGAGATCACCCGGCCCAGCGCCGCCCGGACCCGCTGGGCCAGTACGTCGTCCGAGGGCGTTTCCGTCTCCACCCGAGCCCGGATCCGGGCCGCGATGCCCCGGGCCCGGTTTGCGAGGTCCCGCGTCCGCCCACCGACCAGGTTCCCCGTTTTGCGGCCGGTCCGGGCCATCCGGTCCCGGGCCAGGTACCGGCGCCGGTTTCCAGCCTCCGGGTCCATGAAATACATCACCAGCGCACCCACGCCTACCCCGCCCAGGAAAGCCCATGATCTGCCACGCATAACACACACTCCCGCTCATGGTTCACATTGGTGTCCGGAAATGTGATGTATAGCACACCGGACTGCCCCCTACATTGATCTATATCACAAACTCCGGGCACTCCAGGGCCCCAGCAGGGTATGGAGACCATGGACCATCGTTCCCAGGCAGACCGCGGGGCTGGTCAAGGCCCTGGAGAAGGCAGGCCCCGCCCGCGGCAAAGGCGCTCGGGCCCCGGTGGTCGCGGTGGACAGCGCCACCATCGTCCCGGTTGCATCGCTGGGCCGGGAGTTCTCCACCGCCCGGGCCATCCGGCCCCGGCTTCTGGAGGCGCTGCCGCACCACCTGCATCGGGCCGGCACCACACTGCCCCGCGTGCGCCGGCGCATCGACGTCCCCTTTGATTCCCAGCAGATCGGGAATATCCCGGCCCTGGCAGCCGCCTGCGCCATCGACCATGCCGTGCTGCCATCACCCGGCTTCCGCGGGGGCCCGGCCGCCGCGCAACAGCGAGTGGGTCATTTCCTCCAGCATGGGCTGGCCGGCTATGACCAGAACCACGGCGATCCGCTCAGCGATAGCGCGAGCGGCCTCAGCCCGTATCTGCACTTCGGCAACATCAGCCCCCAAGAGGTCCTGCTGGCGGTGCGAGAGGCGGCGCCGGAACCGGACTACGTCCGCTTCCAGGACCAGCTGCTGACCTGGCGGGAACTCTCGTTCAATTTCGCCTATCACAATCGCCGGCACCGAGGGCTGGGCGCCCTGCCCGCCTGGGCCCAGAAAGAACTGGACGAACACGCCGGCGATCCGCGGACCACCCGATACTCCGCCCGCCAACTGGAATCCGCCAACACCGGCGAAGAACTCTGGAATGCCGCCCAGCGCGCCTACCTCCGGGACGGCTACATGCACAATTACATGCGCATGCTCTGGGGCAAATCCGTTCTCCAGTGGACGGCAACCCCGGCCCGGGCCTTCGCCATCCTCGAGCACCTGAACAACAAGTACGCGCTCGATGGCCGGGGCCCCAACGCGTACAGCGGCATCATGTGGATTTTCGGAAAGTTCGACCGGCCCTTCTACGGCCGGCCAGTCTACGGCCTGGTTCGGTACATGTCGCTCAAGGCCGCGCGAAAAAAGTTTGATACGGAGGAATACATCAGGCGGCATCCGGCAGTAGCACCGTGAGCGGATGCCCCCCTCCCCTGCCCCTTTGACCGTATGCCCCCTAGCCCCCTAGCCCCCTTGCCCCCTTTTTATCTCTTCACCCACCCCACCCTGCCGCCCGTCTCCACCAGGTCGTACTCGCCAAAACGCCCCAGCAAGCCGACCCGTGCACCGGGAACCAGCGAGTCGATGAGGATACCGCCGGGAGTGGGCCGCTCCAGCAGCCGCCCATCGCCCGGGGAGACCCGTTCCAGCGGGGTCTCCGCACTTTGTACCACACGGCTCTCCACGAAACCCGAACGGCCATCCGGAAGTTCGACACGGTAACGGCGGCCGCCCGCGGCCAGCACCCGCATTACGGCTGCCCGCTGTAGAGTATCGCTCCCCACGAGTATGCGGTTGGCGGTGGTCCGGATCCATCCGCCGAGCTGCGCCGTATCGGCCTCCAGCGCGGGAAGCGCGGTGGGCGGACGCCACACGAAAGGATAGGGATCGATCGCCCCTTCGCCCCGGCGGTAGATGCCGAAATGCAGGTGGGGAGGAGTGGACCGTGCGTTTCCCGTGTTGCCCACCAGTCCCAGGGTATCGCCGCGCTCCACCTCCTGGCCAGCCAGCGCCAGTTGCCGGTCGAGATGGGCATAGTAGAGATTCTGGTTCCGTTCCGGGTCGTGGAGCCATACGACCTGCCCGCCCAGCCGGTTCTCGCCCACGTTGACGACCCGCCCCCGCGCCGCCGCCACGACCGGAGTCCCCCGCGGCGCGAAGATGTCGATGCCCTCGTGCCGCCGGCGTCCGCCGTCGCGGTCAACCCCGTACCGGCTGCGGATCGCCTCGTTGCCCCGGCCATCGACGGGAAAGGCCAGCGATGGGGCCGACCGGATGGTGATGGTATAGCGGGCCGGGTCCAGCAGTTCCGGCTGGAGACGGACCAGGTAGGTGCCGGACGTTTCGATCTCGACCTCCACCCCGGTTTCGCCGCTGTCGGCACTGATCAGGTGCTTCGGCGCGCTGGTCCGGTCCACCGTGCTGTAGAGGTCCAGGAACAGCTGCCCGGGCAGGGCCAGGTCCGCGACCAGCTGGATCATCAGCCGCTGGCCCCGTTCCACGGTAAACTCGAACCCGGCGGCGCCGGCTCGCTCGGCGGGGAAGTACCCGGTCTCCCGGAACGGCAATTCCACCGCAACCGGGGCATCGAGCGCGCGGCGGCCGGCCGCCAGCCACTGGGTGCCCAGTGCGCTGCCCGAAAGGCCGGACCGGCTGAGCGACTCCTCGTACCGCTCCCGCGGGGTGCCGCCGACAATTCCCAGCTCGCGGCACGCGAAAAGGCAGAGCACCATCGGGACCAGCCGGGACCAGTTCATGGTCCTTGCCCTACGATGTCTGCGGAATCGAGGTTTTGCCTTTATCTTGGGGCCATGCTTACCCTGACTTTCCTGGGCACCTCGGCGGCCTGCCCCACGGTGGACCGGAACACCTCGGGTCTCGCCCTGCACCGGGAGGGCGAGACCCTGCTCTTCGACTGCGGGGAGGGCACCCAGCGCCAGATGATGCGCTGGAGCGTGGGCTTTACTTTTCGCGAGATTTTCTTCAGCCACTATCACTCCGATCACTTCATCGGCCTGATCGGCCTGGTGCGCACGATGGGACTGATGGACCGGTCGGAGCCGCTCGCTCTCTACGGACCCCGCGGCGCCCAGCGCATCCTCGGCGGGGCCCTGAGCGTGGGGATCGAGCGGAACAAGTTTCCGGTCAGCATCAATGAAATCAAACCGGGAGACGTGCTGAAGCGGGAGGACTACGAGATCCGGGTGTTCGAGACCGAGCACCGGGCGGACACGGTTGGGTACGCCCTGGCCGAGCATGACCGGCTGGGCCGCTTCAACCCCGACCTGGCGCGCTCCATGGGAATCCCGGAGGGGCCGCTCTGGGGCCGGCTGCACCGGGGCGACAGGATCGAATTGCCGGACGGACGAAAAGTCACCAGCGCCGACCTGGTCGGCCCGTCCCGTCGGGGCCGCACCGTCGTTTACACCGGGGACACCCGGCCCCATCCGGCCGTGGCTGCCGCGGCCCGGGGGGCGGACCTGCTGGTGCACGAGGCCACGTTTTCGGAGTCGGAGGTCGAGCGGGCGCGGGAGACCGGCCATTCGACGGCGCGGGAGGCGGCGGAGGTGGCGAAGGATGCCGGCGTGGGCCGGCTGATCCTCACCCACATCAGTCCCCGCTACAGCCTCGACGCCGGCGAACTGCTCGCGGAGGCCCGGGCGGTCTTTCCCAACACGGCGATTGCCCGGGACGGATGGAGCGTGGAGGTGCCGTACGTGGAAGCGGCGCCCTAGAACACCTTGAGCTGGACCGTGATCCGGCCCGGGTTCCGCTGGATATCGTCAATCAGGGTCTTGAGCGACTGCAGCGTCCCCCGCATGTCCACGTAGAGCCCGCTGTCGCTGGCGAACTTGCCCAGCGTGCCTTCCCCGCGCGTCACCATCCCCAGCATGGTGTCCAGGGTGGCGCTGGTGCGGGTCAGCTGGGTCGTCATCGCGGCGAGGCTGGCTGTCACGGTGTCCAGGTTGGCGAGTCCCTGGTTGAGTCCCGGGCTCGCCAGGGTGGAGTCGAGCCGGGCGCTCAACTGCCGGAACGACGCCATGGTCCGGGTTGCCTCGCTGGTCGAGGCGGGGATCCGGTCCGCCAGGGTATTGAGCATTCGCTGCATGGCGACCATCGTGGCGTGCAGGTCGTCGGCGGTCCGCTGGCTCACCAGCTGCTGGGCGCCCAGGAGCACGCTGTCGGCACGGTCACCGAGCTGGGCCATGCGCTCGGTCAGCGCGGCCTCGGTGGTGCCCCGGATGGGCGCGTTCGCCGGCAGCCGGTCGGGGCTCGACCCCGGATGAAAATCGACGGCTGCGTCACCCAGGGCACTGATGGCGATGATCTTCGCCCGGGCATCGAGGCGGGGCTCGACGTCCTGATTCAGGCTGATGGTTACCAGGACCCTCCCCGGCTCGATCAACCTGATCAGGTCCACCTTCCCCTTGTTCACACCGGAGATGAGGACAGGCACGCCTTCCTTGAGGTTTCCCACCTGGCTGAACTCGATGGTCGCCTGGTTACCGGAGCCGCCCACCGACTTTCCGCCCAGCCAGAGCGCGCCCACCACGAACAGGGCGATGGCCGCGAGAACCAGGGCGCCGACGGTGATTTCCTGCTTGTAATGAAGATCCATGATGGCTTTCAGGCAGCGAAGTTGGCGTTATCGAAGTCGCGCTCCAGGAACTCCTTGACCTTGGGGTTGCTCGAGGCCAGGAACTCGTCGGGGGTGCCGGCCTGTTCAATCCGGCCCCCGGTCAGGAGGGCAAGGCGGTCGGCGACCCGGAAGGCGCCCCGCACGTCATGGGTGACCATCACGCTGGTCACCCCCAGCTCGTCGGCCAGCCGCTTGACCAGGCTGTCGATGATGTCCGAGTTCACGGGGTCGAGCCCCGAGGTCGGCTCGTCGTAGAGCAGGTACTTGGGCTTCCCCGCGATGGCCCGCGCGATGCCAACCCGTTTCCGCATGCCGCCCGAGAGTTCGGACGGGAACTTGTCCTGGGTCTCCGGCGCCAGGTTCACCAGCCGCAGGCACTCGGCCACCCGTTCCCGCGCGAACTTCTCGTCGTTGTATTCCTTCTCGTCGCAGAGCCCCATCCGGATGTTCTCGAACACATCGTCGGAGTCGAACAGGGCGCCGTTCTGGAATACGTAGCCGATACTGGACCGCAGGTCAGCCAGGTCCTTCCGCTTGAGCATCTTGACCACCCGGCCGTCCACCACCACCTCGCCCCGGTCGGGACGGATCAGCCCGATGATGTGCTTGAGCAGCACGCTCTTGCCGGTGCCGGAGGGCCCCAGCAGCGCCACGGTCTCGCCGTCCTGGACCTCGAAATTCACCCCGTCCAGGATGACCTGTTCGCCGAAGCGCTTGTGCACATCCTTGAGCTGGATCATATCAGTGCTTGAGCAGAATCTTGGCGAGCAGCACGTCGAGCAGCAGGATCAGCACCGAGCTGTACACGACCGCCCCGGTCGTCGCCTTGCCGACGCCCTCGGCGCCCTGCTTGGTGTTGAATCCCATATAGCACGAGATGATCGTGATGGACCCAGCGAAACAGAAGGCCTTGATCAGCGAATAGTAGGCGTCGAAGGGGCGCCAGAATGTCCGGGCGCCGTAGTAGAAGTCGGCATCGGTGAGCGGCAGGACCAGCTGGGCGGCCTTCCACCCGGCCAGGATGCCGATGAAGTTGGCGAACACCACCAGCACGGGGATCATGACGAACCCGGCGATCACCCGGGGGATCAGGAGGTGGGAGGCAGGCGACCGGCCCAGGCTCTCCAGGGCGTCGATCTGCTCGGTCACCCGCATGGTGCCGAGCTCCGCGGCATAGCGGGCCCCGATGCGGCCGGCCAGGATCATCGCGGTGAGCACCGGTCCCAGTTCCAGCACGATGGACTCGACGATGACGCCGGCAAGAAAATAGACCGGGATGGTGCCGGTGAACTGGTACCCGGCCTGGAGCGCGGTGACCCCGCCGGCAAACCCGGAGACGAGCAGGACGATCAGCAGGCTCCCCACGCCGATGTTCCAGGCTTCGGTCATGGTGCGGGGCACCCAGATCCTCACCTCGCTGAGTCCCCGGATTAGCTCGACCAGCATCATGCTGAGCCGCCCGACGTGCGAGAAGGACGTCAGGGTGGCCTTGCCGACCAGGCGCGGAACCGCGAGTACCGTGGATGCCATCTGCTCCCGTGGTAAGCGTTGCAACCGGGGTGTATCTTGGGCACCCATGCCCCCAAAGTCCATCCCCGGGAATCGGCGCGGCACTACGCCCGAGATCCTGCGCTTCCGCCGGCGCCTGCTGGCATGGTTCCGCCGCTACGGGCGCGATCTTCCCTGGCGGCGTACCCGTGATCCTTATCACGTCGTGGTGTCCGAGTTCATGCTCCAGCAGACCCAGGTATCCCGGGTGGCGGAATACTATCCCCGGTTCCTGGCGCAGTATCCGACGATCCACGACCTGGCGCGGGCCAGGCCGGCCCAGGTCCGCGAATCCTGGCAGGGGCTGGGGTACTATCGGCGGGCCGCCAACCTGCACCAGCTGGCGGTCTCGGTGGTGGCGGAGCGGGGCGGGACCCTGCCATCCGGAGTGGAAGACTTGCGCCGGCTTCCGGGAGTCGGGCGCTACACCGCGGGCGCCGTCGCCTCGTTCGCGTTCGAGCGTTCCGAACCGGCCGTGGACACCAACGTGGCGCGGGTCATCCGCCGCGCGTTCATGTCACCCCGGTCCCGGGGGACCGACCGACAGGTCTGGGAGGTCGCGAGGCGGCTGGTGCCGCGGCGGGGGAACCCGGCCTGGGCCTTCAACCAGGCGATCATGGAACTGGGCGCCCTGGTCTGCACCGCCCGGGTGGCCCGCTGCGGAGAATGTCCGGTGCGCCCGGTATGCCGGCAGGGAGGAAGGGCGGCGCCGCGCGCCAGGCCGGAGCAGAACGAGGTCAGCCGAACCGCGCGAGGACGCCGGCGACCAGGGCGAGAATCCCCAGGGAGCCGCTCACCGAGCCGGTGAGGCGCTGCCGGGCACGCAAGGCATCGAAATGCGCGGCGTGGGGCCCTACCGGGTTCAGGCTGCGCAGCCGGGACGCCGTGGGGAGGCAAAATGCCAGGGCTATGACCGCGGCAACAATGCCGGCGCCCTGCATGACCATCATCCAGGCGCTGGGTGCCGGCGCGGACGGCCCGTACATCTTGAACGTGAGGATCAGCCCGGTCGCTACGGTCACGCCGGCGCCGGGTCCGATCAGGGCCCGCGCCAGGCTGGACTGCACCCGCACCAGCGGGCCCAGCACCTCGCGCGATTCCCCCCCGGCCGCAATGCTGGTGACCATGCTCGCCAGCGAACCACCGAGCCACGCCACGAACCCGAGGACATGCAGCACCAGCATCAGTTTGATCATCGCGCGGTCCCGGTGAGGATGCTGGGGTCCAGCGGTTGCCGTCCGCTGAACCCGGTGTCGATCTCGTGCCAGTACTGGATCCGGTCTTCGCCCATTCTCCAGCAGAGGAAAATCAGCCGGTCCTCCCGGAGCGAATAGAAATCCACCAACCCGGCCTCGAACCCTTTGAAGACGCAGCCCAGGCCCGCCAGTTCTTCCAGGTAGGCATTGATCCGCTCGGCCAGGGTGGTGACTGCCGTCCGTGCGGCCAGCAGCTCGGGTGTCTCGCCCCAGTCGGCGTGGGCCCCGCCGCTCACAACCTCGTACCGGGAGACCGCCAGCCGCCAGCGGGGATATTCCTCCAGCAGGTCGCCCACGATCCGGCGGACCAGCGGCAGGGTGCTGTTGGCTTCTTCGATGGTGAAGATCCGGAGTTCCACTGCTAGCCCCAGATGATGGTGATGCCGGGTACCTGCTCCGGGTGGCTGATGAACCCGATGACGCAGTGTTCGGCGTCTACCACCGTGATGGTGGGGCGGAGATGCGACTCGTTCGGTTCGGTATCCATCCGCAGCTCGAACCCTTCGAGCTCCTGCTCCGGCCGGACCACGATCGACATGGTGCGCATGAGGTCATCCGCCCGGGTATGCATCGGGTCCTTCCCGACGGCGAGGCACCGGGTCACGATGTCCCGGTCGCTCAGGGTGCCCAGGAACCGGCGGGTGCGGTGATCGTCCACCACCGGCACCACCGAGACGTTCCGGTCCCGGAACAGGATGGCGACTTCGCTGGCCCGCGCGCCGGCCACCGCGACGATGGGACTGGAAACCATGACTTCCGATGCGCGCATTGCAGTCAGACCCCGAGGTGATTGTGTACCTTATCGCTCGTTCGGGCAATCGTCAATCGGCGGGATGTCGCAGGACTATCGGCTGACGGCCTGCAGTGCCTCCTTCGCGGCGCGGTATCCCTCCTCCGCATACTTCTCAGCCAGTTCTACCCGGAAGGTCACGTGGCGGTCCACCCGGGGCCGCACGTAGATCAGCGGCGGCAGGCCGGGCGTGGCCCGCCACAGGTCCACCGCCGCGCGGGTGTTGGCCGCCATCAGGATGCCGGTGGCGCTGTTGTGGGCCGCGAGCAGGGCCGGCCCGGTTTCAGTTTCTCCAGCCGGCTCGTCGAACCCCGGGCCGGTGTCCACCGCGATGACCAGGTCCGCCGCCATGCGGGACGCCGGCTCCAGGGGCAGCACCCCCCGAAGTCCGCCATCCACATAGTTCTTCCCCTCAATCACCACCGGCGGATAGAAAAAAGGAAGTGCGCAGGAGGCGAGCAGGGCATCCACCAGGGGGACGTCGCGTCCATCCTGGCCGAACAGGACCAGCTGCCCCGACTCGAGGTGGACCGTGGTGACGGTGAGGGGAGTTCGCAGCTCGGCGAACCGTCGGGCCGGCACCAGGCGTTCGATCATCGCGCGGAGCGGCTCAAGGTAGAAGAGCGACGGCTCCGACAGGCCTTGCGCCTCCGCCCGGGGCCGTGCGACATCGGTCGCCTCGACCGCGGCCATCCGGACGCCGATCTCCGCCGGGGTGAGTCCGGCCGCGAACGCCGCGCCGATCACCGATCCCATCGAGGTCCCGCAATAGCGGGACGGAACCAGCCCGGCCTCGGCGATCGCCCGCCAGGCCCCGACATGGGCCGCGGCCTTGACGCCGCCGCCGCCCAGGACCAGCACCACCCGCCGCGGGGTCACCGGACGCTCACTTGAGGGCGCGCATCCGTTCGCGGTGGACCCGGGCCCGCTCGAACCGGGCCTGCTCCTCTTCGGTTTCCGGGACCAGCCGGGGCACTTTCATCGGCTTGCCGTGCGGGTCGATCGCGACGAAGACGGCGTGCGCGGTGTGGGTGTGCTTCCGCTCGCCGGTCGAGACGATCTCCGAGTATACCTCCACCGAGACCGACATGCTGGAGGTGCCGACGTAATCCACCGTCGCCGCGCAGGTCACCAGGGCGCCCACCGGAATGCGTTCCCGGAAATCCACCCGGTCAATGCTCGCGGTAACCGCCGGCCCGCCGGCGTGCCGGATCGCCGCGACCGCCGCGGCCTGGTCCACCATCGCCATCAGGTGCCCGCCGAACAGGTCCCCCAGGACGTTCTGCATGCTGGGCATGACCATCTGGGTCAGTTCGGCGCGGGAGTACGACATCGGCCTGGAATCGGGAATCATGCCGCCGACCTCCGGGGCAGACGCCGTACCACGCCACGCGGAACCCCCCGGCACTGACCGGCGCAGGAATTAGGAGGATACCTGAGCACCGGATGGAATTGCATCGGCATGATGCCTGGGACCAGGTTACCGGAAGATGTCACTTCTCACTGCTCACTTAATAGTCCACCGGCCGCAAGTAATACTCCCCGATCGCCGTCTGGCTCAGCATCGCCACAGTGGGAAGCCGGCGTTTCCAGTGGGTGGATTCGAGCCGGGTTTGCACCAGGCCGACTTCTTCCGCCGTAAAGCCCACGGCCTGGATCTCTTCCGGCCGGTAGCCCAGCAGCAGCCAGTGGAGAATCTGGTCGGCCTTGGGATACGAAATGCCGAAATCGCCCTCGTCAGTCTGGCCCTTGATCAGGTCGGCGCTGGCCGGCTTGGCAACGATCACCTCGGGGACGCCGACGTGCCGCGCCAGGTCCCAGACCTGGGATTTGAAAAGATCGCCGATCGGGTTGACCGGTGGGGTGTCGTCGGCATGCCAGGTGAAATACCCCAGCAGCCGCTCGGTCTTGTTTCCCGTCCCCAGCGGCAGCGCCTGCAGTTCGGCGGACAGGTCGAAGAGGGTGATCATACGCGCCCGGGCCATCACGTTGCCGAGCCGGGCGGGGCTGACCGAGTCTCCAATGGCGGTGGCGATCCCGTCCACCCCGGCGGAGATGTCCACCGTGCGGGACCCGATACCCAGGTGGTCGATGACCAGCTGCGCGTGGGCCAGGCTCTCCGGGCTACTGGTGCGGTAGGGCATCCGCACCGCGGTGACGTTCTCGGGCCCCAACGCTTCGGCAGCCAGGAATGCGACGAGCGAACTGTCCACCCCGCCCGAGAGCCCGAGCACCACCTTATCGAACCGCCGCCCGCGGACGATTTCGTCCCTGATGAACTCGACCAGCCACCGCTGGGTCAGCGCGCCATCAATGGCCAGCGGCGCCTCGGTCATCGCCGGCGTGATAGGGCGACGGGTTTGCGGCACTTTGGCCTGGCCGCCATCGCGGGGAGGCGCCGGGCGATCAGTCCGGCTTTTCTGCCAGCTCTCCAGCAGGTGGGGCAGCCGGGCCTCCAGGTCCGACAGCAGCGGCTGGTCGGCGCGGGCCCGGGTGATTTCGTCGAAGTCGAGCGTCGCAGTAATGATGGCCGGCTCGAAGATGGGCCCCCTCGCGAGCAGCTCCCCGCGCGGGCCGGAGAGCACGGAGCCGCCGGCAAACCCCTTCCCGCCTTCGAACCCGACCAGCTGGGTGACGACGACGTAAACTCCGTGCTCTTCCGACACGCTGCGGGCCAGACGCTCCCAGCGGTCGAGGTTGGCGGGGCGGGAATCGCCGCTTCCCGGCCCGATGCCGCGAGCCGGTGTGGCACTGGGCACGATGATCAGCTGGGCACCATCGAGCGCGGCTATCGTGGGCGTGAGCGAATGCCAGACATCCTCGCAGATGAGCATCGCCGCCCGGCCCCACCGGGTATCAAAGGCTTCCACGCTCCGGCCCGGCTCGACGAAACGCTCCTCGTCGAAGACCCCGTACGTAGGAAGAAAGACTTTCCTGTGAATATGCCGGATACCGGCGTCGGAGCCTCCCAGCGACGCGTAGAGGCAGGAATTATACAGCTGGTTGCGATGGACCTCGTAGAAACCAATGGCAATATCGAAGGGAGCCGCGCCGGAGGCGGCGTGCTGCGTCGCAAGGTCCGCCAGCAGCTGCTCCGCGGAAAGCGCGAGTTCGCGTACGCCGCCTTCCAGGAAATACCCGGTGAGCGCGGATTCCGGCGTCACCAGGAGCTCCGGCGGTTCGGCCCAGCGTCCGACCTCCCGGAACAGGGCGCCGAGCTGGTGGAGATTCTCCCGGTAGGCGCCTTTGTGCGGACGCGTCTGGGCGATGGCAAGGCGAAGCATCCGCCAAAACTAGCGGCCCAGTGGGCCCGGGGGCAGGTGGGTAACAAGGGGGCAAGGGGGCAAGCGGGCCAGAGGGCAAGGGGCCCGCTCGGTCGGGGGACAATCGCCAACGCGCCTCGGCTCTATGGCATCTCTCTCCCCCGGATTACCGTTCAGCCGAAATCCTCCGAGGCAACTTGTGATCCTCTACGTGGCAATCGGAAGCGCCATTGGCGGTGTAAGTCGGTACCTGGTGGGCAGCTGGCTGCAACGGTTCTCCGCCTTTCCCTGGGGCACCCTGGCCGTCAATGTCGCCGGATCCTTCCTGCTGGGCCTGGTGGTCAGGCAGTTGATGCTGCCGGGCGGTCGCCCGGAACTCAGAGCCTTGATCGTCGTGGGTTTCTGCGGCGGGTTCACCACCTTCTCCGCCTTCAGTTATGACGCGATGGCCATGCTCCGGGACGGTCACTGGGCGCGAGCCGCCGGTTACATCGGCGCCAGCGTCCTGCTGTCAATCGGGGCCGTGCTGGCGGGCTGGTCAGTGGCCGGAGGATACCGGAATTAGCGATGGGAGATTAGTGATTAGTCAGGAAAGCCGACCAACGATCCCATGGCTCATCACCAATCACCAATACCTTCTATGGCCAATCCGCTCGCCGCCGCTTCCGGTATCGTCAACGCCTGCCAGGTGACCCCCACCATCACGGGTGGGGGCCAGCCCGGAGCCGCCCATATTCAAGCGCTGAAAGATGCCGGAGTGGCGATCCTGCTCGATATTCGCGACCCGATGGAACGGCGGCCCTTTGACGAGCCCGAGCTCGCCAAGAAAGCCGGCCTCGAATACATCAACGTTCCCGTCTCCTCGGCCACCCTGAACGATGCCACCATGGAGCGGGTCCTGGCGGTGTACCGCAACGCGGGGGGCAAGCAGATCTTTGTCCACTGCGCCAGCGGCAACCGGGTGGGCGGATCGCTCCTGCCCCACTTCATCCTGGACCTGGGCATGGACGAGGATACTGCCATGGAGCAGGCGATGCGGATCGGACTGCGCAGCCCCGAGATGGTGGAATGGGGAATGGACTACGCCCGCCGTAAGGCCGACGCGTAGGCCATCAGAGTGCCGGCCGCCGGTCGGAAAGTGCAATCCTCGGCTGGGGTGGCGGAGGCGGGGGGACAGATCGGGACTCCACCCGGAGAGGAGGTAACGTCCTGACAATGGTGATACAGCCATCGGCGTATCCGTCCGAGACGGGACGACTGCCGGGCCCGCAGGGCGGCAGGTACATGCGGCCTCTCTGATGCTTCGGATAGCCGAAGCGGGCAAGGTCAGGGTCCTGTCGCAGAGCCGGCTGGACCGCCCGCCGACCGGCGCCCGCTATGGGGCCAACCTCAGCGCCCCGGACTACGATCTCGCCCGATCCGAATTTCTCAACCAGACCCGCGGTCGCCGTCAGGGGCCTCTGGCTGAAAGCTTTTCTGCTCAGATCGCCTACCGCCCAGTGGCCATAGCGTACCATCTCGCTGGTCCGGATCGGCTGGGCGGACCAGGCCGCGACGATCACACCCCCATATTCGATGTGATAGGGCATTTCGGGTTGCAGGGATTCGAGGAGGTACGTCCCCGCCGGCAACGCCGCTGATCCGGAGGGATTGCCCGGGAACATCACCCGCACCCGCCCGCCCGCAACATGGAAGAGCATCAGATAGCCATCCGCCGCGGTCGCCAGCCGGACATCGGGCGCCTTCGCGGCGGGTGAAAAACTCACCGTCAATTCGAGGGGTTCTGCCTGGGCCGGGAGCGACGCCGAAGACATCAGGGCCAGGGCGGCAGCGAGAACGGCAATCCTGTTGGTCTGCATACGGGGCTCCACACGGATACGGGTGCAGTATGATGGTCAGTACCAGCTTGGTCCAGCATGGGCGTCTTGAACCTTGCCCCTGGCCCTACTTCACCCCCTGTCCCCCCATCGGTGCCAATACATCCGCATCTCGCCGATCCGGTCTCCGGCTAACTCGCAGAAGATGGCGCCCCGGGCGTCCACCCACTCCCCGGTCCGCCGGCGCCGGAAAGTACATTTGAATTCGGTGGAAAACCATGGGCCCGCCACGTAGATCTCCCCGCTGCTGAAGGTGATCTCCGACTGGTAATGGGGAATCTCCTTCCAGTATCCGCGGATCGCCTCGGTGCCGGCCAGCGGCGTCGAGAAGGGCGTTTCGATGAACACCGCCTCGGGGGCAAAGACCGCCATCAGGGCATCGATGTTCCCTCGGCTCCAGCCCTTCCCGAAGGCATCGATCAGCGCCCGGCCAACCAGCGGGGTCGTGGACTCCTCGCTCATGCTGCTCCTCCGCTCCTCGCCAGTTTACGTTTCCTGCGGGATGCCTATCAACTTATATCAGAACCGGTTGCGCGGGCGGATCTGGCTCTTCCTGCTGTCCGGCCTCCTCGGCCCGCCGGCGGCAGGTGCCCAGGACGCCTGCCCCCTGGAGTCCGCGCGGGAGGTCGAGGCTGGCTGGGCCGCCTACCGGGCCGATTCGATCGCCGAAGCCGATCGCCGGTTTACCCGGGCCGACCAGCGGTGTGCGGGGAACCTGGACGCCAAGGTCGGCCTCGGATATGCCGCGCTCCGGAGCGACCGCGTGGAGAGGGCCGACTCCCTCTTCCGCCTGGTCACTGGGCGAGACCCCGGCAACGGCGACGCCTGGAGCGGCCTGGCCCTGGCCGCCAACCGACGGGGTGACACTGCGGCCGCCGTGACGGCGGCCCGCCGGGCGATCGCGCTCGATCCCAGCGACAGCGCGGCAAGAGCGCTCCTCGACCGGGTCGTTCCGGACTGGGATCGCCCGGCCACCATCCCCCGGGAACGGCCGCAGACCCTCCAGGTGGTGGCGCGAACCCGCGGTGCCCGCTTCGAGATTCCGGTCCGCGGCGGTTGGCGGCCTTTCTATATCAAGGGTATCAACCTGGGCGCCGCGCTGCCCGGCAAGTTCCCCTCTCAATTCCCGCCAGACTCGGTCACCTATGCCCGCTGGATCGAGCAGATGGCCGGGATGAACGCCAACGTGGTGCGGGTGTACACGATTCATCCTCCCGATTTCTACCGGGCGCTGGGCGCCTGGAACCGGGCCCATCCATCGCGCCCGCTGTGGGTAATCCACGGCGTGTGGACGGAACTGCCGCCCGACGACGATTTCAACCATCCTCCCTGGAGACGGGAGTTTGAGCGGGAAATGGAGCGGGTGGTGGACCTGCTCCACGGCGCGGCGGACATTCCGCCCCGCCCCGGCCATGCCGCCGGCCGCTACGACACCGATGTTTCCCGCTGGGTGCTGGCCTACATTGTCGGGCGGGAGTGGGAACCGTACGCGGTGAAGGCCTTCGACCAGGCCAACCCGGGCCTCGCCCCTTATGCTGGCCGCTTCCTCCGCGCCGATTCCGCTCCTGCCGCCGACCGGTGGATGGCGGAAATCTCCGATCACATGCTGTCGTACGAGGTGGACCGGTACAACACGATCCGGCCCATCGCCTACACCAACTGGCCCACCCTCGACCCCCTCACCCATCCAACCGAAGCCACCACCGGCGAGGAGTCCGCGATTCGCGCCCGGCTCGGCAAACCGGCGCATCTCATCAACGAATACGAGAACGACGTGATCGGGCTCGACGCCGCCCTGGTCCGTCCGACGGCCGCCAACCCGGCGGGGTGGTTCGCCAGTTTCCATGCCTATCCGTACTATCCTGATTTCCTGCTCCACGACCCGGGCTATAACCTGGCCCGATCCAGCGAGGGCCGGTCAAATTACTTCGGGTATCTCAAGGCACTGGTCCGCCACCATGGGAGCATCCCGGTGGTCATTGCCGAGTATGGCGTCCCGTCCAGCCGGGGCAATGCCCACCTGCAGCCCCAGGGCTGGCACCATGGCGGCCACGACGAGCGGGCCATGGCACGTATCGACGCCCGGCTCACCCGGGAAATAAAAGAAAGCGGGGCCGCGGGCGGCGTCCTGTTCGCCTGGATCGATGAATGGTTCAAGCGGAACTGGGTGGTGACCGACCTCGAAATCCCGACCGAGAACAACCGCCTCTGGCACAACGTGATGGATGCGGAGCAGAACTACGGGGTGATCGGAGTGTACGCCGGAGAAGCCGCCGCCACGCCAAGACTGGGGGGAGATGCCCGCCCCTGGCTGGCGGGCCAGACCGTGTACGAAGAGCCGTCAGCCGCCCCCTCGGTCCCCCACGCCCTCCATCTCGGCGCGGACGCGAGCTACCTCTACCTCGCGGCCCGGTTCGCCCGGGGACCGTTTCCCTGGAATACCCAAGGGGTCATGGTCGCGCTGGACACCTGGTTGCCCTCGAGGGGACAGCACGTCCTGCCTGACGGCATGGCTTCCGGTGATGTCGGGTTCGAGTTCCTGGTGGACCTCCGGGGTCCCGGAGACGCCGAGATCCGCGTGCTGCCGGAATACAATCCCTATGGCGGAGCACCCGATTCGAGCCGTGACGACATCGGTCGCTTCTACCAGCGTCCGGCCACGGTCCGGGACCGCCACGACGGGATATTCGATTCCATGTACGTGGGTATCAACCGGGCCCGCTACGGACGGGATGGGACCTTCTATCCCGCGAAAGGCGTCAACCGCGGCCGCCTCCGATTCGGAACCGATTCGGCTTCTTCACTTTCCGATTGGTATTATGATCCACGGTCGGGATTGCTGCAGATCCGCATCGCATGGGGCCTCCTCAACGTGACTGATCCCTCGACCCATACCATTCTCTACGAAACCTCGGCGGGCGGCGGGTTCGGCACCGAGACGGCCCGCGGCATTCGCGTTGGCCTGGTCACCTATCGCGACGGATCCCCCCGGACCTCCGTTGGCGGCCTGCCCCGCCTCGAAGCCAGCGGGCGATGGCAGGCCGAGTCGTTCGTGGCCTGGCTCTGGAATGGGTGGGAGACTCCCCGGTGGCACACCCGGGCCAAGCCAGCCTATCGCGCCATGCGCGCCACCTGGGGGAGCATGCCGTGAGACCGCGAAGCCTGGCCATGGCCACTGCTGTCCTGCTACTCGCGGGTCCGCTCCGGGCCCAGCAGGCGGCCGCCGACTCTGCCTGGGCCGCCGGTGATTATCATCTCGCCCGCATCAACTATGAGCTCGCCCTGGCGAGCGATCCCGGTTCCGTCCGCGCCAACTACCGCCTGGGAATCCTGGCGTCGTGGGACGGCCGCCTCGATTCCGCCCTGATCCTGATCCGCCGGGCGCGCTCCGGGGACCCGGCGGACCCGGACATTCAGGCCACGGAGGCCAGGGTTCTCAGTTGGGCGGGCAGGAGCGGCCAGGCGATCGCACTCTACGACAGCGTTCTGGCCCGCCATCCTGACCACCCGGACGCGCTGGCCGGCCTGGGCCAGGTCCATCTCTGGCAGGGGCGCCCCTCCCGGGCCGGGGTGTACTCCAGCCGGGCGCTGGCAGCGGATCCCGGAAACCGGGCGGCGCAGGAACTGGATCGGTCGGTCCGCCGCGCGCTCCGCCCCCAGCCCGAGCTGACCCTGGGGTGGAGCAACGATTCCGACAACAACACCACCTGGTGGCAGAGCCTCGGCGCTTCCTACATGCTCGTGGACGGCGTTGTTCTTACCGGGTCCGTCGGCGCCCTCCAGGCCAGCGACCCGGTTCGGGATGCGAGCAGAGTGGGCGCCGAGGCGGGTGTCATCTACGGGTTGGGAGATCTCCGCCTCACCGGCGCGCTGGGTGCCCGCCGCCTCTCTCCTGACACCGGTGCGGCCCGTACCGCGGGCACCGTCCGGCTGGCGGCAGCCTACCGGCTGGGCAGGGCCGGCATTGGGCTGGGATACGCGCATTACCCGTTCGACGAAACCGCGCTGCTCATCGGGCGTAACCTGGACCTGGACGTGATCGAAGCCAGCGGCGATGGCGTGCTTCGTCCGGGCCTGGTGCTGGGCGCCGGGGCGTCGTTCACCGCCCTGAGCGATGACAACTCCCGGACCGCCGGGATCCTCACCCTGACCCAGACCTTGCGCCGGGACTTCTTCGTCGGCATCATGGCCCGCGCGCTTGGCTATGATTTCAAGGGCGTGGGATACTTCTCCCCGGATCGGTTTACCGTGTACGAGGCCCGGGGCGGCTACACCAGGAGTACCCTCCCCTGGACCGGCCGGATCAGCGGAGGCCTCGGCGTGCAGCAAATCGGCACCGGGTCGGACTTCCAGGGCGAATGGCACCTGGAAGGCCGGATCGGGCGGCACTGGGGGAGCGACAACGTGGTCGAGGTATTCGCGGGAATCAGTAACAGCGCCGAAAGCTCGACCACCGGGGCGTTCGAATACCGGACGGCAGGGGTCGTGGTAAGGGTTGGAATCTGAAGAGTACGAAGGGAGAAGTGAGAGGTGAGAAGGGAGAGGATGTTCAGGCCGATGTGGTTCCTGGAAATGGCTCCCACTCTGGAGAATCCCTCATGGCTGGAAGACTGGTTCGCAGACTCGGAATCGTGCTCGGCGTGATTGTCCTGCTGATCCTTCTCACCGGTGCCGGGCTCTACGTCTGGAGCGGCCGAAATCTGAGGCAGACCTGGGATGTTTCCCCCGCTGCCCTCACAATCCCCACTGACTCGGCTTCGGTAGAGCGGGGCCGGCACCTGGTAACGGCGCGGCAGATCTGCGTGACCTGCCACGGCGAGGACCTGGGCGGCAAGGTGGCGGTTGACGGCATGCCCTTCGGACGTTTCGTGGGAAGCAATCTCACGCCCGGCGGGATCGGCGCCCGCTATACCAATGCGGACTGGGTCCGGGGCATCCGGCATGGGCTTCGGCCCGACGGAACTTCCCTGCTCTTCATGCCCTCCGAGGTATTTGCCCGCCTGGGAGCCGGCGATCTGGCCGCGATCATCGCCTATCTCAAGACCCTCCCGCCGGTGAGCCGCTCCCTGCCGCGAACCGAACTGGGCCCCATTGGCCGGATGATCATCGCCACCAGCCCCACGGCGCTGGCCGTGGCACGACTGGTCAATCACGAGGCACCGATCCCCACCGCCCCGCCGGAGGGAGAAACCGTGGAGTACGGCGGCTACATCGTCGCCACCAGCGGCTGCCAGGCCTGTCACGGCGAGAATCTCAACGGGGGGAAACTCGCGGGAGGCCCGGATGATCCGCCGGCAACCAATATCACCCCGGCAGGAATCGGTGACTGGACCGATACGGATTTTCTTCGTGCGTTTCGCGGGGGAAAGCGGCCCAACGGCACGGCGATCGATTCATTCATGCCGTGGAAAGCCTACGGTCGGATGACGGATAGTGAACTCCGCGCGGTGCGCCGGTACCTGGCGACGGTTCCGGCGCTGGCCTACGGCACTGAGGCGGGAAGGGACGAAATAAGTGGTGAGAAGTAAGAATTAAGAGGTGCGAGGGGCGAGGTGATGAAAGGATGGCCTCTCACTTCTCACCTCTCGCACTTCTCACTTCTCCCCGCTCACCCGCTGCAGTCCCTCGCGCGCTTCCCGGACTCGCCCCTGTTGCGAAGCGTCGGCGTCCTTCCACAGCCGGATGAACTGGCCGTATGCCTCGGCCGCCTCAGCCCGCCGTCCGGCATCTTCCAGGGCACGGCCCGCCACCAGGAAAGTCAGCGGCAGGTACATGATATCGGGGCCGCTGCTGAAGGTATGTTGCAGGAGCCGGAGGCCCTGGTCCCGCGTGGAGGGACGGGAGGCCAGGATGCCGGCGTAGTGAAACCGCAGGTTCGAAGTCGCCCAGCTGATGCCGATGTTGCCGGACCGCCCCAGCTCTGTTTCGATGGTGCGAATCCCCGCCACCGTATCGCCCGCCACGACCTCCGCCCACCCCCGGTATGCGCGGAGCACGGCGCGGAACTCCTCGTTGTACATCTCCCCGGTCTGCTTGAGGGCCTCATCCAGCACCCGTTTGGCCGCCGCCGCGTCGTTCTGGCTGAGCGCGATCGTCGCCCGGGTCATCGCGACCTGGGGATAGGTGAGCGGGGCCTGCTCTACCGCCGCAATTATCTGGCGAACCGAATCGGCAGGAATTAGCCCGGCATAGACCGGCTGCAGCATTGCCGAGTACCCGAAGTCGCGGCTGACCGTCATCAACGAGTCGGTGAGCTGCCGGGCCTTACCCAATTGTCCCAACCCGACGTAGACCGACACCCGGCTGATCAGTAGCTGGGCTTCCGCCTGGGGTCCGCCCATGCCGCGGCTGAACTGCCGGGTGATCTCCCGGTTCACCACGCCGAGGTCCGGGGTGGGGCTGTAATATTCCGACATGAGAGCGGAACCGGCCAGCCCAACCTGCGCCGTAGTCAACTCGGCGTAGGCCGAGTCGCGTCCCGGCCCCCAGACGGCCCGTCCGGCCAGCCGGAACTGCCCCGCCGTTTCCTTGCCGAGCACCGAATCGATGGTAGCCACATAGGCCGTAAACAGGGCGCTGTCCCGCCGCATCAGCGCCGATTCGACCGGGTGGAAGTAAGCGGGCACCAGCGTCGGATCCAGCCGCAGCACCGAATCGAACGGTGCCCGGAGCTGAGCCGGCGACAATCCCACCAGTGCATTCATGTGGTACTGGGCGTCGGCGAGGATGAACCAGCCATCCGGATCGCCGGGATACCGGGCGAGGTATCGGCGCATGCTGTCCACCGCGGCGAGGTTGGCCTGCGTGAACAGCCGGTACCCGGTGAGCAGCGCCCGGTCCCGCTCGGGCAACCGGTTCACGAAGCGGACGGCGGCCTCCGTCGCCTTCCGGGAGCGCTCGCTTTGCCAGCCGCCGTTCCATCCATAGGAGAGAGCGAGGCGGAAGTTGGCCAGCGCGAAGGTCGAGTCCAGCTCTACCGCACGGGAGAAGAACGCGGTCGCGCTGTCCCAGCGGGCTTCGCGATAGGCCTTCTCGCCGGAGAGGAAGGCGCGGATCGCGTCCACCGAGCTGGTGGTGATCGCGGCGACGTGCAGCGAGGGAAGCGGCTTGTTCGACCGCCAGATATCCCGGAGCAGGGCCAGGCTGAGGCTGTCCACCAGCCCGATCAGGTTGTCGGATGTTCCGTCGATCTGCGCCTTGGCCAGCGACTCGCCGTTTACCGAGGTCAGCTCGGCGTTGATCCGCACGGTATGCCCCGCGGCGACCACGCTGCCGGTAAGAAACGAGCCGGCCTCCAGGGCGCGGGCGATGGCCAGCGCCGCGTTGCGGTCGGTGCTGCCCTGCTTCTTCCAGCGGGAAAGCACGCTTCGCGGATCCACCGTGGCGATCCCGCCGACCGCGTTGAGATTGGTGGAGAGCAGGTCGACCATGCCCTCGCCCAGCAACTCCACCCCGCTCCCCGCCGTCGTAAAGGGCAGCACCGCGATCAGCTCCGCGCCGCTGCGCACCGGGCTCCGGGTGGACCAGGCACGATACCCGAGAAACGCCCCGATAAAGAGTAGGGCGGTGACCAGGCCGGCCAGGATCGGCGTCCACCGTTTGGCTCCCCTGAACTCGCCCCGCAGCGCCGCGTCGAGGTTGTCGGAGAACTCGGTGGCACCGGGGAACCGCTCGGCCGGGTCCTGGGCCAGGGCCTGGACGATGACCGCGTCGATCGCCTGGGGCACCGATTTGTCCACGGCGCGCACGTGCGGCCGGGGGCCGGAGATACTCTTGGTGATCACCGACTGCACCGAGGGCCCCGAGAATGCCTGCTGGCCCGTCAGGGTTTCGTAGAGAACGCAGGCGAGCGAATACACGTCGCTGGGGGGACCGACCTCGTCGCTCGCGGTCGCCTGTTCCGGGCTCATGTATGCCGGGGTGCCGATAGACAGCCCCATGCCGGTCAGCCGCTCGCCACCGGATGCCGCGTCCAGGGCGCGCGCGATACCAAAATCGGCTACCACGGCATGGCCCCCGGAGAGCATGATGTTTTCCGGTTTGATGTCCCGGTGGACGACCCCGTGACTGTGGGCGTACGCCAGGGCGCTGGCCACCTCGCGGGTCAGCTGGACCGCAGTTTCCAGGGGAATGGTTTTCTCCCGCTGGAGCCGGTCGCGCAGCGATTCGCCCTCGACGAAGGGCATCACGTAATAGAGAATCCCGGCCGCGGAACCGGAATCGTACAGCGGAAGGATATGCGGGTGTTGCAGCCGGGCCGCCAGTTCGATTTCTCGCAGGAACCGCTCGGTGCCCAGCGAGGCGGCCAGCTCCGGCCTGAGCACCTTGATCGCCACCGCCCGCTGGTGCTTGAGATCCAGCGCGCGGTAGACGGTCGCCATGCCGCCCGCGCCAATTTCCTTCTCGACCCTGTACTTGTCCCTCAGGGCCTCCTGCAGCATCTCGGGTGTGGCCATGGATCCGTAGGAAAGGGATGCGTTCCGCCAAGGAAGATCGGCGCAATTCGGTCGGGGCGCAACCAAGCGGCTATTTTTCAGCTTCCTCTATCCGGATCCAATCATGCAGGCCCTGATGAAGCACCTCGAAACCAGCCGGACCGCGTTTCTTGAGGCCCTGGACGGCCTGGACCCGCCGGCGTGGACCGCAAAGCCGGCGCCGGACCGCTGGTCGGTGCTCGAGGTGGTCGAGCACATCGCCACGGTCGAGATCGGCGTGAACGAGTTGCTGGCCCGCCGGCTCCTTGTGGCGCCCTGCGCCCCCGAGCATCATGCCCAGACCATCGGCAAGGATGATCTCATCGTCGCAGCCATGCGGGATCGGATGACGCGGAGGAAGGCCCCTGACCTGGTCCAGCCCGCCGGACGGTGGCCCAGTCCGGACCAGGCGGTGGACGCGTTCCGCCGGGCAAGGAGCGCCACGATCGAACTACTCGCGAAAGAGACGCGAAACCTGCGGGACTACTGCGCCCCCCATCCCTCTCTCAAGGCGCTGGACGGCCACCAGTGGATCCTTTTCCTGGCCACCCACACCGACCGCCACACCGAACAGGTCCGGGATCTTCGCGCTGCCGATGCCTGACGGTTCCGCGGTCCGGCCGTCAGGGCGGCCGCCGCCAGGTTTCGAAGAAGCCTGTCCCTTCCTCCCGGATCGGCTCTCCCCCGATCACCCCGGTCAGAAGAAAGCTTCCCCGCATCTGCAGGAAATAGCGCTCGAATCCGGCTGACGCCATCCGGGTCCCCGCCGCCTCCCGCACCTGGACTCGCACCCGCACACTGTCCGCGCCCCGCCCCGCCACGAACTCGAATCGCCCCGGTGCCGTTGCCGGTCCGCCGGTCGCCACCGGCAAGTCTCCCTCGAAGCGAATGGAGCGCGAGGTCAGCACCTGCCGCACGCCCATGGAATCCAGCAGCGCAAAGAAGAAGGGCTCCGGCGCGGTAGCGCTGTCGGGGGCCTGGACCTGGCCGTACAGGAAACTCAGACGCGGACCCGCCGCCGCGCCCCACTCCCAGGAGACGCCCCTCCAGACGCCCCAGTTGTGATCGTGATAGGCTGGCGCGTTGGACACCGGCCGGCACTGGTCGAGGCAGATCTCTCCCTCCGCGGTCCCTCGCACGGCGGCGACGGCGTACCCGGAGGTAAACTCCCCTTCCCGCAACTGCACGGGCGGGAAGTAATGGAAAGGCGCCGGGCGAATCTGCAGGTCCATGCTGAGCCGCTGCGAGGGGAGCCGGATGGTCACCGTGTACTTCCCCTGGCGCTGCTCCACCCGGTTCGCCCCCAGGACCAGGCCAGCCGCCGCGGTATCGAACCGGACCGCCGCCGCGGGCACCGCCTGCTCCAGTTTCTCATACCGGCCATCCGGCCGCCGGTGGGTGATAATCACCTGGCCACCCCAGCGGCCGTCCGGGACCAGGCCTCCCACCAGGAAGCTGATATACCACCACTCATCCGGACCGGTGACGACGTTGAAGTAGTGCCACTCCCCCCAACTCGAGTCGGCGGTCTGGGGCAGGTGGAACCGGTCGATCTCGTCGTAGAGCTGCTGCGCAGTGGGCGCGATATAGGCCGAGTCTCGGGGCGTGTCGTCCCATTCTCCCAGGAGGACCCGGAGGCCCGCCCCCACCGCAGCCGCGCGGCTGGGAACCTCGGCGCCCGCCTGGACCGCCACGGTATCCGGCCCGTGCGCCAGGTATATCAGCTTGTGCTCGAGGGAGGGCGAGACGGCTTCCACCATGCCCGCATAACGGGGCCCGCCCAGCGCCTGGCGGGTTACGTACCGGGCCCGGTCCACCGTAAAGAACAGCCCCGACAGCCCGCCGGTGCGCAACGCCTCGATGTCGATACCCTCGGGAAGCACGGTCACCTCGCCGCCGCCCACCAGCGACACGTCCCGCGACTGGTCCAGCATGGCCTCGCCCACGGACAGGAGCACGATCATGACACCGACGCCGAGCGCATAGCCGGTGAGCAGGAAGAGCGATCGTCCCCGCCGCACCAGCAGCGGCCGGAATGCCAGGGTGAACAGCATGCCCCTACCGCTCCGCCGGCACGATGCGGCCGTCCAGCATATGGATGCGCTGTCCGGCCTCGGCGGCCAGGTGCTCGTCGTGGGTGACCACGACCAGCGTGGTGCCGTCCTGGTTGAGCCGGCGGAAGAGATCGAGAATCTCCCGGCCGGTGCGGGCATCCAGTTCGCCGGTGGGTTCGTCGGCGAGGAGTATGGCGGGGCGGTTCGCCATCGCGCGGGCGATGGCCACCCGCTGCATCTCTCCGCCGGAGAGCTGGGTCGCCCGGTGGTCGGCGCGCGCGCCGAGGCCCACGTACCGCAGCAGCTCCAGAGCCCGGGCCCGCCGCTCCCGCCCCGGCACCCCCGCCTCGGCCAGGGGCAACTCGATGTTTTCCCGCGCGCTGAGCACCGGGAGCAGGTGAAACCGCTGGAAAATGAATCCCAGCCGGAGCAGGCGCAGCCGGGTCAGCTGGCTGCTGGTCAGCTGTGACAACGAAGTGCCGAGAATCTCCACCAACCCGGCACTGGGAGTGTCAATGCCACCGAGCAGGTGCAGCAGGGTGGACTTGCCGCAGCCGGATGGCCCCACGATGGCGGTATGGCTGCCCGTTTCTATTTCAAGCGAGACCCCGCGCACGGCATGCACCTGCTCCCCGTTCATCGGGTAGTCCTTTCGGACATCCACCGCCCGCAGCACGACTGCCCGGCCCCCTGGCCCCCCGGCGCCCAGGCCGTTCGTCATGCCGCCTCCGTGCGCAGGGCTTCAGCGATGGGTGCGCTGGCGGCGAGCCACGCCGGATAGGCACCCGCCAGCGTGCCGCTCAGGAGTAGGACGATGCCAGCCGTCACGAGGCCCCGGGTCCGCGGCACGAAAAACGATATGGACGCCGGCAGCCCGGGAAAGGAAGTGAGGATGATGTCCAGGTACCGGGCCGTCACCAGGCCGAGCGCCACCCCGGCCAGGCCGCCGATGACGGTCAGGGCCAGTCCCTCCAGCATGACGTCCCGCACGATATGCATCCGTCCCACCCCGATGGCGCGGAGCGTGGCGATCTCGCCCCGCCGCTCGTTGACGGTGATCGTCAGGAGGGTGGCGACCAGGAGCAGGGTCACCACCAGGCTGATGCTGCCCAGGATGAACGCGAGCTGGTGGAAATAGACCATGCGGGTCCGGAAGTGCGCGACCAGGTCGCCCACGCTGTTGACCTCGAGCAGCGGCCACCTCGCCCGCAGCCGGTTCGTCAGGGCGGAGACCTCGGTGCCATCCGCCACCCGCACCGCGATGAACGACACCCGGTCCGCGCCGCCCGGTCCCCGCAGCCGCTGGGCGACGGAAAGCACGGTGCCCACCGACGGTTGTCCCTCCGGATCATAGAGCCAGCGGACCAGTCCTCTGACCACCATGGTACGTTCCAGTCCGGCCCGCGCCATCTGGGGGTCGAGGGCCCCCGCCACCGTAATACTGTCGCCCATGGTGATCCCCAGGTCCCGCTGGGCGGGGAGGCTGAGGAGGATTCCCGCCGTGTCGCGGGGATCGAGGTCGCGGCCCGCCTCCACCTGGTACATCGCCTGGTTGGCCGGATCGATACCATAGCCGACCAGCGTGAGTAGTGAATCGCCCCGGCGGCCGTGCAGCGAGGCTCCCAGGACGGGCGCCACCGCCGCGACGCCGGGCACCGCGCGGAGCGAATCCAGCAGGCGACCGGCGCCGGCGATGCTGGCATCGGAGTCGAACGGAAGCGTCCCTTTGGGACTGATGCGGACCTGGTATCCCCGGTTCAGGAGGAGCTGTTCGAAGGAACGCTCCAGTCCGCCGGAGAGCAGGATCATGTCGAGCAGCATGGCCGAACTGACCGCCAGTCCGAGCACCGCCAGGGCGGTGCGGAGCGGATGCCGCCGCAGGTTCCGGATCGCGCTCATCCCCGGCCCCACAGCACCAGGGGTGGAGTCCGGATCAACCGGGTGGCAGCCAGCGCCCCGGCGCCCACGCCGAGCAGGAGGGAAAGCGCCACGCTGAAAAGGACGATGTCGGCGGTAATCCGGGAGAAAATCAATGCGGTGTCGAAGAGCCGCTGGTAATACAGGTTGGTGACCGCGCCGGCCGCTGCCGCCAGCAGTACCCCTGCCGCGGAGCCGATTAGCGCCACGGCGACCGCTTCCAGGAGCAGTGCGCCGAAGATGACCCGGCGGCGGACGCCAATCAACCGCATGAGAGCGGCATCACGCCGGCGCTCCTCCACCTTGAGCAGCATGATGCAGAGCAGGAACACCGCGCTGGCCACAATGGAAATGACGGCAATCGCCCGGTGAAACCGGCTCACCACCCGGAAGGTCTGGGAAGACCCGGCGGCAATCGCCCGGGAGGAATGGGCCCGGAACCCGAAGGCCAGCTGGTTGAGCCGGGCCGCGGCGCTATCCGGATCCACACCGGGCCGCAGCCGAACGCCGAGGCGGTCCACCCGGTCCGGCACCCGGAGCATCGCCGCCAGATCCGGGAGGTGCATGCGCACACCCAGTTCCCGCCGGGTAATTGAAGCGGGATCGGGTGCCGGCTCGTAGATCGCGGCTACCACCCCGGCGTGACCTATTGAATCGGGATGGGTGCCGAGCGCCACCGCGTCACCGATGGCCAGCCCCAGGCGTTCCGCCAGGCGGCGTTCGACCGCCACCGGCGACGGGGCTGGAGCCGGCGCCTGGCCGGACAGGGCCGGTACCCGGCCCAGCAAAAGGCCCAGGCCGGCCACCAGTCCCCCCAGGCGGAAAACCAGGGTGCGCGTCATCAGGTCCTCAATCTACCCGGCCCCGGAACCGGCTGCGGCATGGGTGCCGCCGTTCAATGGACTCCCGCCGGGCTTTTCGTTATCGTGTACCCACTCATGCCTGATCTCGTTCCCCCCAGGGTCGCAATTCTCGGTGCCGGAGACGTCGGTTGCGGGTGGGCAGCGCTGGCCGTCTCCCGGGGCTGGTCCGTGACCATCTACGACACCAACACCGGGCAGCTGCAACGGGCCCAGGCCACCATCGGTCGGCGTACCCATTCGCTGGCCGCCATGGGCCATGCCGACGAAGCCACCACCGCGGTCGGGCTGAGTGAGCTTCGCCTGGGCCGCAGCCTGCTCCATGCCGTGACCGAAGCCGACTGGATCATCGAGGCCACCACTGACGACCTGGGTGCGAAACAGCGGGTCCTCGAGCAGGTCGAACAAGTCTGCCGCCTCAAGGCGGTCATCACCAGCAACACCCAGAACCTTCTCCCCAGCAACCTCTGCGGCCGGCTGCGCCGGCCCGACCGAATGCTGGTGCTCCATTCGCTCAAGCCAGTCGAACTGCTGCCGGCGGTCGAGATTGTCCCCAGCCCACTCACCGATTCCGACTGCGTCGAGGACGTTCGTTTCTGGCTGACCGGCCTCGGCCGGGTGCCGGTCATTCTGAAGAAGGAGATTGACGGCAGTGTGGCCGGCCGGATTTCGGCGGCGGTCTGGCGGGAGTGTATCCACCTGGTGCTGGAAGGCGTGGTGGACATCGTGGACGTGGATACCGTCCTGGAGATGGGCCCCGCGTTGGGCTGGGCGGCGGCCGGCCCGCATCTTACGAACTTGCTGGGGCCGAACGAGGACGAAGCCGGCATGCTGGCCCGGCTCATCAGTATCAATGCCGCCCGCTGGGAACACCTCGCCGGATGGACCCAGCTCAGCTCCGAAGACCAGCACCGGCTGACCCGGGCAATCGAGAAAACCTACGGGGCCCAGATTCCCCAGTTGCGCGCGGCCCGCGACCTCCGGCTGGCCCGGCTGCTCAACGCCCTGAGCGAGGAGGAGGTGCCCTCCGAGTAAACGGCAGCGCATGGCCCATGGCCAGAGGCAGCACCCTCCTCTTCGCCCTCCCACCCCTCACGCTCACCTGTCACTCGTCTTGAACCTGTGCTCCAGGCTCAAATACACAAAGATGCTGTTGTCGCCTTCGCTGGGACCGAGCCCGATGGTGTAGGCGATGCCGGGCACGATCTGGAGTCCCCCTGGGGTGTCGATCGCGTAGCGGAACCCGGGATTGAGGTAGGCTTCCTGGACCACGGCGGTGAGGTCGCCGGCGACCACGTCCTGGTTGCTGAGCCAGAGACCCTCGACCATCAGGTTGAGCCGCTGCGTCAGCAGCAGGATCGCGCTCCCGCCCACGTGATAGCCGAACGCGCTGGCCCTGGCTCCGGCCCCGTTCCGGGCGCGCGGCGTGAGGGTGAACCCGGCGTTGTAGTGCGTGACCAGCCGGCCGGTGATCAGGAGACTCACGGGCAGGTTGGCCTGGAGACCGAGGCCTCCGGCTCCGTGACCGCTCTCCTCCCGCCCGGTCGGGAGAAGCAGCGAAAGCCGGGGACTCAGGGCAACCCGCCCGCCGCCGATCCCCAGCAGTTGCCGCCGGTAATTGAGCGCGACGTCTCCGATCCGGGTTTCCCTGCCGGCTCCGGCGTCGAGCCCAGCCACCGGAATCGTGAAGCCCACCTGGTTGGCCTGGCCCAGGAACGGCCATTCCTGGGTGAAGGTGTATTCCCAGTCGCCCATCGAGGCCCGGGCGAAGGTACTGATGTGCTGGACGACGCCCGATTCCTGATTGTAGGCCTCCTCGATCAGGAAGCTGTTGTCCTCGATCCGGTCCTGGGCCAGGAGGGGCCCGTTCCAGCACAGCAGACCGACAATTACGGCAAGACGATGCATGAGCAAACCGGGAGAGTTGTAAAGGTCAGCCGACCGCCAGCAGGCCGGTGAGGTACATGATCATCACGCCGGCGAGCAGGCCGGCCACGTTGAGCGGCGCCAGCAGCGCCCCGGGGCCCCGGCGGGCGAACAGGCGGAAGAGTTCGTAGATCACCTGGACGATGGCGCCGGCACCGAGGGCAAAGAACAGGGTGGTCCAGATGGGCGAGTAGGAAAATCCACCGATCCAGGTGCCCACCACCGTCGGGACACCGGCAATGAGTCCCAGCAGCACCAGGCGCCGGAAGCCGGGACGCTCGCCGGAGAGGGGCGCAATGATCCCCAGGCCTTCCGTGGTGTTGTGGAGCAGGAAGCCTACCAGGAGGGAAGTGCCCAGGGTGATCTCGCCGGTGGCGTAGGATGTCCCGATCGCCAGGCCCTCCCCGAGGTTGTGTAACCCGATTCCAATGGCGATCAGCAGCGCGACATGGAACCCGGGGCGGGTGCCCCGGGCGGCGCCGCGCCAGCGCCCCAGCGACGCGAGCAGCAGCGGCGCCGCCAGCACGCCAATCACTACCAGGCCGGTGCCCTGGAATGCCCTGGCCACCCGTCCGGACGTCTCCAGCGCCTCGGCCAGCGCCTCGACGCCAATGAATCCCAGCAGGCCGATGGTCAGCGCCAGGAAAAAATCCACCCACCGGCGATCCACCTGACGCAGAAAGGGAAACCAGAGCAGACCCAGCAGGACCGGGACCACGCCGGCGTACACCCCGAGGAGCGCAAAGGTGCCCAGGTACCGCGCATCCGCAACCGGGGTCAGGGTGGCTACCGCGACATCGCCTTCGAAGGTGAGCCCGGTGCTGGTCACCACCTTGACGACATGCGGCTCTCCCTCGACCCAGGGGTAGGGAATCGTAATGATCCGGGTCGCCAGGCGGTCCACGGTCGCGCTGCCGTCGATGCCAAAGACCCAGTTGGCATCGTCCACCATGACCTGCGCGATGGTCACCGGTTCCGGCCCACCGTTGACCACCCGCACTTCCATTCGATAGGGGCGCGGCAGCGTGATCCGCTCGACCGTAAGCTCCTCCACCGGCGGAAAGGCCCGCTGGAAGACACCCACCGGCCCCAGGGCGAGGAATCCCGCGAGCAGCAGGCCCAGCAGGAGCAGCGGCAGCAGCCCTTTCGCCCAGAGCGGCAGGCCCCCCCGGGGCGGCGACGGGGTGACGGTCTCCCGTTCCGGCAGCGTGTCGAGTTCAGGCATTGGGTAACGCCTTCACATTGAAGATGCCGGCCCAGCCCAGCTCGGCGAACTCGCTCTGGTGCGCGTGAAACATGAACATGCCCGGGAACTTGTAGGTAAACTCCAGCACGGCCCGTTCGCCCTGGCAGAGCGCGACGGTGTCGGTGAACTCGTAGCGTTCGAGGTCGGTCCCGGTCCGGTAGAGCTTGAAGAAGTTCCCGTGCAGGTGGAACGAATTGAGCAGGTCGAACTCGGTGATGTTGACCAGGTAGATGCGCACCACCTCACCCAGTTGCAGCGTGATCGGATGCTTCTGGTAGTGAAACGCCACCGTGTTGACGGCGTAGACTTCGTTCTCGCCGTCAAAGTTGGTATCGAAGGCGTTCATCGTCATGACCAGCTCATGGGCCGGGGGACGGCCCGCCTTCGGGTCGATCAGGAATACGCCGTAGAGGCCCTTGTGGATATGACGCTTGATCGGCACGGTGTGGCAATGATACAGATGGAGACCAAACGGCTCGGCATCGAACTCATAGGTGTAACTCTGCCCCGGCTGCACCGGTTCAAAGGCGCCGTCCATCATGGCCGCATGGATGCCGTGGAAATGGACGGTGTGCGCGTGGCTGCCCCGGTTGGTGAAACGGATCCGGACCCGGTCTCCCTCGGTGCAGCGAATCGTGGGCCCCGGGACGCTGCCGTTATAAGTCCATGCCGGATAAAACACCCCGGGCGCGACCTCGATCTCCCGGTCTTCCGCCACCAGCTGGTACTCCCGCAGCGTCTGCCCGTTGGGAAGGGTGGAGACCACCCCGGTATCGAAAGTCCGCAGGTAAGCCGTGGGATCGAACGAGCCGGGCTGCAGTTCGCCCATGGTGACCATGTCATGGTGAGATCCGGGGGCAGGAACGGAACGGGGCGTCTGTTCCTGGCCACCCAGCACAAAGGCGCTGCCCCCGGCGGCCAGTCCCACGCCGCCCAGGGCCCCGACTTTGAGCAGGTCCCGCCGGGAAAGCTGGAGTTTCGAGAGTTTACCCATTCTCAGTCTCCCTCCGCCGGCACCGCGTCACAGAGCAGCGACAACGCCAGCTCATACCCCAAAATGTGATCCCGCGAATCGGTCCTGATGGTGATGGGTCCATTGAACGGCTGCCGGTCGGTAACCGCAACCCGGGCGCCCGGCTTGAGCCCCAGGGAAGCGAGGTACCGCAGCCGTTCCGCGTCCCGCACGTCCACCCGGCGAACCTCGACCGTCTCCCCCACCGCGACTTCGGGAAGCGGAGTAAAGACCAGCTCCAGGATGGTCCCGTCCGCCGTGGGAATGGGGTCACCGTGCGGATCCACCAGCGGATCGCCCAGGGCGGACGCCATCCGTTCGATAAGGGTGTCGGAGACGGCATGCTCCAGCCGCTCGGCTTCCTCGTGCACGGTATCCCAGTCGTAGTTCAGAAACTCCACCAGGTAGGATTCGATCAGCCGGTGCCGGCGCACCATCCGGAGGGCCAGGCGCCGGCCCGGGCCAGTCAATTCCACTCCCTTGTAGGGGGCATGCTGGACCAGGCCCTGCTCGGCCAGCCGCTTCACCATCCCGCTGACCGACGGCGGAGACAGTTCGAGGGCGTGCGCGATATCGCTGGTGCCCGCCGGATTGCCGTGCAGGGAAAGATGGTAGATGGTCTTGAGGTAGTCTTCGACCGACCGGGTGATCGGGTCCTGCGCTGCGGCGGAAGCCATGAGTGCCCTGAAATTAGGATAGACTAAATCCTAACTCAACCAACACTAATGTCAAGATTATCACGACCTAATAGTCCACCAAGCCGCTCCCAGCATGACGCCACAGTTATGACACTAGCTGGTCGGTTCGCCGATTATGTAGATGAGAGATGTGAGTATTCGCTCAGTCATGCCCCAGACCGGGCCCTCAACAAGATGGTAGGAAGGGAAAGTGCGGGAGGTGCCGCCGATCTGGACTGAGAACTGGCGGACGTTCAAAGGATCGGTGAGTGCCTGGAGTGGAACCCAGCGGGCGGTGGACACCTCGTGGTTCGGCCGGAGCACCGGGTGGCCCTGGGCAGCGAACACGAAAGGGCGGGCGAACACCGGGAGGACGGGCTTGGATTTGGGCGCGACATCGTCGAGCGTTCCCAGCAATTGATGGGGCAGGATTTCGACCCCGACTTCTTCCATGGTCTCTCGAATGGCCGTAGCGAGCAGGTGCTCATCCGTGGGGCCGCGGCGCCCTCCAGGCAGACCCATATGACCGGACCAGGGGTCCCCGTCCCGCTCCGACCTCCGGATGAGAAGCACTGCGTCCGGGTCTGATCCCACCAGTACCGCCACGGCGGCCTGGCTCAGTTCCGATTCCTCGACCACTGCCGGGGAGCGGAGGGGTAACCGAAGCGACAGGAGTTGCTGCAGCGGGCTCAGTGGCACCCGCAGCCGCTACCGCACCCTCCCGAACCCGACGGTGGCCCCAGAGAGCTGAAATCGGGGGACCGTGGCCCGCCCCCCGGTCGTGCGGTCACCGACATCCGGCGCTCGATGCGGACGGCGGCGCAGGCCGGACAAGCCGGGACCATCTCGCCCCGCACCAGGAGCTCGAAGGCGTTTCCGCACTCGAGACAGTAGTATTCGTAGACCGGCATGCTTGAAGAATAAGGGGCTTTCCATGGCTACGGCAACGACTACCAAGCACACTCTCGCAGGATCGCTGGGCGAAATCCTCGTCGACCTGCGCACCGGAGACCGGCGGAATCCCCGCCCCGCGGTGATCATCCTGCATGGGTTCAAGGGCTTCAAGGATTGGGGCATGTTCCCGCTGGCCGCAGAGCGGCTGGCCCGGGCCGGAATGACAGCGCTTTCCTTGAACGTGAGTGGCAGCGGCGTGGACGACCAGGGCCAGTTTACGCATGAGGACAGGTTCGGACGGAACACCTATTCCGCGGAACTGGAAGACCTCCATCGCACCGCGCTCGCGCTCCGCCTAGGTGACCCGTTCGGAATTCCAGCCCCTACCTCCCTCGGCATTCTCGGCCATTCCCGGGGCGGCGGGATAGCCATCCTGGAGACCGCGCAAAACCAGGATGTGCGCTGCCTCGTCACCTGGGCGGCGATCGGAAAGGCGGATCGATGGTCGGCGGACGCCAGGGACGCATGGCGGCGCCGGGGGTACCTGAGCATCCAGAACGCCAGGACCGGCCAGACCATGCCGCTCTCCACCGACGTGCTCGACGACATCGACCAGAATGCCAGGAGCACCCTCGACATCGCGGCAGCCGGCGGCAGGATCGAACGCCCGTGGCTGATTATTCACGGTGCCGGAGATGAAACCGTGGCACCCGAAGATGCCCAGGCCCTGCACCTCGGCTCCGGCTCCCGGGCCCGGCTGCTCATGATTCCTGACACCGGCCATACCTTTGGCGCGACCCATCCACTCCAGACGCTGCCGCCCGCCCTTGACCTGGCGCTTGGCGAAACCGTGAACTGGTTCTCCCGGTTCCTGGCCTGACGTCGGTTGTGCCCCGGAAACCAGCGGTGTTGATTTCCGGTGGCACGGTCCGCCCCGGCTCCCTTCGTGACCGTCAGGGTTTCTTCGATGCCGCGGCCAGGATCTGCACGATGTCGAAATACTCTCGCGAGGTCGCGGTATCAATCGGAAGCCGGCCATTCACGTTGGGTAAGGACACATCGGCGCCGGCTCCAAGCAGTATCATCAACGCGTCAGTCGCGCCTCCCTCGGCGGCATGATGGACCGGTGTGAACCCGCTGGTGTTGGCCAGGTTGACACTCGCGCCTCGGGCAAGCAGCACGCGCACCGCAGGGACCCGATTGAAGTAGGCCGCATAGTTGAGCGCGCGGCGGCCGTTGGAATTTCTCCGGGTGTCGAGCCGGTCGATCTCAGCGCCGGCATTGAGCGCTTCTACGATCGCCACGGTATCGCCCTCGATACTGGCGTCCCCAGCCTGGCCTGCTGGTCCTGCGCCCCAGCGACGAGTGGGAAGACCATAGTCAGGACAGCTAAAGCGATGAGGCCTTTGCTCATACGAGATTTCTCCATGCCATGAGGGGGATCAGATCACGTTTCAATGTGAAATGATACGACCAGGATGGGCAAATTGATTCAGCCTCCCCAATCTCCGGTTCCGGAGGTCGAGATCAGCCACCTCGCGGACCATCCCGAGGTGTTGGGCGACTTGGCCCAGGGGTTCAAAGCCCAGTGGCCGGTTTATTTCGCCGACCAGCCCATCGCCGCGATCAAGATGGGATTCGCCGACCGCTGCCGGGATGAAGGCCTCCCGCTTGCCCTGGTCGCGATGGTCGGTCTGTCGTTTGCGGGGACGGTGACCCTGTCGGCCGAAAGCAGCACGGTGTGCCGCGAGTTCACTCCCTGGCTCACCCACCTGTACGTTGACCCGGCCTGGCGGAACCGCGGCATTGGCCGGCAGTTGATCCGGGCAGTGGAAGACCTGGCGGCAGGCCAGGGGTTTACCCAACTCCATGCGGTGACCATCAGGGCGGCCGAACTTTTCGAGCGGTGCGGGTGGGAAGTGCTCCAGGTAGCGGAGCACCACGGCGACACGGTCACGGTAGTGCGGAAATCATTGCGGGTCGAGCCGGGAAACTGACCGGGCCGGTTCCTACGAGACCGCCGGCTCCAGAATATCCAGCGCGCCCGCCGTCGCATCGAGGCGGGCCCGCACGCCGAGGGGAAGAGTCCACTGGTCGTCAATGTGGCCCAGCGGAAACCCATAGGCGACCGGGACCTTGAGCGGCGCCAGGTAGGTGGAGAGCACCTCGTCGAACCCCAGGGCGCCGTCGTCGGTACCTCGCTTCATTTCCGTAAAGCGGCCGACGACGACACCGTTGAGTTTGGCGAGCGCGCCCACCATTCGCAGGTGGGCCAGCATCCGGTCCACCGAATAGAGGTCCTCGCCCACATCTTCCAGGAAGAGGAGGGCTCCGTCCAGGTCGGGAAAGTACGGGGTCCCGATCAGGGCCTGGAGCAGCGTGAGGTTGCCTCCGTACAGGCGGCCCTCAGCCACGCCGGGCGTCAGCGTCACGATGCGGTTGTCCCGGGGAACCAGCACGTCGGCCGGCTGCGCGATGCGGCCCAGTTGTCCGGCCTCGCTCAGGTTGGTCAGCACCCGGTCGAGGTGCCACCGGCTGAAGGGCGAGAGACTGGACCGGCTCATCGGCCCATGGAAGGTGACCACACCGCTCCGTCGGGCGAGGGCATTGATGAGGGCCGTGATATCCGAGTACCCGATCACCGCCTTGGGGTGACGCTCCAGCGCCCGGAAATCGACGCCGTCCAGGATGCGGGTGATCCCGTACCCGCCCCGGAGGCACCACACCGCGTCCACCCGGTCATCGCGCAGGGCGGCGTTGAGATCGGCCAGCCGCTGCTCGTCGGTGCCGGCGAGGTAGCCGTATCGGCCGCCGGCATGGGCCGCGAGAACCGGTTCGAAGCCCAGCGCGCGGCAAAGCTCCTCCCCCCGCGTGAGGTCATCGCGCTCCAGCAGGGGGCCGGCGGGCGCCACCAGGGCGATCCGGCTGCCCGGGGCGAGCCGGGGCGGGCGTGTCAGGGCTTTTGACCGCATTCCACCTCCCATGTAGATTGCCCTCTCAGTTCACTCGGAGTCTCCGGCCTGCGCGCTTCCATTCCAGCACTCCTCGCCGTCGGCCGCGCCATGGCCGAGTTGCGCGACCCGATGGTAACCCAGTGGGCGTCGTGGCTGGGCGACCGCATGACGTCCGCCCACTCGGTGCCCCGCCCTACCGTCGAGCGAGAGCTTCGGCTCCTCATTGACGTCATGACCGAAATGGTCGGCCCGATGCGGCGCGATGTCAAGAAGATCTGGTACCAGGCCTGCGAGCACTATGGCCGGGTCGCCGCCGCCCGAGGCCTCGCGGCTGGAGAAGTCGTAGAAGAGATGCAATTTCTTCGCGAGCTGCTCACCCGGAACCTCTCGCCGGTGCTGGCCGCCATGCGGGCCCGCCAGGGCATGGCCACCATGCTCCGCCTGAACCGCGTCCTCGACAAGGGGATCGCGGTGGCCGTGGTGGGGTACACGGACGCACTGGTGGCGACGTTGTTCGTGCAGAACGGCGTGCCGTCCGGAGACACCGAGCTCGATTCCAACGATATCAACCGCCAACTCGATGCCCTCGAGAAAGACTTGTCGGAAACGACCGGGAAAGCTAATCGAGGGGAGGTCAAGAACTGAACATTCTGCCCGGCATACTATGGCTGGCGCCATTCTTCGCGGTCCTGCGGCTGATTCCCCGAAAACCAGACATTGCGCGCACCCCGCCGGCCCGTGGTGTCCTCGTGAGCATCATCGTGCCGGCCCGGAACGAGGCGGACAACATCGAAGGGTTGCTCGAGTCGCTGCAACGAAGTGAGTACGATCGCTTCGAGGTCCTGGTGGTGGACGATCGGTCAACCGATGAGACCGCCCGGCTGGCGGAGTCGTTCGTGGCCCGGGACACCCGGTTCCGGCTGGTGCGGGGCAGCGAACTGCCGGCGGGCTGGTATGGCAAGCCGTGGGCCTGCTACCAGGGGTATCGGGAGGCAAGCGGGAGCCTGCTCCTGTTCACCGATGCGGACACCCGGCATGACCCGGGGCTGCTGGGACGGGCGGTAGGCGCCCTCCAAGCCGCTGGGGCGGACCTGGTCAGCCTGATCCCCCGCCAGGTTTGCCTGACGTTCTGGGAGCGGGTCATCATGCCCCAGATCGGGCTCATGCTGGCGCTGCGGTTTTCGCCGGCATCGGTGAACCGGGCCCGCCGGTCGCGTCAGGTGATCGCGAACGGCCAGTTTATCCTGGTGCGCCGGGAACATTACGAAGCCGTGGGTACCCATTACCGGGTTCGCGACCAGGTCGCCGAAGACCTGGCCCTGGCCCAGGCCTTCTGGCGGACCGGCGCCACCCTTCACCTGGCTCACGCCGAGAGCCTGATCCAGACCCGGATGTACACCAGCCTCCGCGGCCTGATCGAAGGCTGGTCCAAGAACCTCTATCTCGGCAGCCGCGCCTCGTTCCCGGACAACCCGTTCACCGGCCGTTTCGCTCCCATCGGGTTGCTGCTGGGACTGCTGTACTGGCTGGTGCCTCCTGCGTGGCTGGCGCTGGCCGGGGCCGGCGCCGTGCCGGGCCTCGAGGCGGCCCTGCTGGCCACATCGCTCTGCACCCTGTTCTGGACCGCCAGTTGCGTCGCCCTGGGCATTCCTCCCTGGTACGGCTTGGCCTTCCCGCTGGGTGCGTTAATGTCCATGTACATCATTGGCCGCTCGATCTGGCGGGGAAGCCGGGCGGTGGAGTGGCGGGGCAGGACCTACTCGCACATCGAAGGTCGCGGCCGCGGATTGACCGACCCTACGCCGGCGGCCGGCCAACTGGGGCAACATCAGAAAACGAGGACTCCATGAAGCTGACCCTGACGCCCGACATGCTTGCCGCCCTGGAGAAATCCACCGACAAGCCCGACTGGCTTATCGACCGGCTGGCCGTGATCCGGGCAGGCGGAGAACCGTACCTGCTTCAGCTCAAGAACGAAGAGAGCACCGCGCTCGAGGAACTGTGCGCGATGAACATCCGATTCGATGACAAGGGAAACGTCCTGCCGGAGCACCAGGCGCTCGATGCCCTGAGCCTGATGGTAATGGACGCCTACTAGTGGGCTGTCTCACGTGTTTCGATAGGCGCTGTCGAACAGCTCACCACGGAGCCACGAAGCACACGGAGGTAGCAGCACCCACCGTAGCGGGCTCAAGAGCCGCAATCCCAATACCTTGGCGGCAGCATGAAGTTTCTTCGTGCTGCCTTCGTGAACTTCGTGACTCCGTGGTGATCCAGTTCTTCCCCATCTGACCGGAACTTTGGATACAGTCCACCAGGCCCGCACTAGACCCGGTCGAGCACCTCCCGGACCTTGTTGCCCAGCTCGTCAAAGGTCCACGGCTTCTGGATGAACGGCACATCGGGCAACGGCGCCTCCTGCCCCGGCGATGATGGCGCGTACCCGCTGGTAAAGAGGAAGCGCAGGTCCGGGTACCGGGTCCGGGCTGCCTCGTAGAAGGCCCGGCCCCCGATTCGGGGCATGATCACGTCCGAGATGACCAGGTCAATCGTCTCTCCCTGCTGCGCCAGCACTTCGAGCCCCTGCTCTCCGTCGACGGCGCACACCACCACGTAGCCGAGCCGCTCCAGGATCCGCTGCCCGGCCCGCCGCAACGCATCTTCGTCCTCAACCAGCAGGATCGTCTCCCCCGTCAGGCTCTTCTCCGCGGGCATTTCGGCCCGGGCCTGTTCCATCAGGTCGAGCTTGGATGCCGGCGGCAGGTAGACGGCCACCGTAGTACCGGCCCCCGGCGCGCTGTCCACGATGACGAACCCGGCATGTTGCTTCACCAGCCCGTACACCATAGCCATGCCGAGTCCTGACCCCTCGACCGGCGCCTTGGTGGTGAAGAAAGGCTCGAACATCCGGGCCTGGGTCGCCGCATCCATGCCGGCGCCGGTATCACTCGCCTTCAGGTAGGCGTAATACCCGGGCTGGACCCACGGGTGCTCGGCGGTCGGGTAGAGCCAGGCGCTCCCGGTTTCCAGGTGAAAAGTTCCGCCGGCCCCCATGGCATCGCGAGCGTTGGTGGCGAGGTTCAGGACGATCTGCTCCAGCGCCACCTGGTCGGCCTTGATCATGCCGGCCGCCCGGTCCTCCGATGTGAGAGTAATGCTCTCGGGCAGGAGCCGGCGGAGGATGGGTTTCAGCTCCTCGACCGCCTGGCCCAGGTCCATCGTGGAGAGCCGGAGGCTGGCGTTCCGGCTGAAACTGAGGAGCTTCCGGATCATCGCGGCGCCTCGCCGGGCCGCGGCACGCAGGTCGTTGAGATCGGTCTTCATGTCCGCCTGCGCCTCGGGCAGCTCGGCGGCGATCAGGTCGGCGGCGGCCAGCACGACAGTCAACACGTTGTTGAGGTCGTGCGCAATTCCGCCGGTCAGCTGCCCCACCGCCTCCATCTTCTGAGACTGCCGCAGCTGGTTCTCCAGCAGGAGCCGCTCGGTCACGTCGTGAATCAGCACGAATTCGGTCACCCGCCCGCCGGCCGCCACCGGCGTCACGTTGATCGCGACGTCCCGTTCCCCGCTTCTCGCCGTGCGCTGCCGGCCGTAGCTGAACTGGTTGTCCTCCAGCCGGGCAAAGAAATCTCCGCTCACCCGGGGCCCATGGGAAACCTGGAGATCACGAAAGGACATCCCCGCCAGTTCCGCCTTGCTCCACCCGTAGAACCGTTCCGCCGAGCGGTTGGCGTCAATGATTGCCCCGGTGGTGCCGTCCACAACCAGAATGACGGCTCCGGTCTTTTCGAACAGCTGGAGGTAACGGGCTTCGGCCTCTTCCAGCGCGTCCCTGGTGGAGTGAACCTGGCGGACGCCAATCCGGATCAGCAGGTAGATGAACCCCGCCGTCAGGGAAATGAAGAGAATGCCTTTGAGGGTCTGGATCCGGGTGAGATAGGCGACCGAAGCATCGCCCCCGAACAGGGCGAGCAGCCGGTCGGAAAGCACGATGTACGCCGCGCTGAGAACGGCATACGCCAGCGCGATAACCAACGGATTCAGGAAAGACCGGCCGCCGCTGGATGGTCGTCTTGCCATGAGTCCTGGCTCAAGAGGGGGCCGAACGGTCAGAAAACAGGCCCCCCAAGGTACCCCGTGAGGCCGTTTCGGGGAACCCACCGCCGGGCCGGCTTTTTTTGATCCGATCCGCGTAAATCCGGTCCCGGTACCCGGACGGTTGGCTGGTAAGCTGGGCCTCCATGGAGGCCCCATGAACGCACCCCCGGCTCTTCCCCCGGTCACCTCCCTCCGGGACTTGCATCAACTGGCCGCAATCCTGCACTTCGAGCGGGCGTGGGAGCCGGTCCCGCTCAGCGCATGGCGGCGCCGGGAGGCGGATCCGCCGCCCTGCACCGGCTCAGCGGTGGTGGGCAGGCTGGGCAGTCTGTCGGTGGTCGGCGCCGCTGCGGCTGCTCCCGCGCGAGCGGCCCGCAAACTCGCCGGGCTGCTGTTTCGCCGCGGGGAACCGGCCGTCGTCCTTGCTTTTGACCCGGCCGGGGACGGGCTCGCGCTTTCGGTGGCGTTCGAAGGTCTGCCGGTATTGATCCTCCGGCCCGCGGATGATGAATCGGTGCTGGCCACGTGCATCGAGCGTCTCGCCCGCCTGGCGCCAGGGCCACCGATCACCACCGCGGCGAGCCTGGCGGAGATCCTGTCGATGGAAGGCATCGGGCGCCGGTTCTTCCACGCCTTCGAGCGGCAGCTGGAGCGGGTAGCGCAGTGCATCGGCGGCCCGGGCCCGGAATGCCGAAGCCTGGCCCTGCTCCAGCTGAACCGGGTTCTCTTCCTCTACTTCGTGCAGAGCAAGGGGTGGCTCGACGGTCAGCCCGACTTCCTCCGCCGGCAGGTGGACCGCTGCCTCGCCAGCGGCAAGGAGATGGACCGCCATCTCCTCAAGCCCCTGTTCTTCGGCACCCTCAACCGCCCGGCCGCCGATCGGTCCCGGTCCACCCGGGCCTTTGGACGCATTCCCTTTCTCAATGGCGGCCTCTTCGAGCCCCATCCCCTGGAGCGGCGGCGCAAACCGGTCATCCCCAACCTGGCCTGGCGCGCTGTCTTCGACGACCTGTTCGAGCGCTTCCAGTTCACGACCACCGAAGGCACCGGCGGCGCCATCGCTCCCGACATGCTGGGGAGGGTATTCGAGGGCGTGATGGCCCCGCGGGAGCGGCGGGGAAGCGGAACGTTCTATACTCCGCCCGCGCTGGTGAATGCCCTGCTGGATGAGTGCCTCCTCGCGTTGGTCTCCGGCGCGCCCGGCATAGCGCCGGACGAGGCGGCACGAATGCTCGCCGAGCGGAATCCCCGGGTTCGCCGGCTGCTTTCCTCGGTGACTCTCCTGGATCCGGCGGTGGGATCGGGCGCGTTTCTGCTTGCCGCCCTGGAACGGTTGGCGGACCTGCTGCACCGCGGCGGGGAATCTGGAAGCGGTCTTCGGCGCCGCATTCTCCAGACCAGTCTCTTTGGGGTAGATATCAATCCCACGGCGGTCCGCCTCACCGAACTGCGACTCTGGCTCGCGGTGATCGCCGCCGAGCGCCCCGGAATTCCGGAGCGAGTCGCTCCCCTGCCCAACCTCGATTGCCTGGTTCGCCAGGGTGATAGCCTTGCCGATCCGCTCGGCATGATGGCCCGAATGCCGGTAGGGCCCGGGGCGTTGGGAGAGCCGTTGGCGAACCTTCGCAAGGCGTTTATCGCCTCCACCGGGGTCGGGAAGCGGGCCGCCGCCCGCACGCTCCGGCAGGCTGAACAGGTGGCCATGCGCGCCTGCCTGGACCGGGCCGAGGCAGCCCTGACCCGGGCCATCCGGGAGACAATTGCTGACGCGCGGACGCCAGACCTTTTTGGAGTGACGCGCCGCCCCGGCCGGGTGGCTGCCGAGCGACTTCGCGGGTTGCGGCAGCGGCTCCTGCCGGTGCGGCAGGCAGGGCGGCGGCTGGAACAGGAGGGAGAGGTCGGCTGGTTTCAGTACGAGTCGCACTTCGCCGATGTGTTCGCCCACCGGGGCGGTTTTGACATCGTCATCGGCAACCCGCCATGGGTTCGCGCGGAGAAACTTCCGGCCCGGGTGCGGGAACACCTGGCCGCCCGCTATGGCTGGTGGCGCAGCACGCCCGCAATGGCCGCCGGGTATCGGCACCAGCCGGACCTGGCCATCGCGTTCATGGAACGGTCCCATGAACTGGCTGCTCCGAACGGGGTGGTGGGCCTGCTGGTCCCCGTGAAAACCGCCTCGTCAGCCTATGCCTCCCGGGCCCGCCAGGCCCTGAGCCGCGATGTCACCCTGCATACCGTGGCAGACCTGGGCAGCCAGGGAGGCGCGTTGTTCGAGGCCACTGTGTATCCCATGGCCATCGTCTCCAGCAAACGGCCTCCTCCCCCTCATCACCGGGTCCGAACCCGGCTGGGACAACCCGTACCGGCGGGGCCGGCACAGTCCGATCTCGATGGGGGGCCGTGGATCCTTCGCGGTGGAGGCGGGATGGAAATCTCCCGCGAACTGGCCCTTCGATTCCCGACAGTGGCGTCCCGCTTTCCGATTCACCTGGGAGTAAAGACGGGCGACAACCGGATTTTTCTGAACCCTCCCGCTTCGCTCGAGCCGGGGCTGATCAGGCCAGCCATCCGGGGCCGGGACACCCGACCCTTTCGCCTGCTTCGCACGGTGCCGCTGCTCTGGCCCTGCACCGACTCAGGCGTACCGCTCGAGCGGCTGCCAGCCCGGGCCGGCCGATACCTGGCGCACTACGACGACCGCCTTCGGGCGCGGGCCGACTATCGAAGCGGACCGGCATGGGCGCTGTTCCGCACCGCGGGCGCTGCCCCGGGCCCCCGGGTCATCTGGGCCGACCTGGCCCGGCGGCTTGGAGCGGTGCCCCTGGAGCCGGAAAGAGTGGCGGTGCCGCTCAACACCTGTTACGCAATCCGGGCGGATGAGACCCAGTGCTTCGCGCTGGCGGCGTGGCTCAACAGCAGCTGGATGGGAGCGCTCGCGCGGCTCACCGCCGACCCGGCGAGCGGCGGATTCCGGCGCTTCAATGCCCGGATTGTCGGGGGTCTTCCGCTCCCGGCGTCCGTACCAGGAAGCTCCGACCTTGCCGCGTGGGCCCGGCGCGCCACCACCCATTCATTTGTGCAGGCCGAACTCGATGACCTCGCCGCTATGCATCTCGATCTGCCCCCCGGATCCCTCCGCACCCTGGGAAACCTGGCGTGAGCCGGTGCCGGCACTGGTGGCCGAATCGCTCCGCGATGTTCCGATGCCGCTGGGCACGCTGCTTCACCCCCGCTTGGCTTCGCCCCGGCGGGTGGTGCAGCAGATCGCCGCAGGGATGGCCCGCCCCCGCGACCCCCGGCCAATGCCAGGGTGGCTCCGCCCGGAACAGCAGAACTCCTGCGCGCGATTGCTGCCGATTCTCCAACGCTTCCGCGGTGCGCTGCTGGCCGACCCGGTTGGCAGCGGCAAGACGTGGGTAGCCCTGGCCGTGGCCAGCCTGTGGCCCGACACCCGGCCGGTGACCGTGCTGCTGCCCGCCGCGCTGCAGGAGCAATGGCGGCGCGCCGGAAGCTCCGCCGGCGTCTCCCTTATGACCTGGTCGCATGAGCGGCTTAGCCGCGGCAACGTCCCAGCCACGCTCCGGCCCGGACTCGGCTCCACGCTCGTGATCATCGACGAGAGCCACCACTACCGTTCACCCGGCTGCCGGCGCTACCGGGTCCTGGCACCCTGCCTGGTAAACCGGACGGTTTTGCTTCTCAGCGCGACACCGGCCGTGAACCGATTGGCCGACCTGGCCGCGCAGCTCGCCCTCGGCGTGCGGGACGATGCGCTGGCGCCGTTCGGGGTGGCGTCGATCGCTGACCACCTGGGCCGGCCGGGCCGGGCTTCACCAGCCCTGGGCGAGTTGATCGTAGGGCAGGCCGCGCACGGGTCCGGCCGGCCGGCACGGCTTCGCCGCAAGGTGGATCCGCCGCCCGGCGATGATGACCTCGAGGGCCGGTGCCGGCAACTGGAACAGCTGGCTCTCTCACCCCGGGAACCCACCCGGGTCCTGCTTCGCTCCCTGCTCTGGCGGGCGCTGGGCTCCAGCGATGCCGCGCTACTCGACCTGCTCCGGCGCTACCGGAACCTGCTGGCCCACGCGCAGGATGCGCGCGCCGTCGGGCTGGAGCTGGACCGCCGCTCGCTGCGATGCATACTTCCACCGGACGACGACCAGCTGATCATGTGGAGCCTGATGCCCGCGGACGCCTCGCTGACCGACCTCTGCCTGGATGACCTGCCGTTGCTGGACACGCTCCTCGAGCAGGCCAGAACCGCCCAGCGGCGGAGGGACCCGCGGTGTGAGCGCCTCGCCGGGATGACCGCCGATGGCAGGACCACGCTGGTCTTCACCTGCGCGCGCGGCACCGTGCGGTATCTCCGGAACCACTTGCCCGGATCGGCGTGGTGCACTGGGGAATCCGCGGGCATCGGTGGGCAGCGAATGGCCCGGCAGGCCATCCTGTCCTGGTTCGGGCCTGGGGCACCGCCCGGCGGGCCCCGGGTGCTGATTACCACGGATGTCCTGGCGGAAGGACTCGACCTGCAGGGAGCCGAGCGGGTGATCCACTACGATCTGCCCTGGACCGCGGTTCGGCTCGACCAGCGGGACGGCCGCGCCATTCGCCGGGGATCCCGTCACGAACGGGTAGAAGTCATCCGGTTCAACCTCCCCGCTCCCATCCGCCGCCGGCTGGAGCAGCTCCCGGTCCTGGCCCGGAAACGCCGTCTCCCCACCCAGGCCGGGATCGAGCAGGCGGCCCTGGACTGGACCCGGCGGGAGGAAGTCGTGGCGCGCCATGGAGGCCCCTTCGGGTCCGGGCCTGCCGGGTATTGTGGCGTTCATGGCGAGCCCGGGTTGCTGGCGGGCTTCGCCATCGTGGAGGTGGCTCCCGATGGGCCGCGGCGGCTTGCATCGGTCGTGGCGTCCTGCGGCCCGGACGGCGCCTGGTCGGAAGACCTGGCACGGGTCGAGCGGCGCATGCAGGCTGCCGGGTCGCGCACCCGGCTCCGGCTCTCCTCCGAGGACCGTATCCAGGCCATTTCGCGCGCGGCAGCCGGACTCCAGCACTACCTCTCGACCTTCCAGCAGGCGCAGTGGTCCCGTCCACTCACCACCATGCAGACGAAGCTGATCGGCAGGCTCAACCGGCTGGCGGCGGACGCGGTAAAGGCGCGAGATGGAGCCCGGGTCGCAGCGCTGGAGCGGGGAATCGCCTTCGCGCGGAGAGGGCACACCGCCGGTGAGCGGCTCTGGCTTGAGCAGGTAATGGAACTTCCTGCCCGGGAGTTCCTGCGCGCCATCGATCAGTGCCCCGGCCGGGAACCGGAAGGGGCGCTGGTGCTGGGTGCGTTGCTCGGACTCGTAGTATTCGGGGGAGACCGGCCCGATTAAGCTTCCCGGATGCCTCGATTTACTACGCTGCTGTTCGACCTGGACGGGACCCTGATCGACTCGATCCGGCTGATCCTGGACAGCTACCACCACACCCTCAAGACCCATGGGCTGCCGCCCCGGACCGACGAAGAATGGCTGGCCGGGGTGGGTACCCCGCTCCGGGTCGCCTTTGGGGAGATCGCGCCGGGGCCGGAACAGATGGAAGCGCTGGTCGAGACCTACCGGGAATACAACATGGCGCACCACGATACTCACGTACTTCCTTACGTGGGGGCCCCCGAACTCATCCGGCGGGTCCGATCCGAAGGCTACCGGATCGGGCTGGTGACGAGCAAAAACCGGCCGGGTGCCATTCGGGGCCTCCGGCTGGCGGGCATCCTGGAGCAGTTTGACCACCTGGTCTGTGCCGACGACGTGGTCAATCCCAAGCCCCATCCGGAGCCGGTGCTCAAGGCCCTCGGATTGCTCGGGGCCCGGCCCGAGGAGACGTTGTTCGTCGGAGACAGCGTCCACGACATGCGGTGCGGTCGGGATGCCGGGGTCAGGACCGGCGCCGTCCTCTGGGGGCCTTTCGGGCGCCGCCACCTGGAAGAAACCCGGCCGGACCACTGGCTGGAGACCCCGGCAACCCTGCTGGCCCTGCTGGAAATACCGGTGTGACCTGAGACCTTGTCGGCGGCTGCCGGGAACGCCATCTTCTGCCCCGGTCTACCCCAACCGGAGTTCCGTCCCGTGCGCCTGCTACCCCGCGACGAACGCTTCTTCGACCTGTTCACCGAGGTCGCAACCCTGAATGTCCAGGCCGCCGAGCAACTGCACCAGATGCTCCAGGCCGACCAGAATCGCCGGGGACCTATCGCCGACGCTATCAAGCGATGCGAGCACCGGGCCGACGAACTGACCCACGAAGTGGTCACCCGGCTGGACCGGAGCTTCATCACACCGCTGGACCGCGAAGACATCCACATGCTGGCCTCCCGGCTGGATGACATCCTGGACCGGATCGACGGCGCCGCCCGGCGGACCATGATCTTCAAGCCGGGCCCCGCCCCCGTGGGCGCGGTGATGCTTGCCGAGGTCATCCATCGCGCCACCGGGCAGTTGCTGGCCGCGGTCAAGGTACTGGACAGCGGCCGGGCCCAGGTGGTCATCGCCGCCTGCATCGAGGTCAAGCGCATGGAAGAGGAGGGGGACGCCCTCTATCACGAATGGCTGGCCCGCCTCTTCGAAGAGGGCACCGATGCGCTCGCGGTCATGAAGTGGAAGGAGATCTACGACACCCTGGAGAAAACACTGGACCAGGCGGAGGACGTGGCCAACGTGCTGGAGTCCATCGCCATCAAGCACAGCTGATCATGGACACCGTCACGTACGTCCTGGTCATCATCGGCGTGGCGCTGATTTTTGACTTCATCAACGGGTTTCACGACAGCGCCAACTCGATCGCAACGGTGGTGTCCACCCGGGTCCTGTCGCCCGGGGTGGCCGTGCTCTGGGCCGCATTCTTCAACTTCATCGCGGCGTTTACCGTCGGCACCGCCGTCGCCAAGACCATCGGCAAGGGCCTGATCGACCCGGCGATCGTGGACCCCAACGTGATCCTCGCCGGCCTGCTGGGCGCGATCATCTGGAACCTGGTAACCTGGTGGCTGGGGCTTCCCTCGTCGTCCTCCCATGCCCTGCTGGGAGGGTACGGCGGGGCCGCGGTGGCGAAGGCGGGCCTGGGATCCCTCATTCTTGCCGGGTGGGTCAAACCGATTCTCTTCATCTTCCTGTCCCCCATTACCGGCATGCTCCTGGCCCTGCTGCTGACGGTGGGATTATCCTGGGCGTTCTACAAGCGCCCGGCCCACCCGACCGAGAAGCTGTTCAAGCGCCTCCAGCTGGTGTCGGCGGCACTCTACTCACTGAGCCACGGGGCCAACGATGCTCAGAAAACCATGGGCATCATCGTCGGCCTGCTGGTAGCGACCCAGGCCTACTTCATCAATCAGACCGGCTACCTCTCCCACCTGTATCTGCCCAACGCCGATGAGATCCCCATGTGGATCGTGCTGGCCGCCCATATCGCCATCGCGATGGGCACCGCGATGGGTGGGTGGCGGATCGTCAAGACCATGGGCACCCGGATCACCAAGCTGCGTCCATTCGGCGGGTTCTGCGCGGAGACGGCCGGCGGCCTGACCGTGTTGATGGCGACTCACCTGGGTGTCCCGGTCAGTACCACCCATACCATCACCGGCGCGATCGTCGGGGTCGGCGCCAGCAGGCGGTTCTCGGCGGTGCGCTGGGGAGTGGCGGGGAAAATCGTGTGGGCGTGGATCCTGACGATCCCGATGAGCGCCGCGATCGCGGCCCTGTTCTACGCGATAATACGGTAGGCGGCCGCCGTTCAGGCGGCCCGGTGATGCGGGGTCCGGCTGACCCGCAAATAGTCGAGAACCAGCGCATCGAAAACCGGGCCCCAGTCACGCTCCGTCGCGGTGGCCCGCCCCCCGGCGGACAGTTCTCCCCGCAACCCGGCATCCCCCATCAGGCGGTCCAGACCTTCGGCGATGGCGGCGGCGCTGTGCGGCTGAACCAGCCACGCGTTGGCTCCATGCCGCGCATATTCGAGCACGCCGCCGGCCGCGGCGGCGAGGCAGGGCAGCCCCGACGCCATCCCCTCCAGCAGGACATTGCCGAAGGTCTCCGTGGTCGAGGGAAATACGAACAGGTCGGACGAGGCGTACGCGGCGGAGAGATCGAGATCCCGCTTGATCCCGGTGAGCACCAGCCCCGGAATGCCCATCCGCCGAAGATCGTTCTCCATCGGCCCCCGCCCCACCAGGACCAGCCGGGCCCGGGGACCGGGATCCAGCAGCTTCCACGCCTGCACCAGCAGGTCAAGATCCTTTTCCCGCGCCAGCCGTCCGACGTACGTCACCAGGCGGTCCCCCGGGTCCAGCCCCAAGTCCCGGCGATAGGATTCCCGCCGGTGCCGGGGATGGAATTGCTCGGCATCCACCCCCCGGCTCCAGATCCTGGTATTGGTGACCCCCCGGGACTGGAGGTGCCGCTGGTAGATCGCCGAGGGGCAGAGCACCGCCTCGGTCTGCCGGTAGAACCAGCGGAGATAGCTCCAGCCGGCCCCCATGAACCAGTCCAGCTTATAGCGCGAAGCGTAGTGCTCGTAATCCGTGTGGGCGGAGGAAATGACCGGAACGCCGAGCTGGCGGGCGATCCGGTTGCCGGTCACCCCCATGGCGAACTCGGTGGCGACATGCACCAGGTCGGGCCTGAACCGGGCCACATCGTCCAGCACCTCGCGATAGCGGGGAAAGGCCCAGTACACATCGGGATAGAGAAACAGCGGGAGGCTGCCGGAGCGGTGCACATCGGGGCGGTCGGGCTGCCCGTCGGGAAGCGGGTAGGCGGCCGAATAGACCCGCACCTGGTGGCCCCGCTGGACCAGCGCATCGGAGAGCCGGCGCAGTGTCACGCCGACCCCGCTGACCATCGGCCAGTAAACCTCAGAAAAGATGGCGATGCGCATAAACTGGGGCGGCTGGCTTCGAACCAGCAACCTCCCGGTTAACAGCCGGGCGCTCTGCCAATTGAGCTACACCCCAATGTCCAGAATCTAACCGAGTTCCGACCGGGGAAAACCGGGAGCCCGTGGCTCGAGCGTGATCCGCTTACTTTATACGCCATGGCTGCCTTCCGCGTCTATGCCCTGGTCCTGGCGGCCGGCCGGAGCCGCCGGTTCGGCGCCGATAAATTGCTGGCGGAACTGCGCGGCCGCCCGGTCCTTGCCCACGTCCTGGCCACCGTGCGCGACGCGATCCGGAAGACGACGCTCCACGGCGGCCTTGCCGTCATCCCGGCCGGCGTACCGGAGCGGGAAGCGTTGCTGGCTTCGGCGGACTTCGAATACGTGCGAAACCCCGACCCGGCGGCCGGCGTGGCTCGCTCGCTTGCCCTGGGACTGGAGACCCTGGCCGCCCGTCACCCCGACGCCGATGCGGCGCTGGTATTCCAGGGGGACCAGCCGTTGCTCCCCGGGGACGTGATTGCCAGGCTGGTGGCCGCCGGCCGCGAGTCAACTCCGGTGGTGCGGCCCCGGTTCGCCGGCGCTCCCGGCGTTCCCGGGCATCCGGTGCTGCTCCACCGGTCGTTCTGGCCCCGGGCCGGCGAACTGCGGGGCGACGCCGGGTTCGCTCCCTTGCTGCGAAAGTACCCGGAACTGGTCACGGCGATAGACGTGCCCGGTATCAATCCTGATATCTCCACCCCTTCCGACCTTGCTCGGCTGGAGTCCATGGCCCGATGATATTCGAGTTTTCCGGAACACCCGAGGTGGCGGCCCCCCTGCACCGGGTCTGGCTGCGATTGCTGGATCCCCAGACGATCGCCAACGCCGGGCCCGGGGTCCAGCGGGTCAGGGTCATCGATTCGCACCATTTCGAAGTCGTGACCGCCCTCAAGCTGGCGGCGTTCAAGCTGGAGTTCACAATGAAAGTGGCGCTGTCCGACGTGGTGCCGGAACGCAAACTCACCATGGACGCCCGCGGCAAGGCGACCGGATCCTCGATCCGGGTGACCTCGGCCGTGGAGCTGGAATCCAGGGGCGAGACCCACACCCAGCTGCGCTGGGCGGCCACCACCGAGATGACCGGTATCGTGGCCCGGGTCGGCGGCAGCCGGCTGGAGGGGCTGGCCAGGGATCTCACCCAGCGGTTCTGGGACCGGTTCATCGCCACCGTCGAGGCCGGATGATGCGAGACCTCCTTCCCGAGTACCGGCAGCTCGCCGAGGGGGGCCCGGTGGGACGGGCGGTGGTGACGAGCGTCTGGGGATCGGCACCCCGCCCGGAAGGCGCCTGCCTGCTGGCTCGCCCTGACGGGACGATGGCGGGGTCGGTATCGGGCGGCTGCGTGGAATCCGCCGCGGTCGAAGAGATTGGCCTTGCCATCCTGCGGGGTACGCCCCGGGTGGACCGGTTCTCGGTTTCCGACGAAACGGCGTGGGGGGTGGGACTGGCCTGCGGCGGGAGCATCGAGATTCTCTTCGAGCCAGTGGTCCGTCCCGAGATTCTGGCGGCAGCCGAACGGGGCGGGGTGGTCGTGGCCACGGTCGTGGCCGGTCCGGCTCCCCCCGGCGCCCACTGGATCGTCCCCGACGACGACGAGCCCAGCGGTCCGGTACTTCCACCCGATGTGGGGCAGGATGATACTGGGGCCCTGGCCACGCTCCGCGAACTGGGGCCGGAAGTCCTGGCCCGCGCAGCCGAGGCCCACCGGCGGCACGCCAGCATGGCGTTCGACATTCCAGGCCAGCACGGCGAGCCCCACCGCATCTTCCTCGAATTCTTCCCCCGGCAAGCCACCCTCCTGATCTTCGGCGCCACCCATGTCGCGATGGCCCTGGTGGGCCTGGCCCGCCGGTTGGGGTATCGCACCGTGGTGGCGGACGGCCGCGCCGCCTTTCTCACCCGGGAACGCTTTCCCGACGCCGACGAGCTGGTGCTGGGCTGGCCGGAAGACGCCTTTGCCCGGACCGGTATCGACCGGGGCACCTGCGTATGCGTGCTGTCCCACGATCCCAAGTTTGATGAGACCGCGCTGGAGATCGCCCTGCGGTCGGACGCCGCCTACATCGGCGCCATTGGTTCCAGGAAAACCCAGGCGGCCCGCCGGGAGCGGCTGGCCCAGCGGGGATTCAGCGGTGAAGAAATCGCCCGCCTGCACGGTCCAATCGGCCTCGACCTTGGGGGAAAAGAGCCGGCGGAAACGGCGCTCGCCATTCTCGCGGAGATGACCATGGCCCGCCATGGCAAGGCCTGAGCGGGCGGCGACTCGGCCGGCGCACCCAGCCGCGGTGTTCGTCACCGGCGGCACCGGCTACCTGGGGAGCCGGCTGATCATGGTATTGAGCCGGCGGGGGCACGCCGTGAAGGCGCTGGTCCGGCAGGGGTCACTGCACCGCCTTCCCGCCGGCCCCGAACCGGTCGTGGGTGATGCGCTGCACGGGGCCGGCTACGCCGGGTCCATTGCTCCGGCGGACACCTTCGTGCACCTGGTCGGAGTCGCTCGCCCCAGTCCCGCCAAGGCCGAGGATTTTCTCCGGATTGACCTGGCTTCCGTCGAGGCGGCCGTGGCTGCGGCGGTGGTGGCGGGCGTCCGCCATTTCGTCTATGTCAGCGTCGCGCAGCCGGCGCCGGTGATGCGGGCCTACGTCGCCGCGCGGCGGAAGGCGGAGGAGATCATCCGCAGGAGCGGGCTGGCGGCGACTTTCCTGCGTCCCTGGTATATCCTGGGTCCCGGGCACCGGTGGCCCTACCTGGTCCTGCCGGCCTACTGGCTGCTCGGCCTGATTCCCGCGACGCGCGCAGGCGCGGAACGGCTGGGCCTGGTGACCCGGGACCAGATGATCGCCGCCCTGGTGCATGCCGTGGAGGACCCGGCAGACGGCATCCGGGTCATCGATGTACCCGCCATCCGCCGGGCCGCGGCCCGGCTCAGTCCACCAGCCTGACCCCTTCGCTTAGGGTCAACGCCTGAAAGTGCCGGGTAAGGGTGCCGGTCAGTTCTCCCGGCGTCCCGGCTCCAATCGGTCGCCCATCCACCCGGGTCACCGGCGCCAGCTCCCCCATGGTGCCGGTACAGAACATCTCGTCGGCGCGGTAAATCTCGGTCAGCGAAAGGTCGGTGACGTCGCAGGGAATGCCGTGGGTCCCGCAGAGTTCGAGGACGGCCGCGCGGGTAATGCCTTCCGGGCACGCCACGGTCCGGCTGGTGCGGACGTTACCCTTCTCCACCACGAATACATGCGTCGCGTTGGTCTCCGCCACGAACCCGCGGGTGTCCAGCATCAGCGCATCGTCCGCCCCCGCCGCATTGGCTTCGATCTTGGCAAGGATGGACTGGATCAGGTTGCAATGATGGATCTTGGGATCCAGGCAGTCGGGCGGAAACCGGCGAATGGAACTGGTGACCAGAGCCAGGCCGGTCTGGCCGTACACGGGCGGCTTGTGCTCGGCCAGCACGATGAGGGTGGACCCTGACTGGTTGAGCCGGGGGTCCATGCCGGAGGTAATCTTGACGCCGCGGGAGAGCGTCAGCCGGATGTGGACGCCGTCCCGCATCCGGTTGGCGTCCAGGGTCCGGCGAATCTCCTCGATCAGCCGCTCCGCCGGCGGGATGTCGGTGTACGCAAGGGCCAGCGCCGAGTGGCGCAGCCGCTCCAGGTGTTCGTGCAGCCGGAAGATTCGCCCGCCATACACCCGGAGCCCCTCCCACACCGCGTCGCCCCCCTGCACCGCCGAGTCAAAGGGGCTGACCCCGGCTTGATCCCGATGCACCAGGGTGCCGTTGATGTTGACGATCAGGTCGCGGTTCTTCTCGTTGAACGACTGGAGCACGGAGACTCCTGGTGGCGAGTGAGTGGAGACCGCCGAAAGGAGCGCGGTCAGGCCAGGCGGTGCTGATGCAGTTCCTCGTAGTACGGCTGGCATGCCGCGGCGAGCGACTCCAATTCGGGAGAAAGCTCGACGGGCCGGTCCGCCGGTGCTTCGAACCCGGTGCTGCGTTCCACCGCGTCGTACCAGTATCTGGCCCAGACCCCGTCGGTCTCCCGGGGCCCGGGCGGCCAGGTCAGCATGGCCTCGCTGAACTCGACCCCCGCCGCGTCGCAGAGCCGGGTCAGCACCCGCCGCGGGTCCCGGAGCACGTCGGCGGAATCGATCACCGGGGGGACCCGGCCGCTCCGTTCCCTGGTCGCCCGGAAAATTTCGACCTGCTGCTCCAGCCCGGTATCGCGAAGAACCGGCAGGCCCATCCGGGCCGCGAGCGAGGCCAGCATCCGCCGCGGATCCCGAATCAGGAATGCGTGGGTCACCCGTGGCAGCCAGACGCGGGAGATATGCGGCAGCAGGTGGTGGGCCATGTGCTTCTGGTAAAAAACCCGGGCCCCCGGGATCTCCTCTTCGGTCAGCCACCGCACCACCGACCGCCAGTCGCCATCGTGCGCGGCCATGATCTCGTCGCGCCCGGGATGATCCACCGGGACGTGGCGGAGATAATGGGAGTAGAGGGGCTCATCGCAGACAACGGTGTCGGGCCGGTTACCCCAGGAGCGCATCATCGCGGTCGAGATGTTCCGGGGACCGGACCACATGGCCAGGCGAAGCATCGCCCAATGTACCGATTTTCGGCCATTGTGCGCTACCGCACCGCCGCCGGTCCGGACCCCGCCTAAGGTGGACTGGCAAACTACTCGCTCTACTCCAAACTCTGGCAGGAGGCCATATGGCTGACGCAGACGCGCGCAAACCATCAGGACCGGTCATTGGAATGGTCGTGGTCATCCTGGCTATCCTCGGCCTGGGCTTCTGGTTTCTCGCCCGCGACCGGGACCGGGACGCCCGGGATGTCGCCACGGTCGATGCCCTGACACCGGACTCCCTGGCTGACTCTCCGGCGGCCGCGGGCACGGAACCGGGACGGTCCAACCGGGACGGTAACGGCGTCGGTGCCGGCCTGCCGGCGGAGGCCGCGCTGTTCGCCGGGCGGGACATTCATGACGTGCCGCTGGGCGAGATCCTGGACCATGCCCGGACCTTGACCTATGCCGAGGCCCGGGGACACGAGATGGAACTGGGCCCGAACCAGGCCGGGCGTACCGTCCGCGTCAAGCTGTGGCCGTATGCCGGGGCCAGCAGCCTCGAAGCGGACGCACTCGGGCAGGGCCGCATCATCGCCCGTATCGAGAGCAATGTCGGCTACGAGAAACTCGGACTGGCCGATGGTCTCAACTACCTGTGGGTGGAATCCCGCCCCGGGGGAGGTTATCGCGGGGTGGTTATCCCGGCCACCGCGTTCGTGCCCCTGCACGACCTCGACCAGGTGGCGATCAGCGAGCGCACACCCGGCGGCGTCCCCCTGGAAAAGGGAGCCTACTGGGTCAACGGGAGTCCCTGGATCGCCTGCGGGCGCTGCTGATCCAGTCAGGCGTTCCCCCGGCGGGGATGAGGGAGTAGAATACGGTCCTCCCGATACCTCCGGAGATCCGCCGGGTGAAGGCAAACAACAGGACCCCCAACGCAAGGCGGGGAGCAGCCAGCTGGTGGCTGCTCCTCGCGCTCGTGCTGGTCTCCGCTTTCGGGTTCTATATCTGGTTCCAGCAGAACAAGGTGGTTGAGCCGGTGGCGCGCCCCATCCAGGTCGCCACGGCGGATTCCAGTGGGCCGGTCGTGCCGCCCGACAGCGGGGTCCCGCCGGACCATCCCGGCGAGCTCACCGTGATCGGCCCCCGGCCTCCCGACACCCCCTTCATTGCCCCGCCGCCGAATTTCGAGCGGACCGGTTCGGTTCCCGTCGCCAACCTGCTGGAATATGCCAGGCGGATGCTGTTCGACCCGGCCCGCGGCGGAGAGCTTTCGCTCCCGGTGGACGAACATGGGCGGACCCGGATGGTGCGGGTGGAGCCGCTGGCCAACCTGCGCCAGATTGACTCGACGGCCCTGGCCCAGGGACGGGTCGTGGCCAGGATCCGTAGCGAAGCCGCCCTGCCGGCACTCTCAATCCACAACGGGGACAATTTCATCTGGCTTCAGGGGGTCCTGGGCCAGCCGCTGCAAGCGGAAATATGGTCCACGTCGGTTGTCGTCCCGCCGAAAATCATGCCCCTCATCTGGAGCCCCCGTCCCCCCGCCGGCGCCCCCGCGGACAAGGACGCCTTCTGGCAGGGGACCGACCTCACCAGCCAGGTATTCTGGATTGCCTGCGGCCGGGGATGGTGCCATAGCTGAGATGGTGCCATAGCTGAGGAGGACAGAGGGTCTGACGCGCCCCTTGCCCCCTTGCCCCTTTGCCCCTTTGCCCTCTTGCCCTCTTGCCCTCTTGCCCCCTTACCCTCTTGCCCCCTTGAGACATGCGCCGAGCCCTGCTCCTCCTGCTCCCCTGGTTCACCGCGTCCCTTCCGCCGGCCGATTACGATGTGGTTATCCGGGGCGGCACCATCTATGACGGCACCGGCGGCCGGCCCTTCGTGGGCGATGTCGCGATTCGGGGCGATTCCATCGCGGCGATCGGGCGGGTGACCGGACGCGGGGACGCTGAAATCAGCGCCCGCGGGCTGGCGGTGGCCCCCGGCTTCATCAACATGCTGAGCTGGGCCACCGAGTCACTGCTCGAAGATGGGCGCTCCCACAGCGATATCCGGCAGGGCGTCACCCTCGAGGTGTTCGGAGAAGGGTGGTCCATGGGCCCGATCAACGAGTCCATGCGCAGGGACATGATCGAAAGCCAGGGCGACCTCAAGTTTGACGTGCCCTGGACCACCCTCGGGGAATATCTCGACCACCTGGTGCAGCGGGGGATCTCGCCCAACGTGGCGTCGTTCGTGGGCGCCACCACCGTTCGGATCCACGAGCTGGGACATGAAAACCGCCGCCCCACCCCGGAAGAACTGGATCGGATGCGAGCCCTCGTCCGCGCCGCCATGGAGGAGGGAGCCCTCGGCGTGGGGTCCTCCCTCATCTACGCGCCGGCCGCCTACGCCCGCACCGATGAATTGATCGCCCTGGCGGAAGTCGCGGGGGACCACGGCGGCATGTACATCTCGCATATCAGGAACGAGGGAAACCGCCTGCTGGAAGCGGTGAACGAGCTCATCGCGATCGCGAGCGAAGCCGAGGTGCCGGCCGAGATCTATCACCTCAAGGCCAGCGGGCGGCACAACTGGCCCCGGATGGACAGCGTCATTGCGCGGGTCGAGTATGCCCGGGCCAGCGGGCTCAAGATTACGGCGGACATGTACACCTACCCGGCCGGTTCCACCGGGCTGGATGCGACGATGCCGCCCTGGGTGCAGGAGGGCGGCCACCGAGCCTGGGTGACCCGGCTCAGGGACCCCGCCATCCGGGCCCGGGTGGCCGATGAAATGCGCAATGAAGGGAATGCCTTCGACAACATGTTCATCAACGCCGGCGGCGGCGCCGGTATCCTGCTGGTGGGGTTCCGGCAGGACAGCCTCAAGTACCTGACCGGAAAGACCCTGGCCGAGGTCGCCGCCCTCCGGGGCACTTCTCCCGAGGAAACCGCGATGGACCTGGTAATCCAGGACGACAGCCGGGTGGATTGCGTGTTCTTCCTGATGTCGGAGGAGAACGTACGGAAGGCGATCGCGCTGCCCTGGGTGAGTTTCGGGTCGGACGCCAGTTCCCAGGCGCCCGAGGGAGTGTTCCTGCGCTCATCCACGCATCCCCGGGCCTATGGCAATTTCGCCCGCGTGCTGGGCCGCTACGTGCGGGACGAAGGCCTGATCTCACTGGCCGAGGCGGTCCGCCGGCTCACCGTCCTCCCGGCGCAAAACCTGGGAATCGCCCGGCGGGGTGCCCTGGCGCCGGGCCGGTTTGCCGATCTCGCGATTTTCGATTCGGAGCAGATCCGCGATCATGCTACCTTCGAACGGCCGCAGCAGTTCGCGACCGGCATGGTCCATGTATTCGTGAACGGCGTGCAGGTGCTCAAGGACGGGGAGCACACCGGCGCGCGGCCCGGCCGGGTCGTGCGCGGAGCCGGGTACCGGCCCCAGGCGGGCGTCAGGCCAAACGCACCCCGTCCAGGATCTCCCGGATCGCGCCGGTGAGAGTGACGGTGTCGAAGGGCTTCTGCAGGAACCCGGATGCGCCGTCCCGTATCAACTCGTTGCGTTCTTCGTCGGCGGAATACCCGGAGCACACCAGGATGCGCATGTCAGGCCGGATCTGCCGGATGACGTGGAACGCTTCGGCTCCGCCCATTTCGGGCATGACCATGTCGAGGATCACCAGGTCATACGCCTCGGGATCCTCCTGCACCATCCGGGCTCCCTGGGCGCCGTTCTCCGCCACCGCCACGTGATAGCCGAGCCGGGTCAGCGCCCGGGCCATTGATCGGCGCAGAGCCGCCTCGTCGTCGATGAGCAACAGCCGCTCCTCCCCCCGGGCCGGGCCGCTGGTCAGCGTATGCGCCGGTTCCAGGGCGCCGTCCGGTCTCATCGGCAGAAAGACCTCGAACTCCACTCCCTGTCCCGGCCGGTTGCGAACCACGATCGCTCCGCCGTGCGCCCGAACCATCCCATAGACCATCGCGAGGCCAAGCCCGGTGCCTTTGCCCTGGCCCTTGGTGGTGAAAAACGGCTCGAACAGGTGCTGCTCCGCCTGCTGGGTCAGCCCGAACCCGGTGTCGCTCACCGAGACGGTCACGTAGGAACCGGGTTCCAGGTCGCTGGTGTGCGCCGGCTCGCGGATAGAGACCTTTCTGGTCCGGGTCACGATGCGGATGATGCCACCCTGTGGCATCGCGTCCCGCGAGTTGATGCAGAGATTCAGGAGCGCCTGCTCCAGCTGGCCGGCATCACCGGAGACCGGGGGCAGCGGGTCATCGAGTTCAACCTCGATCCGGATTACCCGGTTGAAGGTCCGCTCGCACAGCCGCACCACGTTCTGGACTACTTCGTTCATCGCGACCGGGGCGCTGACGGTCTGCTCCCGCCGGGCAAAACTGAGCAGGCGCCGGGTGAGTTCGGCGGCCCGCTGGGAGGCCTGTTCGATCGTCTGGATGGATTCAGCGGCCGCCGGGTTGCCGGCGACCTCCTCCTTCAGCGTGGAGGAGGCCATGATGACCGCTCCCAGCAGGTTGTTGAAGTCGTGGGCGATCCCGCCGGCGAGGGAGCCCACGGCCTCCATTTTCTGGGCCTGCCGGAGCTGGGCGGAGAGGGCCTCGTTACGGGTCAGGTCGCGCAGCGAAGCCAGCTGACGGGGGGCGCCGGCGATCTCCAGTTCCGCGGTCGCCACCCCGACGATGAGCTGAGTTCCATCGGGGCGCCGGAGTCGAAAGGTCCCGTCCCGCGAGCCCGAAGGTTCCAGCTTGACCACCGTCGAGAAGGGCCGCCCGATCAGGGCGTGGCGGTCCCGCCCGGCCAGTTGCTCCGCGGCCGGGTTGGCTTCCAGGATGGTCTGGGTCTTGGCGTCCAGCAGCAGGTGGGCGTCCGCGGCATGGTCGAAGAGGACGCGATACCGGCGCTCCGAGCTCTTGAGCGCGTCGATGGTGCGATTGAAGGCCGAGACGAAGAGCCCCCATTCCCGGGTCGGGGGAGAGGTTTCGATCCGGGAGAGATCCCCCGCCCGTTCCATGTTTTCCAGCTTCTCGCCGATCTCGCCCAGCGGCCGCACCACCAGCCGGTGGCCCGCCCGCCAGAGCACACCGAGCACCACCACACCCACCACCATGGTGACGGCAATGAGCACCGTCGTCCAGAGCGCCAGCTGCTGGTTCACCACCCGGGGTGAACTGATCGTCACCAGGGCCGCCGGGCGTCCGTCGAATCCCATGAGGGGGAAGGTGGCTTGCGCCTGGTCGCCGGCCACGTCCATCCGCACCGAATCACCAACCCAGCCGGCCGGCAGCGGCTCGAGGGCAATCGACTCCTGCAGTTCATACTCGAACCGGCGGAGCCGGGCAGAATCGATGGGCTCGGCGGCGACCAGGTATCCGTTGGTGGGGCCCTTGAGCGTAATATCCCACTCCCGCAGGATCACCCCGGCCGACACCAGCATGACGCCCCGCGGAGTCTGGAGGTACCCGCCGCCCAGCCGGCTGGAATCCAGCCGGTCGAACAGCGCCGTCCAGTCGAACCCCGGCTGGAGCCCGACCATCGCGGTATCGGCCCAGCGCCAGACCGGCGTTCGATCCTTGTCCCACAGTTCGACCAGGCGCTCCCCGTAGCGCTGGGGCAGCCACTCCAGAAAATTCTCCCGGATATGGGTGCGCGATTCGAGGCTGTGGGGGGCTTCGACGGCCCGCCAGGTGTCATTCCAGAACGCGAATTCACTGATGAGGTTGGCCTTGGTCTCCGCCCGGCGGGCAAAAAACCGCTGAGCGTAGTGCAGCCGGCGGGCCAGGCCGTCCGCCTCCACCCGGTGGAGAATCAGCCGGACCGCGTAACTCTCCGAGATGGACAGCAGCAGAAAGGCGGCGACCACGGCCGCCGCCATCAGCGTGAGCCGTCCCCGGATACTGCCACGAATGTTCGCGATGTCGATCCCGCTGAAGAGCGCCATGACTGCACCGGATGCGGCGGCTTTCCGGGCGAGGGGGGGGAAGGGCCCGGGAATACCAGGATTATCGGCAGGTCAGCGAGGAATCATGAGGTCGGGGAAGGATCTTGTAAGGCCTTATGGGACAACAGGTCAGGGACTCATCTTGGTCAGCTGCCGGTGGACCCGGGTCTGGCTGGCCCGGTCCCGCACCGCGATGAAGAGGGTGTCGTCGCCGGCAATGGTGCCCATGACATCGTTCCACGCCAGCCGGTCCAGGGCCACGGCCACCCGGTTGGCCTCCCCGGGCGGGGTGTGCACCACCAGCAACGCATCACCGGCCCGTTCCACCGAAAGCACGCCCTCGCTGATGCGCTGCTCGTCGGGGTCGGCCGGGACCCGGGGCAGGCCCCGGCGATAGGCCCCCCCCGACTTGACCAGGCCCAGCACGGCGATATCCCGGCTCACGCTCGACTGGGTGACTTTCCATCCTTCGGACGACAGCGCCGCGGCGAGTTCGTCCTGGGTGCGGACCGGGCGCGTGGTGATCAGCTCCAGGATGCGAAGATGCCGTTTCCTCCGTTCGCTACTCACCCACCCTCCGTCCGGCCAGCCGGGTCATGGCGGTGAAGAACCGCGTGCGTTCCCGGTTCTCCCACTGCTCCCGGGCGCGGAGCCTTCGGGCCAGCACCGGCAGGCCCGGATTCCCAATCCCGCCGGTGGAACGCCGCCGCGCGAGCACCGCGCCGGGAGACGCGGACTCGGGCGGCTCGCCGTCCGCCAGCAGGCGCGCGACCTCGCGGTAAGCCCGGCGGAACGGCGTCCCCCGCTCCACCCGCCGCATGACTTCGTCGGTCGCCAGCAGGTCGCCGGAGACCGCGGCGCGGGCCCGGCCGCGCGCGACGACCAGCGCCGGAATCACCCGCTCCAGCATGGCGAGCATTTCCTCCGTCCGGTCGAGCCCCCGGAAGAGCGGCTCCTTCAGCAGCTGGTAGTCGCGATGATAGCCGCTGGTCAGCTTGCCCCGAACGGCCAGCACGGAAGCCAGGTCACCCTCGACCAGCCCGGCGCGGGCCCGGGTCACTTCGAACAGGTCGGGGTTCTTCTTGTGGGGCATGATGCTGGAACCGGTCGCGAACGCGGCGGGAAGCTCCAGGAAGCCGAACTCTTCCGCGCTGAAGAGAATCACGTCCGCCGACAACCGGGCCAGCTCGTGGGCAATCTGCGCGCACCAGAAGAGCGCCGCCGCTTCGATGCGGCCGCGGCTGTTCTGGGTGCTGGTCACCGCGTGGTCGAGTCCGCCGAATCCGAGCGCGCGCGCCGCGGCCTCCCGGTTCAACGGGAGAGGGACGCCATACCCCGCCGCGCTCCCCAGGGGCGAACGATCCACCTGTCCCCACAACGCCGGCGCCGCGTCGAGCGTTTCCAGCAACCCCTCGGCGATCCCCGCCGCCCAGAGCGCCGCGGATGAGGGCATCGCCCGGCGGGTGTGGGTGTAGCCCGGCCAGAGCGAGCGCCGCTCCCGGGCGGCAAAGGCGAGCAGCTGGCGCACCACGCCCCGGCCCCGGGCATGCAGCGCGAGCACCCGGGCTTTGAGGTAGAGCCGCAAGTCGCAAGCGACCTGGTCGTTGCGGGAGCGGCCCGCATGGACCATCTCGCCCACCCGGCCGAACCTGGCCGTCAGCCAGTTCTCCACCGCGGTGTGGACGTCTTCGTCGCCCGGCGCGAGCGCCAACGACCCTCGGTCCGCGGCGCGCAGCGCGGACCGCAGCGCCCGCTGCAGCCGGACCCGGTCAGGCCCGGTGATCAGGCGGGAGGCGGCGAGGCCTTCGACGTGGCCCAGGCTGCCGAGGATGTCCCAGGGCAGCAGCCGGGCATCCCAGGCCTGGTCGGAGCCCGCGGTGTAGGCCAGCATGGCCGGGTCCGGCGTGGCATGGGCGGCCCACAGGGTAGGCCGCTTCGGTGCAGGTTTCATCGGGCCGCCGCATTGAGGTAAGTCTTCACCAGCCTGCCGTAGAATGACCTCGCCTCGGTCACCTCGGCCAGGGCGACCCATTCGTCCGGCGTGTGCGAAACCTTGCTGGTGCCCGGGCCACACTTGAAGGCGTCCACGTGCCGGAGAAAGACCCAGTCCGAACAGGTAGGACTGCCGTAGCGCCCCGCCCCGGGCCGGACCTCCAGCGCCGCCTCGAGGAGGCGCGAGGGCGCCGGAGTCTCGCAGGGCACCAGCCGGTCCGACGTCACCACGACCTCCGATTTCACGACCAGCGTGATAGCCTCTGCCAGCTCTTCATGGGTCCAGTTCGGCGTGCTGCGCACATCGAGGATCGCGGTGGCCGTCGGCGGAGTGACGTTGCGGCTCACCCCGGCGCTGACCATCGTCGGGGTGATCGTGGGATGGCCGAGCACCGGGTGGGGCCGGTCGCGGCAGAGGGCGCCCAGCGCGCCGAGGTCCCGGGCCAGCACCTCGAGGGCATTGGTGAAGGTGCCGTCTCCGGCATAGGCGGCGTGTCGCTGGCTGCCCCGGGCCACCAGGTCGATCATCAGCAGGCCCCGCTGGGCTACCGCGACCTCGAGATTGGTTGGCTCACCGATCACCGCCGCATCGATGGTTCCGGACCGGCGTACGGCTTCCGCCATCGTGGTGTCGTGGGTCTCTTCGCCGTACCCCAGGAGGACCAGCAGCCGCCCGGCGGCACCGGAGCGATCCCCCGCCGTGTCCCGCGCCGCCGTCAGCATCGCCGCGACCGAGGCCTTGGCGTCGCCGGAGCCGCGCCCGTACAGGCGGCCGTTCTCGACCACCGGGGTGAACGGATCGCGGGTCCATCCTTCGCCCGGCGGTACCACGTCGAGATGGCTGACCAGGGCGAGGGTAGGCCCGCCGCCCCCGAAATCCACTTCGATCCGCACCCCGGCATCATCGCGCACCACGTCGAGACCCCATTGCCGGGCGACCGTCTCCACCAGCTGACCGGCCGCCTCTTCGGTCCCGCTGACCGAAGGGGTGGCGACCAGGTCGCGGAGCAGCGCGATCTCAGTCGGCGAGATCGACATCGAGATAGGCGGCCTTTTCCTTGCGCCCCACGATCATGGTGCCGCACCCGGCCCCGGTGAACACCTCCAGCAGCAGCGCGTCGGTGCCCTTCCCGCCGATGATGTGGGTCCGCTCGACCCCGTTGGTCGCCGCGCGGATGCACGCTTCGACCTTGGGCAGCATGCCGCCCTGGATCGCGCCGGCGGCCATCAGGGCGCCCAGCTCTTCCGGATCGGCAAAGGCGACCAGGGTCGAGTCGTCGTTCCGGTCCCGGAGAATACCGGGCGCGCCAGTGAGAAAGATGAGTTTCTGGGCCTGGAGTGATACCGCCAGCGACTCGGCCACGGTGTCGGCGTTGACGTTGAAGATGTTGCCGTCCTGGTCGCCGGCCAGGCTGGCGATGACGGGGACGAACCGGCCGGCCAGCAGGGTGTGCAGGACCCGCGGATCCACCCCGTCGAGATCACCGACATGGCCGTAGTCCACCAGTTCGCTGCCCCCTCCGGCGGTGGCCACCGTCACCGGTGGGCGCCGGTGCGCGGTCAGCAGGTCGGCGTCCACGCCGGAGAGGCCCACCGCCTGGACTTCGTGGCTCCGCAGGGCCGCCACGACGTCCACGTTGATGGTGCCGGCGTACACCATCTTGGCCACTTCCAGCGCGGAATCGTCGGTCACCCGGCGGCCGTTCACCATCCGCGGCTCGAATCCCAGCCGGCGGCTCACCCGGGTGGCCTGGGGGCCGCCGCCGTGCACGATGACCAGCTTGATGCCCAGGGACGAAAGCAGGGCGACCTGCGCGGCGACATGGTCCAGCGTATCGCTCTCGCCCGCCACGTCTCCGCCCAGCTTGAGCACGAAGATATTGTCCCGGTAGGCCCGCACGTACCGCAACGCGCCCTTGAGTCCCACCACCCCCTTCGCTGAATCGATCACCCTGGTCTCTCCGGTATCGGTTTTCCGCCCCGCCGTCCCCGGCACCCCACCCGGCCGGCCGCTCATCGGAGCATCTCCAGCAGGAGCGCCCGCTGGACATGGAGCCGGTTTTCGGCCTGGTCCACCACCACCGAGTGGGGACCGTCGAGGACTTCGTCGTCGATCTCCACGTTACGCCGCACCGGCAGGCAATGCATCACGACTCCCTTGCTTCCCCGGCTGGAGCGGCGGCGGGACTCGGTCAGCTTCCAGTCACGGTGGCCGTGGCGGAGGGCCTGCTCCTCGTCGGGTTTTCCGTACAGCTTCAACGAGCCCCATGATTTGACATAGACCGCGTCGGCACCCACCAGCGCTTCATCGGGGTCGTTGATGATGTGGACCGCCTGGCCGCCGGACTCCCGGGTGACCTGCCGGATGAGCGCGGTATCATCCGGATCCAGCTCATACCCTTCGGGCCGCGCGATCACGATTTCCATACCCAGCCGGGCCGCGGCCAGCGCGGCGCTCACCGGCACCGCCGTCGGGAGGGCCTTGGGGTGCCAGGCCCAGCTCAGCACGAAGCGCTTGCCGCGGGTATCCCCCAGGGTCTCCCGCAGCGTCATCGCGTCCGCCAGCTCCTGGCAGGGGTGCCGCCGCGAGGACTCGAGGTTGATCACCGGCTTCTCGCAGTAGCGGGCGAAGTTGCGGATGACCCGGTCCTGGCGGGCCACCTGCCAGTCGCTCCCCCGGGGAAAGCTCCGCACGCCGACAACGTCGGCATAGCGCCCCAGCACCCGGGCCGCATCGGCGATATGCTCGACCGAGGCGCCGTCCATGACCGCGCCCGGCTCCGTCTCCAGGGTCCAGCTGCCCTTGCCCGGCTCCAACACAATGGCGTGCCCGCCATGCAGGAACATCGCCGCCTCGAAACTGGCCCGGGTCCGCAGGCTCGGATCCATGAACACCAGCGACATGACCTTCCGCTCCAGGCCGCCGCTCACCTCGCCCCGCTTGACCCGGTCGGCCAGGTCGAGAAGGGCGGTGATCTGGGCAGGCGACCAGTCTTCCACGGCAAGGAAATCGCGCTTGGTCATGGCCGCGCCTCCAGGGAAGCGGCGAGGTTATCCAGCAGCAGGCCGGCCTCGGCCTCGGAAAAAGTCAGCGGCGGCAGCAGGCGGAGCACTTCGGGATCGGAAGAAGTCCCCGTGAGTATCCGACGCTCGAACAGGGATTGCTGGACCGGTGTGGCGGGCCGGCCCAGCCGGAGCCCGAGCAACAACCCCTTCCCCTGCACCGGAATCCCCAAGCGGAGGGCACCCTCCCGGATCCGCCGCTCGACCGCCTGGACGTTGTGGAGCAGCGCTTCGTCCCGGATCACATCCAGGGTAGCGATGCCGGCCGCGCAGGGGACCGGTCCGCCGCCGAAGGTACTCCCGAGGTCGCCCACTTTGAGATCGTCGGTCACCCGCCGGGACGCGACCACCGCGCCGATCGGCAGGCCCGACGCGAGACCCTTGGCCATGGTGACAATGTCCGGCGTGACCCCGAACGCTTCGGCCGCGGTGAAATGGCCGCTCCGGCCGGCGCCACACTGGATCTCGTCAAAGATCAGCACCACCCGGCGCTCATCGCAGAGCCGGCGGGCGCCCTGGAGAAACTCCCTGGTACAATCGCGGGCCCCGGCCATGCCCTGCACCGGCTCCAGCAGCAACGCCGCAGCCGAATCGTCGAGAACCTGGGCGAGACTGTCCAGGTCGTTGAACGCCGCGCGGCGGGAAAGGGGCATTCCGGCCCGGCGGGCGCCAGCCTCGTATCGGGCGCCGTCACAACAGGCCAGGGTCGCCGCGGTCCGGCCGTGCCAGCCGCCCTCCAGGGTCACCACCTGCTGGCGGCCGGTGAAACGCCGGGCCAAATGCAGGGCATTCTCGTTCGCCTCCGCGCCCGAGTTGCACAGGAAAACCCGGTCCAGCTGCGGAGGACAGAGGGCGGCCAGCCGGTCGGCAAACTCCTCCCGCGCAGCGTGAGGCACCGCGGTCGAATAGAACAGCAGGGTCGCGGCCTGGTCGGCGATGGCCTGGACCACCCGGGGATGACAGTGCCCGGTAGAGGACACGGCATGGCCGCCATAGGCATCGAGCCACCGGTTACCGTCCTCGTCCACCAGCCAGGACCCATGGCCGGACCGGGCCCGAAGCGGCATCGGCGCGTACACCGGAAGCAGCGCGGCGCCGCGCCGTGGGGCCACCTGGGCTCCGGGCGTCGTCAGCATGGGAACATTCCCCCGGCCGGCAGCCCGGCCGTCTCGGACAAGCCCAGCGCCAGGTTCATGGCCTGCACCCCCTGGCCCCCGGCGCCTTTGATGAGGTTATCAATGGCCACCGACACCTGGATGTCGGCGCCGGCCGCATCGGCGGCCACGTGGATAAGCGCGCTGTTGCCGCCGACAGCATGGGTCAGCTCCGGTGGCTGGGAAAGCAGCCGCACGAAGGGCCGCCCGGCGTAGGTGCGTTCGAAACAGGCGGCGGGCTCCTGCGCGGACCCGCCCGCCCGCCGAGTCGCCCGAAGGGTGAGATAGATCCCCCGGACGAAGGGGCCCGAATGGGTCATCAGGCGGACCGACGCATCTTCCCGGCCGGTCCAGGCCCGCCACTGGCCCAGGATTTCGGCCTCGTGCCGGTGAGAGAGCACAGAGTAGGCGAATACATTATTGGCGCGCGCCGGGTGATGGGTGGTCGCCCGGGGATGCACCCCGCTCCCACTCGAGCCGGTAATCGCGAAGAGGGCCGGCCCGTCGTCCACGATGCCGGCCAGCGGGTAGAGCGCCAGCTGGGCGGCGGTCGCGAAACAGCCGGGGACCGCGATCGCCCGGGCGCCCCGCAGTTCGGTCCCCCGCACATCGGCGAGGCCGTACTGAAATCGGGACAGCAAGTCGGGCGAAGGGTGAGCGCCGTAGTACCGCTCGTAGAGCGGCACCTGGGGCACCCGGAAATCCGCCGCCAGGTCCACCACCAGCGCGGGAGGGTTGGCAAAGAGTTCCGCCGCGATCCGGGAACTCTCGCCGTGCTCGAGGGACAGGAAGACCACATCGGCTTCCCGGGCCGCCTCGGCGGGGCTCGCCCCGCTGAAGACGCTGTCGGTCAGGCCCAGCAGCCCGGGATGAATCTCGCCCAGCGCCTTGCCGGCCTGGCTCCGGCTTACTGCCGAACAAATGGTCACCTCCGGGTGCTGCAGCAGGAGCCGCAGCAACTCGCCGCCGACATATCCGGCGGCTCCGATGACGACGGCTTTCACGCGGTCACCAGGTTCGAGGCGAGGGCGGCAAGCACGACCTGGGTCAGTCCCCCGCTGTCCCGCAGGGCATTGTGGGCGGGAAGCTCGAGCGCGTTCCGGATGTAGTCCCGCCCCACTTCGTTATCGGTGGCGGGACCGGTGAACACGGTGATCGGCAGGTGGAAGCTATGCGTCATCAGCTGGGCGGCGCCCCAGCATCCCACCGGATCGGGCGCGGCCATGACATAGGCGGCGCCCACCCCGGTGAGCGACGGGTCGCGCAGGATGTCCTGGACCCCGTACTCGCCGAGGATGCCGTCGCCCAGTTCGGCGACAATCACGTCAGGCTTGCTGGTGGCCAGCCGGTTGAAGATGCCGCGGGCCACCGGCACCGTCATGCCGGCGCGGGTGGTGGCGATGCCAGCGTCGTTGAAAGTGGCGGCGGTAATCGCGCCGGCATCGGTCATCGCCAGGGCGTCCCGCATCAACGAGACCCCGGTGAGCTTGGCGGCCGCCACCCGCAGGCCCGACCGGGTCATCCCCCGGACCAGCTCGGTGGCGGCGACGGTCTTCCCCGCGTTCATGCAGGTCCCGGCGACATACACCACCGGGATCGCGGCATCGAGCCGGTCGGCCGGCGGGATCGAGTGCTCGCGGATGTGGGCCGGGCGGCCGACCCGGTCGCCCAGCGCGGGAAAGGTGAGTATGGCACCCAGCACCTCGGCCTGGAACGGCGGGCCGATGTCGGGATTGATCGACGTGCAGCGTCCCAGGATGCCGCCGAGGTTCAGCACCTCGATCGTTTCGCCGGGGACCAGGCGCTCCGGCACGATGCCGGCGTATCCCCGAAGGGCGCGGCGGCTGCCCAGGGTTCCGGCCAGCACATCGCCCCCGCGGAGGGAGACCATCCGCCCCGAGAGATCCTCCACCGAGTTGTAGGAAGACTTGTCCGCGAGTATCCGCACCGCGAGCAGGTAACCCTCTTCGGAGACGATCTCGGGACCGACCATCACCTCGGAGGCCAGGTTGGCGTTCCGGGTGGAGGAGGCAATCCGGTCAAGCCGAACCCGGGTGGTCATCATCGGCCGTTCTCCTGGCCGGCCCGAGCCGCGAGCAGGGAAGGAATGGATGCGACCCGGGCAAAGGCACGCGCCTCGTCGCCGGACCAGAGCCGGGCCTCTTCCCCGTAGGTGGCCACGGCGGGATCCATCAGGGAGAACGGGCTCCGGGTGCCCACCACCTGGAACCGTCCCGGCGCCAGCAACACCCGGGTCTCGCCGGCGACGCGGCGCTGAGAACTGGTGATCAGGGCCTCGATGTCCCGGAGGCTCGGATCGAAATACTGCCCCTCGTGGAGCCGGTCGCCGTAGAAACGGCCCAGCTGGTCCTTCCAGAACGTCTGCCACTTGGTGAGCACCAGCTTCTCCAGCTCCCGGTGGGCCGCGATCAGAAGCAACGCGGCCCCGGCCTCAAACCCGATTCGGCCCTTGATACCCATGGCAGTCTCACCGACATGAATGTTTCGGCCCAGGCCATAGCGGTGGGACAGGTCGCCCAGGGTTTCGACCAGGTCGGGCCCTGCTTTCTGGCGGCCGTCGAGCGAGATGGGCAACCCGGCTTCCCAGCCGACCACGATCTCCCGGGCTTCGGGCGCATCGGCCGGCGGGTGAAGGAGGTCCTCGGGCGGACCGGCCCAGGGGTCATGGGTCCAGCCACCGCCCCAGGTGGTGCCCCACCCGCCCCGGTTTACCGAGTAGGCTCCGGCTTTCTCCGGCACCGGCAGCCTGCGCTCCTGCAGGTAGCGAATCGAGGCGTCCCGGGTGACCGACTCGTCCCGGATGGGTGTGATGATGGCGAGGTCCGGCGCCAGCACCCGGAACGCGATATCGAACCGGACCTGGTCGTTGCCGGCGCCGGTGGAACCGTGCGCCACCGCCGCCGCCCCCAGCTCCCGTGCCTTGGCGATGACCGACATGGCCTGCTGGGTGCGCTCTGCCGCCACGCTCAGCGGGTACACCTCCCCCCGGAGCACATTGCCCTGGATCAGGAACCGCACGAACCGCTGGTACACCTCGGCGCGGGCATCCACCTCGTGGTGGGCGACGGCGCCCACCGCGAGCGCCTGCCGGTGGATTCGGTCCTTCTCTTCCCGGGTGCTTCCTCCGGTATCCACGAACACGGTGTGCACCGGGTGCCCCTGCTCGGCCAGCCGGGGCACACAGTAGGAGGTATCGAGTCCGCCGCTGAAGGCCAGGACGATGGGCTGTTTATGCATAATGCATAAACATGCAACGCAGGGAGCCCGCTGTCAATTGGCGCCGGCCCGGGTGGTGACCCCTCCAGCTAGATTTGCTCCAGCCTTTGAGCCCGACCCTTTGCCCCCTTTGCCCCCTTCACCCATGACCCCTGATCTCGACACCCTCCTGCTCGGCACGATCGCGGTGCTGCTGCTGGCCCTGCTGCTCCGGCGGCGGCCGGCGCCGATGGACCGGCAGATGTCCGAGCAGGTCGCCACCCTTTCCACCCTGGTGACGCGGCAGCTGGAGGCCACCCAGACCACGCTGGGGCAGCGGCTGGATGCCACCGGCCAGGTAGTGGCCGATCTGCGGGAGCGGCTGGGGCACCTGGCCGAGGCCACGGCCCGGGTAGAAGCGATGGGGCAGTCGGTGCGGGAAGTGCAGGAACTGCTGCGGGTGCCCCGGCTCCGGGGTACCATCGGGGAGATCTGGCTGGAGGAACTGCTGCGGCAGGTATTTCCCGAAGGTCTCTACGAAATGCAGTATTCCCTGGGATCCGGCGTACGGGTGGACGCGGTGATCCGGATCGGCGAGCGGCTCCTGGCCATTGACGCCAAGTTTCCGCTCGAGGCGTGCCAACGCATGCTGGCAGCCGAACCCGCGGCGGCGGAGCGGGAACGCCGGGCCTTTCGGAAGTCGCTTCGGGAGCGAATCGACGAGATCGCCGAGCGATATATCTGTCCCGGCGACGGCACCTTCGATTTTGCCCTGATGTACATCCCGGCGGAGAATGTCTACTACGAGGCCATCGTCCGGGGCGAACAGCTGGACGGGAACTCGCTCCTGGCCTACGCCATGTCCCGGCGGGTCATTCCGGTTTCGCCCCACACGTTTTATGCCTACCTGTCCGCGGTCCTCCATGGCCTCAAAGGACTTCGTGTGGAGGAGCACGCCCGCCGGCTGCAGGACGAACTGGGCCAGCTGGCGGAGCATCTTTCCCGGTTCTGGTCCAGCTACGAAAAGGTCGGCACCCACCTTGAGAACGCCGGCAAGCAGTTCGCCGAGAGCGAGCGGCTGGCCCTCCGGCTCCGGTCCCAGATGGACGGCATGCTCAGCGCGGGAGACTGACCCACTCTCCTCCGGCCCCCTTGCCCCTTGCCCCCTTGCCCTCTTGCCCTCTTGCCCTCTTTTAGAACTCGTACCCGAACCCCGCATGCAGGTGCAGCGCCGCTGCGGGCACTCGGGCTTGGCCATCCTTGACGCTGACCTCGATGTACGACGCCGACGCCATGGTCTCCGCCGACAGGGAGAAGACCCTGGACACCGGCAGCTTGTACTGGAAGCTTCCCAGCGCGGACACGCCGGAGAAGGTGTAGCCCTTGTTCAACGGGCCTCCGGTGCCGAGGTAGCGCTTTCCGCGCACCGAATTGGACGCGTGGGTAATGACGGCACCGGCCCCCACGCCGTAAATGAAATTCCCGTGCCGCCAGGCCAGGCCCAGGGTCGCGATGTTGAAGCCATAGGTGATCCGAAACCACTGGACCTCCCGGGGCGGATTCGCGAGGTAGAGCTTGTGGTGGACGAAAGTAGCGACCCAGGCCCGGTCGTTCTTCCAGACGGAAACACGGGCCCCGAAATACGGCGTATCCTCCATCGGCTTGGTCTCGTACCGGGCGGTGAAGCCGATGTCGGGCTGGCCGGCCTGGCTGATTGAAAGCCGGGTGTGGAGATTGAACGCGGTCCCCGTGAACGCCTCCATCGTGACCTGCGCTGGTGCCGAACGGGCGAAAAGGGCAATGCCGAGGAGAGGCAGGGTCCAGCGACATGCCATGCGGTCATCACCTCACGAGGGGAAGGAATCCTGGTGCGGGAGCACCAGAGGTGGAAGCCGGCCTTCGACCGCGGCTCGCTGCGGTTCCAGCCAGGGCGGGAGCTGGATCGAATGGCCCAGCTGATCCGCTGACTCGTCCACCAGGAACCCCGGTTCCTCGGTAGCCGATTCGAACAGGACTCCACCGGGCTCCCGGAAGTACACCGATTGAAAATAGTGGCGGTCCTGCACCGCCGTCGCCTCCAGGCCCGCCGCCATGGCGCGAGCCCGGGTGGCCGACTGGCTCTCCGGATCAGCCGAGCGGAACGCCACGTGGTGGATCGAACCCACGCCCATCGCGGCACTCCAGAATCCGGTGACCACCCGCACATCCACGATGCTGGCCAGCTCGCCGGCGCTCTCGAATCGGTACCGGCTGTCCCCGGTTTCCTTCGGCACCAGCCCCAGCACTTCGGTCAGGACCCGGGCTGTCGCGTCCAGGTCGGACACCAGCAGGGTGACGCCATGAATGCCCCGGATAGAAGCGTCCGCCGGAATCGCATCGATCTCCCTCCCGGGCCGCACCAGTGCGGTGGCATGGCCGACCAGTTCCAGCGGGTTGCCGTCAGGGTCCTTGAATGAAAGCACCTGGTTCCCCAGCCGGCCCCGGGGTCCCTCGAATGGGATCCCCTTTTCGATGAGCCGACCGATCCAGAAAGCCATGGCAGCCGGCGCAATGGACAGGGCGATGGCGGCCGCCTGCCCGGTGCCGACCCGGCCTCCCGCGGCCTTCCTGCCCCAGGGAAAGAAGGTCAGCAACGTCCCCGGCTGTCCGGTCTGGTCGCCATAGTAGAAATGGTATGACCCGGGATCGTCAAAGTTCACCGTTACCTTCACCAACCGGAGTCCCAGCACACCGCTGTAAAATGACAGGTTGCGCTGGGCATCGCCCGCGATGGAGCTGATGTGATGGATACCCGCCGTGGCGATCGTCATCGGACACCCATGACCTCGAACTGGACGGAATCTGCTTCTCCGTTCCGAGTGATCGCCTTGACCGTGTGGGGTCCCGGCTGGAGCGGCCACCGCCCGCCCGGAACCGGCACGCCGTCCACCATCCACGTCACCTTGCGCCTGGACCCGGTCGAACGGAAGGCCAGTGTCGCGTAGCGCTGCTCCACGCCGGGCGGCACGCTGTAGCGGTCTCCCGGCCGGGGCGCCGTAATACGAAACCCTTCCCCCGCGCTGTCTTCGACCCGGGCGACCGAGGCCAGTCGCGGCCCCGCCTGCCCGGCCCACTCCTGGTACTCAGCCGGCAATACCAGGCCTTCCGGCCGATGCCAGCGGCAGACTCCGGCCGGTTCGGTGCCCGGCGCAAACCACTCGGAATAGGTGGGACATCCCGGCCCGGCCCGTTCGCCGGAGAGAACGCAGACGGATGCCCTCACCGCGCCTGTCTCACCGGGTGTGGGAAGCGAGCCCGCCGGGTGGCGCGTCGCCGTGGTCATGACCACGCGGTGCAGGAGAGGCCCTGCTCCGGTGATGCCGCTGATGCCAGCCATGGGCCTCCCGCTGAAATCGCCGACCCACGTGGCAACGGTGAAGTTGCCTGCCACCGCCACCGCCCAGTTATCGGTAAAGTGACGGCTGGTGCCCGTCTTGGCCGCGACCGGGAACGGGAAATCGAACGGGGTGGAGATCCCGAAGCCGGGGGTTCGGGCCTCCGCATCGGACAGGATGTCCAGCACCAGGGCCGCCGACGCCGCCGTCATGACCCGCCTGGTCACCCGGGTGGCCGCCGGACGATGTCCCGCTCTCCAGGTTGCGGGGGACCAGGCACCCCGATTAGCCAGCGCGCGGTACGCATTGGCCAACTCGAAGAGGGTGACGTCGCCGTTGCCCAGCGCCAGGCCCAGCCCGTAGTGCCCGGGGGACCGGGTCAGGCTGGCAAACCCGGCGTCGTGCAGTACGCCGAGCAGGGCGCCCGCACCCAGCCGCGAAGTGAGTTCAACCGCCGGGACATTGTAGGAACTGGCCAGCGCCTCGCGGCTTCGCACCGGGCCATGAAAGCGCCGGTCGTAGTTCCGCGGACGGTAGGGGCCCAGCGACGTGGCGTACGACCGGGCCACATCGGGCAGCACCGAGGCGGGCGTGTAGCCATGGTCAAAGGCGAGACCATACAGGAAGGGCTTGAGGGCGGAGCCCGGCTGCCGGGCCGAGACCACCATGTCCACCTGGCCGGAGGTGTCGGACCAGAAATCGGGAGAGCCGACCCACGCGAGAATCTCCCCGGTCTGGTTCTCCAGCACGATCACCGCCGCATGGCGGGCCCCCGAGCTTCCCAGCAGATCCACCGTGTGCCGGACCTCGGCCTCCACCGCCCTCTGGAGCGGCAGGTCCAGCGTGGTCCGCCGCACCGACTCGCCCGCCCCGGGCGGATCTTCCTGCAGGATACGGCTGGTAAAATGGGGAGCCAGGAACGCGTGGGGCCTGCCTCGGGCCAGGATCGGTTCCTGGGAAGCCAGCGCGGCCTGCGCCTCGGTGGCATACCCGGCGGCCACCAGCCGTCGCAGGCCTGCCTGCCGCCGGCCCTCGGCCCGGGACGGAGAGACGATTGGATTGTTGCTGGACGGTCCTCGCGCCAGCGCGGCCAGCAGCGCCGACTCGCCCAGGCTCAGGTCGGCGGAGCCGCGGTTGAAGTAGAGCGCCGCCGCGGCAGGGACACCGACGGCGCCCTGGCCCAGCGGTACCCGGTTCAGGTACTGCTCCAGGATGGTCTGCTTGTCCAGGTGCCATTCCAGTCGCCTCGCCTGCAGCACCTGGACAACCTTTCCGGGCAGGGTACGCGGCGTGCCGAAGTAGATCCGGGCCAGCTGCATCGTGATGGTCGAACCACCGGAAAGCCCGGTGCCGCCGCCCAGGTTGTCGCGCGCCGCGCGGGCCAGGGCTCTCCCATCGACGCCCCGGTGCCGGTAGAACCGGCGGTCCTCCACCGCGAGGAATGCGGCAATGACATCGGGATCGATTTCGGCCAGCGGCGCCCAGGACTGACGGCTGCCCTCGCCGGCCCGGGTGCTCCGCAGCAGGAGCCCGTTCCGGTCTTCGATCCGGATGCCGGTGACCGGGCGATCCGCCAGGCCCCCGGGCAGCGGCCGGGCGAGATACGCCAGCAGGGCGGCGGCCGGCACCAGCAGCGCCGCGGCCGCGCCGAGGACCAGGCGCAGGGACGATCTCATGGGCGCTCGCCCCGCGCCGTCACCGTGAAGATCCCGCCATCGCTTCGGCCATGAACGCCGGGATTGTACATCTCCTCCGCATGGGCCGGGGGGCGGAGAAAGACTCCCGGCGTCGTCGCCCGGGCGACATAGGTCGCGGTGTAACTTCCCGGCCAGAGCACGGTGGCGGAATAGACCACCCGGTCGTCCCGGAGTTCCTTGTGGTCGAACGGAGACCACCAGCCCGAATCCCAGCTGCCGTAGGACCAGCGGTATCCCGGTCCTCCAGCTTCACCATCGGTGGCTTCATCGGGCCCCCCCGCCTCCGGCTCCACCAGGCCGATACCGGGGGGCGCCGCGGTGCGCAGGGAAAGGTCTATGGCCTCCAGTCCCGCCGGCAGCGCGTCATCGAGGACAACGAAGTGCCGGGTCGCCGGCACCGTGATCCGGAGGCGAACCCGTACCAGTCCGCCCTCCATCACTTCGGTGACCGGCTTGCCATCGGAGTAAGACTCGTACCATCGCTCGACGGCGATCCCGGTTTCGTCGGGGCGGACCGGCGGAGTTCGAGGAATTTCCCGGACGGTGAGATAGTAGTACACCGGCAAGCCGGTCCTGGCTGCCGCGAGCGATACCCGCAGGGTCTGGCGGCCTCCCGGCGCATCGGTCAGCAGCCGCGTCAGCGGCGCCGTCGCTTCGCCCACCGGCCCGACCGACCCCGCCTGGAAAAGGGTTCGGCCACCCGCGCGGACGGCGACGCCGCGGGCCGCCGCGCGGGCCTGCCGCCGCTGGAATACCGCCAGCGCATGGACCGCCGACCCGTAGTCCTGGGTGTTCCACTGGAAGAGCGGTGTGATCCGGGTGCCCTGGACCAGTTGTTCCACCAGGGGACCAATCAGGGCGTGGGAGGAATCAATGGCCAGCAAGGCGGTGAGCAGCTGCGCCGTGGGACGCACACTGGACTGGAAGTAGAAGCGCCGGTAGAGGGAATCGGGAATCACGGCCACCCGCCCCTCGATGCGGACCGGCGCCAGCGAAGCGCGAAGCAGTTCCCGGGCCGGCCCAGGGTCCCTCCGCCGGGCGAGGACGTCGGCGAGCCGCACCCGGTCCTCCCAGTCCAGCTGGGCGGCCTGCCGCAATAGCTCGTTCTCCGTCGCGACATCCGGCGACCCCAGCCGCCGCAGCAGATCCACGGCCGCCACCTGCTCGGCCAGAGTGATGGCGCGATCCTCATACCAGTGGGCCACCGGCGAATAAACCGCCCCCCGGTCCGCAAGGGTCTCGCGCAGATAAGTCCCCAGCCGGCCGAGCACCGAGTCGCTCACCCGGATCCCGGCGGCGCGTGCTTCCAGCAAGGCCAGCCCCGCGTAGGCGCTCAGCCACGGCGTGGTCCAGTCGGAGGCGGCCCAGAACCCGATCCCGCCGTCGGGCCGCTGCCGGCGCGACAGCGTCGCCACCGCAAGTTCGATGTCCCGCTTCGCGGACGGCGGCGCCAGGCCGCTGTCTTTCAGAGCCATGCCGGCCCGGAACAGCGCGATCAGCGGCAGCGCCGAACTGGCCACCTGCTCCGTGCAGTAGTAGGGATAGACGCGGAGGGACTGGAACGCTCCGCGGATGATTCCCAGCGGCGAGGACCCCAGGCTCAGCTGGAGTTCAGACCTTGCCGGATCAATATCGGCGGGAAGCAGGAACTCGGCCGTGGCCGTATCCGCGAGTACGCCCGCAATGGTATGGAAACGGGGACGAAATGCCTCCTTGAGCGGAAGCCGGGCCAGTACCGCATCGGCATCGCCGGCGCCGGTGACCCGGAAGGTGACCGCCGCCGTGTCGGCCGGACGAGCCAGGAAATCGAATCGCAACTCCCGTCCCCGGCCGGCCTCAAGCTGGGCGCTCCGAGTCGCCGGCCCCATCAGGGTGACATCCGAGACGGCGGCGGTTACCGTGACCCTCGGAGTGCCGCCGGCCCGCTGGTTCACGACAACGCCGGCTGAGAACCGGTCTCCCGCGCGCAGGAAGCGGGGCAACGCCGGCCGCGCGACCAGCGGCCGGGTGACCAGCATGCTGGACTGGCCGTGTCCATAGCGGTCTCCGGCGGTGACGGCCACGGCCATGACCCGGAACGTCGTCAGGTTGTCGGGAAGCCGGGCCCGTGCCACCGCCGTTCCCGCGGAGTCGGTCACGACCGAGCCCAGGAAGAAGGCCGTGGTCTGGAAGCGGGACCGGAGTATGTCGGCGTCGCCGGCGCCGCCCCCCCCGCCGGGCGCGCGGCGCCCTTTCTCGCCCTCCGGCACCTGCGGCGCCACCGACACCATGTTACTGGCCAGGCGAAGACCGAGGCCTCTGGACCGGTAGATCAGGTCCAGTGGATCCGGAGTCTGGTATCCGGTGAGGGCCAGGACGCCTTCGTCCACAGCCCAGAGCGTCACTTCACTCCGGTGCCCGCCGCCCTGTGCATCCCGCACCCGGATCCGCACGCTGGCGCTGTCCCCGGGCCGGAACTCGGGCCGCGCCGGCTCCACCGTGACCTCCAGTCGTTTGACTTCGGGCGTCACCCGCAGCTCCGTGTAGCCGACCCGGATGGTTGGCCGCCCGGGATCGTCCAGCGGTCCCGGCGGCGCCGAGCGGCCCCGGGCGACCACGATCGAGACATAGGCGTTGGGGGCGTACGCTTCCGTCACCGGGAACTTGAGCGTGGTGGACCCGGAGGTGAGGCGGAGCCGGCGCTGCTCGATCAGCCCTTCCCGCTCGACGGTGATCCAGGCTTCCGTCCCCGTAAACGGCGAGGCGAAGAGCACGGTCGCGGTATCCCCGACCGAATAGCGGGGCCGGTCGGCGATCACGTCCATCTTGAACTGGTTTTCATCGTTCCACGGAACCCAGTCGCTGCCGGAGGCCCAGCGGCTGAAGCTGGTCGCGGCCTGCCGGCCCTGGGGATCGCGGGCCGAGAGCGAAACGACGTAGATGCCGCCCTTCTCGGGCGTGAAGGTACAGAAAACCGGAGCCGCCGCCGTTGTCACGTTGCAGGCGCCGACCGTATCCATCACCCACTGGCCCACCTCTTCCGCAATGCCGGCCCGTTCCCGGCGTACCCGGTGCCACTCGCGCCGGACGATCGAGCCTTCCACCCGGACGCCGCTCACCGTGGCCCCCGATGGCCGCGCCGCCAGCACCGCGATACGCTCCGGAGAACCGGCTTTCCAGAAGTAGCTGGAGCCGGCGGGCCTGGCGCCGAGGTAGAAATCGGCGGGATGGACCAGGACGGACACGGCGTTGCCGATGGCCTGCCGGTTCACGTCGGTCACCACGGCCTGGAGGGTCGCCCGCGCCGGCCGCCCGTTGGGCAAGGCGGGGATGTCCACCGCCACCGCCAGCCGCCCCGCCTGGTCCAGCGTGTCGGTACCGGTTGCCAGGTGGGTCGTGCCCGATTGGCCGGACTGGTTTTCCCACCAGTTGTCAGTTTCGCCCACGTGGTATCCCGCCAGCGAGGGAATGGCGGCCTCCCAGCCGGCGGCTGGCGCAAGCCGCGCGGTCCAGGCCACGGCCGCACGAGCCATCGGGGCGCCGAAGAGGTACCGCGATTCGATCGCGCCGGCCAGGCGGCCACCCGCGAACAGCGGCCCCGAATCAGCGGTGACGCCCACCAGGAACTCGGGGGGCCGGTACTCGGCCACCCGGTAGGAGGTCGTCGCCAGCTCCAGCCAGTCCCGGCCCCACTGGAACTGGACTTCGAGGGAGTAGTCGCCCAGCGGCAGGTCATCGGGCAGCCGGAATACCTGGTCCGCGGTGCCGAACCTCGACACCGGGACGTGGCGCTGTTCCAGCGTGCCCCGCTCCCGGTCGTAGAAGATCCAGCGCAGCGAGTCGCCCCGCTCCGGCACGCGCAGAGCGCCGAGCGGGCCCTGCCGGAGAATGGCCTTGGCATAAACCGATTCGCCGGGACGATAGATGCCGCGTTCGGTGAAGACCGCGCCGGCCATGGGCACTCGCCCCTGCTGCCACGCGCTCCAGACGTTGAACCGCCACGGGCTCAGGTCGGGATCGTACTGGTTGATCGCGGTGATTGCGCGGTCGCCGCCGTGGGTGGCGATCACCACCGCTTCGAGGTTGCCGGCGGGGTTTTCATCGTCTTCGGCAGGCACCGGCGGCGCCCGGTAGCCGTGAAGCCGGACCAGCCCCAGCGAATCGGTGGTTCCCGATGCGAGGAGCCGGCCCTGCAGGTTGCGCAGCTCAACCCGGGCGCCGCTTCGGGCCTGGCCGTCGGATGCCCGCGTCACCCAGACCAGGCCTTCCTGTACGCCGATTTTCGCGTGGACGCCGAGGTCGGTCACCTGCACCAGGGCGAGCGGACCGAGGCTGGGAGCGGCGCCCTCGGCCACGGGCAGGTTGGGAGCCCGCACCCGCACCGCGAGGAGCGTGGGGCCGCCGGGCCGCTGGGCGTTGAAGAGCGGCAGGGGAATCCCATGGATGCGGGCCCGGTCTCGTTCGTTGGTCACGACGAACTTGCGCACCACCGCGCCGGCGCTGACCCGGGGCCAGAGATCATCCCAGCCCCACTCCGACCGGGCCAGAAAGATCGCCGCGAGCGAATCGGGCACCGGCGCAATCGCGGCGATCAGGGTGTCCACGTTGATGTGCCGCACCGCCAGGGTGCGAAACCCATCCCGCTCGACGGTAAGGCGGCCGAACGGATAGTCCACCGTGGGTGAATAGCCAGGGGTGAAGAAAGCCACCGCCTTGGGGATCCGGGCGTCGCACCGGGGGGCGGCCGGCCCGCAGGTCAGCCGCTGCCCGAAGATGTCGTGCAGCCCGGTATCGGCGACGACCGCATAGCCCGTCCTCGGGTCCAGTCCCGCGTGCAGCACCCAGTCCGCGCGCTCGTCGGTCGTGTCGCTGATGGTGAACGGGGTGGCCGGCTGCAGGCGAAGCCGCCGCAGCACCTCGGCGCCTTTCACCGGCGTGGAGAAGGAAACCGATACCGGCCCGGTAGGACATTCCCCCCAGGGACAGCTGGTGCCCCGCATCCAGAAATCACCGTAGGTCGCCAGCGCGAACCGGCGCAGCTCCCCGGACGCAAGCTGGTCGAGCCGGTCCGGCGTAACGAGGTTGCCCTCGCACCCACGCGGCAGCGAAGTGGCGGGGCGCAGTTCCACCACCCGCCGGAGCCCATCCAGCGACCGGTTCCGCTCCCAGCCGCCGGCCTCGCGGTATTCCCAGCCGTCCGCGTCCTCGATGCCCCGCTGGCCGGTGACCCGGAACCGCACGGTCCGCGTAGGACAGGCCGCCTCGAACTCGAGATACACGACTCGCTCGACGATCCGGGGATCCACTGCCGCGCTGACCGCCAGCGAGAAGCCGGCGTCGGGACGCAGGTACCGGCTGTTGCCCTGGCTGACCGACGTGGCCAGGACTTCGGGACCGCGGACCCGGAACGAATGGACAAACGGCTCGGCGAGGCGGCTGCCGTCCATCGCGGTAAAGGCCGGGGCGACGGTCACCGTGTAGGCGGTCCCCGGCTCAAGGAGACCGGCCGGCACGAACCGAAGGGTGATGGGATCCCGCCATTCCAGTTTGCCTCGAACGCCGGGCGAGATGGAGAAGATGGCCGCCGGATCAACCGTGCGGTCGAGGGACCCCGCGACCGGGCGATCGAACGATACGGTGATGACCGAGGCCGGCCCTGGATCGGCAGCCGGGGTCACCCGGAGAACGCGCAGCGGGTCGCCGGGGTCCGCCGCATAGGCGGAGAGGCCCACAAGCAAAAGGAAGCGGGCGGGAAGCATGGAACCCTCGGGAGGATATTCCCCGGAAGATAAGCGCTCGCGTGGTGATGCACCTCATTTCTGCATGTGACGGGGGCCACACTGCCGCCATGGGTGACGGCAGTCACGTACAAATCTCGGGAGATGTACGACATATAGCCCTGTCAGCCGGCCAAACAGGGCCGGAGATTTCACGTCGTCATTGCTTTTCTCACGGAGCGAGGAACTAGACCATGTCATGGAGACACATCGTTATTGCGGCAGCCGCAGCCTTCACACTTAACGCCCCGCTCGAGGCTCAAAAAGGGGGCAGTGTGGAACTGGGCGCGTATGGTGTCTATCCCCAGTTCGACCAGAGCCTGCAGTTCTCCAACAAGGTCGGCTTTGGCGGCCAGCTCGGGATTTACCTCGCGAGCAACCTGGCCCTCGAAGCCGACATTTCGCGGACTTCGACCACCCAGGACGCCCTTCCGGCGGACCGTGAAGTCTCGGTCATGCCGATGCGGGCCCGGCTGGTCTATAACATCCCCATCGGCGGCCGCTCCCGGCTGGCCATCGGCGGCGGATACGTCCGCACCCGGCTCGGGGAGTTCTATGACAACAGCGAGAGCGGCTTCACCGCGCTGGCCGGCTTCAAGATCGGCATGGGTGACCACCTGATCCTCCGGTTGGACGGCACCATGGATTACATGACCGGCTCGCTGATCAACGACGCGACCGTGGACCGCAACATCAACTACGGCGCCCGCGCCGGGTTGAGCCTGCTGTTCGGCGGGTACGGCTCCAAGGACCGGGACCACGACGGCGTGCTGGATGTGGCCGACCTGTGCCCCGATACGCCCCGCGGCGCCGCGGTGGACACCAACGGCTGCCCCGATACCGACAACGATGGCGTCCGGGACAACTTTGATCGCTGCCCCGACACCCCGGCGGGAACCCGGGTGGACGGCAGCGGCTGTCCCGTCAAGGATTCCGACAACGACGGCGTGCTGGATGATGCCGACCGTTGCGCCAACACCCCGGCCGGCCAGAAGGTGGACGCCACCGGTTGCCCGCTGGACAGCGACAAGGACGGCGTGATCGACGCCAACGACCGGTGCGCCAACACGCCCGCCGGCACCGCGGTCGATGCGACCGGCTGCCCGATTGACTCGGATGGCGATGGCGTCACCGATGCGGCGGACCGCTGCCCCAATACCCCGGCCGGCGAGAAGGTGGACGGCCAGGGCTGCCCGGCCCGCGATTCCGACGGCGACGGCGTGCTCGACAGCGCCGACCGCTGCCCCGATACGCCCGCGGGCATGCTGGTGGGCCCCAACGGCTGCCTGGTGCTGTTCGTCGAGGGCAAGAAGAACGTCGTCCTCGAAGGCGTGAACTTCGTGGTGAACCGGGCCGAGCTCACGATTGACGCGAAGAAGATCCTCGACTTCGTGGCCCAGTCGCTGAACGCGAACACCGACGTCACGTTCGAGATCCAGGGCCATGCCAGCAGCGAGGGCTCGGACTCCTACAACATGAACCTCTCGGAGCGGCGCGCCGCGTCAGTCCGGGCGTACCTCCAGGACAAGGGCGTGAGCGCGTCCCGCATGACCTCCAAGGGTTATGGCGAAACGCAGCCCATCGCGGATAACGCGACCGAAGAGGGCAGGAAGCAGAACCGCCGGGTGGAGCTGGTCCGGACCGACGGCGGCGAGTAACACGGCAACGGGCGGGTCTCCGTACCCGCCCGCTGTAGTTCCCCGGAGGCCCTGTGCCCCGGGTATAGCGGAGCGAAAACACAAAGGCAGCGTTCACGAAGGTCGTGAGCGCTGCTTTTTTGCATGCCGGGCGGCCGCGGGGTGATGGTCGCTTCCCTCAGCGGCGCCGGGGCGCGAGTTTCTTGATCAGCTGCAGCTGTCCCGTATGGTAGAGATCGTGGGCCGCCGCGCCGGCGATCTGCTCGGCGCAGGTCCACTGGAGTCCGTCTTTGGCATCCAGACGGCGGACCGGGAAGGCCCGGACCGTCCGGACCAGCCGGTCATGCTCGGCGTGCAGCAGCGCGATATCGGACTTCCACCCCCGGTCCGAAGGATCCGCCACCTCGATCCAGTTGGACCCGTCCCGGGGGAAACCGCCGCGAGTCTCGCCGGTCAGCCGCCGAATGACGGCATACTTCCAATAGGCCATGTGGAGGACCAGTTCGCGGATGTTGTGGCGCCCCGGCCCCGGCCGCCACAGCGCCTGCCGCGCGCTCACACCACGGACGGCGCCCTTGAGGGCCGTCCCGTGCCACGCGCGCGGCCCCCACCCCTGGTGCAGCAGCAGCAACAGGCTCTCGATTCGTGAATGCATGGCGCCTCCCATGAGCGGCCTATCGGCGGTTGGGGACCAGCGGCGGCGTGACCGGGTCGGCCGGCGCCGAGGCCGATGGAGCCCTGGTACGCGCGCTGGTGATCAACACCACCCCGCCCACGATTACCAGGGTGGCCAGGACAGTTCTTGGCGTGATGGCCTCGCTGGCCAGAAGCCAGCCCAGGAACACCGCCACCACCGGGTTCACATACGCGTAGGTCGCGGCCCTGGTGGGGGAGCCGACCCGGAGCAGCCAGATGTAGGCTGTGAACCCGACCAGCGACCCGAACGTGGTCAGGTAGATCATCGACAGCAGCGATTTCTGAGACATCGAGCCGAAGTCGAGCTGGCCGGCTTCCCCGGTAAGCAGCCCGACCAGCATGAGCGATGCGCCCCCGGCCAGCATCTCCATGCCGGTGGCCAGCCAGGGAGAGTCGGGCAACGGGGAATGCTTGGCCTGGATGGACCCCACCGCCCAGGACAGGGTCGCGAAGACCAGGACGGCGGCCCCCACCAAATCCACCCGCGCGCCCAGCGCGGCCTCGCCCGGGCTGGCGAGAAGCAGGAGGCCGAGGGTCCCCGCGGCCAGGCCCGCCGTCACCTGCCAGCCCGGTTTCTTGCCGCCGGGCCGCATCCACTCCAGCAGCGCGATCCACACCGGTACAATGGCGACGATCAGGGCGGCGACCCCGGAGGGCACCACCCGCTCCGCCCAGACCACGCCCCCATTACCGCCCAGCAGCAGCAGGACGCCGACCACCGCGGCGGACTTCCAATGGATTCGGGTGGGCCGGGCGGCACCCTGCATCCGGGCCCACGCGTACAGGATGCTGCCCGAAATCAGGAAGCGTACGCCCGCCATGAAGAAGGGCGGGATCGTCTCGATGGCGAACTTGATCGCCAGGTAAGTGGAGCCCCAGATCAGGTAAACCGACGCGAAGGCGAGAATCAGGTGCCAGCGCTTGGGCGCGGCCTCAGTCGGGGTCATGGGAATCCGCTCCTACCGGTAACTCCAGCGGGAGCTGCGCCGTTTCCTTGATGGTGTTCATGACAATGGTGGTGCGGGTGGAGCGAATGGTGCTGATGGCGCCGAACTGTTCGCGCAGCAGCCGGCCCAGCGACTCGGTGTCGGCGGTGCGGACCTTGACCAGGAAGCAGTCCTCGCCGGCGATGTGGTGGACTTCGAGGACCTCGGGGATCTGGGCCAGGGCCTCGCCCGACTGCTCGCTGCCCAGCCGGTCCTCGGCGCGGACGAACACGTAGGCCAGCAGCCCCAGGCCGAGGGCCTTGGGGCTGACCCGGGCTTCATAGCCGGTGATGACCCCGCGGGACTCCAGCTTGCGGACCCGCTCGAGGACGGCGGAAGGGGCCATACCGACCTGCCGGGATATCTCAACGTTCGATATTCTGGCGTTGTCCCGAAGAATCGTCAGGATTTGGGTATCAATGGCGTCAATCACATATGTCTCCGGCGTCGATCAAGAATATATGACGCCCAGTGGCAATCCCTCAAGCCCCCTCCCCCTCCCCGCTATATTCTCGCGTTCCTTGTCGCCCTCCCGGATCAGCCAGGAGCACCCGGTGACCCCTCCCGTCCAGTATGCCCGCCGGCTCGGCCTCTTCTCCGGCGTCATGATGGTGATCGGCGGCATCATCGGCGCCGGCATCTTCCGGAACCCCGCCGAAGTGGCCCGGCGGGTAGTCACCACCGAACTGACGCTGGCGGTGTGGATCGCCGGTGGCGTCATCGCGCTGATCGGCGCGTTCTGTTATGGCGAGCTGGGGAACCGGAACCCGCGGGCCGGCGGAGGCTACGTGTACCTGCGGGACGCCTTCGGCGAGCTGCCGGCATTCCTGTACGCGTGGTCGCTGCTCCTGATCATCGCCACCGGCGCCATCGCCGGCGTCGCGGTCACTTTCGCGGACTACACCATCAACCTGCTGGACCTGCCCGCGTCGGCGACCGTCCCCCTGGCCGTCGGGGCCATCGTGCTGCTCTCGGCGATCAACTACGTCGGGGTCAAGCCGGGCGCCATTACCCAGAACATCTTCACCGTGCTCAAGCTGGTGCCGCTGGCACTCCTGATTGGCGCTGGGATCTTCCTCGCCCGGAGCGGCGGGAGCGCTGCAGTGCCGGCGCCGGCGCTGGCGGCCCCCGCCGGGTTCCTGGGAATCGGTGTGGCCGTAGGGTGGGCCCTGGTCCCGGTGCTCTTTTCCTATGGCGGATGGCAGCAGACCAACTTCGTAGGCGAGGAGATTATCGACGCCCCGAAGAACCTGCCTCGGGCGCTGCTCATCGGGGTGGTCGCGGTCGTCGCCGTGTACGTCCTCGCCAACGTGGCGTACATCCGGGCCCTGGGCATCGACGGCCTCGCCGCGAGCACCGCGCCCGCGGCCGATGCCATGCGGGTCACGGTGGGTCCGGCGGGCGGCACCGTCATCGCCGCCGGGATCGCCATCTCGACCTTCGGGTTTCTCAACCTGGTCATCCTGGTGTCGCCCCGGGTGTACCAGGCGATGGCCGCCGACGGCCTTTTCTTTCCCCGGATGGCCCGGCTGCACCCCCGGTACCGGACCCCGACGGCGGCAATTGTCTTCCAGGCGGTCTGGGCGATCGGCCTGGCGCTCACCGGGAAGTACGGTGACCTGGTGGACTATGTGGTGTTCGGGGATTGGATCTTCTTCGGCATGACCGTCGCGACGCTCTACGTGTTCCGGGCCCGGGACCGGGCCCGGGGAATCGGCCCGACGCCCGCCGGCGCCTTCCGGACGCCGGGATATCCGGTGACGCCCGCGCTCTTCATCCTGGCGGCCGCCTACGTGGTGGTCAGTTCGGTCCAGTCGAACCCCGGCAACGCGCTCCGGGGCACGCTGCTCATTGGCCTGGGTATTCCGGTATTTCTGTTCTGGAAGGCGCGCTCGCGCCAGCCAGCTCGGTAGCCGCCGGCGGCTCCCGGGGGTCTTCCATCCGGCGCTGCCGGGACGGGGTCCGGATGTACTCCTCCTTGTACATCCGGATCAACTCGAAGAAGTACGACAGCGCCAGCGGGCCGACCAGGAGCCCGAGGAGGCCAAAGTACCGGATCCCGGCAAAGGCGCCGACCAGGGTGAGCAGGGGATGGATCTTGGCATAGCGGCGAAAGACGATCGGCCGGATGACGTTGTCGATGTTCCCCACGATGAGCAGCCCCCAGAGACCCAGGGCGGCCGCGGCGCCGTAGCGGTCCTGCAGAAAAAGCACGATGGCCCCAGGAACCCAGATCAGCCCGCTTCCCACGATGGGCAGCACCGACAGGATCGTCGTGACGACACCCCAGAACAGCGCGTTGGGCAGGCCCACCACCAGGAACGCGACGCCCACCAGCAGGCCCTGGATCAGCGCGGTAAGGCCGGTGCCGATCAGCGTGGAGATGGTCACCAGCCGGAACCGGGCCTTGAGCAGCTGGCTGTTGGTAGGCGAGAAGGGGATATACGGCGCGACCGCGCTCCAGATCTGGCCGGCGCTCAGCAGCAGGTAGAAGAAGCCGAACAGCGAGATGGTCAGGTTCAGCGTCAGCCGGGTGGCGGTCCCGATGAACCCCAGGGCCCCGGTACCCAGCCAGCTCACCACCCGCTCGCTCATGGCGGCCAGCTGGGGCCCCAACTCGTAAGGCCCGATCGTCACGTTGGCCAGCCGCACCCGCAGCGGGCTGTCCAGGATGCCGCGTGCGATATCCGGCGCCTGCTGCACGATGACCAGCGTGATGACCAGCGCCATCAGGACGATGACAACCAGGGCGAGGCCCACGGTTACCGCGGCCGCGGCGGTCGGCTTGATCCGGGGCTCCAGCTCCAGGTACACCGGAGAGAAGATGATATAGAGTACGGGAATGCCGATCAGGCCGGTGGCGAACGGCGCCAGGGCAATGATCAGCGCCGCCCCCAGGAGCAGGATCAGGAAGGCGGCGCGCTGGTGCTTGCTATCGAAGAGACGCATGGGTCCGGCGGTAATGGGTCAACAGAACTTACCCCGGACCCCAGCGGTTGCAAACGTCCCTACGGTGTCTTGCGCAGGGTGATGCTGCCGTTCACCGTCTCCAGTTCCAGCTCCGGGCCGCCCCGGCCCAGGGTCCCGCTGACGCGCCGAGGACCAAAACGGCCCTGCACGGTAACCGGGAAATCACTGGTGATGTTCCCATTGACGGTGGACGCCCGCAACTCGGCATTGACGTCGGCCGGCAGTTCGAGAACGATCTCGCCATTGACGGTGGAGAAGGCCACGTCCTCGCCCCAGTCGGCCCGGCCCATGTTGGCCTCGATGGAGCCGTTCACCGTACTGGCGATGGCCCGGCCGGTGGTCGAGACCCGGACGCTGCCGTTGACCGTGCCCGCCCGCACGTTCGACTGGAGCCCGGCGGCGCGGATCTCACCGTTCACGGTAGAAGGAGCATAGTGGACGCCGCGGGGGACCTTCACCACGAAGGTCACGGTAACGTCGTTCCGCTCGTTGTTCATGTGACCTTCGCTTCCCGGGGCACAGACGTTTTCCCGCCGGGACCGGGAGGGGGTGGGATAGACCGCGCAGATCGTCACGCCGCCCCCGTGCTCGACCACCTTGATCTCCACTGACTCGGGATCGCTCCGGCGCGCCGTCCGGGTGGCGGTTACCTCCGCCTCGGCGCCGTCCGCCAGCACCGCCCGGACATCGCCGTTGATCCCCTTGATCTCCAGGGTCTGGCCCGCCGCCATCCGCTTGCGCCACGAGAAGTCGTCGGCGCCTGACGGCTGGCCTTCCACGGCCCGGCCACCCGGGGTGCCCAGGGCCGGCAGAAGAAGGAAGCCGGCTACCGCAAGTACCAGTACTGATTTCATTGCGTCCTCCAGAAGTCAGGGATCAGCGACAGCCGGTTTTCACCAGGAAGATGCTGCCGTCAAAGGATTCGAGGTCCACCCGGCCCTGGCCGGTGCCGACCTTGAAGCTGAAACGCTTCCGGCTGGGCCGATCGCCGGAGGGCACCACCGTGGCCGGGTACCCGCAGGTGGAGAACTCACCATCGAAGGTGGACACCGTCACCATCGCGTCCAGGCCGGGCAACTCCAGGGTGATGTCCCCGTCATGGGAATTCAGCCGGTAGCGGCCGGTCGGGCTCACCCGGCCGCGCAGGCTAATGCTGCCGTCCACGGTGGTGGCGTCCACGTCGCCCGATACGATCGACTCCATAGTAATGTCCCCGTCCACCGTGCTGGCCACGATAACGCCGTCAGTGTTACGGATGGTGATACCGCCGTCAACGGAACTGGTTTCCACCCGCCCCCGCGCCCCGTCCACCAGCACCTCGCCCTCCACCGAGGTGACGGAGACGAACTCCCGGCCGCCCCGGATGCTGACATTGCCTTCCACAGAGGAGATTCGCAGCCGGCCTTCGGACCCGGTGACGGCGATATCCCCCTCGGTGGTGGACAGCTCGAGGTCCATCCAGGCCGGCACCGTCAGCCGGTAGTCTTCGGGGGAGCCGTGCCGGCCCCGGCCCCGCTCCGGCCCGACCCGGGCGACACCCCCGCTCACCGTCACCCTGACGGCCAGGGCAGCGCCGGAGCCGTTATCGCCGGAGACCTGGATCGCGCTCCGGCTCCAGGTGCGCACGGTGATGGATCCGGTCCGGGCACTGAGTTCCAGCCGGGTCCCCGCCGGTACCGGCACCGTGGTGTCCTGGGGCAGGGGAGCGAAGAGCGCGGCTCCCAGCGCCAACGTGAGCATCATGGTTCGATTCCTCTCAGGTCAGGTCGCCGCCTGCGCCAGGTCGGCCGCACGGCGGAGGACTTCAATTTTCTTGCGCATGGTCCGCGCAAGGTGATCGTTCAGGTAGGCGTTGGCGGGGTCGGCCTCCAGCGCCGACCGGGCCTGGTCGATCGCCCGGTCAATCAGCGCGAGATTGCCGGCCAGGATCCGGACCGTGCTGGTATCGAGATGGCCCCGGCCCGCATCCAGGTATCGCTCCAGTTCCGCGATGGCCGAGTCGGCCCGGCCCCGGGGATCAAAGGTCACCAGCTTGATGGCGGCGGCCGGCGCGGCGGCTTCCGAAAGAGCCGGAGCAGGACCGCCGGCCCCGGTAGCCAGCCACACCGCACCGCCGGAGAGCAGGACCAACGCCGCCGCCGCCGCCGCCAATTGGGAAAACGAGAACGTAAAGCGGCGGACCGGCGGTCGCCGGGGAGCCAGGGGCAGGACCCGCCCGCCCTCGATGGCGGCCCGAATACCGGGCCAGAGATCGCCGGCCGGGTCGCGGTCCTCGATCGTCCGGGCCCGCGCCGCCACCAGTTCCAGGTCCGCCAGAACCCCGCGGCAAAGCATGCAGCCGGCCAGGTGGGCTTCAAGCGCCTGCCGATCTCCCGGCGCGAGTTCCCCGTCCAGGTACTCCGAGAGTCGTTCGGTCCATTCGTCGATCATGAATTCCTCCTATCGGCCCAGGTACCCGCGGAGCGCCATCCGGGCCCGGTGCAGCTGGGCCTTCGACGTTCCCGCGACGATGCCCAGCATGCCGGCAATTTCCTCGTGTTTATAGCCTTCGATGTCGTGAAGCACGAAGACCTCCCTCGCTCCGCCCGGCAGTTTCGCCATCGCCGCTTCGAAATCCACCGAGAGATCGGGCCGTCCGGGGCGGGAGGCGATCGCCTCCGTTACCCCCTCGCCATCCTTCAGCCGTCCCCGCTCGATCCCCAGCGAAGTCCGCCGCGCCAGTATCACGTTGACCGCCAGCCGGTGCAGCCAGGTCCCGAAGGCCGATTCGCCCCGAAACGTCCCCAACTTCTCCCAGGTCCTCACGAACACCGCCTGGGTGACGTCATCGGATTCGTCCGGCCCGATCATCCGCCGGGCCAGGCTGTGAATCCGGGCCACGTGCCGCCGGTAGAGCCGCTCAAAGGCGCGGGCATCCCCCGCCGCGGCCATCACCGCGTCGACTGCATCATTCTCAGTCGGCACCACGTCCCGGTTTTCGTTCAGAGTATCGACTCCGCGGCCGGTGTTGGTCATTGCGTGGGGTTGGATAGGCGGGGGGAGCGAAAGGTTGCCATGCGGCCTCCCGCCGGGCTTCTTTCAGCCGGGTGTATAATAGCAGCGCGCCTGCCCCAACCGGACCGCCGACCGTGAAAAAACTCACCCCCGTCATTTTCGTCGAAACCATCGAGCCGGTCCTGCCATTCTGGACCGATCGGCTGGGATTTACCCTGGTCATGAGTCTGCCGGAAGGCGACCAGATGGGGTTCGCCATTCTCGCCAGCGGGCCGGTCGAAGTGATGTACCAGAGCAGGGCCAGCGTCGCCAAAGACGTCCCCGCCCTGGCGCTCGACCCGTTCGTCTCCCGGACCCATCTCTTCATCGAAGTGGAATCCCTGGGGGATTACCTTCCCCGCCTCCAGGGCGCCAAGGTGGTGGTTCCCCAACGCAAGACCTTTTACGGCGCGGAGGAGATCGGGATCCGGGCCCCCTGCGGGACCACGGTGATCCTGGCCGAATTCGCCAAGGAGGAAGCATGAAATGCACGCTGACGCTCGTCTTGGCTGCCGCCGTACTGGTGGCCTGCCGTCCTGCCAGTAACGGCGCCCTCCAGCGGCCCGATTCGGCCCCACCCACGGCCCAGGAACCCATGCCCGACTCCACCACATTCCGGGCGACCGGAACCGTTCGCTCCGTAAACGTCGAAGGCGGCTGCTGGCGCTTCGAGGCCAATGATGGGAAGCACTACGAGTTGTCGCGCGGCTCGGCACCCGCGGGCCTCCTGGCGGACGGGAAACAGGCCATCCTGATACTCCGCCCCCGGCCCGACCTGATGAGCACCTGTATGGTCGGCCCGATCGTGGAAGTCGTCCGGGTCGAGGGATAAACCCCCGGTCTCCCACCGGCATCCCATTAGGTGTGCAAATCAGAAGGCTCCCATCCGCCCCGGCCCCCGAAACTGGGCCACCCAGGCTCCGCTTGATGGATCCAGGGCCTCCGGCGGCTGTCGGTGAACTGGTCGCCGCCGCCCGGGATGGCAGCGAATCCGCCTTCCGGTCCCTCTACGAGGGGTCGGTGGACCGGGTGTACGCCCTCTGTCTCCGCCTGGCGGCCGACCCCGCCCTGGCTGAGGAGCTGACCCAGGATGTATTCGTTCGGGCCTGGGAGAAGCTGGACACTTTCCGGGGTGAGAGCGCCTTTTCCACCTGGCTCCACCGGCTCGCGGTCAACGTGGCATTGACGGAGCGGCGGGCCCGGGGCCGTCGCGAAGCCCGGGTTTCGCTGGGATCCGACCTGGCCAACCTTGACCGTCCCGCCCGGATCGCGGCGCCCGGTATCCGGATGGACCTGGAGCGGGCTATTGCGTCACTGCCGGCGGGAGCCAGGGCTGTTTTTGTGCTCCATGACATCGAAGGCTATCAACATGAAGAAATCGCGGAGATGAGCGGCGTGGCCGCGGGAACCTCCAAGGCGCAGCTGTTCCGCGCCCGGCGCCTGTTACGGGAGATGCTGGACCGATGACTTGCCTGCAACTCTTCGAGCGGCTCGATGCCTACCACGAAGGCCGGCTGGACCAGGCCGAGGCCGAGGCGATAGAACAGCACCTGCTGGCCTGCGAGGAGTGCCGGGCTGATTTCCGGTTCCAGCGGACGCTGAAAGGCGCGGTGGCGGCGCTCCCCCGGGAGGTCACCCCGCCGGTATCGCTCTGGCCCGGTATCCGGACCCGTGGCGTGACCCCGATCGTCGCATCCGCGTGGTGGAGCCGCCGCGGGCTCCTGGTGGCCGCCGCGATCCTCCTGATGGCTCTGAGTTCGGCGGTCACCGCGGTGGTGGTGCGCCGGCCGCCCGGCGCGGTACCGGTCAGCAGCTTCGAAGTGACCGAAGCCACCTACCGCCAGGCCGCGGAAGAACTGGCGCTGGCGCTTGACCGGCGGCGGACCCAGCTGACCCCCGCCGCGCTGGCCGTGGTGGAGCAGAACCTCCGCATCATTGACGAAGCCATCCGGGAGACCCAGGCCGCCCTGGCGGAGAATCCCGGCAACCAGCGGGTAGCCGAGTCGCTGTGGGCCTCCTGGGAAAAGAAGCTCGATCTGCTCGAGCGGGCGGCGCAGCATGCGGCCAGCTAGCGCCCTCGCGGCCGTACTTGCGCTCGCCCTGGCGGCCCCGCCCCTCTGGGGCCAGTCGGGCGAGCAGCGAATCGACCGCCGCATCGCGGTGGATCCCGATGTCTCGCTCCGGATCCACAACATGGCCGGCTCGGTCCGGATCGAAGGCTGGGACCGGGATACCGTGGCCGTCACCGGCTCGCTGGCCGGCAGCCCGACCACCCGCTTCTTCATGGGCGGAAACCGCCGGGCCGCCAAAATGGGCGTGGAAGGGCCACTCGAACTGGACCAGCCGCCGGCTCATCTCTACCTCCGGGTTCCCGCCCGGGCCAAAGTGTGGGTGAAGACCGCCACCGCCACCATCGTGTTTACCGGGCTGCGCGGGGGCGTGGATGGGTTCAGCACCAGCGGCACCATCCGGTTCGAGGGAGAGCCGGATCAACTGAACCTCGAGACCATGGATGGCAACATCGAGGTGAATGCCGGCGGAACCTGGATCCGGGCCAAGACCGCCAGCGGGGCCATCACCATCCGGGGTCCGGGCGAGGACGTCGGCGCCGCCACGGTCAGCGGGTCGGTGAGCATGCTCTCCGCCGGCATGCGGCGGGCCCGCATCGAGTCGGTGACCGGAGACCTGGAATTTTCCGGCTGGCTCACCCGCGACGGCGACCTCACCATCGAGACCCACAGCGGAATGATCGACATCCTCCTCCCCCGTGACATCAAGGCGGATTTCGACCTCTCCAGCTATCACGGCACCATCCGCAACGAGTTTGGCCCGCCGGCCTCCGGCTCCGGCCGGGCCGGGATAGAGCAGTCCTTCAGCACCGGGGATGGTGGCGGCGCCGATATCTCGGTGCGCTCGTTCAAGGGAAATATTCTTCTTGCGGAAAAAATAGGAGTCTCTAAACCCGGGGGCGCCGGGCGACATCTGATCTACGGCACCATGATCCTTCCCCCGAAAAGCGAGGCCCCCATGCCCTCCCCCCTGCTGTCCGTTCTCAGCGCTGTCGCCGCCTTGAGTCTCGTCGCGACACCGGCCGTCGCCGGCCCACCCTGGATCTCGGCCGAGTTTCCCGCCAACCCGCATGAGGCGGTCACCCGGGGAGCCTTTCTCCTGGTTCACACGTATCACCACGGAACCCCGACCCAGTTTCCGCTGACCGGGACCGCCGAGGGGCTGGTCAACGGCCGCCGGCAGACCCTGCGGCTGGAGATCGTTGCGACCTCCAAGCCTGGCGTCTTTGCGGTGCGCTTTGCGCCGCAGGGGAATGGGACCTGGGTGCTGGCGTTTCAGCTGGGCCAGGCCGATGGGGCCGGCATGCTGGTGGCCGTCGATAAGAGTGGTATGCCCGGCACCGTTCAGGTGCCCAGCCGCTCCGGCGAGGGCGGCCGGTGGATCATTCCGCGTCCCCTCACCCGCCAGGACATCGATGCGGCGCTTCGGGCCCAGGTGGCGCTCAACACCGGCCGTCCGGCAGGCACGGATGCCGGCATTCCCGCCGGTGCGGTCCTCGCGCTGGGCCTGCTGCTCGGCATTCCCATCGCCCGCCGGATGGGCGCCCGCTGAAATTCCTCACGCCATGGCACCGGGCCGGGTGGTACGCCACCCGGCCTAGCGCAACGGTCATCGGTGGCTATAGTCCAGCATATGGCGGACCGACCGTGGCGCATTCTCCTGATTGATGACAGCAAGGACGATTTCGAGCTGACCCGGCGGGTGTTGTCGGGCGCCCAGTTCGAGGCGTTCACGCTCGACTGGCTGTCCGGGTACGAAGAGGGTCTCGCGGCGATTCTCTCCCAGTCGCACGATGCCTGCCTGGTGGACCACCGGCTGGGACACCGGTCCGGCCTTGAACTGGTGCGGGAAGCGGCCCGCGGCGGGGCCGCCATTCCCATGATCCTGCTGACCGGCCAGGCCGACGATGGCCTGCACCTCGATGCCCTGCTGGCCGGGTCGGCCGACTACCTGGAAAAGTCCCGGCTCGACAGTCCCCTGCTCGAACGGATCATTCGCCACGCCATCGACCGGGCCCAGCACTTCCGGCAGCTCCGGGCCAGCGAAGAACGGTTCCGCGTGCTGGTGGAGAATCTCTCCGACGGGATCACCATGCTGGGGCGGGACGGCACCTTCATCTACGTGAGCCATTCGACCACCGGGATCCTCGGGTTTCCCGCAGAGCAACTGCTGGGCCGCCGGATCTTCGAGTTCATACATCCGGAGGACGTCGCCTCGGCGATGCGGCTCTTCTCCGAAGGCCTGACCCGCCCGGGGCAGGCCATTGCCAGCGAGCACCGGTACCGGACCGAGGACGGCAGCTGGCGGCATATCGAGACGATGTCGGTGAACCGGCTGGACGAGTCGGCGGTGCGGGCGGTGGTCGCGACGATCCGCGACACCACCGACCGGAAGGAAAACGAGCGGGACCTGCTGGAGCGGGAACGGCAGTTCCGCGCCCTCTTCGACAGCGCGCTCGACGCCATGGTCCTGGTGGGCGACGACCGCCGTTTTCTGGACGCCAATCCCGCCGCCAGCCAGCTCTTCGCGATGCCGCGGGATCGGCTGTTGACCCAGGTCATTGATCGATTCTGTCCCCCGGAATTCGCCGTCGCCATTCGGTGGACCGAATTCGTGGAAGCCGGGGAATTCACCGGCGCCTTCCGCCTGGTCATCGATGAACGGACTCGCCGGGAAGTCGAACTGAGCGCGCGGGCCCACGTGCTGCCGGGCCGCCACCTGCTGGTGCTGCGCGACATGACCGAGCGCAACGAGCTGGAGGCGCGGCTCCGCCAGGGCGCCAAGATGGAAGCGGTAGGCCGGCTGGCCGGCGGCATCGCCCACGACTTCAACAACCTGCTGACCGCCATCCTGGGGTGCTCGGAGCTGCTGGCCCTGGAACTCAAGGGCATGCCCTCCGCGGCGGACGATGTCGAGGAGATCCGGGATGCGGCGACCCGGGCCAGCGCGCTGACCCAGCAACTGCTCGCCTTCAGCCGCCGCCAGCTCATCAACCCCAGGGTGCTGGACCTCAACACCGAAGTCGAAAGCACCCGGCGGATGCTGGCCCGGCTTATCGGGGAAGACATCATGCTGGAGACCCGGCTCGATCCGGGGCTGGGCCAGATCAAGGCCGACCCCAGCCAGCTGGAGCAGGTCCTGCTCAACCTGGCGATCAACGCGCGGGACGCCATGCCGTCCGGCGGCACGCTGGCCATCCGGACGGCCAACGCCGAACCGCCCGATGAATGGAAAAACCCGCCCGGGCGGTGCGTGATGCTGCTGGTCCGGGATACCGGCGTGGGCATGGACGAGGAAGTCCGGTCCCACATTTTCGAGCCGTTCTTCACGACCAAGGAAGTCGGCAAGGGAACCGGCCTGGGGCTGGCCACGGTGTACGGGATCGTCAAACAGAGCGACGGGTACATCACCGTGGAATCGCAGCCGGGGCAGGGGGCGACTTTCCGGGTATTCTTCCCCCGGATCCAGGGCCTGGCCGACCAGCCGAAGCGATCGGCCGTGACCCGTTCTCAACCGGTGCGGGCCGCCACCATCCTGCTGGTCGAGGACGAAATGGCGGTGCGCCGCCTGGCCACTCGCCTGCTCCGCCAGCAGGGATACACCGTCATCGAAGCCGCGAACGGGGTCGAGGCGCTTCGGCTGGCCTCTCAGCAGAAGGACGCCATTCACCTGCTCCTGACCGACGTCGTGATGCCGGGCATGAGCGGACCCGAACTGGCGCTGCACCTGGGCCGGGAACAACCCGCCATGAAAGTCATCTACATGTCAGGCTACGCCGACGAAGCCCTCAGCAAGCATGCGGGCCTCAGCGAGGGGATGGTATTTCTTCAGAAGCCCTTTACCCCGGACGATCTCGCCGTGCGGGTCCAGGATACTCTCGAAGTGCGGAATGGAGCAACCACATGATTCAGGTACGCGCGGTGGCCATCGGCATTGCCCTGCTGCTCGGTTCCGGCAGTGCGGCGCAGGCCCAGCGATACGGAAGCCGGGTACGGGCCGCGCCGGAAGTGGGGCTCCGGGCCGGCCGGGATTTCTCGGCGGACACCTGGACCGCCGGCGCCCACCTCCGGATTCCGCTGGCCCGGACGCTGGACCTCCGGCCCTCCGGCGACCTGGCGCTGAAAGACATCGGCGACGACTTCCAGATCAACGGGGACCTGGCGCTGCGAGGCCCCCGGGACCAGGCCTACATCGGGGCGGGCGTGGCCTATCTTCACCGGGCCTTCGACTCCGGCGACGACACCGGCACCGGCGTTAACTTGTTCCTCGGTTTCCGGCCCATACCCCGGCCCGGCAGCCAGATCTATGTCGAGGGACGATGGACCTTCGTCAACTCCGAAACGATCTTCCGCATCGGCGCGGGAGTGACGTTTCCGTTCTAACAACCAACCGCCGGCCCGGCAGCCGGCAGGAGCAGACTCATGACCATCAGTACGGCCAACGCCAGATGGGACGGCGGGCTCAAGGGCGGCAAGGGCACCTTTGAGGCGAAGACCGGAGCCTTCAAGGGCAGCTATTCATTCCCGACCCGGTTCGAAAGCGCACCAGGCACCAACCCCGAAGAGCTGCTGGCCGCGGCCCACGCCGCCTGCTTCAGCATGGCCCTGTCGGGCGCGCTGGAGCGCGGCGGCCATGTCCCCGAGACCATCACCACCACCGCCTCCGCCACCATGGAGAAGGTCGCCGAAGGGTTCAAGATTACGACCATGCGCCTGGTCGTCCGTGGCAAGGTGCCGGGTATAGACCAGGCGGCGTTCGCGGCCGCGGCCGAAGGCGCGAAGAATGGATGTCCGGTTTCGCAGGCGTTCAAGGGAAACATCACGGTGAACATGGAGGCCACGCTGGAAAGCTGAAATGCCCAGAAAAGTCCGAGAACTCACCGTGGAGCCGCGGCCCACCTCGCTCGGCCGGCGGGATCCCTTCACCAGGTTCGCGAAATGGGCCGCCCGCACGTCCGGGCGGCCCATCGCCTTTATCGGCGCCGCGGGGATCATCCTGGCCTGGGCCGTCACCGGCCCGCTCTTTCACTTCAGCGACACCTGGCAGCTGGTCATTAACACCGGCACGACCATCGTCACCTTCCTGATGGTGTTCCTGATCCAGAACACCCAGAACCGGGATACCGTGGCGATCCACCTCAAGCTGGACGAGCTGATCCGGTCGCATAAAGGCGCCCACACCGCCCTGCTGGACCTCGAGGAACTCTCGTCGGAGGAGCTGTCCCGTTTTCAGCGGGTCTACCTGGAGATGGCGAAGCAGGCGCGCCAGCACCTGCGGGAGGGCGGGAAGGACACCGACGTACCCCGGCTCTCCATCCAGGAGTAGCCGGGCCGCGGTCAGGCAGGCGAATCCGGAGGCCGGGAGCGCAGGACCGGCTCCAGGACTCTCCAGACATTGTCCGCGACGATGCGCTGCCCGGCGGGCGTGGGATGAATGCCGTCGGACTGGTTGAGTGAGTCCACGCCCCCCACGCCCTCGAGGATGAACGGCACCAGGGGCAGCCCGTTCGACCGGGCCAGTTCGGGGTAGATCGCCACGAAACCGCGCACGTAGCGGTTGCCGAGGTTGGGGAGCGCCTGCATGCCCGCCAGGATGATCGCCGTGGTGGGTGATAGTTCCCGGGTGCGGTCAATGATGGCCTGGATATTCCCGGCGATCGCGTCCGCCGGCTGGCCGCGGAGTCCGTCGTTGGCGCCGGTCTCGAGGACCAGTACGGCCGGCTGCTGCCGCAGCACCCAGCCGATCCTCGCCAGGGCCCCCGCCGATGTCTCGCCGCTTACTCCCGCGTTGATCACCTCGTAGCCAAGGCCCAGCGAATCCAGCCGATCCTGGATGAGGGCCGGGTAGGCCTGCGCGGGATCCAGCCCCAGCCCGGCCGTGATACTGGTCCCCAGGAAGACGATTGTGGGCCGGGCCGCGGTCACGGGGGGAACGGGTTGCCGGTCGGTGGCGTCCGGCTGGGCGCGCGGCTGCTCCTGCCCCGAGCATGCCAGGAGGGCCATCAGGATCCCGGTATTCCACGGCCGCCCGGTCATTGCGGAGGCCGTCCCCGCCCGCCGAAACGTCCCACCGGGTTCTTTATGGTTTCCGGTACCCGGGCCCATTGGTCCGGCGTCAACAGGGACTGGAGCCGCTGGACCGCGTCGCGGGTGGTGGTCATGCCCTCCTGGAACAGGGGCTGCAGGGCAGCCATCATCCGCTGCGGGTCGCCGCCGGAGCCGCCCTCCTCGAGCTGGCGGGACAATGCCGTGATCAGCGCCTCCTGTTTCCCCTGCACCGAGTCCGCCAGCGCGGTAATCGCCAGGGTCTGCGCTTCGCTGAGCTGCAGCGTGTCTTTGAGGTCGAGGACGCCGCGGGCCGGATTGACCCAGGCCTCCCGCAGCCGCTGCATCATGGTTTCCCGGTCGAATCCGCGACCCCCTCCCTCCCCGCCGCCGCCCCGGCCTCCGCGCAGCCCGTCAATGGCCTGCCGGGTGCGGTCGGGACCAATCGTAATGCGGGCCTGGATCCCGATCTGGAAGGGCGACCGGAACGCGCTGGCGCTGCTGTTGGCCGCCCCGAACCGCTCGTTTACCGCGTAGGTAAACGCCTGGTTGCCGGAATCGAATCCGGTCACGTACAGTAACGTCGGGTCGGGCCGGGTGTTCTGTCCCCAGCCGTGGAGATTGTCGCTGCCATGAAGGAGCTGGTCCAGCCCGCCCAGCATGTTCACGGTAACCAGCTGGAGGGAAAGCTTGCGATTGAGTCCCCAGAACGCGGGTCGCCAGTTCAGTTGCAGGTCCAGCGAGGGCTGCCACGGCCCGTTGCAGCTGTTGCGATCGGCCACCCTGCCCGCCTGGGACTCCAGGCATGCCCGGACCCGCCCCGAGGCATTTTCCAGGAGGTTCGCCATGCCGGCCGCCACGGCAGCCGGCGCGTTGGCGCCGAAGATGAAAGCCTGGTCGTTTCGGTAGCCATCGCCGTTGATATCCGACCCCACCAGCGGAGTGAACGGCGCGCCCGAGGTAAGGCGGGTGATGGTCGTCAGCTCCAGCGACCGCCCGAGGGGAACCATCGCCGTGAGCAGAATGGAATGGCGCCGCTGAAAGGAGCTGGAAGCCCACTGGCCGGCATTGGGATCGCCGGCCGTGCTGCCCCCCTCCGGACCCATCCCGATCCCGGTCACCGCATCCCGGGCGCTGGCCCAGGTGTAGGACCCGTTGAAGATGATTCCCGAGCGGGTCACTCCGGTCAGGCCAACCGAGAACTGCAGCGCCTCCGATTCCATTCCCGATCCGATCTCCAGCACGTGCCCGAACGAAGAGTCGGCCCGGGAGGCGGTGAACGGCACCGTGCCGGTCTCTGGGACGATACCCGCGGCCGGACTGAACACCGGGCGGTTTCCCTCCGCCGCCAGGGTAAAGGCCGGCTGGCTGCGCAGGTTGAGTTCCCGGTACCCGGTCTGGCTCCCCCCCCGGGAGTAGCTCGCGTCCGCCGTTAACCGGATCAGGCCGGTCAACGTTTTCTGGACACCGAGGGAACTGCGCCAGGCCCGGGGAGCGCCGAAATCCTCGCCGAATACCGTCACGTTCCTGGGAGCCGGGTTCGCCGGGCCTCCACTGCCGAGGCAACTGGCCGGAATCGTTGACGGGTCCTGGTGGTAGGCGGCCCAGTCGGGTGTGGGCACGTCGGCACCGACGCAGAAGATCTGGCCCTCGGAGTTGGGGAGCCCGGTCGCGCTCACCGCGGAGGCCCCCAGCCGCGAGGCGATCTGGCTGCGGAACTCACCCACTCCGCCACGGATGACCAGGGAGGGCAGGCCCCCGCCGGTTCCCACCATGTAGTTGAAGCCGATGCGGGGGCTCAGGTGGCGGTCGGCCGGGAAGCGGTCGGTGCGGCGCCCGAAAACCGAGTCCACGGCCGGGTTGTAGGCCGGTGCGTTGCCGAGTCCGGTGGCCTCCCAGCGCAGCCCGTAGGTGAGCTGCCAGGCGGAGCTGAGCCTCCAGGTATCACCGGCATAGAGCGCAAACTCATCCGAGGACGAGGTGCGCCGGATCGGCGCCAGCGTGCGGGTAAACGAAGCCGGCTGGCCCGCTTCGAAGTCGGCCAGCGAATTGTAGCTGAAGGTGCCATACTGGTTGGCCGCCACCACGTCGGTTGACCGGCGCTGGCTCCAGAGGCCGCCCAGCTTGATCCGGTGACTGGCGTCGCCCGGGAGCCAGGAGATCTCGTTGGCCGCTTCCCGGCCGCTGGTGCTGCTTTCGCGGGGCAGCGATGTATTGCCGCCGAAACCCAGCGTGGTGATGCCCTGAGTTCCGTCAGGAAAGTCGGAAGCCACCTGGACCCGGCCGGAAGGCAGCGGCTGAAACGGGGTCCCGTCGTTCTGCGCCCCGGAGAGGTACACCCGGGCTTCATTGATGACCGCGGCGCCAAACCGGGAGGTCAGCGTCGCCATGCCCCCGCCGCTCGAGGAACTGGATATCCCGCCGGTCTGGGGCAGGGCCACGGAACTGATCCGGGTCGGATCCTGGCTGGTGCCCTGCCAGTCGCCCCGGAGCGTCAGCGTGTGCGCGTTGGAGATCAGGTAGTCCAGCCGCAACAGCGCGCTCAGGTTGTCGCTGGAGCGGTTCCCGCTGCTGTCGGTGACCGGCGAGAGGCCCTCGGCGCCCACCAGCCCGATGAACCGGTCCACCGAGTCGGGCGCAACGCCCAGCCGGCCCAGGTCGACCGGGTTGGCGGAGAGCAGCGACAGCGTCTGGTCATCTCGCAGCCGCGCCTGGCCGGAGACGAACCCGAAGAAACGGTCGTGGCGGAGCGGCCCGCCGATCCCCCCGCTCAGCGTCTGCTGGTTATACGCCTGCCCGAAGGGCGAGTCGTCCGCGCCGGCCGACAGGGCCTGGTCGCGGAGGGAGTAGTTCGCGGTCCCCTGCACCACGTTGCTGCCGCTCCGGGTGGTGACCGACACCAGGCCTCCGCTGAACTGGCCCCGCGCCACGTCATAGGTGTTGGTGATCACCCGGGTATTGCGGATCCCTTCCTGCGGAACCAGGCCGGTGCCGAACAGAAGCCCGTCCAGCGTGAGCGCATTGGCCTCCGGCCCGAGCCCCGCTACGGAAAAGGCGGCGGCGGTGCTGTCGCTGCCCGCGAGGCCGACGACGCCCGGCACCAGGGTGGCCAGCAGGTTGAGATCGGTGGGGTCGAAGGGCAGCCGGGACAGCGCGTCGGGGGTCAGGCTCCGCTCGGTGGACCCGGCGGTGGGCCGGTCGGGATTGATCACCGGACGAGGCCCCCCCCGGATGGTAATCTCGTCGAGCACGACCGGGCGGCTGCTCAGCCGGACGTTCCAGACCAGCCGGTCCTCCTCGCCCTGGCGGAACAGCGTCGCGCTGAACGGGCTCATCCCGATCGAGCGGGCCGTCATCCGGTACTGTCCGCCGCCGTCCGAAAAGAGGATGGTGAAGCGGCCGCTCCCGTTGGTCTTGGCGGTCCGCATCACCTGGGTCTCCAGAGACAGCGCTTCTACCACCGCCTCGGCCAGCGGCCGCCCGGTGGAGTCGGTCACCTGTCCGGTGATGATGTCGGTGGCCGCCCCGATCTGGGCCGCCGCGGGAATCGCCGGAGCCAGCGCCAGGAGGGAGAGGAGCGTACATACGGAACGATACATGAGACGACCGGGTACAGGTGGTGGACGGACGGGCGCAGACCTGCCCCAATACGCCCCGCCGGGAGCTCCCGTTGGGCGCCGCCACCGGCATGAAGCCTTCACTATATATGGTGCGTATGGACTCCGGCAGTATCATTCCGGCTCGATGGAATCCCCCGACCTCGTACCTCCAGGATATCGATGCTTCGCTGTGAATCTCTGACCCAGACTTATCTCTCGGGCGGCCGGGAACTGACCGTGCTGGAGGATATCAGCTTCGAACTCGAGGACGGCGGGTTCCTGGCCATCGTGGGACCCTCCGGAAGCGGGAAAACCACGCTGCTGGGCCTGCTGGCGGGCCTGGACCGCCCCCGGCGAGGGCGGGTCCTGCTCGACGGCCTGGATCTGACCGGGATGACCGAAGACCAGCGGGCCCGGCTCCGCGGTGAAAAAGTGGGCTTCGTCTTCCAGTCGTTCCACCTGATTCCCACGCTGACCGCGAGGGAAAACGTGCAAGTGCCCCTGGAACTGCGAGGCGAGGATGCCGGGGCGCGGGCGACCGAGCTGCTCGCCCGGGTGGGCCTGGCCGACCGGGGACATCACTATCCGGCCCAGCTCTCGGGCGGAGAGCAGCAGCGGGTGGCATTGGCCCGGGCCTTCAGCAACCGGCCCCGGATCCTGTTCGCCGACGAACCCACCGGGAACCTGGACGCCGCGACCGGCGCCACCGTGATCGGCCTGATGGCCGAGCTGAACCGGGAGCTGGGGACCACCCTGGTACTGGTCACCCACGATCACGAACTCGCCTCCCGGGCCCACCGCGTCATCCGGCTGGCGGATGGCCGGATGGTCTCCGACGGTGCCGCGTGACCCGCCTCGGCTTCGTCTTCGCCATGGCCTGGCGGGAAAGCCGGGCTGCCAAGCGCCGGTTGCTCCTGCTGACCGCCTCGGTTACGGTCGGGGTGGGAGCCCTGGTGGCGCTCAACTCCTTTACCGCGAACATGCGGAGCGCGGTCGCCAGCCAGGCCCAGTCCCTGCTGGGGGCCGACCTCGCGGTCCGGGCCCGGGCGCCGTTTTCTCCCCGCGCCAATGCGGCCATCGATTCGGTTGCCGGCTGCGCCGCGGCATCCTGCGCCCGGGCCGCCCTGGTCACCAGCTTCTCGGCGATGGCCTACGTACCCCGCACCGAAGGCACCCGCCTGGTGCAGGTCGCGGCCATCACCGGCGGCTATCCGTTCTACGGGCGGATCCGCACCGACCCCGCCCCGGCCTGGGACGCCCTCCAGTCGGGACGCCACGTCCTGGTGGACGCGACCCTGCTCGCGGCCTTGAGCGCCCGGATTGGCGACTCGCTGTCACTCGGCGAAGCCCGCTTCCAGATCACCGGCATCATCGTGGATGTTCCGGGCGATGTCGGTGTCCGGAGCGCCTTTGGCCCCCGCATCTTCATCCCGGGCGAGGCGGTCGCGGCGACTCGCCTCCTGGTGACGGGCTCCCGCGCGGAGTACGAGCGGTTCATCCAGCTGGAGTCCGGCGACCCGGGAACCGCCGCGGAGCGGCTGCGCGGTATCCTGACCGGGGAGCGGGTCACCGTGCGGACCGTCGCCGACGACGAGCGCGACCTGGACGAAACGCTGGACCAGCTGGGCCGCTACCTCGGCCTGGTGGCGCTGGTGGCGCTGCTGCTGGGCGGCCTGGGGGTGGCCAGCGCGGTCCATGTCTTCATTCGCCGGAAGATCGACACCATCGCCATCCTCCGCTGCCTCGGAGCAAGTTCCAGGAGGCTGGTGGCGGTGTATCTCGTCCAGGCTGCGGCCATGGGCCTCCTGGGGAGCGTGGCGGGCGCGCTGCTCGGCGTGGGACTGCAGACGGGGCTGCCACTCCTGTTCCAGGATTTCCTGCCGGTGGACGTGGAGTTCGCGGTTTCCTGGCCGGCGGTAGGGCTCGGCATCTCCACCGGGCTCGTGGTAGCCAGCATTTTTGCCCTGCTGCCGTTGCTGGCCATCCGGGAGGTGTCGCCGCTCGTGGTGCTGCGCCGGGACTTCGAGTCGGCAGGCGGAAAACGGCGCCTCTGGAAACGACTGCCTCTGTATCTGCTCATGGTCGTCGCGGTCGCGGCGCTGGCAGCCATCCAGGTCGGGAACCTGGTTTCCGGGGCGGTCTTCACGGCCTCGATCGGCATCGTGCTCGGCGTGCTGGCCCTGGCCGCCCTGGCGCTCATCCGCATTCTCCGGCGCTGGTTTCCCTCGGGCCTGCCCTACCTCTGGCGCCAGGGACTCGCGAACCTCTACCGGCCGGCCAACCAGACCGTGGTGGTGATGTTGTCGCTCGGCTTCGGCGCCTTCCTGCTCAGCACCCTCTACCTGGTCCAGTCCAATTTGCTCCGGGAGTTCCGTTTCGGCGGGACCGGCCCGCGGCCCAATCTCGTCCTCTTCGATATTCAGCCCGGCCAGAAGGCCGGGGTCGAGGCCACCCTCGCGGGCGCGGGGCAGGAGATCCAGCCCGCGGTGCCCATCATCCCGATGCGCCTGCTCTCGGTGAAGGGGCGTCCGGTGCGGGAGATCCTCGCCGACACCAACGCGGTCACTTCCACCGGGGCGCCGATGGGACGCTGGGCGCTACGGAGGGAATTCCGGTCCACCTACCGGGACACCCTCGTCGGATCGGAAAAAATGGTCCTGGGCGACTGGTGGAAGCCGGGGGACGGGATGGGAGGCGTGGTACCGATCTCCATGGAAGTCGAGGTGGCCGGCGACATTGACGTCACGGTCGGCGATACGATTATGTGGGACGTACAGGGCCTCCCCATCACTACCCGTGTCGCCAACCTGCGTGAGGTCAACTGGGCCCGGATGGAGCCCAACTTCTTTGTCGTCTTTCCGGATGGCCCTCTCAACGAGGCTCCCCAGATGTTCGTGCTGCTGACCCGGGTTGCGGAGGCTGCCGAGCGGGGCGTGATCCAGCGCCGGGTGGTGGAGCAATATCCCAACATCACCTCGCTGGACCTGACCCAGATCCAGGCCTCCATCGAGGGCCTGATTGACAAGGTGGTCCTGGTCATCCGTTTCATGGCGCTGTTCAGCCTGGCGACCGGCGCGATCGTGCTGATCGGTGCCGTGGCGACCAGCCGGTACCAGCGGGTTCGCGAGGGGGTCCTGCTCAAAACGCTGGGCGCCACGCGAAAGCAGATCCTCCACATCCTCTTCGTGGAATACCTGTTCCTGGGCATGCTGGCCGTGGCCCTGGCGCTGCTCCTCTCCACCGGCGCCGGGTGGCTGCTGATGCGCTACGTTTTCGAGTCGTCCTTCGCCTTCCCCGCCCTGCCGCTCACCGGCCTCGCCCTGGGGATGCTGGCGCTCACGGTCTCCGTCGGCCTCCTCAACAGCACCGAGGTGCTCCGCAACACGCCGCTGGAGGTGCTGCGGGCCGAGTGACCGGCCGGGGACCGGGATGCCGGTCAATCGCGGCCCCACGTGCCGGCACCCGGATCAGGCCCGCAGGTAATCCAAACCCCATCCCGGATCATGGCCTTGATCTTCTTCCTCCCGTGAATATTGTGCTCGATGACCGAACGGGCGGGGCAAGAGGGAAGGCGGCCCCATCCTATTATCTTGGTCGGACTTCCTTACGACAGCCGGGAGACACATCGTCATGCTTGCCATTGACCTCACGGGAAAACGCGCCCTGATCGCCGGAGTTTCTGATGACGGCGGGTTCGGATTCGCCATCGCCAAGTCCTTGGCCGAAGCTGGGGCCACGATCTGCGTCGGCAGCTGGCCCCCCGCCCTCGGCATCTTCGAGAAGCTGCTCGAGCGGGGCAAAATGGACGAATCCATGACCCTGGCCGATGGGTCCCGGATGCAGTTCGAGCGGATCTACCCGCTCGACGCCGCCTACGACACGCTGGAGGATGCTCCCGCCGAGGTCCGGGAGAACAAGCGCTACCGCGAGGTGGGCGATTTCAGCGTCCAGGGCATGACCAGCCGGCTGCGGAACGATTTCGGTGACCAGCCCCTGGACATTGTCGTGCATAGCCTCGCCAACGCGCCCGAAGTCAGGAAGCCGCTGATCGACACCAGCCGAGAAGGCTACCTGGCGGCAGTGAGCGTGAGCGCCTACAGCAATGTTTCGCTGGTCCGGGAGTTGAGCCCGCTCATGCGGCCGGGCGGATCGTTTCTCTCCCTGACCTACATGGCCGGGGTACGGGTGATCCCGGGGTACGGCGGCGGCATGTCAAGCGCCAAGGCGGCCCTGGAAGCGGATACCCGTACCCTGGCCTTCGAGGCGGGGCGGCGTTTTGGAGTCCGGGTCAACGCCATCTCGGCCGGCCCCTGGGCTTCCCGCGCTGCGTCGGCGATCGGCTTTATCGATACGATGATCACGTACACCAGCGCCAACTCTCCCCTCCCCCGTCCTATCGAAGCGGCGGATGTCGGCCATGCCGCCGCATTCCTCTGCAGTCCGCTCGGCGGAGCGATCACCGGCTCGGTGGTGTACGTGGACAACGGCTATCATGCCATGGGCATGGGAGTGCTCGAACCTACCTCCTGAGACGGAAAGAGGCCCCATGTTTCTCGGCCACTACGGTGTCGCGCTGGCGCTCAAGCGGGCCGAGCCGCGCCTGTCACTCGGGACCCTGTTTTTCTCGGTCGCGCTGGTGGACACCGCGTGGGGCGCCTTTCTCCTGGCCGGATGGGAATCGGCCCGGATCGTCCCCGGTCTCACCCCCGTCACCCCGCTGGAGTTCACCAGCTATCCGCTGTCCCACAGCCTGGTGGCGGCCTTCGGTTGGGGATTGCTCATCGCGGCCATCATGTACTCCTGGCCGACCCGGGACACCAGCCGGCACCACCGGCTGAAAGCGGTCATCGCCGGGGTCGCGGTCGCCTCCCACTGGTTCCTGGATCTCCTCGTGCACCTGCCGGACCTTCCCCTGGCCGGTGACACCACGGCCAAGGTTGGGTTCGGCCTCTGGCGGCACCTGGCCGCAACACTGGCCCTGGAGACGGTGCTCTTCGGAGCCGGGCTGGTCATTTACATGCGGTGGCGCCGGGCCCGGCACCCCGCCGGATCGAACCGGGTTCTCCTGCTTGCCGGCATCCTGGTGGCTTTGTACGCCGTGAGCCTCCTCAGCCCGCCGCCGCCCAGCCTGCAGGCCGTGGGGATCGTGACCATCGCGGGAACTCTCGGACTGGCCGCCCTGGCAGCCTGGGCCGACCGGAGCCCGCCGGCCTCACCCGCATGAGCCGCTCCGGCCTCTTTACCTTCCTGGGTGCGTTGAGCGCGTTCATCGCAGTGGGCGCCGGCGCCTTCGGCGCCCATGCCCTCAAATCTCATATATCCCCGGAACACCTCGCCGCCTTCGAAACCGGGGCCCGCTACCAGATGTACCACGCCCTCGCCCTGTTCATCACCGCGTACCTGGAGGCGCGGGGATGGAGCATGGCGAAGTACGCGGGCTGGTTCTTCGTGGCCGGCATCGTGCTCTTTTCCGGAAGTCTCTACCTGCTCGCCCTCACTGGCGTCGCCCGCTTCGGCATGATCACGCCTCTCGGTGGAGCCGCCTTCCTGGCCGGATGGCTGGCGCTGGTCATCTGCGCGTGGGCCGGAACTGCCGGGAGCAGTGAGCCGCACACCTTAAGCAGCGATCAGTAAGTCGTTTCTTTTCCCGTCCCTGTTGCTGGTCCCAGGTGACCATGGCCGCACCTTATCGTAGCCTGCTGCAGCACCTCGACCGGTGGTTCGCCGAGTCCGCGGCGCGCTCCGGCGTGGTGCCCTGCCGGCGCGGATGCAGCGCCTGTTGCCGGGGGCCCTTTGATATCAGCGTTGCCGATACCGCGCTGGTGATAGCAGCCGTCGGGGAGCTTCCGCCGGAGGCGCAAGCCACCATACGGTCACGAGCCCGGGAGCAGGTAGTCCGGATGGGGCAGCTTGAGCCGGGATGGGATGTGCTGAAAGGCACCGCCGGCATCGGCGACGAGGATTTCGACCGGGTGAGCGAGGGGATGGCGCTGGAGCCGTGTCCCCTGCTGGACGACGAGGGGGTCTGCCGGATCTACGAGAGCCGCCCCCTGGTCTGCCGGATGACCGGCCTGGGCATGGTCACTCCAGCCGGCCGGGTAATCGAGAACCAGTGCCCGATCATGGCGGAATTTCCCGGATACCCGGCGCTCCCGCCGCAGCCCTTTGACCTGGAAACCCTGGAGGACGCCGAGACGGCATGCCTCGAAACCGCGGCCGTCACGCTGTTCGGTACCCCGGACCAGGCGGGGTTCGAGACCACCATTGCCGCGGCCATCGCCAGATTTTCATGAAGGAAACCCCGAGGGACAACAGGCATGGACCCGAGGGCTCGGCCAACTGCTACCAGCCTTGACCACAAAGAACGAAGGACAAGGAAACCGGCGTCCGGCAACAGCATTGGCACAAAGGCACGAAACAACAGGAAGAGCCCCAACCGACTTTTCTTGTTTCTTCGTGCCTTCGTGATTTGTGGTGTGTGGTTTGTGGTTCCGGGCAGGCTCACCCATCGAGAGAAGGGCAGCCGGCGTCAGCCACGAACCTGTGCTCCTACTTTTCCCTGCCGGCCCAGACAAAGAAGACGATCCCGATCGCACCGGCCAGGTAGAGTCCGCCCGGCACCCACATCATCAATCCGCCGATCTGCTGGTCATCGATTGCGCTGAGGCCCCAGGTTCGGGGCGCGGCGGCATACCACTCGTACAGGACCGATTTGGAGAGGCTGATCAGGGCCGCCACGATCTGCATCGGGATGCCCACCAGGAAGAGATAGAGCATCCCCACCCCTGGGGTGGCCCGCGGCACCTCGGGCGAAGGGCTCAGGATCGGCCACCACATCAGCACCGCGACGGCGATGAACATGAGATGGGTCACGATGTGGACCTCGTGGCTCCGCATCATCAGGTCGTAGAGCTGGATCACGTGCCAGGCCGATATCGTCACGGTGTAGATCAGGCCGGCCACCACCGGCCGGGTGAGCAGGCGGGCGGCCGACCGCACCCGGGGCCGGGCGAACAGGGGCCGGAGCAGCCAGGACGGGGTTCCCGCCAGCCAGAGCGGCGGCACCACCAGGGTCAGCAGCAGATGCTGAAACATGTGGGCCGAGAAGAGGTAGTAATCGCTCAGGTCATGGATGGGGCCGTTCAGGACGCCGAGCAGGAGCAGGCAGCCCGTTGCAAACGACAGGATGCGCCAGGGAGAGATGCGCGCATCGGGCAGGTGCCGCCGGCGCCAGGCCGTGATGCCGTAAATGTAGAGGCCGGCGAAGATGGCGGTGCCAATCAGGACGCTGGGGTGGAGCGACCAGTCAGCGACAAAGGGCCCGGCGGGCCGGACCCTCTGGTCAAACAGGAACGGGAGCGGAATCAACGACGGCTACGGCGCTCCGGGCATCGTCGGGTGACTGACCCCGAAGAGGGCCATGAGTGCCACGATGACGCCGACGGCCAGCAGGATGGGAAACACGAACAGCCCGGTGAACAGCTTCGCGTCCTGCTTGAGGTGCATGTAGTACATCCCTACCAGGGCGAACTTCACGATCATCAGCACGATCAGGATCGGTACCAGGAAGGCGCGGATGGATTCGACATAGTACACCGCCACTTCCAGGGCCGTCAGGATTATCAGCGTGACCGCGATCTTGGTATAGAGTCCCGGCGTCGGATGGGCATGCTCACCGCCGCCGGTATGTACTTCCGCGTGTGCGTCCATGGATGCGCCTGGCCTATTGAATCAGGTAGAGGACGGTGAAGATGATGATCCAGATGACGTCCACGAAGTGCCAGTACAGCGCCGCGATCTCGAGATTGAGCGCCTTGGCCGGCGGCAGGTCGCCCCGGACCGCGGTGACCAGCACCGTGCCCAGCCAGATCAGGCCCACCGTGACGTGGCCGCCGTGGAACCCGGTCAGGGTGAAAAACGTGGCGCCGAACAGGTTCTGCTTGAGGGTCAGCCCCTGGTGAACGAAGTGGCTGAACTCGTACACCTGGCCGCCCAGGAAGATCAGCCCGCCCACCATGGTGAGCGACAGCCAGCCGATGAGCATCTTCCGGTTGCCCCGCTGCGCGCCGTAGAGCGCCAGCACCACCGCGAACGAACTCATCAGCAGGACGAAGGTGCTGATCGAGGTAAGCGGGATGTTGAGGATCGGGGGAACCACTTCGCCGGTAGCAGGATTGGTCCACGGCGTGTGCGGATAGGGGCCGGTGATGCTCTTGCCCTTGTACACCATGTAGGTGGAAATGAGCGAGGCAAAGAAGAGGCATTCGGACCCGATAAAGGTCCAGATGGCCATCTTCCGGCTGTCGAGACCGGTGCTGGTCGCGAGCTGCATCGCGTGCGCGTCGTGAGACAAGGTCAGACCCCTGGGTTGAAGATCAGCCGGCCGGCTCGAAGGCCCACTTGAACATGCCGAGCAGCAGGATCACGGCGCCGACCAGATTGACGTAGGGAAATCCCACCATGAACCCAACCAGCGTCACCAGGACGCCGATCGCGGTGACCAGCGGCCAGTAGGACGGATTGGGCATGTGAATCCCCTTGCCGCTCACCCGGGCCGGCTCCGGCAGGGGTCCTCCGCCCCGCTCCCGCCTCCACTCCCACAGCGGGTCACGCGAGGTGACCACCGGGACCTCGGCGAAGTTGAACTCCTGCGGCGGGGACGGTATGGACCACTCCAGCGTGGCGCCGTTCCAGGGGTCCGCCGGGGCCTGCTCCGGGCTCCGTACGCTCTTGATGATGTTCCAGATGAACACCAGGAAGGAGACGGCGAGCAGGAACGACCCGGCCGTTTGGACCATGTTCCAGAACTCGAAGCCCAGCCCTTCGGGGTAGGTGTACACCCGGCGCGGCATGCCGTGGAGCCCCAGGAAGTGCATCGGCATGAAGGTCAGGTTGAACCCGGCGAACATCAGCCAGAAGTGGAGCTTGCCGAGACCCTCGCCCAGCATCTTGCCGAACATCTTGGGGAACCAGAAATAGGCGCCGGCGGTGAGGGCGAAGATACTCCCGCCGAACAGGACGTAGTGGAAGTGCGCCACCACGAAGTAGGTGTCGGTCTGCTGCAGGTCGGCCGGCGGCGAGGCGTGCATCACGCCGGAGAGGCCGCCGATGATGAACATCGCGATGAAGCCGAGGGCGAAGTACATCGGCGTCTTCATCTGGATCGAGCCGCCCCAGATGGTGCCGATCCAGTTGAAGATCTTCACCCCGGTGGGCACCGCGATCAGCATGGTCGTCAGCGAGAACGCGGCGTCCGCGATCGGGCCCATGCCGGTGGCGAACATGTGGTGCGCCCACACCCCGAAGCCGAGAAACGCGATGAAGGCGCCCGAGAACACCATCGCGGCATACCCGAAGAGCGGTTTCCGGGAAAAGACCGGCAGGATCTCGGACACGATGCCGAAGGCCGGCAGGATCAGGATGTACACCTCGGGATGGCCGAAAACCCAGAACAGGTGCTGCCACAGGGTGGGATCGCCCCCCTGGGCCACCGTGAAAAACATGGTGCCGAAGTTCCGGTCGAACATCAGCATGATCAGCGCGACCGTGATCACCGGGAAGGCCAGCAGGATCAGGATCTGGGTGATGAAGCTCATCCACACGAACATGGGCATTCGCATCAGCTTCATGCCCGGTCCGCGCAGGTTGATGATCGTCACGAAGAAGTTGACGCCCGCCGCCAGCGACGCGATCCCCAGGATCTGGAGGCCCAGCACCCAGAAATCCACGTTGAGCCCCGGCGAATAGGGCCTGGTGGTCAGGTTGGCGTAGCCGAACCACCCGGCGTTCGGCGCGGCGTTGAACAGGAAACTGGCGTTGAGGAAGAGCCCGCCCAGGATGAACACCCAGTAGCTGAACGCATTGAGCCGGGGAAAGGCGACGTCGCGGGCCCCGATCTGGAGCGGAATCAGGTAGTTGAAGTACATCGCCGACAACGGCATCACCGCCAGGAAGATCATGGTGGTGCCGTGCATCGTGAAGAGCTGGTTGTACGCCTCCGGCGACAGGAAGGTGTTGTTCGCCGAGCCCAGCTGGATCCGGATCAGCAGGGCTTCCAGCCCCCCGATCAGGAAGAAGGCAAAGGCCGAGGCGCCGTAGAGAATCCCGATGCGCTTATGGTCCACCGTGGTGAGCCAGCTCCACAGCCCGGACGGGGGATGCGCATGCGCGTCGGAGTGGTCTATTGCCGTAGTCGCCATAACTCCTCAATGAATCGTGAGCGGTAAGCGGTGAGTGGTGAACGGGAAAGCCCGGCCACCGCGTCACGCATTGCCAGCTCCCACTTTACCAGTTCCGGTCCTGCATCCTTCTGCTGCTATTGGTGAGCGCGCAGGTACGCCACCAGCGTCTGGATTTCTTCCTCCGTCAGCTTCCTCGGCAGTTTCATCAGGGTGCCCGGCTTCACCGCCTGGGGATCCCGGAGCCAGCGGGCGAGGTTTTCGTCGGTATTGGGCATCATGGCCCCGGCCAGGGTGGCCCGGCTCCCGACGTGGGACAGGTTGGGCCCGATGACCCCCAGTTGACCCGCCATGGGCGTGCCCACCATGGCGTGGCACCCGATGCACCCGGCCCCGATGAACGCCTGGGTGCCGCGCGCCATCAGACTGTCCGTGGCCCCCCGGCTCGCCAGCGATGCGCTGTCCACCGCCGCCGTGGTGTCCCGAACCACCTGGCCGCCGTTGATCATCGGCGACCCAACCTGCTGCCGCGCCACCCAGCGTTCGAAATCCGCCGGGCTGTCCACGAAGATCTCAAACCCCATCCGCGCATGCTGGATGCCGCAGAACTCGGCGCACTGGCCGCCATAGCGGCCGGTATCCGGCGCACTGAACCAGAGGGTGGTATATCGGTTGGGGAACACGTCCCGCTTGGCCGCCAGCTGAGGGCTCCAGAAACTGTGGAGCACGTCCGCCGTCTTCATGTAGAGCACGACCTTCTGGCCGGCCGGGACATGCAGTTCGCTCGCGGTCACCACTTTCTGGCCGGGATACCGGAACTCCCACCACCACTGGTGGCCGATCACCTCGACCGCCAGCGCCCCCTCGGGGGTGTCGGCGGTGGAGAATATCCCCCGAATCGTGGGCACGGCGATCAGGGCGAGAATGACGGCAGGGATGATCGTCCAGACGATCTCGACGGTCGTGTTGCCGTGGGTCTGCACCGGTTCCGGGTCGGAAGGTTTGCCCCGAAACCTGAGAATGGCGAAGACCAGGGCCCCTTCAACCAGGATGAAGACCACTACCGCCCACATGACGGTCGTCATGAAGACGTCGTCGATCATGGTGGTAAACTCGGTCTTCGGATCGAGCGTGGTGTTCGGAAACTGGTCCGAAGAGCAGCCCGCGAGCACCAACATCGCGAGAAGCGGCAACCATGCCCGGATGGCAGGACCGGAAATGACTTTCCGGAGGCTCATGTGGATTTTATCCCGACGAAAATGACGTGGGGCAAGCTATTGAAAAATCGAGGGCAGGATAGCTACCAATCCCCGCTGAGTCAAGCACTTAAGTCGCTGGCTTTGTTAAGTTCCAAACCCCGTCACCCGAGGTCGCCATGCCCGACAGCCACGAAGCGCTCATCCGCCGCTACGCCGAGGGCCCGGCCCTGCTCAGCCAGGCCCTGGACAAGGTTCCGCCGGGCGCCCGGAAATGGCGCCCCTCGGCTGGAAAATGGTCGGTGCACGAGGTCATCCTGCACTGCGCGGACAGCGAGACCAATGCCCATATGCGGATCCGCTACCTCCTCGGCGAGGCCGACCCGCTGATCGTGGGCTACGACCAGGATCTGTGGGCCAAGGCCTTCAACTATCACGAGTTACCGCTGGAACCGGCGCTGGCCACGATTGTCGCGGTTCGGGCCAATACGGTGCCGCTGCTCACCAGCCTGCCGGATTCGGCCTGGGCCAAGGCCGGCCGCCACACCGAGCACGCCAGTTACGGAGTGGAAAAATGGATGGAACTCTACGCCGAGCACCTGGAGGTGCATGCCCGGCAGATCGAACGGAACCTGGCGGCCTGGACGGCCGGCCCGGGCAAAACCTGACCGGGCCTACCGGCGCATCAGCCGCTCGATTTCTTCCACCGTCCGGGGTGCCTTGGCCGAGAGGTTCTCGGAGCCGGTCGCGGTCACCAGGATGTCGTCCTCGATCCGGACACCGAGGGCCTCGCCCGGGATGTAGATCCCCGGCTCCACGGTGAGGACCATGCCGGGAGCCAGTTTCGCGGCGTAGTTCCCCACGTCGTGGACGTCCATGCCGAGCCAGTGGGAGAGGCCGTGGATGAAGTAGCGGTTGCAGGGGCCGGGCGCGCACAGATCCCCCGAATGTTCCCGCATATAATCGGAAGCGATCTGCTGCAGCTGGCTGATGGTCATGCCGGGCCGGACCGAGTCTATGGCCGCCTGCTGGGCGCCCAGGACAAGGTTATAAATGTCGCGCTGGCGCGGAGTGAAACGGCCGCTGATGGGAATGGTCCGGGTGACGTCGGCGGAGTAGTACCCGAACTCGGCGCCAATGTCCATGACGACCATCTCGCCGGCCGCGCTCTGCCGGCGCCCCTTGTCATAGTGCAGGGTCGTGGCGTTGATCCCGGTACCGACGATGGTCGGAAACCCCACCCGTTCGGCCCCCAGCCTCCGGAACGTGTACTCGATCAGCGCTTCCAGTTCATATTCCCACATCCCGGGGCGGGCCGCCTTCATCGCCTCCCGGTGCGCCTCGGCGGTGATGTCAATCGCGCGGCGAAGCCGGGCAAGTTCGTCGGCGTCCTTGACCTGGCGGAGCGCGGCCAGGTGCCCCGCCAGCGATTTCCTTTCGATCGACCGGGTGGCGGAATCAGCCAGCCCCAGTTCCCGGAGCACCAGCGAGTCGCGGGGCGCCCGGTACCGGGGAAGAAAGACCGGAGACTTTGCGGCCAGCACCAGCTCCCGCACCTGGTCGCGCAGGTCGCGGTTGGAGCGCACGTCGGCGATCCCGGTGGCGGCGGTGGCCTCCGGGCCGGGTCCCATCTGCGGGCCCGTCCACCGCTCCTGCATGCTGTCCCGGGGCGGGATGAACAGGATGACGCTGTCCGGACCGGCGGTTCGCGCCACCAGCACCAGCCAGGACTTCGGGGTTTCCAGGCCGGTCAGGTAGAAGAAGTTGTTGTCCTGCCGGAAATCGCTGTCCTGCGGGTAGTCCCCCTCGATGCTCTTTTCATCCGCCGACCGGACAATCGCGACCCCGTCCCCGATGCGGTCGAGCAGCGCGGCCCGGCGGGCGGTCAGCCGCTCCACCGGCACCGGTCCGGCGGGCGAGCCGGCCTGGGCCCGAAGTAAGCCAGGCTGAAGGCTTGAGACGACCAGGGCAAACACGACGTACCGCATGGTTCCTCCAGGAAGTGGAAATTCAAACCCGCCGGGGTCGTTACGGGGGCCCCGTCAGGTGGTTTCAGGGAAACGGAATGGTCTTCCCCCGCAGGCACCGGTGCTGTAGGCTGAGTCAGGCTTCGTCCCCTCCCGGACCCAACGACATCTTAGCCCAGTTTCCTATGAAACCCGTGCTAGTCAGTTTAGCGAGTCTGCTGGGCCTGCTCGGCTGCAACGACCCTCCGGTGGGCCTTCCGTCCGAGGATCCGGTCATCGTGCCCTCCCGGCAATGGAGCGGCGCCGAAGTCACCATCCAGGGGGCGCTCGTGGAGAGCGGGCTCCCCCGGTTCAGTATCCGGACCGCCGACAGCGTCCTCGCCTGGCGGAGAGTTGATGATTCCACGATCGCGGTGACACTGCCAGGGGTGTCGAGTGGCAGCATTGCCCTGAGCTACCAATCCTCCCGGGGTACCCGGCCGCTCGGCACGGTCGAGGTCACCGGGTTCAAGGATGCGCGAGACATTGCGGGGATCGTGTACCCGCCCGTGCGTCGCTGGCCGGACGCCAACGGCCAGCAGGTCCTCGGGCACATCAACACCGGCGGGCAGTTTGCGCCCGTCGTCCTTGACCCGAGGACGGGAAGTCTCAAGAGCTTTCCAGGATTGAGTACAGCCGGGGTTCCGATTTATCTCGGAACCAGCTATCAGCAGGGCTTACTCCTGGTCCCGAAGCGCGACCTGACCGAGCGGTGGCGACTGGAGCCGCTCCCAACGCTGATTGACAGCCTTCCCTTCTCCGGTGGCATTCTGTTCCAAGTCGCCGATTCGGCCTTCGTGTTTTCACAATTGAATGTTGACCCGACCAGCTCTGGAACCATAATTGGCCGGGGAGGCAGCTGGGTGCGGACTTTCCAGGATTTTCGGCCCCTGAGTCACATGTACTACAGCCCCAGCGCCAATCGTGCCGCATCGGGCGTTAATTGCTGTTCGGGATTGAATAATCCCGCCATACCCGTGTTAGACATGACGACCGGAGATGTAGCCTATCGAATTACCGCGATCAAATCGGACGCCGCGGCCGCCTTCTCCCCTGATGGCAACCACCTGTACATGACGGGGGGCATCACCAGCGATTCCTCGCTGGTGATGTTGGCCGACGCTGAGGACGGAGAGATCCTGGCCACCCGGGGACTCCAGGGCTGGACCGCTGGCCTTGCGCTGGGGACGGCGGGGCTCTACGTGCCGGTTGTGGGAGCTGACTGCCGGGTACGTCTGTTCGTTCTTGATCCCGCGACACTCGCACTCCAGGCCAGCCTCGGGGTGCCACCGGACCAGGACTCCTGCGAGGATACGAGGGACATCTGGGCGGTCACCTACTCCAGTACCACCCGCACGCTGTTCGTCACCCGGCCCACCGCGATACTGCCGGGACGCATCTACCAGTTTGATCTGAGAGAATAGGGAAGGGCGGGACACGACTGCGAGGGAGACCCGGCAGGACGCAATGAAGGGTTGATGCGTCGGGAAGGGACATCACGGGAATTACGATCGTTCCCTTCCCTTCCCGGTCAGCTCAGTTCCGGGCCAACTCGCGCTCCAGTTCCAGGTAGAGGCGGTACCGCTCCACCTGCGCCAGGAAAGCCGCCCTCTGGCCGGCCGGCACGGGAGTGCCTTCGCCGCTGGTGATCTCATCGGGATCACGGGCCACACCGTTCACCCGGAACTCGAAATGCAGATGGGGACCGGTCGCCAGGCCGGTCTTCCCGACGTAGCCGATCACCTGCCCCTGGCTCACCCGGGCGCCCGCACGGACGCCAGCGCCGTAGCCGCGCAGATGGGCGTACCGGGTGATCATCCCATCACCGTGGCGAATTTCGACCAGCCGGCCATAGCCGCCGGCCATGCCGGCCCGGATCACGGTGCCCTCGCCCACGCTCATCACTGGCGAGCCGGAAAGCGCCGCGTAGTCAATCCCTTCGTGGTCGCGCCAGCGGCGCAGGATGGGGTGATAACGGGATCCGAAATCAGATGAGATCCGCTTGAACTCGACCGGAACCCGGAGGAAATCCCGCTGGAGCGACTTGCCCTCGTGGTCGTAGAAGGCGGTGCGGCCCTGGGGATCGTCGAACTCGTAGGCGATGAGCACCCGGCCCTGCAGCACGATATCAGCCGCCAGCAACCGGCCATAGCGGACCTCCCCATGGGGCGACAGCAGCCGCTCGAAGATGACCCGGAAATGATCGCCGGGCTGGATGCCCCGGGTAAAGTCGGCGCGCCACCGGAAGATCTCCGCCACCTCCCAGGCCATGTAAGCCCGTTCCCGCTGACTGAGAATGCTATCGGGAAAGACCGCGGCGAACGAGCGGTAGAGCGAGCCATCCAGCGACCCCTCGGCCCGGATCACCTGCGGCGCCCAATAACCGCCGTCATGACGCGGTGTGCTGAGAATCGTGATGGAAGCCCGCGATGGATCGCCGGCCCGGGCGCGCGCCGGCAGAGCCAGCACCAGGCTGAGCAGCGCGACAAGGGCAGGCCACCGAGGGGTCATGAGGGACTCAGGAAAAGGAGCGGCTCAGGGACGGCATCAGGTCAGCGAAGAAGAAGGCACAACATATGCCAGATTCCGGTGGTCGATCCGGTCATTTCCTGCCCAGTTTTCGAGGATGCAAAGAGCCGTCAAGAGAAGCCATGTCATACGCTTACACATTTGAACATGGGGTCAGCGGAACCGTACAATAATGCCACACTTTTCAACCTGGTTTGCAGTCTCGCAAGCGGCAAGAAACCGGGGTTCTCCCCAAACGGCGGAATGTTGCGTATCTTGAGACTGGCGGGGCCACAATGCCCCATGCCAGCAGTCCCTGGAACCCGGGCGGAGTGCCGTCCGGGTCAACCTTTTTTCGCTTGTAAGCCACCATGATACGCGAAATGCGCGAGAAGCTGAGCCATGAAGTCGAACAGCTCAGCCACGAACTCAATGTGACCCTTCCGCAGGCCATCGCCACCGCCGTGGAGCTGGGCGACCTCCGGGAGAACTCAGAATACAAGGCGGCCCTCGAGCGGCAGCAGTTCGTGCAGGCGCGGCTGGGACAGCTGCACCAGCGGCTGAGCCAGCTGAGCGAGATGACCGGACACTCCCCCACCGACCGGGTCGGCCTGGGCTCCAAGGTCACGGTGGAGGACCTCAAGAGCGGAGAGACCGAGACCTACGTGCTGGTGCTGGGCGAGATGGCCGACTTCGACCTCGGCCATATCTCCGTGGCCTCGCCCCTCGGCCGCGCCCTCAAGGATGGCAAGACGGGAGATGAGGTGGACCTCCGGCTCCCCAATGGCCAGCGCCGGCTCCGGATCACCGACCTGATGACGGCGCATGAGATGCAGTGAGAAGAGAGAAGTGCGAGGTGAAGTGAGCAGGGGTAACACGGAGTTTCGATGGATCCAGATCACAAAGAACTGATGGTCGTGGGCGACCGGGTGCTCATCTCTCCCGAAGAGGGCGAGGAGCGCACCCGGGTCGGGCTGTACCTGCCCCCCACCGCCATTGAGTCCCAGCAGGTCCAGAGCGGCGTAATCGTCGCCACCGGGCCCGGGGACCCGGTCCCCGACCTCGGCAGCTTCGACGAAGAGCCGTGGCGCGCCGGCGAGAAGCAGGGCCGCTTCCGCCCGATGCAGGCCCGGATCGGAGACCACGCGATCTTCTTCCGCAAGGCCGCGGTCGAGATCACCTTCGAGGAGAAGCGCTACCTCGTGGTCCCCCAGGCCGCCATTCTCGTCCTCATCCGGCAGAACACCTGAGCCCAGCACCAACGCCGTCCGCCGCCCGCCCCTACCGCGTGGGACTCTGGGTCTTTCTCATCCTGGCCCTCGGGTTCCTCGCCACTGGGCTGGCCGGCGCCCGCGGCGTGCTGCCCCGCGAAGTCGGTCTCCTCTCCCTCGGCGGATTCTTCCTCTGCCTCCTCTGTGCCCTGCTTCTCGGATATAAGGCCCGCCAGGCCGGGCTCGATGGGCGGACCGCCAACACCTCACATGCCATGCTGGTCATGATGGCCGGCATGCTCAAGGACGAGGACACTGCGACCCTCCAGCGGATCGTGGCCAGCGGCGGACCCGCCGGCGACGCGGCCCGGATGCTCCTCCAGAAGCGCGAAACCCCGCCAACCGGCTAGTTTACCTCTCCCTTCTCACCTCTCACTGCCCTTGTGTTACTTCCTCTACCTCGCCAGCCCGCTCACCCTGAGTGAGGTGCGGTCCATGATCGCCCCGGGCCTCTCCGCCGAGCTGCTGGATCCCGGCGAAGCACGCGCGTTGCTGGCCGAACACCCCGACGCCCAGACGGCGCTCCGGCTGGTGCATGGTGCCTGCTCCTGCGACCTGGTGCGGTTTCGGCAACCGCTCAGCCGGGAGGACGAGGCCCACCTCAGGGCCAGGTACAAGGAGATTGGCCTGGACCGGGAGGCGATCGTCAGGGCGCTCGATAACCATCGCCGGGCCCTTGAGAAGAAGGTACGGCCCGAAGGGCACTGGCCGAAAGCGGTGGCTTCATTCGTGGTCGAGCACGCCCGCAATGCCGGCCCCACGCTTTATTATCTGCAGTTCAGCCATGACAATTCCCTTTCCCTGGACCACAAAGGTCTCCCCGTGGTTAATGTTCCGGTGGAGGCGGTTCGGAAGGGACCGGGAACCTGGCTGCCGGAGAACCAGCCGGTCTTGGTAATCCGGCAATAGCTCGCGGCACGCGGTACGCTGCACGCTGCACTTTCCCCTCTGCACTCTGCACTCTGCACTCTGCACTCGACTACTCCTATGCTCGACGTCATCATTGTCGGAGGTGGTCCCGCCGGGCTCAGCGCCGCCCTCATGCTGGGCCGCTGCCGCCGGTCGGTCCTGGTCTGCGACGTGGGAAGCCCGCGGAACATCCGGGCCGGCGCCATGCACGGCTACCTGAGCCGCGACGGCATGGCTCCGGCGGATTTTCTCGCCGCCGGCCGGGAGGACCTGCGGCAGTACGAAACCGTGACGCAGGAAACGATGGAGGTCGTATCCGCACGGCGGGAAGCCGGCCATTTCACCGTCCGGCTGGCCAACGACGAGACCCGATCGGCACGGCGGCTTCTGCTCGCGACGGGCGTGGTGGACGAGATCCCCCCGGTCGAGGGGCTGGACCAGTTCTACGGAGCCAGCGTCCACCACTGTCCGTACTGCGACGGGTGGGAAGTGCGTGACCAGCCCATCGCCGCTTACGGCAAGGGCGCCGAAGTGACCGGCCTGGCGATGACGCTCCGCACCTGGACCGGGAATCTCGTGGTCTGTTCCGACGGGCCTTCGCTCATCGAGCCAGGGGACCGTGCCATGCTGGAGCGTCACGGGATCGCCGTCCGGGAGGAGCGGGTGGCTCGGCTGGAAGGCGCCGGGGACCGGCTGGAACGGGTGGTCTTCGAATCGGGCGACCCCTTTCCCTGCCGGGCGCTCTTCTTCACCAACGGCCAGCGGCAGCGCTCCGCGATCGCTGCCGATTTTGGCTGCGAATTCACCGACAAGGGCGCCGTCCTGACCGGCCACTGCGAGACCACCAACGTTCCCGGCCTCTTCGTCGCCGGCGATGCATCCAAGGCGACCCAGTTCGTGATCGTGGCGGCCGCCGAGGGCGCCGAAGCGGCTCGCGAAATCAACCAGTCGCTGGAAGAGGAAGACCGGGTGCCGGCATGAGTGCCGAAGGCACCCGCCGAACACCCTCCGGCACCACCCTGCACTACCGCCTGGCCGCCCCCGCCGGGACCGCATCGCCCCGCGCCACGCTCGTAGTGGTCCACGGGTTTGGGGAGTACGGCACGATCTACGATCACCTCAGCGAGTACTTCGTCGGGCGCGGCTACCGGGTGCTCACCTTTGACCTGCGGGGGCACGGCCGATCCTCCGGCGCCCGGGGGTATATCGGCCGGTGGGCCGAGTACCGCGAGGATGTTCACACCATGGTGCAGCTGGCGCGGGCCGCCGGCCCCGCGGTGCCGGTTCACCTGGTGGGGCACAGCATGGGTGGGCTCATATCGATTGATTATGCCCTTCATTACGGCAGCGAGCTGCGGGGGCTGGTGGCCATGGGTCCCGCGCTGGGCGATATCGGTGTCTCGCCGATCCTGATGCGGGTGAGCCGGGTGATGTCACGGGTCTGGCCCGGCTTCGGCCTGGACACCGGTCTCGACAGCGCCAACATGTCGCGCGACCCGAAAGCGGTGGAACGGCTGGACGCGGACCCGCTGGTCCATGGCCGCGGCACGGCGCGGCTGGGCACCGAGCTCGTGGCGGCGATTGCGCGGGTGCGGGGGCAGGCCGGTGAATTCGCGGTCCCGCTGCTTCTGCAGCACGGCGCGGACGACAAGGTCGCCGCTCCGGAGGGCACCACCTGGTTCTACGAGCGGGTGCGCCACCCGGACAAGGAACTCCGGATCTATCCGGGCGGCTATCACAACCTCTTCGTGGACCTCAACTGGCGGGAGGTGCTGGGAGATGTCGAAGAGTGGGTGTCGCGCCGGCTCGGCCCGGTGGAAACCGGCGGCTGACGCGACACCCCGTTGGTCAGGCTTGTGAGACCGCGGCCCTCCGCGACCGCCACCGCCGAAGGCCCAGCCAGGCCACCAGGCCCAGCAACGCCACCGGCAGCACCGCGCCCAGCATCTCAATCCCGTTGGCCACCACCATCACGCTGTTGCGCCAGGCCTGCTTGAGCGCTTCGACTACCACGTTGGAACCCGGCTGCCCCACCACTGGGCCCGGCTCGGATACCGTCACCGACAGCGTGCTCATGGCGACCTGGGTTCGGAGATAGCGCAGCCGGCCTTCATACCGTTCGATCTCTTCCCGCACCCGCGCCAGCTCCCGTTCCACCGCCAGCACATCTTCCAGCTTCCCGGTCCGGGTGGCAAGCAGGTTCACCAGCCGCTCCTCCATCCGGCGGGCGTTGGACACCCGGGCGCTCACATCCACGAACTCTTCGCCCACGTCCTGCGCGCTGGTGGAGGAGTTCACCAGTTTGCCGATCGCGGCCAGGCCACCAATGGCCTGGTCGTAGCGGGTGGAGGGGATCTTGATCTCCAGCGTGGCTTGGCGGAGCTGGCCCTGGCCCGACTGAATGGCGCTATTGGCGATATACCCGCCGGCGCTCTCCGCCAGCCGCCGGACGGCCGCGATAGCGGACTCGAGGGAGTCCACCTCGATGTAGGCGTTGCCGGTCCGGATGATCATGGAAAGTGAGACCGAGTCCCGGGGAATGGTTCCGGGCGACGAAACGGCCTTGATCGAAAGACCTGGAGGCGGCGTGGCCGGCTCGGCGGGACCGTCGTAACCACGGGACTGCAAGGCGTCCATCCGGCCGGCGGAGCCGCCGTCGACGGCATTGGCTTCCGGGCTGGACAGGCGGCCTTCGCAGGCCAGCGCCAGGAACGGAAGGGTCAGGGCCAGCAGAAGTCTCCGGGGCATACGGTCCTCACTGTTCGGGTGGCGTGAGAACCGGGGATGCGCGGGTGGGAGTGACTTGCACGGTGTTCTTGACGGCCAAAAGGTTCGGCGTATATTCGGATGTAGTACCGAACATAAGCCGAAGGCAGACCCATGCTCCACTTTCCCCCTCCCCAAGAACCCCGCCCGGCCACCCCCACGCCGCAAATCAAACCGGCGCTCATTGCCCTGGTGCGCGTCTGCCCCGACTGCTCCGGGCCGATCGCGCGCAACTCGGGTTGTGTGCACTGCCTGCAATGCGGATGGGGCAGATGTGGCTAGCCGGAGAGACGGCTCGGCGTTCCGACGGACAACATGCCAGGCGCGAACTTCCCGTGCTCACCCCAGCCAAGCGAGGCACGAGCGAAGCGCAACTGGTGCTGCTGTCCGCCGGTCCGCCGGCCCTCTCCGTCCTGGATCAGCGCCAGCGCGGCGCCCGCTTCATCGAGTGGGACGTCCGCTCGGTGCTCAACACGCCGGCCACCACGGGTATGGGCTACTGGTCCATCAACCCCTACGTCGGATGTGAATTCGGCTGCAGCTATTGCTACGCCCGGGAGACCCATCGCTACGCCACCGAGAGAGCCATGGCCAACGGCTCCCCCTCCCCGCTTACGGAGAGGGGGCCGGGCGGTGAGTTTGAGGCCTTCGAGAAGGACATCCTCGTCAAGGCCACTGCACCCGAGGTCCTGGCAAGAACACTGGACCCCGCCAGGCTCCGGGACAGTTCGCTGGTCATAGGCACTGCCACCGATCCCTACCAGCCGGCCGAGCGGACGTACCGGATCACCCGGCAGATCCTGGAGCGGCTCCGGTCCTACCGTGGGCTCTCGATCGGGATCATCACCAAGTCGCCGCTGGTAACCCGGGACCTCGAGCTGTTGCAGCAGCTGTCCCGGATCCACGAGGTCACCGTCAACATTTCGCTCCTCACCGCCAGCGCCGCGCTGGCCCGGCGGCTGGAGCGAAGGTCGCCCATTCCGGCGGCCAGGCTCCGTGCGCTCAGAACGCTCGTAAACGGGGGGATTCACGCCGGCTTGCTGGTGGCGCCGATCCTGCCCGGCATCAGTGACGATCGCCCGGGGCTGGCCGCTCTCTTCGCCGCTGCGAAGGAGGCGGGGGCATACTACGTCCACGGGTCGGCGCTCCGGCTCGATCCAGTCCTGGCCCCCCGCTTCCTCGCCTTCGTGGCAGCGGAGTTCCCCGAGGTGGCGGCCCGCTACCACGCCCACTTCGAGAGCCGTTACTACGTGTCGCGGGAGTACCAGGCCGCCCTGACCCGGCGTCTGCAGGAACTCCAAGCCGAGTTTGGCTTCCGCCGGACCCGGGAAGAACGCTATCGCGCGCCCGCGCGGAAACCCGCCAACCACCAGGTCGCCCTCTTCCAGGGGATAGCTGGCTTGTAGCTCTTCAGGCCCCGGACCTTACGCCGTTCCCCGGAGCCGCCGGGACAGCCACTCGCCCAGCACGGCCAGTACCAGCAGTCCGGCCAACCATGGCCACAGCACGGCCTCGCGTCCGGACACAGGAAGCGGCGACGGCGGCCCCCATTGGACCATGAGTGCCGCCAACGGAGCGGGGTTGCCGGCCGGGCCGGCTGCCGACAACGGTCGATAGGCCGCCGCGGCCACCAGCCCCGACCACCACGCCCGGTGCTCCGCCACCGCCGATTCGCCCCCCTCCATGCGCCAGCGCCAGGTATCCCGGTATCCCGACTGCACCACTCGGCCCCGGCCGACCCGCCAGGCGGCCACCGCAACATCGTCCCGCCGCCGCTCCAGCGCGGCGGCTCCTCCGCGAAGCGGATCCAGGCGCTGAAAATCCAGCCGCGCACGCCCGCTTCCCGCCACGTCCGGGGCCGGGCGCACCAGCGCCCCCCGGCCACCCGGCGCCAACGCCCGCAGGGCCGAGGCCGCGGCCTCTCCCAGGACGAGGCCGCCCCCGGATTCGACAAAGCGTCGGATCTCCTGGCCATGGGCGCCCGCCACCGAGTCCAGCGCGATCACTACGGCGTGCCGGGCGGTGTCCAGCGGAAGCGGCGTACCCTGCACGGTCGCCAGGCGCGGCGCGATCGCCAGGCGTGACTCCACCCGCCACCCCCGCTCCTCCAGAGCGCGCTGCACAAACTTCGATTCCCATCCTGCCATGCCCAGCAGCACGGCCGACCGGTCCCCCTGGTATCTCGACACCGTCAGGGCGGCAACCGTCCCTCCGGTCCGGGCCATCAACCCGCCCGCAATTGCCGGGAGCCGCACCGTGGCACCTGACCCCACGGACTCGATGCTGTCCAGCGTTCCCAGGCTGTCTCCCAGGACAACTGAAGATCCCCCGGTCGCCGCGATTCGCGCGATGGCGCCGCCCGCAGGGTCGGCCAGCGGCTCGGCGTCCAGCATGATGGAGGCAATGCTCTCGTTCGACCACGCGAGGGCGGTGCCGTTGGCGAGAAGGGCCCGCAGGTAGTCGCGGGTCTCGACGCTGGGGACCTGGCCGAGCCGAAGCCCGAGTGTCTCCGCCGGTGCCCGGCGCACCCAACGATCGAGCGACGCGATGGCCACGTCCGCGGAGACAGTCACGGCACCGGGTGTCGGCCGCTCGCGGAACGCGCCGATGATGAGCCAGGCAAGAGCGCCGAGCGCGCACACCCTGAGCACCCGCTCCACGAGGACCCGGTCAGCGGGTGAGAGCATAGACCACGATGTTGACCCCGAACCGGGTGTTGTCCACCGACTGGAACCGTTTGGTTTCGGGGTGGTAGCTCCACTCCGAGCTATAGTCCTTGTTGCTGTAGAGCACCCCGATCCGCCCATCCCGTTCGACCGCCATCAGGTGGGGGTGCACCAGGTTGTCGCCCCAGCCGTTCAGTTCGTGGCTGGTGGTGGGCGGCCCGTCGGGAAACCGGAAGAAGGCGGAATAGAGCGGATGGGTGTTGGGGAGTTCCTTGAGCGGTCCCACGGCGCGGCCGATCTCCTCGGTGACGGTGCGGTGAAAGGCGCCGTCCACGTCGTGGTTGTGATCGTCCACGAAGAGCAGGCCTCCCCGCTCCACCAGGGCCCGGACCATTCGCCGTTCGGCCTGGTCCAGCCGGACCGGGAGGTGCCCGGTCAGGTACACGAAGGGATAGCGGAGCAGGTCGGGCGAACCCAGCGGTACGATAACGCCGGACGGTGCCACGTCGATCGCGGTGTAGCGGGCCACCGAGTCGATGATATTGCCGGGCACCAGCGGCGCCGAATCCCAGTCGCCCGACTCGTACTGCGCGGTGGCGAAGACGAAGCGGCTCATGGCGCCACGTCCCAGTCCCGAAGGCCGGCCGCGGTCTCGACGGCACCCGCCAGAGCACGGCGGGCCTGGATCAAGGCATCGGTCGCGTCCGCCCCATCGCGGAGCCGGGCCACCGCGTCTCCCAGCGCCGCGGCAAACGCCGGTTCGGCGGCCAGCGCGTCAATGCGAAGCAGCTGCAGAGAATCGAGAAGTTCCGGCCCCGGCTGCCGCGCGAACAACCCGGTGAACCGGCGCAGCAGGGTCTCCCGGCTTCGCAGCCCGGCCGGCACCGGGCGCCGCGACCCGGGCGCGGCATCGGCGACCTTCCCCACCAGCCGAACCTTTGCGAGATCAATGACCATGGGCGCCGAGCGGCCGCGAAGATAGATCCGCTCCGCCTGCCGAGCCCGCTGAATCGCCTCGAGGGCGGTCCGCATGTGGGGCAGCGCCCGCCCGGGTGCCCCGATCTCGAGTTCACGGCCGGCCGACCACATGGCGTTGTACGCCTCCAGCAGCGGCCGGTTGAGGGCGACCACCGGGGTCTCATCGCCGCTGAAGTCCAGGGGAACACCGTCCGCTCCAGAGGCCTCGGCCGCGGCGGCCATCAGCGCCTCCGGGGTGAGCGGCTCCGCGGAATCTTCGCTTTCCTCCATGCTCCCTTCGCCGCCCAGCCGGAGGAAGATGATATCCGCGACCCGCCGCCGCAGAGCCGCCTGGTCGGCCGCGATCCGGCGCGACTCAGCCACCAGCGAGTCCCGCGCGATGGCGCGGCGGCGGCGCTCCAGCGCTTCGGTCATCATGATCAGCATCCGCTGGCTCAGAAGCGAGGAATCGCCGGCGGCCGGCGCTACCTGGCCCACCGAGACCGAGTCCCCTTCACCCGGCCGGGCGATACGCAGCGTCCGGGTGTCGGAATATCCGGTGCCGGGCCCGGTCGCCTGGTTCCCGTCTCGCGCCACGGCCCGGAGATGCACGATGTTGCCGGGCGCCAGCCGGAGGCTGTCGAGCGACAGGCGGCCCGTGATCTCCGCGCCCCGGGCATTCGTAAAGTGGCGGCGGCCAATCACGCCGGACCGAAAGGTGAAGTTCTCGCCCTCGCCCGCGCTCACGATGTATTCCAGCCATGTCTCGACGAGCCCGTAATCATCCCGGGCCCGCGCCTGGAGCGGGAGCGTGCCGCTGCCTTCGCGGAGCACCGAGTCCCCCCGGGGCACCAGCAGTTCAACCGAGGGGACAGAATCCGGCACCGGGAACAGGGCCAGGAGGCGCCGGCGCCCCGCCTGCTCCAGCCACCACGCCGTCGCGGTATCCGGCATGCGCGCCGCCGTGGACCAGCCATCTCCGTCCACGCGGAGGGCGCTGCCGGCGAGCGCCGTGATCGTCTCAGGGCGGTCGAGCGCCTGCGTCCGGAGCCCGGAGTAGGAGGGCGGCGTGACAGTGACGCGAAAACTCCGGAAGGGATCGGAGTCGCCATTGGGAGCGGTTTCTCCACCGCGCGCCCGGCCCGCCGTGGAAGCCGCATCCCTGGGCGCCGGCATAATCAGCAGCAAAGCAGCGGCCCCCAGGGCAATCGCGAGGGCCAGCAGCGGCCGCCCCAGCCACATCTGGCGCAGCGGGCCGGCCCACGATGTGTCCGCCACCCGTGCCTCCAGGGCAGCACGGGCCGGACCGGGATCCGCCAGCAGGGTGACCAGCGCATAGCGCAGGCGGGGCACCCGTTCCTCGATCCAGAGAGCAACCTCCAGCCGGTCCCCCGCTTTCCTGATTCGCCAGAAGACGACGACCAGCGCGACAACCGCGGCGGCTACCGCTATCCCAACCTCAAGGAGGCGGGTCGCGACCGGCCGGCCGGCCAGCGCGGCCAGCAATCTCGACACAGCCAGCACACCGAGCCCGGCGGCGGCAGCCCAGAAGAAGCCCTGCACCAGGGCGGCCAGCACCAGCAGGCGGGCGGCACCCGCGACGCGTTCGAACGCGGTCACCGGGCCACGACCCGCCGGCGCAGGAGCGGCTCACCGGCGTAGAGGAGTGCGGCGCCGAGCAGCAGCCAGGGATTGGCGGGGACCCGGCGCTCATTGCGCTTGCCGGCCAGGTGGGCCGGGGCAAGCTGGCCACCTCGCAGGCTATCCAGCAGGTGCGGCGCGGCCGGCCCGGAACTCAGCTGGCCCTGGCACGGCTGCAGCATCTGCCGCGCGAACCGGACGAAACTCTCGCGGAGGACCAGGTCGCCGGTTTCCGGCACGGGGACAGCCACCCAGCGCACGCATCCCTGTCCCAGCGGGGCTGCGGTAGCGGCGGGCTGGCCATCCAGCCAGAAGGCGACTGCCGTCCCGGGAGGCGGCGCCGCATCGCGCCGGAACCGGGCAACGATCGCGATGCCAGACATGGCGACGCCGTTCACGGTGTCTCCGCTCGCGGCCGGCGCGTCGGGTTGGGCGGGCGTCCGGGGCCACATGACCAGGGCTCCGCCCTCCCGGGCCCACGCGGAATCGGCGGCGCTCGGCAGGCCCCGAACCAGCCGAGCGGGAAAACTCCCGCCGGCCAGGGTGGCGGCGAGCGGATCATCCGCGGCCAACTGGGGCGGCTGCGATCTCGCAACGAAGACCCGGGGCGGGAGGACGACGAGGTGTATGCGTCCCTTCCACTGCCGCCGAATGCGCTGGGTGGCCGCGTCGAATGCCTCGGCCGGAAACGGCGAGACGATGGCGAGCAGCACCGAGTCGCCCGGTGTTGTTATCGCCGATGCCGCCCGGACCGCGGCCACCAGGGCGGCGGAAAGCGCCCCCTGGTCCGGTGTGCCGAAGGAAATGACGGCATCCGCCTGCTTGACCAGTGCCTGGGTCGCCGAATCCAGGGCCGGCGAGATACGCGCTGAATCGAGCAACACCAGCCGCACCGTGCGGGTGCCCGGTCGGATCGGTTGGGCAAAGGACAACCCCAGCAGGGCCACGACCAGGAGCCGGAGCAGCAGAAGCAGGAGATCAGCGGGGCGGCGCGCGAGGGCCGTAGCGGTTGCCGGGCGGTCGGGGACGAACCGCGCCGTCGGCAGCATCGCGGGCCGGGGCCGGCTCCGGGCCAGCAGGTGGAGCGCCAGCACGGCGGCCATCAGCACGGCGGTGCCCGCAAGCCAGGCAGGGACGAGAAACGTCATGCCGGCCGTACGATCCTGCGGATGGCCGCGGTGGTGTCCTCGCTGTCGCGGATCTCGACATACTCGAGGCCAGCCCTGCGCCAGCGGCCCGCCAATGCCGACCGCCACTGCGCAAAGGCGTCCACGTATCCGGCGCGAACCTCCTCGTGCAGCACGCGTTGCAGGCCGGGTTGCTCCGGATCGGTGGCCAGCCGCACCGAGCCAGGCGGATCGGTCTCTTCATCCGCCACGACATGCAGCGCAAACACCTCGGCCCCCGCCACCGAGCGGGCCGCGGCGGCGGCCAGCAGGGCGTCCTCGTCTCCCAGGAAATCCGAGATGATTACCACGCGCCACCCCGGGCGCACCAGGTCGAGCGCCCCGGCCAGGCCGGTGCTGCCGGCGGGACTGATCTCGTCCACGGCCCGCGCGATCTCCCCGATGGTGCCCTGGCGGGAGCGGGGCGGCAGGCGGACCAGCCCGTGGGCGGCCGCCGCCACCAGCCCGACCGGGTCTCCGCCACTCCGCGCCACCGCCGCCAATCCCACCGTCACCCGGCGGGCCTGGACCCACTTGCCCAGTGACCCGGCGGGAAAGGCCAGGGAGGCTGAGGCATCGAGCAGGATCAGCGTGGTGCGAACAGCGTGGTCGTCGGTGATGCGCAGGTAGGCGCGGTCGGTCCGGGCCAGGAGTTTCCAGTCCAGCCGGCGGAAATCGTCGCCCTGGCGGTAGAGGCGGTACTCGGTGAAATCCGAGGTGGCTCCCCGCAGGCGGGATGGATGGATCCCCGACGCACCGGCTCCGGCCACCCTCCGCGCGGGCCAGCGCAGGCCGGCGAGGGAGTCGAGGAGGGGACCGTAGGGGAGCATGGGAATTGAGGGAATTGAGGGAATTGAAGGAATTGAGGGAATTGAGGGAATTGAGGGAATTGAAGGAATTGAAGGAATTGAAGGAATTGGAGTCACATCCGGATGCCACTCCGAGGTGGGGAAACCCTTTCCAGCACATCCTCGATGATCCGTTCCGAGGTGATGCCTTCGGCTTCGGCGGCGAAGTTGGGCAGGATCCGGTGCCGGAGGACGGGATAGGCCACCCGGCGAATATCGTCGGGAGAAATGGCTGGATGGCCCCGGAGAACCGCGTGGGCCTTGGCTCCCAGCACCAGGGCCTGGCCGGCCCGGGGGCCGGCGCCCCAGCGGACGTAACGGCGTACCAGCTCGGGCGCCTCGGGAGAAGGACGGGTGGCCCGGGCCAGCAGGGCGGCGTAGCGCAGCGCCGGGTCCGCGGCGGGGACGGCGCGGGTCTGCTGCTGCAGCGCCAGCGTCTCCGTCGTGTCCAGCACCGCCTCCAACGGATCGGCGGCGGCCCCGGTGGTGGAGCGAAGGATCGCGACCTCGTCGCTTTCCCCGGGATACCCGATCCGGATATCGAACAGGAAACGGTCCAGCTGGGCCTCGGGCAGCGGGTAGGTGCCTTCCTGCTCGATGGGGTTCTGGGTGGCCAGCACGAAGAACGGTTCCGGCAGCGGCATGGAGACGCCGGCGACCGTGACCCGGTGTTCCTGCATGGCTTCCAGCAGCGCGGCCTGGGTGCGGGGCGGGGTGCGGTTGATCTCGTCCGCCAGGATGATATTGGCGAATACCGGCCCGCGAACGAAGCGGAACGCCCGGGAACCCGACGCCGAGTCTTCTTCCATCACTTCGGTGCCGGTGATATCGCTGGGGACCAGGTCGGGGGTGAACTGGATCCGGTGAAACTCCAGCCGCATCGCCTCGGCGACCGACCGGACGAGAAGCGTCTTGGCCAGCCCGGGGACGCCGACCAGCAGGGCATGCCCGCCGGCCAGCAGGGCCATCAGCACTTCGTCAATGACATCGTCCTGGCCCACGATGCGCCGGGCGATCTCCCGGCGCAGCCGTTCGATTCCGGTCACACCGCCTCGGAGAGGCTGGTGAAGTTGAAGTCGCGCACCTTGAGCGGCGGCATCACGATGTTTCCGCCCGCCTCGGTGCCGGCCAGGCGGACCGGGCGGCCCAGGGCCTCCAGGTTGTTCAGCATGAAGAGCGGCGACTCGTTGAACCGGAAGTTCCGGAGCGACCGGGTGATCTTTCCGTTCTCGATGAGGAAGGTCCCGTCACGGGTGAGACCGGTGTACAGGATCGTCCGGGGATCTACCTCGCGGAGATACCAGAGCCGGGTGACCAGCACCCCCCGTTCGGTCGAGGCGATCATCTCCTCCAGCGTGGAGGACCCGCCTTCCATCCGCACCGACGAGGCTCCGCCGGTCGGCGTCTTGCCCTGCTTCCTGGCCCAGAACCGGGTATAGGAAAGCTGCCGCAGGGTACCCTTGTCGACCCACACCTGGCGGCCCAGCGGCAGGCCTTCGCCGTCGAACGGCTGGGCCAGGAGTTCGGGATCGGTGGGATCGGAGACCAGGCTGACCCGTTCGTCCAGGATCTTCTCGCCGATCTTGTTGCCGCCGCCTTCCTTGACGAAGGGGCTGCGTCCTTCATCGGCGGAGCGGGCGCTGGCGTAGCCCAGGATGAGCTGGACCAGGTCGCCCACCGCCTGCGGCTCGATGATGACCGTGTACCGCCCCGGTTCGATCGCCACCGGGTTCCGGGAGGCCCGCGCCTTGTCGATGGCCCGGGCGCTCACCGCGTTGAAATCGAGCCTGGTCCAGTCCTTCTGGTCCGCCCCGGCCCAGCCCGACCCGGTGCCGTCGGTGGTCCGCACGGTGAGCGTGTAATTGGCAACGGTGCTGGGATGGTAGGCGAAGAGTCCGGCGCTGTTGGCCAGCGCGGACGCACTGGCGCCGGTCACGATGAAGCCGGCCGATTCCAGGTCGCCGGCCGACCGGCTCGCTTCCAGGGCTGTCATCGCCGCCCTCGCGCGATCGGCCGGCGTCAGGTTCGCGGTGCTCTCGAAATAGGCGCTGACGGGGGCGTAGGTCTGGGGGCCGAGGAGCGGCATGTCCTCGGGATCGTCGGGGGCGAGCCGGGCGAGGGTCTCGGACTGGGCCACCACCCGGCGCAGCGACTCCTCCGAAAAGTCGTTGGTCGAGGAGCCGGCGTTGCGGGCCCCGAACCAGCTGCGGACGAAGAGGGACGCGTTCTCCACGCTGCCGGAGGTGGAGAGCTGGTTGGCGGCGAAGCGGGTGTTGGCGGTCCGGCCGCTGTTAACCCCGGCCTGGATCCGCTCCGCCTTGCTGTATCCGATGACCCGGGCGAGCAGGGCCTGGGCCTCCTCGCGGGAAAGAATGCCGGCGCTCATGCCCGCCTCCCGGTGTTGATCACGTTGACCTGGCGGAAGCGCGCCGGCACCGAGCCGTGGCTCACGCGCGTTGCTCTGGCCCGGCTGGCCCTTGCCGTCGAAGAATGTGCCGCCCAACTGGTAGCTCCGGCGACCGCCGATCATGTCCATCGAGTTCCAGAAGTCGGGCGTGCGGATCTGGTATGCCACGTCCTTCAGCATCCCGACGATCTTGCCGCCCCGGACCTCGTGGAACATCTGGCCGCCGAACTGCGCGTTGTAGCGCTGCTGGTCGATGGAGAATGACCCGTCGCCGACGATGGCGATCCCGCGGTCGGTCGCGGCGATGATGTCCTCGAACGAGTGGTCGGCTTCGCCCGGAAGGAGCGACACGTTGGGCATGCGCTGGAACTGGACACTGGCCCAGTTCTGGGCGTACGAGCAGCCGTGCGACCGCGTGGGCTGGCCCTGCCGGTCGTACCACCAGCGGAGCCAGGGCGCCTGCTCGCGCGTGGTCTGGTAGTCGTTGAACACGCCGTTCTTCACGATCAGGAAATCGTCGGGCTTCACCCCGTCGTCATCGTAGCCGATCGTGGAGAGGGCGCCCTCCTGCGAGCGGTCGCCCTGGATGTTCATGAACTCGGGGCCGTACTTGAGAATGCCCGAGCATCTTGTCCGGCGGCGCGATGAAGCTGGTGCCGGCGTAGTTGGCCTCGTAGCCCATGGCGCGGTCGAGCTCGGTGGGATGGCCGATGGACTCGTGGATCGTGAGCCAGAGGTGCGAGGGATGCAGGATCAGGTCGTAGCGGCCCACCTCCACCGGGCGTGGCGGAGAGCTTCTGGGCGGCCTCCTCGCCCCACTTGCCGGCCCGTTGCCCACCAGGTCGCTTTCGAGGACATACTCCCAGCCGCGGCCCATCGGCGCGATGTCGGACGAGCGGCGCTGGAAGTCGGAGCGGTCCGGCGCCACCGCCGTCGCGGTGAAGTTGGGCGAGACCCGGATGAACGACTGGGTGATGACCGAGCCGTCGGTGTTGGCGTAGTTCCGCTCGTCCTTGACCAAGAACAGCGAGCTGTTCACGAACTGGACGTTGGGCACCTTGATCGCCTCGGCGTTGGCCCGGAGCAGCAGGTCGGCCTTCTCCTCGACCGAGATGGTCCACGGGTCGATAGTGAAGGCACTCTGCCAGCTGGCGTCCTGGTAGACCGGCGAGGGGAGCAGTTCCACGGCGCGGTCCCGGGCCATCCGGTTGGCCTTCGCGATGGCTGCGGCCTCGCGGGCGGCAACGGCAACGCCTTCCTTCGTCAGGGTGCGGGTCGCCGCGAAGCCCCAGGTGCCGTCCACCAGGGCGCGGACGCCACAGCCCATCGTCTCGGTGTCGGAGACATTGGTGATCTGCCGTTCGCGGGTGGATACCGAACTCTGCCGCTGCCGGCCGATTCGGGCGTCGGCGTAGGTCGCCCCCGATAGCTTGGCGGCGTTGAGCGCCTCCATCAGCAGCTCCCGGGTCGCGGGATCCATGGTGGGAGCCCGGGGTGCCGCGGGGCGGGCCTGAGCGAGGGCACGCTGGAGCGCACCGTCCGCCGCGACCGCGGCAGCCGTGAGGCCGGCCAGCTTGAGAAATTCCCGGCGATCAGTCATGAAGGAAGGTCCACGGTGAAAGTGAGCCGGGCCCCGGAAAGCTGGGCCCAGGTAACCGGTCAGACGGCGGGAGATTCCACTGCGTTTCAGAGATTCAAAGTAGCAGTCCCGGGGAAAAGTGTTGAGCCTTGACGTCGGCGGCGGGAGGCATATCTTCCGGAATAACCGAAGAAAGACCGAAGATGCTCCGGGCCGTTCTTTATGTAGACCCCCCTTCCTTCTGTACCACGGTAGAGGGATTGGCGGCGCCGGGGCTCCGGAGCCGTCCCATCGTGATCGCTCCCCCGGGGGCGGACCGGGCCACGGTCCTGGCGCTTTCCTTGGAGGCCCGGCGGGCCGGCATCCGGCCAGGAATGCTCCTGCCCCGAGCCCGGAAAATCTGCCCCGACCTGGTGATTCTCCCGCCCAATCCCCAGCTCTACGCCCGGGCATCGCGGGCGCTGCACGAGGTCCTTCGCTGCTATGCCCCGGTCATCGAGCCGCGGGGTACGGCCACGCCTTCCTCGATGTGAGCGGCACCGCCGGGCTCTTTGGCCCCGCCGCAGACCTGGCGGACCGGATCCAGCGGGAGACCCGCGACCGGATCCGGCTTCCCCTCACCGTCGGGGTGGCCACCAACAAGCTGGTCAGCCAAGCGGCAGTGCGGGCGGACCGGCTAGACGGTGGCGGCGATGGCGAGCCGTTGGTGGAAGTCCAAGCCGGTCACGAGGCCGGTTTCCTGGCGCCCCACCAGGTCGAACTCCTGCCCGATCTGCCGGCGCCCATGCGGACCCGGCTTGACGATTACCAGCTGGACCTGATCGGCGAGGTCGCGGCGCTGACCGAGCAGCAGGCCTGTTCGGTCTTCGGGCGGCCGGGGCGCGAATTGGTAACCCGGGCCCGCGGCATTGATCCCCGCCCGGTGCTTCCGCCCGCCGTGCGGGCCGAGTTCGAGTTGAGCCATACGCTGGGAAGCGACAGCAACGATGTGGGACTGCTGCATACCCTGCTTCGCCGGATGACGGAGCGGCTGGGCCGCCGGCTGCGGGCCCGGCACCTGGCGGCCCGGCGGGTGGTGATCGAACTGTGCTATACCGATTACCTGACGGCCCGTCACGGGCTGGCCCTCGCCCCCGCCCTGCTGGACGTGGAGTTGTGGGACGCCGCACGCCGGGCGTTCACGCTGGCCAGGGCGCGGCCGGTCGCGATCCGCACGGTCACCGTCCGGGCTGACCGCCTGGTGGAAGAGGAATCGCAGCTGGACCTCTTCTGGTCTGATGTCCTCCTCAAGGCGGGTGAACGCCGGCCCGCTTCCGCGGCGCAGGTCCCCGTCCGCTACACCCCGCCGGGCAACCTGCAGGCCGCCATTGACCGCATCACCACTCGCTGGGGAGCGGGGAAACTGGTGCGGGGAAAAGCGGCTGGCCTCGTGGCTTGATGCAAAGTTCGGAAGGCCGCCGGAGACAGCCGGACGATAAATGATGAAAGCAAGAAAAACGCGACCAGATAGCAGTACTGTTCTCTGAGTTTTTTGGTATTTCGTGCTTTCGAGATCGGGCAGGCTCACTTCGCGCGATGACTCGATCGAGATTGAGTAGGCTCGCTTCGCACTATGATCGACGATTGGGCAGGCCACTTTCGCACAATGACTCGGTATGACCACCACGTATTGTCAAATCGCTTCCGGCCATGAATGGCACGGGCCGTACCACGACACCCAGTACGGGTTCCCCATCGGAGACGATGCCGCGCTGTTCGAGCGTCTCGTCCTGGAGATCAACCAGGCGGGTCTGTCCTGGCTCACGATCCTCAAAAAACAAGAGTCGTTCCGCTCGGCATACCGGGGGTTTGACCCGGCGGTAGTGGCGCGATTTGGAGCCCGGGACCGGGCCCGCCTCCTGGCAGACCCGGGCGTCATCCGGAACCGCCTCAAGGTCGACGCGGCCATCAGTAATGCGCAGACCATCCTGGAACTGCAGAAGAGTCACGGGTCCTTTGCCGGATGGCTCGAGGCCCACCACCCCCGGTCGAAACAGGAATGGGTGGCACTCTTCAGGAAGACCTTTCGCTTCACCGGCGGAGAGATCGTCGGCGAGTTCCTGATGAGCATCGGCTACCTGCGGGGCGCCCACGCGCCGGAGTGCCCGGTGTACCGGCGCATCGCCCGGCTCAAGCCGGCCTGGGCGGTGGTGCAGCAAGGCCGGGGAGCGAAACGCAGGTGAGCAACTGGATACGGAAAACAGGCCCGCGACACGCGAGTAGCAACGCGCCAACGGCGCGAGCGATTCGTCAGCCCGGCCCATCGGGCCGGGGTCGCGCGGGATGGCCCCACGGATCACGGAAACGCGCCAACGGCGCGTGATCCATCATCCCGGCCCATCGGGCCGGGGCGACGGGCGACATCATCAGTCCCAGACATACCGCTCATCATAGGTGACATGGTGATGTCCGAGGAGCTTGCGGAACTCCTCCTGGTAAGTCCGTCGCTTGTGATGTTCCGGCTGTTTCCTGATGTAGCGTATGACGACATCCGCGGCTGACTCGCTCACGGAGAAAGCTCCATATCCCCCTTGCCAATGAAACTGGCTGAACTCCCTGCCTTTGGTCTTGATTCATTTGGAGGAACTGGTTTTGACCATTTCTGCGACTTGAGCAACAGTCAACGTGCGAGAAGGCCAAAGAAGAGATGGATATGATCTTCGACGCCGCCAACTCGCAGCGAGGGGCAGCCATTGTTGGTCAGGACGGCGGCAAGATAGGGATGCAATTCCGCACGGATTCCTGGCGTGAGTACCGATGCACGGTGCTTGGTACTGAATACCATGTGAATGAGAATGCGGGACAATGATTGCGGCATGCTTGAACGGGTATCGCGGCCTTTCAGGCCGCCTGGATTTGGGTTGATACCCGAGCCCAAGGCTCCCGCCTTGGGCTCATGGATTCAGGCCCGCTGGGCCGGATAGTGATCAACACGCTGGGCCGGATAGTGATCAACACGCTGGGCCGGGTAGTGATCAACACGCTGGGCCGGGTAGAGATCAACACGCTGGGCCGGATAGAGATCAACACGCTGGGCCGGATAGTGATCAACACGCTGGGCCGGGTAGAGATCACCGTTGGGCCTGGTATTGATCAACCAGCTGAGCCTGGGTGGATCAACCTGGCTGGGTCTACACAGCCACATAGTTAGGCAAGATCCTGTTTTTGAACAGAGCGCAAAAACGCATGACACTTAAGGTATCGTTCGCGTGTTTACCCACCTCCACGTCCACACCCATTTCTCCTTCGGGATCGGCGCCTCCAGCCCGGAGGCTCTCGCCACCGCTGCCGCTGCGCGGGGATTCAGCGCCCTCGCCTGTACCGACACCAACGGGGTCTATGGCGCCATCGAGTTCCAGAACGCCGCCGAGGCGGCGGGGATCCGTCCCATCCTGGGCGCCCATCTCGTCCACGGAGGCGAGGAAGCCGTCGCCCTCGCCCGGGACGAGCACGGCTGGGCCGCACTTTGCCGCGCGATCACGGCGATTCACTGGCAGGGCGGCAGGGGACGGGAGCCGGGGAGTTTTTCGCTGGCGCGACACCTGGCCGCCGACCGCGAGGGACTGGCCCTCCTCTCCGCCGACATTGCGCTGCTGGAGCACCTGCTCCAGGAGAGCGGTCCCGACAACCTGTATGCCGAGCTGGTCCCCGGCAAACACCGCCACCTGGTGCTGGCGGCGGCGCGGCGGCTGGGCCTTCCACCGGTCGCCACCAATGGCGTAGTGGTTGCTAACGCCGAAGACTGGTCACGGCACCGGCTGCTCCGCGCCATCAGCTTGAACACCGCCCTGTCCGCCTGCCCGGCCGACCGCCTGGCGCCGCGCGAGGCCTGGCTCCGGCCGGCCGCCGACCTCGACCGGCTCTTCCCCGACTGTCCCGAAGCACTCCATAACGCCGCGGCCATCGCCGACGAGTGCCGGTACCAGATTCCCCGGGGGCGAATCATCCCCCCCAGGCTGGCGGCACACGAAGATGCCATGGGGCAGTTGCGGGCACTGGCCTACGAGGGCGCGGCTCGCCGTTATGGCACCGTCGCGCCGGTCACCCGCGACCGGCTGGAGCACGAGCTGCGGGTTATCGAGATGAAGGGATTCGCCGATTACTTCCTCGTCGTCCGCGACATCGTGCAGCACGGCCCCACTCACTGCGGCCGCGGTTCCGTCGCCAACTCGGTGGTCAGCTACTGCCTCGGCATCACCCACGTGGAGCCGCTGGGCGCGGGGCTTCTCTTCGAGCGGTTTCTCAATCCGGAGCGGAAAGACCCGCCGGACATTGACCTCGATTTTCCCTGGGACGAGCGGGACCAGGTGCTGGCCTATGTCTTTCGTCGTTACCCCCGGCCCCGCGCCGCGATGGTCGCCAACCACAACTGTTTCCGGCTTCGGGGCGCGCTCCGCGAGGTCGCCAAGGTCCACGGCCGGCCGCCGGGCGAGATCCGCGAGGTCACCCGCCGGCTGCCCTGGTGGGGAGACGACGATGCCACCCTGGCGGACATGATGCGGGGCCATCCCAACTTCCGGAGCCTGGAACTGCCCGGTATCTGGGCCGACCTGGCCCGCATGGCGGAGCCCCTGGTGGGAATCCCCCGGCACCTGTCGCTCCACCCCGGCGGCGTGGTCATCGTGCCGGGCGCGCTCACCGACTACGTCCCCCTCGAGCCCGCGGTCAAGACACTGGAGGGACACCCCGACCTGACGATGCCGGTCATCCAGTTCGAAAAGGACGGGGCCGAAGACGCCGGCCTGGTCAAGATTGACCTGCTGGGCAACCGCTCATTGGCCGTGATCCGCGACGCCATCGGTGCGGTTCACCAGCACACCGGCACGCTGATCGACTACACCTCGTCGGAGGCGGGCGACGACCCGAAGACCCGGGAGCTGTTCCGCACCGGCCAGACCATGGGCGTGTTCTACACCGAGTCGCCCGCCTCGCGGCAGCTCTGCCAGAAGAGCCAGGCCAACACCTTCGAGCTGCTGGTGCTCAACACCAGCATCATCCGTCCCGCCTCCAACCAGTACATCCGGGTCTATCTCGAGCGGCTCCACGGCGCTCCCTACGAGCCCCTCGACCCGGTACTCCGCGACACCCTGAGCGAAACCTTCGGCGTTATGGTTTACCAGGAGGACGTGGTCAACGTCTGCGCCGCCTTCGCGGGGATGCCGCTGTCCAGCGGGGACGGGCTGCGCAAGGCGCTCTCCCACAAGCGACCGGGCAAGCGCCTGGTGGCCTATGCCGGGGAGTTCTTCGCCGGCGCCGAGGCGCTGGGGCGCGACCCGGAGACCACAAAGAAGGTCTGGAACATGGTGATGTCCTTTGCCGGCTACAGCTTCTGCAAGGGGCACTCCTGTTCCTACATCCAGGTGGCCCAGCACTCCTGTTATCTCCGGGCCAACCATCCCGCCGAGTTCTTCGCCGCGGTGCTGGCGAACGGGGGCGGGTTCTACCATCCCTTCGCCTATATCGCGGAGGCGATGCGGAACGGAATCCGGATTCTCCCGCCGGATGTCAACGAGAGCGAGTTCCGCTGCACCGGGAAGGACGACTGGCTCCGGGTCGGTTTTCAGTTCATCAAGGGGCTGTCGGCGGCGGGCGTGGAGCGGCTCCTGGCGGGCCGGGTGGTCCGTCCCTTTGCATCAGTGGACGACCTGCGGGATCGCGCCGGCCTCTCCCATGACGACCTGCGGATCCTGGTCCGGGTGGGGGCACTCGACGGCATTGCCGGCGGGAAGACCCGGCCCATGATGCTCTGGGAAATCGACGAGGCGGAGCTTCGCCGGGTAAAGACGCGGGACCGGGACCTGGAACTGGCGGGCGGGCGGGCGGGCGGTTCGCCGCTGGGCCTGGCCGCTTCATGCGACCGGGTCCCGGCGCTCCGGGAATACGATAGCACCCGCCGGCGCCGGGAGCAGTACGAATCGCTGGGATTCATTACCGACGCCCATCCGATGGACCTGCACGGGGAATCGCTCCGGCGGTTCCGGCTGGTCCGGAGCACCGAGCTCGCCCGGCACGTGGGCCGGAGCGTGCTGGCCGCCGGCATGCTGACCACCTCCAAGCCGGTGCACACAGCGAAGGAAGAGCCGATGGAGTTTGTCACCTTCGATGACGGGCCGGGCCTGATCGAGGCCGTGCTCTTTCCCGACGTCTACCGGGAGCGGGGCCACGTGCTCTTCGACCAGGGGCCTTTTATTTTCCGGGGGAAGGTCGAGATGGAGTTCGGCGCGGTGACGCTGACGATCACCCACCTCGACCGGCTGGAGCGGATGCTGGCGAAAGTGCGGAATGCCACCCGGTGAACCCGCCGGTGGCTCAACGCCCGGTGGGCTGCTCCCCGATCGCCGGCACCTCGCCCGCTTCCATCGCCCGCTTGAACCGGAGCAGGTCCTCGGCTACCTGCTGCGACGGCTCCTCGCCGAACAACCGCGCGATCGCGGCGCCCAGCATGCCGGCCGGCGGCTCGTAACGCAGTTCCACCCGCACCTGGGTGCCCCGGCCGGTGGGCGTGGGACGGAAACGCACCGACCCGGCGTGGTTGACGTCCCCGTCGAGCGAGCGCCACGCGATCAGCTCGTTCTCCTTCTCGTTGTGAATCTCGGCGTCCCACTCGAAGTGGGTCCCGGCCGGCCCGTCCACCACCCAGTGCGAGCGGTAATCATCCAGCAGGGTAACCGAGTCCACGTGGCGCATGATCTGCGGCAGGTTCTCGAAATTGCGCCAGTACTGGTACAATTCCTCTGCGGGCCGGTACACCGTGATGGTCTTCTCGACCCGGATGCCCTCGCCCCGGTGCACGCTGGCCACCGGGCTGTCGAACTCGGGCTCGGCTTCGGCGGTGTCGCGGCCGAGCGCCTGGTTGACGGAGCAGCGCCCGCTGACCCCGCGGAGCAGGAGCGCGCCGCCAGTGGGGAGGAGGGTGCTCCGGAGCCGGCGGCTGTTAAGCCCCCAGGCGATCAGGCCGACCCCGGCAATCACCGAGAGCCAGCGTTCGGTTTCTCCAACGTTCACAGGCGGAATCAGCTTCTGCAGCGCATGACTGGGCATCGTGGTTCCTTCGTGAAGGTCCTGGATCGGCTCTGGCGCAACCTAGAGGCAAATCGGCCCGGGTCGCTGTGCGCCATCGCACAGGATCCCGGCTTCGCCCCCGGATGGAGTGAACGGCGGTGAAGAACGCTCCCGGATCCTCCTACCTTCGAATCTATGCTGTAGTCCGGCGGATACCCCGGGGCCGGGTGGCGACCTATGGCCAGGTAGCCCGCCTGGCGGGCCTGCCCGGCCGGGCTCGGCAGGTCGGATATGCCCTGCACGCGCTGGAAAGCGGGACCCGGGTGCCATGGCAGCGGGTGGTCAACGCGGCCGGCCGGGTCAGTCCCCGGGCCGGCTCCGACGACCACCGGCTCCAGGCCCTGGTGCTCCGGGAGGAAGGGGTAAAGGTGGACCGGGAGGGAAGAATCGATCTCGATCGCTATGGCTGGCGCCCCCGGGCAGCAGGACAGTAGCTTTTACGCTCCCCCTTCCGGATTGTATCATGCGATCAGCCGTGCGTGTCCTGGCCTTGCTGGCCCTCCTCAGCGGGGCCACCACCGGCGCCGAAGCCCAGGGCCTCAAGTCGGGAACCTGGAGCGGCACCGGGGCCGGCCCGGGCGGCGAAGCCTTTGATATCACCTTCGAGGTCAGGAACGATGGGGACAGCCTCTCGATCGCCCTGATCGCCCCCGATGGCGAGAGCTTTCCCCTCTCCCAGATCCGGCTCGAGGAAGGCAAGCTTCTCTTCCAGTGGGAACCGGGCGTGGTGGTCAACTGCGTGCTCGTCCCCGGCGAGGGCGGCAGTTTTAGCGGCCCCTGCACCGACGAAGAAGGCGGGACCGGTACGCTGACGATGGTCCCGCCCCAGGGGTAGCTCAATCACGAAATCACGAAGTACCTGAAAGCTTTCGTGGCAACGTCCAGCACTGACGCCCACATCGTCACGTCTCATCTTGTTGTTGTCCGGCTCCGCGTCCTGGGCTAACCCCGGGGCCTCCGCGAGGGGCAGTTCAAGGCAGCCTGGCGCCAGGTCCCCCTATCGCGCCAGCCGCTCCGGCATATCCGCAATGACATATGCCATCACCGCGAGGGTCGCCACCGAGAGGCCCACGTCGCGCGGGTCCAGTTTATCGATGGTGTCCGCATCGCTGTGATGGTACCAGAAGTAGCGGGTGCCGTCCACGTTCAGCCCCATGCCGGGCACCCCGCGCTGCATGATAGGGCCGATGTCGGCCCCGCCGCCGCCCCGGGCGATCGAATCGGACCCGATCGGCCGCAGCAGCCGGGCGACGTCGCGGACCCGGGCGAACGCCGAGTCCGAGCCCTGGAAGCCGAAGCCGAGGGGACGGAAGACCCCGCCATCGGATTCGATGGCCAGGACATGGTTGGCAAGTTCGGCGTCGTGCGCATCGCGGTAGGCGTTGCCGCCCCGCAGCCCGTTCTCCTCGTTGGTCCAGCCTACCACCCGCAACGTCCGCCGGGGCCGCAATCCCAACTGTTTCATCAACCGCACCGCCTCCCAGGCCGCCACGACGCCTCCCGCGTCGTCCATGGCGCCCTGCCCCACGTCCCAGGAATCGATGTGGCCGCCCAGCACGACGATCTCCTCGGGCAACTCCGATCCCCGCAGTTCCGCCACCACGTTCCGGCTCTCCGCGTCCGGCAGCGTCTCGGCCGACATGTGAAGCCGCACCACCACCCGCTGCCCCCGCTCCTGCATCCGGTGCAGCATGGCCGCGTCTTCCACGGTGATCGCGGCGTGGGGAATTCGTGTTACGCTGGAGTCATAGGCCATGGACCCGGTGTGTGGCGACCGCATGGACCCGGACGCCACTGACCGGATCAGGCTGGCGACCGCGCCGGCCCGGGCCGCCTCCACCGCGCCATTGCGGCGGTAGGCTACGGTCTCCCCGTAGGTCGTGAACGGCACATCGAACAGCACGATCCTGCCTCGAGCCTCGGCGGCTCGCGCGGCCAGGTCCGCGAAGCTGCTCACCACCAGCACCGGCGCGGTGATACCGCCCGCCGGCGTCCCAATGCTGCCGCCCAGGCCCAGCATGGGGAGCGGCATCGGCCGGGGCTCCACCAGGTTCGCCGATTCTTCACCCCGCACCCAGTGGGGCACCATGACTCGCTCTCCGCGTACCCGGTCGAGACCGTCGCGGCGCATCTCCGCCAGCATCCAGTCGATCGCCCGCTCCAGGCTCGCCGAGCCGCTCAGGCGGTGGCCGAACCGGTCCACCAGTTCCGCCAGCCGGCGGTAGGCGGCACTATCGGCGAGCGCGGCCTGGATCAGACGGTCGGCGGCCGGCTGATACCGTGCCTGCAGTGCGGTAGGGCCGGCCTGGGCATGGAGGACGGGGGCGAGCAGGAGCGCGAGCAACGACAATCGGAGCGGCATGAGGATCCTCGTGGTGGTGTAGATGGTCCGGGGCCTTGGCGGTGGGGGCGGGGCCAGCGCACATTCCAGCCATGGACCTGCTTGCGAACCGGGACGAAATCGAGGCCCTGGCGGCACGGGTGCCGGACCAGGTGCTGTTCGGGACATCGACCTGGACCTATACGGGGTGGAGCGGACTGGTCTATCACCGAAGTTACCCCAAGTCGGCCCCGGCGGCGCGGATGCTCGAAGAGTATGCCCGTTTTCCGCTGTTCCGTACGGTCGGGATCGACTCCAGTTTCTACCGCCCTCCCTCCGCGGCGACCCTGGAGTCGTACGCCGCGGTCTTGCCGCCGGGGTTTCCCTGTGTCAGCAAGGTGTGGGACCAGATCACCGTCCACACCCATTCGGGCCAGCGAGACGGCCCCCGCGGCGCACTCAACCCCGACTATCTCAACGCCGGCCTGTTTGTCCGGGAAATGTACGAGCCCTACCGGCGTCACTTCGGCGGCCACGACGGGCCATTCATCTTCGAGTTCCAGGCCAGCCGGCTTGCTCCCGATGAGTTTGCCAACCGGCTGGACGAGTTTTTCGGAGTGCTGCCGCGGGAGGGGCGCTATGGCGTCGAGATCCGGAACCAGGAATACCTGACACCCGCGTACTTCGCGGTCCTGCGGGAGCACGGCGTTTCCCACGTGTTCAACTCATGGACCCGGATGCCCACGATCGGCAGCCAGCTCGATATCCCGGAATCCATCACCGCCCCATTCACGGTGGCCCGGGTCCTCCTGCGTCCCGGGATGTACTACGACGAGGCGGTGGATGCCTTCTCGCCCTACGACCGGATCCGGGAACCCAACCCGGAGATGCGGTCGGACGTGGCCCGGCTGATCGGGCAGGCCCGCGCCATGCGCATCCCCGCCTACATCCTGGTGAACAACCGGGCCGAAGGCAGCGCCCCCCAAACGATCATGGAGATCGTTCGGACCCTCGGACCGAATGCGTGACATTTCACTTATCTCCTCCCACCTCTCACCGAACCTCTGGAAGCCACACCTCGAACCCCCATTCCCTCGTCTCGCCCGGCGCCAGCATCTGGGCGAGATGCCATGAATCCACCGCGTCGTCCAGCCGGTCCGGCGCCCCGATACAGGGCTCCACAGCCAGGTTGTAATACGGTCGCTTGCCCTCCGGCGCCCAGCCATGGCAGTTGATCCAGATCCCGACCTGGGGCACCTGTTCGGAGGGCACGACGAACTCCAGTTGCTCCCCCATCGCGGGGTCGGTCAGGATGGCCCGGCCCGAGGCCCCGATATCGCCGAACAACTTCATCGCCCAGCGTTCACCCTCCGGCAGCACCATAGATGCCGCTCCGGCGGGCGGCCAGGCCAGCACGTCGCCCCTCCCCTCCCGCCGGCCCACGGCCGCATCGACCCTGACCTCGTGCACCGAGGGAAGGGTAAGCGTGGTACCGGGCCGGACATTGAAGAGGGGGTGCGCGGACCAGATCCACGGAAAAGGGGCATCTCCCAGGTGGCGCAGCCGATACTGAAAGCGCACCAGCGGTTCCTGCCGGTCGAGAATGACCTCGCGGTGAAACTCGTAGGGCAGGAGGCTTCCCACCGCCGTGCCGGTGAACCCGGTTCCTTCCGCGAAGTCATAGACTCGACACTCCCACGGCAGGCTCCAGAGCTCGCCGTGGTCGGGAAGCTGGAGGCCGGGGCGTCCCGGCATCGGGCAGGGACCCACGGTGGGAAAACACTCGTCCCACCCGCCGCTGTCCGCCGTTTCGACGTAGCTGGTGCCGGCGCGGGGCGCCGCGAGGGGAATCTGGTCGCTGCGCCAGAGCCACTCCCGGCCCTTGAGTCTCCGGAGATTGGTGAGCTTGCCGCCCAGGGCGGGAATGACGACAACCTCGAGCTCGGCCGAGCGGAGGGCGACGGCGGGAAAGCCGGAGACCTGGACCTGGCGGTAGGACATGGTCGGCCCGCTTCAGGCGAGCAGCCGCTCCAGTTCCGGCGCGAAGCCGGCGGATGCACAGATCCGGGAAATCGTCTCGCCGATCTTGTTGTTGGGAGTGGAAGCGCCCGCGGTAATGCCGATGCGGATGGCGTCCTGCAGCCAGCCCGGTTCCTCCGTCTCGATCTTCTGGCCTACCGGCTGGTGCCGAATCGAACCTGCCGGGTCGATCCCGTGGGCATCTTCAATATGGAAGGTGCGAACCCCGCGGCTCTGCGCCAGTGCGGCCAGGTGGCAGGTGTTGCTGGAATTATACCCGCCCACCACCACCATGACGTCGAGCGGGCGGGCCAGCAGTTCCACCACGGCGTCCTGCCGCTCCTGGGTCGCCGAACAAATCGTGTCGAAGGTCCGGAAGTGGGACGCCAGCTGCTCGGCACCGTACCGCGCCTCCATGCTCCGGCGAAACTCCTCGGCGATAGCCAGGGACTCCTGGGACAGCATCGTAGTCTGGTTGGCGAGCCCCACCCGCACCAGGTCGGCCGCGAAATCGAACCCCGGAGAAACCGCCCGGGCGAAATGGCGCTGCAGCCCGTCCACCGGGCCACGGCCTTCGATATAGTCGCACACCATCCGCGCTTCGGCCATGTTGAGCACGACCAGGTACCGCCCGCCCGGGTACTTCATGACCTGGCTGGCGGTCGCCTTGGTTTCCTCGTGATAGTGCTTGCCGTGGATGATGGCGGTATAGCCGTCGCGGGCGTAGCTATCCACCCGCTTCCACACGTTGAGAACCGAACCGCAGGTGGTATCCACCATGACGCACCCGATGCCGCGCAGCCGCTCGAAGTCGGCGATGGTCACTCCGAACGCGGGCATGATGACGACATCGTCCGTCGTGAGATGGCCGAAATCGAACTCGCCTTCGGGGCTTCGCATCAGAAACCGAATGCCCATCTCTTCGAGCTTGCGGTTGACGTGGGGATTGTGGATGATTTCGCCCACGAGAGAGATCGGCCGGTCGGGAAACTTCGCGCGGGTCTCGTAGGCGTAGTCCACCGCCCGGTCCACGCCATAGCAGAAACCGAACTCCCGCGCCAGCGTAAAGGTGAGGGGCCCCACCTCGAGCCGGTATCCGCCGGCCTTGAGCGTCTCCACCAGTCCGCTGTGATAGTCCCGCGTCAGGGTGCCTTCGATGGCGCCCTTGAGTCCGAACCCTTTTCTGAAATAGGTGCTGTCCGCCACCGGCTAACCCTCCGTCCCTGCTGTGATGTTGCCAGCCGACCCGCAGGCATTGGGCGATCCCTGCTCAACTGCGAGCCCATCGAACCGCCCCCGCACGGTGACCTCGGTCCCCGTGTTGACGTCACGCATCGTGGCCTCGACACGTCCCTGGAGCGCCGCCCCCGAATCCAGGACCACTTCCCCGGAGACGCCGTAGTACCCGTCGATCATGTTCACACCCAGCCAGCGCAGGGCCACCCGGGCGCCGGGCCGGGCCCGCATCGCGAGCGGCATGCCCACGGCGTAGGAACCGGTAACCACGCTGTCCGCGGGCAGCAGTGCGAAGGCGATGCCGGTATCCCCGGCGGCCGCGCTCACCTCGAGTGCCGTATCCCGGACACACCAGATCGCCGTGGCGGGCCCGCTGAACGCGCCGGTATCCGACCCCGTCCAGGAGAGCTGAAGCCGGGCCGATCCGTCTCCTCCGTCCCCGCACCCCGGGAGCAGCGAGAGTATCACCAGGATCACCGCTCTCATGCTGACTCCAGGCCCAAGATTGCCCGGGCCGCGGGGACGCTCAGCGTGAAGGGCTCGAGGCGCCGTACCAGGTCCACCGGCAATGGGCGGGAGGTCAACTCCTCACGGGAAGTACACACCAGCACCAGGTGCCCTTCGGCACCCAGCCGCCCGGTGCCGATATGCACCACGTCGAAGCTCATGGTGATGGACTTGGTGCCGATGCGGCTCACGTACGCCGCCACCTTCAGCCGGTCGTCGAGGCGGACCGGGTAGTGAAACTCGGTGTGCACCTGCACCCGGGGCAGGTAGATGTCATAGGTCTCGAAGACGGTGCCGAACGGGATGCCGGCCGCCCGGAACAGTTCCATCTCCGCCAGCTCGAACAGGCGGACGTAGGAACCGTAGAAAATAATCCCTGCCGCATCTACGTCCGACCACCGCACGTACTCTTCCACCACAAACGGCTTCGCCATGGAGGAGAACTTAAGGGAGTGGGTAGGTGAGGGTAAGACCGCCCGCTCCGGCCTATCGCGGGGCCGAGAACACGATATCGAATCGCATCCTCCGGCGATCGCCAGTGAGCGCATGGCTCAGGTCGAACCGGACCAGGCCCCGCGCCAGCGATGCGCCAACCCCGGCGCCCAGCAGCGGTTCCTGGCTGAAGAGCTCCCCGGGACGGTCCGCCTGGCCCGCATCGAAGAACACCACGGGGCGAGGCCCCCAGCTTTCCGACCAGGTGTAGTCGGCCTGCACCGACCAGAACGCCTCGCCCCGGGCGGTTCCATAGTCGAAACCCCGCACGGTCTTGAGCCCGCCGGCCCGGAAAAGCGCCTGGGGAAGGGCCGCACTGCTGGCTATCCCCGCACGGGCGGAAACTGTGAGCCCGCCCTTTCCCCCGAATCGCTGCCGCAGACCAGCCTCGAGCCGGGCCACGGCCTCCCCCTCGCCGGTGAACCCTTCGCCGCTGAGACTCCAGCTGGTCACGCCGCGTTGACCCTCCAGGCGCGCGGAACCGACGGCAAACTCGCCGGGACGGACACCCGGGTTCAGTGCGAACACGCCCGCCCCTCCCAGGAGGTCGTTGACCTCCGATTCCGCCTCAGCCGCCACGCTGGACTGGCGCTCCAGCCGCGCCCCCAGCGTCAGGTCAACCCCTCTGCGCAGCGAGCGCTCATACACCAGGCTGCCGCCTTCGGCCAGGTAGTAATCCGCGTCGTCGTGCGCGACCAACAGCGCGTTGATGGAATTCCCCACAGCAAAGCCGCGCGTGAAGGTCTCGACCGGCGTTACCTCCCGGTATCCGGCCATTGCGAGGCTGCCGCCCGGCGCGTCCCGCTCGATGGCCAGGCGTCCCGTCAGCCTTCCATCGCTGAGACCCACCCGGCCGGTCCCCCGGAGGGCGGTAAAGGCCCAGGGAAGGCGGACCTGGTAGCCCAGTCCCAGCGAGAGGCCCTGGACCCGGTTGTAGCGCGCGATATCGGCAAACCGATCGTAGCTGATGCCATGCAGACGCCGCCCCGTCAGTTCCGAGGGCAACTCCTCCGAGAGCCGGGCCAGGTCCCCCGTCAGCTCGTGCAGCCGCCTGTCATCGGCGGCCGCCAGGTCGAGATGCAGGCTGTCCGACCAGCCATCGAAAGCCTCCAGGGAATCCTTTCGCGCCCGGTGGACCTCGTAGCGTCCCCCATTCCAGCGGGCCGCCCGGTGCCGCGCATCATAGGCGTGATCGCCCCCGTGACGGCTGCTGTCGGGCCCTTCCTCCACGGCCCCGCTATCCGGAAGCGACATGACGAAGGAAACCGGCGTCCCGGTGTTGATGGCGTAGCCGCTGAATGAGGTGATCACTTCGAACGGCACCACCACGTCGCTGATCAGGGGGATCTGCGCGGTGCCGGCCAGCAGCTGGCGGTAAGGCATCCAGTACTTGCCATCCTGCAGACTGTATTCCAGGTCGGCGTTGACGCTGAGAATCCGGTTGACGAATGCGTTCGCCCGCCGAGCCCGGGTCGAGTCCCCCCTGAACTCGTCGTCCCCGGCATCGATCCAGAGCGCGGTCCCGACGTAGCGGAACGTGAGCCGGACCACGTCCCGGGTCCGGGCATCAAGGTACATCGCGCCCGCGATGAGCGAGGGCCCGTTGCGGCGGGGAATGACCGACAGCCGATACAGCTTGACCTGCCCCAGCTCCGGATTGGCGAAGGCGACACTGTCCTCCAGTGCGTAGCGATACCAGTCGGCACCATCGGGAGCCAGGGGGTGGAGGGCCGCGCGCTCCGGGAAATCGTTCCCGAAGAAGCGGACCGAATCGCCGAGACCCCGGGGCACGAACCACGGGCGGTCGAAATTAGTGCTGAGGTTGATGTCTTCCCGGCGCGAGGCGGAACGGCGGCCCAGGATATCGAGGCGCAGGTCGTTGGGCCGCTGCCAGTGGACCAGCCCCTGCTGTTCCTCCACCGCCATGGTAAGCGCCCGTGCCCACCGGCGCCGGCCGAGACCGAACGACATCCGGTAGCGAATGGTGGCGCGGTAGTCGTGTACCAGGGAATCCTGGTCGCGATGCCGGGCCATCGCCGCCTCGACGAGGTGCCGGGTCGCGGAATTGGCAAAGGGAGCGGTGTCGTCTTGCTGAGCGGGGAGCGGTGAAGCGGTCAGGCCGAGGAGCAGGCCCAGCGCCGCACCAACGCGGGATGCCGCCGGCCGGGGAGCCGGGAAGAACGGAGTCGAGCGCGGATCAGGCCGAGTGGGCCCAGCGGCTGCGCCCGTCGCGGTGAAGTCCGTAGGCCTTGAGGCGCCGCCAGAGAGTGGTACGGCTGATGCCCAGCGACTTCGCCGTCTCGGCGAGCTTCCAGCCGTGAGAATCGAGAGTGCGTACAATGGCTTCCTTCTCGCGGTCAGCCAGGGTCGTGGGACCGCTGACACCAGGGATGAACATGGCTTCGCCCAGCTCAAGGCTACCCACCCGAAGGGGGCGCAGGCGTCCGCCCATTGCGGCCAGGCGGGGCAGGATGTCCTGCGAGGCATCGGAGAGATCGATGGTACCTTCCAGCGCATCGCGGGCCTGCTGGTTGGCGTAAAGGACCTTGCCTTCTGAATCGAAGACGACCACGCCCTCGCTGAACCCATCCAGCAACGCCTTGGCCAGGGGGCTGAAGACCGACGGCAATGGAGTCGACACGTGAGGGGTCATGTTTTCCGGCATAGGTGGGCCTACGTTTCGGACAAGTGAAGGTTTCAACCCGGGACGTCGGGAAGGCGCCCCAATGATAACGGGGGTACCTACAACATTGAAAATCAAGCACTTAAGTCGAACAAACCGGCTGACGGCAGGTGTCGTAAGTTTGACCTGACGTTTTGCCGTCCCTAGATATGACGTTTCAACCGGACAAACGTGACGCAACCGGTATCTTGACGAAAACCGACCCGATCGAGATTCGAACGGAAATGAAAAGCGAAATCCTTGAGGCGGCCAAGGCGGTGCTGGTGCGGAACGGGCTGGCCGCCTGGACTATTGAAGATGTGGCGCGGGAAGCCAGCTGCGCCAAGGGGCTGGTGAACTATCACTACAAGACCAAGGCGAACCTGCTGGCCCAGGCAGGCGAGTCCCTGAAAGGCGAGAGAATCGCCCGCCGGCTGGCCGCGCTGGAGCATGACGGGGCGACGGCCCTGGACGCGCTATGGAATACGCTCACGGCCGAAGTGCGGACAGGAGAGTTCGCGGCGTGGCTCTCCCTTTCCGCCCTGACGGACCAGGCGGTCCATCACGGCCTTCGCTCTCAGGAGCGGGACTTGGCCCGGTTGGAACAGGCGGCGGCCCGTGCGCTCGGTTCCAGCGAACCGAGCCTGGGCCATGTCATCGAATCGGTGCTGACCGGCTTCCAGATTGCCCTTCTCCATGGCCATGACGACCAGGCCGTTCGGGAATCGTACCACCGGTTCTGGCTGGGGGTGCTGTAGCCGGATTCGGAAAAGTGGGTCAGCGGCGGCCGCGTCGCTGGTGGTGCTGGCCCCGCCCTTTGCCCCGATGCCCCCCCCGGGGGTCGGGGCGTCCGTCACCCCGGTTGGGCTGGCGAGATTTCTTCGGCTTTCCGATGCCCCTGAGGAGGGCCTTGAGTTCGGGCAGACTCGCGGCCCGGATAGCCTCGCCACCGCCCCGCACCACGGTGAACCGCAGGGGCCGGTCGAATTCGGGAATGTCCCGTTCCTGCAGCTGGTGGGCCTGCCCCTCGCGTAACCGCAGCCGTACCACCCCCACCTCGTCCTCCAGGGCATAGTCCAGCGCCACGGCATCGCCTTTCAGGCGGATCATGGATGGCAGCTGCATCAGGGCTTCCCTCACATCGTCGGGCACCAGCTCGGAGGGCGTGAGCGTGACCCGGGTTCGCATGAATTCCTCCCAGCTTTCCACGGCTCCCAGCTGGCTCCGGATACGGCCCCGGAGGGATCCGCCGCTTAACTCAGGGAGAGTTCCCGCGGACCGGCGCCAGAGTTCTCCCATCTCTTCGAGCACCCGCCGGACTTTCCCCTGGTCGGGGTGCACCGTTTCGCCGGACATGAGACCATCGGCCATCGTGTCCCGGGCCGTCTCCGCCAGGGGCGCCGGCACCTGGCCGTCGATCGCCTCCACCACCGTTTCCAGCTCGAACCCGAAGTAACTGAGCCGCCGCCGGGTGATGAGGTGCTGGTCCTTCCGCCGGGGCGAGAGCGCCACCACGGGAGCACCCCACTGGGCGTGCTCCCGGATCAGGTCGTAGGGGAGCGTGGTGCCCTCGATGGCCGCCCGGGGAATCCCCATCCGGTCGGCGAAGTAGCGCAGGGAACCGGCCACCCCACCCCAGCTCCCGGCCAGGGAGCTGCGGGAGACCCGGGCTTCCTGGCCATCGGCGGTGTGCTCATCGATTACCAGGTCAAAGGGCATGATGCGGGCAAGCAGCTCGCGAAAACGGCGGTGAACATCGCGGGACGCGTGCGGCAAACGCGCGGGCAGGTCCAGGTCCAGGGACCGGTACACCGACGCGACGCCCAGGGCGGTATCCTCCACGGCCTTGATGAGCACCCCCCGCTTCTCGGCCCACTCCCCCAGGCCCTCCTCAAAAACGTGACGGGGCAGGCCGTACACGGACCCCATGCTCCCGTACTGGTTGACCGCTTCGGCGTAGAGATTATAGGCCGTGAGGTGGTCACTGCCATTGACGGCCACCCCGTGAAGCTCCCGTTCTTCCCGCGTCATCCGGTGGAGCGATTCGATACTCGAGGCGACCGCGATGACCGGCACCAGATCCGGATCCGCGTGCACCAGCAGTTCGCCCCAGGCCCGCTCCACCGGCAGGGCTTCCACCTTGCGGCCGTAGTTGGTAAGCCGCCCCTCTTCGATGATGCCCCGGGAGGTGAGCAGCCCGACAGCCCGGCGGTAGGCGGTCCGATCCAGCGGGACCGGGAGGTCGAGATCCTGCGCGTCCACCCCGATCGCGGCGCAGGTGATGGCGACCCGCTCGGCATCGCCGGCCAACTGGAACTCCGGCGGCGTGGGACGCAGCTGATCGAACACCAGGCGGCGGTCACTGAGGATGACGACTTCGCCGTTGGCGACCCGGCCGTGCACCCGGCCCGCCATCTGGAGGATCTCGTTGGCGCCGAGGTGAAGGCGGTGGAGAACGTTCCGGCCGCGGTCCACCACGTTCCCGTAGCGGGCATCGAAAATCACCACGGTGTCGAGGCCCCGGACATTCAACGCCGATTGTCCCGCGGCGGTCATGGCGAGCAGGAACGGGTGCTCCGCTTCGCCCTCGAGGAAGGGCCGGATGACCCGGATCGGCTCGCCCCCATGATAGAAAGCCGCGTTGAGCCGGGGCCAGCGGTCGCCGAGGGACTCGGCCAGGTTCTCGACTTCCTTCCTGGTGGGCACGAACACGGCCACTCCCCGCTTTTCCTTGATCACGTGGCGGATGAACTTGTCATCCAGGAACTCGGCGGGCTCCTGCGCCAGCACCCGGACCCGGGCCTTGAGCGCCGGATCAAACGCGGAGGTCTGCAGTACCTCGGCGCTATTGAGGTAGCGGGCATAGAAGGAGGGATCCACGGTCGCGCTGAGCCAGATAAACCGGCACCCGGCCCGCTTCCCCAGGGCCAGGCACAGTTCCAGTTCGGCGGAGGTCTGGTGGATCTCATCGGCCACGATGGTGTCGCGGCCGGTGATCAGGTCGTCCTGGAACCAGCGGCGGGCGATGCCGGTGGTGACGATGACGACGTTCCACTGCGGCGTTTCGGGGGTCGCTTCGCGCTCCCGGTTGACGACGCCGACCTTGAGGGGCGCCTGGACGATTGCCTCCGCGATGGGACGGATGCCCAGGGTCTTCCCGGTGCCCGTGCCCGCGACGATGCCAAAGCCCTTCCCTTCCCGGGCCCACTGGCGTAACTCGTCTCCGTGCTCCCGCTCCAGCACCGTGTCCAGGTGCAGCGCCATCGCCAGCTCGATGGTTTCGCAAGCGGCCCGGGTCGGGGCGATGACGATGACTCGCCCCTTGGGATGGGGAGCCGAGCGGTACGCATCGGGATCGGGGGGAAGCTGGTGGTCGCGGGCGGGGATCATGGGTTCAAGGTGGCCAGCAGGCCGGCGAGGTCCAGCGGCCTGGTGTACATGGTGAGGGAGCCGTCCGGGGAGGCGGGCCACTGGTCCCGGGGGCGATCCCAGTACAGTTCCACGCCGTTCTGGTCGGGGTCGGCGAGGTACAGGGCTTCGCTCACCCCATGATCGGCCGCGCCCTGGAGGGGAACTTTCGCGGACTGGAGCCGGCGGAGGACCTCAGCGAGATCGCGCCGGGCGGGATACCGAATGGCCAGGTGATACAGCCCGGAATGACCGGCGGGCGGCGGTGATCCTCCGGCGCTCTCCCAGGTGTTCAGGCCGATATGGTGGTGATAGCCGCCCGCCGAGACGAAGGCGGCGCCGGGGCCCATCCGCGTCATCAACCGGAAACCGAGGACGCCGGTATAGAACGCGAGGGCACGGTCCAGGTCCGCCACCTTGAGATGGACGTGGCCGATATCGGTGCCGTCGGGTACCTGGTAGGCGTGCTCAGGCATGCATGCTCTCCGTGCTTGTCTCCCTGCGGGGCCGCTGTATACTTGCTTTCTAATCATAGCCCTGTCGAGCCCACCGGAGAAAAACCATGCGATGGATCCTTCTGCTGGTCGGCGGAGCCCTGGCGCTGCTCCTGGTCCTGTTCCTGGTCGGCCTGGTCCTCCCAAAAGAGCACCGCGCCACCAGCTGGATCGACCTGAGCGCCACACCGGAGGAAGTCTGGGCGCTCGTGCGGGACCTGGGCCAGGTCCCCGCGTTCTGGCCCGATATCGTGTCCTCGGTGCGGGACACGCCGGCAAGACCGGGAATCGTGGACCCAGGCGATGAAGAACGGCTTTGAATTGCCCCTGGTGATCGAGGCAGAGGATCCCCCCCGCCGACTGGTCACGCGGATCGCGACCGAAGGGAAAGCACCGTTTGGGGGCACCTGGACCTATGACATAATCCCTGAGGGAAGCGGCAGCCGGCTCACGATCACCGAAGACGGGTGGGTGGGCAATCCCTTCTTCCGGGTCATTTCCAGAATAATGGGGTACCATGGCACGATCGACAGCTACTTGAGGGCAGTCGCGAAGCGCTTTGGTTCCGACACCAAGCCAATCCATGGCGAGGGGGCAAACAAATAGCCCCGAACTTCGGGGCTATTCGAACCCGTGGCGGGGAGCCACAGGTTTAGCGAGCCAGCCGGGTAATGCTTAGCCGCGTAGTAGAACGGCCGGCTCCTTTCGTGATCACCTTCAATCGTCGTTCCGGTCGCGATCCCTATCGCGGTCCCGATCCCGATCCCGGTCGTAGTCCGCGGTCCCGGTCCCTTCCGTTGGACCGGTAGTGACTGGCCGGATAGCGATCGAAATAGCGCCCGTTCACTCGGTAGATCTCCACTTCGCGGAGTCCAGGCCGGTAGGCATCGTAGTACTGGGCCCGATCCCGGTCGTACCATACCGTCACTACCCGCGCATTCCGATGCCGCTTGAACCACTTGCCGGGCTGGTGAATCTGGTCCACCACGAGGACTCGCGGAGCGTTTCGGTACACTGGCCCGGACGGCCGATAGACGGTTCGGGCCGGCTGCCGAACGACGACCCGGCGGCCGGAAACCTGGCCCACCCGGTCACCCCAATACGACCCCGACCGTGATTCCACTCTCTGTGACTGGCGGGAGTCCGGCCGGCCCGACACCTGACCTACCCGGTCATCCCAATTGGAATCCCTGGACTGGGCCTCCGCTTTGATCCCACTGAAGGCCGCGACGGCAAGCGCCAGGGCAGCAGCGCTGATCATTCGTTTCATGGTGTCCTCCATTACGTTGGCGAATCGGATACTGTCGTCCCCTAGTGCCAGCCCCGTGCCAACCATTTATGTCATTGTACAGCAATGATTTACGAGAAGCCTAGGGGATTGGTTCTGTCCTCCATACGGGACGTCTCTATATTCTTCGTTCACCTTTGTCGAAGGCGGCATGTGGGGCACCAGTTCAAGGTCGTGGTGAGCAAGGACTACCTTACTTTTTCCTCGGCCCATTTCATCACCTTCTCCGGCCACCAGTGCGAGTCTCTCCACGGCCATAACTATCGAGTCGGCGTGAGGGTCGAAGGGGACGTGGACCCGGAATGCGCCTTCGTCGTGGATTTCGCGATTCTCAAGGACGCGGTGCGGGGGCTGATCAAGCCAATGGACCACCGGGTGCTGCTGCCGGCCCAGAACCCCAAGCTGGGATACCGCGAAGAAGGCGAGAGCCTGGTCGTGGACTATTTCGGCCACCGCCGGTTTGTGTTTCCCCGGGCGGACTGTGCCCTGCTCCCGATCACCAACACCACGGCGGAGATGATCGCCCAGTACCTGGCGGAGCAATTGCGCCCTCACCTGGTGCGGTTCGCGAACCTGGCGATGCTGGAGATCGAGGTGGAAGAGAGCGTGGGCCAGGCCGCATACTACCGATCCACGCTCCAGCCCGACTAGGAGAGTCCAATGAGAAAAGAAACCCCGCTGGATAGTGCCGGCATCGCGCGCCGGCTCGACACCCTGCCCGGATGGGCGCAGGACGGGCAGGCACTGTCGCGCACCTATACAACAAGCGGGTGGGGCAGCACCCTCATGGTCGTGAACGCGATCGGGTTTCTCTGTGAAGCGGCAGGGCACCATCCTGATCTCAGCGTCTCCTGGTCCAGCGTCGGCGTGCGACTCTGGACCCACACGGCGGAAGGGATCACGGCGCTGGATTTCGACGCCGCCCGACTTATCGAGGATACGGTTCTCTGGACCCCACCAGCCTCAAGTTCCCTGAGCGGCCCCCCCAAGCCTATTGTGAGCGGAAACGCGGCTCCCCCGGCATGAAGGCTGGAGGCTCCGGCCTCGGGGATGACCTGCCCCTCGTCCTGGAGCTGAACCCGCCGCCGGCGCCGCTGGAAGCCGTGACCCTGCTCGCCGGCCTGCCCCACCTGGCATTCCTGGACAGTTCTGCGCCTGCTTCTGGCGCCAGCCGCTATTCCTTTCTTTCCGCCGATCCGGTCTACCTCATCCAGTGCCGTGGCGAGCGAACCACCCGGGCGACTCCTGCCCGGGGAGAGGTCCTCGAACTGGCGGGTGACCCGGTGCAGGCCGTGTGGGACCAGATGGCTCCCTATGGTGCGGCTCCGGTGGCGGGACTGCCCCCGTTCCAGGGGGGAGCCATCGGCTTCATCGGGTACGAGTATGGCCGCCGCCTGGAGCGGATTCCCCGGGCCCGATTCGATGACCTCAACCTCCCCGATCTCAGTATCGGTGTGTACGACTGGACCATCGCCTGGGACCATCTTGCCGGGCGGGCGTGGATTGTTTCCACCGGGCTGCCTGACCTGGGGCCGGCACGCGCCCGGCGTGCCGCGGAGCGGCTTCGCCTGGTGCAGTCGGCGCTGGCCGCTCGGGCGCCGGGCCGCCGGAACCAGCGTGAGGTGACGTCGCGCACCATGCTGGCACCCAGCTTTCCGCTGGCGGGCCAGGTGCGGTCCTCGTTCACCGCCGACCGGTATCGGGCCGCGGTGGCCGAAGTGGTGCGGTACATTCTCCGGGGCGACGTGTTCCAGGTGAACCTCTCGCAGCGGTTCGATGCACCTCTGGGGGAGAGTCCTCTCGCGCTGTACGAACGATTGCGGGCGATCACCCCGGCGCCCTTTGGGGGATTGCTTGACCTCGGTGAAGCGGTGATCGCCAGCGCCTCCCCGGAGCGCTTCCTCCTTTATGACGCAGGCACCCGCGCGGTGGAGACCCGGCCGATCAAGGGCACCCGTCCCCGCGGCGGATCGCTCCGGGAAGACGCCCGCCTCCGCGAGGACCTGGTCGCCAGCGCCAAGGACCAGGCCGAGAACGTGATGATCGTGGACCTGCTGCGGAATGACTTGTCGCGGGTCTGCGCGCCGGGGTCGGTCGAGGTCCCGTCCCTGCTGGCCCTGGAGAGCCATCCCACGGTGCATCACCTGGTGTCGACGGTGACCGGCACACTGGAGAAGGGGAAGACCCTGGTTGACCTGGTCCATGCCACCTTTCCCGGCGGTTCCATTACCGGCGCGCCCAAGATCCGGGCAATGGAGATCATCGCCGAGCTGGAGCCGACGGTGCGAGGGCCCTATACCGGCGCGCTGGGCTACTGGAGCCTGACGGGTCACATGGACAGCAGCATCCTGATCCGTACCTATGTCATCGTGGAAGGCCGCGCTTATTTCCACGCCGGGGGCGGCATCGTCGCGGATTCCGACCCGGAGGCGGAATACCGGGAGACCCTCGACAAGGCCGAGGCCCTGATCCGGGCGGTGGAACCGTGATCCTCCTGATCGACAACTACGATTCGTTCGTGTTCAACCTGGCGAGGTATGTGCGGGAGCTGGGCGGCGACCCGTCGGTCCGCCGCAACGACGACCTGGCGGCCGCCGACATCGGGGCGATGCACCCCTCGCATATCATCATTTCACCGGGACCCGGGACGCCGGCGGAGGCGGGAGTCTCCACCGCCGTGATCCGGGAACTGGGCTCCACCGTGCCCATCCTGGGAGTATGCCTGGGGCACCAGTGCATCGGGGAAGCGTATGGCGGGTCCACCGTGCGCTCCCGACAGCCGATGCACGGTAAAACGTCGAGCATCAGCCATTCGGGCGACGATGTCTTTCGAGGCCTGCCCAATCCGCTGACCGCCACGCGCTATCACTCGCTGGCCATCAACCAGAAGGATCTGCCTGGGGTTCTCCGGGTCACGGCCACCGCGCCGGACGGCGAAATCATGGGAGTCGCCCACCGGCAATATCCGGTCAGCGGCGTCCAGTTCCATCCCGAGTCGGTGCTGACGCAGTCGGGATATGACCTGCTCAGGAACTTTCTGGCGGCGGGCCGGCCGGCCTGACCGTCTCGCGTTCGGTCACGATCGCATGGACATATACGTCGGTCGGCGTCATGGGAATCACCGGGACCACCTGGCATGCAAAGGCCACGGCGATGAACCGGGCCCCGCGGCCGGACCCTGCCAGCATGCGATCGTAGTACGCCCGTCCGTGACCGAGGCGGCCTCCCCGGCGGTCAAAACCCACCCCCGGCACCACGAACAGGTCCACCGTCTCGAGGGCGCAATGCCGGGCCGGGTCTTCCCGCACCGCGATGAGGGGCTCGAGCAACCCGAACCCGGCGGGCGCGAGTTCAGCCGGCGAGGAGATGTACGCAGCCCGCAAGACATCCCCGGCTACGTAGGGCACAGCCACCCGCTTGCTCCGCCGCAGCGCTTCCTGCACGATCCTCTCCGTCCCCACTTCGCTCTTGACACCGATATACGTCAGGACCCGCTCGGCCCGGTCGAACTCCGGCAGGACGAGAAGCCGATCCTGAATCAGGCGGCTGCGCGATTCCCGGTCCGGTTCCGCGTCCCGGCGAGCCAGCAGCTGGTGGCGGAGTTCATCCTTCTCTGGCGGCATGTGAGGTGACGGTGACAAGGTGTGGAAGTGAGAAGTGAGAGGTGAGAGGTGAGAGGTACGAGGTACGAGGTGAGAAGCGTGGTTCGTCAGGGACTGGGCCGGAAGATGACCAAGTCGCCCGGTTTGAGGTCGGCACCGGGGGCGGCGTTGACGATCCGGGCCTGTGACAGGTCGGCTTCGGTCGCGGTCACTTCGAGGGCCGCCAGCACGGTCTTCTCCCAGCCGATCCGCTCTCCGCTCACGGGATGCAGAATTGGATTGCCGCGGCGAAAGGCGATAAAGCCGTCTCCCGCTTTCACACCCCGGTCTTCCCCGAGGTCCAGCGTGACACCCGGCCCGCTTCGGGCTACCACGTAGCCGACCAGCGGCGCCGCGCCGGACACCAGCGCCGCGGCGCGGTCCAGTGCGGTCCGGGATGCTTCGTGATACAACGGGTCGAAATTGGTGGGGCCGCTTACCACCTCGCCGCTGGCGGTGGTAATCACGCGGGCCTCCGCCGCGCCCCTGGCGTTCTCGGAGATCACCACCCGCCCGGTGGACACGTTGACGGCGCGGACGTCGATCGAGACTTCGATCCGGACCAGGTCGTAGGAGAACTTGTCGATCTTCTGCTCGGTGGCCCCGGTGACCAGCCCGAACACCACCAGCTCGGCGCCCAGGATGCGGCCGACCCGCGCGGCGGTGGCGGGGTCCACCCGGCCGGACTGCCCCAGGTTCTGTTCACTCAGTACCAGGTCAAGCCGTTCCCGCTCGACCACGTCGAACCGGCCGGCCTGCACCAGCGAGGTGACCAGCGCGTCCGCCATGCGGAGGCGCAGCCGCGCCTCCAGCGATTCGCCGCCGGTGAAGTCCATCACGGCGACTACGGTCTTGGGCTTGCGTCCTTCGTCCAGCCGGGCAAAGTAGGAATCGTTCCAGCCGGCGGGCAGGGCGAGAGGGGCAGGCCGAGGGCGCTGGGCATTGGCACCAGCCGTGACCAGGGCCAGGAGAAGGAAAACGGCCGCGCCGTCCGTCCTGGCGGGCCGCCTAGTTCTCATTGAGCATGGCCAGCCCGCGGGAGAGCACGGCCAGCGATTCGAGCAGCCGGGGAGCCCGGGCTGGAATCGTGGAGACCCGGTCGGCGCTCTGCCTGACGCTGCGGGCAACCCCGGCCGCCTTGAGTGCGCCGAACGCGGAGCGGGCATTGCTGATCAGCCCCGGAGCCGCGCCGGTAAGGTCAGTGGCCGACGAGGTGGCCGCCTCGACGACTGGAATGGTGGCCGCCACATTGACCGCGGTGGCCAGCATGTAGTCCCGCTCTTCGCCGGTCAACTCGTCTTTCTTCTTGGCGGCCTGGAGCACGGCGAAGGATTGTTCGGTAGTCCACTCGGAAGTATCAGCGCCCTGGGTGAGCGCGGCGATCTCTTCCTGCAGTGAGGCGACCGCAGCCTTGCTGCGGGCGTATTTCTTGAGATTGAGCGTGGCGTTGTCGGTCAGCTTCTGCCCCACATGAAAACCACCGTAGGAGATCGCCGAACTGCGAAAGAACTCGTCGTAGCTGGCCTGGCCGGTGTGGCCGTAGGTAATGCGGGCCGCCGCGACGAAATCGAGCGGAGTGTTGCCGAGGAGACGGGCCAGGCCGGGGCTGACATCCTGGAGCGTCAGGAGTCGTTCGCCCTGGGCTGCCGCCGTCACGGGGCCGGCAAGGATCAAGGCGAGCGCGACGAAACCGGCGCGGCGGAGCGGGCCTGGCATAACGGTCCTCCATGGCAGGGATCATCCCACGGCGTGGGCGACGAGTCGGAATGTACCGGGCAAGACACAGCCCCGATAGGGTGACCCGCCGCTACGGGACGTCCATGCCCAGTTCCCTGAACACGAACGTCCAGCTGTCGGTCAGTTCTTCCACCAGCTTGGAAACCGGCTTGCCGGCGCCGTGTCCGGCCTGGGTTTCCAGCCGCAGGAGCACCGGATGGCCGGACCCGGTCGCGGCCTGCAGGCGGGCAGTCATTTTCCGTGCATGCATGGGGTGGACCCGGGTATCGGACTCCGCGGTGGCAAGGAGGACCGCCGGATAGGGGGTGCCTTCCCTGACGTGATGGTAGGGGGAATACGCGCGCAGCCACTCGAATTCTTCCGGGACATCGGGAGAGCCATACTCCGGGATCCAGAGCCGGGCGATCAGAAACAGGTGGTAGCGAAGCATGTCGAGCAGCGGCACCTGGATGATCACGGCCCGGAACAGGTCGGGACGCTGCGTCAGCACCGCCCCCATCAGGAGCCCGCCATTGGAACCGCCGGCCACCGCCAGGCGCCCGGGTGAGGTATATCGTTCGCGCACGAGGTACTCCGCGGCCGCGATGAAATCATCGAACGTGTTCTGCTTGTGGGCCAGCATGCCAGCCTGGTGCCAGCTTTCTCCGTATTCGCCGCCGCCCCGGAGGTTGGGAATCGCCACCACGCCCCCAGCCTCCAGCCACAGGAGCATCGAACGGGAGAATCCCGGCAGCATGCTGATGTTGAATCCCCCGTACCCGGTCAGGTAGACCGGCCGGTTCCCGTCCCGCTCCAGGTCCCCCGGCGCGACGATGAACATGGTCACCGCCGTTCCGTCCTTTGAGGCGTAACTCACCTGCTCGACGGCAAATCGGCCCGGGTCGATGTCCACGGCAACCTGCCGCCACAGTTCCGGCTCAGCCCCGGGCAGTTGAACTCGATAAATGGCCGGCGGCAAGGTGAACGAAGAGAAGCCGACCAGCAGCTCCGAGGAGTCCCATTCGACCCCGATACCGAACAGGCTGCCGATTGCGGGGAGTGCCACCTCGCGCACCGGGCGCCCTTCGAGATCCGCAATGGTGAGCCGGGAGGAGGCCCGCTCGACGTAGGTCAGGACCAGGTGACCGCCGGTAATTCCCATCCCCTCCAGGACCGCGTCGGGACGGGAAGGAACAATTTCCCGCCAGTTGGGCCGCTCCGGGTGCTCGGGGTCGGCCACGAACACGCGATAGTTGGGCGCGTCGAGGTTGGTCCGGAGGTACAGCCGCTCCCGGACTACGGCCGTGTCGAAAGACGCGTCGAGGTCCTTCGCGATCACGACCAGCGGGCCGGCGGCGACGCGGTCCTGGATATAGACGTCGGTCTGGTCGAAGGTGCGGGCCACCGAAATCAACAACCAACGCCCATTGGGCGAGAGGTCCACTCCGGGCCAGTATTCCTTGTGGTCCGGCTGGTAAACCAGCGGATCCTGCGCGGGGTCGGCGCCGAGCCGGTGAAAGTATACCGCGCGGTGGTAGTGCTCCTCGCCGCCGGCGACCTGGCCCGGAGCGGGGTAGCGGGTGTAGTAGAACCCGGAATTATCGGGGAGCCAGGCAAGATCGGCCGCGCGGGTGTGCGGGATCCGGTCGGGCCGGAGCGACCCGGTAGCTGCGTCCATCACGTGGAGGACGCTCTCCTCGCTGCCGTCTTCCGACAGTCCGAAGGCGAGCAGCGACCCATCCTCGCTCGGGTAGAACCAGTCCAGCGCAGTGGTGCCATCGGCGTTGATCCGGTTGGGATCGACCAGGGGGCGATCGGCCCCGGCCAGGCCGTCGCGGACCAGGAGCACGGGCTGGTCCTGCCCGCCTTCACGCAGTTGGTAGAAGTAGCGGCCGCTGGCGGGAACCGGGACGCTGATGGCCCCGATGGCGAGCAGCTCCTCCAGCCGTGCGCGGATTCGCTGGCGCCCGGGGACGCCGGCGAGGTAGGACTCGGTGGCGGCGTTCTGCTGCCGGGTCCATTCCAGGGTTTCGGCGCTGCCGTCCTCTTCCAGCCAGCGGTAGGGATCGTCGACCAGGTGGCCGTGCAAGATTTCGGTGACGGGGTCCTGCCGGGAGGGTGGGTAGTTCATGAAGCCTCGGGCGCGATGGATCCGCGCCCCGTGCGGGATGGTCAGTCGCCCAGGCTGAGGCCGAGTTCGCGGGCGGTCATCACCGTGTCGGAATCGACCGGAACGTTTTTCTGCCTTCCCACGACCTGGTCCAGCGGCACCCGGGATATGGTCGGCGGAGTATAGCCGATCATGACGCCAAATTCGCGCTCGGCCACGGCCCGCACGGCCGCTGCGCCGAACCGCAGGCCCAGCAGGCGGTCGAAGGTCGTGGGCGACCCGCCCCGCTGCAGGTGTCCCAGCACCAGGGTGCGAGTTTCCTTGCCGGTCCGCTCCTGGATGGCCCGCGCGACCTGGCTGCCGATCCCGCCCAGCCGGTCGGGCGTGCCGGCCCGCCGCTCCAGCAGCACCACCGACCCACCCACCGGTACGGCGCCTTCGGCGACCACCACGATGCTGAAATGGCGCCCCTGGGCTTCCCGGCGCCGGATCTTGTCGCACACCTTCTCGATGTCGAACGGGATCTCCGGAATCAGGATGACATCGGCGGTGGCGGACAGCCCGCTGTGAAGCGCGATCCAGCCGGCGTACCTCCCCATCACCTCCACGATCATCACACGCTGATGGCTCTCGGCGGTGGAGTGCAGCTTGTCGATGGCCTCGGTGGCGGTGCTGACCGCGGTATCGAACCCGAAGGTAGCCAGGGTGCCGACCACGTCGTTGTCGATGGTCTTGGGGACGCCCACCACCGGAAGACCCTTCTTCCAGAGTTCGTGGGCGATCAGGAGGCTGCCGTCTCCGCCGATGGAGATCAGGGCCTCGAATCCACTGGCATGGAACGCGGAAATCAGCTCATCGGACCGGTCATACTCGACTTCGGTGCCGTTCTCGCTGGTCTTGATGTATTTGAAGGGGTTGCCCCGGTTGGTGGTGCCCAGGATCGTCCCGCCGAGGTGGGTGATCCCCTTCACCTCGCGGGGGCCCAGGCTCATGATACCTTCGTTTTCCAGGAGTCCGTCGAAACCGCGGCGGATGCCATAGGTCTGCCAGCCGCGCTGGTAGGCGGAGAGGACGATGGCGCGGATGACGGCATTGAGGCCGGGGGCGTCGCCGCCGCCGGTGGAGATCGCGATTCTCACTCAGCGCTTCCGGATGATGTCGAGGACTTCGCCGGGGTCGGCGTGACGGCCGGCGGTCTTCTTGGAAAAAACGACGGCGCTATCGACCGAGACCTCGAAGACGCCGCCCGATGACTCGACCAGGCGCACTTCGGCATCCGGAAACGCTCGCTTCAGTTCGGCGGCCAAACTGGACGCCCGGGGCTGATAGTTTCAAACGACGCAGTATTCAATCGAGATGCGCATGGGCTCACAGGAGGCTCAAGGAGTCAGGCTGGTCCCGCGAATCGTAGCCAGCGTCCGGCCCGGTGCCAAGGGTTTGTCTTGCCCCGGGCGCCGGCACCGGCCCATACTTCCATCCTCCCGGAGGGGCAGCGGTGCGCCGCTCCGGTGTCCCCCCGCCCAGGATATTATGACGCGGCTGTCGCAACTGGTTCTGATAACGGCCCTCGCCATGGCGTTGCCCGGGCGTACCGAAGCCCAGCGCCTCTATAGAATCGAAGCCGGCGCGGCCGGGTCCTATAACTCATTCGACGGCGCCACCGAACTGAATGGAACCATCGGGGGAACCGGCCGGCTGGGGTACTGGTTCTGGCGCTACGCGTCGATCGAGTTCGAAGGCTCGTTCGCCAGTCCCCAGTCGAGCAATGGCCAGAGCGTCAACGTCGCCAGCCTGGCCGGGTCCGCCCTGTACAACCTTCCCCTCGGCCTGTACAGCTCTGCCTACCTGCGGGCCGGCCTGGGCCGCATCGGCTACGGTAACTGCCCGGATAGCGTGGCGCCCAGCACCATCTGCGGTTCGGCAGGCGCCCTCCTGGGCGGCGTAGGATTGCGCCTGGCCCTTTCGCCGACCCTGATGCTCCGGACCGAGGCGCTGATGAGCCGGAGCTCGTCGCCCTCGTTTTCCAATCTCTCATTCAGCGCCGGTTTCAGCTGGATGCTGGCGAGCCGCCGGCTGGCGGACACCGACGAGGACCTGGTCTTTGACCGATACGACCGCTGCCCGGCCACCCCGCTGGGGGCGATCGTCAACCGGCACGGATGCCCCAGCGACACCGACGGTGACACGGTACTGGATGGCATAGACCGCTGTCCCAGCAGCCCCGCCGGGGCCCTGGTGGATGCGGCCGGGTGTCCCAAGGATACCGACCGGGACGGCGTGCTGGACGGCGTGGACCAGTGCGAGGATACCCCCTCCGGGGCACTGGTGGATGCGACGGGCTGCCCCTCGGACACGGATGGCGACAAGGTGTTCGAAGGGCTGGACCGCTGTCCCAACACTCCGGCCGGGGCCACCGTGGACCGGCTGGGATGCCCGGGAGACCAGGACAATGACCGGGTGTTCGATGGAATCGACCGCTGCCCCAACACGCCGCCGGGCGCCATCGTCAATGCCTTCGGCTGCGAACCGGTCGTGGACAGCGACCGCGACGGAGTGAATGACCCCAACGACCGGTGTCCCAACACCCCGGCCGGGTCCCGGGTGGACGCCAACGGGTGCCCGGTGGCCCCCGACGCCGACGGGGACGGCACCCCGGATACCGGCGATCTCTGTCCCGACACGCCCGCTGGCACCCGGGTGGATGCCTATGGGTGCCCGGTTACCCCAGTTCAGCCACCGGGCGACAGCGCCGCCGCGGTGATCCCGCCGGCGGCTAACGCGCGGGGCAACTGGACGATACCGGGGAACGCCTTTGCGCTTCGCAGCTCCACGGTCCGCCCGGCGGTGAAACCGTTGCTGGACTCGATCGCCGCTACCCTGCGTGCCAATCCATCGATCCGGGTGGAGATCGGCGGCAACGCGCACGACCGGTTGCCCCCGGCCCAGAACCTCAGGCTGTCCACCGACCGGGCGCAGGCCATTCGGATCTACCTGCTGGAACAGGGAGTCGCCGGCAGCCAGTTGACGATCAAGGGTTACGGCGCCACCAACTTCATAACGCAAGATTCCTCTGATGTCGCACGGGTCTTGAACCGCCGGATCGAGATCCGGGTGATTTCGCCCCCGTAAGGGGTGACTCGGAGCACAGGTTGGCAGGCACATCGCTTGCTAGATTACGCGTCATGACAAGCCGCGTTTTCTTTTTTCTGCCGGTCCTGGCGGGCCTTGCCCTCCCGGCTGCCGCGCAGCAGTGGGATGAACTGCCCGCCCCGACCGCTCCGCCTGAAAGCCTGGCCCGGACCCGTCCCGACCCCGTCGCCTGGCCGGCGCCGCCCCTGGCGAAGCCACCCGCCTCCATTCGGGCGGTCTATCTCAACGCATGGGTCTTCGGCAGCCGGCGTTTCTACGACCTGGTCCGGCTGGCCGACAGCACCGAGGTCAACGCGTTCGTCATCGACGTGAAGGACGACACCGGGTACCTGACCTACCGGTCGTCGGTGCCCACGGCCATTCAGATCGGCGCCAACAGCGAACTGCGGGCGCCCGACGTCCGGGAGCGGCTCCAGCTCCTCCATGCCCGCGGGATCTACCCGATCGCCCGGATCGTGGTCGCCAAGGACCCCCTGCTCGCGACGAAGAAGAGCAACTGGTCGGTCCGGCACACTGCGGGAGGCCTCTGGCGGGACCGGCTCAACTTTGCCTGGGTGGATGCCTTCAACGATTCGGTGTGGGTCTATGCGGCCCAGTTGGGCGAGGAAGCGGTGCGGATGGGGTTTGCGGAACTGCAGTTCGACTACGTGCGGTTTCCGGACGAGCCCCGGTCCAGGATGGCCTCCGCGGTCTTCTCGTCCCGCCGGGAAGGGGAGTCCACCCGGGAGGGGGTCCGCCGCAACATCCGGCTCCTCCGGGACCTGGTCAAGCCGCTGGGGGTCCCCTTTACCATCGACATCTTCGGGATGACGTCCAGCACCACCGTGGACATGGGGATCGGGCAGGTCTGGGAGGACCTGGTGACCAGCGCGGACGTGGTGCTGCCGATGGTGTATCCCAGCCACTACTATGGCGGGTTCGGGGACATCCGCCATCCCAACAGCGAGCCGTACAAGGTGGTCCGCCGGGCGCTGGAGGACGGGATCAAGCGCTCCGCCCCGCTGGGCGAAACGGCGGAGATTCGCCCCTGGCTGCAGGCGTTCACCCTGGGAGCGCCGCGCTATTCAGCGTTCCATGTGAAGGAACAAATCCGGGCCGTGGAGGACGTGGGCCTCAAGTCCTGGATCCTGTGGAACCCCCGCGGCGTGTATGACCCTGGGTCATTCCGGCCGGCGCGGGAGCCGGACGAAACCGTCAGTGAAGCGCCAGGCAACGAGTAACCGGAATTCGGCTCACTTCTCACTTCCTACAGCCTGTTCCCACACCGAGATCCGGCCCGCCAGTGCACTGGCGGCCGTGGTATAGGGGCTGGCGAGGTAGAGCTGACCCGGCCCGGAGCGGCCCGGAAAGTTCCGGTTGATCGCGCTCACGGTCACTGTCTGCTTGTCATAGGAGACGCCGGGTCCGGCGTTGATGCAGGCCCCGCAGGAGGGTTCGATGATCTCCGCCCCTACCGCCCGAAACACCTCCACATAACCCATCCGTTCGGCGTACCGCTTGACGTCCTGGCTGCCGAACTGGATATAGAACCGGACATCGGGATGGATCCGTTCGCCCTGGTCGGCCGCTTCCTTGAGGACCCGGGCATACATGTCCATGTCCTCCTTCTTCCCGGCGGTGCAGCTGCCGGCGTAGGCGATATCCACCTTGACATCCTGGCCCAGCTCCTCGATGAAGAGACCGTTCCCGGGATCGCCGGGCAGGGCGATCATGGGCCGTAAGGCATGGGCATCGATCTCGATGACTTCCTCGTAGACCGCGTCCCGATCGGAGAACATGCCTTCCAGCAGGGCCCGCGCCGCAGCGGGAGGCGTCCCCCGCTCCCGCACCAGGAACTCCACGTTCTTCTCATCGGGCTGAATCAGGCCGGTAAAGGCGCCCACCTCGGCGGCCATGTTGGTCATGGTGGCGCGCTCGTCTATCGAAAGCGCCTGGACCGCGTCGCCGGCGTACTCCACGATCTTGCCAATGGCCTTGCCGTTCTTCACGTAGGGCTGCCGCAGGATCTGCAGCATGAAGTCCTTGGCGGTGACGTTCTCCGGCTTGACGCCGTTCACCCGGATGAGCACCGAGGGCGGGACCTGGATACGAACATCCTTGGTCAGCCAGGAGTTGAAGATCGCCGTGGTACCGACGCCGAAGGCCAGCGCGCCCATCGCGCCGCTGTGGGGGGTGTGGCTATCGCTCCCGATGATCACCTGGCCGGGGAGAGCGTGCTGCTCCAGCATCTTCGAATGGCAGATCGCCTCGGAGCCCTGCACCACCATGTTGGGTCCCAGCCGGGGCAGCTCTCCGTAGAGCTTGATTCCCTGCTCTTCCGAGAAGTCCTCCTGCTTCTTCTTGAGTTCCAGCGCGACGTCCAGCAGGCCTTCTGCCTTCCGTTCGTCGGTCATGGCCAGCTCGAGGAAGGTCAGGTGGTCGCGGAAAAAGAAGATGGACTCCGGGTCCACGACCTTCTCGTGTTCCCCCACGTAGTCCCGCCAGAAGATGGCCGACATGGGGGTGACGTACTCGTGGCTGAAGCGGATGTCGGTGCGGATGAAGCCCTCGTCGCCGGGGGTGACGAAGGGCGTGCCAACCCGGTTGGAGGACAGGTCCGCCACCCAGTGCCGGGCGATGATCTTCTCGGCCAGGGTCATGGGCCGGGGCGGCGCCGACGGCGCGGGGACCGAGACCTTTCCCTGCAGCCGGGCCACATTGTACTGGAAGAGCCCGCCGTACTCAATGATGCCGCGGGTGATCTCCCCTTCCCCGCGGGTGAACTCCGCCAGGGGAATTGCCTCGCCGCGGCGAATCCGGCCGATCAGGGTGAAGTCGGTACTGGTGAACAACCCCAGGTTCTGGCAGTTCTCCCGGTAGATCCGCTCGATGTTCTCGGCGATCACCAGCCGGATACCCGCCATCATTTCCGCGTACGGCGACTGCTCCCGGCTGGATCCCTTGCCGCGACGTTTGCCGCTGACCGATACCGCAAACCCGCCCTGCTTGACTGAGCCCCGGCCGATGGGAAATTCCTCCCCGGCCTTGAGTCCCAGGTAGGGAAATTCTCCCAGGGTCTCGTCGAAGTAGTAACAGATGTAAGCCGGGGTAATCTCGTCGGTAGAGATATCATTCCTGAGGGGGATCGCCGGGTTCCAGTCCAGATCCTCGCCGGAAAGCTGCTGATTCAGCAGGACCGGGTCCTCGGTCAGGAAGAGAATCCGCCCATCGAACCGGACATTGTCCGGTAACTTGGGTGTAGGGCGAGACTTAAGGCTATCAAGCATGAGGCTCGTTCGGGCTGAAAGTAGAGTAGCAAGATGGCCGCATGGCGGGGGAGAGAAAAGGGGGCAAGGGGGCGAGGGGCAAGGTGGCAGGTCAGCGGAATGGGCGGACCGGGGGGCCAGCTATCATTAGGCATGGCGAGAACAACACTGGTCCTTGTCGCGCTGGCGCTGGGGCTGACCGAGCGAGGGGGGGCCCAGGCGGTGATCCGAGAGGACACGGTCCGGGTGCTGCACCAGAGCGCACTGGCCAACCCCCGGATCCGGGAGAGTTCGGGCCTGGCGGCGAGCCGGCGGGAGCGGGGGCTCTTCTGGACTCTCAACGACTCGGGGAATCCCCCGGAGATCTTTGCCACCGACAGCAGCGGGGCGGACCGGGGAAGCTACCGGGTTCGCGGGGCCGACAACGTGGACTGGGAAGCGATGGCGCTGGCGCCCTGTGGCACGCGGTACTGCCTCTACCTTGCCGATACCGGGGACAATGCCCTGCGGCGGCAATCGGTCCTGGTGTACCGGGTGAGCGAACCTGATACCCGGAACGTGTCTTCCGGCACTCTCGGGGTGGACGCCGAGCTGGAACTGGAGTTTGAGGACGGTCCCCGGAACGTCGAAGCCATCCTGGTGACGGCCGACCAGGACCTGTACCTGGTGAGCAAGGAACGGTCGGGCGGCGGCCGGGTCTATTTCGTGGACCGCCGCGGCTGGGACCGCCGGGGCCGGGTGACCGCCAGATTCCTGCACGATCTCCCCTTCCCCGATGGCCTCGGATACCAGGTGACCGATGCGGCCCTGGCGGCCAACGGCAGCGAGGTGGCGATCCGGACCTACCGTTACATCTACTTCTTTCGGCTCCATGAGGGCAGGCTCGAGCCGGACCGGGAGCGTCCCCGGTGCGATGCCGGTGGACTGGATGTCCAGGGCGAAGGCATCGCCTGGACCAGCCGGGGGTTGCTCGCGACCACCAGTGAACGGGTCCTCACGCTGGGCGGAACGATATCCCTGGTGGAGTGCCGGTCGGAATGACCCGCCGGAGCAAGTGGTGGATGCTCGCGGCCGCGCTCACGGTGCCGCTCGTCTTTCTGCTGGACCGGGGCCAGCAAGCCCGCGAGCCCTACCAGGCCGAATGGCTGCCGGCCGGCGACGTGCATCTCCGGGTACTGCGGACCGGCGCAGGGGACACGACCCTCCTGCTGCTCCATGGCTTTGGCGAATCGCTGCTCGCGTTCCGCGGGCTGATCGAGCCGCTGGCGGCACAGTACTCGGTGGTCGCGCTGGACCTGCCCGGCTCCGGCCTCAGCGAGAAGCCGTCCAGCGGGTACGACCTGGGCCCCATGGCGTCCCGGCTGGAGCGGGCGCTCGACTCGTGGATCCGCGGCCCGGTCGTGGTTGTGGGCCATTCCATGGGGGGAGAGATCGCCGCCGAACTGGCCATCCGGAGACCGGACCGGATTGTGTCGGCCATACTCATCGCCCCCGCCGGCTACGGACTGGGGCTTGGCCTCGGCAACGAACCGGTGTCCGATGACGCCAGGACCCTGGCGGCGGCAGCCCTGAAAGCGCGGGAACTGCTGGTACCGATCGAGGACCCCGCCTGGCTTGCCGATCCCCCCGAGCCGGGACCGGCCGCGCGGTCCGACAGCGCCGAACGAATGGCCGCCACCATGTTTCTCCGCGACTTTGACTTTACCGCCATGAAGGGCCGCTTCTCGCAGCTGACCCAGCCGACACTGCTGCTGTGGGGCGGAATGGATCCCCTCATTCCGATAGAAATCGGCCTGAAGATCGCCGCCAGCCTGCCGCACGGAAGGCTGGTGGAGATCGGCAACGCGTGGCACCGGCCCCATGTCGAGCAGCCGGAACGGGTAGCCCGAGAAATTCTCACTTTTCTCCATTCGAGGGAACCGCAATGAGATGTCCAGCCCTGGTAGCGGCCCTGTGGTTTCCCCTGGCGCTCTCCGCGCAGGAACCGGTTGACCGGGTGCTGGCCGCGCTGGATTCGAACCGGATGAAAGCTCACCTGTCCATCCTGGCGCATGATTCCATGGAAGGCCGGGCACCGGATACCCCGGGGGGACGGCGGGCGGGTGGGTACCTCGCCGGGCAGTTCCAGGCCGCGGGACTGCGTCCGGCAGGTGACGACGGGACCTGGTTTCACCATTTCAGGTTTCGCATCGTCCGCAACATCGCCTCCACGGTGGTCATCGGCTCCGACAGTCTTCATTACGGAACCGAACAGTTGCTCACGACCGTAGCCGCCGGAGAAGAGGCCCATTTCCGAAACGAGGCCGTCTTCGCCGGGTATGGGATATCCTCGGCGGTGTGGGACGACTACCGGGGTCAGGATGTCAGCGGAAAAGTGGTCGTCGTCCTGGCGGGATTGCCGCCGGGGGTTCCGCCGGCGAAGCTCCCGGACGAGGCCGACAGCCGGGCCTACAAGACCATGGTGGCGGCTCGCCATGGCGCCCTTGCCACTCTGGTGATCCATCGGCGGGATATCGCCGGATTCGATTGGCACGAGATCCAGCAGTACTGGAGCCAGGAGCAGGTCACCAGCGACATGCCAGGCGCGGGGGCGGCGCCGAACGACGCGGCTGTCTCCGGCTGGCTCAGTGCCACCGGGGGAGAGCGGCTGCTCGGCGCCGCGGGCCATACACTTGACCAGGCGATCGCGATGAGCCGGGCGGGGATGACCGGCCCGATCCGGCTGGGAGTCCCGGTGCAGGGGACCGTCACCAACCAGGTTCGGACCATCAATGGCCGAAACGTGGCGGGCCGGCTCGCGGGATCGGGGCCTCTGGCAGACCAGGTTGTCGTCATTGGCGCGCACTACGATCACCTGGGGATCGGTCCTGCCGTGAACGGCGACTCGATCTACAACGGCGCCGAGGATAACGCCGGCGGTACGGCTCAGCTGCTGGCCCTCGCCGAGGCGTTCGCCAGAAGCGGGGTTTCGCCATCGCGGTCCCTGTTGTTCGTTGGATTCGATGCCGAAGAGATCGGGCTGGTAGGGGCGGAAGCCTTTGTGGCGCGGCCGCCGGTGCCGCTGGCTTCGGTGGCCGCGATGATCAACCTGGACGCGGCCAACCTGCATGGCGCGACCCGGGATGCCTCTGCGCTGGGTCTCCGGGAATCCTCGCTGGACGGTTCATTTCGGCGGGCGGCCCGGGCAGAAGGGTTGCTGGTACCGGCTTCCCAGCCGGACTCCATCGAGGCCTTTTTCCTCCGCTCGGACCAGCTCCCCTTTGCCCGGGCCGGGGTCCCCGCCGTGTTCGTGTTCCTGGGCTGGAGCTTCGTCGGACGAAGTCCCGCCTGGGCGCTGGACCAGTGGAACCGGTACTTCGCCGAGCGGTATCACCAGCCGGCCGACCAGATGGACAGTACTTTCAGCATGGCGGGCGCGATGCAGCAGGCCCGGGTCGTGGCCCGAATGGCCCTGGACGTGGCCAGCGCGGCAGACCGCCCCGCGTGGGCGCCTGGGTCGCGCTTTAGGCGGGATTGAATCAACCTGGCAGGACCTCCTGGAGGCGGAACGAGATGCGCAGAACATTGATCGCGTTAACGGCGCTGGCCCTGGCGGCGAATGGGCTGGTGGCTCAGCAAGGCCCGTCCGCAGCCACGCGGGTGGCACGGGCGGTGGACTCCAGCGCGCTCCGTGCCCACCTGGAGTTCCTCTCCGACGACCTGCTCGAGGGACGGGCGCCCGGCACCCGGGGCGGTGAGCTGGCGGCGCGGTACATCGCTTCCCAGTTCACCCGGCTGGGCCTGGAACCCGCGGGCGACAGCGGCACCTGGTATCACCGGGTCCCCATCATCTCGTTGACCCCCGACCCGGTGCTGCGGCTGGCCGGCGAGGGCCAGCCGCTCAGCTACCGGGACGACTTCGTGCTCTGGTCCATGCGCAACGAACCCGAGGTCGAAACCCGGGGTGAGGTCGTGTTCGCGGGGTACGGCATCGTGGCGCCCGAGTACGGGTGGAATGACTACGCAGGCCTGGACGTCAGGGGAAAGGTCGTCCTGCTGCTCGTCAACGATCCCGGCCTGCGCGACTCGACGATTTTCAAGGGGCGGGCGCTCACCTATTACGGCCGGTGGACCTACAAGCTGGAAGAGGCCGCCCGGCAGGGAGCCGCCGGCGTACTGCTGGTGCACACGCCGGAGAGCGCGACCTACGGCTGGGCAACCGTGACGGGATCCTGGACCGGACCCCAGGTCCGGCTGGAGACCCCGGCCAGTTCCCTGGTGGTGGCCGGGTGGCTCAGCGAAGCCGCAGCCGCGAATCTCGCGCGCCGCGCTGGGCAGGACCTGGCCGGGCTGACCGCGAGCGCGGTACGCCAGGGATTCAGGCCGGTGGCCCTCAATGTTTCCGTGGAAGCCCGGGTGAGAAGCGAGATTCGCCGGTCGGCCACCCATAACGTGGCTGCGAAGTACCCCGGCCGGGGGCCGCGGGCGGACGAGGTGGTCATCATTGGTGGCCACTACGACCACCTCGGCGTTCGCGCGCCGGTCAACGGCGACTCGATCTACAACGGCGCCGAGGACAACGCGAGCGGCACCGCCGCGGTACTGGCCGCCGCGGAGGCCTTCGCGCGGAGTGGCGTGCGGCCGGGACGCTCCATCGTTTTCATGGCGATCGCCGCCGAAGAATCGGGATTGATTGGCTCCCAGGCCTACGCAGCCCGGCCCTCGGTACCATTCCAGCGGGTTGCCGCCATGCTGAACATGGATGTGATGAACCTCTACGGCCCGACCCGGGACGTGTCCGCCCTGGGCACCGAGCACAGTTCGCTGGGCACCGTGTTCCGGCGGGCCGCCGCCGCGGAGGGCCTTCGGGTGACGGTGGATTCCGGAGCGCTGATCCGGGGATCGTTCTTTCGATCGGATCACTTCCCGTTCGCACGGGCCGGGGTACCCAGCCTCTCGGTCGAACCCGGCGATATGTACCTGGGCCGGGAGGAGGGCTGGGGGCGGGCGCGGAAGGAGGAGTACAACCAGGCCCGGTATCACCAGGCGGCGGACGAAATGCTGGACTGGTTCACCATGGCCGGGGCCGTCCAGCAGATCAAAGTCGTGCTGCGGACTGCCATGCTGATCGCCGAAACGGCGGCCCCGCCAACCTGGTCCGAGGGGTCGGAGTTCAGGGCGGCGGGGGAGCAACGACTGCGTTGAATCAGCCCCGTGAGCCTGATCCGGCCCCGGTGATCGACCTTTACGTCGCCATATGAAACATCGGGGTCGTAAATCCCTACTTTTTAACGCTTTTCCGTCCCAGCCCCTAGTAGCTCGGCTCTATCCGGTGTATTTTTGCCGCCGTTTGCAGCCTTGGCCTCCCCTGACAGAGGAGTGCTTCTGGATCTCCCTAGCCATCACAGCGTTCCGATCTCGTGGCTCCTGGAAAAGGGCTGTGAGACCGTCCGCTACCGCACCTTGGCCGAGCTGGCCCCTGGCGGATCGGTCAGCGCCGAGGACATTGCGACTGCCCAGGCCGCCGTGGTCGAGTCCAAGGCCGCCGCGCTGGTTCTCAAGAAGCAGAAAGAGACCGGGGTCTGGTCCGCCAACCTGCTGGGCCTGGCGCCGAGCGCGGCCGCCGGCATCAAGGACGTCGGGACCGTGCCGCAGTACCGGCGGCTGGTGCAACTCGGCTATCCGCGCGATACCCGTCCCTATCGGCTGACCGAGCGGATGTTGTTTCGGCTGCTTTCACGGGACGAAGACCCGGCCCTGCTCTTCGAGTTCCAGAAGCTGGTGAAAGCCGAGCCGCTGGCGCGCGAGTGGGCGAGGAACTCGATCCGCGAAGCAGCCACGGCGGCGCTGGCGGAGTCGGGGCATCTGGAGGATCCGCGGGTGCGGGGCGCGGCGCACAAGATAGCCAACGAGGTTTCCCATTTCCTGCGGAGCCCCCTTGCCGAGAAGCCGTTTGTCCGAAGCGGCAGCAAGACCGTGCTCCACCCGGAGGCGACGCCGCCCACCTGGTATTCCGTGGCGACCATCGCCGCGATGCCCAATCTTCAGCGGGAGCGGGCCGGGTTTACCGAGCGCCTGGGGCACTACCTGGCGCAGCCGGCGCCCAAGAAGGCCTATGTCGTCCAGGTCGGGAAAAAGGCGCTCAAACCCCAGCACCTGTTGCTCGGGGATCCGATCGACGCCGATGCCAAAGGCAATGCCAAGGATATTCCCCTGGCGCTGCATTTCATCGAGCTGCTCGCCCGGATCGGGGCCTTGCACACAGCGCCGGTCGCAACCCGGGTGCTCACCCGGCTGCTCAAGGACTGTGACGAGAGCGGGGTCTGGCACCCCAAGAACCTGCGGTCTCAGCCCAAGCTGCAGAACCGGGCCGCCTATCATTACTTCCCGCTGGAAGCCGAATCCAGCAAGCACACGGAAAGCCGGCAGGTCGACGTTACGTTCCGCCTGGCGCTGATCGCCACGCTGCTCGGGTGGACCACCGAGACACGGTAGGAGTTCGGGGCACTCTCCGCTTCCAACCGAAAGCAGGATGTCCGCAATCGATCTTACGCCCTTTGGATTCACGCCCACCGAGAGCAGGGTCTACCAGGTCCTGCTCGAGTCGGGCGAGGGGACCGGTTACGCCATCGCCCAGGCGGCGGGCCTGGCCCGGGCCAATACCTATGGTGCGCTCGAAGGCCTGGTCACCAAGGGCGCCGCACTGGTGGAGGGAGACCGGCCCAAGCGGTACCGGGCGGAGTCGCCACGCGCGCTGCTGGCCCGGATCACCAACCGCCAGGGGCAGGAGCTCGAGCGGCTCAACGAAGCACTGGCGAGTTTTGGCGGGCAGGAAAGCCCCACCCTGGTGGACATCAACTCGCCGCGCGGGGCGCTGCAGGTGATCACCCACGAAATTACCCGGGCCCAGTCCAGCGTGGCCCTGCTCCTCCCACCCGATGCCTACCCCATCCTGGCCCCCACGTTGCGCCGGGTGGCCGCGGCCAACCTGCCGCTGACCCTGCTGTCCACCTCGCCGGTAACCCTCGATTTCGCGCCGGTGGCGGCGGTGACCGCCCTGGTCTGGCCGGGAGATCCCCTCATCGCGGTCATTGACGGCACGACCGCCCTGATCGGTTCGCGGAATGGCCGCGAGGTGCGGGGCCACTGGAGCGTATCTCCCGCGTTCGTCGCGGCGGCGGCGCGGACGCTCAATTCGTGGAGGCCGCGGTGAGCGAGGATCTGGCACAGGTGCTGGCCCAGCTTCGCCGGGAATACGTGGCGGATTCACCGACCCGGATGGCCGAGCTCCGGAAGGACGTGGCCGCCTTTCGGGCGGGGGAACCCGACGCCATCAAGTCCCTCATCATCCTGTTTCACCGGCTGGCGGGATCGGGAGGCAGCTACGGCTTTCCCGAGGTGAGCGAAATCGGGCAGACGATGGAACGGTGGCTCAAGACCGATCCGCCGCCCTCGGCGGGCGATGCGGGCCGGCTGGACGATGCGATCGACCGGCTGGCGGCCTGCTTCAACCAGTCGGGCAACGGGCTCACCCCGGGATCCACCGCGGTGCCACCCTCCGGGTTCCGGTGGACGGCGCTGATCTTCGGCAACCCGGGACCGGTCACCAGCCAGCTGGAAGAAGTGTTGCGGGGCGTGGGGTACCAGGTGGAGACGACTCCGGTCAGCGACCCGCCGCTGCTGGCGGTGTCGGACACGCCGGACATGGTGGTGGTGGTCGGCGGGCAAGCCCACTCCGATCCGTACGCGACGGCGGCCGCGCTGTCGGGGCGGCGGCCGCTGCGGCCCCGGAGCATTGTGCTGGTGGACCCGACGGGGGACAGCGACCGGCTTCGCGCGGTGGCGGCGGGCATCGATACGATCCTGCCGCTGGACCGGGTCGGCCACGACTTGCCGGTCTACGCCAAGACCCTGGCCCGGATCGGGACCCCCCCGTCCAGCGTCCTGCTGGTGATGGAGAAGGACGAGGATGCCGAGTCGATCGCCGCCATCCTGTCCCGAGCCAACATCCTGGTGAGCCATTGCCAGGATCCCATGCAGGCGCGGGAAACCCTGGTGCGGGACCTGCCCGACCTGCTCCTGCTGGATGCCCACCTGCGCGGGATGGACGGGTTCACGCTGGCTCGGCTGGTGCGGCAGGACCCCAGGTTCGCGCTGCTGCCGATCGTGTTCCTCGCCAACGACCGGACTACCAGCGACCAGATCGAGGCGCTGCGGGCCGGCGCGGACCATATCCTTCCGATGCCGGTAGATCCGGAGTTGCTGCTGCAGCTGGTGATCAACCGGGCGGAACGGGGGCGCCGGGTGCGCGAGATGGTCCACCGGGACGGGCTGACCGGGCTGCTCAACCACGCGACGCTGATGGCCGAGCTCGAACACGCGGTGGAGTACGCGCGGCGGCACCAGGAGCCGTTCTCGTTCCTGATGATCGACGTGGACCACTTCAAGCGGGTCAACGACACCCACGGCCACCTGGCCGGCGACCAGGTGCTGCTCCACCTTGCGCGGATTTTCCAGGCCACGGTGCGGGCCAGCGACATCATCGGCCGCTACGGTGGCGAGGAGATCGGGATGATCCTGCGCCGCTGCCAGCGTGATGGCGCCGTCACCCTCGCGGGCAAGCTCCGGGAGGCGCTGATCGGACGGCCCGCCACCACCCGGGAAGGCCAGGAGATCCCGATCCGGGTAAGCATCGGGGTAGCGACCTGCCCGGCGGACTGCAGCACCGCCAGCTCGATCGTGGCGGCGGCGGACAAGGCGCTGTACCGCGCCAAGTCGAGCGGGCGGGACCGGGTGGAGGTGTACGGGTGAGAAGTGAGAGGTGAGACGTAGTTCTTGAGCATTCATCCCGCCGCGTCTATTGTCCGAAGATGTCCTTCCGATTTCTCGTTGTTCTCCTCGGGCTCAACTGTTCCCCGCTTCTGGCGCAGGTCAACACCGAGAGCCTTCGGCCGGTGCCCGCTGACTCCGGCGTTTCCGGCACGCTGGGCGCGGACCTGGCGGTCAAGACTGGAAACGTCGAACTGGTTGACCTGGGCCTTCGCGGCAGGGTGGACATCCCCGGGCGGCGGCTGACCACCTTCCTGGTGGGCGAAGCGACCCTGGGGCTGCTCAAGGGGCAGCAGTTCACCAGCACCGGGCTCGCCCATCTTAGGCAGAGCTACCCGCTGACGCCGCGGCTGGCCTGGGAATGGTACGGCCAGGTCAATTACGACAAGCCGCGCCTGATAGACTTTCGCGGCCTTCTGGGCACCGGCCTCCGGGTCCGGCTGCTGGACCGGGGCCCCAATGGCGCGTGGGCAGGCAGTTCCATCATGATGGAACACGAGCGGCTGGAGCTGCCCCCGGCCGCGACCCACCCGGCCCGCACAAATGTCGCTAGGCTCAGTAACTACATTTCCCTCCGGGCCAGTTCGGGTGAGCATTTATCCCTCTCCATGACAACCTACGTGCAGCCATGGATCGTCCATCCCGGAGACCTCCGGATCCTGGAGAACCTGCAGCTGGCGGTGGGCATCACCCGCGAGATTGCGATGTCCGTTCGCTTCGATCTTCGTTACGACAGCCGGCCGCCGGACGGGATCGAATCGCTGGACACGACACTGCACACCGGGGTGTCCATCGGGTTTTGACCGAATCCAGGGAATCCATGGCCGGGCGAAAGCCTCCACCTGGTTTCATCGCCGAGCCTACCGTTCCGGCAGCCGACCCACCCAGCGCGTGATCGCCGCGGGCAACTCGGGAACGATCGCCATCGTGGGATCGGTGTAACTGGGCAGCTGGGCCGCCTGGCTGGTCCCCGGCACGTGCTTGAAGACGTGGTTGGCTCCCTCGAGGACCACCAGAATAGCCCCGGGCCGGGTCCGGTGTAACAGACCGGCATCCTCCACCGACACCTGGATGTCCGTCGTCCCCTGGACGATCAGGACGGGAACGTCGAGTTGTGCGACCTCGAGTGACGGGTCAAACTCGGATGACGTTCGCATATACGATCGGTTCGCCGGGGCAAAGAGTGGCCCCAGGCCGGGCGGGACCGGTCCGGTGGGGTCGCCGCGCAGGAACCTCGCCATGGCGCTGTCGTAGGTCAGCATGGCCGCAGCGTCGAATTGGGCCGCCAACTGCGACCGCAATGTCACCAGAAACGGCCGTCCCAGACCCGCGAGCAGAACGACTCCGCGAACCGGGGCCCCGCGATTGGCAGCCCGGACGGCGAGCCCGGCTCCCTCGCTGTGCCCCACCAGGATCACCATCGAGAACCGGGGATCATGTTCGAGCGACCGGGCAGCGGCAGCGGCGTCTTCCACAAAATTGTCGAATTCAATGTATTGCTGGTATTCCGCGAGCGCATCCTGCCGAGTCGTGTCAATCTGTTTCATGCTGGCTGGAAGGACCCGCTTGTCGTATCGCAAAGACGCGATGCCATCTTCGGCGAGCCGCCAGGCGAGCTGACTCAGCGCGTTGCTGCGATAGACCACTCCCGGGCCGAGATGGCTGTTCCCGTTGCGATCGGTGGGCCCGGAGCCGGCAATGATGACGGCAACCGGCACCGCCGCGGCGCGCGTCCGAGGAACGGTCAACGTGCCAGCCAGGGTCACGCTGCCGTTAGCAAACGAAAACTCGGTCTCCTCGGCGCCGGAGGGCGGAAGCGTATCCGCTCGCTGACCCGGTGCTCCCTGGGCAACCACCCGGCTGGAAATGGCGAGGCAGGCCATGACCAATATGCTAGCGCGCATTGGATTGCTCCTTTTTCCAGAGGATGTAGGACTGGATCACCGGGATGAGCGCAGCGAGGGCCACGGCAACCCCCATCACGGTGACGGTCGGGATCGAAGGGATAAATGCCGATATGACAATGAGCAGGCCCGCCAGGACGAAGAGCCACCCGGCCGTGCGATTCGTCCGTCGCCAGACCTTCTCGCTGGCCAGGGTCCACGGGGTGCGCACGCCCATGAACCAGTTGGGCTGCACCTTGCCTAGATAGTTGCCCATGACCATGAGCAGGAGCCCGACGCTCAGACCGATCATCCGGTGGACGTCGACCGGGATGCCCATGGCCTCGAGAAGCATGGCAACATGCACCCCGGCCAGGAAGAGGATGACGCTGTTGGCAATCACCCAGTAGGTGGCGCTGAATTTCGCGTAGTTCTCGCCCCGCGGATCGATCCGGGGCAGGACCCGGAAGACCAGCACCAGTCCCACCTGGACGAGCGGCAGCAACCCGGCTGCCATCCACCGCGGGGAAAATCCGTCCGGCTCGCCCTTCAGGTTCCAGTGGGTCGTCACCACCTCGGGAAGCCGGGGCCAGGCCCAGACCGAGAAGGCGATGCCCACGGCCGCCATGACGAATCCGAAGTTGCGGTTACGCATGCTGGTCCTTTCCGAACATCTTGAGGAGCGAGCGCATCAGTTCCTGGTACACGGTGGTGTCGAGGCGATAGACGATGCTCTGCCCCTGCCGCTCGGTAGCGACCAACCCGGCCGAGCGAAGGACCCCCAGGTGATGGGAGACCGACGCAAAGCTCACCGGGAACTTCTCGGCGATCTCGCCGGCTGAGCGGTCGCCTCTGGCGAGCAGCTCCAGGATCTTGCGCCGGGTGGGATCGGAAAGGGCCCGGAATACGCTATCATTCATGATTAGATATTGAGACAAGTGTCTAAATATGTCAAGTACCGGCTGGCGCGGCCCTGCCGGGACATCGACGCCTGCCCGCGGTCGTGTTTGATTAGAGGATCGCGAAGGCAACCCGGAACCGGCAGGGCTCAGCATGCGATTGGTGAACCAGCGACATCTCCTCTTTCTCGCCCTGGTACTGGCCGGCTGCACGCCTCAGCGCTCGGCTCCCGCCCCGGCGCTCGAGTTCGCCAGGCTGGTGGATACCCTCTCCGAGCCGGAGGGATACTTCGACACCGACAACCTGGTCTCCAATGAGACCGCCTACCTGCATGTCATGGGAGATCTCGAGCGCCGCCGGGTCCGGGGCGGCGTGTACCTGGGCGTCGGCCCGGAACAGAACTTCAGCTATATCGCGGAAGTACGCCCCGACCTGGCCCTGCTGATCGACGTCCGGCGGGACAACCTGCTGCTCCACCTGCTCTTCAAGGCCCTCTTCGAGAGTGCGGAGAACCGCATGGATTTCCTGGCCCAGCTCTACGGGCGGGAGCGGGCCGGCGGCGACTGGTCGCGCCAGGATCTGTCCGCCCTGCTGGATAGCCTTGATCGCCTGCCCTTCGACTCCGCCGGCCACCGGATGGTCCACGAGGCCCTGGTTCGCCGAATCCTCGGTCTTGGCCTCGCCCTTTCCGCGGCCGACCTGGCAACGATTCGCCGGTTTCACGATGAGTTCGCGGTGAAGGGGCTGGCCCTGACCTTTTCCACCCTGGGCCGGCCCCCGACACGGGAGTACCCCACGGTCCGCCGACTCTACCTGGAAACCGACCGCGAAGGCCGGCGGCGCAGTTATCTCGCCTCGGAGGAACGGTGGCGGACGGTCCGCGACCTCCAGCGGCGCAACCGTGTCATCCCCGTGGTGGGCGACCTGGGAGGAACCGGCGCGATGCGTGCGATCGGCGGCTACCTCCGGGCCACCGGCCAGACGGTCTCAGCGTTCTACGTGTCCAACGTAGAGTTCTACCTGCTCCGGAACGGGAGTTTCGATACCTACGTGGAGAGCGTCCGGCAACTGCCCCCGCAGCCCGGCGCCGTGCTGATTCGCAGCTGGTTCGACCGCGGCTTCGGGGGTGCCACGGCCCAGCCGGGGCACTTCAGCTCCCAGCACCTGCAGACGGTGGAGCGTTTCCTTGAGATGGTGAGCAATCCAGGGGTCAGTTATCGAAGCCTGGTCGAAGATCAAAACTGAGTCTCGCGCTGCCTCGGGTCACGGGGCCGGCTTCACGATCGCCTGGTATACCAGGGTCCGGAACCGGCCGGCGAGGTCCATCCCGCGCTGGGGCAGCAACTGCACCATGTAGACGGCCACCAGCTTTTCCGCCGGGTCCACCCAGTAGTTTGTCCCGTACGCCCCACCCCACCCATAGCGGCCCACCGATCCGTACTCGCCAGCGAGCCCGGGATCCTCGATGACCTCGAAACCCAGTCCGAATCCCCGGCCGGCTGCGGAATAGAGCGAGTCCAGGTGGTCGCGCGTCATCAGCGCGACGCTCGCCGGACTGAGCAGCCGCTGGCCGGCAAGCTCTCCTCCGTTCAGGAGCATCTGGAGAAAGCGGGCGTAGTCGCCGGCGGTGGAGACCAGGCCGGCGCCGCCTGAGAAACTCCGCCGGGGCCCGGCCAGGTAGTGGCCCTGCCCCCTGGCGCCCTCGGGTGCGGGCACCAGACGCCCGTCTTCGGTCACCGCGTACACCACCGCCAGGCGGCCGGCGGCCTCCGGCGGCGGGAAGAACCAGGTATTACGCATCTGCAGGGGTTCGAAGATGCGGGACCGAAAGTACTGGTCGAGGGGGATCCCGGAGACGCGCTCGACCACGCAGCCGAGGATATCAGTGGCGTAGCCATAGACGAACCCGGCGCGAGGCTGGGCGGCCTGGGGCAGCGTGGCAAGCCGGTCCATGGTGACGCACACCGGCTCGTCCTTATCGGCGGTGTACCACCCCCACCCGGCGGCCGGGCCCAGCCCGGCGGCCCGGTAGCGCTCCGCGATAGCTGGGTCGGTGCCGTACGAAATCCCCGCAGTGTGCGTCAGCAGATCGCGAACCGTGACCAGGCGGGCAGCAGGCACGAGGGCGACGCCGCTATCCGTGGGCACCGCTACCGTACTGCTGGCGAACCCCGGGAGGAAAGCGCTGACCGGGGTGCCCAACTGGATCCGCCCTTCTTCGACCAGCATCATGACCGCGACGCTGGTGACCGCCTTGGTCTGGGAGGCGATGCGGAAGAGCGCGTCTTCGCTCATCCGGCGGTTCCCTTCCCGGTCCGCCCAGCCAGAGGCCCCACGGTGAACCACCTGGCCGTTTCGAAGGACCATGGTCACAACCCCGGCCACCTTCCCGGAATCGGTGTATTGCGCCACCACCCCGCCGATCCGGGCCAGCCGCTCCGAAGACAACCCGAGCACTTCCGGGTTTCCGGATGGAAGGTCCTGGCTCCAGAGCCGCGGGGCGGCCAGGCACAGCAGGACGCTGACACGGACCCCCCACGGTGGCATGGGCATCATGTCAGAACCCCTCCAGCCGGGTTATGCGGCCCCCGCGCCCGACCGCCCAGCCGACGCCGGGCGAGACGTGAAGCCCACCGACCAATACACGTTCCGGTTGATGACCGTCCATGACATTCCGTCATCGCGGGACCAGGCCAGGCCGGCGGGGCCCACCGCCACCACCGTGGGTACCCGGGCCCCGGGGACAAACACGCCGCCGTAGATCCCGGACGCGAGCGGTTGGGGTCCCCCCCGGGTCCAGGTCCGGCCGCCGTCCCTGGTGGCCGCGCTGCCGGCGGTCGTGTCGCTGCCGAGGACGATGCCGTGGCGGTCGTCGCGAAAGCTCACCGAGGCGATGGTGGACAGCGGCATGGTGTCCACCGACCAGGTCCGGCCGTAATCCGCGGTATGCAGCAGCCGGGCGAGCGGCAGGCCCGCCGCGATCCAGGCGTGGCCCGCCGGGGCGGGTAACGAGACAGGTGCCGCTCGCGGCGAAACTGCCTTCGCCCTCGAGCGCGGGCGGCAGCCGGGAGGGAGGAATCAGGTTCCAGTGTTCGCCGCCATCAGTGGTCTCCAGCACCATGGTTTGTCCGTTGACGGCATCGCCGATCGCGAGCCCCCGCTTCGGGTCCCAGAAATCGAAACAGTCGTAGAACGCCTCGGGAAGAGGGTTGGTGAACTGGAGGGCCCAGCTCGTTCCGCCATCACGGGTGAAATAGATCCGTGACTGGTCGCCGTTGCCGATCGAGAGGAGGAACGCCGTGTTCACGTCCACGGCGTGGACATCGCGGAACTGGAGCGTGTCGGCTCCGGCGACCCGGCCGGTTTGCCAGGTGGCACCGCCATCGGTGGTCCGGAGCCAGGTCCCCTGGGTGCCGCTGGCCCAGGCCACATCGTTGCTGACCGGGCTGATCGCGATGAGCAGGGCGGTGGTCCCGCTGGACTGTTCGATCGCGGTGGGAGTCACCGGCCCCGGGGGGGGGACGGACGCCGGGGCACAGGCGACGACAAAGAGGATGGCGAGGTGCGGTTTCATGAAAGCCTCGGGGTTTCGAATGAACGGGGTGCTTACCGCTTGAGCCTGGCGTCCAGGTCGTCGAGCCAGCCCTCGACCCAGGCAATCCGGGGCGGACCCGCCTCAACCAGTGCCCGGCGGCCGACCATGAACAGGAAGCGCCCATCGGGCGACACGTCGTAGGTCTGGTGAAATTGGTCCTGCCGGAAGTCCCGCACGCTGAACAGACGCTCCACGCTTTCCACCTCAAAGCCCGTCCGGGCGCTGACGCGCGCGGCCATCAGGTCGGTGTCCCGCAGGAAAAACAGTTCACGCCCGTCACGGGACCACCGGGGCTGCGCCCCGCCACCGCGGGAGATCTGCCACCGGCCGCCGGCAGTGTTGGGGAATGGGCGTACATAGACTTCGTTCAACCCCGACTCATTAGAGGTATAGGCCAGCCAGCGGCTGTCGGGAGAGAGCGCCGGGTGCAGCTCGGTGAACGGGGTGGCCGCCAGGGGAGCCTCGACGGTGTCCTTCCCCACCCGGATTCCGATGATGTCGCCATTTCCCGCCGTGCCGTTGTCGGTCCGGGCCACGATCCAGCGGCCATCAGAGGACCAGTCAACCTCCTGGAGAATCCGGCTGGTCAGACCCAGCGTGATATCCGCGCCGCTGCCATCGCTGGCACGGCCCACGACCCACCCCAGGGCCGCCGAGTCCCGGAGAAAGGCAACCGTGCGGCCATCGGGCGACCAGGCCGGGCGGCGGTCCGCTCCGTTGAAGGTGAGGCGGGTAAAGGGCCCCCGGTCGAGTTCCTTGATCCAGACATTCAGACCGCCCGCGGTGGCCCCCGCGCCTACCACCACCCGGCGGCCGTCGGGCGAAACGGCGAGCGAGTTGAACGCGCCGTACCAGGTGGAGTCGATCGGCGTCGCTGTCCCGCCCCGATTCACCCGGACCACCTCGGTCTCGGCGGCGTTCCCCGTCCCCGCGAGATAGGCCAGGGTCCCGGAACGGGACCAGGTCAGGTGGGGATACCCGTTGTTCACCAGCACGCCATCGAGGATCGGCACACCCGGGCCGGTGAGCTCCAGCCGGTCCGGATCGAACGGAGCGACCAGGCCCACGCCATCCCTTCGCACGTAGAGCAACCGGTCCTCGCCGAGATACCAGGCCAGGGCGGCATCGTTGACCAGGACTTTCACCGCGCCGGTCTCAAGATCCAACGCATGAATGGCCATCACGTTGCAGCCGGAGATACAGCTCTTGAAGAGAACGCCCCGGGATCCGGGCATCGCAACCGGGTTTCCACTGCCCCGCCCCTGGAGCAGGGTGTCGGGGAGCACCAGAGTCGCTTCGCCACCATCGGCGCTCACCTGCTTCAGGGCCAGCAGGTTCGTGGTGGTATAGACCAGCGTGTTGTCGTCCAGCCAGGTGGCTCCCCCGAAGGACCCCAGGGTCTGGCCCACGGAGTCGGCAATCGTGGCGATAGCACCCCCGCTCACCCGGATCTTCTTGAGCTGGCCCTGGACCACGAAAGCGATCCACTGGCCGTCGGGCGAGAACACCGGGTTGTTTCCCCCTTCCGTGCCGGTTAGGGGAAGGGGCTCGAGCTGGTCCCGGTGCTTGAGGTAGATCGGCCGGCCGGCATTCTGGGTGACAAACGCGAGGATCATCCCGTCCGGGGAGAGCGCCAGGGATGGCACCGTGGTCGAAACCGGGAGGTCCCGGCCCATGGAGACGAACTGGCGCGACGGCTGGTCCGGCCGGCGGCTTACCCCGAACCAACTCCACGCGGCCAGTCCCACCGATATTGCCGCGATGACGATCGCGAGAAGCAATCCCAGCCGCTTCCCGGCCGCCGGTCCGCGCACCGGCGAACCGGCCCGCCGGTGCGTACCGGAGAGCTCCGTCCGTCCATTCAAGGCATCGGCGAACTGCGCGGGGCTGGCAAAGCGGTCGGCGGGAAGCTTCTCCAGCGCGGTCATGACCGCGGATTCTACGGTGAGTGACACGGTGTGCCGCCGGGCGGCCAGGGAACGCGGCTCCTCGGTGAGCACCTTGGCGACGATCGACTGGGCCGTGGGGCCGGTGAACGGCGGCTCCCCCGCCAGCATCTCGTACACCACCACCCCCAGAGCATAGACATCGGAGCGGCCGGTGATCTCCCGCTCGCCCATCGCCTGCTCCGGGCTCATGTAATGGGGGGTCCCGAGCGACATGCCGGTTTCGGTCATCCGGCTGCCGCCGGCGGTGGACACGGCCAGCGCAATCCCGAAATCGGCGACCAGCGCCGAGCCATCGTGCAGCAGGATGTTCTCCGGCTTGATGTCGCGATGGATCACACCGTGGCGGTGGGCATAGTCCAGCGCAGCAGCCACTTCGGTCCCGATCCGCACTGCCTCGCCCACGGCCAGCTGCTTTTCCCGGGCCAGCCGGTCGCGCAGCGATTCTCCCTCGACGAACGGCATGACGTAATACGCGGTCCCCTGCACTTCTCCGCTGTCAATCAGGCCGAGGATGTGGGGATGCTGGAGCGCGGCGATGGTGTGGATCTCACGGAGGAACCGCTCGGCGCCGATCACCGCGGCCAGCTCGGGGCGGAGCACCTTGATGGCGACCCAGCGGCGGTGTTTCAGGTCTTCGGCGAGGTACACGGTGGCCATGCCGCCCTGGCCCAGCTCCCGCTCGAGGCGATAGCGGTCAGCGAGAGCCGCAGCGAGTCGCGGGGCCGGGCCGCTCATGGGTGAAACTCGTCGGAGCGTTTCCGGGCCAGGGCCGCGACCACCGCGAACCGCGGGGTCTCCCGGAGCGGGGCCAGGAACGGACAGTAGTCGACAATAAAATTGTAAGGATGGAACCCCTGGTGGACCGCTTCCTCGAGGAGCGACAGGGCGCGGTCGGTCTCGCCGGCCATGGCAAACGCTTCGGCCAGGTGCAGGTGATGATGCGCGTCGAGACCCTCCACCCCGTCCAGTTGCCGGAGCGCATCGTCCCTCCGGCCGTCCACTGCGGCCACCAGGGCGAGGAGGTGGCGGGTATAGGTGAAATCGGGGTCCTTCAGCCGCAGGGTTTCCGCCACCTTCGCGCTTTCGGTCATTTGCCCATCCAGCGCATAGGCGTAGCCCAGGCTCCAGAGGGCCAGGAGGTTCTTCTCATCCAGCTCTACCGCCCGGACCAGGCTGGCCAAGGCGTCTCCGACCTGCCCGGTAAACCAGGGCGCGATCCCGGCCGTCATCCAGGCCAGGGGCGACAGCGGGTCGCTCGCCATCAGGCGTGCCGCCGCATCTACGGCCCGGAACTCCTGCCCCGCGGCGATGTAAGACACGACCAGGTAGAACATGTTGTCGGCGTCGTTGGGCTCGCGCTCGAGCGCCGCCAGGAGGTGCCGCACCGCATCCGCTGCCCGGCTTCGCTCATAGGCAATGAACCCCAGCAGGGCATGGCCATAGGGAGCCTCGGGAGCTTCCTCGATCAGGGCACGGGCGACCGCTTCGGCTTCATCCAGCCCGCCGCGGCCTGCGGCGTGCCCGGAACGGACCAGGGACACCTGGGCCCAGGCGGCCAGCGCGCGGAGCGGTGGAGTCTGGCCCTCGATGGCAATGGCCCGGTCGAGCAGCGCCATGCCGTGGTCGATGGACGAGCCGTAGCGGCGGAACTCGACGCGGGCCTGGAGATACCACTCGAACGCCTGGGGATGCTCGATCGCCCGGCGGGCCAGGCGCTGGTCTTCGTCGCTGGTCAGCGATATGCCGAGCGCCTTGACGATCTCCCGGGCCACCCGCTCCTGGACTTCGAACACGTCGTCCATGGTCCCGCCGTACTTGTCCCCCCAGAGTTGCGCATCGCTCGCGGCGTCGATCAGCCGGGTCGTGATCCGGAGCGAGTTCCCCGCCTTGCGGACGCTGCCTTCGAGCACGTACTGCACGCCCAGGTCACGCCCGATGGTCCGGACATCCCTGGTGGTCCCTTTCAGCTGCATCGCCGATGTCCGGGAAATCACGGAGAGCGACTTGATGCCGGAGAGCGCGCTGATGATCTCTTCGGTCAGGCCGTCGCTGAAGTACTCGTTCTCCGGGTCGGGGCTCTGGTTGGCGAAAGGCAGGACGACCATGGCCTGGCGGCCATCGCGCCGGCTTTCCCGCCGGGGGGCGACGAGTGCGGCGACCATCTCGCGGCCGGTGGAAAAGCGATCGGTCGCCTGGGTGGCCATTGCCCGCGCCACCAGCTGGTCGACCTGGGACGGCGTCTCGGTCCGCCTGGCCCTGACCGATGGGGGTGGTGCCACCACCCGCTGCGCCATGGTGGACATCGCCGGGCCGGCAAAGGGAATCTCGCCGGTCAGGCATTCATAGAGCACGCAGCCGAGGCTGTAGAGGTCGCTCCGGCCGTCGAGCGGCTCGCCGGTGACCTGCTCGGGGCTCAGGTAGGCGGGGGTGCCGACCACCGCGCCGGTCTGGGTCAGCCGGGTCGAGTGCTCGTCGCCGACGGCGCGGGCGATGCCGAAATCGGCGACGATGGCATGCCCGCCGCTCAGCATGATGTTCTCCGGCTTGATGTCGCGATGCACTACCCCGGCCCGGTGGGCGTAGTCGAGCGCATCGGCAACCTCCCGCATGATCTGCAGGGAGTCCTCGAGGGGGAGCTGTTTCTCCCGGGTGAGCCGGTCCCGGAGCGATTCGCCCTCGATGAAGGGCATGACGTAGTACAGTATTTCGCCCTCCGCCCCGTGGGGAGGCGCTGCCAGGGTGACGCGCCCGCTGTCGAACAGGGGGAGGATATGCGGGTGCTGCAGGTTTGCCGTGGTGCGGATCTCGGCGAGAAACCGGTCGCCCCCGACCGACGCGGCCAGCTGAGGATGGAGCACCTTGATGGCGACCCGGCGGTGATGCTTGAGGTCCTGGGCGAGATAGACCGTGGCCATGCCGCCCTTGCCCACCTCCCGCTCCAGCCGGTAGCGGTCGGCGAGCGCGGCGGCGAGCCCCTCCATGGGCGCCGTCATCGCCCGGTTCCGAGGCCCGGGGGCACGATGCGCCGGGTCATCGCGGCAGGCCCCCCGGATTGAGCGTGACGCTGAGGGTACGCGATTCCGGCGGCACCCCCACCATCAGGAACTCCGCGCCATCGCCGCTCACGTCATACTGGGCCCGGACTCCGCTGATCGCGAAGGCGCCGCGAAAGAGCGAGTCGACCCGCCCGACCACCAGGTCCGGACCAGGGGTCAGCGAGACCGCGAGGAGCCAGCCGCGGTCGCGATAGATGATTTCCCGCCCGCCCCTGGACCAGCGTGGCTCGATGCCGCCCTCGCTGGAAACCTGCCACCGCCCCGGACCGGCCGGGAACGGGCGGACGTACACCTCGCGCCGGCCCGACTCATCCGAGACATAGGCCAGCCAGCGGCCGTCGGGCGAGAGCACCGGGGATCGTTCATCCGCGGGCGAGTTGGCAAAGGGATGCTCCGTTCCCCCGCTGTCGCGGTAGAGAATGTCCCCGCGGTTCAGGGTGGATCGCCAGAACGCGAGGCTCCCGTCCGCGCCCCAGCCAGCCGGGAACTCGGTCTCCGGCGTCTGGATGAGCGGTTCCGCCGAGCCCGATCCATCGGCGGACATCGCGTGAATATCCCAGCTGGAGCTCGCGCGCGTCATATATCCGAACACGAGGCGCCGTCCATCGCGCGACCATTCAGGCCCGATCGCCTGCCCGGCGAGCGCCAGGCGCTGCAGGGTGCCCCGGGACCGGTCGGCCACCCAGAGCTCGCCCCCGAGGAAGTTGCTCACGAACGCGACCCGGCGGCCATCGGGCGAGAAGCGCGGCGTCGTGTAGTTCTGTGCGCCCCGCATCTCGTTGCGGCGCCCGGTGCCGTCCCGCCCGAAGCGGAGCATCTGGGCCCGCTGCGACGTGCCCTCGACCCGCACGGCGATCCCGGGTCCCAGGGCGACCTTGGCGCCCCGGAAGTCTTCGACCACGTTCTCCATGACCGGCGATGGCGGGCCGCTGAAGGTGCGGCGTTTCGGGTCGAACGCCGCCGCCAGCATCACGCCCTCGGGCGACAACCACATCACCGTTCCCGGAGCGACAAAGCGGGGATCGCTCCCCGTGATATCCTCGAAGACCGAGACCTTGCCGTCGGCCACGGTGATCACGCCGATTCGCGTCCTGGTATCGGTTCCGCTGACGGCACACAGGATGGCCTCGCCATCGGGCAGGAAGCTGGGCCATTCGATGAGCAGGTTCTGCGAATCGATGGGAACCAGCATGTCGAGCCGGCCGCCGGCCGCCTTGACCCGGACCAGCCCCGAGACATCCTCCAGGACAATATCGTCGTGGATGCCCCAGGTCGCTCCCGCGACGACGTTGCCCAGCAGCTGCGCCACCACCACCGGGACGCCGCCCGAGAGGCGAACCTTCATCAGCCGCTGGTTGGCGACGAAGCCGACCCACTCGCCATCAGGAGAGAAGAACGGCATGTATCCGCCCTCGGTCCCGGCGAGCGCGGCCGGCACCTGCTCGTCCAGCCGGCGGGCAAAGAGCCGGTGCAGGCCCTCGGTTCCGCCGGTGTACACCAGGAGACGACCGTCCGGAGAGACCGCCACGGAGCGGCCGAAGGTGTCCACGTAGCGCGCCGTGTCGGGAAGTGCCAGGGTGAACCGGACTTCGGGAAGCGGGCCGGGATGAGGCTGCCCCAGCCAGCGCCCGGCGATCAGCCCCCCCACGCCCAGCAGTACGGCTGCAACGACCGCGATCACGGAGGGCCGGCCGGCGCGGGCGCGGCCATGGATCGTCACGGCATTGCGGGCCCCGGTGCCGGACCGGGTGACATACCCCGGATTCACCAACGCCGCGCCGAACTCGGCGGCCGATGACATCCGGTCGGCCGGCAGCTTCTCCAGTGCCGTGCGGACCGCGGCTTCCACGTGGGGCGGAATCGACTTGCGCTGTATGGTGAGCGGGCGCGGTTCTTCGGTCATCATCCGGGCGATGATGGCCTGGGCCGTGGGGCCGGTGAACGGCGGCTCGCCGCACAGCATCTCGTAGGTCATGCAGCCGAGCGCATAGATATCGGCCTTGGGCGTTATGTCGCGCTCGCCCATGGCCTGCTCCGGCGCCATGTAGTGCGGCGTACCGAGGCTCATGCCGGTCTCGGTCATCCGGGAGCCGCCGTCGGAGCGGCTCACCGCCAGCGCAATTCCGAAATCCGCCACCTGCACCCGGCCATCGTGGAGCAGGACGTTTTCGGGTTTGATGTCGCGGTGGATCACCCCATGCCGGTGGGCGTAGTCCAGCGCGTCGGCGACTTCCCGCGCGATGCGGACGGCCTCATCCACGGGCAGCTGGTGCTCCCGCGACAGCCGGTCGCGCAGCGATTCGCCCTGGACGTACGGCATGACATAGAACACCGTGCCGCTGGCTTCTCCGGAATCGTGCAGCGCCAGGATGTGGGGGTGCTGCAGGTTCGCGGTCGTCTTGATTTCGGAGAGGAACCGCTGCGCGCCGATGACGGCGGCCAGCTCGGGACGCAGCACCTTGATGGCGACCCGGCGGTCGTGCCTGAGGTCCTGGGCGAGATAGACCGTGGCCATGCCGCCCTCGCCCACCTTCCGCTCCAGCCGGTAGCGGTCGCCCAGCGCCTGGGCAAGCGCCGTGGTCATGGCTGGTCCGGCAAAAGATCGGGGGACATCCGGTCTCCTTAGAGGTGCGAGATGCGCAGAGCGACGGCGAACCTTACCTTGGGAGTAGCAGTCCTCCCCTTACTCTGGCCGGAGAACTCATGCTCGACGACGACCGCCCCATTGGCCAGGTCCTGAGCCGCCGTGAAGTCCTCGCCTCCCTCGGCGCGCTGGCCTGTGCCGCGATCCCCGGGGGTGCGCTGGTCCGGCCTCCGGGCGGGAAGCTGCCGGCATGCGTCGTCCGGCCGGCGCAGACCGAGGGGCCCTACTTCGTGGACACCATGCTCGACCGGTCGGACATCCGGGCCGACCCGGCCAGTGGAAGGATCCCGGAGGGTGTCCCGCTGGCGCTGGCCTTCCAGGTGTCCCGGATCAGTGGAACGACCTGCGCACCTCTGCCCGGCGTCCTGGTGGACGTCTGGCAGTGTGATGCCGCGGGGGTGTACTCGGGTGTGAAGGATATTAACGGGTTCTTCGACACCACTGGGCAACAGTTCCTTCGGGGACACCAGCGGACCGGGGCCGACGGGCGGGCCGCCTTCCGGACGATTTACCCGGGTTGGTACCAGGGTCGCACGGTGCACATTCACTTCAAGCTCCGGACCGACCCGGCCGGGCAGCGGGGCTACGATTTCACTTCCCAGCTCTACTTCGACGACACGGCATCCGACCAGGTCCTTGCCGCCACGCCCTACGCCGGCAACCGCCAGCCGCGGACCCGGAACCCGGGTGACGGCATCTTCCGCCGGGAGCGGGGGGCGGAGCTGGTGCTGGATGTCCAGCGCGACGGGGCCGGGTATCGGGGCGTGTTTGATATCGGCCTGGTGCTGGAGTAAGGCGCTCAGTTCGCCGCGTCCACGGCGGCCTTCATCTGGGTCACCCAGTCGGGAATCACCCGAAGGTAGCCCGCGCTGGTTTCCGCCGGCGCCTGGACGTAGATGATCCCGCCGTCATGCGACGGCCGGTTGGACCAGCCGGAGGTATCGGAGAACCGGGGATCCCGGGCCCAGAGCGTGCCGGGCCCGCTGGGCTCACCAGTCACCGGGTCGATTCGCACCTGATACCACGAGATGCCGGAGCGATAAATGACCGTGTTCGACGAAAGCCAGAATGGCTCAGCCCCTTCCGTTGCCGCCTGCCACCGTCGTCCCGCTACCGGATACGACGTGATCATGATCCGGTTGCCCTCCGTTGTCTGATATGCCAGGTGCTTCCCATCGGGAGACACCGAAGCAAACCGGGCGTCTTCGTTGAAGATGGGGCGGGGTCCGCCGTTCGGGGCCTGGGGGTTCAGGCGAAAGACGGCCGACCGTTCCCAGTGCTGGAGGATGATATCGTCGGCGGAGTGGAAATCGACCGCGTCGAGGGCGTTGGCTGAATCGGTGGTGAACAGGGTGTCCTTCAGTCGGCCCAGGGTCAGCGATCCGGCAAGCAGCGACCACCGGTTGGAGTCCCGCACGCTCACGACGAGGTCACCCCCCGCCGGTCCCCAGAGCGGATGCCGGATCAGGTCGGCGCGGAGCCAAATCTGCTGCTGGCCATCCCGAAGATCGTAGACTCGGAGCTCCTGCCCCGCGGCCGCTAGGACCGCGGCGGCAAGCCAGCGCCCGTCCGGGCTGAGATCATAGCGCTGATAGGTTGCCTCCGGCACCGGCAGGGGTTCCGGAACGCCGCCGGCCCGGAGGCGAACGAGGCGACCCACCGTCGCGTCCTTGCCTGGCGCATAGACCAGGGCGCCTTCGCTGGTGACCTCGAATTGGCCCTCGCCTACCCCCTCGCGCCGGATCCCCCGCACCAGCGAGACCGAGCGCCCCACCAGGTCGGTTTCAATATCGTACGGTGCGGCGCGAAGGTCTCCGTCTGCCGCGAGGTAGACCAGGTAGCGCCCGTCAATAACCCGTGCACTGCTGCCGTGAAGGAGCGCACCCGCCCGACCGCCCGCCCCCCGGATCCGCAGGTCGTTGCTCCGCATACCGGTCTCGGGATCGACATAGTAGGAAACGATATTCCAGTCGCACAACAATGCCCTTCGTTCGGCGATCCATCGGCCGAAGGGGCAGCGGGTCTGCATCGACCCCTCCTTGATCGGGCCAGCCTCGGGATCGAGCCAGACGATGCGGGTCCCGTCCTGGTGCAGGGCGAGCAGGGTATCCCCGGACAGCCAGTTGAGGGCCGACCCCGCCTGCCCGGTGAAGAGCCGCCTGGCCTCTCCACCGGCGACGGGGGACACCATCACCATTCCGCCGACGAAGTAGGCAACCCGGTTCCCGTCGGGAGAGATCCGTGGTGCCGTGGCCCCGACGGTTCCGGGGATGGGCCGGACGGTGGCATCCCGGAGGCTGCGGTACCACAGCACGGTGGAGTCGCCTCGCGGGGCGACGTACACCGCGAAATCCCCGTTCCTCGCGACCGAAAGATTCCGAAGCGGAGTCCCATACGTATTCGCCGCTGCGGTGAAGGCGAAGGTCATGGGAGCGTCGACCGGGAGCGCCGCATCGTAGACGCTGGGTCCCCCGGCGGAGGAGCGGTGGGTCATGTTCCAGCCGACGATGCCGAGGAGAGCCAGGAGCACCGCACCGAGTGCCGCGCTGATCGCGCGCCAGGGACCGGCGCTCGCCTTTGACCTGGGGGCACCGCGAGAGCCGGTGCGAGTGGTCGTGCTCACCCCACCGGCCAGCGCCTGGGCAAACTCGGCCGCGCTGGCAAACCGGTCCGCCGGAAGCTTCTCCAGTGCGGTGAACACCGCCGCCTCTACATGCGGGGGGACCGTTCTTCGCTGGCCGGTGATGGTCACCGGCTCGGCGGTCATCACCTTGGCGACGATGGCCTGGGCGGTGGGTCCCGTGAAGGGCGGCTCCCCCAGCAGCAGCTCGTAGGTGACGGCGCCGAGGGCGTAGACGTCGGAGCGCGCGGTAATCTCCCGCTCGCCCATCGCTTGCTCGGGACTCATGTAGTGCGGCGTCCCCAGCGACATCCCGGTCTCGGTCATCCGGGTGCCGCCGGCCTTGCTCGCGGCCAGGGCGATCCCGAAGTCTGCCACCAGGGCCCGGCCGTCGTGGAGCAGGATGTTCTCGGGCTTGATGTCGCGGTGGATGACGTTGTGACGATGGGCGTAATCCAGGGCTCCCGCCACCTCGGTGGCGATCCGGACCGCGTCGTTCACCGGGAGCTGTTTCTCCCGGGTAAGCCGGTCGCGGAGGGACTCGCCCTCGATGAACGGCATGACGTAATACAGGAAAGAATCGGCCGCTCCCGAATCGTGCAGCGGCAGGATATGCGGGTGCTGCAGGTTGGCCGTGGTCTTGATCTCGGAGAGAAACCGATCCGCCCCGATGACGGCAGCCAGCTCGGGCCGGAGTACCTTGATGGCCACCTTCCGGTCGTGCTTCAGGTCCTGCGCCAGGTATACCGTGGCCATGCCGCCAGCGCCGAGCTCCCGCTCGATCCGGTAGCTACGGCTAAGAGCCTCGGCCAGACGGGAAGGAACCACGCTCATCGGTCCGCCATTCGGTGCTTGAGGTCATCGAGAAAACCCGTCACTACCACAACGCCTTGCTCACGAGCTTCGGCCCGGATCATGACAAACTGCTGCCCGTCGGAGGAAACATCAAACATCTGCTGGTAGACCTGGCTGAAGTATCCCGTAGCGGAGAAGAGCACTTGGGGTGAGCCGGTCCGGAACCCGGGGCCGGGCGCGACCGGCATGGCTACCATGTTCTGGGATGCGTCAAGGAAAAACAGCTCCCTCCCGGTGGGACTCCAGACCGGAGTAACCCCTCCCGCTGTTGAGACTTGGTATCGTGCTTCGCTGGTGGCGGGAAAAGGTCGCACATAGACTTCCCGCCTGCCGGATTCGTTTGACGTATATGCCAGCCAGCGACCATCAGGAGAAACGGCTGGTGCAAGTTCTTCCGCCGGCGTAGCAACCAATGGACGAGGTGCCCTGTCCAGGCCGGGGCGTATCGCCATGATATCCCCATTGCCGGGTTCCTGGTCATCCGTGCGGTAGATCAACCACTGCCCGTCAGGAGACCAGGAGTGACCGCCGATGTGACGGGACTCGACATCGGCCAGCCGGCGGATCTCGCCTTCCCACCGAACATCCGCTTCGAAGAGGTGGAACCCCACGCCAACGGTTGAATCGTGGCGGCCGACAAACGAGATGCTGCTGCTGCGCGGCCGCCAGCGAGGACGGATATAAACGCCATCGAATGTCCGGCGCACCCGGGGCCCCCCGGCGACCGGCTGGACCCAAAGATCCACATTGCGACCCTCAGTCGCGAGTCCGACGGCCAGACGTTTCCCGTCAGCGGACAGGGCGATCCCAACTATCGCAGGGAAATGAAGGCTGTCACCGAAGGGCTGCCAGTCGCCCGATCGATCCACCCACACCACCCGATAGGAGGCGATGCCTCCCGCGACATAGGTCAGCGTTCCGTTCCGGTCGAGCGCGAGATCTGCCACCCCGGGGGCCGCACTTCCTGACCGGACCGACAGCGTGTCGGCCAATTCCCGCGCGGTTCCCTTCACCTGGAGCGAAGCTACGTCGAACGGCACCGCCCACAGCACACCATTGGGCTTGACCACAATGAGATGCCCGGTGGGCGAGTAGATGGCCCGGACACCCTGGAGGATGATGTCGACCCGCCCGGATGAAAGGTTGGCAATGCCGATCGAAGCGCGCTCGGGGTCGGTGGTGGACGCGCGGTCAGGCACAGTAACGATGACTCCCTTCCCGCCGGGAAGAACCTCGGGCCAGAGGAACGCCACGTCACCCCGGGCGGAATCGTGCGGGGCCAGCAACTCCACCTTCCGGGTGCGCGGCTCGATCCGGATCAACCCCTCAATTCCTGCCGCATACAGCCAGCCATCGTCCGCCCAATCCAGGCCGCCGAACCAGTCGGTCACTGAGAGGAGGCCGCTGTCAGGAAGGGTGCCCGGGAGACCACCAGTCAGCGGGAGGATATTGAGCTGGCGGGGAGCCGACAGGTAGGCAATCGTGTCCCCCGACGGCGAATAGGTGGCACAGCATGCTTCATCGAGCGAGCGGGAGAGCCGCTCACCGGTGATCCGGTTCCATGGTCGAAACCAGAACTGGGTCCGTGTCGTCACCCCCGGCCCGTTATACAGGACGCCTGAGCCGTCCGGCGCCGCGGTAATCACGGGAGTTCGTCCGGCCCGGAACTCCTGCCCGGCGGGGAACTGCATCATCAAGCGCATGGCGGGCAGGCGCGATCCGTCGTCGCCCTGGAAGAACCCCGCAGCGGCGATTCCGGCGAACAGACCTGCCGCGGCGATGGCGGCGACGATCGGAGGTCGAATGCCTCGGCGGCCTGACCGTTCTGCCACCCGCATTCCGTTGACCCGAGTGCGCCCCGGGGTGGAGTTTCCCAGCGCATCGGCGAAGGCGGAGGCGCTGGAGAACCGATCGGCCGGCAGTTTCTGGAGCGCCGTATGCACCGCATCGGCTACGTGGATCGGTACGGTCCTCCGCAGCGAAGTAATCTCGGCCGGTTCCGCCGTCATGATCTTGGCGAGAATGGCCTGCGCCGACGGACCGCTGAAGGGCGGTTCACCGGTGAGCATTTCATAGGTGACCGCTCCCAGCGCGTATACATCGCTTGGCGGACCGATCACCCGCTCGCCCATCGCCTGCTCCGGCGACATGTACTGTGGAGTGCCGAGACTCACGCCGGTCTCGGTCATCCGGCTGCCGCCGGCCTTGCTGGCGGCCAGCGCGATGCCGAAATCGGCGACCAGGGCCCGGCCGTCGTGGAGCAGGATGTTCTCGGGTTTGATGTCCCGGTGGATGACGTGGTGACGATGGGCGTAATCCAGGGCTCCCGCCACCTCGGTGGCGATCCGGACCGCGTCGTTCACCGGGAGTTGCTTCTCCCGGGTGAGCCGGTCGCGGAGGGACTCGCCCTCGATGAACGGCATCACGTAATAAAGGAAAGAATCGGCCGCTCCCGAATCATGCAGCGGCAGGATATGAGGATGCTGCAGATTGGCCGTGGTCTTGATTTCGGAAAGAAAGCGGTCCGCCCCGATGACGGCGGCCAGCTCCGGCCGGAGGACCTTGATGGCCACCTTCCGGTCGTGCTTAAGATCGTGGGCGAGGTAGACCGTGGCCATGCCGCCGGCGCCCAGCTCCCGCTCGAGTCGATAGCGGTCGGCCAGGGCTGTCGTGAGACGCGCTATAGGCCCAGTCATGGCTTTTCCTTCGCGTCCGTGGGACGGTGACGATTCTCGGTGTGAGTCATTGGCCGCTATCGCGGGGAGCCGGCCGAGCTGGGGCGGGCCCCGCTGTTGCCGCGCAGGCGGGTGACGAGCGCATCAACGTGTCGGGCCACACGCCCCGGCTCGACGAGATCGAAGTGGGAAGTCCCGGCCTCATTAATTATCGAACCTTCTTCATACCGTTCTCCCAGGAGTCCCTCGTCCAGGTTTCGCAGTTGCAACTCCCGCACGAGCCCACGGTACATGGGCGTGTCCTCGAACACGCAACTCAGCCGGCAACCGTTGGCCATCGCCGCCCGGTACCAGTTCGCGAAGGGGGTGAGCTCCTCGGTGGCGAAAGGCGCCCAAAGCCCACTCGCAAAGGTCCGCACCACGCCCAACTGGTTCCGAAAGGTCGACGCGATCCTGAGGGCGTACTGGCAGATGTTCACCCATTCGTCGAGCGACGTGGCCGTGTCACTGACCTGCCGAAGGGCGGCCAGCAAGGTATCGTCGTCGTCATTTTTCATTGAAGCCAGCACGCTGGTAAAGAAGCACGTACTCGGCGCCAGGTTTCCCCCCAGGGTCAGGCACCCGTCTACCCGAAGGGTCGCGGCAGGATCGGGGGCCGCGGCAAACCGCAGCGCAATATCCGCGGCGGTGGAGAAACCGGCGACGATAATCAGCGCCGGCTCGAGCTGGGTCGCAAGCTCACGGAGAAACTCGCGGATCAGCACGATGTGATCGTCGATGGTGAGCGTGGGGCGCCACGGCGTGTCCAGCTCGAACCCGCGCAAGGTGGGAACGACCGCCCGATAGCCAATCCGCGAGAGCATCTCCATGTTCTGGTCTGACCCGCGGCCAAAGGCCGGGATGAAACACAGCAGAACGGGAGAGGCGACGCCATTATCGAAATACTGAAGCTCGGACCCGATGAGCCGGGGATCGAACGACGCGCGGGAAAGCAGTCTGCAGTGCGCTTCCGTGATCACGAAGCTGCCGGTTACCAGCGAGACGGTTCGCGTATGGGCGCCGGGTCCACCCGGCGACGCGGAAGTAGCCGTCAGCGCCGCGATGAACTCCGCCGTGTTGCGAAACCGATCGGCGGGAATCTTCTGCAGCGCCGTGACGACCGCGCGTGCGATGGTTTCCGGAACGGTATCACGCCGCAGCATGATCGGCGCCGGCTTCTCGGTCATCACCTTTGCAAAGATGGCTTGCGCCGTCGGACCGGAAAAGGGTGGTTCCCCCGTGAGCATCTCGTACGTAACCACACCGAGCGCATACACGTCGCTCGTGGGGCCGATCTCCCGTTCACCCATCGCCTGCTCCGGCGACATGTAGTGGGGCGTGCCGAGGCTCATCCCGGTCTCGGTCATCCGGCCTCCGGCGCTGCTCACGGCCAGGGCGATGCCGAAATCCGCCAAAAGGGCCAAGCCATCATGCAGCAAGATGTTTTCCGGCTTGATGTCGCGGTGGATCACGCCATGCCGGTGGGCGTAGCCGAGCGCGCCGGCCACCTCGGTGGCCAGCCGGACCGCGTCAGTGATGGGGAGCTGCTTTTCCCGATTCAGCCGGTCGCGAAGGGATTCCCCTTCCACGAATGGCATCACGTAGTACGCCGTGCCGTTCACTTTGCCGGAATCGATCAGGCCGAGGATATGGGGATGCTGCAGGTTGGCGATGGTCTTGATCTCGCGGAGGAATCGCTCGGCGCCGATCACCGCGGCCAGCTCGGGCCGGAGCACCTTGATGGCCACCTTCCGGTCGTGCTTGATGTCGTGCGCAAGATACACCGTGGCCATGCCGCCGGCGCCCAGCTCCCGCTCGAGTCGATAGCGATCGGCCAGGGCGGCGGCGAGACGGACGGGGGCTTCCGTCATTGCCTATTCCCGCGACTTCCGTCGCGGCTCGGCACACCATCGCTGCGCGAGTTGGTGCGCCTGGGTCCATGACAGGTTGATTGCAGTCTTGCCGGAGCAGAATGTTCTCGCTGCAGTCGCGAAGCGACGCCGTGCCGAGCAGCGACGTAAGTCGCGGCCTGTTCGAGGCGGTAGCGATCGGCCAGGGTGGTGGCGAGAGCCGGGGGAACCACTATCGCCCTTCCGCCATCCGGGCCCGCATCCGGGAAACCCAGTTGGTGATCACGATCATCTTCGACTCGCCGACGGGTTCGAGCAGGACAAAATCGCCCTCCGGCGTCACGTCGAAGTTCGCGTGCGGGTTGGTGGCGTAGGAATAGCTGTCGGGGAACAGGGCGGTCCGCGATGCCACCCGGAAGGCCGGGCCCGGCTCCAGCCGCGCCGCCATGAGAGAGCCGCCGCCGCGGTAGAACAGCTGCCGCCCGTCCCGGGACCAGACCGGCTGTGATCCTCCGCCGGAGGAGACCTGGACCCGGCCTCCCGGCCCGGGAAACGGCTGCACGACCACTTCGTCCACCCCGGATTCATCGGTCGTGAAGGCGATCCAGCGGCCATCGGGCGAGATGCGTGGCATGGTTTCGATGCCCCGGGCGCTGGTCGCGATGGGAATCGGCGTCGTGTCGCCGGAGAGCCGCCGGGCGTAGAGGTCAGCGCCGAGCGTATCCAGCTGGTAGGCCACCATGTTCCCGTCGGGCGATACCACGGCCTCGAACAGGTCCATCCTTCCCCCCTGCAGCAGCGGCGTGGCCTCAGCGCTCCGGTCCACGGGCTGCCACCAGATTGAGGCCCGGGCGCTCCGGTCGGTGCGGTAGAGCACCCGGCGGCCATCCGGGGTCCACTCCGGGCGCTCGTTGGTGAGTCCCTCGGTGGTGAGCCGGGTCGAGGTGCCCAGCCGCCGGTCGAAGAGCCAGATATCCCGGCGACCGCCCTGCCCGATCGTGATGGCGAGCGACCGTCCGTCCGGGGAAAGGCGGGGAAAGGCATACTCCCGCGGCTCCTCGACAAGGCTCCGGATTGCCCCTTCGGGGGTGACCAGGACGACCCGGGATACCGCCGTGCCCTGCTCATAGATGAGAGTACCTGATCGAGACACGCCGATCCGGGCGATCCCGGTCGAATTGTTCACCGCGATATCGGTCAACAGCTGGACCGGGGTGCCAGTGACGCGGCGGCCAGGCAGGTCAATGGGCACACCCATCAGGGTTCCTGACGGTGTGGCGTAAAGCAGGATGCCGTCGAAGACTCCGACCGGGTGGACGCCGGGGACATCCAGCACGGTGATGGTGCCGTCGGACCGCGACGCGATGGCGATCCGGGCGCTGCCGGGGCCCGTGCCCTCCCAGCTGGAGTAGAGAATGACGTCCGCCTCATCCACCACCATCGGGGTGTCCAGGTAAAGCTCCCCTTCGGGCGGATCGCGCCGGGCGAACTCCTTCGGGGATCCGCCCGCCTGGGGCAGGAGGTACAGCGTCGTGTTGCCCGACAGGACGATGTCCCCGGACGACGACCAGCTCATTCCATTGAAGGTGCCCTGCGCATTGCCGAGGAACTGGGGTTGGCCCCCCTCGATGGCCACCCGGAACAACTGGTTGCCCCGGATGAAGGCCACCCACCGGCCATCGGGCGAAAACACCGGATGGGCGCCCTCCCCGGTGCCGGGCAGGGGATGTTCGGTCACCTCGTCGATCCGGCGCGCGACCAGCTGCTGGCGGAAGCCATCGCCCGCCCCCACGTACACCAGCGTCTGGCCATCGGGCGAAATGGCCACGGAGCTGAACCCCAGGACCGTGCTGCCGGTACGGGGGACCTGCAGCGAGAAGCTCACCACCGGCGCGTCCGCCGGGGTCGAACCCCGGCCGGCCCAGGCGAGAGCCGCCGCGGCGACCGCGAGTACCGCAAGGGTAACCACGACCGGGTCGCGGAAACGAGACCCCTTCCCCGCCCGGCTCGGCGAGCCGGTCCGGGGAGGTCTCCCGGCCCCCGCCTCTCCGTTGAGCGCACCGGCGAACTCGGCGGCGGTGCCGAACCGGTCCGCGGGAAGCTTTTCCAGCGCAGTGAGCACCGCGTCCTCTACCGTATCGGGCACCCGTTCCCGCTGCCGCTGGAGCGAGACCGGCTTCTCGGTCATGACCTTGGCAACGATCGCCTGGGCGGTGCTGCCGGTGAACGGTGGGTCGCCGATCAGCATCTCGTAGGTCATCGCGCCCAGGGCATACACGTCGCTCCGCGCGGTGATCTCCCGCTCGCCCATCGCCTGCTCGGGGGACATGTAGTGCGGGGTGCCGAGGGACATCCCGGTCTCGGTCATCCGGCTACCCCCGGCACTGCTCACGGCTAAAGCGATGCCGAAGTCCGCCACCAGCGCCCGGCCATCATGCAGCATGATGTTCTCGGGCTTGATGTCCCGGTGGATCACGCCCTGCCGGTGGGCGTAGTCCAGGGCCCCCGCCACCTCGGTGGCCAGCCTGACCGCGTCGGCGATGGGCAGCTGCTTCTCCCGGCTCAACCGGTCGCGGAGGGACTCGCCATCCACGAACGGCATCACGTAGTACGCCGTGCCGTGCAGTTCCCCGGAATCGATCAGGCCGAGGATGTGGGGGTGCTGGAGGTTGGCGATGGTCCGGATCTCCCGGAGAAACCGCTCGGCCCCGATCACCGCGGCCAGCTCGGGCCGGAGCACCTTGATCGCGACCCGGCGATCGTGCTTCAGGTCGTGGGCGAGGTAGACCGTGGCCATGCCGCCCGCGCCCAGTTCCCGTTCGATGCGGTAGCGGTCGGCGAGGGCCGCGGTGAGACGGACGGGGGCTTCCGTCATTGCCTGATCGTTCCGCGACTTCCGTCGCTGCTCGGCACACCATCGCTGCGCGATTCGGTGCGCCTGGGTCCATGGCAGGGTGATTGCAGTCTGGCCGGAGCAGAATGTTCTCGCTGCAGTCGCGAAGCGACGCCGGGCCGAGCAGCGACGTAAGTCGCGGCCCGCTCGATGCGGTAGCGGTCGGCGAGGGCAGCGGCGAGTCGATCGCGGGCCCCGGTCATCGGTCAGCACCGGCAGGGGGAATGACGTGCTCGCGGAGAATAAGGCGGGCCCGCGAGGAGTCCGCCGTGAGCCGGATGCGCCGCATCATCAAGAATCCACTCCCGTCCGGCATCAGCGAATATTGCCGGGTGTCATCGTTGTCCCAATACTCCCGGAGCGCCGACTGGAGCACCACCGAACGGCCATCACTGGGGAAGCGCCCATCCGAATCCATTGCGGCAGCGATGATTCGACCGTGCGACGGATCGCGGAAATAGAGTGTCCGGCCGTCGTGACCCCACATCGGCTCGGTGCCGCCGCCCATCGAGACCTGGACCCGTCCCCCCTCGACATCCGGGAAGGGGCGCACCACCACCTCCTTGATGGCGTCGATCCGGATGGCGTAGGCAATCCAGCGCCCGTCGGGTGAGACGGCCGGCGAGGTTTCTTCGGCGTCACTCGCGGCGACCGGGATCGAGGCGGTGTCGCCGCTCAGACGCCTGGCATAGATGTTCCCGCGGCCGGCAGCCACATCATCGGTCCGATAGAGCAGCCACTGCCCGTCCGGGCTGAAGTTGACCTCGTACAGGCCCCGAGCATCACGCGCCAGCAACATCGGCGCCCCCGAACCATCGGCGGCCTGGTGCCAGATCTCACCCCCGCCGTTCTCACCCACGACGACCCAGGCGATGCGCCGGCCATCGGGAGACCAGACGGCGCGGACACTCTGGGCACCCATCGTACTGAACCGCGTGGCTGGCCCTGCGGGGAATGGCTTGATGAAGAGGGAGGCCTTGAGGCCATCCTGCTCGAGCAGGGAGAGTAGTACCCGACGGCCGTCCGGGCTGATCGCGACCCCGCTGTTATTGGCGAGGACGCCGGACCAGGCCGAATCGATCCTCCGGGTGGAGCCCTCCAACCCCACCAGCACGAGCTGTGCCTTGTTCGTGAGGCTACCCGCGCCACCGGTGGCCTGCAGCGTCACCCCCTCTGCTCCGACGGTGATCTCCGGACCGCGCTCGGCTACCATGACCCCCGAGAAGATCGGCGCTCCTTCCCCTGTTCTACCGGTGGCGGGGTCGAAGGCCGCCAGGAAGACCGACCCGTCGGGCAGGATGTTGAGCACCCTATCACCCCGCAGCGGCAAGACTCCAGCGGAGCCCGGCAACAGGCGCGCGATGGTGGGTGGATCGAGTCGCACGAGGCTCACGACCGGGTTGGCACAGCTTCCGAAGTCGCAGGACGTCACTACCACCGCCCGCTGACCCGGCACGACGGCGATGATCACCGGGAAGCCGAGGAGCTGGTCCGCCGTCGCAACGCGTCGGGTCACGCCGCCGGTATCGGGCACGGCGTTGAGGAAGTCCCCCGCGCCGCCCAGGAAGACGATCGTTCCATCGGACAGCCAGGCGCCACGAGCCGGCAGCGGGGCCGAGGCCGAGTCGGAGAGCAGCCGTGGTGCTCCGCCGGTGAGGGGAATCCGCATGAGCTGGGACCCAACGGTGTAGGCGACCGCCCGGCCATCCGGGGAGAGAAACGGGGCCTGGCCTCCCTGGGTGCCGGGAATGGGCCGGGGTTCCGCGATGCCCCGCTCCTTGACCCACAACTGGCGGCCTCCCTCCACCGTGTCGCTGAAGACGATCAGCCCGCCGTCGGCGCTCAGTGCCACCTGGGCGACGACGAATCCGATATCGGCTTCCGACGGGGTGAGGTGCACCTGATAGGCCAGGGCGCGGTCGGCTCCGGCCTCGCGGCTCCAGCCGACGGCCGCGACGACCGCCAGCACGGCGGCCAGCGCGGCGAGCGCAAACCATCCCCGGCGATCTACGGCTGGGGTTCCACCCCGTGGCCGCGAATGGCTCCCCTCGGCACCGGCCAGGCTGATCGCAAACTCGGCGGCGGTGCCGAACCGGTCCGCGGGGAGCTTTTCCAGCGCGGTGAGGACCGCGTCTTCCACCGCATCGGGCACCCGCTCCCGCTGCCGCTGGAGGGAGACCGGTTTCTCGGTCATGACCTTGGCAACGATCGCCTGGGCGGTGCTGCCGGTGAACGGTGGGTCGCCAATCAGCATCTCGTAGGTCATCGCGCCCAGGGCATACACGTCGCTCCGGGCGGTGATCTCCCGCTCGCCCATCGCCTGCTCGGGGCTCATGTAATGCGGAGTCCCCAGGGACATTCCGGTCTCCGTCATCCGGCTCGATCCGCCCGCGCTGGAGACCGCCAGGGCGATGCCGAAGTCCGCCACCAAGGCCCGGCCATCGTGCAGCATGATGTTCTCGGGCTTGATGTCGCGGTGAATGACCCCGTGGCGGTGGGCATAATCGAGGGCGGCGGCAACTTCGCTCGCCAGCCGGACGGCATCTGGGATCGGCAGCTGCTTCTCCCGGTTCAGCCGGTCACGGAGGGACTCGCCATCCACGAAGGGCATCACGTAGTACGCGGTGCCGTGCAGCTCCCCGGAATCGATCAGGCCGAGGATATGGGGGTGCTGGAGGTTGGCGATGGTCCGAATTTCCCGGAGAAACCGCTCGGCCCCGATCACGGCGGCCAGCTCCGGCCGGAGCACCTTGATGGCCACCCGGCGGTCGTGCTTCAGGTCCTGGGCGAGATAGACCGTGGCCATGCCGCCCGCGCCCAGCTCCCGCTCGATCCGGTAGCGGTCGGCGAGGGCCGATGCAAGTGGAGCACTGGTGTGGTTCATTGCGTCAGGCCAGGCCGATCGACCATCGATCGCATCCTGGGTCCGTGTCCTTTGTCAGGGTGTTGGCGCGCGGTGGATGGCACACCAGGCCCGCTACCGGCCCGGCGCGAGGTTGATGTCGGCGGCCCAGATATCACTCTCCCGCTCGCCCAGCGTCATGTAGAATTGATTCCCATGCACTTGAAACCCGAATCGGTGCCACGGCCTCGACGGGTCGTCGAACCGGACGTGAAGCCGGGGCCTCCACCCCGCGACCGTGACCGACCAGATCTCGGTAGTTCGATCGGCCGCATCGCCCGCCAGGTAATAGATCCTGGACCCGTCCCGGGACCAGACCGGGTTGCGGACGGTAGGCACGGTGGCGGGAACCACCTGCCGGAGGGTATCGGTGCCATCCAGGCTGGTGATCACCCGACCGGTAAACACCATTCGCTCATCGGGAGAAGCGATCCCGGTGCGAAACATTTCCCGCTTCGCTCCCCAGCTGCCGTCATCCCGCCGCTCCATCCGGGCGACGTAGCCGTTGTTGGGGGAGTTGGTACTGATATACAAGGCGCGCCCATTGCCGGTCCAGGTGGGCACGCGAAGGTCATCGGTTCCGCTGGTGATCTGGAGCGGACTTCCCGGCGCCGACATCAGGAAGATCTGCCTGACACCCCGGATGATCGCGTGGTACGCGATCTCCCGGCCGTCGGGTGACCAGCTGGGCGCGAACTGGGCGATCGAATCCGAAGTCAGCTGGTCAGTTTCTCCGCTCGCGAGGTCGAGCAGGTACAGATCGGAGTTCCCGCTTCGGTCGCTGTCATACGCCATGAGGCGTCCGTCAGGCGACACCGAAAAGCGTTCGACGGTCTGGTTCCCCTTCGTCACCTGAATGGCCTGGGCAATGGACAGCGGCGTCGCCGCATCGGCGGGCATAGACCACACGTTAGACCGCTCCTCGTACACCGTGTACACCACTTTGCGGCTGGCGGGAGAGAGACTGAGGAGAATGGCGTTGAGCCCCGTGGTGATGCGGACCGCGGGCGACCCCGGCTTCCCGTCGCGGGTAATGGAAAGCCCATAGACGTCCCTGGCGCCGTCGCGGCTGGAAATAAAGAGCAGGGTGCGGTCGCTCAGCCAGGCCGGGCTCAGGTTCTGCCCCTCGCCCAGCGAGGCCTCCCGGACCGTGCCCCCGGCCGCCGGCACCAGCATCAGGATGGAGGGTGCCGTGTTTCCGTAGGAAATGCCGGGTAAGCGGGATTCCCGGTTGCCGCTCACGAACGCGATCCATTTGCCGTTGGGGGACCAGGCCAGGGAGTGCGGCTCGCGGACTTGCGCCACCTGCCGCGAGCGGCCGTCTGCGCCATGAATGAGAATGGAATCTCCCCGCGCATACACGAACTCGCTCCCGGATCCGTCCCAAGACCCGGGGAACAGGACCAGGCGGCTGTCCTGGGGAACCAGCAGCTGCGAGCGACCTCCCAGCGCGGGCATGACCTCAATCCCCCGCTCGGAACGAAAGAGGATGCGGCTGCCGTCGGGCGACCACTGGGGCGCGGTCTGGAGCCGAAAGGCTTGCGAGATCATGACGGGCTCCCCGCCGACAACCTGGCGGACCATCAGCCGGAACACACCGGAATCGTTGACGACGTAGGCAATGAACTTTCCGTCGGGCGAGAGTGATGCCTCCACTTCCAATCCCGTGTCGCTGGTCAACTGCACCTGCCGGCCGAACTCCGCTCGCTCCGGGCGTTTCCCCAGTGACATCGCCGCCACCAGGGCAAGGAGGGCAGCACCGACGACCGCCAGCATGGGGACCAGCCTGCGCCGGGCGGGGGTGGCTGCGATCGGACGAGTGTGGGTCGGAGTCAGGCCTCCGGTCGGCGTGGTCAACGTTTCCAGTTGCTGGGATATTTCTGCCGCGCTCTGCCAGCGGTCGGCGGGTCGCTTGGCCAGGCAGCGCATGACGACGGCTTCGAGCGTCGGGGAGAGCCCGGCGCGCTGGGCTCCCAGCGGACTGGGGTCCCGCATGACGTGCGCGGCAAGAGTCTGCTGGGGATTCAGCCCGTGAAACGGGGTGAATCCGGAAAGCATTTCGTAGGCCACCACGCCCATGGCGTAGATGTCCACCCGGGCATCCATCTGGGGATCCGCCGAGGCCTGCTCCGGCGCCATGTACGCGGGCGTGCCCAGCGCAATGCCCGCGGTGGTGAGCTGCTGCCGGCCCGAGGCCTCGGTCACCGCCTTGGCCACGCCGAAGTCCATGACCAGCGCGTGCCGGCCCGAGAGCAGGATGTTCTCCGGCTTGATATCGCGGTGGACGACGCCCGCCTGGTGCGCCACCGCGAGCGCTTCGGCGATCTCGCCCAGCAGCCGGACCGCTTCGTGGACCGGCAGCTCCCCGCTTCGGCTGATCCGGTCGCGCAACGTCTCGCCCTCGACATAGGGCATCGCGTAATAGAAGTAGCCCTGGGCGTCACCCGAGTCCAGCACCGTGAGGATGTGCGGGTGCTGCAGCCGGGCCGCGACTTCGATCTCGCGAAGGAATCGCTCGGATCCGAGGGTGGCGGCCAGGTCCGGCCGCAGCACCTTGACGGCCACCTTCCGGTGATGCTTGAGATCCTCGGCGAGATAGACCGTGGCCATGCCGCCGGCACCCAGCTCTCGCTCGAGGCGGTAGCGGTCGGCCAGGGCGTCCGCGAGGGAGGTGGGCACCGTCATGGCGCCTCCGGCGAGATTCGTCGCAGGATGGTCATGGCGCGCCCACCACCGGCAGGCCCACGGCGCGCGATGCCGCCGCCAGTGCCAGGTCGTGCGTGGCCATGGTCACCTCCAGGTTCCGAATGTCCCGCCAGGCCAGGGCGGTCGCAAGGTGAATGGCATCCAGGGTTCCCAGTGGAGTCGGAAAGGGATCGGAGGCGCGGCGGAGCACCGGCCGGCCAACGTCGACGACTTCGGCGGCTTCCAGCATCCGATAGACCGCCTCGCGCCGGGGCACCAGCTCCGCCTCGGGCAGCGCGCCGAGGCGGACCAGCCGGTCCAGCGTCCGGAGCGATTCGACCTCGGTCAGGGCGCTGGCCACCGCGGCCGTTACCGCAGCCCACTCGGCCAGCCGGTTCGGCTCTCCCAGCACCAGGCGGAGGACCACGGAGGCGTCGAGATAGGCAATCACCGTGATGGCTGCCGTCCCTCGAGCAGAACCGCCAGGCTGTCCACCGGGCGCTTCAGCGGCGCGGGCAGGGTGACGGCGTCCAGCGCACGCACCGGCTCCCGGACGGCGAGCGGTTCACCCGCTGGCCGGTAGGGCACCAGCCGGGCGATCGGGGTATCCCGGTCGCAGACGGTGACCGGTTCCCCCCGGCGGACGGCCTTGAGATACGCGCTGAGCCGAGCCTTCAGCTCGGCGACCTTGACCTGCTTTTCCGCTCGGGTTTTCATGGCCTCATTATGACCATATATGGTCACATTGTCAAATTTCGCCGTTCGGCACCGCCAGGGCGGTGGACTGACAGGGGGCCATTCCGCGCCCGCCCGTCATGGCCGGCTGAACACCGCGCCGTGGGGGATGCCGTCGACGGAGAAGCCGGCAGTCGAGGCATCCACCGGGCGGAATCGCTGGTCCAGCGCCAGCCTGCCGGTCGCGGAATCGAACGTCGCCATCAGCACCCGGTTCTTCATCGCGCCATACCCGGTCATCACCACCCGCCGGCCGTTGGGCTCCAGCGCGATCCAGTGGGGAATGTCCTCCGCGCCCAGCGCCAGCCGCCCGGCTTCCCGCGGGTTGGCCGGGTCCGAGATGTCGAGGCTCACCACGCCGGGAACCGCAGGCACGGTCGTCAGCCAGAACCGCCCCGCCACCACCGGGATGGCGCAATAACTGTCCGGCTTCCGGGGGAAGGTCGCCACCAGGCGGCCGGCGGGCTCGTCACCGTCAAGGCCTTCGAGCAGGTACAGCCCGCAATTGAAGGTGGAGACCATGACGGTCCGGCCGTCGGAAAGAAGCCGGGGTTCCGCGGTGTAGTGACTCTCGTCGCCGAGCGGGCCCGGCGGAAGCGTGATCGTGTGCAGGAGTTCCAGGGTCGAAAGCCGCCAGACCTGGACCTGGTCGGCCAGGTACGGGTTCTTCTCGTCCATGTCGGTCGTCGAGGTGACGATCCGGTCGAGGGCCGGCACCACGGCGCCGGAATACACACGGAGGCCCGGCGGGACGCCTGGTCCCGTCGCCGGGCTGGAACGGACCACGGCGCCGGCCGGGGTCATCTCGACCAGGCCGCCCGGCCCCATGCCCGCGGAATCGTGCCTCATCTGATATGTGGCCAGCACGTTGCCGCCGGGCAGGCGGAGGAAGCTGTGCGGGTGGCTCATCCCCGCCTGGTCGCCGAACTCGCCAACCAGCTTCGGGGTGGCGCCATCGCGGAGGTCGAAGATGAAGCTCTTACCGCTCCCATACCCGTTGACGAACAGCTGCCGGTCGGCCGCCAGCTCGTGCTCGCTGTGATGCGGGCCGTTGTTTCCGCTCCCGACCGGCACGGTCGTCACCAGCGCGCCGTATCGCCCGCTGTCAGGCCGCACGTCGTAGACGGCGAGGAAGTCGGGGGCCGCCGAGTCGGCGCCGGCGGTCCAGAGGTAGAGATAGTCGCTGCCTTCCGCGGGTGGAGCCGCCGCCTCCCGGGACGCCGAGCAACCGGTCAGCAGCATGAGAAGGTATGGGACCCGCACGAGGCCCCCTTTCATTGTGTTTCCATCCGTCGCTCCAGGTCGGCAAGAAATCCGGTCACCAGGACCAGCCCGAGGTTTTCCGACCGGGCGCTCAGCATCACGAAGCGCTGGCCATCGGGCGTCACGTCATACTGCGGATGGTAGGGCATCGTGAAATATTGGGTCGCCGGGAACAGGACCTCGGGCGAGCCGGAGCGAAACGAGTCGCCGCCTTCGACCGGGACGGCGACCATGTTGCCGGACGCGTCCAGGTAGAACAGCTCTCGCCCGTTCCGGGCCCAGACCGGGGTCATGCCGCCGCTGGGCGAGATCAGGAAGCGCGCCTCGTCGGTCGCGGGGAAGGGACGGACGTACACCTCCCGGCGGCCGGTTTCATTGGAGGTATACGCCAGCCACCGGCCATCCGGAGATACGGCCGGGCCCATTTCCTCGGCGGGGGTGGCCACCAGGGCGCGGGGCACGGTGTCCACCCCGGGACGGATGGCGAGAATGTCGCCGTTGCCGGCGGCCTGGTCGTCGGTCCGGAAAATCAGCCACCGTCCGTCGGGCGACCAGGCGTGGGACCCCACGCTTCGCGGGTCGCCCGTGAAGATCCGGCGCACGCCGCCCCGTCCGCCGGCGTCGCGCTCGAACACGTGGAAGTCGATCTTGCCGATCCCGGCAAAGCCAAGGTAGCTCAGGGTGCCGGTTCCCGGACGCCAGCGCGGCCGAATGTTCAGGAGACCGTCGAAGGTCAACCGGCCCATGGCGCCATCGCCCATGGCATGGACCCAGATCTGGGACGTGCGGTCCTCGGCGCGCATCCCGATCGCCAGCCGGCGGCCGTCGGACGAAAGGGCGGGGCTGTCCAGCAGGAGGGCGGCGACATCATCGGACAGGGGGCGCACGGCGCCGGAACGATCGACCATGACCGCCCGGAACGACTCGATGCCGCCCGCCACGTAGACCAGGGTTCCGTGGCGGTCCAGCGCGAGATCGACGGTGCCCGGGCCGGCGCTCCCGGTGCGGACCGCGAGCGTATCGCGCAACTCGCGCTCGGTCCCCCGCACGTCGAAGGACCCCGGGTCGAAGGGCACCGCCCAGAGCACGCCGTTGGGCTTGACTACGAGCAGGTGCCCCGTGGAAGCGTAAATCGCACGGATGCCCTGCTGGATCACCCGGACCCGTCCCGTGCTGAAATCGACGATCCCGATCGAGGCGCGCTCGGGATCGATCGGAGCCTGTCGCCCGACTACCGTCACCACCGCGCCCTTGCCCCCCGGCAGTACCTGGGGCCAGAGGAAGGCCAGGTCGCCACGGGCCGAGTCGTGCCGGGCCACGATCTCGCGGGCCCCGGTTCGGGGATCAATCCTGAGCAGGCCTTCGGAGCCGCCGGCGTAGAGCCAGCCATCCTTCGACCAGTCGAGGCCGGCCCACCAGTCGGTCACCGAAAGCAACCCGGAATCGGACAGCGTGGTCGCCTGCCCGCCGTTGAGCGGGAGCAGGTTGAGTGAGCGGGGGGCAGAGAGGTACGCGATCGTGTCGCCGGAGGGAGAGTAGCTGGCGCAGCACCCTTCATCGACCGAGCGGGTCAGCCGCTCGGCGCCGATCCGGTCCCATTGGCGGAACCAGTACTGCAGCCGCCGGCCGACGCCGGGCCCCAGATAAAGGACGCCGGAGCCGTCGGGAGGAATTGCCACGCCGAGGGCCCGACCGGCGAGGAATTCCTGGCCGGCGGGAAGCCGGGCGGCCACCCGGACCCCGACTGGGTCTCCGCGCCTGGCGCCCAAGGCCAGCACGGCCGCCAGTCCGCCCAGCACCAGCGCGAGCGCGGCGAGCCCGATGGCAAGGAAAAGCGGGACCGACCGGCGGACCGGGCCGACCACCGCGCGCACCCGCCGGCCGGTCGTGGGCCCCGGGGCTCCCAGCGCCTGGGCAAATGCGGTCGCGGTGGGAAACCGGTCGGCGGGAAGCTTCTGTAGCGCGGTATCAACTGCTGCCGCGACGTGCTCCGGCACTGTCTTCCGCAATGATGCCAGGTCGGGCGGCTCCGCGGTCATCACCCGGGCAACGATGGCCTGGGCGGTAGGACCGGTGAAAGGTGGCTCGCCGGCCAGCATTTCGAAGGTCACCGCGCCAAGGGCATAGACATCGCTGGCCGGGCCGATCTCCCGCTCCCCCATCGCCTGCTCGGGGCTCATGTAGTGGGGGGTGCCCAGGGACATCCCGGTCTCGGTCATCCGGCTCCCGCCGACGGAGGTCACCGCCAGCGCGATGCCGAAGTCGGCGACGAGCGCCGAGCCGTCGTGGAGCAGGATGTTCTCCGGCTTGATGTCCCGATGGATCACGCCGTGGCGGTGAGCGTAGTCGAGCGCCGCCGCGATCTCGCTGGCCCAGCGGACGGCGAGGGGGACCGGCAACTGTTTCTCCCGGCTCAGCCGGTCGCGGAGCGACTCGCCCTCGACGAAGGGCATGACGTAATAGGCGGTGCCGTTTACCTCGCCGGAGTCGATCAGGCCGAGGATGTGGGGATGCTGCAGGTTGGCGACCGTCTTGATCTCTCGGAGGAAGCGCTCGGCGCCGATCACCGCGGCCAGCTCGGGGCGGAGGACCTTGATGGCGACCTTGCGGTCGTGGCGGACATCGTGGGCCAGGTACACGGTGGCCATGCCGCCGGCGCCGAGTTCCTGCTCGATACGGTAGCGCTCGGCGAGGGCGGATGACAGTCGGTCCAGAGCACCGCTCATCGCAGCAGCTCCCTCACCTGGGGCAGATCGCGTAAGGCGGCGTATTGAGGATCGTGCTTGAGAAGGAGCCGGTTGCCCGGCAAAGACCGGATGAACGCCCGCGCCAGTGCAGCGGCCTGCCCCTGGTCCCCGGCAGCCAGGTAACTCTGGGCGAGGTTGAGGGAGACCTCGGGTCCTTCAAATCGGTCGAGCGGTGCCAGCAGCTCGACCGCCCGGCGTCCCGCGCGAATGGCCTCATCCACTCGCCCCAGTCCCCGGTAGGCCGTGCCCAGGCGGTCGTAGTACCAACCTTCATTCGGCTGGCTGGCAATGAGCCGCTCGATATGCTCGGCTGCACGTTCATATTTCACTCGGCCGTCGAGTCCCGCGCTGCTCAGGATCTCCGCGTGTACCAGGAAATACATCGCCGTGTCAGATATCTCGGGACTGAGAGGAGGATAGGTGTGCGCGAGGGTGACTTGCTCTTCCAGCGGAAGGCGTCCTATGACCCAGGCCAGGTCCCTCGGCCGGTCCACCAGGAAGCCCTGCACTCCCGGCCGTACCATGGTGGCCCGGGCGGCGGCCTCTGCCCCGGCGAGATCTCCCATCTGCGTGTGTGCCAGCATCAGGGTATGGTGCGGTTGCCAGTCCTCGGGATCGAGATCGGTCGCCCGGGCGGCAGACCTCAGCGCTTCGGCTGAGTGTCCCAGGTACACCAGCGTCTGGCCCATGGCGTCACCCAGGATCCGTACGTTCCGGGGATCAAGCGCGAGCGCCCGCCGGGCGTTTGCCAGCGCCGCTTCCAGGTCGCCTGAACGCCGCTGGACGTAGGCGACGAACTCCAGGAAGCGGGCCTGGCCCGGCTTGGCGGCGATCGCGGCGTTGAGATGCTCGAGGGCACGGGGAAAATCGAGGTGTCCATGGTAGGCGATCACGCCGAGGGCGAAGTGGGTTTCGGCGGCATTCGGCGCCAGCGCGCGAGCACGCTCGCCGGCAGCCCGGGCCAACTCCTGGCGAGCCGCCGAGTGGTCGCCCCAGAACCAGTAGATCTCAGCGTGCGCGTATCCCAGGGCCGCCCACGCCTGGGCGAACCCGGGATCCCGGTCCACCGCGCGCTGCAGGTACCGGGCGGCATCGAAGAACTGGGTGATCGAGCTCTTCTCGCGGAGAATTCCAGTGGCCCTGAGGTAGTCGTCATAGGCTTCCTGGTTCTCGGTGGGACGCTCCGCGACTCGGGCGCTGTCTCCGGAGATCAGGGTCACACCCATTTCCTCCGCCACCTGGGTGGCGATCTCACCCTGCATCGCGAAGTTGTCCGCGGTGGCCCGAGCCTGGTACGTCTTCCCCCATACCTGGGTCTCGTTTGCCGCATTGAGGAGCTCGGCACTCACCCTGATGCGTTGGCCGTCCGCCGGGCCCTCCATGCCGATGCGCAGCGCCAGGATGAAGTTGGCGTCGAGCTCGGCGCCGATCTGGCGCGGCGTGAGCTGAGTGCCCCGGTATCGCTCGGCACTGGTGCGGCCAATGACTTCGACCCCGGTCAATCCCACCAGCCGGTTGTTGATCTCCTCCGCGATACCATCGGCGAGGTAGGCCTGCTCCGCGCCGGCCAGATTCACGGCCGGTAACACCACGATGCGGGGCTTAGCCGATGGGTTGCCCGGTGCCCGGCTTACGTACCATGCGGCGGCAAGCAGACCGAGCGCGAGGATGGCCACCCCGATCACCAGGCGGACCCGTGGTGCCGGCGCAATGGCCCGGGGAGCGGACGCGCGCGGCGCCGGGCCAGGCTGCTCCTCGAGTGCCGCGGCAAAGGCTTCCGCGCTCGCCCACCGGTCGGCGGGCAGCTTCTCGAGAGCGCGCAGCACCGCATGCTCGACCGGCCCAGGCACTGCCTTTCTCTGTACTCCCAGGTGACGGGGTTCTTCGGTCATGATCCGGGCCACAATAGACTGCACCGTTGGTCCGGTGAACGGCGCTTCCCCGATGAGCATCTCGTACGTCACAGCGCCGAGCGCGTAGATATCACTGCGCCGGTCAACCTGCTTCTCGCCCATCGCCTGTTCGGGTGACATGTACTGCGGCGTGCCGAGCGAGAGTCCCGTCTGCGTCAGTCGCTGCCCGCCCGCCTCCTGAACGGCGAGGGCAATTCCGAAATCCGCGACCAGCGCGTGGCCCCCCTGGAGCAGGATGTTCTCCGGCTTGATATCGCGATGGATGACGCCCTGGGCGTGAGCGCAGCCGAGGGCATCGGCCACCTCGCGGGCGATGCGAACTGCATCCTGGACCGGCAGCTGCCGTTCCCGCTCGAGCCGCGAGCGCAAGGTCTCCCCGGTGACGAGCGGCATCACATAGTAGAGAAGGCCGTCGGCCTCGCCGCTATCGAGCAGTGGGAGGATGTGCGGGTGCTGCAGGCGAGCCGTGGTGCTGATCTCCGAGAGAAAGCGCTCCGCGCCGAGTGCCGCGCCCAGATCGGGATGCAGCACCTTGATCGCGACGTTGCGACGGTGCTTCAGATCTTCAGCGAGATACACGGTGGCCATGCCGCCCTGCCCCAACTCCCGCTCGACGCGGTAACGGTCGGCCAGGCCGGTCGCGAGGCGGGACATCGGATCGCTCATCTTACCGCACCGCCAGTCGGTCGAGCATGGCCGCCGCGCGCGGGTCCCGCCGCAGCCGGGCATATTGCGCCACCCGGGGGAACTGGACGGTCCAGGTGTCGCTCCGGCTGATCGCCCGGCCCAGGACCTCCACGGCCTCCTCGTGGTCGCCCAGCTCTTCCAGCGTCGCGGCCACGGCACCGAAGGCGGGAAGGTCGCCGCCGTTTCTCGCCCGGATCGTCCGGAGCATCGCGCGCGCCTCGGGGATTCTGCCGGCGATGGCGTAGGCATAGGCGAGCTGGCCATGCGCCTGCTCGGGCCGACCCACGGGCGGCAGCTTCGCCACCTGGCGCTCCAGCAGCGACACGGCGAGCGCCGTCTGCCCCATGGCCATCAGGGCGTTGGCCCGCCAGGTCCAGGCCAGCAGGAACGTCGAGTCCATGGCCATGGTGGCGCTGGCCAGCGAATCGGCCTCGGCAAACCGGCCCTCGGCATGGAGGATCTGGGCTTCCCAGATCCGGGCGATCATGGAGGCCGGCTCCAGCTCGCGCCCCCGCGCCACCTGGGCCTGGGCCTCCCGGAACTCGCCCAGCCGGCTGGAGAGCAGCGAATACCATCCCCAAGTCGTGGATACGGTTGAATCGAGCGCCAGCGAACGACGGAAGTTGAGCTCGGCCCGGCGCAATTGTCCCAGCAGCGAATACCCGTAGCCCAGCGCGGTATACGACTCGGGGATGGTCGAGTCCATGGCGATGGCCCGCTCGGCCGCCGCGACCGCGCTGGCGAGAATCTCCGGGGTGCTGTCCACCACGTAGGCCGGGAGGACGGCTTGCGCCATCGCCAGCGACGCCTGGGCCCGGGCATAGCCTGGATCGCGCGCCGCGGCGCGCTCGAAGAGGACGATCGCCTGGCGCAGGTTGGCCGCGCCCCGCCGGTTGAAGAGCACCTGCCCCTGGAGGAAAAGGGCGTGGGCCTCGGGGTCGGTCGTCTCCGCCTGGCGAGCCGGGGTGGCCCGGCGGTTCAGTGAGCCGAGCAGGGTTGAGGCCACGGTGCCGGCGATCTCGTCCTGCACGGCGAACACGTTGGCCACGGGCCGGTCGTACCGCTCGCTCCAGCGGACAGCGCCATCACTGGCCGACACCAGGGTGACGCTGATCCGCACCTGGCCGGAGGAGCGCTGGACCGTACCGGTGAGGAGGGAGGTGACCCCCAGTTCCTCCGCGATTGCGCGCTCGTCGAGACCCCGGGCCTGCAGCGCCCCTGCACTGACCCGCCCGATCACCCGGACACCAGTCTGGGCGATGGCACGGGTCATCTCTTCCGCGAGGCCGATCCCGAAGTAATCGTCCGCCGGGTCGCCGCTCAGGTTGGTCAACGGAAGGACGGCGAGCGATTGTGTCGCGCCGCCGCTCGCCGCCGGCTCACGGCCCCGGAGAAACAGGGCTGCAGCGGTCAGCGCCAGCCCGGCGAGCGCGGCGGCAGCCAGGAACCCGGCCACCCGGCGCCGGGTTGCCCGGGCCACCATGGCCTGGGCAAAGGCGCCGCAGGACGGGAAGCGATCCGCCGGCGTCTTGTTCAGCGCCCGAGCGACCGCGGCATCAACGCTCGGCGGCACCGCCGAGCGGGTCGCCCGGAGACGGCGCGGTCGCTCCGTCATCAGGCGGGCCACGATAACCTGCGCCGTGGGCCCGGTGTGCGGGGGCTCGCCGCTCAGCAGCTCGTACGTCACCGCCGCCAATGAGTACTGGTCCGAGTGCGCCGTGATCTCCCGTTCCCCCGCCGCCTGTTCCGGGCTCATGTAGTGCGGGGTGCCGAGGGAGAGACCGGTCTCGGTGACCCGAGCGCCGCCGGCCTGGGCCACGGCCAGCGCGATGCCGAAATCGGCGATCACCGGCTGGCCGGCCTGGAGCAGGATGTTCTCCGGTTTCAAGTCACGGTGGATGACTCCGTGCGCGTGGGCATAGTCCAGCGCCCCCGACAGCAGCGTCACGATGCGAACGACTTCCTCCACCGGGAGCTGCCGCTCCCGCTCCAGCCGGTGGCGCAGCGTTTCGCCCTCGACAAAGGGCATTACATAATAGAGAAAGCTCCCGGCCGCGCCCGAGTCGAAGAGCGGCAGCAGGTTGGGATGCTGCAGGTTGGCCGTCACCCTGATCTCGGCGAGAAACCGCTCCGCCCCGATCACGGCGGCCAGCTCGGGCCGGAGGACCTTGATGGCGACCTTTCGGTCGTGGCGGAGGTCGTGGGCCAGGTACACGGTAGCCATGCCGCCGGCGCCCAGCTCCCGCTCGATGCGGTAGCGGTCGGCCAGGGCCTGGGCAAGGCGCTCCGCGGTGGTCATTCATCCACCTCGCCGCAATCACGATTTACGTCGCTGCTCGGCACAACGTCGCGGAGCGACTTCACTTGGTGAGTCCATCTATTTCGGAAATTCCCGCCCGAAGGATTCTCGAACAGGCGGAATCGCGAAGCGATGGCGTGCCGAGCAGCGACGTGAGTCGCGGCCCGCTCGATGCGGTAGCGGTCGGCCAAGGCGGCGGCGAGCGACCCGTCCACCGTCATGCCAGTCGCGGTCGAGAGGGGAGCTTATCGGTGCCGCGGCGGGACGTCATCGCGTGCCGGCGAGCTGGTGGAGATTTTGCAGGTACACCACCTCCGCCCGCTGGTCCGGCTGCCCCTGGCGCACCATCACGAAGGAGCGGCCGTCGGGAAAAACGTCGTAATTCCGGTGGGGGGTGGCGAACTCGATGTTATCGACGCCGAAGAGCCGGGCCCGGGAGCGGACCCGCGGCACGTCGCCCCACTCCAGCGTGGCGGCGACCAGCCACTCCTGGCCCTCACCCACCGACCGGTAGAACAGTTCCCGCCCATCGGGCGACCAGGCCGGCTCGCTGCCCCCCTGGGACACCTGGACCTTGTTCCCCAGGCCCGGCCAGGACCGGATATACACCTCCTGCCGTCCCGACTCGTCCGACTGGTACGCCAGCCACCGGCCGTCCGGCGAGAGCGCGGGCCAGCCCTCGGAGTACCGGGACTGGAGGATGGGCCGAGGGGTCGGGTCGTTCCCGGCGAGATCCATGGACACGATGTCGAAACTCCCGGCATCGAGCGAGACGCCGATGCCGGTGCGGCCGTCGGCAGTCAAGGTATGGATGGTCACCTGCTGGGGGCCGACGAAGACCGAGTCCGCCGCGCCGCCCGAATCGAACCGCCGCCGAAAGACCCCGATCTTCCCGCCCCGGATGGCCGCGAACAGGAGGCCCCGTCCATCGGGCATCCACTCGGCATCGTGCGCCACGGAATCGAAGCCGAACCGGGTCAGCGTGGCATCGGCGATGTCGAGGAGCCAGATATCGCGCTCCTGGTCGGTCAGGTCCAGCGCGATTCGCCGCCCGTCAGGGGACACCCGGGGGTCGTGGTAGGTCCGGTCGGATTCGAGCAGGGGGGTCACCTCTCCACCCCGGGAGATCTTCACCAGGGATCGCGGGCGGGTCGGAACGTAGGCCAGGCCGCCGGGCGCGATCGTTACCGGTGGGACGAACCCGAGTACGGAGAGCACCGTGGCTCCGACCGGGCGGGCAGGGCCGGCGAGCCGCTTGTTCTCGAGATCGAACGGCGCCGCATAGAGCGCCCCGTCGGCCAGGGTCCAGGCGAGGACTCCGTCGGCATATCCGGCCCACGACGCGACGACCGGGGCGATCACGATCCGCTTTCCGGAGGCCGGATCGAAGGCGAGGATTGGTCCGTAGGGCGGCTCAGTCCAGCTCCGCCCCAGCACCCACCCATCGGGCAGGACCTGGTTGAGGGAGAGGGCGGACTCGCCGGCCGCGGAATCCTGCCGGGCGAACAGCTCCAGCTCGCCGTTCGGCCCCACCCTGACCAGGCCGTCCTGCGTGCTCATGACGAACCGGTCGGGACCGGCGTACTCCAGGGCGGCGGTGACGGTCCCCGCCGCGGTCTGCACCGGGATCCCCACCGCCGCTCCGCCGCGCACGGGTACTCGCCGGGCGGTGGTTCCCACCATGAAGGCGATGTATTCCCCGTCGGGGGAGAAGCTGAGGGTGAACGCGTCCTCGGTTCCCTCGAGGCGGCGAGCCGCCAGCTCGTCCAGCCGGCGGACGTAAATCGCCAGCCGCCCGCCCTGGCCGCTGATGTACGCGAGGGTGCTTCCATCCGGCGAGAGCCGGATGGCCACCGGCGGAGTCTCGGCGGGGATGGGCACCACCAGCCGGAGCGGTCGGGGCGGCGCCGCCTTCTCCCCCAGCCGACTGCCGATCAGGACACCCGCCAGCAGTCCCAGCGCGGTTAATAGATAAGGAAGACCCCGGCGCAAGGGAGACGACCGATCGACCCGGCGGGCAGCGGTGGAGGAGCGGGACCAGCCTGCGGCGGCAGTGACCGGGCCGGCCAGCGCCTCGCCGAAGGCCCGGGCGGTGGGAAACCGGTCGGCGGGCAGCTTCTCCAGCGCATGATTGACCGCGGCCTCGACGTACTCCGGCACCGACCGCCGCTGGATCGCCAGGCTCCGCGGCTCTTCGGTCATCACCCGGGCGATGATCGCCTGCGCGGTGGGCCCGGTGAAAGGCGGCTCGCCGGCCAGCATCTCGTAGACCACGCAGCCCAGGGCATACACGTCGCAGCGCGGCGTGATCTCGCGCTCACCCATGGCCTGCTCGGGCGCCATGTAGTGGGGCGTGCCCAGCGACATGCCGGTCTCGGTCATCCGGCTCGCGCCGTCGCTCCGGCTGGCGGCCAGCGCAATCCCGAAATCGGCCACCATCGCGTGGCCGCCGTGGAGCAGGATGTTCTCCGGCTTGATGTCCCGGTGGACAATGCCGTGCTCGTGGGCGTACTGCAGCGCGTCGGCGATCTCCCGGCCGATCCGGACCGCCTCGTCCACCGGCAGCTGGTGGTCCCGGACGAGACGGTCCCGCAGGCTTTCCCCCTGGACATAGGGCATGACGTAGTACACCATGCCCGCCGCCTCGCCCGAGTCGTGGAGCGGAAGGATGTGCGGGTGCTGCAGGTTGGCCGTGGTCTTGATCTCGGCGAGGAACCGCTCGCCGCCCAGGATGGCGGAAATGTCCGGCCGCAGCACCTTGACCGCGACCTTGCGGTCGTGCCGAAGGTCCTCGGCGAGGTATACGGTGGCCATGCCGCCCTGCCCCAGCTCCCGCTCGAGGCGGTAGCGGTCGGCCAGGGCGGTCACGAGGCCGGCGGGCAGGCTCAAGATTGACCCGGCAGCGGGGGTCTGCCCTGGACCGGTACGTATGTATTAGTCAGCAGCTTGGCCATGTAGAGGGTGGCCTCAAAGATCCCCGTTCGGGGGAGGTGAGGCAAGTGTGCGATCAGGGGACCACGATCCGGCGCGTGTAGAAAGGCCGGCCCTGGAAACTCACCTGCAACTGGTATTCCCCCGGCATCGGATCAAACAGTATGTCGTAGGTCTCGCCCACCTGCACCAGTTGCCGCGCCGGTGCCATCCGCGCCTGGTGAGCGGGCAGATCCGCCCCGTCCTTGGCGACCCGGCGCCACTGGACCAGTTCTCCGTCCCGGCTCAGCACAAACACGGCAGGCTGGGCCGCGCCGATGTTGACCAGCCGGAACCGGTGCGACACCCCAGGCACCAGGTGAAGCGGAGCCGGCAGCGAGTCGCCATTGACGACCTGCCTGGCGGGAAGAAAGTTGCCATCCCAGCCCACCACGAAAGGATGGTCGCGGCGGGCATCGAATGGCGTTCCCGGCTCCAGAACGAGGATCGCGCCGTAGAGGCCGGACGTGAGTTGCTCCAGGTCATTGTGGTGGGTGTGATAAATGAAAGTGCCGGCCCGGGGCAGCGTCAGCCGGGCGACGAACGAGTCACCGGGCGCGATGACGGGCGCCAGCGTGCCGTCGGTGCCGCTCCAACCGGCCACGCCGTCGGAAAAACTCTCCAGTTCGATACCGTGCCAGTGGACGGCCGTCGGCTCCCTCATCCGGTTGACGACCACGATATCCGTCGCCTGGCCCCGGGTGAGCACCAGGGAAGAGCCGGGCACGACGACCGAGTCGGCGGCGGGCGGGCGGCCGCCCTCCTCCAGCACGTAGGACAAGGTCCGGGGCGCCCGGTGCCGCCGTCGTCCCTCCTGCACGAAGAGCCGCATCCGGCGCCCGTCAGGCCTGGCCGATTCCGTCCAGCCGGCTCCCGGCCGAACCACGAGCCCGCTGATGAGGCCGGACATGTGCTCCCCGGCGTCCGCCGAATGACCCGCATGGGACGCTCCCCGGGCGTGGTCCAGCCGGGATTCCGGGATGACGTGGAATCCCACGTGACAGTGGAACAGCCAGTTCCCCGGCCGGTCAGGAACGAAGCTCATTGCCATGGAGGACAGCGGACCCATGACCTCGGTCACGGCCTCCCGTTTCTGCTCGGCCGTGTAGAGCGTGTCCGCCCCCCCATCGCCCCGGGCGTGCACCCGGAAGTAGAACCCGTGCAGGTGCATGGGGTGGGTCCGTCCGCTGGCATTGATCACCCGCCAGCGGACGGTATCGCCAGTCGTCGCCTCCAATCGTTCGGTGTACGGCCAGGACCGCCCGTTGATCGCCAGGGCGTTCCGGTAGTCGGCCGGGTGCCACCGGACCGAGTCCTGGCGACCGCCCCAGATGTTGATCACCAGTATCCGGTCGGCCGGCGATCCGCCCGGGGGATCCACGATGAACGCGCCGGCCAGCTGGTCCCGCTCGTCGCTCCGCTGGCGGTCGAGGACGTAGTGGCCGAGTACCGCGCGATAGAGATAGGTCCCCGGGGCGCCGGCAGTGAAGCGAACCGTGCGCGACTCCCCGGGCCGGAGTACCAGGCTGTCGCCGGGCGGGACAGGATGGGTCGCCAGGCCATGGACAGCGATGGTGGAATCAGGAAGCAGGTTGGTGACGGTCGCCACGATTGCCGTACCGGCCGGAACTCGTACCAGGGGCCCCGGTATGGATGGCGCCGACCCCGCTTCGGCCAGGGCGGCCACCTCGATACCGGGGCCGCTGTCCGCTTCCGGATACCAGGTTCCCATCCGGACCTCGAGCGCGATCTCGAGGGTATCGCCTCGCCGGATTCCGGCGGGGGCCTGGTTGTCATTGGGGACGACGCGGGTCGGCGGGTCCCGGCCCGCCGGAGGGAGCACGGGCAGCAGGACCAGCGCCAGCGCCGCCAGGAAAAGCTGTGGGACCATCATGGTACTGCGCGCCACACACACCGGGAATTGCGCCCCATGGTCAGGGTTTTACCAGGTTGATCCAGGTCGTGATGATGAGCGCATTGGTAAAGTCGATGAAAAAGGCGCCGACCATGGGCAGGACGAGAAAGGCCCGCGGCGCGGGGCCGAAGCGCTCCTCCAGGGAGCGCATGTTGGCTACCGCGTTGGGCGTGGCGCCCAACCCGAACCCGCAGTGGCCGCCGGCCATGACGGCCGCGTCGTAGTCCCGCCCCATGACCCGGAACGTGATCCAGTAGGCAAAGGCGGCCAGCATCGCCACTTGGACGATAAGAATGACGAACATCGGCAGCGCCAGGTCGAGCAGCTCCCAGAGCCGGAGCGTCATAAGCGCCATGGTGAGAAAGAGCGACAGCGCGATGGTGCCCAGGTCGTCCACGACCCGCGCCTCGATCCGCACGGTCTTCGACAGGTCCGCGAGGTTCCGGAACACCGCCGCGACAATCATAGCGCCGATGTAGCCCGGAAGGGTGACGAACTGCCCCAGCCACTGGGAGAGGAGCCCGCCCAGCCACATGCAGACCAGGATGATGGTGAGAATCTTCATCAGGAGGTAGGCAGTGGGCGCCTCGCCCGGCGCCTCGGGCGAGATCTCCTCGTTCACGGCCGCCGCCTCGAACCCCCGCGGCGCCCCGACGACCGGGGTCGGCGCCGGCTTGAGACCGCCGCGCCCGATCAGCCGGGTCCCGATGGGGCTGCCGATCAGCCCGCCTGCGACCAGCCCGAAGGTGGCGGCGGCCATGGCCAGGGTGACCGCGCCGGGGAACTGGTACTGTTCTTCCAGCAGCTTGCCGAACGCGGCGCCGGTGCCGTGCCCGCCGGTCATGGTGATGGAGCCGGTCACCAGGCCGAGGAAGGGATGCACGTCCATCGCGGTGGCGAGACCGACCCCGACCGCGTTCTGAATGACGGCCACCACCGAGGCCAGCAGCCAGAAGGTGAGCACCTGGGGGCCCCCGATCTTGAGCAGGCCCAGACTGGCGCCCAAACCGATCGCGGTAAAGAAAGCGATCATGAAGGGCGACTGCAGGGTGGTGTCGAACTCGAGGGTGACGAGACCCGCCTGTCGGAGCGCCAGTGCCAGCGCCGCAAACAGAAACCCGCCGACGACAGGGGCGGGGATATTGAAGCGGTCGAGTACGGCGACCCGGCGGCGAATCTCGTAGCCGGCGAAGAGGACCACCGCGGCCAGGGCGGTGGTCTGGATCATGTCGAATGTGAAGGTCATCTAGTCCGCGAAAGGAGACTTGGGTGGCCTGCTCCGGCCCAGGATATCCGGCTCGTCCAGCAACCGCACCAGTTCTTCGACGCTCAGCTCAAAGGGGTCCTTCTCATACCCGGGTGAGCGCACCGTGCGCATCCGCTCCCGGTTGTCGCCGGCGGGATGCAGCTCCCACTCGGAGCGGCTCCGCTCGCGGATTTCCCATTTCCTTCCCTGCCGGTCGGTAAAGTTTCGGTAGGCCATCAAGCAGCTCCCATTCGGCTTCCCGGATACCTGGACGAACCAACACAAAGACACAAGACCCTGGCCGTCCGCTGCCCACAATCGATGGAGCATGCGTCGATTACCGCACCACCAGTCGCTGCTCGTAAAATGGGTGTGCCGGGCCCAGCGCCGCAACGAGCCGGTAGGTGCCGGGCCGGAACACCACCTCGGCATCGAATGTTTCGCCCACGTCGAACCGGAAACGAGCCGGCGTCAGTCGCCGCCGGCGAGGCGGGAAGTCGGCGCCATCCTTGGCTACCACCCGCCACTCGGCGAGGGTCGTATCGCGGTAGATCCGGATGTTAAACCGGGCGGCTGGCCCGATGTTGATGAACCGGAACCGGTGGGTTACCCCCGCCCGAAGGGTTCGGGCTGCCGGCAGGGAATCGCCGTTGAGCAGGATGCGGGGACCGGCTGAATCCTCCGCAGGACTGTCCCACCCCGCCACGTAGAGGTGGTCGGTGTCCGGGTCCCAGCGCCGGCCGGGTTCCAGGACGACGATCCCGCCGTAGAGGCCGGAGGTGAGCTGTTCGATGTCGTTGAGATGGGTGTGATAGATGAAAGTGCCTGCGCGCGGCAGGGTGAGACGGGCCACGAAGGAATCGCCCGGCTCCACCGAGGGCGCGATGCGATCGCCCATCCCGCTCCACCCGGCCACCCCGTCGGAGTAGCTCTCCAGCTCGACACCGTGCCAGTGGATCACCGACGCCTCCCGGAGCCGGTTGACCACGACAACGTCGGTCGGGCGGCCTCGGGTCAGAATGAGGGGAGTGCCCGGCAACACCACCGAGTCGGGAGCGGGCGGGCGGTGACCTTCCTGCAGCACGAAGCCCAGCGCCCGCAGAGCCCGGCCCCGCGGCCGGCCTTCCTGGATGAACAGCCGCAGCCGTTCGGGGTTGTCCCGGGACTCCGGGGGGTCATCGGCCCGCGGCTGGACTTCGATACCCAGGATCAACCCTGACATGTGGCGAAGGGGATCGTGGGCCCGGTAGTCCTCGTGGTCATGACCGGGAGGGTTGACCCGTGCCTCAGGCAGCACGTGAAACCCGATATGGCAGTGAAAGAGCCAGTTACCGGGACGGTCCGGGCTCCAGACCATCGTCATGGTGCGGAAGGGAAGGAGTCCCTGGGTCACCAGCAGGGGCCGGTCTTCGGCCGGGTATAGCGTATCCCTGGCAAAGTCGCCGTGGGAATCCATCCGGAAGTAGAATCCGTGCAGGTGCATCGGGTGGTTGCGCCCCGACGCATTAATCACCCGCCATCGGAGCGTGTCGCCCACCTGGGCGCGGATGCGCTCAGTCCAGGGCCAGGATCTGCCATTGATAGTGAGCGCGTTGCCGTAGGTGGCCGAGTCCATTTGCCGGCCCCAGATATTCATGACGAAGACCCGGTCGGGTGGAGAACCACCGGGCGGATCCACAATAAAGGCCCCGGCCATCTGTTCCCGTTCCTCGTCGAGCTCGTAGCTGTGGGCGCCTGGCACCGCCTTGTACAGGTAGGTGCCGACCTCGCCGGCGCGGAACTGGAGGATGGCGGAATCGCGCGGGGCCAGAACGAGGCTGTCGGGCTGGCCGGCGGGCCGGGTGAAAAGACCGTGAATGGCGAGGCTGGAATCGGGGAGGAGATTGTGCAGCCGCGCAATAATCAGGGTGCCCGCGGGCACCCGGATCAGGGGCGCCGGGATAGTCGGAGCCTGGCCCCGCTCGGCAAAGGCGGCGACCTCGACGGCAGGCCCCGTATCCGACTCGGGCCGCCACGATCCCATCCGCACGTCCAGGGCGAGCTCCAGGGTATCGCCATGCAGCCACCCCGCGGGAACCCGGTTGTCGTTGGCCACGATGTCGGGAAGGGTGATGCGATTGCCGCCTGAAGGCCCGGCCAGGAAAGACAGGCCAAGGGCGAAAACCAGCGATGCGGCCTTCATGGAGCCTCGGGGCACGGGGAGGGAACGCGCCGGGACAAGATACGACCGGAGACCGGCGCCGGATAGGGCGGCTAGAACGCCAGCGGAGGCTCGGCCTGGGGCGCCGCGGCCCGGAAGTCCAGGCCCAGCAGCCGGGCCAGAGTGGCCGCCACCTGGCTCTGGGTGACCTCGATGTTCGCCCGGTTTCCCCTTGCCGGGATCCCGGCGCCGAGAGCCGCGATCCAGATCCGCCCCGCCTCGGGGTAGTCCTTCCCGTGATTGCCCCAGGTTGGCGGGGCGCTCCCCCGGCCGTGGTCGGTAGAGATGACCAGCGCGGTTGTGCCGGCATATTCCGGCATGGCCTGCATCGTTTCCCACAGCTGCCGGATGAACTGGTCTCCACGCCAGGCGGCGTCGAGATACAGATCGTACCGCTGGTCGTGCGCCCACTCGTCGGTTTCACCCAGCATGACGTATAACACCCGCGGTTTCTCCCGGCGAATGTATTCCAGCGCCCCCAGCATGGTGGGCCCGTCGAGCCGGGTGCTGCCCCACAGGGGTGGCAACTGGGCGCTGAGTTCATTGAGGGCACTGTCTCGCGCGGTGGCCGGATTCGCCACCGGAGGACCGTCCCCGTTGGCGTAGATTCCGCTCCGGGCGGAATTCACGATATACGGGAGGATCTCCCAGCTCCCGAACGCGGCGACCCGGCCCGGGAATCCCGGTTGCCGGTGGAGCCATTCCAGCACGGTCACATTGGGATTCGGAACCGGGTCGTTGCTGTCGATCCGCGGGTCGGCGCGGCCCGCCAGCATCTCGCTGTACCCGGGATAGGAAAACCAGAGGCCGTTGGTGACGTAGGCACTCGCGCCCAGGGCAGGGTCCCCGATAATCTGGCCCTGTTCCAGCACGGTGCTCCAGAGAAACGGCATGAGGGCACGGCGCCGGTCCCTCGCCGCGGGCCTCCAGAACCGGGCGGCCAGCCCGGCCGAATCGGGCACCCGGCCGCCGCCCGCGTCGCGGCCCATGAATGCGGGGGATGCGCCATCGAAGACTTCCTGCCATCGCAGGCCATCCAGCGTGACATACACCACGTTCCTGGCTGGTTCCCGCTGGGCAACGGCGGACGCGGGTACCGCCGAGAGTCCAAGCAGGAGGAGAAGCGGCGAGCGGCGCATGGGCTCCGGTGAAGTTGAGGCTGATTCAATAATATCATGGCGGGGAGTCTAGATTGCGACTCAGGGAAGGCGCACCGACAGCGCAGAAGGGACGAGCGTGGCCCAGGGAATTCGAGCATTGAAGCCGTCACGGCTGCTGGCCCGCCTGCTGGGCAAGGGATCGCCGCGCCGGGAAGCGACCCTGGCCGGCCCGATCCGGGGCGAGCTGCTTGGAATCGAGCACCTGGCGGAACGGGCCCGTCGGGTGGCCCGGAGCCAGCGGGTGGTGGTCTATGGCCGGCGGCGGCGGGGCGCCTCGCCGCTGGCGCGCCTGGCCGAGACGAGCCGGATTCTCGAGGCCGCCCATACCAGGCTGGCCGCCGCCGTGGAGCAGGACATCAACATCGGGCCGGCCGGCGAATGGCTGCTCGACAACTATCACGTCATCGTCGAACACATCCGCGAGGTCAGGGAGAGCCTGCCCCGCGGCTACTACCGGGAACTGCCGGAACTGATGTCCGGCCCCATGGCCGGGTATCCCCGGGTGTACCAGGTCGCGATCAGCCTGATCTCTCACACTGAGGGGCGGATCGACCTGGAGAACGTGGACGCTTTTGTGACCGCGTTCCAGGAAATGTCGCCCCTGACCATCGGCGAACTGTGGGCGATGCCCGCCATGCTGCGCCTGGGCATGATCGAAAATGTCCGGCGGATGGCACTGCGCACCGTGCAACGCCTGGACGAGGTCGAAGGGGCCGATCGGTGGGTGCACCGGATCCAGGAGGCCAGCGAGTCGGGATCCCGTGCCCTGAATGAGGTCCTCGAGCGTTTTGTCTCCGGCCCGCCGGCCCTGACGGTCGCCTTTGTCTCCCGCCTGCTGCAGCAGCTCCGGCTGGCCCAGATCCCGGTGGCGTCGCTGGCGCGGCTGGAGCAGTGGATCGAGGAAGAGGGGCTGAACGCCGACGATGCCACGGCGCGGGCCACCCAGCGGCTGGCCCTGACCCAGATCACCATGGCCAACAGCATCACCAGCCTTCGGGCGGTGGCGCGCATGGACTGGCGGGTCTTCGTAGAGCGGCAGAGCGTGATGGAGTCGGCCCTCCGCACCGACCCTTCGGGCTTCTACCCCAGGATGACCTTCGCGACCCGGGACCAGTATCGCCACTCGGTGGAACGGATCGCCAAGCGGTGCCAGGTCCCTGAGGAGACCATCGCGCGGCTGGCCGTCGACCTGGCCCGGAGCGTGGATCCCGGCCATGAGGAGGACCGGCGCCGCGAGCACGTCGGGTTTTACCTGGTCGACGACGGGCTGCCCGAGCTGGAGCGCGCGGCGGGGTATCGCCCGACGCTCCGGGAATCGGCGCACCGCTGGGTCGTGCGCCATCCCAACGTCGTGTTCGTCGGGGGGATCCTCAACGGCACCCTGGCCGCGCTGGCCCTGTTGCTCTGGCTGGCGGAGCCGGTCGCCATCCTGGCATGGCCCCTGGTGCTGGCCTTTGGGTTCCTGCCCGCGTTCGATATCGCCGTCAACGTCGTTAACCAGCTGGTAACCGCCCTGCTGCCGCCCCGCACGCTCCCCAAGCTGGACCTGGGCGAACACGGGGTGCCGCAGGAGTTCCGCACCGCCGTCGTCATTCCCACGCTGTTTGACAGCGTGGACGCGGTGCATGAATCGCTGGAGACCCTGGAAGCGCAGTTCCTGGCCAACCGGGAATCGCACCTGCACTTCGCGCTGCTCAGCGATTTTACCGACGCGCCCTCGGAGCACGTGAGCGGCGACGAGGAGATCATCGCCGCCGCCATCGCCGGCATCCGTTCGCTCAACGAGCGCTACGGCCACAGCGACGACACCGCGTTTTACCTCTTCCACCGCCCCCGCCGCTGGAATCCCCAGGAGGGGGTCTGGATGGGCTGGGAACGAAAGCGCGGAAAGCTGGCCGAGTTCAACCGGTTTCTGCGGGGTGCCGGGGACGGTGCCTTCTCGGTCATCGTGGGGAAGGTGCAGCCGCTCCAGGGAGTGCGCTACGTCATCACCCTGGATGCCGACACCGTGCTCCCCCCGGACGCCGCCCCGCTGCTGATCGGCGCGCTGGCCCATCCGCTCAACCGGGCGGTGTACGATCCGGTCCGGGGCCGGGTCGTCCAGGGCTATGGCATCCTGCAGCCCCGGGTGGGCGTCTCCCTGCCCAGCGCCCACCGGTCCCGGTTCGCCGCGATCCACTCCGGTCACCCCGGCGTGGATCCCTATACCACCGCGGTGTCGGACGTGTACCAGGATCTCTACGGCGAGGGAAGTTTCACCGGAAAGGGCATCTACGACGTGGACGCCTTTGAGCGGGCCACCCACGGGCGCTTTCCCGAGAACACCCTCCTGTCGCACGACCTGATCGAGGGCAACTACGCCCGGGCCGGGCTCGCCACCGACATCACGGTCTACGACGACTACCCGCGCACCTACCCGACCTACACCCGGCGCAAGCACCGCTGGATCCGGGGCGACTGGCAGTTGCTGCCCTGGCTGGGATTCGGGGTCCCCGGCCCTGACGGCCAGGAACCCAACCGGCTCTCGCTGCTCTCCCGCTGGAAGATTTTCGATAACATGCGCCGCAGTACGGTGGAGATCGGGCAACTGGCGTTTCTGTTCGCCGGCTGGCTGCTCTTTCCCGGTTCGCCGGCCCGGTGGACCCTGCTGGGCCTCGCGGCGATCGCGGCTCCCTGGCTGGTGGCCCTCCTGCTCGCCGCGATGCGGCCGCCGATGGACAAGTCCTGGCGGGCCTACTATTCCGCCGTCGGCCACGACGCCATCACCAGTATCCAGCAGCTGGCGGTGAGAGTGGTGTTCCTCCCCCACCAGGCCTGGGTCTCGGCCGATGCCATCCTGCGCACGCTCTGGCGGCTGGCCGTCTCCCGCCGTTACCTCCTGGAATGGCGGACCGCCTCGCAGATCGAGCGCGCCGCGCCGGGCCGCCGGGCCTGGCTCACGATGGTCCCATCCATCGCGGTCGCCCTGGCCCTTGCGGGCCTGGCCATCGAGGCGGAAACGCACCGGTGGCGGGCCGACACTCTTCCGGTCCTGCTGGCATCCCTGCTCCCCCTTGCGGCGCTCTGGCTGGCGTCACCGCTGGTCGCCCGGGGACTCAACACCCCGGTCTACCGCTGGGAACGGAGACTGGATCGCCGGGAACAGACTCAGGCGCTTCGGTACGCGCTGCTGCACTGGCACTATTTCGACCGGTTCGTGACCGCGGAGTCGAACTGGCTGGTGCCCGACAATTTCCAGGAACACCCGGCGCCGGTCGTCACCCTGCGCACCTCGCCCACCAACATGGGGCTGCAGTTGCTCTCCGTCATCAGCGCCTACGACCTCCGGCTCATCACCATGGAATCCATGCTCGAGCGCCTGGAGCTGGCGTTCGCGTCCATGGAGCGGATGCACCGGTTCCGCGGACATTTCTACAACTGGTATGATCTCGCTGACCTCCGGGTGCTGGAGCCAGGCTACATCTCCACCGTGGACAGCGGCAACCTGGCCGGCCACCTGCTGGCAATCCGGCAGGCGTGTCTCGCGGTGGCCGACGACCCGGTGTTCGACATGCGCGTCTGGCGCGCGCTCCAGACCGGCCTCGATCTCGCGCGGGAACTCCTGGAACATCCCGGGGGAGATGCGGTCGGCACCGAGCGGCAATCCAGTCCCGCCGCACAGGTCCACGTCCTCCAGGCCCGCGGGATCCTCGAGGCGGCCTCGCCGGCGGACCCGCCGGTGCCCATCCTTGACCGGCTGGCCGATGCCCTGGACGCCGCGCGGGACGAGTTGGCCGGCACCGGCCCGGCGGGCAACGAAGACGCGGCCGCCAAAGGCTGGATCGACTGGTGCCGCGGCCTCGTCGCCCAGCACCGCAGCCGGATCGGCGAGCTGCCCACCCGGCTGGTCCCCCGCCGGGAAAGCGAAGCCACGGTCGTCTTCGACAGTTGGCGGACTATCGAGGAGGAAGGAAGCGGCGGCACCGCCGTGGTTCGCCGGCTGCAGGCGCTGGCCGGCCGAGCCAGCCGAATGGTGGAAGAGATGGATTTCCGGTTTCTCTTCGACGACAAACGCAAGCTCTTCGCGATCGGCTACCAGCAGGCCAGCCACGCGCTGGATCCTTCCTATTACGACCTGCTGGCCTCCGAGGCGCGGCTCGCCAGTTTCGTCGCGATCGCCAAGAACGATGTCCCCGTGGACCACTGGTTCCGGCTGGGCCGCACCCTCACCCGAGCCGGCGGCCAGACCGCCCTGGTCAGCTGGAGCGGGAGCATGTTCGAATATCTCATGCCCCAGCTGGTGATGCAGTCGTTTCCCTTCACGGTCCTGGACCAGACCTACCGGGCGGCGCTGGAACGGCATATCGCCTACGGCGCCGAGCGGGACGTGCCCTGGGGTGTGAGTGAAAGCGCGTACAACATCCGCGACCGCCACCTGACGTACCAGTACCGCGCCTTCGGCGTCCCCGACCTGGCGCTCAAGCGCGGGCTGGGCCGGGACCTGGTGGTCGCCCCCTACGCGTCCGGTCTCGCGGTCATGATTGACGCCTCGCGGGCGCTGGCCAATCTCAAGACCCTGGAACGCAAGGGCGCACTGGGTCCCTATGGCTTCCGCGATGCCCTCGACTACACCCGGCCCGATCCCGGACAGCGCTGGGCGGTGGTGCGCCTGTACATGGCGCACCACGAAGGGATGACGCTGGTCGCCCTGACCAACGCGCTGACCGCGGAGGTCTGGCAGCGGCGTTTTCACACCGATCCGCTGGTCCGCTCCGCCGAACTGCTCCTCCACGAGCGGATTCCCCGGCGGCTGGTGCTCCAGCCGGTACAGACCGCGCGGGCGGACGAATCGCTGCCCGACCCCGAGCTGGAGCGGGCCGCGGTGCGGGTAATCGACACACCCGATACCGATGCGCCCCGGGCCGCCCTCCTTGGCAACCAGCCCTACACTATCATGGTGACCCACGCCGGAGCCGGGTACAGCCGGTACGAGAACCTGGCGGTTACCCGCTGGCGGGCAGACGGCACCCGGGACGATACCGGCCAGTTCTGCTACCTGAAAGACCTCGGGACCGGTCGCGCGTGGTCCGCGGCCCACCAGCCGCTCCGGACGCCGGCCGACAGCTACCACGCGTTCCTTTCCACCGACCGGGTGGTCTTTGACCGCACCGACGGTCCGGTTAGCACCCGGACCGAGATCACCGTGGTCCCGGCCGACTCGGCGGAGGTCCGGCGCGTCACCGTGACCAACAACAGCAATGAGGAGCGGGACATCGAGCTGACCAGCTACAGCGAGATCGTGCTGGCGCCGCCCGACACCGATCGCTCCCACCCCGCCTTCAGCAACCTGTTCATCGAGACGGAATGGCACGAGTGGTGTACCGCGATCACCGCCTCCCGGCGGCCCCGGTCCGCGACCGAACCAGTCGTCTGGTGCGCCCACGTCGTCGATACCGGCCCGGAACGGATCGCCCCGGTCACCTGCGAAACCAGCCGAGTCGACTTCATCGGCAGGGGGCGGACCACCCAGGACCCGCTGGCTATGGAGCGGGACGGCGGGCTGCCGGGACACACCGGCGCGGTGCTCGACCCAATCTTCGCGATTCGTACCAGGGTGCGGCTCGCGCCGGGGCAGTCGGCCTCGGTCGCGTTTACCACCCTGGTGGCCACCACCCGGGAACAGGTGTTCGAGCTGGCCGGCCGGTATCACGGCCCCCATGCCGCCCAGCGGGCCCTGAACCTGGCGTGGACTGCGGCCCAGGTCGAACTGCGGGAACTCGGCATCACCCCAGCCGAAGCGGGCGTGTTTCAGGATGTCGCCGGCTATCTCTTCCACGGGCACCGGCGGCTGCGGGCGCCCCAGGCCGAGCTGCTTCAGAACCGGGGATCCCAACCGCTGCTCTGGTCGTGCGGTATTTCCGGCGACTGGCCGATCATGCTGGCCATGATCTCCGCCGCCGACGGGCTGCCCACGCTCCGGCAGGCGATCATGGCGCACCGGTACTGGCGCCGGCGCGGCATGACGGTGGACCTGGTGGTGCTTAACTCCGAGGAGTCGGGTTATCACCAGGAACTGGGCGACCGGATCACCGGGGCGCTCGTGGGGGCCGGCGACCTGGCCATGGCCGACCGGCCCGGCGGCGTGTTCGTCAGGAAGACGGAGACGCTGGGACCGGAAGAACTGCTGATGCTCCGAGCCACGGCCCGTATTCACCTGCATTGCGATGGCAGACCGCTGGGCCGGATCCTCGAGGGCCAGTTGGATGAGGAGGAGACCGGGCTCGAGTCGGACGACCACCCGCTGCCCCGGGTTCCCGGGCTGGCCACCGCCACGGCGGTGGCGCGCGCCCTGTGGCGCAACTGGTCGGAGGCCGACGCCGGCCCGGGCGGACCGCCACCCGCCGGCACTGCGCCCCGGCGCACCAATGCACCAGGGGCCATCCGTCCGCCCGGGGACCCCGCGCTCGCCTTCCCCAATGGGTTCGGCGGGCAACTGCCGGACGGACAATACGAGATCCGCGTGCACGGCGACCATGTGCCGCCGGCACCCTGGATCAATGTCATCGCCAACCAGCATGGCGGTTTCCTGGTGTCCGAGCGGGGCGGCGGATGCAGCTGGGCCCGTAACAGCTATTTCTACCGCCTCTCACCGTGGAGCAACGACCCGGTGTCGGATCCGCCGGGTGAGGTCATCTACCTGCGCGACGTCGAGTCGGACGAGCTCTGGTGCCCCACCCCGGCACCGATTCCCCATGGCATCCCCGCCGTCGTGCGGCACGGACAGGGTGTCACCACCTTCGAGCAGGAACACCGGGGCATCGCCACCCGGCTGACGCTGACCGTGGCCGATGATGCCATGGTCAAGCTGTCGGTGCTCAGCCTGACCAACCGGGACACCCGGCCCCGGACGCTGGCGCTCACCGCCTACGTGGAGTGGACGCTGGGGAGCCAGCGCGAACATACCCGGCACCAGGTACAGACCGAATTCGATCCCGCGCTGGATGCGATGCTGGCCCGGAACTATTTCAATCCCCAGTTTCAGGACATGGTCGCGTTCTGCGCCCTGACTCAGTCGGTCACCGGCTTCACCGGTGACCGGCGGGAGTTCCTCGGGCGCAACGGCTCGGCCGCCGACCCAGCCGGGCTGCGCGGGGCGGGCGGGCTTTCCGGCACCACCGGCGCCGGCATAGACCCCTGCGCCGCCCTGCAGTGCGTGGTCCACCTCCAGCCCGGCGAGACCCGGGAGGTCACTGTACTACTCGGGGCCGCCGCCGGTCGGGACGAGGCTGTCCGCATGGTACGGCACTACCGGGAGACGGCCGCGGAGGCCGCCCGGTCCACCGCCCTGGGCTGGGTACGCCGGCTTTCCGTCATCACGGTGCGGACCCCGGAGCCATCCTTTGACGCCATGATCAATCACTGGCTGCTCTACCAGGCCCTGGCCTGCCGGATGTGGGGCCGTTCCGCGCTCTACCAGAGCAGCGGAGCCTACGGGTTCCGGGACCAGTTGCAGGACGTGCTCGCGTTCGTGTACGCGGAGCCGGGGGTCGCGAGGGAACACATCCTGCGTGCCGCCAGCCGCCAGTTCGTGGAAGGGGACGTGCAGCACTGGTGGCACCCGGAAAGCGGCCGTGGCGTCCGCACCCGGTTCTCGGATGATTTGCTCTGGCTCCCCTATGTGGTGGACCAGTATATCCGGGTGACGGGAGACGATGCGATCCTCGACGAATCCATCTCCTTCCTCGCGATGCGGGAACTGGAACCCCACGAACACGAAGTCTACGACCTCCCCTCGGCATCCGGCGAAACGGGTACCCTGTTCGAGCACTGTCTCCGCGCGATCCGCCGGGGCGCCACCGCCGGGGTGCACGGGCTGCCGCTGATCGGCATCGGCGACTGGAATGACGGAATGAACCGGGTCGGGATCGAAGGAAAGGGCGAGAGCGTGTGGCTCGCCTGGTTCCTGGTCACCGTGTTGCGCGACTTCGCCGGGCGGGCAGAGGCTCGCGGCGAGGCCGCGACGGCCGCCGGGCTGCGGGCCCAGGCGGACGCCTACACGGCGGCGGTCGAGGCCGAAGCGTGGGACGGGGCGTGGTATCGGCGGGCTTACTTCGACGATGGGTCCCCGCTTGGCTCCCACCTGAGCAACGAGTGCAACATCGACTCGATCGCCCAGAGCTGGAGCGTCATCTCCGGGGCCGGCAAGCCTGAACGCCAGGTCCAGGCCATGCAGTCGCTTGAAGCGCACCTGGTGGACCGGGAGGCCCGGCTGGTCCGGTTGCTCACGCCTCCGTTCGACAAGACCACCAAGGACCCCGGATACATCAAGGGATACCTGCCGGGCGTGCGGGAGAACGGGGCGCAATACACCCACGCCGCGCTCTGGGCGGTGTTGGCCCGGGCAACCCAGGGAGACACCGGGCAGGCATTCGATCTTTTCCAGCTCCTCAACCCGCTGACTCACGGTGATTCCCGGGAGGCCGTGGAGCGGTACAAGGTGGAGCCCTATGTCGTCGCGGCCGACGTGTACACCGCGCGGGGCCACGTAGGGCGCGGAGGATGGACCTGGTACACCGGCTCCGCCAGTTGGATGTACCGGGTGGGGTTGGAGGCGATCCTCGGATTCACCTTGCGCGGGAACCTGCTGGAGATGCGCCCCTGCGTCCCGGCTTCGTGGCCCGAGTTCAGCCTTGAATACCAGTTCGGAGGGAGCCGCTGGGAGATCCTGGTCCAGGACCCTGGGCTCCTGACGGCGAACGCCAAAACCATCACGGTGGATGGCCGCGCGATTGACGGACCTGCCATTCGATTGGTGGATGACGGAGCCCGCCACAAGGTGGTCATTCGCCCGGCGGGCGGATGACTGCCCGGATGAGGAAATCTTCATCATATCCCCTGTCCAACGTGGCTCTCCGGCAGTTTTTGCCGCCGGCCGGGGAGAAGAATGAAGGTTGCAGGCAAATCCTGATAACGCTTGCCGCGCGGGTACCTCACGGGGTGGGGAGTCAAAACAACAGACTGGGGGCCGGTGACATGGGTGATGTCGTCAACTTATTGTATCGGACCGGTGGGTTCAGACTGCCGTGCGTGGATTGGCCTAAGCCCTTGCGCCTCTCTCGTTTCTGAGAGCGGCGGGGTACGCTCGGCACTCCCCGCACCGGCTGTCAGATTTCTGCGCGGATACCCAGACCATCGGCACAGTCCGTTTCTTGCACCCGCCCCATCAGTGCCATAGGATCAACGGTCTCATCATCCTACAAGTCAGACTGTCCTTCCGGTCGTGCCCTCCCGGGTGGAGGTGCCTTCCGGATTGATCGTTGTCCGCTGCTGCCGCCTTCTACCCCTGGAAGGCGGCTCCGGGGCGGACAGGTTTCCTTCATGGAGGTTGGGTATGAAGCGTCTGAGCAGATTTATGCTGGCTGCCGCCGTCATGCTGGCGGCATGCAGCGAGTCCGTGCCCACCGGACCGGAGACCCAGGGTGGGGAATTATTGCTCGCCCCGCCCTCACCCTGTACCGATTGCGTGTACGGGCCCGCCGTGTTCGTCCGCCGCGCAGTCGAAAACAACACGGTCACCTTCCCCGCCACTCCCGGCGACTACACCTTCAACATCGAAGACGACGGCAACGCGGCCACTTACGCCCGGGTCTGGCTGAACGGGACCCAGGTCGTCGCCGATAACGACCTGCTTGGCGCAGGCGGGCCCCTCGCCTTTACCGTCACACTGCTGACGAGCAACAGCATGACCGTCGCGGTGCGCGGCGGCCGGGAGCACCGGGTCACCATCTGGATCACCGGGAGCTCCACCCCGCCGCCGCCCGATCCGATCGACGTCCAGCCCGATGTGGTCGAGCGGTTGCCGGGCGGGACGCAGCAGTTCGGGGTGGTCTCCGGCGCGGCCGGCCCCTACACCTGGTCGGTCAACGGCACCGACGGCGGCGATGCGACCTACGGCACTATCGATGGCACCGGGTTCTACACCGCCCCCGGTAGCGTCCCCAGTCCCGCGACCTTCCAGGTCTGCGCCCGGGTCACCGCCGACCCGGCGAACCAGGATTGCTCGTCCATGACCATCAGCCCGATTCCCTCCGCGGGCGAAGACGTCATCGTGTACAACGATATCAACATGCTGGATGACAACTCGATGACCAATCCCAGCAACGTCACCATGCTCCACAACCTGCTGACCTATACCGCCACCGGCCCCCGGGCCAGCGGCACCGAGGTCCTGGTGGATGGCGGCCACGGGTCCATCTGTGGCGCCGCCTTCTGTGGCGGCGGCTTCTCGACGTTCGCGAACCAGGTGGCGAGCGAGGGGCTCAGCATGACGATTGACAACAGCGGAGACCTCTCTACCATCGCGGGCACCGTCAAGGTGCTGGTGCTCTGGCTGCCGACGGTGTTCTACTCGGTCCCCGAGATCAACGCCATGAAGCAGTTCGCCTCCCAGGGTGGCCGGATCATCTTCATCGGCGAACACTCCGGCTTCTACGGCGGCGGGTTCCCGGCGCAGAACGACTTCCTCACCAAGATGGGCGCCCAGATGACCAACGTGGGCGACTTTATCGACTGCGGTTACAATACGCTGCCGGGCACCTCGCTCCGGGCCCACCAGGTCACCACCGGCATGACCGACGTACGGATGGGCTGCTCGTCGCAGATCATCCTGGGACCCAATGATTTCGCGGTGTACTACGACCTGAGCAACACCAAGGTCCTGACCGGCGTGGCCAAGATCAACACGCTGCCCCTGCCGGCGTCGATCGTTCCCATGGGCCGGGTGTCGGGCATCCCGCGCGGCTGGCAGCAGACGCATGACGCAGCGGGCAACCGGCTGAACTAGCCGGAACAGGGAGTTCGTCCGACGGAAGCGGGACCGGAGGTCGGCCAGTGCGGGACATCGCGCTGGCCGGGCCTTCGGCCCCGCTTTTCGTCTTCCCAGCCACTGCTTACGTTTCCCGCCGATGGCTTCCCGCATTCATTACGATGAGCACCCCTGCGCCCCGAACCTCCGCGCCTGGGACCTGGGCGACCGGATCCGGAACACGACCCTGGAGCTTTCCCCACCCCCGGGGCGGTCATGTCCGCTACATCGTGACCCACCGTCCCAACGGCGAACGGCACGAGATCGGCGAATGGTCCCGGGATGGCACGGCCTGGAGCGGGTTCATGGAGATGACATTGAAGAAGCGGCAGCAAGGGAGCGGTAAGAAAACAGGGCTGGTAGAGAAGGGGCGGTAAGAAAAGGGCGGCTTTACCGCCCTCTTCTTACCGCCCTGTTCTACCGCCCTGTTCTACCGCCCTGTTCTACCGCCCTGTTCTACCGCCCGGCCTTACCGTCCTGTTCTAGTGATGAAACCCAACGGACAGGGGAGCCACGTCCCGCGGGTTTTCGTCGCCGAAGAGCAGTTTGCCCTCCTTGAACGAGGCGCCCCGGAGCGTCACGGCCAGCACCTCGCCCAGTTCCTGCACCAGGTGCACCTCGAGCTTGTCGAGGACCTCCTGGGGGAGGTCTTCCAGGTCGGCCTCGTTGTCCTTCGGGATCAGCACCCGGTGGATCCCGGCGCGTACCGCTCCCAGGACTTTCTCCTTCACTCCCCCGATGGGCAGCACCCGTCCGCGCAATGTGATCTCGCCGGTCATGGCGATATCATGGCGCACCGGCCGGCCCGACAACGCGGATACCAGGGCCGAGGCCATCGCGACGCCGGCGGACGGGCCCTCCTTGGGGATCGCGCCGGCGGGCACGTGGATATGCACGTCCCGGTCGAACATCTCGTCCTTGATGTGCAGGCCAGCCGCGTGGGAGCGCGCGTAGGTCCACGCCGCCCGGGCGGATTCCTTCATGACTTCGCCCAGCTGGCCAGTCAGCACCAGTTCACCCTTGCCGCGCATGGTGCTGGCCTCGACGAACATGATGTCGCCGCCCGTGGGGGTGTAGTACATCCCGGTGGAGACGCCCACCTGGTCCTCGCGGGAGGCGACCTCGGGATGGACCCGGGGCCGGCCCAGGAGATCGTCCACCTGCTCCCGGTCAACCTCGATGCGTTCCAGCTCCTTCGCGGCGATCTTGCGGGCGACCTTCCGGGCCAGCTTGCCCAGTTCCCGCTCCAGCTGGCGGACGCCAGCCTCGCGGGTGTACCGCGTGATCACTTCGCTGATCGCCCCATCGGTCAACACCAGGTTCTCGGCGGTGACCCCGTTCTCGGCGAACTGGCGGGGGACCAGGTAGTTCCGGGCGATGTGCAGCTTCTCCCGTTCGGTATAGCCGGCGAACTCCACGTTTTCCATCCGGTCCAGCAGCGGACCCGGAATGTTCTGGATGAAATTCGCGGTGCAGATGAAGAGCACTTCACTCAGGTCGAACGGGACGCCGAGGTAGTGGTCGGTGAACGAGTCGTTCTGGGCCGGGTCCAGTACCTCGAGCAGCGCGCTGGCCGGATCGCCCTGGAAGGAGACGCCCAGCTTGTCCACCTCGTCCAGCAGGAAGACGGGATTCTTGGTGCCGGCCTGCTTCATGCCGGCGATGATCCGCCCGGGCATGGCGCCGACGTAGGTACGCCGGTGGCCGCGGATATCGGCCTCGTCGCGGGCACCGCCCAGCGAGATGCGGACGTACTTCCGGCCCATGGCGCGGGCGATGGACTTGGCCACCGAAGTCTTGCCGACACCGGGGGGACCGACGAAGAGCAGGATAGGGCCCCGGGCCGCCTTGTCATCTTCATTACCGGGGATCGGCTTGTTGGGCGCCGGCACCGTGGCCGTGGCGATCGGCGTGTCGGTCGATTCGCCGGCGGCAATTTCAGCCTCCTTCTGCTCCGCCTTCGCCTCCTCGGCGGCCGCCTTCTCGTCTTCGTCCTTCTGCTGCTGCATCCGCAGCTGGCGCACCGAGAGGAACTCCAGCACCCGGTCTTTCACGTCACCGAGAGCGTAGTGATCCTCATCCAGGATGCGGGAGGCCTCGGGGATCGACAGGTGCTCATCGCTCCGGGTGCTCCAGGGCAGTTCCGCGATGTTCTCGAGGAAGGTGCGGATGACCTGCGACTCCATGGACTCGCGGCCGATCCGGGAGAGCCGGCCCATCTCGCGGTCCACTTCCTTCCGGGCCGCTTCCGGCAGTTCCAGGTCGTTCAGCTTGGTCCGGAGCTCCTCGAGGTCGTCGCGATCGTCGTCCTCGCCCAGTTCCCGCCGGATGGTCTTGAGCTGCTCCCGGAGGAACATCTCCCGCTGCCGCTCGCCCAGCTCTTCCTGGACCTGCGACTTGATGTCTTCCTGGGCGTCCAGCACGCTGATCTGCCGCTGCACATGCACCAGCACCCGGCGGAGCCGCTCTTCGACCGAGAGGGTCTCCAGCAGCATCTGCCGCTGGGCGGGGGTGATGTCGATGTACCCGGCGATCAGGTCGGCGAACTTGCCGGGCTCGTTGACCCCGGCCAGGACCTGCTGCACCACCTCTTCGGGGAGACCGGATTTCTGGCCCAGCTCGCCGGCCCGGCTGCGGGCCTCGCGATAGAGGGCCACGAAGGCAGGATCTTCCAGGTTGAGCGGCGGCATCTCTTCGGCTTCCCGCACGATGGTCTGGAGGTAGCCGTCCTTGTCGCTGTAGTGCATGGCGATGCCGCGCTTCTCGCCGTGGATCAGGAGCTGCATGCCGGCCAGGCCGCGCTGCATCTGGCCAATCCGCGCCACGGTCCCGATGGTATAGAGCACCTCGGGATTCACGACCTCCACGTTTTGCCGCTGGGAAACAGCGAATATCAGCTTGTCCGGGCTCGCCAGGGCGGCCTCGATCGCGCGGAGCGTCGCGGGCCGGCCGGCGCCGATCGGCGCGGTGACGCCGGGAAACAGCACCACCTCGCGCAGCGGGAGCACCGGAAGGGTCATTCGTTCGCTCATTGCGTGGTATCACTTCCTCAAATAGATGATTCTGGCAGTCAGGATCTCTAAGGCGCTACTCCTTTGCACCTCATGTGCCACGTCGACTGCCACCGGAGACTCGGAACACTCTATAGATAACGCCGGCAAGGGCTTATTGGTTACGAAACAAAGTGGCCCGGGCCTCCGGAACAGGATGTGACGCAGGGCCCGCTGTAGCGGGGGCTGCCAAAGAGGCGGGGAAGAAGGGGGTCAGAAGCAAGGGGGGCAAGAGGGCAAGGGAAGCGAGGCCCGCCGATGAGTTGAACTGGCTCCTCCTGTCCTCCTTGCCACCTTGCCCCCTAGCCCTCTGACCCCCTGGCCCCCTTTTCCAGTTGCCAGTGAGCCATCTTCATGCTAAATCTATGCTTGTGATGCGGATACCCGAATGACCGACCCCACTCAAAAACCGCTTCCCGTCCGTCTCAATGAGGCGCTTGGTTCCGCCTATACCATTGAGGGAGAGATCGGGCGTGGGGGTATGGGCGTAGTCTACCGGGCCCGGGACGAGAAGCTCAAACGCCGGGTCGCCATCAAGGTCCTCCCCCCCGAGCTGGCCTACCAGGCCGACATCCGGGAGCGTTTCAGCCGGGAGGCCCAGACCGCAGCCCGGCTCTCCCATCCTCATGTGGTGCCCATCTACACGGTCGGCGAAGGCAGCTCCCTCGTCTATTTCATCATGGGCTACGTGGATGGCGAGTCGCTTTCCAGCCGGATCCAGCGGCGGGGCAACCTGCCGCCGGAGGAAGTGCGCCGCATCATGAAGGAGACGGCCGATGCCCTCTCCGCCGCGCATGGCCTGGCCATCATCCACAGGGACATCAAGCCGGACAACATCCTGCTCGAAGGCACCCGTGGCCGGGTAATGGTGACCGATTTCGGGATCGCCAAGGCGCTGTCATCGGTGGGCGGCGGCACCCTGACCAGCGCCGGCGTCGCCATCGGCACCCCCTCGTTCATGAGCCCGGAACAGGCCGCCGGAGAGAAAGAGATCGACGGGCGCTCCGATATCTACAGCCTCGGGGTGGTCGCCTACCAGATGGCGACCGGCGAGCTGCCCTTCACGGCCCCCACGGTGGCCGGCATCCTGATGAAGCAGATCACCGAGCCGGCGCCGATGGTCTCGGCCAAGCGGGACGACATTCCGGAAGACCTCGCCCTGGCCATCGCCCGCTGCCTCGAGAAAGACCCGGAGAATCGCTGGCCCACGGCGGATGCCCTGCGGCGTTCGCTGGAGAACCGTACCGTCACCGGCTACCGGCCCACCAGCCAGACCCGGCGCCCCGGCACGGCCCTACCGCCGCGCCGGTCCACCGGCAGCGAGCGGCCCGGCACCGGCGCCCGCCGGCCGACCTCCCCCCGCCCCCCAGCCCGGTCGCACGCCCCGCTGGAGCGGGCCCGCGACCGGATGGACGAAGAATGGGGCCGGCCCGGCTACCCGGCTCGGCGCGACCGCGGCCGGCAGCCCCGCAAGAAAAAGGACGAAGAAGAAAACCAGATCCCCGACACCGGGGAGCCGGAGATTGTCCAGAAGGTACGCCACCGGTTCGCCACCTGGGCCGCGACCTCCGGCGGCTGCTTCATGATCAATATCGCCACCGGCCTCGATGCGCCCTGGTTCCTCTTCGTGGCCGGCGGCATGGGAATCGGGCTCCTCAAGGACTACGCCAAGCTCTGGCAGCTAGGGTACAGCTGGCGGGATGTGTTCAACCGCCCGGTAGCCCACGACTCCATGGACCGGGCGCTGGGGCGGGGGAGCAAGGCGCAGCAGCGCACGCTGTCGGCGCCCCGGGCCGGCGAGTTCGGCATGCAGTACCCCGCGATCCAGCAGGCCTACACCGACCGCGCGGCGATCCTCAAGCTGGTCGAGCGGCTCTCGCCGGCCGAGCGGGCGATGCTGCCGGACGACGTGATCCACACGGTGGACGGACTCTACAACCGCGCCGCCGACCTGGCCCGCACCCTTCACGCCATGGACACCAACCTGGATACCCGGGAGCTGGTGGGCATTGACGAGCGGATCTCCGCGATCGAGCGGGAACCGGAAGACGAGGAGAAAACCCGGCGCCTGTCGCTCCTGGAAAGCAAGAAGCGCAAGATCGTGGAGCTGCAGGACCGCCGGAGCCAGGTGGCGAAGCACATGGACAGCTGCCTCCTGGCGATGCAGAACGTCCGGTTCGACCTGCTTCGGCTCCGCTCCTCGGATTCCGGCAGCGCCCTCGGCGACCTCACCCACGCGACCCAGCAGGCCCGGGCCCTCTCCAAGGACGTGGATATCGCGATCGCCAGTGCGGCCGAGGTGCGCGATGCGCTGATGTGAGCGGCAAACCGCGCGGTACTGGTCTCAGGCGGCCTCGCCCGCCGGCCCTTCTTCCCCACCGCCCTTCCGGAACGACGACCACAGCGCCACCCCGGCCACCAGCAGGTTGGTCACGATGATCGGCTTGGCGCCGAGCAGGATGCCGTAGGTCGCCCAGAGCAGCGCGGCCCCGGCCTGCACCCGGCGCAGCGCCGCCGGGCTGCGGAAGAAGTAGGACGAGAGGAACGCGGCGCTGGCCGCCCAGCCGACCGCGTCGGTCATCCCGCAATCATCCGGGGCAGCGCCCCGGTCTCCCGGATGGTGAGCGAATCCCGCCGTACTTTGTTCCATTCCTGCAACACGAAGCCGTGGGATTCGTACAGGTCGCGAATGCCCCGCGCATCGAGGCCGACGACCTCCTCCAGGATGGGGACCATCACGCTCAGCGCATCGTCGCTCAGGATAGTCCGGCGGGCGATGGGCGCGAGGTAGTCGTTCTCGGACACCGCCACGGTGAGCCCTCCCAGACGGTTGACGTGGAGCATGACGTGCACGTCGGAACTGCCGTCTCCCACGTAGATCAGGCGGTCGGGGCCCACGCCCAGCTGCGTTCGCAATTCGTCCACCACCGCCACCTTCCCGTACCCCGCAGCGACCCTGGCAATCGATTCGATCTCCCCGGTGGCGGGGCTGTATCGAAAGCGGGTCCCGTGAATCCGGTCGGGAGGAATAATCCCCTCCAGTGCGGACTGAATGACCTCTTCGGGCGCGGCCGAGATGACGTAGAATGCGAACCGGTATCCGTCCACCCGTTCCAGCAGGCGGGACAGCAGGCGCAGGTTCAGCTTGAGCCGGATCCGCTTGCCAACCGCCAGCAGGTCCTCCCGCCGTACCCGGCGATACTCAGGGTCGTGCAGGAGCAGGTATGCCAGTTCGGCGCCCTGCTGAACCAGGTGGACCTCGGCGAGGCCCCGGGTCTTTTCTTCGAATCCCGTAATTCCCAGCAGCTCGCTTAGTACGATCCCCGAGTCGTTGAAACTCAACGTTTGGTCAAAATCGCTCGCCAGCAGGTACTGCTTCATATGGAGATGCCTCGTGTAGAGATGCCTCGTGGTAGAACGCCGATCGCTGACCGCCTATCGCCGGTCGCCGGTGCTCACCCCTCCCCCAGTCTCGAGCAGGTCAACCGTACAACAGAAAACCCCGCCGGAGTCAACTCCGACGGGGCGCAGGGATCGCGAATGCCACCAGCGGACTGACGGTTCAGGGCTCCTCGTTCAGGCAATTGCCGGCCTGGGCACTCAGGTTCTCTCCCGGCAAAGTCGAACGAAGCGAGCGGTGCACCGGCAGCAGCATGATTCAGGTCTCCGTGAAATGTCTTCAGCCCGACGTCAACCATAGGAACCGCCGGACATGGTGTCAAGCCGGTCGTGCGAACCGGACGGCGCGGCCTCTGGCGCTTTCCCCGGGGATGCATTTCCACGATATTGGACCGACTCCCCTGCACGCCCTCATCTTCGACCCCTGCTCACCGGCGGGGTTAACCCGGGCAGCCCATGACCAGCGACGAACGGCTGGAGAAGCTGGAACAGCGTCTCAGCGTCCTGGAAGGCCTGGTGCGCCAACTGGTGGCCCAGGGTCCCCTGCGAAGCAAGCCTTCGCAGGGGACAGGGAGATCAGGGGGACCGGGGACCCCGACGGCGGCAACTCCGCCCCCGGCGGCCCCGGGACAGGCTGATTACCGAGCGCTAGCCGCTCAGGTGCCCACTCCCGCCGCTCGCCCACCGGTTGACGGTGAGCAGTGGTTCGGCCAGCGGGGGCTGCTCGCGGTCGGGGTCGTCTTCGTGATTCTCGCCGCGGGCTACCTGCTCAAACTTTCCTTCGATCGCGACTGGATCTCTCCGGCGACCCGCTGCGCCGGTGGCGCTCTGGCCGGTCTCGGGGTCGGCGCGCTCGGCCACCGGCTCCACCGGAAGGGACTCTTCACCTATGGCGCCGCGCTGATCGGCTGCGGCGCCGCAATCATTTACCTGGCCGTATGGGCCGCCGCCCGGCTCTACGGGTTCCTGCCGCCCGCCACCGCGATCGTGGGCCTCGCGCTGGTGTCCCTCTCCCTGGCCGCCATCGCTTACCTGATCAATGTCGAGGCCCTGGGCGCCACGGCGGCACTCGGTGCGTTTTTCGCCCCCGCTCTTCTCGGCCAATCGGCGGCCGACGTCAATACCCTGCTGCTCTACCTCGGGTTCATGGGAATCGCCATGGGCTGGGTTTCCGCCCGCCGCCAGTGGCGGATGACCATGGTGGTGGTGGCCGCCAGCTATTTCGGCCAGGTCCTGCCCCGCGCCGCCGAGTCCGCCGATCCCCACCTGATGCTCGCCTATGCCTTGTTCGGCGGGAGCGCCGGTCTCTATGTCGGGCTCCGGGAAGGGTGGTGGGAAACCCGGATCCTGGCCTTCTCGGGCGGGTGGAGCCTGCTGGCTCTCGCCAACCAGAGCATGGAGAACCCCGGGTTGACGCTGGCGGGCGCCATCGTCCTGGCGGCGCCGGTGTGGTGGCGAGGGTTCCATTCCGTTCGGATCTGGCCTTCCGCGGAGAGTACTACGCCGGGCGATCAGTCATCGGGAGAGACTTTCTATTTCTACCTGACGCCGGTTCTCCTCGCCTGGGCAACCTACCAGGTGGCGCCCGCGGCGTTCGACCGGAACGGGGGACTGGTGGCGATGATGGTGGCCATCCCCTACCTGCTCGCGGGCTACCAGGCGGTCCGGGTTCGGTTCGCACTGGTCGGCACCACCGCGGTCCTGGCCGGAATCCTCCTTCAGTGGGAGGGGCTCGCGGCAACCTGGGCGGCGCTGGCGGCGGCGGTCCTCTGGGCCGCCCTCGATCATCCCTTGCGCCGGACCGATGGACGCTGGTACGGGCTGCTCGCCCTGGTGACCGCCGTCGTTCACCTGCTCCACCTGGATCTGCCGGCCCGCACGGGCGCCTCGCCCGCGTTCCGGGATGACTGGGCCCTGGCCCTGTGGGCCACCACGGTAGCCCTGGCGGCATACGGCGCCGGCCTCTGGCGCCGGGAACCGGAACCCGGACCGGACGTGGTCACCGGCGTCTCGGCTTTCTGCTGGGCGGCGTCCGGACTGGCGCTTCTCTTCGGCGTTACCGGGGAACTGCACCGATACTTTCAGCAGAGTACGCTGCCCCAGCCCACCGCCGCACTGGCCAGCGGCCTGGGGGTGAGCGCGTGGTGGATTGCGTTCGCGGCGGGGCTGGTGCTGTTCGGATTCGGACGGAATAGAAAAACGGTGCGGATCGCCGGCCTGGCGGTGGCGGGCATGGCGGTCCTGAAGGTGGTGGTGTTCGATCTCTCCACGCTGGACGCGCTGTACCGGGTCGGCTCCGTGCTCATTCTCGGCGTCGTGTCGCTCGGCATTGCCTACCTGTATCACCGGCAAGCCAGGACGCGGGAGGCCTGACGTCATGCGCACCGCGCTCGTCGCGCTCAGTATCACCCCTGTACTCTGCATATCGCCCGGGTTGGCCCAGGTCTATACCCGGCCGGACAGCGCGGTCCAGGCCAGGGCGGCCGCGATAGCCGCCCTGACGTACTGGGTGGAGACCACCCACGGGGTGAGTGAGCAGAGCGTTATGCTCCGGAACAACTCGACACGGGAGATCCAGGTCTTGTCGTACGAAGTCTTCGAATGCGCCAACATCTCGAGCCGGACCTGCAAGGTTCACCGGCCGGGCCCCGTGGTGCCGCCAGGGAAGACTATCCGGCTGGTTACCATCGTGCCGAGGCGGCTGGAGGACCAGTCCTCGTTCAGGTTCCGTTTCGAGGCCGGGTATGTGCCGCAGCCACCGGTCTCCGACTCGCTGCGCCCCTGACTTGCGGAAACCCGCGGGACCGGTATCATCCCTCCCAGTCCCCCCAACCCCGAGGAGTTCCCGATGAGACGTTCGATCCAGTTGCTGATGGTGGTGGCCCTGGTGGCCGCCTGTTCCAAGGAGGAGGCCAAGCCGGCCGCGGACTCGACCAGTATGGCACCCGCTGCCCCCGCCCCCATTACTCTGACCGACGTGGCGGGCACCTGGACCATGCAGCTGGGCCCGGCCGGTCAGGACACCACGCTGCTGACCTATCAGCTGATCGCTACGGCGGATACCACCGGCTGGTCGATCATCTTCCCCGACCGGACCGATCCGGTCCCGATGCGCATTCTCCACGTGGCGGGAGACAGCATCGTCGCCGAAGCGGGGCCCTACACGAGCGCGCTGCGCCCCGGCGTACCGGTCAGCGTCTCCCTGGTGTCCCGGCTTCGCGGCGACCGGATGATCAGTAACGTCGTAGCGCACTACGCGACGACGGCTGCCGATTCGGTGGTCCAGCTTCGGGCCCGCGGCACCCGGGGACAGTAGGACCCATGGAGGTACGCGACCGCGCGTCCCGCATCATGCTGCTGGCCGCGGTCGCCGCCTTTGCCTTTCCAGTGTACGCCTTTGCACACTGGATCATGGTGTTCGACAAGGCGCTTCCCCCAGTGGAACTGCAGCGGTTGTTCTTCGCAGGGTTTCCGTATTCGTGGCGGTCGGCCCAGCTGATCGCGCTCCTCTCCCTGGCCGGGTGCGTCGTGGCCATCCTGCTGGCACGGCTGGCCCGCCGCCGGTTCCCCCCCGGTCCCTGGGCATTGAGCGCGACCATTCTCCTGGTCATGGCTTCCGCCCTCGGCGCCTGGAATCTCTTTACCATGATGTGAGGGGAGCGCTGGTTGATCCCCGGGCCCGCGAACGCATATAGTTCAGCGGGACCGAGCCACCCCGGTTGGGTCCGGACCTCGTGAATTCAAGGCTGCACATGAACCCCGCCAGGATGCTGGCTCTCGCCGTACTGACGATCCTCTCCGCCTGCCAGTCGAAGGAAGCGCCCCGCCCGCCCTCCGGCGAGGCCCCCCCGGCCGCTCCCGTCGCGTGGTCCGTGACCCCGGAGGGCTATGGACCCATTCACGCCGGGATGACCCTGGCCGAGGCAGCCGCGGCGGGCGGCAAGGCATTCGGCGCCCCGCTTACCGGCAGTTCCGAGGAGTGCGGCTACGTCTATTTCGCGGGCGACTCCGCCGGCAGCCCGGTCAGCTTTCTCACCGCCCATGACCGGATCGCCAGAGTCAACATCGAGGACAGCACTATCGGGACCCGCGAGGGCGCCCGCATCGGCGATCCGGAGCAGCGCATCCTCGAACTCTATCCCGGCCTGACGGTCCAGCCGCACAAGTACACCGATGGCCACTACCTGGTGGTCGGGGAGAGCACCCCGCCCGATTCCGGACTCCGCATCATTTTCGAAACGGATGGCAGCCGAGTCACCCGGTACCGGGCCGGCCGGATGCCGGAGGTGGGTTATGTCGAGGGCTGCTCTTGAATGCTGGCCTGAAGGCGCTGGCTGAGAATGTCGCCCGGGTCGCCTGCAGGACCCGTGGCATCCTTTGCGGAATCGGAGCCGCTGTCTCGCTGCTCCAGCCCGCCCCACTGGCGGCCCAGATGCCGACGGTCGGCGCCGTGGATTACTTCGGAATTCGCACCATTTCCCCTGCCGCCGTGGATGCCGCCGTGGGCATCCAGGCCGGCGACTCGGTGACGCCGGGGCTTCGGAACGCCCTCGTTCGGCTGGAGGCCATCCCCGGGGTTACCCGCGCCACACTGGATGTCGTCTGCTGCGAGGAAGGCCGGAGTATCGTCTACATCGGCATCATCGAGGCCGGGGCAGCCAGTCTCTCCTTTCGTTCCGAGCCCGGGGGCAGCGCGGCGCTGCCGGACGCCGTGTTGGAGGCCCACCGCCGCTTCGAGGCTGCTCTCGCCGCGGCGATGCAGGCGGGCGAGTTCGCCGAGGACGATGCGGAGGGCCACTCCCTGATGCGGTTTCCGGCGGCGCGCACGGAGCAGGAGGACTTTATCGTCCTTGCTGCCCGGCACTCCGACGCCCTGCGCGCGGTGCTTCGCGAGTCCTCCGAGGCCCGTGATCGGGCGATCGCGGCGCAGGTCCTGGCGTACTATCCGGACAAGGCGAGCATCGTCGCCGACCTGGCGTACGCCGCCCGGGACCCGGCTCCCGCCGTGCGCAACAACGCGATCCGGGCGCTGGCCCTGGTCGCGGGATTCCGGGGAAGACACCCGGAAGGCCGAATCCCCGTCCCGACGGAGCCGCTGGTGGCCCTGCTCAGTTCCCCGGTCTGGACCGACCGCAACAAGTCCAGCATGGCACTGATGCAGGTCACCGAGGCACGCGACTCCGGCCTCCTCCACGAGCTCCGGGCGGCGGCTCTGCCTTCCCTGGTCGAGATGGCCCGGTGGAAGACCCCGGGGCACGCCCTCCCTGCCCTCTTGATCCTGGGCCGCATCGCATCCCTGCCCGACGAGGATATCTTCCGCCGGTGGGAACGGGGCGACCGGGAGAGCATCATCGAGGCAGCCAGTCAATGAACAGTGAAATCCGGAGTCCCTACGACGGTTCGGTGGTCGGCCGAGTCGCGCTCGCCGGCCGGGAAGCCGTGGTGGCCGCGATTGACGCCGCCGTTGCCGCGGCGCCGGTGGCCCAGGCGGTCCCGTCCCATGCCCGGGCGGCGGCACTGGGGCGGGTCCGGGCCGCGCTGGTCGAAGAGAAGGAGGACCTGGCCCGGCTGCTGGCGGCCGAGGCGGGAAAACCGCTGGCGCTGGCACGGGCGGAGCTGGACCGGACCATCTTTGTCTTCGAGCAGGGGATGGAAGAGTCCAAGCGGATCGGCGGCGAGGTGATTCCCATGGACCTGCTGCCGCATGGCGAGGGCCGCTGGGGACTGACCCGGCGGTTTCCGCTTTCGCCCATCGCGGCAATCACGCCCTTCAACTTTCCCCTGCTCCTGGCGGCTCACAAACTGGCGCCGGCCATGGCCTGCGGCGCCACCATGGTGCTGAAGCCGCCGCCGCAGGACCCGCTCTCGACGATGCGGCTGGCCGGTATGGTGGCCCGGAGCGGCTATCCCGAGGGCGCCATCTCCATCCTGCCCTGCAGCAACGAGGACGCCGCACCCCTGCTCGATGACCCCCGAATCCGCATGATCAGCTTCACCGGGTCGGCCCGGGTCGGCTGGATGATCAGGCAACGGGCGCCCATGAAGCGGGTGGCGCTGGAACTGGGGGGCAACGCGGCCGTCATCGTCGAGCCGGACGCCGACCTGGACCATGCGGTGGCCCGCTGTGTCGCCGGCGGGTACATCTATGCCGGGCAATCCTGCATCTCCACCCAGCGCATCCTGGTCCACGAGCGGGTGTACCATGAGTTTGTGGATCGCTTCACCCGGGCGGTGCGGGCGCTCCGGACCGGCGATCCGCTGGACGCGGCAACCGACGTGGGCCCGGTGATCGACCTGGCCAACGCCACCCGGGTCGACGAGTGGATCGCGGAGGCGGTGACGGCTGGCGCCTCGGTCGCCGTCGGTGGAAGCCGCCGGGGAACTGTCGTCGCCCCGGCCGTCCTGCTCGACACCCGGACGGAGATGCGGGTGAACGCGGAGGAGATCTTCGCGCCGGTCACCACCGTCCGCCGTTACGCCGCGATCGACGAAGCCGTCGCCGAGGTCAACCGGGGCCCCTATGGGCTCCAGGCGGGGCTCTTCACCCATGATATCCGCACCATCAAGCGCGCCTTCGAGCAGGTCGAGGTCGGCGGGCTGGTCATCAATGACGTGCCCGGATTCCGGGTGGACCACGCGCCGTACGGCGGGGTCAAGCAATCGGGAACCGGCCGGGAGGGCATCCGTTACGCCATCGAAGAAATGACCGAAATCAGACTGCTCGTCATTTGACCGCGCTATCCCGGAAGGCTCCCTTGACTCTGGATGGAGGACACATGCTCTGGAAGATTGTCGGCCTTGGCCTGGTGGCTGCCACCGCCGCCCCGGCCGCGCTCGCGCAGACACCGGCCCAGGCGCGAGCCGAGCACTTTCGCGCCAAGACGGTGCCATCAGAAGCCGGCTTCCGGGTCTTCATCGTCCCGGACATGGAAGGCATGGGCAGCGCGGTAGATATCCACGAGGTCATCGCGGGCAACGAGGGAGAGCGGTACAAGAACCTCACCAGCCCCGACTACTGGGACCGCTTCCGGATGCTGCTGACCCAGGAGGTCAACGCCACCATCCGGGGGGCCCGCCTCGCGGGGGCCCGCAGTTTCGTGGTCAACGAGGGCCATGGCGGCAACATGTTCGCCAACGTGCTGCCCTGGGAGCTGGACAGCACCGCCATTCTGGTGCGGGGCTTTCCCAAGCCCCTGGTGATGATAACCGGGATCGACAGCTCGTTCGGCACCATGATGTTCACCGGGGCCCACGCCAACGCGGGCAGCCCCGGGGTCATGGCCCACAACTTTGCCTTCGACGAGTTCACCGTGAACGGCCGGAAGCTGAACGAGGTGGGGATCAACGCGCTGATCGCCGGCGAGATGGGAGTGTCGGTCTCGCTGGTCAGCGGGGACGACGTCCTGGTGGAGGAGACCCAGGCCATGCTCGGCAACGGGGTCATTGGTGTGGTGGTGAAAAAGGCGGTCGGGAGGAGCGCCGCCATCACGTACAGCCCGGAGCGGGTGCGGCGGATGCTGCAGACCGCCGCCGCCGAGGCGGTGCGGCGGGAGCGGCGCGGCGACTTCAAGCCCTTCACCATGGAACGGCCGTACACCGTGGACTTCATGCTGCGCCGCAGTTTCCCCGACAGCATCGTGACCGGGGTGAGCCGGCTGTCCGAGTTCAGGTTGGAAAAGACCGGTGAGCGCAGCTTCCGGCTGGTGACCGACAGCGCGAGGGAAATGGGTTACCTGCTGGACGCCATCGAAGAAGTGGTGCTCCGATGATCCTCACCCTTCTCGCCACGGCCACCGCGGCGCTGGTTCTCCAGAACCCGGCCCAGCAGGCCCAGCAGGCGCCGCCCCGGGATACCACCCCGCCGGCGGCGTATTACGGCGTCACCGAATACCAGGAAGCCCGGCGCAAGCTGGAAGAGGACATGCAGGCGACCGGGTTCACCGTGTATATCATCGCCGACATGGAAGGGCTGGCCAGCGCAGTGCGGAACGCCACCGAGATGCGCCCGGTGGCCCGGGGCGGCTCCCCCCAGCACGAGCGGTTCCGGCAGGAACTGACCGACGAGGTGAATGCCCTCATCGCCGGGGCGCGGCTGGCCGGCGCAACCCAGTTCATCGTCAACGAGGGGCACGGCGGTACCCTGTTCAGGAACGTCCTGGTGGAGCAGCTGGACCCGGCGGCGATCCTGATCCGCGGGTACCCCAAGCCGATCGTGATGTCCACCGGGCTCAACCCGATGGTGGATGCCATGATGATCGTCGGGGCCCACGCCAACGCCGGCAGCCCGGGCATCATCGCGCACAACTTTGCCTTCGATTCCTTCACGGTGAATGGCAAGGTTTTGAACGAGGCAGGCATCGCCGCCTTCATCGGCGGAGAGATGGGAGTCCCCTTGGCCCTGGCCGCCGGGGACGACGCCCTGACCTCGGAAACCGGCGAGATGCTCGGCAACATCGAGCTGGTCACCGTCAAGACCGCCGTCTCCCGCTCGGCGGCCATCACCCTGCCCCCCGCCACGGTCCACCGGATGCTCCGGAACGCCGCCGCCCGGGCGGTACGCCGGGTGCGGAGCGGCGAGATTGTCCCGCTGGAGATCAAACCACCCTACCTGGTCCGTTTCTGCATGCGGGGCAGCTACGACGATTGGGTGCGGGAAACGGTGGGACGGCTGAACGGGGTAAGTCCAAGCGGGGGACCGGGATGCTTCGCCTACACCAGCGACTCCGCGGAAGCGGTGGGGAACCTGCTGAACGAAGTGGAGTGGACGGTGCTGAAGCCGTAGCCAAGGCCTCTGCACCCTTTCCGTCATGCCCTCGTGCCCGGTGTGTCTCTCACTCGGCGGTCCGTCGTCTTACAAGGGTCCCGAAGGGAGGTAAACGTGCAGCATTTGAGGTACCTGGCCAGCGTAGGTATTCTGCTGGCCGCGGCATGCGTCAGGGAGGTGGATCTGGGCCCTCCGACCGCCGAGGTGCGGAGTGACCCGTCGATCGTCATCCTGGACAACGGTGAATCCAGGCTGGTGACGGTGGAAGCGTTTCTGGGGAACGAACCTGAATCGGTGCGATGGAGAGTCGGGCAGCGGGGTGCCGGCCTTGATGTCGTCGAGGATAGCACATACGGAAGCCGGTACGTCGGAGACCGCCTTACCCTGCCGGCACGCTCCCACTCAAGGCGCTACGAGGTCACCATGCGGGACAGCGTGGCCACCGCGTTCGTGATTTCAGGGGGCACCGGAGTGATCACGATTCCGGTCCGGCCGCCGGCACCATAGGAGCACCCTGCACTCTGCACCCTGCACCCTGCACCCTGCACTCTGCACCCTGCACTCTGCACTCTGCACCCTGCACGCCCGAGGCGGCTTTCCCGCCAACGGTGCTGGAAGTTCTGGAGATATGGCTCCACTCACATCGGAAGCGCGGGTGGGAGCCTGAACAGGTTCGAGGTGAGCGGCGAGAAGTTGTGACTGACCGCTCACCCTTTGACTGCTCGGAAAGTTGTACTTGACGCGGGCGGTACCGAGTGCAACTATGCAAGTACACTGCGTCGTGAAAGGAGGGCGTGGACGCTCGCCGGGGTTTGCGACGGGCCTCCGATATGACGCTTACGAGAAACGTTTCCAAGGCAGGACACCACCTGAGCGGGTGATTACATCGCTCTATCAGCGCGGCACGACCGCCGCCAACAACGCCGGAAACCGGCCGGGGAGCCCTGGATGAATCGTTCGATTCAGGGGCTCCCTTATTGCCACTAGCCCTGAGTCGCTATGGTCAGCGTCTATTGGCTCGACGACTAATGGCCGTTGGTAATCCTCAAAACCGCACGACTTCTTCCATGGCCAACCGCAGGTTCGCCACTTGGGGCAGGATCGCGTCTTCCAGCTCCGGGGCGTAGGCCACGAACGTGTCGGTGGACGCCACCCGGCGGACCGGTGCGTCGAGGAAGGCGAACATCTCGTCGGCGATCCGGGCCGAGATCTCCGAGCCGTAACCCCAACTGAGCGAATCCTCGTAGGCAACGATCACCTTGTTGGTTTTCCTAACCGAAGCGTAGATGGTGTCCCAGTCCACCGGGGAAAGCGACCGGAGGTCGACCACTTCGACCCGGATTCCCTTCTGCTCCTCCAGCTCCTTGGCCGCGACCAGGGCACGCTGTACCACGGCGCCGTAGGTCACCACCGTCAGGTCGCTGCCTTCCCGCACCACCTTGGCCTTGCCCAGCGGGATCATGAAGTTGGGCCCGGGATTGGGCGCCTTGTTGTAGGTCTGGCGGTACAGGTGCTTGTGCTCGAGGAACAGGACCGGATCCTCGCACCGGATAGCGGTGCGCAGGAGACCATTGGCATCGAGGGCGGTGGCGGGACATACCACCCGGATTCCGGGGATACAGGTGAACACCGCCGCACCGGTTTGCGAGTGATAGACCGAGCCGCCCTTGAGGTACCCGCCATAGGTCACCCGCACCACGACGGGGGCGGCAAAGGCGTTGTTGGACCGCCAGCGCAACACGGCCAGCTCGTTCCGCAACTGCATGTACGCCGGCCAGATGTAATCAAAGAACTGGATCTCGACCACCGGCTTGAGGCCGCGGGTGGCCAGGCCGATCGCCCGCCCCACGATATTGGCCTCGGCCAGGGGCGAGTTATAGACCCGGTTCCCGCCGAACGCCCGCTGCAGCCCCCAGGTCACCTTGAATACGCCCCCTTTGCCTTTGACGTCGGGCAGCGAGGCTTCCCGGCTGGCATCGGCGACATCCTGCCCGAACAGGACGATGCGGGGATCCCGCGCCATCTCGTCTTTCAGGCAGGCGTTGAGCAGGTCCACCATGGTGGTCGGCTCACCCGAGAACTTTGGATCGTCCTCGGTGTCGAACTGCTCCGAGGTGGGGTCCACGTCCGGGGAATAGACGTACTGGTAGATGGTGTCGGTGGCCGGCTGGGGTGAGGCGAGGGCGGTTTCGGTGGCCGCCGCGACCTCTTCCTCTACCTGGGCCTTGATGGCCTCGATCTCGGACTCGGACGCAATGCCCTGCTCCACCAGCTGCTTCGGGAAGCGGGTGATGGGATCTTTCTTCGCATCTTCCTCCCGCTCGGCCGGCGTCCGGTACTGCACCTCGTCATCCGACAGCGAGTGGCTGTACGGCCGGATCACGTGGGCATGCACCAGGGCGGGCCCCTTCCGCTGCCGGGCGTGGTCCACCGCGCGGGATAGCGCATGGTACGAGGCGATCACGTCGCACCCGTCCACTTCTTCCAGGTGAAGGTGGGGGAACGACGCCACCAGTTTTGAAATGGACCCACCGGCGGTATTCACCTCGACCGGAACGGAGATCGCATACTTGTTGTCCTCCACCACGAACACCACCGGCAGCTTGAGGTTGCTGGCCGAGTTCATCGCTTCCCAGAACTCGCCCTCGCTGGTGGTGCCGTCGCCGGTGGAGCAGAAGACGACCTCGTCCCCGTTGATCAGCTGGTCCCGGTCGGTAATCAGCTCATTCCGCGAATAGCGGAGCCAGGCTTCCGCGCAGCCCACCGCCTGGAGGAACTGGGTCCCGGTTGGGCTGGACGCGCTGACGATGTTGAGGTCCTTGTGGCCCCAGTGGGAGGGCATCTGGCGGCCGCCCGAGTTGGGGTCGGCGGCGGCTCCCACGGCGGACAGCAACTGCTCGGTCGCGGTCATCCCCAGGCCGAGGCAGAGCGCACGGTCGCGGTAGTAGGTGTAGAACCAGTCGTAGGCGGGGCGGAAGACCTTGGAGGCGGCGGCGAGGATCCCTTCGTGGCCGGCGCCGGAGATCTGAAAGAAAATCTTGTTCTGGCGCTTGAGCTGAATCTCCTTGTCGTCGATACGCCGGGACAGGAGCATGATGCGGTAGAGGTCGAGCAGCTCGGCCTTGTCGAGTTGGCCGGCGGCCTGGGACCGGCTCTGGGTTCTGGTTGCCATGCCGCAAAATAACGCCAAACCGGGGGTTTGGGGGATTGGGGGCGATCAGGGCCGGAGGAGCTGGGGTAGCCGGGGAAAATAGGCCAGTGCGGCCTGGATATCTGAATCATGCCGGATGAACAGCTCTTCCTGGGCCTCCTGGCCCCAGCGCACCTCGGCGGCCCGATTGGCCAGGATAAAGCCGATGTACGACCGGGCCACCGAATCGGGCTCGACCAGGGCGCCCAGCTGCCCGCGGGACCGGGCCAGAAAGGGAACCACCACCTGCTCGTCCCACGGAGCCGCGGAGGCGGCGAACCTGTCCCGGGACGCCCGGTCTGCCGGCAGCGAGTTGGCCACGCTGTCGGCGATGGCCTCGATCAGACCCTTTTCGGCCGCCTCGCTGAACCAGGCCGGGAGGTCGGAGCGGCCGGGCAGGATGACATCGGGAGCGATGCCTCCGCCGCCCCGCACCTCCCGTCCCGCATCGGTGCGATAGACCTTGGCCGTATCGGTGGCGGCTCCAGAGCCGCCGGCCAGGACCCGGTACTGCTCCGCGACCAGGCCCCGGTACTGCCGTTGAATGAACCGGCCGCTGGGCGTCACGATGTGCCCCACCGTCAGCCAGACGACGTCCCCCGCCGGCGGCACCTCGAAGGGCCGCTGCATCAGCGCCTTGCCAAAACTGCGGCGTCCGATAATCAGAGCGCGATCGTGATCCTGGAGTGATCCTGCCAGCGCCTCGGCCGCGCTGGCGCTCCCGGCATCGATCAGGACCACCAGGGGAATATCCCGGAAGCTGCCGTTCCTCTCGGTCGTGAAGGACTGCCGGGCGGCGCGGCGGCGGCCGTCAGTCCGGAACACCAGTACGCTCTCGGGGAAAAAGATGGAGGCGATCTCCACCGCGGCGTACACGATGCCCCCGGGGTTGCCGCGGAGGTCGAGAATGGCCTCGCGGGCACCGGAGGAGCGCAGCTTCTTCAGGGCATCGCCCACCTCTCTCCCCGCCTCGCGATGAAACCCCTGGAGCCGGACATACCCGGTCGTGGGACCGGCCATCCGGGCAATGGAGACGGACCGTGGCTCGATGAAATCGTACTTGAGAGAGACCCGTACCGTGTCGGGTTCGCTCCGGGGGCCCCGCGCCAGGTGGAACCGCACCCGGGTCCCTCGTTCGCCCAGCATGCGGGCACGGAGCGCCTGGGACGAGAGGCCGGCGACGGTCGTGTCGTTCACCTGAAGCAGGCGGTCCCCGGTCGCTACTCCGGCCCGGGCAGCGGGGCTTCGGGGCAACACCGCCTGCACGGTTATCTCGCCGTCCACTTCGTCGAGGAACAGGCCGGTCCCCGCCAGCTGGCCCGCTTCGTAGGCCAGCATCCGCAGGCCGTCCTCCCGGGTCAGGAAGTAGCTGTGCGGGTCGAGGGAGGAGAGGACGCCGTCGATCGCGGCCCGCACCAGCTCCCCATACCCCACCGAGTCCACGTAGTTGAGGCGGATCTGGTTCAGAATTCCCGAGAAGGTCTGGAGCTGCTCATAGGACGTCGCCTGGGCCGCGGCCACCGGGGGCCGGACCGCCGAAATCACGCACAGGAGCAGCAGGCGGGAGGCTCGGATTCTCACGGTTGCTCCTTGGAAACTCAGGGAGACGTCTCCAGCTCGGCCAGGCGCTTTTTCGCTTCGCCGATCTGGAAGGACTCGGTGCTGGGCACCAGGCTCAGAAAGCGGGCAAACTCCTGGCGGGCCGTCGCACGGTCCTGCCGCTGCAGGGCTACCAGGCCGAGAGTATAGGCGGCGCGGGGATCGCGGGCCCGCTCCTCGGCTGCGAGCGTCAGTTCCTCCATGGCTTCGTCCAGCCTGCCGGCCCGGGCCAGGGTCAGGCCGAGGTCAATCAGGAGGGACGTGTCATCCGGATTCACGGCGATCGCGTCGCGGCGTGCGGCGATGGCGGGTGCCCACATCTGCCGGGTCTCGTAGATACGGGCCAGCTGCATGTGGGCCTGGTACACGCCGATATCGAACTCCAGCACCCGACGGAAGGTCGCCGCCGCCTCGTCCAGCCGTCCGGCCATGAGGTAGAGCGTGGCCAGGGTAAACCGGTAGTCGTTGGTCTGGATGGGGACCGACAGGCTCGCATTCATCTCTTCCGCGCTGAAGGCCCGGCCGGTAAGGATCGCAAAGTCCTGGATGGCCTGGTCCAGGTGGCCGGTGCGGACCGCGGCCTGGCCGTGATGCCACAGGATGAAGCCGGGCACGTCCATCCGGTCGGCGCTGACCCGGCGGTCGGCCAGGATCTTCTCGAATCGCTCGTACGCCTCCGCGTTCTTCGATTCCCGCAGGTCGTTCACCCCCCGATGAAAATCGTGCATCCACCAGAACCGCAGCACCAACCCCGGCGCGATCGCGAAGGTGGGGGCTTCGAAACGGCCAAGAATCCGGAGGTCGAGGAGTGGGTTATTGAGAAAGGCCCGCTGCACCAGCCGGGTATTGGCCTGGATGACCGAATCGGCCGCCGCCCGGCCCCGTTGCTCCGCGAACCTGCGCCAGTACCGTTCGCCGCGCATCTCGGGCAGCACGGCGAGGGCCAGCAGCCCGTCGGCAAACTGGGGTGCCAGCGCGAGGGACTCGCGCAAGGCGGCCTCGGCTTCGTCCCATTTCTTCTTTTCCCAGTACCCCATGGCGAGCTGGTAGTGGGCCATCGGATCGTTGGAATCGGCCACCGCACGGCGCCGGAGTTCCTCGATGGGCAGCGGACGTTGAGCCGCCACCTGCGGGGCCCACCCGGTGGCCAGCGCGGCCAGCAGCCAGAGACGCCCGCGCGGACGTGTACAGTTGAGGATCATGGCACGGCCGGCAGGGAGTCGAGTGTGGCCCGCACCTGGGCGATCTGGAATTCGAGCTCGGCCATCGGGACCACCAGCCGGACCCGCTGCGCCGCGGCCGGGGGCGGAGAGAACGACGCGAGGAGCGCGACAACCGCCAGGCTTCCCAGCGCGCGCACGCTTGCAGCCATGAGCCGTTGAACGTCGGCCATATGCCATCTGCCATTCCGAGTTGAACAACCGGCGGAGATGGGAATAGTCTGCGGCGGGAACCTCGATTCCGCTAGGGGCCGGCGGCTTAGCGGGCCGATACCAGCCTTCCGCTTTGCGCGGTCCCTACCACCACCGGCTTGCCGGGCACGTCGCCGTTCTCGTCGAACGCGATGGTGCCGGTGACACCTTCAAAGGGGGGCCCGCTCGTACCCACGCCGCTAAGGAATTTCCTGACCCCCTCCCTGCTGGTGGCGCCGCTCCGGAACCCTTCAGCGAGCAAGTACATGATGTCATAGGCGGAGGCGCCCCGATGATCGGGGAGCCGGTCGCCATAGGCGGCCTGGTAGGCGGCCACGAAGGCCCGGTTCTTTTCTCCCGGCTGGTCGGGGAGGTACATCATGCTGATGACCAGGTTCCCCGGCGCCGTTTCCGCGCGTTCGAGTCCCACCATGCCGTCACCGGCAAGCACCGGCGACCGAATGCCCATCCGGCTCATGCTGGCAGTGATCGCCTCGCCCTCGGCCCGGGAGCCGGCCAGCATGACGGCATCCACGCCGGACATGGTTTGCAGCCGCGCCAGATAGGGCGTGACCTCGGGCGCGCCGACCAGGTAGGGGTCCTGGGTCGCGACCCGGCCGCCCAGGCGGCGGAAGTGCTCCGCAAAGGCGCCCCGGACGCCGCGGCCATAGTCGGTGTTCTCGTAGAGGATCGCGACCTGCCGCAGTCCCATGTTGTTCCAGGCCCAGTCGGCCAGCCGGGCGCCATGGGTTTCCTCGGCAGGACAGACCCGGAATGTCCACGGCCCCGCCCCGGACACCAGGGGACTCGAGGCGGAGGGGGAGATCTCGACCAGCGGGCGCTCCCCGCCGTTGTAGATGGGCGCCGCGGCCAGTGTCGCGCCGCTGGTCAGGTGGCCCACGACGGCCACGACCCGGGCATCGTCGTAGAATGACTGGGCCGCGCGGATGGCGGCGTCGCTGTTGGCGCTGTCGTCGCGAATGGCCAGCTCAATCCGACGGCCGCCGATCCCTCCGGCGGCGTTGATCTCGTTCGCGGCCAGTTCGGCGGCCAGCCGCATGGATTCGCCGCGGGGCTGGTTGAAGGGGCCCGCCAGTCCGATGACGAGAGGATCCTGGCTGGGGGTACAACCGGCCAGGGCGAACAGGGCAAGCAGGGTAAGGCGCGGCATCATCACTCCGGCGACTGATAGATGACCTGGCCACCTACGATAGTGGCCCGCACGGTTACCTCTCCGAGCGCGGGGGGTTCCACCCGGCGCAGGTCCTCCGACAGGAGCACCAGGTCGGCCAGGTAGCCCGGCTTGAGCATACCCCGCCGCCGTTCGGCGAAGACCCCGTAGGCGTTTTCAGCAGTGTACGACCGGAGCGTTTCGTCCAGGGTGATCGCCTGGTCAGGCACCCACCCCTCCGGGTGTTTGCCATCGAGGGTCCGCCGGGTGATCGCGGAATAGACGCCAAGCACCGGATCGATCGGTGCGACCGTCCAGTCGGACCCGAAGGCGAGATGGGCGCCCTGGTCGATCAGCGACCGGAACGCATAAGTGGTCCGGATCCGGTCGGGCCCGATCCGCTTCTCAGCCCAGCGGCCGTCGTCGATGATATGGTACGGCTGCATCGAGGCGATGACCCCCTGCGCGGCGATCCGGCTGATGTCCTGCTGCCGGAGGTGCTGGGCGTGCTCGATCCGGAAACGACGGTCGCGGGGTCCGTGCGCCCGGGCAACGCTGTCGAAGATGTCGAGCAGGACGCCGTTGGCGCGCTCGCCGATGGCGTGGACCACGACCTGGAGGCCGGCCGAGTCGGCGCCGCCGATCTGGGCCCGGAGCGAGTCCTCGGGGGTGACGAAGATGCCGCGGGTCGAGGGTTCGTCGTTGTAGGCGGCGTAGAAGAGCGCAGTGCTCGATCCCAGGGAGCCGTCCACATATCCTTTCACACCGGCCAGCCGGATCCAGTCATCGCCGGGGCCGCCCCGGGCTTTCATCGAGTCCGCAACGGCCCGCCAAGTCGACAGGGGGGGGAACACCGTGGCCCGGATCGTGAGCCGGCCGGCCTTGCGGGCCCGCTCCAGGGCGGCCAGTTCATTCCAGGGGGAGCTTACCATGGCGGCGGCGGTCACCCCCTTGGAGGCGGCGAAGGCCATCGCACGGGTGAGCGCCGCATCGTCCTGCTCCGCGCTGGTGACCGGCACCACGCCGTAGACCGGGGACATGGCCTCGTCCTTGAGCACGCCGGTGGGCGACCCGTTGGGATCGCGCACGATGACGCCACCGGGAATGTCGGCCGTGCCGCGGGTGATGCCCCCGGCCCGGAGCGCGGCGCTGTTGGCCAGGGCCATGTGACCGTCGAGGCGGCTCACGAAGACAGGGTTGTTCGGGGTGACGGAGTCGATCCAGTCGGCCCTGGGAAGAGGCGCGCCTTCCCACCGTTCGTGGTCCCAGTCGCCGCCCAGGATCCACTCGCCGGGCCGCCGCTCCGCGGCAAAAGCCTTGAGCGTCGCGATGAACTCGGCCGGGGTACTGCTCATCCGGAGGTCCACGCTGGAGAGCTGGTAGCCTCCGCTCAGGAAATGGAGATGGCCGTCCATGAAGCCGGGGACCACCATGGCGGCGCCATTATCCACCCGTCGGGTCTGGGTGCCGACGTACTCAGCGAGGTCGGCGCTGTCGCCGACGGCGATGATCGTATCGCCGCGGACGGCCACCGCGCCGGCCCAGGGCTGGTCTGGGTTGCCGGTCCAGACCCGGCCGAAAACGACGAGGTCGGCCGAAGGGGCCTGGGCGCAGGCCGGGAAAGCGCCGAGCAGCAGGGCGAAGAGACGAAAGCGCATTAGCGGAACCGGGTGAGCCGGCGGATGGCTTCGAGTTTTTCCAGGGCGCTGGAGCCGGAGGTGGGCGCCGCTGGCGTAACCGAGAAGAGGTCCCGGATGTCGAGGAGAATCTCCAGCATGAGCTGGTCCCGCATATAGGCGTTCTCGAGATCGGACATCCGGGCATCCTGGCCATCTTGCCGGGCCCGGTCGTATCCTTCGCGGTAGATGGACTCGAGGTTCTCGAGGATTCGTTCCCTGGCGCGCAATGGGACTCGACGTGGATGGTGGACCGGGGCCGTTCCGGCGCCCCTCTTTGATCGTGGGGAATCGCATGTAGCTTACACCCTTCCGCTGCTTAAGGAAACGGGCCGCCATGTCACTCAAGGGAAAGACCATCCTGATCTTCGCCGGGCCCCTGTACGAGGACCTGGAACTCTGGTATCCGAAGATCCGCCTGGAAGAGGAAGGAGCCAGGACGGTGGTCGCCGGAACCGGCGAATCCACGTACCAGGGGAAGCACGGGTATCCCATAACCGTCGATACCGACGTAGCCCGGGTGAACAGCAGGGACTTCGACGGGCTCATTATTCCAGGCGGCTACGCGCCCGACGTCATGCGCCGGTCGGAGAAGCTGCTCGCCATCACCCGGGAAATCTTCACGGCGGGGAAGCCGCTTGGCTTCATCTGCCATGCCGGCTGGGTGCCCATCTCGGCCGGTATTCTCAAGGGCAGGCGGGGCACCAGTGTGCCGGCCATCAGGGACGACGTCGTCAACGCCGGGCTCACCTGGGAGGACAAACCGGTGGTGGTGGACGGCAACCTGATCTCGGCCCGCCGGGTCGCCGACCTGGCCGACTTCATGCGTGCGTATGTGCAGGCGTTCGGCGAGGCGAAGCGTCCAGCCCCGGCGGTGGCAAGGAAGCGCGCGGACCGCTAGCGGAAAGTTCCAGCCCTGCCCTCTTGCCCCCTTGCCCCTGGTATCCCCATGTCCCTGCGCGATGCCCAAACCCGGGTCGATCACTGGGTCGGACAGTTCGAGGAAGGTTACTTCCACCCGTTGACCAACGTCGCCCGGCTGGCGGAGGAAGTGGGTGAACTGGCGCGGGAAGTCAATCACCGTTTTGGCCAGAAGACAAAGAAAAAAGAGGAGGCGGAGGGAGACCTGGGAATGGAGATGGCCGACATTCTCTTCGTCTTGATCTGCATGGCGAACCGGGAGGGGATCGACCTGCAGGAGGCGTTCGACCGGATGATGCACAAAGTCGAGCACCGCGATGCCGACCGCTGGACCCGGCGGCCCTCCTGACCTGAACCGGGCGCCGATGAGCCGGGTGGCGTGCCCGGCCGGGTGACCGGTGCGGCCCTGCTCACGGCAACCCGTCTCCAAGTACCGTTCACCGGTCTCGCTCCGCCGTCACCACGGCCGGCGCGGAGCACGCCCGGATGAGGAACGGCAGTTGCATCCGTTCTCGCCCGGCAGCAACGGGATGGCGCTGCAGCGTCCCCAACCCGCATTTATTCGTGAGCGTCTCCAGTTTTTCTGATGCCACTACTCCAGCCACCGCCGCCGATATTCTTCTCGGGGGGGGCCCCCAGCAAAGAGAGAGCCATGCGAATCGCCCCGTTGAGCTCCCTGGTCCTGTTCGCGCTCCTGCTCCACGGCGGCCCGGCGCCAGCCGATCTCTCCGCCCAATCGCGGCCCCGCGGCCGCGACCTCGGCATTCCGTTCCCCGGAACACCAGGCCCCCACAACGCCATCACCGATGTGGCCGGCATCGCGGTGGGCCACGCGACGATTATCCGGGGATCCGGAAAGCTGGTCGTGGGCCAGGGGCCGGTGCGGACCGGGGTGACGGCCATCCTCACCCGGCCGCGGGGAGACTGGAATCCCGTTTTCGCCGCCACGTTCGCCCTCAACGGCAACGGCGACATGACCGGGACCCAGTGGATCGCCGAATCGGGATTTCTCGAAGGCCCCATCCTGCTGACCGGGACCCATAGCGTCGGGACGGTGCGGGACGCGTCCATCCAGTGGCAGTTGCGGAATGGCCGCAAGTTCGGGTTTACCTACCCGGTGGTGGCGGAGACGTACGACTACCTGAGCGACCCGGACGGACAGCACGTCAAGCCGGAACACGTGGATGCGGCGCTCGACGCCGCCCGGCCCGGGCCCGTCGTAGAGGGGGCCGTCGGGGGTGGGACCGGGATGGGATGCAACGACTGGAAAGGTGGCATCGGTACTTCGTCGCGAAAGCTGTCCGACCGCGCGGGCGGGTTCACCGTCGGCGTGCTGGTGCAGTGCAACTTCGGGGGCGATCTTCACATCCTTGGGGTCCCGATTCCGACGCCACCAGAGCACGAATACTGCCGGGCGACCGACACCTTGCCGGGTGGGCAGTGGAATCGCCTGCCCCGGTGTGGCGACCAGGGGACCCGCCCGGGCCGCGGGGCGGAAGACCGGGCCCGCAGTTCAATCATCGTTATTGTCGCGACCGATGCACCGCTGATGCCGCACCAGCTGGCCCGGCTCACCCGCCGGGTCGGCATGGGGCTGGGCCGGCTGGGCAGTTGGGCCAGCAATTTCAGCGGCGACCTCTTCCTGGCCTTCTCGACGGCAAACTCCCGGGCCAACCAGGACTCGGTCGTCACCCTCGACTCCTGGCCCAATTCCCGGATGGACCCGCTCTTCCGGGCCACGATAGACGCGACGGAAGAGGCGGTGGTGAATGCGATGCTGGGGGCGGAGACGATGGAAGGCTCCGACGGGGTACGGGTCCCGGGACTGCCGGGCAGCGTCGTGGTGGAGGCCTTGCAGAAGGCGGGGCGGATGCCGTAGCGGGCCTCATGGGCCCCGCCGGATATCTACGGGACCACGACCGGCTGCACCGGCGAGTATCGGTCCACGTCAAAACTGCTTGATACGAACCACAGCTCGTCGTAGCAGTACACCTGCCGGTCCGCCAGCCGGGCACATGAGATATCGCTTTCGGCGAAATCCGTCACGGGCATTCCCGTCAAACCGGGGTGGCTACCCAGTGCCGAGCCAAACTGGTCCGCTCCCCACCGCACGACGCTGCCATTTCTGATCGCAATTCCGGTCCGGTCCGCGGCCGCTACGAGGGTGACGCCGGTGGTCACCAGGACCGGCACGGCGGATGGCTGTCCCGGACTGCCCAGCTGGCCAAGATCGTTCTGGCCCCAGCACCAGAGCTCGCCATTGTCGAGACGCCCGCAGGCGAAGTCCCACCCCACCGACACCTGGGCGAAACGCCGTCCGCCACTCACCGGTGCGATGGTATCCGACGGAACCAGCGAGCCGTTCCCCCGGGGGCCGTCACCCCAGCAGACGGCCGTGGAATCCACCCGCCGCCCGCATCCATAGGTCGCCAGCCCCGAATTGCCGGTCGAGACGTCAATGTCCAGGAACGCAGGCGAACCGGGCACCTGGGAACCCGTCCCGGTCATGAAATTCCAGCACCACGCGGTGGAATCAGCGACAGTCACGCCGCAGAACGCGCTTTGCTCGGCCGCAAGCTGCCGCATCACCGGGACCGACGGCGTGGCCGAGTAGGGCGGGCTCCCTGGGGCGAAGCACCGGACCAGCCCTGCCAGATCAATCGCGCACCCCCCCGGCCAGCCAACGGCCAGCGCGACCAACTGCTGGCCCGCGAGCGCGAGGCCGGGGGCGTTGAAGTCCTGGACAAAGATGTCCGATGGCTGGTCGGACACTCGTTCGCTTTCGACCCAGCTGTCCTGTCCCCAGCACCAGGCGTCCCCCTGGAGGAGGCCACAGGCCAGTCCATACTCGGAATCCAGCTGGTCCACCCGGAATGCCTCGCCGGTTATTTGGAAGGTCACGGCAACCGCTCCATCGATGGTTCTCACTTCGAGCTGGTTGACGCCGGAGGTTGAGCCCAGGGACCAGCGGGCCCGGGCCCGCCCATCCGCGTCGGTCTCGTCCTGGAGCGGGACGACGCTGCCCCCGCCCTGGCGAACCACCCAGGCCACGGCGTGTCCCCCGATCGGCAGTCCCTGCTGGTCAACCAGGCGGACCGTGAGGGTGTCGAAGAGGAAGAGGCCGGGGGCCGCACGCAACGGCGGTCCCTGGAGGATCTCGAAGTCACCGGGCAGGCGGGAAGCTGAAGGATCGTTGCAGGCCACCAACAGAAGGGAAGTCAAGGCCGGTAGAATAGACCGGGAAAGGGTCGGCATATGGGTCGGGGGTCAAGGGATACTGGGAACGACGATGGAGCCCGCCGTGACTGCACAGGCTACTCCCACTCCTTCGGTTCGCCCTCCGTCTCTGCCAGCAGCCGCCGATAGCTCTCCCAGCGGTCGGGGGCGATGTCGCCCGACTTGACCGCGGCCAGCACCGCGCACCCCGGCTCGATCAGGTGCTTGCAGTCAGGATATTTGCACTCGTCGATCAGCGCCCGCATCTCGGGAAAGCAGCTCGCCATCTCGCGCGGCACCACGCCCCAGAGGCCCACTTCGCTGAAGCCCGGGGTATCCACCAGGAACCCGCCGCCGCTGAGCGGGATCATCAGGGCCGATACCGTGGTCTGCGTGCCGCGGCGGCTGCGCTCGCTGATGGCGCCAACCCGGAGCTGGCGGTCCGGCTCCAGCGCGTTGACCAGGCTGGACTTGCCGGCGCCCGAAGGGCCGGTCAGCACCGTGATTCGTCCAGCCAGGTGGGAGCGGATCGCCTCCAGCCCGTCCTGCTGCTTGACGCTGGCCCGGAGCACCGGGTACCCGGCCCGCGCGAACCTCCGCTCCAATTCATCGCCGGGATCGAGATCGGTCTTGTTAAGCAGGAGGGCGGCGGGAAGGCTGTTCACCTCGGCAATGACCAGCAGCCGGTCGAGCAGCTGGGGGATCGGCGCCGGGTCCCGGGTGGCGGTCACCACCAGGACTTCATCGATGTTGGCGGCGATCGGCTTGGCGCCCCGGCCATGCGGCATCCTCCGCTCCAGGAGGGAGTGCCGCTCCTCCACCGCGGCGATGCCGTATCCCTCGTCCCCGCCGCCGTCCAGCTCCACCCGGTCCCCCACCACCACCCGCGGCACGTCCCGCTTCACCTTGCCGCGCAGGATGGCCTTCACCTCCCCGTCGGCGGGGGTCGCCACGCGGTAGTTGGAGCCGTCCCGGGAGAGCACGGTGCCCCGGAGCGTCAGTGGTGCCGGCTTCACGTGCATGTGCCTCCATCAGGAAAGCGGGCGAGTGACGCCGGCCCTTCACCCGAACGGCGGGGAAAACCGATGGAGGCCGCGCCCCCTCTCTCAATTCTCACTCCCCTCACCACTCTCCCGGCGCCGCCGCTATCGCCTCGTCAAGCGCCGCCTTGACATCGTACAATGACAGGTTCTTGATCCGCCCCTCGGCTTCTTCCGGGGTGGCGCCCCAGGTGAGCACCGCGGTCTCCACGTGCCCCACCGGCCGGTCTCCCTGGGGCGACCATCGCACAAACAGAAGCGCGGCCCCGTAAAGGCCGCGCTCGTTGGGATCCTCGGGAAGGTAAATGCCCACCGAGTAGGGCTGGCCGTCGCTGCCCGTAAAGGCGGCCGCCCGCTCATGCTTGGCCATGTACCCGCCCAGCGTGACCTCGCTCACCGTCCCCGCACCGACTCCTTCATGATGTTCCCCAGCATGAAGGCGATGTTCGCGGGCCGCTCCGCCAGCCGGCGCATGAGATAGGGGTACCACTGGCTCCCGAAGGGGATGTATACCCGCATGTTATAGCCGGCCTTGCGGAGCTTCTCCTGGAGGTCCCGGCGCACCCCGTAGAGCATCTGAAATTCATAGCGCTCGACGGGAATGTTCTTGCGCCGCGCGAACTCCCTGGCGTGCTCGATGATGGTCTCATCGTGGGTGGCGATGCCGGGGTAATTGCCGAACTCCATCAGCCGTTCCATCAGGGTCACATAATTACGGTCCACGTCGGACTTGTCGGGGAAGGCGACCTCCGCCGGCTCGAGGTAGGCCCCCTTGCAGATCCGGACCCGGACCTGGCGCTGGACCAGATCCGCGATGTCTTTCTCCGAGCGGCGAAGACAGGACTGGATCACCACCCCGGTCACCGGCTGATAGTCGGGACCCAGCCGGTCATAAAAAAAATCCAGCGTCCGCTGGGTGTAGGCCGAGCTTTCCATGTCGATCCGGACGAACGTGTTCAGCGCCCGGGCCCGGTCCAGGATCGCCCGTATGTTGGCGAGGCAGACATCCTCCGAGATGTCGAAGCCCATCTGGGTGAGCTTGAGCGAGACGTTGGAGTTGACCCCGGTCTCGCTGATCCGCTCCAGCATACCCAGGTACTCGTCCCGGGCGTGCGCCGCATCGCTTTCCCTGGAAACGCTCTCGCCCAGCAGGTCCAGCGACGCGGAGATGTCCTTCTTGTTGATTTCACGCACGGCGGCAATGGCCGTTTCCACGTTCTCCCCGGCAACGAACCGGGACGCGAAACGACGAGCCAGCCCATTCCGCTTTATGAAATTGAAAATGCCCGGACGTTCGGAGAGCCAGAGCAGAAATTTACGCATCGCACCAGGAGGAAAAGGTCGGTTCAGGACGGAGGATGGGCCCGGGCTGACGGCTGCTGGCCGGCCGCAAGTGGCGCATGGCGGCCTGGCCTCCGCGCCCACCAACCTAGTCTCCTCCCCGGAGGTAGAGAAGTCAGAGGGTCCTGCCCCGCTGGGTAAACCGGCCGGCAAACTCGCGGGCCTGCTCGAGATCCGCTCGCGCCAGGAACGTTTCACCCAGCGCCGCGGCCCCTTCCAGCCCGAGGGCGAACAGGTCCGGCGCCAGCCGGCCGATGTCGGGATCTGCCAGCCCCGCTGACGCGGCGCGGCCGAGCAGGTCGGGACGGGGCGATCCCAGCAGGTCGTCGGCCGCGATCAGGGTCGCGCGGTCATAAAGGAGCCCCGCCAGCAGGGCGACCGGCGCGGCGTACCACTCGAACGGCATCGCGTCGATACACCGCACTTCCAGGTAGCCCCGGGGCCGGACCTCGGGAAACAGCGTAGTCAGGTGTTCGTGCCACTGGTGCAGCGTGACCCGTTCCGCCGCCCAGCACTCTCCGAAGGCTGGGTAGCGGCCCTCGACCGGATCCAGCAACATGGCGGGGGCGCCGAGCGCGAAATCCAGGTACTCGTCCTCGGCCACCGGTCCGGCCGGCAGCACGCCGGTCCGGGCCAGGTCGAGCCCCCGCCACGCCAGCGCACGGTTGCTCGCGGCGGACGTCAGTTCGCCGGCGTAGCGGCGGGAGTTCGCGAAGATCGCGGTCAGGTAGGGCGCCGCCGCGTTCAGCACCCGCCAACGCAGCATGTTTTCCCCGCCAAAATCCAGGTTCAAGTGGAAGGCCGCGGTCTGCCGCATCATGCGGGCGCCCGCCGGCCCGATCCCGGCGAAGTACTCCGCCATGCGGGCGTAGCGGTTGGCCTTGAGCTGGAGGGGGGCATCCTCAATGCCGTTGACCGGATCTATCCCCGCCTCCAGCAGCTGGATGCCGGCGGCACCTGCCGCCGCGATGAGAGGCGGCACCACGGCTCGCAGCGTGCTCAATGCCCCGGTGGCGCTCAATGCCGGCTCGGAACTGAATTCCAGTTGTCCGCCCGGTTCGAACGTGAGGGTCCCCTGCCCCGGCAGCAGGAATTGCGGCGTCCCCTTGGGCGAACGCTCGCTGACCCAGCCGAGCGGGCCGCCGTACGCCCGGAGAAAACCGAGCGAGTGCAGGTCCGCGCCCTCGATGGGGCACGGCTTCCGGTCCCCGGCGCGGAGCGCGATCAACTCCACTTCGACCCCAATGCGACCGGGCACCGGGCCGTCACCGCCCCGGCCCAGCCCGAAGGCTCGGATCCGGAGGTCATCCCGAAGCTCCGCCACGCGGCGTCCCCGCCCGGTGATCCACCGCCGACGCCGCGGCTGCGCGAGGGTCGCCGTCAGGAGAGCGTACCAGCCCCGGGGATCGGTATCCCACCGTTGGATGGCGAGACCCGCCTCGCCGAACATCTCGTCCAGCACACTGCGGGTAAACTTGCGGCTGATCTCGGTGCGGATGGTCTCGCCCGCGCGGAAGCGGACCTCACCCAGGCCGGGAATCTCCACGACCTGCCGCGCCCCGGCGATGAGGTGCATCTCGATCCGCGACTGCGCCGGGTTGAAGAAGGCCTCGTGGCGGAACCCGGCCTCGTCGAAGTTGCTGCCCAGCTCCCGGTTCAGGACCCGCAGGATGTTGAGATTGAACCGGGCCGTCACTCCCCGGGCATCGTTGTAGGCGGCTTCCAGCACCGGCCGCTCCTTGACGAGGTCCGCGCCCAGGAGGAAACAGTCGCCGGGCTGCATGGCCGCCGCGACCCGCTTGAGCAGGGCGATCGCCGGGCCGTCCTCGAAGTTCCCGATGGTGCTGCCCAGGAAGGCGAACAGCGCGGGGCGGGGAAAGACCGGCAGATTGAGCGCCGCCGTGATATCGGCGACCGCCGGGCTGACCCGGGTGCCCGGGTACTCCTGCCGCAGCCGGCGAGCGGTCCGGGCCAGGAATTCAGCGCTGACATCGATAGGGATGCAGGCCTGGAGGGTTCCGGCTTCCCGCATCGCATCCAGGATGATCCGGCTCTTCTCGGCGCTCCCGGCCCCCAGTTCCACCAGGGCGGCCGCCCGGGTCTCCCGCGCGATAGAGGGCATCAGGTGGCGCAACAGCGCCCGCTCGGTGCGGGTCGGATAGTACTCCTCGAGCGCGGTGATCTCCTCGAACAGCTCGGAGCCGCGGGCATCGTAGAAATACTTGGGAGAGAGTTCTTTCTGCGGCATGGCCAGCCCGGCCCGGACCTCGGCCAGCATGGCGGGGTTCCCTGCGGCCGCCGCGGGGCGCTGGAGCTTATCCATCGCGGGCGCAGCGAAAGCCGCTGAAAATCTGCCGCCGGATCGGATAGTCCCAGTTACGGAAAGTGTTGCGAATCGCCCCCGGGCGGGTGGCCCAGGAGCCTCCCCGAAGCACCTTGTATTCGGAGCCGAAGAAGACTTCGGAATACTCCCGGTACGGGAACGTCTCGTAGCCAGGATACCCGCCGAAATCAGTGGCCGTCCACTCCCACACATCGCCGATCATTCCGTAGCATCCGATCGGCGACAGGTTCGCGGAATACGCGCCCACCGGGGCCGGCTCGAAGCTCAGCTGGTCGAGGTTGGCGTGCCCTTCCGTGGGCGCCTCGTTCCCCCAGGGGTAGAGGCGCTTCCGGCCCCCCTCCGGGTCCCAGGACGCGGCCGCCTCCCATTCGCTCTCCGTGGGAAGCCGCTTCCCCGCGAACCGCGCGAACGCCTCCGCCTCGTAATAGCAGACGTGGCACACCGGGAGGGCGGGAGAAATCCTGCCCACCCGGTCCATATGACGGGTATGCCACTCTCCATCTTTCAGGAACCAGTACTTGGGCGCCTCCAGCCCCTCGGCCGTCACCAAGGCCCAGCCTGCATCGGACCAGAACTCCCGGCGGCGGTAGCCGCCCGCCTCGATAAACTTCTGGAACTGCTGGTTGGTCACCGGGGTCTGGTCCATCCAGAACGGGCGAAGCCGCACCCGGTGCTCGGGGCGTTCGTTGTCATAGGCGGCGCTACGGTCGTTGGTGCCCATGGGCACCAGCCCGCCCGGAAATCGCACCATGGCGCCGAAGGGGTCGCAGGCGGCTTCGGCGGCGATCGCCGCCCCCGCGGGGCGAAGCCCCGACCGGGGTGCCCGGTAGGGTTCGCCCTGCTTGAGCTGCAGGGTCTGCAGAATCGTCTCGTTGTGCTGGTACTCATGCTGCAGCACCATCTGGTAAACGTAGCCGTCGCGCAGCAGGGGGATATTCCCCTCGAAATCGGTGGCGAAGAGTTTCTCCAGGACGCGGGCGCGGACCATCGCCATCACGTTGAGACACTCCTCGAGACTGGGCAGCGGCAGCCCGCCCCGGATTGATCGGGGGTTGCTGAACGGATCGAAGATGCCGCTCAGGCCTTCCTTTCCCGCGCCGCCGGTCTCGACATTCTGGAAGAGCCAGACATCTTCGAAGTGGGCGATGTGGCCAAGGTCCCATATAATGGGACTCATCAGGACATCATGCTGGGTTCGCAATTCCACTTCGCTCAGCTGGCTCACAAGCAGGAGGGTCCGGGCCCGCGCCTCGGCCAGGAGCTCGGCGAAATAGGAAGGGTGAACCTGCAACTCGGCGTGCACAGTCATGGATCTCGAGGGTGTGGGGCGGAATGCGAAAACCAGAGTACTTAACGCATATAAACCCAGAATCGGTTCCCCGAAAGGCCGCAAGTCACATTTTGGGGTGGTGAACTCCCCCGACGTGTCGGGAAAAACCGAAGGGGCACTTAGGTTTACACCGAGGGGCCGCCCCAGTTCCCATTTCCAGACGGGAGGGCAGGATGAGCGAGAAAATCAAGAAATCCGATGCTGACTGGGCCCGGGAGCTGAGCCCGGAGGAATACCGCGTCCTCCGGCACAAGGGGACAGAACGGGCCTTTTCGGGGCGGTTCTGGGACTCAAAGGAAAAGGGCACCTACGTCTGCGCCGGCTGCGGCCAGCCACTCTTCGCCGCCGACACCAAGTTCGACTCGGGAACCGGGTGGCCCAGCTTCTCGGCGCCGGTCCAGCCGGACAGCGTCGCCACCGAGTCCGACGACAGCCTCCTCGCGCGCCGGACCGAGGTGCATTGCTCCCGCTGCGAAGGCCACCTGGGCCACGTGTTCGACGACGGCCCCGACCCCACCGGCCTGCGCTACTGCATCAATTCCGTTTCGCTCCGATTCGACCAGGAATAGCGGCGCGGCCCATGCACCCTGCGCTGGAGGCCATCGACATCGTCAGGCGCTTCGGCCCGGTCACCGCCCTGGACCGGGTCTCGCTGGCGGTGGAGGCGGGTGAGTGCGTCGCGCTGGTGGGCGAGAGCGGGTCGGGCAAGACGACCCTGCTTCGCTGCTTCAACCGCATGGTAGTGCCCGATGGGGGCCGCATACTGGTCGAAGGAAAGGATGCCGCCTCGCTGGATCCGGTGCTGCTCCGGCGCCGGACCGGCTACGTGCCCCAGGAGGGAGGCTTGCTGCCGCACTGGACCGTCCATCGGAACGTGGCGCTGGTGCCATGGCTGCTGGACCTCCCCGATGCAGGACCCCGGGCGGACCGGTCGCTCGAATTGGTGGGGCTCCCCGCCCCCCTGTTCCGGCACCGCTGGCCGGGCGATCTCTCCGGCGGGCAGCGGCAGCGGGTGGCCATCGCGCGGGCGCTGGCGCCGGACCCCGCGGTCATCCTGCTGGACGAGCCGTTCGGTGCCCTCGATGCCATCACCCGCGGCGACCTGCAGGAGGCCTTCCGGGAACTCCGGACCCGGATCTCCGTCACCATGCTGCTGGTCACCCACGATATCGCCGAGGCGATCCGGCTGGCCGACCGGATCGGAGTGATGCGGCAGGGCCGGATCGAGCAGCTGGCGCCCGCCGGCGAGCTCCTGGAAAAGCCGGCCACGTTGTACGTCCGGCAACTGCTGCAGCGGGCCGGAGTCCGGCTCCCATGAGCCGGGTTGCGGTCGTCCGCCTGCTGCTGGCGTTCCTGCTGGCGGCGGTCGCCGCACCGCTGCCGGGACAGCAGCCGTCCCGGCCGCTGGTGATCGCGTCCAAGCCGTTTGGTGAATCGTACCTGCTGGCGGAGATGGCGGCCCAGCTCCTGGAGGCCAATGGATACCGGGTGGACCGCCGGTTGGGCCTCGGAGCCACCGAGATCGCGTTCGCGGCGCTCCGGGAGGGCAAGGTGGATGTGTACCCGGAATACACCGGGACCGGCCTGCTGGCGATTCTCAAACGGCCGCCGATGCGGGACCCGGAGGCGGCATACCAACTCGTCCGGTTCGAGTTCATCCGGAGGTTTGGGGTCCAGTGGCTGCCGCCGCTGGGATTCGAAAACACCTATGCCATCGCGGTGCGGCCCGAAACCGCCGCGGAATACCAGCTGGAGACGCTTTCCGACCTTGCGGGAGCGGCGCCCGGACTCATCGCGGGATTCACCCCGGACTTTATCGGCAGGAGCGATGGTCTGCCCGGGCTTCGCACGGCCTATGGCATTCATCCGCGCGAAGTCCGCTCCCTCCTGCAGGCCGTAAAGTACCAGGCGCTCGCCGCCGGCTCGGTGGACCTGGTGGACGGATATTCCACCGATGGCATGCTGTCCCGGTACAACCTGGTTGTCCTCAGGGACGATCGCCGGTTCTTTCCGCCATACGAGGCTGCCTACCTCGCCGGGCCCGCGCTGCTGCGGGATGCGCCAGGTGCGGTGGACATCCTGAGCCGGCTCAGCGGTCGTTTGGACGCGACCTCGATGCGCCGGCTCAACCGGCGCATCGAGGTGGAAGCCACTCCGGTCGCCATCGTGGCGCGCGATGCGCTCCACCAGCTGGGTCTCACGGCCGGCTCGGCCCCGCCGGCCGTTCGTTCCCCCGAATCGTTCTGGGCCTATCTGTGGGAAAGCCGGGGCACCATGCTGGCCCTCACCCTGCGCCACCTGGTCCTGGTGGCAGTCTCGCTCACGGCGGCGATTCTCATCGCGGTCCCCCTCGGCCTCCTGCTGGAACGGGCCCGGGGCGGGGCCGAATCGGTGATTCGCAGCGTGGGCGTCATGCAGACGATTCCCAGCATCGCCCTGCTGGCCTTCATGCTGCCCTTCCTCGGCATCGGGCTGATTCCCGCACTGCTGGCGCTTTTTCTCTACTCCCTCTATCCGGTCCTGCGGAATACCTACACCGGACTCCGTGACGCGGCGCCGGCGGCGGTGGCCGCCGGCATGGCCCTGGGGATGACGGCAGGCCAGATCCTCCGATACATCCGGCTTCCGCTGGCGGCACCGGTGGTCATGGCCGGCATCCGGACTGCGGCGGTGATCAACGTGGGAACGGCGACGCTGGCGGCCTTCATCGGGGCGGGCGGCCTGGGGGACCCGATCGTGGCTGGCCTGGCCCTGGCGGACACTCGGATGATCATGTCCGGCGCCCTCCCGGCCGCACTGCTCGCCCTGCTGGTGGATGGCGCGCTGGGATGGGTGGAGAAAAGCATAAGGCCCCACGGAGTGTGAGGCCCGATCTCCCACCTGAAGTCCCAGCCTGACGTTTCTATCCCGCGATCCTGACTCGCCGTTCGCCAATCGCCAACTCCGGCACCGGGACTACCCTGGGCTCGCTGGCCGGGGGGAGCAGCTCCGCCAGGTTCCGATCGGCCACCATGGCCCGGGTCCGCTGGAATACCATGTAGGCGGTCGGCAACGGCAGGCGGAAGCAATGGATGTAGTGACTGACGGCATCATCCACCCAGACGACGTGGTGGAGGATCTCCGCGATCCGTGCCGCGTTCAGCACGTGGGTGTCGAGCACTGCGTCCGCGGCACGGGCGCCGGCCAGCCGGGCCAGCTGGTGGGTGGTTTCCAGCGTCTGGCGGCGGCGGCGAATCAACCCGACCGTGAGATCAAGCCGGAGCAGCCTCACGCTGCCCATGAGGGGCGCTACCGCGGGCGCCTGGGGCAGGCGGTCGAAATCGAGACTGACCAGGGCCCGGCTGATCACCGATTCGGTCATGGACTGGGGAACCGGCACCACCCGGAAATACAGGTCGAGCGCCTCGAGGGGGGGCATCCGCCGCGCGAACTCCTCGGTAAACCGGACCGCCTGGGCGGAGTGGGTCTCGACCAGGGACTCGCGCGCCGCCGCGTAGGCCACATGCAACTGGGGGCGGAGCGACTCCGGAAACTGACGCAGCGACGCCAGACTGATTGTCGACACAGACCCTCCTGGTAGATGAAGCCGAACGACACTCGAGGCTACATCTCCGCCGGACGCATCACCGTAACGGGAATCACAGGTAAGCCGCGTCACCACCCACGCCGGTACTGCATCACCGGGTGACGTGCAATGACATGCACAGGAAAAGCGACCGGGGAATCGTACGGTCACGATCCCCCGGTCTATTGGCGGCAGAGGCGTCAGGCGCTCAGTCAGACTGCTGGAACCCGGCGGTCAGCGGCTGGCGTCTGCCATGGCGGTTACCTGGTAAAGGTCGTGATCGGGATCTTGGTGTTGGCGTTGGACGTCACCATGGTGCCGCTGAACACCTGGGCCGCCTGGCCCCGGACGAACACGGTCACGGTGTAGTTGGTCTGCGGCTGGCTGCAGGCCGACCAGTAAACCAGGCTGACCTCGTAGGTGCCGGACGGGGCTCCGCTCACCGGCCAGGTGATATTCTCGTTGTTGATGCCGTCGATGGTGCAGGCCGCATTGGAATCGAGGTCCAGGGTTCCGCCGCTCGCCGAGGTGAGGTTGGCGAAATAGATCTCTTCCTGCGCGGGGTCCACCACGTGGAGGTCCACGTCGGTCGGCGCATCCCAGGTCACACTCACCTGTACGTCGCCCGCACCCACCCGCAGCATGTTGATGCTCTGGGTGAGCAGGTTGCCGAAGGGTCCGCTGGCCGGCGCGGCGGCATAGATCAACCCCAGCGTCGCCTGGGGAGCGTCCTGGCTCAACGTGATCACCAGGTCAACGGAGGTCACCGGGTTGGCGAGGTCCACCTGGTAGTAGTCCTCGTGGCTCTGGATCGAGACGATCGCCCGGGTAAAGGGTGCCGACGCCGTGAGGGTCGCCCGGATGCTGCCGCCATTGATGGCCGTGGGCACGCCGGAGACGGTCAGGGTGGGGCCGCTCGCATCGGAGGCCGGCCGTTCGCCCGCCACCAGGGAGCCCCCTACGGTACCATCGGCCGTTCCCACCGCCGTGACGATATCCGTGATCGAGCCAAGATTGGTTTCCTTGAGCGCGGCGTCGCCGCAACCCACGGTCAGGACGGCGGCAAGAATGGCCGGCGCCAGCCGACGAGCCCCACGGAAGAGGTCCAGCACGGGTCAAGCTCCTGCTCGGGTGGTAGGGATAAGAGCGTCACCCTGTGTATCGGCAATGGACGTGCCGAGACCGGCGCCAGAGCAGGCTGTATTACTTAAGACGTTGTCTATGAATGAGTTAACTTATTATCGCGATGGATGGGACAATGTCACGATCCAATACAGTCCTCGTTGGGTGTCTGGGAATTGCAAGTCTAGTCGGCGTCCCGGATAGTGACCTCGCCGTTCATGGTAGTCAGCCTCATTCGGGCGCTCCCATCGCCCCGGCGCCCCCCGAACCGCTTCCGGGTATCCGCGGCGGGGGTAAGGGGAACCGCGGATTCCAGGCCACCGCGCGGGCTGTACACCGCCAGGGTCACCCCCGCAGCGCGGGGAAGCACGACGGACAGGTGGCCACTGTGCGTGAGGAAACTGTAGTCGCCGCCCCGGTGAATCGCGCCGGTAAAGCGGACGTCGCCGCTCAGGGTGCCGGCATAGACCTCCCGTGCATCTACCCGCTCGAGCGTGATGTCACCACCGATGGATGCGGCATCCACCACGTCGCCGCGCACGTCCGAAATCCGTACCGTTCCCGCCACGCTGTAACCTTCGGCATTCCCTCGCAGGCCGCTGAGCACGACACCCTCCGTCACCGTATGGCCCACGAAGTGAACCCCCGCCGGCAACCGGGCCTGGAAATCAACCCGGGTGTCATTGCCGCCCCGGATCCGGGGAGCATCATCCTGGGCCTGCTCACAGGCGTCCCGGCCCTCCGACCCGGCATCGGGGTGATTCCACCGGTCGTCCCGCGGATAAATCGCGCAGATGATGATCCGGCTTCCCTCTCGCAGCACCCGGATCTCCACGGCCCCGGGGGGGCCCACATGCCCCGAAATCCGGGTCCCGGTGACCTCGACCTCGCGCCCGGCCCCGGCCACCGCGCTGATGCTCCCCACGATGCCGCGGACCTCAATGGTAGTACCCGCCGGAACGATTTCCTTCCAGGCGAAGGGGGCAGTTGGGCTGCCGCCCTGGACCCCGAGCAGCGTCAGCAAAGCGAGCGCGGGAATCATGAGCCTAGTTCTCATCATCGTCGCGGGTGAGGCTCAGCTGCCCGGGCCGGCCCACCCGGACGCTGCCGTTGAAGCTCTCGACATCCACCCGGGCGCTCCCGCCACCCACCCGGAAGGTGGTCCGCCGCTTGCTCGGCCGCTCCAGCCCCTGCACCGGGAAGAGATTGTTCACTTCACCGTCCAGAGTGGCGATGTGGAAGGTGGCGCTCGCCGATTCGGGGACGCCGAGGAGGATGTCGCCGCTATGGCTGACGAAGCTGTACTGGCCCCCGTCCAGGAAACTCCCGTCGTAGAGGATCTCCCCGCTCAACGTCCCCGCTTCGACCGACCGGGACCGTACCCGCACGAACTCCAGGCTTCCGCTGATGGTCTCCGCCGTGATGTCGCCCTCGGCGTCGATGACCCGGATACCCTCCGAGACCGAGTGGAGCTCGAGCCGGCCCCGGGCGCCCTCCACCACCACCGCTCCCTGTACCGAGTTCAGCTTGAGTGTGCCGGTGCCGCCCTTCACCAGGATGTTCCCGTTAAGCGTCTCTACTTTCACCTCCGCCCGGGTACCCTCGATGCTCATGTCGCTGTACATCCCCTCCAGGCTGAGCGGCAGCCAGGCGGGCACTGTCAGGTCGTAGTCCACGATGTTGGCCGGGCCGTGTTTCGCTTCGGATCGGATCCGGAGAACGGACCCCCCACTGCGGATCAACACGGTGGTGCGGGCGGAGTGGCGGGCCCGGACCTGCACGGCGTTGCGATCCCAGACCCGGACCTTGATTTCGCCGCCCGGGTTGTTGACTTCAAGCCGGGTGCCGGTGGCCACCGGGATGATGGTATCGGTCTGCTGGGGGGCGAAGGCCAGCGTGGCAAGCAGGAGTGGGAGCAGCATGTCGATTCCCGGTCAGGATGAGGCGGTTGCGGCCTGGGCCGCTTTCCGCAGAATGCCCAGCTTGCGTCGCATGTACTGCGCGATGCTGGCGTTGAGATAGGTGTTGCTGGAATCTCGCGCGATGGCCTGGCGGGCCTCCGCAATGGCGGTGTCGATGTCTGCCAGGCTCTCCCGGATCACGGCCAGGGTGCCGGGTTCCAGGGTGGTATCGCTGGTGGCCAGGATCGCTTCCAGTTCGGTGATCGCGGCGTCGTATTCGGCGTCGGTGGCCTGGGCCCGGTCTGCATTCCAGTAGCGCACCGGGCCCGGTGCCCCCGCCGCCGGCGCCGGGGCGGGCGCGCGGGAGGTGCGGGCCAGCAGGCCGCCGACCACGACGAGCAGAACAGCGGCGGCCGCCAGCAGGGGCAGAGGAACCGTGACTCGGCGGCCCCGCCAGGCTCCCGGCTTCCGCCGGGGGGCCGCTTCGGGGGTCAGCGCCGAGGCAATGGCCGGCCACAGATCGCGGGACGGAGGCAGACCCTCGTAGCGGGGGGCCCAGCTCTTCACGGCCAGCATCCGGTCATACGATTCCCGGCACTCGGCGCACTCGGCCAGGTGGAGCGCGGTGAACTGCCGCTCCGCCGGGTCCAGGTCTCCGTCGGAGTAGGCGCTGAGCTGTTCGATCGTGCGGTGCATGGCAATATCCAATCGTCGTGGTTACCCCAGGTGCTGCTGCAGCATCCGGCGGGCCCGGTGCAACTGGGCCCGGGAAGTACCGGCGGTCACGCCCAGCATCACTCCGATTTCCTCGTGCTTGTAACCTTCCATGTCGTGCAGCACGAAGACCTCTCGAGCCCCCGCAGGGAGCCGGTCCACCGCCGCTTCGATCGCCACCCGCATGTCCGGGGTGGAAGGCGGCCCGGCCAGGAGCTCCATTCCATCGTCGCCCACCGGGTGCCGGCTTTCCCGGATGCCGCGGTTCTGCCGGCGGCGCAGCAGGACGCTGACGGCCAACCGGTGCAGCCAGGTGCCGAAAGCGGCGCGGCCTTCGAACTGCGACAGCTTCTGCCAGACCCGCACGAACACATCCTGCACGGCGTCTTCCGCTTCGTCGGGCCCCAGCAGCCAGCGGGCCAGCCCATGGACCCGGTTGACATGCCGCCGGTAGAGCCGCTCGAAGGCGGCGGCGTCCCCGGCGGCGGCCAGCGCGACTTCGTCCTGCTCCGGGATGAGCCGGAGTCCAGCGGCACGATCAGTCAGAACGGTCACTCCGGCGCATCCGGTTGGAACTCACGGCAATAGATACGGTCAGGGAGACGAATGTTGGAAAGCGAGCCAGTCCCGGACCGGGATAGGCTCAGGGCGGGACGACCCGGGCCTAGGCTTCGATCTCGGGGGCGTGGGCGGCCCACCAGCGGGCGGCCCGTTCTTCGTCCCAGGGCTGAAATCCGTCGAGGTTGGCCAGCGTCCGGGCGAGGTCCCTGGCATTGGCCGGGCGGTCGGCCGGCGCCTTGGCCAGGCATTGGAGGACGACCCGGTCGAGGGAGGCGGGGATCTCCAGCTCGCTGCGCTGTGAGGGGGGGACCGGAGTGGTGCGAAGGTGGTGCGCCACCATCTGGATCGGCGTATCAGCCTCGAACACCAGCCGCCCGCTCAGCAGCCAGTAGGCGACACAGCCGAGGGCATAGATGTCGGTCCGGCCGTCCACCCCTTCGCTCAGGGCGACTTCCGGCGCCATGAAGGCGGGCGTGCCGGTGGTGACTTCCGGCGCGGTCAGCATGCTCTGGTCGGCGCTCTGTTCTTCCGATTTCACCAGTCCGAAATCGAGGACTTTTACGAAATCGTGCTGCAGCCCCATCCGGCAGAGGTAGAGGTTGGCGGGTTTGATGTCCCGGTGGACCAGCCCGCGCTGGTGGGCCTCGCCCAGGGAATCGCAGGCTTGCCGCAGGATGTGCACGACCCGGCCCGGGTCCACCGGGCCGTACCGTTTCACCATCTGGTCGAGGTCGAACCCCGCCAGTAATTCCATGACATAGTAAAAGGTGCCGTCGCTGGCGACCCCGAAATCGAAGAGATCAATTGTATGCGGCGACCGGAGCGAGGCGGCGGCACGGGCCTCCCGTTTGAATCGCTCCTGGACCACCCGCGCCGTTTGCGGATCACCACAGCCCAGCCGCTCCGCGCGGATCAGCTTGATGGCGGCCGGCCGGGCCAGCAGCCGGTGCCGGGCCCGCCACACCTCTCCCATTCCGCCGCCGCCCAGCTGCTCCCCCAGTTCGTAGCTGCCCATCTCGCGCGCCCTGCTGACCTGCTGGCCCAGGCCGGTAATGACCCGGGAGATGACGATGGCGACCCCGGCACACAGGAAGTTGGCGAGGTGCAGCAGCATTGATCGCACGACGGTACCGCCCACCACCGGCGTGCCCTGGGCCGCCTCCGCCGCCAGCCAGGTGAGCGGGTCCGTGAACGCGCAGGCAAAGGCGGCGACCGCGGTATAGCGGGGGACGGTCGGCAGCAGGGCCGGGAAGATGAGGATGATGACCGCCACCCAGGAGACGCCGTGCTCATCGTTAGGCGCCAGGAAAACCCAGTGGTTCAGGTAGGCGATCCCCGCCGCACTCAGGACCTGGTAGGCCAGCCCGATGTTGAGCAGCAAGGCGGGATCGCTCGCGGGCCGCCGGGAATACCAGTAAAGCGACAGCGAAACCAGCACCACGGTACCCCCCACGACCTCCAGGGAGATCCCGCCGACGGTCTGCCCGTAAACAGGGGTGAAGCCGAAATAGGGGAAAGCCAGCCGGAAGGCGACGATGTTGCTGATCCACAGGGCCATGCCCACCAGGGACACGATACCCAGCCGGCGGGACGCCTGCCGGAGCAGGTCATCGGGGAGCGTGTGATGGCCGTCCGAAACAACGACACCGGACGGGGTGGAGAGTCGGGCGTCGAGACGCCGGGTATCGGCCATGGGATCAGGGAGAGAAGGTCGGTGCGTGTTGGTATCGGGTATCGGTGACGGCCCTCACGGGTCCCGCCGCCCCGGGGGCGCTATCCTCGTGCCCCGGTATCCCGACAAACCGGTATCCAGATGAGAGGGAACATGGCAGCCCGACCCCGCAGCAGGAAGTCACCCCCCTCCCTCCAGGCGGAGCCGGCGGCATCGGCCGCGGAGGCCGGGCTGCGTTATGTCAGCGATACGGCGCCGGGGATCCGCCGCAGAAGGCGCGGCAGGACGTTCTCCTATGCCACGCCGGAGGGGCGGCCGGTGCGGGATCTGGCCCAGCTCCAGCGCATCCGCAAACTGGCCATTCCACCGGCCTATACGGACGTCTGGATCTGCCCCGATCCCCGGGGCCACATCCAGGCCACCGGCCGGGACGCCCGGGGCAGAAAGCAGTACCGCTACCACCCCCGGTGGCGGGAGGTCCGGGACGAGACCAAGTTCAGCCGGCTGCTGGCCTTCGCGGAAGTGCTGCCGCGGATCCGGTCGGCGATTGACCGGGACCTGTCGCTCCCCGGGCTGCCGCGCCAAAAAGTGCTCGCCACCATGGTGCGGCTGCTGGAGTGGACCTGCATCCGGGTCGGCAACGAAGAGTACGCCCGCAGCAACAAGTCGTTCGGGTTGACCACCCTCAAGGATCAGCACGTCGAAATCACCGGCTCGCGAATCCGCTTCGAGTTCCGGGGCAAGAGCGGGAAGATGCACGCCTGCGACGTGAGCGACCGGCGGCTGGCCCGCATCGTGGCCCGCTGCCAGGCTATTCCGGGCCAGGAACTTTTCCAGTATCATGAGGACGATGGGACCCGCCAGGTCATCAGCTCGGAAGATGTCAACGAGTACATCCGGGAAATCGCCGGCGGCGATTTCAGCGCCAAGGATTTCCGGACCTGGAGCGGGACCATCCTCGCGGCCGGCGCCCTCCGGGCGCTGGGGCCGGCCCGGAACGAGAAAGAGGCCAGGAGCCGGTTCCTCCAGGCCATTGACCGGGTGTCCCTGCAACTCAACAATACCCGGGCCGTGTGCCGCAAATATTACGTGCACCCGGCGCTCTTCGAGACCTATACCAGGGGGACCCTCCTGGCGCGATACGAGCGGGAACTGAAACGGGCCCGGGCCCGCGGGCTGGAGAAGGAGGAGGCCGCCGTGCTGGCTATTCTCCGGGCCCGGCTGCCGCTGGCCGCCTGACGGCGCGGTGCGCTTTCTTCTATCCCCCGCCTTCTGTGGTGGCAAACGGGCCCGGCTGCTCCTCAGTGAGCGGGCCGCCTTTCCTCTCGCCCGGCGCATCAGGGAGCCGAGAGGCGCCCCCGTGGGCGAGGTCTTCAGTTTTGTCAGCGGCCTCTACTTCCGGGGGAAGATGGCCTACGCGTCCGCCTTTACTGCTCCCGGACCCGCCGGCACGCTGGTCATCACCCCCGCCCGCGGGCTGGTGGACCCCGCGTACCTCGTCACCCGGAGCGACCTGGAGGAGTTCGCCACGGTGGACATCGCGTCGAGTGACGACCGGTTCCAGCTGCCGTTCGAACGGGATGCCGCCCGGGTGGCCGCCGAGCCCGGCCCCGTCGTCCTGCTGGGAAGTGTTGCGACTGGGAAGTATGTGGACGTCCTGGTGGAGCTGCTCGGAGACCGGCTGCTTTTTCCCCGCGACTTCGTCGGGCGGGGCGACATGAGCCGCGGCGGGCTGATGCTTCGGCGGGCGCGGGAGGGGCAGGAACTGGACTACATCCCGGTGCAGGGCGCTGTACGGCACGGCCCCCGGCCCCCCCGGCTCGCGAGGAACCGATGACCCCGGCACGATCACCCAAGGGGGACGTGCACCCCAGCGAGCATACCAGGTCCCGCGGGCTGCCCCGGCGCGCCGCGGTCCCTGCGGTCCAGATCCCGCCGAAGGAAAAGGAAGTCGAGATCAAGCTGGGCAGCCGGTCGGTCCGGCTGACCAATCTTTCCAAAGTCTTCTTTCCGGAGCTGGGACTCACCAAGCGGGACCTGCTCCAGTACTACGCCGATATCGCCCCGGCACTGCTGCCCCACCTGCGGGACCGCGCCATGGTCATGAAGCGCTATCCCAACGGCATACATGGGAAGTTTTTCTTCATGAAACGGGCCCCGGAGCCGCGCCCCGAGTGGATCGAGACCTGCCGAATCGACCACTCCAGCGGCAACGTGATCGACTTCCCGGTCATCCAGGACCTGCTGGCACTGCTCTGGGTGATCAACCTGGGTTGTATCGACCTCAACCAGTGGTATGCCACCTGCGATGATGTGGACCGGCCCGACTACCTGCATTTTGACCTCGACCCGGGCCCCAGGGCCACCTTCGACCAGGTGCTCGAGACCGCAACCATCGTCCACGAGGCCCTGTCCACCCTCACGATGCCCCACTACGCCAAGACCACCGGCTCCCGGGGTATCCACGTGTACGTTCCCATCGTGCGGGGGCCCACGCAGAAGGAAGTCTGGACCTTCGCCAAGGCGCTGGGTCACACGCTGGCCGCCCGGCACCCGAAGCTGATCACCGCCGTCTATGCCCTCAAGGACCGGCCGAAGAACATGGTGCTGGTGGATTACAACCAGAATGCGTGGGGACGTACGCTCGCGTCGGTCTATTCCGCCCGTCCGCGGGCCGAGGCCACCGTCTCCACGCCGGTGACCTGGGAGGAGATCGAAGCCGGCATCCAGCTGGAAGACTTCCGGATGGACAACGTCCCCGCCCGGGTGAAGACACTGGGGGACCTCTGGAAGCCGCTCCTGGCCGCCCGGGGCCGCTTCAACCTGGAGAAGGTGCTGTGAGGCTGCCGCTCTCCCCGCCGTTCCCCCTCATGGAGGCCGCCACGGTGGCCGACCTGCCACAGGGCGAGGACTGGATCTACGAACCCAAGTGGGACGGGTTCCGCTGCCTGGTGTTCAAAGACGGAGCGGAGGTGTACCTCCAGAGCAAGGCGGGGAAACCGCTGGGGCGCTATTTCCCCGATGTGGTCAAAGCCGTGGCAGCGGTGAGCGCCCCGGCCTTCATTCTCGACGGCGAGATCGTCATCCCGGTGGGCCGCCGATTCTCGTTCGACGACCTCCTGCTCCGCATCCATCCGGCGAAGAGCCGGGTGGAGATGCTGGCGAAGGAACACCCCGCGCGCCTGATCGTGTTTGATATCCTGGCCGAATCGGCGGCGAAATCCATGGTCGAGGCATCCCTGGCGAAGCGAAGAGAACGGCTGGAGCGATTCTTCCAGGCCCACCTCGAGGACCAGGAGGCCTTTCGGCTTTCCCCGCACAGCGGGAGCGCCGCGGAGGCGAAACGCTGGCTCAAGGAGGCGGGCGGCAACCGGGACGGCGTGATGGCCAAGCGGGCGGGGCTGGCTTATCAGAGCGGCAAACGGACCGGCATGGTCAAGATCAAGCGCCTGCGGACGGCGGACTGCGTGGTCGGCGGGTTTCGCTATGCATCGAGCGGGGGAACCGCCGGATCCCTGTTACTGGGGCTCTACGATGGCGGTGGCCTGCTCCACCATGTCGGTTTTACGTCGGCGCTGAGCGCGGCGGAGCGAAAGAAGCTCACCCCGGAGCTGGAACGCCTCCGGAAGCCGCCCGGCTTCACCGGCCGGGCCCCGGGCGGCCCCAGCCGGTGGAGCACCGAGCGCACCGGCGAATGGGAACCACTGGACCCGAAGCTGGTGGTGGAGGTGCAGTATGATCACTTCACCGGCGGCCGGTTCCGGCACGGCACCCGGCTGCTCCGGTTCCGGCCCGACAAGGCGCCCCACCAGTGCACCATGGACCAGGTGCAGGACTGACCGACCGGAAACGTCACCGCTACCGGGTGCTTTCCGCCGCGGTGCGGGCCGGCGCCTGGCATTCCGGCCACACGGCCGGCCGCCCCTGCCGGTCGGCCCCCATGACCCGGCGGGTGCGCCCGATGGTCTCCGGCTCCTCGGCCGCGAGATAGGCCAGCATCGCGACCAGCGTGGCGTTGTTCCGGATCTCGTCGAAGGCGATCTTGTCGAAGGTGTCGCGGTTGGTGTGCCAGGTGTAGGTACCGTACTCCCAGCTGTTGGAGCCGAGCCCGAACGCGGGGGCGCCGTAGCAGGCGAAGGCGGCGTGGTCGCTGCCGCCCCCCGCCGGGCTGCCGGGAAAGCCGAGGGTGATGTGCCGGCTGATCTCCGGTGGCACCCGGCTCAGCCAGCGGCCGAAGAACGCCCCGGCATCCAGCATGCCCGCCATGCTGATGTTGCTGATCCGGCCGGTGCCGTTGTCCTGGTTGAAGACGGCCTGGACGCCGCCCACGATCTCGGGATGATCGGCGGCGAACGCGCGGGAACCGTTGAGCCCCTGTTCTTCCCCGCTCCAGTGCCCGACCAGGATGGTCCGCCGCGGATTGGGATAGACCTGTTTCAGGATCCGCATCGCTTCCAGCATGGTGACGGTGCCGGTGCCGTTGTCGGTGGCGCCGGAGGCAGCGTCCCAGGAATCAAAGTGGGCGGAGAGCACGACATACTCGCCGGGCTTGTCCCGGCCGCGGATTTCCGCGATGGTATTGAACACCGGGGTCTCGCCCTGGAACTCGGCGCCGGCCTCGACCGCGAGTACCGGGCCCTGCCCGTGCTCGGCCAGCCGGAAGAGCAGGCCATAGTCCTCGCAACTCACGTCGAGGGTGGGGATCCGGGTGGTATTGGCGGAGAATACCTTGTTGACGCCCCAGCCCGAGGACCAGGTCGAGGTAATGACGCCCCGGGCGCCGGCTTCCTCCAGGCGGGCCGGCAGGGTGCGGGTGCTGTGACCGGTGCGGCCGACCCGGGCGGTCCAGGCTTCGCGCGCCGCGGTGCGCTCCCGGACCATGCGGTCGAAGCTCTCCGGAGTGGCGTACTGCCTGTAGCTGGAGTCGGGCCGGCAGGTCGGCTGGGCGAAAGAGACCAGCACGAACTTATCTTTCACCTGGGGCAGCCAGGCCTGGAAGGCGCCGGAGTCGGCGGCTTCGGGCAAAATCACCACGGGCCCCTGCACCTTTCCCCGGGTCCCCGGGCTCCAGGCCAGCAGGGTCGCTTCGAGGGTACGCAACCTCGGCTGCACGAGGTCCACGTGGGTGACACCTCGTCGCCAGCCCCGCCACGTCCCATATTGCTCGTTGCGCGCGGGAATTCCCCACTCCCGGTACCGCGCCACCAGCCACTCGTTGCCGGACCGGATCCCGGGTGATCCCGTGAGCCGGGGACCGATGGAGTCCATCAGCGCCTGCGCCAGCGAATAGGCATGGGAACTGTCCATGCCGGCCGCCCAGATGCGCTGGATCGTGGCATCCGCCGCAGGAAATGACTGGGCCCCCAGGCCGGTTGGCAGGAGCAGGGCCAGCGCCATGAATACGTAGCGTGATAACATCGAAACCCCGCAGTCTGTCGTGATGTAGGAGGAGCCGGAACGGCTCTGCAGGCGAACTACCGAACATAACCGGGCTCCACCGCGCCCGCCCTTTTCCGAGAGGCAGAAACCTGTTGTCTGACATCCTTGGTATCCTGGAACTCACCGATCGCGGGGCGGGATTCATCCGCCGCCGGTCCGAGGCGTTTCTTCCCGCGGCCGGGGACATTCACGTTCCCAACCGGCTGATCCAGCAGTACCGTCTGCGGACCGGCGACGAGATCACCGGCGAGGTGGGGTCCTCGCAATCCCAGCCGCGGCAGGAGCGGGGCCGCCGCGACCGGGGCGGACGGTCGCGCGGCAACGGCGGAGGTGGTGGGGGCGGGTCCCGCGGCCCCGAGCTCGCCTCGGTGGTGACCGTCAACGCCCGCCCGCCCGAGGAAGTGATGAACCGGCCTGATTTCAGCCGGTTGAGCGCCATCCACCCCAACCAGCAGCTGATGCTGGACGCCGGCCTGACCCGGCGGGGACAGCGCGATTACACCAACCGGGTGATCGACCTGCTCTGTCCCTTCGGGAAGGGTCAGCGGGCCCTGATCGTGGCACCGGCCAAGGCCGGCAAGACGATGGTCCTGCAGGCCATCGCGGAAGGGGTGGCCCGGAACTACCCCGGCGCTGCCCTGTTCATCCTGCTGGTGGACGAGCGGCCGGAAGAAGTGACCGAGATGGAATCGTGCGGCTACGGAGAGGTCATCGCGTCCAGCTTCGACCATGCCCCCGAGCGGCACGTCGCGATCGCGGAGATCACCCTGGAACGGGCCCGGCGGCGGGTGGAGCAGGGCGAGGACGTGGTGCTCATTCTCGATTCCATCACCCGGCTGGCCCGGGCCTACAACACCACCGAACGGGGCACCGGACGCACCCTGAGCGGCGGTCTCGACGCCACTTCGCTCGAAAAACCCAAGCGGTTCCTCGGCAGCGCCCGCGCCATCGATCCCTCCCAGGGGACCGGGTCGCTGACCATCATCGGCACCTCGCTCATCGACACCGGCTCCAAGATGGACCAGGTGATCTTCGAGGAGTTCAAGGGCACCGGCAACAGCGAACTCACCTTGAGCAGGGAACTGGCCGAGCGGCGCGTGTACCCGGCAATTGACCTCAACGCCAGCGGGACCCGGAAAGAAGAGCTGTTGCTCTCCCCCGAGGCGCTGGAGGTGTCCCGCGCCCTCCGCAAGCGGTTTTCCGGCGAGAGCGCGACGGAGGCCATGTCCCAACTGCTGCGGGTCATGAAGCGGACCGAGTCGAACGCCGAGCTGATGCGCCACATCGCCTGAGACCGGCGACTCTATGCCACGAGACAACCGGGAGCACGAGGCGTCGGCGGAGGCGGCGGGGCTGCGCTACGTCAGCGACAGCCTGCCCGGCATCCGGCGGCGGCGGCGAGGGCGGAGTTTCAGCTACACCGGTCCCGGCGGCGCTCCCCTCAGCGACGAAGCCACCCTGGCCCGGATCAGGTCGCTGGTAATCCCGCCGGCCTGGACCGATGTCTGGATCTGTCCCTCCGCCGAGGGCCATATCCAGGTGACTGCGCGCGACGCCCGGGGCCGAAAGCAGTACCGCTACCATCCCCGTTACCGGGACATCCGCGATCAGACCAAGTTCGGCCGCATGCTGGAGTTCAGCGAGCTGCTGCCGACGCTCCGGGACCGGGTAGAGCGGGACCTGGCCCTCCCCGGCCTCCCCCGCGACAAGGTGCTCGCCAGCGTAGTGCGGCTCCTGGAGAAGACCCTGATCCGGGTGGGGAACGACGAGTACGCCCGGGAGAACAAGAGCTATGGCCTCACCACCATGCGGCGCCGGCACGTGGAAGTGAGCGGGCACACCCTCCGTTTTGATTTCCGGGGCAAGAGCGGACTGCTGCACTCGGTGGCCGTCACCGACCGCCGAATCGCCCGGATCGTGCAGCACTGCCAGGAGCTGCCCGGTCAGGAGCTGTTCCAGTACCTGGACGAAAAGGGCAAGCGGCAAACCATCGACGCCGGCGACATCAACGAGTATCTCCGGCGGGCCAGCGGCGGCCGGGAGATCACCGCCAAGGACTTCCGCACCTGGTCCGGCACCATGCTGGCCGCCTACGAGCTGCGTTCCCTGGGGCCGGGCCGCACGGAGAAAGAAGCCAAAGCCAACGTGGTCGCGGCGATTGACCGGGTGGCCCAGCGGCTGGGCAACACCCGCGCCGTGTGCCGAAAATATTACATCCACCCGGTGGTGCTAACCTCGTACCTGCGGGGCTCCACCCTGCCCGTGGCCCCCCAGCCCCCTGACCAGAAACGGGAACGCCCCTCCGGCGCCCTCCGCCGCGACGAGATGGCGGTACTCGAGTACATCCAGGAGAGAAGTGAGAAGGGCGGTGAGAGGTGAGAGGTGAGAATAGAGAAGTGAGATGGATGATCAATCCCTCTCACCTCTCACCTCTCCCCCCGTCCAGCCGCATTTTCCGCAAGAGCGCCTGGAAGCGCGGATCGTCGCGCAGGTTATCCACCGCCGGTTCCACGTTGAGGTAGACCAGCCAGCCCCGCCGGTCCTCGTACGCCCGGTCCATCCACTCAAACACCCGGTCGGTATCTCCCAGCTGGTTGTGGAGCTTGACGAAATCCACCGGGGACACGTAGCGCTCCTGGGCCCGGGTATACAGCTCGTCGAGGATGCCGCGTGCTTCCGCGACGTTGCCCTCCAGCACCGCCACCCGCCCGATCGCGGACAGGGCGTTGGCGTGCCGGCGACCAGGACCCGCCGCCTCCACGAACGCCGCCCGGGCCTGCCCGTAGTTGCCCTTCATCATGAGGGCCTGGCCCAGGATGTAATGGGTCTCGTGCTGGGTCGGGTTCGCGATGACGGCTTTGCGCAGGTGGTCGATCGCGGCATGGGCATCGCGTGCGTAGTAGTACGCCCACCCCAGGCTGCGCCGGATCGAAATGGACGCGGGGTCCAGGTGCACCGCCTGCCGCCCTTCGGCCAGGGCATCTCCCATCCGGCCCATGGCCATCAGGTACCAGGCGTACCACTGCCGGGCCGTGGGATAGCGGGGGTCCAGCTCGATGGCTCGGCGGTATTCCCGGCCGGCAGTCTCCCAGTCCCATTCGTGAATGAACGCCACCCAGGCCAGCGAGGCATGGGCCTCGGCCAGCGTGTCGTCCAGGGCCAGCGCCTTGAGCGCCTCCTCCTTGGCGCGGGTCAGGCCGGCACTGACCGGGGCGTCGCTGTAGTCCACGCCCAGGGCGTGGCTGTCGGCGAGCCCGGTGTAGGCCAGCGCGAACCGGGGATCCTCCCGGATGGCCGCTTCGAAGTGGCGGATCGCTTCCTGCACTCCTTCAAAGGTCCGCATGTTCCAGTAGTAGCGTCCCTTGAGGTACAGGTTCCACGCCTCGAGACTGGGGGTGTAGCTCCTCGGCTCCGGTTCTCCCAGGGTACGCACCAGGGTGGCGCGCATGGTGCCGACGATGGTCGCGGCAATCTCGTCCTGGATCTGGAACAGGTCCTCCGAGCGGCGATCGTACTTCTCCGACCAGAGCAGCTGGCCGTCCTGGACGCTGATCAGCTGGGCGGTAATCCGGAGCCGGTCACCGAACCGGCGCACGGTGCCTTCGAGGAGGACCGTGGCGCCCAGCTGGCTCCCGATGGTGCGGATATCGAGCGCCTTGCCCTTGTACGCGAAGGCCGAGGTGCGGGACACCACCGTGAGACCCTCGACCTTGGAGAGCGCGTTGATCAGCTCGTCGGTGATGCCGTCGCTGAAATACTCGTTGGCCGGGTCAGAACTGGCATTGACGAAGGGAAGCACGGCGATCGCGGTCGGACGCCGCTGGTCGCCGGCCGTCTCCAGCGAGGCGGAGGAGATCGCCGGTCCGGTCAGCCCCCGCACGAAGTGCCCGATGGTGGGGAAGCGGTGGGCCGGGTCCTTGGCCAGCGCCCGGAGCAGCGCGTGTTCCACTGCGAGGGGCACCCCGAGCGTCGCTTCCCGGATCCGGGGCGGCGGCTCCGTCGCGTGCCGCGCCAGGGTAGCCAGCACGTTGGCGCCCTGGAAGGGCGGACGGCCGGCCAGCATCTCGAAGACCACGCACGCGAGGCTGTACTGGTCGCTGCGGCCATCCACCGGGCCGGGCGCACCCGCCTGCTCGGGGCTCATGTACACCGGGGTGCCGACGGCGAAGCCGGCGCCGGTCAGGCTGTCGCCGGTCGAATCGGCAGCGGAGAGCGCCCGGGCGATGCCGAAATCGGTGACCACCGGCTGCTCCTCCAGCAGCATGATGTTTTCCGGCTTGATGTCGCGGTGGATGACGCCCTGCCGGTGGGCGTAATCAAGACCCTCCGCCACCATGCGGGCGATGCGCACGGTCTCATCGACCGGCAGCCGCCCCTCCCGGTCCATCCGGGTGCGCAGGCTTTCGCAGCCGAGGAACGGCATCACATAGTAGAATCGTCCGTCCAGTTCGCCGGAGTCGTAGAGCGGCAGGATGTTGGGGTGGGTCAGCCGGGCCGCGATCCGGATCTCGCGGAGAAACCGCTCCGGCTCGCTCCGGGCGGCCACCTCGCCGCGGAGCACCTTGATCGCCACCTTGCGGCTGTGCTTGAGATCTTCCGCGAGATACACCGTCGCCATGCCGCCCCGGCCAATCTCGCTCTCGATGTGATAGCGGGAGGCGAGCCCTTTACGCAGCCGGTCCAGGGAGTCGGGCATGGGGGGAAACTAAGGGGGCCAGAGGGCAGGAGTAGGTCAGGGGGCCGGGGGGCCCTGGGAAGAGCGCCAGGGGGGCCGGCGGGGGTCCGAAAGTCCCCCGGAACTTGCCGGCCCCCGGCCCCTCTTACCTCATCATCTCCACCGCCTGCCGCAGTTCCGCCGGCGTGTGAATCGGCCCGTGGACCGGTACGATGGTCTCCACCTCCAGGCCGGAACCGGCCAGCCACTCCGCGAAGTGGACCGTCGTCAGGTTGCCGGCCCGCATGCGCCCCACGGGCAGATTGAGCAGGTCCCCCTGGACCAGGATCTTCTCCCGGGGCAGGTACACCACCAGCATTTCGTCGGCGTGGGGGCTGGGGCCGATATCGATGACCTGTACTTCGTGCGCGGCATCGCGGAAGACGCGCCGCTTGCCGGTCACCATCTCCAGCCGGAGCGGCCGGGGGCTCAGGGTGAGGGCATCCGGAACCAGGGTGAAGACGCCCCGGCTCATCGCTTCGAAGAATGCCCGGTTCCCCGGGGTGGTCACGATCGCTGCCCCTTCGGCGATGAAGGCCCGCACGCCGCCGGTGTGATCATCGTGATGATGGGTGGGCACCAGGTAGCGAATGGGCCGGGACGGATAGATCTCGCGGATCTTGCCTATGGTCCTCCGGGAGGCGGCATCGCTGCCATAAGCCTCGACCACCAGCACGTAATCGTCGAGCCCCACCACCAGCGAGGTGTTGCCGCCCGCCACGCCCTGCACGGCATAGACGTCGTCCGCCAGTTTTCGCACCGTGGTATCGGCCGTGGGCCCCCCGGTTCCGTCAGCATACCCCGAGGGCTTCTGAAACAAACTGTCCGGCAGCGGTTCGTTGATGGTAAACCCGGTGAACCGGACATTTTCGGCGTCCTCTCCGGCCCGCCGCAGCAGCCGTCCCGAAGGTACCTGGACCCCGTCCACCTGCCGATAGCTCGGCCAGGCGACTTCCAGTATGGCGTCCCCCGTCTGCGGGTCGCTGACCAGTTGCTCGTACTTGGCAGGCAGGTGCGTCTCCCGGTCCAGGAAGAGGGAGAACAGTTGGCCGTCGGACGCGGCGAAGGCAATGATGTCCTGGGGGCGGCCACGGTAGCTGCCGGCGCCCTGCCAGCGCAGGTGCGCCGGCCGGTCGAGCGCTTCGAGCAGGAGGTAATGCGGCAGCCGGCGCAGCAGGTTGCGGTTGTTGTTGATGTTTGGATTAGGCACCGTGAACCAGCGCCGCTCATAGGGACTGGCGCCCCATCCCTCGGCGGGGCTGATCATCAGCTGACTTCGATTGTTGAACCCACCCGGAAAGGCCGTGGCGACGTCCCAGAAGAGCCGGTATCCCCGGAAATCGATGGCGAGCAGTCCGCTGGCCGGCGTGGAGGCCCAGGGAGCAACCGCCCGCGGGCTCTGGTTCCGCCAGATGCCCTGCCCTTCGTGCCGGACCAGCACCGTGTTGATGCCGCGGAGCCGTTCCAGACCGCCCATGGCCTGGATCGAAGCGTCGAGCGCGCGCCGGGCCCGCTGGTAGGACTGCAGGGAATTTTCCTGCGACCAGAGTACGGACGATACGGCCATCGACAGCAGCAGCGGTCGCGCGATTTGGAAAAGCATCGGGGTCCTGAGAAGGATGGCAGAGGTGAGCAGGGCCCGGCAGGGAAAATACGGTGCACCGGGCCGCCGGGTTTCCGAACTCCGCGCGGTGCGGGCGGATCAGCTCGCTGAATCGGGATAGTACCGGCGGGCCTCGGTGGCCATCTCGACCAGGCTGGGCGCCGGGGTAAACCGCTCGCCATAGGCCGTGGCCAGCTGCCGCAGGGTGTCCACCACGTTGACGGCGCCCAGTTCGTCCATGTAGCGAAGCGGCCCGCCCCGAAACGGCGGATAGCCGATCCCGAAGATGGCGCCGATATCGCCGTCCCGCGGGCTTCGCACCACCCGGTCGTCCGCCGCCATAGCGGCCTCGTTCAGCATGATGTACACCAGCCGCTGCACGATGGTGACCGGCGAGCTTTTCTCCTGCTTGTGCACGCCGAGGATTTCCCAGGTCTTGTCATCCACCCCGGTCTTGTGACCCTTATGGTAGTGGTAGAAGCCCCGCCCGTTCTTCCGGCCCAGCCGGTTGTCCGCGGTCATCCGGCTGACCACGTCATTGGGCCGGAGCCGCTCGCCGAAGGCCTCGTGCATCACCTTTCCCGCCTTGGCCGCGACATCGAGCCCAACCTCGTCCAGCAGGGTGACGGGCCCCACGGGGAATCCCCACTTCACCATGGTGGAGTCGATCAGCTCGATGGGCACCCCTTCCGCCAGCAGGTGCGCGGCCTCATTGAGATATGGCGTCAGGATCCGGTTGACCCAGAACCCCGGGTGGTCCCGCACCACGATGACGGTCTTGCCCATCTTGCGGCCGAAATCCACCGCGGTGGCGATGGTCTCCGCGCTCGACTGCTCGGTCGGGATGACTTCCAGCAGCGGCATCTTCTCGACCGGGGAGAAAAAGTGCATGCCGAGCACCCGCTCCGGCCGCGCCGCGCCGGCGGCGATGGCGCCGATGGGAATCGTGGAGGTGTTAGTCGCGAAGATGGCGTCCGGGCGGGTGTGGCGCTCGACCTCGGCCAGCACTCCGCGCTTCACCTCGAGGTCTTCGAACACCGCTTCGATGACCAGGTCCGCGTCGCGCACCACATACCAGTCGTTCGAACCATAGACCAGAGAGCGGAGCCGGGTGAATTCGTACTTCGTGATGCGGCGGCGCTTGAGCCGGGCGGCCAGGATCTCGACGGCGGACTTGATTCCCTTGCCCACGCGGGCCAGGTCGGTGTCCTTGAGGCCCACCTGCACCTTCGCGGTAGCCGCCGCGGTGCCGGCAATGCCCGCGCCCATGAAGCCGGCGCCCATGATGCCCAGCCGGTCCACGGTGACCGGCACCGCCTCAATGCCGGGAGAAAGCCCGGTGTCCTTCTTGAGCGCGGTGGTGGCAAAGAAGAGCTGGACCAGGTTGCGGGAGACCCGGCTCATCGCCAGCTCACCGAACTTCTGATGCTCCAGCTCCAGCCCCTTCGCCATGCCCTGCTCCAGGCCGGTCTTCACCACTTCGAGGGCAGCCAGCGGCGCCGGGTAGTGGCCGTGGGTGGTCTTGAGCACCTGTTTGCGGGCGCCGGCGTACACCAGTTGGCGGCCGAGCGGATTGCCGTCCAGGAGCCAGGCCTTGATCCCGCCCTTACGGCGGCGATTGGGGACTCCCCTCGCCGTCGCGCGCTCGGCTGCCGCGATGGCCAACTGGCGGAGCATCGCCGGGTGAACCAGCTCGTCCACCAGCCCCAGGCGGAAGGCCTTGGCCGCCCGCTCTGATTTTCCGGGGAGGATCATGCCCAGCGCCGCGCTCGCTCCGATCAGGCGGGGCAGCCGCTGGCAGCCGCCGGCCCCGGGCAGCAAACCCAGTTGCACTTCGGGAAGCCCGAGCTGGGTCTTGGGATGCTCGGTGGCGAGCCGGTAGTCGCAGGCCAGGGCCAGCTCCAGTCCGCCGCCCAGGCAGGCGCCGTGAATGGCGGCGATGACGGGCTTGGGAAAGCGGTCCACCCGGTCCACCATCTCCTGGCCTTCCCGGCTCAGCGCTTCCGCCTCCGCCTGGGTGGCCAGCTCGGTGAACTCTTCGATATCCGCGCCGGCGATGAAAATATCCGGCTTGCCGGAGATCAGCACCACCGCGCGCACCGTGCCGTCCTCGCCAAGCTGGCCCATCAGCGCCTCGAACTCCGCCTTCACCGCGCCATTCAGCTTGTTGACCGGCTCTCCGGGCAGGTCAAAGGTGAGGACGGCGATGCCGTTTTCATTCGCGACGGAGAAAGCGGTCATGTCATGCCGTCCGTTCCAGCACCATCGCCAACCCCATCCCGCCCTGGGCGCAGATGGAGACCAGCCCGAACTGCACGTCGCGCCGCGCCATTTCGTTGGCCAGGGTGGTAATGATGCGCCCACCGGTGGCGCCGAACGGATGACCGATGGCAATGGACCCGCCCATGACGTTGGTGATGTCCCAATTCACCTCGCCCACCGGCTCGCTGCGGCCCAGCTTGGCGGCCCACTGTTTCGATGCCCAGGCCTGGATATTGGAAAGCACCTGGGCGGCGAACGCCTCGTGGATCTCCACCAGGCCCAGGTCCTTCCAGGTAATGCCGGCCCGGTCGAGCGCCTTGGGCACGGCGTAGGCAGGGCCCATCAACAACTGCCAGCCGGGGTCCACGGCCGCCACCGCGTAGCTCCGGACGGAAGCCAGCGGCCGATAGCCCAGCGCCAGCGCCTTTTCCTCGGCCATGACCAGCACGCTGGAAGCCCCGTCGGTCAGGGGAGACGCGTTGCCCGCTGTCACCGTGCCATACTTCCGGTCAAATACCGGCTTGAGCTGGGCGAGTTTCTCCATCGACGTGTCGGACCGGATACCGTTGTCACTGGTGATGACCTCGGTCATGTCCGCCCCGCCAAACCAGGGCACAATCTCCGCGGTGAGCCGCCCATCACTGGTCCCCGCGGCGGCCCGCTGGTGGCTCATCAGGGCGATCCGGTCCTGGTCCTCCCGCGGGATGCCGTTCTCCTTGGCCATCTTCTCGGCCGACTGGCCCATGGACTCGCCGGTGGAGGGCTCCGCGATGGCGGGCGTCAGCGGCACGAAGTCCCGGGGCCGGACCCGCGCGAAGGCGCCCAGCCGCGCGCCCAGGGTTTTTGCCTTGCCGGCCTCGACCAGGATCCGGCTGAAGCGCCGGGAGTGGAGAATGGGAATGTCGGAGAGGGACTCGACCCCGCCGGTGAGGATCACGTCGGCGTAGCCGCGGGTTATCTGGTCCACCGCGTTGCTCACGGCCAGGGCACCGGACGCGCAGGCCCGGTTGAGCGTGTAGGCGGGTACCGAGCGGGGCAACTGGGGCAGCAGGCTCACTTCGCGGGCCACGTTAGGCGTGAGCACGGAGGGAACCACCTGGGCCCAGATCACCTCGTCAATCTCGGCGCCATCCATCCCGGTCCGGAGCAGCAGGTCCCGGGCGGCGTGGCGGGCCAGGTCCACGGCGGGCACCTCCGCCAGCTGGGTGCCGCTGCGGGCAAACGGCGTGCGGACTCCGGCGATGATCGCGGCTCGTCTTCCAGGAGGGGGAAGGGTCATGCCCGCCGGTCAGGCCAGCAGGCGGAAACCCCGCCGGCGGCACGAGGACAGAAGGCGGATTGGGGGGCCATCGGCGAAGTCCTTAGTGAGGAGCAGATCATGGCTCCCCCAAACTACACCGGTACTACAAAACACGAAACATAGAGAAATGTCGTGCTGTGTTGTATCTGTCAGGGCGGAGTCCGAAAGAAACCGGCAAGCCCGTCTCGCGAACCAGCCCTGGATGGAACTACAAAACACGAAGCAAAAGAAACAAGAACCAGGTTGGCTCAGTAAGCTCTTTTTCTTGTTCTTCCAGTCTTGGTGCTTTGTGGTACCAGTCAGGGCGAGCGCCCACAAGAACCGGCAAACCAGCACCGTCCCACTGCCCCCTTGCCCCCCCTGTCCCACTGACCCACTGTCCCACTGTCCCACTGTCCCACTGACCCACTGACCCACTGACCCACTGACCCACTGCCCACTGTCCCACTGTCCCACTGTCCCACTGTTTCATCAAGTCCGTTTCACCGCTACTATTCCCGCGACCGCTTTCCAGCGGTCGGTGTCCACCGGTTCGATGACTTCCCGCCCGTGGATGATCTCCAGCGGGGCGATCAACCGGGCAAGTTCTCCGGGCTTGAGCAGGTAATCGTCGTTACTGGGGCCCCAGCCGAAGGTGCGCTGCACCGTCAGGAAGGTTTCCATGAACAGCAGCCCTCCGGGGGCCACCCGCTCGATGACCTGCGGCATCCGGGCCCGGTCCAGGTAATTGAAGACCAGTACCGCGTCGAACACCCCCAGCTCGGGCCATTCGGCTTCGAGATCCACCGCCCGCCAGTCTATCTGCAGGCCTTCGCCCTCGGCGAGCCCCCGTCCGGTCTCCAGTTTGTCCCCGTCCCGGTCGAGGGCGGTGACCTGGGCTCCCCGTGCGGCAGCGGCCAGGCTGTGGCGCCCCTCCCCGCAGGCGATATCCAGTACCTTCATGCCCTGGCGAATCAGGGAGTCATGCCAGGTGTACCAGGTGCTGGGGAGCGGAAGCCGGGAAACGGGCGAAGGGGGCACGGGACTATGACCTCACGAAGGGCGGAACTGCAGGAACTGGCGGCGCAGCCGGTGGATCTCCTGGTGATCGGCGGCGGTATCACCGGCGCCGGCATCGCCCGGGATGCCGCCATGCGGGGCCTCCGGACCATCCTGGTCGAGCAGTACGATCTCGGTTCGGGGACCAGTTCCCGGTCCAGCCGGCTGATTCATGGCGGTCTCCGTTACCTGGAGCAGGGTGAACTCCGGCTGGTCTTCGAGGCCAGCCGGGAACGGCGGATACTGCTTTCCATCGCCCCCCACCTGGTCCGCCCGATTCCCTTTATTTTTCCGGTCCACCGGAAGGGCCGGCTCTTCTTCTGGCGGCTGGCCGCCGGCATGTGGCTCTACGACCTGCTCGCGATGTTCCGCAATGTGCGGTGGCACCGCATGTTGGGCAAGCGCGGCGTCCTGCGAGCGGAGCCGATGCTCCGGGCCATGGACCTGAAGGGCGGCGCGAGATATTACGATGCCCAGTGCGATGACGCCAGACTGGTCCTGGCCACCGCCCGTTCGGCCATCGCCCATGGGGCCCTGGTGGCGAATTATATGCGGGTCGAGCAACTGGAGGTGGTAGATGGCCGGGTCCGTGGCGCCCGGGTCGTGGACGGCCTCAGCGGGAACACCGGGCTCATCCAGGCCACCACGGTGGTCAACGCGACCGGCCCGTGGTGTGACCGGATCCGGCGGATGGAGTTCCCCCACGCCCTGCCCCTGCTGCGCCCCACCAAGGGCGCCCACGTCCTGGTCCCCCGGATCCGGCTGGGCCACCACGAAGCCCTGACCATTACCAGCCCGATCGACGACCGGGTGATGTTCATCCTGCCCTGGGGCGACCTGTCCATCATCGGCACCACCGACACCGACACCTCGGTGCCGCCCGAGTCCATCGCCGTTGACGGCGAGGACATCCTCTACCTCCTGCGCACCGCGAACTCCTACTTCCCCAATGCCCGGCTGACCGAAGAGGACATAGTGGGAAGCTGGGCCGGCCTTCGCCCCCTGCTGGCCGAGGACGAGGGTACGGCGGCGAGCCGGGTGTCCCGGGAGCACCGGATCCTCCAGGGGCCCAGCGGGATGTGGACGATCGCCGGGGGCAAGCTCACCACCTATCGCAGCATGGCGGCAGAACTGGTAGATGCGGTCGCGCGGGAGCTCCGGAAGTCCTTCGGGAGGCCGGCCTACCCCGGGGCGCCCACGGACCGGGAGGCGCTGCCCGGCGGCGAAGCGGGCGACATGGCCGAGTTCCGCCGCGCCGGACAGGAGATCGGCCTGGGCGTGGAGACGGTGGATCACATCGTGGCCCACTTCGGTACCGAGTCCGCCGCCATCTTCAATCTCGGCCGGGAGGACCGCTCCCTGCTCGAGCCGATCCATCCCGACCACGTCGCCATCCGGGGCGAAGTGGTCCACAGCGTCCGGCGGGAAATGGCGCAGACCGTGGCAGACATGCTGGTGCGGCGGCTCCACCTGTTTTACGAGACCCGGGACCGGGGCCTGGCCGCGGCAGGGACAGTGGCGGAATTGATGGGAGCCGAACTGGGGTGGAGCGAGGAAGATAGAGCGGCCCGAACGAAGGACTACACAGATTTCGCGGTCAGCGATTAGCGATTCGCCGATTCATCGGTCTCCCGTCGTCTGCTCAGCGCTCGTCCTCCGGGTCAAACACCTCCTCGATCTGCTTTCCGAACAGCCTGAACACCCTGAAGGCGAGCGGAAGACTGGGATCGTACTTGCCCCGCTCGAGGGCGTTGACCGTCTGCCGGGAAACGCCGAGGCGTTCGGCCAGCTCCGCCTGCGACCATCCCCGCTCGGCCCGGAGCACCGGGAGGCGGTTCTTCACTGGTAGCGGCGCTACGCGAAAACAACTCCGATCGCGACCGGGCTAGCGGGGATCATCATGATGTCCGGAGGATCCAGCCGCGGCGTCCACGCCCCCGCCGTGCGAAGATTGACATAAAGCGCAGCCAGCGGAATGTAGAGGACCAGGGCGAACGCCATGCCCTCGAGCACGATCCGCTGCAGCATCTCGTCCAGTTCCGACCGGAGCATCCGCCAGAAGAGGATGGCCACCACCACCCGCGGGATGATCGCGAGGATGCCGACCGTGATACGGCCCCACCCGGGGAGCCATCCGCCGCGCTCGCCCAGCCGCGAAACCAGGTTGCCAACACCTGCCGCACCAACACCCAGGAGATAGAGTCCGAAGAGGGGGACCGCCGATTGGGTGGGTTGTGCCATGAGATCCGCGCCGGTCAGGGGTACCGGCAATGTAAAGCTTGCTTTACCTGATGTTCAAATCTGCTTTACATACGGACTCGGCGTCCACGGACGCGCAAACTGCCGATCTCGGAGGGGAGCGTGTCTGCCCGGACTGCACTCACAAAATTTGGAATCTGCCGTGTCACTGCACCACGATCACCCCGCTCATCCCGGTGTGCAGACTGCATTCGTAGTGATAGGTCCCGGGTGTGGAAATCCCGATCGGCCCGAACGAAAAGGGCGACTGCCGGATGGGTGATCCCGGGAATCTCTCGGTCCCCTGACTCAACACGTTGTGATCAACGGCGGCGCTTTGCCAGATCCAGCGGACTGCTTCTCCTGCCGGAATCGTGTCAATGGCCGGGGCCTGGGTGCCGTTCCGTACGCTCTCGAAGAAATTGTTCCGCACCAGGATATCCCTGACAAGGTTCACCCCGAACGCGGTGAACTGGGCCGTGTCCTCTGCGCTAACGGCCCGGATGGCAATCGTCCCTGCCACGCTGCCCGCCAGCACGGTCGCGGTGGCCACGCCATCGCCGGCGGTGATGGAAGTTCCCGGGGAAACCGACGCGCTGCCACTGGCAACCGACCAGGTTACGGGAGTGCCTGGGATCACGTTGCCGAACTGGTCCGACACCTGGACGCGGAGAGGGGCGGCCAGGGGCGTGCTGGTAAGGGCAGCCTGGTCCTGGCCGGACAGGACGATCAATTGGGTGGGGAAGCCAGGGTTGGCGGTGACACTGAACGTGACCGAACTGCCGTTTATCGCGGCTCTGGCTGACTGCGGCCCGGACCGGGGACCGAGCGTCATGCTCGCGGCCGCCCGCCCTTGGGCATCGGTGACGGCGGCGGATGGAGAAATCACGGCACCGCTGCTGAAGGCCGCCCAGCTTACGGAGACCCCTGCCGCTGGGTCGGGTCCCGTCGTTACCACCACGCGGAAGGAATCCGCGAGCGGCTGGGCCACCGGCCCGCTCTGGCCGTCGCCGCTGAAGGTGGGTGACTTGGCCAGGATCGGCCCGGCGGGAGCGGGACCGCCGCCCCCATCGCCCCCACCGCAGGCAATGGCTAGAAGAAGAAGCCCCAGGTGAAGAGGTCGATGGATGGCACCCATATCAGTCTACCGTTGTGCGACCCACAAAAGGGTACTGGACGCGGGCCCTGAGGTGTCATGAAACACGAACGAACCCAAGAAAATATGTTGGGAAATCCTTCTCAGGCCGGTAGTTGTCTTTTCAGTTTTCCTGTTTTCGAGACTAGCCGTCCCAGCCCCGGGATCCCCGGCTCTGGCCCCTGGCTCCATCCTTCCGGTCCGAAACCTGGACCGGACGCGGGCTCTGCCTGGTCACGAATCTAGAAAGAACAAGAAGAAGAGCTTGTCGTCTCTTCCATGATGCCTCGAGCTCTGGTGAACAGGCAGGGCAGTCATGCAGCGCCATCCAGCCTTCCCGGCTTTTCGTGCCTTCGTGATGAAGCACTACCAGCCTCCACGTTCATCACGAAGTCTTCCCCGAATGGCCATTCCCATCTGGGACGACTTCTTCGTTCCCCTCTAGAACGACTTCGTGTGAAACGTTACCGGCGCGATGCTGGTGCCATCAAGCTGAACGAAGGCGTCCACCTGCTTCCCCGGCGCGTCCGGGCGGACCCACAGCGTCGACGTACCAGAGGCCGACGTCTGGGCGCTGAACAGCGCCAGCGCCTCGCCGGTCACTGTCACCCGCCACAGCACGGGGTGGGACCCGGCTCGGTTCCCGTACTGGTCCAACGCCACGACCGTTAGTTGGATGTTCGCGCCCACCGGGACCGAGTCCGGGACCGATGTCACCTTCCCTAGCGCCGCAACGGGTCCGGCCAGCACGTTGACCTGATAATCCAGAGACTTGTCAGCCACGGTGGCGGTGACCACTTGCCCCGTCATCGCCTGGGTCCCGGCGCGGAAACTGCTTTTCGCGACGCCGTAGATGTCAGTGATGGCGACCTCCGGCTCCATGGCGGAGCCGCAGCAGCTGATCCATCGCACGGGAATTCCCGCCGTCGGCAGTCCGTCCACCCGCACCAGGACAGCCAGCGGCTCCTGCGCGGGCTGGGTCACCTCCACTTCCTGCCCGGTCCCGGACGCCCTCGGCCAATCCAGTTCCAGCCCGGTTAGCGGCGGTGTGACACTGTCCACGGGACCCGGGTTCGGATGCAGCGCATCGGGGCTCGAACAGGCCAGCGCAAATGCCAAAGGTGCCAGAAGAAATGGTCGCATGTTCATTCTCAATCGGTGAACATCGGTGAAGGCCAAAGGATTTGCTTCCAACCAGCGATCCGCCATCTGATCACTGGACCACGATCCGCCCGCTCATTCCGGTCGGCGGGCTTCCCGGCGCCCCGTGAACCTCGCAATAGTAGAAGTAGGTCCCCGGCGTACTGAACGTGATCGGGCCGTAGCTGTGGGGACTCGCGGTGAGTCCGGCTGGATCGCTGGTAAATGTCGGGTTAGACGTCGAAGTCACACTATGCTGCACACCGGCCGTGTTGGCCCAGTCCCAGGTCACCGTTCCGCCGGCCGCGACGGTGTCCACCGCCGGCGAGAAGGAATTGTTTTGCACCGTGATGGTGATGGCGGTGGGGAGCGGCGGGGGCACCGTCGCGGTGGCGTCGAAACGCAGCGGCGATCCGTTGAGGCCCGACGAGGTGGCATTGATCACGATGGGGCCCGCCGTGCCGCCCAGGGTCACCGTCGTGGAGGCGATACCGGTCGCCAGGGTTGTGGCGAAGGGCGGGGCCACCGTCGCCGAGCCGGAGATCACCGACCAGCCCACCTGGGCGTTCTGGACCGGGTTGCCGAACTGGTCGGCGATTAGCACCGTGAGGGGCAGAGGCAGTACCGTGCTGATCGACGCGGACTGGTTGTCGCCGCCGGCCCCGGTAATAGAGAATGCGGCTCCCGCCACGGCCGAAATGCTGAACGTCACCGGGGACCCGGTGGCACCGGAAACTGCGGCCTGGACCGTCTGGGTCCCGGCGGCGGTCCCGGTGGTGACGTCGGTACAGGCCACGCCACCGGAACCGCTTATACTGCTGGCCGCCGCCACCCCGGCGGTGGTGGACGACCAGTTCACGGTGACATCGGCCTTGGCGGACCCGCCGGAAGTGACGACCGCGCACAGCGGATTGGCCAGCAGCGTGTTGACCGGGGCGATCTGGTTATTCCCGGCGGATACCGCGAGGACGCTGGTCGCGGGGGGATTGGGGCCCGAATCTGACCCACCGCAGGCCAGGGCGGACCCGGAAACGAAAAGAATCACGGCGATCGATCGGCGCATGTGACGTGCTCCTTAGGGGTAATCTGTCCAGTCGCCTCTTGGGTCGATGACAGACATTCAGGGATCGGCCGCAATCCCGCAAGGGCGTGAAGCTCTTCCTTTGACGCAGGACCTTCGCGGGGCCACACGCCGGCTGCCGATCCATTATCTTTCGAGGTCGGCTCTATCCTTCCAATCCGTTGTGCCGGAGTGAGTTGTGGACCCTAACGTCTTCGAAACCGCCAATGCCGGGTTTGCCCAGGCGATCTACGAGGAATACCTCCGCGACCCCCAGGCGGTGAGCCTCGAATGGCGTCGCCTGTTCGAAAGCGGCGTGGTCGGGGAGCACCCTGGGTACGAGGGGAACGGCGCCGGCGCCGCCGGCCACGCCGCGCCGGCCGCCGCTCCAGTCGCTTCACCCCCCGCGGCTATTCCCGGGACCGCCTCCGCCGAACCGCCCGCTGGCGCCACCCTGATCAAGGGCCCCGCCGCCCGGCTCGCGGCCAACATGAACGAGAGCCTCAAGGTCCCCACCGCCACGAGCTTCCGCGAGCTGGCCGTCGCCACCCTGGACAGCCGGCGGAAGGACCTCAACAACGCCCTCAAGACAGCCAACCGCACGGAGAAGATCTCGTTCACCCACCTGATCGGGTACGCCCTGGCCCTGGCCGGCAAGCGCCACCCGATGATGTGCTCCACCTATGCCGACGTGGATGGCGCGCCCCACCGTATAGACACCACTCAGGTCAACCTCGGCCTCGCGGTGGACGTCGAGCGGAAGGACGGCAGCCGCGGGCTGGTCGTCCCCGTGATCCACGGGGCCGACGCCATGGACTTCGCCGGCTTCCTGGCCACCTACGAATCGCTGGTGGACAAGGCGCGCAACAACAAGCTGATGCCGGACGCCTACGCCGGCGGCACCATGACGCTGACCAACCCGGGCGGGCTGGGTACCAGCGCCTCGGTCCCCCGGCTGATGGCCGGCCAGGGCAGCATCATCGCGGTCGGCTCGATCATCTATCCCCCCGAGTTCAGCACCACCCCGCCTGAACGCATCCGGGACCTCGGCCTCTCCAAGGTCATGACGATGACCAGCACCTACGATCACCGGGTGATCCAGGGTGCCGAGTCAGGCGAGTTCCTCCGCACGGTGGACCTGCTGCTCCAGGGCGAGGAGGGCTTCTACGAACAGATATTTACCAGCCTCGGCCTCAAGGTCCCGGAGCGTCGGAAAGAGGCGGCTCCCTCGACGCTCGCGGCCGGGGCCGGCAGCCTGGCCCGCCGGTCGGTAGACGACCTGGCCCACGTCGCCGCCGCGATGGCGCTGGTCAAGGCCCACCGGACCCACGGCCACCTGGCCGCCCGGCTCGACCCGCTGGGTAGCGAGCCCACCGGAGATCCGGCACTCAACCCGGAACCGCTGGGGCTCACGCCCGAGGTGATGAAGACGATTCCGTCCAGCGTGCTCCGCATCGCGGTACCGGGCGAGACCCTGTTCGATGCCCTGCCCCACCTCAAGGCGACATACTGCGGCACCATCGCGTACGAGGTGGAACACATCGCCAGCCACGAGGAGCGGGTCTGGCTCCGCCAGATGATCGAGTCGGGAGCCCACCGCACCCCGCTCACCCCCGAAGAAAAGCAGACCCTGCTGCAGCGGCTCACCCAGGTGCAGGTCTTCGAGAATTTCCTGCACAAGGCCTATCTCGGCCAGAAGCGGTTCTCCATCGAGGGGCTCGACATCATGGTCCCCATGCTGGACCACGTGATCGAAGGCGCCGCCGATACCGGCGCCCGCGAGGTGGTCATCGGCATGGCGCACCGGGGCCGGCTCAACGTGCTGGCCCACACGGTGGGCAAGAGCTACCAGGCCATCTTCGCCGAGTTCGAGGGCAGCCGGCCCGTCGAGGAGACCGGCCAGCACAGTGAGGACGGCACCGGCGACGTGAAATACCATCACGGCGCGGAGGGGGCTTACCGCACTACCAAGGGGCACGCGGTGACCGTGGCGCTGGCGGCCAACCCGAGCCACCTCGAATTCGTGGGGCCGGTGGTGGATGGCCGGGCCCGCGCCACCCAGACCCAGTGCCGGGGCCGCGAAGCGATCCACGACCCCACCGTCTCGCTCCCCGTGGTGATCCACGGCGACGCCGCCTTCGCCGCCCAGGGCGTGGTGGCCGAGATGCTTAACCTGGGCGCGCTGGCGGGCTACCGCACCGGCGGCACCCTGCACCTGATCGCCAACAACCAGGTCGGGTTCACCACCGACGTGCGGGATGCGCGGTCCACCCGCTACGCCAGCGACCTGGCCAAGGGGTTCGACGTCCCCATCATCCACGTCAACGCCGACGACGCGGAGGCCTGCATCGCCGCGGTACGGCTGGCCATGATGTACCGGGACAAGTTCCAGGAGGATGCGCTGATTGACCTGGTGGGCTACCGGCGTCATGGCCATAACGAGGGCGACGAGCCGAGCTACACCCAGCCGCTCATGTACAGCCGGATCCGGGACCACGAGACCGTGTGGGAACTCTACGCCGCCCAGCTCACGAACGAGGGCGTCGTGTCCGCGGAGCAGGCGAAGGCATCCTACGACGCGGCGTACCAGCGGCTCACCGACGTGCAGCAGTCCTACAAGGCGGCCCGCAGCACCGCCGAGCCGGCCGAGTCGTCCAAGTCATCCCGGACGCCGGGCATGGACATCGAGACCGCCGTGCCGGCCGACCTGCTCCGCGCGCTCAACGACCAGCTGCTGACCTGGCCGGAGGGATTCCAGGTCAATCCCAAGCTCGGGAAGCAGCTGGAGCGGCGCCGCGCGGCGGCGGGCGACAAGGGCGGCATCGACTGGGCCCACGCCGAGGCGCTGGCGTTTGCGTCGGTGCTGGTGGAGGGGACGCCGATCCGGCTCACCGGGCAGGACACCGAGCGGGGCACCTTCAGCCAGCGCCACCTGGCGCTGCACGACGTGGCCACCGGCCAGAAGCTGATACCCATGCAGCGGCTGCCGGGGGCGCAGGCGCCCTTCGAGGTGTACAACAGCCCGCTCAGCGAGCTGGCCACCATCGGGTTCGAGTATGGCTACAGCGCCGCCGCCCAGGAGGTGCTGGTGCTGTGGGAGGCGCAGTTCGGCGACTTCATCAACGGGGCCCAGGTGATGGTGGACCAGTTCATCGCCTCGAGCCTCAGCAAGTGGGGCGTCACCACCCGGCTTACGCTGCTCCTGCCGCACGGGTACGAGGGCCAGGGGCCGGAACACTCCAGCGCCCGGCTGGAACGGTTTCTCCAGCTGGCGGCGGAAGGCAACATCCGGGTGGCCAACTGCACCACGCCGGGGCAGTACTTCCACCTGCTCCGCCGCCAGGCGCGGGTCCACCGGCAGCGTCCGCTGATCATCATGACGCCGAAGAGCCTGCTCCGGCATCCCCAGGCCACCTCGACGCTGGATGACCTGGCCACGGGTGGCTTCCACCCGGTAATGGACGACCCGCATTTCCAAGGGGAGACCACCGTGGTGAGCCGGGTGGTCCTCTGCTCCGGCAAGATCTACTACGAACTGCTGGCGGAGACGGAGAAGCTGGGGGAGAAGCGCCCCGCGATCGTGCGGGTGGAGCAGCTCTACCCCTTCCCCGCCCCCGAGATGCGCGAGATCCTCGGCCGCTATGCGGCGATGAAGGAGCTGGTGTGGGCCCAGGAGGAGCCGAAGAACATGGGCGCCTGGCGCTACATCGAGGAAAAACTCCGTGACGTGATGCCGCCCGGCGTTACGCTGCGCTACGCCGGGCGGCCGGAGCGGGCGAGCCCGGCGGAGGGCTATCCCCAGGCGCACCAGCAGGAGCAGAAACGGATCGTGGCGGATGCGCTGGAAGGGGCCGGGCCGGCGTCAAAGGCGCGGAAGAAGTAGGCGGGCGGGGAGGCGGACCCACGCCACCCCGGGACTAAGGAACAGAAAAAAGGGCGGAATCCTGGTTCCCCCGGATCTCCGCCCTATGTCTTCCTACCGCCCTCTTACCTACCGCCTTTGTTTTCTGCCGCCCTCTTTCCACCGCGGCTTGTCTACCGCCTTCTGTTCTACCGCCCCGTTCAGTTACGCCTCGAGAAGCGGCCGTTCCGACGCCTGCCGCGCCAGGTCTTTCAGCGGATCGGACAGGTGGTCGCCATAGTGAAGGAGGTACACGCCCCGGGCCCGCTGCTGCAGCAGGAAGGCGAGGAGGGGTGAATCGGCCTTGGCGGCATTGCAGGGAATGCAGGCCAAAACCAGGTTGTCCGGACGGTCATAGGCGGTCTGGCCGCGGCGCGGCCGGACGTGGTCCAGGGTGATCACTTCGGGCGAGGTGGTCTTGCCGCAATAGGCGCAGACCGGGCCATGGCGCTCGAGGAGCCACTCTCTATGGGATTGGAGGGACCGGCCGGGAGACCGCTGGAACGATGAGGAACTGCCCTGCGAGGTACGTTTCCTGGGTGGTCTTCTACGCACAAAAACTCTTACTGGGGTTCAAGTTACGAGCCCGGGGCCAGTCGGCCCAGGGCTCAGGGAACGTCTTAAAGTACAACATTGACGCCGGTTTGACCATAGACCGCCCTACCGGCCCCGGGGTGCTCCACCCCCGGGGGGCCCGCCCGGGCCTCCAGGGCCGCCGCCCCGACCCCCCTGCCCACCGCGGCCACCCTGGCCTCGGCCGCCGGCGCCACCAGGACCACCCCGGGCCCCCCGGTTGCCTTTCATCAGGTCGTCCGGCTTCCGGGTCTTGGCCAGCTGGGCCGCCTCCGCCGCCGCCTTCCGGATCATCTGCTCCGGGCTCAGCGCCTTGCCCACCTGCCGCACCGGCCCGGCCACAAAGGTGGTCTTGCCCTCCTTGGTCTCCACCGTGAGCGGCCGGGAGCTGGTGACGTCATACAGCCCCAGGACCTTGTCGCCGAAGCTGGTCGCGGCCTCGTACCGGCTCAGCAGGGCCTCCCGGCTGGCGACCCCGTCCAGCATGATGGGCGCCTTGCCGTCATAGGTCTTGGGCTGCGACAGGAAGGCGCACTTGGCCCCGTGCAGCGAAGGCGCCGGCCGGACATCCTGGCCCGCCACCTCCCGCGCCCAGCGCAGCGCCTCTCGCTCGGCCTGGCCCAGCGGCGCCTCTCTGGGAGCCGTGGCACCCGCCACCACCCGGGCGGTTCCGCCGCTCTTGTTTCGTTCCTGGGTGCGCTTCAGCGCCTTGAGATAATCCGGTTCGTCGTTCGCCACAAAACACTCCCAATGAGGTCAGTGCCCGAGAAGCCCGCAGGCCGCAGATAATAACACGGTCGCCGGGAGAGATGGAGGGGCGGGGTAGTTTGTAGCGTGCAGTGTGCAGCGTGCAGCGTGCAGCGTGCAGTGTGCAGCGTGCAGAGTGCAGAGTGCAGCGTGGGCAGAGGGCAGCTGGTCCTGCCTTCCCAGAGGTCTGAAAAAGGTCTGAAAATCTCAATCTGAGATTCGAACCTCAACTCTCCTGCCCCGGAAAAGCCCGGGCATCCGTCCCCAGCCGGAACCCGCAGGCGGCCAGCCGCCGGGTGTGAGTGGCGATGCCGCCGCCTCCGATGACCGCCTCCGCCCCGGGGGGAAGCCGGTGCGGCAGGTCCGAGAGGCCCGCCAGGTTGGACACCACGACCTCCGGATCGCTGGCGCTCAGGGCGACGCAGCGGGGCCGAAGCCGCCATGCCGCCATGACCAGGTCGCCCAGCGGCAGGTCCGGGCCCAGGTAGTGGATTCTCCATCCCCGGCCCTGTAACGCCGCCAGGGTGGCCAGGAATCCCCACTCATGCCGCTCGCCCGGCATGGTGGAGGCGACCACCAGCGGTCCGGTCTCTCGGGACTCCCGGATTCCCGCCTTCAGCGCCTGCACGATCACCTCGCTCGCCAGATGCTCAGCGGCGACCGGCAGGACGCCCAGGGCCCACATGTCCCCCACCGTTTGGGAAAAAGGGATCACCGTGGCTTCCGCGAAGCCCACCAGGCCCCGATCCAGGATCTCCTGGCTGACCAGGCTCTCCAGCCGGTCCCGGTCCAACGCGACCGTGGCCTCCAGCAGCACCGGAGGCGCCGCGTCCGCGGAGGCCACCATCTCCGCAGCCAGCAGGACTTCTTCGGGCGGGAGCCTGACCAGGTTGCCGATCTTGTCGCCTCGCTCGATCAGCCGGGCAAAGGCGCGCAGCAGGGCGACCTGGCCCGCCGTGTACACCCGGTAGCCGTTGGGAAGCCGGGTGGGGCGGAAGACCTGGTACCGGCGCTCCCACGCCCGGAGCCGCGAAGGGGCCAGCCCGGTGAGCCGGGCTGCCTGGCTGATTTCGTAGGTGCGTTCGATGCCGGTACTGGTCATGGTTCTGCGCGCCCTGGTTGACTATTACAGTTATACCGGGAAGGCCGGAGCCGGTTCCCGCCGGATTTGCCCATAGGCCAGAGGGTGATGGCTGATTATTTTGGGACGTCCCGATCAGGGCGCCACGGATTTCCCATCACTGGAGACGAATCCTGACGACCATCTCTCCCGCTCCCAGCCTCCCGATTCCCTTGAATCAGACTTCCGATTCCGGCCTGGACCAGCGATGCATTGACACCATTCGCGCCCTTTCCATGGATGCCGTAGAGCAGGCGCAATCGGGACACCCGGGAACGCCCATGGCGCTGGCGCCGGCGGCCTACCTCCTCTGGACCCGCTACCTCCGGCACAACCCCGCCAATCCCGACTGGCCCGACCGCGACCGGTTCATTCTCTCGGCCGGGCACGCCTCGATGCTCCTGTACTCCCTGCTGCACCTGACCGGCTACGACCTCTCGCTCGAGGATATCCGACATTTCCGCCAGTTCGGGTCGCGGACTCCGGGCCACCCCGAGCGGGGCCATACCCAGGGCGTCGAGGTCACCACCGGCCCCCTCGGCCAGGGACTGGGGAACTCGGTGGGCATGGGCATCGCCACCCGGATGCTCGCCGACCGGTTCAACCGGCCGGACCACCCGGTGGTCAACCACCGGGTCTGGGTGTTCGCCAGTGATGGTGACCTGATGGAAGGCGTGGCCAGCGAGGCCTCGTCCCTGGCCGGCCACCTCCGGCTGGGCAACCTCAAGGTGATTTACGACGACAACCGGATCACCATCGACGGCCAGACCGACATCGCCTTCACCGAGGACCGGGGCCGGCGCTACGAGGCATACGGCTGGAAGGTGCTCCACGTCAAGGATGGCAACGACCTGGCCGACATCGCCGGGGCCTACGAGGCGGCCATCGCGGAGACGACCCGGCCGGTGCTGATCGTCATGCGGACGGTGATCGCGGACCCAGCCCCGACCAAGCGGAACACGCCGGAATCTCATGGCGCCCCCCTGGGGGCCGAGGAGGTCAAGGCGACCAAGGCGGTCATGGGGTGGACCGAAGCCCCGTTCGTGGTGCCTGCCGACGTGCGGGATCACATGCTGGACGCGAAGGGCCGGGGCGAGGATCTCGAGACGGCCTGGTTGGCCACCAGGGACGAATTTGCCACCCACCACCCGGAGTTGTCCCGGGAATTCGACCAGTGGATGTCGGGCCGATTACCCGATGGCTGGGATGCCAACTTCCCGGTTTTTACCCCCAAGGATGGAAAGCTGGCGACCAGGCAGGCCTCCCAGTCGGCGCTCAACGCCCTCACCCCGGTCGTCACCAACCTGGTCGGGGGCTCGGCCGACCTGGCGGGCAGCACCGGGGCCGTGATCAAGAACGGCGGCGAAATGGGGCCGGAGACCACCGGCCGCAACATCCACTGGGGCGTCCGGGAACATGCGATGGGCGCATGTCTCAATGGGCTGGCGGCGCACGGCGGCCTCCGCGGGTTCGGCAGCACCTTCCTCATTTTCTTCGACTACATGAAACCGGCGGTGCGGCTGGCCGCCCTCTCGAAGCTCCCCGTCATCTTTATCGGTACCCACGATTCCATCGGCCTGGGCGAGGACGGACCGACCCACCAGCCGGTGGAACAGCTGGCCATGCTCCGGGCCATGCCCAACGTGGTCACCCTCCGGCCGGCCGACGCCAACGAGACGGTCGAGGCCTGGCGGGTCGCCCTGGAACGTACCGACGGCCCCACCGTGCTGGCCCTCTCCCGGCAGAAGCTCCCCATCCTCGATCGCGCGGCGGTCGCTCCCGCCGCCGGACTCCGGCAGGGCGGCTACGTGCTGCGGGATGCCGCCAATGCGGAAGGCATCCTGCTGGCGACCGGGTCCGAGGTCCATATCGCGCTCGCCGCGGCCGACCTCCTGGCGGCCGAGGGCATCGCGGCCCGGGTGGTCTCGCTGCCCTCGTGGGAACTGTTCGACCAGCAACCGGCCGGCTACCGGGAGTCGGTGCTGCCACGTGCCCTGACCGTGCGGGTGTCCATGGAGGCGGCGAGCACCTTCGGCTGGTCCCGCTACGTGGGAGACGGCGGCACCGTGCTGGGACTGGATCACTTCGGCGCATCGGCGCCGGCGGAGGTGCTGTACCGCGAGTTCGGCCTGACGGCGGAGCGGATGGCCGACGCGTTCAAGCGCGTGCGGGGGACCCGCTAATGGAAAAGAACCCGCTCGCGCGGCTGGCCGAACTGGGCCAGAGCCCCTGGTACGATTTCATCACCCGCGACCTGGTGCACTCGGGCGAGCTGGCCCGGCTGATCCAGGCGGACTCGCTCCAGGGCATGACCTCCAATCCCACCATCTTCGAGAAGGCGATTGGCGGAAGCGACCTCTACGACGGCGACATCCGGCGGCTCTCGGCCGCGGGCCACTCGCCGCAGGAAATCTTCGAAGCCATCGCGGTGTCCGACGTGCAGGAGGCCTGCGACGAGTTCCGGCCCCTGTATGAATCCAGTGACGGGCTTCACGGCCTGGTCTCGCTGGAGGTATCGCCGGCGCTGGCCCACGACACCGCGCGCACCATCGAGGAAGCCGCCCGGCTCTGGCGCTCGGTGGACCGGCCCAACGTGATGATCAAGATTCCGGGCACCGAGGCGGGCCTCGAAGCCATCGCGGCCAGCCTGGCCGAGGGCATCAGCATCAACGTCACCCTGCTCTTCTCGCTGGACCGCTACGCCCGGGTCATCGAAGCCTATTTCTCCGGCCTGGAGCGTCGGCTGAAGGCCGGCGGTTCGGTCGAGCGGATCCGGTCGGTCGCCAGTTTCTTCGTGAGCCGGGTCGATGGCAAGGTGGACCCGCTGCTCGATGCGAAGGGAGACCCGCAGGGCCTCCGCGGCACTGCCGCCATCGCCAACGCCTGCATGGCCTATGAGCTCTTCGAGCGGCAGTTCGCCGGCGCCCGCTGGCAGAAACTGGAGGCCGAGGGCGCCCAGGTACAGCGGCCCCTCTGGGCCTCGACCAGCACCAAGGACAAGCGCTACCCCGACATCTATTACGTGGAGGCGCTGGTGGCGCCCCGCTCGGTCAACACGCTCCCGCCGGCGACCTTCGAGGCCTATCGCGACCACGGCGACCCGGCAGTCCGGATCCGGGACGGGATGGCCCGGGCTCCCGGCCAGCTTGCCGGCCTGAAGGCCGCCGGTGTTGACCTGGACCGGGTCACCGCCGAGCTGGAGACCGAAGGCGTGGCCAGTTTCGCGGCCTCCTACGAATCCCTGCTGGCCGGCATCGAGTCCAAGGCCGAGGCGCTCGCCGGCCGCTGAGGCGCCGCCGGGCGCCGGCCGTTCAACTCCACCGTTTCTTCCTCCGTACCCGCCCCGCCCGCCAACCACGGCCCCGGGGCGGCCGCACATCCGACGCCAGAGAAAGCCCGGTTCCCCATGTGGAATTTCCTGAAGAGCATTTCGCTGACCAAGTGGATCATCATCATGATGATCGTGGGCGCGGCGGTGGGCTGGGCCTGGCCGGATACCGCCCAGAACCTCAAGCCGCTGTCCACGGTCTTTCTGCGGATGATCAAGTCCATCATCGTGCCGATCATCTTCGGCAGCCTGGTGATTGGCATCGCCGGTCACGGCGACGACATGAAGCAGGTCGGCAAGCTGGCGCTCAAGGCCATCATCTACTTCGAGATCGTCACCACGGTGGCGCTGGTGGTGGGGCTGGCCGCGGTTCACATCACCAAGCCCGGCGTCGGGGTGGTGCTGAGCGCCCCCGAGGGCGTGGACACGACCCAGACCAGCGCACTCGCGGCGGCCAAGCCGACCTTCGGGAGCGTCCTGGAGCACACCGTCCCCCAGAGCTTCTTCGAAGCAGCAGCCAGGAACGAAGTGCTGCAGATCGTCTTCTTCTCGATCCTGTTCGCGATCGGGCTTTCCCAGGTCAAGGGTAAGCCCAAGGAGACGATGCTCAATTTCTGCGAAGGACTGACGCAGGTGATGTTCAAGTTCACCGGGATCGTCATGAAATACGCCCCCATCGGCATCGGGGCGGCGATCGCGGTGACGGTGGGGCACAGCGGCATCGGGGTGCTCAAGAACCTGCTGCTGCTGGTGCTGACGCTCTACGGCGCGCTGATCGTGTTCATCCTGGTGGCACTGGTGCCGGTGGCGCTGATCATCAAGCTGCCGTTCCGCAAGTTCTTCCGGCTGGTCAAGGAACCGGCCCTCATCGCCTTTGCCACCACCTCGTCGGAAGCGGCCCTGCCCAAGGCCATGGAGAACATGGAGCGGCTGGGGGTGCCGCGCCGGATCGTCGCCTTCGTACTGCCCACGGGGTACTCGTTCAACCTCGACGGCTCCACGCTCTATCTCTCGCTCGCCGCGATCTTCGTGGCCCAGGCCGCGGGAGTGGACCTGACCATGGGACAGCAGCTGATCATGATGCTGACCCTGCTCATTACCAGCAAAGGCGTGGCCGCGGTGCCCCGCGCCTCGCTGGTCATCCTCTCCGGCGTGCTGGTGCAGTTCGGCCTGCCGCTTGAAGGCGTGGCCGTGATCCTCGGCGTGGACGAGCTGATGGACATGGCGCGGACCACGGTCAACCTGGTGGGCAACTGTCTCGCGACGGCGGTCATGGCCCGCTGGGAAGGAGAGTACGACCTGGTGGCCGCGCCGGAAGAAGTGGAATTCATCCGCTAACGGGACCCACGAGCCCCGGGAGCTCGTCCAGGCCCAGGTCGCGCACGGCGTCGATCAGGCCCACCGCATGGGCCGCTCGGCCCAGGACCCGCCGAGGACTCTCCCCCGCGGCCCGGAGTTCCCGGATCCCGGTGTCCCGCCGGGCCTTGCTCAGCTTCTCGCCGTCCGGGTTCAGGATCAGCCCGTGATGGAGAAACGCCGCCAGCTGGCTCCGCCCCAGCATCTTCCCCAGCAGGATCTGCCGCCCGGTGGACGGCAGCAGGTCCTCACCCCGGATCACCAGGGTCACGCCCTGCAGGTAATCGTCCACCGTCACGGCAAACTGGTAGGTCCAGTTGCTCAGCCGGTCCTTGGCCAGGAGGTCGCCGCACTGCTCCGCCGGGACCTGGTGTTGCCTTCCCAGCCGAAGATCGGAAAACACCACGGGGTCTTCGCTGAGGATGACGCGCCGGCTCAACCCCGGCTCCCAGGCCACCCCCTGGCCGCGGCAGGTCCCCGGATAACGTGGTTCCTGCCCCGGTTCCACCGGCGAGACGAGGGAGACGTCGCGCCGCGAGCAGATGCAGGCATAGGCCAGGCCGCGCCGTTCCAGCCGCTCCAGGTGCTCGGCGTAGATCGCTCCCCGTTCACTCTGACGCACCAGCGGCCCATCGGCTTCGAGCCCCAGCCAGCCCAGGTCCTCCAGGATGGACCGCTCGTACTCCGGGCGGCTCCGCTGGCGGTCGTGGTCCTCCATCCGGAGCAGTACCCTCCCGCCCGACGCCCTGGCCACGCCCCAGACATAGAGCGCGTTCACCACGTGCCCCAAGTGGAGGTGTCCGGTGGGGGACGGGGCGAAGCGCGTGACGGCGGGCGTGAGAGAGGTCACGGTGCGGGGGGTGGAGATTAGCGATTAGTGTTTGGCGATTAGCGGATGCGATCGGGCTGGACGGAAGCTATTCGCGAATGACGAATCATCCAATCTCTGAAGAGGCCTTATGTCCAAAGCAGTGACCGCCGTTTACCGGGACCGCGATACCGCCCGGCTGGCCATCGACCGGCTGTTGGAGGCCGGATTTTCCCGCGACGACATCAGCGCCCTTGCCGCGGATTCGACCCTGCCGGGACGGCAGTTCGGGGTCGATACCGGCACCAAGGCGCCGGAAGGAGCCGCCCTTGGCGCCGCAACCGGCGGGGTCCTCGGCGCTGCCGCGGCCGCCCTCGTGGCGGTGGGAGCCATTGCGCTTCCCGGCCTGGGACTGTTGGCGGCCGGCCCGATCGTGGCCGCCCTGGCCGGTGCCGGGGCCGGGGGAGCCGCCGGCGGCATCATCGGCGCCATCGCCGGCATGGGCATCCCCGAACACGAGGCCAAGCTCTACGCCGACGAAATTCGGTCCGGCGGCGTCCTGGTGGGCGTCAACGCGCACGACGACCGGGTCGGCCTGGCCAAACAGTGCCTGGAGGTGGAAGGGGCGAGGGAAGTGCATGTGTAGTGAGAGGTGAGGAGAGAGCGGGACTGATGCCTGGCTGGCAGTTCACCAGCATCAGGCACCAGTCCGGCTCACTGCTCATTCGTGCGGTTTCACTGCACTCGGATGTCTCCTCGCCGCAGGGCGTGAGGGCCGAAGTTCGCGTTGGGAACATTGGCACTGGCGCAGAATGCCTCGTTGGCCGCCTCATCCCCAAAGCCGCTGAGCGTGCTGACGTCGGTGAAACTTCCATTGTCAATGGACTGGAACCAGATGTAGCCACCGGCCGGCAGCGTGGGGTCGTTGGATTCTACGATCAGGCCGCCCCACTTCGCCCGGTTTGCGGTCATGGCCGGAATGCCGGGGAACCGCTGGAGCACCGGCGTGTCATAGACCTGGAAGCAGGTCACGTTGCCCGCGAAGATGAAATCCTCCCCCTCGACGCTCTGCCGGTAGTGATACCGCCCCGAGATTTCCCCGTTGGCGCTCAGCCGTGCGTTCACGCTGACCCGGTTCTCGATGTCCACGCCGAAGATCCCGCCGTTGAAGCTGGCCGGAACGAGGAAATCATACTCCGCTTCCAGGCGGGCGGCCGCCGCAGTGGCGCGAGCCTGCGCCGGGACTGCCGAGGCCTCGGCGGGCACCCCGTAGGCCGAGCCGGCGCCTGTCGTGGCCGGGTCGGCAGGTTCCCCGCAGGCGGCGAGCATTGCGCCCAGGGCCATGGATGCCAAGTAGTGACGATGGAAGGACATAGGATCTCCTGGTGAAAGGTCGTTGGAGACCCACGATAGGGGAGGGCGGGCAGGGCGTCTTGAACCGGGTGTGAGTTCTGGAACGCCTGTAACCTCGAGACGGTGCAAGCAGGGCTCCTCCGCTCGTCGCCTTGACAGGAGGTTGCCATGCCAGACACACCGGTACCAGTGACCCTGGGCAGTCCCCGGTTTCAGCATGCTTCGGTAAGGGGATGCGGGATCGTGCACGCGTGGTTCCCGCCCGGGTCCACCATCGCCCGGCATACCCACGACCATCCCACGTTCGCCGTGATGCTGGGCGGGTCGTTCGACCTGTCGTTCCGCCGACGAACCTTCGACTGCACCCCCACCAGCATCGCGGTCGAGCCGGCGGGAGAGAGCCACGCCAACTACGTCGGATCCGGCGGCGCCGAGGTGCTGGTGCTCATGCCGGGGCTGGAGGAGGCCGAGCTGTGGCGGCCGTTCCGGCCCCTCTTCGACGGCATCGCCTTCATGCGCCACGGCGGCATATCGGCGATGGCGTCACGCCTGGCGCTCGAGGTACAAACCCCCGACAGCTGGAGCGCGCTGGCCATGGAGGCGTTTCTGCTGGAGATGCTGGTCACCGCCAGCCGGGCAGCGCCCGGTGGGGACCGCCAGGGGCCGCCCGCCTGGCTCGGCCGGATCCAGGAGATGCTCCACGAGGAGCCTGGCGCCGCCCTCCGCCTGGGAACCCTGGCCGACTCGGCGGGGGTCCATCCGGGGTACCTGGCCCGGGCCTTCCGGCGCCATTTTCACACTTCCATCGGGGAGTATGCCCGGCGGGTTCGCCTGGAGCGGGCGGCGCACCGGCTGGCGGACGGGACGGAAGCCATCGCGACCATCGCGATCGGATCGGGGTTCGCGGACCAGAGCCACCTGACCCGCTGCTTCAAGCGCCACTTCAACACGACCCCCCGCTCGTTTCGCGAGGCCCACCGGAAACCCGGACCCAAGCCCCACTACCCCCGCTGACCCACTGGCCCACTGACCCACTGGCCCACTGACCCACTTTATTCCCCCCTTGCCCGCTGGCCCCCTGGCCCCCTTTCTTTGTTTCCCCGGCGCCGTAGCCAAGTGGTAAGGCAGAGGTCTGCAAAACCTCCATTCGTCGGTTCGATTCCGACCGGCGCCTCTATGAAGGACAAGGACGAAGGGCCCAGAACAGGGGCCCTTTTTCTTTCCCGACCGAGGGGTACGAACCGGCCTCTCCAGGATCCCCAGCGGTCAGCCGGACAACCGGTGGAGCAGGCATCAGGACCAGGTGGCAGCACGAGCATCCGGCTCGAGGAGTATCAACATGCACATCATGATTCGACGCGGTGTCGCGGCTGATGCGGCCACGCTTGCTGAACTGGCAGCCCGCACGTTTCGCGAGACCTTTGCGCCCGATAATCGCCCGGAAGACATGGCACTTCACATCGCTGGGGCGTATGGGACCGCGCAGCAGGGCCGGGAGCTTGCCGATCCCGGCATCGCCACGCTCCTGGTCGAGGCCGACGGGGAGCTGGCCGGCTATGCGCAGCTGCGCGCCGGACCGGCTCCGGCGTGCGTCACAGGCGCGTCGCCGCTTGAGGTATGGCGGTTTTATGTTGCCCGGCCATGGCAGGGCCGGGGTATTGCCCAGGCGCTCATGGCCAGCGTGGAGGCCGAAGCCCATCTGCGCGGCGTACAAACGCTGTGGCTTGGCGTGTGGGAGCGCAACGGGCGGGCCAAGGCGTTCTACCACAAGTTCGGCTTTGTGAACGCGGGGGAACAGGTGTTCAGGGTTGGCGCGGACCCGCAGACTGATCACATCCTGGTACGGCCGGTTGCGCCGCCGATCTCAGACGCCGTCACCTGACCAGCCATTGCCGCAGGCGAAGTCCCGCGAGTGGGCTCGGTCGTGGCCATCTTGACATGAAGTCTTCTTCAGACTGTTTTCCCGCCGACTTCCCTCCCTGACCACCATGATTTGAGCTTTGCCATTCCGCCGGTCCGTATCCGCGGCACGAGGAGACCTTATGGATTGGGCACCCCGAACATTCGTGAAATCCGGCCTGGCCTGGCTATGCGCCGGTGCCGCGCTCGGCCTTGCCATGGCGATCGAGCCGGCCTGGATCATCTACCGGCCGGCCCACGTGCACATGAACCTGCTGGGTTTCGTGGCCATGATCATCTTCGGCGTGGGGTACCAGATCCTGCCCCGCATGATGGGCTATGGGCTCTACAGCCCCCGGATGGCGGTGGCGCACTGGTGGCTCGCCAACCTGGGGCTCATTGCCATGGTAACCGGCTTCTTCGGGCGCCCTGGCGGCGCCGCGTGGGGCAGCGGCCTCCTCGTCCTTGGCGGCTTCCTGGAAACGGTGGGCGCGTGGTGCTTCGCGCTCAATCTCTTTCTTTCAATGAACCGGCGGGACAGCCGCGGCCCGGTGGTCGGCAAGCGGCCGTTGCCGTTGGCAGGCTGACAACCCCCACCCGCCAGGGCCTGCCTTGTTCGCCGGTCAACCGGCAGTACCTTTCCGGCAGTCCGCAAGCTCCGACCGGTTCCCCCAGCAGTTGACGCATCCATGCCAGCCCAGGTAATCCGGAACTACGATCCCAAGTATCCTGATCCCATTGAATTGAAGGCGGGCGAACGGGTGCGGCTGGGCGCCCGCGACATCGAGTATCCCGGCTGGATCTGGGGCACCTCGGCCCGCGACGGCAGAAGCGGCTGGATTCCTGAATCGTTTCTTCGGGTATCTGGCGAGGAGGGAGAAGCGCTGCGCGACTACCGGGCGCATGAACTCAGTGTGAAGAGTGGAGAGATGGTTCACGTGGTCGAGGAAGCCCTGGGATGGGCGCTCGTCACCACGAATGATGACCGGCAGGGGTGGATCCCCCTGGACTGCCTGGCCCAGAGCGTAAGTCCTTTTGACATACCGCTTTGAGAAGGGATCCCCGTCAGGAATCCCCTGACCAGCTGTCAGTATTACCCTAGCCGGGCGGGTATTCTTCCGGTATTATCCCCCAGCACCTCTCCCGACATTCCCCTTTCAGGGCCCCCGGCTGGTCTCTTCGGGTTCTAACATGTAGTGCGGTTCATACCGGAGTTTCGATGCGACGTCTCCGAGTAACCATCATTGATTTCACCTGTCGGGGACCCACTAACGCGATGTGGGCCCGGCTCATGCACCCGAACTACGCCAGCATCATGCCCCAGGTGGTCGGCGTGTGGTGCGAGGAAGCCGGACATGACGTCCGCTTCATCGCCTATACCGGGTTTGAAGACCTCGAGAAGGAAGTAGCGGGCGATGCCGACATCGTCTTCTTCAGCGCCTTTACCCAGGCGGCCCTGCTCACCTACGCGCTGAGCAACCTGTACCGGAAGCGGGGCGCGATCACGGTGCTGGGCGGGCCGCACGCGCGGTGCTATCCGCAGGATGCCGCCAAGTACTTCGACTACGTCCTCGGCTTCACCGATAAGGCCGTCATCGAGGAAGTGCTGCAGGACTGCAGCCAGCACCGGCCCGAGGGCATGCAGATCTCGGCCCGGCAGCAGCCGGCGACGCTACCCGGCGTCCGGGAACGATGGAAGTTCGTGGAGCAGACGCTGGCCAAGGCGCCGGCGCTCAAGATCGTCCCCATGATCGGCAGCCTGGGGTGTCCCTATACCTGCCACTTCTGCATCGACTCGACGGTGGATTTCCAGCCGCTCGGCTTCGACCAGATGCGGGAAGATCTCAAGTTCCTCCTGACCAGGATGAAGCGGCCCCGGGTCGGCTGGCACGACCCCAACTTCGGGGTGCGGTTTGAAGACTACATGGGCGCGATTGAGGAAGCGGTGCCCGCCGGCAGCATGGACTTCATCGCCGAGAGCAGCCTGTCACTGCTCAACGAACCGCACCTGAAGCGGCTGCAGAAGAACGGCTTCAAGGGGATCCTGCCGGGCGTGGAATCGTGGTATGCGCTGGGGAACAAGTCCAAGACGGGCAAGTCCGCCGGCATGGACAAGGTCCAGCAAGTGTCCGACCACGTCAACATGATGCAACGCTACATCCCGTTCATCCAGACCAACTTCGTGCTCGGCCTGGACATGGATTCGGGACCGGAGCCGTTCGAGCTGAGCAAGCGCTTCATCGACCTGACTCCGGGCGCCTTCCCGGCCTACTCCCTGCTCTCCGCCTTCGGACAGGCGGCGCCGCTCAACATCGACCTGCAGCGGGACGGCCGGGTGCTTCCGTTCCCGTTCCATTTCATCAACAACTACCACTCGATGAACGTGAAGCCCAAGAATTACGAGTGGAAGGAGTTCTACAGCTACGTCATCGACCTGACCAAGTACGCCTTCTCGATGCGGAGCATCTACCGGCGTTTCCGGGCCAACACCGAGCGGATTCCCGCCTGGATGAACGCCCTCCGGGCCGTGTCGGCCGAGGGGTACGGCCGGATCAAGTACTATTCGACCATCCGGGGCCTGCTCGACACCGATCCCACGGTGCGCAAGTACTTCGATGGGGAATCCACCATCCTGCCCGAGTTCTACCACCAGCGGATCAAGGCCGAGCTGGGCGTGTTCTACGACGCCCTCCCCGAGGGCGCGATCTACCACGATCACCTGGCCTATCTCAACGCCCAGCCGATGGTGAAGCTGGCCTGAGAGAAGGGGGACAGGGGCACAGTGGGACAGTGGGACAGTGGGTCAGTGGGACAGTGGGTCAGTGGGACAGTGGGTCAGTGGGACAGTGGGTCAGTGGGACAGTGGGTCGGTGGGTCGGTGGGTCGGTGGGTCGGTGGGTCGGTGGGTCAGGAGGTAACATGATGAAGGGGCCTGTGGGAAGTATCCCACTGGCCCCTTTGCTTTTGTCCCACTGACCCACTGACCCACTTAGCAGGTATCCGTCCAGTCAATATCTGATTCGTTCTTACATCGCTGGCAGGCCATCCGGGCCGGCTTGCCCTCGAACTCCTGGCGTTCCCGGCAGTTCGGGCAGACGGCGTAGGTCGGGAGCGGCGCGACACCGCCGAAGGTGGGACGCATGACCCCGGTACGATACACCACGCTCCAGCAGTTGGGCGGGTCCTGCCGCACATGCACATCGTCACGGCTGACCTGGACCGGCTTGCGGTCTACCTCCACCACGACGACCCGGCCGTCCTCCGCCTGGTCCACGATGGGATACCACGCGCCTCGCCGGAGCGTGTCGGCCGCCTTGGTTGTTGCCCGGGCCCAGCCGTGCTGTGTCATGGTGGCGAAGAATAGCACTTGCCAGCGGGCGGCGGCTAGGGGTAACCTATCGCAGCCTTTCTCCGGAGCGTCTTGTGTCCCGGCTGACCCTGCGCCTGGCTGTCTTCCTCGTGGTTGCCGCGCTCGCGGCCTGCGGCAGCACCGATCCCTCTCCCGGCTCGACGGGCCGCGCCCTCAGCGACCTGGGCCCCGGCGACTACCTCGGCAGGTTCGAAGGCGGGCTCTACCCCGGCGGGCTCAACACCATGCCGTTCATGCATGACAGCGTCGGCCGGGTGCGCGCGGGTCGGATTCAACCGCGGGGAGTGAACGGCGCTCCCAGCGCCAACGGCAAGTACGTCCTGCTCTCGGTGGGCATGTCCAACACCACCCAGGAGTGGTGCGGCGTGCAGACCAGTCCCTGTAACGCCTGGACCTTCTCGGCGCGGGCCGCGGCGGACGGCGCGGTGAATCACGGCACCCTGGTCATCGCCAACGGCGCCAAGGGCAGCGAGACCGCCACCGCCTGGGATGCCCCCTCCGATCCGAACTACGACCGGGTTCGCGACCAGGTGCTGGCCCCGCTGGGCCTCACCGAGGCGCAGGTGCAGGCGGTGTGGCTCAAGGAGGCCAATCCTGGCCCCACCACCAGCCTGCCCTCCGCCAGCGCGGACGCCTATGCGCTGGAGACCAGCCTGGCCGCGATCGCCCGGGCGCTCAAGTCACGGTATCCCAACCTGCAGATCGTCTTCCTCTCCAGCCGGATCTATGCGGGGTACGCCTCGGTCCAGCTCAACCCGGAGCCCTTCGCGTACGAAACCGGCTTCTCGGTGAAATGGCTGATCGAGGCCCAGATCGCCCAGATGGCCAACGGCGGCACCGTGGTGGACCCCCGGGCCGGCAGCCTCAACTACGACACCGTCGCCCCCTGGCTGGCGTGGGGACCCTACCTGTGGGCGGACGGAGAAAATCCCCGGGGCGACGGCCTGACCTGGTCGCCCGGGGATTTTCAGTCCGACGGCACCCACCCCTCCACCTCCGGCGAGACCAAGGTCGCCAACCTGCTGCTCGGCTTCTTCAAGACCAGCAGCCACGCCAGCTGCTGGTTCCTGGCGGGAGGGATCTGCTGAAGGAATTGAGGGAAATGTGGAATTGAGGGAATTGAGGGAATGTTGGAATTGAATCAAATTCCCTTTATTCTCTCAATTCCACATTTCCCTCAATTCCCTCAATTCCCCCATTCCCTCAATTCCCCCATTCCCTCAATTCCAACATTCCCTCAATTCCCTCAATTCCCCCATTCCCTCAATCCCTCTACTGTCTCGGCAGAATCTCGTTGGTCGGGATCGGGTACGTGGTATAGACCAGGTCCCCGGCCCGGTCCAGCGGAATTTCGGAAAGCCGCCCGTAGCGCCGCAGGTCAATCCAGCGGTGTCCCCCTTCATACAGCAGCGAATAGCGCTTTTCGTACAGAAGCGCGTCGAGGGCCGCCGTCTGTCCTCCCGGGACCGCGATAGGCGCCAGCCCCCCCGAGTTGACCCGCACGAAGTTGATATCGGCCGCGGCGTCCACGAAGTTGCTGAGCCCGATATTCGCCTCGGCCCGGAGCAGAATCAGTTCTTCGTTCCGGATGATCGGGATCGGGGACGACGGGCTGGGGTAGCGGATCCAGCCCAGGTCGGAGGTGAGGTTGTCCACCGTGGCCGAGGGGCGGGTCACCACCTTGTCGAGGAAGCGCTGGTCCAGGGCGCCGCCGGGCTGCTGCTGGGCGTCGGTCACCAGCGAGGGGTGGGCGTAGTTCTCGCCGGTCTGGGGATTCAGCGCCAGGGCGTTGGGCAGCTCGCCCGGACCGGTGCCGAAGCTGTGGTACGCGCCGGCCTGGAGGTCGAACGGAGGCAGCGTGTCAATGAACGATGCGCCCAGCGCGGTGAGCGCGTCCGCGAAGTTGCCCTCGTACACCGCGACCCGGGCGCGCAGCGCGCGATTGAACTGGTTGAAGGCCGCCGGGGTCGTAAACCCGGTGAACCCGTTGCTCAGCGAGAAGGGGAAGTTGCCGCCGCCGGCCAGCAGGTCGGCCTGGGCCGAATCGAGCAGGGCCACGATGTACGCGTAGGCCTGGGCATTGCTCACGAAGGGAGCCGGCGGCCCCTCGGGGGCGATGTCCACGTCGATCGGAATACTGTCCTGGATATGGCCGCTCACCACGATCAGAAAGCTGTAGGCCTTCAGGGTGCGGGCGAACCCGGCGGCCGCGCTCTGTTCCGCCGCCGACAGCGCCGAGGCGGTCGGCAGCACCCGGATCAGATTGTTGGCGGTCCGGATGGTCCGGTACTGTTCCAGCCAGTGGTCGCCGCCGAAGGCGCCGCCGCCGGCATCGAGAGAGCCCGTGAGGAGCTCGGAGGTAAAGCGGGGATCCGAGCCGTCGAACCGATACGCTTCGCGGCCGATGATGCCTACGTCCACGATCCAGTCGGCGGCATCCTGCTGCGCGCCGATGAGCAGGCCGATGGCGGCGGCGGCGACCTGTTCCCGGCTCGGGTTATCACCGATCGGATCGGGGCTGTTCGGGTTGGCTACTTCAAACTCGCAGGCGGTCGCCCCGATGAGCAGCGCCAGGAGAAGGCGTCTGGTTTTCATGTTCAGAACCCCACGTCGATTGAAAGGAAGAAACTCCGGCTCGGGGGAAACGGCGCGACATCGATATTCCGCACGATCGCCTGGTTCCCGAAGTTGCTGACCTCCGGGTCGAGGCCGCGGTAGTCGGTGAAGCGGAGCAGGTTGCGTCCGCTCAGGGAGATCCGGGCCGACCGGGCGGAGCCGCCGAGGAGGGAACCGACCACGTTCATCGGCACATCGTACGACAGCGAGATTTCCCGCAGCTTCACGTAGGACCCGTCCTGCACGTACACCGCGGTCTTGCCGCTGGCCCACTCCAGGAAGCGGGACTCGCCGCCGTCGGCCGCATCGGCGCTGTTGCGGCCGATGTCATAGAGGAACTCGGTCAGGTTGACGATGTCGCCGCCCTTTTTCCAGTCCACCAGGGCGCCCAGCGTGAAGCGCTTGTACTGGAGATCGCTGGTAAAGGACATCTGGAAGTCGGGAGCCGCGTCGCCCACCACCCCTTCGGAGCCCACGATCTGCGTCGCCGACTTGCCCTCCTCGATCTGGAAGGCGCCGAGCGAGGTGCCGAACCCGCCGGTCTGGAAAGTCGCGATGGGCAGGCTGGTGATCTGGCTCCGGTTGGCGAAATAGGTAGTTCGGAACAGCCAGGTGAAGTCCTGCCGCTCGATGGGATAGAACGCCAGGGCAACCTCGAACCCGCGGTTGCGCAGGGTGCCGCCGGAATTGAAGATCCGGCTGGTATACCCGGAGGACGGCGCCAGCACCTGGTCCAGCAGCAGGTTGCTGATGTTCCGCTGGTAGAAGGAGAAGCTGAGGGTGGCCCGGCCGCCGGCGAAGGTCGCGTCGAAGCCGGTCTCGATCTCCTTCTGCCGCTCCGGCTCGATGTTCGCGTCGCCCACCCGGTTGCCCACCAGCACCCCGAATCGCCCGTCAATGATCAGCGACGTGTCCGGCGTGAACTTCTGGCCGAAGAGCGGCTCGTTGCCGGTCTGCCCATAGGCCAGCCGCAGCTTCACCTCGTCGAGGAAGGACATCGGCCGCAGCAGCCGGTAGGAGGCCGCCGCCTTGGGGTAGAAGAAGAACTTGGAGGTGTTCCCGTTGGCGCTGCTCCGGTCGGCGCGCAAACCGGCGGTGATGAGCAGCCGGCGGTCCATCAGGAGGACTTCCTCCTGGCCGTAGATGCCCATGCCCTTGACCGGGATGATCCGGCTGGACGGGTCCTGGCTGGCTGCCTGGTCCACGCTGGACTGGCCGGTGAGCAGGGTCCGGCCCAGGATGCTGATCACGTTCAGCTCCCGGTCGTCGTACTGCACGCCGGCGGAGGTGGTGGCCTGGAAGCTGCCCGAGGCGGGCGTGAACACGTGCACCGCGTTGGCGATCAGGTTCAGGCTCAGGTTGTTGCTCTTGGTGAGCACCACGGTGCCGGGCCGGTTGTCGTTGGGCTCGAACTCCAGCTCCGGGGGGGACAGGAAGTCGTTCCGCTGCGAGAAGTAATCGGCGCCGCCCGTCACCTGGACGTTGAGGGACTGCCGCGGCGTGGCAAGCAGGTTCACCCGGGTGGTGACCGTCCCGATCATTCGCCAGACATCCTCGTCGTTCTTGAGGAGGGTGAACGTCTGCAGCGGGTTACTCCGCTCGAAAGGATTCTCGGGGAAAGCCCCGCCCGTCTCCCTGAGGTCGATGAAGTTGGGCGTGAAGGGAAACACCAGGAACGGGCTGGTGCCGGAATTATCGTTGTTCGAGAGGCCGCGCTGGGACTGGCTGTGGATGACGTTGGTATTGACGGACAGGTTGATCCGGCTGCCGAACCCCTGGTCCAGGTTGGCCCGCAGTCCCTGCTTCTGGTATCCGGTGTTGATGCCGATACCCTCGTCGTTTTTCACCAGGCCGGAGATGTAGTAGCGGGTCGCCTCCGAGCCGCCGCTCACGCCGAGCGAGGTTTCATAGGACAGCGCCTTCCGTCCGTAGAGCACGCCCTCGTTGTCGAAGGTCCGCCCCGCCTGGAAATGGGTCCGCACCAGAGTGGAGTCGTACACCGAGAACGCCTCGGCGGAGTCCCGGAAAGTCCGGCTGCCCAGGTGGTTGGCCACCGCGGAGAAACCGAATCGCTGGGTGATGTTGAACCGGGGCGCGCCGGCCTGGCCCCGCTTGGTGGTGATGATCACCACCCCGTTGGTGGCGCGGCTGCCGTAGATCGCCGCCGCCGACCCGCCCTTCAGGACCTCGATGCGCTCGATGTCCGACGGGTTGAGATCGGCGATCCGGTTGACCGGGTTGTCCTGGTTGGAGGCGTTCCCGCCCGCCGCCGCCGCGGTCACCGCGTTGGCGCCGTTGGCGATTGCGTCGTTGCTGATCACGATGCCATCGACCACGTAGAGCGGATCGGAACGGCCGTTGATCGTGCTCACGCCGCGGAGATTCAGCTGGATGCCGCCGCCCGGGGCGCCCGAGTTGGCCTGGATGAGGGCACCGGGAATCTTTCCCTGGAGCGCACTCTCCAGCGTCTGCACCGGGGCCCGTTGCAGTTCATCGCCGCTGACCGTCGCCACGGCATTGGGGAGGTTCGTCTTCTCGATGCCCGTCGCCTGGCCGGTGATCACCAGTTCATCGAGGTTGAAGACGTCCCGCCCCAGCCGGATGGCGACGATATTCTGGCCGGCGGCGACCGGCACCTCCTGCCGGCGGAAACCGATGGACCGCACCACCAGGGTGAACGCATCAGACGGCGCGCGGGTGAGGACGAACTGGCCGTTCTCCCGGGTCTGCACCCGGGTGAGAGTTCCCTTGACCAGGATGTCCGCGTTGGGCACCGGTTCGCCGGTCACCGAGTCCACCACCGATCCAGATACGGCGCGCTCCTGGGCCGCCAGGACGCCTCCCGAAGGAAGCGACAGCACGGCCACTACCGCCAACCAGGTCATTCGCATTGGTGTTTACTCCCGGCGAGGACCTGACGTCCTCGACCGACCGTATGGGGGAAAAACGTGAGGAGAAAAAATGGAGAGTTGGCCCTGACAGAGTTTCAGATTACATCATATACGAATTCTGTTACAAACTGTCAACACCCCCGTGGCGGTGCCGGGACGGGTGTGGCCCAGCCGCAGGGACCTGCTGGGTAGATTCTAAGCTATTGCAGAATTGAGGCTTATGGACCAGCACTCTCCACGACGAGGCTGTCCGCGAAGTAGTCGGTGGTGGCAAAACATTCCGAAGGTACGCCTCGGTGCTCGCGGTAATGGATGCGAACCCGCTGCCCCACCGCTTCGCTCATGGCCCGGGAGACCGCTTCGTCCCGCACGCTGAAGAGCCAGATCTGGGGCGCCGCGCCCGGCACCGGGGTCATGGCCAGTTCGCCTTCCCAGGTCTTGCAGACGTATCCCTTGTGCGAAAACTTCTGCAGCACCCCGGCCCGCCAGCCGTCGGAATAGCTCCAGGTAAGCACCAGCAGCGTGTAGAGGCCAAAGATCACGAGCGGGGAGAGTACCACTGCGGCTAGTACGACCTTGGTCTTCCGGCTCCATCCGCGAGGGGGGGACGCTTCAGGACCTTCGACCGGCGGATTGGGTTGGCTCATGGGCCTGAATGTGCACCGGCTGCGACAATCTCTCAATCCCTCACTTCCCCGATTCTCTCAATTCCCTCAATTCCTCAATTCCCTCAATTCCCTCAATTCTCAATCTCCCCTATTCCCCACGCCCGGCGTGGTGGAGAAGGTCAGGCCTTTGCCGACCACCAGGAGCCACCCACCCCCTTCAGCGTCGTTGCCAAACCGGTGCGCCAGGTCCAGCCGGATCGCCTCCACCCCCGCCGCCCGGCTGGCGCCGAGCCGGAGGCCGATGCCCGCATCCCAGCCGGTGCGCCGGGGGGAGCCGTCGTACCAGGCGCCGCCGTAGTCCACGAATCCCGCCACGCCCACGCCCACGACCTTCCACAATTCGTCGATGAGGGTGTAGCGATACTCCGCCGTGGTGAAGAAGGAGCGGTCGCCGGTGAAGGCATGCGATCGAAACGCCCGGGGCCCGGTGCCGGGCCCCAGGTCAAACTCTTCCCCCGGCAGCGGATTCCGGATCCAGCCGGCGTCGCCGTGGACCACCACGGTATGGCGGTCGCCCGGCTGCAGTACCACGGTGCCGCCCACCGTGACCGAACCCGAGTCCAGCCCGCCCGAATCGTAGAGCCCGTTGGCCTTCAGGTCGAGAAAGACGAACCCCGCCCCAAACGAGGTTCCCGCCCGGCCGGCGATGAATGGCGCCACTCCATCCCGGTCGTACCCGAAGGCGGCGGGAGCGGCCAGCGCGCCCACGCGCACCGCGGTACTGACATCCACGTCCTCTTCCCGGCCAAACCCGACGAAACCGCGCGCCAGGATGAACCGGGCCCGCCGCCATTCCAGGTAGGGGCCGAGGGCGCCGGTCGTGTTTCCGGTGATGGGGCCGGCACCCTCGGGTTGGAATCCATCCTCGCGGACCTGGCCGATCAGCCCCGCCCTCAGATACCCGCGGGGCGAGGCACCGAATGCGAGTCCCGTCTCCGCCCGCAGCAGCCGGAACTCCCGGCGCAGGGTATCCCGGGCCGCCCGGTTCCCTTCGAGGAACCGCAGCACCCGCTCCTGCCGGTCTTCGGCCCGGACCAGGAGGCTGGCCCGTGAGCTGAGCGAATAGAACGGTTGCCCCGCCAGTACGGCGAAGCGGCGGCCATCGGAGCGATCCTGGTATTCCAGGCCCAGCCGGATCGTGCGGGAGATGAACCGGGGCTGCAGGAATGCCAGCGAGGTCGAGGTGCGGTCGGGCGTCTTTCGATACTTGACTGACGCCTGCGTCGCGGTACCGAGGACGTTGTCTTCAATGAAGGCGAGGGTGTACTCGGTTTCGCCGCCGGTGCTGCGGAACCGGAAATCGGGGCGGGTACTCCAGCCATCCCGGGTGACCACCCGGAGGGTCAGCCCGGAGTCTCCTCGCACGGTATCCACGCCGACCTGACGAAAGACGCCCAGCGCCCGGAGGTTCCGGGCCGTCTCCGCGGCCCGGGCCGAGTCGTACGGCTCGCCCGGCTGGAGCAGCAGCTCCCGGCGAACGACGCCCTCCCGGGTGGTGATATGCAGCCGGTTGGCCAGCCGGGTGAACCAGCTGGTGCTTTCGGCCGGATCGAAGATGTCGTTCCGCTGGATGGAGAGGGCGCGGATGGTCCGGCTGGCGGAGTCGTCCGGGACCTGTGCGGCGACGAGAGCGGGACTGGCGACCGTGAGGAGGAGGGCGAGCGTACTACGCGAAAGCAGGGCCGGGCTCCGGTTCTGGGAGTGCGGAATCTAATGGGCACCCGGCGGGCGCGCCGACCCCGCAGGCGGGGCGAGGTCGGCAATGCTCGAGAGAATGCGGTCCGGCACGATGCCGCTTGCCGCGAGGGCGTCCTCCCGGAACTTGCCGGTCCGTACCAGGTAACCATGGTACCCGGCCCGCTGGGCCCCGCCGACATCGCTCCGGAGGTCGTCGCCGACCATGATGACCTCGGCCGCGCCTGGCTCCAGGCCCAGGCCGGCCACGGCGGCGTGGTAGAACGCCGGACTTGGCTTTCCCGCGAGCACCGATTCCGCCCCGGACGCGTACTCGAGTGCGGCCACAAAGGCGCCGCAGTCGAGCGTCAACCCATTCGCGCTCATCCAGTAGCGGTCACGGCTGAGGGCGATCAGCCGGGCCCCGCCCATCAGCGCGGTGAAGGCCTGCTGCACCAGGTCGAAGGACCAGAGCGGGCCGATATCACCCACGATCACGGCGTCGGGCGCACCGGCGGGCACCGGTTGCGCGCGCCCGCCCGCGGTTCCACCCACCAGCCTGAACCCATCCAGGTCGGCGCACGCCGCGGCGGTTACCAGCGGCAGGAGAGATGTGCAGCCCATCTCCCGGGCCACCCGGGCGCCGGCCAGCAGCGCCGTGAACACCTCGTCTTCAGCAACGGCAAATCCGTAGCCCCGCAGCCGCGCCACGATGGCGGACCGGGGCCGGGAGGTGGTGTTGGTCACGAACCGGAACCCGGCCCCCTCCTGGCGGAGCCGGGCGATGAGCTCCGGGGCACCGGGGATCGCCGCGTCGCCCTGGTAGAGGGTGCCGTCGAGGTCGAAGAGGTAGGCGGGAGACATCGAGTGAGAGGTGAGGAGTGAGAGAGGGGAGGTGAGCGAGGCGCCCCGCTCACCTCTCCCGCCTCACTTTTCCTAGTAGCGTCCCAGGTAGTTGTCGATCTCCCACTTGGAAACCTGCAGGTTGTACTGCAGCACCTCGGCCCGCTTGGCTTCCAGGAACCGTTCGGTCAGGTGCTCGCCCAGCGCGCCGGTGACGACGTCGTCCTTCTCGAGGTACTCCAGCGCCTCGTGCAGGTCGCGGGGCAGTTCGTCGATCTTGTACTTGCGGCGGTCCCGGTAGCTCATCTCGAAGATGTTCTTGTTGACCGGCTCCCGGGCAGTCAGCTTGCGCTCGATACCGTCCAGGCCGGCGGCCAGCTGCACCGACAGGGCGAGGTAGGGGTTGGCCGAGGGGTCGGGCATCCGGAGTTCGCAGCGGGTACCGAGACCGCGGCGGTCGGGAATCCGGATCAGGGGGGAGCGATTCCGCATGCTCCACGCGACATTGACCGGGGCCTCGTAGCCCGGCACCAGCCGCTTGTAGCTGTTGATCAGCGGATTGGTGATGGCGCAGAAGCCCTGGGCGTGCTGCAACAGGCCCTCGATGTAGCTGAGCGCGGTCTTGCTGAGCTGGTGCTCCGCCCTGGTGTCGTAGAAGGCGTTCTCCTTGCCCTTGAACAGCGACTGGTGGGTGTGCATGCCGCTGCCGTTCTGGCCCTGGATCGGCTTGGGCATGAACGAGGCGACGAAGCCATAGCGGTGGGCCACGTCGCGCACGATGAACTTGAAGGTGGCGATGTTGTCGGCGGTGGTCAGCGCGTCGGCGTACTTGAAGTCGATCTCGTGCTGCCCCATGGCGACTTCATGGTGCGCGGCTTCCACCTCGAAACCCATCACCTCCAGCTGCTCGACGATCACCCGCCGGATCTCCTCGCCCTTGTCCACCGGCGTCAGGTCGAAATAGGCGCCCGAGTCGTGGGTGTCGGTGGTGGCGTCGCCCTCGGCGTTCTTCTCGAAGAGGAAGAACTCCGCCTCGCACCCGGCCATCATGGCATAGCCCATTTTCCGGGCCTTCTCCATCTGGCGCTTGAGGGTCATCCGGGGGCAGCCGGGGAAGGGCTTCTCGTCCGGGGTGTAGATGTCGCAGAGCAGCCGGGCGACCCGCCCGCCTTCGTCCTCGTAAGGGAGGACCCGGAAGGTGTCCAGTTCCGGCTTGAGCAGCATGTCGCTCTCTTCGATCCGGACGAACCCCTCGATGGAGGAGCCGTCGAACATGATCTCGCCCTCCAGCGCCTTCTCGAACTGGCTCCGGGGCACTTCCACGTTCTTGTTCACCCCCAGGATGTCGGTGAACTGGAGGCGCAGGAAGTCCACCCCGAACTGGTTGGCCAGCTTCATGATATCGGCCTTCCGACTACCGGACAGGCTCTTGGGAAACTCGGTAATGTGGGGGCGGGGTTTGGCGGCCATGCCGGGTCCTTGCGGAGAGGTAAAAAGGGTCGGTTCCAGGAGCCGCGGAAGGTAACAGGTGGACTCGGAAATTGCAAAAGCGGCCCAAAAACTGGGTCACATTTGCAGACAATATGGGGAAAATTGATGAAGACGGCGACTCGCTGTGCAGAAAATGCAAGGTCATCGCGAAGCCACCGAACCAGCACGATGACCACGCCAAGAGGCAGGCAACAGCAGCCGCGGGACAACAAAAAGAAAACAGCAGAACTGCAAGACGAGAAACGGCCGAAACGGGGAAGTGTCCGCTCCAGCTTCGTTGGCTACACCAGCCATCGCTAGTCAGGCCATTCTTCGTCATTCTGTGGTCGTGTTCCACGAAATCACGAGCGGCCCGAGAATAATTGTCTGGACAAGGAGGGCGGAAAAACAGCAGCACTACAAAACGAGAAAGGTCCAGGCGAGAAGTGCCTGCTCCGGCTCGTTGGCTACACCCGCCATCGCCGGTCAGGCTTTTGTCGAGACATCGTGTTTTCGTGTCCTGTCAGGGCCGGCCCCGCGCAACAGTCCAGACAGCTAGGCCAGCGATTCCAGCAGCTTCCACAATTCCGCCGGGCTGAACTCGGCAAACCGGTCGTAGATCGCCTGCTCGCTCCATTCGAGGAAGATCCATCCCGAGGTCCGGTGTCTCGCTCCGCTTACGAAGTGGACCCGGCCCCGGGCGGAGGTGCCCTCGGCCGTGGTCTCCAGGTAGACGTGCCAGCGGGTATCGGCCCGGGCCAGGTCGCCCAGGTGCTGGGCCCGGGGCGACCCGGGAAGCTGTTGGGGCTGGGGCATGCTTGAGAATAGCAGAAGAATGGGCGCCGCGCGAGAGCGCGTCCTGCCGTCCGGCCCCCCTGCCGACTAACTTGCACCCCAATGACCAGCCCTACCTGTTCGGCATGCGGCGCGCTGAGCGCCGGCGGCAACTTCTGCAATGCCTGCGGCGCTCCGCTGGGTCCCCGGCTCTGCCCCTCCTGTTCGGCGCCTCTCTCCGCCCGTGCCCGCTTCTGCCACCGCTGCGGGAACGCGGCGGGCGGGACCGTCCCCCGCCGGGCGGAGAACCGGGCCTGGATCGTGGCGGGCGTCACGTCCACGGTGCTGATCGGCGCCATTATCTGGGTGCTGGTGCGGGGCGCGCCGGAACCAGTCACCCCCGACATGGCCAACCCCGGCAGCGTCGGAGGCGCGACGGTCCCGGGCCGGGCGCCCGACATCAGCAACCTGTCGCCGCAGGAGCGGTTCGACCGGCTCTTCGACCGGGTCACCCGGGCCGCCTCTGCCGGTGACAGCATCCAGGTCATGCAGTTCACCCCGATGGCCCTCGGCGCCTACGCGCAGCTGGACAGTATCAGCAACGACGCCCGGTTCCATGCCGCCATGCTGCGGTTCAACGTCGGCGATTTCACCGGCTCGCTGGCACTGGCCGACACCATCGAGTCCGCCGTCCCGGGCCACCTCTTCGCGGCCATGATCCGCGGCAACGTGGCCAGCGCCCAGGACGACGACGCCGCGCTCCGCCGAAGTTACCTGGGGTTCCAGTCCAGCTACGACCGGGAAATGGCGGCCAACCGGGTCGAGTATCTCGACCACAAGCCGGTGGTGGACGAGTTCCGGGCCAACGCCACAGCCGCCGTCCAGAACTGAACGACGAGAGAAGCGAGTCTACCGTGAACCAGGCCACCCCCCCGCGGATCATCCACGTCGCGCATAGCCCCGACTCCGACGACGCGTTCATGTTCTATGCCCTCTCGGAGGGCAAGCTGGACACCGGCGGGCTGCAGTACCGGCACGAACTGTCCGATATCGAATCGCTCAACCGCCGGGCCCTGAACGGCGAGCTGGAGGTGACCGCCGTTTCCATTCACGCCTACGCCTACCTCCACCGCACCTATGCCCTGCTCAACAGCGGCTCGTCGATGGGAGACGGCTACGGCCCCCGGCTGGTCTCCCGGGAGCACCGCCCCGACCAGCCCCAGGAGGCGATCCGGGGACTCCGGGTCGGCGTCCCGGGCAAGCTGACCACCGCCTACCTGGCGCTCAAGCTCTACCAGCCGGACGTCGAGGAAGTGGTGCTCCCGTTCGACCAGATCGAGGCGGCCGTGACGCGCGGGGACGTGGACGTCGGCCTGCTGATCCATGAAGGGCAACTCACCTACGCCGATGCCGGCTTTCATCTCTGGGAAGATATGGGCGCCTGGTGGCTGGCCGACACCGGGCTCCCCCTGCCGCTGGGCGGCAACGTGGTGCGCCGTGACCTGGGTGACGCCATCGTCGCGCAGGTCGCCCGCGATCTCAAGGCCAGCATCGTGTACGGCCTGGAGCACCGGGCCCCCGCCCTGGCCCACGCCCGCCAGTACAATCGCGGGATTGGCGACGAACGGACCGACACCTTCGTCGGCATGTACGTCAACCAGTGGACCGTGGACTATGGCGCCCGGGGGCGCGAGGCCGTCCAGGCCCTGCTGGACCGGGCCTATGGGGCCGAGCTGATTCCCGAGCAGGTGGACGTGGATTTTGTCGGCTGAAATCGCATTGACGACCCTTTCCCTGACCCGTACCTTGCCCCCATGACCGAAGCCAAGGCGAGCGTCCTCGTCTGCGACGACGAAGAACCCATCCGCACGGCGCTCAAGAAGTATCTGACGCAGGATGGCTACGACGTCTCCACCGCCGCGACTGGCGAGGAGGCCCTTCACGTCCTGCAGCAGCAGAAGGTCGGCTGCATGCTGCTGGACGTGAAGCTGCCAGGCACCAGCGGTGTGGACCTGGTTCCCCTGGTCATGGCGGCGGAACCCAGCATTGCGCTGCTGATGCTCACCGCGGTCAACGACGCGACGGCGGCCGCGCTGTGCATGCAGCGGGGGGCGATGGACTACCTCACCAAGCCCATCGAACTGAGCGAGCTGTCGCGCGCCATCCAGCGGGCGCTTCGGCGCCGGGCCACGCTGCTGGAGCAGGAGAACCTCAACCTGTGGCTCAAGGAAGAGGTCGCGGTCCGGACCGCCGAGGTGCACAACGAGCGGGCCAAGCTGGAGCGCCTGTCGGTGGCCACCCTGGAGGCCCTGGTGAACGCGCTGGAAGCCAAGGATCCCTACCTCCGGGGCCATTCCGCCCGGGTGGCCGATCTCTCCGCCATGATCGCCGCCCAGATGGGGCTGCCCGATGAGAACGTGGATGCCATCCGCATGGCCGGCCGGCTCCACGATATCGGCAAGATCGGAATCCGCGAGGAGATCCTCAACAAGGAAGGTCCGCTGACCGCGGAGGAATACGAACAGGTCAAGCAGCACGTGACCGTGGGCTCCCAGATTCTCTCCCCCCTCACCCACCTCAAGGAGATCATCGGCTTCGTCCGGAACCACCACGAGCGGTGGGACGGGCAGGGGTACCCCGACCAGCTGGCCGGCGAGACGATTCCGCTGGGCGCCCGGGTGCTCTGCGCCTCCGAGATCTACGACGCCCTGACCACCTCCCGGCCGTACCAGGAGAAGATGAGCCCTGAGCTGGCGGTGGCACGAATGCGCGACCTGGTGGGGACGGTGCTCGACCCGATGGTGCATGCCGCGCTGTTCGCCGTGGTACAGCGGCGCCAGGCCCTGGTGTTCCTGGACGATGCGGCCTCGTGAGGGCGCTCCGGCCACCGGAGTCCGAGGCCGCCGGAGGGCGGCCTCGTTTAGTTTTGGGGGCCGGTTGGCGAGAATGCCTAAACCGAGCTATTGTAACACCTTACGAAAGATGGGGGGCGGGGAGCCATGGCCAACGTGATACTGGTCATTGAAGATGACCCGGATCAGCGGAGATTGATGGAGCGCACCCTGACCGCGTCGGGGCACCGGGTCGTGACCGCCAGTGACGGCCAAGCCGGCCTCGATACCGCAGTCGCCCTTCGCCCCAAGCTGATCATCCTCGACGTGATGATGCCGCGGCTGAACGGATACCAGACCGCCAGGGCGCTCAAGCTGAACCCTGAAACCGCCGCCATCCCGATTCTTATGGTCACCACCAAGCAGGAGCCGGCCGACCAGTTCTGGGCATCCCAGGCCGGCGCCGACGAATTCCTCACCAAGCCGGTGGAGTCCGCTGCCCTCATTCAGGCGGTGAACCGCCTTGCTGGAGCGGCGTGACCTTTCTCGATATCATCTTGGTGGTTGCCGCCGGCCTCGCCGTTATGGGCGTGGTGGCGGTGGCCGTCTGGCTGATCTACACCACGTATCTGACCCGGCTGGAGCGCCGGCTGTCCGTCCGCAAGGGGTTTTATCGTGACCTCGTCGCGGGACTCGCCACCCGGGACCGGGCCCTCCTGGAGCCGGTCCTCCACCAGGCCCGGACACTGCGCGACTTCTCCGCGCTGGAGGCCGTTCTCGAAGAACAGGCCCGGGGCCAGACCGAACGCCCCGACTGGCTGCTCGACGCATATGACCGGCTGGGGCTGGTCACCAAATACATCGACCGCCTGCGCCACGCCAAGAAGTGGCGGGAGCGCGCCTTTGCCGCCGAGCTGCTGGGCCGGGTGGGCAACGCCGCCGCGGTCCCCGTCCTGCTGGAAACCATCCAGGCCACCCGGGCCGAAGACGCCGATGTCCGCGAGATTGCCCTCCGCGCCCTGGCCAGGATCGCGGATCCGCGGGCGGTCGGCCCGCTTTCCGAGGCGCTCAAGAAAGCCGAGGTGTGGCTGGCCCCCCGCATCGCCGACATCCTGGCCCGCCACGGCGACATGGTCGTGGAGCCGATGATCGGCTTCCTGGAGGAACCGTCCCAACATCCAGCCCGCGCCTGGGCGGCCAACATCCTGGGGGAGGTACGCGCCACTCGCGCCTTTCCTGCCCTGGTGCGCGCCCTGGACGACCTCGATGACGAAGTCCGGGCCAAGGCGGCCGCCTCCCTCGGCAAACTGGGCGACCACCGCGCCGTCACCTATCTCCTCGACCACCTGCTCACCGATCCGGCGCCGTTTGTCCGTGCCCGCATCGCCGGTGCGCTGGGCCAGTTCAACGATACCGAGGTCATCGACACCCTGGTTCGCGCCCTGGGCGATCCCGCCTGGTGGGTCCGGATGCGCAGCGTCGAGGCGCTGGAACAGATCGGAGCGGTCTCGGAAGGCCCTCTCATGCTGGCCCTCGACGACACCGACCCGGAGATCCGGATTCGTGCCGCGGTCGCCCTGGAGCGGCTGGGCGTGCCCAACCGGATCATCAGCCAGATCGAGTCCGGCACCGCCTCCACCGAGGCGATGGAGATCCTGACCAAGTTCGGCCTGGCCGGCGCCCGGGAGCTGCTGGCCGAGCAGCTGGCCCATCCCTCGACCATGGTCCGCCAGACCGTCATCACCGCGATCATGCAGGCCGGCCGGCGGGACCTGGCGATCGAACTGATCCACGTGGCCACCCACGACGCCGAACCGGAAATCCGGGCCGAAGCGTACAATGCGCTCCGGCACCTGGGCATCAAGGACGCCGTCCCGTCGGCGCTCGACGGGCTGGGCGATGCGGACCAGCATGTCCGCACCGCCGCGATGCAACTGGTCGGCGAACTGGGCGAGGCCGAGGTGGCCAGCATGATCCGGCCTCGCACCGGCGACTACGAGCCGATGGTCCGGGCCGCCTCCGCCCGCGCCCTCGGCCAGATCCAGGCGAAGGATGCCCAGCCCGAACTGGCCCGCCTGCTCAAGGACCCGGTGCCCGAGGTACGCGCCGCGGCGGCCGACGGCGTCGCCGATGGGGGTGGATCGTGGGCCGTCCCCGAATTGCTCAAGCTGCTGGTGGACTCGGACCCGCATGCCCGGCGCAGCGCCGCACACGCGCTGGGGCGGGTGGGGGGCCCGCCCATCCTGCCGGCGCTGGTACGGGCCTTCCAGACCGGCAGTGCCGACCTCCGCGAGGTCATCGCCGATGCGGTGGCCCGGATCGACGTCAATGCCCTCCCCGCCCTGCTCGATATCCTGATGGAATCCCGCGACCGCGAGGCCCGGCTGGCCATCGTACGGATCCTCGCCCGGATCCACTCGCCGGCCTCGGCTGGACTCTTGGAGATCGTGTGGAAGGACGAAGACCCGGTGGTCCGCTCCCTGGCGGTGGACGCTCTGGTCCACCTCGGCGGCGAGCGCAGTGAGGAGTTGCTGCAGCAGGGACTCAACGACCCGGACGAAGAAGTCCGCGCCAAGTCGGTCGAGGCACTCTCCCGCTTCGGGGCGACCCGCGCGGGACCGGAGATTCTCGGGCTGCTCCAGGGCGATCCGTCGGCGCGGGTGCGGGAGCGCGCCGCGCTGGCCACCGGGCTGCTCCGGGTGCCCGGCGGCGATGCCGCCCTGCTGGCGGCCTGCCGCTCGGAGGAGCCGCTCAACGTACGGGCGGCGGCCGCCCTCGGCATCGGTGCCTTTGACCAGGAGAGCATCGTCGCCCAGGTTCTGCAGATGATGGATGAAGAACCAGTCCGGGAGTTCCTGCGCGACCGGTTGCAGCATGATCCCGGGTTTCGCCAGATCCGGCAGCGCCTCAAGGAGGCTCAGCAGGTGGAACTGCGCGCGCTGGGCAGCCTGAACCGGGAACAGATGGAGGCCTCCCTGGTGGAAGGCATGCGGGGGGTGCTGGACCCGCGGGAGCGAGTGCGGCTGGTCTCCGCGATCCAGGCCTTCAAAGGCGAGCGAAGCCGGCGGGCGCTGGTGTATGCCGTACGCAGCGATCCCAGCCCCGAAGTGCGGGCCGCGGCCCTGGCCGCCGTGGCGGATCTGCTGGACCCGGACGAATTATTCCTCTCGGCGCGACGGGCGGTGACCGATCCGCATCCGGCGGTCCGCCGCGTCGCGGTGACCCTGTTCGCGCGGATGGAGCCGGGGCAGGCGCTCCCCCTGCTGATTCGCCTGCTTCGAGCGGAAGACGATGACATCGTGGTCCTGCAGGCGGTGGCCCGCCACGCCGAGCAGGCCTTTCACGCCTTCGTGGACCTGACCATGGGGGCGGCGCCGGGTTCCCACGAGGGCGTCGTCATCGCGCGCATCGCCCGCTACATCAACCACCCCGATCTCCCGTCGTTGCTGACGACCATCGGCCGGAGCGCCAGCCCGGAGGTGCGGGAGGAACTGGCCCTGCTCTGGCGGCACCGGCCCGAGTTGGTGTCGGAAGAGAGCCTTCGCGCCCTGAGCATGGATCCGGTCCCGGCCGTACGGCTCGCCGCAGTAGCGGCGTGGGCCGCCGCGGGGCAGTTCGATCGGCTGGCTTCGTTCTTCACCGATCCCGAAGCGGATGTCCGGCGCCGGGCGGCGCTCGCCCTGGCCTCGAGCACCCAGGGCCCGGATACCGCGCCACTATTACGGGATCCTGACGAGGGCGTGCGGGCCGCGGCCTGGAGCGCCCAGCTGCTTCGGGGCGCCCGGATCGACCTGCCAGACAGTTTCGGGCGGGAGACCGCAGCTGCCGCCCTCCGGGAGGTGGCGGGCCTGGAGGAGTTGCAGACCGTGGCGCGGACCAGTCCCGAGGCGCGGCGACGGATCGCGGCGGGCATCGCGCTGGCCCTGATGGACGATCCGCTGGCGGGCGAAGTGGCCCGGAACGATCCGGTCCACGAGGTCCGCGAGGCGGTGGGCGCGGTCCTCGAACCGGGACGGGAGCCCCGGTGAGCCGGGAACAGGTCATCCTGGTCGTCGGGGTTGTGGCCCTGGTGCTGCAGCCCTTTTTCCTGGCCTATTTCATCCTGTACAATACCTATACCCTCTCGCTCATCATCCTGTCGGCCCGCCAGGTCCGCCGGCGGGTGGCCGGACATTTCATCGAAGACCTCGACCTGATCGACGCCCACGACTCCACCAAGCCGATCACGATGGTGGTACCGGCGTACAACGAGGAGGTCACCATCGTGGACTCGGTGACCAACCTCATCCATGTGGACTATCCCCGGTTCGAGGTGGTGGTCGTCAACGATGGCTCGGCGGACCGTACTCTGGAGGTGCTGAAGCAGGCGTTCCGGCTTCGCCGTACCGACCTCGCCTACCGCGACGCCATCGGCACCGCCCGGGTCCGAGCCACCTACGAGGCCACCATCCCCCTGCCGAAGAACGTCACCAAGGTGATGGTCATCGACAAGGAGAACGCCGGCAAGGCCGATGCGCTCAACGCGGGGATCAACGCGTCCACCGCACCCTATTTCGTTTCGCTCGACGCCGATTCGATCCTCGACCAGCGGGCGCTGAAGGAGCTGATGCGGGTCATCCAGGAGGATCCCCGGGTAGTTGCCGTCGGCGGCCAGGTAGCAATCGCCAACGGATGCGCCATCCGCAACGGGCGGGTGGTGAGCGTGGGGCTGCCGTCCAACCCGCTGGCCCGGTTCCAGATGGTGGAGTACCTGCGGTCCTTCACCACCGGGCGGACCGGTCTCGACAAGCTGGACGCCATTCTCATCCTGTCCGGCGTGTTCGCGGTGTTCGAGAAGGAAACGGTGATCCGGGCCGGCGGGTACCTGACCCCTTTCGTCACGCACCGGATCGTGGAGGAGTATATCGGGGCCCGGACCGGCACCGTCTGCGAGGACATGGAAATCATCGTGCGGCTGCACCGGTTCGTGCGGGACAAGATGCGGGACAAGCGCATCGCCTTTCTGCCCCACCCGGTGGCCTGGACCGAAGTGCCGGAGCGGCTCGACTCCCTGCGCAAGCAGCGGGGCCGCTGGTACCGCGGCCTGCGGGAGTCGCTGCACTACCACCGGGACATGCTGTTCCGGCGGAAGTTCGGCCGCATCGGCTGGTTCGCGCTCCCCACCTTCTGGCTATTCGAGTACTGGGGGCCGATCATCGAGATCGTCGGCTACCTGTTCGTCATCGTCTTTCTGATCCTGGAGTATGCGCTGGGGGTCAACTTCCTCAACGAGGCGTACGCAGTGGCGTTCTTCCTCGCCTCGCTGGGCTACGGCATCCTGGTCAACCTCTTCGCCGTCCTGGTCGGGGCGTGGCGATTCCGGTTCGGGCTCGCCGACCGGCTGCAGCGCGGGCTGCTGCCGTTCAGCCGCAAGCGGGATGTGCTGATCCTGCTGCTCTACTCGGTGCTGGAGAATCTCCCGTTCAGCTTTCGGCACATCACGCTCTACTGGCGGCTGCGGGGTCTGTGGGACGCCTGGCGCGGCAAGACCACGTGGGAGAAGTTTGCCCGGGTCGGGTTCCGGACCGAATCGGGTCCCAACCGTGCCTGAGCGGACCCTGCTGCGGCTCCTGGTGGTCGATGACGACCCCGCAATGGGCGCCATGCTGCGCCAGCTGGTGCGCGCCCAGGCGGCCACCGATCCGCAGGTGGTGACGACCGGGAGGGAGGCGCTCGCCGCGGCCGGGCCCTTTGACATCGTCCTCCTGGATCACCAGTTGCCGGATACCACGGGTCTCGAGGCCATCCCCGCGCTCCGGGCCCGCCCCGGCCGCCCTTCGATCATCCTGATCACCGGCAACGGGGATGAAGCGCTCGCAGCCGCCGCTCTCCGACAGGGCGCGGATGACTATCTCATCAAGGATGCCTCGCTGCCCAAGCTGTTGCCCCAGGTGCTGGAACGGGTGCGCCGGACCCGCGCGCTCCGCAGCGCGCTGGCGGCGGCGGAAGAGGACCTGGTACGGGCCGAACGCCTGGCGGCGGTGGGGCAGCTCAACGTCACCCTGCACCACGAGATCAACAATCCCCTCATGGCGGCCGGGGTGGAGATCGAGCTGCTGCTGCAGGGAACCCTGGACGACGAGACCCGGTGTTCACTGGAGGCGGTCCGGGACGCGCTGGCACGGATCGCCGGCGTGCTCAGACGGGTCGGCGGGTTGAGCCAGGCCAGCGCCCGGCAGTACGTCGGGGATGTAGGCATGATCGACCTGCAGGCGCCGGGGGCCCAACCGGCAGGCATCTCCCCGGGCGAGGCCCTGCTCTGGGTCGACGAGAACGACACGGCGCGGATCGTCGCGCTGCTTCTCAAGCACGCCGGCTTCTCCGTCCGGCGGGTTCCCGACGGGGAGACCCTGGCGGCAGAAGCCGAGACCCTGGGCGTGAGCCTGGTCGTCATCTGCCAGCCGGCCCAGGACAAGTCCCCGCTGGCAGGATTTCGCCCGGCGGTCGCCCGCGCCTACGCCGTGGTCGCGCTGGTGGATGGCAGCGGGGAGGCCGAGCGTGCCGCCGGGGCCGACCACACCGTCGCCCTGCCATTCGATCCGGGATCATTTACCGAGGAGATCCTGAGGGCGATGGAACAGGGGCGGTAAGAACAATCCCGTGACGAGTGGCGCGATAACGACGTCGGCTCACCGGTCGCTGGTTGCGTTCGCCTGCTGGTACGCCATCCCCTTGAGCCGGGTGATCCGGTGCCGGATGGGCGGGTGGGAGGCAAAGATGTCGCCCAGCAGTCCGTCCCGCTGGGAGAGCTTTCGTTCGCCGGGGTCCACGATACAGAGATGGGCGGCGCCGCGGGTGATGGCCCGGGTGGCGCCGGGGGCGCCGTCCAGTTTCTCGAGGGCGCTGGCCAGGGCGTCAGGGTTACGGGTGAACTGGGCGGCCGAGGCGTCGGCCAGGAATTCGCGCTTCCGGCTTACCCCCATGGCGAGGAGCCGGGTGATCAGCGGAGCCACGAGGAGGGTCAGTACCCAGAGCACCAGGATGATGATGGCAAGCTGATTGCCCTTCTTGCCGCCGCGGCCTTTCCCCCCGCCCCCGACCCGGACCCCCCGCCCCAGCATCCGTCCCATGCCATCGGATATGAGCGCGATGGCGCCGACCATCGCGGCCAGCATGGTCATCAGCCGCACGTCGAGATTTCTGATATGGGCCATCTCGTGCGCGATGACCGCCTGCAGCTCATCGCGATCGAGCAGCTGCAGCAGGCCTTCGGTCACCGCGATGTTGGCCCGCTGGGCATCGAGCCCGGTGGCAAAGGCGTTGGGATCGGGATCCGGCACCACCCAGATCTTCGGCACCGGCACGCCGGAGGCGATCGCCATTTCCTCGACCACGTTGGCGAGCTGACGGTGCGCCGGGGTCACCGCCTCCACCACCTCCGAGGCGCCCGCGGCCCACAGGACCCGGGCGGGGCCTTTGCGGAAGGAGGACCAGCAGATGGCGCCGGCTGCCAGCGTCATCACGATGCCGATCAACGGAACCGTGTGCCGGTATCCGGACTGCTGCTCCGCCGTCAGCAGGTAGAGGCCGAGATCCCCTCCGAAGCCGACCCAGCCAAAGAACAGGAGAAAGCCGGCCACCAGCCAGCGGGTTCGCTTCCGGTTGCTCTCCTGCTGGGAGAAAAGATTAGAGTCCGACATAGAAGCGAGGGGTGCGCAGTGAGAAGCGCGCGGTGCGCAGGAAGGCCCCGCGCACAGCCTACTGCCGGCTGCTGACCGTCATCATGTGGAGAGGTCGACCTTGGGGACCGCCCGCTCGGATGCGTCGTCGATCTCCCACAGTTCGGCCGGTACCGCCTTGGCCAATCCGGCGACCAGGTTGGTGGGAAACTGCATCTGCTTCGTGTTGTACGCCGTGGCCGTGTCGTTGTAGAGTTGCCGGGCAAAGCCGATCTTGTTCTCGGTGCTGGTAATTTCCTCCTGCAGCTGCGCGATATTCCCGGTCGCCTTGAGATCGGGATAGGCCTCGGTCAGGGCGAACAACCGGCCCAGCGCCTGCGTCAACTCACCCTCCGCCCGGGCGGTCGCCGCCACGCCCTGGGCGCCGACCGCCTGGTTACGGGCCGTGATCACCGCCTCCAGGGTCTGCCGTTCGAAGGTCATGGCGCCCTTGACGGTGCTGACCAGGTTGGGAATCAGGTCGTGCCGCCGCTTGAGCTGCACGTCGATCTGCTTCCAGGCGTTCATCACCTGGTTCTTGAGGGCGATCAGGGCGTTATAGGCGCCGATGATCCACAGCGCCAGCACGGCCAGGACGACAATCACGAGAATGGTACCCATGGAACTCCTCGCTCAAGAGAGTGCTAACGGTCTGCCGGCAGGTCCGCTCCCGCCAGTTCCGCCAGGGCCGCGCGAAAGGCGCTGACGATCGCCTGCTCGTCCGGGTTGGCCAGCAGCAGCGGATGCCGCTCATCCATCAGCAACTCTATGCCATGGCCCAGGGGAATCCGGCGACAGCTGGAGGGAGGCTCCAGGTCGCCGTTGCTGCTGCCCCACTGCCAGTCCTGGATGGCTCGGCCCACCCGGCCGCGCGGGGCGCCCGGCTGGGTCACGGTGATCAGGGACGGTGCCGGGAGTCCAGCCCCCAGCGCCGCGGCGACTCGCCGCTCGATCACGTCGCCGCCCTGGTCGGCCAGGTCCCGGGTAATCGTCTCCAGGGTGGAGCCTTCCATCTGGCGGAGCTTGATGGCCAGCACCTGGAGCAGATGGCGGTAGCTATAGGTCGCGGCGGTACCCCGCCCCTCGGGGGGACTCACCAGTCCCTGCGCCACGTAGTACCGGATAGTCCGTTCGGTGGGGCGGGCCCGGGCCGACACATTGAGGGGGAAGATGGCGGAGGCGTCGAGGATGGAACCGGCCAGGGCGGCGAGATCCCGCAGGCTCCACGGAGCCAGCGCACGGTACTCCCGGAGAACTCGCAGCGGATCGGCACCCGGCGCACCGGGATTCGATCCGGTCATGCGCCGTTGCCGAACTTGGGACGGGGTTGAACCTGGCGGGACAGGACGCTGGTGAGGCAGTGCTTGAGCGCGTCCAGTGTGAACGGCTTGGCCAGCAGCGGACGGCTCTTCAGCTCGGCCGACCAGCCCTCGGTGGCATTGTCGGGGTCGCCGCTCATCAGGATGATGCGGTCGCGCAGCTCGGGCCACCTGCGCACCAGCGCAAGGAAGAGCGCGTCACCCGACATGAGCGGCATCCGGATATCCAGCAGGATCGCATCGAAGGTCTCGTGCTGCAGCAGCTCATAGGCGGAGTCCCCCCCCGCGGCCGACATCACGTCGTAGCCGAAATACCGAAGCGCGCGTTCCAGCGCATTCCGCACCGAGGGTTCATCGTCGATGAGCAGTACCCTGGCCATTACGATGCCGCCTTGTTGAGTCCGGCAAAATACCGCTTGGTTACCAAGTCCAGCGCCTCCTCCACGGTCAGCGAAAGCCGCACCTCACCCGCCGTCAGGCCGAAGATCTCCTTGAACTGGGACTGCAGACTCCGGGTCCGGCCATAGCCGAGTTTCACCGCCACGTCCTCGACCGTGTACCCGGGATCCTGGAGCAGCCGATGGGCGTAGAGCAGCCGCGCCAGCACCAGGACCATTCGGGGAGAGGGCAATCCAACCCGCGCAAACCAGCGTTCACAGGTTCGCCGCTTGATCCGAACCCGCTCGGCCAGCTCCGTCACCGTGGCCACCTCGGACGGGGCGTGCAGCAGGGACGCCAGCGCCCACCGGGCCTGCGCCGGCAGGCCGACCAGCAGGGGTTCCACTCCCTGGATCACTTTGCGGGAGACCGTGCACTCCAGCTCGTCCCGCAGAATGACCCGCAGGTTCGCCGGGCTGTCGTCGAAACGGGCCAGAATGACCCGCCGGATCCCGATCCGGCCCAACTCCAGCAACGCGCTCGGCGCTTCCGGCGTGAGGCTGGTGTAGATCAGAATTGGCAGCGATGGAAACAGCACTCGCAGCCGTTCGATCTCACGGGTCCGCATGTGCCCGTCCAGCAACGGGTCCACCACCACCATCTCAACCGGGCGGTGCCGGATGGTATCCACCACCTCGGCCCACGACGGCAGCCCAAGAAAGCTGTACAGCTTTGGATCAGCTGTACGGAGTTGATGCAGCCGAAGACCGGGCACCACCGCCAGAAGCAGCATCAATGTCGCAAAACCGTCCCTGAATGTCGTAAAAAGGGCCTAAACAGGGCCATCGGTCCGCCCGATAATAAGGGCGCCCCCCAGGAACCTAGCTTACAAGGAGCTAACGATGTCCACCACCAAGCGCCTCGCCCTTCTGCTGGTCACGCTCACCCTGTTTGGGACCGCCGCCTGCGCTGACGCCAGCGGACCCCGGCCCGATACCGCACCTTGCACGGAAACCCAGGGTTCCGGCGGCCGTTCATGCCAGTAACCGGAAGGTCTACACTCCGGTAAGCTCGAGCAGTCCCGCCACGATCTCCGCAGCCGCCGAGGCCACTTCACTGGACTCGGTGGTTGCGGCTGTTTCCTGGGTCTGCTCCTCGCAGAGGGCCAGACCATTCAGCACCCGGTCCACCTTGAAATACCACTGGTTCAACCCGTGGGCCTCCGACAGGGCCAGCGCTTCCCGCAACATGGACCGAGCCTTGGCCTCCTTGCCAAACCGGGCGAATCCGATGCCTACTTTATAGCGGTAATCGATCGCCATAGAGGGGGGCATTCGGTCCTCGAAGGTGCGCGCTTCCTGGCGATAGCGCTCGAAGGCCATCCGGTTGCCGACCGCGGACTCCAGTTCCATCATTTCCAGGCAGGAGTTGGCCCGGAGGAGAAGGCCCGCGTCCGACCGCATGACGATCTCCAGGCTGCGGCGAGCCGCGTCGTACTCCCCGACCATCCGCAAGGTGATACCGAGGTCGCCAAAGGCGCGGGTCCGCTGCACCTCGTCGCGCAGAGTGCGCAGGGCATCGTACCGGGTCCGGATCGCCTCCAGCAGGTATCCCTGCCGCTCAAGAACTACCGAGAGATCGCTCAGGGCGCGGCCCCGGCAATCGAACAGTTCAGGAGAATCTGTTTCGGCCACGACCGCTTCCAGCGCGGCACGGGCGGCCGGCAGGTTACCCTGGCCCCACATGGTGTTGGCCCTGCCGATCCGGGCCAGCATCACGGTGCTGAGGTCGCGGGCCTCGAGGCCGGCCTGCTCGGCCATGGCATACGCCCGGGTGGCCCGGTCCCACCGGGCCAGCATCCGGTTCAGCCGGGCGACGAATAGCGAGAGGGTAGCGGCATCTACCAGCGGGAGGTCGGCGCGGTAGGTGCGGGCGCTCAGGCCGAGGACCTCGAGGGCCTCCTCGAGCCGGGCCTCGTATTCCAGGAAATAGCCGTAGGCCACCAGCGCCATGCGGAGCACGGTATCCCGGTGTTTGGGCGGTGAGGTGATGGCGTCGATGATCCCCAGCAGGTGGGACACTTCGGCATCGCCGGCAGGGAGGTCGTCCAGGAACTTGCGGGTGCTTTCCAGCTGCCAGCGGAACCCTTCCTGCTCGTCGTCCCCGGCGGTCAGCTTGAGGCAGCGATCCACCAGCCGGGCGCCCAGGTAGGCTCCCAGCGCAATGCGAGCCGGCACGTCCCGGCCCTGCTCCCGCTCGGTACGGGCCCGATTGAGAAAAGTTCCGAAACTGGTCGAATCGACCTGGAGGTCGTCCGGGGAGAAAAGCTCAAACGAGGGAATAGCAACCACGCTCCGCCTCCAGAGAAAAAGCCCGCCGTTGTCGCTCCGGCTAGTATGCCGAATGAGACGCCGGGGAGCAAGGCCTCAGGGGGAGGGCTCCTGCAGAAACCGGTCTTCGCAACGTCCCGGTAGTTTGGCAGAAACCGTGCCCTGCCCCTGCCCCGGGCAAAGGGTATCCAACTCGTTGTTTGACAAGGCCCTCGAATATGGCCTGCGGGACCCTGCCGCGTAATTGTGTTGCGTCTTGCGATAATAGGATGCCGGTCTTTGCAGCGACCCGCCTAAGGTTGGGCCATGAAGAACGGAATGACCCTGGTGGAGGTGGCCCTGGCGCTGGTTCTCGTGGGCCTCATCTCGTCGCTGGCCGCGCCGCTGGCCGGCCGATTCCGCGACCGATACATCGTCCAGGCCGTCGCGGCAGACATTGCGGGGAGCCACCAGCGGGCCCGGATCCGCGCCGTCCTGGAGGGACGATCCACCGAACTGGAGATCCGCGCCGATTCCCTGATTCTCCGGGTGACTCAGGCCGGGGGGGCCATGAGCCCCGCCTGGGCGGCGCCGGGACCGGTACCCCGGGGTGCCGCCATGGCCTCGCCGCCCCGGACGCTTCGCTTCGCCCCGACCGGCGTGACGCTGGGCTTTGCCAACGCCACCTTCGTGGTCACCCGCGGCAGCGCCCGCCGCCAGGTCGTTGTCTCCCGCCTTGGGCGGGTGCGTATCACTCCCTAGGAATGTCGAGGAAATAGATCGGCGACCCACTTTGACGGCCAAGTCGTCTGATCGAGATCCACAGGGCGGGGTACCCTGTCCCTGTGGATCGTAGCACCGCTCCCGGTCAAGAGCCGGTCGGTTGCGAGAACAGCAGATCCACGTGCACCGTGATGTCCGGATACATCTTGAGCAAGCCCAGCATCTTGCTCAGCCCGCCGATCTGGTAATCGACCAGGTTCATCGGAAAACTGGTGCGGAGCCGGAGGTGCCCCGGCAGCCGGATCACGGTGGCCGGCACTGCGACCTCACGCACCACCCCGTGAATCGTAAACGAGCCGGTCAGGGTGACTGCGGTCGAATCGCCCCGGGTGACCCCCGGCACGACGCCCGCGAGATCGAACCGGAGGACGGGGAACTGGTCGGACTCCATGGACTTGTTAAGGTCGCGGTCGCGCCGGCCGTTGCCGGTCTTGAGCGACTCCACCGGCGCCTCGATCCAGCCCCGTGCCTGGGCGAGATCGCTGCCGCCGGTCAACCGGCCGGTGACGGTGGACGTCGTCCCCGTGAAATTACCGACCGTGGCCCGGCCATCGAAACTGAGCGTCCCTTCCGCCACGCTACCATCCCGCACCGCCTGCTGAGCTCCCGACCAGGCCGGCATACCCAGAAGCGTACCGAGGAGAACCAGTTGCATCCGCATGGCTCAGTCGCTCCCGGTGGTTCCGCCGATGGATTCCAGCCCATACTTCCGAAGCTTGGCGAGCATCGTTGAACGGGCGATGCCCAGGAGCCGGGCGGCCTGCCGCCGGTTTCCCCCGGTGTAGGCCAGGGTCAGCGCGATGTGCCGCCGCTCGGCGGCCTCGAGTGATTCGGGCGGATGGGTGAGAGCCGGACTGATGGCGCGTTGCAGGGCCGCCCGGTCGAGGAGGGGCAGAGCCAGGTCCACGGCGAGGACATCCAGTCCCGGCGCAGTCAGGGCATTGGCCGCCTCCTCGGCATCCCTGGCGGGGACGATCACCTGCCCTGCCCCGCGCCACGCGTCTTCCATGAGGCGGCGGCGTTCCGCTGAACCAGCGACGACCACGCAGTGCAGAGGGGGCATGAAACCCAAGATAATGCCGCGTCCTTTTTTGTACCTGTGCCGGGTGCAAATGGTAACGGTGGCGCCGGCGATCACCGCTACCTTGGGGCATGGTCATGATCCCGCTTCCCGGACTGGCCGCCGGAGACCAGTTGGAAGGAACCCTGCTGGTCTGCGACATCGCCCAGCGAGGCGCCGGCAACCAGCCCTTTGTCGTCCTCACCCTCGGCAACCGGTCAGGCCGGATCCAGAGTGCGCCCTTCTGGACCGAAACCCTGCCCCTCCTCGCCGGGATCCGCCGCGGCCAGGTGGTCGAAGTCTGCGGCGACATCACGCTCTATCGCGAGCGTCGGCAGCTGCGGGTCCATCGCATTCGGCCCATCCCGGAGACCTCCGTGAACTGGGCGGACATGCTGCCGACCGTCGGCGATACGGCCCTGTACTGGCAGGCCCTGGACGGATGGCGCGCCCAGGTTGCCGCGCCCGGGATCCGGGACCTTCTGGCGTTGTTCTACGACGATCAACTCTTCCGCAGCGCCTTTGGCCGGTGTCCCGCCAGCGTTGCCGGGCACCACGCGGCGCTCGGTGGATTACTCCAGCACACCTGGGAGGTCGGTCTGATCGCCCGCACCCTGAGCCGAACCACGCCGGCCGATCCCGACCTGCTGGTCGCGGGAGTGTTGCTGCATGATATCGGCAAGCTGGAGGCCTACGGATACCAGCGCGGGTTCGAGATGACGCCGCGGGGTCATCTCTACGGCCACGTGGTCCTGGGGAGCCTCATGCTGCAGGAGCGAGCCGCCGGCCGCGACCACGGCCTCACCAGCGGCGAACTGGACCTGCTGCACCACCTGATTCTTGCCCACCATGGCAAGCTCGAGTTTGGCGCGCCGGTGCTCCCCATGACGCTGGAAGCCGAGTTGTTGCACCACGCGGACGATGCCAGCGCCAAGGCCGACAGCATGGTCCGGGCACTGGCCGACCCGGAGAACTTCTCCGAAGGCGAAGCGATCAGCTCCCGAACCATCTGGCAACTGGACCGGCGCCGGATCTTCCGGGGGAAAAGTACGTGGGGACTCTGATTCACATTCTCCACACGGGTGTGGAGAGATCAGCTATCGTGGCGTTGCCCGCGCAGTTAGCAATCCACATTTGTTCCACGTAGAGGTGCCGTAAACCGAATAAAGACAGGCGCTTGCGGGGCTATTTCGATATCCTATCTTGTATCACCGCTGAACGAGATCGCTGTTGAACCCCGCGTTTGCCAGGACGAGCGTTTAGCGAGTTTGAGCGGAATATCGGGGGAGGTCGCCGACGCAACCAAGGGCTCAGGCGGCCGCAGATCCCGGTGATCACTCCGGCTCCGACAGATGGAGTCCGTCGCGGGCTTCATCCACTCCGATCCGGCGCCTCGGAGTGCCCTGCGAAAGACCGGTGCGACCCGGTTGGATTCGCAGCGCTCACAGGGATGAACCAGGTGGGATGGCCATCCGGCCTGGGGATCAAAGCTGAGGCCTCACCCTGCCCTCCCGGACAGCGAAAGCGGTCTGGCGGCAGTTGAGAGAAGAACGGCGGCATCGCCCCGACCTCAGGTAAGTCTTTGTGGGAACGGCCACCTGGTCTGAGGGCCAGGTGGCCGTTCTTTTTTTTACCCGGAAGCCAGCCATTCTAATCCGCCCGGCGGGCACTCCCAGCGTACACATCCGTGCCGGATCCATGGGGCCGGACCTTGATGCCCACGCTCAGCAGGTAGGCTTCCGCGGCACCTTCGAAGTCGCGGATGGCGCCCTGGGTCTTGAGCGCCTGGGTCACGCCTTTCCCGCGCATATCGCGCACCCGGTCCCTGGTTATCTCCCGGTAGAACCCCGTGCAGTTCATCAGTTCGGCTCGCAGCGCGATGGCTGAGCGATCCAGCGCCGTGCGCCGGGGTGCCGGGGCCCGTTCGGCGCGGTCGGACGAGAGAATCAGGTGCCGGGTCCGGTCGAGGTGGCGCAGCGAGGCGTCGCATGCGCCGGTGAGACTCCGGGCGCGGGAAAAGAGCACCGGGTCAGACGCCGAGCGGGCATCACGTTGCAGTATGGCGGCCTTGCCGCTGACGACCCGGATGGTATCGCGGATGGAGGCGTAGCTGTCCAGCATTGCGGCGCCTGCAGAATCGAGGATTACCGGCTTGATGAATCCGCTCTGTGCCGCGAGAGGGTGAACGGCGAACAGGGCGAGAACGGCTAGGATTCCAGACCGACTTCGATGTAGCGATATGATGGTTCATCCTCCTTCGATGAAAACAGGCACCCGGCCGAACTGGCGGCGAACCAGCCCGCGACCAGCAGGCGGGGTGCATCAAGTTCCTGCACGATGGGACCCAGCCACCGGCGCATGTGGCGAATCTCGGGCGGGCGGCGGCCCAGCAGCGCCAGGAGCGCGCCGACGCCCGAGGTGGCCCGGAGAAAATGGGCCAGGCCGTGGGCCCGCTGGGAGAACTCCACCACCTTGACGCCCGGCTCGTCGAAGATGACGGCCCCCTCGAATACGTCCATCGGGGGCGCGTCCAGCCGGGGACCCAGGTAGAGGTATCGCCGCCCCCCATCGGCCTTCCGCTCGATGACCGCCGCGGCGGTCTCGCTGGTGAGCCGGGCGGCGTGTAGCAGGTCGTCATCGTGGAGCGCCCCGACCGCGTTGGTCCACTCGAGAGCGGCCAGGGCGGTTTCCATGGGGCAGCCCAGCGCGTCGTCGAACGCGATCAGGCGGGGCGCCTCCCCGGCCCGGTGGAAAAAGTGCGCGAGTGCTTCCGCCCGATCGAGGAAGGTCCGGACAACCAGCGTAGATGGCTCAGCCATGGGACGGAAGCTATTCCCCCCGGAGGCCTCTGGGTAGTGTGGCGACCCTGATACAGGGCTACGGGGTCAGCGCGGACTGGGACTCGATCCGGACGATCCACAGCCCCGAATTCATGTCAGGCACGTAGACATACCCGTTCCGGTAGATCGCGCCCCAGGCGTTGGCGGAGTTGGGGGTAACCCCCTTGGGATCGCCGGTATGGACGTGGGCGATTTCCCGGCCCTGCCGGAGCAGGTCGCCGCGGAGCTCACCCGAGATATCCAGCACCCGGAGGCCCCCCTGGTAATCGCCCAGATACAGGGTGTCTCCCGCCACCCAGACGTTGTGGGTCCCGCCGTCCCGGGGCTCGTAGTAGGCGACCCCCCGGGGATTCAGGATATCGGAGACGTCCACCACGTGCAGCCGCCCATAGGCGCGCCCCAGCCCGATCACCCCCCCGGCCACCGGGCGGGCACTGAAGACTTCGTCACCGACGAACACGTAGCGGCCGGCCCGCCAGGCGGTATGGGTACCACGGATGAAGCCGGGACCGCCGATGGCTTCGACTTCGCGGTAGAGGGCATTGAGATCGTACTTGTACTGGGAAACGAGCTGGGGGTTCTCCGGGCTCCCGCCCTTGATGCCGTTGCCGACGTCGAGGATCACCAGGCCGTCGTTCCAGTAGGACAGATAGGCCAGCCCGTCCTGCACGTCGATGTCGTGCAGCATCCGGCCCGCTTCGGTGCGGGGCGTCTCCCAACGGGCCACCTGCCGGGGCTGGTACGGATCGCGAAGGTCGATCACCCGCATCGAGCCGGTGGCGTCGTCGGTCAGGTACACGTAGCCGCGGTAGATGAACGTGCTGTGCACGCCTCCGGAGACGGTCTCGGTAAACTCGGCGATGGCCCTCGGGTGAGCCGGGTCCTCGAAGGAGAGCACGACGATCCCGTTCTTCCGGGTGGACGCGCCCTCCCGGGTGACCACGCCGAACTTGCCGTCCTCGGTCGTCATCAGGTCATTGATGACCCGGGCGTCCACCATCACCGAGTCGGTGATCACGGGCGCGGCCGGATCGCTGACGTCCAGGGCGTAGATCCGGTCGGACAGGGTGGTGAGATACCCGTGTCGGCCATCGGGATGGAGCCAGAACTCCGCCGCCTGCACCTTGAGCGGCAGCCGGCCCACCACGGTGGCGGGGCGGGCCGCGTCCCGCGGGCGCACGGTGACGACGGCTTCCGCCGTTCGGCCGGCGAAACTGGCCATCACCCGGTAGGTGCCCGGCACGTCGGCCACGAACCCACCGTCGTGATCCACCAGCCCGCTCCCGGGAGCGATGAACCATTGGGGCCGCAGGTCGGCCACCGCGCGTCCCGCGCTGGTGCGGGCGAGAAACTCGAACCGGACGACGTCGCCGGCCCGCACCGCCGCGCTCGAGGGAGAGAGTTCGACAGCGGTCACCAGGTTGGGGACCACGGTCACGGTCGCGGAATAGCTGGCCTGGCCGGCCCGGGCCGTAATAATGGCGCGGCCCGGTGCCTTCGCGGTCAGGAGCCCGGTGCTGTCCACCGCCAGGACGGCGGGGCGGTCCGCACTCCAGGAGACCGGGTCGTATCGGCGATCGTGATTCGCCGCGTAGGGGTCGGCGGTCAGCGCCAGCACCTGCCCGACCATCATCTGGCGCACGGACGGGGACACCTCGATCCGGGCGGCCGGCGAGGGGAGCACCGTGACCCGGGCCGTGGCCACGCCGCCGCGGCCGCCCCCGAGGGGCCGCACCATGGCGGAAATCGTCAATGTTCCGGGGGATCCGCCGGTGACGAGACCGGTGGAGTCGACCCGGCCTTCGAACATCCCGCCCGAGATGTTCCAGATCACCCGGGTGTCGGGCAGGGCGCGGCCCGCGGAATCGTAGGCGATCGCGGTCAGGCGGATCGTGTCGTTGGCCTGGACGGCCGCCTCCGCCGGCTGAACGGCCACCCGCGCGATGAGGGAAGCCTGGAGAACCGGCCGGGCCGGGGAGGGCGGCGTTGCGGGCTGCTGCAGAGCTGCCAGCGCCATGAGAAGAGAGAGCATGGATCCCTCGGGTTATGGGCGGAAGCCATTAATCTAAACCGGCCCCAGTATTGACAAAACTCCTGGCAAATCAGAGTTTTCAACCATGTCCGCCGTATGGCTCGGTGTTTTCCCGATGTATTCCGCTTAGGCAGTAAGTGGCCGCCCGGAGTTCCCCTCCGGCCGGCTTTTTTTCTGCTAGCCGACGATGGCTAGGCAATTCCGGAGCCTGGCGCTCCCCTTCCGAAGAGGTCTTGCGATGGCGAAGGGCACAGTGAAGTGGTTCAACGATGCCAAGGGGTTTGGCTTCATCGCGCAGGATGGCGGCAAGGACGTGTTCGTGCATCACACCGCGATCGTGGCCGAAGGATTCCGGTCGCTTGCCGAGGGCGACAGCGTGGAATTCGACATCGTTGAAGGACCCAAGGGCCTCCAGGCCTCCAACGTCCGCAAGGCCTGAACGGCGCCTCGCACTTTCCTCCCGAAACGACGACAGTGAACCAGCACCAGCGCCGGGGCGCGGCGGTCGCGCCCCTCCTGCTGGCGCTGGCGATGTTTCCGCAGGCCGCCGCCTCGCAGGTAGTCATGCGTGATACCACCCCGCTTTCCCTCTACGACGTTCCCGCGGGCCCTTCCCTCGACCCCCTGGCCCACCGGATCCGGACCATGGGAGGCCGCCCTCTCCGCTGTGTCGGCTCCCGCCAGGACCGCTCGGTCCAGGATTGCCGGGGCCGCTTCACCGACAGCGTGACCGGGAATGCCGTCGAACTCTGGCTCAGCGCCATCGACAGCGTGGCCGGCATCGTCACCTTCACCCATGCCGGCTCCGTCACGCAACTGGAGCGGTGGCGGCACGATCTCGAGCGCCGCTACGGCGCCGTGCCCACCCAGGTCCAGGGGCCCCAGCGCATGATGCAGTGGGTGCGCCGCGGCCGCATGATCAGGCTGACCTGGCGCCGCGAGCAGGGCGGCACCACCGCCTCCGTAAGCCTGGTCGATGGAAGGGTCCTCGACGGCTGGGGCGCCCAGCGGCGGCCCCGCACGCCCTAGTTCGGCCGTTTTTTTGTTGCGCAGACCGTCGAAAATGACTAACGTTTGCATCCCAACTTCCGCAACGACGAAGACCCGCCGGCAGAAGGGTTTCTCCCCGCGCTGGCCCACGCCCCATAGAAAATATGAGGCTCAGATTCAGGGGTACCCAGCCAGAACCTCGGCCATGAGAGTCCAAGGACGTCCGTATCATGTCGCGTAGCCTTGAATCATAGAACTCTGCCCCATTACATCGATCAGCGTCCCGGATCAGGTGCGTCCCTGCGCATGATTGGGCGCGCCTGCCTGCTGCTGGTCGTCGCGACCCTGTACGGGTGCGGCGATGCCGCCGAACCCATCCTGATCGGCTGGGGCGGCGGTCCCCTCGCCGATTCGACGGTCGCCCCTTCGCTGCACACCGCGGAACTCGCGGTCGAAGAGATCAACCGGCAGGGCGGCATCCGGGGTCAGCCCCTCCGGCTGGTGGTCCTGGAGGATGGCGGCGACGCCGATTCCGCCGTGCGGGTTGCCTCCATGCTGGTGGACTCCGGCGTCGTCGCCGTGATCGGACACATCTACTCCAGTACCACGCTCGCGTCCGCGCCGGTCTATAACGACCCCCGGGAACCGGTGCTGCAGATCTCTCAGTCGGCCACGTCGCCGAGCATTACGCTGGCGGGTGACTACACTTTCCGCGTCTGCCCCAGCGACCTCCAGTACGGCGGGGCGCTGGCCCGGTTTGCCCGCACGTCGCTGGGGCTCGGCCGGGGCGTGGTGCTCTATGTGAACAACGATTACGGACGGGGCATCCGGCGGACTTTTAGCGAGGAGTTTCGCCGGCTGGGCGGAACGGTGACCGACGTGGACCCCTTCCTCGAGGAGGCTCCCCAGGTCGGGCCGTACCTCGACCGCGCCGTCCGAAGCGGGGCCGAGTTCATCGTGGTCGCCGCCAACATCGATGAAGGTGCCGTGGTGGTACGGCAGATCCGGGACCGGGCCATCCGGCTTCCCATCATGGGCGGGGACGGCTTTGACGGCATGGAGGACATGGGCGCCTTCACGGAGGGGATCTACGCCAGCACGGTCTACCTGCCCACCATGAACACCGAGGCCAACCGGAAATTCCTGGAGGCCTACCGGGCCCGGCACCCGCTGGGCAACCCGGTGGATTACTCCGCGGCCGCCACGTATGACATCGTCTATCTCCTCCGGGATGCCTTGCTCCGGGCCGGGCCGGACCGCCGGGCGCTCCGCGACGCCGTCGCCGACATCGGGCGGGGGACGCCGGCGTTCCAGGGGGTGACCGGCGCCATCGGGTTTGACGAGAACGGCGATGTCCCCCAACTCGACATCCAGATCGGTGTCGTGCGCAATGGCATGCTGAGACCAGCGGAGGAGCAGTGAATTTCTTCAGGGGCCTGACCAACCGGATCAGCATCGCAATGTTCGCGTTGCTGGCGCTTGTCCTCGTCGTGGGGTGGATCAGCTATTCCTCGATCCAGTCGCTGGGTCGCTCCGCCGACGACGAGCTGACCAATCTCGCCCAGGAGACCGACGTTGGGAGCGCACTGGTGGCCTCGGTCATCGGCGAGATCCGGGCCGCCCAGCAATACCTGCTCACCCCGTCGGAGGAGCTCAAGTCCGAGTTCATCGCCGATGGTGATTCCGCCTATGCGGCGCAGCGCCGATTCCGCGATCTCCGGAGCCTGACCAACGACGAACGGGTAACCCTCAACCGGATCGCCACCCGGCAGGCCGAGATCGAAGTCGCCTACGCGCTGGCTCACGCGCTGGCCGATGTCGGCCGCCCCGACGCCGCCCTGGCCCAGGCCCGCGCCGCGCACGTCCCGGCCGACAGCCTGGTTCACCTGGTCCGCGGCCTCACCAGCGGCCAGGCCAAGGACGCGATGGCTCGCGCCGAGATGCTGCGAGGCCAGGCGTCCCGGGCCGAGATCGTGCTGGGCCTCATCATCCTCTGCATCATCGCCGGCGGCCTGGCGACCATCTTCATTACCCGGCAGTCGGTCAACGTGCCGCTCCGCCGGCTGGTCGGGTCCGCCGAACGGTTCGGCGCCGGCGACCTCCGGCCGGTGCAGCTGGGCGACATGCCCACCGAACTCAACCAGCTGGCGATGACGCTCGACTCCACCGGCGCCCGGCTCCGCACCGTGGTGTCGGAAGTCATCAGAGAGGCGGAGCAGATCGGAACCAGCGCCGGGGAGTTTTCCGCCATGAGCGAGGAGCTTGCCGCGAGCGGCCACGAGATCTCCACCGCCATGGTGAAAGTTTCTACCAGCGCCGAATCCCAGGTCCGCGGCATGGACAAGGCCGGCAAGGCACTGGGAGAACTGCGCCAGGCCTCGGTCACGACCGGCGAGGCGGCCAGCCGGGTGGTCCGGGTCGGCGAGGATATCCGCAGGGTCGCCGCCCAGCACCGTGGCGACGTCGACGCGGCGCGGCGCACCCTGCTGGACGTCCGCGAGGTCGTCCGCACCTCCGCCTCCCAGGTCCGGCAGCTGGCCCAGTTATCCGCGTCGATCACCGCCTTCATCGACCTCATCAAGCAGATTTCTTCCCAGACCAACCTGCTGGCGCTCAACGCCGCCATCGAAGCGGCTCGCGCGGGGGAACAGGGGCGCGGGTTCGCGGTGGTCGCCGAGGAGGTCCGCAACCTCGCCGACTCCAGCGCTCGCGCCGCCGAGGACGTTACCAAGACCGTCCAGGTCCTGCTCACCCAGGTGCGGGAGACCTCCGCCACCATGGAGATAGGCAGCGGCAAGGTGGAGGGCATTGAGCATGTGGCGGAGGCGGCGGCCCGGGGCCTGGAGGAGATCGCCCAGGCGGTGCAGGAGATCCAGATGGCCGCCGCCCAGGTAGAGCAGGAAGCTACGCTCAACCGGACCATCGTGGACGAACTCGCCGCGACGACCACCCAGGCCGCGCAAGCGGCCTCCGAGCACGCCGCGTCCAGTGAATCGGTAACGGCCGCGGCCGAGCAGCAGAACGCCGCCACCGAAGAGATGGCGGCGGCGGCGAGCGAGTTGTTATCGGGCGCCAATCGTCTGACGGCCCTGGTGGCGGACTTCCGCACCTGAAAAGGGCCCGGGAATTCTTCCCGGGCCCCCCTTTAACGCCGCTTGGTCTTTGCCGCGGCCTTGGGCGGCTTCCTCACCACTTTGGCCTTGGGCGTTGGCTTGGGTTTCGGCTTGGGCTTGGGCCGGCTCTTCGAGGCCTTGACCCGCTCCGCGGCCTTGTCCTGCTTCCGCTTCTGGGCCTCGTGAACCTCCGCCAGTACCCTGTCCCCCTCATCCTGCGCCACCAACCCTCGCCTCGTTGCGTATTTGATCAGTTCTTCGGCATCGGAGGCTGAAAATTCCCCCACCCGGGCCGCTGCCCGGATGACGTTGACGAGGGCATCGGCCACCGGGCTGCGCAGAACGTGGGCAATACCCGGCAGCGTTTCGAGCAGGGTCGAAATCTGGGAGCCGCCAAGATCCGTCACGGGTCTGCCTCCATGGGACATCCACTAACCGCCGGAGGGGCCACAGCGGCCGGATCCGGTCCCGGGGGGGACCCCCCGAACCGGCGGCAACGTACAAGGGCCCCCCGGTGGCGTCAAGCGAGTGAGCCACCGGGAGGCCCCTTCAGAGCCCCGTAGGGCTGGCCTAACTCATTATTGTATGGCTGCTTACACGAGACCTACCAACCATACCGTAGAAGCACCGAAAAACCCCAGCCGGTAATGTCGTGCTTGCTGCCATCGCTGATCGGTGGATCAGGAAACTGGGTGCTTCCAAAATCGAAGCGCCCCGAGGGGGAGAGAGTAAACCGCTCGCCGACCGGGATCTGGAGGGCGGCACCCGCGCCAAACAGCCTTCCGTTACCGTTTTCGGGAGACCAGAACCGGACCTCGGCCAACGGCTCCAGCCGCATGCTGCCGCCGATGGGCCAGGAGCCGCTCGCCCCGATGGAGAGGATATTCTCGCTGTTGGCGGCCGCCGACCCGCCCGCGTTGGCCCGGTAATAGTCCCAGACGTACCCGGTGATGCTGCCGTTGCCCGCCAGGAACGCAAGCGACAATTCCCCGATAAACCGGTTGCCAGGCTGATACTGCCCCGACCCACCGCCACCGAGGTCCTCGAAATTGTCGTTGCCAAAGGTACTGAACGTAAATCCGGCGTTCAGGCGAGAGGAGCCCAGCAGGCGGTCCATCCCCAGCTTGAGGCGGGCTTCGGTGCCCGGGGAATAGCGGGTGTCGATGTCGTTGAAGGGCTCGTATTCCCCGCTGTACCGGACACTTCCCGCCAGGCCGATGTTCCAGGAACCCAGCGCGGTGGCCGCAGCCAGTCCCCCGGTAACCGCAGTGCCGGTGCGATAGGCGTTCACCGGAAAGGACAGGAAGTTCGCGGCCGCGGCACCGCTGGTGGCGGTCTGGTCGAACGCCTGGGTCTTGCCGGTGGGCAGGTTGACCATGATGGTCGCCACCAGGGCGTCCCGGCCGAACACGTAGGAGCCCCGCACCTGGGTGTCGGTCATCCCGGAGAGCGTCCGATCTCCGGATTCCGTGCTGGCGTAATACGCGCCGATATCGACCGACAGCCGGTCGGTCACCGGCATCGCGATCGCGATGGGGAACGCGAACTGCCGGGTCTCGGTGCCGTCCTCGATGGAGTAGCTCCGCGCCTGCACGCCGGTTATGACCGACCGGCTGCTGACCATGTTCTCCTGGGCCGCGAGCGGGCCAGTGGCCAGCAGGACCGGAACGAGGACCAAGGCGGATCGCATGATGGGTCTCATGGGCGCGTGATGATAATGATGACGGTACCGGTCAGGCCGGGAATCCGCGGATCGTCCTGCTGCAGCGCCTCAGGCAGCGGCGGCCGGACGACCGGTGGCCTTCCGCCCGGGACCTGGGCCTGGATAAGACCGCCGTGACTGGGGACTGAACCGCTGATGACATTCCGCAGGGTGATCGTGCGGGGCGCCTCGTTGCCGGGGCGGGCGGGCCGGTCGCTTATGCCTTCCTGGATGCCGGCCAACTGGGGTGCAGTCACCGTGACCGCGGAAGCCAGCCGGACATTCTGGGCCCGCTTGTCCCGCGCGCTCCGGAAATTGGGATCCCGCTGCAGAGCGGCATTGAACTGGTTCGCCGCTTCCTGGAAGTCTCCCCGGTCCTCGGCCTCCAGCCCCCGGCTGAACGCCAGGAAGGCCTGGAGGTCGGCGGTGGGCCGCTCGCTGATCGCGCGGCGCTCGGCCGCGGACAGGGTAATGCCCATCCGTTCCACGAGTTGGAGAACCACCTGCTTCTCGACCTCGAAGAGCTGCTGCAGCCGGTCGGTGGCCGCCCCGGTGGCGGTGACGGTGGAGCTGGTGGCATCGACCACGTTGGCGTCGAGCCGGAGCTGGGTTGCCTGGTCCTGCAGCGAACCCTGCACCACGCGGGCGGCGCGCAGCATCCGTCCCGACCGTGCACCGGTCGAGGTCACGACCCGGTTGGAATCGGCCAGTTGCATCTCATCGAGCAGGAACTGCACCCGCTCCCGCTCCAGCAGCCGCAGCCGGGAGACCTTGCTGAGATCGGTCAGGACCAGGTGGGAGAGCCCCCGTTCCAACGGGCGGAGTTCTTCGTTGGCGCCCCGGTACCGGAAGGGGAACACCGCGATGGTGTTTTCCACTGGAGGCGTGTTCGCCAGCGTGGACTCCTGGCTCAGTGCCGTCCGGGCATCCTGCTGCATTTCCTTCCGCGTCAGCAGCGTGAGGCGGTCGCCGATCTCGGCCCGCTGGGGCGAGGAGCGAGTGAGCCCCGAGGCCCGGGTGTAGCTGGCCCGCGCCGAATCGAGAATTCCCAGTTCCTCATAGGCAAGCCCGAGATAGACGGCCGCGGGAAAGGATTGCGATTCGATCACCGCCGCGGTGCGCAACACATCCCGCGACCGGGCGTGGTCCCCGGCCTCGTAGTAGGCGATCCCCAGGCGGGTGAGCACCGCCGGATCATTGGGCCGTTCCTGCCGTTCCGCCTCCAGGGCGGCAACGTCGGCAGGTCCCACCGGCGGAGACTGGACCGAGCCGGCACACCCCGCCAGCAGGGCACCCATGCCCGCCACGAAAAGAGGACGCATGCTGTACATAAGGCCTTTGGATTCAATAAATGAGGTTCCGCCAATGTACCGGCCGAAGGGCCTGCGGGCCAGTGGGGCCTACTTTACCTCTACTTCCAGCCGCATATCGTAGGCCCGGTGGGCCAGGCAGAAGAACCGGTACTTCCCCGGTGGAGTGCCGCGAGGGACCTGGAGCTGGTAGGCCTGGTCGTCCCTGAGGAGAGGGCTGCGCAGCCGTCCAGTCCGCCGGGAAAAGGCCTGGTTCCAGGCCTCCTGCGCGGCGGGGGGAACTCCAGCCGGATCGAGACCAAGGGAATGGGGACCACCCGAGGCGGCGACGAAGGCCAGCGTATCCCCCCGGCTGGCCGTTACCTGGGCCGGGCTGAAACGGAACTCTCCGTTTTCGGAGTTCCCAATGAGCCTGATGGTGTGGATCCGGGAGTCAATGGTTACCGCGGCCAACCCCGGGCCTGCGCAAACTACCAGGAACAAGAGGATCCTCATGATTCTGTTTCAACCCCCGAGGATTTGCCGAAGCCGCCGTGCTCCGGGTAGATTCAGGCAAGGCGGGTCGGCTGCAAGCGACTGCCCGCCTGGAAGGGGCGGTACCGTGGGACGTCGAGGCATCAAGGAATACAGGGCAGCAGAGGCGCTGACACTGATCGCGGCCGACCGCGACCACAAACCTCTGGTGTGCCCCAGTTGCGGGGCCGCCGAGATCGACCGGGTGCCTCGCCGTGACCCCAAACCGGACAGCCCTGACACCGGCCGGATCACCCTCCATTGCAAAGCCTGTGGCCGCTCTGCGGTCTATCTCGCGGTGAGCGGCGGAACCTCGCCGGAGGCCCCCCCGGAGAAGCCATACCGCCACTGACCGCCGGATCCTTCCTGAAGATAGCCACCCCTTGAAACCCCGCGAGCCCCGCACCGGCCCCCTGGCCGGACGGATCCTGTTTGTCATTGTCCTGATCGACCTGATCGGGTTCGGGATCGTGCTGCCGCTGCTGCCCGCCTATGCCGCCGAGTTCAGCACCAGCGAGACGGCGATCGGGGCCCTGGTGGCAAGCTTTTCGTTCCTTCAGTTCCTGGTGGCTCCGTGGTGGGGACGGCTCAGCGACCGGATCGGTCGCCGTCCCGTCATTCTCCTGGGACTCGCGTCCAGTGCCGCATCCTACGTGCTGTTCGCGCTGGCCCATGATTACTGGATGCTGCTGCTCTCCCGGGTGCTGGCCGGCGGCATCGGCGCCACCGTAAATGTCGGCCAGGCTTATCTGGCCGACATCACTCCAGCGCCGAACCGCTCCCGGGCGATGGGCATGATCGGGGTCGCTTTTGGTGTCGGGTTCATCGTGGGCCCCGCCATCGCCGCGCTGACCAGCCACTCGGGCGCCACCGTTCCCGGCCTGGTCGCCGCCGGTTTCTGCCTGCTCAGCCTGGTTCTCGGCTGGCGCTATCTCCCGGAGACCCGGGGCCATACCCCGGCGAATCCCCGCGGAGCGGTGCCCTGGCCGTCGGTCACGGCGCCCTACGCGGTCATGCTGCTATCCGTCGTCGGCTTCGCCGTCATCACGGTGGTGTTCCCGCTGTTTACGGTCCAAAGCCTGGGGCTGGGGCGGCGGGAGACCTCCATGTTTTTCGTGCTGATGGGGGTGTCGTCGGCGGTGGTGCAGGGCTGGCTGGTCGGCAAGCTGGCTCCTCGGGTCGGAGAACGGGTCCTGATGATCATGGGCAGCCTCCTGCTCGCGGCCGGGCTGGCCGCGATACCGCTCCCCGGATGGCTCCAGTGGAGCCCCGCGGCCGAAGGGGCCCTGTTCGTCGGCGGACTGGTGGCACTCTCCGCGGGAACCGGGTTCGCATGGCCCGCGGTGGCGGCGCTGGTCTCCCGCAACACCGCCGGGGAAGACCAGGGCCGGGCCCTGGGCGCCCTCCACAGCGTGGCCTCCATTGCCCGGGTAATCGGGCCGCTCTTCATCGGCCTTGTGGGGGAACGCGGCGGATTCGAGACGGCGTTCTTCGTCGCCGCGGGCCTCTCGGTGGCGGCGGCGATTGCGGGCCTTTTTTCATCCAAGAATCCCGATGCCGCGCGCTGACCGTCCGAGCGGCTCGGCGGTTGGCGCCCTGTTCGTCACGGTCGTCATCGACCTGGTCGGATTCGGCATTGTCCTGCCGCTCCTGCCGGGCTACGCGGCCCGGTTCCACGCCAGCGAAACCGCCATCGGCATCGTGGTCGCCAGCTTTTCCCTGATGCAGTTCCTGCTGGCGCCCTGGTGGGGCCGGCTCAGCGACCGGGTGGGCCGCCGCCCGGTCATCCTGATCGGGCTGGTCGGCAGTTCGCTCAGCTACCTGTTGTTTGCGGTCGCGGGCAGTTTCTGGATCCTGCTGCTGTCGAGGGTATTGGCCGGCGGCATGGGTGCGACCGTCAACGTCGCCCAGGCCTATCTCGCCGACATCACCCCGATCGAGGGCCGGTCCCGCGCCATGGGCCTGATTGGCGCCGCGTTCGGGCTCGGTTTTGTGCTGGGCCCGGCGATCGCCGGCCTCACCGTCCAGTGGGGCGCCAGCGCGCCCGGGTTCATCGCGGCTGGGATCTCCCTTGCCAGTTTTCTCCTGGCCTGGTTTCGGCTGCCGGAAACCCGGGTCCACCGCCCGTCGGACGCAGGAACCCTCGCCCCCTCCGCCTGGCGGCTCCTGGTCGCGCCCTACGCGGTGATGTTCCTGGTGGTGCTGAGCTTTACGGTGATGTACGTCGTATTCCCCCTCTACGCTGGCCGCACCCTGGGGTATGACCAGCGCACGACTTCCTATTTCTTCGTACTGCTGGGATTGATATCGGTGATGGTGCAGGGCTGGCTGATCGGTGGGTTGGTGCGGCGCTTCGGGGAGCGGGCCCTGATGCTCGCCGGCGGCACCTCGCTGGCGGTGGGGATGGCGCTGGTTCCCGCGACCCAGGGCACCGGCCTGGCGGCCCGCTTCGAGCTGGCGGCCCTCCTGCTGGCGCTGGTCTGCATGGCTCTGGGTACCGGCCTCGTCATGCCGAGCGTCACCGGTTTCGTATCCAGGATAACGCCGGCCCACCGGCAGGGAGCCGCGCTGGGCACCCTGCAGGGGATCGCCTCGGTGTCCCGGATCGTGGGGCCGACGACCTCGGGGTTCCTGGCGGAAGTCGCCGGGGAACGTACCGTCTTTCTCGCGGGCGCCATCATCGCCCTGGCCGGGGTCGGGGCGGCGCTTCGGGCGGCGGAAGAAAAATAGTGCAGAGTGCAGAGTGCAGAGTGCCGGGTCAGTCCGGCGTACTCAGCAGTCTTCCCCACCGGATCGCGGAGAGAAAGGGCAGCGGCTTGTAGCTGGTCTTATCGTAGCTGAAGTACACCACCAGCGGCCGGCCCCGGACATGAAGGCGGGGAAGGAATCCCCAGTAGCGGCCGTCGTAGGAACTGTCCCGGTTGTCCCCCATCATGAAAAACGAATCGGCCGGTACCACGATCGGTCCCCAGTCATGCAGGTCGGGCTGATAGGTGGCGGGGTCGCGGCCGACCAGGTGGTTGACCTGCCACCGGCGCATCTTGGCCCGCTGCAGGGGCTCTTCGCTTTTGTTGGGATCGCTGCGCACGGCATAGGGCTCGTTCACCCGCTGGCCGTTCAGGAAGAGATCGCCTTCCACCATGCTCAGCGTATCGCCGGGCATGCCGACCAGCCGCTTCACCACTTTCATGTCTTCTTCTTCGACCGAATCGAAGACCAGGATGTCGCCCCGCTCCGGTTCGCGGACCGCCGGGAGCCGGCGGCCGGTGAACGGGACCTCGGCCCCGTACAGCGCCTTGTTCACGAACAGGAAGTCGCCGACCAGCAGGGTGTTTTCCATGCTGCCGGATGGAATCCGGAAGGCTTCGATCAGAAAGGTCCGAAGCACCATCCACACCACCAGCGCAATGGCGATGGACTTGGTCCAGTCCCAGAGCCAGGCGGTGAATGCGCGAGGGTGGTGAGAACCTCCATCAGGGGTCTCGGCGGTCGGGGTCGTGCTCGTGCTCATGAAATGTCCCGGCTAGTGGCTACCGCGATGGCGATCAGCAGTCTGAAACCTGAAGGCATGCCCTACTCCACCCAGTCCGCCACGAACAGGTTGGTCTCGCCTTCTTCTCTGGAATGACGGTTGGACGCCCAGACCAGTTTCCGCCCGTCGGGGCTGAACACCGGGAACCCGTCGAAATCGCCGTGCGAGGTGATCCTGGTGAGGCCGGTGCCGTCGGTGTTGATGAGGAACAGGTCGAAGTTCCGGCTCCGGGGATTCTCGTAGTTGGACGAAAAGATGATCCGCCGGCCATCAGGATGGAAGTAGGGCGCGAAGTTGGCCCCGCCGAGCCGGGTGACCTGCCGCGGGTTCCCGCCGTCGGCATCGGCCATCCACAGTTCAACCCGGGAGGGTCGCACCAGGCGCTGGGCCAGCAGGCCCAGGTAGTCGGCCGTGTCGGCGGTGGTGGCCGGATAGCCGGCCCGCCACACGAGATGGCGGCCGTCGGGCGAGAAGAAGGCACCCCCGTCGTAGCCGACCCGGTGGGTCAGCCGGCGCACGTTGCTGCCGTCCACGTTCATGGTGTACAGCTCGATATCGCCGTCCCGGGTGCTGGTGAAGATGATGGTCCGGCCATCCGGGGATAGCGTACCCTCGGCATTGTAGGCGCCATTATCGGTCAGTTGCCGCAGATCGGAACCGTCGGTCCTGGATGTGTAGATCTCCAGGGGGTCAAGTGGCCAGACGTACCCCCGGGAGCGATCTGGCGGCGCGGGGCAGGCGGGCGAGTGCCGGAAGGTCGAACTGTAGAAGATGCGGCGGTCGTTGTCGTAGAAATACCCGCAGGTGGTGCGGCCCTGGCCATTGGAGACCCGGCGCATACCGGTACCATCGAGATTGATGATGTATTGCTGGTCGCAGCCGGCGTTGACCTCCTCCTGCCGCTGGAAGATCAGCTGCCGGCCCGACTTGGAAAAGTACGACTCGGCATTGTTGCCGCCGGACGTAAGCTGCCGGATGTTGGCCAGATGCGCCTCGCCCGGCTCCGGCTGCACCGTGACCGCCGCCGTGCCGGGCCGGCCGCAGCCGGCCAATGCCAGGCCGAGCCCGCCCATCCCCAACATGCCGGCTCCCAGAATACTCCATCCTCGCATCGCTCGATGACTCCATCGTTTTGTTGATTGGCATGACGGGCCGCCGCCCGGGTGAGACCGCTCAGCCCCGCAGCGTGTCCAGCACCTGGGCCGCATGGCCCCTGGGTTTCACTTTTTCAAACACCTTCAGGATCCTGCCGTCCGCCCCGATGACAAACGTGGTCCGCAGGATTCCCTGGTACTTCCTGCCGTACATCGACTTCTCGCCCCACGCGCCGTAGGCCTCCGCGACAGCGTGGTCCTGGTCGGCCAGGAGCGGGAAGGGCAGGTCGTACTTCCGGCGGAACTTCTGGTGCGACGTCACCCCGTCCGGCGATACGCCGAGGACCACGGCACCTGATTGCCGGACCTCGCGCCAGCTGTCGCGGAACTCGCAGGCCTGGGTCGTGCACCCGCTGGTATCGTCCTTGGGATAGAAATAGAGCACCACCGGCTTGCCCTGGAGGGCGCCGAGCGAGATGGTCTCTCCCGTATCAGCGGGCAACGCGAATGCCGGCGCCCGGTCACCCGCCTTCAACACGGCCATTTCAGTTCTCCTCCGGACCGACCACGACCAGTCCGCCCAGGATGGGATGGATGACCCGGATGACCGGAAACCTGGCACGGGGCCTGAGGTCGCGATCCAGCAGGTTCCAGGTTGCGAACCCGTCTTCGCTCTCGGGCTCCAGCAGGTACGCCGCCAGGACCCCGAGCGGCTGATCGGTGGAAACATAGAACCAGCCGGGCGCCGCGACGGCTTCGACCCGGCCCCAGCGGCCCTCCACCGCGATCGTGCGGTGCCCTTCGAAGACGCCGCGAGCCACCGAAACGCTGTCCACCATGAATGTTTCGGCCGCCCCGCTCCACTGCACTCGGAACCGCTGGACCAGTACACCCTGGCGGTGCAGCAGGGTGACCAGGTGGCCGTGCTGGGGCGGCACCAGGTAGCCCGCCGGCCGGGCTGTTCGCCGCACCCCCACAAACCGGTCGTACACCGGCATGCGAATGGTGCGGTACTCCCCGGTTCGCCGCCGCTGCGCGAACGGCCCCGCCCCGTCGCCGGCCGGCTCCGTGAGCTCTGCGATCACGTCCTGCTCGGTGGCCGGGGCCAGCGCGGAGCGAAGCACCACCGAGTCGGGGCGGTAGCGGCTGGTCGCCGCGACCACCGATTTCACCTGGCTCCGCTCCTCCGCGGCCAGGCTCAGGATTTCACGGACGAAGTTATAGGTCACCGACACCCGGTCCTGGAACGGCGCGTTGCTGTAGGCCTCGCTCAGGATGGAAATCCGCCCCTGCAGCCCGGCCAGGTTGGTCCCGTAGCGCGCCCGCCCATCGTAGGTCTCCCATCCCTGTACCAGCGAGTCCGGCGTCTGGTTCCGGAAGTTCCCGTACCAGAACGTCTCCTGACCGTGCCGGCGCCGCATCCGTTCCCGGATGGCGGGGAGAAACCGGTCCCGCACGTATTCGTTGGCCGGTGCACTGTTGGGGTTCAGCCCCGGGGAATAGGTCAGCAGGTATCCGTGATAGCTGCCGTTGGTGGTATGCAGGTCAATGAAGAAATCCGGATTCCAGCGGTCGAGAAGGGCCAGCGCGGCCCGGGTTTCCGGGGCCTCCTGCTTTACGTAATCACGGTTGAGATCGAGTCCCTGGCCGTTGGACCGCTCGCCCACCTCCGGCGGCCCGTTCTGGCCGGGCCGGTTGCGGTCGGCCGGGGCCAGGCGCTCGTTCCCATCGGCGTTGTAGATAGGGACAACCAGCAGGATGATGCTGTCCAGCAGCGGCCGCAGGGCACCGGTCGTCAGGTCCCTCAGGAGCATCTGCACCGCCTCTTTCCCCTCTACTTCGCCGCCGTGAATGTTGGCCTGGAGATAGACCAGCGGCTTGCCCGACCGGTGGGCCGCCGCTGGCCCGTGCACCATGGGCCGGGACGCCAGGACGACCGGCAGTTCCCGGCCTTCGGCTGTCGTGCCCAGCCGCCAGCGGAGCAGGTCGCCGGTTCTCCGTTCCAGGGAATCCAGGAACCCGAAGACCTCGCTGTAGGCCGAAGTCTCCCGATACCCCGTCTGCTCGGCCGTGGTCACCTGGGCCGGGAGCGGGCTCCCGTACAGCGCCAGGATTCCCAGGGTTACAAAGGGGAGTTTCATGGGGCCGAAATATAGGGAGCAATGATGCGGGACTGAACCAGATCGGGCTCGCCGTCCTCGATCGTGAAAATCGCCTCCGGCAGCAGGACCGGATCCCCGTGGCGGGCAACCGGCCGGTCCGGCCCCCGAAACCGGCTCCAGGCCCGCCGGATCCGGGGGTCGAGCACCACGACCCGGGCATCGCCGGTCGCCTCCACCAGCAGGCGGCGGGTGGCCTCCACATCGTTGAGCGTCCGGGCCAGCGTCCGGACCAGCAGATAACCGAGGTTGTGCGGGTCGTTCTGCGGAAGTGAGATCCGCTTCTCGGTTTCGCCGAACGCCAGTAGCGGATACTCGGCCACGGCCGGCGCCAGGATGGTTTCCGTCATCCACTCGGCAAGCCCCTCGGCCAGGAAAGGATCGGGGACCTGAATCCGGACCTGTTCCCCGTCCTGGGCAAACCCGCCGCCGGGCCCGAGGACCTGCCTCGCCCGGCCCTGGAGGATGTGCTGCCACTCATGCACCAGGGTCCCCAGCGCCAGCAAGGGGCTGTAGCTGGGATCGAGGAGAATCAGGTCGCGGGGCTCCAGGAATCCGCTGAAAGACTCTCCCGCATACCACTCGACGGAACTCAGCCGGTAGGAAGCCTTCCCTGCCGCGAGCCGGGTGGCCTCGCCGGCCGGCACCCGAAGCCGGTGTATCGCCTGGAGGAGGCGGCGGTAGCCGTGGCGGGCAATCCAGTCCCGCGCCGAGGCGTTCTCCGGCTGAAGAATCCGGGCGGCGAGCAGACTGTCGGTCCCGATGCGGACGGCGCCTTCGGGATAGCCAAACGACCGTGCCCTGATGTCGGGAACCGGCGCCGAAGAACCCCACGCCTCGCGGACCAGGTCCGCCGCCGAACGAGTCCGGCCGCCGGCCGGGATCCAGTCTGCAGTGAGCAGGAACTGCATGGCTTGCCCGTACCACTCGCTCGCCTCGCCGTACCCTGAGACCAGCGCCAGGACCGCGGCTGCGCTCGACGCGTCCGCCTGCCGGATGGTCGCGATTGTAGTCCGCCAGGCCAGGGTATCGTTCTGGGCCTGTACGGCGAGACGGTAGAGGGCCAGCGGCAGCGCGTCCACTCCGGCCCGGCGTTCGATGAGGCCCGCCGCGGCGAGCGCGGGCTCCGCGGATGCCCAGTGCAGGGTCGGAAAAGGCCGGCGGGCCCGGGCCAGGGCGACATCGTGGATATCCACCTGCCAGCGGCCACCGGGCCGGAAGAGGTTATCGAACCGGGCCACCGAGGTGTCGTTCGCCAGCGACCGTCGCATGTTCTCGAGCGTGCCCAGCGCGGCCCGGTGCAACCCCTCGCGGTCGAACAGGCCCATCGCACGGAACAGCGCCAGCCCCTGGACGCTGTCGGGAGGAAGCGGTGCGAGGCCCGACCGGAGGGCGACCTCGGTGTACCGGGTCGTGGCGGACTCGGGCCTTTCGCCCATGGCATGGGAGGCCGCCAGCCACTGGCCGGGAACGACCAGGGGTGGGTCGGCGCCGATGGTCATCTGGCGCTGGACGAATCGCGGTACCGCCGCGTAGAACTCTTCCTCCGGATCCAGTCGCACCGCGCGCCAGGGGACCCGCCTGCCGCCTTCGGCCGCCAGGATGCCCGAAAGCGCGGATCCAGCACGGCTTCCCTCAAAGCGCAGCCGGGAGCCGGCCAGCACCGTAAAGGCGACGGAATCGCCGGCGAAGCGGACCTCACGCAGCGGCATCCAGGCGGAGTCGCGATTTTCGAGGAGCAGCCTGCCACCCGGTTCTTCGGTGAGGACCAGTTCACCGGAGACGGAAGACCCGGGAAGCAGGTCGAGCGAAAGCCTCCACCGGCCGGCGACCTGCGCATCGAGGATCCCGGGCGCCAGGCCCGCCAGCGCGGCGAACAGGAGGGCGAGCTTCACATGTCCTTCCACTCGCGGGATATCTCTTCGACCAGGGCGGCGGTGTCGGCGGGGGCATTGAGGCGGATCGCGATGTCCGCCTGGGCGATGATGCCGATGACCTTGCCGTGCTCCACCACCGGGAGGCGCCGCACCTTGTGGCGGCCCATGGTCTCCAGCGCCCGGCTGATCTGGTCGTCGGGGTGGCAGGTGATCGGGCGCGGGGTCATTACCTCGCCGACCTTGACCTGCCGCGGGTCGCGGCCCGTCGCCAATACCTTGAGCGTGAGATCGCGGTCCGTCACGATGCCGACCGGCGACAGCGACTCCCGCGACTCCACGACCGGGACCGAGCCGACATTGTGCGTGCCCATCAGAACCGCGACCTGTTCCACCGTGTCGCCGGGTTCGGCGCAGGCGGGGTTCTGGGTCATGATTTCGCGGCAGGTCTGTCCCATGGCCATGCTCTCGGAAAGGGTCGGTGCCGACTGGAACCACGTCGTCAGGCAACATAATTTGATTTCGACCGCCGCAGGGACTGGCCCCGCCCGCGTCCAGGGGAACTTCACCGGCCATACATGACGACCAGCTTCCCGGATCAGGACCGTTTCGACCTGGCGCGTTTCACCCGCGCCCAGCAGCATGACTACCAGCGAGCCCTGGCCGAGATCACGGATGGCCGGAAACGCAGCCACTGGATGTGGTACATCTTTCCCCAGTTGGCCGGGCTGGGTTCGAGTGCCACCGCACGGCATTTCGCGATCCGGGACCTCGAAGAGGCCCGGGCGTACCTGGCGCACCCGGTGCTGGGACCCCGCCTGGTCCAGTGCGCCGAGGCAGCGATGGCGGTGAAGGGCCGGAGCGCGCTGGAGATCTTCGGCCGGCCGGATGATCTGAAGCTCCGGTCATGCGCGACGTTGTTTGCGGAGGTGTCCCAGCCGGATTCGGTGTTTGACCTGATACTCGCCAGGTATTATGGTGGCGCCCGGGACGAACAGACGCTTCGCCTCCTGAACCGCGGCACCGGCGACTGATCGCCACCCATCGGTACTCATTCGATTCGGAGCAGGCCATGAATCAGCCCCCTGCCGGCCCCCGCAGGTCCTCGTTCCCTCTCATGGATCCGCTGGGCGAACTGTGCTTCAAGGGGAAGTCCTCGACCGAGTATCTCTGGCAGGTGCCCGGCGATGCCGCAGTCCGAGCCGAGCTGGTACAGGTGATCGCCAGCATCAAGGAGGAAAGCGCCCGGGCGGCGCGCCGGGAGATGGGGATCATCGCGGGGGAACTGGAACTGGCCATCGCCGCCAGCCCCAGTCCCCAGCAAGTCGAGATCCTGCAGGATGGTTTTGACCGGCTCTGCAAACTGTGGCAGGCGGCCAAGTCGGGGTTGTTGTAGCGTCAGTTCTCCCGCGGGGTCGCCGCAGCACGCTCCACGACCGCCGGGTTGACCGGCATGCCATCCATCGCGATGCGCTCCATCCCGCCCACGATGACCTGTTCGCCCTCGTCCACTCCACTGCGGATTTCCACGAACCCGGGGATCCGGATTCCCAACCCTACCTCGCGCCGGGCGGCTTTGCCGTCCACCACCACCCAGACAAAACTGCCGCCCTGCATGGGCACGATGGCTTCCTCGGGCACCAGCACGGCGTTGGGCCGCACCTCGGTGGCCAGCCGGGCTTCGATGAACATGCCCGGCTGCAGCTGGCGCCGCCCGTTGGACACCTGGGCCTTGACCAGGATGGTGCGGGCCGGCTGCTGGACCACCGGGTCCACGAAATCCACCACCCCGGTGAACTCCCGGTTCGCCAGCGATGCGACCCGGATCTGGACCCGCTGGCCGGACTGCAGGCGTTCGGCGTAGCGCTCCGGGACCGTGAAGACCGCCCGCTGCGGATCCACCGTTTGCAGCGAGATGAGCGTCGTGGCGGTCGTGACATAGTCGCCCAGGCTGACCGACCGCTGGCCCACCACGCCGCCGAACGGCGCCCGGACGGTGGTGCGGTCCTCGCGCACCTTGAGCAGGTCCCGCTGGGCCCGGGTGGAGCGCTCCGTTGCCTCGGCTCGCTCCAGGTCGGCGGCGGACGACGCGTTCTGCGCCAGCAGGTCACGGGTCCGCTTGAGCGCCTGGCTGGCCAGGTCCCATTCCGCTTCGGCCTGGGCGACCTGGGCCTTGAGCTCGGCATCGTCAATGCGGAACAGCGGGGCGCCCTTCCCCACATTCTGGCCTTCTCTGATCAGGATGGCCGTGATCCGGCCTTCCACTTCCGGCTTCAGGTCGATGGACTGCACGGCTTCGATCTGGCCGGTCGCCTGGAGCGCTTCGACCACCGTGTCCCGGCTGGCGACGGCGACCTCCACCGGCATGGCGAACCCCCCGGGAGGGCCGCCCCCTTCGCCACCGGCGGCGCCAGCGTCTTTTTTTCCGCAGGCCGCCGCGGCCACTCCCAGGAACAACACGAGGGTACGAGACAACTCTCGGAAGTCAGTCACTATTCCGCCGCCAGTATGATGGTTCACGGTAATATCCTGTCTTCGATCAAGCGCCGCCCGATGATCGCTTCGAGACCCGCCAGCGCGAGTCGTAACGCGAAGCGGGCCTGGACCAGGTTGCTCTCCGCGACGGTGAGACTCACCTGGGCGCCCAGCAAGTCGAGAATCGGCGAGGCCCCGGCCCGGTAGCGGGCATCCTGCACCCGGTAGTTCTCCCGGGCCACCAGCACCGCGGTCCGTCCCAACTCGGCGGTGGCGCGGGCGGTCTGGTAGGCCTCGTACGCGGCGGTCACGTCGGCCTGGGCCGACCGCTCCAGGTCCTCCCGGATGGCCCGGGAGACATCGCGCGTCACCCGGGCCTGGCTAATGCCGATCTCGCGCTGGGCGTTGTCCCAGATGGGGAGCCGCACCGCGAGCTGCAGCGACGAAACGGCAAAGGCGTCCGGGAACACCTCGGTATCGAACCGGGAATGCCCCGCGTTGATGGTGAGCCGGGGCAGATACTCACCACGGCGGCCCTTGAGCAGCGCTTCGGCCGCGCGCTCGCTGGCGCGGGCGGCCCGGAACTGGGGCCCCTGGTCCAGCGCGAGTTGTACGGCGGCGTCCAGTTCAATGGGAAGCGGCCCCAGGGCCGCGGAGTCGAGCGGCACGGCATCCACCGGGCCGGGCGTACCGATGCGGCGGCCCAGTTGAAGCTGGGCCACCCGCAGGGCAGAGCGCTGGCGCAGCACGTCAACCTCGGCGCCGGTCAGTTCCAGCATCAGCTGCAGCGAGTCGCTCTGCACGGCGGCCCCGGACAGCACCCGGGCCCGCGCGACGCCGAAGGCCTCCCGGGCGCGGCGCTGACGTTCCAGGGCCAACCGCGCCAGGTCCTGGTTGGCCAGCACATCGTAGTAGGCTGACTCGGTGCGCAGCGCCGCCACGAACCGGGCCTGCAGTCCTCCGGCCTCGGCTTCATCGAGCACCGCCCGGCTGCGGCCAAGTTCGCTGAACTTCCGCATCGAAAACAGCTCGTACGAGGCCGATGCGTTGAAGGTCGCGGAGGTCGACGATTGCTGCAGCGTCCCGATGTTGAAGAACCCGGTGGAATACTTGGTATAGTCCAACTGGAGGTCCACCGAGGGGATCACGAAGGCCAGGAACGCCGCGCGGCGCCCCCACTCGGCGGTGGCGACCGACCCCAGGGCCTGGACATAGTCCGGATCGAGCCGGCTCGCCCGTTCCAGGGCCTGGTTCAAGGTCACCCGGGGCACCGAGTCCTGGGCGGTGCCCAGCTGGAGCATGGCCAGAAGCGCTAGCAGCATACCAGTATCGGGATTGAAGGATTCATCAGGCTGTCACCTCGGCGGGCTCGTTGGCGGCCGACTCCGGGGACGGCTTCCGGGCCAGCCGGTCGAGCAGGACGTACCCCACCGGAACGAGAAAGAGCGTGAGCACGGTCGAGAAGAGCACCCCCCCCACGATGCCGTAGCCCAGCGGACGGCGGCTGATGGAACCGGCGCCCAGCCCGAGGGCAATCGGCAACGCTCCCATGATTGTCGCGAAGGACGTCATGAGAATCGGACGCAGCCGGATCCGGCCCGATTCCAGGATGGCCGACACGATGTCCATGCCTCGGTCGCGGAGCTGGTTGGCGTACTCGACCAGGAGGATGGAGTTCTTGGTCACGATGCCGATCAGCAGGATGAGGCCGATCTGGCTGTAGAGATTCATGGTCGACCCCGCCAGCTTGAGCGTGACCAGCGCCCCGGTGACGGCCAGTGGAACCGCCAACAGCACCGTGAATGGGTGGATCAGCGACTCGAACTGCGACGCCAGGACCATGAACACCACGATGAGCGCCAGAAAGAAGGCGAAGTACAGGGCGTTTCCGCTTTCCTCGAGCTCCCGGGACTCGCCGGCCAGCGCGGTCGTGCTTCCGGGAGGCAGGACCTCGGCTGCCGCCGCACGGAGCGAATCGATGGCCTCGCCCAGCGTGAAACCGGGCGCGAGCCCGGCGGAGAGAGTAAACGCGCGCACCCGGTTGAAGTGGTTGAGCGACTGGGGCCCGACCGCTTCGCTGACCCGGGCGACCGCGTCGAGCTGGATCAGTTCTCCCTGGCGGCCCCGGATGTATAAGCCGCTCATGTCGGCCGGCGTCGCCCGCTCCTCGGGGCGGACCTGGACGATGACATCATACAGCTTGTTGGCCCGGGTAAAGGTGCTGACCTCGCGCCCCCCCAGCATGGTCTGAAGGGTCGTGGCGATGTCGCGTACCGAGATGCCGAGATCTTCGGCCCGGTCCCGGTCGAAGGTGACGGTGAGTTCCGGCTTGTTGACCCGGAGATCCACGTCCTGGTTGGTCAGCCCGGGGATCTGCTGAGCCCGGGCCGTGAAGGCCGCCATGCCCGCTTTCAGCTGGTCAAAGTCGGAGTGCTGCACCACGAACTGCACCGGCTGGCCGAAGCCGAAAGCGGGTGGATTGTTGGCGAATGCAAGCACCCCGGGAATCCCGAACAGCTGGGGCTGCACCTCGTTGATGATGTCCCAGACCTTGCGATCCCGGTCGGCCCAGTCCTTGAGCCGGACAAAGGCAATCCCCTGGTTGACGGGAACGAATCCCCCGGTAATGGAGAAGTAGCCCTCGATTTCCTCGGTCCGCGCCAGCACTTCCTCCACCCGCTTCATGTAGCTGTCGGTGAACTCCATGGTGTTGCCCTGGGGCCCCAGCACGAACATGAAGAACCAGCCCTTGTCCTCGGCCGGCACAAACTCCCGTTTCAGCACTTTGAACATCCCAACGGCCAGCAGGACCGTCGCCAGGGCGCCAGCCATGATGATCCCCTTGTGGTTGAGCGCCCATCGCAGCATCCGGGCATATCCCAGGGAAAGCGATTCAAAGCCGCGCTCCAGCGCTTTGAATGTCTTGCCGTGCTGCTTGGGAACTCGCAGGATCTGGGCGCAAAGCATCGGGGTCAGGGTCAGCGCCACGAACCCGGAGATGACCACCGAGCCGGCGACCGCGATCCCGAACTCGTTGAACAGCCGGCCGGTGGCGCCCTTGAGAAAGGCCAGCGGCGTGAAGACAGCGACCAGCGAGATCGTCGTCGCAATGACGGCAAAGGCGATTTCGCGGGTGCCCCGGATGGCGGCGGTCTTGGGATCCTCGCCCAGTTCTTCCTGGTGGCGATAGGCGTTTTCCAGCACGATGATGGCATCGTCCACCACGATGCCGATCGCCAGGGTGAGCGCCAGCAGCGTGAGGTTGTTGATGGAGAAACCCAGCACGTTCATGATCGCGAACGTCGCGACGATGGACGCGGGGATGGCCAGGCCGGGAATGATGGTCGCCCGCAGGTTGCGCAGGAACACGAAGATGATGATGACGACCAGGATGCCCGCGATGACCAGCGTCTCCTGGGCCTCCTTGATGGAGCGGCGGACGAAGACCGACTGGTCGAACGCGACGGACAACTCCACCCCGGGCGGCAGGTTCTCCCGGATCGCCGGCAGCTCCGCATGGATCGCATCGGCGACCTCGACCAGGTTGGACTTGGACTGGCGGATGACCCCGATGGCGACCGCCGGCGTGCTGTTGTAGCGGAGGGCGCTCCGCTCATCCTCCGGCCCCAGCTCGACGGAGCCCACGTCCCGCAGCCGGACCAGCTGCCCGGAACTGTTGTCCACGACCATGTCCGCGAATTCGGCCGGGGTCTTGAGTTCTCCCAGCGAGCGTACGCTGAACTCCCGCCGCTCCGACTCGATACGCCCGGAGGGAATCTCCACGCTCCGGGTCCGGATCGCGTTTTCAACATCCTGCACGGTGAGACCCCGGCCGGCCAGCTCGGCGGCCGAAAGCCAGACCCGCATGGCAAAACGGCGCTCGCCGTAGATGCCCGCCTGGCCGACGCCGGGGAGCGTCTGCAGCCGGCTCTTGACCAGGCGGTCCGCCAGGTCGGATAGCTGAAGCAGGTCGTAGTTGGCACCGGAGAGCGCGAGCCAGAAGAAAGGATCCGCGTCCGCTTCCTGCTTCGCCACCACCGGCTCCAGGATTTCCTCCGGCAGGCGGCCCCGAACCCGGGACACCTTGTCCCGCACGTCCTGCGCGGCTGATTCGACATCCCGGTCGAGGTTGAACTCCAGGGTGATGCTGCTGGACTGCTCCGCACTTGAACTGGTGATGGTCCGGAGCCCTTCGACGGTGCTCAGCTCTTCCTCGAGAATGTCGGTGACCGCCGACTCCACCACCTGGGGGTTCGCTCCCGGAAGCACGGTGTTCACCGAGATGATGGGCGGATCCACGTCAGGGAATTCCCGCACCGACAGCCGGCTGTAGCCGAGGATACCGAAGAGCACGAGGGCCGCACTCATCATGCCGGCGAAGACCGGGCGCTCAATGGCGATATCGGAGAGTTTCATGACAGGTCCAGGCTGGATCAGGTGCGACCGCCGGCGGCAGTCGTCAGGCAACGTACGGTACCACTTTACAGAAGTTTTGCGGAACCGGACAATCTACTCGGTCTGGGTCGCGACGAAATCACCGGGAAGAAATCGACTGGCCCAGGCCGAGGGGCGGCACTATACCGAACAAAGGCCGAAAAAGCAAGGGATTCCCTTAGTACTGCGTTGCCCCACCCTCCTGCCGGGCTTACTCTCCGCCCATGGCCGTTAAACTTTCCGCCCGACAGCAGGCTCAACTCGCCTACCTGGACTCCCAGGTTCCGAAGATCCAGCGGATCCAGTCCCTGGTCGAGAAACTGACCTCCCCCTCCGAAGCCGAATCTGCCGCACGCAGCCTGGTGCGCCAGTTGGACGAACTCAAATCCGGCTCGGCGGGCCTGGGTTTGAGCGCCGTCGCCCAGGCGGCTGCGAACATGGGCAGCCTGGCCCGGCGGACCGGGGGGCTGCAAACCCGGATTCGCGGACTTCGCGAGGGGCTGGCCGGGCTTCGAATCAACTGTGATGGGGCAAGAAAAACGGCGAGTACGCCGCAGGGCGAGACCGGGTCGGGCGGGGCGTCGAGCTAGGCGGTACGGGCCTTTCGCTTTTCGATAATGCGGTCGATGATCGGCCCGGCCAGGAGAACCACCATGCCGTTGACCAGCCCGCCGATGAGGAGGGTGACGTAGGTCAGCGCGCCCAGGATGAGGGCGGCACCAATAGCGGCGAAGAGAACAAAGAGAACATCAAACATGATCAAGAGCTCCCGTGAGTGGCGCCGGTCCGAGCGGTAGATTACTGTCGTAACCCCGGGTTTCGCAAGCGTCCGGCGGACCGGGACCCTCACTCAACCTGCCTGACCCCAGAGGTTCATATGCGAGTTACCCTTGCCCTAGCAGCGCTGGCCCTGGCCACCGGCCCCCTGGCCGCCCAGCAGCACGACGATCACGACCGCAACGTCGCGGGCGGCGCACTGCCCGCCGGGTGGAGCGCCCGCACCGACAACGGCGGCCCGCTGACCAACCTCAAGTATGAGGTCATGGCGCCGGGCTGGCACCTGACCACGGGGCCCGCCGTGATCCTCTACCGCGAAACCGACCGGGCGACCGGGCCGGTCCACGCGGTGGCCAAGGTGCACCTCTTCCCCGGTGCCGGACACCACGAGGGCTACGGACTGTTCCTGGGCGGCCAGAATCTCTCCGGCCCCACGGTGAGCTATACCTATTTCCTGGTTCGTGGCGACGGCAAGTTTCTCATCAAGCGCCGGACCGGGGCCGAGACGTCCACCGTGGTGAACTGGACCGACAGCGAAGCCATCGTCAAGGGCAAGACCGACGGACCGGTGGAGAATGAACTGAGTTTCGAAGTGGGCGCCGACTCGGTGACCTTCATGGTCAACGGTAAGCCGGTGCATACCGTGCCGGCCGCCCAGGTGGACACCAGGGGCGTGGTGGGCCTGCGCGCCAATCACAACCTCAGCCTGCACCTGGAGTCCCTGGGAGTGCATCCCCGCTAGCGCTGCGGATCCTGGAGCGCGGCAGCCGCCGCGCTCTGGATCTGGGCCGTTCCCTCCGCCGCAATTCTCTCCAGCGCACCGCGCGCGCCGGGCGTCCCCGCCCGGGCCAGCGCCCGGATAATCTCCAGCCGCTGCCCCATGGACCGGCCCGGTCGGAGCAGCGAACGCTTGCCCAGGGCCATCCCCGCGAGCGAGGAGACCGCCTCCGGGGAGTCAATCCGGGCCAGCGCCTCGACCAGCGCGTTCCACGCATCCGGGTCCTTCTCTGATTCCAGCGCGACCAGGATCGGCAGCGCCAAGCCGGGCGAATGCCGCTGGGCCAGGGCGAACGCGGCACTCGCTCGGGGACCCGGGTCGGGGTCTCCCAGGGTTCGCCGAATCGGTTCTACCACTTCCTTGCCGGGGAACCGGCCCAGCGCCTCGACCACCGCCTGGCGCACCCGGGGGTCCGGATGCTTGAGGGCCCGCCGAAGCGGGTCAATCGCTTCTGCCGCGCCCAGCCGGCTCACCAGGTCGGCGGCGTGCCGCACTTCATACCACACCGGACTTTCCAGCAGCGGCAGCAGCAGGGGCAGCGAGGCCGGCGTGGCCACCAGCACGTCATAGAGGAACTTTCGGGGACCGATCACCTCGCCACCCCGAACCTGGTCCACCATCAGCTCGATGGCTTCCGGTCCCCCGTAACTGAGGATTTCGGCCACCCGGGCCTGTTCTTCGGTGGCCCGCATGGCAAAGGCGATGAATTGTTCGAGGATCGGCCGGGTGAAAGCGCGCCGCAGGGCGAGCAGGTGGGCGCGCTGTTCGTGCTCCGGAAACTGAGGGGTGAGCCGGATCAGGGCCTGGGCAGCATGGACGGCCTCCATCCAGAACCCGGTCGTGATCGCCCGCTCGAGCGCGGCTGCCAGCTGCTCCGCGTTGCCCACCGGCCCGGACATGGTTCGCTGCCGTCCGGCCGATGGCGGGGTGGGAGGCGCGGCCACCGCGTCGGAAACCCGGGCCATCCCGGGGATGGTGACCAGTTCGACCCGGGTCAACACGCTCTGGGGAATCGGTCCCGTATCGGCGGCCAGCGCCCGGGCCAGTTCCAGCACCTCGGCGGCGGGCGAATCGGCCCCGCACTCGATGTAGTCCACATACCGGGCCAGGAGCCGGCCTTTGAGGGTGGCGTCGTCCAGGACGTCGGAGTACTCGATGCCAGCCTCGATCCGCACCGGCCCATGCCGGAGGACCGCCATGGCGCTCCGCAAGGCACCTTTCTGGGCGCTTACATCATCCGGTTGCCGGCGCAACAGCACCACCAGTTGGCCAAAATAGGTGGTGAAAAGAGCGCTAAACGGATTGGCAGGCCGAACAGGGATCATGGTTCCACGTCAATGGGCCAGGGGTCAGGGGACTCCGCATTCATGCAATAGTCGCGCCGCCGTGCGCCGGGTAACGCCTTATGCCTGCTGGACTTATTAGCCAGCGCACCGCATAGTAGTGGACGTTCCGCAATAGACCAACGCCTATTTCCCTCTAAGGAGAGAACATGCTCCGCTCCTCCCGGTGTAGCCTGATGTTGAGTGCGGCCGCCCTGATGCTGGGCGCGCCGGCCGCATCCGCCCAGGTATCGGTCGGCATTGACGTAGGCGTATTCAGCGCGTATGTCTGGCGCGGGCTCACCCTCACCAGCAAGCCGGTGATCCAGCCGGATCTCTGGCTGTCCTTTCCCGTGGGGGAGAACGGCGCCTTCACGCTCGGCGGATGGAGCAACGTGGAGTTGGGCAAGTACGATGGCGCCGACGAGGTCAGCCTGGGCGGCGGGGAGGGGGGTCCCGATGTCAGCGAGTTCGATCCCTGGATTGAATACACCCATGCCTTCGGGGACGTGGAGCTCGGGCTGGGCGCCGTCGGGTACCTCTACCCCAACGATCCCCCCGGCCTGACCAGCGATGCCAATACCCTGGAAATCTACGCCCGGCTGGGCCTGGCTCACGTCCTCTCGCCGCAGGTTGCCGCGTACTACGACGTGGACAAGATCAAGGGGCTGTATCTCGAGGGGAGTATCGGATACGGGATTCCCCTCTCGGAATCCGTCTCCCTCTCCCTCGGCGCGCTGGCCGGGCTCAGCGCCGGCCAGGGCGTCAACGACAGCGACCCGTCGGAATCGGCCAACTTCTCCGGCAACGGGCTCACCCACGTGGACCTCTCCGCCTCCACCGAGTTCATGGCCGGACCGTTCGCGATCAGCCCGGCCCTGCACGTCCAGTTCAGCGGCGATGAGTACACCAAGTTCAACAAACCCAGCAAGCCGGACGAAAGCGTCAAGCTCTGGTTCGGGGTGACGCTGAGCTGGGCCAGCGGAGACTGAGAGCGGTGGAGGAGAATTGAGGGAATTGGGGACGGGATCCACTCCTCACCTTCCCTCAATTCCCTCAATTCCCTCAATTAGCAATCTCTTTCACGGTTTCCTCCAGGCGGTTGAGCATCTCCTCCAGGAGGCCCACCTCGATTCCCAGCGCCGGCTCCAGCCGGATCACCCTGGCGTTGCTGTAGGTCCCCGCCACCAGCACGCCCCGTTTGAAGAGCCCCGACGCCACTTTCCAGCCGGTTTCCTGCTGGTGAAACTCCATCCCCACCAGCAGGCCCTTGCCGCGGACCGCCTTCAGCACGCCGGGATAGCGGCCCTGCAGCGTCTCCAGTTCCCGAAGCAGCATGGCGCCCTTGGCCGCGGCCTGGCCCGGGAGGTCCTCCCCCAGCGTCACCTCCAGCGCGGCGATACCGGCGGCGCAGGCCAGCGGGTTGCCGCCGAAGGTCGTGGAGTGGATGATCGGATTGGGGATCATCACCTCCCAGATCCCGGCGGTGGAGATGAACGCTGAGAGCGGCATGACACCGCCGCCCAGCGACTTGCCCAGGCAGAGGATATCGGGCACGATGTTCCAGTGGTCCACGCCCCAGAGCTTGCCGGTTCGCCCCATGCCGGTCTGCACTTCGTCCGCGATCAGCAGGGCCCCGTACCGGGTACACAGCTCCCGCACCGCCGGGAAGTAGTCGTCCGGCGGGACGATCGCCCCGGCCTCGCCCTGGACCGGCTCCAGCACTACGCCCGCGATCCTGACCCCGACCTGCTCCGCCCGGGCGAACTCCTGGGCCATCGCGACGGCATCGCCGAAGGGCACGAAGCGGACGTCCTGCATCCCCTGCTGGAACGGCTCCCGGAACAACGCCTTTCCCATCAGCGAAAGCGATCCGAACGACTTGCCGTGAAAACCCGACAGCGTCGAGATGAACGTGTGGCGCCCGGTATAGAGCCGCGCGAGTTTGATCGCTCCTTCGATCGCGTCGGTGCCGTTGTTGATGAAGAACGAATTATTCAGGTCGCCGGGCGTCACTTCGGCCAGCAGGCGGGCGAGCGCCCCCCGCCACGGCTCCAGCAGCTCCTGGCTGTTGAGCGCCATCCTGGTCAGCTGGGTCGCCACCGCCTGGACGATGCGCGGGTGATTCACGCCGGCGCTGAAGATTCCATACCCGCCCAGGCAGTCGATGTACTCCCGGCCCAGGATATCCCGGAGCATCGCCCCCTGCCCCGACCACTCGATCGCGGCGTACTGGCCGGCCTCGGTCACCGATTTCCGATAACTGATGAAGCCCCGGTTATAGTAGGCGGCGTAATTGTCCACCGTCTCGGTAATGAGTCCGTGCTTCTGCTCCAGGGAGAGCTCGGGCGCCGTCAGCAGGTCGAGGTAATGCCGGGCGTGGGCGAGGACTTCAGCGTCGGTCAGTCGCAAGGGCGGGGGTCCGTTCAGGAGAGTGAGCCGGCTCCGTGGGCCCGGATGTCCGACCAGATGAGGTCCCAGAGATAGGACTTCTCACCCAGGTCGGCCTGGTATTCCAGGCGGGAGAGTTCATCCGGCGCGGGGAAAGGCACCGGCTGGTCCAGCACCGCCTTCGCGTTGGGGGATCCATAGCCGGTGGCGTTGGAAATGGAAGCGGCCACGTCGGGCCGCAGGATGTAGTTCAGGAACTCGTGCGCGGCCCGCTTGTGGGGCGCGGACCGGGGGACCACCAGGGAATCGGTCCAGATCGTGCCGCCCTCCGCGGGCAGGGCATAAGCGATCGCCGGTTCGCGGACCCGGGCCTGGGTGGTGTCGCCGTTCCAGAGCTGGGCGACCCAGATTTCGCCGGAGACCAGGCGGTCCTTGACCGGTCCCGATACGAAGCCCGCCAGGTGACCGGCGGCCGCCAGGCCATCGGCGCGTGCCGCGTCGAGTTCCGGCCCGCTCACGCTGTTCACGGAATGGCCCCGGTAGCGGAGCCAGGCCCCGATCACTTCGCGCCCCTCGTCCATCATCGTCATCCGCCGCCGATAGCGGGGATCCTGGAAAACGCCCCAGCTGGCCGGGGGTGCGGCCAGCTTGTCGCTCCGGTAGGCCACCCCGGTCGTGCCCCACTGCCAGGGCACCGAGTACCGGTTCCCCGGGTCGCTGCCCAGGTCAAGGAACAGGGGCGAGATATTGTCCCAGTTGGTGAGGTACTGGCGGTTGAGCGGGGCGAGGAGGCCGGCCGCCGCCAGCGCGGGCACCAGGTAACCGGAGGGCACCGCCAGGTCATAGGGCGAGATGCCGGTCTGCAGCTTGGCGGCCAGTTCCTCGTTGCTTTCGTACGTGTTGTAGGAGACCCTGACCCCGAACTCCTTCTCGAAGCCGGTGATGGCTTCTTTCGCGATATAGTCCGACCAGTTGTAGATGCTGAGTGCGGTGCCGATGGGTCCCAGGTCCGCCTCGGCGGCGGGCGGCTCGGCCTTGCCCCGGCAGGCGCCGAGGACCAGGCCGATAGTCCCCAGGCTGAGGCCCAGCGCCGCGGCCCGCAGCACGAATGCGCGCCGGGTAATGGCGCCGCTCTCGAGCGCGTGGACCAGATCGCTGGCTTCCTGCCGTGGGCTCATGATGTCCCCGATCGAGTTGGCCTGGTGCCGCTCTCAGCGGCGCGCCGTCCAATCCAGCAGCCGGTACCAGGCACCGGCCAGGGGAAGAAACCAGGGCCGGCCGGTGTAGAGCGGCACCGCCGGGAAACTCAGGGTGCTCAGGAAAGGAAGCGCAGCGCCGCGGGCAAGGTGCTCCCCGGCCCGGGTGCCAAGGTATATGGCCATGGCGACCCCGTGTCCGCAATACCCGCCCGCCGCATATACCCCGTCCAGCCGGCCCAGGTGAGGCATCCGGTCGCGGGTAAAGGCCACGTTCCCCGACCAGGTCCGTTCGACCGGACAGCCGTGAAGCTGGGGAAACACCGACACCATGTCCTCGCGAAGGACGGCGGCCGCCACCGGGTCCGACTCTCCCCCCGCCGTGCGGAAGGACGCCCGGCCGCCGAAGATCAGCCGGCCATCGTACGACATTCGGAAGTAGTGCAGCAGGTGGCGGCTGTCGCTCAGCACGCGCTGGCGTGGAATGAGATCCCGGGCCAGCTCCGGGGCCAGCGGCGCGGTGGCAATGATATGGCTGCCCACGGGGACCACCCGGCGGCGAAACCCCCGGTGGACCGGGCCGCTGTACCCGTTGGTGGCGACCAGCACGTGCGCGCCGGGAATCGGGCCGCGACTTGTATGGACCACGAACTTGCCGGGAGTCCCTTCGATCCGGGTGGCCTCGGTTCGAGCCAGCGCGACCGCCCCCCGCCGCACCGCCGCCCGGAGCAGCCCGGCAAACAACCGGGCCGGGTGCAGCGAACCGGCCGCCGGATCGAGGAGCCCGCCGAGGTAGCGCGGCGACCCGATCTCCTGGCCCAGGTCGGATGATTCCAACAGGTGCGTGGCATGGCCGGCTGAACCGGCGAGCAGTGTGCGCTCCGTATCGAGCGACCGTAGCTGGCCGGCCGTTTCGGCGAGCGTGATATGGCCCACCCGCCGGAAATCGCAATCCACGGACTCTGCCGCGATGAGCGACTCGAGCGAGACGATGGATTCCAGGGACTCCAGGAAGAGCCGCCGGGCCGCGTCCTGGCCCCAGGCGCGCCGCAGCGCGGAGTACTCCCGCTTGAACCCGGGAAGCACGAACCCCCCGTTCCGGGTGCTGGCCCCAAAGCCCATCGCCTCCCGGTCCAGCACCGTTACGCTCGCTCCCGCTGCGGCGAGCGCCAGCGCGGCGGCCACGCCGGTATAGCCGCCGCCGATCACCACCACATCGGCGCGGGCCGGCAGGGGCGGCACGGATTCCTCCGTAGCGGCGATATCCTTGAGCCAGATGGAAGCCACGCGGTCCTCTCCGACGGGGGAGGCGCACACATCATCCAGCGAGACGGCATGGATCCTGTTTACCCGTACACCCTGCATCCCGGCATTCGGCGGATGGGCACCGCGGCGGATGCGGCCCGGTATCTCCTCGACGCGCCCGGGTAGAGGCGATGTTCTCGGGAAAGGAGGCCGCGCTCCGGCCGATCCTCGATGCATTGCTGACGGTCGCCCTGGGGCTGGGGCCCGATGTCACCATGTCGCCGGTAAAAACCCTCGTGCCCCTGTACCGCCGCCGGGTCTTTGCCCGGGTGAAGCCGGCCACCCAGGCCCGGGTGGCCTGGGTCTCTGTCTACGCGGCGTGAAACCGGTGGGACGTCTGGTCTCAACCGGAGGCGAACGGAAGGGCAACCGGATCACCCACCGGATCGGCCGTGAGTGCGGTGGCGGAGATCAATCACGATGTCCGCGGGTGCTCCAACGCGCTTACGAGGGCGACCGCCAGGACCGGGCACCCGCTACTCGACCGTGAACCACTGCACTTCGACCCGCCGGTTCTGCTCCGAGTCGGTGCCGGCTGGCTCTTCCCAGCCGCGGCCCACTACTTCCAGCCGTTTGGGATCCACCCGGAGCCGCTCGGTGAGCACCCGGCGGATCTCCGCCGCGCGGTTCTTGCTCAGTTCCACCGCCTTGAGCGCCATCTGCCGCACGAAGGACTCGCCGCCCTGCTGCCGGAACTGGGCGACCAGGGCATTGTCCACATGGCCCCGGAGCAGGATGGTGGATCCCGGGCTCACCTGCAGCAGCCGCTTGATGGCGTCCAGATTGGCCAGGTTGTCCTGGTTCTCCAGGTCGAGGACCGACGAGTTGGGCTGAAAGAGGAACCGGATGTCCTTGCTCAGGAGCGGGTCGGTCTCGACGGTGCCCCGGGTTCCCGACCGGATCGGCGCGATGGCGACCGCCTGCTCGGCAAAGGCGCCGGACTGTTTCGCCGCGTTGAGCGCGGCGAGGTCCATGAAGCGCTCCGCGTCCACCGGGTCCTTGATCAGTCCGGAGCCATAGGCCAGCACCGCCGACTGGTAAATACCGCCGAAGCTGCCTGCCGCATCGATGGCTCCGCTGAAGAATGCCAGGTTCTCCGGCAGGTTGGACAGGTGGACCTTGGCCAGTTCGCTCCGGGCATCCTCCCGGCTCCACTTGAAGGCGCGGGCAATCACATCCAGGTGGGCTTCCGGGTCATCCCGCACCATGCGGTTCCCTTCCAGCAGTCCCCGGACCAATCCGGCGACAATCTGGGGGTTCTGGTCGGCGAACCCGCGGTTCAGCACCAGGATGTCGGCGACGATCAGCAGGTTCTTGTTGGTGGTGAGGACCCTGGCCTGCCCCCCGCTCCGTTCTACCACTTCGGAGGTCTTGGGCTCCCAGGTGACGCAGCCCGCCAGCCGGTTGGCGCCCGAGGTGAGGTCCTGAAGGAAGAGGTCGCCCGCGCTGAAGCCGTCCTCGGTGTAAACCAGGTTGATCCGGGTGGGATCCGGCGTTGCGTCCAGGCTGGGCAGCGCATTGACGCCCAGCCCGGCCTCCTGGGCCAGGTAGCGGATGAAGAAATCGACCTCGGTAAACTGGGCCGCGGCGATCACCTTGCCGCGGAGGGCGTTGACCCGACCGATCTCGCTGCGGACCACCAGCCCGTCGGCGCCGCGCGAGTATCCGATCTGGGCCGGCACCGTGACCTGGAACTGGCGGCCATAGACGGCCAGCACGTCCACCGTCGTGACCGAGCCGGCGAGGGCGCCCGAGTTGAGCGCCGACCAGCTCTCTTCCTCGCTCACCGTGAGCCGGACCTTGAACCCGCCGTTCCGGTAGAAGACCGAGTTCTCGTTGGGCGCCAGGCCGCCGTTGGCCGCGATCAGGCCGGCATAGCCGGCATACTCGCTGATTTCGATGGGGACGGTCTTGTCCTGGAGCTGGTGGGCGGCCGGGGGCGCCAGCCGCGGCACCTCCACCTGCAGCTGCGCGACTTCGGCGGGCCCGCTCTCCTCGCGCTCGCCGGACGAAGACCCCCCGCTCTTGCCCTTGACCATGTAGATCCCCACCGCCACTACACCGAGCACGAGGAGAAGGGAGATCAGCTTGCCAAACGGGGTGACCCGCGGTTCACCGGCCACAGGAGGCTCCTGGCGTGGATGGTTTCACTCTGCGATCTGACATCAGCGGACTGACATCCCGTCAGCTTCCCTTCGGCCCGATCTCTTTCTCGGTCGGCTGGGGCGCCGCGGTCCCGCTGGCCTGGATGCCCTGGGAGGCCAGGAAGTCGGCCAGGGCTGCCTGTTCCAGCGCCTTACGCTCGCCCTCTTTCTCCTGCACCCGGTCCATGTCCACCAGGTCCTTCGCGAGGCGGGCCTTGCCGGCCGAGACCTCGTACCGCTTCTGCAGCGCATCCTCGACCGTTTTCATCGTATCGCCCAGATCGCCGACTTTGAAGGCCGCGTTCCCCAGGGCCGCCGCAGCCTCGGCCTGCGCTTCCTTGATCTTGACCTGGGAGAGCTGCTTATCCAGCCGGCGGATCTTGTCCTCGAAATCTTTCTGGGCCACCTTGGCCTGCCGGAGGTTGGCCTGGTACGCCTCCTCGGTTTCCTTCAGTTCGTCAGTATCGGTCGTGACATCGGTCTTGAGTTCCTGGAGTTCCCGGGCCAGGCTGCCCGCCAGTTCGAGGTTCCCGGCCTGGTGATTGGCCATCACCCGCCGCTCCAGCTCGCCGATCCGGATCACCTTGCCCTTCACCTGGTTCTTGAGCCGCTCGGCCACGCCCCCCATCCGGGCCAGGGCCAGGTTGTACTGGACCATCTTCTGGCGGAAATCCTGTTTCGCCGCCTCCATCAGCGCCTCGGGGTTCTGCTCCTCGATGCCGCTGATGAACAGGCTGACAAAGCCCCGGAAAAGGCGCCCGATCCTCGAGAAAATTGCCATCAGAGAGTCTCCTGTGAGCTAAGAAGGGCAAACGGGTGGACCGGGGGCGGCGGCCCCCTCAGATAAACCGCCGGAGTTCATCAATCTGCCGCTCGATTTCCTCCGGCGCCATGTCGCGGTAGCGAAGGGGGAGGAAGCGGGCGTCGGTGCATTCCTTCACCGCGACGAGGTCCATGTACTCCAGTTTCCGGGTATGGGCGCTGGGCCGCACCTCGCTGAACACCTGGGCCAGGATGTCCTTGAGCGGCGGCCGCGGCTCCGGGGCCAGCTCAAGGACCCGGAGCGCCCGCACCAGGATCCCTTCCAGTTCGTTGCCGCCCAGGTCCTGGTTCTCCGGCAGCGGCGGCAGGTCAGCCTCCGTCACCGGGACCTTGAGCTTGCGGGCGACCGCGAGCAGCAGGGCACGCCGTTCGTCCCGGGTCTGGGGCGGGAAGAGCGGGATATGGACGTCGAGCCGGCCCTGCCGCTTGAGATCCACCTCCAGCAGGTCGGGGCGCGATGTCGCGAAGACCCAGATGATCCGCCCCCGGTTCCGGGTGTCCGACATCTCCTTGGCCAGCATGGAATAGACCCGGCCGGAGAGCCCGCTGTCCCCGTCGCCGCCCTCCCGCTTGCCGGCCGCCTGATCGGCCTCGTCCACGAAAACGACGACCTGGCCCAGCGCCCGGAGGACCGCGAAGATCTTTTCCAGGTTGGATTCGGTGGCCCCCACCCAGCGGTCGCGAAAGTTCTTGAAGACCACGCAGGGGATCCCCAGCTCCCCGGCCCAGGCCTGCACCAGGAAGGTCTTGCCGGTCCCGATCCGGCCGGTGATCAGGTACCCCATGGGCAGCGCATGGAGAGCGCCCCGCTTGAGTAGCAGGGTATCCTCCCGGAGCCAGACCTTGACCGGCTCGTGGCCGGCCACATGATCCAGGGTGAACGGCGACTCCACGAAATCGAGCAGGCCCTGGCACTCCCGTTCGATCATTTGTTTCTTCATCTGGGCCAGCCAGGCCGCCGTAATCGTGCGGTGGTTGCGCAGGGCCAGGGCGATCACTGTCCTAGCGCCGATCCGGCTCAACCCGGTGAGCCGCCGGGCCAGCACCTCCAGCGGGACCTCCGACTTCGCGGCCAGTTCCGGAAACTGGGTGGCGGCCAGCGTGTTCACGTACTCCAGCATGTCGGCTTCGCCCGGGAGCGGAATGCGCAGGGTGGCCTGGTGGGGATTCTCCATGACCAGCTCATTGAGATCCCCCGCCTCCTCGGTGAGCAGCACGGTGATGATGTTCGACTGCAGCACCGCCGGATCGTTGGCCCAGCCCAGGGTCTTCACGACGTTGGCGCTGAACGGCCCTCCCAGTGCCAGCGCGTCTCCCCGGGGCACCACGAACTCGGCGAAATCGATGACCACCGCGATCCGGGGCGCGCCGCTGGCGCCGCCTTTGAGCGCCTGGAGGTTGAGCGACCTGAGCAGGTACCGGTCGAGCAGTTCCAGCGCCGGGCCCGGCTCCCGGAGCTGGGCCAGCATGCTGCCATCCATCCCGACGGCGCCCTTGAGCCAGTCGCCCCAGTCCTCGCCGCCCCGGGCGGCGCGAATACCCCGGCCCCGGTCGTAGGTCAGCACCACGTCGTACACCTCGAACATCACTTCTTCCATGAACCGCTTGAGCGGATACAACTTGCCGCCCGCCGGAACCACATCGAAGATGTTGCCGTGCACGATGAACTGCGCCACCGAGCCGGACCGGAACAGGTCCCGCATTTCGGCGGCCCAGGGCGGCAGCGCGGTCCCGTTCGGAGCGCCCGCGGGAAGCGGCGGAGTGGTCACTGGCTCGCTTTGCCCCGGGATCGGAGCGGTAGGAGTGGAGGCTCGGCGGCCAGGTCCTGCAGGACGCCGTACACCTGCTGCTGGTCGCGGATCCACTGGGAGGTACCGCCCAGCGTCGTCGTGATCTCGTCAATGCGCTGCGACAGGAGGTCCGGGTCGGTGGACAGCACCGCCTGTTCCCGGATCAGTTCCACCTGCTCATGGATCCGGGTCAGCTCGGCGTCGAGGAAGGCCATCTTCTCCGCGCCTTCGGTGCGCTGGGCCATCCGCTGCTGCAGGATCGCCAGTTGACCGCCCAGGCTCCGGCGCAGGTCTTCGCCGATCGATTCGTCGGCCAGCCGCTTTTCCAGCGTGGTGATCCGATCGGAAAGGTGCCGGTTCCCCGGGTCGCCGTCGTCCACCAGCACCTTGTCGATAGCCCGGCGCATCAGCAGCAGCCGGAGATAGAGCCAGGCCAGCCGGCTGAGGCTGGTGTTCTGGCTTTCCAGGCCCTGGACCAGGCTCGTTTCCGCGCCCTGGCCCTGCTGCTCGAGGATGGAGCGGCAGCGGGCCAGCAGGGCGACGTATTTCCGCTGGTCGGCTTCGCTGAGCTGGCCCACCAGTTCCTCCACCCGGCCGCCCCATTGGTCGGTTGTGGCCGAGTTGTGCCGCGCGGCGACCGCGCGCTGGAAACGGCCGCTGGTGATCAGCACGCCCAGGTATCCCAGCTCCAGTCCCGCCCCGATTACCCAGAAGCCGGGGTTCATCAGTCCCAGCAGGCCGAACAGCGCCAGCCCGATCCAGTTGGGCGGCACCAGCATGCCGAAGGGCCGTGCGTTGAAGGCCGCCTTGAGGTAGTGCCAGAACCGGAGCTTCTTCATCCCCGCGTGGCCTCCAGCGCCTGCTGCATGACCGCCAGGCCTTCCTCCAGGATGTCGTCGCTCACGGTGAGGGGCACCAGCACCCGGATCACGTTGCCAAAGGTCCCGGCCGAGAGGAGGATCACGCCTCGCGACAGTGCTTCGGTAAGCACCCGGCCGGTGCGTTCCTTGTCCGGTTCCCGGGTGACCGGGTCGCGCACCAGTTCCAGCGCCATCATTGCGCCGAGGCCCCGGACGTCGCCGATACCGGGATCAGTGGCCGCCCAGCGCTGGAACCGCTCCCGGATCCGCTGGCCTGCCCGGGCGCCCCGCTCGGTAATCTGCTCCGATTCCATCGCGTCGAGCACGGCGATCGCCGCCGCGCAGGACAGGGGATTACCGCCGTAAGTGCCGCCGAGGCCGCCGACCTGCGGCGCATCAAGGATGTCGGCGCGGCCGGTCACCGCGGCCAGCGGCAACCCGCCCGCCAGCGATTTTGCGGTGACGATGAGGTCCGGCACCAGGCCATAGTGTTCGGACGCGAACATCCTGCCGGTGCGGCCGAAACCGGTCTGGATTTCGTCGGCGATGAACAGGATGCCGTTCGCCTTCGCGAACCCGGCCAGTTCCCGGACGTACTCGGCAGGCGCCGGCACGAACCCGCCCTCGCCCAGTTCCAGTTCCATGACGATGGCCGCCACCGAACCCGGATCAACCCCGCCGGCGAACAGCTGGTCCAGGTACGTCCGGCTGGCCTGGCAGCAGGCCTCACCGGTTCCCGCCGGCCGCCGTACCGCCACCGGGCAGCGGTAGCAGTACGGAAAGGGAATCCGGTAAATCTCCGGCGCGAACGGGCCGAATCCCTTCTTGTAGGGCATCACCTTGGCTGTCAGGCCGAGGGCCAGGTTGGTGCGCCCGTGAAAGGCATGGTCGAAGCAGACGATGGCCTGCCGCCCGGTGAAGAAGCGGGCCGCCTTGACCGCGTTCTCCACCGCTTCCGCCCCGCTGTTGAGAAAGAGGGTGCGTTTCTCGTGGGCGCCCGGGGTCACCCGGTTCATCCGCTCGGCCAGGGCCACGTAGGGTTCGTAGGTCGACACCGGAAAGGCCAGGTGGAGATAGCGGTCCAGTTGCTCCCGGATGGCGGCAATGACCCCGGGATGCCGGTGGCCGATGTTAAGGGTGCCGATCCCGCCCCCGAAATCAATAAGCCGGTTGCCGTCGGCGTCGGTCACCATCGCACCGTCGGCCTGCACGATGGCCAGCGGGGTGGTCGCCGGCACCGCCCGCGACACGGCGCGCTCCCGCCGGGCCAGCAGGGCACGGCTGGCCGGGCCGGGGATCTCGGTCTGGAGGTGGATCACGCCCATACACGTCCGGTGTGGGGGAGGCAGGCCGGGAATAATAAATCATTACGGGCCAAAAGGATCGAGGCCGCGTCCCTGTAACCCCGGTTACATCCTCCCCGGCCGGTTTGATGGATACTCCACCCCTATGATTCGATTCCTGATCAACGGCCGCGCCGGCAGTATCAAGGACGAGGATGCCCGGGACCGGCTGACCCACCTGATCCATAGTCTCGTCGACGACGCCGATATCGTATTCATGGACGGAGAATCTGATGTCACGGGCCTGGCCCGGGCCGCGGCGGAGGAGGGCAGCCGGATCGTGGTGGCCGGCGGCGGCGATGGCACCATCAGTTCGGTCGCGGCCGCGCTCGCCGGTTCCAGCACGCCGCTCGGCGTGCTTCCCCTGGGGACCCTCAACCACTTCGCCAAGGACCTGGGGATTCCGCTCGAAATCGAATCCGCCATCGAAGTGCTCACCGCGGGGAACCTGGCGAGCGTGGACTACGCCCAGGTGAACGATCGTATCTTCCTCAACAATTCCGGGCTGGGGCTCTATCCTTCGATCGTCCGGCTCCGGGAGCTCAAGCAGCGGGACGGCCTGGCCAAGTGGCCTGCCGCCATCTGGGCTACCCTCAAGGCGCTGGCCCACTACGAGCGGCTCGGCATCAAGGTCAGCATCGAGGATCAGGAAGTCCTCCGGCGGACGTCGGCGGTCTTCGTGGGGAACAACGAATATCTCTTTGACGGGGTACGGCTGCCCGCCCGCGAGACCCTGGACCAGGGCCAGCTCTGCATTTACATCCCCCGCGCCCAGGGGCGCTACCGTCTCATCTGGTTTTCGATTCGGGCCCTGCTCGGCCAGGTCCGGCCCGGGGAGGACTTCGATGCCTTCCGCACCAGCGAGTGCTGGATCGACGCCCGGCACCGCCGCCTGCGGATCTCCCTGGATGGCGAGGTCACCATTCTCAAACCGCCGCTGCACTACGCGATTCATCCCGGCGCGCTCCAGGTCGTCGTCCCCCGGGAGCGTCCGGCATGAGGACCATCCTGCACATCTCCGACCTGCACTTCGGGATGATCTATCTCCCGACGCTGGATCCGCTGCGCCGGCTGGCCCATGCCCTGAGGCCGGACGTGGTCGTCGTTTCCGGCGACCTGACCCAGCGGGCGCGGGAGCACCAGTTTCTCGCGGCCCGGGCCTTTCTCGATTCGCTGCCCCAGCCCCAGGTCGTCACCCCCGGTAACCACGATGTCCCGGCCTACAACCTGTATCGCCGGCTGCTGCACCCGCTGGATCGCTACCGGCGGCTGATCACGCCTGACCTCTCGCCCCGCTATGTGGACGAGGAGATCGCGGTGCTCACCGTCAACACCGCCCGGTCACTGGTGATCAAGGGTGGCGCCATCAGCGCCGAGCAGCTGCGTTACCTTGAAGCCGACGTGAGGAAGCTGGCCGGCCAGGTGAAGATCCTGGTCGGGCACCATCCCTTCGACCTGCCCGAAGGCCTCGAGGGTGTCGAGGTGGTGGACGGGATCGAAACAGCCATGCCGGTGTTCGCCCGCCTCGGCATAGATATGTTTCTTGCCGGCCACCTTCACCTGGCCTATGTCGGTAACACCGCCCGCTACCAGGTCCCCGATTATCACGTCCCCGTTTTCCAGGCCGGGACGACGACCTCGACCCGGGCCCGCGGCGAGCCCAACTCCTGCTTCGTGCACCGGGTGCACCCCGGCGAAATCGTCACGGACACACACACCTGGGACCGGGACAAAGACGATTTCATCCTCACCAACACGGTCCATCATCCGGTCAGCCATCGGGCGTAAGCTCGATCCGAGCTACCCGACCAATCTCGCCGTCTTGGTGCTGGCTCCGCTGGCCGGCGCGGTCGCCGGCCTGATCTGGCTGATGCAGTCCCATTCCCTCTGGGAGAGCCTGCGATTCGGCTTTCGAGGTGGGTTGGCGGCCTTTGTCGCGTGGGCCCTGGCGCGGGAGCTGGCGCCCGATGACAATCCCGCCGCCTTTGCCGCCATGGCGCTGGGGTGGACCGCGTCCGTGGCGTGGCCCTCCTCCAGCCTGCTGCTCGCCTTCGCGGTGCTCGTGGCAGTACGGATCGTCAACCGCACGGTGGGAATTCCGGCCACCCCGCTGGATTCCGCCGCCGCCCTCCTCCTGCTGGGCTGGGTCATGTACGAATCGGGAAGCCCCTGGCCCGGGGTCCTGGGCGCGCTGGCGTTCGCGCTGGATGCCACGCTGCCCGAGCCACGGCGCCGGCAATGGATTCCGGCGGCCCTCTCCCTGGCGGCAGCCGTGGCCGTCCTGGCCTGGCGCGGGCTCCCGGGGCGTCCGCCACCATCGGGGCTGCCGCTGGTGGCCGCCGGGTTGATCGCCGCTGCCTGGCTGATCGTCATCGCGGGCACCACCCGCGTCCAGGCATCGGGTGATCGCACTGGTGAACCCCTTCGCCTGGTCCGGGTTCGGGCCGGAATGGTGACCGCGTGGGTCGCCGTGGTCCCCGGGACCTTCCTGGAATCGCCGGTCAAGGCAGTGCCCATCTGGTCCGTTCTGGCCACCCTGAGCCTGGCCTTCCTGGTCCGTCGCCTGATGACCCCTCAATCACCGAGACAGCCATGACAACGAGCCGACGATCGTTCCTGCAAACCTCGGGCGGCGTACTGGCCGCCTTCGCCGCGGGACCCAACCTGCTCGCCCGTCGCGCCGACCATGATCTCGTCCTCCGCGGGGGCACCCTCTTCGATGGGAGCGGCTCTCCTGGAATCCGGGGAGACCTGGGCATCTCCCGCGGGCGCATCGCCGAACTGGCGTCCCGGATCGCCGGGCGGGGTAAGGAAGAGATTGATGTGTCCGGCTCGGCCGTCTGTCCCGGCTTCGTGGACATCCACTCCCATGGCGATGGCTCGCTGGCCGAGGACCCCCGGGCCGAGTCACTCATCCGGCAAGGGATAACGACCATCGTCGTGGGGCAGGACGGGGGATCCGCGGCCACCGGATCGGAAACCGATTCCTTCACCAGCTACTTCGAGCGAATCGACAGCTATGAACCGGCGGTGAACGTCGCTTCGATGGTGGGGCTGGGATCGGTACGGGGAGCCGTGGTGGGCGACGCCGACCGCCCCGCATCTCCGGCGGAACTGGAACGCATGCGCAGGATGGTGGAGGCAGCTGTGGGGCAGGGTGCCTGCGGGGCCTCGTCCGGGCTGGAGTACACTCCGGGCGCCTTCGCGTCCCGGGAGGAACTCGTCGCGCTCTGCCGGCCGCTGGCCGGCCGGCGCCTGGTGTATGCCACCCACATGCGGAACGAAGATGACCGACTGATCGAGGCCATTGAGGAAGCCATCGCGGTCGCGACAGGTGCCGTTACCCCTCTCCAGATTTCCCATCTCAAGACCCAGGGACCGCGGAACTGGCCCCGGCTCGGCCAGGCCTTTGCCACCATCGAAGCGGCCAGGGCGCGCGGCCTCGACATCGCGTTCGATCGCTACCCCTACGTAGCCTATTCCACCGGCCTCACTAACCTGTTTCCGGTCTGGAGCCGGGACGGCGGCACCGAGGCGTTCCTCGCCCGGCTCGCGGACCCCGCCACCGCCGCGCGGATTCGGGAAGAAACTCTGGCGAAGGTGGCACTTATCGGCGGCTGGGACAATGCCATGATCACCAGCGTCCGCGCCGCCGGCGGCCGGGGCGCGGAGGGCCGGCGGCTGGGCGCCCTCGCCACGGAGCGGAACCAGGATCCTTATGACCTTGCCGCCGCACTGCTGCGGGAGAGCCAGGGCGGTGTCGGCATGGTGGGGTTCGCCATGAGCGAGGAGAACCTGGAGCGCATCCTGGCCCACCCCCTGGGCATGGTCTGCAGCGACGGGGGAAGTTTCGCCACCGAGGGCCCGGCCCGGCGGGGCAACCCCCACCCGCGCGGCCTCGGCTCCTACCCGAGAGTTCTCGGCCGCTATGTGCGAGAACGGAAGGCGCTCAGCCTGGAATCGGCCATTCGCAAGATGAGCGCGGCACCGGCTTCCCGGGCCAGCCTGGCCACCCGCGGCCGGCTGGGAACCGGAATGGCAGCCGACGTGGTGGTCCTCGATCCGGCCACCGTAGCCGACCGAGCCAGCTTTGAGGACCCGTTCCAGTATCCCGCTGGTATCCAGGTCGTCATCGTGAACGGGCGGGTGGCGCTCCGTGATGGGGCTCGGGTGGGGGCGGGGAATGGAACGGCACTCCGGGCAGGCGAGTAGCGGCCCCATAACCCCCGGCCCTTCTTCCGATGACCTCTGTGCCAGCGGTGTGAGCCCTGTACAAAACAGGGCAGCCGCGGACCGCTAGTTTGTTCGTGATGGACCTGCTGCGTCGCCCGATACACCCAATTTTTATTGAGACCCAATGAGAATCGCGAGCCTCTGCCTCCTCGCCGCCTGCGCCTCCGGTGATGCTTCCCAAGTCGGAGGGTCGGCCATGTTCCGGGGCGAACCAACCCATGCCGGGGCATCCGCCGGCTCCCTCTTCCGGGGACAGGGCGGCGTCCAGTGGCGGGTCCGAACCGGCGGGATGGTGCGCTCGACGCCTGCCGTCTCGGACGGCCGGGTTTACGTGGGGAGCGGGGATGGTTTTCTCTACGCCCTGGAAAAGAAGAATGGGGCCCTGGCCTGGCGATTTGAGGCCGGGAGCCCGGTGCACGCCTCGCCGGCGGTAGCGCGCGGCCTGGTCGTAGCGGCGACGCTCGCGGGGCGGATCTTTGCCGTCGATCAGAATACCGGGACAGCACGGTGGTCGAAATCCACCGGCCCCGCCCTCGCCCTCAATACCGGCCGGGGCGGCGGGTGGGACATCCTCGTCTCCTCGCCCACCATCGCCGGCGACACGGTATTCATCGGGGGGCAGGACGGTTTCCTCTATGCCCTCGATCTCGCCTCGGGACGTGAAATATGGAAAGGGCGGACCGGCGGGCGACTCCGGGCCACCCCCGCCCTGTCCGCCGAGCTGGTCATCGCGGGCTCCTTCGATGGCCGGGTCTATGCCTTTGACCGGCGCGACGGTGCCGAGCGGTGGGTCCACCGAACCGAGGGCGACACGCTCGACTCCAACCGGTTCGGCTACGACCGGCGCGCCATCCAGAGTTCCGCGGCAATCATGAACGGAACCGTGTTCGTCGGCTCGCGCGATGGCGGGGTCTATGCCCTGGACCTCGCCACCGGATCCCGGAAATGGCGGGCCAGTCACGGGACCTCCTGGGTGATCGGGTCGCCGGCGGTGACTGGGGGACGGGTCTACGCAGGAAGTTCCGACGGCCATTTCATGCAGACGCTCGACGCGGAAACCGGGCGGGAGCTGTGGCGGCAACCGATCGGGGCCAACGTGCTCGCATCGCCGGTGCTGGCGGGGTCCGACCTGGTGATCGCGACCTACCGCACCGATGCGCCCTGGGGCGACTTGCGCGTTCTCGAGGCCGCCAGCGGCCGCGAAAAATGGCGACTCCGGATGGATGGATCGGTCGTCTCGACACCCGTGGTGTCGAACGACGTCATTTTCCTGGGTACCGATGCCGGCAGCATCGTGGCCATCGCCCGGGTGATGGATGCCATTCCCCGGATGGCGGTATTCTACGACTCCAGCCGGGCCGGCCAGGCCTTTGTTCCCGGTAGCCGGTTGGCCCTGGAGCACTTTCGCGACCAGGGCTACCAATCACTGGATGCCGCCGGCCTGGCCCGGTTTTTTACTGAACGGATCGGCGACGGCCTTCCCAGCGTCGTGGTCTTCGCCATGGACGTTCTGCCCGGCGAAGTGGCGCCGGTGATGGACACCGATGTCCTGTTTACCCGGTACCTCCGCGCCGGCGGCAAGGTGGTCTGGCTGGGCGCCCCACCGGGATCCCTGGTCCACGACGCCAACGGCCGCCTGGTCGAGACAGAGAATTTCGCGCGGACCGAATCGTTGCTCGGCCTTCCGACCGCGTCCATGGATTACAACGAACATGCCGGGCATCCCACCGCCGACGGTCGCGCCTGGGGAATCGAGGGTTGGCACCGGGGAGACTACCCGGTTGACGTAACCGCGGTCACCACCGCGCTCGCCGTCGACGAGCTCGGACAGGCCAATGCCTGGGTCAAGACCTGGCGGGCCGACCGGCCATGGGCGGGGTTTGTCCAGCTGTGGGGTTTTGGCGCCACCGCCGGGCGGCTCGCCGATATCCAGGCAGCGGCGGAGTACGGCCTGCTGCGGCCCTGGGGGCAGCCTCCCCCCTGACCTGCTTGCATGAACCGGGCGGGTGCGCCAAGCTTGAGCACTGTCTCCAGGAGTTCCCATGGCCACCGCTCGCCTGCTCACTACAACGTCGCCGCCGCTTCCCGCCGGCCGGCCCAGGGACGAGGAACTGGACCTGTTCGGACTTACCCATCCCGGCCGGGTCCGGACCGAGAACCAGGACCACTTTCTCCTCTGCACCCTTCACCAGCAGATCGTCGTGCATGGCACCAGTCTGCCGGGGCCGGACGAGCTGCCGCTCCGGGGCGAGCGGCTGGGAACCATCATGCTGGTGGCGGACGGGGTGGGCGGGTCGGCGGCCGGGGGCGAGGCCAGCCAGCTGGCGACCACCGCCATCACCTCCTATGTGAGCAGCACGATGCGCTGCTATCACGCGTCGAACGCCTCCGAGGAGAAGGAGTTTTCTACCGCCCTGCAGACCGCCGTTCTGGAAGCGCACGGCACCGTCCGGAAGGAAGCGGCCCGTGCCGACCAGCGGATGGCCACCACCCTGACGCTCGCTATCGCGGTCTGGCCCCGCATGTACGTGGTCCAGGTCGGGGACAGCCGGTGCTATTACTACTGGGACGGCGTCCTCAAGCAGGTAACCCGGGACCAGACCGTGGCCCAGTACCTGGTGGACGCGGGGGTCATCAAGGCCGACCAGGCCTCCAAGTCTCCCTACAGCAACGTGCTGGCCAGCGCCATCGGCGGCGAGGAGGCCAAACCCGAAATTGCCTTGTTGGACATCACCCCCCGCGGCTGTGTCATCCTTCTTTGCAGCGACGGGCTGACCAAGCACGTCAGCGATGACGAGATCACCCAGCAGTGCCGCACCATGACCTCGTCCGAACAACTCTGCACTTCCCTGCTCGAAATGGCGCTGGAGCGCGGCGGCAGCGATAACATTACCATCCTGGCCGGACGAGCCCGCGGGAGCCGGGCGTGATTCTTCTACCGCGCCTCCCCGCTTGATCCTTCGCTGGCTGGCTGCCTCATTTCATCTCCTGGGCCTCGGCCTGGGCCTGGGCGCGGTCTGGGCACGGGCCCACGCCCTCCGGGGCCCGCTGGACCGGCCCGGCCTGGCCGCCGTGTTCCGGGCCGATACCTGGTGGGGCATCGCCGCCCTGCTCTGGGTGTCCACCGGGCTACTCCGGCTCTTCATGGGACTGGAAAAGGCCACCGCCTACTACCTTGGGAACCATCTCTTCTGGACCAAGATGCTGCTGTTTCTCGGTGTCCTGGCCCTGGAGATCGCCCCGATGATGACGCTGATCAAGTGGCGGATGGCGGTCCGCGGTGGCACCGAGCCCGACACCCGGCGGGCCGGCCGGTTCGCGAGTACCAGCACCATCCAGGCCATTCTCGTCGTGCTCATGGTGCTGCTGGCCGCCGGAATGGCCCGCGGGGCGGGCATAGGAACCACGCCATGAGCGTCAGCGCCAGCTTCCGAACCTACGTACTGGAGCAGTTGGCCCGGGTCCGCGGAGATATCCGGGCTCGCAGCATGTTTGGAGGAGTCGGACTGTACGCCGGCGATGCGTTCTTCGCCCTGATGGACGACGACCTGGTTTACCTGAAGGTTGATGACCAGAACCGACATGCCTTCGAAGCCCGTGGCATGCCTCCCTTCATGCCCGGGGGCGAGGTCATGCAGTATTACCAGTTGCCGGAGGAGGCGCTCGACGATCCCGACACCCTCGCCGAGTGGGTAAGCGGCGCGGTCGAGGTGGCCCGCCGGAAGAAGAGCCGCAAATCCAGGAAATTTTGATGGTCTCCCGCGTCGCTGCAGCCTGATGACCCAGCCAGATTCTCCCGTTCACTATGCGGCGCGATTCGCGCTGCTGGCTCTGGCGTATTATCTCGCCGCCCGGCTGGGACTCGAACTCGCGTCCATCGGGCAAAGCATCTCGCTGGTGTGGCCGCCTACCGGGATCGCGATGGCGGCGCTGGTGCTCCTCGGCCCCCGCTATTGGCCCGGCGTCCTGCTGGGCGCCTTTCTTGCCAACGCCGGCACCGATATTCCCATCCTGGCCGCGGCGGGCATCGCGGTCGGCAACACGCTGGAGGCGGTAACCGCCGCGCTACTGCTTCGGCGAGTGGGTGGGGCGCGGCCGGACCTGGAAAACATCCGGGTCGTCCGGACCCTCGTCCTGGTGGCCGCACCGGCCGGCGCCCTGGTAAGCGCGGTGCTTGGGGTGGGCACCCTCCGGTTGCTGCATGACCTCCCGGCCGGCATGGCCACCGGGATGGCGACCTGGTGGGCCGGTGACCTGCTCGGCGCCCTGGTTGTAGCGCCGCTCCTCCTGGCCTGGCAACCCGCGCGACCCTCCCGCGGCGCCCGGGGCATCATCGAGATCAGCGCCGTCTGCCTGGGAACCGCCGCCGCAGCCGAGCTGGGGCTGGGCCGGTGGCTGCAGCCGGGCTTCCTCACCCACCTGGAATATCCCTTCCTGCTGTTCCCCTTCGTCCTCTGGGCCGCGCTTCGTTTTGGAAGCCGCGGAGCCACCCTGCTCACCTTTGTCGTGTCCCTGGTCGCCGTCTGGCACACCCTGGAAGGCAGGGGCCCCTTTCTGTCGGCATCGCCGCTGGAAACGCTTTTCGCGGTCGCGATTTATCTCGTTATCGTCGCAGGGACCGGCCTGGTTCTGGCCGCCGCGGTGAGCCATGAGCGGAACGCCGCCCGGGAGGAACTGGGCCGGAGCAAGGACCAGCTACGCCGGTCGCTGGATGCCGCCCGCATGGGGACCTGGTTCTGGTCCATGGAGGACGACACCCTCTCCTGGGACGAAAACATGAAGGGTCTCTATGGGCTGGGGCGGGCGGACCCGGTGACCGGGTACGGGGATTTCATCGGGCGGGTTCATCCCGAGGATCGCCCCACCGTAGAAGCGACCATCCGGCTCAGCCTGGAGCAGGATGGCGAGCTGGATTACGAGTTCCGCATCGTCCTCCCCAACGGCGAGGTCCGTTGGATCGCCGACCAGGGCCACGTCGTGCGGGACGAAACCGGGAACCCGAAGGGCATGACCGGGGTCTGCATGGACGTGACCGATCGGCGGGTCTCGGAGGAGCGAATCCGCCAGGCCCACCGCATGGAGTCGGTCGGCCGGCTGGCGGGCGGTGTCGCCCACGAAACCAACAACCAGATGAGCGTGGTGCTGGGTGCGTCCCGCTTCGTCCTGATGCGGCCCGACCTGCCCGAGGCGGTCCGGCAGGACGTCACCCTGATCCAGGAGGCGGCCGAACGCACCGCCGGTGTCACCGCGCAACTGCTCGCGTTCAGCCGCCGCCAGGTGATGAACCGGCAGGTGGTGGATCTCAACCAGGTCATCCGGGACTGGGAGCCGGCGCTCCGGCGGGCCATCGGTGAGGACTATACCATCACCCTGGATCTCGCCGGCCGGCCGGCGCTGGTGCGCGCCGATCCCGGCCAGCTCCATCACGCCATGCTGAACCTGGCCATCAACGCGAAGGATGCCATGCCGGGCGGCGGGACCCTCAGCATCGAGACCGCAGTGACCACGCTGACCTCCGACTACGCGCGGGCCCGGCCGGACATCGTCATCCAGCCGGGAGAGTATGTCCGCCTGGCGGTCAGCGACACCGGCCACGGGATCGGACGCGACGCCATGGAGCACGTCTTCGAGCCGTTCTTCAGCACCAAGCCGGTCGGCCAGGGCACCGGCCTCGGGCTGGCGACCGTCTACGGCATTGTCAAGCAATCCGACGGATATGTGTGGGCGTACAGCGAGCCCGGCCGGGGGGCCACCTTCAAGCTCTACTTTCCGGTAAGCCGTGAGACCCAGTCTCCGGTGATCGTGCCGCTCGACGCGATCCCCCGGGGCAACGGCGAGGGCGTCCTGGTAGTGGAAGACGAGGAAGGCGTGCGCCAGGTAGTGACCCGGGCCCTCACGGAAGCCGGCTACCGGGTGCTGGAGGCCCCCGACGGCGAGACGGCGCTGGCGCTGTTCCGCGGCCAGGCCGGGCGCATCGCGCTGCTCCTCACGGACGTGATCATGCCGCGCATGAATGGGAATGAACTGGCCAGGGTGGTGCGGGCCCAGGTCGCCGGGCTGCCGGTGATTTTCATGTCCGGCTATACCGACGGAGAGATCTCCCGCCGGGGTCTCCTGGAGCCGGGCGCGGCATTCATCCAGAAACCGTTCAGCCCCGAAGTCCTGGTCCGGACCGTGACCGACACGCTCAGCCGAAGTACTGGTCCAGCCCGGTAAGCAGCATCTGGATCGCCACGGCGACCAGCACCATTCCCATCAGCCGCTCCACTGCGATCAACACCCGCTCGCCCAGGATGCGTCCCAGGTTGGTGCTGAAGAAGACGATGACCGCCGTCGCCAGCCAGGCCAGCGTGACCGCGGCCAGCCACTCCGGCCAGCGGCCCGGATCCTGGTTGACGATCAACAGCTCCGTGGCCAGGGCGGAGGGGCCCGCCAGGTAGGGAATGGCCAGCGGGACGATGAACGGCTCGCCCGCCACCGCTTCCTGCAGCGAGTGGTCCCGGGCCGGAAAGATCATCCGCAGGGCAATCAGCAGAAGGATGACCCCGCCCGCGACGGTCAGCGCCGTGCCGGAAATGTGCAGCAGGTCCAGCATCAGCCCTCCGGTGAACAGGAAGACGACCATCACGCCCAGCGCGATGACCAGCTCGCGGACCACCACCCGGCGCTGCCGCTCCGGCCGGACCCGTTTCAGCTCGGTGAGAAAAAACGGCACGTTGCCCAGCGGATCCATCACCAGGAACAGGAGTACCGCCGCGGAGATCATCGTCATGCCGGCCCCTTTCGCGAACGCTCACAAGATAATGCCCCGATATATATTGCCGGGGTTCCGTCCAGCCATTCCCAGGAGACACACCATGACCCGCCGTCCCCGCATGCTTGCGCTGCTGGGCATCCTTCTCGCCGGGTCGGCCGGCCCGATCCAGGCCCAGGCTCCCACGGATTCCACCGCCCCGGCTGACTCCCTGGCCCCGTCCCGTGCTGGGGCCGCCGTGGTGCTTGAGCTGGATACCCTGTTCTACCTCTACAGCCGGCTGGGCCCCTTCTCCCCAGAGCAGCGGGCCGCGGCCGTCAGCCAGCGCATCTCCCAGAACCGGAAAGCGATCGCGACCGGGCTCGACAGTCTCGTCGTGACGGAAGTCGAAGGCCACAGCGAGATCCTGGCCGGCGAAGCGGTGCTGATGACGGTGCTGGACGCCGACGCCGAACCCACCGGCCGGCCCCGCGCCGAGCTGGCCCGATCCTATGTCGAAGAAATCCGGGTTGCCGCGGCCGCGGCAACCCGGGAAACCAGTCTCCGGGCCCTCGCCCTCGATTTCCTCTATGTAGTGGTCACCACCGCCGTCCTGGTGCTGCTGCTCAAGCTGCTCATCATCGTCTTCACCCGGGTTTATTCTCTCCTGGCCGGACCCCGGGTGCCGGCCCTCCGCATCCAGAAACTGGAGGTTCTCTCCGCCCAGCGCCTGGGCGAGACGCTGACCCTGGTGGCGCGGGTCTTCCGCGTGGTACTCACGATCATCCTGCTCTACTTCTACGTCCCCCTGGTCCTCAGCTTCTTTCCCTGGACCGCGCCCTACTCGCGCCGGATCGTCGGGTACGTGCTGACCCCGCTGGGCTCCGTCTGGGTCGGATTCCTCGCCTATCTGCCCAAGATCTTTTTCATCATCGTCATCGTCCTGGTCACCCGGTACATCCTCAAGCTGATCTTGTTGATTTTTACCGCTGTCCAGACCGGGACCCTGACCTTCAAGGGCTTCCATCCCGACTGGGCGATGCCGACGTATAACATCGTCCGGTTCCTGGTAATCGCCTTCGCCCTCGTCGTCATGTTCCCCTATCTCCCCGGCGCCGGCTCCGATGCGTTCAAGGGAGTGTCGCTCTTCGTCGGGGTCCTGTTCTCGCTGGGTTCTTCGGGGGCAGTAGGCAACATCGTGGCCGGCGTGGTGCTCACCTATACCCGCGCCTTTCAGATCGGAGACCGGGTCAGGATCGGCGATACGACCGGCGACGTCATCGAGCGGACCCTGCTGGTCACCCGGCTCCGCACCATCAAGAACGTGGACGTGACCATCCCCAACGGGGCGGTGCTCGGAAACCAGGTCGTCAACTTCACCAGCCAGGCTGCCGCCGGGGTGATCCTCCACACCACGGTCACCATTGGGTACGACGCGCCCTGGAAGGAGGTCCACGAGTTGCTCATCGCCGCCGCAAAGGCCACGCCGGAGATTCTCGAGGACCCCGCGCCTTTTGTCCTCCAGACCAGCCTGGACGATTTCTACGTCAGTTACGAGATCAACGCTTACACCCGTTCCCCTGCCGTCATGGCGCGGACCTATTCGTTCCTGCACCAGAACATCCAGGACCGGTTCAATGAGGGAGGAGTGGAGATCCTGTCGCCCCACTACCGGGCCCAGCGGGACGGTAACCAGGTCACGATCCCGGCCTCCTATCTGGCTGCGGGCTACGAAGCGCCCGCGTTCCGGGTCAGCCGGGTGGGCGGGAAGGATGGGTAAACGCCGCCCGTTGCACGGGGCCTGCGGCTCGCTGTTGCTGGGGCTGTGCCTTGGCCCTACGGCGGCGGCCCAGGAGCCCCTGATCGACCGGCTCGCGGCGGCCGTCAAAACCGATGCTATCAGCCTGGGCGCGCTCTTGCAGGTCACCGGCGAATTCCAGGACGAGCGAACCGGCGGCGCCAACGGGTTCCGGGTCGCCAACTTTCGGGTCAGCCTGGGCGGGAATCTTGACCGCGGTTTCGGATACTTCTTCCAGACCAACCTCGTGCAGTCTCGCCCCATTCTGGATGCCGCGCTGCGCTACAGGACCGGCGGGGTAACATTCGAGGGCGGCCAGTTCAAGGCGCCATTCAGTCGCGAGCTGCTCACCGGAGCGGGCCGGCTGGATTTCATCGAACGGTCCCGCGTGGTGGCCACCCTGGCGCCGGGCCGGCAGGTCGGCCTTCAAGCCCGGGGGGACTTCGCCGGAGGCGCCGTGGTATACAACGGGGGGCTGTTCAACGGCAATGGCACCGGCGCCGCCAATGACGACAACCGGCTGCTATTCGCTGGGCGGCTCGCAGTCTGGCCGGTGGGTCCGGTGGCCGGCGCCACCCAGCGGCTGGAGGTCGCCGTCAACGCGGCGTACAGCCGGGATGCGGACGTGACCCTCGGGTCGCTGGTGTCTTCGTTCGCGGGGGAACGCTTGCTGGTGGGCGCCGATTTTCGTTGGACCGGGCAGAGAACCCTGGTCGCCGCCGAGTTTATCCGGGCCAGTCTTGACCCGGAGGCCGGCGGCACCGTGCATCCTGCCGGCTGGCACCTGACCCTGGGATACGAAATCGCGGCCCGCACCCGCCTGTTGATGCGGTGGGACGGGTGGCGACCCGACGGGCTGGCCCCAGACTCCGACCTGATCATTGCCGGCATGAGTCATCAGCCCATCAGTGCCGTCCTGTTTCGTCTCAACTATGCCATCGACCCCGAGGACGCCGGCTGGAGCCGCCACCGCGCCCAGGCAGGAGGACAGCTAGCCTTCTGAGCCGGCGCAACCCTTCTCCTCCTTCTTCTCGGTGAGCATGCATCTCGATACGATCATCGTCCTCCTCTTTGTGGTCACCGCCGCGGTCGCGATTGCCGCCCGGCGCTTTCGAGTCCCCTACACCGTGGCCCTGGTCCTCGGAGGGCTCGCGCTCGGCGCGCTGCACGCACTGGAGCCGCCCCATCTCACCAAGGCCCTGCTCTTCTCGGTCTTTCTGCCCGGGCTCATTTTCGAAGCCGCCTTTCATCTCGACCTCACGGACTTCAAGCGCAACCGGGTCACCATCCTCTCCCTGGCCATTCCCGGCGTGCTCGCCGCCATCATCCTCACCGCGCTGATCCTGGTCCCCGCCGTCCGCCTGGTCGACCCTGATGGCGGATTCGGCTGGCGCTACGCGCTGGTGTTCGGCGCACTCATCGCCGCCACCGACCCCATCTCGGTGGTCAGCCTGTTCCGTTCGCTTGGTGCGCCCCGGCGGCTCGCCACGCTGGTCGAGGGCGAAAGTCTCCTCAACGACGGCACCTCGATCGTCTTCTTTACGCTGGCCGTGGGCGTCGCGACCGGCGCCGCCGTCAGCGTCAACGCGGTCGTGCTCGAGTTCCTGCGGGTGGTCGGTATCGGAGCCGTGGTCGGGTTCCTCGTGGGCATCACGGTCACCAAGGTCACCCAGAAGGTGGATGACCCCATGATCGAAATCACCCTTACCACCATCGCGGCCTACGGCTCGTTCATCGGGGCGGAGAACATCCATGGCTCCGGAGTGATCGCCACGGTGGTCGCCGGTATGCTCTGCGGCAACTACGGCGCTCGCACCGGCATGTCCCCATCGACCCGGGTGGCGGTGGTCTCCTTCTGGGAGTACGTAGCCTTTGCCCTCAACTCGCTGGTCTTCCTGCTGGTGGGCTTCGAGGTGAAGCTGGGCGACCTGCTGGGAGCCTGGCAGGTGATCCTGGCCGCCTTTGTCGCGGTCCTGGTCAGCCGCGCCGCGGTGGTCTTCGGGGTGGCCGGCCTGCTGTCCCGTTCTGACGAACGGCTGGAACCCGCCTGGCGGACGGTGCTCACCTGGGGCGGATTGAAGGGGAGCCTGTCGATGGTCCTGGCGCTCAGCCTCCCCGGTGATTTTCCCTTTCGGAGCCTCCTCGTCAGCACCACCTTCGGCGTGGTCATCCTCTCGATTCTGACCCAGGGCCTGAGCATGGCACCCGTCCTGCGCCGGCTCGGCCTGGTGAGGACGGAAGAAGCCCGGATGAGATACGAATTCGTCCGCGGCCAGTTGATGGTGGCCCAGGCCGCAAGCCGGGAGATCGACCAGCTCGGCAAGGGTATCACCGACCGGAAATTGCTGGAGCCGCTGCAGGAGGAGTACCAGGAACGTATCGCGGCGGCAGAGCAGCGCCTGCGGGACATGCACATGGAAAAGGCAGAGTTACGGGGGGCCGAGATTCGCCGCGCCAGGAGGCACCTGCTCATCGTCGAGAAGGACCAGATCATCGAGAGCTATCACGAAGGCATGCTGGGCCGGGATGCCTACGAGCAGCTCCTGTCCGAGGTGGATGACCGCCTGCTGCGGCTGGCCGAAGACCAGGGCCACGGCTAGCCACGGCTAAGGGTGATCTGCTTCCAACCGGCCCAAGCGACCACCTCGCCGGTTCGGTGGTCGGCAACAAGCGGATCGAGCCCGCCTGCCGACTCCAGCCTGGGTTCACCAGATGAACCTGGCGAATCGCCAACATGAAGTGCCGTAAGATCTTACGCGGCCAACCGTTGCCCGGCTCCTCCCGCCTGTCAAGAGCCCGATTATCGGGCCGTCGACGTGACGGGGGGTCTGGACAGGGGGTGGGGGGACCGTAGTAGACTGCCCATACCACCCCGGGTGTTACGGGGGGGTGCATCTTCCGAATACGCGGAGGATCCACTCTCGCAGCTGACCATCTCCTTGAGCTGCGAGCCCCCATCAGCGGCGGGGGCGAGGAAGCAGAGCGCCGACCCGGTATCCGGGCCCGGGCTCCCAATTCCAGACCGAGTGCCGCGCCAACAATGAAACGAGGAGTTTGTGAAAGTCCTGCTGGTAGGCGCCGGCGCGGTGGGGACCGTGTCCGCCCTCAAGTTCAAACAGAGCGCGATGCTGGAGCAACTCGTCATTGCCGATGCGACGCCCGGCCGCGCCTCCCGCCTGTCCGACCGCTTGAATGACCCGCGGGTCACCAGCATCGAACTCGATGCCGGCGACCGCCCGGCCCTGATGCGGGCCATCCGGGAAACCGGGTCCACCATCCTCCTCAACGCCGCTCTGCCGGCGACCAACCTGCCGGTCATGCAAGCCTGCCTCGAAGCGGGCTGTCACTATATCGACATGGCCAGTGCCGGGACTGCCGACGACGGCCTGCCCAAGATGGAGGACCAGTTCGCCCTGGACGGCGCTTTCCGGCGTCGAGGCCTTTTCGGTCTGCTCGGCATGGGTGCCGACCCCGGCACCACCAACGTGTACGCGGCCTATGCGGCCCGCCACCTGCTGGACGAAGTCACCGAGATCCGGGTCCGGGACGGCGACAACTCCATTTGCCAGGGCCACGACGGCTTTATCGCCGCCTTCAGCCCCTGGGTCTTCATCGATGAGTGCCTCTGCCAGGCGGTGTCCTGGAAAGACGGACAGTACCGGCTGGAACAACCCCTGAGCGGCTTCGAGCCGTTCGACTTCCCTGAGCTGGGGTTGCTGAACTGCTATTACGTGGATCATGAAGAGTCCAGGACCCTGCCCCGCTTTTTTCCAGAGGCCAGGGTGATCGATTTCAAGCTCTGCATGGACGAGGTAACCCTTTCCACACTCCGGGTTCTGGGTCAGCTCGGCCTGAGCCGGACGGACCGGATCAAGGTGGGCGAGGTGGAAGTGGCACCGCGTGACGTCGTGGTCTCCCTGTTGCCGGAACCCAGAGACCTGGCCGGGCGGATGAAAGGCAAGACCTGCGTCGGGACCCTGGTCAAAGGCCGGAAGCACGGGGTGGAGAAGGCTTACTATCTCTATAACGTCAGCGACCATGAGACGGTGTTCCGGGAGCTGGGGGTCCAGGCGACCGCCTACCAGACCGGAATCCCTCCGGTCATCGCGGCGGAATTGATCACCGGCGGCGACTGGTCTGGTGCAGGGGTCTTTTCGCCGGAACAGCTGGATCCCGATCCATTCATGGCCAGGCTGGGCCCTCTGGGCATGCCCTGGAAGGTCCGGGACGACAGCCCCGGCCAGGCCGGGGCCGACTCGCCCGGCGAGAGGGGGGCGGTCCGGGCCCACCGTCCAGTGGCCGCGGCGTGAACCCGCGCCCGGCCCTAAACCCGTATTGAAGCGACGGCGCCGGGGGAATAGTTTGGATTCCCCGACGCTAATTCCCTCACGGTCAACCCAGGTGCCGCCATGGCTTCCCCCGCCGCAGCCCGCAAAGCGAAGACCCGCACACCGGGCGTGACGCCCTACCGCATGTACATAGACGGCAAGTTCGTCGACGCCAGGGATGGCCGGACCCTCGAGGTGTACAATCCCGCGACCGAGGGTGTCATCGCCACGGTACCGGCCGGCGGACCGGCCGATATCGATGCCGCCGCCCAGGCGGCCAAGCGGGCCTTCTATGGCGGGTGGAAGGCCACTTCCGCCCAGGAGCGGGGCCGCATTCTCTTCCGGATCGCGGAGCGAATCCGGGCCCGGAAAGCGGAACTGGCGGAACTGGAAACCCTGAACAGCGGGAAGCCGATCGTCGAATCGGAGTACGACATTGAGGACACGGCCACCTGTTACGAGTACTACGGGGGACTGGCCACCAAGATCAACGGCGAAGTTCTTCCTGTGCCGGCGGATGCAATCGCCTTCGCCATGCGGGAACCGGTAGGCGTAGCCGGGCAGATCATTCCCTGGAACTACCCTTTGCTTATGGCGGCCTGGAAGGTGGCGCCGGCGCTGGCCGCCGGTTGTACCATGGTCCTCAAGCCGGCCGAACAAACCCCGCTCACGATTCTCAAGCTTGCCGAGGATTTCGAAGAGCTGGGCGTCCCCGCGGGCGTGATCAACATCGTCACCGGGGATGGCCCCGGCGCCGGCGCGCCCCTGGTGGTGCACCCTGATGTTCGAAAAATCGCCTTTACCGGCAGCGCCGCTGTCGGCAAGGCCATCATGCGGAATGCCGCCGACCAGCTCAAGCGGGTTTCCCTCGAGCTGGGCGGAAAGTCGCCCAATATCTTCTTTGCCGACGCCGATTTCGAAAGCGCGGTCGATGGTGCGCTGTTCGGCGTCTTTATCAACCAGGGCGAAGTCTGCTCCGCCGGCAGCCGGGTCCTGGTCCAGAAGGATATCTACAAGAAGTTCGTCGATGCCGTCGCCGCCAAGGCGAAGACGATCAAGGTGGGACCGGGCATCGACCGGGACACCAGGATGGGACCGCTGGTAAGCCAGGAACAGCACGGACGGGTCACCAAATACCTGGACATCGGCCGGAAGGAGGCCAAGGTCGCGGCCGGCGGCGGGGTGCCCCGCCAGTTCGACAAGGGGTGGTACGTTGAACCCACGGTCTTTTATGACGTAAGCAACTCGGCCCGGATTGCCCAGGAAGAAATCTTCGGCCCGGTGATGAGCGTCATTCCATTCAAGGACGAGGCCGAGGCCATCGAGATCGCCAATGCCACGCCCTACGGGCTGGCGGCGGCGGTTTGGAGCCGGGACATCTTTCGCGCCTTTCGGGTGGTAAAATCCCTCGAGGCCGGGATCGTTTGGGTCAACCACATGCAGCCGACCTTTGTGGAAGCCCCCTGGGGCGGCTACAAGGCGAGTGGATTCGGCCGGGAACTGGGCCACTGGGGCGTCGAGGAATACCTGGAAACCAAACAGGTCTTCATCAACCTGGACGAAAAGCCGATCGGCTGGTACTGAGCCGGCATGACTCCACCAAAAAAAGGATCCCCGGAAGTGACTCCGGGGATCCCGCAGTCCCCAGACCCGGTTATTGACCGAGCCGGACCTGGATCTCGCGGGGCTTGGCCCGCTCGACCTTGGGAAGCGTGACCGTCAGGAGGCCATGCTGGTAGTCCGCTTCCACCCGTTCCGGGTCCACGGTGCCCGGCAGCGCGAACGAGCGCTCGAACATACCGTAGCTCCGCTCATACCGGTGAACCCGCTCGCTCTTCTCTTCCGCCACCTGCTTCTTCTCGCCCCGGATCGTCAGAGTGTTGTTTTCCATGGAAAGCTTGACGTCTTCCGGGTTCACCCCCGGGATCTCGGCGACGATCTTGATGCCGTCCTTGTCCTCGAAGATGTCGCAGGCCGGGGCCCACGATGAATTCAGCGTGGCATCCTCGCCGTAGGGCCACCCGTTGAGCGACTGGTCAAACAGCCGGTTGAACATCCGCTGGGCCATTTCGCCACCATCCAGGGGGCGACGGGAAAGGGCAGTGATACGCATGCGATCCTCCTGTATTTCCATAACGTGGTCGTGGACATGCCGCCCATCGCGGCTGCCCCCGGGAATGCAGGCGATGTGCCACCCGGGGGCGGCGTCCGTCGGTCAGAATGGCCCGCGCATTTCCCGGATTGGCATGGGGGGATTGTCAAACTGGCAAGGCGGCGGGTCTGCCTAGGGCGCCGCGGCCCCGGGCGTCTCTTCGGGGAAGACCTTCGCGATCGCGTCAGCCAGGGCGCTCAACTCGAACGGCTTCTCCAGGACGGGGCGGCTGGTGCTGGCCACGAACGCCGCCGCCTCAGGAGAGGCCACGTCGCCGGTGATGAAGATGAACCTGTCGAGCAGCTCCGGCCGCTCCCCCCGGAGCCGGTCGTGCAGGGTGATGCCGCTCATGTCCGGCATCCGCAGGTCGGACAGGACCAGGTCGTAGCGGTCAGGATCGGAAGTCGTCAGCACGTCGTGTCCGGCCAGCGCCCCTTCGACCTCGTCCACCTTCCAGCCCTTTTTCTCGAAGAACCGGCGAAGCGCCGCCCGGATCGATTTCTCGTCCTCAATGAGCAGCACCCGGCGACTCCGGGCCGAAGCGGCGGCCGCCGTGGGAACCTGGGCGGGCCGCGCCGGCACAGGCGTCAAAAGTGAGCGTGCATGAGCGGGAAGGGTGAGCGTCAGCCGTACTCCCGTCTCGGGCGCCAGGCGGTTGGAGGCCACGATAGTACCGCCGTGCCGGGTCACGATGCCCTGCGATACGCTCAGGCCCATGCCGGCCCGGCCTACCTGGCTGCCACTGAAGAACGGTTCGAAGATCCGGGGCAGGATCTCCTCGGGAATGCCGGGGCCGTTGTCCTCCACGATCACCGTCACCCAGCCGTCGGCAGCCGAGGCCGCGACGCGAATTTCACCGAATCGCTTGATCGCGTGCACTGAGTTCGACATCAGGTTGGTAAACATCTGCTCCAGCCCTTCGCTGTCGGCCTCCACCAGCGGGAGGGTGGGCGCGAGGGACACCTTGCAACTGATGCCGAACTGCGCCAGTTCCGGCTCGAATGCCTTGCGGACCCGCTCGACCACCTCCTGCAGGACCACCGGCTCCCGATGAATTGCCCCCTCCCGCACGAATGTCAGGAGGTTCCGCACCAGGGTCCGGCAACGGCGGCCCTGATCCCGGATGGCGCCCAGCGCCAGCCGGTCCTGGTCCGTCCGCGGCTCCTGTAGCAGGATCTCGCTGAAACTGAGCACCGTGGCGAGCGGGTTGTTGAGCTCGTGGGCGATCCCGGACACCAGCTGACCGACGGTCTCCATTCGGCGCGCGTTGGCTTCCCGGGCCTGACGCTCCAACTGCAACTGTTCCATCTCCCGCTGCGAGTCCTCCATCAGCATGACGACCATGCCCATGGACAGCAGCATGGCGACCAGCGCATCCAGAAAGGAATTGTTGATGGTAAACAGTGCGTAGGGATTCGGGGTGCGCTCGGCCATGATGCCGAGCCGGGTGAACACCAGGAAGTACAGGAACCACAGGGCGCTGAGAACGGCAAAGACGCCGCCCACGATCCGGGAACCGAGCGTCTGCCGGTCGAGAGGCAGGCCCAACAGCAGGGCCGAGCAGGCGATGAACACCGGTGTCAGGATGCCCGCCTGCCAGGCTACCACTTCGTTGAGGTCGCCGGAAAGGGCTACCGTGACGAGCGCCACCAGACCCAGGATGGGCAGGGAGACCCGCAGCACCACGCGCGCATGAGCATCCCCCCGGTACAGGAGTACCCCGTAAAGCAGGAGCGCCCCGAACATGAGCTTCCCGTACTGGTAGATGAAATAGAGGGATTGGGTCGCCGGTGTCGGGATGTCCTCGAGGTTTGCGACACCGAGGCTGGGGAAAACGTGGTACCGGACCAGCACCGAGAGAATCGCCAGCAGCAGCAAGGTCCAGCCCCAGGTCCAGGCCGCAAAGTAGGAGCGCCGGGCGGCATAACGGCTGAGGAGGAGAAAGAACAGCACGGTGAGGAAGGCGACCGCGCACTGAACCAGGGTCCCCGTGAATGAGAGGAGAGCCGGCAGGTTTGAAGTGTCCATCCAGGCTCACCGGGAAGAGGGCCGCCAAGGGGGGCTGGCGGCGAAATATGGCCGGTATTCTTAAATTGCTGCGATGCTGCCCAGGCTTGTCCTCCTCGGTTCCGGTCCCGCCCACCTCCTGCTCATGAAGAGCCTGGCGCGGCGGCGGGAGCCTGCCCGCGAAGCCATTCTGATTTCGTCGGTTGAGACTGAAATGAGTCCGGGTTCCCTGCCTGGCCTCCTGGCCGGAAGGTACCGGCCCAGCGAGGCAGGGATCAACCTGGAAAATCTCGCCCGGTCGGCTGGCGTGCGGATCATACACAGCGGGATAACTTCGATCAACCCCACGACCCGAACCGTGAAGACCAGCAGCGGCGAGGTCGTTCTTTATAATGCGGCGTCGATCGCCCGGGGCCCGCTCCCGGACGCCTCGCGCGTTCCCGGCGCCTCCCGCCACGCCACCTTCGTGCCTTCCCTTGCCGGCGCCATGGCCCTGGTCCCGGCGTTGGAAAGATTGGCCCAGGCGCAGGCAGGGATCCTGCGGCTCGCCATCGTCGGGGGGCAGCCGGAATCGCTGGAGATCGCGTTGACCCTGGATTCGGTCATGGACCGGCTGGCCCCGGCCCGAACGGTCACGACGATCATCTCACCGGCAACGGCGCCGTGGACCGGACCGGGGCTGTCCTCCCGGCTGGCGAAGACGGCGCTCGGCCGCCAGGGCATCACCGCCATCCTCGGCGCCGAGATCACCGAGGTCGGCGCCCGCGGACTCCAGCTCTCGAACGGCGCCACCATTTCGTTTGACATCCTGGTCTGGGCGGCCGACGAAGCGCCGGTCTACGCCGATGGCGGCACTCTTCGGCACGGCGCGGATGGAATCCCGCTGGTAGACCGCCATCTCCAGGCGGTGGACGCACCGGGACTCTTTATGGCCGGAACGGTGACGATCAACGATGGAAATCCGGCAACCATCCGGCTGGATCCGCACGAAAGCGCGCGGGTCATTGCCGACAACCTGCTCGCCGTGCTGGGGGGGCGGTCGCCTCGGCACAGGTACCGTCTCCGGGAGCGCGCCACCTGGACTGAAACCGGCCACGGACAGGCCCTGCTCCATCGCGGGGCCTTCAGCCTGGAGGGTGGATGGCTCCTCGGCATCAAGGACCGAATGGACCGCCGCCTGATGCGCGAGCTCGGGGCATTGCCGGCATGAAGCGGTGGTCCTGGCGGTCCCTGCTCTACTGGCTGGGGCCAACCGCCGCCGGCCCGCTGACTGGCCAGCAGGAGATGCCGGCGGCGGTTTCGTCCGTCGTCGTGGACACGCTCGCCGGCCTGTCCTCCGAGTACCTGGCCCAGGTTCCTGTCGTGAGGGTATTCCTGCCGCCAGGCTACCAGCCCGGTGGCCGCTACCCGATCCTGCTCGCGAATGATGGCCAGGACATGGAGGCCGTGGGCCTGGCCGCCACTCTCTCCGGGCTGGTGGAGAGCGGGTCAATTACTCCGCTGATCGTCGTGGCGGTGCACGCCGGTCCCGACCGGCTCCTCATCTACGGAACCTCCGGCCAGACCAACGCCCAGGGCCTCGGCCGCCGGGCGGGGGACTATGAGCGGTTCCTGCTTGACGAGCTGCTTCCGCTGGTCGCCCGGCGGTACCCGAACGCCGCTCCCCGGCCTTACCTGATGGGATGGTCCCTCGGCGGGCTCTCCGCCTTTGACATCGCGTGGCGCAACGGCAACCGGGTTGCCGGCGCGGGCGTATTCTCCGGCGCTCTCTGGTGGCGAAGCGACGACAGCTCCGTCGCCACGCGGCAAAGCTCGCGCATCGTGCACAGGCGAGTGCGGGAGGCCCCGACCGTACCGCGCATCAGGGTCTGGTTCGAGGCGGGACGGGAGGATGAAACCGCGGACCGGGATGGCAACGGGGTGATCGACGCCATCCAGGATACCCGGGAGCTGATCGCGGAGCTGGAGGCCCGCGGCCTCCGCGAAGGTGAAACTGTGGCGTACTACGAAGTGGCCGGCGGCCACGATACCCGCACCTGGGGTGCGGCCCTGCCGGCCTTTCTACGCTGGGCGTTTGGGGCCCCTCCTGACCCCTAGCCCGTTCCGCCCGCCCGCACGTACAGCTCGCCCCCCTGTTCTTTGAATTCCCTCGCCTTCGCCTCCATGCCGGCCGCGTACTCCCGGACATCCTGGGTGATGCGCATCGAGCAGAACTTGGGGCCGCACATCGAGCAGAAGTGGGCCACCTTGGCGCCCTCGGCTGGAAGCGTCTCGTCGTGGTAGGACCGGGCGGTGACCGGATCGATGGAGAGGTTGAACTGGTCCTCCCAGCGAAACTCGAAACGGGCTTTGCTCAGGGCATCGTCCCAGGGGCGGGCCCGCGGGTGGCCCTTGGCCAGGTCCGCGGCATGGGCGGCGATCTTGTAGGCGATGACTCCCGCCTTCACATCGTCCCGGTTGGGCAGACCCAGGTGCTCTTTGGGCGTAACGTAGCAGAGCATGGCGGTGCCATACCAGCCGATCATCGCGGCGCCGATCGCACTGGTGATGTGGTCATAGCCGGGCGCGATATCGGTCGTCAGCGGGCCCAGGGTGTAGAAGGGCGCCTCCCCGCACCAATCCAGCTGTTTCTCCATGTTCTCCTTGATGAGATGCATGGGGACGTGGCCCGGCCCTTCGTTCATGACCTGGACATCATACTCCCAGGCGATGCGGGTCAGCTCACCCTGGGTCTTGAGTTCGGCGAACTGGGCTTCGTCGTTGGCGTCCGCGATGCTCCCCGGGCGGAGACCGTCACCGAGCGAAAAGGAGACGTCGTAGGCCGCCATGATCTCGCAGATTTCCCGGTAGTGCGTGTACAGAAAACTCTCCCGGTGGTGGGCCAGGCACCACTTGGCGATAATGGAACCGCCCCGGGAGACGATACCGGTCATCCGCCCGGCAGTCATCGGTATATATCGCAGCAGGACTCCAGCGTGCACCGTGAAGTAATCCACCCCCTGCTCCGCCTGCTCGACCAGCGTATCCCGATACACCTCCCAGGTCAGGTCCTCCGGCGCGCCCCCCACCTTCTCCAGCGCCTGGTAGATCGGCACCGTGCCGATCGGCACCGCCGAATTGCGGATGATCCACTGGCGGGTGGCGTGGATATCCTTGCCAGTCGAAAGGTCCATCACCGTGTCCGCCCCCCACAGGGTGGACCAGCGGAGCTTTTCCACTTCTTCCTCGATGGACGACGACACTGCAGAGTTGCCGATGTTGGCGTTGATCTTGACGTGGAAGTTCCGGCCGATGGCCATCGGCTCGAGTTCGGGATGGTTGATGTTGGCCGGAATGATGGCCCGCCCCCGGGCCACCTCGGACCGCACGTACTCGGGGGCCAGTCCCTCGCGCAGCGCGACAAATTCCATTTCGGGAGTAATCTCCCCCCGCCGCGCGAAGTAGAGTTGGGTCACCGGGCCCCGACCGCGGACCGGTTCCCGGAGCAGGCCGCCCGGAATCGCCCGTGCCCGGTCCGTTGGGGCAGGAACGGCGGCTTCCGGTCGTCGTCCTGTCAGGACCACCTCGCGGAGAGCGATCCAGTCCCGTCGCAACGCCGGCAACCCGGTTTCGACCGCGAACCCGCGGGGACCGCTGGTATCGTACACCCGGAGGGCCGGCTCTCCGCCGCTCAGGGAAATTTCTCGAAACGGCACCCGGATCCCCCCGGGCCCCTCCGCGTACACCCGTCGTGATCTGGGGAAATGTTCGCCGTAATCAGACCGGGCGTCGTCTTCCGGCGCCCCGATATTCGTCTCCGACAGGGTGGTCGCCATCATCAGCCTCCTGGTAACCCGAAAAAGAAACGCCGCCCGGGTGGGCGGCGGGATGGAGGCCGGCAAGGCTCCCCTCACGTCGCCGCGCTCCCTCCGCCGGTGTCAACCGGATCAGGTTCCAAGGGTTTCGTCTCAACCCCGGCCACCACGTGCGCAGAGCGCGGCTGGTTGGGGTGCCCCTGGCGGCTGCTGTATGCTAGACCACCGGAAAGGCCGGGTCAATGCATGGGCGCTTGCCGAGCCTGGGGAAAAACCGCATTTTCCCGGTTCCCCTTTCATCAGGTACCCACGATGACCCGAGGAATGGCCATCCTCGCACTGGCCCTGGCCGCCTGCGGAGGCGATAGCGGCGGCACCGGGCCCAATTCCGCTCCGGGTGCCGTCACCAGCCTGGCCGCCCAGGTGGTGGCCGGTAATGTGACACTTTCCTGGACCGCCTCGGCCGGTGCCGCCAGCTACAGCATTTACATGGCATCGCAAAGCGGCGTCACCCGCATCAACCACACGGCGCTCCCCGGCAACATGTTCCACCCCGGCCTGCAGTTGAGCTTCGATCACCCGGCCGGTCTCGACCCGGGCACGACGTACTACTTCGTGGTGACCGCCCGGAACGCCCGGGGGGAAAGCATCGAATCCTGCGAGATTTCAGCCCGGATCACCGGAGCTATCGGCGGCAGTTGCTGAAGTCCGCCGCCACCGGCGCGCCGGTCGCGCCCGGCGCCCTGCCGGGGCACGGCGTCCTCTCCCGGTGGCGGCGTCTGGAGCGATTCCCCTTCGGGCGCTGGCTGTTCAGCCGCATGCTGGCGTGGTTGGTGCCCTACACCGGAAGCATCTCGCCCCTGGTCGAGGAGCTGCGTCCCGGTTTTGCCCGGGTCTCGCTGCGCGACCGTCGGGGTCTCCGCAATCACCTTCGGTCGATTCACGCCATCGCCCTGGTCAACCTGGGCGAGGTGACCAGCGGGCTGGCGATGATCGCCAGCCTGCCGCCCGGCGTCCGCAGTATCGTGATCGGGCTGGAGGCCGATTTCCTCCGGAAGGCGCGCGGCCGCCTTGTCGCAGAATGCGCCTGCCAGGTCCCCCCGACGTTGCTTGAGCCGATGGACCAGGTGGTCAGCGCCGACGTCCGGGACGAATCGGGCGAAACCGTCGCCCGGATCCGGGTCACCTGGCGGCTCGCCCCGGCATGAACACCGCCCTGACCGGTCACGCCGGCATCGAGATCCCCCTCATCTGCGGCGCCATGTATCCCTGCTCCAATCCCGAACTGGTCGCCGCGGTGTCAGAGGCGGGTGGTCTCGGGGTCGTGCAGCCCATCTCCCTCACCTACGTGCATGGCCATGACTTTCGCGAAGGATTGCGCCTGATCCGGCGGCTGACCGCCAAGCCGGTGGGCATGAACGCGCTGATCGAGCAGTCGTCCCGGACCTACCGGCGGCGGATGGAGCAATGGATCGAGACCGCGCTGGAAGAAGGCATTCGGTTTTTCGTCACGTCGCTCGGCAACCCTCGATGGGTGGTGGACCGCGTTACCGGCGTCGGAGGGATCGTCTATCACGATGTGACGGAGAGAAAATGGGCTGCGAAAGGGGCGGGGGCGGGAGTGCACGGGCTGATCGGCGTGAACAGCCTGGCCGGCGGCCACGCGGGGCCCCACGATCCGGAGCGCCTGCTGGCCGAGATCGGGGACCTCGGGCTGCCGGTCGTTTGCGCCGGGGGCATCGGAACCGAGGCGGATTATGTCCGTGCCCTACGCATGGGGTACGCCGGGGCGCAATTGGGGACCCGGTTCATCGCCACGCCTGAGTGCCGGGCCAGCGAACCCTACAAGCGCGCCATCCTGGCCGCCCGCGCCGAGGACATCGTCCACAGCGAACGGATCACCGGGGTTCCCGTCGCGGTAATCCGGACCCCCTACATTGAACGCGTCGGCCTCAAGGCTGGTGCACTCGCCCGCTGGATGTTGCGCCGCCGGCGCACCAAGCACCTCATGCGGTCCCTCTACGCTCTCCGCTCCCTCTGGCAGCTCAAGCGATCCTCTCTCGACGCCTCCGGCGAAAATGACTACTGGCAGGCGGGGAAGAGCGTGGCCGGCATCGACCGGATTGAGCCGGCCGGCGAAATCGTTCGCCGTTTCGGTGCCGCCGCAGACTGAAAGGACCTGTCGCGAGTTCCGCCCCTCCAGGGTACCCCACTCCCATCCCGCCGACTCGAATTTCGACACCGGAGTCCAGTTTGTGGTAGATCACCACCTTATAGATCAAGGCGGCACAGTCATTTGCACCTCGGGTATGCGGGAGGCAGCTCGGCACAAAGTTTGCCAATTCACTCCAGGAAGGCGGTCCCCCCTACTGCCGCCATAGACCCTGACAAACCTCCAGGCAGACCTTCCCGGCCTGCCCGTCCAAACCAGGCGGAGGCGGAGTGTAGCGGCCGTGACCCAGCGATTTCCGCAGGTGCTTTTCGTCATGATGGTGCTGGGAGTCGGGTCCGTCGCGGGCCAGGCCCATCGGCCCGCCGTCAGTGTGCGAGAGGTCGCCGATTCGAGCCTGCAGGACGTGGCCGTGGCCGTGGCTGACCCCCTGGATCCCGTCATCTACTACAACCCGCGGCTCATGGCCCGGTTTGGACCCAACCTGAGCGCCTTTGTCCTGGCCCATGAGTATGGCCACATCCGGTACGGTCACCGGCGGGTGCCCGCCCGGGTAAGCGGCCGGGCCGATCTCATGCAGCAGTATGAACTGGAGGCCGACTGCTACGCCGCGCATGTGCTGGCCCGCGTCAAGCCGGGCGCCGCCGCGGTCGCCATCGAGTTCTTCCTGAAAATGGGGGGATTCCGCTATGACGATGACCATCCAACCGGCGACCAGCGGGCGGGTCGCATCCAGGAATGCCTCATCCTGACGCCGGAAGGCCTGTCGAGGGAAGCCACATCCGCCGGCTTCGGCGCCCAGGTCATCGCCTCGCTCACCCGGCTGGAGGGGCCTCCCGGCCCCATGGCGATGCTCAAGTCCGCCTCCAAGTTGACCCAGCAGAAGCGGGCTCGGCGCGGAATGAAGCTTGAGCCCGATGCCCGCCGGGAAAGCGAACTGGAGTTCTAGGCGTTTTCTTCCAGCACCTCCCGCACTTTCTCCGCCAGCCCTACCGGGGAAAATGGTTTCTGCAGGTACCAGATCCCCGGCTCCAGCACCCCGTGGTGCACGATCGCCGCATCAGTGTAGCCGGACATATAGAGCACCCGGGTGGCCGAGCGTTCCTGGATGATGCGATGCGCCAGTTGAGGGCCGCTCAGGCCCGGCATGATCACATCCGTCAGCAGCAGGTGAATGCTCCCTTGGAAGGCGCGGCTGAGTGCCAGCGCCTCCTCGGCGTCGGCCGCGCTCATCACCGTGTATCCCTGCGCCTCCAGGATGCGGCGGGCCAGGTTCCGCACCGCCGGTTCATCCTCGGCTACGAGAATTGTTTCGGAGCCACGGCGGGGAGCCGGAGCCGGGACCGGGTGCTGGGGCGGTGCGTCGCTGACCTGAGGCAGGTAGACCCTGAAGGTCGTCCCGGCGCCCGGCTCGCTGTAGACCAGCACGTGTCCGCCGCTCTGTCGCACGATCCCGTACACGGTGGCCAGCCCCAGCCCGGTCCCCTTCCCCTGCTCTTTCGTGGTAAAAAAAGGCTCGAAGATATGGCTGCGTGTTTCGGCATCCATTCCGGTGCCGTTGTCGGACACTCCTAACATCACATAGTCCCCGCCGGGAATCCCTCCAAAACCTGTGGTGTCCCCTTCCAGCCGCACGTTGGAGGTTTCGATCACCAGCTTGCCGCCATGCGGCAGGGCATCCCGCGAGTTGACCGCCAGGTTCAGTAGTACCTGCTCGATCTGGCCGGGATCGGCCCGCACCATGCCCAGATGCACGTCCAGCTGCGTGATCAACTCGATATCCTCGCCGATCAGTCGCCGCAGCATCGTGCTCACGGCCAGGACCGTGTCGTTGAGATCGAGCGTCGCGGCCTCGATGACCTGCTTGCGGCTGAAGGCCAGAAGCTGCCGGGTCAGGCCCGCTGCCCGGTCCCCGGCTTTCCTGATCTCTTCGACATCCTCCCGCCACTGCTTCTCCGGCGGGAGTTCCTCCAGCAGCAGGTCGCACGTGCCCAGGACGGTCGTCAGCAGGTTGTTGAAGTCGTGGGCGATGCCGCCGGCAAGGCGGCCCACCGCCTCCATTTTCTGGGCCTGCCGCAATTGCGCCTCGGCGCGCCGCAGGTCCTGCTCGGCCCGGATCCGTTCCAGCGCGGCCCCGCACTGGTCCGCTAGGGACTGCAGCAGGGCGAGGTCCTGCGCGTCGTACGCGTTGGCGGTGTAGCTCTGGATGGAAAGAATTCCGATGACGGTGCTCTTGTTCCGGATGGGGACGAACATGAGCGAGGCGGAGGGGCGGCTCACGTTGCCAAACGGCACCAGTCCCGATGGCCCCGGTTCCGTGGGGCTCCGGAGGATGAGCTGGGGCCCTTCGTCAATGACCTTGCGGGCGATCGCACTGGGCGCGCGACCGGTGTAGGCAGGGGGGTTGTCGCGGCTGGCTCCGTCGACCACGTCGATGGTGAGCACCGCGTCGATCCGGTCGGCATCAGCGGAGTAGAGGTCCACGCTGCAGGACTCCCAACCGCAGAGTTCCCGGGCTACTCCCACGATGACGCGGGCCGCGTCAATGGCGTCATTGGCACCGCTCAGCTGCAAGGCCAGCGCCGCGAAGACAGTGGTGCGCTGGTGCGCTTCCCGCTGGCTGGTGATGTCGCGCTGGGTGCCCCAGGCGCGCAGGAGCATCCCCCCCTCGACGATGCCGATCAGATTATTGAGGAAGTACTTGCTCTGCCCTTCCCGGTCCACCTCGTGCGACTCCGCGTCGGTCAGCCGGTATCCCGACCGGATGAAACCAGCCAGGTATTCGACATTGCCCGGGTCTGACCGGACCAGCAGCTGGTCGGGCCGGAGACCGATCAGGTCGCCGGCAGACATGAAGCCATACATCCGGGCCATCTCGTCGTTGCAGTCGCTGAGCACGCCGTGCTCGTAGATGAAATCGATCTGGGCGTCCACCGGCAGCGAGGTGGGCATCGGCCGGGCCATCTCGACGCACCAGATGGCTTCGGTGGACTGGGCCACGAACGCGCGATACCGATCTTCACTGGCGCGGAGCGCCTTCTCCGCCCGTTTCTGATCCGTGATGTCCCGGACAAAGGCGCTGAAGATCACACTGTCGCCCTGCCGCACCGAGCCCAGGGTCAACTCGACCGGGAACTCGCGGCCTTCCCGGTGAAGCGCCGCCATTTCCAGGCGCCGGTTCTGCAGAGTCGAGACGCCGGTGCGAAGAAACCGCGCTACCCCTGCCGCGTGCGCCGCCCGGTGCCGTTCGGGAATGATGGTGTCGGCCAGGGGCCTGCCGTGAGCCTCCCCCGCGCTCCAGCCGAAGATCTGCTCGGCCCGGGGGTTCCAGCCGGTGATGATGCTGTCGGAATCGATGGTGATGACGGCGTCGAGAGCCTGCTCCAGGATCAGGTTGAGCCGGGCTTCCCGCTGCCGGATGCGTTCATCGGCCTTTTGGGCCTCGGTGAGATCCGCAAAAATCTCGACCACCCCGCTGATCTCGCCCTGGGGATCCCGGAGCGGCGCCGTTGAGAGAGCGAGCTGGAGCCAGGCGCCGTCCCTGTGCTGCCGGCGCACCATGACCTGGCTGAATTCCCGCCCGGTCAGGGCGGCCTGGTGAAATCCGCTGGCATCGCTCTCGGCACGGACCGGCAGTGGCGGAAAGTTGCCCATCATTTCCGCCGCGCTGTAACCGAAGATCCGCTCGGCGGCGGCGTTCCAGCCCGTCACCCGGCCGTCTCGGTCCAGCGTGATGATGGCCAGAGGGGACCCCTCCACCACCGCCCGCTGGACGTCGCTGTCCTGCTGCCGCCCGGTCTCGGCCAGGAGACCCTCGGTTGTCGCGCTGGCCATCACCAGTGACACCAGGGTCAGGACAGCGATGAAACTCACCACCGCGATATCATCCAGCGCCTGCCCGCCATCCCGGCTCGCCTGCCGGGTGATGGCCACCAGGGTGGCCGCGGCCAGCAAGGCCACCGTCAGGGTTGCTCCCCGAAGACCCAGCCGGAGGCCGGCCCACACCGCCGGGACAAACAGCACGTAGCCGAGGGAGAGCCCGCCCGCCAGGAGAAACGATGAAACCAGGAGACCCAGCAGAACCGCAAAACAGGCCAGTTCCAGGCGCCCCACCCGGGGGGCCGGTCCGGGCGGCTGGGCCCAGGCCAGAACCAGGGGCCCGATCAGGAGCGCCCCCAGCCCGTCCCCGACCCACCACCAGCCCCACGCCTGAGACAATGGCGTCGCACTTCCCAGGGCGGCAAGGACTGCGACCCCAAGGCTGGCACTGATCAGCGCCGGCACCAGCGCGCCAAGGGCCACGAAACCCAGCACATCCGCCAACCGGTCCAGCCGGCGGGCCACGCCAGCCTGGGTAAGCAGGCTCGCGCCCCCCATCGCGCCCAGGGTGCCGGCCGCGGCCATCCCCAGCCCGGCGCCCAGAGCGTTGCCGTGGAGCAGGGCCGCCCCGGTCAGGCCCAGAGCGAGTCCGGGCCACAGCCGGAGGCCCCCCAGCATCAGCGCCGCAATGCCGATACCCGCCGGCATCCAGAGCACCGACACGGCGAGCCCCGGCAAGGCCAGGTAGTGGCTGGCCACGCCCCCGCCAAACGAGGCGAGGGCGAGGAGAGTCATCCGCAGGATGTGGTTCACGAAATGCCTTGCCGGGCGGGTAGGGTCATGGTTCAAGTTCATGCAAATCATTTTCGATTGCAAGAATCCCCGTCTCTGAGTACCGTTCACCGGTCTCGCTTGCCGCTCTTGTTTCTCCTCCCCCATTTGCGTACCTGTCAGCCCGGAGCCGTTGATGGCGCACGCCGAGCTTCCGCTCTACCAGAATTCGGCAGGAAAGACGAGTCGGGGTGATCTCTGGTGGCTGCAGCCGCTGGTCACTTTTCTTGTTTTCAGCGGGTTCATCGTCTACTCGACCTGGGCGGCCTTCCAGAACGCCCACTACACCCACGGACCCTACCTCTCCCCATTCTATTCGCCGGAGCTGTTCGGGAGCACGCCCCATGCCTGGTTCGGGCCGGCACCGGGGTGGTGGCCTGGGTGGCTGCCCTTCTCACCGGCGCTGCTCATCCTCTGGGCGCCAGGGGGGTTCCGGTTCACCTGTTACTACTATCGGGGCGCATACTACAAGGCATTCTGGGCCGATCCTCCCGCCTGCACCGTCGGGGAGCCCCGGAGCCGATACCGGGGAGAGGCGAAGTTCCCGCTCATCCTCCAGAACGTGCACCGCTATTTCCTCTACCTGGCCCTGGTGTTCATCGCCGTGCTTTCCTATGACGTCTGGTTGGCCTTCTGGTGGACCAACCCCGCTACCGGTGCTTCGGAGTTCGGTATCGGCCTCGGGACCCTGGTGCTCCTGGGTAACGTGCTGCTGATCGGCAGCTACACCCTGGGCTGTCATTCCCTTCGCCATCTGGTCGGCGGAGTGTACGACCGCCTGGCCGGCCGGCCCGTTCGCCGCGCCGCCTACCGGTGCGTCAGCCGGCTCAATCGCCGCCACATGATGTTTGCCTGGCTGAGCCTGTTCAGCGTCGCCTTCGCCGACCTGTACGTACGCCTTTGCGCCATGGGGATCTGGACGGACTGGAGAATCTTCTGATGGCCGAGTACCAGACGGTGGACCACGACGTGCTGGTCATCGGCGCCGGAGGGGCCGGGCTCCGGGCGGCCATCGGCGCGGCGGCAGCCGGGGGCTCGGTCGGCCTGGTCTGCAAGTCGCTGCTGGGCAAGGCCCATACCGTCATGGCCGAAGGGGGTGTGGCGGCAGCCCTCGCCAATGTCGACGACCGGGACAACTGGAAAGTTCACTTCGCCGATACCATGCGGGGCGGCCAGTACGTCAACAACTGGCGCATGGCCGAACTACACGCCAAAGAAGCCCCGGACCGGGTACGCGAACTGGAAGCCTGGGGAGCTCTCTTCGACCGCACCCCCGACGGGAGGATCCTGCAGCGGAACTTCGGCGGCCATAAGTATCCCCGGCTGGCGCACGTCGGTGACCGCACCGGGCTGGAAATGATCCGCACCTTGCAGGACCACGGGATCCACCAGGGGATCGACGTACACATGGAGGTCACCGTTATCGCGCTGCTCAAGGACGGAGACCGCGTTGCCGGCGCCTTTGGATATGACCGGGAGCGGGGCCGGTTCCGGCTGTTCCGGGCCCGGGCCATCGTGCTCGCCACCGGCGGCGTGGGCCGGGCATTCCGGGTCACCAGCAACAGCTGGGAATACACCGGCGACGGTCATGCCCTTGCGTACCACGCGGGTGCCGCCCTCCAGGACATGGAATTCGTCCAGTTCCACCCCACCGGCATGGTCTGGCCTCCCAGCGTCCGGGGCATCCTGGTCACCGAGGGTGTCCGGGGCGAGGGCGGCATCCTGCTCAACAACCAGGGCCGCCGGTTCATGTTCGATGACATCCCGGACAACTACCGCAACCAGACCGCCGACAACGAGGAAGAAGGCTGGCGCTATACCCAGGGCGACAAGAACGCGCGCCGGCCGCCCGAGTTGCTCACCCGGGATCACGTCGCCCGCTGCATCATGCGCGAGGTGAAGGCCGGCCGGGGCAGTCCCCACGGCGGCGTCTTTCTCGACATCGCCTGGATCAAGGCCCGGCTGCCCGATGCGGCGGACCTCATCCGCAAGAAACTTCCCAGCATGTACCACCAGTTCAAGCAACTGGCCGACATCGACATCACCACCACCCCGATGGAAGTGGGGCCGACCACCCACTACATCATGGGCGGGATCCGGGTGGACGGCGACACCCAGATGTCCACCGTGCCCGGCCTCTTCGCCGCCGGGGAATGCGCGGCGGGCCTCCACGGCGCCAACCGGCTGGGTGGCAACTCGCTGAGCGACCTGCTGGTGTTCGGCAAGCGCGCCGGCGAGGAGGCCGCCGCCTATGCGCGGGCCAATCCCCAGGGCACCATCGACACCGGCGCCCTCGAGGCAGCAGCCCGGACGGCGCTCGCCCCTTTCGAGCGCGCCGGCCAGGCCGGCGCGGAAAGCCCTTACCGGATTCAGAGCGACCTGCAGAACACCATGCAGGACCAGGTGGGGATCGTCCGGCAGGAGGAGGAGATGCGGCAGGCGCTGGAAGAAATCGTGCGCCTGGAAGAACGCGTCGGCCGTGCCGCCGTCGAAGGACACCGGGAATACAATCCCGGATGGCATACCGCCCTGGACCTGGGCAACCTGCTGACGGTGTCCCGGGCGATCGCGCTCAGTGCCATCGAACGCAGGGAGAGCAGGGGCGGCCACTTCCGGGAGGACTACCCCGAGAAGGATCCTGCCGCCGCAGGCTATAACATCATTGTCCGGAAAAGCCGGGACGGCGGGATGGAACTGTCCCGGGAGCCCATCCCGGACCTGCCGGCTGAACTGAAGCGGGTGATCGAGGAGGGAAAGACATGACCCAGGCGACGTTTCGCATCTGGCGGGGCGATGCGACCCAGGGGGGGCTCCAGGACTATCGGACCGAAGTGAGCGAGGGCATGGTGGTGCTGGACGCCGTGCACCAGATCCAGGCGGAAAGCGCGCCCGACCTGGCCGTGCGCTGGAATTGCAAGGCCGGCAAGTGCGGCTCCTGCTCCGCCGAGGTCAACGGCATGCCCCGCCTCATGTGCATGACCCGGATGAACCAGCTCCCCGGGGATCGTCCCGTCACTATCGAGCCGATGCGGGCGTTTCCCCTCGTCCGGGACCTGGTCACCGATGTGTCCTGGAACTTTCGCGTCAAGAAGGGCATCAAGCCCTTCAAGCCGCGTGCGCCGGACGCCCCCGACGGTACCTGGCGGATACACCAGCAGGACATTGACCGGGTCCAGGAATTCCGGAAGTGCATCGAGTGCTTTCTCTGCCAGGACGTGTGCCACGTGCTCCGGGACCACCATAAGCACGAGGAATTCATCGGACCCCGGTTCCTGGTCTACGCCGCCGCCCTCGAGATGCACCCGCTGGACACCGAAGACCGGGTGGAAGAGCTGAAACAGGCGCACGGCATCGGCTACTGCAATATCACCAAGTGCTGCACCACGGTGTGCCCCGAAAGCATCGCGATTACCGACAATGCCATCATTCCGCTCAAAGAGCGGGTGGTGGACGAGTTCTACGACCCGCTCGCAAAGCTGGTTCGCCTGTTCCGGAAGCAACCGCGGACCTCCTGACTGGACGAGCCCCAGCGACTGGAAATGCCATGTACCAGCTCAAGCGATTGACCCCCGAAAGTTTGCCATCGGCGCTGCTGAAGGCGGAACGCTACCGCCTGCTCAACCAGCCCTGGGCGGCGGAAAGCATCTGCCAGGACATCCTGCAGGTAGAGCCGGCCAGCCAGCAGGCCCTGGTCCTGCTCCTCCTCTGCATAACCGACCAGATCGGCCACGGGCTCGCGGCGGGAGTGACCCGAGCCCGGGAGGTGCTCCCCCGGCTCCAGAGTGAGTACCAACGGACCTATTACGCCGGCATCATCTGTGAACGCCGGGGCGAGGCCCAGCTGGCCCAGGGAAGCGTCGGTTCGGAGACGGCCGTGTACCCCTGGATCCGGGAAGCCATGGATTGGTATGAGAAGGCGGAAAAGATCCGCCCTCCGGGCAACGACGAATCGCTGCTGCGGTGGAACACCTGTGCCCGGCTCCTGATGGAGAATCCCCGGCTGGCTCCCCAGGCCGATGAGACGTATCACCCGGTGCTCGGCGAGTAGACAACCCCAGCCTCGGCCCGATCCTCAGCACTGGACCAAATTATGCCCGACACCCGTAAGCTCCTCGCCCTCGCTGTGGTCCTCGTGACCGCCTGTGGCCGCTCCGCCGTGGAGGCCCCTGCCCCTGCCCCGGCACCAGCCTCCGCGATGGAGGTGCTCACTCCCTATGGACCTCCCACCCGTCCCTTCTCGCCGGCCGTGCGGGTCGGCAACCTGCTCTTTCTTTCCGGGCAGATCGGGACCACGGCCGACGCAGCGGGAGGCCTGGTCGCCGGGGGGATTGAAGCCGAAACCCGGCAGACCATGGAGAACATCAGGGATGTGCTGACCCGGGTGGGCTCTTCTATGGACCGGATCGCCAAGTGCACGGTCATGATGGCGGACATGGCGGAATGGCCACGTATGAACGTCGTGTATGCGACTTTCTTTCCCGGCCATAAGCCGGCTCGGAGCGCATTCGGCACCAACGGGCTGGCGCTGGGAGCGCGGGTGGAAATCGAGTGTATCGCGGTGGCCGGCCCCTAGGCCGGGTCAGTCCGCCACCGAGACGCTCGTCCCGGCGCCGGCGGCTACCGCGCGTTCGTACACCAGGATCGCTGCCGCGACATCCTGGACCGCGGTCCCGGTGCTGTCGAAAATGATGATGTCCCGCTCCGATTCCCGGCCGGGTCGCACCCCCTCGAGGACCTCCCCCAGCGTGCCGCGCACATCCCCCGGGCCCATGAGCCCCAGGGCCACGGCATGATGGAGGTCGCCGAATTCCATGCATTGGTTCAGGTGATCTACCACCACCATCCCCGCCGCCATCAGTCCCGGGTCGATTTCCTGCTTCTCCGGATGGTCTGCACCCACGGCGGCGATGAATACGCCGTCGCTGACTACATCCCGGCTCACGAAGGCCCGGCGGGAGGGAGTGCAGGTGACGATGATGTCGGCTCGGCCGAGGGCAGGAGACAACCCGGCTGGGGTCACCGTGATCCCCATCTGCGCCGTCATCACGGCGGCAAATTTCTCCGCCCGCTGGCCGTCCGAGTCCACGGCCAGCGCCTCGCGCAGGGGGCGGGCGAGGTTGACGGCTTCCAGCTGGTAGCGGGCCTGGGTGCCGCACCCGATGATGGCGGCGATTCCGGCATCGGATCGTGCCAGGTACTTCACGGCTACGGCCGTCGCCGCCGCCGTTCGCTGCGCCGTGATCTCGATAGAATCCATGATTGCAAGGGGAGTCCCCCGCTCCCCATCGAACAGCGCAATCACCCCCTGGATGGTGGGGAGGGAGCGTCGAGCCGGGTTGGCCGGAAAATTGGCGTTGATCTTGGCAACAAAGTACTGGCCCGTCGCTGCCGCCTTGACGTGGAACCCGCCCTCCAGGGCCGGGAACCCGAGGGCACCCGGCTCCGGAATTTCCCCCCGCGCCTGGGCTCGAAACGCCGATTCGACTACCGCGATGCAATCGGCGGCGCTGAGAAGCCCGCTGACCTCACTCCGCGAAAGCATCAGGAGGGAGTCACTCATCTGAACCTGCCCGCCGAGAAGGGTGACAAATCGAAGGCGGCGCGCCCCGTGATGACGAGATCAGCTACGATCTCACCAATGACGCTGGCGAACTTGAAGCCATGACCCGAACAGGGGCTCACGATCAGCACGTTGCGGTGCTCCGGGTGCCAGTCGAAGATAAAGTGGCCGTCGGCGGAGTTGGTGTACAGGCACACCGAGGCTTCCAGCAGCCGCCCGTTGCCTCCCGGCTGGTGACGCCCAAGCAGGGCCCGGATCTTCCCCAGATCAGCAGGCGACGGCTCCCGGTCCACCGTGTCCGGAGACACCACCTCACCCTCGTGGTGTATGTCGGCCTTGAGCCGGTGCCCCGCCTCCGGCAGGGTGACGAACAGCCCTCCCAGCCGGTGCTCCCAGAGCGCAACCGGCCATCGGCTCGCGTCCTGGGGGGACGCAAACCAGTGGAACACCTGGCGCTCCACGGTAAACCATCGGCGTCCCGGCAGCAGGGAGCCGATCCACGGCCCCGCAGCCAGCACCAGAGTACCGGCATGAATGGTCCCACCCCGGGTCTCCACCCGTACACCCCCTTCCCCGGCTTCCCAGGTCAGCACCTCGGTCTCCCGGAGAATCGTACCCCCGGCCCGGAGCGCCCCCCGGAGGTGGGCCTCGATGGCGACCTCGGGACGAAGAATCCCGGCGCGCTCTTCCCAGACGCCCACGAAATCCTCCGGCGGGGTGAACCCTGGAAACCGGCGGCGGACTTCCTCTGGGGCAAGGACCTCGTGGTCGATCCCGTGCGTGATCGCGCTGTCGAGCGATCCCGAAACCAGGGGGCCGTCGGGGCGGCCCAGCATGAGGCCTCCGGTCTGGCGGTAGATCAGCTGGCCGCTATCCTGCTCAAGGTCCTTCCAGGATTCGAAGGCCCGCCGCACCAGGGGCACATAGAGCGGGTGCTCGAAGTAGGCTTCCCGGATAATCCGGCTCCGACCATGGGACGACCCCAACTGGTGGGGCGGAGAGTATTGATCACATCCAAGCACCTGGGCGCCGCGCCGGGCCAGGTGGTAGAGGCTGGCGCTTCCCATGGCACCCAACCCCGCTACCAGGACATCGTACCGGCCCCCCGCCGGGCCGCTCAGGAGGAGTACTCCCTTCCTACCGCGCTGGTGATCGGGCTGCCGGTTTGGGGTCGGCCTGGGGCAGATCTGAACTGGGCCAGCCAGTCCGAGGCGGCGGAAACGCCCGCCCGGTTCACCTCGTAAAACCGAGTGCGCCCGTCGCGGGTCTCCCACACCAGGCCCGCCTCACGAAGCAGGCGAAGATGCCGCGAGATCGCGGGCCAGGAGACCTCGAACTGGGCCGCAATTTCCCCCGCGGTGGCGCCGCCGGCGTTGAGGCGCTCGAGAATTGCCCGGCGAACCGGGTCGGCGATGGCGGCAAAGACTCGGGGAAGCGGCATGATGGATATTAACAATCATGTTAAATATTTCAATAGCGGTGATTCAATATATCTAACGAGTTAGTTAAATAAGACTAACTTATTGATGCACAATGAGTTTGAGGTAGACACCTGGCTTTGGATTCGTTGGATTCTTGGCACGAAAACAGAATCGATGCAGGGTCACTCTGTTCCACCGGACACTGGGACGCAATATTGTGATCACTCCCGAGGACCGAAAGCTTGAGCCGTGAACGATCCCCTCCAGCGCCAGCTCCAAGCGACCCTGAACGCCGCCTATACCATCGAGCGGGAGTTGGGTGGCGGGGGCATGTCCCGCGTCTTCCTGGCCCGCGACATGTCTCTGGGCCGGCTGGTTGTGGTGAAGGTGATGTCCCCCGAACTCGCCTCCGGGGTCAACGGCGAGCGGTTCCGCCGGGAAATCCTCCTCGCCGTCCAGCTCCAGCATCCGCATATCGTCCCGGTCCTCGCCGCCGGTGAGGTGGACGGCTTGCCCTATTTCATCATGCCGTTCGTGGCCGGCCAGTCACTGCGCCAGCGGCTGGACGGATCTCGCGGGCTGCCCCTTCCGGAAACCCTCGGCATCCTGAGGGACGTGGCCAAGGCCCTGGCCCATGCCCACGGCTTCGGGATCGTTCATCGCGATATCAAGCCGGAGAACGTCCTCATTTCCGGTGGCTCCGCGGCGGTCACCGATTTCGGCATTGCCAAGGCCCTGTCGACTTCCAGGGTAATGTCCGGGACTACCCTGACGCAGGGGGGTACTTCGCTCGGTACCCCCGCCTACATGGCTCCCGAGCAGGCCGCCGCCGACCCGGACACCGACCACCGCGCGGACATATATGCCTTTGGTGTGGTAGCCTACGAACTGGTCGCGGGAACACCGCCCTTTCATGGCCGGTCTCCCCAGGCGTTGCTCACCGCGCACATGGCGGAACCACCTCAGCCCCTCGGGGACCGGCTCCCTGCCATACCCCCGCCGCTGGCGGCCCTGATCATGCGGTGCCTGGCCAAAAACCCGGGTGATCGTCCCCCTACCGCCGGGGCCCTGCTGGAGGCGCTGGACGGGGTAGAGACGTCGGGGAGTCACCCGACGGTCGAGGTGCGGTCTCGGGCCCCCGTCGGCCGGCGGGTCCGCCGCTACCTGATCGGTTCTCTCGCCGGTCTGGCGCTGATCGCGGGCGGGTACGGAGCGTGGCGCGCTTTGTCCACTCCCGGCACTTCCCTGGATGACAGGCTGGTGGCGGTGGCTCCTTTCCGCATCGCGTCGGCCGATGCCTCCCTGCACTATCTCCGGGACGGGATGCTCGATCTCCTGTCGGCAAAGCTGACCGGCGAAGGAGGCCTCCGTACCACCGAACCCCGGGTGCTCCTCGCGGAATGGCAACGGGTGGGTGGGTCTGCCACGGAGGACCTTCCGCCGGAGACCTCGCTGCAAATCGCCGGACGGCTTTCCGCCGGCCGGCTGCTGCTGGGAGACGTGGTCGGGACGCCGTCGCGCCTGACCCTGACCGTATCTCTGCTGGGCGTCCCCGGGGGCAGGCAGCTCGCCCGTCTCAGCGTGGAAGGCCCGCCCGACAGCCTGGCCCAGTTGGTGGACCAGGTCGCGGGGCGGCTCCTGGCCACGGTCTCCGGCGAGGGTGAAGAGCGGCTGGGCCGGCTGACCAGTACCTCGCTCCCCGCCCTGCGGGCATACCTCGACGGCAAAGCAAAGCTCCGCCAGGGACAGGCCGCCGCGGCAGCGAAAGACTTCAACCGGGCCCTCGACCACGACTCCACATTTGCGCTCGCCGGTCTCGGCCTCCGGATCGCCGCCTCCTGGTACGGGGACAATGCCGCCTCAGACCGGGGACTCAAAACCGCCTACGAGGGACGCGACCGGCTGAGCGTCCAGGACCGGGCCCTGCTGGACGCGCTGACCGGCGGGCGGTATCCCGCCCAGGCTTCGACCGCGGAGCAGTTCGAAGCCCGGCGGCGTTACCGCAGCATCGCCAACGCCCAGTCGGATGCCTGGGAGATGTACGCCGACGACATCTTTCACTTCGGAACGATCCTGGGATACCTCGATCCGCCACCCAGCTCGCTCGATGCGTTCCGGCGTTCGCTGGACCTCGACTCGACCAACGCGGTGGCGTTCAGTCACATCCTGCTCCTCGCGGTGCAGCAAGGCGATACCGCCCTGGAGCACCGTCTCCTCCGGGTCTCCGCGACGATGCCCGACAGCATAACTCAGGGCTGGCTGGTTCCTTACCGCTGGTATCGCGCCCGGCACGAGGGGGATACGGCCACCGCATTGGGTTTCCGGGACTCGGTGACCCCTGGGCAGGACCAGCTGCTCTACCAGTTCATGCATCACGCGGTGTTCGATGGAACCGGAATAGAGGATGCCTGGTACGTGTTGCAGGCCCTGATCCTGAAGACCCCTCGCACGGAAGACCGGCAGAACCTTTACGGCATGGCCCGGACGGTCGCCTTGCTTCGGGGCCGGCCCAGGTCCGCGCTGGCCTACCTGGAGCAAGGGCCCGACGACCACAATGCACGTATTGCCATGGTGCGGGACGCCATGATGGCCGACGGAGACACGGCGGCCGCCCGGGCGGCGGCGGCCAAGCTCGTCCCCATCGAACGCCTACCGCTCCCCGGAGACGATGCGGGCCGGCAACGCCAGCGCGCCGTCGTCCGGATTCTCGAACCCTGGCGGCTTTCCCAGGGTGACACCAGCCATACCCGCCAGGTGCTGGAACGGCTGCGCGCCATCGAGCGTGCCAGCGGAGGCGCCACCGTAGAATCCCAGTCCGAGATCGCCCTCGTCGAGGCCATGCACGCCCACCTGCTTGGCCGGCCGGATACCCGGCAGAAGGTCATCCGGCTCGATTCCCTCCTCGCGGCGACCGACTACCGCGCGGCCCACAGCGGACGCACGGCAATGGCCGGCATCGTAGCGGCCCTGATTTTTGAATCCCTGGGCGAAAACGAGAAAGCGTTCATTGCCGCCCGGCGCCGCGCGGTATGGTGGAACACCGACCAGGTCTACCTCGCTACCCAGCTTCGGGAAGAAGGCCGCCTCGCGGCGCTGGCCGGACACCGAGGCCGGGCCATCGCGGCATACCGGCATTACCTCTCGCTCCGAGCTGACCCCGAACCCTCGCTTCGCCCCGAAGCGGACCGGATTCGGCGGGAACTCGTCCGCCTCCAGGCCACCGACACCCGCCGCTGACCCTCGCGAGAACGTCCGGAGCGATTCTCCTGGGCCCCCCGAAGGGCCTTAGCGGCAGGTCACGGCCCCCAGGGAACCTGGAACACCGTGACTCCCTGTTCCCGGGCCAGCAGCACGACAGTGTCCACCTCACGCATCGGCCGTCCGGCACCCCACGCCACCAGGAGGACCTTGATGGGCCGGTTATCGTAGATCGCCCGGAACTGCTGGCCGAGGTCGGGAAGGGGGACGGCCTGGTGATTGATCTCGTAGCCGCCAGCGGGGGGAAGCAGCAGGACGACGGCATTGCCCGCCCGGGCCAAGCTATCCGGCGCCAGGGGGAGGTCGTTCTCCTGGGCAGCGGCTGGCGTAGCCAGCCCGAGCGCCCCCAGGACGCAGCCGAGCAAAGCGATTCTCTGCAACATCGGACCTCCGCTCAAGAATTTTGACCTCTCCGGGCTACCGACTGTCTCGCCCAGCGGACAACCAGAGTAGGCGGTGACAGCCTGACGCCCGCAAACGACACGCCCAGGTCACTGGGCGACGTGGCACCAAGTCTGCCCATTATCACCGAAACTCAGTTCCGGCCACGACATTCAGTAAGGACTCCTACAATGAAACTCATGCAACTTGCGGGGTGGGCGGCCATCCTCGTACTTGCCGGTCCCCTCCAGGCGCAGCAACCGCGGCAATCCATCCAGATCACCCCCTACGCCGGATACATGGGATTCGGCAACCTGGTATCCGGCCCCCTCGGCAGCGGGATCAGCAATGGCACCGGTATGGCTTATGGCGCCCAACTGGGTATCCCGGTGACGGCGAACATCGGCTTCTACGGCAACCTCGCATATTCCCGGCCCGGCCTGGAAGCGGGAATTCCCGTCCTGGGAGGGGTTTCGGTGGGCGAGGGCTCGGTGTTGATGTATGACGGTGGCGTTCAACTGAGCCTCCCGGGGCGCACCCCGCAACAGATCACGCCGTTCCTGCAGGCCGGCATTGGAGGAATGCGGTACTCCTTTGACTTGGGGCCTCTCCAGTTCAGCGCCGCCAACCTGGCGTATAACATCGGCGCCGGCGCGGATTTACCACTGGCCCGGAACCTGGGACTGCGGATTCTCGCCAAGGACTACATTGGCAAGTTCGAGCCTGGAGATGTGGTCGGTATCGATGTCAACACGCAAACGACTCACAACTGGGCGCTGAACCTGGGGCTGACTCTGGGTTTTTAAGGGTCGGTCCACAAAATCACGAATACACGAAATAAGGGCGGATGGAATGGGAGGACGAGGTGCCTCCCTTGATACTATTCGCCCACTTGCGTTGCGATCCACCAGGTATTGCCTCCCGGGTCCTTGACCCCGCCACGGCGATCCGGATCGTCTTTTCGGACCGGCTCCTGCACCGGGATCCCCCCGGCCGCCAGGGCGCGTTGGTAGGCCGCATCCACGTCCGGCACGTACACGTGGACGTTTGACAGCACCGCTGGCCATTCGCCCCCCGCCTCTCCCAGCATGATCACCGAATCGTCAATCCGGACCTCGGCATGCATGACGGTTCCGTCGGGCATGTCGTATCGCCGGAGCGGTATGCCGTCCAGTCCGTTGACGAGGAACTCGATGACACCCCGGGCGTCGCGGGTGACCAGGTAAGGCGAGACCGAGGGATAACCGCCCGGCTTGAATGGATGGGTCACTGATTCGCTCCCTCAGTGGGAATGCGTTGAACGCGGTATCGTATCTGAAACCCCCCGTTGCCGTTGATATCGGCTGTGGCCGACTGTCCCGGCGCGGGCCACCAGTCCGTCCACTGTTCATCTTCGGCCCTGGGCCGGGCCCGTAGAGGCAGGTCGAACCAGTAGTACTTCCCTTCCAGGTCATTGACGACCAGGGAACGCTGCGTTGTCGTGGTTCGCAGGAAAGCGGCAGCTGGTATGACGACCCGCCCGTCGCTGGTGTAGATGGAATCCACTTTAAGGTCAGCATTGCGGCGGTCGTCGCCGGACCCGCGAGATGTCATGAGCACGGTAAAGCCGTCGGTGGAATCAGGTGCCACTCGGCCTTCCGGCATCCGTACTTCAAACTCCAGGTTGAGATACTGGCCGTCCAGGGAGGGTGCCCGAGGCGCTTTCAGGTAGGCGAGCCCGAACACGGCGGCCGCCACCAGGGCCGCCCCCAACAGTGCTACGCCCTGGGCCCGGGCAAATCCGGCCAGTCCCGGGTCGGCCATCTTGCGTGCCACCAGGAACCCGAGACCCCCGGCGACCAGGAACCCGGCCGGAACGATGACGAAGACCAGGAGCATGCCCCGGCCGCCCTCGAAATCCGAGACCCGGTGCGCCCGGGTCGCCAGGTCTCCGCCGAGCAGCGCCAGCAATGCCCCCGCCACTCCAGTGATGAGCGCAATCAGGATCGTCCGCACCATCCCTCCCGGGTTACCAGTCTGTGGGCTGATAGTCCTTCAGGAACTGTCCCCATACGTGCCGGCCTGAATTGATCCCCGCGATGATCGGGTCCACAATTCGTGCCGCTCCGTCCACGATGTCCAGGGGCGGATGGAAGCGGTGGTCCGCCGTTTTCCGGGCCGCGATCGCCGCCGGATCCTCGTCGGTGACCCACCCGGTATCCACGCTGTTCATGTGGATGCCGTGCTGGTAGTAATCGGTGGCCGACGTGCGGGTCATCATGTTGAGCGCCGCCTTGGCCATGTTGGTATGGGGATGCCGCGTGGTCTTGAGGTGGCGGTAGAACTGGCCCTCGACCGCGGAGACGTTGACGATGTGTTTGTCCCGCTCGGGGGTCCGGAGCAGGAGCGGTTTGAGCCGGGCATTGATGATGAACGGCGCGATGGCGTTGACCAGCTGCACTTCGAGCAGTTCCACAGAGGAGACCTCGTCCATCAGCAGTCGCCAGGAGTTCCGGCCCCGGAGGTCCACCTGCTGGAGATCCTGGTCCAGCCGGCCCTCGGGAAAGAGCGCGCGCTCGACCACCTCTTCCCCCGGGAGCAGCGGCACCTGAGACAGCCGGGCCGAATGGGTCATCCCCAGGGCAACCGGGTCCACCAGGGCGGGCAGTATCGGCGCTTCCGGGGAGCCCATGATGGTCCCCAGAAGCGCATGCTGCCGTTCCGGGAGGTCCGCCAGGGCCGTGGATTCCCGCTCCATCATATGCTGGTAGAACGCCGGCGGCCGCCGCACGGTCTGGCAGGCGTTGTTAACGATGAAATCGAGACGGTCCTCCGAGGTCAGGATCTCCCGGCAGAAGGCCTCCACGCTCGGCGTATGCCGGAGATCCAGTCCGAAGATCCGGAGCCGGTGCCCCCACTCCTGGAAATCGGGCTCGGCCGCGTAGCGCATCGCCGAATCGCGGGGAAAGCGGGTGGTGACGATGAGCCGGGCACCGGACCGCAGCAGCTTGATCCCGGCCTGGTATCCGATCTTGACCCGCCCCCCGGTCAGGAGCGCGACCCGGCCGCGCAGGTCGGCCAGCTCCGCGCGCTTGGCATAGTTGAACTCGGCGCAGGCAGGACAGAGCTGGTCGTAGAAATGATGGATCGCGGAATAGTCCTGTTTGCAGATGTAGCAGTGCTGCGGCTCCACCGCCTCGCGGAACCCGGGCTCCTCGACGTCTTCCTGCTGAAAGTCGGCGGGAGGATAGACATTGGGCGTCGTGAAGACATCCTGCCGGCGGAGCCTCCGGATCCCGGTCTGGTGCAAGGCGCCGTCGTCCTGCCGTGCCTTGGCGTCTTTCCGCCGGCGCACGGTCTCCTTGACCAGCCGCCGCCGGGCGACGTGATCGGGATGATAGACGTGCCCCGCGGCGCGGAGCAGCCGCTGGCGGTCTTCCGCAGCCACTCTGGCCAGCAGGCCGCGGTCGGCCACCACCGCTTCCAGCAGAGCGATGGCGGCCTGGAGGCGCTCGGGAAAGGAGGTGTCCTCCTCCAGGGCGATGGGATCCGGATTGGTCGGCATGGCCGAAAGTTAATGGGGCCGGGTAACCTCCGGCTCAATCGGATCGGAGGGGGAATCCGCGCGGCGGGCCCTCAGGAGGAACGGGATGGCGGCCAGCTGGATGGCGGCTGCAACCAGGTAGGACGCGGGGTATCCGCGCCAGTCCGCGATGCGCCCGAGGCCCGGCTGCGCCACGACGCCTCCGGCGGATCCCATCAGGTTGTCGAACGAGAGGACAGTGGCCCGCTGCGCCGATGGAATGACCCCGTTCAGGTAAGCCTGCCGAATCGGGGTGCTTGCGGCAAAGGCCATTCCCCAGACTACCAGGATCCCCAGGGCCACCCAGAAGCCGGGCCGCAGCCCCAGCACGGCGAGGCTGCCGATGCTCAGCAGGGTCAGGGTGACCAGGGCATCGGTGCGCCGGGCAAACAACCGGCGTACATGGGGGACCAGGATCCCGCCCAGGATCCCGGTGCCCGCAATAATGGCCGCCGCCAGACCTGCGATGCCATAAGCGCTGGGATCGCCGTAGAGTTCCAGCAGGTACGGCTGCAATGCGTAGAAGGCGTAGACCAGGACGCCCATGGTGAATGGAGCGCTCAGCATCATCCAGCGCACCGGCGGACGGCGCCATCCATGCTCGAGAGAAGCCTCAAGCACCCGGCGGATCTCGACACCGGTACCCCGGCTCCGGGAGGGGGAGAATCCCAGGTCGTGCATCAGGAAGAATGCGGCGGCCAGGGTGAGTCCAAGAAGGCCGGCCCGCACCAGGTAGGGCACTGCAAGGCTGGTGACCTGGGCGAGAAAACCTCCCCCCACGGACCCGGCCAGCATGGCGGCGCCGGTGACGATTTGCCCCCGGGCAAAGACTTTTTCCAGGCTGCCGGTATAGCCGGTGAAATGGAGAGCGTCCACCAGCCAGGCCTCGGTCGCACCCGAAAAAAAGGTGAACCCGAGGCCGATCAGGATGGACGCGACTGCCCAACCGGCGAGCGGAGCCCGCAATCGCCACATGAGGAGGTACAGAAGCGTCGAGACCAGGAGTGTGGCGGCACCCAGCAGGTAGGACCGGCGGCGGCCCCACGTATCGGCCAGGACGCCGGTCGGCACTTCGAAGATGACCTGCCCCGCGGTAAAGAACGCGTTGACGGTAAAGGCGGCCGTGTTGTTGAGCCCGGCATCCAGCAGGAAAAGTGTGTTGATACCCCAGATAAGTGAGGACGCCCCGGTGGAGAGCAAGGTGAGAAGGAGATAGGTCCGCTCGACGCCGCGAGCGCCCGGGGATAGCGCCATGAGCGGAAAGATATCTGCCTGCCGCCGATCTACGGCACGTCCACCCCCACTTGCAGCATTCGGCGCAGGTCGAGTTCCGGTGCCGGACTGAAGTCCGTGTCGGTTCCGATCCCGGTGTTCCCCCGGCCGTCCATGACGCGGTAGTAGTATCGGTCCTGCCCCCCGGTCTCGAACCGTTCGCCACTTACGGGATCCTGCAGCCGGACCGTCCCCCCAAGGATGTCGCGCCGTCCCGCCTGCCGGGCCACGTCAGAGGCCCAGCGCGCTTCCAGCGTCTGCCGCTGGAGATTGGAGGAATAGGCCACGTACTCCTGGTACTGGGCGGACATCCGGCCCTGGTGCGCGGCTTCTCCGACCCGCCAGGCCGGGCTCTCGCGGGAGGTGCCGACAGCCCGGGCCAGAGCCATGCCGGTCTCGCCGGCCCGTTCGGGCGGAGCCACAAACCCGTGGATATGGTCAACCCGCCAGGTTCCGCCGAGATCCTGAACCGGCTGCCCCTGGGTGCTGAGCGCAAGGATCCCGAGCCGTCCATCGGCAAGCCGGAACTCGAGTTCGGCCGCGCTCAACTGGGACGGGCCGCCCTGCAGCGCGGGGTTCCTCCGCAATGTTTCGATCAGGTCGGGCCGCTGATGCGCGGTCACCACCTCTACCGAGCCGAATCGCTGCTCCAGGATGCGCCGCCCCATCACCTCCGCCTCCAGGAAGCGCAGCATGATCGGACCGTTGGGCCCGGTCGGGTAGCCTTCCCGGCTGCCGAGCGAAAGCGCCACCTGGCTGGGGTACACGAAATAGGAAGGCACCGACCCATCGCCGAAAAACATGAATGCCGCCCCGTCCGGCGAGGTCATCTGCGCGGCCACCCGAACACCGTCCGCCCGGCGAAGCAGCCCGCCCTCCGGCCGCCATCCTTCCGGGATCTCCATCGAGAACGCCTGCTCATGCGGTTCGACCCAGCGAACGAAGCGCGCCGCGGGACGGGCAACCGGGCGATCGCCTCGGTTGGTGAATCTGAAGCTCTCCAGGATACTGGTCAGCCGGGGCAGTTCCTCCGGGTAACGATCCGCCGGCGCATACGCCACGAAGATGGTCGCCACGCCACCGCGACGCACGGCCACGGCGGTGGCCAGCCTGTTGCCTGCCCGCACCCGGTAGGTGGCGCGCGCAACGTCGCCTCCCTGAGCGCGGCCCTCGACCAGCGTCCCCCCGGCCAGCGTCCGCTCAGTGGCAGGGTACGCCTCGGCTAGCCAGCGGGAGAGGTCCCCCTGCACCGCTCGGGCGCGAATGAGAACGCCGGTCTCGCCGCCGGGCGCCCTCACGCTGATTTCGCCGAGGCTGAGAGCCTCGATCTCCCAGCGCTCGGGCCGGTCCAGTTCAAACCCCCTGGGATCCTGGTGGCGGGCCGGGTTGCCGCTCACGATGGGAGCCTCGTCGGCTGGGAAACCCTGGTCACCCTGCTGGAAGATCGGGGAAGCACCGGTGTCATTGTGGTCCATGGCATAGGAGACCACGCCCATAGCCAGCAGGCCCAGGGCGACGTTGCGGGGCCGGAGCCAGGCGCGGCCGGAGGGCGCGCTCACTCTTCCGGTCCGGTGAGGGGAGCGCTCTGTCCCGCTACCCGGTAGTTGAGGTTGAATGCGGGGAGAAAGCCGCTGTAGCTCCCATCGGACCGGAGGTTCTGGGTCGGAGCATTGAGGCCGCGGGTGGTGAAGGACGGAAAGTAGGCATAGTTGGGAAGCAGCAAATCCGACCCGCCGTTGTTGGTCCACACGCCCGGGATGGGCACATCCGGGGCCAACACCTCCAGCGCCACCAGGTCGTTGGCCACGATGCGGTTGTCCCCCGGCGCCGGCACACTCTCCTCGGTCATGACGAACCCGAGGTTGACGGTCGATATGGCGTTGGCCGGCGGGGTGAAGACGGGGCCATACTGCTGGACCGAGCAGCAGGCCTGGCCGGAGGGATGCGAGTAGAGAATCCGGGCCTTCACGAACCGCATCGGGCCCGTCACCGGCCCAATCCGGATATTGGCCGCCACCACCGTACCGGCGGCAGCAGGGTGGGCTCCAGGAAAGAAGGTGATCAGCATACAGGACTGGGCGCCCTGCATGGTGAACGGCTGGGGAAAGCTGGGGTTGATCTGGACCGGATACCCGTCCTGGCAGGCGACCCCACTGGTCGGAACAAAGTCCAGGTTATTGCCGACCTGGATAACCTGCCCACCACCCCCACCATCACCGCCGCCACCACAGGCCAGGACCGAACCCAGGAAAAGAACCGCCGCCAGGGATTTCAGCATGGGAGACCTCCGTGCAGGGACCAAGAGGCGGCCGGCTACCAGCCGCTCTACTCTCCCACGCGCAGGCAGCCGGCGAAACGGCTCATCCAGCTCCCTGGACTCACTGACCCATGGACCGTCCGCCTTGCGCGTGTAGGGGGGAAGGGGCAGAATGGGCAGTCCCCTGCCCAGGACCTCGTGGAATCCTCCCCCTCCGATGTCACTCGCCTTCTCGCCCAGCTGAGCCTCGGCCAGCCGAAGGCGATGGAGCGGCTGATGCCACTGGTTTACGAGGAGCTCCGGGGCCTGGCAGCGAGCCAGCTTCGGCGGGAGCGGGGGGAACACTCCCTCGGCCCGACCGCCCTGGTCCACGAGGCCTTCTTTCGGTTGGTGGACCAGCGGAGTGTGTCCTGGCAGGGCCGGTCCCACTTTTTCGGGATCGCCGCCCAGGCGATGCGCCGGATCCTGGTGGACCATGCCCGCCGCCGCTCCGCGGCCAAGCGGGGGCGGACCCACCAGGTCACGCTTGATTCCAACGCCATGGAACTGGGTGAAGAAGGATCGGCGGAGGTCCTCGCGGTCCACGAAGCCCTGGAGCGCCTGGCCAGTTTCGAGGAGCGGCAGGCCCGCCTGGTCGAGTTGCGCTACTTCGCCGGGTTCTCCATTGAGGAGGCCGCCGGCCTGCTGGAGATATCGCCGGCGACCGCCAAGCGAGACTGGGCCTTTGCGCGGGCCTGGTTACAGCGGGAACTGTCGTCCTAGCACCACCACTCCAACGCCCAAACCCATGACCTTGGACGCCGTTGAATGGGCGAGACTCCGCGCCCTGTTCGATGAGATGCAGGCGCTGCCGCTCCCCGACCGGGAGCGCCGGCTCCAGGTATTGTCCGCGATGGAGCCTGCCCTGCATGGCGAGCTCCACGGACTCCTCGCGGCGGCCGATAGCGTCGGTGGCCGTTTCGAGGTCTCGGCCGCCGAGCTGGTGGGACTGGACGACGAAGCGCCCGCCCCGGGCCATCAGGTCGGGCCCTGGCGCATCATTCGTGAGGTCGGCCACGGCGGGATGGGTACCGTGTACGAAGCGCACCGGGTGGACGACCAGTTTGAAAAGCGGGTCGCCCTCAAGACCGTGGCGCCAGGCCGGGCCTCGGCGGCCCTGCTGCAGCGGTTCCGCCACGAGCGCCAGATCCTGGCCCGCCTGGAACACCGCAACATCGCCACCTTCCTCGACGGGGGAGTCACCCCGGCGGGCCAGCCGTTCTTCGTGATGGAGTTCGTGGAGGGCGAGCCGCTGGACCGCTGGTGCGAGGCCCGCCAGGCCGGCGCTGCCCAGCGCGTCCAGCTCTTCCGCCAGGTCTGCGCGGCAGTGCAGTACGCGCACGAGCACCTCGTGATTCACCGCGACCTCAAACCCCGGAACATCCTGGTGAGCGCCGATGGCAGCGTGAAGCTGCTCGACTTCGGCATCGCCAAGCTTCTCGATCCCACCCAGTCGGGCGACGCGCTGACCGAGACCGGCGCCCTGCCGATGACCGCCGTCTATGCCAGTCCGGAACAGCGCCACGGCCAGCCGGTCACCACCGCCACCGACATCTACTCGCTGGGTGTGATCCTGTATGAACTGCTGGCCGGGCGGCGCCCCTACGGTCCCGAGGCCCCCGATATCGGGATCCTGGACCAACAGCCCCAGCCCCCAAGCCGCGGAGTGACGGACCGCGCCCGGAGAGCCGAGCTTCAGGGCGACCTGGACAGTATCGTGCTCAAGGCGATGCGGCCCGAGCCGGACCAGCGCTACCGATCGGCCCAGGCCGTGGCCGATGACCTGGGCCGTTACCTGGCCGGCGACCCGGTGACGGCCCGGGCCGGTGCGCTGGGCTACCGGCTGGGCAAGCTGGTGCGGCGCCACAAGGCGGCGGTGATCGCGGCGATCGTTGCCCTCGCCGCCCTCGTCACCGCGACCGCGGTGAGTGTAGGCCAGGCCAGAACCGCCCGCGGGGAACGCGACAACGCCCTGCGGGAGGCGGAGCGCACCCGGCAGGTCACCGCGTTCTTCCAGGAGGTGTTGTCATCGGCCCGGCCCCAGCGGATGGGACGTTCCGTCTCGGTAATGGAGGCGATCGATTCGGCGATCGCGAAGGCCGGAACCGCCTTTCCTGCCGACCCCGATCTCCGCGCATCGCTCAAGCTGACCCTGGGCTCCACGCTCAACGACATGTTTCTCTATGACCAGGCGCGCCCGCTCCTCGAGGATGCCTATCGCCTGCAGCGGGAGATCGACGCCGGCGCTCCCTCTCAGGCCCAGGCCGACGCGCTGTACGACCTGGCGGACATCGAGGCCCAGGTGGGTGATGCCGGCCGGGCGGAATCGCTCTACCGGGTTTCGCTCGCCATGATGGGAAGGCTGGCCCGGCCCGATTCGGCCGATATCTGGCAGGGATGGAGCAACGTCGCCGAGGCGATGCTGGCCCAGGGCAGACTCGTCGAAGGTGCCGCCCTCTACGACACCGTGGCGGGCGCGCTCGATCGCCTGCGCCCGGACGACGTCGAACTGAGGGGCATCACCCGGGCCAACCGGGGCACCGCGCTGGCCCAGCTGGGCCGTTACGCCGAGGCAGAGCCGGTGCTGCGGGAAGCGGTGGCGCTGTTCGAAGCGTCGAGCGGGCGGGAAAGCATCCGGGTGGCTGCGGCTTTGCAGCCGCTGGCGGGCACCCTGGTGCTCAATCGGAAATACGGGGAGGCGGAACAGGCGGCAGCGCGGTCGGTGGAGATCTACACCCGGGAACTGGGACCCTACAATCCTGCGACCCTGAGTTCCCGGCGCATGATCACGGCGGCCCTGGTGGAGAGCGGGCGCTGTGCCGCGGCACAGCCGCACCTGGGGGAGATGCTGGCACTCCGGGGAAAGGAACTGGCCGAAGGAGATCCCACCCTCGGCGTGATTCTCCTCCAACACGGGCAGTGCCAGCTGAACGCCGGTGCCCTGGCGCTGGCCGAACTCACCCTGCGCGATGCCCTCGCGGTGCGGCGCACGACGTTCGGAGAGAGTCACTGGGCCGTGGCCCAGGTGGAGAGCCTGCTCGGCGAAGTGCTGGCCCGGCGCAATCGCCCGGAAGAAGCGGCGACCCGGCTCCGTTCAGGCTACGAAGGCCTGCGGAGTCAACTGGGGGAAACACACCCCCGCACGGTCGAGGCAAGAGAACGCCTCAGGAACCAGTAGCAAGCTCTGCACTCTGGACTCTGCACTCTGCACTCTGCACTCTGCACTCTGTTCTCTGCACTTTCAGTTCTGCCCCGGCATCGACGGTAGCCTGGCCGCCATCACGATCCGGAGCGACTCGTCCCGGGTGAATCCTTTGCGCATCAGCGCATCGAAGTAGTTCTTGCTGAAGGTGGCCATCTTCTCGGCCGTCTCCGGCTGGGCCGCAACGTCCAGCATGGCATTCATCATTGCCATCATCATCTGTCCCATCATGGGCATCATGGCGTCCATGGACACCTGCATCGAGTCGGCTGGTGCTTCCGCCGGGGGACGCTTGGCGGGACGGTCCTGGCCGTGGGCCGTTTCCGGGAGCGTGAGGGCCAGGACGAGGGCCGCGGACGCGGCCAGCGTGGATCGGCTGAGTGTGGTCATGGATCCTCCGGTCTCAGGGTCTGCGGCGCGGACTTCCCCGCGCCGCGCGGTAAATGGTAAAGGCCGACTCTTCAAAATTCTTGCGGAGGGCGCCACCCGGGAGGGCGTGGTCCCGGGCATGTTCAACCGCGAGTATGGGGGAGAAGTCCTGCCGCCGCCAGATCTCGATGGTCCGGTCCAGCAGGCGGGACCCGTAGGGCGGGTCAGCAAAAGCCAGCTCGTAACGCCCGGCCTCCAGCGCACCGGCAAAGGGGATCGCGTCTTTCTTGAAGATCCGGGTGCGGTCCCGGAGTTTGAGCGCCGCTACGTTGGCCTTGAGCGCATGGAGGCTGGCGGGACGGAACTCCACGAAGTCGGCGCTTTCGGCGCCTCGGGAGATAGCTTCGAGGCCCAGGGCGCCGGTCCCCGCAAAGAGATCCAGCACCCGGGCGCCGGCCAGGTCGGAGGCCAGGGCATCGAGCATCGCGGCCCGTACCCGCTCCGCCGTGGGCCGCACCCGGAAATCATTGGGCGAGGCCAGGTCCCGCCCGGCGAACCGACCGCCCACGATGCGCAATCAGGCCTCGCCGGCCGCCTGCCGCCGCGCCTGCGACAAGTATGCCGGTTCCAGTTGCATCAGGCTCGCCATCTTCCGGACCAGGTGAGTTTCGTGATCGCTCAGTTTTCCGTCCGCCAGGATCACCCCCCACATCACCTCAGCCAGCACCATCTTCTGCCCCAGGTCGTAGGACTGGGCGATCAGCTGAGTGAACTGGAAATGGTCCAGCGACTGGCGCCGCTCTTCGTCGGCCAGCCGGATCAGTTCGGCGCCGGTCGCGTCGTCCAGTCCGAAATGATGGACCAGAGTGCGCTCAATATGCCCCTCCTCCTCAGGCGTGAACTCCCCGTCGGCGTGCGCCAACTCGAGCAACAGCGCGCAGGCGGCCAGCTGGACCGGGGCCGGACCCGCCGTGACCGCCTCGGGGGCCGGGGCTGGAGAAGCACCGGCGGGCGGCCCGGCGAGACGCTCCGAAAAGAACCGCTTGATACCATCGATCATGATCGCCCACGGGTACGGGTGAGAAGAACAGGACTCACGGCACTATTTACAACTTGGCCCCGGCTGGTACTAATCTCCACCCCGCCAGCAGCGCCGCCCCGGCGACGATCATCCAGAGAGAGATCGGGTAGGCCGCGAGCCGCTCCATACCGCCGATGCCCAACCCGAGGTAGCGCTCCGAAACGAAGAGCCCGAGGGCGGTAAGACCAACCAGGCCGGAAACCACCGAGTAGAGGGCCAGGTCCCCTGCACGGCCAGCCGGCAACAGGGCCATGCCGATAACAACAATGGCCAGGTTCCCGGAAACCAGGTCAAGTCCCGCCCCGGTTCGGTGCAGGGTGCCGTTCACGTTCTCGGGAAACAACCCTACCATGATCGCCCCGACTCCCGAAACTGCCAGGAGCACCAGGCCAGCCGCCGCCCAGCGGCTGGGGCGGAATACGGGCCAGGCAAGGATGGAACCGAACACCTTGCTGGCGCCGAGCACGAGGAAGGAGACATTCATGAGGGCGTGCCAGGGCGAGCAGACATAGCTGTCGGATCCCGGCGGATAGGCCGCGCATGCCGTGTTGCCAAGATCGCTGATGAAATTGGTCCTGAGGCTGAAGGGGGTATCCCAGGCGGACTGGACCACCGCCTGCACCAGGAAGAACTGGATGGCCAGCACCCAGGCCCAGCCACCCAGGCGGGCTCGCTCTGTAATCACGAGATTTCAACCTCAGTGTTGACCGGGGGGCAAAAGAAAGGGCGCCGGCAAGGCGCCCCAAAGACTGCAATGGCCAGGGAGGGAATTGAACCCCCGACACCGTGATTTTCAGTCACGTGCTCTACCAACTGAGCTACCTGGCCCGGGCGGGAGAATATAACAGGGGGCGGAAGGAAACTGTAACCGCCTGCCCTGCTTCATCCTCGAGCCGCTCCCCCCCCAGCGCGGCGCGATAGAGGGCCGAGTTCACCCCCATCCGGATACCCGCCCGATCCTTCAGCATAGGGGAGATCCGGATCCCGTAATCAGTTTGATACCGTCGCCAAGAATTTCAATAGCTCCGCCGCGACCGTGTCGGGCCGTTCCCAGTGCATGGCGTGCGAAGTACGGGGAATCCGCACAGTGTCTGCCATCGGAAGTGCCGCCGCCAATTCAAGCGTCCTGGCGCCATCGAGGACTTTGTCATGTTCCGCCAGTACGATCAGCGTGCGGGGCTTCCAGCCGGCCAGCAAAGGGCGAGTGTCCTTCCCGGCGACCTCGGCGATGACTTCCCTCCAGACATGTCCCGGACTGGCCCGGGAGGCACTGATGTAACGCTGGACTACCGAATCCGCTACCGGCCCGAAGAAGGACTCCCGCTGCCCCGAAAGTATCTCGTCCGGAACGGTGTCGGGCATCACTGCGGCCATGCCAGTCCAGGCCGAGGCCTCTGGTTTTCCCCCGATGGTCATCATGGTGGCCATCAGCACCGCGGCGGGGAGGTCTGGATTGCCGGCCCCGTAGTGCTGAGTGATCAGGCCGCCATAGGAATGGCCGACTACAGCGAACGGCTGAATGGCCAGGGAATCGAGGAGCGCCCGCACAGCTTCGGCTTGTCGGGTGGCGTTGATGCTGCCAGGGCGCTTGGTAGAGGACCCGTGTCCGAGGGCATCGATGAGGACCATCCCGAAGGAGTCCGGCAAGGCGGCGGCAAGCTCACGGTAGGACTCCCAGGTGTCGGCGAGCCCGGGTATGAAGACGAGAATTCTGCTCTGGGAAATCCCCCGATGGACGGCGTGAATCGAGTCCCCGCCACCTACGGAGATTGTCGTGTCATGCCAACTCAAGTCAATCGGGGGATTTCGGGCGACGCGTTCGGAACAGGCCGAGATGATCAATCCGGCGGCGAGCGGGAGGAAGAAGCTGCGAGCCATGGCCGATTGTCCGTGGAATGGAGATCCCAATATGCGGTCCGCCGGTATTGTTGGCCATGCGGCGTCGTGGGGGAGAAGATCAGGCAGGGGGTGAGCCCCCGCGGCACGAAGTGTAAAGGGTGCGTGGATTTGACTTTACGCAGCCGTGCCACGGCAGGTCTCACGTCAGGCAGGAACTTCATCGAGCGTTGGCGGACGGAGACGGAAACCCCGCCCGCTCCCTTCAGGACGTGCCAGGTTGCGCCCACCACACAGCCTTCTGACCTTCCTGGCTATCAGCCGCCTGCTCGCCCCGGTCGTCCCGGCCGGCAGGCCTTCTGGCCGCCCGGCCCCCCTGCCGCCTTATATTGATTCCATGACCCAGGCCTTCCCCAACCTCACCGTCATCGTCCACCCGCTGATCGATCACAAGATGACCCTCCTCCGCGACCGGAGGACGGGGACCCGTGACTTCAAGCAACTGGTGTCGGAGATCGCCACCCTCATGGCCTACGAGGTGACCCGCGATCTGCCGACCGAGCCGGTGGAGGTCGAGACCCCTCTCGAGCCCATGGTGGGGCGGCAGGTCTCCGGGCGAAAGCTTGCTCTGGTCCCGATTCTCCGGGCCGGCCTCGGCATGGTGGATGGGATCGCCCAGTTGATTCCCTCGGCCCGGGTCGGTCACATCGGTCTCTCCCGGGACGAGACTACCCTCCGGCCTCACGACTACTACTTCAAGATTCCGGGCGCCGAGGGCGTGCGCGATTTCCTGGTGCTGGACCCGATGCTCGCGACTGGCGGCTCGGCCGTGGCGGCAGTCAATGCGCTCAAACAGGCCGGGGCCCGGCAAGTGCGGTTTCTCTGCCTGGTGGCTTCGCCCAACGGCGTGGCCCTGATGCTCGAGCGGCATCCCGAGGTGCCTATCTTTACCGCCGCCCTGGATCGCGAACTCAACACCCACGGCTTCATCCTCCCCGGCCTGGGCGACGCAGGCGACCGCCTCTTCGGCACCGGATGACACCCACCCGGCACGGAACTCCATGAGCGGTATCCGCCTCAGCTTTCACGGCGCGGCCGGCCAGGTCACGGGGAGCATGCACCTCCTTGAGGCGGCGGGAGCCCGGGTGCTGCTGGACGGGGGGCTCTTCCAGGGCCGGCGCAAGGAAGTCGCCGATCTCAACAAGAACCTGCCGTTCGATGCCCGCCGGATTGATGCCGTCATTCTGAGCCACGCCCATATTGACCATTCGGGACGGCTTCCCCTGCTGGTCAACCGCGGCTTTCACAGCCCGATCTACGCCACCCCGGCCACCCGGGATCTCTGCGCCGTCATGCTGGCCGATGCCGCCCACATCCAGGAGAAGGACTACGAGTACCTGGTCCGGCGCGGCCGCGCGACGCCGGAGAGCGAGCCGCTCTACCGGATGGCGGACGCGCTCGAAGTCCAGGACCTGATGATCGGCGTCCCCTACCGGCGGGTCCACCATGTCCGCAAGAACCTGAGCTTCGAGTTCACCGAGGCGGGCCATATCCTTGGCTCGGCCTCGCTGGATCTGCGGATCACCGAGCCCAACCACCGGCTGGTCTTTTCGGGGGATGTGGGCCGGAAGGGCCTCCCTATCATCCGCGATCCGGCGCCGCCCAGCGGCCCGGTGGATACCCTCATCGTCGAAGCCACCTACGCCAACCGGCGCCACGAGCCGATCGGCGCCTCCGAAGAAAAACTGGGCCAGATTGTGCACCGCGTCGCGGCACGGGGGGGCAAGGTGCTGATTCCCGCCTTTGCGCTGGGCCGGGTCCAGGAGCTGGCCTACTCGTTTCATCAGCTCTTCCGGGCCGGCAAGATCCCCAACATCCCGGTGTACATCGACAGCCCCCTGGCGGTGGACGCGACCCAGGTATTCCGCCTGCACCCCGATATCTTCGACCGGCGGGAACGGCTGATGGACCGGGCCGCCGACCTCTTTGACTTTCCCCTGGTGCACTACGTGCGAAGCGTGGAGGAAAGCAAGGCGCTGAACGCCCTCCGCACTCCCGCGGTCATCATCGCGGCGTCGGGCATGGTCGAATCGGGAAGGATCCTGCACCACCTGGCCCATGGTATCGGCGATCACCGCAACGTGATCCTGTTCGTCGGCTACCAGGCCGAGCATACGCTGGGGCGCCGCATCCAGGGCGGGGCCGATACCGTCCGCATTTTTGGCGACGAATTCGAGCGCCGGGCCGAGGTCGAGACCATCGACGGCTACTCGGCCCATGCCGACCGGGAAGAACTGCGTAGCTGGATCCGGGAGATCGGAGGCCCGATCAAGCGCGCCTTCGTAGTGCATGGGGAGACCACGGCGCTCACGGCCATGGCGGACCTGCTCAAGGAGGAGGGCGTTGGCGAAGTCATCGTGCCTGGCCTTCATGAGGCCTTTGACCTCTAGCGGCCCCGTGGCGGGGCCCCTATTCTGCCGCGCCCGGCGCCCTTAGGTTCGTACGCCGTGCCCTCTCGCAATCGCAGCCTCCGTCCGCTCCTGCTCCTGCTCTTCTCCGGCGTCTCCCTCGCCTATGTCGTTTCGTTCAGCACCGTGCTGATCGTAAGCCGCCAGGACCAGCGGCGCCCCACCGACGCGATCGTGGTCCTGGGCGCCGCCCAGTACAACGGCAAGCCTTCGCCGGTCCTGCGCGCCCGGCTGGACCACGCGGTGGACCTCTTCGAAGCGGGCCTTTCTCCGCGGGTGGTCGTCACCGGCGGCACCGCCCTGGGCGATATCGAAAGCGAAGCCACCGTAAGCCGGCGCTATCTTCTTGCCCAGGGCATCCCCGATTCCGCCGTTGTGGTGCGGCCGGAGGGTCGGTCCACCATCGCGTCAATGGAGGCCGTGGGCCACTGGCTGGAAGAACGCAAGCTCTCCTCGGTTCTCCTGGTCAGCGACCCCTTCCACATGAGCCGCCTTCGCTTCGAGGCCCAACGCATGAACCTGGAGCCATACACCTCTCCCACTATGACCAGCCCCATCTCCCGGAGCTGGTCGCAGGAGCTGGGATTCCTGGCCAGCGAGGCCCTGAAGATGCCGGTCGCCTGGATTCGGAGCTGGTAACCGCATGCGGACACTCTTCCTTGCCACCCTGATCTTCCTGGCCCCGGTCACGATGCGGGCCCAGTCGGCAGGAGGCGAACCGGTGGTCATCGCGTCCTCCTATGCCATCCGGTCGGCCATCCTCGGGCAGGACCGGCGGGTCAACGTCTACCTCCCCCCCGGCTACGCCCAGGACACCACGTCGGACTACCCTGCCCTGATCCTGCTCGATGGCGGCGTCGGGGAGGATTTTCTTCATATCGCCGGGATTGCCACGCTGGCCGCGGACTTCCGCCAGGTGCGCGAGTTCATCCTGGTCGGTGTCGAGGGAATCGATCGCTACCACGACCTGGTGCATCCCGCAACGGTCCCCGCGGACCGGGCCCGGCTGCCCACCGCGGGCGGCGCCGAGGCGTTTCGGGAGTTTCTTGCCGGAGAACTGCTTCCCTGGGTCCGGGAGAATTTCCGGATTACCGGCGAGACGGTCCTCATGGGGGAGTCCGCCGCCGGGCTGTTTGTGGTGGAGACGTTTCTGCGCCGTCCCCAGACGTTCCAGGGGTACGTCGCCGTCAGCCCGATGCTCTGGTGGGACGATCAATCCCTCGCCCGCCAGGCCGACGACCTGGTGCGGAAACCCTTTCCCGGCGGCCGGCGTCTGTTCCTTGCCATCGCCGATGAAGGCGGTGCCATGCAGGAGGGGGTAGACCGCCTGCGGACGGCGCTGGCAAGGTTCCCGAACTATGTGGTCCGCCTGATCTACCGACCGATGCCGGAGGAGACCCACGGCACCGTCTTTCATCCTGCCGCCTGGCTCGCGGTGCGCACCCTGTTCGCGACCGCGGATTCGGCCAGCATACCCCAATAAACCTTATCCCGAGGCACCTGATGTTTCGTCGCTGGACACTCATTATCGCCGGTACCCTGTCCGGGGCACTACCCCTCGGGGCCCAGGCCACCCGGTTGTCGGTTCCCATTGTGGTCGACACCCTGGAGAACGGGTTGACGCTCATTGTGCACGAGGACCACTCCGTGCCCACCGTGGCCGTCAACATCTGGTACATGGTCGGGTCGGGAGACGAAAAACCCGGCCGCACCGGGTTCGCTCACCTCTTCGAGCACCTCATGTTCATGGGGTCCGAACACGCCGAGTATCCGGCCTTCGACCGGCTGCTCGAAGCTGCGGGGGCGAGCAATAACGGCTCCACCACCAACGACCGCACCAACTACTACGAAGAAGGCCCCGCCAACTCGCTGCCGTTGATGTTATGGCTCGAGGCCGATCGCATGGGATGGTTCCTCTCGACCATGAACGCCGAAAAGGTGGACGCCCAGCGCGAGATCGTGAAAAACGAGCGGCGTCAGAGCTATGAAAATCAGCCCTACGGACTGGCGCGGGAGACGCTGGCCCAGTCGCTGTACCCGGCTGGCCACCCCTACTCCTGGTCCGTGATCGGCTCCATGAACGACCTGGGTGCCGCCTCCCTGGACGATACCCGGGAGTTCTTCCGCCGCTACTACGCGCCCAACAATGCGGTGCTGACCGTGGCCGGGGATGTGAGTGCCGCTGAGGTGAAGCGTTTGGTCCGGCAGTACTTCGGCGAGATCCCCCGGGGCCCCGCCATCGAGCGGCCGGCGGCGCCATCCTTCACCCTGACCCGCGATACCGTGGTCGTTCTTGAAGACCGGGTGCAGCTGCCCCGGGTGTACTTCAACTGGCACACGACCCGGGTCTATTCCGAAGACGATGCGGCGCTGGACCTGCTGGGCTACCTGCTGTCGGGCGCCAAGAACAGCCGCCTGACCCAGGAACTGGTCTACGACCGCCAGATCGCCACCAATGTCGTGGCGTTCCACGACGGCAAGCGGCTGGATGGCGATTTCACGGTGTTCGCCACCGCCCGGCCCGGCCACACCCTTCCGGAGCTGCAGGCCTCGATCGACGCGCAGTTGAAGCGCCTGATGGAGGAGGGGCCCACCGCCCGGGAACTGGAACAGGCCCAGAACGCCACTGAATCCTCGTTCCTCAACGGGCTCGAGCAGATCAGCTCGAAGGCGGACCAGTTGAATAGCTATTACTACTTCGTCGGCGTGCCGGGCAATTTCCAGCAGGACCTCGCCCGCTACCGCGCCGTCACGGCCGGCGACATCCAGCGAGTTGCGCGGCACTACCTGGGGGGCCACCGGGTCATCCTCAGCATCGTGCCGCAAGGCAAACTCGACATGGCCATAACGGCCACGGAGGCAACCCCATGAATCGCTCGTTTCCCGCACTAATAGCCGCCGTCCTGCTCGCCGGGGCGGCCGCCAGCCTCGACGCCCAGGGTGCGGCGGTGGACCGCACCCGGCCCCCTGCCCTCCGGCCGCCGGCCCGGGTCACCATGCCCCCGGTCCAGACCACCCGGTTACCGAACGGCCTGACGCTTTATGTCGTCGAGATGCACGAGGTTCCGGTGGTCCAGTTCACGCTGAGCGTCCAGGGCGGGGGCCGCCGTGACGCGATGATGAGCGGTATTGCATCGTTCACGGCGGAAATGCTCGACGAAGGCGCCGGGAGCCGGGATGCCATGGGCCTCGCCTCGGAGGCCGCGTACCTGGGCGCCAGCCTCGGCACTTTCGCCGACTGGGATGCCAGCTATGTGAGCCTCAAGGTCCCCCGCCGCACCATGGGCCCCGCCCTGGATCTCATGGCGGACGTGGCGCTGCGGCCTGCCTTCAGGGTCACCGAGGTCGCCCGCCAGCGGGACCTTCGCCTGGCCGGCATTCTGCAGCAGCGGGACCAGCCCAACACCATGGCTGCGCTGGCATTCAACGCGCTGCTTTTCCCCGAGGATCACCCTTATCACCGCTCCCTTGGGGGAGACTCCGCCGCCACTGCCGCCCTCGACTCCGCGCGGGTCCGGGCATTCTACGAGACGAACTTTTCTCCGGCCAGTTCGATCATGGTCGTGACGGGCGATATTACCCTGGCCGAGGCCCGCTCGGCCGTGGAGCGGAGGTTCAGCGCCTGGAGGGGCGCGCGGCCCTCCGCCTCGCCTGCCTTGCCCCCGGCCGCGGTGGACCGGGCTACGTCGGTTTTCCTGGTGGATAAGCCCGGTGCCGCCCAGTCCGTGATCATGATCGGCGCCGGGGGCGTCGATCGGAACAACCCGGACTACGCGGCCATCGAGGTGATGAACACGCTCCTGGGAGGCTCCTTCTCATCGCGACTCAACTCCCGGCTGCGGGAGGAACTGGGTTACACCTACGGCGCCGGCTCAGGTTTCAGTTACCGGCCGGTGCCGGGCCCGTTCCTGGCACGCTCCTCGGTCCGGACCAATGTCACCGACAGCTCGCTCATTGAGTTCTTCAGGGAGTTCGAGCGGTTGCGGACCGAACCGGTGGACGAAGTGGAACTGGAACGCGCCAAGGCCTACCTGGCCCTGGGACTGGCCGGTGATTTCGAGACCACGACCCAAATGGCCGGGCAGGTCGGGGGCCTGGTGCGCTTCGGCCTCCCGATGACTTATTACAACGATTACGTCCCTCGCGTCATGGCTATCTCTGCGGCGGACGTGCAGCGCGTCGCTCGACGGTACGTCCGGCCGGACCGGTTCACCGTGGTGGTCGTCGGCGACCTTGCCTCCATTCGGCCGGGAATCGAAGCGCTGGGCCTGGGCCCGGTGTCGGTCCGGGACATGACTGGGAGCGAGGTGCCGTGACCCTGGTGAGCACGGAGCGCCTGTACACCGGAAAGGTGCTCAATCTGGACGCCGATACGGTCCGCTTTCCCGACGGCAGCACCGGGACCCTGGAGATGATCAGGCATTCCGGAGCGGCTGCAGTGCTCCCGTTCCTGGATGACCCGGCAACACCCGATCCCCGGGTGGTCCTGATTCGCCAGTTCCGGCACGCCGCAGATGACTGGATCCTCGAAATACCCGCTGGCCGGCTGGATGCCGGAGAAGCCCCCTCCGCATGCGCCGCCCGGGAGCTGGCCGAAGAAACCGGATTCGTTGCCGCCCGCCTGGAGCCTTTGACCACCATCTACACGACTCCCGGGTTCACCGACGAACGGATCCACCTCTTCCTCGGTTCCGGGCTCACCGCCGGGGCTCACCGCCGGGAGCCGGATGAGTTCCTGGAACTCCGCGCGATGCGCTGGAGCCAGGTCATTACCAAAGTGCGTTCTGGCGAGATCCTGGACGCCAAAACACTCACCGCGATATTGTTTGTACAAGGTTTTGTAAAGAAAGATTGAACGAACGTGGGATCTTGTATAAGGTAGGCTCCTGTGGGACCTCCAGATGTCCCGGGCGCCATGCTTTCTTAAGCCTTTACAGGATCAGTGTTTATGGCTGTGTTGCTGGAAAATTCGGCGCTGGTCGGGGCCTACCTGTCCGGAGATGCCCATGCCTTCGACCAGCTTTTTCAGCGATATTCGCAGCGGCTGATCCACTTCGTTAACAGAATGATCGGAGATCGAGAGCGGGCCGAGGACCTGGTCCAGGAAGCATTCATCCGGGTGCATCGGCATTTGCCGCGATTTGACCAGTCCCGCCAGTTCTCCACGTGGATCTACACCATCGCATCCAACCTCGCGAAGAACGAGCTACGCAACCGGGCACGGAACCGGGTGGTGCTCTTCCAACAACTGGAAACCGGGTCTGGCCGGGAAACGGCGCCCTTGCAGTTTGAGGACAGCCGGAGCCGGCCCGATGAGATGTACCGCCAGCGCTACCTCCAGGAGGCAGTCACCCACTGCGTCTCCCGTCTTTCGGATCAGCACCGGGAGGTGTTTGTTCTCCGTGAACTGGAAGGCAAGTCCTATGAGGACATCGCGCGGCTCACCGAGACCCAACTGGGCACCGTCAAAAGCCGGCTGAACCGCGCCCGCCGCCACTTCGCCGCGGCGATCGAGCCCTACCTCGATTGAAGCACCCCCTGCCCCGATTCGACCGGATCCACCGCCCGTTCGAGTCGCTCCAGCGCCGCCGCCAGTTCGATTTCGATCTGGCGGACTCGCTCGGACGATACGCCCCACCCCCAACCCGTCGCGCAGACCAGCCGGCTATCCCGATCATGCCCTCCCGGGAGCGTGCGCAACTGAAGCACCCCACCGATTTCATCCCATGCCATGGCAATGTCGGTGCCGGTATCGGCCAGCATGTCACCCCGCAGGGTTTCTCCGGTCTTGAGCGCGAGGTGAACCCGCCCGCCGGGCGTACCCATGCTGCCGCCCTCGGTCAGCCAATCCTGTAGCCCAGCCGGCTCGTGGAAGAGTGTCACCAGCCGGGCCAGGGAGAACCGGCCCAGACGGGACGCGAAGAACTGTTTTCGGGGCTGGCCGAAATGGAACTCCGCGTAGTAGCGAAGCACCGCGAGCGCCAGCCGCCATCCCGCGGCCAGGGAGCGGTAATCGTCGTCCCAGTCGGATTCCTGTGGCAGTCCGGAATGGATCAGGCTGACCCGGGTGCCATCGTGCGCGGCTCCGACCATGAGCTCGAGGTGACCGGGCGTTCCACGGGTTCCCTCCAGCACCAGGCGACCGGGTGCCGTGAGCGGGTTGACCGTAAACGAGAGTTCCGATGCCATGCGATCGAAGCTCCAGGTGATCGTATCGCCCGGCCGGGTGCCGCCTTCGGCCCGGTCGGCAAACCATTCCACCACCCGGGCGGGGTTGGTGACCGCCTCCCACACCCGGGCGGAGTCCGCCCTGGTCACCAGGTCGACTTCAATTGCCCGGCCTCCCGCGCTCTGCTCACCGGCAAACGCCGTCATTGCGGCTCTCCCTCTCGAGGTTGGACCGAACTGCGGGGAAGGGGATAGAAACCGAGTACCAGCCCATACGCCGGAATCGTCGATCCCGGCTCGGCCCCGCGCGCCACGAATTCCCGGACGATGCGACTCGCCATGTCGCCGAACGCCCGGACGAACCCGCGGCGGGAATCCTCGGTGCGAAAATGCAGCTTGGAAAAGGACGAAAGAACTGAAGGGGGCAAGCTACCATCGGGCGAGCCGCGGATCGCCGGGGCCAGGTCCCGCTGAACTTTGCCCGTCAGCGACAGGAGCGCCTCCGGGGCCGACCAGTCCGCAGTGCGGCGGGCGGAGGCGCTCAAAGGCCCCAGGATGTCGGGACTGATCAGGTAGGTCCGCGCACTCGACATGAGGCGCCGCTCGATCATGTTCCGGCGGCGAACTTCGCTGACCGGGATGAGAAATCCCGCCCGCTCCAACGCCGAAACATGGTAGTTCACCATTTGGCGGGGCAGGCCCAGCTGGCGCGCGGCATCAGTGCCGGAGGTTTCCTCAATAGCCAGCTCCATGATCTGAAGTCGGAGCGGATGAAGAAGCACTGTAAGTCTATCTATTTCGGTAAGATATTCAATATCTACCTGGTTCATGTCATTCAAATCTGTCTGGACAGACATATTTGTCAATACGCATCCAGGCGAACGCTTGCCCCCCCAGCTCTTTTCCGCGTCCCGCCTCGCGCGGACGGCCGGTTCTCCTGCCGTGTGTAACCGCGCGGATCTCCCGTCTTTTCCTGGCCGCCCTGTTAGACCACTCACGAAATCGATAAGATTGATGATGGCTCAGCCCGATTTCGATTCACTCCATCGCGCCCTCAAGAACGGCGAGGTGGCGCCGGTCTACTATTTCTACGGCGCGGAAGACATCCTCAAGGAAGATGCGATCGAGGCAGTACTGAACCGGGCCCTCGATCCCGCGGTCCGCGACTTTAACTACGACCAGCGCACCTTGTCCCAGCAGGATCCGGACAGCCTTCATTCGCTGCTGAACACCCTGCCCATGATGGCCGAGCGCCGGGTCGTGGTCTTGCGCGAAGTCGAGGGGGCCAGGCGGAAGGCCAAGCTCAAAGCCGTGCTGGAGACGTACCTCAAGCAGCCGAGCCCCGATACCGTGCTGGTCATGGTCCAGGGCGCGGGCGAGGCCAAGGCCGATGCGGCCCTCGCCCGTGGGGCTGTCGCGATCGAGTTCGCCCAGTTGCCCGTGGGCCGGGCGCTGCGCTGGATCAATCACTATGCTCGTAATCAGAAGTGTGAACTGGCGCCGGACGCCGCCTCGCATCTGCTGGAATCGGTCGGCAACGATCTCGGTATGCTGCGCATGGAACTGGACAAGATTTCCAGCCTGGCGGTCCCCCAGCCGGTGACCCTCGAGTTCGTGGCCGACATCGTCGGGGTACGTCAAGGCGAGACGCTCCCCGGATGGCGCGACCACGTAATGGAGGGTGCCGTTGCCCGGGCCCTTCCCATGATCGGCCCGCTGCTGAACCAACCTGGTATGTCCGGCGTAAAGATGGTCGCCACCCTGGGATCGTCCCTGGCTGGGCTGGCGACGGCCCGTCTCTACTTTGACCGGGGGCTGCGCAACCGGGCCCTGCAGCAGAAGGTGATGGCAATGCTGCTCAGCCTGCGGCCCTTTGGCCTGGGCGATTGGCGTACCGAGTCCGAGAAGTGGGCTCGGTGGGCACCGGGCTGGCCTATGGAATGGATTCGCAAAGGCGTGCGCGCCGCCCTCCAGGCGGACCAGGCGCTCAAGAACACCCGGATATCCGACGAGCAGGCCGTAGTGACGGACCTGGTGCTGCAGATGACCGAACATCGCTGGGGGGAAGCCGCATGAAGCAATGGGCCCTGTTGAGTCTGGCCGTGCTGGCCGGGTCCTCGCCCGGCTGGGCGCAGGATGACAGCCGTCTGGTCGCCGCGGTCCGGCTGGCCCAGGATGGCGGCGGCGATTCGGCTCGCGCCCTGATCGCCGAGATGATCTCGGCCACCCGGGAAACCGATCCGCTCTACCCGGAGATCGTCTACACCATGGGGCTGGTCGCGCGCGACGCGAACGACAGGAGCCGGAATTTCCGACGGGTCGCCGTGGAGTTTGCCGGCTCGGCGTGGGCCGACGACGCACTCCTGGGCCTGGCGCAGGAGGATTTCGGGGCGGGCAGGGCAGACGCCAGCGTTCGCGGCCTGGAGCGGATCCGGGCCGACTATCCCAGCAGCCCACTGCTTCCCACGGTCTGGTTCTGGGGTGCGCGCGCCTACTTTGAGATGCGAAACACCGCCGAAGCCTGCCGCTGGCTGGCCCAGGGACTGGCCCAGTCGGGCAACGACGTCGAACTGCAGAACCAGCTCAACTTCTATGCGCCCCGCTGTTCGGCGGAATCGGCCGCCGCGACTCAGCCGGCGGCTCCCTCTCCAGGTATCTCGCCGGGCGCCGCGCCACCACTCGCGGCTGGGGGGCGGTTTGCGGTCCAGGTCGTGGCCGCCGGGACGGAAGCGGCCGCCGAGGCGACCGCGAATCAGCTTCGGACCGCCGGGTATGAGCCGTACATCGTGCGGGAGGGTGGATTTATCAAGGTACGGGTTGGCCGGTTTGGGACTCGCGCCGACGCGGCAGCCGCGGCCTCGCAGATCCGGGCCCGGCTGGGCGGCGGGCCCTTCGTCGTCGAGCAGCCATGACCGGACGGCTGGCCGAGCCGGCAGGCACGCCGCTGATTCAACAGTACCGGGAGATCAAGTCCCGGCACCAGGGATCCATCCTGTTCTTCCGGATGGGCGATTTTTACGAAATGTTCTACGAGGACGCGGAACTCGCCTCTCGCGTTCTCGGCATCACGCTCACCTCGCGAGGAGACGGCGTCCCGCTGGCCGGCGTTCCCGTCAAAGCCGCCACTGAGTATCTGCGCCAACTGGTCCAGAATGGCCACCGGGTCGCCATCTGCGAGCAGGTGGAGGATCCCCGGCTGGCCAAGGGCATCGTGCGGCGGGAGGTCGTTGAAACGGTGACTCCGGGTGCCATCCTCGATGAATCCTTCATCGCCGGCAGCCGCAACAACTTTCTCGCCGCCCTGGCGACCGGCTCCGAGCGGGCCGGCCTTGCCGCGATTGACCTGAGCACCGGCGAATTCACCCTGGAGACGATCGACGCCGACGCCATCGACGAGGCGCTGGCGCGAGTGGCGCCCGCCGAGCTGGTGGTCCCCCCGGATTTCACCCGGCCGCTGGAAGGCGTCCTGCGCACCGAGCGGGAGCGCTGGGAATTCGACGCCGAGCTGGCCCGGCCGGAGCTCGCCCAGCGATTCGCGCTTGCCTCGCTCGATGGCCTGGGGCTGGCTCCAGATGACTGGCCGGCCATCGGTGCCGCCGGCGCGCTGCTTCGGTACCTGGCGGAACTGCAGCCGGCTGGCCTGCCGCACCTCTCACGGCCCCAGGTGCGGCGCAGCGAGAGCCACCTCTGGCTGGACGAAATGACCCGCCGGAACCTGGAACTGGTGGAGCCCCTGCGCGCGGGTGCCCGGGGGGCCACCGTGCTCGAGGCCCTGGACGCGACCGTTACGCCGATGGGCGCCCGCTTACTCCGCCGCTGGCTGCTTTCTCCGCTCTGCGACCCCGAGGCCATCAACGCCCGCCTGGACGCCGTCGAAGTGCTGGCCCAGGACCCGCGGGGCAGGGAACGCCTGACGGAAGCCCTGGATGGGGTACGCGATCTCGAGCGGCTGACCGGACGGGTCGCGGCGGGGCGGGCCACCCCCCGCGACATGGGCGCGCTTCGCGACTCGTTCACCCGGCTGCCCGATGTCCTCGCATCGCTCACCGGGCTCGCCGGGGCCGACCGGAGCCAGCTGCTGACCGGGATCACCGGCGGCTTCGACCTCCTCGGCGACCTCGCCGCCCAACTCGGAGCCGCGCTGGCCGAGCGGCCGCCGGCGATGCTGGCCGATGGGGAAGTCATCCGGCCGGGGTTTGATCCCGCGCTGGATGAACTGCGGCAGCTCCGGGACGGCGGCAAGCAATACATCGCTTCCCTGCAACAGCGGGAGCGGGAGCGGACCGGAATTCCGTCGCTCAAGGTCGGCTTCAACAAGGTCTTTGGCTATTTCCTGGAGATCACCAACGCGCATGCCGGCCGGGTTCCGGCGGATTATGAGCGGCGGCAGACCTTGACCGGCGCCGAGCGCTTTGTCACTCCGGAACTCAAGCAGTACGAGGCCCGGGTCCTCGGGGCGGAGGACGAGATCGCCCGCCGGGAGAGCGAACTCTTTACCCAGCTCCGGCAGTTCGTCGCGGCCGAGACGGGCCGGATCCAGGGGGCGGCCCGCCGCGTGAGCCAGCTCGACGTGTACGCGGCGCTGGCCCAGGTCGCGGTACGGGAGCGCTATGTCCGCCCCACGGTAACCGACGGTTTCGAACTGGTCCTCCAGGGCAGCCGGCACCCGGTGATCGAGCGCCTGATGGCGCGCGAGTCGTTCATTCCCAACGATGTCGCGTTTGATCCGGCCGCCCGGGTCCTGCTGGTCACCGGCCCCAATATGGCGGGCAAATCCACGATCCTGCGGCAGATCGGCCTCTGCGTGCTGCTGGCCCAGGTCGGCTCCTTCGTACCGGCTCGCACGGCCCGGATCGGCGTGGCGGACCGGCTGTTCACCCGGGTCGGTGCCAGCGACAACCTGGCGCGGGGGCAGTCCACGTTCATGGTCGAAATGAGCGAGACGAGCGCCATCCTGCACAACGCCACCGCGCGCAGCCTGGTCCTGCTCGATGAGATCGGCCGCGGGACCTCCACCTATGACGGGGTCGCGATCGCCTGGGCCGTCACCGAGCACCTGCACGATCGCATCGGCTGCAAGACGATGTTCGCGACCCATTATCATGAGTTGATGCAGTTGCCCGAGCGGCTGCAGCACGCCCGGAACTTCAACGTCGCCGTGCGGGAACTGGAAGGCAGCGTCACCTTTCTGCACCGGCTGGAGCCGGGGGGCACCGACCGCTCCTATGGCATCCACGTCGCCCAGCTGGCGGGACTGCCCCGGGACGTCATCCTGCGCGCCGGCGAGATCCTGGGCACGCTCGAGGGAGAGCATCGGATGGTCCCCGGGGAGCCTGAACGGCGCGACCCCAGCCAGCTGCACCTCTTTGCTGAGGGCGCCCGGCATCCCATGATGGACGAACTCCGCGACCTCGACGTCGACGGCATGACCCCGCTGGAGGCCCTGAACCATCTTGCCGCGCTCAAGCGCCGGGCCGGCACCCCGGCCTGAACGCCGCCGCACCCTGGAGAATCGCATGCGCCTGTTCCTGCTCCTCTCTCTGATTCTCTTCGTGGCGTGCGGCGGCAGGGACGAGCCGGGCCCGGACGGAGAATCCCAGCGGCGGGACGAACCGCCGGTGGCCCTCGATGCGGAGCCCCCGGTCGTCTACCCTCCCGCGCTGTACCAGCAGGGGGTCGAAGGTACCGTCACGCTCCAGTTGTTCGTGGACGAGCAGGGCAGCGTGATCGCCGATTCTACCCGGGTGGCCGAATCAAGCGGGTATCCTGAGTTCGATTCCGCCGCCGTTGCCGGGATTCCCCGGATGCGCTTCGCGCCGGCCCAGCGGGACGGGCGGCCGGTGGGGACCGCCTTCACTCAACCGGTGCAGTTCCGCCTGCCCCGACCCAGCGGGGCCTCGCAGTGACTCATCCCAACCGGCAGCCCGTGGACTCCATCCTCGACACCATCGGCTGGACACCGCTCATCCGGCTCTCCCGCATCTCGGCCGGAATCCGGACGCCGGTCCTCGGCAAGGCCGAGATCGCCAACCCCGGCGGTTCGGTCAAGGACCGCATCGGCATTGCGATCATCGAGGATGCCGAGCGACGCGGCACACTGGCTCCCGGCGGCACCATCGTGGAAGGGACGTCCGGAAACACCGGCGTGGCCCTCGCCATGGCGGCCGCGATCCGGGGCTACCGCTGCATCTTCACCATGCCCGACAAGATGTCCCAGGAGAAAGTCCGTCTCCTCAAGGCATTCGGCGCCGAAGTGGTCGTGGTGCCCACCGCGGTGCCCCCCAACCATCCCGATCACTATGTCATGAAGGCGAAGCAGATCGTGAGGGACACCCCCGGGGCGGTGCTCGCCAACCAGTTCTACAACCAGGTCAACCCTGAGGCCCATTATGCCACGACAGGCCCGGAGATCTGGGAGCAGACCGGCGGCCGGGTCACCCATGTCGTAATCGGCGCCGGCACCGGCGGCACCGTCAGCGGGGCAGGGAAGTACCTCAAGGAGAAGAATCCGAAGGTGCGGATCATCGCGGGAGACCCGGTGGGATCACTCTATACCGGCTACTCCCGCACCCGCACCATGGGGGACGGACATCCCTACAAGGTGGAGGGCATTGGCGGCGACAAGATTCCGGAGACGCTCTGGTTTGATTGGGTGGACGAATTCCGCCAGCTGCCGGACCGCGATGCCTTTGCCATGACCAGGCGGCTGGCCCGCGAGGAGGGCATTCTCGCCGGTGGGTCCTCGGGGCACAATGTCGCCCTCGCGCTCCAGGTGGCCCGTGAAGTCGACGACCCGGAGGCCATGGTGGTGACCTTGATCTGCGATATGGGGGAGCGCTACCTCTCGAAGGTGTTCAACGACGAGTGGATGCAGGAAAACCAGATGCTGGACCTGCCCCGGCCCACCGTGCAGGACCTGCTGAGCCGCCGGGACGGTTCCGCCCCGGCCCTGGTCAGCCTGGCCCCGTCGGCCGGCGTGCGCCAGGCGCTCAATCTCATGAGCACCTGGGAAGTCAGCCAGATCCCGGTCATGGAGCAGGACGAGTGCGTGGGTGGGTTGACCGAGGGAACCCTGATGACCCGGGCCCTGGCCCAGCCGGCCCTGCTCGACCGGCCGGTGCGAGAAGTCATGGACCCGCCCTTTCCCATCGTGGAAGCATCGGTCACGGTAGATCGCCTGGCCGCCATGCTGACCCGCGAGAGCCCGGCCGTCCTGGTGCAGCAGGCGGGAAAGACCATAGGGATCGTGAGCCGGTACGATGTCCTCCAGCACATGATCGGCAGCCGGTAGTGCGCCGGCGGCCGGGATGCTGCCTATCTCACAGCACTTTCCTCCTGGAGCGACCACCTTGCGGGTAACGGTATTGACGGGCGGAACCTCGACCGAGCGCGATGTCGCTCTCGCCTCGGCGGTCCAGGTAATCGCGGCGCTCCGGGGCGCCGGACACCAGGTCGCGGTGGTGGACACCGCCCGGGGATTCATCCCGGAACGGGATGAGCCATCCCTCCTGCCGGGGCGGGTGGGCACCGCGCCCCCGTCTCCGGGAGAACTGGCGGCGCTGGAGCAGGGGTTTCTGCTTTCCGGGCTCCGGGATCTCGCGGTGGTGCGGGACGCCGAGGTCCTGTTCCTGGCGCTTCACGGCGGGAGAGGGGAGGATGGGACCATCCAGACGATCCTCGATATCCTGGGGGTGCCGTACACCGGGAGCGGACCGCTGGGGAGTGGCCTCGCCATGGACAAGGATGTGTCCAAGCGACTCTTCCGGGCGTCAGGGGTACTCACGGCGGACTGGCTGATGGCTCCGGCCGATGCCGGCACCGTGGAGAAGGCGCTGGGATGGCCCGTGGTGGTCAAGCCGTCCCGGCAGGGGTCCACGGTCGGCCTCAGCGTCGTAAAGCACGGCAGGGATTACAGATCGGCAATTGAACTGGCCGCCAAATACGACACCGAGGTCATGATCGAAGCGTTTGTGCCCGGGCGGGAATTGACCGTGGGGGTGCTGGATGGTGAGGCCCTCCCCGTCGGAGAGATCATCCCCCGGCACGAGATTTTCGATTACGAATGCAAGTACACCCCCGGCATGTCGGAGGAGATCTTCCCGGCCTCCCTGCCGGATCCCGTGGCGGCTGAATGCGCCAGGCTTGCGGTGGTGGCGCATCATTCGCTCAAGCTGGGCGGGTATTCGCGGGTGGATTTCCGGCTCGACCCGGCTGGCGGCCTGTACTGCCTGGAGGCCAATACCCTTCCCGGGATGACATCCACGAGCCTGCTGCCGCAGGCGGCGCGGGCGGCGGGGATCAGCTTTGAGGACCTGTGCGACCGGATCTGCCGGTCCGCCATCTCATGAGGGCAGGCAGGGTGCCTGCCGGCACTGCATAGCAACGGGAGAGGGACGTGGCGCTTCCCCGCATGACACCCTGGGTCGGCCGGTTGCTGGTGGCGAACGCCGTCATGGCGTTGCTGCTGGCGACAGTGCTGACATCGGGCCGGGTGATCGACGTGCTCCAGTTTACGCCGGTGTTCCAGCGCGCCTTTACCCGTCCCTGGACCTTTCTGTCCTACATGTTCGTGCACGGCGGGCTGATCCACCTTCTGGGCAACTCGGTCGCCCTGTACTTCTTCGGAACGGCCGTTGAGGAACGGATGGGGGGCCGGAATTTCCTCCTCTACTATCTCTACTGCGGGGCCGGCGCGGCCATTTTCGCTCTCGGCCTCTCGGGCCTCTTCCGGGTGGATCCGTTCATCGGGTCCTCGGGTGCGGTTCTCGGTGTCGCGCTGGCCTTTGCGATGTTCTGGCCGGATGCCGAGATCCTGGTGTTCCCCTTTCCCATTCCGATCCGGGCCCGTACCCTGGTCATGGTCATGGCGGGCGCGTCGGCGCTGTTCGGGCTGATTTTCATGAACAGCCCCACCGGTAAGGTCGCCCACTTTGCGCACCTGGGCGGCATGTTGGCGGGCTACCTCTTCTTCCGGATCCAGGCCCTCTCCCGGAAGGCCCCCCTGCCGCCGGAGCGGCAGGTCGAGCGGGTCGTGATGGTTCAGAGCCACCGCGACACCGAGCACCAGGCGGAGCAGCCGCGGCCGGCACCGCGGCCGGCAGCCGACCCCCAGGCGGTAGAATTGGACCGGGTGCTGGACAAGATCAACGAGCAGGGTATTGGAAGCCTGACCGCCGACGAACGCCGGTTCCTGGACGAAGTCTCCCGCCGGAAGAAAAATCACTGAGCCGCAGGAAGAGACACGAGCAGGCCGGCACCGCCGGCCTGCTCGTTGTCTGTCTACCGAGCAGTGAATTGGTGGATCATACGTGTTCCGTGTGCGGCTTGCCGTCTCCCTCCTCGGGAAGGAAGCAGATCAGCCCGTAATCACCCGGGGGTGAAATTATCGGCGAAGATCTTACATCCGCCGGTGCTGAGCCCGACCACGCCGCCAAGGGAATTCGCCGGGCGGGGCGCCTTTCCCGCCGGACAACTCCCACTCCACCAGGTCCCGGATCGTCCGGCCCGGGTTGACCTTCACCAGGACCACTTCGTGGACTTGGGGACCGGCGCTGACGACCCGGATGACGTGCTGTCCCGCGGTAACCGGGCGGGAGAAACGGAAGCCATAGCGACCAGGGTCATGTCGATGTCCGGATCCGGCAGGCTCGCCCGGGACCCGGCCCCGGGTACCGCGTCGAGGCAATCGCCATCATCGAGCCGGCCCTCACGGGACCATTCGACGGCGCAAACACCTATGCCACCCCCACCGAGCTCTGGGGACTGATGGCTCTGGCGTCGGACCAGGCCGGCCGGACCGCCGAGGCCCGCTCGTACTATGAACGGGTCGCCAATGCATGGCACCGGGCCGACCCGGTGTTGCAGCCGCGGGCGGAGCGGGCCCGGCTGCGCGCAGCGGCACTACGATAACCCAGCCTGTCAAGACGCCTTGCGCGGAGAGTTCAAGCTTCCATATTCTCTCGCGTGCTGATCAATCTCCTTCCGGAATTCCTGGCGGTCCTCGAGGCCCCCGACCGCGAAAAGGCCTACTACAAGTATCTCGATAATCACCGCCCGCTGCTCCAGGCGTACTGGCACAACTACGTCATGGACCTCGACAGTCCGCCGGCGGCCGAGATCATCAGCCAGGCCATGAGCGCTGACCGCAGTGACCTCTGGGAGTTGATCGCCTCCGTGGACGTCGTCGAAATCGTGGAGCAGGCCCTTAACCGGGCCGAGGAAGTCCTTGGCGTGGACCGGCCGGCCGATTGCTATATCATGGTGGGGATGGGTGCCGCCAACGCGGGAGAGCTGGTGGTGGGCGGCCGCGGGGTCATGTTCATTTGCCTGGAGCATTTCACCGGCCGCGCCAACCCTGACACCTACAGCCTCGGCCTGACTCCCGAGCTCATTCCCATCTGGGTGGGACACGAGTACGCCCACCTGGTCCGCTACACTTCTCCGACCAGCAACAGCGACATGCGCCGGCTGATCCATGAAGCGGGTGGGTACTACGACTATTGGACCACTGGCAGCCGCGCCACCCTCCGCGAGCTGCTGATCAACGAAGGGGTGGCCGTCCATGCCGCCCAGGCGGTGGCGCCGGGCTTCGTGCCGGCCAATTACTTCGGATATCCCAAGCGCCAGTACAACCGCCTCCGGGAACTGGACTCGTTCCTCCGGCGCTCCGCGGAGCCCGACCTTGAGCGGGCCGGGCTGGGGCTCCGGCTGCGCTATCTCAGCGGCGGGATGAGCCCCGCAGCGAGGCTGGTCAACGGACGAGTGCTGCCGGAGCGGTCTGGATACTACCTGGGCTGGCGGATGGCCGAGTCGCTGGTGGCGGAACGAGGGATCTCCCAGGCGGTGCGGGCACCGGCCCGGGACTTCCAAGTGGCGGAGGACGCGGCCCGGGGAGTCCAAACCGCGTGAGCCAGCCGGAGGAACCGATCAGCATTACGGTCAAACCCTCCGGCACGATCGTCATTCATGGCGCCGCGCGCATCATGGACCCGGATGGCAACGAAATCCCGATTCCCCCGTTCAAACAGCCCGGAGTCATCAAGCTGTGCGGCTGTGGCCGGTCCGAAAATCGGCCCTTCTGCGATGGCAGCCACAAGCGAGGTGAGAAGTGAGAAGTGTCCCCTCTCACTTCTCACCTGAAAACGTCCGCCGCCGTCCACCACCGGCTCTCCGGAAACCGCCGCCGCAACTCCTCCCAGTACTGGTGCAGGAATTCCAGATCGGTCTTGTCCCGGTAGTGTAGTGCAATACCAGCCCAGTAGACTCCCTCGTCGCTGACCGGTGCTGGAGGGTCGAGGTCCGCCGTCGCCCGAAACTCCCGAAACGCCTCGTCATACCGTCGTTGAAGCAGGCGGCCCTTGCCCAGCCCCATCCGCAGGTCCGCGATGAAATCCCGGGGCCGCTGGAAGCCTAAGAAGCGCCGTAACTCGTCACCCTTGCTGCCCAGAACCACGAATCCGGGCGCCCAGAGCAGTCGGTAACGCCGGATGCTATCGCGGGAGGCCTGGTCCGGGTCGCCGATGTGCACCTGCGCTGCCTCAAACTCGGCCGCGATGAAGGCAGCCACTTCCGGGTCGGGATACGTCACGGTATCCATGGCCTTGCAACCCATTCAACCAGGGGCATGCACGGCAAGGAGAATCGACTTACCGCTGGTTTCAGCCGCCGCCATGGCGGCGGCGAGCGAGGGGAGCCACGACGTGGTCATTACATTCTCCTCGGGGTTCCACCCCTGGCGGTCACTTGCCGATACAGAAACTGGTGAAGACCCGGTCGAGCACGGCCTCCAGGTCCACCGTCCCAATCAGTTCCTCGAGCTGGATGACCGCCAGCCGGACATGATGGGACACCAGCACGGGGTCGCCCTGGGGAGTGCATTGTGACCGGGCGAGTTCCAATGACGCCTGGGCCTGATAGAGCCGCTCCCGGTGGCGTTCCCGGGTCAGGGCGGGCTCCAGGTCGGCCAGGGGGATCCCTTCCCCGAACGCCCGCGCCACCACCCCCCGCGCCAGCACGTCGAGACCTTCCCCGGTTAGTGCCGATACGGGAACGCCGTCCTCGGACAGGGGGGATGCAGCCAGGTCGTGCTTGGTGCGCACCAGCAGCACCCGGTCGTCCCGGAGGCGAACCTCTTCCTCGTCCAGGTTGCGCCCTGTTTCGACGCAGAGCAGCACCAGGTCGGCGGCCTCGATGTAGCGCCGGCTCACGCCTACCCCCATCTGGTCCACTCGTTGGGCAAAGTCTCCCAGCCCGGCCGTATCCATGAGCCGGATCGGCCAGCCCTCGAAATCGGTGAACGCCTCCACCGCGTCCCGGGTGGTTCCGGGGGTCTCGCTCACCAGCACCCGGTCGGTGCCAACCAGCGCGTTGAACAGCGACGACTTACCCGCGTTGGGGCGACCCGCGATGACCACCAGGGCGCCCTCCCGCACACGCTGGCCGGTGGCGCCGGAGCGCAGCAGTTGTCCCACCTGGTGCAGGGTCTCATCAAGCACCGCCAGCACCCGCTCGATCGGCAGCGGGCCATCGTCCTCTTCGGGAAAATCTATGGAATAACTGAGGAGGGCCTCCAGGTCGATCAGGTTCGTCCGGAGGGTGCCGATCCGCCGGGAGAGTGCGCCATCGAGCTGGGTCAGGGCCAGCCGGGCCTGGGCTGGCACGGTGGCGTCGATCAGGTCACCGACGGCTTCCGCCTGGAGCAGGTCCAGTTTGCCGTTCAGGACGGCCCGCCGGGTAAACTCTCCGGCGGCCGCGGCCCGGGCTCCGGCGGCGTACAGTGCGCCCAGCAGGGCCGGCGCGGCCACCAACCCGCCATGGGTGGAGAATTCGACCAGGTCCTCCCCGGTATAGCTTCCCGGGCCGGGATAGACGATGTAGATGCCCTGGTCAATGATGGACCCATTGGCCCGGCGAAACCGGGTCAGCCGGGCCTGGCGGGGAGGGGAGGGCCGGAACTTCTCGATGACGGCCCCGGCGACCGCAAACGCTCCCTCCCCGCTCAGCCTCACGACCGCGAGGGCGGACCGCCCGGCGGGCGTAGCCAGGGCGGCAATCGGATCGGACAGCATGGCTGAAACGTAATGGCGAAAGCCCGGCGGGCGCGCGGAGGGAGCGCGCCCTTATTTCTTCCGGGTCTTGATCTTGGTCTTGGCGGCGGCCTTGGCCGGCGCGGGGGAGGGCGCCGGATTGCGCCGGGCCCGCTCCTTGGCCAGCAGCCATTGCTGCGGGATACTGGCCGTGTTCTGGACGGCGTAGTAGAGGTTGAGCCCCGAGGGGAAGCTCACGAAGAGCACCGTCATCATGACGGGCATGACATACAGCATGATCTTGGTCTGGGGACTGGGGGGCAGCCCCTTCGATCCGACCTTGCTCAGGACGAACATCGACAGGCCCATCAGCACCGGCACGATGAAATACGGGTCGGCCCGGGAGAGGTCAGGCAGCCACAGGAACGATTCGCCCCGCAGTTCGATGGTGTTCCCCAGCAGGAAGAACAGCGCGAACAGCACCGGCATCGGGATGAGCAGCGGCCAGCACCCGCCGAACGGATTGACGCCGTGCTCCTTGTACAGCTTGAACATTTCCTGCTGGAGCTTCTGCGGCTCATTCTTGTAGCGGTCCTGGATCTCCTTGAGCTGCGGCTGGATGGCCTGCATTTCCATGCTGGACCGCATGGCCTTCTGGTTAAGCGGCCACAGGATGATCCGGATCATGATCCCGAAACACACCAGGACCATGCCATACGCCAGGTGCAGATTATCGTGCATCCACACCAGCAGCCAGCGGGCGGCTACCGCGACCGGCCGGATGACGGTCCGGAACCCGGGCCAGCCATAGGGATTCACATCGTCGAACTCGTGTCCGATGGCCCGAAGGCGGTCGTACTCCATGGGCCCAGCGTACAGCTGGTAACCGAAGCGGCCATCGGCGCCGAGGGGCAGGCTGACCTGGATGTCGGCGCGGGTAGGGTTCTTCCCCGCGCTGGCCGGCGGGCTCGCGGTGACTCCCGCGATCCGGGGCTGAGTGGAATCGAGCGTGAAGAGCGCGGTGACGAAGTACTTCGACTTCACCGCCACCCACTGGAAGGGTCCCTCGAACGGGGTGGTCTGGCCGGCGTCGAGTTTATGGAAGTTGGTGGCCTGGGCCCCGTTGGCCATCGTCACCACGGCCAGCGAGCGCTGGTTGTCGATGGAATCGGCCTCGGTGTTCCGGATCCCCGGCCCCATGCCCACCATCAGCACCCCGCCGTTCGGCCCCAAACCGGTCACCTGGCCCTGGATCCGGACCAGGTAATTGTCGGGAACGAACTCGTAGGTCAACCGGACGCCGACCCCGCCCCGCCCCCCGCTCAGCGTGAGCTGCGTCGGGCCGTTGACGCTGAGCCGGGAGGCGGAGGGGGTGAGGGCCATCCGGTCCAGGTGCAGGGTATCTCCGCCCGCGAGAACCCGAAGCCCAAGGAGGTTGCCATCCGGATGCAGCAGCTGGACCGGCGCCTCCCGGTCGCCGGGCGCCATCGAACGGTAGGTCGGCAGGGTAACCCGGGAGAATCGGCCGCCGATGGTCGAAATGCCATATGAGTACACACCGGAATTGACCGTCACCGTGTCCGCCTCAGCCACCAGATCATGCAGGCTGTCCTCGACGGCCACGCCGGGAGGGGCGCCGATCGTGGGAACCTCGGGAGTCTGGCGGAAACCGATGTCCGGTCGTCCCGCCGGCTGGCTGGCGGGGATGCTGGGCGGAGGAGATCGCTTGAGGAAAAGAGAGGGCAGGATTGCGATCAGCATCATCGCAACGATGGCCCAGATTATACGACGGTCCATGGACGATCAGGGATCAGGGAACTGGATCAAAACCACCGGGGTGAAACGGGTGACACCTCGCCAGACGCCGCAAACCCATCCAACCGCCTCGGAACACGCCATACCGGATCACGGCTTCCCTGGTGTACTGGGAGCATGAGGGGTGAAACCGGCAACTTGCTGGCAAGAGCGGGGAAATGGCCACCTGGTATCCCCGGATCAGGCCCGCCACCGCGCGACGCGGCAGGGCGACGATCCAGCGGAAGGTCAGCTGGACGGGATGACCAGGTCGCGCCACGCCAGTAACTCTCCCCGCAATTCGGCAAAGGTCGCCTGGTACGCGGCCGGCCGGGCCCGCAGGATCAGATCCCAGGCCGGCTGCCGGGCCTGTATTTCCCGCCGCCATACCTCCCGCAGGCGCCGCCGCACACGATTGCGGGCCACTGCGGATGACTGGAACCGGGGAACGATCAGTCCCATCCGCGGGTGGCCCGTATCATTCTCGGCCCAGATGACTTCTAAGTGCGCCGTGCGGTGACGCTTACCCTCCGCGAGGCAGCGGTGGATATCCGAGCTCCGGGCGAGCCTTCGGGCTCGCACCAGTCGCTCGCTCGGCGTCAGGACCCTCCGTGCTTCGACGGCAGGGAGACGGTCAACCGCTTGCGGCCCTTCTTGCGGCGCCGGGACAGGACCTCGCGGCCCCACCTGGTGGCCATCCGGGCCCGGAATCCATGCTTGTTGATTCGCCGCCGGTTCCGCGGCCTGTATGACGGTTTCATGCGATCCTTGTATCCTCCAATGAGCCCGAGAAGCTACCTACAGCCATGCCTTTAGGTCAAGGTTGACTTTTCCACATCTGCCCGGTACAATCGTCTGCCCTTGAAAGCACCCACCGATTGTTGAGTCCTGATGCAGCTGTCCGCAAAAGAAGCTTGGAAGCGCATCCTCGAAGAGGCGCATCGCGAATTACCGGAACATACGGTCCGTACCTGGCTTGAACCCGCCGAGGCCATAGCCCTCGACGACGGCCGGCTGATCGTGGGCGCCCCGGATCATTTCGCGGCGCAGTGGAACGAGTCCAAGCATGCCAGCCTGTTGTCCCGCCTGGCTGAGCCGGTCGTGGGCCGGCCCACCGCCGTGGTCTTCCAGGTCCAGGAGGACCGCCAGCGGCGGCCCCAGATGGATTTCTTCGTGGCCCCCCAGGCCTCGGCCGCGCCGGCCGCGGCCCCGGCCGGCGGCAACAGCAGCACTCAACCGCTCAACGAGCGATACACCTTCGATACCTTCGTTATCGGCAAGTCCAACGAGTTGGCCGCCGCCGCCGCCCATGCCGTGGCGGAATCCCCCGGAAAGACGTACAACCCGCTCTTCATTTACGGCGCCACCGGCCTGGGCAAGACCCACCTCATGCAGGCCATTGCCCACGCCGTCTGCGAGCGGGACCCGTCCACCCAGGTGTTGTACGTGGGGGCGGAACAGTTCATCAACGAGGTCATCGAAAGCATCCACAGCCGTACCATGCCGGAGTTTCGGCGCCGCTACCGGAGCGATGTGGGCCTCTTCCTGGTGGACGACGTGCATTTCCTGGAAGGCAAGGAAATGACCCAGGAGGAGTTCTTTCATACATTTAACGCTCTGTATGAGGGCAAGAAGCAGATCGTCCTGACCTCCGACCGGCCCCCCAAGGAGATCCCCGGCCTGGAAGCCCGGCTGGTGAGCCGCTTCGAGTGGGGCATGGTGGCGGACATCGGCCAGCCGGACCTGGAACACCGGATCGCCATTCTCCGAAAGAAGCAGGAGCAGGACCACCTGGAGCTGACCATTCCGGACGACGTGCTGCGGTTTATCGCCGAACACGTGCGGAGCAACGTCCGGGAACTCGAAGGCTGCATTATCAAGCTCCTGCTTTTCGCCTCGCTCAAGCACCGGGAGGTGTCGATCGAACTGGCCCGGGACGCCCTGTCCGATAAGATTAGAGTCGGCGAGGAGGCCGGGACGCCGGCCCACAAGGCTCTCCCGACGATCGACAAGGTCCAGGAAGTGATTGCCCGCCGGTGGGGCGTAACGCCGGAGGGGCTGCGCTCCAAGGCGCGCATCAAGACCCTGACAGTCCCGCGCCAGATCGCCATGTACCTCGCGCGGGACCTGCTCCAGATGCAGTTGGTCGAAATCGGCCAGGCGTTCGGCGGCCGGGATCACTCCACGGTCATTCACAGCGTGGACAAGGTGCAGCGCCAGATCGCCCGCGACCGCAGCCTCCGGGAGCGCATCGAGATGGCCCGCCAGGAGCTGTTTGCACAATAGTCGCCGGGACACATGCAGTAGTGTGGGAAATGCGGACAACAGGGAGAACACTCCTCACCTCTCCCCATCACCCACACGATGTCAACAGCGGCAGAAGGCCTGAAAGGCGGACACCGCCAGCACTTGGAGGCGGCATCCACATATCCAGAGCCTCTACTACTGCTTCTAGTATTATTAATCCGGGTTTTAGTAGTTTATTCCAGCCTCACCGGGGAGTGGCATGAAGTTCACCATTGCGCGAGAGCAGCTCCAGGAAGGCCTGCTTGCCGTGGCGGCAAGCGTACCCACCAAGACGACGCTACCTGTGCTCTCCAACATCCTGGTTGAAGCCAGCAAGGACGGTCTTCGGCTTTCCGGAACGGATCTCGATATCGGCGTGTCCACCACCATTGCGGCCTCGGTGGACCAGGAAGGTGCCATCACCCTGCCGGCGAAGAAGCTGGTCGAGATCGTCCGGGAACTGCCCAGTGCGGCCATCCGTTTTTCGGGCTCCGGCGAACAGCGCATGACCATCGAGTGCGGCCGTACCAAGTTCCGGCTGCTGGGGCTGCCGCGGGAAGAGTTCCCGGCCTTCCCCGCCGTGAAATTCGACAACGCCTGGAAGAGCTCGGCGACCGACCTCCAGAAGCTGATCGGGCACGTGGCCTTTGCCGCCAGCACCGAGGAAAGCCGTCCGATTCTCAACGGTGTCCTCTGGGAGTTGCGCCCCGAGCGGATGCGGATGGTGGCGACCAACGGCCACCGGCTGGCCCGCATGGACATTCCCGCCAAGGCCGCCGCCGGCAAACAGGCCGACCTGATCGTGCCTCCCAAGGCGCTGGAGCAGATCCGCCGGCTCTTCGGCTCGGAAGAGGAATTGGAGATCGCCCGCAGCGACAACCATCTTGGCTTCCGGTCGCCGACGACCCAGGTCTACACCCGGCTCATCGAAGGACCCTATCCGAACTACGAGCAGGTGATTCCCCGGGAGAACGACAAGTCCGCCACCGCGGACAAGTCGGCCCTCACCTCCGCACTCCGCCGCATGAGCATCGTGGCCAGCGACCAGACCCACCGGATCCGGATGCAGTTCGCCAGCGGGTCCTGCAAGCTCTCGGTCCAGACCCCCGACCTGGGCGAGGCCCAGGAGGAGGTCACGGTCAGCTACGAGGGCGACCCGCTGGAGATCGGCTTCAACGCCGCGTACCTGCTCGAGATCCTCAAGTACATCCCCACCGACGAGGTCCGGATGACCTTCAAGGGGCCGGAGCGCGCGGCGACCTGCGAACCGGTCGGGTGGGACGACACCGCGAGTTATCTCACCCTGGTCATGCCCCTCCGGCTGGTGGACTGAGTCCCCCAACCGGGCGACCAGGTCTGCAAGGTGGTATATTCCGACCTGGGGCCCTTTGGCCCCATGCCCTGATGACCCTCGGCAGGACGCTGGAGGGTCGTCGTGTTAGAAAGCCCCAGGGGGTCGCTATGACAGAAACCGCCCAAGCAGCACTCCAGCCAGGGTCCCCGGCCAACGACTGGAAAGCCGTTGTCGCCCGCTACCAATCCCCCGATGTCCGCCGGAGCCTCTTCCAGCTCGGCAACACCCTGGTCCCCTTCGTTGCCCTGCTGGTCGCCATGTACTTCTCCCTTTCGGTGAGCTACTGGCTGACCCTCGGCCTGGCCATTCCCTGCGCGGGTTTCCTGGTCCGGACCTTTATCATCATGCACGATTGCGGGCATGGCTCCTTCTTCCCTTCCCGCCGCTGGAACGACGTGGTCGGTTTCGTGACCGGCGTTCTCACGCTGACGCCCTATGTGCAGTGGCGGCACGACCACGCCGTACACCACGCCAGCTCGGGCAATCTCGACAAGCGCGGCCATGGCGACATCACCACTCTGACCGTCAGAGAGTACCTCGCCCTCAACTGGCTGGGCCGGGTCCGCTACCTCACCGGGCGGTCCCCGGTGGTGATGTTCGGGCTGGGTCCCATCTGGCTGGCCCTGAAGCAGCGGTTCCAGGCCCTGGGTCCCGACGCCGGCTGGAAGGAGCGCATGAGCGTACAAGCCACCAACATCACGCTGGTCGCCCTGGTCTCCCTCTTCTCGCTCCTGATCGGGCTCAAGGCGGTGGTGATGGTGTACCTGCCGGTCTTTTTCCTGGCTGGTGCTACCGGCATCTGGCTGTTTTATGTTCAGCACCAGTTCGATGATGCCTACTGGGCCTCCCGGCGGGAGTGGTCCTACGCCACGGCCGCGGTCGAGGGCAGTTCCTACTTCAAGCTGTCGCGCCCCCTCCAGTGGTTTACCGGCAACATCGGCTTCCATCACGTCCACCATCTGAACCCCCGGATCCCGAATTACCGGCTGGAAAAGTGCCATGCCGAGAACCCGATGTTCCAGAACGTGGTGACCTTGACGTTCCGGGAGAGCATCAAGACCCTGCGGCTTCGCTTCTGGGACGAGGATCGCCGGCGGATGGTCACCTTCCGGCAGTACCGTGCGATGCGGCGGGACGCGCGCCGGCTGGCCGCATCCACCCCGCCAGTGAACTAAGGCACGGCCGAGTCTCCGGGCGTCGGCGCGCTCGGCGCGGTGTCGACGGGGAGCACGGGCGGTTCCGGATCGGGCATGATAGGAACGAAGCTGTCGGCCGGCGGCGGCAGTGGCGAGGGTTCTACCTCAATGCGGGGCACTTCCACGTTCTCTCCCCGCAGTCTCCGCAGAATCAGCTGTTGACGCCAGCGCATTCGCCCCGGCCGGTAGCCAGGGTTGGATGACCGGGGAAAGGGAAGCGTTGCAGCGAGCGCCGCGCCCTGCTCGGTCGAAAGGCGGCTGGCGGGCCGCTTGAAGTATGCCTGGCTCGCCGCGTCGAATCCCCACACTTCGTCTCCCAGTTCGACAACGTTCAGGTATAGTGCCAGGATGCGTTCCTTGCTCAGGGCGCCTTCCAGCCGGAAGGCCGTGAAGGCTTCCTTGACCTTTCGCAGCGGATTTCGCGACGGCGATAGATAGAGATTCTTGGCCAGTTGCTGCGTGATGGTGCTGGCGCCCCGCAGCGCGTCCCGCCGTTCCCAGGCCCGGGCCAGGAGGGGAAGCAGCTCCTCCCGGTCGCGTGGTGACGACCAGGAGAATTCCCGCCGCCGGTATCCCAGGGCCTGCCGGAGGGACTTCCAGTCAATGCCGCGATGATTCCAGAAATCGTCGTCTTCACCGATAGTGACCGCTTTCCGCGCCCGCTCCGGTATGGAGTCGAGCGGAACCGGGTGGTAGCGGCGTCCCTCGCCGCCCCGCATCTGCATGAAGGCGGTCTCGGCGGGCCAGTGGGATCCGTACCAGACCGGTGGAGGCCAGGCGCCGAGCAGCCAGAACGCGCCGGCGCCGACCATGGCGCGGAGGGCGAGCGCGAGCGCCCGCCCGGGCTGTTTCCAGCCGGTGGGATACTTCAGAAGAGCGGAGTAAGGCTGTAGGTGGTGACCACCACCGCGGGCACGCTCTGTCCCACGGCGGGAACGGTCAGCGTCATCGTGACCGAATCGGTTACCTCGGCGCGCAGCAGGATGCCCGCGGCAGACAGGCGATGAGTGCCCCGGGTCCGGCCGCCACCCTCGATCTGAATCTCCTGCCCGAACCCGGAGCCGCTGCCGGAGACAGCGTAGGTCATCGTGCTCTGGATCGGAAGCATGCTGGTGTCGCCGGAGGATTCCCACTTGCCGGCGCGGAACTCCGCCCGGCGCTCCTCAGTCGCGTCGAATCCCGCCATCACCCTGTATGGTACGCTGGTACTGTCGGTCCAGCGCTCCCCCGGTGCCGCCCCCGAGTCCGGCAGGACCGGCACCAGCCGGTTGAGCATGGCGCGGACCTGCTCGCCCAGCATCGTGGGCTTCGCCGTGCTCAGCGAATCGAAGCGCCCGGTCAGGGCCATCCGCCCCACCCACCGGGTGTCGCGGGCACTGTCGGCCATCGGCTGGAGCGGGGTGATCCGGTCGAACACAATGCTGTCCAGCCGGATGTCGGCGGCGAAGTAACTGCCCTGGGACCGGAGACCCAGCGTCAGGAAGGCGGATTTCACCGTTACGGTTCGCTGAAAGGATCCGTCCGGCATTTCCATCGCCAGGCTGTCCCGGCTGTCGAGCCGATAGCGGCCCCGGGGCATTTCCCCGTACTCCACCGCTCCCCTCCGCTTGCCCCCGGGGGATCCGATTTCCGGCTCTGGATGCCCCGACGATTCGGGCCGCGCGCTACCGCCGCCGCCGGAAGAACAACTGGCGAGAATGAACAGCGCAAAACACGGAACGACACGGCGGTACGGCATGGGCAACGGGGGGCGCGTGGTGGCGGACGGGCCGGCCGGTCCCGTCCAAGGTTATTCCAAGGTAGCGCCGCACCGGACAACGAGAAAGCGCGGCCCCGCTTTTCAGGGAGCCGCGCTTCCGGCACGCCGCCCTCCGGGCTGCTACCGTATCGTGCTGACGGTCACCGTGTTCTTGACCTGCACGGGGATCGGCTGCGGAACCTGCGCTCCTGAGATCTGAAGATCCGCCGTGGTAGTCGTCGTACCGCCAAGGTATCGGCCGTCCTGGGTCACATAGTAGGTCGACGTCCCCGTGCCGGTCCCATCCACCGCGAAGGTGTTACCCGCCTGATCGACTTCGCCGGTCTGGGCCAGACTGAAGGCGGTCTCGACCTTGAGGGCCCGCGAACCGTTGATGGTCTCCGTCCCGGTGACACTGTAGTTAGTCACGGTTCGGGTGGTCAGCGACTGGCCTTCCTGGTCACTGTCGGTTTCCGTGGTGTCGCTCCACTGGTCGCCTACCTTGGCTCCAGATTTGACCCGGGGGAAGAAATTGGTGACCAGGTCGCCCACCTGGCCGCCGCTGGTGCTATCCATCCGGCGAAGATTGGACAGCTTCCCGCCGGGTTCCATCAGCGCGTGCCAGGTGCGCCCGCGGGCGCTGTCCAGCGAGGCCTGCACCGGAATCGGGTTGGTGTCGGACTTCACGATGGAATCGAGCACCACGTGAACCGTTCTCCCCCCTGTGGTGTCGTCCATGGTAATGGTGAGAAAATTGACCATTCCCAGGGTAGTTCGCTGCTCCCCCTGGCCGAAGGAACTGAGGTCGAGGACTTGCTCGACCCGGGTGTCCACCCGGTACTTCGTGGTGATGGGAGCATCGGCGACCCAGCCGCCGGCCATCGCCAGCGAGACAACGGCATACATCGAGGTGCGCACGGACATGGTCAAGCCTTTTTTGGGGTCGTTATGCGTGGCAACGGAGCCGGCTCAGGTGCCCGGCCCCAGCTTGGTCTTGCCGAAGACGGCCACGATCTCCTCGGCTTCCGTCGAAACTCGCAGCAGGCGCCATCCCCGCTTGATCATGTCGGATCGCCAGCCGACCACCTTGTCCCAGTCGCCGGCGGCGGCCCGGAACACCCGCAGGTGGGCCACGTTCTCCCAGGTTCGGGGATAGGCCGGATGATTATTGGAAGTTGCTGCCATCTCGAGCGACCGGGTGGCCGGAAAAAGTGACACGGGGCCGGGTAAGATTACCCCGGGCAGGCGCGGGAGCAAGGTTGAGATCAGCGCAACCTGACCGGAGGGTCAGGGCATACCTGACCGTAACCTCACCGGCGGCAATTGCCTTATCTTGTGGTCCGGCCCCTTGGCGTTCCAACCGCCATGCCGGCCGTCCAACCCCCCATCCACCTTGAAGGACCGAGGCATATGAAAAAGTCGCTTATGATCGCGGCCGGCTCGGCGACCCTGCTGTTCCTGCTGGCGGACACCGCTGCCGCCCAGCTGGGCGGCCTGCGCCGCAAAGCCCAGGAGGCCGTACAGGGACGGATCACCTGCGCCCTGGCCGATACCGCATGCCAGGAGCGGGCCCGCGCCGAGGGCAAGCAGGTAGTCATCGACTCCAGCAAGACCGACGCGCCAGCCTCCGGTCCCGCCTCCCAGGAACGGGTTGGGGAGGGGGCTTGGGTCAACTATGACTTTACCCCCGGGACCCGTCCATTGTTCGTGGAAGACTTTACCAGGGACAACGTGGGTGACTTTCCGCGCCGACTGGAGTTCGGGGACGGCAACATGGAGGTCGCAGAGTGGCAGGGCATCCGCCTTCTCCGGGCTACGAGCTATCCGGCCAAGTTCAGCATCGCCTTGCCAGAACAGCTTCCGGAACGATTCACCGTTGAATTTGACGCCACTCTGCCGCATGCCAATATCTGGATGGTCCTGAAGTTTGCCGACGGTGCGGGGGACGATGTCCGGTTCCGCCTTTATGGAGACAAGGGCCAGGGCGGAGTCTTCGGGGCTACCCATCAAACGCAGGCCTTGACCCCGCGCACCTTGAGCCCGGGGGAGATGTTGCGGGGTCGGATCATGGCAGACGGGCGCTACGTCAAGGTGTACATGAACGACGCGAGGGTCGCCAACATTCCCAACGCCGACCTGGGGCGTTCCAATACCATTTCGATCGAGACGGCCGGCCGGGAGAACGAACCCATCTTCATCGGCAACATCAGCATCATGGCCGGCGGCAAAAAACTGTATGACGAGCTCGCGGCCAGCGGCCGGGTAGCGACCCAGGGCATCTATTTCGATACCGGTTCCGACCAGATCCGGGCGGAGTCCTCGCCCACGCTCAAGGAAATCGCCCAGATGCTGACCGAGCATCCTGAGTTGACCCTGACAATCGAAGGGCATACCGACAACGTCGGCAACGCCGCCGCCAATCAGGCCCTCTCCGAGAAGCGGGCGGCCGCCGTCAAGGCCGCCCTGGTCAGCATATACAAGGTGGAATCGGCCCGCCTGGCCTCGGTCGGCCTGGGTGCCTCCAAGCCGGCGACCGGCAACGACACTCCCGAGGGGCGGCAGGCCAACCGGCGGGTGGAGCTGGTCCGGAACTGACCCGCCGGCCTTCCCCACGGGCAGCCTGTAGGCGCGTCCCAGGTGGCGCAGCGCCGAAGGTTGCTGTCCTGCGCGAGATGGGCCTTTTATGATCTGAAAGAACCAACCCCGGCCAGACGCAGTCTGGCCGGGGCAGGGCGTGGTGGTAAGCCGAGTTCTGTTCGTCCGCGTAATGCGAACGGATGGTCATCTGTCTGGGATGGCCGTCGCCGGCCACCTCTAGCAGCCTACCCGCGGCTCCCGAACCCGAAGGTCCGGATGGTCGGTGTGGGTCACACCTCGCCGCTTATTTGGCCTTGCTCCGACTGGGGGTTACCGTGCCGGCCCTGTTACCAGGACCGCGGTGGGCTCTTACCCCACCTTTTCACCCTTGCCCCGTGTCTGCTTGCGCTCGCACAGGGCGGTTTGTTTTCTGTGGCCCTGCCGTCGCCTCCCGGCGCCCAGGCGTTACCTGGCAGTCTACCCGATGGAGCTCGGACTTTCCTCGATGACCTTGCGGCCACCGCGACCATCGCACCACGTCCTCCCACAGCCAAACTATAACCTCATCCGGCCCCGGTCGTGCGGGCCAGGCCCTGTTCCGCCTGCTTCAGGTAGGCTCCCACCATCGCCGCGTCGGCATCCTTCCACTGCGCCAGGACCGCCCGGTACTGCGCCGCCGCGTCGGCATTGCGGCCCAGTTTCTCGAGGGCGGCCGCCCGCAACAGCCGCACCCGCCCAATCATGCCCCACCGGTGGTCAAAACCGCGCTTGCTGAAGCTACGGGTCTCAAAATCGCTCAGGATATCCACCGCGCGCTGGTAGTCACCCAGCACGTAGTACGCCTGCGCAGCATACGGGCGCCGGTCGCCGATATCCCCACTCCAGCCCATGTGCTTGGTCCCCGCGGTATCCGTCTCGGCCAGGATCCTCCGTGCCTCGTCCGCCTTGCCGCTGTCCAGCGCCAGCAGGGCCCGGACTTCCTTGACCATGGCCTCCCGGGTGAGGATGGGAAGCTCGTCCCTCAGGGGTCCGGGGTCACCCGCGGGCCCGAGGAACAACCCCAGGGCAGCCGGGGTTCCGGTGCGGGCGATCTCGGGGCGAGCGGCCGCCGGCGCAGTGCGGGCGTCCTCGGCGGCCCGGGACCAGAGTTGCCGGAGTTCCCTCGTTGCTCCACTGGCGCCCGCATAGAGCCAGCCCAGGGCAACCTGCTCGAAGTGGTCAAACCCCGGGTCCTGCCCCCGGCCATCGCCCCGGCTGGCCTGCCGGACCGAATCGGCGAGACCGATGGCCCGGGCGGCGTCCTCCAGTTTCCCCAGGTACGAGAACAGGGCGGCGGCGTTGTTGATCTCCACAAAGCTCATCGGCGTTGCGGTGGCGAAGTCCGACGGCGTGAGAGAGTCCAGCGCCGACCGGAACACCCGGGTCGCGCCATCGAGGTCGCCACTGGCGAACCGGATCCGCCCCTCGGCGAACACCAGGTCGGCCCGGTGGGAACCGGCCGGGAGCGAGCGGACCCGGCCCAGTTCCGTCAGTGCCGACTGGTAGTCGCGGCTCGAGAAATACGCCTCGATCAGGTTGGTGTGAGATCGGACCGCCTCGGGCTGACTGGCCACCCACCGCCGTCCGGTGGATACTGCCTCAGCCCGTGCCAGTGTGACCGCGTTCCGCACCCGGGCGCTGTCCAGTTGCCGGGTGCCCGGCTTGACGTACACCTCCACGAACGAATCAGTGTTGACCAGGGCAAGGTAGGGATCGTCCTCCGACGACCGTGTAAGCATGTTCATGATGTGTTCGTAGGCCAGCGAATAAGTTGGGTCCAGCTCCAGGGTTCGCCGGAAGGCACGGAGCGACTGGCTCTGGTTGGAGGCGTACCGGGTGCTGCTGGTATCGTGGAACAGGGCGTCGCCCAGGCCGTACCAGGCGTCGGTGTCGGCGGAATCCCGTTCCAGCAAAGACCGGTACAGCGCCTGGCTGCTGAGGAAATCCCCTTCGATGAAGGACCGGTAGGCCCGGATCACTGTGCGCTCGTGCTGCGGCAGGCGGTCGCCGAAACGGGTGGCCCGTTGGATCGCCGCCTCCGCGATACTGTCGTTCGCGCCCACCAGCCATCCCCTGGTCAGGGCCAGCTTGTAATAGGCCAGCCCGAAGGTGCTGTCGAGCTTGACGGCCCTCTCCAGTTCCGACTCCGCGCTTCCCAGTTCCCAGCGGGTGAGCTGGTCGATCCCGCGAAGATAGGCGCGGTACGCCTCCAGGGAGGGCGTCGTGAGCGAAGCCAGGTCACGCCGCTCCTCGCCGGGGGCTCCCGAGAGATCCAGCAGCCGGGCCGCCAACTGGTCGAACAGAGGGCGGGCATCGGGCTCTCCCAGCCCATCCACCCGGGCCACGCTGATCCGCTCTCCGGTGGCCACGTCATAGACCCGGGCTGAGAGGTAGAGCGAGTCGCCGTTCTGAGTGTAGTCGCCCAGGACGACGGTCCAGACACCGGCATCCCGGGCCAGCCGCCGGGCCATGTCGAGGCCGATCTGCTCGTCCGCCGTCTGTTCGTGGTTGCGCAACAAATCGTGCAGTCGCTCATGGTCCACCACGTTCAGGTCGTTCCACTGCGACATGTTGAGCGAGAGCATGTTGACGCTGCCTTCGCGCAACCAGTCGACGCTGCGGTCATCCCGCAGGTTGTCGAACGGGAGAATCAGGATCGAATGGCGGGGGTTCTCGCCCCGCGGGGGGCCATCCTGCCGGGTCAGCGCCATGGCGACCGCGACCACGGCGAGCAGCAGTGCCAGAACTCCGGCCACCGCGGCCGCCCGCGGGGTTCGCCGGCGCCGGACTACCGCGCCGCCCTCGCCGGCCAGTGCCCGGCGGAACTCGGCGCCGGTCTGCCAGCGGTGCTCCGGGGATTTTTCCAGCGCCCGCATGATGGCCTGGCTGACCGCCGGGGGAAGACCGGGCCGGAGCCGGTCGATGGGCGCGGGTTTTTCGGACAACTGCGCGGAGATCACGGCCGCGCCATTGGGTCCCCGGAACGGCGGCTGTCCCGCCAGCATCTCGTAGGCAACTACCCCGAGCCCGTAAAGGTCGCTACGGGAATCGACCACTTCGCCCGCGGCCTGCTCCGGGCTCATGTAGGTGGGGGTACCTACCGCGATGCCCTGTCCCGTCAGCTGGGCATCGGCGTCGACAGCCGCAACCCGGGCAATCCCGAAATCCGCCAGAAGGGCCCGTCCGGTCGCGCTGTCGAGCAGGATGTTTTCCGGCTTCACGTCCCGGTGCACTAACCCGGCGGCGCCCGCCGCCGCCAGCGCGTCGGCGATGTCCCCGGTGATGCGGATCGTTTCGGCGAGATCCAGTTTTCCGGCGGCGTTGAGCCGCTCCCGCAGGGATTCGCCGGGAACGTGATCCATGACGTAATAGAAGATGCCGGTTGCCTCGCCGGCGGTATGCACGCTGACGATGTTGGGGTGCCGGAGGCGGGCAATCATCCGGGCCTCAGCCAGGAACCGCTGGGTGATGGACCCGTGCACCGAAAGGTCGGGGTGCATGACTTTCACCGCGACCGGCCGGTCGAGCGTGGTGTCGGTGGCCAGGAAAACCATGCCCATGCCGCCACGGCCCAGTTCCCGCTCGATGCGGTACTGGGCGCCCAACGCGGCCTGAAGCCGGGCCACAAGCTCTCCGGGCTCAATTCTCACGGGTGGATCCCTTTTTAGGCACCACCGGGCGGTGGTGGCGGGTCTCTCAAGTTAATACGAATACACAGGTTGGACAGGGAACAGGCCCCTGGATGATAGATGCCATGAACGGGGAAAGGGTTGCCCGATGAGCGAGCCTGCATTTTGGCGTTCCCGTAATGATTTGAGCCCCGGTTGATGGGCGGTCTGTAAGTAGCCGGGGTATTCTCACCCATTCCAGATCATGCACTACGCGCAGTTTGAGCAGGGAGTGTCCGGGCATACTATCGCCACCGTGCTGCTGCCCGGCGAGCGCGTCAGCGTGGACGCGGCGGGGACCGGGTGCTTCTCCCTGGTTCACCGCGACTCCATTCCTGAGGCCATCCGGGTGGTGCGGGAACGTCCGGTGGACGCAGTCCTGGTGTCGGTGCACCGATGCCAGGCCGGCCAGCTGGACGACCTCAGCCATTTCCTCCGGGACTTTCCCGAGATCCCGGCTGTCGCGCTGGTGTCCCGCCATGACCCCCGGTCGACTGAGACCCTGCTGAGCCTCGGCGCCTCCGGGGTCCGTCAGGTGGTGGATGTAACCTCGCCCAGTGGCTGGCAGCGTCTGCGCGACCTGGTGTCCGGCCCTGCCACCCGCGCGTCCGCCCGGATCCAGGCCCAGCTATTTGACGTTTTGGGGGACGTCCCACCGGACACCCGGTTCTGCTTTGAAGCAATGGTCCGACTGGCCCCGGATACCGTGACTGTCCGAAAACTGGCTGCCCGGCTCCAGATTCGCCCCAGCACCCTCATGTCCCGTTTCGGGCGGGCGCACCTGCCCTCTCCCAAGAGCTACCTGGCCGCGATACGCCTGCTCCATGCGGCAGTGCTGCTGGAACGCCCGGGGCTCTCTATAGCCGATGTCGCGTACCGGCTGGAATTCTCTTCGCCCCAGAGTTTCGGCCGGCACGTCCGTGCCATTATGGGTATCACCTCGACGGAGTTCCGTCATCGGCTGCCGTTCCCCATGGCTATGCGCCGGTTTCTCGACGTCATGATCACCCCGTACCTCGAGGCGTTGCGCTGTTTTCATCCCCTGGCAGCAGGGAATGGGACGACGGAAAAGCCAGCGCCTGTAGTACGGGGTGATCCCCAAAAGAAAAAGCCCCCGGAGGGGCTTTAAGGCTTTGCAGCGCCGTTACTTGATCAACCCTAGATCGGCAGCAGTGGCAAGGGCTACTACAGGATACCCCAGTACCTCCAGCGCTCGTCGCCCCTCGGCCTCCCGCTCCACGACAGCCAGGATACCGAGCACTTTGCCACCCTCGGCGCTCACGGCTTCCGCGGCCAGACGCGCCGAGCCGCCCGAGGTGATGACGTCCTCGACGACGACCACGCTGTCGCCGGCCTGAAAATTCCCTTCGATCCGTCGGCCGGTTCCGTGTTCCTTCACCGCCTTGCGGACGCTGAACGCCTCCACCACCTCGCCCTGGCCAAGGCTGGCCCGGGCAATCGCGAAGGCGACCGGATCGGCTCCCATGGTCAGGCCGCCGACGGCGCGGGGCGCCCACCCCGCCGCACGGATGGCCTCGAGACCAAGAGCGCCGATCAGGGCCAGGCCCTGGGCCGACATGGTGGTAAGGCGGGCGTCGATGTAGTAAGAGGAACGGGCACCGGAGGCCAGGATGAAGTCGCCGTGCCGGACCGAGCGCTCCAGGAGAAGAGCGACGAGGTCCCTGGAAGGAGTCACGAAGGTTTCCGGCGGAAAAGGCCAGCGAGCAGGCCTCCACCTTTTTTCTCCCCTTCCGACCGGACCGCGGTGAGTACTCCGCTGACAAACTCCTCCACCGTCTGGGACCGCTTGGCCTTGTCGCGTTCCAGGCCTTTCATGACCGCGGCCTCGAGGTCGTTGGAAAAGCGGAGGCCCTTCCTGGCCTGGTTCAGCGGAATGGGAGGCTGGGAGAGTAGCTGCTGGAAGAGCTCTCGCGGGGACCGGCCGTTGTAGGGCAGGGTCCCCACCAGGAGGTAATAGGTGATTGTCGCCAGGCTGTAGACGTCAGCCTGCTCGTTCACCAACTCACCGCTCAACGCTTCGGGGGCCACGTACTGAAGGGTGCCGACGAAGAAGCCGGTGCGGGTAAGCCGTTCTTCGGGCTGAAGTTCGGAATCCCGCGCGATGCCGAAGTCCAGCAGCCGGACCTTCTGGGTCGCCGGGTCGTACATGATATTGGCCGGCTTGAGGTCGCGGTGGATAATCCCTTCCTTGTGCGCCGACGCCAGGGCACCGCCCAGCTGCTCAATGATCGTTGCCACCACCTCTGGCGCCAGCTGGCCCGAGCGGGTGGCGAACGTGGCCAATGGCTCTCCTTCGGCCCATTCCAGCGCCAGGTAATAGAGCCCGTCCGTCTCTCCGAATTCGTAGGTCTTTACGATGTTGGGATGGTTGACCCGGGCGCCGTACTCGGCTTCCCTGAGGAATCGCTTGACGGCGACGGGGTCCTGGCCCATGCGGGAACGCAACACTTTCAGCGCCGTCAGGCCGCGTTCGGCGTGCTCGGCGCGATAGACCGCTGCCGTGCCGCCCTCGCCTACATGCTGGAGCAGGCGATAGCCGGCAACTGTGCGTCCAACCAGACTCTCTTGCGTCATTGGGTTGGCAAGGTACTCGCTCCCTCGGGCGCCAGCAAGACTCCCCGACTTGACGCTTTCAAACCGGGGCCGCTAACCTTCGACCCCAATGTAACGCGTGGTACTACAGGCAGATCGGGGGCAGCGTGAAAAATCAGCGGGTATGGAGCATGGTCGTGCTGGCAGGCGTCCTCGGCTGCGGCAGCTGGCAGCGGGTGGGTTCGGAGAACGCCCCGGCCCCCGGAGGATCCATTACCGAAGTCCTGGACATGGGGACCGTGTACCAGCGGCTGGGCCGGCTGGTCGCCCCCGGCCCGGTTTCCTTCATCGGGGACCTGGTGTACGTCGCCGGTCCGGGCGACTCGACCATCGCCGGCGTCGGCCTCTCCCTCGAAAACCGGGTGCTTTCGTTCCAGCGCGAAGACAATCGCTTCGTGGCGCGGTATCGGGTGGAAATGGTTTTCGAGCCGACCGGGGCGCCGCCCATCCGGGTAAGCCGCGACGAGGTCGTCCAGGTCAACACCTTCCAGGAGACACTGCGCAACGACGAAAGCGTGCTGTTCCAGCAGTTTTTCCACCTGCTTCCCGGCGGCTACAAGCTCACGGTGACCGTGCGGGACCGGACCTCCTCGCAGCAGGGGCAGGTCACCACGACGACCACGGTCCCGGCGTTTCCGGACGGGACCATCTCCGCGCCCCTGGTGGCATACGAAGTTACCGGCCGGGCTGGGCAGGAGGATGCGCTCAGCCTGGTCATGAACCCGCGGGGAACCGTGGCCTACGGCAGCGACACCCTGCTGGCCTATGTCGAGGGCTACAACTTCGCCGAGCCGAGGGCGGTGCCCTTCCAGATTCACGACGCCGCCGACAGCATCGTGTTCCAGGATTCGCTTCGCTTCGCCGGCGGCCGGGCCGTCGAGGGCCAGGTCATCCGGCTTACCCCCGACAGCGCCCCGCTGGGTGAGCTCCGGCTGGTGGTCGGTGAGGGTCCCGCGGTACGGCAGAAGTCGGCCATCGTTTCACTCTCGACGGCCTGGGTGGTCACCAACTATGAAGAGATGATCACCCTGCTTCGCTATTTCGACCGGAAAGCCCTGCTCGACACCCTCGGGAAAGCCGACCCGGTGGACCGTCCCCGGCTCTGGCGGCAGTTTTACACCACCACCGATCCCAACCGTGCCACCCCGGAGAACGAGGCCCTCGACCGCTATTTTTCCCGGCTGGCGAGGGCCAACCAGCTATTCCGCGACGAGGGCGTCGCCGGCTGGCGCACCGACCGGGGCGAGGTATTTATCGTCCTCGGGGAACCCGACGAGATCTACGATTCGAGCCCCATGAGCCAGGGCCGCGTCATCCGCTGGGTGTACACGGAGGATCGCGTGGTGCTCACCTTCGTGGACGAGACCGGGTTCAGCCGGTACCGGCTGAGTACCGGGTCCCGCGCCGAGTTTGACCGGGTCGCGGATCGCCGCAGGAGGCAGGGCCGGGGCTCCTGAGGGTCCGGCCCCCTTACTTTCAGAGATGCCTCACCACAATCCGCCGCAGTTCTTCCTGGTCGACGGCTACGCGCTGATCTATCGGGCCTTCTTCGCCATGATGTCGCGGCCGCTGCGCACGTCCCGGGGGGAAAACACTTCCGCCGCGTGGGGAGTGGCCAACTTCCTGGTCCGGCTGCGGGAGAAGTACCGTCCCGATTTCCTGGTCTGGATCAACGACGCCGGAGACTCGTTCCGTACCGAGGTGTATCCCGAGTACAAGTCCACCCGCGAAAAGCTGGATGACGAGTTGCAGGTAGATTTCGACCGGGCTGTAGAACGGGTCGAACAGTTGCTGCAGGCGTTTCGGGTTCCCCTCGTGACCGTGGATGGCTACGAAGCCGACGACGTCATCGGGACCCTGGCCCTGCAGGGGGCGGAGCGCGGCTGGCATTCGGTTATCGTCTCGGGCGACAAGGATTTCTACCAGTTGATCCGGCCCGGTGTGGCGCTGCTCAACCCGGGCCGGGGCGGACCGGCCGGCGTGGACGAGCAATGGGTGGACCTCGGCAACGCCGCCGAGCGGCTGGGGATCGAGCCGCGCCAGGTGGTGGATTATCTCGCCCTGGTCGGCGATAGCTCGGACAACGTCCCCGGGGTGCGCGGCATCGGCGAGAAAGGGGCGGTGGCCCTCCTCCAGGAATACGGGGATCTCGAGACCCTGCTGGCCGGCGCCGCCCAGGTGAAGGCCAAGCGGAGCCGCGAAGCGCTGCTTGCCCAGGCTGACAATGCCCGGCTCTCCCGGCGCCTGGTCACCATTCAGTGCGACGTGCCCTTCCAGGCGTCCTGGGAAACTTTCGTCGATAAAGAGCCGGATCGGGACATGCTGGCCCGGATCCTGGCGGAGCTGGAGTTCTATACCCTGGCCAACCGCCTGGGCCTGCAGGCGCCCGGGGCATCGCCACCCGGGCCCCTGGCACTGGGCGAGCCGGCCCCGGCCCCGGCGGCCGCCGCGACGATCGTCTCCGATCCCGCCGATATCCCCGCGCTGGTGGCCCGGCTCCGGACCGCGCCCCTGGTGGCGCTCGACACCCAGGTGGCGGGCAACGATTTGCGGGACGCCACCCTGGTCAGCATGTCCCTCGCGACCAGCCAGGAAGCGATGTGGTATCTGCCGCTGGCCCACCGGCGCCCGGTGGACATCATGGATGTTGGCCCGCCGGTCGCGAACCTGCCTCCGCTTTCCGATCCACGGATGGCCCCGCTCCGCGAGTTCCTGGAGGACCCGCTGGCAGCGAAGGCGGGGCACGATCTCAAGTACGACTGGCAGGCGCTCCGGCGGGAGGGCGTCGAGCTCGCGGGGGTGGCGTGGGACGCCATGCTCGCCAGCTTTGTTCTGGATCCCGGCCGCCGCTCGCACGCGCTCGACACCCTGAGCCTTGAGCACCTGGGCCGGCCCATGGCCGGCATGGTCGACCTGGTCGGAAAAGGAAAATCGCAGACCCCCTTCGCGGAGGTGGGCCTCGAGGCCGCGGCGACCTACTGCTGTGCTGGCAGCGCCACCGTTCTGGCGTTGCACCAGGTATTCGCCGCGCCGCTCCGGGACCAGGCGCTGGAGCCGCTGCTGCGGGATATCGAGATTCCCCTGGTCAACGTCCTGGTCGACATGGAGTGGGCCGGGATCGGCATCGACGCAGACGTGTTCGCCACGCTCTCCCGCCAGCTGGGCGCCGATCTCCAGGCCCTGGAGCAGAGAATCATCGCGGCTGCCGGGGGCGATTTGAACCTGAACTCTCCCCGGCAACTGGCCCAGCTGTTGTTCGACAAACTCCAACTGCCCATTCTCAAGAAGACCAAGACCGGCCCCAGTACCGATGCCGATGTGCTGGAGCAGCTGGCCGAGCAGGGGCACGAAGTTCCCCGGCTCATCATGGAGTACCGGGAACTGGAGAAACTTCGGTCCACCTACGTCGAGGTGTTGCCGGCCCGGGTCAATCGGGTGACCGGGCGGATCCATACCAGCTTCAACCAGACCGGCGCGGCCACCGGCCGGCTCAGCTCCAGCGATCCCAACCTGCAGAACATCCCCATCCGAACACCGCGGGGGGAGGAGATTCGCCGCGGGTTCGTACCCGCCGCCGGCAGCGTCTTCCTGGTGGCCGACTATTCCCAGGTGGAGCTGCGACTTATCGCCCATCTCTCCGATGACGCGGCCTTCATCCAGGCGTTCCGGCAGGGAGGCGACATTCACCGCCAGACGGCGGCCATCATTTTCGAAGTGCCCCTGGAGAATGTCACCGCCGAAATGCGGAGCCAGGCGAAGACCATTAATTTCGCCACGATCTACGGCCAGGGCCCCTTCGCACTGGCCCGCCAACTGGGGATCGGCCAGGATGAGGCACGGGCGTTTATTGCGCAGTATTTTCAGCGGTTCGCCGGGGTCCGGGCCTACCTCGACCGGATGGTCAAGACGGCCCGGGAGGCGGGCTACGTCGAGACGATCTTCGGGCGGCGGCGCTACATTCCGGAGATCCGGGACCGCAGTTTCAACGTCCGATCCTTTGGCGAGCGGACGGCCGCCAATTCACCGGTCCAGGGGTCGGCCGCCGATTTGATCAAGGTCGCTATGCGCAATATCCACCTGGCCATCCGGGGCCAGCGCCTCAACGCGCGCATGCTGCTCCAGGTCCACGACGAACTGGTCTTCGAGGCACCTCCGTCGGAGGTGCCGGCCCTGACCGAGCTGGTCCGCCATCACATGCAGACCGCGGTCGAACTCAAGGTGCCGCTGGTGGTGGATATCGGGGTGGGGCCCAACTGGCTGGATGCGAAACACTAAGGAGGACCCGTGAAGACCCCAGGCCAAGCACGCCGCGGAGTCACCTTTGTCGAGTTGCTCGTCGTGGTGGTGATTATCGGGCTGCTCGCGGTCTTTGCCCTCCCCCGGCTGGCCGGCAACAAGGAAAAGACCATCGTTGCCACCATGCAGTCCGACCTGCGCAACCTGGCCACGTCGCAGGAGGGTTTCTACTACGCCAACTCCGCGTATTCCGTGGACCCGGTTGCCCTCAACGTCACCCTCTCGCCGGGCAACGTCCTGGCCATCAATGAAGCCACGGTGGCTGGCTGGTCCGCCACCATCTCCAATCCGCTGACCCCGCGCCAGTGCTACCTCTTCCACGGCAGCGCCACCCCCGTGGGCTCCGCCACGGTCGAGGGCGACGTCAACTGCAGTTGACCGCCGCCCGGGCTAGCTCCCCGCCCGTCCTTCTCGCCGGTGGCCTGGCCACCAGTTCCACTCTCCGGCCAGCTGCATGAACGCCGGCACCAGCACCATGCGGATGATCGTCGCGTCCAGCAGCACCGCCACCGCCAGTCCAAACCCCAGGAACTGCATCGCCAGCACCCGGGCAAAGGCGAAGACGCCGAACACCAGGATCATGATGAGAGCGGCGGAGGTGATGACCGAGGCGGTGGCGCTCAGGCCTTCCATGGTCGCCTGGTCGTTCCGTCCGGTTCGGTCAAACGCCTCCTTGATCCGGGTCAGCAGGAAGACTTCGTAGTCCATGCTGAGCCCAAAGACCACGGCGAACACCAGCACCGGGATCACGACGTAAATGGCCTCGGTTGGGCCGGCCAGGCCCAGGATGGCGCTGCCCCATCCATACTGGAAGACCAGCACGATCAACCCAAAGGTTGCGCAGACCGACAGCAGGTTCATGATGATGGCCTTGATCGGAACCAGCACCGACCGGAAGGCGATGGCGAGCATGATGCCGGTCGTCAGGACGATCAGCAGCGCGACCAGCGGGAACCGGCGCAACAGGTCGGACTGGAGGTCCACGCTGGACGCGAAGAAACCCCCGGTGCGGAGGGTGGCTCCGCCGGAGTCGGGAAGCACCACCATGCCCAGCCTCCTGACCCGCCGCACCACGTCCATGGCCGACGTGAGCGAGGTGCTGTCGGCGAGGAGCACGTCCATCAGCGCGATCCGGCTGTCCCCGCTCAGGTAGGCGCCCAGGAACTCGGGGTACTGGGCCCGGGCGGCGCTCATGTCGCTGTACAGCAGGGAGTAGCTCAGGATGGAGCGGTTGTCCCGGAGATCCACTACGCTGCGCACATCCTGCACCCGGGGATCGGCGCGGAATGAATCGCTCAGGGCCCTGAGCGTGCGCAGGTTGGCGGCGCCCACCACCCGTTCGCCCTCCGGCGCTTCGACGAGTACCCGGATGGGCGTAATGATGCCGGCGACTCCCATCGAGTCGAGCACGGCAATGCCCTGGCCCGCCTCGGTCCCCGGTGTCCACCAGTTGTGGGCCGGCAGCCCGATCTTGATCAGGAACACCGGCGCCGTCAGGATCCCGATGGCGAGCCCCCCCAGCGCCAGGGCCCGGCGCGGGTGCCGATTCAGGCTGCGGGCCCACTTTTCCCAGACCCGCGGAGCATGGTACCATGCCACCCGCCGGGCAATCCACCGGGGACCGTCAATCCCCCGCCCCAGCACCGCGAGCAGCGCCGGGAGCAGCGTCAGCGACAGGGCCACCGCCACGCTTACCACCACCAGTCCGCCCAGCCCCACGCTTCTCGTTTCGGTCAGGGGTGTGAAGAGCAGGGCTCCAAACCCTACCATGACCGTCAGCCCTGACGTCACCACGGCCCCCCCGGCCGTGTACACGGTGCGGATGGCCGCGTTCATCCGGGGCAGGCCACGGTTGAGCTCTTCCCGGAACCGGGTCACGATCAGCAGGGAGTAATCGATACCGACGCCCAGGCCGATCATCGTCGTGAGGTTCAGCACGAATACCGACATCGGAGTAAACCGGGCGGCGACTCCGATGATGGTCAGGCTCAAGGCGATGGCCAGAAAGCCGATAAGCAGGGGCAGGGCCGCCGCCACCAGCGCGCCGAAGGCAAAGACCAGGATAATCAGGGTTAGTGGCAGGGCCAGCAGTTCGCCGCGAACGCTGTCTTCGCCGCTCACGGCGCGCACGTCGAGGTCGAGCGCCGCCCGCCCCGTGACTCGTACCCGGAGCGAATCGGCGGCCTGATCCGCCGCAAGTCGCTGCCGAATCTCCTTCCGCAGCGGTGTCACCAGGCCCCCCGCACTGTCCGCCGTGGGCACCCGAAGCGCCACCAGCAGGAAGGCGGAACGACCGTCGGGACCCAGAAAGGTGGAATCGCCGGTCGACTGGAACGAGATGACCTCCCGCACGTAGGGGAGCGAGGCAAGCCCACCCCCCAGCCGCGACAACCGGGTCTCGGTTTCGGGACGGGAAACCGGGGTGCCGGACTCAATGGTGACCACGAGGAACTCGCTCAGCGGCCGGTCAAACCGGTCCCGGAGAAGGTCATCTACCTGGGAGGCCTCCGTGGGGGACTTGCTGCCCCCGCGAAGATTGAGCAGGTGCTGGGTTCGAGGTGCCTGGGAGACGCCAATCCCTCCCAGCACGGCCCAGATGGCAATCAGTGGCCAGCGCCAGCGCACCAGCAGGCGGGCCAGATTTCGTAGCACGGTGTTGCCTCTCCTCGGAACCGGGGATGGCCGATGGCCGCGCCAATAGTAGACGGGGGCCTAGGGGGGCGCCAGACAGCCCAAATCTTGCAGATTAGACCGAGGGGCCCACTCGATCACTCCAGAAGAGGCCCCCAAACCCGAACTTGTCTTCGTAATGCAACGGTTTTTCCTGCCGATACTTACGCTGCTGGTGCTGGCCCTCATCCTGGCCGATCGACTGGGACGGCCTGGCCGCAGCGTTGTAGTAGACACTCCGACGAGCACCCATCAGCCTAACCTGGCCGAGGCTCCACCCCCGATAGTGACCCGTCTCTCCAGCGAAACCGGCACCCCCACGATTGAGCGGTTGGCTCGCCTGGCGACCCGCCGTACCCTCAATTCCGAGGGGCGGGAGACCTATCTCGACTCGCTCCTCCTGTCCACCGATTCCGTGTTGCGCCGCTGGCCCATTCCCATCGGCCGGCCCGTCCGGGTCGCCTTCATCGAACCGGGCGCGACCGGTGGATCCCGAAGCGGGTATGTCAGGGACGCTTTCCGGCAGTGGGAGAACCTGGGCCTGGACCTGCATTTTGATTTCACGCCCGATACCGTCTCCGCGGACATGGTGGTCAAGTGGATCTCCCATTTTCCGATAGACCGTACCGGTCAGACCGACCTGACCTGGGACCAGTTCGGGAGGGTGCAGCGGGCAGTGATAACACTGGCGATGGCTGATGGCCGGGGACGGTCCCTGCCCTCCACCGCCCTGATGTCGGTTGCCATCCACGAGGTTGGACACGCCCTGGGCCTGCCTCACTCCGCCCTCGCAACCGATGTCATGTTCCCCGAACCCCGCATTACGGAGCTCTCGCGGCGCGATCGTCACACGGTGACGCTGCTATACCAGCTGCCAGCGGGGTCGGTGAAAGACAGCATCGGGCCATGATGGCCGCCCCTCCTTCCCGCTTCCGGGGAGCGACGGCGCTCCTGGCCGGCCTCCTGGTCCTGCCGGGTGCCCACGCCGTCCGCGGCCCCGAAGCACCCTTCGCCGATCTCGACGCGGCCGTCGCCGCGGGCGTCGCTCGAGGTGTGTACCCCGGGGCGGTCGTCGTCGTGGGCACCAGGACATCCATCCTTCACGCGCGCGGATTTGGCCGTCTCTCCTGGGCCAGCAGGGCCAGCCAGCCCGTACCCGATTCGACGCTCTACGACCTGGCCTCGCTGACCAAGGTCGTCGCCACCGCGAGCGCGGCCCTGATTCTGGTGGACCGGGGCCGGCTCGACCTCGATGCGCCGGTGCACCGCTACCTGAGGCGCTTCGACCGGACCACCCAGCGCCCCATTACGGTGCGAATGCTGCTGGATCACACCAGCGGCCTTCGCCCCTACGGCGACTTCTTCAAGCGAAGCTCCACGCCCGCCGGTATTGCCAGCCTTGTCCTCCGGGAGGAGCCGGTCCGCAACCCCGGCCGGAGCGCCGTGTATAGCGATATTAACGCCATGCTCCTCGGCATGGTCATCGAGGCGATCACCGGCGAATCGCTGGCTCGCTTCGTCGACCGGGAAGTCCTTGCCCCGCTGGGCATGCGGGAAACCGGGTTCAATCCGCCGCCCCCCCGCCAGCGACGGGCCGCGCCGACCTACGCTGATGGCCGGGTCACCATCGCGGGTGTCGTGCATGACCGGAACGCGCGCGACCAGGGTGGGGTGTCAGGACACGCCGGCCTGTTCGCGACGGCGAGCGACCTTGCCCGCTTCGCCCAGTGGTGGCTGCGGGATGGAGTGGTTGCCGAAAGCAGCCTGGTGTCCGCCGGCTCAATGGCCCGGTTCCTGGAGCGTCGTGAGGCAAGCGGTACCCGGCTTCTTGGATGGGATTCTCCCGACCCGGGGATTGAAGGCGGTAGCGTGTTCGGTACCCTTCTCTCGCCTTCCGCCTATGGGCACACCGGCTGGACCGGAACCCAGTTGTGGATCGACCCGGACAAGGGCCTTTTCGTAGTCCTGCTCACCAATCGTAGCCTGAATCCGCAGGTGGGACGTTCCCTCCGTGACCTCCGCCTGGTCCGCGCCCAGGTGGCGGACGCCGCCGTGGTGGGTGCCTCATACTCCTGCCAGTCTCCCCAGTCTGCCTGCTGAATCCATTATCTTTCCAGCCGGGACGCGCCAACGAGGAGGGGAACATGGCCAATGCATCGCTGACCCCGGAGTTTATCCGCAAATCGCTTCGCGCGGTCAAGGATCCGGAGTTAAATCTGAATATCGTGGATCTAGGGCTGGTCTATGATGTCGAACTCAATGAGGAAGGCGATGTACAGGTCAGGATGACCCTCACCTCGCCCGGGTGTCCGGCCGGCCCGGAGATCGTCGGGGATGTTACCCGCACGGTGCAGGCCCTGGAAGGAGTCAATTCGGTCGACGTCGAGATCGTCTGGGAGCCGTACTGGACTCCTGAAAAGATCGATCCCCGGGTGCGGGCCTTCCTCGGGGGTTAGCTCCCCTGCCGCGTGGGTGGGTCGGCCGCCGCGGCCAGCAGTTCCTCGCCAATCGCCATTCGCTGCCAGGTGCGCAGGCCCGCTATCGCCGCCAGGTCTCCGGCGGTCCGGGGCTCTGCCCGGGCAACCGCTTCCAGCGTCCCGTTGGGGCAGAGCACTCCGGGAGCGAGGTTGAGCCGTGCGGCGGCCACGTTGCGCGCCGCCTTGAGCCGCTCCATGCGGTCCAGCACCGCCGGGTCCGGCCGGGTCCGGACCCCTCGCTCGGCACGGGGAATATCGGCGAGGGGAATCGCCAGGCCCCGTTCGACTGCGGCCAGTAACTCGGTACCCCGCCGGCCCAAAGTGTCTCCCCCAATTCCGCGCATGGCGCCCAGCGCCGCCAGGTCCCGCGGTTGCACCCGGGCCAGGTCCAGCAGGGTTTCGTTATTGAGGATCCGGAACGGGGCGCGGTCCAGCTGTCGGGCCAGCTGGTCGCGCCACTGATACAGCTCCCGGAGAACGGCGATGGCCGGCCCCCGAAGAACCTTGGCACCCTTGAGCCGCCAGAATCCTTCGTCCTCCGCCGGGCTCCACCGTATGGATTCCAACTGGCCGAACTCCTCCTCGGCCCATGCCAGCCTTCCCGCACCGACCAGCTGGTCCCGCAGGATATCGCGTAACTCGGGCAGGTGCTGGGTATCCATCGCCGCATAGCGGAGCATTTCCGGAATGAGCGGCCGACGTGACCAGTCCGCCCGCTGGTACTTCTTGTCCAGCGTTACCCCGAGATACTTCTCCAGCAACGCCGCCAGTCCAATGCCTGGCTCGTTGAGCAGTTGAGCCGCAATCCTGGTGTCAAACAACCGGGCGGCCCGGAACCCGTAGTCCCGGTCCAGCATCCGGAGATCGTAATCGGCATCATGAAAGATGACCTCGACGCCACCATCGGCGAGCATCGTCCCCAAAGCCCCAAGGTCGGTCACGGTGAGCGGGTCGATGACCGCCGTCCGTCCCCGCGTGGAGATCTGCAGGAGGTAGGTCCGGTCAACGTACCGGTGAAAGCTGGCCGCCTCGGTATCCACCGCGATGATGGCCTCGCCCGCGATCGCTTCGAAAAAGGCCGCCGCGGCTTCATTCGATTCTATGTGAAGGAGCCCGGCCGAGGGCCGGTCCAAAGGTATGCTCACGAACTGCCCAATCGGCGAAAGGTGGATTCGGCGTCCTGACTGGATTGAAGGTAGATTCCTTCGGCGGGTTTCGCACGGGTCAATCTCCGCCTGATGGCCGGGAGGCTCGACATGACGAGCGCTGAAATCGAACTGATGGTGTACCCGGACGATTGCGATTCCTTCGGACACGTCAACCAGGCGTCCTTCCTCCGCCTCTTTGAGCGGGCCCGCTGGGAAACCCTTCGGCAGGGGCCGGGCATTGATTTCTTCACCCGCGCCGGCGCCTGGCCGGCCCTTCGCAAGGCCACAATCGAGTACCAGGCTTCCGCGTTTCCGGGCGAAGCCCTCCGCTTCACGCAGACGTTGCTGCACCAGGGTCGCACCAGTTTCTCCCTCCGGCAGGTCGCCCGCCGCGCCGCCGCCGCCGGCCTCATCGCGACGGCCGACTTCGTCTTCGTGTGCGTGGATCGCCAGGGAAAACCGGTGCCGGTTCCCGACGGGCTCGGATTCCTCGACCCCGGCGCGACGGGCCCCTCGGCAGTTCCTCGCGGATCATCCATCACCGTGAACGGCGTCACCCTGGCCTATGACGACCAGGGTGAAGGTCCGCCTCTTCTCTTCGTTCACGGTTATCCCCTGGACCGGACCATCTGGCGGGACCAGGTCCAAAACCTCCGGGGCTGGCGCTGCGTGGCACCGGACCTGAGAGGCATGGGCCATTCGGACGCCCCCGACCTCGGGTACAGCATGGCGACCTACGCCGGCGACCTGGTGGCCCTGATGGATTCCCTCGACCTGGGTCAGGCGGTAATCTGTGGATTGTCCATGGGTGGGTATATCGCGCTGGAGTTGCTGCGGTCCTCGCCCGAGCGGGTCCGCGGGCTGGTACTGGTCTCGACCCGCGCGGAGGCGGAATCGGTCGAAGGGCGGAGGGCCCGGGACCAGGCGGCCGCGCAGGCCCGGGATGGCGGGGCCGCGGCCGTCGCGGAAGCCATGATTCCCCGGATCCTGGCGCCGGTTTCCTACCAGAACGACAGCCTTCTTGGCCAGGTTCGCCAGATCATGGAGCGCACCCCGGTCGCAGGCATCGCGGGCGCGCTCGCGGCCATGCGGGACCGGCCGGACAGTACCTCGCTGCTGCCCACGCTCGCCGTCCCGATCCTGTTGATCGCCGGCGAAATGGACCAGCTGGTTCCGCTGGCCGACATGACGCGGATGCATGATGCGATACCCGGGTCAGTCCTCCGGGTCGTCCCCAGCGCCGGGCACCTTCCCCCAGTCGAACAACCCGGCGAAACCACCCGGATTCTGCAGGAGTTCCTGAATGGACTGGCCCCGTGAAACCGGCCCGGGGGCGACGCCGTAGGATTCTTCGGCGGATGAGCTACTCAGCCGCTTCTGGTTCGCAGTTCCTTCCTTGAGATTCGGTCCCGGGGCCGCGGCCAAGCAGTTCGGCCCCGTGGATCGACATCCCTGCTCTCAGCGGCTAAAAAAAGACCCTCCGTCAGCGAAGGGTCCTTGGGTCAATGAGCCGCGACAGGGTCTATTTCTGAGGCCGGCCCGGCGGCGTGTCGCCGTTGAATATCTCCTTGTTCTTCTCGGTATAGCTCGTCCATTGGGGCGGCACGTCCTCTTCAGGAAATATTGCCGTTACCGGGCATTCCGGCTCACAGGCACCGCAATCGATGCACTCGTCCGGGTGAATGTACAACTGGTCCTCTCCCTCATAGATGCAATCGACGGGGCAGACATCCACGCAGGCCCGGTCCTTCACGCCGATACAGGGCTCGGTAATTACATACGTCATGTCGCGTCAATCCTCCGGGAACCGTGGGTATGCCTGCTGCAAGCTTCCTGCCGAGGGGATTTATACGAAGTGCATCCCCTAACCGCAAGGGGTGGTGCGCCCCTGGGGAGCTTTCCCGGCTAACTTGCAGCCATGCCCCGCTGGCTTCCGCTACTACTCTTTTTCTGGTCGCCTGGCCCCCTGCTGGGCCAGGAATGTACGCCCCCCCGAACCGCCCTGGTGCTTTCGGGCGGCGGGGCCAAGGGCCTGGCCCATGTTGGGGTGCTGCGCGCCCTGGACAGTCTTGGGATCCGGCCTGATATCGTGGTTGGCACGTCGATGGGGGCTATCGTCGGGGGCCTGTATGCCAGCGGGTACAGTGGCCGTGAGATCGACTCCCTGGCGCGAGGCGTCTCCCTCACCCGGTTCTTTCGGACCTACGAACCCCGGGTGCCCTCGTCAATCGGGCTGCTTCAGCCCGCCATTGTCTGGGAGGAGGAAGCGGGAGGGTTGACGTTTCAGCGGGCGGCGGTGCTCAGCGCCGAAATCAACGCGCTGCTCAATGCCGCGTTTCTTCGGGGTAACATTGCGGCACGCGGCGATTTCGACTCTCTCCCGATCCCGTTCCGGGCCGTTGCCACCGATCTTCTCTCCGGCCGCCCGTTCGTCTTTTCCTCGGGGGACCTGGCGAGGTCGGTGCGGGCCAGCGCCGCGATCCCTCTCCTGTTCGAGCCGGAGCAGCTGGCGGGAAGGTACCTTGGCGATGGCGGGCTCTCCGCCAACGTTCCCATCGCGGTCGCCCGCGCCGAAGGGGCTCGGCGGATCATCGTTTCCATTACGACTGAACAGCCGCCCGATTCCCTCAACCTGCAATCGACGCTGGTCCTGATTGACCACCTCATCGGCAATCTGTTTCGCCAGCCGGGGGACTCTCTCTGGGCGGACGACATAGCCGTCCGCCCCGATGTCGAGGGATTTCCGAGCCTCGATTTCTCGCCGTCCGCCATTCGAACCCTCGTTGACCGCGGGATGGCCGCCGCCATGGCGTCACTCGCGGGCGCCGGGTGTCTCCCTGGCCCACCCACGCCGCCACGACGGGCGACCCTCCCCACCGTGATTGGGGGAATCTCGTTTGCCGGAGCCGCTCGCGCGGACAGCGCCATTCTGTACCGCCTCCTACGCGTCCGGACCGGCGATACCGTACACCTCCGGGATCTGCGGACATCGGTTCTTCGCCTGGGCTCATCGGACCGCTATGCCGCGGTCTGGCTCTACCCAAAGGGGTCCGGAGATACCGTCCGATTCGAGGTCACGCCCCAACTGGGTCCGACCCGGGTTGTCGCCGTTGGCGCGGCTTATGATAACGATCTGGGTGGCCGGATCTGGATCGGGCAGGTCAACCGGAATTTCCTGCGCCGCAACCTGGAAGCCGCCAGCGCCGCGTTCCTGGGCGAGCTTCGGCAGGACATCCAGGTGGGAGTTCGCCTATCCGCCGCCATCCGGCCTGTATTGCTGCCGGTGGTGGGGTTCCAGGCCAGCCGGGAGCTGGTGCGCCGGTTCCAGGGGGGCACCGAAGGTTCACCCCTCAAGGTCCATGAGGCGGCCATGCTGGCTGGCCTGGATTTTCACGGGCCGAGGGGGTGGCAGTCCACCTTCGGCCTGGAGGCCCGGGCGTGGGATGAACCGGGCCACCGCGGCAAGGGGGCCATCGGAGTTCGGTTTGAAGTAGTCAAGGCCGGTCGGCTGGCCGAACCACTGGTTCGGCTGGGGGCAGCAGCCAATGGCGAGTATCGCCGGGTAGAGTTGGAAGGAATCGCGACGATTCGTCTGGGACCACTCCGGCTTCGGCCCCGGGCGCGCTATGGCGCGGGGGAAAGCCTCCCCTTCCAGCACCAGTTTGTCCTCGGCGGCGTGGACGGCTTCGCCGGACTCCACATTGGGGAAGAGAGAAGCCAACGGGAGCTGTCCGGCAGCATCGTTCTTTTGTATCCGCTGGCAGGCCAGTTGTTTGCTCGCATCGAGCCAATGCTCGGCGCAACCGGTGGTAATGACGGGTTGGGACCGTCAGGGCCGCTCCGGTCCGGAGTCCGGGCTGGACTCAACCTGGTGACAGGGCTGGGCCCCATCAGGGTGGAATATGGAGTGAGCACAGGCGGGCGGGATGCCCTCCTGGTGCGTCTGGGCCGATGGTTTTAGCTGGACTCGGTCAGATCAACCCTCCCAACGGCGTGGCGTAGGAGGCGGTTCGCTGCTCCGGCTCGCCGTAGCGCCCCATCTTGGAGTACCGCCGGGCCCATTCCTGCCGGATACAGAACGGGTCAAGACCGTGGGGACGGTCCACGATCAGCACGCCATCGAGATGGTCGATCTCGTGCTGAACCAGTTCCGCGAACGCGCCATCGTATTCTGCCTCCCGGGTGACGCCCCGCGCGTCCTGGTATCGGACCTTGATCCGGTAAGCTCGGGAAACCCGGACCAGGATGTCAGGGATCGAAAAACAGTCATCCCAGACACTGAAATCTTCGTTGCCTACGTCGATAATCTCCGGGTTGATCATGGCCACCGGCTTGTCGACCTCGACGTAGATGATCCGAACCGGGGCCCCGATCTGGGGGGCCGACAACCCCCGACCCCACCCGAGCCGAGCCTTGAGGTCCTTCAGGGTCTCGGTAAGATCATCAATAACTATCCGGGCCGCGGTAGAACCGGGCTTGGCGATATACTCGCAGCTGGACCGCAGAATCGGGTCGCCCAGCAGGCGTATCGGGTGGATGCTCATGGTCTTTCCTCGGATCGTTGTTTCGGGTCCCCAATCTTGTACCTCGACCACCGGCCCACAATAGCCTGGAAAATCAGGAAGGAGGTAGCCAGTGCAGCTACTTAAACGCCACAGGGGTTGCCACATTCTGGTGACCCGGTGGGAAGTCTATGCGACGATGGTGGTTAATAGTTTTAACCAAACCTTGGTGTTTAGTTGACGGGTACGCTGCCGGAGTCTAGATTCATCCTATGCGACCTGTTCCATTTCCTGAGGCTGATTTCCTGCCTCCGGGATACCGGGGCCTGAGAGGCCAGGTGTTGATATCACTCAAGCAGTCCGTGGGCGGGCTGACTGCCGGAGATCTTGCCGACCGGCTACTGGTGTCGCTGAACGGGGTGCGTCACCACCTGAGGGAACTGGAAGGCGATGGTCTGGTTGCACGTCGGCGGGAGCAGCGCGGCGTGGGAGCCCCGGCACATCTTTACCAGCTTACCGCCTCCGGAGAGGACCTGTTTCCCCGCCGGAACGAAGAACTGCTTACTGAGGCGCTTGCCCGGGTGCCGGGGCCCTCGGGTAGATCGGCGGTGCTGGAGGTGATGGAGGAGCGCTTCGGGGCCCTGGCCCGGCGGCTGCAGGCCGAACTGGCCGACGCCACCGGTGCGGAGCGGCTGGAGCGGGTCGCCGGCATCCTTGAGGAGGGTGGATATATGGCCGCGTGGGGGGAAACCGCTGGCGGTATGATGCTCACCGAGCACCACTGCGCCATCAAGGCGGTCGCGGAGCGATTCCCCGAGATCTGCGAACTGGAAGAGCGGTTCCTGCGGGAGGTCCTGGCCGCGGGGGTGGAGCGCACGAGCCACATTTTGAACGGCTGCCAGGTCTGCGAGTACAGCATTCATTTTCCCGAGCGGGGACCCGACGGAGATTCGGGCTCGCCGGGTATCACCCCTATGGGGAAGAAGTAGCCATGTCCTCACCGTCACCCGTTGAATCCCTGGTTGGGCGGGAATACCAGTATGGTTTCGTCACCGACATCGAGAGCGACGCGCTGCCACCCGGCCTCAGCGAGGATGTCGTCCGGCTGATTTCGGCCAAGAAGCAGGAGCCGCTTTTCATGCTGGAGTGGCGGCTCAAGGCCTACCGGCGCTGGCTGACCATGCAGGAGCCCCATCACTGGGCCAACATCACCTACCCGCCCATCGATTACCAGGACGTGATCTACTACTCCGCGCCCCGGAGCATTAAGCCCCTGGGCAGCCTGGACGAGGTCGACCCCGAACTGCTCCGGACCTATGAGAAACTGGGTATTCCGCTGAGCGAGCAGAAAATGCTGGCCGGCGTGGCGGTGGACGCCATCTTCGACAGCGTGTCGGTGGCGACCACGTTCAAAGATAAGCTCGCGGAGTACGGGGTCATCTTCTGTCCCTTCTCCGAAGCTGTACGTGAGCACCCGGAGCTGATCGAGAAGTATCTCGGTTCGGTGGTGCCCTACAATGACAATTTCTTCGCGGCGCTCAACTCCGCGGTGTTCAGCGATGGATCGTTCGTGTATATCCCCAAAGGGGTGCGCTGCCCCATGGAGCTGTCCACCTACTTCCGCATCAACACCGCCGACGCCGGCCAGTTCGAGCGGACGCTGATCATCGCCGACGAAGGCGCCTACGTGAGCTACCTCGAAGGGTGCACGGCACCCAAGCGCGACACCAAGCAGCTGCACGCCGCGGTGGTCGAGCTGGTGGCCATGGAAGGGGCGACCATCAAGTACTCCACGGTCCAGAACTGGTACGCGGGGGACGCCGACGGCAAGGGCGGGATCTACAATTTTGTCACCAAGCGGGGCAAGTGCGCCGGCGCCCGGTCCAAGATTTCCTGGACCCAGGTGGAAACCGGTTCGGCGATCACCTGGAAATACCCCAGCGTCATCCTCCAGGGGGACGACAGTGTGGGCGAGTTCTATTCCGTCGCCGTCGTCAATGGCCGGCAGCAGGCCGATACCGGGACCAAGATGATTCACCTCGGGAAGAACACCCGCAGCACCATCGTATCGAAGGGGATATCGGCCGGCCACGGCAACAACAGCTACCGGGGCCAGGTAAAGGTCCTGCCCAAGGCGGCCAATGCCCGGAACTACACCCAGTGCGATTCCATGCTGATCGGCAACCAGTGCGGGGCCCACACTTTTCCCTATATCGACGTCCAGAATCCCTCCTCGTCCGTTGAGCATGAGGCGTCCACGTCCAAGATCGGGGAAGACCAGATTTTCTACTGCAAGCAGCGGGGCCTCAACACCGAGAACGCGATCAGCATGATCGTCAACGGATTCTGCAAAGAGGTGTTCCTGAACCTGCCGACCGAGTTTGCGGTCGAGGCGCAGAAGCTGCTTGGCGTGAGCCTCGAAGGCAGCGTCGGATAACCCTGGCGACTTCGCCGGGTACGACAGGCATTTCAAATTCGGAGAACAGCGTGCTGGAGATCAAGGAACTGCGGGCCACGGCCGGCGACACGGAAATCCTCAAGGGCATCAACCTCACCGTCAACCAGGGAGAGGTGCACGCGGTCATGGGCCCCAACGGATCGGGCAAGAGCACCCTGGCGCAGGTGCTGGCCGGGCACCCCGGCTATGTGGTCACCGGCGGGTCTGCCACCTATGACGGGCAGGACCTGCTCGACATGGAACCGGAAGACCGGGCCCGTGCCGGCGTTTTTCTTGCCTTCCAGTACCCGGTCGAGATCGCCGGCGTGACCAACGGCTACTTCCTGCGCTCGGCCTACAACGAGATCCGCAAGGCCCGGGGCGAGGAGGAACTGGACCCCCTCGATTTCGCCGACCTCATGGACCAGAAACTGGACCTGGTCGAGTGGGATCAGGGCGTCCTCACCCGGTTCGTCAACAGCGGGTTTTCCGGCGGAGAGAAGAAACGCAACGAGATTCTCCAGATGGCCGTCCTCGAGCCCCGGCTGGCGATCCTGGACGAAACCGATTCCGGGCTCGATATCGACGCCCTGCGGATCGTGGCCGAAGGCGTGAACCGGCTTCGGCGTCCCGACAATGCCACCATCCTGGTAACCCATTATCAGCGGCTGCTGAACTACATCGTCCCCGACTTTGTCCACGTGCTGTCGCAGGGGCGGATCGTGAGGTCGGGCGGCAAGGAGCTGGCCCTGGAGTTGGAGGCGAAGGGATACGAGTGGCTGGGCGGGGAGGCGGCGTGAGTACTGCGACGGCCGCCGGGATCGAAAGCCTGCGACAGCGGGCCGCGGAACAGTTTGCCCGGGAAGGCTATCCCACCCCCCGGAACGAGGACTGGAAGTTCACCAGCGTGGCCCCGATTGCGCAGGAATCGTGGCAGGCGCCCCCCGACCGGGGCCGCAGCATTTCCCCGGAAGAGATCGAGTCGTTCCGGCTGGGATTGCCGGCCCACGAGATGGTCTTCGTCAACGGGCGGTACCACCCGGAGTTGTCCGGCGGCGCTGCCCTGCCCGAGGGCGTAACCGTGACCAGCCTGGCCCAGGCGCTGCAATCCAACCCCGGCCAGATCCAGGAGAGCCTGGGCGCGATTGCCGACTTCCGGACCCACGCCTTCACTGCGCTCAACACTGCGCAGATGGCCGACGGTGCGGTGATCCGCATTCGCAGGGGCTGCCGGGCCGGGATCCCGGTGCACCTCCTGTTCCTGGCCGATGGTGCCGCCGGGCCCTGGGCGGCTCACCCTCGAAACCTCATTGTCGCGGATGAATCGTCCGAGTTGACCGTGATCGAGACGTTCGGCGCCACGGCGGATGGACCCTACTTCACCAACGCCGTGACCGAGGTGGCTGTCGGCCCCAACGCCCGGGTCGAGCACATCAAGCTCCAGCGGGAGAGCGAACAGGCCTTCCACGTCGGGACCATCGAGGCGCGGCAGCAGCGGGACAGCCGCTTCAAGTCGTTCTCGTTCGCGCTGGGCGGGGCCCTCGCCCGGACCAACGTCTACTCGGTCATGGAGGGCGAGGGGTCCGTGTGCACCATGAACGGCCTCTATATGCTCCACGGCAAGCAGCACATCGATCACCAGACCCGGATCGAGCACGCCGCTCCGAACTGCAGCAGCCGGGAGGTATACAAGGGCATTCTCGACGGGCAGTCGCACGCGGTGTTCAACGGCAAGGTGTATGTCCGGCCGGAGGCGCAGAAGACCGATGGCAAGCAGACCAACAAGAACCTGCTGCTGTCTGACGGGGCCAAGGTGGATACCAAGCCCCAGCTGGAGATCTTCGCCGACGACGTGAAGTGCACCCACGGGGCAACGGTCGGCCGGCTGGACGAAATCGGGCTCTTCTACCTGGCAAGCCGGGGCCTGAGCGCGGCCCGGGCCCGCCGGATGCTGACCTACGGGTTCGCCGCGGAGGTATTGGGCGAGATCGACCAGGACCCGCTCCGGCACCTGCTCGAACGCCTGGTCTTCGAGCGGCTGGAGTCCTCGCTGGGATGAGGGCCCGGTGACGGCGATCGCATCGGCTCCGGCCCGGGTGCTCGACATCGAGCGTGTCCGGCGTGAGTTTCCGATTCTGGGCACCGTGGTCAACGGGAAGCCGCTGTCCTACCTCGACAATGCGGCCACCTCGCAGAAACCGCGGGCCGTCCTGGAGGCGTTGCGACGGTATTACGAGGAGGAAAACGCCAATATCCACCGGGGGGTGCACCGGCTGAGCGAGTTGGCCACGGCGCGGTATGAGGATGCCCGGTCCACGCTCCGCGATTTCCTCGGCGCGGCCCGGCCGGAGGAAATCATCTTTACCCGGGGCACCACCGAGGGCATCAATCTCGTGGCGCAGGCCTGGGCCAGGCCCCGGCTCCGGAGCGGCGACGAGATCCTGCTGACCGAGATGGAACATCACTCCAACATTGTGCCGTGGCAGATGCTGGCGGGCCAGGTGGGGGCGGTCATCCGGGTCGTTCCGGTAACCGAGGCTGGCGACCTGGACCTGGAGGCCGCGGGCCGTCTCATCGGTCCCGGCACCCGGGTCGTCGCGCTGACCCACCTTTCCAATGTCCTGGGGACTATCAACCCTGTTCGGCAGATCGCCGACCTGGCCCATGCAGCCGGGGCGATCGTGGTGGTGGATGGTGCCCAGTCCGCCGCCCACCTTTCGGTGGACGTGGAAGCCCTGGGATGCGATTTCTTTGCCTGCTCGGGCCACAAGATGCTGGGACCTACCGGAATCGGAGTCCTGTACGGCCGGCGGGAACGATTGGAGGAGATGGAGCCCTACCAGGGGGGCGGGGGAATGATCGACTCGGTCGCCTTTGATGGCACCACCTATGCCCCGATTCCCGGCCGTTTTGAAGCCGGTACCCCGCACATCGCCGGCGCGATCGGACTGGCCGCAGCCTGTCACTACCTGAGGGAGGTGGGATTGGACGCCGCCCGCCGGCACGAGGACCAGCTCCTCGCCGCCGCGGTGGCGGGGCTCCAGGCCATGCCGGGCGTCCGGCTGATCGGGGCCGGTGGGGAGCAGCGTGCCAGCCTGGTGTCGTTTGTCGTGGAAAAGGTGCACCCCCACGATGCGGGTACCATCCTGGACCAGGAGGGCGTCGCGGTTCGGGTCGGCCACCACTGCGCCCAGCCCCTGATGCGGCGATTCGGCGTCCCCGCGACCATCCGGGCGTCGTTCAGTCTCTACAACACCGGCGCCGAGGTCGACGCCCTCCTGGGTGGCCTGTCCCGGGTGCGGGAGGTGTTCGCCTGATGAGCGACCTGGCGGAACTGTATCAGAGCGTGATTCTCGACCACAATCGGAATCCCCGGAATTTTCATGCGCTCTCCGATTCCGATCGCTCCGCCGAGGGCTACAACCCCCTGTGCGGCGACCGGTTCAAGGTCTGGGTAAAGGTGATCGGCGATCGGATCGAAAAGGTCAGCTTCGAAGGAACCGGCTGCGCGATCAGCAAGGCCTCGGCCTCCATGATGACCGCCGCAGTGGCCGGCAAGCGCATCGCCGAGGTCGACGCGATGTACCAGCTCTTCCATCGCATGGTGACCGGGACCCTGGCCGTCGAAGGCGAGGCCCGGCCGCTGGGAAAGCTGGCGGTCTTCTCCGGGGTTTCCCAGTTTCCGACCCGGGTCAAGTGTGCCAGTCTTTCCTGGCACGCGCTACGCAATGCACTCGAAACACCCAGCAAGGAGTCCTGAATGCCGTACGATGAACGAATGGTCGCCCCGATGCGGGAGGACGTGCGCCGGATCGGCGCGCGCGAACTCCGGACGGCGGCTGACGTGGATCAGACCCTGGGCGACGCGAAAGGCACCACCCTGGTCTTCGTGAACTCGGTCTGCGGCTGCGCCGCCGGCGGTGCCCGGCCCGCGCTCGAGGCGGCCCTCAAGCACGGTGTGAAACCCCAGGTGGTCGTGACGGTCTTCGCCGGCCAGGACATCGAGGCCACGGCCCGGGCCCGCCAGTACTTTGCTGACTATCAGCCCAGTTCGCCTTCCTTCGCGCTGCTGCGCGACGGCGAGCCGGTGTTCATGGTCCATCGGCACATGATCGAAGGCCGGTCGCCACAGGAGGTAGCCCAGGACCTGGCCGCTGCCTTCGACAAGTATTGCGCGGTACCGGCGCAGGCATGACCGGCCACGTCTTTCACCCCGGGCACCAGGAGCTGCATGGCATTACCGTGGTGCTGGAAACCACCGGGTCCGAGGTTTACATCGGGCGGTTCGACCGCGAGGATGATGCCGGGGTCCACCTGGTTGGCGTCAGCGTATTCAGTCCCGTTCCCGGAGGTCCCGGGCCCGAGGACTTCGTGACCCGGACCGCCCGGTTCGGCGTTCGGGTGGACCGGCCCCATGTGCTGGTCCACCCCGGGGCGGTCCGCCGGCTCGCCACGCTGAGTTCCCTGGCTTCAGCCTAGCCGGAGCGGGTACAACCCCTGGCCCCGCCTGGAAGGCGGGGCCTTTGTATATTTGTGGCTGCCATAACCACGGGAAACAATGGGCGACTCCATCCTGACGCTGGAGCGCGTAACCAAGCGCTTCGCCGGCCATACCGCTGTCCGGGCACTCGATCTCGAAGTCCCTCGAGGAGGGATCTTCGGCCTGCTCGGCCCGAACGGCGCCGGTAAGACCACCACCATTCGCATGGTCATGAACATCCTGGTGCCGGACGAGGGGCGAGTGCTTCTCTTCGGCCAGGAAGCGAGCGGGAGGAGCCAGTCGGAGCGGATCGGGTTTCTTCCGGAAGAGCGCGGTCTCTACAAGAAGATGAAGGTGCTCGATCACCTGGTTTTCCTGGGCGAGGCGAAAGGCGTCTCTCGAAAGGTGGCAGCGGTCAAGGCCGGCGAGTGGCTGGCCCGGCTGGGCATCTCCGACTGGACCCACCGCAAGGTCGAAGACCTGTCAAAGGGCATGCAGCAGAAGGTCCAGTTTATCAGCACCTTGCTGCACGACCCCGATCTGGTCATCCTCGACGAGCCTTTCAGCGGACTGGACCCGGTAAACAGCCAGGTCATGAAGGAAGTCGTCGTGGACCTGGCCCGCTCGGGCAAGACGGTGGTCTTCTCGACCCATATCATGGAACAGGCTGAGCGGATGTGCGATCATATCGCCATCATCGCCCGGGGGGAGAAGGTCCTCGACGGCTCGTTGAGCGAGATCAAACGCGGTTTCGGCCAGCGCAACGTCGCGCTCGGCTTCAGCGATGGCGGCGGCAAGCTGGCGACGGCGGTGCTCCAGGACCGCACCCTGGTGTCCCGGGTGGACGATTCCGGCTCTACCGCCGAGGTCGAGCTGGCTCCCGGGGCGGAGGCCGGCCGCCTGCTGAAGTCACTGGTTGATGCAGGGGTGGGACTGGTGCGTTTCGAAGTTATCGAGCCGTCACTCCACGCGATATTCATCGCCAAGGTCGGCCCGGAAGCCGCCCAGGCCGTTGCCAGCGAGGCTGTTCATGCATAAGCTCTGGGCGGTCATCCGGCGGGAGTTCTCGACCCGGGTTCAGACCAAGGCCTTTGTCATTGGCACCGTTCTGGGCCCCATCCTTATGGGATTCCTGATGGTCCTCCCGGTGTTTCTGGCCAGCCGGGGCACTGACGCGAAACACATCGTCATCGTTGATGACGCCGACGGCCAGTTGGGTGCGGAACTGGAGCAAGCGCTGACCGAAGCGCGCCGGGGTAGCCGGCCGGAGGACCCCCGCCGCTACTCGGTGACCAGGGTCCTGGCGCAGGGCAGGCTCCAGGCGGTGCGCGACTCCCTGGTTCCGCTCACTGGTCTCGCCCGGGACACCCTGCACAGCATCGACGGGCTCCTGTTGATCGACGAGCGGGCGCTGGAGCCGGGCGAAGTTCAGTATCTGGGCAATAATGTCGGCAGTTTCGGCGACATGGCGGTGCTGGAGCGGATCGTCGAGTCCGTCATCCGGACCGAGCGGTTGGAGCGCCAGGGGGTTGATCCGGACCTGGTGCGTCAGGCTTCGGGCCGGGTCCGGATGCAGACCGCCAAGGTCACCGACGGCAGGGAGACAGGGGAGAGCGGAGAGGCGTCCTTTGTACTCGCCTATGTGATGTCCTTCCTGCTCTACTTCTCCCTGCTGATCTACGGCATCCAGGTCATGACCTCGGTGATCGAGGAAAAGACCAACCGCATCATGGAGGTTCTGGCCTCCAGCCTGACACCCTTCCAGTTGATGGCCGGCAAGGTGATCGGCGTCGGTGCCGTGGGGCTCCTGCAGCTCACCATCTGGGTCGGGACGGCCATGCTTCTCTCGGCCAACGCGGTCCAGATCGCCGGGATCTTCGACATGCCGCCGGAGGCCGCGGCTCAGATGCCCATTCCCGCCATCAGCGGCGGGCTGCTCGCTGTCTTTCTGCTCTTCTTCCTGGCAGGATTTTTTCTGTTCGCGTCGGCGTACGCCGCAGTGGGCGCGATGTGTAATACCATGCAGGAGGCGCAGCAGGCCAGCACCCTGCTCACGCTGGTGGTCGCGACCGGCTTTATCAGCATGTTTTCCCTGCTGAACGAGCCCAATGGGAGTTTGGCGTTAACCTTGAGCATGATCCCGTTTTTCGCCCCGATCATCATGCCGGTGCGTTATTCGCTCACCACGGTGCCGGTGGTGGAGGTTCTGCTCTCCCTGGCGCTCACTGTGAGCACCATGGCGCTGATCGCCTGGCTGGCCGGCAGGATCTATCGGGTGGGGATTCTGATGTACGGCAAGAAGCCTTCGCTCAAAGAACTGTACCGCTGGATCCGCACGGGGTAACGGAGGGGTCGGAGGCCTTGGCGGAGGCGGGCGGGTCTTCGGACCCGCCCGTGTTATTTTCAGGCATGGACCGATACGACGTCATCGTGATTGGAGGGGGGCACGCAGGAGTCGAAGCTGCCTCGGCTTCGGCACGTTCGGGTGCCCGAACGCTGCTGGTCACTCAAAACCTGGAGACCATCGGCCAGATGTCCTGCAACCCCGCCATTGGGGGGATCGCCAAGGGGACGGTGGTGCGGGAGGTGGACGCTCTCGGCGGCATCATGGGCCGGGCGACGGACATGTCTCGCATTCAGTTCCGGATGCTCAACCGGTCCAAGGGCCCAGCTGTGTGGTCGCCCCGTGCCCAGTGTGACCGGGGGTTGTACCGCCGGGCCGTGCGCGCGCTGCTCGAGCGCTGCCCCAATCTGGAGTTTGCGCAGGGTACGATATCGGGAATCGCGCTCCAGGGATACCGGGTGGTGGGGGTCAGTTCCCGCGAGGGCCGCCACTGGTCCTGCGGGGCCCTGGTTGTCACCGCCGGGACCTTCCTGCGGGGCTGCATCCATATGGGTACCACAACCCAGATTCCGGCTGGGAGGGCGGGCGATGTTCCCTCCATAGAGTTAGCGGAAGCCATTACACAGCTTGGACTTACAGTCGAACGTTTCAAGACTGGTACGCCACCGCGTATCGATGGGCGCAGCGTGGACTTCAGTAAACTTGAGCGCCAGGATGGGGACGCTGATCCGTACTGGTTCTCCTACTACGAGCAGCATCCCCATCCCGAGCAGCTACCCTGTTACCTGACCTATGCCGGAGAAGAGGTGAAGGAGGTCATTTCCCGTCACATCCGGGAGTCAGCTCTTTACGGTGGTGCGATCAGCGGGCGAGGTCCGCGCTACTGCCCATCCGTGGAGGACAAGATCGTCAAATTCCCGGACGCGGTTCGTCACCAGGTTTTCCTGGAGCCGGAAGGCCTGGACACGACCGAGATGTATGTGAACGGACTCTCGACGTCGCTACCGGCTGCCGTGCAGCTGGAGTTTCTCCGAAAAGTTCCGGGGTTGGCCAACGCAAGTATGACGCGGGTCGGCTACGCCATCGAGTACGATTATTTCCCTCCGACCCAGCTCACGCCCGAACTGCAGGTGCGTGAAGTGGAGCGGCTCTTCTTTGCGGGCCAGATCAATGGGACGACCGGTTATGAGGAGGCGGCGGGACAGGGAGTCCTGGCCGGCATTAATGCTGCGGCGTCTGTTCTCAACCGTGAGGGGGTAGTGGTCGGCCGGGACGAGGCGTTCCTCGGCGTGTTGGTGGATGACCTGGTCAACCGAGGGGTGGATGAGCCGTATCGGCTGTTTACGTCACGTGCGGAGTACCGGCTCCTGCTTCGCCAGGACAATGCTCTACGACGGCTGTTACCCATTGCGATTCGCAATAACCTTCTGACCGGGGAAGCGCGTGCCTCCGCGGAAGGTCGGCTGGAGCGTGAGGAAGCGGTGCTGGGACTGGCGAGCGGAACTTCGGTTTCCCCGGAGATGGCCGACCCAGTTTTGCGGGCGGCTGGTTCGACCCCCCTCGCCCAGTCGATGAAGATCTCAGAGGTTGCCAGGAGGCCTAATGTTGGATTATCGGACTTGCTGAGGTCCGCAGCGATTGATGTTGATCCGGTAGATGCGGTGTGGGCCGACATGGAGCTGAAGTACGGTGGCTACCTGAGCCGTGAGCGGGGAGTCGCGGATCGACTCAGCAAGATGAATTCATTTCAGCTAGATCCTGAACTTCCCTATCAGGACTTCAAATCTCTCTCGTTCGAAGCGAGGGAAAAACTTGGCCGCGTACGGCCGGCCACCCTGGGGCAAGCCAGTCGCATCCCTGGGCTCTCCCCGAACGACCTGCAGGGAGTCGTGAGTGAGGTCCTGCGTCGCAGGAATCAGCCGACTCCATAGTTTCACGTGAAACTCCCCGGTTCCCCCATTGCCGGGTGTTTCACGTGAAACATTTGGTATTTACGGGGTTCGCCTTCGCCTCTATATTCTAATATCCTGAAGTTCACCATCTACAATATCTTGGTTGTTCTCTCATAACTTCTTGTTCCACAGAGACTTAGGAGCAAATGGCCAGAGTAATAGCAATTGCTAACCAGAAGGGCGGAGTCGGGAAGACCACAACCGCGGTCAACCTTGCCGCGTCTCTGGCCATCGCCGAGAAGCGTACCCTTCTCATCGATGCTGATCCGCAGGGAAATGCGACGAGCGGCGTCGGTGTGCCCCGCGACCAGATTCGTTTTTCTCTCTACGACGCGCTGATTGACGGGCGGCGCTTCAGCGACATAGTTCTGCAGGACTCTCACCTGCCGGCCCTGCAGATCGTGCCGGCGACCCAGGACCTGGTTGGGGCGGAAGTCGAACTGGTGGACCGGCCGGAGCGCGAGTTGGCGTTGCGCCGTGCGCTGGAGGACATCGTCGGCAATTATGAGTTCGTGCTGATCGACTGCCCGCCATCGCTCGGCCTGCTGACGCTGAACGTGCTGACCGCCTCTGACGGCGTCATCATCCCGATCCAGTGCGAGTATTACGCACTCGAGGGCATTAGCCAGCTCCTCAACACGGTGAAGCTGGTCCAGCAGAACTTCAATCCGAATCTGGCGATCGACGGCGTTCTCCTCACCATGTACGACTCCCGGCTCAATCTCTGCCGCCAGGTGGCCGAGGACGCCAAGGAATACTTCGACCAGCGGATGTTCCAGACGGTCATTCCCCGCAATATCCGGTTGGCCGAGGCGCCCAGTTACGGGAAGCCCATTCTGCTTTACGACATCCAGTCCGTGGGGGCCAAGAGTTACCTATCGGTCGCTCAGGAATTGCTCCGGCGCGCCGAAGCCGCCACGGCGCCTCCCGAGATTCCCGCCGCGCTCCCTGAGGTGCACCCATGAGCGAAACCCGCCGGCTGGGTCGGGGCCTCGAGGCGTTGCTGGGACCGGTCAGCAGGGAACAGGCGGAGCGCTCAGGTGAGCTGGTCGAGATCGCCGTCAGCTCCATTCGTCCGAATCCGTTTCAGCCCCGCCAGGAGATCAATGAGGCGGCCTTGAATGAACTGGCGGACTCCATCCAGGTCTCCGGACTGCTGCAGCCCATCGTGGTCCGTCAGAACCATGGATCGTACCAGCTCATCGCCGGCGAGCGTCGCTGGCGCGCGGTCCAGCGGCTGGAGTGGGCGAAGATTCCGGCCGTGGTCAAGGATGTCGACGACAAAACGCTGCTTACCCTGGCCCTGATCGAGAATCTCCAGCGGGACCAGTTATCCGCGGTCGAAGAAGCAGTCAGTTATCAGCGCCTGATCGATGAGTTCGGCGTCACCCAGGCCGAGGTCGCCCGGCTGGTCGGCCGAGATCGGTCGACCGTGGCGAACGCCCTCCGGCTCCTCAAGCTTCCCGACGAAGTTCGCGCCATGCTGCACCAGGGCGCGCTGTCGGTTGGCCACGCCCGCGCGCTCCTTTCGCTTGCCGATTCGCGGCAGATCGTCCGTACCGCCGAACAGGCCGCCGCCCAGCAATGGTCGGTACGCGAAATGGAGGAGCATGCGCGGGGCGGCCGCCCGGCTGCCCGGCGAGCCCGCTCGGGTAACCAGCCGGCGACCGCGGCGTCCGCCCAGGCCCGCAAGATTGAGGATGCCATACGCCGCCGCCTGGGAACCGATATCCGCTTGACCGCCAAACGCAAAGGCCGGGGTTTGCTCTCGATCAGCTATTACTCCAACGAGGATCTGGCCCGGCTGCTGGAGATCATTCTGGGCGAACCCTTCGACGGATGAAACCGGCCCGGCCCGCGATCACGGTTCTCATCCATCGTGATGGGGAGGTGGATTCGCGATCGCTTCGTATTCCCCTCTGGTTGTTTCGTTCCGGCCTGGTGGTGCTGACCCTGGTGCTCGGCCTGGTGCTGGTCGCCGCGATCCTCTATGTGCCCATCATCGGGGTCGCCGCCCAAGTCCCGGGCCTCCGCTCGGAGATTGCCACGCTTCGCGAGGAGAATGCCCAGATCCGGCGGCTGGTCGCGACGGTAGACAGCCTTGAAGCGCAATATGCCAAGGTCAGGGGGATGTTGGGCGCCGACCTCGGCAGCCGGCTCCCGGGCTCCGGCGCTCTGCCGGTGGCACCCCCTATCGTGATCTCCGCGGCGAGCGGCCAGCAGGGCGGCACGGCCTCGGTGTTATCGCATTGGCCGCTGCGAAACGCCGGGTACGTCACTCGTGGCCAACTGGGCGTAGGAGATGCGGTGGCGCATTCCGGAGTCGACATCGCCGTACCAGTCGGAACCCCGGTGCGAGTAGCCGGACCCGGCAGCGTGGCGGAATCCGCCCGGGATGCCGAATACGGCCTCTACGTCCTCATCCGGCACAGCGACGGGTACGAAACCCGGTACGCTCATTTATCGCGAGTCCTGGTTGCCCCGGGACAGGCCCTGTCAGCCGGTGAGGTGCTGGGCCTGTCGGGCAACAGCGGCCGCTCCAGCGCTCCTCACCTTCACTTCGAGATCACGCGAAAAGGTCAGAGCCTAGACCCCCGCGCGGTCCTCACGCAGGGACGATAAACCATGGCCATCTTTTCGCAGTCTCGACCGGCAGGATCGCCCGCCAAGAAGCCGGAGGAACGACGGCGCGGGGAGGGAAGTCTCTCCATCATTGGCGCGGGAATGACCATCATCGGGGATGTCGAAACCGACGGGGTAGTGAAGGTAGAGGGCCGGGTCCAGGGGTCGGTACGCGCCGCGGAACAGATCCTCCTGGCCCCGGGCGGCGTGGTACAAGGGGACCTCGAAACCCGGGAAGCGATTCTGGGCGGAGAGGTGCGGGGGACGGTCAGGGCGGGAGACCGGGTGGAGGTGCAGGCCTCGTGCATTATCCAGGGAGATATCGTAACCGCCCGGATCGCCATTCTGGAGGGAGGTCAGGTCAACGGAGAAATCAAGATGGGGAAGATGGACGCGTACGAATCCGTACCAATCTCCAAGAGCGAGTGACATAGATCACATTTGGAAGTGCCCTTTCCCACAAAAATAGTTGATAAGTCCCGTAAACCTGTGGAAATCATGGCTTTTACGCGGGGATCCCCGAATCTGACGACCATTATGGTTAGACGGACAAAGCCCCGACTTGCCATGTTCTGGCCCTATGGTGTCATGGCACTGCTGGCAGTCGGCTGTGGCAAGAGCGCGGAAGGTCCCGGTTTCCGGGTCGCCCTCATTACCCCGGGATCCATTGCTGACGCCGCCTGGAACTCAGGTGCCTATGCGGGCCTGCTTGCCATTCGAGATTCCCTGGGTGCCCAGATCAGCCAGGTCGAAGCCCGGACGCCCGGTGAACAGGAGGACAACCTTCGCAGCTACGCCGCCGACGGGTACTCTCTTGGTTTTCGGTCACGGGTTTGAGTTTCAGGGCGCCGCGGAGCGGGTCTCGGTGGAGTATCCCGGGACGACGTTCATTATCACTTCGGGGGAGCGGCAGGCGGCGAACGTCTCCCCGCTGATTTTTCGGTTTCACGAGGGAACCTACCTGGCCGGCATGGTCGCGGGAGGGCTGACCCGAAGCGGCATTCTCGGTTTTGTCGGCGGGATCGAGCTGCCGCCGATCCGGTTGGGGTACGAAGGGTGGACCAACGGTGCCCTTCACGTGAACCAGGCGGCCCAGACCCGGTCGATATATCTCAACTCTTTTGACGACGTGTCCGCTGGGCGAGAAGCCGCGCTTCAACTCATCCGCCTGGGCGCGGACATGCTCCACCATAACGCCGACGCCGCCGCGCTCGGACTCTTCCAGGCCGTGAAGGAATCCCCCGGCGTGTTTGCCTTTGGCGCCAACAGCGACCAGGCGGAACTGGCCCCGGGGCGGGTAGTCGGATCGGTGGTGATTGACCTGCCCCGGGCGTTCCTTGCGGTGGCACGGGAACTCCAGGAGGGGCGTTTCACACACCGGATCCAATCGTTCGGTCTGGAAAGCGGCGTGATCCGGTTTCAGACCCACCCCGACGTTGCGGCAACCCTGCCCCCGGAATTGGTGGCAAAAGTAACCGCGGCGCGAGATTCGATCATCGGGGGGCTCCTGGACCCGGTGACACCGGCCGCTTCCGTCCTCGCGTCGGGGCCCTGACCCGTGCCCCCACGATCCATTCCCCTGGAGACCGTTGCTGCCTATCTCGACACCTATCTCCGCATCGCGGAGGTTCCGGACTCGCCCCAGGCGCTGAACGGCTTACAGGTGGCCAACAGCGGCACGGTTACCGGCATCGTCGCCGCGGTCGACGCGACCCAGGACACCATTGACGGGATCAGCGGGCGGGACGGTCCGGGCCGACTCCTGCTGGTCCACCATGGGCTGTTCTGGGACGGCAATCAGCCGGTCACCGGCCGGCGATACCGGCGGCTCCGGTCCCTCCTGCAGCACGAGATTGCGGTCTATAGTGCGCACATTCCGCTGGATGTGCACCCGGAGATGGGAAACAACGTCGCGTTGGCTGAAATGCTGGGCATGCCCGTACAGGGATGGTTTGGACAGCATCGCGGCGTGCCAATCGGGGTCTGGGGTGAGCTAACTATCACGATGGACGACCTGGTCCGGCGGCTCGATGCCGGCCTTGAAACCCGGAGCAAGCTGATTCCAGGCGGGCCCGACCATGCCGCCCGGGTCGGTATCATCTCCGGCGCCGGTGGCAGTGCCATCGGGGAAGCCATCGCGGCCGGGCTCGACACCTTCATCACCGGAGAGGGCGCCCACCACACATATTTTGATGCAGCTGAAGGGGGGATCAACGTGATCTATGCGGGCCATTACGCCACCGAGATACTGGGTGTCCAGCGCCTGGCCCGCCATCTTTCCGATCGCTTTGACGTTCCCTGGGAATTCCACCGCCACGACACCGGGTTGTGAGCAGCCTGCGGCGGGCGCTGGGAGAACCCCGTCTCGAACTTCGTAGAATCCACAAGAGCTTCGGCTCTGTGCAGGCGGTCCGCGGGGCCGATTTTTCCGTGGCGACCGGGCAACTGCATGCCCTCCTGGGTGAAAACGGGGCGGGAAAGACCACCCTGATGCGCATCGCTGCCGGGCTGGTGTCCCCCGATCGCGGTGGGCTTTCCGTGAACGGGACGCCGATCAGAATTCGTAACCCGCGGGACGCCCGGCGGGCCGGAATTGGCATGGTGCACCAGCAGTTTGCGACGGTGCCTGCCTTCACTGTCCTCGAAAATGTCGCCCTCGGTATGGAAGGGCCGCTCCGCTGGGGGGAGCTCACGGCGACCGTTCGCCGGCTCAACGAGGACCTCGGGTTCGCCCTCGATCCGTCGGCACCTGCCGATATCCTTCCTTTCGCCGCGCTGCAGCGGCTGGAGCTTCTCAAGCTCCTGGCGGGGAAGGCGTCTATTCTGATTCTCGATGAACCCACCGGCTCGCTCTCCCCCGCCGAGGCTGGCGACCTGCTGGGGTTGGTACGCCGGCTGGTGGACGGCGGATCATCCGCGGTCCTCATCACTCACAAGCTGAATGAGTCGATCCGGTTTGCGGATCGGGTCACCGTGCTCCGGCATGGCCGGGTGGTCCTCTCCGGCGAAACCGCCGGGCGGAGCACGTCGGAGCTGGCGGCCGCCATGCTGGGCGAGGCGCTCATACCAGGGGAGCACTTCCCGGCTCCGACTCCTGGCGCGGTGCTGGCGAGTGCCGAGGGTGTCACGGTTTCTCCGCTGGATGGAAAAGGGCCCGGGATCCGGGAGGCGAGTTTCCAGCTCCGGGGCGGCGAAACCGTGGGCATCGCCGCAGTCGAAGGAAACGGGGAACGGGAACTCCTGCGCGCGGTGGCCGGCCTGGTCCCCCATGCCTCTGGCCGTCTGCTGGTCGCGGAGCCGGTTTCACTGGTCCCGGAGGATCGCGCGGTTGAGGGAGTGATCGCCGATTTCACCCTCGCCGAGAACATGACCCTGGGGCTGGGCGGCCGGGCAGCCTGGATTTCGCACGGCCTGATCGATCGTGCGCGGGCCAGGTCGGAAACATCTCGACTGGTCCGTCAGCATGAGATTGCCGCACTGGGTCCCGATACCCTGGCCGGGACCCTGAGCGGAGGCAACCAACAGAAACTGATCCTGGCCCGCGCGCTGGCACTGCGACCCCGGGTCCTGGTGGCCGAGAACCCGGGACGCGGCTTGGATATTCGCGCAGCGCAAGTTTCATTCGGCCGGTTGCGAACGGCGGCTGCGGAAGGTGCCGCGGTACTAATTCATTCGAGCGACCTGGACGAATTGCTCGAATGGTGCGACCGGATCATCGTGGTGGCCAATGGCCGGGCCCACAATCCTCCGCCGGGGTCCAGCCGGGAGACGATTGGCCGCCTGATGCTTGGGGTGGCCGGGTGAGGGGGCTGGCTGGGGCGGTCGGGGCGCTGGTCGCCGGCATCCTCGTCCTCGTGGTCGGACTCGAACTGGCGGGCTTCGACGCTCTCCCGGCGCTCGGGGCCATGGGGCGCGGAGCGTTCGGTTCCTGGTATGCGTTCACCTCCGTCACCCTGGTTCGGGCGGTACCATTGATTCTTATCGGCCTGGGGGTTGCTCTCGCCTTCCAGGCCGGCGCCTTCAACATTGGGGCGGAGGGCCAGTTTTACGCCGGGGCTATCGCGGCCGCCTGGGTGGGCCTCCATGCCGGTGACTGGCCCCCGCTCTTCGCCGTGACCCTCCCCCTGCTGGCCGCGGTGCTCGCCGGGGCCCTGTGGATCGCGGTACCCGTATGGTTGCGCTATCGCTTTGGCGTTCTGGAAGTCATTTCGACTCTCCTGCTCAACTTCGTCGCCGAAGCGCTGGTGAGCCTGATGGTACAGGGCCCGCTGCAGGAGGCTCGGGGGTTTTACCCCCAGAGCGATCCGGTCGCCGAAGCGGCCCGGCTGCCCTTCCTCTGGGGCAGCAGGCTGCACTGGGGATTTGTCGCGGCGCTGGTGCTCGCCACCGGGCTGGGTTTCATCCGCTCACGGACCCTTTGGGGGTTTCAAGTTCGTGCGGCGGGTGCCAACCCGAGGGCCGCCTCGGTGAGCGGGCGGATTCCGGTCGGCCGCCTGATTGCCGTGGTCCTGCTCATCTCTGGCATGTTCGCCGGGCTGGCGGGGGGCATGGAGGTTACCGGGGTCACCTTCGCCCTGTTTCAGAATCTCTCGCCCGGGTTCGGCTTCACCGGCATCGCCGTGGCACTCCTGGCGCGCCTGAACCCGGTTGGGATTATCGTGACAGGCGTCCTGTTTGCCGCGCTGGAAACCGGGGCCGCGGCCATGCAGCGGGACGCCGGCGTGCCCTCGGTCGTGGTCTACGTGGTGGAGGCCGTCATCATTCTGGCCGTGTTGCTCGGCGAGACACAGTCCCGGCGGGCCATTGCCATCAGGGTTCCGGACGGGGAACCGGGCGCCTGATGGGTGAGACCACGGAACCCTCACTCCTTCTGATGGCTGGCGGATTCCTGGCCGCGGCCGTGCGGGTGGCCACGCCTCTGCTGATTGCGGCCCTGGGCGAGACAATCTCGGAGCGCGGTGGGGTGATCAACCTGGGGTTGGAAGGGGCCATGCTGTCGGGGGCGCTGGCCGCTGTGCTGGGGACCGAGGCCGGAAGTCCCTGGGCAGGCGTGGTGCTGTCCATGGCGGCGGGCACCGTGCTGATGGTGGTGCTGGCCCTGGTGTCGATCTGGCTCAAGGCGGATCAGATCATCACCGGCACCGCACTCACTCTGGCCGCCGTGGGAATTACCGGGGCGATTTCCCGGCAGACCCACGGGATCGCGGGAGCGAGTCCGTCGGTCGAGACCTTCGTCCCCCTCCCCGTCCCGCTGCTTAGCCGCATCCCGGTCGTGGGGCCGGCGCTCTTCGATCAGCCCGTCCTGGTCTACCTCGGTTTCGTCCTGGTCCCCCTGACGTGGTGGGTGCTTTACCGGAGCCGCTGGGGCCTGAACCTGCGGGCATCAGGGGAATCGGCCGAGGCGGCGCATGCCGCTGGTGTCCGTGTGGGGTGGACCCAGGCCGGTGGGGTGATCCTGGGCGGTGCGCTGGGCGGACTGGCTGGAGGGACCCTGGTGCTGGCCCAGGTGGGCACCTTCGCCGAGCGGATGACGGCGGGGCGGGGATTCGTGGCGATTGCCATCGTGGTGCTGGGCCGGTGGCATCCCGTTGGCGTGGCGGTGGCGGCGGGCCTTTTTGGGGTGCTTACCGCGCTGCAATATCTTTTCCAGGCCTTGGGCTTCGCGGTGCCATATCAGCTGTTCCTGATGCTGCCGTACCTGATGACCCTCGTTGCGCTGGCGGGTGTGCGGGGCCGGGTCATGGCGCCGGCCGGATTGGGGAAGGCCTGGCAGGTCAGGTGATCCCCGCCTTCCCCTGCAGCCATCGCACGTACCGGACGATCGCATCCACCTGCGCCGGCGTGACGGATGGCTGGGGCGGCATCGGCCCGAAGTTCCAGTGGTGGGGAACCACGCCGAGGGTCACCGCACGGCGGAAGGACTCGTCGGCGTGATGACCGGGCTCGTAAATGATGTGCACCAGGGGCGGGCCTGCATCGGTGCCCATCGCCAGGCTGCCATGACAGGCCGCGCAGGTTCGGTTGAACTCCTGTTCTCCCAGCGCCAGCTCGGACGGAGCCGGGCCTGGGTTGAACGCCGGCGCTTCCTGGCGCGGGGGGTCCCCGCACCCCGTCACTCCCACGAGCAGGGCCAGTTGGCTCACCGTGCGGGCGTTCATACCTTTTCCTTTCGCATCTCGTCCCGTGCCGCGGCGATCTGGTCGCGCACCAGGTCGCGCAGCTCGCCCGCGGTCTTGAGGGTGTAGCCGGTGACTTCGACCGGCGGAAGCACCCGGACGTGGGCATCGGCCCGGCCGAACCGCCAATCGTGCTTGGCCAATGCGTCGCGGGTGCCGGTGATGGCCAGGGGCAGGATAGGTGAGCCGGTCTTGATCGCCAGTCGGAAGGCGCCGTCCTTGAATGGCAGCAGCTGGTCCGACGTGGAGCGGGTTCCTTCGGGGAAGATCATGACGGACACCCGATTCCTAAGCGTCTGGCGGGACATCTCCAGGGCCTTGACCGTGCTCTCGCGGGATCCCCGGTCAACCGGAATGTCGCGGGCCAGGTGCATCATCCAGCCCAGGTAGGGAATCCTGAGAATCTCGACCTTGGACATCCACTTCATTTCCCAGGGGAGGTTGCAGAGCAGCAGGATATCGGCAAAGGATTCGTGGTTGCAGACGACCACGTAGGGGCGCCGGGGGTCCGTGAGGGTGATGCCGGAAATCCGGAGCGTCCAGAGGGGATTGAACTTGAAGGTGACAACACCGATCACTCGAAAGGCGCGGCCCACCAGGTACCGGCCGGGGTCCCGCCACGCGGTAAGCAGCAAGAGGACCAGCATGACCGGCATCATGACGAAGGTGGCCAGCGCGAAGGTCAGCCACACCCACAGTGATACCAGCGTCAGCCAGATCCGGTCGAACACGGCGAGCCTCCAGTCGCAAAATTGATATCCCGGCATTGCGGCCTAGTACCATAAGGGCTTCCGGGGAGCGGGTACAGGGCGCCCGGTGATGCGGCTCACTGTGACCCGAGGCACGGTCCCCCGCATGACCCCGGGTTATCCTGCTTTCCCCTCTACAGGAATGCGGCATGGTCGAGTCGGCGGGCGGGTCCGGGACGCCAAACCCTCCGGTATTGACCACGACCAGGAAGCGCGATCCCCGGGTCGTGCTTCTGACCGGCCTGTTCCTGCTGGCGATTTTCTATACCCTGTACTTCGCCCGGCAGGTAATCCTGCCGGTAATCATCGCGATTCTGCTCAATTTCCTCTTCAGCCCTGCCGTGCGCTGGATGCGGCGAAAGCTCCGAATCCCATTCGGGGTAAGCGCCGCGCTGATCATCGTTCTGCTTATCGCCGGGCTGGGCGCGACGATTTACCGGCTGGCCAAGCCCGCGGCTGAATGGGTCTCCAAGGCGCCGTCCAGCCTCCGACGCGCAGAATCCAAGCTGCGGATTCTTCGCAAGCCGGTCGACGAGGTCTCCCGCACCGCGGACAGGATGGAAGAACTGGCCGGCGCGGGGGAGAAGCCAGCCGCCACGGTCCAGATCAAGGAAGAGGGGCTCAAGGACATCATTCTGGGGAACACCCGTTCCTTACTGGTGGGATCCGCGCTGATCTTCACGCTCCTGTTTTTCCTGCTTGCCGGCGGGGACGTCTTCCTGGGCAAACTCATCAAGGTGCTGCCCCGGTTCAAGGACAAACGGATGGCGATGGAGATTGCCACGGAAACCGAGCGCAGCGTGTCCACCTACCTGGCTGCAACCACGGCAATCAATGTCGGCCTGGGCGTCCTCACCGGCCTGGCGGTCTGGCTGATCGGGCTTCCCAACCCGCTGCTCTGGGGCATCATCGGTGGACTCCTCAACTTCATTCCCTACATCGGGGGACTGGTCGCGGTCGGCATCCTGGGCCTCGCGGGCCTCGCCACGTTTGAAAGCACCACCCAGGCGCTTCTCCCGGCCGCCACGTACTTCGTGCTCACCAACCTGGAAAGCTTCGTCAGCCCCTATATCCTTGGCAGCCGGCTCGCGCTCAACCCGGTGGTGGTATTCGTGTCGGTGTTGTTCTGGGGTTGGCTCTGGGGCATTCCGGGAGCCCTCCTGGCGGTGCCCATCATGGCGACGGTGAAGATCTTCTGCGACCACATTGAAGGCATGGGCGCCATCGGGGAGTTCCTCGGGAAGTAGCTACTCCGATTCTGGAAGCCGGTTTTCCCAGAGCGCCAGGACGTTGCCGTCCGGATCGGAGATCATCGCCATGATCCCCCAGGCCTGCTGGGTCGGTTCGTTCAGAAATTTCACGCCCCGCTGATGCAACCGCTCACAGAACTCCAGGAGCCCTTCCACTTCGAACGTGAGGCCGGTGTGCCGGCCTACCAGGGCCTGGGCGTCGGGGTGCACCGCCGGATGGATGCCCAGGCGGGTGGTACCCTCGAGGAACTCGGCGCCAAAGGACCCGCGCCGAAGCAGGGGCAGCCCCAGGCCGTCCTCATAGAAGGCGATGGCGCGATCGATGTCGCGAACAAAGACGGCGACGCTGTACAGGTTGGAGATCATGGGGCTCGCCTGGCGCCCGCGGGGTGGGCGGCGCGCCAGTTCCTTCGCATTCCGGCCAGACCGGGACGGGACAGGGGCGTATCGGCGAAGCGGCGGCCGAACTCGGCATCGTTCATTCGGTCAAAGTAATCCGGGTCCCCGGTGTCCGGCGCCGGGCGACTGGCATAGGCAGGGTTTCCGGTCGGCTCCGCGAAACGGATGTTCCAGGGACAGACATCATTGCAGATGTCACAGCCAAAGGCCCATCCATTGAGACTGGCTTCCTCTGCCGGGCTGAAATCTTTCCGGTACTCAATCGTGAGATAGGAAATGCATCGGGTAGCGTCCAGCACCCGCGGTGCCACGAGGGCGCCCGTGGGGCAGGCGTCGAGGCATCGGGTACAGGTGCCGCAGTGATCGGTCAGGAGTGGCAGGTCCGGCGGCAGCACCAGGTCGGTGAAGATGGAGCCGATGAAAAAAAAGGACCCGGCACCCGGTCGGATCAGCATGGTGTTCTTGCCAATCCAGCCGAGGCCGGCCCGCTGGGCCAGTTCCCGTTCCGGGACCGGGCCGGCATCGGCGTAGGGGCGGGCGATCGCCGCTCCCTGGCCGGCGAGCCACGTGGCGAGCGCGCGGAGCCGCTCCACCAGGTCCAGGTGATAGTCGGTGCCCCGGGCGTACTTGGCGATCCGGGGCGCCGCGGTGGTCGCGTCGGGCAGAAAGTAGTTGTCCAGCACCACGACGATCGACCGGCTGCCGGGGACGATCCGCTGCGGCTCCTTCCGCCGGGCGGCCTGCCGGTGCAGGTACCGCATGGTGCCACCCAGCCCTGCCTCCAGCCACCGATCCAGCTCTACAGCGTGGGGGAGCGGGGCGGGATCAGTGATCCCGCAGGCGAGAAAGCCCAGTTCCCGTGCCTTGTTCCTGGTTTCCTCGGCGGAGGCCGTCACGTCAGTTCGCCTGTCGAGGAGAGGTTCCCGGGGCCCCTGCCGGTAATGACCCGCGCACCTCGCTGGTACGTGAAGTAAGACCAGGCCCATTCGATCAGGACTACCAGCCGATTACGAAATCCGATCAAGTAGAAGATGTGCACAAAAATCCAGAGGAGCCACGCCGTGAACCCGCCGAACTCGAGGTTCCGGATGTCCGCGACGGCGCGGCCACGACCGATGACGGCGAGCTGGCCCTTGTCGCGGTACCGGAAGGGAACCCGGGGTTTCCCGGCCAGGTCGAACGCGATCATGTCAGCGGCATAATGTCCCTGCTGGATGGCCACCGGGGAAATCCCGGGCAGCACCGCTCCGTCCTGCTCGAAATGGGCGGCGTCGCCCAGGACGAAGACGCGGGCATCGCCGGGAACCGTGCATTGCCCAGTCACCAGGACCCGACCTTGCCGGTCCTGCGGAACGCCCAGGGACCGGAGGACCGGCGCAGCTTCATTGCCGGCGGCCCATACCACGGTTCGGGTAGGAATTCGCCAGCCGGCCGCATCGACCCCGTCCCGGTCGATACCAGTCACCATAGTCTCTTCCCGGACGTCCACGCCCAGGCTACGCAGCGTCTCTTTAGCCTTTCCTGACAGGCCGGCCGGGTAGGAGGGAAGAATCCGGGGTCCGCCTTCCAGAAGCAGCACCGTGGCATCGCGGGGATCAATCCGCCGGAAGTCACGCCGCAGGGCGTAGCGCCGGATCTCGGCCAAAGCGCCGGCGACCTCCACCCCCGTAGGCCCGCCCCCGACGACCACGAAGGTCAGATGGGCCTGCCGCTTGACCGGATCGGGCTCTCGCTCAGCCCGTTCGAACGCCAGCAGGATTCGCTGCTTGATCTTGAGCGCGTCCTCGATCTCCTTGAGTCCCGGCGCGTTCTGCTCCCAATCCGGATGTCCGAAGTAAGAGTGGCGGGCGCCCACAGCGACGATCAAGTAGTCGTACGTCAAAACACTATGGTCAGCGAGGTTAACGCTCTTGCCGGCTTGGTCGATCTTAACCACTTCTCCCATCACGACTTCAGCTCTTCTGTTATGGCGGAGAATCGACCGGATAGGAGAAGCGATATCGCTGGGAGAAAGGGCGGCGGTAGCCACCTGGTAAAGCATCGGCTGGAAATTGTGATGATTATGCCGGTCCACTACCATGACCTGGACCGGCGCGCCGCGAAGCCGTTTGGCGGCATAGAGCCCGGCAAATCCGCCGCCGATGATGAGCACGCGCGGCAGGGAAGCAGGTGAGGTGGGGCGAGGCATGGATGGAAACTAACGGAGGCCCTTGCCTCAGAGATGCATGACTTCCCGCCGCCACCGGGCGAACCGGACCACGTCCTCCGCCGGGGGGACGGCATCGCCGTCGCCATAGGCGGTGTACATGCGCCAGTGGAGATAGGTCGGGTCGGGCAAGGGAAGAAAAGGGAAGCGTGACCACCACCCGCGGCGGCGGAAGACCCAGGCCGTGCGCAGGAGGTCCAGTGCCAGCCGGGGACGGACCATGGCCCGGACCAGCAGCCGGAGGGTGAGTCCTGCCCATGAGTTGGACATGGGCCAAGAATACCTATATTCCTGCCCTGACGCATGTTCCCTCGCTTCTTCCTTTCACCGGTCACGCCATGAACGACACACCGCGTCGCAGCGGGGACCAGAAGCGGCCGACCGAGGACGAGGTTCTTCTCGAGAGCGCCACGCCGGTCGAGCGCCCGGATGCGCTGCGCAAGACCGACCCCTGGCGGGTCTTCCGGATCATGGGCGAGTTCGTCGAAGGGTTCGACTCCCTCGGCGACATCTTCGACGGCGTGGCCATCTTCGGATCCGCGCGGACACCGGTCAACGATCCCCACTATGCCGCCGCGGTGGAGACGGCCCGGCTGCTGGCCCAGGAGAACATTCCCATTATCACCGGAGGCGGGCCCGGGATCATGGAGGCGGCCAACCGGGGAGCCGTCGAAGGCGGCGGGCTTTCCATCGGATGCAATATCGAATTGCCATTCGAGCAGGGAACCAACCGTTACGTCCGCCGCAGCATCGATTTCAAGTATTTCTTCGTGCGCAAGACCATGTTTGTGAAATACTCGATGGCGTTCGTGGTCTTCCCCGGCGGCTACGGAACCATGGACGAGTTGTTCGAGTCGCTGACCCTGATTCAGACCGGAAAGATCAAGCACTTTCCGGTGGTGCTGTTCGGCCGCGCCTACTGGCGCGGCCTGATCGGCTGGCTCGAGGACACGGTGGCGCGCGAGGGCAAGATCGACAACAAGGACATGGCGCTGTTCCAGGTGACCGATGATCCGGACGAGGTGGTCCGGATCATCCTGAAGGCCCGCGCGGCCGCGGACTGAGCGGCGGCTCCCGAAACAGGCAGAGACTCATGACCCGACCTTCCTCCGACCTTCTCCGTGGCCGCCGGATCGACCCGGCCGCGATCACCGGCCAGGAAACCGTGGCCGACCTGGTGGACAACGCCTTCCTGGCCTATAACGCCGGCCGGCTGCGCGAGGCCTGCCACTTGTTCATCCAGCGGATGCTGGAGCCCGACGTTACCGTGGGAATGAGCCTTACCGGCGCCATGACCCCGGCGGGCCTCGGCATGAGCACCATCATTCCGCTCATGGAGTCGGGGTTCGTTGACTGGATCATCTCCACCGGCGCCAACCTCTACCACGATGCCCATTTCGGCCTCGGCCTGGCGATGCACCAGGGCTCGCCCCACGCGGACGACGTGGAACTGAGGGAGAAGGGCGTCGTACGGATTTACGATATTTTCTTCGACTACTCGGTTCTTCTCTCCACCGATGCATTCATTCGCCAGGTATCGGCGCGCGAGGAGTTCCAGCGCCCCATGAGCACCGCGGAGTATCACTACCTGCTGGGGGGCTACATCGCCGAGCGGGAGCACGCGCTGGGGTTGAACCGCAGGTCGGTGCTGGCGGTGGCGCACCAGCTGGCGGTACCGATCTACACCAGTTCCCCGGGCGACAGCTCGATCGGCATGAATGTGGCCGAGCAGGCCCTGGCCGGGAGCAAGCTTCGCTACGATGTCAGTGCCGATGTCAACGAAACCGCCAGCATCGTGCTGGAGGCCAAGCGGAGCGGCGGGAAGAGCGGGTGCCTGATCGTCGGCGGCGGCAGCCCCAAGAACTTCATGCTCCAGACCGAGCCGCAGATCCAGGAAGTACTGGGTATCGACGAAAAGGGCCACGATTTCTTTCTCCAGCTGACGGATGCCCGGCCCGACACCGGGGGGCTATCCGGCGCAACGCCGGCCGAGGCGGTAAGCTGGGGCAAGATCGACCCCAGCATGCTGCCCAGCACGGTGGTGTGCTACGGCGATTCCACGCTCACCCTGCCGCTGCTGACCGCCTATGCGCGGAACCGGCACCCGGCCCGCCCCCTCAAGCGGCTCTTCGAGCGGCGTGACGCGATGATGGAACGACTCCTCCAGGAGTATCACCGTGCCCTGGCGTTCCGGGACGCCCGGGCGGAAGAGGCGGAGACCACCGCGGACGCCGGTGGACGCTGATCCCGCCGCGGGACCGCCGGGGACCAGCCGGGCGTACAGCCTCTATGCGCTCGGCCTGCTCGCATTCATCAACCTGCTGAATTACCTCGATCGCAACGTCATCTTCGCGCTCTTCGAGCCCATCAAGCAGGAGCTGGCGCTGAGCGATGCCCAGCTGGGATGGCTGGGCTCGGCGTACATCCTGGTCTTCTCGGTGGCGGCGCTGCCCTTTGGGGTCATCAGTGACCTGCGCTCCCGGCGCGCCGTGATCGCCGCCGGTGTCACCGTGTGGAGCGCGTTTACGATCTTCAGCGGCCTGGTGCGAAGCTTTGGCCAGCTCTTCGTGTGCCGGGCGGCGGTAGGCATCGGCGAAGCCGCGTACGGCCCGGCGGCCTCCTCGCTGGTGGCGGATTATTTCCCGGGGAAGGGGCGGGCCGTCGCAATGGGGGTGCTGGCATCCGGCGTTTCGCTGGGAGGGGTGCTGGGGATCTATCTCGGCGGCAAGCTGGAGGCGGCCTACGGGTGGCGCGTCGCGTTCATGGCGGTCGGCGTCCCCGGGTTTCTCTGCGCGGTGCTGGTCGCCCGGCTGGTGGACCCGGTCCGGGTGCCGGGCAAGCTATCCATCCGGAAATATCTCCGGGACATCGAGATGGGAGTAATCTCGGTGGTTCGCTACTTCCTGCCCCTGCTGGTCGCGGTCGCCCTCGGAGGCGCCTTCGCGCTGGTACTGGACCAGTTCTACGGCGCCGACTCCAAGATCGATATCGCGACGTTCAGCGTCTTCGTGGCCCTGGGCCTCGCCCTCAACATTCACCGCTGGGTCCACCGCGTCCGGGCGGACCACCTGGCCGACACACCCTTCGGGGGCGGGATCGCGGGAGCCTTCGGGGATATCATGCGGGCGGTCAAGACCGTGCTGCGGACGCCGACGCTTGTCTACATTTTCCTGGGCGGCGCGCTCATTTCCTTCGGCGTCAACGGTATCGTCGGCTGGGGACCGACCTTCCTGGCCCGGGAGCTCAATCTGTCGCCCGGCGAGGCGGCGCGGATCCTGGGCAAGTGGGGGTTCATCTTCGGCACCACGGGGACCCTCTTCGGCGGGCTGCTGGCGGACTGGCTCCGGCGATATACCAGGTCTGGGCGGGTACTGACGGTGGCGTTGGGATTCCTGCTGGGCGGCCCCCTGGCGATCTGGCTGCTGACCATTCGCGACCTGGACCTGTTCATCCCGGTTGCCTGCGCCACCTTTTTCTGCCTTTCCTGGTACAACGGTCCTATCGCTGCCGTCACCTTCGATGTGGTGCCGCCCCGCATCAGCGCCACCGTAATCGGGGCCTACCTCCTTTTTATCCACCTCGCGGGCGATGCGATCGCGCTGCCCCTGATCGGAACCCTGTCCGATATCTTCGGACTCGACCGGGCCATTCTCCTGTTGCCCGTGGTTGCGATAGCCGGGGGGCTCGTCATCCTGGGTGCCACCCGCACCATCGTCGCCGACATGGAACGTGTCGCCACGGCGACCCCGACCGGCTCGTTCCCGGTGCCCGTCCCCGGGCCCGATCAGTTGGCGCGGTAAGCGCCCAGGCGGCTGGCGATCTCGCTCGCCGGAATCCACCGCCCCCGAAGCATCACCCCGGCGATCTGCTGGGTGCTGGTGATGTCCGCCAGCGGGTTGGCCTCAAGCAGGACCAGGTCGGCCACTTTCCCTGCCTCGATGGTTCCTGAGCCGTTCGAAGTTCCGAAATAGTTCGCCACGTTCACGGTGCCGGTTCGCAACGCCTGGTAGGGCGTCAGTCCGGCGGCGACCAGGGATTCCAGCTCCCGGTGGGTTGAAAAACCAGGCACGTTCCACATCTGCGGCGCATCCGAGCCGAGGAGCAGGCCGGCTCCAGCGTCCTGAAGATCCTTGATCAGCTGGCGGCGCGTGGAGAGCCAGAGGAGTCGGCTCCCCGCTGGCTGCTGGTCGAACTCCCGCTTGGTGTTCTTCCATTGTTCGATCTGATTGGGGTACCAGTACTGCATTTCCGGGCGGGCGGCCAGGCCTTCCGCGGACTCGGGCCCGGCCAGGTTGTCCATGAGCACCTGGGTGGGGACGTTCCACACCCGGGCGTCAACCGTGCGGGCGACGATGATCGGCAGCCGTGTTAGGTCAAGGTGATCGGCCAGGTTGATTCCGAAGAACTGGGACTGCGAAGCGCCCACCGGCGCTCCGGGTGCCACCAGGTATTCCACATACCCATCGAGGTGGTCAATGCTGGCGAAGCGCGCCTCGAGAGCGCGTTCGATGCCGACCGCAAGGGGGACATGTCCCGCAAAGGAAATTCCCACCCGCTGGGCGGTGGCCGCCAGGGTGTCGAAGGCTTCCCGCGGAACGCCGGGGTGAATCTTTAGCAGGTCATAGCCGGCGGCTTTCTGATCCAGAACCATCTGGCGAGCCGCCGCGGGCGATCCCACCGAGTTTCCGTTGAACGACGGCCCGCTGGTGTAGATGGTAGGAGCCAGAACCTCGTTGCGGGCAGCCCGGGCGCGCAGGTCCAGATGCACCGGCTGCCCCAGCATCCCGCGGACCGTCGTAATCCCGTTCAGAACGTACAGCGTCAGTACCCGGTCCATGACTTCCGGCGGCGCGTTGCCGCCCGGTATGTGCCCGTGCATCTCGGCGAGCCCGGGTATGAGATACTTTCCCCGTGCTTCGATGCGGTTCGCCTGGCTGGGCACGGTGAGGGATCCCGCAGGGCCCATCTGCAGGATGCGTCCGCCCCGCACCAGCACCGTCTGATCCGCGATCACCCGGTCCCGGTCCATGGGAATTACGTTCACGTGGACGAATGCGACGGTCCCGTCGTTCTCCTGTCCCACAGCCGGAGTTGAAATCGCGACGAAGGTGGCGAGGATGATGCAGGTAGTATTGCGGCTGGGCATCGTGGCTCCTTGGAGGCCGTTCAGGGCCGTTGAGTGACGGCCAGAGCGGCAGCGAGTGGAACGGGGGTAAACCGAGGCAAATCCATCAGGCCCGCTGGTTGCCCCGGAGCCCAACGGCGGTGGGTCTGCCCGCGGGCATGGCAAGGAAACATGACCTCGAGATCCGTTGGACCGGGTCCCTCCGGACGGCGAGTCGAGGTTCCAATCAGGAGCACACTATCACGGGGGTGGGCTGGGCTGCCATATCCGCCGGGTTTCCTGAACCTGACGGAGCGGTGGCCGGCCGGTTTCGACCGGCCATTTCGGCTTCCCTCCATCCTGGAACACTTTCATCTGCTGTGAATCCTCAGGTGCTACCGCGTTTCTGAGCCATGGCCCCCAGGGTCACCAGGGCCAGCAGCAGGCCGCAGGCCACGACCACGGCGGCACCGGTCGGGAGGTCCAGCGCATACGAGGCCCAGAGGCCGATCAGGCTGGCGCTCGCGGCCACGGCCCACCCGACCAGCAACCGCCCTAGCCAGGTCCGGGCCAGCATGACACCGCAGACGGCAGGCACGATCAGGTAGGCAAATGTGAGGAGCACACCGGCTATCCGCACGAAGCTGACGACCACCAGGGCAAACGCCGCGTAGAACAGAAAGTCCCATAGCCGGACCCGGATTCCCTGGGCCTCGGCCTGCTCCGGATCAGCCGAAATCAGCGCAAAGTTTCGGTGGAAGGCTCCGTAAAACAAGGACAGGGCGGCGAAGACGCCCGCCCGCTGAAGCACCTCCCCGCCGGTGACATTCAGAATATCTCCAGTCAGCATGTGCTCGAGTTCTTCCTTGCCACCAGCCACGCGGCTCAGCAGCAGGATGACGCCGGCTGCGGCAACGACGAAGGTGATCCCGATGATCGCTTCCTGCGGCACATGATGCTTGCGACTGCCGCGAGACCAGCTGAAGAACGCGGCGCCGAGAAAGGTGACGCCCAGGGAAATCCAGAAGGTCATCCGGTCGTCGAAATGATACCCCGCCAGCAGCGCGATCGTGGTACCCAGCGTTGCCACCTGGGCGAGGGCAAGGTCCACGAAGATGACCTCGCGCCTGACGACATGGAGCCCCAGGTACACCAGCAACGGCGGCAGCACCAGGCATGCTGCCAGCGGCCATCTCATGATTTGCCACACGACCTGAAAATCCACGGAGATCATCGGGCCTTCTCCAGCGCGGCGGCAAGGGTGCGCACCATGTAGTCCATCATCGCGAAATATGTGTCGGTGCCGGGGATGGCTCCCGGCTGCTGGGAAATGTCCAGCACCACCGCGTTGGTTTGCCGGGCGACCGTTTCCGCGGTTCGTCTATTCTGAAAGGGCTGGACGATGATTACTCCGGCGTGCTGCGCCCGCATGGCGCTGATGACCGCGGCAAGGTGGGCCGGGGAGGGGGCGATGCCGGGCTTGGATTCCAGCGTCTCCACAATCTCGAGCTTGAACCGTTCGGCCAGGTAAGCGAAATCCCGGTGATACGTCACGATCCTGGCGCCCGCGTAGGGCTGGAGCTGCCGGGTCCACTCGGCCAGCTTGGCGTCCAGCGTCCGGTTAAACGCTGCCAGGTTGGCCCGGAAGGTCGCCGCCAAGGCGGGATCGGCCCGGGCCAGGTGCTCGGCGATGCTGGCCGCCGCGACCTTTACGTTGACCGGATCCATCAGAAAATGCGGGTTCCCCAGGGCGTGAACGTCGCCGCGGGAGCGATCGAAGGAAGTCGGAATCTCCAGCAGACGGATGCCTTGGGACGCCACGATGCGGCCCGGCGCACCTGCGGCGATCTTCGCATTGCGGGCATTGTCCAGCAGCGGCGGGAGCCAGCCCAGTTCCAGTTCGGCGCCGCCTTCGATCAGGACATCGGCCCGGTTGAGCGCGACCAGGTAGCTGGGCCTGGCATCCACGAAATGCGGGTCTTCCGTCGCCTTGGCCAGCGCCATGACGTCGACTGCGTCCCCGCCGATCTCCCGGGCCAGCGCGGCCAGGTCCGGAGTGGTGGCGACCACCTTCAGTTTCTTGATGGACGGCGCGCTGGTGCTCGCCAGCCCGAGGAGGGCAGCGGCGGCGATCTTGACTGCGTACAGGATCTGCATGGTCGATCGTCCCTCTAGAATTTGTGTGCCGAGTGTGCGCCGATCATGAATTCGAACTGCACCCACAGCGAATGGTCGGAACCGGTCCCTTCCCGGTCATCGTAATTGTATTGCAGCCGCAGCTTGGAAAACTCGCTGGGATACCAGGTGAGGTTGGGGGACACCCGAAGGCGGCGGGCTCGCAGCTCGGAGTCAAATGACGCGCTGTTGCCGTCCGCCGTTTCGCCTCGGAGCCCCGCCACCCAGCGCGGCTTGATTCCCCAAAGCAATTGGGCATAGCCTCCCTGGTCGGTCAGGCTCTCGTCCGGCAGAAATACCGAGGGATTCTCCGCGGACAACCGGCGGGCGGCGTCATACTTCCGGAGCAGGCCCTCGGCCTGAAACGAGACGAACGGAAAGCCCTGCATTGCGGTGGCGGATTTCCACTTCCAGAACAGGTCGGCTCCGGCAACCCGGGTCCTGGCCTCCGATCCGGAATTGTTGGGACCAAAGGCCCCGGAGATGCCGAAGAGCAAGGTCTGGGTGGCGCTCAGGTCCACCGACGCGGAGACGCGGGGAACGATGAGGAAGTCGCCGGCGGAACGCACGCCGCGGGCGGCGGGCTCGCCTCCGTGGATTTCGGACGACTCCCCGGAGCGAAAGCTGAAGGCCGTACCGCCGGCACTGTTCATGACGCTGACCATGACTTCGCTGTACCACGGGGTCGGCGGCAGCCACGAAAGCCGGGCTCCCTGGCTCCGCAGTCCTTCCGGGCCAAGGATACGGTTGAGAACCAGCGGCTGGTCGACAAACGCCCAGCTGTGCGGGTGCTGCGGGTTCTGGCGCCCGAACTCGGCGAAGAACTGGCCGGCCTTTGCCTGGAGATTCCAGGGAAGAGATGTAGTCAGGATGTACACCTCTTCCAGTTCGACCCCGGTTTCTCCCTCCGCATCCAGTTTGTAGACCAGGTTCGCAAACCCCTTGAAGTAGGGATCCACCGCGCCATCGAGCGTGAATTCCGCATTAGGGACGGTGAAACCGCGGACCTGGGGGTCATGGTCCCCCCGCTGAAGCGACCGGACATCGGACTCGCTGGACCAGCCGAAATCCGTCAGGGCGTCGAATCCGATGTTCATATAGGCCGCCGCCGCGCGTCCCGGCGGATCAGCGGCCCGACTCTGCTGCGCCGTTTCATCCCGCTCCGCGCAGTGCGCCAGCGTGAGGAGGTGCACGCGTTCTGCCAGACGTGCCAGTGCGGACTCGAGCGAGTCCACCGACGAGTTCCCCGTCCCCCCCTTGGGGAGGGGCGGAAGGTCGCCCCGGGGACAAGTGCCCGCCTGGAGCGAATCCATCCGAAGCGCCAGGCGGCTGAGCGAAAGGCGGATGGAGTCAACCGCCGGCTCCTGCCCGAATGCCGGCCTGGAGAGGATGAGCAGCGTCAGGACCAGGGGCCATATGTGACAGCGTACCGCGAATCTCACGGTCGATCTCCTCCGTTATCCGGATCCGGTTTGGGCGCCAATCGCAGGCGCGTCAAAGCCGCCGAGGCGGCATTCAGGTCACAGTACGAAAGAAACGGGAGGGGCGCGAGACTGGCGTAAGAGGTGGGGAGTCCGATCCGAAATCTGCGAAGGGGAAGGCAGCTCCAGCGTGGCGGCACGGGGCAGACGGACGGGAGCAGGGGCATAATCTCCCAAGGACTGGCTCTGGGGAGATGCCGCGCCGAGCACGCAACTCTCCCCATGGCAGTCGCCGTTCCCCGCGGCCTCGATATGTGGGCGGGAGGTATCCTGGGCGGCGAGTCCGTGGAACAGAACCGCGTCAAGATCGGGCAGCACGATGGCGGCGCAGAGAAAGCCCACCGCCAGCACCACCGCATTAAGCCGCCGGATACAGGATCGAGCCATACTTCAATCATAACACGAGGGGGATCGACAGGTGCATGGTCTGGCGTCGCGGGAGGTCCTGGAGTATACTCAATGTATATACTTCGGAACCAAGCGATGAAAACTCGTATTTCTAAATGGGGCAACAGCTTAGCAGTTCGCATCCCCAAACTCTTCAGCGATGAAACGTCGCTGGCGGACGGTTCCTCCGTGGAAATCACTGTGCGAGATGGATCAATCATCATCACGCCAGTGTCGAGCGACTACGTGCTGGATGACCTCGTAGAGGGCATTACGGCGGACAACCGGCACACGGAGACCGATTGGGGCGACCCCCAGGGGTCCGAAGTGTGGTAGCACCGGATCGGGGGGACCTGGTGTGGATCTCGGTGGCGTCGCGACGGGAAGGAGGCGCCGGCCGGAGACTGGCGCTGGTGGTGTCGCCGGCCCGCTATAATGAGCGGTCCGGGCTGGCGCTGATGTGCGCCGTCGCGTCCCGCCCCAAGGGCTACCCATTCGAGGTGCTGCTCCCTGATGGAATGCCGATCCAGGGGGTGGTGCTGGCCGATCATCTCCGAAGCGCCGACTGGAAGGCCCGCGCCGCCGAGTTCATCGCCCGCGCTCCGGCCAGCGTCGTCACCGAAGTGCTGGCAAAGCTCAAGCCGCTGTAGCGGGACGCCCTACCCGGCGGATCCCGGCATTGTTGATGAGACCTCAAAGGCATGGTAACCATGACCGCTCCGGTGTCTCTGCAGGGTGTCGCATCCAAGGTGCACGGCACGTTTGTCGTGAACGGAGAGCGGCACGATATCTACTTTGCCGGCCACAAGACGCTGCTGGAGGTATTGCGCGAGGACCTGGCCTTGACCGGTACCAAGCACGGTTGCGAACTGGGCGAGTGCGGCACCTGCACCGTGCTGATCGATGGGGAGCCCCAGCTTTCCTGCCTCGTGCTTGCCCAGGCCTGCCAGCAGCGACCCGTGCTGACGGTCGAGGGGATGAGTGACGGTCCGGTCCTGCACCCGCTGCAGGAGGCGTTCGTCGAAGTGGGTGCCGCCCAGTGCGGGTACTGCACGCCCGGCGTTCTCCTCGCGGCCCAGTCCCTGTTGGCGGAGAACGGATCGCCATCGCGCGGCGAGATCAAGCACGCCCTCGCGGGCAACCTCTGCCGCTGCACCGGCTACATCAAGATCTACGAAGCCATCGAGCTGGCCGCTGCCCGGATGCGGGGAGAGCACGCCGAGCCGGCGCGGGAGAGTCTTTATGGCTATTGAAGGACGGCCGGACGGCCGGACGGGCGGGCCGGCGCCCCAGACATCCCCGGGTCACCGCCCTTCGGTCAGCCGGTCTGACGGTCCGCCCTTTGATGTCATAGGAACGGCGCGCCCCAAGGTCGATGCCCATGCGAAGTGCACCGGCCAGACTCTCTTCGCGGACGACATGGTCCTGCCGCGAATGCTCTGGTGCAAGGTGCTGCGGAGCCCGCATCCGCATGCCCGCATTGTGTCCATCGACACCAGCCGGGCCCGGGCTCTGCCCGGGGTGCACGCCGTAATCACCGGGGAGGATCTGCCGATCCAGTTCGGCATCCTTCCCGTGAGCCAGGACGAAGAGGCGCTCTGCCGCGAAGTAGTCCGGTTCATCGGCGACCCGGTGGCCGCGGTCGCCGCAGTGGACGAGGACACCGCCGCCGCCGCCGCCGAGCTGATCGAGGTGTCGTACCAGCCGCTGCGCGCGATTCGCTCGGTGGCCGACGCGGCCGAGCACTCGACGCCGCAGTTGCATGGCTACGCCGATTCGGGAAACTTCCACAAGCTGGTTCACCTGGAGTTTGGCGACCTGGACGCGGGGTTCGCCCGCGCCGACCTGGTGCGAGAGGACATCTGCTTTTACGAAGGCAACACCCACCTGCCGATGGAGCAGCACGCCGCGCTGGCCCATGCCACCCCCGATGGCAGGGTGACCCTCTGGTCCAGCACCCAGACCCCCCACTATGTCCACCGGGCGCTGTCCAAGGTGCTGGAGATGCCGCCCAGCCGGATCCGGGTGATTGCAACGCCCAATGGCGGCGGCTTCGGCGGCAAGAGCGACCCGTTCAGCCACGAAATGGTGGTGGCCAAGCTCTCCCTCCTCACCGGCCGTCCGGTGAAGATCTGCCTGACCCGGGAGGAGGTCTTCTATTGTCATCGCGGCCGGCATCAGGCGCTGATGAGAATTCGCACCGGCGTTACCCGGGACGGGGCCATCACCGCCATGGACTTCGAGTCCTTCCTGGATGGGGGCGCCTACGGCTCCTACGGGGTCGCCAGCACGTACTACACGGGCGCCCTGCAGACGGTAACCTACGATGTCCCGGTTTATCGCTTCCGGGGCGCCCGGGCCTTCACCAACAAGCCCCCCTGCGGACCCAAGCGCGGGCATGGCACGCCCCAGCCGCGCTTTGCGGTGGAGGTGCAGCTGGACAAGATCGCCGAGCAGCTGGACCTCGATCCCGCGGAGATGCGGCTGCGGCACCTGGTGCGGGCAGGCGCCACCACCGCCAACTACCTGAAGATCGGCTCTATGGGGCTGGGGCCCTGCATCGAAAAGGTGGTCGAAGGCAGCCGCTGGAAGGAACGTTTCCGGAAACTGCCGTACGGCCGGGGGCTGGGGGTGGCGTGTTCCTCCTACATCACGGGGGCGGGTCTCCCGATCTACTGGAATGACATGCCTCATTCCGGGGTCCAGCTCAAGTGCGACCGGGGCGGCGGGGTCACCGTGTTCTGCGGCTCCACCGACATCGGCCAGGGCTCCGATTCCATTCTCGCCTATATCGTCGCGGAAGTGCTGGGTATCGAGCCCGGCGACATTCGTGTCATCACCGCCGATACCGACCTTACTCCGGTTGACCTGGGCAGCTATTCCTCGCGCGTTACCCTGATGACCGGGCAGGCCGCCATCCAGGCTGCAGAACGGGTGCGTGGCATGCTGACGGGCCCGGTGGCAGCGAAGCTGGACGTCCCCGCTGACCGCATCGTTTTCGGCGGGGGGCGGGTGTTCGATGCGCAGGACCCGGACCGGGGGCTCCGATTCGCCGAGGCGGTGGTGGCGGCCGAGTCGTCCCTCGGCACCATCGGCACCGTGGGGAGTTATACGCCGCCGCGCTCGCCGGGCCGGTATCGCGGTGCCGGGGTGGGGCCCTCGGCCGCCTACAGCTATTCCGCCTGCGTGGCCGAGGTCGAGGTGGATCCGGAGACCGGCATCGTGCGGGTGCCCACGATCTGGATCGGGCATGACATCGGCCAGTGCATCAACCCCGCGCTGGTGATGGGCCAGGTGGAGGGTGGCGTGTACATGGGGCTCGGCGAAGCGCTGATGGAAGAGATGGCCTACCGGGAGAACCGGAATGTGGTCCACAAGTGGCCGTCGATGCTCGAGTACAAGAGCCCTACCACCCATGAAATGTGCGACGTCATCACCTACCTCATCGAGGATCCCGACCCCAACGGCCCGTTCGGGGGCAAGGAAGCGGGGCAGGGCCCCCTTCTGCCGGTCATGCCGGCGGTGGCCAACGCCATCTACGACGCGGTGGGCGTCCGGGTGGACGAAGTCCCGATGAGCCCGCCCAAGGTGCTCAAGGCGATCCAGGCCAAGGCGGCGGGCAAGGATGCCCGCTTCGGCCCGGGCGCGGTGCCGTCGGTGCCGTGGCCGGAGGTGACCTACGTACCGACGCTGGCCGAGGGAGGGGACGGCAAGGCCCACCCACGCCCGGTGCGCGGCTGATTCCCCCATGACGAAGCCCCTGCGGATGCCGATGCCATGTTGAGACTGCCCGTATTCCAGGCCATGTTCGCCCGCTCCATCGATGAGGCGGTCGAGTTCAAGCGCGCCCATCCCTCCTCCGCCTACGTGGCGGGGGGTACCGATCTCTATCCCAACATGAAGCGCCGGCAGCAGACGCCCTCGGTGGTCATCGATATCCGGGGCATCGGCGCGCTGGGCGAGATTCGGGCCGGTTCGGACGGGGTGCTTCGGATCGGTGCCGGGGTATCGCTGACCCGGTTGATCCGGGATCCCCAGGTCCGCAAACAGTGGCCGGTGCTGGGCCAGGCGGCGGCCGAAATCTCGACGCCCATCCTGCAGAACATGGGCACGGTGGGCGGCAACCTGCTGCTCGATACCCGCTGCAACTATTACGACCAGAACTACGAGTGGCGAAAGGCGATCGACTTCTGCATGAAGAAGGACGGCAAGATCTGCTGGGTCGCCCCGTCGAGTCCGCGCTGCTGGGCGGTGCAATCGAGCGATCTCGCGCCGGTGATGGTCGCTCTGGGAGCCCACCTGCGGCTGGCCGGCCCGGCGGGAGAGCGGGTGGTGCCCGCCGCCGCCTTCTACCATGACGACGGCATCCAGTTCCTGACCAAGCAGCCGGACGAGTTGCTGGTCACGATCGAGGTGCCGCCGCTGGACGGGGCCCGGGCCAACTACCTCAAGTTGCGGCGGCGGGGCGCGTTTGACTTTCCGGTGCTGGGGGTGGCGACCTGGGTTCGGTTGGGCGCCGAAGGGGTAGTGGATGACATCCGGATCGTGCTGGGGGCGGTTGGGTCATTTCCCAAGGTTAGCGAAGAGGGGGCCGCCGCGGCCCGCGGCCAGCACCTGACCGACGAGGTTCTGGATGCCGTGGCGCGGGCAGCCTCCCGGCCCGCGAAGCCCCTGGACAACACCGATTTCACCATCGGTTGGCGCAAGGACATGGTCCCCGTGTTCGTGCGCCGATCGCTGGCCGCGTTAGCCTAGGCTTGCGCCGTAACGGCTCGGCCCCAACATTTCGGCGCTTGCAGCCAAACCATCTTCACCGGCCCCAGCGGCCAGGAACGTCACGATGGACTCCCAGCGCCGTAACTCCAGCATGATCAGCAGGTCCGCCCGGGCCGCAGGGTTCCTGACGGCGGTCCTGGCCCTGAACGCTTTCTCCGGCCTGCTCCATCCGGCGTATGCCCAGGGCCAGCTCACCAAGGGTCAAGCCGGTCGAGGGACCCTCAGCGCGTCCGATCCCACCCTGGACGACGATTCCCACTACGACGTGTGGACCTACCAGGCCCAGGCTGGCGAGCGGCTGCGGATCACCCTGCGTTCGTCGGATTTCGATGCCTACCTGACTGTAGGCACCATGGATGGCGATGAGTTCAGCAGCATGGAAACCGATGACGACGGAGCCGGCGGTACCGACGCCCAGGTCCGGATGACCATCGAGGAATCCGGCGTCTATCACATCCGGGTCAATTCCCTGGGCGCCGGCGAGGCCGGCGCCTATAACCTCCTGGTCGAGGACGGACCGGTCAGCACTCCGGCGGTCTCCCTGGGCCGGTTACAGCTGGGCACCAGAGTAAGCGGAGAGCTGAGCGATTCGGATCCCCTCCTGGACGACGATTCCCACTACGACCTGTGGACCTACCAGGGGCAGGCGGGAGAAACCATCAGGGCGATTTTGCGCTCCGAAGATTTCGACGCCTACGTGTCGATCGGGCAGATGAATGGGGACGATTACCTCGCCCTCGGCAGTGACGACGACGGCGCCGGCGGCAGCGATGCCCGGCTCACGGTGACCCTGGGCAGCGATGGCGAGTACGTGGTACGGGTGAACTCCCTCTCCGAAGGGGAAACCGGCGACTATACTCTGCTGCTCGAGGCCGGGGACCCCGGCGAGGTGGCCGTCGAAGACCAGGACCACGACGACGACGACGGTCCCGCGGACCCGCTGCCGGAGCCGGTCATCATCCGGGCCGGCCAGACGCTCAACGGCGAGCTGGCCGAATCGGATCCCCGGATGGACGATAACTCCCGCTATGACCTTTTCTCCTTCACCGGCCGCCGGGGCCAGCAGGTGACGGTCACCATGCGCTCCACCGCCTTCGACTCCTACCTTGCGGTCGGCCGGGTCGAGGGGGGGAGCTTCAGCGCGCTGGAAAGCGATGACGATTCCGGCGGCAACGACGACGCCCAGGTCGTGTATCGGATCCCCCGGGACGGCACTTTCGTGATCCGGGCCAATTCGCTGTTTGCCAGCGTGACCGGCCCCTACACCATCCGGCTGGAAACCGGCGAGGCTCCGCCGCTGGCCCCGCTCTCGGTGGGGGCGATCCGCTACGGCCAGACGGTGACCGGCGAGCTGAGCGCGTCGGATCCCCAGATGGACGACGACTCGCATTACGACCTGTGGAAGTTCACCGGCCGGAGCGGAGAGCGGATCGTGATCACGATGAAATCCGGGGCGTTCGACACCTACGTCGCGCTGGGGCGGCTGGAGGGAGAGGCGTTTAGCCAGATCGAAAGCGACGACGACGGAGCTGGCGGCACCGATTCCAAGCTGGAGTACCAGCTGGAAAGCGATGGAGAGTATGTGATCCGTGCCAATTCGCTGTTCAGCAAGGGAATGGGCGCCTACACGCTGAACCTGGCTCGGAACCGCTGAGCCCGCCGGCTCGACGAAGCCCCGCGAAGGCGCCAGCCCTCGCGGGGCTTCTTCATGCGGGGAGGGAAGTTGACCGCCGCACCGGCCCTTCGGCGGGAAGGATGAACCAGAAGGTGCTCCCGGTGCCGTAGATGGAGTCGGCGCCGATCGTGCCGCCGTGGGCTTCTACAAACTTCTTGCAGAGGGCGAGGCCCAGTCCGGTGCCCTGGGCCCGGCGGCTCGCCGAGGTATCCACCTGGGAGAATTCCTGGAAGAGCTTGGACATGTCCTCGGCCTTAATGCCGATCCCGGTATCGACGATGGACACCCAGACCGCGTCCCGGGTCACCAGCCGGGACTGCTCACCGGTCCGCTCTGACGGGACCGGTAACGGCGCCCGGGTGCGAATGGCCGAGAGGGAAATGGTCCCGCTCTCGGAGGTGAACTTGGAGGCGTTGGACAGCAGGTTGAAGAGGACCTGGCGAACCCGCTGGTCGTCACCCAGGATGATCAGCGGGGTGTCCTCGTCCATCTGGAGCGTGCAGGCCTGCTGCTTCGCGGTCCGCAAGCTCGCGGTGTCCCCGACGGCCTGCCTGATGGCGTTCCGGAGATCGGTAGGCGCCAGGTCCAGGGTCATCCTGCCGGCTTCGATCTTGGCCAGGTCCAGCACGCTGTTGATCAGGCCCAGCAGGTGGCGGCCGTTCCGGAGAATGGCCCCGAGAAAATCCTCTTGCTGCTCATTGACGGGCCCGACCGCCTGGCTCAGCATCAGGTCGGAAAAGCCGATGATGGAGTTGAGCGGGGTCCGGAGCTCGTGGGACATGTTGGCCAGGAACTCGTTCTTGAGCTGGGTGGCGCGCTGCAGCTCGGTGTTCTTGGCGGCCAGGGCGCGCTCGCTCTTGCGGCTCTCTTCCAGGACGTGCGCCCGGTCCAGCCCGATGACCGCCTGCTCGCCCAGCGTGCGAAGCAGCTGGAGATCGTGCTCCCCGAACGATTTCCCGTTGTGCCGGTTGTGAACGCTGACGGTGCCGATCACCACCTCGGCGGAACGCAGCGGCACGATCGCCGTCGTGCGAAGATGGGAGGTTACCTCGGGCAGGGTAAAGGTGCGGGGATCGGCGTCCATGTCCTCGCTGAGCAGGGGCTGCTCATTGGCCACCACCCAGCCGGAAAGTGACTTATCCACCGGGATGAGCGATCCGACCGCGGTCTCCAGCGGTCCGGTGGCCGCCACCATCCTGAGGAAGCGCCCCTCCTCCACCACCAGGGTAATGACGCCTGATTCCGCCTGGAGCAGGTCGGAGGCCGACTGGGCGATCTCCCGGAACAGGACGGGGATGTCGGTGCCCTTGAGCAGGGTTGCCGCGAGCGCCGCCAGCCGGTCCAGTTCCCGGCTGCGGGCTTCGGCCGACTCGTAGGCGACCCGGTAGCGCTCTTTCTGCTTCTCGGCCAGCACCTGCCCCCGGCGCATGATGACGAGGGCCAACGCGGTGGTGACGAGGGCGAGGAGATATCCGCTCCAGTGGCCGCTGCTGACCAGGTAGACGCTCGCCCATCCAAGGAGGATGTCGATTGCCACCAGGGGCCGGGTGCGGAAGACCCGGTCGCGGGCATCCTGGATCCGGGAGTTGAGGAGGGGGGAAGCCATCGGCGTGAAATCTGACCGGGTTTCGCCGCTACGGTAAGGGGGCGGGACGCGGCGGTCAGCCCGGCTCGGTCAGGATTTCCCGGAACACGGTCTGCCCGGTCCGGAGCATCTCCCGGAGATAGGGCCGGCAGAGTCCGCAGCCAGCCCCGCACTGGGTCTCCCGCATCATGTCCTCGAGGGTCCACTGGTTCTGCCGGGCCAGCGGCAGCAGCCGCTCGAAGGGCATCCGCTGGCAGACGCACATGGTAATGAGCAGGGACATTCAGGGATTGGTGGGGCGGATATCCAGTTCGCTGACCATGGCGCGCTCGGGAAGGGCCAGCGCGGCGAGCACGACATCGGCCACGTCCTCTGGGGCGAGGATGCGGGCGGCCGGCTTTGCCAGCATCTCCGAACTCTGGAGCATATCGGTGTCCACCGAACCGGGGCAGATGGCGATGACCCGGACGTTGTCCTTGCGGACTTCCAGCATCAGCGACTGGCTGAAGCCCAGCATCGCGTGCTTGGACGCCGAGTACGCGGCGCCGCCGACGAACCCGTTGCGGCCGGCCAGGCTGGCGATGTTCACGATGGTCCCGGCCCGCCGCTGTCGCATCGCGGGCAGCACCTGCCGGGTTACCAGGTACAGACTCCGGAGGTTGGTGGTCATGGTACGGTCCCAGTCCTCCAGGCTGAGTTCGTCGAACGGCTTGATGATCCCCACGCCCGCGTTGTTGACGAGGACATCCACGGGGCCCAGCTGTTCGACCATGCCGGTGATCGCGGCTGCTATGTCGGCCGGGTTGCCGACATCCGCCGCGGCACCGGCCGCCGGGTACCCGGCGGCCTCCAATGCCGCCACGGTTTCCTTCACCCTGGATGCGGTCCGGGCGCAGACCCCCACCCGATAGCCGGCGCGGCCCAGCGCGAACGCGATCGCCCGACCAATTCCCTCGGTTCCCCCGGTGACCAGTGCCGTTTTCATACCGGGAAAGTAAGCAGTTTGCCGTGATCCGCTTACCTTTTTGACCATGGCACCCCCACGCCCGCTCTTCGTTCCCGCCGGCCGTGGTCTCGACGAGGGCCCCAAGCCCTGGCGGGACCGGCTGCAGGCGCTCCGGCACCTGCCGCGACTCTTCCAACTGGTGTGGGAAACCCATCGCGGATACACCCTGGCCATCATGGTGCTTCGGGGCTTCCGGGCCGCCATTCCCATCGTGGTATTGTGGATCGGAAAGCTGATCATCGACGGGGTCGTGGATTCCATCGAACGCACCCAGGCCGGCACCGTGGTGGACTGGAACTATCTGGCACTGCTGGTCGGGGTCGAACTCGCCATCGCGATTGGAGGGGAGGCGCTGGCCCGGCTCAGCACGCTGTATGAAAGCCTGCTGGGCGATCTCTTCGCCAACCGGACCAGCGTCCAGCTCATGGAGCATGCCGCGAGCCTGGACCTGGAGCAATTTGAAGATGCGGAAACCTACGACCGGCTGGAGCGTGCCCGGCGGCAGACCGTGGGGCGCATCGGGTTGTTTACCCAGTTGCTCGCCACCGTGCAGGATCTCATCACGCTCGTCTCCCTGTCGCTGGCGCTGCTGGTGTACGTGCCCTGGCTGTTGCTGCTGCTGGCCGTCTCGGTGATCCCGTCCTTCCTGGGGGAGAGCCACTTCGCTTCCCTGGGCTATTCGCTGCTTTACTCCTGGACACCGCAGCGGCGCCTGCTGGATTACCTCCGCTATGCCGGAGCCAGTGATGTCACCGCCAAGGAGATCAAGCTGTTCGGGCTGTCGCCGTTCCTGGTGGAGCGGTACGCCCGGCTGTCGGATGATTTCTACCGGGCCAACAAGAGCCTGGCCGTGCGGCGCAGCCTGGTGTCCGGACTGCTCGCCGTCGTGGGGACGCTGGGATACTATGGCGCGTACGGCGTCATCGTTTACCTGACCATCGTCGGATACCAGTCGCCGGCCGGCTTGTTTACTATCGGCGTCCTCACGTTTCTCGCCGCGTCCTTCCGGCAGAGCCGGGACCTGATTCAGCGGGTGCTCCTCTCGCTGACCCAGATCTACGAGCAGAGCCTCTACCTCGACGACCTGTTCAGCTTCTTCACCCTCAAACCCCGGATCGCTTCGGCCGCCGGCGCCAGGCCGGTCCCCCTGCCGATCCGGGAGGGTTTCGTCTTCGACCGGGTCGGCTTTCGCTACCCCAACGGCGACACCTGGGCGGTGCGGAATCTGTCGTTCACCCTCACGGCAGGGGAGCGGCTGGCGCTGGTGGGAGAGAACGGGGCCGGCAAGACCACCCTGGTCAAGCTGCTGGCCCGGCTCTATGACCCGACCGAAGGCCGGATTCTCCTGGACGGCGTGGATCTCCGGGACTATGACGTGGAGAGCCTCCGCCGCAACGTGGGCGTGATCTTCCAGGATTTCGTCCGCTACGACCTGAACGCCCGGGAAAACATCGCGGTCGGCGATATCAGCGAACTGGAGAACGATCCCGCGATCGCCACCGCCGCGGACCGGAGCCTGGCCACCCCGGTGATTGCGCGGCTGGAGGGCGGAATGAACCAGATGCTGGGTCGGCGCTTTGAGGGCGGGGTGGACCTGTCCGGCGGCGAATGGCAGAAGGTGGCGCTGGCACGCGCCTACCTGCGCGAAGCGCAGCTGCTGATTCTCGACGAACCGACGGCGGCGCTCGATGCCCGGGCCGAATACGAGGTGTTCCTGCGGTTCTCCGAGCTGACCGCGGGGAAAATGGCGGTGCTGATCTCGCACCGGTTCAGCACGGTGCGGATGGCCAACCGGATCCTGGTGCTCCAAGGGGGAACGATGGTGGAGCAGGGCACCCACGAGCAGCTGCTCCACCAGGGGGGCCTGTACGCGGAGCTGTTCGCGCTCCAGGCCAAGGGGTACCGGTAGCGCCGGGCGAGGACGGCTAAGAGGATGGCTCGGCCTTGCCTGCCCTGCGCAGGTAGAACGAGCAGCGGTAGGCAAGCTTGCGGATCGTGATGGCCTCGTCGGTGGTCAGCCACCCCTGGGCTTCCCCTAGCGTGACCAGGCGGTGCAGGGATTCGAACCGGAGGGCGGTCGCCGGTTTTCGGAGCCGACGGCGAAGCCGGGCCAGGATGCGCCGGGGACCGCCTGGGGGCAGCCGCTCCATGGCATCATCCAGGACCCGTTGCAGGGCCTCCAGATAGCTGGGCAGGATCGCTTCCGCGACGAAATGCATGTGCCCAGTGTATCCCAATGTCACGTCAGGGTAGTAACCCATTCTACGCACGCCGGCTCAATTTACCGCAGGGAACCTGTAGAGGGCCCACGCCCCCAGGCTTGGACTGCCTCCCTGAGTATGTGAAACGCCCATTCGGGGCGAAGTGATCCAGGTCCCCTTCCGGCAGATATTTGACAAGGCGGGGAATTGGGGCCAAAATCAGTACCCCTATGCTTCCAGGAGGTGAGCCATGCCGGCATATGGCTCGAATGCAATCCGGAACGTCGCCTTTGTCGGCCATGGCGGATCGGGTAAATCCACTCTCGTTGACGCCCTGGCCTTCGTGGCTGGCACCAGCCGCCGTCATGGTTCCATTAAAGACGGAACCGCTCTCACCGATTACACACCCGACGAAATCGACCGCAAGCATTCCATCAGCCTGGGCCTGGCCTACGCGGAGTGGATGGATACCAAGATCAACCTGATTGACACCCCGGGGTTTCTTGATTTCTTCGGAGAGACGATTTCCGGCCTCTATACCGCCGACGCCGCGGTCGTCGTGCTCGGTGGTGTCGCCGGCGTCGAGGTGGGCACGGAGAAGGTCTGGGAAGTGTGCGACCGGCTGCACCTGCCCCGGATTCTCTTCGTGACCCAGATGGACAAGGAGCACGCCGATTTTGAGGACGTGTTCAATGATGTCAAGGAACACCTGACGCCCAAGGTGGTCCCGGTAGAGATCCCGGTCGGCAATGGCCAGGATTTTCACGGGATCATCAACCTGTTCTCGGGAAGCTGCCATCTCTACAGGAAGGGGACCAAGTCCGGCGAGTACGACAAGGGGCCGGTGCCGGAGGAGTACCGGGAAAAGTTCGAGCGCTATAGTCTGCTGCTGACGGAGACGGTGGCCTCCACCGACGACGATCTGCTGGAGCGCTACCTGGGCGGGGCGGAGATCCCCCGGGCGGATGTGATCGCCGGCATGAAGAAGGCAATGGCGGCGGGCGAGATCGTGCCGCTCTTCTGCGGCAGCGGCGAACTGACCTACGGTACCCGCGCCCTGCTCAAGAAGATGGTTGAATTGTTTCCCTCACCGGCGGAAACGCCACTGCCCGACGGGGCCGACGGCCGGCCGCCCCTCCTGGGGCGGGTGTTCAAGACCGTCTCCGAGCCCCACATCGGCGACGTCACCCTGTTCCGCGTCTATACCGGCACCATCAAGAACGGGGACGAAGTCTGGAACGCGGAGCACAGCGTCGCCGAGAAGCTGAACCACCTCTCAATTCAGCTGGGCAAGGAACGCACCGAGGTGACCGAACTCCACGCCGGCGACATCGGCTCGGTGGCCAAGCTCAAGGACACCCACACCAACGATACCTTCTGCCGTCGGGACCACCCGCTCCGGCTGCCCCCGGTGCCCTTTCCGGACGCGATCGCGACCTCGGCCGTGGTAGTGCGCCAGCGCGGCGAAGAGGACAAGCTGGCGGCGGGCCTGCACCGGCTGCACGAAGAGGACCCGACCTTCCACTTTGAGTACAGTTCGGAGCTGGGGCAGACCCTGATCCACGGCATGGGAGAGAAGCATTTCGAGATCATCCTGGGCCGCCTGCAGCGGAAGTTCGGCGTCCATGCCGAACTGGTCCGGCCCCGGATCGCCTATCGCGAAACCATCAAGAGCAAGGCGGAGGGACAGGGCAAGCACAAGAAACAGTCGGGCGGGCGGGGGCAGTATGGAGACTGCTGGGTCCGCCTGTCACCCCTGCCCCGGGGCGGGGGCTATGAATTCGTCAATGCCATCGTGGGGGGGGTGATCCCGGGCAAGTATGTGCCGGCGGTAGACCGGGGAATCCAGGAGTCGGCGCTTCGGGGGGTGGTGGCGGGCTTCCCCATGGTGGATTTCCGGGCCGAGTGTTTCGATGGATCGTACCACGACGTGGATTCCAACGAGATGTCGTTCAAGATGGCCGGAATCCTCGCCTTTCGGAACGTGGCGCCGCAGTGCCGACCCATTCTGCTGGAGCCGCTCATGGACGTGGAGGTGTGGACCCCGGACGACGTGCTGGGCGATGTCATGGGGGACCTCAGCGCCAGGCGAGGCCAGATCCTGGGGACGGAGCAGGATGGACGGCTGACCAAGGTCAAATCCATCGTCCCGGAGGCCGAACTCTACAAGTACGCAACGACGCTGCACTCGATTACCCATGGACGGGGCACCTACCGGCAGAAGTTCCACGGGTACGTGGAGGCGCCGGCTGAGGTAGCGGCCAAGGTGGCAACGGACAATAAGGAGGAGCGGGAGCTGGCGGGCGCCCATTAGAGCGGGAGGTGAGAGGTGAACAACCTCTCACTTCTCACTTCATCAATAGGCCACCGCGTACTTGCTGAACCCGGGGACCTCTCCGATGACCTGCTTCGCGGTGGTGTCGACGAGCGTGGTGATCCGGGAGTAGTCCGCCGCCAACTGCTCCTGTACCCAGAGGGCCAGGTCGGCTTCTATGACTGAAGACTGGTCGTCGTCATCCTCGACATCGTCGTCATCGTCGTCATCGTCGTCATCGTGCCGGGAAACCGGACCCGGCTGGGTAACCGCACGGGCATAGTTCACAGTCAGGATCGCCGGTTCCTTGTCCTTGAACTGAAGCCCCGAGGGTTCGAACTCGAAAGCGAGCGTCCGGGGATCGGTCACCCGGATCGTAATCAGTACCGAGTCCTTGCTTCCGAACTTCTTCCCATCCGGATACCGGTACAGGGACTTTCCATCGACATAGAAGCGCAGGAGCCGGTCGGCGGGGTGGCCCAGGCTGTCGGCGAAGAACATTTCGGCGAACCGGTTCTTCCCCTTCACCGCCCAGAAGCTGACCGAATCAGCAACCAGCGCAGGCGGCTGCGAGATCGTAAGGACCGTGAGATCCGCCTCGGGCCGGGTTTCCGGCACAGATTGAGGTGTGTCGGCCGGCGCCAGGCCGTCCCCATTGCAGCCCAGCAGGGCCATGGTCAGCAGGGCTATCCATCCACCCCCCAGCATGAGGAATGGTGACCTGTTCTCGATCCTGTCGGACATTTCGATTCTCCCAGTTCTGCCGTTTGCCTCGACCTTCCCCCGCTAGTTGAATGGCAATAGATGTACCATCTTCTATCATATGGAATTGCTTGCCAAGTACTGCAAATCCATGAGTTTATAGGGGTAACTACCGAGCACTTATTGTCGTTTATGACCAGTTTACGACTATGGATGCCAGCTTCTGCAGTACGAAGGTTGGGAAGCAGGGTGAATGGCGGTGGGCGTCTAGCGGTTTGTGGTGAGGTAGTTACAGCAACGTCGTGGCTTCCCACCGCCGCCCAAATTCAGCGAGCCGCCGGATAGCGCCTTGGGCCCGGAATAGCCGTTCGGCCTCGGCCTTTCGTTCTACCGCCTCGTCCAGCCGCATCACGGCCTTGAAGCCCACCGCTGAAACCGCGGCACATTGGGCCTGGAGTACCGCCGCACGCGCGGCGATGGCAGCGTTACGGGCCTGTTCTGCTTCGCGGGTTGCCCGTGGCCAATCCTGCTCCATTCCCGCGAGACTGGCTCGTAGGAGATTGACCTCAATGACCCCCAGTTCGTCCCCACCCCGCTCCGCGAGCACGGCCGCCCATTCCAGCCCCTGGCGCGCCATCTCCCGTTCCCCTCGATGCAGGTCGATCTCGGCCCGTCCCATGACCGCCAGCCCCAGGATGGCCTGCTCGGCGAGGGTGGCCGCGTGGCGAATTGCCTGGTCGGACGCCGAAAGGGCTTCCCCCCAGTTTTCCATCTGCCGGAAGACAATGCCGAGGTTGTGGTACGATTCGGCGGTGCCCCGGCGGTCGCCGAGCCGCTGGTAGCTGAGCAGGGCCGACCGGTACAGGGTCAGCGCGCCCGGGCCGTCGCCCTGGAGGTCCGCGATGGACGCGAGGTTGTTGCAGGCCCGGGCGGTCATCAGGGTGTCCTTGAGCGCACGCGCCAGTCCGAGCGTTTCGGTAAAGCAGTAGCGGGACCGGTCCAGGTTCCCCCGTTCGAACTCGATCACGCCGAGCAGATTGAGCGTCCGCATGCGGCCATCGTCGTCGGCCCGGGCGCGGAAACGGTCCAGCGCCTGCCCGGCCAGATCCGCCGCCATCGGCAGGTCACCGAGACGGGTGGAGGCGGTAGCGGCCATCAAGCTGGCGTCCGGCGTCCGTTCGCCTTCACGGCTCCAGTACTCCTCCAGCACCTCCGCGAAGCGACCCTCGGCGAGCAGCACCCGGAGGCTGCCGGCTGGATCGTCGGGGGCGGGGATAAAAGTGTTCACGGTCTCGCTCAGTAGGCCAGCGCGTACCGGGTGAAACTGGTGATCTCGACCTCGATCTCGTCGAACTCGAACTCGATGAACCCGCTCAGCCGGTCGAACAGGTCTCCCGGCGTCTCCTGCTTCCAGACCGCCAGGTTGGATTCAAGGGCCTCGTCCTCGGCGTCGTCGTCTCCGTCCCCGTCGTAATCACCGGGGATGGTGAACCCGGCGAAGTCGTAATCGAGGCTGAGCTCCGCGGGCTTGGCGGGATTGAACCGAAGCCCCGCCGGCGAGAACTCGAACTGGAGCTCATCGGGATCGAGGACCTTGACGGAGATGAATACCGAATCCCCGGGGCCGAACAGGGAGCCGTTGGGCCGGCGGTACAGGGAGAATTTGTCCACCCGGAACTTTAGGTAGTCGGTGTTTGGCGCGATATCGATGCGGACCTCGCGGTCCTCGTCGTACACGGCCCAGAACCCGACCGAGTCCGTCACCAGGGGCGGCGTTCCCTGGGCCAGCCGGAGGATGGTGAGATCGCCCGGGGGGCGGGTCGAGGATCCGTCGCTGGGTTCGGATGCGGTGCACCCGCCGAGCAGCGTCAGCGCGGCGACGACGGCCAGAGATCCCAGGCCGGACTGGCCGCGGGGCGAAAGTATCGTCAGCAGGTATTGCATATACGCATCCCGGTTTCAGTCAGAGTTATCCTTGCCATCCAGCAGGCGCTGCAGCCGGGGGCGGGAAATTCCCAGCCGCCGGGATGCCTCGCTCTTATTTCCACCACACTGCTTGAGCATCAGGACCACGGCCGACCGGATGATGGTGGCCAGGTCGGCAGGGAACGGCAGCGCCGATCCGCCGGCGGCCACTGCCACGTTGCGCGCCAGTCCCAGTTCCTCCACCCGCAGGGTGCCCGGCGGCGACAGGACCAGGGCCCGCTCGATGGCGTTCCGCAGCTCCCGAACGTTCCCGGGCCACGCGTGGCTGCGGAGGGCCAGCCGCACCTCCGGGCTGAGCGGCGGCACCGGAAGCCGGTTGCTGGTGGCCAGCCGCGCGACGAAGGTTTCGGCGAGCAGATCCACATCCCCCTCCCGGCTCCGGAGTGGAGGCAGCGTCAGGCTGACCACGTTGAGCCGGTAGTACAGGTCCTCCCGGAACTCGCCCCGGGCCACGGCCGTCGCCAGGTTCACATGGGTGGCGCCGATGACCCTTACGTCGATGTGTCGCGTCGTCTGGGCGCCGACCCGGCGAATTTCCCGGCTTTCCAGCGCGCGGAGCAGCTTGGCCTGCAGCTCCACCGGGATATGGCCCACCTCGTCGAGGAAGAGGGTGCCGCCATGGGCCATCTCGAACAGTCCCGGCTTGGCGGCGATAGCGCCGGTAAAGGATCCCTTTTCATGCCCGAAGAGCTCGCTCTCGAGCAGGGTGGCCGGAATGGCCGCGCAGTTGATCTCGACGAAAGGCGCCGCCGCCCGCCCGCTGTGGTAGTGGATGGCCCGGGCCAGCAGTTCCTTGCCGGTCCCGGTCTCCCCTCCGATCATCACCGTGACGTCGGGATGGGAGGCCACCCGGGCGGCCTGGTCGAGCATGGCCATCAGGGCCGGGCTCCGTCCCACGATCACGCCAAATCCGCTGGCCTGCCGCTCCTCTTCGGCGTAGCGCTTCGCCGCCGACCGGCCCCGCGTCTCCCGGAGCTCCCGCTCCAGCGAGCGGCGCAGGACATCGAGATCCTGGGGGAGAGCGAAATAGTCGGTCGCGCCCCGTTGCACCGCGACCGCCGCCACCCGATGGTCCGCCAGGCTCCCAATGACGATCTTGGGCGCCGGCGCGGCGGCCAGCATCTCCAGCAGATCCAGGGCGTCGCTCTCCGCGCCACCGGCGAGAATGAGCAGCGGTCCGCCCTCCCCGGGTACCGGCTCGTCGGGTTTGGGGGTCCACTCCAGCAGGGTTGCCCCCAGCTGGGCGGCGAGGTCGGCCAGGGTCGCGCGAAAACTGTCGGAGAGACGGATCACGACCATCCAGCGCCGTTCAGACATGAGGCAACCCCTGTTCCATTGGCCTCACTGCGTTCAAGTCCATGAGAATCAACGATGTTCCGGGGGAAGCGGCGGTAACCTTCCGGATCAACTGCATTGCTTCGTTCCAGGTGTGTACGCAATGCCATCACAGCGGGCCGGAATGCCGGAGGGGCGGGCAGGACTCGACCGAGTCCCACCCGCCTTCTCCGTTCGCGGAGCAGGCTGCCGCCTAACTGCTGCGATCATCCTGGCCATCGTCCCGCCCGTTCCGGTTGTCGTCTCGGAACGCGGCGAAGGAAGCTTCGATATTGTTCTTGACGAGCCCTTCGAAGGTGCCCCCCTTGAGCGCCAGCGCCGGGTCCACCAGCACCGCTCCGCTCAGGAACCACCTCGCGACGTCCACCCGGAGGGTGACGGCCACGTCCGACCGGGACGTCACTACGACCGGCGGCGAAAGTACGATCTCCTGCTCGGCACCGAGATCGGTGACGAAGGTAAAGGCGGTACCGTTGAAGCTGCCGGTGACCCGGATGCTCACGTCCGCCAGGTCGGGGTGCAGGGCCAGGAAGGCGCGATCCTGCTGGTCGCCATCGTCCTCGGGCTTGTGAATCTTGAGCTCCAGTTCGGAAAATACGCCGCTGTCCACGGATACCACGAACCCGGTGGAGACGCCCGCCCCGAGCGGCAGATCGAGCACCACGGGGCCGGCTGCAAACTCCTCGCAATCATCGCTGCCCGGATTGACGCTGTCGCAGTCGTCGTGGTTCTGGCGGCGAAACTCGATGTCCCGAAGGACGATTTCAACGTGCGTCAGGACCAGGACATTGCCGCTGGCATCCACCAGCGTATCCGGAGCCGACGGGGGAGAAATGGCGGTTCCCGCCGCCGCCCGGCTGGAGACATTGAGGCTCAACTGGCCGCCGCCGCCTATTGGGGAGGCGGAGTCACAGGCGACCAGGCTACCAGCCAGGGCCAGGGCGCCGAGGAAATGCAAAGTCGGGTATGTCATGGGATCCATCCTTACTCGAGGGGTTCAACGGCTTTCCGTCCCCCGCAATGGCAATCCCGGTGCCCATCCAGGATAGTTGAGCTATCTTCTTTTAGTATATGCGCTTACGAATGGTATCCACGCCGGCGGCTTCCCTGTAACCGGATCAGTTTGTTACATCGTCGTAATATAGTGATACTAACAGGGCGAGCTTGAGATTCCTCCGAAAAAGTGAGATGATGTGCGACCGGTCCTTATTCCCTCCTTATCCATACAATCCATGCGCACTTTCCGTATTAGCCTGGCCTTGCCGGGGATCCTCCTGTTCTTGGCCGGCTGCGACCGAACGCCTTCCTGTGCCACCTGCGGAACCCTGGTGGTCGCCGCAGTCGGGGAACCATCCAGCATCTTCCCGCCGCTGACGTACGAGTCGGTGGGGCGCGATGTGGGAGATTTGATTTACGAACGGCTCGCTGATCTGCTTCCGCGCCGGCCTACCATGGACGAAACGGCTTATGCCCCAGGTCTGGCGACCAAGTGGGCACGGGTGGATTCGCTCACCTGGCGGTTTACCCTGCGCTCCGGCGCCCGGTGGCATGACGGCCAGCCGGTGACTGCCAGCGACGTGGTCTACTCCTTTGACGTGTTCCGCGACTCGGTCCTCGATGCGGCGCCCCGATCCCAGTTGGCGAGTATCGCCTCGGTAGAGGCGGCGGACAGTGCCACGGTGCTGGTGCGCTTCACGCATCCCTATGCTGAACAGCTGTATGACGCCACTTACCACGTGCGGATCATTCCCCGGCACGTGTGGGAGCAGGCAGGTCCCCGTGCTGCCTGGGCTGACGATACGACTGGCGGGCGCCTGATAGGCAGCGGTCCCTACCGTTTTGCCAGTTGGCAGCGGGGCCAGTCCCTGACCTTGATCGCGGACACGACCGTGGCGCTCCCGCCAGACATCCGCCGCGTGGCGTGGCGGTTCGCCGGCGATCCGGAGGCCGCCGCCAACCTGCTCCTGAGCCACGAAGCCGACCTGCTGGAGACGGCCGCCCTGGCCGGTGCCGAACAACTGGCCCACGACTCGGCCTTCCGGCTGGTGCCCTACCCCTCGGCCTCCTACGGCCTGATCGGCTTCCGGTTGGCCGGTGACCGTCCGCGCGCCTCGGATGCGATTCTCTCCAACCGGAATCTCCGGCGAGCCCTGGTGCAGTCGATTGACCGGACCACCGTCGCCCGCGCCGTGTTCGGGCCGGAGACGAAGGTCCCGCCGGGGCCGATCTCGCAGTTGCTCTGGATCTGGGACAGCAGTGTGAAGCCGCTGCCATACGACACGGCGGCGGCGGCGGCGGCCTTCGATGCGGCCGGCTGGATCCGGGGGGCCGACGGCATGCGCACCCGCGCGGGGCGGCCGCTCCGGCTGGAGATCCTGGTTCCCTCGACGAGTCCCGCCCGGCGCCGCGCAGCCGAGGCGGTCCAGGCCCAATGGAAGGCCACCGGCGTCGCCGGTGTCGTGACCCTTGTGGATTTTCCGGTCATGCAACAGCGGATCGCGGCAGGAAACTTCGAGGCGTTCGTCGGGGCATGGCTGGACGAGCCCAGTCCCCGGGGCCTGGCCGATCAGTGGAGTCGCCAGGGGTGGTCGGACCTGAACTACGGCCACTACCACAATCCTTCGCTGGACTCTCTGCTGACGGCTGCCTCCCGAAGCGTCCAGCCCGCGGAGGCAGGACGACTCTACCGCGCCGTACTCGATACGTTGAATGCCGATGTGCCGGCAGTCTTCCTGTTTGCGCCGACCAACATTGCCGCGGTTACCCGGAGACTGGAGCCGGTCACCATTAATCCGTATTCCTGGCTGAGTGACCTGCCGGAGTGGAAATTCCGGGCCGGAACGCGATGAACCGCCGCCGGCTCGCCGCCCTGCTGCTTCTGACCGGATGCGGCGCAGGAGCGGAGCCGGCGGCCGACCTGGTTATTCGAAACGCGGCCATCTTCAGCGGCGATCCCGTTGCGTCGCCGGGAACCGCGTCCGGTTCAGTGGCGATTCGTGACGGGCGGATCGTGTTCGCCGGCCCTGACAGCGGGATTCGGCGGCACATCGGGACATCCACGGAAGTGGTGGACGGACGGGGGAGGATGCTGTTGCCGGGCTTTGTCGACAGCCATGTGCACCCCTATTCCGGAGTTGAACTCGGCGAATGCGATCTGAGCCGAGATTCTACTCCCCAGCAGGCCCTGGCGACGGTTGGGGAATGCGCCCGAGCCAGGCCCGATGCACCATGGGTCCGGGGTACCGGATGGGCGCTGCCGATGTTTCCCGCGGCCAATCCGAAGGCGACGCTGCTGGACCAGGCCGTCGCGAACCGCCCCGTCTTTCTGACCGCGGCCGACGGCCACTCCGCGTGGATCAATTCGAAGGCGATACAGTTGGCCGGCCTGGGCCGCGAAACCCGGGACCCGCCAGGAGGACGGATCGAGCGTGATGCCACCGGCGCGCCTACCGGCGCACTCCGCGAGTCGGCGATGCGGCTGGTGGAGCGCCTGCTTCCCGAGTACACCACCGACGATTACATCGAGGGGTTCGACCGAGCCTTTGCTCTTGCCTCGAGCTTCGGCATCACCGCGTTGATCGACGCCAACGGCGACTCCGCCATGCTGGACGCGTATCGCCTCATGGATTCCCTGGGCCGCCTGCCGGTCCGGATCACGGTTGCCCAGCAACTGGACCTGGACGCCGGGCCTCCCGATGTGGAAGGGCTGGTTCGAGTGCGGGACCGGTTCCGTGGCGAGCGGCTGAGCGCGAACAGCGCCAAGATCTTTCTGGATGGGGTGATCGAAGCCCGGTCCGCCGCGCTGCTGGAGCCATACCTTGGCTCGCCCGGTTCACGGGGGGAACCCACCCTGCCGCAGGAAGAACTCGACGACCTGGTGGCCCGCCTGGACCGGGCCGGAATCCAGGTCCATGTTCACGCCATCGGCGACCGGGCCATCCGGATGGCCCTCGATGCCTTTGCTCGGGCCCGGTCGGTCAATGGGATCCGGGATTCCCGGCACCAGATTGCGCACCTGGAACTGATCGACCCGGGGGATATCCCCCGTTTCAAGGCCCTTCGGGTCATCGCCAATTTCCAGCCCTTCTGGGCCTCCGCCGATCCGTATATAACTGAACTGACCATTCCGGTGCTGGGCCCGGCCCGGTCGCGCTGGCTGTATCCGATCCAAAGTATGATTCAGAGCGGCGCCACGGTGGTGGCCGGCAGCGACTGGTCGGTGAGTACCATGAACCCGCTGGAGGCCATCCAGGTGGCGATGACACGGCGCGGACTCGATGAAGGCCGGGGAACGGCGTGGATACCGGAAGAGCGAGCTGGTCTCCAGGCGCTACTGCTGGCCTACACCATCAATGGAGCGCATGCCCGGTTCGCGGACAGTCTCACCGGATCGGTGTCGGTCGGCAAGCTGGCCGATCTGGTTCTCCTCGAGCGGGATCTCTTCATGGTAGCTCCCGAGGCGGTGGGAGGTACCCGGGTGTTGATGACCATTGCGGGCGGCCGCGTCGTTTACCGGGGCCAGGGCCGATAGCTTCTCCCGTCACCGTTGACAGGAAGGCCGTTGCCCGGTAACGTGGTTCATATACTGAACTGGCATTTCATGAATCCACCTCCCGATGCATATTCGGGGACCCAGGCGGTCCGCCGCGCGCTGTCCCTTCTCAAGATCTTCACCGACGCGAAGCCGGAGTGGGGACTCACCGAGATGGCCCGGGCGTCGGGACTGAACAAGACCACGGCCTATCGCCTGCTGACCGCGCTGGCCCACGAAGGCCTGGTTGCCCGCAACCCGGAGACCGAGGCCTACCGGCTGGGACCCGAGGCCATCTCGATCGGGGGGCGGGCGCTTCGCGCCAATGACTTGCGGCGGGTCAGCCGGGATACGCTGGCGCAACTCGCGAGCTTGTCGGCCGAGACGGCCACCCTCGAAGTCCTGGTGGACGCCGATGTTTTGATCGTCGAGGAAGTCCACAGCCGAAAGTGGCTGCACGCGAGTCCGTCGGTCGGGACTCGCTGGCCCGCCCATGCGACGTCCACCGGGAAGGTGCTGCTTGCTTCTCTCCCGGAATCCGAGCGAAGCGGGCGTTTGCGGCTGCCGCTGGCCCGCCCGGCGCGGCGGACGATTATCGGCATCACTGCGCTCCGTCAGGAGCTCAAGAAAGTGCGGGAGCAGGGCTACGCCACCGCGGTCGGTGAACTGGAGGACGGCTACACGGCGATCGGGGTGCCGGTACGCAACCACGATGGCGAAGTGGTAGCCGCGATCAGCCTCGGGGGGCCCAGTGTCCGGATCCCGCCGGAACGGATCGGGTTGCTGGTGGCTTCCCTTCGACAGGCTGGCGAGGCCATCTCACGGCAGCTGGGCTACGACACCGCGATATCCACGAGAGGCTGATGCTCAAGACCACGCCGTTCCATTCTCGCACTGCCCCGCTGATGGAAGGGCAGAACTGGCGCCGCTGGGCCGGCCACGTGGTGGCCAGCTCCTACGATCTCCTGCACGACCGGGAGTACGCGGCCATCCGGAACTCGGCCGCCCTCATCGACGTGTCGCCGCTTTACAAGTACCTGATCGAAGGCCGGGACGCTGAGCGCCTGCTGGACCGGACGCTGCCCCGTGACGTGACCAAGCTCCGGATCAACCAGGTGGCGTACTCGCCCTGGTGCGACAGCCATGGCAAGGTCATCGACGACGGCACGGTGAGCCGGCTGGATGAGCAGGTGTTCCGACTGACATCGGCGGATCCCAACCTGCGCTGGCTCCACCAGAACGCGGTGGGCCTCGACGTGGCAATCACCGATATCTCGGACCGGGTAGGCGCCCTCAGCCTGCAGGGGCCGCTGTCGCGCGACATTCTGCTGGCGGCGGGCGTGGACGTCTCGCAGCTCAAGTACTTTCGGCTGACCCGGGGGGTGATTCGCGATATCCCGGTCACCGTGTCCCGCACCGGCTACACTGGAGACCTGGGTTTCGAGATCTGGGTGGACGCCCCCCTGGGGGCGGCGTTGTGGGACTCCCTGATGAAGGTCGGCGGCCGGTACGGAATCGTGCCGTCCGGCATCCTTGGCCTCGATGTGGCGCGGATCGAAGCCGGCCTCCTGATGATCGAGGTGGACTACGTCTCCGCGCGTCATGCCCTGATCGAGGACCAGAAGTCGACTCCGTTCGAACTGAACCTGGGATGGACCGTGAAGCTCGACAAGGCGCCGTTCGTCGGGCAGCAGGCGCTCCGGGCGGAAAGCGCCCGGGGCCCGGCATGGCAGTTCGTGGGCATTGACGTCAACTGGGAATCGCTGGAGCGCCTGTACGCCGAGCGGGGTTTGCCGCCGAAGCTCCCGACGGTGGCCTGGCGGACCAGCGTCCCTCTCTATTCGGGTGGGGTACAGGTCGGCTACGCGTCGTCAGGTTGCTGGTCCCCGATTCTCAAGCGCTACATCGCGCTGGCCCACGTGGAATCGGCGTTTGGCGGGGCCGGCACCCCGGTGCAGATGGAGGTCACGGTCGAGCATCGCAGGAAACTGGCGGACGCGACAGTGGTGAAGACCCCGTTTTTCGACCCCCCCCGGAAACGAGCCCAGGGATGACCTCCACCAATCAGTACGATGCGGTCATCATCGGGGGCGGCCATAACGGCCTGGTCACCGCGGCCTACCTGGCGCGCGCCGGGCAGCGGGTGCTGGTACTGGAACGCCGGCACCTGGTTGGTGGCGCGGCGGTGACGGAGGAGATTTTCCCGGGCTACAAGTTTTCGGTGTTTTCCTACGTGGTGAGCCTGCTGCGGCCGGAGATCATCCGTGATCTGGATCTGCCGGCCCACGGGCTGCAGGTCCTTCCGCTGGAAAGCACCCTGACCCCCCTGCCCAACGGCGATTACCTGGCCTCCTGGGCCGACCACGATCTCACCCGGCGAGAGCTGGTTCGGCACTCGCCCCGTGACGCCGAGGCCTACGACGAGTTCGGCCGGCTGATGCACCATATGGCGATGGCGGTACGTCCGATCCTCGGCATGGCGCCCCCCGATCCGACGAGTCTGGATCCCCGGGAGCTGGTGTCGCTGGGCAAGCTGGGTCGGCACTTCTCCTCGCTGGGGGAAGAGCATTTCCACGCGCTCTACAAGCTGATGACGATGAGCGCCTCGGACTTTCTCGACGAATGGTTCGAATGCGAACCGCTCAAAGCCACCAAGTCAGCCAGCGGTATCATCGGGACGTTCCTGGGGCCGCGGTCGCCGGGTACGGCCTACGTGCTCCTGCATCACTACATGGGCGAGATCGACGGGGCCTTCCGGGCCTGGGGCTTCGCCAAGGGCGGTACGGGCGCGATCAGCGAGTCGATCGCGTCGGCCGCCCGGGGTTTCGGGGCTGAAATACGGGTGAACGCACCGGTGGCGCAGGTCATCGTGCGGGGGGGGAAGGCCATCGGGGTGGCACTTGAGAACGGCGACGAGATCCGGGCCAGAACGGTGGTATCCGGGCTGGACCCCCGGCAGACGTTTACCCGGATGGTGGATCCGAAACAGCTGCCCGACGACCTGGTCGAGGCGATCCGGCGTTTCAAGTTCCGGGGGTCCTCCGGCAAGGTGAACCTGGCGCTGGATGCCCTGCCAGATTTCACCTGCATGCCCGGCGACGGCCCCCATCTTCGGGGGGCAATTTCGATCAGCCCCAGCATCGATTACATCGAGCGGGCCTACGACGACGCGAAGTACGGCGAGTTCTCCCGCCAGCCCTACATGGACATCATCATCCCATCGATGATCGATCCGGGGATGGCGCCGCCAGGCAAGCACGTGATGTCCATTTTTGTCCAGTACGCGCCTTACCACCTCAACGGCGGCTGGACCGACCAGAAGCGAGAAGCGTTCGGCGACGCCGTCATCGACACGCTCGCCGAGCACGCCCCCAACATCAAGTCGATCATCCGGCATCGCCAGGTCATAACGCCGCGAGACATCGAGGACATCACGGGCTTGAGCGAGGGGAACATTTTTCAGGGTGAGCTGGCGCTGCACCAGCTCTTCTTTCTGCGGCCCGCCCCAGCCTGGTCTCGCTACACCACGCCGATCCGTAACTACTACCAGTGTGGCGCAGGGACCCATCCCGGCGGCGGGATCATGGGAGCCTCGGGGCGGCTGGCGGCGATGGAGATTCTGAAGCGGTGAGGGGGAGAGGGGAGAGTGCAGAGTGCCGAGTGCCGAGTGGCGTGTGAATCGTCCTCACCGGGGTGTCTGATCGCATGACAAGTTCATCCTACGACGTCGTCGTGATCGGAGCCGGGCACAACGGCCTGGTGGCGGCGTCTTACCTGGCCCGGGCCGGGAAACGGGTGCTGGTGGTCGAGGCTCGCCCGGAGGTGGGCGGAGTACACGCCACCGAGGAGTTCCACCCCGGGTTCCGGGTGGATACCGCCCTGCATCAGTCTGGCTGGCTCGACCCGGCTCTCGCGGAGGACCTGTCGCTTGGCACCGGGCAGCAGTCTCTGCTGGAGCCCGACGTTTCCTGCCTCGCGCTTACCGACGATGGGGCCCTGTTGCTTCGCCGCGGAATCGACCCGACCGCGGCCGAGCTGCGCCGCCATTCCTCCGCCGATGCCGGGAAGTGGGCAGACTTCTGCCGCCTGGCTCAGAAGCTGACCGGCTTCCTGCAGTATGCCTATGGCCTGACGCCGCCCCAGTTGACCAGCTCCCGGCCCGCCGACCTCTGGCAGTTGCTTGGCTTGGGACGCCGGGTCCGGGGCATGGGCAAGGAGGACATGGTCGAGTTCCTCCGGGTCCTTCCCATGTCGGTGGCGGAGCTGCTGGACGACTGGTTCGAGTATGACGGGTTGAAAGGCGCCCTGGGCGCCGCGGGGATCACCGGGATTCTGCAGGGTCCCCGCTCCGCGGGCACCGCATTCGTCATGCTGCATCACCGGGTAGGCAACCCGGCCGGCGTCTTTCGCGGCGGCTCCCTTCGCCGAGGCGGTGCGGGCACGATGAGTGCCTTGCTGCGCGAGGCGGCCGTTCACCTGGGTGTCGAGGTACGGACCGGAGCCCGGGTCGAGCGGGTGCGCACCGACGGCGGTGGGGTCACGGGGGTTGTCCTCCAGGGCGGCGACGATATCGCGGCGCGCCAGGTTGTCTCCACGGTGGACCCGCGGCAGACCATGCTGGCCATGGTGGACCCGGCTAACCTGGCCCCCGAATACCTGCGGGCCCTCGCCAACATCCGCTACCGGGGCGTCGCGGCCAAGGTGAATCTCGCTCTGGGTGAACTACCGCATTTCACTGGAGTCTCGGGCGAGGACGCTCTGCACGGCGTCATTTCGCTGAGTCCGAGCCTGGACTATCTCGAGCAGGCCTATGACGACGCCAAGCATGGCCGCACCTCCCGACGGCCGTACATCGAGGCGGTCATTCCGTCGCTGGCCGATCCGTCGCTGGCTCCAGCGGGCCGGCACGTCATGTCGGTCTGGATGCAGTATGCTCCCTACCGCAGGAAGGATGGCTGGGACGCCGCCGCCCGGGAGTCGCTGGGTGACCTGGTCGTGGCATCCCTCGCCGAGCGGGCTCCGAACCTGAAAGGCGCCGTCCTGGCCAGGCAGGTGCTGACGCCCGCGGACCTGGCGGAGCGTTATTCGGTTACCGAAGGCAGCCTGTACCACGGCGAGATGGGACTGGACCAGATCCTCTTCATGCGGCCGGTCCCGGGGTGGGGCCATCACCGGACCCCGGTGCGCCGGCTCTACCTGGGTGGATCCGGTACCCATCCTGGCGGCGGGATCGTCGGTGGTGCGGGCCGGCTGGCCGCGAAAGCGATGCTCAAGGATTCATGACCGAGGAGAACCATACCATGGGATCGTTCGTCTCCACCGTGAAGTCGTTCCAGCCGGGTGCCCGAACCATGCCGGGGCATTACTACACCTCGCCGGATGTCTTCGTGCGGGAGCAGGAGTACCTGCTGACCAGGCACTGGTTCTGCGTGGGCCGGTCCGCCGCCATCCGGAGCCGGGAGAATATTTCCTGCAGGCCATCGGCAAGGAGAGCATCATTGTTCTCCGCGACCGCAAGGGCGGACAGGTGCGCGCCTTTTACAATACGTGCCGGCACCGTGGCACCCGGATCTGCGAATCCGCGCAGGGCCGCTTCGGCGAGACCATCCAGTGTCCCTACCACGCCTGGACCTATGCGACCGATGGCCGGCTGGTCGGGGCGCCGCACATGCAGGAAGCGGTGGATTTCGCCAAGGCCGATTACCCGCTCAAGCCGGTCGCGGTACACGAGTGGGAGGGCTTCATCTTCCTCCACCTGGGGGCCGAGCCTGAACCGTTCGAGGTCGCGCTGGCGCCGCTGGTTGGACGGTTCAGCCGTTTTGCGCTGCCCCGGCTCAAGGCCGGCCGGCGGATCGAGTACGACGTCAACTCCAACTGGAAACTGGTTTTTCAGAACTATTCGGAATGCCTGCACTGCCCGGTGATCCACCCGGAGCTTTCCAGCCTGATGCCGTACACCAGCGGCGCCAACGACCTGACCGAGGGGCATGTGCTCGGCGGCTACATGGTTATCTCGGCGCCCAACCGCAGCATGACCATGAGCGGCCGTGCCTGCGGCCTGCCGCTGGGTGACCTGTCGGGCGAGGATCTGCAGCGGGCGTACTACTACACCATCTTTCCGAACCTGATGTTGAGCATCCACCCCGACTACGTGGTGTACTACACGCTCTGGCCTCAGTCCGCGGGGCGCACCCGGGTGGTGTGCGAGTGGCTGTTCCACCCCGACGCGTTCGCGCGGCCGGACTTCCACCCGGACGATGCCGTGGAGTTCTGGGACACGACCAATCGCCAGGACTGGCATATCACCGAATTGAGCTTCGCGGGAATCTCTTCGCTGGCCTACGAGCCGGGACCCTACTCTCCCCGGGAGAGCGTGCCCGCGGCGTGGGACCGCTCGTTTCTCGAAGCTATTGAAGGATCCGGCCTGTAGCGCGCCATTCATTTCCGGGGGTAGGTCGGATGCCGAACGGCATCCCGATCTTCGGCAGGGCCGGGTCCGGGCTGGCGAAGGTCGAGATCATCTTGAGCCAGGCATGGCCAGGCAATCAACGGGTGAGCCGGTTGTAGCGCGCCAGCACCGACCGCAACTCCTCGTGCGGCAAGGCGGTAACGCGGTAGTAGTTGGCGCCCGTCATGGTGCGGGCGGCGAGCATGGCGTTGAGAATTGACTCTTCGGTGGCCTGAACGGTGGCTTCGTACAGGGTATTGATGCGGCGGTCGTGCACCATGCGCTGGGTCAGGATGCTCGAATCGGAGGACTCGGCGGGGACGGTGGAAAAGGCGAGGAATATGTCCCCTGACCCGCTGCCGGCGACGCCGCCGGCGCGGGCGACGCCGAGCGAGGCGCGTTTGGCGATGCGCTTGAGCTGGTGGGGAAGCAGGGGAGCATCGGTGGCAATCACCACGATGATGGAGCCGTGGTCATCCTCGTAGCTGGCTGGCAGGTACCCATCGGGCTCACGCGGGGCGGGCGCCCGGCCCTGCTCGCGCGGGCAGCGCTGCGCCGCCCGGTCAGAGTCGAGGGGGCTGTCTGAGTCGTAGCAGTCGGGAGGCGCCGTGATTTCCCGGCCGACTGGAATGCCGGCGACTCGAAGCTGGTTCCGGCTGCCGAAGTTGCACTGGACCAGGACACCAACCGTAAAAGTGTCGCTGGCGATTCCCACCCGCCGCGACGCCGTGCCGATGCCTCCCTTGAACCCGAGACACTGCATGCCCGTCCCGCCTCCGACGTTGCCCTCCGCGACCGGCCCGGCGCGGGCGGTGTTCAGCGCGTTGAATACATCGTCGCGGGTGACATGAAAGCCGAAGATATCGTTCAGGTCGCCGTCCCAGGTCTCCGCGGCCACCGGGAGACAGCAGTTCCAGGCGTCGGGGGCAAGCCGTTCGCGGCCCCACTCGATGACCGCGTCGCGGGCGACCCCGACGCTGTTGGTGTTGGTGATCAGGACCGGGTAGAGGAGTTCTCCGTATTCTTCGATCCAGGTGGTCCCGGTCATCTCCCCGTTGCCGTTGAGGCTGAACCACCCCGCAAAGACTGGCCGGAGGATGGAGTCCCCGGTCGGGAACACCGCGGTGACCCCGGTGCGCACCGGCCCCTGCCCGGGCACCAGGTCCCCGCTGCCCCGGATGATGGTGGTGTGGCCGACCCGAACGCCGGGCACGTCGGTGATGGCGTTGAGGCGGCCGGGAACGCCATCGAGGGGGACACCCAGGTCCCGGGCGCGTTCCGGGGTCTGAGCCGCCGCCGGCCGGAGGGGGAGAGACGCGAGCACCAGGAGCAGGAGAAATCGCATGGCGGGACGATGAGGGCGAGGGGTGTTAGAATACGAACCGGGTCCAGAGTCTCTCAAGAATAAGCATATGAAACACGCCTATCCAAATTCCAGCGTTTTCTACCGCCGCCTTCAGCGGGATCACCCGCTCATCGTGCGGGGGGAAGGGTGCTGCCTGTACGACGAGACCGGAAAGCGGTACCTGGACGGTTCCGGGGGGGCATTCGTGGCCAACCTGGGGCATGGGGTCATGGAGATCGGCGCGGCCATGGCGGCGCAGGCCGGCCGGGTCGGCTACATCAATGGAACCGCTTTCACCCACCAGGCCGTGGAGGACCTGAGCACGGAACTGGCCCGCCGGTGCGGTCCCGGCCTGGAGTATTCCTATTTCCTGAGCAGCGGGTCGGAGGCGGTGGAGGCGGCGCTCAAGCTGGCCCGGCAGTACTGGGTGGAAGCAGGGCAGCCGTCGAAGCACAAGATCATCGCCCTGCAGCCATCCTACCATGGCAACACCCTGCTGGCCCTCTCCGCTTCGGCCCGGGAGCATTACAAGCTGATGTACTGGCAGTGGATGGTGGACGTCGTCCGAATTCCCGCGCCCTATCCGTACCGATGCAAGTGCGGCGGCGGCGAGCCGGAATGCCTGGGCTGCACCGGCGAGGCGCTGGAGACCATGATCCTGCAGCAGGGCGCGATGAACATCGCGGCGTTCATCGCCGAGCCGATTGGGGGATCCTCGACCGGTGCCTCGGTGCCGCCGCCGGGGTATTTCAAGGAGATCCGGGCCATCTGCGACCGGCACAATGTCCTGTTCATCGCGGATGAGGTGCTGGTCGGAGCCGGCCGGACCGGGACCTACACGGCCATCGAGCAGTTCGGCGTCACCCCCGACATCCTGATCCTGGGCAAGGGGCTCAGCGGCGGCTACGCTCCGCTGTCGGCGATCGTGACCGGCCGCAGGATCCTGGATGCTCTGGTTGCGGGGTCCGGCGACTTCATGCACGCACAGACATTCTCCCACAACCCGGTGCTGTGTGCGGCCGGGCTGGCGTCCATTCAGTACCTGGAGAAGCACAGACTGATCGAGCGCTGCGCCGTCATCGGGCCGGTGTTTCATGAGCGATTGCGCGCCCTGCTGGACTTGCCCCTGGTGGGAGACGTCCGGGGCCGGGGCCTGCTGGCCGGGATCGAGTTCGTGGCCGACAAGGCGACCAAGGCTCCGATGCCGCGGGCCCGGAAATTCGCCGAGCGCTTCACCGACGCCGCCCGGGCGAACGGCCTGATCGTCTGGGCCAATGTCGGGCAGGCCGACGGCACCAACGGCGACCTGGTCATGCTGGCGCCTCCATTCATCGTGACCGAAGACCAGATTGACGAAATGATCGCCCTGTTCTCGCAAACCCTGAAGGCGATGGACTGAATCATGGCTACTACCCAGAAAGTCACCTACACCTCCACCAACGTCGACCTGGACGACTTCCACCGTCGCTTCGACGAGGCGCTCACCCGGTTGCGGTCCCAGCTCGGGAAGACCTACCCGCTGCTGATCGACGGCCGGGAGGTACCCGGGAGCGGCGGAGGCGATCCCATCGTGGACACCTCCCCCATCGACACGTCCGTGGTGATCGGCACCTTTGCCGCAGCGGGTCCCCAGCAGGTGGACCTGGCCGTCCAGGCCGCCCGCCGAGCCCAGAAGGGCTGGGGTCGCCGGCCCTGGCAGGAGCGGCTGGCGATCATCCGGCGCGCCGCGGAGATCATCCGGGACCGGAAGTACGACCTCGCCGCCACCATGAGCCTGGAGGTGGGCAAGAGCCGGCTGGAGTCCATGGGGGACGCGGAAGAAGCGGCGGACTTGATCGACTACTACGCCCAGCAGGTGGAGGACGCTAACGGCTTCGTCCGTCCGATGGCCAATCTGACGCCGATCGAGCGCAACACCGACGTGCAGCGGCCCTACGGGGTCTTCGCGTGTATCGCACCGTTCAACTTCCCGTTGGCGCTATCCACCGGGATGTCCTCCGCGGCGCTGATGACCGGCAACGCGGTGGTGTACAAGCCGGCGGAGGATACCCCGCTTACCGGCTGGCAGTTGTACGAGGTCTATCGCGACGCCGGGATGCCCACAGGGGTGTTCAGCTTCCTGTCCGGCCACGGGTCGGTCATGGGAGATGCGCTATGGCAGCATCCCGGGGTGGACGGTATCGTCTTCACCGGGTCCAAGGCGGTGGGGCTTCGGATTCACCAGGGGATCAGCCGGAAGTGGATCAAGCCGTGCCTGCTTGAGCTGGGGGGCAAGAACCCGGCGATCGTGATGGAGTCAGCGGACCTCGACGCGGCGGCCGAAGGAGTCATGAAGTCGGCCTTTGGGCTGCAGAACCAGAAGTGCAGCGCCACCTCCCGCGTGTATGTCCACAAAACCATAGTTGAGCCGTTTGTGGCCAAGCTGCTGGACAAGATGAAGGGCATGAAGATGGGCGATCCCACCGAGCGGGATGTCTATTTCGGCCCGGTGATCAACCAGAAAGCGGTCAAGCGGTGGGAGGCCGCGGTGGAGCAGGCGAAGAAAGAGGGGACCATCCTGGCCGGTGGTGATCGCCTGAAAGGCGGAGGCTTCGACAAGGGCCACTACGTGGCGCCCACCGTGGCGCGGGTGCCGCTGTCCAGCTCGCTCTTTTTCGAGGAGCTGTTTGTTCCCTTTCTGGCTGTCGCCGAGGTTGACTCCCTGGACCAGGCGATCGCCGAAAGCAACAAGGCGGAGTATGGTTTGACGGCGGGAATCTTCTCGGAGGACCCGGAGGAAGTAGACCGTTTCTTCGACGAGATCGAGGCGGGCGTCTGTTATGCCAATAAGCGGAGCGGTGCCACCACCGGCGCCTGGCCCGGAGCCCAGCCCTTCACGGGGTGGAAGGGATCAGGTTCGAGCGGAAAGGGCGGCTGCGGCCCGTACTATGTGCAGCAGTTTGTCCGGGAGCAGAGCAGGACAGTAGTAACAGAAAGGGAGAGGTGAGAAGTGAGAGGGGGGCCAGGCCACAAGCTGCGATGGTTCCTCATGGTCCAAGACTAGTGGACTGTATACAAGGTCCCGATCAGGTGGGCAAGAACTGATTCACCACGGAGTCACGAAGTTCACGGCAGCACGAAGAAGCTTCATGCTGCCACCAAGGTATTGGGAGCCCGCTACGGTGGGTGCTCCGTGCTACCTCCGTGTGCTTCGTGGCTCCGTGGCGAGGTGTTCGACAGCGACTATCGAAACATGTGAGACAGTCCACTAGCATGTAACGCGTTCTGCAATGCTGCCAAACCTGCCGCACAGCGAGAAAGTGCAGGACGCTGAAAAGGCGCTCCACCATCGAGCGCCCCTTCCAATTTCACTTTCTGAGCACTTTTCACGGCTCACTTCTCACTTCTCCTCCCCCAAGCACTCTCCCAGTATCGCCATCCCGGTGTCCACATCGTACTCGTTCAGGACCAGGGGTGGCGCCAGGCGGAAAGCGCTCTTGCCGCAGCCGAGGAGGAGAAGGCCCTTGGCGAAGGCACGCTCGGTGATCCGGTCCACCAGCTCGGGGTAGGGTTCCCTGGTCTTCCGGTCCTTCACAAACTCGATGCCGATCATCAGGCCCTTGCCCCGGACATCGCCGATGACCGGATACTTCTGCTGGAGTACCCGGGCGGCGGCGAGGATCCGGTCGCCCATGGCGAGGACGTGGGGCAGGGATTCCTCGACGATATCCAGAGTGGCCAGGGCCGCGGCGCAACCGACCGGGTTGCCTCCAAAGGTGGAGCCGTGAGCCCCCGACTCCCAGGTCATCACCGACTCCTTCGCGATGAACGCCCCGATTGGCATGCCGCTGCCGAGCCCCTTGGCGGTGCACAGGATATCGGGCTCCACCCCGTCCCATTCGCAGGCCCACATCTTCCCGGTGCGGCCGACCCCGCACTGCACCTCGTCTGCTACCAGGAGGATGCCGTGCTGGTCGCAGAGCTCCCGCAGCGAACGGAGGAAGCCGGCCGGCGGGAGGACGTAGCCGCCCTCGCCCTGGACCGGTTCGACGAAGATGGCGGCGACGTCGGTGGGACTCAGCTGGCGATCGAACATCTCCTGCAGTGCATTCAGGGACACGGCGCTGGCCGCTCCGTCACCGCCCAGCCGGTATGGGGCCGGGTAGGGTACGTGGTACACCTCCGGCAGGAACGGCCCGAATCCCTTGCGCTGCTTGGTCTTGCTGGATGTCAGGCTCATGGCGCCGTAGGTGCGGCCATGAAACGAGCCGTGGAACGCGATCAGCGCGGTGCGGCCGGTGTGGTTCCGGGCCAGTTTGATGGCGCCCTCCACCGCCTCGGTGCCCGAGTTGGTCAGGAAGACCCGTTTCTTGTTCGGACCCGGTACCGAGCGGGCCAACCGCTCGGCGAGCCGGGCAAAATTCTCGAAGTAGAAGTCGGTGCCGCAGGCGTGCAGAAACCGGGCGGCCTGGTCCTGGATGGCCGCCACGACCTTCGGGTGGTTGTACCCGGTGGCCGAAACGGCGATGCCGGCCATGAAATCGATGTACCGGTTGCCGTCCACGTCCTCGACCATGGCGCCCTTCCCGCCGGCGAAGACGAGCGGATACTCCTTGATATAGGATGTCGAGGTCCACTCGGCGTCCTGGTCCACTATGGCGCGGCCCCGGGGCCCGGGCGGCGGCGTCAGGATCCGGGGGTACTCCGGCGCAGAGGTCTCCCGGGCTTTCGTCTGGGGTTCGGTCTGGGTCACCATGCTTTACCTCCCGCCTTGAGGGTACTGTTTCTGCCACCATTCCTGCCCCGATTCCGGCAGGAGGTAAATCGGATCGTAATACTCGTATTTCCGGTTGAGCGCCTCGGGATCGTCCATCTCGATGCCGGTGCGGTAGTTCTTGGTCCAGTAGCTGATACCTTTTTCCCGGTCGTAGTCCGCCAGCTGGTGAATCCAGCGTTTGCCGACGAAGGGCACGTCGCACACGATCCGCGGCGTGGCAAAACCGGGGAGGTACCCCATGATGTCATGCTGCAGCTGCTGCGCCTCAAAGACGCCGAGCCGCCAGTGCTCCGAATTCGGAATCATGTCGCACATGTAGAAGTAGTAGGGCATGATCTTGGCGTGATCGAGCAGCATGAAGCAGAGTTCGAGCAGGTCCTGCGGAGTGGTGTTCACCCCGCGGAGAAGCACACCCTGGTTCCGGACATCGCGGAAGCCGATCTCCAGCAGTTTCTGGGCGGCCCGGCCCACCAGCGGCGTGACCTGCTGCGCGTGGTTGACGTGGGTATGCAGCGCCAGGTCCACGCCCCGCTCGATCGCCTTCCTGGCCAGGCGGGCCATCCCATCGACGACCGACTCCTGCAGGAAATGCTGGGGAATACCCATCAGGCCCTTGCTGGCCAGCCGAATATCCCGGATGCTCGGAATATCGAGCAGGGCGCTGATGAACGGCTCCAGGACCGTGATCGGCAAGTTGGCGATATCGCCGCCGGATACGACGACGTCCCGCACCGAGGGCGTCTGGCGGAGGTACTCCAGGATCTGCTGGTGGCGGCTCTTCTGGGGCGTCACGAACTTGAGCTTGTCCACCTGGGGCACGTCATTGCCGACCAGGTCCATGCGGGTGCAGTGCCCGCAGTACTGGGGACAGGTCGATAGCAATTCCGCCAGGACCTTGGTGGGATAGCGATGGGTGAGGCCTTCCACTTTCCACATCTCGGCCTCATGCAGACTGTCCCGCGAGGCCATGGGATGGTTGGGCCAGTCAGTCCGCCGGTCGTCCAGGGCAGGCGCCATGTAGCGGCGCACCGGGTCCTCCCAGAGATTCTCCGTGTTCATGGTATTGATCATCTGGGGCGGCAATAGCATGGACATGGTCGCCCGCTCCTCCTGGTCGCGAGCGATGCTCGCGAACAGGGTTTCCGGAAGGAGGGGGCCCAGCACCGCCTTGAGCTCCTTCAGGTTCTTGACCGTGTTCTTTCGCTGCCAGAGGGCGCTTTCCCAGTCTTCCCGGGAAGCACCACGGAATCCGGGCAGCCGGGTCCAATCCGGTTCCACATACTCGCGGGCCGGCGGATACTGGATCGGCTGCTGGATGGTTTCGACCGTCGTTGAATCGCTCATGGGTAACCCGTCGAAACAGGAAACAGGAGGAACCGCCGCGTGATTGGGTCCGCGGTGGCTGTTGACTGAATGGAAGATAATATATAATATATTCTGTTGCAAGCGCAGTCACCGTACGGTCCTTCTCAACTGATCGGAAGAGCAAGCTTTGAGTATTACCACTGCTTTAGGTAGGGTCCGACGTCCCGGTCGCCAGGCCACTCACGAAGTGGTTGCCGCCGCCCTTCGGGAGGCCATCACAACCGGGCGGCTCAAGGCTCGGCAGCCGCTCCCCCAGGCGGAGATCGCGGCGAACCTGCAGGTGAGCCACATTCCCGTCCGCGAGGCGCTGCGCCAACTGGAATCGGAAGGCCTGGTCACTTACCAGCCGAACCGAGGGGCCACGGTCAGCGCGCTCTCCACCGAGGAGATCCGGGAGATCTACGAGATACGTTCACTGCTGGAGTCTGGAGCGATCCGCCGCTCGTCGCCGGCCCTGTCCGCCGAGACCCTGGCCCGGGCTCAAGCGGTGCTGGATACGGCGGAGCAGGCCACCGACGGCGGCAGCTGGGGGTCGCTGGACATGGAGTTCCACACCCTGATCTATGATCTCGACCAGCGGCCCCGCCTGCAGGAGCTGATCACCGAACTTCTGCACCGGGTGGACCGGTATTGGCTATCCTACGACCTGATGCTCAAGTACCGCAGTGTGTTCGATGCCGAGCACCGGGCCTTGCTGGCCGCTCTCGTCGCCCACGACGCGGCCGGGGCGGAAACGCTCCTCACCGAACACCTCGCTGGCGCCAGCGACCGCCTGATCGCCGAGATCGAAGCGGTCGAAGGGGCGGGAAACTCCAACTGATTATCCATGCATAAAGAACCGGCGCTATCGAAGGTGGTGTCCCTGAAGGATGCCATCGCCCGCCACGTCCACGACGGTGATACCGTGGTGATCGAGGGATTTACCCACCTGATCTGTTTTGCGGCGGGGCACGAGATCATTCGGCAGCGCCGGAAGGACTTGACCATCTGCCGGCTCACTCCCGATCTGATCTACGACCAGATGATTGCCGCCGGGGTAGCCCGCAAGCTGGTCTTCAGCTGGGCGGGGAATCCGGGGGCGGGGTCGCTGCACGCCTTCCGGCGGGCGGTGGAGGGCAAGGCCGACCAGCCACTCGAAATCGAGGAGTATTCCCACTTCGGCATGGTGGCGCGGCTGAGCGCCGGCGCCGCACGGCTTCCCTTCTGGACGCTCCGGGACTACATGGGGACGGATCTGGCCAGTGCGAATCCGCTGATTCGCACGGTGACCTGTCCCTACACCGGTGAAGTGCTCGCGACGGTACCGGCCCTCAATCCCGATGTCACCATTATCCATGCCCAGCGGGCCGACACCCAGGGAAACACCCAGGTGTGGGGCCTGCTCGGCGTCCAGCAGGAAGCCGCCTTTGCCTCGAAGCGGGTGATCGTGGTGGTGGAGGAACTGGTCGAGGAATCGGTGATCCGGTCGGATCCCAACCGGACACTCATTCCGGGCATGATTGTGGACTCCGTGGTGGTTGAGCCGTGGGGCGCACACCCCTCCTACGCCCAGGGTTACTATGACCGGGACAATGACTTCTACGTGGCGTGGGAGCCGGTCTCTCGCGATCCGTCGAAACTCAAGAGCTACCTGCAGGAATTTGTGTACGACGTTCCCGACCGAGCGGCCTACATGGCCCGGCAACCCGGGCTGGCCGCACGCCTCCACGCGAGCGAGCGGCTGAGCTCCCCGGTGAATTATGGGTTCTAGGTCCTCACCCCCTATCCCCCTCTCCGGGTTGGAGGGAAGGCTCGCACAGTGCTTTATGGGAAACCCGAGATCATGACCTATACCCCTGCGGAAATGATGACCGCCGTTGCGGCCCGGGAGTTGGGCGACGGCGAGGTCGTTTTTGTCGGGATTGGCCTCCCCAATCTCGCCTGCAACCTGGCTCGTGCGATCCATGCCCCCAACCTGGTGCTGATCTACGAGTCGGGGGCGGTGGGCGCGGTGCCGGAGCGGGTCCCGGTCTCGATTGGAGACCCGGCCCTGGTCACCGGTTCGCTCATGGTGTGCGGGATGGCCCAGGTATTTCAGATGATCCTGCAGAACGGCCGGATCGAAGTAGGCTTCCTGGGGGGCGCCCAGATCGACCGGTATGGCAACATCAACACCACCGTGGTCGGATCCTATGACAACCCCAAGGTGCGTCTGCCGGGGAGCGGCGGCGCCGCCGAGATCGCCATCCACGCCCAACGGACGCTTATCATCAGCCGGCTGGACCGCCGGGCGTTTCCGGAACAGGTCGATTTCATCACCAGCCCGGGCCACCGTTTTCGGGATGGCACGCCGCGCTCAGCCCTGGGGATGCCCGGCGCTGGCCCGGTGAAGGTCATCACCGACAAGGCGATTCTCGAGGCCGACCCGGCGACCGGTGAGCTGGTGCTGACGAAACTGTATCCGGGGATCTCGGCGGAGGAGGTCAGGGCGGGGGTGGGCTGGGCCCTGCAGTCCCGGAGTGAACCGGGGAGCGTCGCCCCTCCGACGGAACGGGAGCTGACGCTGCTGCGGGAGCAACTGGATCCGAAGCGGCTCTACCTGGGATAGGCCCGGCGGCCCGGCGGCCCTGAGGCTTCCGCCCCTATAGAGGGAATATCGGCGCAATGTCGGGCATGGGGGCAACCGGGAAAACGCGGGCCGGGTCATATTTCTGCGTGCATCCGGTCGAACCTTCCAAGTCGGGCTCATACGCAATCCACGTTTTTTCCGGGAGGCTTCCATCACCTCGCCGCAACTTCCCCGCGCGCTTCGGCTCCGCGACCTCGTGTTCTTCAATGTGGTCGCGGTACTCAGCCTTCGGTGGCTTGCCACCTCCGCGTCTAACGGATGGAGCGCGCTCACCCTCTGGCTGCTGGCCGCCCTGCTCTTCTTCGTTCCCCAGGGCCTCGCCGTGGCCGACCTGGGTGCACGGTTTCCAGAGCAGGGTGGCATTTATGCCTGGACCAAGCGCGCGTTCGGCGAAGGTCACGGGTTTCTCTGCGGCTGGTGTTACTGGGTCAACAACGTGCTGTACCCACCGAGCCTGCTCATGTCCACGGCGGTGATCGCCACGTACGTGACCGGCCAGGAGGGCTCCGGCCTGATGGAGAACCGGGGTTATGTCTTCATCGCCACCCTGGCCATGCTCTGGCTCGCGACGGGCGTCAACATCGTGGGACTCAGCACCGGCAAGTGGCTGCAGAACATCGGCGCTATCGGTTCGTACCTGCCTGGCCTCGTCCTTCTCGGCCTCGGTGCATGGGCGGCCTTCCACGGACCACCGGCTACGCCGTTCAGCGCTCCGTCGCTGCTGCCGGACTTCAGCGATTTCAACCAGCTCAACCTGTGGGCCTCGGTGGCGTTCGCCTTCGCGGGGCTGGAACTGGCGCCATCCATGGGCGGAGAGACCGCCGACCCCACGCGCAACCTGCCACGGTCCGTCTATATCTCGGCACCGCTGATCGCCGGTCTGTACATCCTGGGTACGGCCTCGGTCCTCTACCTGGTGCCCGCCGGAGAGGTCAACGTCGTGTCCGGGTTCCTGCAGGCCATCGCGGCCGGCGCCGGGGGAGTCGCCTGGCTGATCCCCCTGGCGGCGGCGATGTACGTAGTGGGTAACCTGGGCAACGTGGGCGCCTGGCTGGTGGGGCCGGCACGGGTGGCGCTGATGATCGGCCTGGACCGGTATTTCCCGCCGGCGTTCGGCCGCATCCACCCGACCTGGAAGACCCCGTACGTCGCCATTCTCATTCATGCCTCTCTGGCCACGGTCTTCCTGCTGCTTGCCTCGCTGGGCCAGGGCAGCACGGTAGAGCGGGTGTATCTCATCCTGCTGAGTACGATGGTGCTGGTGTATTTCATTCCATTTCTCTACCTCTTCCTCGCCTACATCGTGCTTCGTCCCGGACGGTTGGGCATCCGGCGTCTCCTGGTGGGCGCTGCCGGTTTCTGCCTGACGGCGTTCGCGATGATTCTTGCCATGATTCCGCCGCCAGGCACCACCGACCTGTGGACCTATGAACTCAAGGTGGTGGGCGGCGCCCTCGGGTCGATCCTGTTCGGGGGGATCTTCTACCTGCGCGGCCGGCGCACCCAGGCGCGATGAAGGGTCACCTGGTCCTGCTGCTGGGCCTCGGAGTAATCGCCTCACCCGTACTGGCGCAGCGCGAGCCGGTGTTCAGCCAGATTCGGGTTCCCCACAGTTACTACTTCCGCGAGATGTACCTGCCCCAGTTGACCACCGGACCCAGCTCGGCCACCTGGTCTCCGGATGGCCAGGCGTTGATCTATTCCATGGGCGGATCGCTGTGGCGCCAGCGGATCGGCAGCGGGCGGGCGGAGCAGATCACCGCGGGGGACGGGTACGACTACCAGCCGGATTGGTCGCCGGACGGACGATCCGTGGTGTATGTCTCCTATCGCGGCCATGCGCTGGGCCTGTGGCTGCTCGACCTTGCCACCCTGGTGTCCCGGCCGCTGCTGGAGGACAGCGCCGTGAACGTCGAACCACGATGGTCACCCGACGGCACCCGGATCGCGTACGTCAGCACCCGGCATGAAGGCCGCTGGCACGTGTTCGTGGCGCGCCTGGCCAATGGACGGGTAGCCGGGACCACGCGGATCACCGAGGATCGCGACAGCGGGCTGCCTCGATATTACTACAGCGCTTTCGATCACTACCTGTCGCCCAGCTGGTCGCCGGATGGCGAAGAGATCCTGCTGGTTTCCAACCGCGGAAGCGTCTGGGGCACCGGCGGGTTCTGGCGGATGCCGGCCCGGGCTGGCGGGACGCTGCGATCGGTCCACCATGAAGAGACCACCTGGAAGGCCCGGCCCGACTGGGGGCCCGATGGCCGCCGCATCATCTACAGCTCCTACCTCGGCCGCCAGTGGAACCAACTCTGGCTGGTGCCGGCCGATGGCGGCGATGCCTTCCAGTTGACCTATGGGGACCATGATGCCACGGCGCCCCGGTGGTCTCCTGCCGGGCGCCACATTGCCTACGTGTCCAATGAGGGGGGCAATACCAGTCTGTGGGTGCTCCAGGTTCCCGGCGGGGCTCGCACCCGGGTCGTGCCAGAAACGCTGGCCTATCGGGTTCCCACCGGCCAACTTCGAATCACGGTGACCGGCCCGGCCGGCCTGCCGATGCCGGCCCGGGTATCCCTGCGCCTCGAAGATGGCCGCAGCGCGGCTCCGCCGGATGCCTGGCACCATGCGGACGATGGCTTCAACCCTGCCGCGCGACGGATGGAGTATGGGTACTTCCACATCCCGGGGTCCTCAACACTAACGCTCCCGGCGGGAGTGGTGTCGGTGGAGATCAGTCGGGGGCCGGAGTTCAAGGTGTTTCGCACGACGGTCCGGGTAGGGCCGGCTCGCGCCGTCACGGTCAATGCCCCAATGGAACGCCTGGCTGACCTGGCGAGCCAGGGCTGGACCAGCGGGGACCTTCATGTCCACATGAACTACGGCGGGAGCTACCGCGCCACCCCGGCTTCGCTGGCCCTCCAGGCCAGGGCCGAAGGGCTGCATGTGGTGGAGAACCTGATAGTGAATAAGGAGGGACGGATTCCGGACATCGCCTATTTCACCGGGAGCCTGGATTCCGTGTCCGGCCCGGACCTGCTGGTGGCCCACGACCAGGAGTACCACACCAGCTTCTGGGGCCACGCCGGCATTCTGGGACTGACCCGCAACCTGCTGTTGCCGGACTATGCCGGATACGTCAACACGGCCGCCGCCAGCCTCTACCCGGACAACGCCACGGCCAGCGACCTGGCCAGGGCACAGGGAGCCCTGTTCGGGTACGTGCATCCGTTCGACGAACTACCCGACCCCGCCCGGGTCGAGGTACCTCTGACCAACGCCCTCCCGGTCGACGCAGCGCTGGGGAAGCTTGATTACTACGAGGTCATGGGCTTCAGTGATCATTTCTCGACGGCCCGGGTCTGGTACCGATTGCTCAACACCGGGTTCCGGATCCCGGCCGGGGCGGGGACCGATGCGATGACCAACTACGCCTCCCTTCGTGGCCCGCTGGGAACCACGAGGGTTTACGTGAAGTCGGCTCTGCCGCTCGACTACCGCCGCTGGCTGGAAGGGCTGCGGTCGGGCCGGACCTTTGTGACCAACGGCCCGCTGCTCACGTTTGCGGCGGAGGGAACCGACATCGGCGGCGAGATTCGGCTGGAGCGGCCCCGCCGTGTCCGATTCGACGTGTCGCTTCGATCCATCGTTCCAGTTGATCACCTGGAGATCGTGCGCAACGGCGAAGTGGCAGCCAGGATTCCCCTCGGAGGCAGCCGCTCGCGCATTGACACCTCCCTGGCATTGCCGGTGAGGGAAAGTGGATGGTACACCCTGCGCGCCTGGAGCGAGCGGCCGGCAGAGCCGATCCTGGACATCCACCCCTTCGCCACCACCAGCCCGATCTACATCCTGCTGGGAAACCGGCCCATCCGGTCTCGCCGGGATGCCGAGTTCTTCATCGCCTGGATCGATCGCCTGGAGGAGGCGGCCCGGGCCCATGCCGGCTGGAACACCGAAGCCGAGAAGGCGGTCGTCCTGCACCATATTGACCAGGCCCGGCGTGAGTTTGTGCGACGGCGAGAGGAAAGGGAGTCACAGTGACGCTGCGCTTCCTGCTGGCCCTGGCCGTCATTTGGGGACCGCCCGCCACGGCCCAGGTCACCGTCGTTCGGGCCGGGAGGCTGGTGGATGTCGAGCGGGGAACCACCCGGGTGAACCAGGAGATCCTGGTCGAGGGGCAACGCATTGTCACTGTCCGGCCATCCGGCCAGCCCCTTCCGGCGCATGCCAGCGTGATCGATCTCTCGGCGTACACGGTTCTTCCCGGCCTGATCGACCTGCACACTCACCTGGTTGGCGACCTCCAGTCCAGTGATCCGCTGGCTCCGTTGCGCACGACCAGGGACCAGGACATGGCAGGCGGCATCCGGAATGCGCGTGCTACCCTGACGGCGGGCTTTACCACGGTGCGGGACGTTGGCAGTTATCGGGCCTTCGTGGACGTGGCCCTCCGGGACACGATCAACCGGTATGGGATCCCCGGCCCCCGCATGGCGGTTGCGGGCCCCTACGTGACGGCCCGGGGAGGCGGTGGGGAGGTGACCGGAGACACCACGGTGAACATCCCTCCGGAGATGCGGGCAGGGGTCGCGAACGGGGCCGCTGAGGTTCGCCGCCGAGTCGGGGAGATCCTGGATGGAGGCGCGGATTTCATCAAGATCATCGCCACCGGCGCCGTCTTGACCCCGGGGACCGACCCTGGCAACCCGGAGTATTCCGAGGACGAAATCCGGGCGGCGGTCGAGGAAGCCCGGGCGCGAGGGACCTACGTGGCGGCTCACGCCCATGGCGCGGAGGGCATCCGGCGGGCGGTCCGGGCCGGCGTTCGGTCGATCGAACATGGATCCCTGATGGACGCGGAAGGCATCGCGCTGATGAAGGATGGGGGGACCTGGCTGGTTGCCGACATCTTTAACGGCGACTATATCGCTACCGAAGGGCGCCGGGCCGGCTGGCCGGAAGACATTCTCCAGAAGAACGACGCGACAACCGGCGCACAGCGCGAGGTGTTCCGGCGGGCGGTCCGGGCCGGGGTCCGGATCGCCTACGGCACCGACAGCGGGGTATATCCCCACGGGCTCGCCACCGCGCAGCTGCCCTACATGGTGCGATATGGGCTGACTCCGATGCAGGCGGTGCAATCGGCCACGATCAGCGCGGCCCGGGTAATGGGATGGGAAGACCGGGTGGGTTCGATCGCCCCGGGCAAGTTCGCCGATATCATCGCCGTCCCGGGCAACCTGCTGGATACCCTGCAGGCGCGGGTCCAGGCGCCGGAGGGTACCTGGTCGGCCCTGGGGATCCCGTTCGTGATGAAAGGCGGCGAAGTCGTCAAGCAGCCCGGCGCTCGAGCCGGCCGGGCCCTGACCACCGACGACTACAGCCGGCTCAGGGGACTCCAGGACATCCAGGCCGCGCCTACCGGCCGGATGGCCTTGCTGAAGATCGGCACGGTGGACACCCTCAAGGACGAGTACACGTCGGACCTGTGGATTATTGATCCTGCCAGCGGCAATCTTCGCCAGCTCACCTTCAGTGAAGGCACCGAAAGCCATCCCAGGTTCTCTCCGGATGGCCGCCGGGTGGCGTTCATCGCCGCCTCGGGAGAGGTGAGGGTCATCCCGGCCGGCGGCGGGCCCTCCAGCCGGCTCTTTTCCTTTGGCGAGGCCGTGGAGGAGTTTGAATGGTTCCCTGACGGCGACTACATCGCGTTCACCGCGAAGGTCCCGGAGCCGGAAGACTCTGCCCGGGTCCGGGCCCAGGTGCGGCAATACGACCGGACGCTGTACAAGGTGAACGGGATCGGGTTCCTCGACAACCGGCCTGTCCATCTCTGGGTGGCTGACCTCCGTGCCGGCACGGTGCGGCGAATTTCCGGAGGGCCATATGACCATGCAGCGCCAGCTGTCTCTCCCGATGGGCGGTGGGTCGCGTTCGTGTCCAACCGGACGCCGGACCGGGACGAGAACCGGAACAGCGACGTCTTCGCCGTCCCGGCGGATAGCGGCAGCCTGGTGCAGGTGTCCCACGAAGCCGGGAGCGCCGACCAGCCGCGCTGGTCGCCGGACGGTGGCATGCTGGCCTATCTGGAGCAGGTGGTCCCGAACAACTATGGCGCGCATTCCTATCTCTGGGTGACCCCGGTGCGGAGCGTGGGATCGGTGCCGTCATTCGGGGAGCCCTTGAACCTCACCGCTGACATGGACCGCCACGTGGCGGAGGGTTCCTACACCGAGGGCGGGTCTCCCTACCCGCGTTGGTCGCCGGATGGCGGGCGTCTCTATGTCGCTATCGAAGACCGGGCGCGGGTGCACGCCTATGCCATCGATCCCGCCACCGGCGTACGCCAACTGGTGCTGGGCGGCGACCGGTCCGTCGAGTTCCTCACGCCGGTGGCCGGCGGGTTGCTGCTGGGCATCGCCGGTGCCGCGCACCTTTCCGATGTGTTTGCGCTCGACGAGGGAGTCTCTCCTCCCCGCCAGCTGACCCGGCTCAACGATGCCTGGTTCCGCGACGTGCGGGTCCTCCCCATGGAGCGGCTGTCGATTCGGGCTCCCGATGGCGCCGAGGTCGAGGCTTTCGTCGTCAAACCACCTGATTTCCAGCCGGGCCGGAAGTATCCCGCCATCCTCGGCATCCACGGCGGACCCCAGTGGTACTATTCCTCCTCCTATCACATGCAGTTCCAGATCGCGGCGAGCCGAGGATATCTCGCGGTGTATATCAACCCCCGGGGCAGCACCACCTATGGCCATGACTTCATGGCGCTGGTGGGCGGCCGCTACGGCCATGCCGACGACCAGGATTTCATGGCGGCGCTGGACACCGTGGTGTCCCGCGGCTGGGCCGATCCGGACAACCTGTTCCTGATGGGGAATTCCTACGGCGGCATCGCGACCAACTGGCTGGTCACCCAAACGGGGCGGTTCCGGGCGGCCGCCAGTTCGTCCGGCGTTGCCGACTACACCGCCTCCTTCGGCGTGGACGATGACCACATCGAGTGGATCGCCGACATGGGCGGAGCGCCGTGGCAGGTCCCCGAGCGGTACCGGCGCGAATCGCCGATGACCTGGGTGGAGCGGGTTACCACCCCGACGATCTTCCTGCACGGCGCGGAGGACCATATCTGCCCGGTGGGTGAGTCGGAACGGATGTACCTGGCCCTGGCCCTTCGGGGAATCCCGACTCGGCTGGTGATATTTCCCGGGGAAAACCATAACTTCGATGCCCAGGCCAGCTCGTACCCGCTGCGGAGCCGCCTGGTCCTGGAGTGGTTTGACGCCCACCGGCGGCGGTAAGGCAGGAGTCGTGTCCAGCATTCGCCGTTTCGCCCCGGTTCTCTTTCTCCTGGCCTGCGGACGCCAGCCCTCCCCGGATACGGAAGCCCCCCCGCCGGATATTCGCAATGCCGAGATCACGGTGGTCGTCAAGAACCAGCACTGGCTGGATCTCAACGTGTACATCATCCGGGGCACCCTCAGCGAACGTTTGGGGACGGCCCGGGGCCCGGCGGATCAGGTGTTCTCGGTTCCGTGGTCCCGGGTGGGAGGCAGCGGCCACATCAGGCTGCGCGCCGATCCGGTAGGCCAGGGCGGGAACCTCGTCACCGATTTCTTCACAGTCCGGCCCGGCGCCGTCGTCGAATGGACCATCGGAAGCGGGCTCCGGCAATCCGGGATCTCGGTTTTCTGACCAGTTCGGAGACTCCAGCCCCATGACGAAAGGGGAGCGCCCGGGCGCTCCCCTTCTGGTCAAGATGGCGTGGCCCTCCTCAGGGATTCAGGTCCAGGCAGTCCGTGAAGTTGGGGTTGTTCCGTTCCTGGAGGGGGATTGGCAGGCTGACATCGGCCCCATAGGAGCCGCCCTTGTGATAGGGGCCGGTCGGATAGACGCTGGCGACGGGAAGGCCGTAGAGCGATGCGCGGGCCAGGCGGCGCATGTCGCCGAGCCGGTGTCCGGTTGAGAAGAGCCAGAATGCCCGCTCGCTGAAGACCATGTCCCGGGCCTCGGCCAGCGAGGTGGGGCCGGTGAGAGCCGGGATGCTGGCGGCGGCTCTAAGATCGTTGAGGGTGACCAGCATGGTCGCCGTATCCCCAGCCTGGAACTGCGCCTCGGCTTCGATGAGCCGGGCCTCGATTCCACTGGCGACCGGTACCGGGGTTCCCACGTCGGGAAACTTGAGCAGCGAGAACTGGGGCGTGGAATTGTCGAGGCCAGGTCCGCCTTCATCGAGGAAGGGAACCCGCGGGTCGCCGGCGAGAAAGGAGAGACCCACACCGCCCTCGTTGTCGGCGATGGACCACTGACCGCCATTGGTGAGCAGGAAGATGGCGTTTCGCAGGGTCAGGGGAGCGGTCGCGTGCTCCATCACGTACTCGAAGTCTGAGGGGACCGCCTGGACGGCGGCCGCGGCCGCGGCGTACTGGCCGCCGTTGAGCAGGGCCCGGCCCCGTCCCACGGCGGCAGCGTTGATCTCCTCCGGCATGGCGCCGGGGCTGGCGAGCGCCGCATCAAACCGGGCGACGGCCCGGGCCAGCGTCTCGGCGGTGGTCTCCGGGTCACCGAAGACCAGGTCGCCGTTTACCCGTTCGCTGTACGGCACCCCGGAACAAAAGCCCTCCGCGAAGTACACGTACGTGAACCCGGCCAGCGTAAGCATCTCGGCGATCCCCGGGTCCAGTGCCCCGTCCACCGAAAAAGTCTCCAGCGACACGGCAGCGTCCTCGGCGGCGCGGCGGGCGCGATGCAGGGTATGATAGACGCCGTACAGGGTGGGATTGACGTCGATGATCACCCGCTGATCGACTTCCTGCTGGCTGGGCGGCGTGGAGGAATGGATGAACTCGTCCGAGAGCAGGCCGCTCACCATCACATAGCCCTCGGTCGCCGCGCTGTTCTCGTCACCATCGCCATCGTGGGCGATCGTGAAGTCGGTACGGGCGCCGACCCGTTTTGCTTCGGCGCCTTCGGGAGTGTCCAGGTCGCCCGGGGCGATGATATTGGGTTGCTCGGTATCGAGCAGGCCGCACGCCGGGGCGGCCAGGAGGAACCCGATCGCTGCCAGCGACAACCGGAATGGTTTCGTCATGGGAGACGCCTTTTTCAGAAGCCGACGTTGAGCCGGACGATCCAGTACCGCACCTGCGGCTGGGATTCGAAGTCGCTCGACGCAAAGTTGTCCTGGGCGAACGCGTTCACCTCGGGGTCCACCCCGGTATAATCGGTGATCGTCCAGAGGTTCCGGGCCGAGAGCGAGACACTCATACGGCTGGCGCGGAACGCGGCTGCGACCCGCTCCGGGACGGAGTAGGTCAGGGACACCTCGCGCAGCTTGATGAACCAGCCTGGCTCGAAGAATCCAAAGACGTTGGCGCCTTCGTTCACCACAGCCGCGGCACGGGCCTGTTCTTCCAGGGGCGCCGTGCGGTCGTAGAGCCCCCGGCAGTTGAAGACCGGAGTACAGCGGAAGTTCTCGATCGAATTGTCGATGACGTGGCCGCCGCGATAATCGAACTGGCCTCCCAGCCGGACTCGTCCGTTGAAGAAACTGAGGGTGGTGTTGAGGGACGCCTCCCGGGTGGGGAGGGCGCTTCCCTGGAATACCGCCTCGCTGCTGACCGTGTACTCGTCCCGGTCGATGATGCCATCCCCGTTGGCGTCGTCGAAGCCGGTCAACTCGAGGCCCCAGAAGCCCCCCAGGGGATGGCCCTCGGTATGCTGCTGGTAGAAGCCAAAGGTGATGGGCTCAATACCTTCGCCCAGCTCGATAAGCTGGTTGCTGGTCACCGATCCCGAGAGGGCGATGTCCCAGGAGAAGCCCGGCCGGTCGAACAGCCGGGTGTTCAGCGCCACTTCGAACCCCCGGTTCCGGACTTCACCGAGGTTGAAGAACTGCACCGAGGACTCGCCGGAGGAAGGGGGCAGAGGCCGCTGGACCAGTGCGTCCCGGGTTCGCTTGTTATAGAAGGTCAATTCCATCCCCAGCCGCCCGCCCAGGAGAGCCGCATCCAGCCCGACTTCCAATTCCTGGGAGCGCTCCGGCTTGAGATCGGCATTGCCGGAACTGCCGAAGGTCACGCCGGTCAGCGGGGTGCCGCTCTTCCGGCCGGAGACCGGGTTGAGATACCGGAGGGCGTCGGTGGTTCCGGGCTGCTGCCCGGAGGCGCCGAAGGCGGCCCGCAGCCGCAAGGTGTTGAAGAGATCCATTCCGAAAAACGGTTCTTCCGACACCAGCCAGGAGACGCTGGCCTTGGGGTAAACGGTGGCGTTGAAGTTCTGGCCGAAGGCGCTGTTGTCATCGAAGCGGAGCGCACCGGTGATGAAAAGCCGGCTGTTCCAGCTCAGTTCTTCTTCGATGTATGAACCCAGGGAGCGGGATTCGACCGTGGTGTCGCGCGCCTCGGTGCTGCCGGCGCCGTTCAGGGATCCGGAGCCCGGAGGCAGCCGCCGCCCGCTGGTGTAGGAGGTGGTCAGGAAGTCCCGGAAGAACTGCGCGCCCATGGAGGTCTTGGAGCTCATCGATGGCGAGAGGGCGAACCGCGCCGACGCACCCACGTCCACCGAGGTCTGGGCAATCTGGGAGCGGTTGTCGAACCGGGCGCCCAGCCGGTTGGACTCGGCGTCGGGATAGTCCGCCACCTGGTTGGTGGGGAAGAACTGGACATCCTGCCTGTTGACCACGTCGTAGCCCACGGTGGCGCGGGTGCTAAGCCATCGGAGGGGGCGGTAGGTCGCGGTGAGGCCGCTGGTAAACCGCTCCGTGGCCTGGTTGGCCAGCTCCGCGAACAACTCGGCGGGAATGAAGTACCACCCCCGGTTGATGTCCTGGGGGTTGCCGCTGGCCTCGGCGCTGCCGGTCACGGTCAGGAAACTGTTGTCGTTCTCCACAAAGCGGATATCGCTGGACAGGTAGCCAAGGGATACCTGCAGTTCGGCATTCGAGGAGAGGTTGGTTCCCACGTTGGCGCGCAGGTTGACCCGCTCCAAGGCGTTCGGACGGATCTGGTTCCCGGGCACCTCGCCCCGGAGCGCCCGAACCGAGTCCTCCTCGGCCCTGGGAAGCCGGAACACCCCGTCCTCGGTTTCATAATCGGCCGAGAAGTAGTAGGTCATGGCCTCGCTGCCGCCGGAGACGTTCATCCCGTACTGCTGCCGGTGGCCGGCCTTGAGCGGCCGAGTCGCCCGGTCTTCCAGCGGCGAACCCACGTCCAGCGAGGTCTGGGTACAGTTGCCGTCCAGCTCGTCCTGCAGAGTGCAGAAGGGATCGTAGCCGGAACCGGTGTTGTCGCGCCCGTGGTAGTTGAGCGGATAGGTGTTGGGATCGGTAACGGCGCCCTGCTCGACGTACATGTTCCACCGGGGCCGCCCGGTCCGGCCCCGCTTGGTGGTGATACGGACGACCCCGTTGGAAGCCTGGATGCCGTAGAGCGTCGCCGCCGCCGGCCCCTTGACGATCTCGATGTCTTCGATGTCCTCGGGATTGAGATCGTTGATCCGGGAGGGCCCGGCCCCGCTCCCCTGCCCGAACCCGCCGATGTCCAGCGTGCTGGAGGTACTGCCGCTTTCCATACGGACGCCGTCGATGTAGTACAGCGGCTCATTGGACAGGGAGATGCTGTTGGAACCGCGGATCCGGATCCGGGTGCCGGTGCCGGTGGTACCGCCGCTCTTCAAGACCTGGACTCCGGCGGCCCGGCCGGAGATCAGGTTCCCGAACTCGGCGATCGGCGCCTCCTCCACCACGCGGGCGGCATCTATGGTGGAGACCGAGTTGGCCACCTCCAGCTTACGCTGCTCTCCGGTGGCCGTCACCACGATCTCGTCCAGGGTAACCGGCATGGACGTCAGGGTGAAATCAGCCGCGGCGGTTTGGTTCGCCGCGACGGTGACCACCCGAGTCTGCGACTGGTAACCGATATGGAGCACCCTGACCTGGTAACCATCGGGAGCGAGGCTCCGGAAGAGGTAGCGGCCCTCCCGGCTGGTCGTCTCGATCAACTGGCTCCCGACGACCATGACGCGGGCGCCTTCCAGTGGCGCGCCAGTCGCGCGGTCGGAGACCTGCCCGCCGATGCGGCCGGCCTGGGCCTGGAGCGGGGCGGGCCACCCCGACAACGCCAAGGCCAGCCCCAGGCTGGAGACGCCAAGAATGCCGATTCTCATGCGACCTTCCTCCCCCTTGATGGGATCGTCCGGTCCTTCGATGGTGCAACTGGATGGCAAAGTGGGTGGGACGGATGGAGCAATTCAAAATGAGGCGGGACGGCATTCTTGTCAAAGAAATCGAATTCCCGGTTCACATGATGAACGCTCGCTGTCAGCTCGAAAACCCGATGCCCAGCCGGTCGAGCAGACGAAGCAAGAGGTTCGGAGGCTGACCTGCGTCCACCCGCCGCAATGCCCGGGTCACCAGCCCGACGGCCAGTCGCCGGACCGGTTCCGGTGGGTACGGAAAGGGAGGGCGGGTCACGAGCTGCAAACGCGCGAGATCGCTGGGCCGGCCCAGGGCCAGGTGGGCCAGCAGCCGGCCCGCGATCCGGGTAGTCCCCAGGCCGTGGCCCGTGTAGCCGAGGCCATAGAGAACCCGGCCGTCGAGGAGGGAACCGAATGTCGGGGTCATCCGAGTCGTGGCAGCGATCGGCCCGCCCCACCGGTAGGGAAACGCAAGTGGCCCGAAATCGGGAAAGTGCCGGTGGAAGCTTCGCTCCAGCCCGGCATAGTGAGGGATCGAATGGTCGTGGGCGGGACCAACCCGGTTCCCCGGATAGTATGTTGCCTCGCTGGTGCCCCACAGGATTCGCTGATCGCGAGTCAGGCGGTAATAATTGAAAAAGGTCCGTCCGTCCGTAACGCCTTCCCGTCCGCTCCACCCCATTGCGGCCCGCTGTTCCGGGGTCAGCGGTTCGCTGACCAGGATGTAGTCGTATAACGGTATGAACCGGCGCAGCAACCGGGGTACCAGGTGGTGGGTATAGGCGTTCGTAGCGAGGACCGCACGAGTCGCGAGCAGGCTGCCGCGGCTGTGCTGGATGGCAACGCCTGCCCCGCTCTTGTGGAATGCTTCGACCCGGCACCCTTCGGCGACCGTGGCGCCCCGGCGCTCCGCTTCGCGGCAGAGGCCGTGAACCAGCTTGACCGGGTCAAGAATTCCGCCCGAGGACACCAATACTCCGCCCAGGTAGAGCGGGGAGTTCAGCCGGGCCCGGGTCTCGGCCGCGCCCAGGAGGGTGTGGGTGGTGACGCCCAGCCGGCGTGCCGTCTCGGCGGCGCGGGCGCAGTCCGCCAGTTGGCCGTCGGTCAGCGCTACCTGGAGCCGGCCGGTAAGTTCAAGGCCGCAATCCACCTTTCGATCCGCCAGCCATCGGGCCATTTCGGCCAGGTTCTGCTGCCCCAGCGCCGCCAGCCGGCGGGCCTCGTTCTCGCCGAAGTGATCCACGGCGAGGGCGTGGGTGTGGTCAATGGTTTCCGACAGCATGCCGGCGTTCCTCCCGCTGGCGCCATAGGCCACGGATTCGGCCTCGAGGAGGACCACCGAACTGGCGGGAGAAAGGTCCTGGAGAAAGAGCGCGGTCCAGAGGCCGGTGAGGCCACCGCCGATGACCGCGACATCACACCTGGGGGGAATCTGCGCTGGAGGCCTGGCGGCGCGCCGCCCGGTGGCAAGCCAGAAGCACGTCTGCTCGATGGGGAGCACGGACCTATTGCTCCCCGTTCAGCAACTCTTTCACCTCGCCGGGCGTGAGGCCCACGTCCTCGAGGATCTCCTCGGTGCTGGGGCGCTGGAAATCTTCGGCCCTGGCGCGGAAGATCAGTTCGTGCTCGTAGGGGCCGGCCAGGGTCTGGTGCTGCAGAAGCACCCAGCCGCTTTCATCCACGAAGAGCCGGATGGCATGCTCGATCGATTCGAAGGCGTTTTCGCTCCAGCGACGGTCCCGGGGATGCCAGAAACGGGTGACCAGGGCGGCGCCGGGAGCCTGGTCCCCGGGGCTCACCGGACGGGTCATCACCACGACAAGATGGCGCCGCTGAGACGCCTCGTCCCCCGCCGCGGCGGGGGATGGCCGCCGGGCCGGCTTCGGAGCACCGGTAGGTTTCACGATTGTAGAGTAACCGGGGGGCCGCTCAGCAACTACTCCTCCCACCGGCTTCCCGGGATCGGTCCCGGGCCTGCAACTCGGTACCCGGAAACCATAGTGGTGCAGGCGGCACCGTGGGAGTTACCCGGAGAGATCGCATGTCATATGGTCGTCATCCACAAACTCGCCGTTGACGAAAAGCGCCGAAGGCTCGGTGCCCCACACCCGGAACCCGACCGCCTCGTAGAGTGCCCGCGCCGCCGGTGTGCGCGTGCTGACCACCAGGTGCAGGTGCGTGAGCCCGGGCTGTTCCCGGGCCCACTGCCGGGCGTGCTCAAGGAGCTGCCTGCCAACGCCCTGCCCCCGGCAAACGGGGCTGACATAGACGCCCCATACCATGGCCTTGTGCCGGCTCTTCGCTTCGCGGAGCCGGCGGACGCCCGCCGTGCCGACCAGGTGCGGCGCGAACGCGCCGAGGATGACCTGGCCGGATTCGCCGATGGCCCGCCGCACAAAATCCGGCGACAGGGCAAGGTCATCCTCCGGCGAGGCCCCAAAGGCGTGCGGTTCCGTGTCCAACCCCAATCGCCTCATTTCAATGAAGGCGGCGACATCCCCCGGGCCCAGGGCGCGGACGGTGGCGGCCGGCAGTGTCATGGGACCAGCAGGACCTTCCCCGAGGTCTCCCGGGACTCCAGGGCCTGGTGGGCCCGGGACGCCTGGGCCAGGGGGAAGTCGGCATGAATGTTCACTGTCAGCCGGCCCGCTGCGATCCAGCCGAACAGTTCGTCGGCCCGTTCGAGCAGCTCCTCCCGGGTCGCCACGTAGTGGGCCAGGGTGGGACGGGTAAGGAAAAGGGAGCCTTTCCGGTTGAGCACCTGGGGGTCGAGCGGCGGAGCCGGCCCACTTGACTGGCCGAAGAGGGCCAGCAACCCCCGTGGTGCGAGGCAGTCCAGGCTTCCCTCGAACGTCGTGGCTCCCACCGAGTCATAGACGACCTGGACGCCCTGGCCGCCGGTGATTCGATGGACCTCCGCCACGAAATCCTGCTCGGTGTACCGGATGGTGGCGGTCGCGCCCGCCGCCTCGGCGAGTTGGGCCTTGGCTTCGGTCGATACCGTCCCGATGGCCCAGGCGCCCTTTTCCCGGGCGAGCTGGCAGAGCAGGAGCCCGACACCGCCGGCGGCGGCATGCACCAGGCACCAGACCCCGGAGGACAGCTTGAACGTGGAGGTGGCGAGGTAGTGGGCGGTGAGGCCCTGGAGCATGACGGCGGCGGCGGAGCGGGTATCGATGCCGTCCGGGATGGCGACCACTTTGTCGGCCGGGGCCACGGCCAGCTCGGCGTAGGATCCGCGGAACGCCTGGGAGGCTACCCGGTCACCGACCTTCAGGGAATCGACCCCGGTGCCCAGCGCCGTGACCGTCCCGGCTCCTTCCGTCCCCGGCGTGTACGGCAGGGTCATCGGATATTGGCCCTTCCGCTGGTAGATCTCGATGAAGTTCACGCCTGCCGCCTCCATCCGGACCAGGACTTCACCGGCCCCGGGCCGGGGATCGGGCAGCTGCTCCAGCCGCAGTGATTCCGGGCCCCCGTGCGTGCTGATTCGGATCGCTTTCACCGCAACCTCCAGGTCTTGATCCGGCGAACTCCAAGGCTTTTCGCGGAGCGCACCACAAGCCCAATCTACTCGAAAAAAAATCGCCCGGTCGGTTGGGACCGGGCGGTTACACGGGAAGATTCAGCGGTTACCCCAGGCGCTTGGTGAAGATCACCTGGTCATCGCCCAACGCATAGAAATCGGGGATCCGAGCGGCCTCCCGATACCCGCGCGCAAGGTAGAAGGCCCGGGTGGCGTCATAGGCCGGCCGGCCGCCGGTCTCTACGACCACCAGGCGGGCCCGCCCCAGGAGTCGGCGCTCCATTGCGCTCGCCATCAGGGAGCCGATCCCGGCGCCGTGGGCCGAGGGATCCACGGCGATCCAGTACATGTCGAAAGTGCCTTCGGTGCAGGGCGTGGGACCCCAGCAGATCCAGCCGGCCAGCCGACCATCGAGATCGGCGGCCAGGGACTCATAGTCCACCTGCCCCGGGACGAGCGTGGCATCAAATACTTCGAGGGCTACGGTGATTTCGTGGCCAGCGAAGATGGTGTTGGCCCGGAGCAGGGCCTCCAGCGCGGGCCGGTCGGCGGCGGTGACCGGACGAAGCTCCGCCGCCGCCGATACCAGCGTCACGCCGTGACTCCCACCAGCGCCTGCCCCGCCTTGCGTGCGGCGGCGCGCTCCAGCGTCTCCCGGATCACCTGCTGCAGCAACTCGCTGTAGCTCCAGCCGTAGGCGCGTGCCATCCGGGCCAGGCCAGCCTCCTGGGAGAGGTCGGGGTTGGGGTTCACCTCGAGGACAAAGGGCTGCCCGGAGGTGTCCACCCGAAGGTCCACCCGCCCGTACCCTTCGGACTCGGCCATGAGTTCCCAGGCGTCCCGGCCGACTTTCTCCAGCTTGCGGGCCAGTTCCACGGGGATCTGGGCCGGGCACTGGGGGATGGATCCCAGGTCTTCGGGACTCCCCTCGTCCCACTTGCCGCTGTAGGTGAGGATCGGCCAGCTCCCCTCCGGCATGTTGTCGAAGGTGATTTCGGAGATGGGAAGCACGGTCTTGCCGATGAACCCGACGTTGAACTCGCGGCCGGCGACGTACTCCTGGACCAGGACGCTCTCCCACTGCTCGGCCATCAGGGCGATCCGCCGCTTGAGGCTCTTCCGGCTGGTGCAGACGGCCCCGCTGTCGATGCCCAGGCTGGCGTCCTCGGCGGCCGGCTTCACGATGACCGGCAGTTCCAGTGCGGTAGGCACCTTGTTGCGGTGGGCCACCGCGAACTTGGGCACCGGGATGCCGGCGGCCGAGAGGACCGTGTTGGCCACGTGCTTCCGGTGGCAGATGGCGGTGGCCCAGGGCCGGCATCCGGTATAGGGGGTGCCGGTAAGCTCCAGGGTCGAGACGATCCAGTCCTCATACCGGGAATGGCCGTCCAGCCCTTCGCAGAGGTTGAAGACCACGTCGGCCTGGCGGATCTTGTTGATGTAGCGCCAGTCGTTAGGCCGGATAGGGACGATGGTCACCTCGTAGCCGGCCTCGCGGAGGTGGGACTGGATGATCTTGGTCCCTTCCACCGCGGCGAGGATGTCCTTCTGGTCCCAATGCGCTCCGCCCGGATCGAACAGGATCGCCACCTTCATCAGGCGACCTCCGCCAGCAGGGCACGGCCGCTGATCCGCTGCCAGGCGATGTCCGCCGCAGTGCGGATCAGCTCGTCATAGGACATCCCGGCGGCCCGGGCGGCCTTGGGGAAGCAGGAGTTGTCGCGCGGGTCGGGGAGGATCCCGGGGAGGGGATTGATCTCCACCACGTTAGGACGGCCGTCGGCGTCACAGCGGACGTCGATCCGGCTCCAGTCGCGGCAATCCAGCGCCCGGTAGGCGCCCAGCGCCGCGGCCCGGACCGCCTGGGCCTGCTTGCGCGTAATGCGGGCGGGGCACTCGAACATCTGGAGCGGCTCCTCGACGCTGTCCCAGATCCACTTGGCCTCGTACCCGTAGATTGGCGGCGCCCCTTCCGGCAGCTCATCGAAGCGCATGCCGACGATGGGGAGGCAGCGGGCGCCGTCTCCGTTGCCCATGATGGCGACCGTGAACTCGGCCCCGGGGAGATAGGTCTCCGCCAGGACGGGCTCATGATAGGTCGCCAGGAGGTACTCGGTGTGCTTGAGCAACTCCTTCCGGGTATGGCAGAGACTCTTGACGCTGACGCCCTTGCCGGAGCCCTCAAAGGCCGGCTTGATGAATACCGGGAAGGGCAGGTCGCAGGTCCGGGCATCGCCCCGGTTGTGCAGCATCTTGAAAGGCGCCGTCGGCACCCCCCGGTGCTGCATGACCTCCTTGGCCCGTCCCTTGTGCAGGGCGAGACCCAGGGTGAGCGGGTCCGACCCGAGGTACGGGATGTCGAGGAACTCGCAGATGGCCGGGACGTGTCCTTCCCGGTTCACCCCCTTGAGACCCTCCGCGATGTTGAAGACGAAGTCGGGCCGGGTCCGGGTGAGCTTCATGGGGAAGGTCTTGTCGGCTTCGAGCCGGATAATCTGTCCCAATGGCCGGAGCGCACGTTCCACCGCATCGATCGTCGCGGGCTCATCCCACTCCGCGTACAGGTCGGGCTGTTCGAGGTCGTAGCGAAGGGAACGGTAGGAAGGCTCGGGCGAGGAGGGAGCCTCAAATCTCACCCCGGTCTCGGCTGGGGCGTTGGGTTTGAGGTTGTAGGCAAGTCCTATTCGGATACCCAAACGGTCCTCTGAGACGAGTCGCCTCTCAGCGCGAGGCGGAACGAACAGCGGTGAATCCGGAACGGACGGCTGTGTCTGATGCGTATGGCACAACTAAAGTAAGAAAAAGCCCATCACAATACAATACATTTTGTCCGGGATTCTTCAGAAGGCGTCGGCGTTTTCGAAACTGAGGGGGCCGCGGCGGCGGTCGTAGGTGAGAAAAGAGAAGGGGTGGGCGTGCCGATCGTCGGCCGGATGGCGCGCCTCGGCGACCAGTTTCCACTCGGAAAGATCCACCGCCGGGAAGTGGGCATCGCCGGGGACCGAGGCGTGGACGCGGGTCAGTTCCAGCCGGTCAGCGAGGGGAAGCGCCGCCTCGAACACCCGGGAACCTCCGATGACGAAGAGGTCGCCGGTCCGGCTGGCCAGAAGGGCGGCGGAAAAGTCGGGGACCACCTCGGCTCCCTCGGGCCGGAAGCCGGGGGTGCGGGAGATGACGATGGACCGGCGGTTGGGGAGGGGCTGGCCGATCGACTCCCAGGTCTTGCGCCCCATTACCACGGTCTGGCCCGTGGTCAGCTGCTTGAACCGCCGCAGGTCGGCGGGCAGGTGCCAGGGGAGCGCGTTGCTCCGGCCGATGATACCGTTCTCGCTCACCGCGGCAACCACGATGACCATCATACCGCGATGGGCGCCGGGATGGCCGGGTAGGGGTCGTAGTTCTCCAGCCGGAAATCCTCGTATCGGAAGTCGAAGATGGACTGCGGGGCCGGGCTCAGCCGCATGGCGGGGCGGGGCCGGGGCGCCCGTTCCAGTTGAAGGCGGGCCGCGTCCAGGTGGTTGGAATAGAGGTGGGCGTCGCCGAGGGTGAGAATGAAATCCCCGGCTCGAAGGCCGGTCACCTGGGCCATCATCATGGTGAGGAGGGCATAGGAGGCGATGTTGAAGGGAACCCCGAGGAACACGTCGGCGCTCCGCTGGTAGAGCTGGCAGGAGAGGCGGCCCTCGCTCACGTAGAACTGGAAGAGGGCGTGGCAGGGAGCCAGGGCCATCCTCGGGATGTCCGCCACGTTCCAGGCGCTGACGACCAGGCGGCGGGAGTTCGGGTTGGCCCGGATCTGCTCGACGACCTGGGTGATCTGGTCGATGTGCCGCCCATCCGGCGCCGGCCAGGACCGCCACTGGTAGCCATAGACCGGGCCCAGTTCGCCCGCCGCGTCGGCCCACTCGTTCCAGATACTCACCCCGTGCTCCCGCAGGTAGGCCACGTTGGTGTCACCCTTCAGGAACCAGAGCAACTCGTGGATGATGGACTTGAGGTGGATCTTCTTGGTGGTGACCAGAGGAAAGCCTTCGGCCAGGTCGAAGCGCAACTGGTAGCCAAAGACACTCAGGGTACCCGTCCCGGTCCGGTCCGACTTGGCCGTACCGGAACTGAGGACATGTCGCACGAGGTCGAGGTAGGGCTGCATCTGCGAGAAGTGAGATGAAAGAAGTGACAGGTGACAGGCGACAGGTTTCTACGCCGGACCAGGGATAAAGCTCAGCCGGTCCCGGAAGTAGTCCCCTTCCCGCTCGATCCGCCGCAGGGTGGCGGCGATGTCCGGCGCGATGGGCTGGGCACCCGTTCCGGCTTTCAGGTTGGAGACCGGTACCCCGGGATCATCGAAACGCTTGGTATCCGGATTCAGAATACCCAGGGGGTCGAACGCGGCTTTCACCTCCCGGAACAGGGCGGTGACCTCCGGCCCGTACAGTTGCCCCAGGGCGGCGCTTCGGATCCGGCCATCGCCGTGCTCGCCGGTCGTGGTACCTCCCAGCTGGATGACTCGTTCCGTGACCTCTCGCTGCATGGCGATCACCCGGGGTTCCCAGTTCGGCGCCTCAGTGTCCGGGATCAGGTTCACGTGGATGTTGCCATCGCCGGCATGGCCAAAGATGATGACCGGCACCCGGTGCCGTTCGGACGCCGCCCTCACCGCCTCAATGTACTCACCGGTCCGGGCGACCGGAACGCAGGCGTCCTCGATGACCTGGAGCGACCGCCGGCCAGCCGGCAGGTCGGCGATGATCGGACTTGCCGCATGGCGCAGCCGCCAGATGGCCTCCTGCCGCTCCGGAGTGGTGATGCGGTCTGTGTGGATAGCGAACCGGTCCAGGGCATCGGCCGCCGCGCCGACGACTTCCCGGAGTTCCGGCAGGCTGGACCCCTCGAACTCGACGAGCAGCAGGCTCTCGGTGCCGGGGGGAACCACCTCACTGCCACGCCCCGCCAGCACGAGATCAAGAAAAGTGCGGTCCAGGAGCTCGACGGTGACGGGCTCGAAGCCGAGCAGGGTTGCCACAGCCGTCGGCAGCCGGTCCAGGCTGTCCAGTACCACGTGGAGTGCGGCCCGGTGGGGGGGGATCGGAGCGAGTTGCCACTTGATCTCGGTGATGATCGCGAGCGTCCCCTCGGAGCCGACCAGGAGGTCGATCGCATCGCCCGACTCGAGCCAGGCGTCGAGGGCATACCCCGCGGAGTTCTTGCTGGTTCTCGGAAAGCGGGCCCGGATGGCGGCCGCGCCCTGCTCGAGCGACCGGCGGGGCAGGTCAAAGCGGGTGCGGGTGGACCGGTGAACCATGAGCCGCTCTCCGGTCCCGGTGATGCAGGTGAGGCCCTGCGCCCACCGGCGCATGCTGCCGTGGCGGAGGCTCATCGCCCCCGACGCGTTGGTCGCGACCAGGCCGCCCAGAGTCGCGAATGGTCCGCTGGAGGGGTCCGGCGGCAGCCGGAGGCCATACGATGCCGCCTCGGCGGCCAGTTCTCCCCACCGCACGTTGGCACTGGTGCGCGCGGTGCCCGAGGCCGCGTCCACTTCGAGGATCTTCGGCGCCATGCGGGTGAGGTCCGCGATGACGCCGGCGCCCACGTTACTCCCGGTCACCGCGCTGCCGGCGCCGCGCGGCACGAGGGGGACACCGTGCGCGCCGGCCCACCGGACCAGGGCCACGACATCCGCTTCGTCCGCCGGGAAGGCGACACCCCGGGGGATGATTCGATAGATCCCGGCACCCTCGGAGTAGAGGGCCCGGGCACGGGAATCGTCGCGATACTCACCGCGGATCGGGGGGGCGGGGATCATGACGGGAAAAATAGCGAGTTGGGCGCGGACCCCGGGACTGCCAGGGGCCGTGGTCGAATCCCCCAGGTGTGCGATGCCGAGCTTAGCCTGCTGGAGGCACCGGACCGGCGGGCCCAGGGCCGGAACGAGGCGGTCGTGGCGTCTGCGCCCATGTTCAAGGCGGTGAGAGGGGAGGCGGTAGCGCCCTCTCAGCTTCGGTCGGGAAAGAATGGCGGCTCAATCCCCAGCGATCGGAGATAGACGGAGGCCTGGGCCCGGTGATGGATCTCGTTGTCGATCACGTACATGACCAGGGCGTGGCCGGCCATCTTCCATTGGCCAAAGGCGACGTGGGTCCGCTGAAAGGCTTCCGGCGGTACTTCCTGCCACAGCCGGTTGATGTTTACGGTCTCCTCGTCCCACATGCGGAGCAGCTCCGCCCGGGTGGTCGTCGGGGTCTCTCGCCGGGAGGTGTCCCAGTTCCCAGTGGCCAATCCCTGGAGGGTTGGAGTACCCATGCCGAGAAACTCCAGGACGTAGGCGGAAAAGGGGCGCATTCCCCCGATGGCGTAGGTGGCCATCCTGTCCTCGGGGTAAATGTCGATGAAGCGCCGGGTTAGGCGGCGGTGGCCCTGCCAGTGTTCCAGCAGGTCGTCGGTACTGATAAAGAGTGAAGCGCTCATGAGTCTTCCTGGTGGGGGATCAGGGATTGTAAGCGAATTGGACCCCCACCGTGACACCCCCTGTCCCCGCGCCTATCTTCCAGCCATGGCAACTCCCGCCCCCCGGGCCCAGCTCATCCATATCGAAGTTGACCGCCGCCTCGGCCACGAGTGGGACGAGTGGGACGGCAATGAGCTGCCCAACCAGGGCAACTTCGACTCGCCCCCGGCGCTGTTCATGGCGTGGTCGGCCGGCGGTCTGGCGGTCGGGCTGGGCATTCTCGCCGCCCTGACCTACCTGCTAGCTCCCCGGCTGGCCCTGCTGCATACTTCCATCCCTGCGCTGCTGTGGACGAGCCTGGCGATCCTCTCCGGGCTTTCCTGGCTCTGGTGGGGCCTCATCACGGTCAGCTGGGCGCTCCGGCGGCCGCTGCTGCCGGAGAAGCTGGCGGAGCGGGGACCCTTCCTTCGGCTCATGCGGCTGACTTCCCGGCTGGCACAGGTCTTCGGCAGGCGGGACTGGGTCGAAAATGCCGCCGTGAAAGTCTATAATGCCCTGGCGCTGGAGCGGGGCCGCAAGGTGGGCAAGGGCGAGCTGCTATTGCTCATTCCCCGGTGCCTGTCAAAGGAGACTCTGAACGGCGTGCTGGAGATCGCGGGGCGCTATGATGTGCCCGTCTTCGTGGCCACCCGGGGGCAACTGGCCCGGCGGGTGATCCGGGAGCGCCGGCCCCGCGCGGTGGTGGCGGTGGCCTGCGAACGCGACATGGTGAGCGGCCTCCACGATGTCGCCGGCAAGATCCCGGTCCTCGGGCTGACCATGACCCTGCCCGCCGGTCCCTGCAAGGATGCACTCCTCGACCTGCCCAAGCTGGAGGAGTGGGTGAAATCCTACGTGGCCTGACCAAGCGCGCTGCCGTACGCTCTCCCCGGAACAACCCCGACATCCGAACAGTGAGTGCGGCCTCACATGGCCGTGAAAGAACATTCTGCGACCGAAGATCCCAGCGCGAAATCCTTGATCAACCTGCAGTGCCTATAACTGCCTCCGGAGGTCTTCATGCGATGGGTTCGGGTTCTCCTGATTGCCGGCTGTCTTGGAATCGCTGCCTTCCCGGCTGCCGCGCAGACGGCCGATCCTCTCGGCCTCGAACCGGTTGCCCTTCCCCCCGCCCTGGAGAGGGTGCTTCGGGACTACGAGACCGCCTGGAAGGCGGGCGACGGCGGGGCGCTGGCCGCGCTGTTTACGCCCACTGGTTTTGCCCTCAACAATGGCCGGCTTCCGCTCCGGGGGAGGGAGGCAATCGCCGGCCTGGTTACCGGCCCGGCGGGCGACCTGCGGCTGCGGGCCTTCGCCTGGGAAGTCTCCGACTCGGTGGGATATATCGTCGGGGGATACACCTACCCCGGTGCATCCGGGCCAGGAGGTAAGTTCCTGCTGGCGCTGAAACTCGGGCCGGACGGCCGCTGGCTGATCGCGGCGGATATGGATAACGCCGCGGCGTCGCCCCGGCGCTGAGCGGCGGCACCCGGCGATGCCACCTCTAGTACAGGCAGCCGCCGGGCCTGGGGGTGACTTCTTCCGGTATGGGGGTGCCGGGCCGGCTGGAGGCTCCAGACTGCCTGGCGGCAGGTGCTGGTGGAGCAGCCGCCGGTGCACCACCGAAGTAGCGACTCCGTTCCGTCTTATCCAGGAAGACTCGTTCCGCGTCCCGGTCCAGCCCGGGCGGCAGTGTGGGATGCAGAACTTCCTCGCTCCAGGCGGTCATTCCACCGGCCAGGAATCGTACTTGTACGTGGCCGCGGTTTCGGAGCTGCTGCCCGACCCGGGGGGCGATTTCTTCTGCCTGGTCATAGAGGACGATGAGGCTTTCATCCCGGAGGTTAGCATCAAGGTTTCGAGGGACAGACTGAACGGCGCCGGGGATATGATAGGCGTCATATGCGTCCGCCGGCCGCAGGTCGACCAGGATCAACCCATCGATTCCCCATCCATCTTCCGAACCGCAAGGTCTTCAGGCCGGATCGCAGGGGGAGAGGCCGCGGGCGCCGGCTCCGTGCGCGTCGATCCAGCGGGTTGGTCGGGCATCAGCACCGCTGCCCCACCCATGAGCAACGCGGCCAGGCCCAGGAACCGGCCGGTCATTCGGGGCCCACGAGTTGATTGCCCCGGCGCCGCTCGATTCGGGTCGCGAGGGCAAAACCGCCGAGGGCGATCAGGGTCACGACACCCACCACTATACCGGGACGCAGCGAGAACACTTGGGGGAGACTCACTCGTCCCATGGGCGTGGTATCGGCAAACCCCCGAATCCAGGGGTAGATCTCGCCATACAGGAAAATGCCGGCCATCATGCCGCCGAATACGCCCAGCGCATCGAGTTTTCCGCTCGCGATGGCAACACAGGAGGTTCCCGGGCAATAACCGCCGATGACGAATCCGGCACCAAAGAGGAGACCGCCCACCAGTTGGGGCAGCAGGTAGGTCGGGGTCAGCGGAATGCGGGACAGGTCCAGGAGTCCCGCCTGTCCCAGCCAGAAGAGTCCCAGCAAGGCCGTGAGAATGGCCGTAAACATCACCTTGAAGACCGTAAGGTCACGCAGGTAGAACTGGGCAGCCAGTTTCCGGCCGTTGCCGAGCCCGATGACCCCGAGAATGAGGGCCAGGCCGAGCCCGCCGGCCACCGCGATCCGGGGGATTCGTTCGGCCCGGGCGAAACGATCGTTCATGAGGAAAAGGTACCGGTGCCGAGGGGCCGGATGAAGCGTCGTGCAGTGGACCGCCTCCGGCATGCAGCGAATGGCGGCGGCGAAGGGCGGATGGAGAGGTTACACCACCGCGATACAGTTCTCGATCGTGGCAATCTCGGCCCCGTTAATCAGGACCGATATCGATCCGAAATTCAGAAACCGCTTCTTGCGAATCGTGGCGCGGAAGGTGAGCACGCCGTCGCTGGGGCCGCAGGGGGCGCGGAAGTCGCCCGAGGCCTTGACCATCCGGGGCTTGCCCCGCTGGCCGCTGAGCCAGGCCCAGAGGGCGGTCACCTGGCCGGCGGCCTCGAGCATCAGGCTGGCCGGGAGGATCGGATCGTCGGGGAAGTGGATCGGGTACACCCAATGGGATTCCAGCGACATCTCGCACTCGATGGTGGTGCCATAGAACGCCGTTACCGCGGTAATCTGCCGCATCTGGCCTACGGGCAGGTATGTGCTATCCAGATCGATCAGGCTCGCCATAGCGTTTCCTCAATGTATCCAGCACGGCGCGAACCCGGACGGATACGGGGTGATCTGGGGGTACTTCCCGGTCGAGTTCCCTCCCGGGGAGCGATGGGTCCGCAACATCGCGGAAGACCGTTTCTACAGTTACCCGGCTGAACCCCGGCCGATCCGGGTCGACCCACCCGCGCACCAGGACCACGCCCTGTCCCAGGGGGCGCCGGCCGGTGGGCCGGCTGGTGGCGCTGTCGAACCACGGCGTCTCCAGGAATCCGTCTCGCGGCTCCAGCGCCGCGACCGGCAGGCTATCGGCCCGGAGCGCGCTCGCCAGGATGGTGGTGGCGCGGGCCACTTCCATCTGGAGCACCACCCGGGGTGCGCCCGAGACTGGCCCGAACACCGGCCGGGTGGTGCTGGCCTGGCAGCCCAGCAAGGCCAGGCCGACGCCCACCAGGATCCGCCGGGAAGCTCGCGGCCGGCGCCACGAGGTGCCGCACGTGACCTCCGCCGCCCGCCGGCTCATAGCCCCAGGTTCACCGGGGTGGGCGGGTTGTTCGAGTAGTCGTAGAATCCTTTTCCGCTTTTCCGCCCGTACATCCCCGCCAGCACCATGCGCCTGAGCAGGGGGGGCGGGGCGTACCGCGTTTCCCGGTACTCCTCGAACATGATCTCGGCGATCTTGTAGGTCGTGTCGTTGCCCACAAAATCGAGCAGGGTAAACGGTCCCATGGGGTAGCCGCAGCCCAGCTTCATCGCATTATCAATGTCCAGCGTACTTCCTACGCCCCGCTCCAGCGAACGGATTGCATCCAGCAGGTAGGGAACCAGCAGGAGGTTGACGATGAACCCCGAGTTATCCTTGGCGGCCACCGCCTCCTTGCCGAGGCTGCGGCCGAAGTTGAGCGCCTTCTCGAATGTGTCGGGGCTGGTGGTCACGGTCCGGACCACCTCCACCAGTTGCATCAGGGGGACCGGGTTGAAGAAATGGAGTCCCACGAACCGGTCGGCCCGCCGGGTGGCCGCCGCCATGGCCGCGATGGTCAAACTGGACGTATTGGAGGCGAAGATGGCATGGGCGGGACAGATCCCGTCCAGTTCCTTCCACATGCCGTTCTTGAGCTCGAGATCCTCGGTGACCGCCTCGATGATGATGTCGCATCCCTGGAGGGCGGCCAGGTCGGTCACGAAGGAGAGCCGTCCCAGCGCCGCGTCCCGCTCGGCCTGGGGGAGCTTCCCCTTTTCCACGAACTTGTCCAGCGACTTGGTGATGCTGGCCTTGCCCTTATCGAGCAGCGGCTGGGCCACTTCCCGGACGATGGTGGGATAGCCGGCCGCAGCCGAGACCTGGGCGATGCCGCTGCCCATCAGTCCACATCCCAGCACTCCCACCTTCTTGATCTCGGCCATGCAAAACGTCCTTTGGAATGGATTATTGAGACAGGCGATTGTCGGGCTTGATCGCCTTTTTCACTTCGTCGGCGATGATTCCGAAGAGACCCTGGGTCTTTTCCGGGAGCAGGTGTTTCGGCTTGACCGTCCCCCGCTCCAGCTGGTCCAGCGCGCACTCGAGGCCCAGCATGACCCGCTCAGCCACCGGGCGATACTGGCGGGCGATCACCCATCCGATTCCCAGACCAACGGTGATAGGCGCCAGCGCAAACAGGAGAAATGGTGACATGGCGGCGATGGCCGCCGCAGCGAGGCCGGACACCGTAACCACCGCTGCGGAGCCGCCGACGTAACCCGAGCGCGTCTTTCGGAGCGTCGCGGTGAGCACCACGTTGCAGTAGCCCGGCTCCAGTCGAACCATCGTGGCCGACACCCCATCGGCGCTGGCGAGCATGAAGGGCCGCTTGCCGCCGCCCAGCATCGCGGTGGACCGGCGGATCGCCGCCTGGAATCCGCCCAGCGGTTCCCACGACACCCGCCCATGCAGCTGCCGCTGCACGATGAACAGCTCGTTCTCTTCGATCCACCGAATCAGCCGGGCGGTCACTTCTTCGACCTCGCCCTGGACCACCCGCTGAGAACTGACCATGCCGGGTCCGACCACCCGGTTCCAGAGCCCGCTCTCGTCGGGGAGCTCGGCCCGGTTGGTTTCTTCCAGGATGGCCTGCTGGAGATAGCCCTCGTCGAGGCCGACGTCGCGGCCCAGTTTGAGAACTTCGTCGGCGGTGAGGTTGTCGCCGACGTCGTGGGAACCGGTCTGCAGTTCGGACGCGCGCTGGATGATCCGCTCCAGCGCTGCCTTGTCGATTCGGGCCGGCCGGTTGCTGGTCACGGCTGCTACTCCTTCCGCCGCACCGGCTCACCCATCTTGAACGCCGGCAGCGCGAGCGAAGGGTCGGGAGCCTCGATCTGGGAGGGTGGCTGGGCCGGCGGCTGGGCCGGCAGGTTCCCGGCGGCCCGGTTTTCGGCGGCGGTCAGAAAGGGCCGGAACAGTTCGATGGGGATGGGAAACAGGGTGGTCGAGTTGTTTTCGGCGGCGATCTCGGTGACCGTCTGCAGGTAGCGCAGCTGGATCGCCACCGGCTGGGCCGAGAGCACCCGGGCGGCATCGGCGAGCGTCTCCGAGGCCTGGAACTCGCCCTGCGCGGCGATCACCTTGGCCCGCCGCTCCCGTTCGGCCTCGGCCTGCCGCGCCATGGCCCGCTTCATCTCGGAGGGCAGGTCCACGTCCTTGACTTCCACCGCCGACACTTCGATACCCCAGGCATCGGTGCGCTCGTCGATGATACGCTTGAGGATACCGTTGATCTTTTCACGGTCGGCGAGCAGCTCGTCCAGCTCTACTTCCCCGAGCACCGAGCGGAGCGTAGTCTGGGCCAACTGGCTGGTCGCGTAGCGGTAGTCTTCGATTTCGATAATCGCCTTCTCCGGTGTGCTGACCTTCATGTACAGCACCGCGTTCACCTTGACCGAGACGTTGTCGCGGGTGATGACGTCCTGGGGCGGGATGTCCAGGGCCATGATGCGAAGCGAGACCCGGCGCTGGGTGGCCAGCAGGAACGGAATGAAGACCACACCCGGCCCCTTGGTGCCCGAAAAACGCCCCAGGAAGAAGGTGACCGCGCGCTCATACTGCTTGATCACCCGCAGGCTCGCGAAGGAATACGCGACGAGAGCCCCGAGTACGCCCAGCAGGACCTCCATGATTCCTCCCTTGCGTGATTAGCGATTGGCCAACGGTCAATGAACCGTGGCGAATCGCCAATGCGCGATCACTGATCCCCGAACGCTTCCACGATCACCGCTGCTCCCTGGCCGCCGCCAATACAGGCGCTGCCCAGGCCGAACCGCTTCCCCCGGCGGCGCAGTGCCATCAGCAGATGGAGCGTGATGCGGGTGCCGCTGGCCGCGAGCGGGTGCCCGATGGCGATGGCCCCGCCGTCCACGTTGGTTCGCTCCCGGTCGAGACCGAGTTCCCGCTCCACGGCCACGTACTGTGCGGCGAAGGCCTCGTTCACCTCGACGAGGTCCATCTGGTCCAGCGTCATTCCGGCCCTGGAAAGCGCCTTCCGCGCCGCCGGGGCCGGCCCGATCCCCATGTACCTGGGCTCCACCCCCGCGACGGCCCAGGAAACCAATCGCCCAATGGGCTTCCCTCCGTCCGGAACGGCATCCTCTCCCGCCAGCACGACCGCGGCGGCACCGTCACAGATGCCCGAGGCATTGCCGGCGGTGACTACGCCGTCCTTCTTGAAATAGGGCGGTAGCTTGGCCAGCGCCTCTGGAGTGGTGTTGGGACGCATGTGCTCGTCAGCTCCCCAGTCGTCCGTCGTTCGGGTCTTCCGGTTGGGAATGGGCACCGGGGTAATTTCGTCGGCATAGGCGCCGGATGCCCACCCGTCCTTCGCGCGTTGCTGGCTGGCCAGGGCATAGGCATCGACATCCAGCCGCGGAATTCCGTATTTCTCCGCCAGGTTCTCGGCGGTCTCGGCCATGGAGAACCCGCACTGCGGATCCTTGAGAGATTCCCAGAGGAGGTCCTCGAACGGCGGCGCCGGACCAAGCCGAAGCCCCCACCGGGCGCCGCGTACCACGTGAGGGGCCTGGCTCATGGATTCCGCCCCTCCTGCCAGTACCACCCGCGATTCGTCGAGCAGGATCTGCTGGGCGCCCTGGATGATTGATTCAAAGCCGCTTCCGCAGAGCCGGTTCACCGTTACGGCCGGCGTTTCGACGGGCAGGCCCGCCCGCAGGGCCACGTGGCGGGCGAGATAGATGGCGTCTGCCGAGGTCTGCAGAGCATTGCCGAAGACCACGTGGTCGATGGCCCGGGCCCCGGCGCGCTCCAAGGCGGCCTTCGCCGCGATCGCGCCCAAGTCCGTGGCAGTAAAGTCTTTAAGGGTCCCCCCGAAGCTGCCGAAACCAGTCCTGGCGCCGGATAGAAAGAGAACGTCCTTCGCCTGGCCTTGTGTCTTCATAGCCCGCTCGAATTCCTGGGTTAGGTAAATGAGAACCTGGGAATATAAGCGGGGCGGTAGGGCGGGGGCGGTAATGAAGAGCGGGGGGCTGGGCGGCGGGCATCGACGGCAGGACGATCAAGGAGCCTTCGCCCGAATCCTTCATCGGCCTGCCGCGTTTTCCTGCCGTCCTTCAGTGCGCTTCCCGGAAGATGACCAGTCTCGCGCCATACCCGGTCAGGCCGGTGGCGCGAAAATCGTACTCGCCGTGCTGCCGGGGAACGATCGCGATGGCCCGGGTGCCGCTGGCCCGCGGAATATCCTCGACGGTAAGCGGCAGGATTGACTGGTCATAGCTGAGGCGGGGCCGGACCTGGAGGTTGCCGGTCTGCGCGGTAAACTCCACCCGGTAAGTCGCGCCGGCCCGGAGTTCCACCCGGACAAACTCGCCAGTCGACGATAGGTCGAACGCACCCACCAGGACATCCGCGCTGTCCGCCTTGGCCGTCCGGGACTTGCGCTTGTGGCTGGCCACCTTGATGGTGTCCCCGCTGGTCCAGCTGGTGCAGCCAGGCCAGGGGTGACACCAGGTTTCACTTTCGGAGGCGACATCGAGCATACCCTGAGCGGAGGTGTCGCAGGCCTGGACCATCAGCGCCTGGGGGGGAAGCAGCAGCGCCGCCGCTGCCAGCATGGAGTATTTCATGGGACCTCTCGTGCAAAGGACGCGTCCTGCCGTTACCCGCGGCAGAGCCGGAAACATGAGAGGGGACGACCCGCTGGGGAGACGGACGCACAGCGGGAAGTCATGGCAGCCACTGGACGCCGGCCCGGATGACCGTGGTGTGCTGGTCCTTGAGAGTGATGTTGCCCAACTGGCCGTACTGGGCGGACGCCAGCAGGCTCACCCCGCGGCCGTTGGGCGACCGCGCAATCCATTGCTGTCCGAACACACCAAACCCGTAATAGCTCGGATCGCGCGAGACATCCGATCCGGCACTTCCCTGCGCGACCCGGCCCAGGATGCCGAGCTCGGTGAGGTGGCGCCGGGTACCCAGCGAAATAGCCTTGAAGTGTATTTCAGCGAAGATCCAGGCGATTCGAGTCTTGCTTTCGCCCCGCGCATCCATGCCCCCGCCCAGGCAGAGGTCCATGAATGTCCCGTTGCTGATCACCAGGCAGCCGGAGTAGGCCATGCCGGGCTCCGGACTGTCAGGCGCTGCGCCGGTAAGGTACCCCGAATGGCGGCCGACCTCGCCGCGCGCACCGATGGACCAGCCCGGGGCATCCTGCCGGGCCTGACGCATCTGGGTGGTACCCACGTCGGTGGTGAGCCTGACCCGCACGGACCGGCCCGGCCTGAGGCCCCGGACCTTCAGATCGTACTCACCGTCCCGGTCAATGTGCACTTCATAGACAGGCCCGCCCAGCCCGCCGCGTTCGAGAATCAGCAGAGCCGTCGGTGGGTAGACGCCCTTGCGCACCGGCATGAATGTGGGGGTCGCCTCGGGCTGACTGAGTTCGACCCGGTACACCGAGCGGCGGAGCAGGGTGACCCGGGACGTCTGCAGGGTGTCGGCATAGTCTCGTTCCACGATGACCGTGTCAGGGCCTGGGGCGGCCTGGGCGGACGCGGCCGCGCCCGGCACAAAGGCGACCAGGGCTGTTAGCGCCACAATACTTGCGCGCACAAATCCTCCTGGAAAAGGGTCAGGTTTCCTGCAGGGCCGCGAGGATCGCCCCGGCGACTTCCCGGGTCCCCGAAGTTCCCCCTATGTCCGGGGTGGTCGGACCGTCCGCCAGCACCGAGCGCACCGCCTGTTCCAGGCGCTTCGCGGCCGCGGGATACCCCAGGGACTCCAGCAGGAGCCCGCCGGTCAGCACCGCGGCCATCGGGTTGGCGACGTTCTTTCCGGCCAGGGGAGGGGCCGAGCCGTGCACCGGTTCGAAGAGGCCGGCGCGACCCGGGTGAAGGTTGCCGCTGGCCGACATCCCCAGTCCCCCGATGAGACCGGCGCCGAGGTCGGATAGAATGTCGCCATAGAGGTTGTTGGTCACGATCACCTGAAATCGTTCCGGCTCCCGGACCAGTTCCATGGCCAGCGCATCCACGTAGCGGTGTTCCCGCGTGATCGCGGGGAACCTCTCTCCCACTTCCGCGAACAGCCGGCTCCAGACCTTGTGGAAGGGTACCGCGTTGGATTTGTCGCAGAGGGTAATGCGGTCCCGGCCCTGGGCCTGGGCCCAGGCAAAGGCGGCCTCGATGATCCGGCGAACGCCCTTCACGCTGTGAATCTCTTCCGAGACATGTTTCTCGTCCGGCGTGCCGGCATTCTCGGTGCGGCCGAAGCCCTGGTACTGTCCCTCCGTGTTCTCCCGAAAAACAACGAAGTCCACCTGCCTGCCCTCCGCCTGCCCGGCCGTCCGGCGGTCCGTCCGCAGCGCCAGCAGCCGGGGGTGCAGCAGGGTGACCGGCCTGAAGTTGATATAAAGATCCAGGCGAAAGCGCAGGCCCAGGAGGATGTCCCGGGCGTGCTCGTTGTCCGGCACCCGGGGATCTCCCAGCGCGCCGAGGAAGATGGCGTCAACGTCGTCGCGGAGGTGACGGAAGGCGTCCTCCGGAAGGGTGACCCCGGTGCGGAGGTAGTGCTCGGCGGAATAGGGGAGGTGCTCAAACCGGAGCTGAGCGCCTTCCAGTGTCGCGGCCCGCTCGATGACCTCGAGCGAGGCCGCGACAACCTCGGGGCCGATCCCGTCCCCGGCGATCACCGCTACCTGATGGTGCATGAGCTGGTTCAGCTTTCGACGACCGGATTTCCGCAGGACACGCAATGTTTCCAGCCCAGTTCTACCTCGGCCTGGCAGGAAGGGCAGCGGACGTAGGACTGGCTCTCCCCGCAGTGGGGGCAGAAGTTGACCGGCCGGCCGGAGGGAAGTGAGCCCCCGCAATAGCTGCAGCGGCCGGCGCGTTCGGCTGGCCGGATGGCCGGTGCCGCCGCGTCCTCGTCGGCCAGGTCGTAGGGGACGACCGGTTCAATAGTAGGGCGGGGCCAGCGAACCGCGTCAAAGGAAGGCGTGATTGCGCGGGGCTCCGGCTCGGTGTCCAGGTCCTCGTCGTCGGGCGGGGCATAGGAGGCGCCCGGCTCGGGCCCCAGGGCATAGGCCAACTGCTCCGTGGCGAGCACCAGGCTGGCGGAGGACAAACGCTGGAGAATGTCGAAGTCGGGATTAGGGCTGGAGGCCTGGGCCTGGAAGGACTCCTGCAGATCCTCGGGATCGGTTCGGACGAACCCCCCCTCCCCGGCACAGAGCCGAAGCAGTACCATGTCGTAGTCTTCGTTGCTCTCCAGCTCGAGCGCCCGTCGGTTGGTGCGGTACGGCACGACGGTCTGCACGATGTCCCCCAGCTCGATGGGACGGTGCAACCGCGCCGGATCGATGGCGATCAGGTTGTCCACCAGGCGGCGAAAGAAACGCTCGAGATCAGTCAATCCAATTGACAGAATTGAGAGAGTTGAAGGACGTGAAGGTATTGAAGGAAAGGAATCTCGACAGAGTTCCACCGTCAAGCAAGGAGTGGAATCGTGACGCGCCTGTTCTGGTTGGTTCTCCTCGCCCTGCCGTCCGCCGCCGCGGCCCAGGGTGACTGTTTTCCGCCTGACGACTCCAACGAGGCCAAGGTCTTCGCGATCTTCGCCGTTCCGTTGGCCTTCGGCCCTGCGGAAGCTCCCGATTTCCTGCCACCCTGGTCGCTCCGACTGGCGCTGGAAGGGAGCTATCTCCCCGACATCGACGACGAAACCGCCACGCCCACCGTCTGCCGGCCCGGCAAGGGTCCGGAGAATACCGATTTTGCGCCGGTGTTGCCGCGCCCGCGGGTCAGCCTGGGACTGCCGGCCGGCCTCGTTCTGGAGGCCAGCTATATCCCCCCGATCAGCATGAATGGCGCAACGCCGAACCTCGTGGGGCTGGCGCTGGGGCGGGCTTTTCGGGTTGGGCGGACCATGCGGGTGGGAGTTCGGCTCCACGCGACCACCGGGAAGATCGACGCGCCGATCACCTGCGACCAGGAGGCGCTTCGCGATCCGGTCAGCGAGTGCTTCAACGGGACCGAGTCGAACGACCGGTACCGACCCAACGCGCTGGGGGCCGACGTCACCGGGACCTGGTCCACCGCCGACGGCCGGTTCCGGCCCTTTGCGGGCGCCGGTATCAACCTGCTGCGCCCCCGGTTCCAGGTGAATTTCGTCAACCAGTTTGGGCAGCTCGACGACCGGAAGGTCGAGGTGGACCTGGAACGGATGGTCATCTTTGGCGGGGTGACCTGGGCGCCCCGGCCCGGCATTGGAATCACGGCCCAACTCTACACCGCACCAGCCGACGCGACGACTGGCCGGCTGGCGATCCGGGTAGGGGGCTAGCGAGCGAGGAGTTGCTGCTCGGACTCTCGAAAGGCCAGGTCGGGGTCATAGTCGAGATAGCGGCGTTTCGCGCGCTGTCCCTCCACCCAGGCGAGGTACCCGGATTCGATTGCCTCGGGGTGCGCAACCTGGGTCCGGGCGGCCTCGATGGCGAGGTCGTTGGCATATTCGTTCCTCGGGTGTCCGGCGTGCCCCCGCACCCATGACCAGGTCACCTGGTGTTTCCGTTCTGCCCCGACCAGACGGCGCCAGAGTTCGAGGTTTTCGATGGGGCCGCCTTTCCGGGTCCAGTTGCGCCGGATCCATCCCGGGACCCACTCGCTGATACCCTTGACCAGGTACTGGGAATCGGACACCATCAGCACCCGCATTCTCCGGTCCTTTCCAGCCAGGATCTCGAGGGCCCGGGAGGCGCCGGCCAGCGCCATCCGGTTATTCGTGGTCGCGGGTTCGCACAGCGTGAAGTCTCGGCGCTGGATCCCGGAACTGGTGCGGACCTCGATCAGCCCGGCGGCGCCCCCGGGGTTGTCGCCTTCCCGGCCGTTGCCGAGGCAGGACTCATCGAGATGAATGATGGCGAGCGGAAGTGTCGGCACGGCACCCAAGAGGGTCAGAGGGTCTGGGGCCCAGGGGGAAAACCACTGCGTCAGAGAGTCAGAATGTAAGGGGGCCAGGGGGCATGGGGGCCAGCTCTCGCCGTCGGCAGCGCATCGCGCGTATATGGACCGGATCGCGGTTTTCCAATGCCGGCTCTCCGCTGGATCGGACCGATATTCCCTCTATAGGGGGCGGAGGCCTCTACAGGGGGCCAGAGGGCCAGAGGGCCAGAGGGCCAAGGGCCGCCCCGGCGTACCTGGTTTGCTCACATGCCTTCGGCATTCCTCCCGACCGCCTCAATCCCGCAAGCGTTTTCCTTCTCCCCGCTTGTAGAGAATCCGACGGTCGCGATTGAGCCCCTGCCGGTCCTGGATGGCCGGGATCGTGTCGGCTGGCATCACGCCCAACGCCATCTTCAACCCCCGCCACTTGGTCTTGAGGTCAGCCACCCGGTGTCCCGGAGGGCGATAGCCATACGCCCGGTGGAGACCGGGGGAAACCGCTCCCTTGTCCCGGACGTGGTCGGCGAAGGCGTCCACCCAGGCGTCAAATGCCGGGTATACGCCGTGCACGGCCATGTCCTCGGCCTGGTTGTCGCTGTACTTCTTCCCACGGCCGAACTCGCAGTATCGCCATAGCTGGTCCGGCACCTCGATGCCGCTGTATCGGCACTGCCAGACGAGAGATGCATGGCTCTCCCGCATATCGTCGAAGGGCTCCTCCGATGGGTCGAACCACTCGGGATGCTCCAGCGTGCGAGGGCGGCCCTCCTCGTCCAGCTCATCGCCCCCGCCATCGCCATAACAGAAGAAGCCCGCCGAGCGGCCCTCCAGGTGGTTGCGGCTCAAGGTTTCCCACTCGGGGCTATGCTCCAGGGCGATGGCCTGCTCCGGATCCTTGTGGCCGATAAGGTCCTCCCGGGGATTCCCGCCGCTCATGCACACCAGTCGGTCGAACATCGCCTTGAGGTTGCTGGTCGGTGCGTACCAGTTGACCGGCCCGATGATGGCCCAGGCGTCGGCGAGGTCGAGCCTGGCGTAGAGATCGAGGTTCCACATCAGGTCAGGCTGGGCCCGGCTGTGTTTCTCATAGCAGTTACAGGGCCAGACGCAGAGGGCCATGGAGGTGGAGACGCAGGCGTTGCAGGTCTGGATCTGCTCCCGCTTGTAGATGTTGCCGAGGTCCTCGAAGTCAATTTCCCATTCGGCGGGGAGCCGGTCCGCCATCCGGAACATCAACGCCCTGGCCTTGGAGTCCACTCCCGGGCAGTCCCATTGCCGGCGGTTGGACCCCGCAATGACCAGCACCCGGATCGGCCGGCGGTCCGGCGGCAGGGAGCCATTGGCGTCGTCGGGCTTCATTCGGCGCCCATCAGAATGACAGCCCCGCCTTGATGAACACTCCCGTCCGTTCCCGGTTGTTGGTGAAGGTAAAGCTCAACGCTGAGCTGGGATCGATGACCCCGATCCAGAACCCGCCGCCGAACCCGCCGTGCCACCCGCCCGGTGATTCCCCATCCAAATAGACCCTGCCGGTTTCCGCCAGCCCAAAGACGCCCAGGTCCAGCGGCAGGATGAACGAGAAGCTGAGAAGAGGCACCCGCAGTTCAGCGGTGCCCGCCAGGGAGGCATCGCCGGCGTAGCGCTGGGCCTCCAGGCTCCGCAGGCTTCCACCACCCCCGATGAACGCGGATTCGAAGTACGGGAAATCGCCGACGAGCTTCTTGCCGCTGCCCCGGAATGCCAGGACCGGGTGCAATGGGACCGGGAGGGTGAAGTAGGTGGCGGCACTGGCCGAGAACGATCCAAAGGGACTCCCGACGTCCCACAGCGCCGGGTAATACGATGCGGCCAGGTCCAGCAACAGGCCCTCCCGAGGATTCTTCGGCTGGTCGCGGACGTCGTGATGCAGGGCCAGCTCCAGGCCAGCCTCGCCAAAGTCTCCCGATCCGTAGGGCTGGCTGACGCCGATGAACCGGCTGGCGCTCCCATTGGTGGTGACGTGCTTGATGAGCGGGCCGAAGGTCAGCCCGCTCTTGGGCCCGAGGTACCAGCCCGCGGCCACCTGGCCACGCCACTCATTCTGGTCCACCTCGAAGAACTCACTGTCGGAGGGGCCGGCGGACCGGTTCCCGAACCCGTGGAACCGGATGACTTCCAGTTCGGACCACCCCCCGTTCACGAGCCAGTGGAGCTTCGAATGCTCCCGGCGCTGGTCCACCAGCAGCTCCACGCGCCAGCCGTCAATCCGGGTGGCGTACTCGAGGGACGCGGCGACCCGGCGGGCATAAGGCCGTTTCCCAAAACCGTAGCTGTAATGACTGAGCCCGACCCGGGGAAGCACTCCGTAGTCCCCGTGCACGCCGAAACCGAAGATAGGGCCCAGCTTGCTCCCCCGGTCCCGGCCAGGGGGCACCATCTTTCCCCGCTGGCGATGCCATGGGCGGCGGTCGAACATGGTGTCGCCCCCGGCCTGGATGCCGCTGACCGTGCCGACATCATAGAGATGAAGGCGCTGCCGGTGGCCGGCAACCACCGCCGAGTCCACCAGGACGTTGGTGCCGTTTCCGCCGACGATACGGACTGGAATCGTGGAACTGGCCTGCCCGCTCGAGAGCGCCTGGTCATCGCCGTCATGGAGGTAGATCCGGATCTCCTCGGTCTCAGCCGGGTGGAACCGGCGGCGGAAGTACTCGTGGCCTTCTCCCGGGCCCGCCGACAGCGTGACCAGCACCGAGCTGTCGGCCAGGATCACCCGGGCCCGATCGTTCGCGTCGGTGGCGTGGAGATCGGGCACCCTCGCGAGCGTGAGGTAGAACCGGGAGGCGAGGTCGGGCAGCCCGTCCCGCCGTGCCTTGAGGATGGCGACCAGGTCCCGGCGGCTGTGCTGGTACTCCGGGGGCAGCCGGTTGGCTGCCCGTTCGATGACGTCGTCCGTCAGCCGGGCGACCAGGGCCCGGGCGACCGAATCCCACACCGGCCGCTCCAGTCCTGACAGCATTCGCCGGTCGAACGCCATGCTGTTCGAGGTCAGAGCGGTGATCCCCGGATAGGTGGCCCCGAACGTGACGAGGTTTTTGGCCGCCATGCGAGCCAGCCCGGGCACCAGCCCGGTGTAGGAGATGAACGCCTTGTCCCGGTCCCTCGCGATGGGGATCCAGGGGCTGGCATCGCTCTCGCTCGTGCGGAGCCACTTCCACTGGCCGTGGTGCCGGTCCCAGTCATTCATGAACATGTCCATCAACCGTGCGGCGAGCAGTGCCCGGGTATCCACCCGGGTCCCCGGCTCCTCGTTCATCTTCTCAAGGAGATCTTCGCTGTCGATGATATCCACCGCCCCGGCGAACCCGCGGCGGCCGCCATCGGGGTCGTTGGGGTACTCCTCGATCATGCCCAGCCGGCCCGCGAAATCTTCGCGGAACTCTGCGAGCCGCGGATCGTCGGGCATGACGGCATAGCGGGGGTGGGGGTGGAGCACACCGGCGGCCTCCTGGAGCGGGTCCGCTACAATGGCGGCCGCCGGGTGGGACGAGCTGATCTGGTCCCGCATGATGTCCTCGACCACGGTGCCTTCGAACCGCGGCGGCATCGACACGTTGTCCTTGTCCACCGAGCGGAACACCCATTCCTGGCCGGTGGGGTCAACCAGCCGGAGGGACCTGGTTTGCTTGCCGCCGCTCTCCTTCACCGGGGTGAGCCCCCCGGCGAACCGCGCCAGGTCGAGGACCGGCACCCGGATGGGGGTCTTCCAGAGGTCCCGGTAGCTGGCGCCGAAGAAGAACTGGTGCAGGCTTCCGGCGGCGTACTGGGCCCCGGGCGCCACGAGGACGCTGTCCACGCCGGGGATGGGAGCGGGATTCATCTGGGCCGCCGCCGGTCTCCCGGCCAGCCCGAGCAGCAGAGCGATGATCCCGACCCGGCCAATCCAGACTTTATAGGTGCACATGGTTTCCGCTACCCGTCGCGCTTGCACGCAGAAGAGGGGACTACTCCAGGTACATCGAAAACGCTTCGTCAGTCTCCCCCAGGACATTGACGGTGATAACGCCCAGCCGGACCTTGCCATCCCGCAGCACGTCTATCCGCATGAATCCGCTTACCGAGGCGGCGAAATGGGTGTTGGGGCGATAGTCCACCGGGCTCACGTGTCCGTAGATGCCGGTCCCACTGACCAGCACCACCTTCGCATGATCGCCTTTGAGAACCTGCAGGTCATGGTCGTGGCCGGCGGCGTACACCAGCGGTTTGTGGTCGGCAAAGACATCTTCCAGCGAGTTGCGCAGCCGGGTGTAGAGCGGCCCCGCCAGGTCCTGGTTGGTGCCGCCTTCCTGCCGCGCGATCGGCTCGATCGACCCGATTCCCGGCAGCGGAATCCACAGCCAGTTGGCGAACCGGCGAAGCGGAAAGAGATGACGCTGCCACCCGAAGTACCCGCCGTGCTGGCCCCCCGATTCCAGCGGGTGATGCCCGACCACGATCACGTGCCGGTTGGCGACCGTATCCCGGGCCTGGGTCAACGAATCGGTCGCCACTTTCCTGGCCCGGTCCACGGAATCGCGCACGGCGGGAACCGGCGTGGCCTTCTTGGCCGAATCCGCGGCGGCGGCGACCGAGTCCCGGGCCACCGGCAGGGCCTTCTTCGCCGAATCTTCACGGGCCGCAGAGGCCAGCGCGCCGCGCAGCGAATCGATGACCTGCTTCTCGGTCCAGGTGGCACAGCCGGAGGTGGAATCCACGGGTTTCGCGAACTCGTGCACCCACCACTGGGTGTCGAGGAGGACGATACGCACCTGCCGGCCTACGTCCCGGACCTCGGGGCCGGGGCAGCCGTTTGCCGGCAACAGCAGCGCAAAGCCGCCCCCGTTCTTCTCGATGAACTCGCTTTGCCGCTTGATGCCATCCCAGCCGGAGGGGCCCATGTAGGTCCAGTCGTGGTTGCCGCCGACGAAATAGACCGGTACCCGGGTTTCGGTCCCCACCTCCACCTGGGCCAGCAGCCGCCGCTCCGCCTCGCTCCGGTCGGGGGCGCCCTCGACGGGAAGGCCCCGGGGATAGACGTTGTCGCCGAGAAAAACGACGACCCGGTCGCCGGTTCCCGCGGTGATCTGTCTCTTCAGGGCGATCAGGACCGGCTCTTCGGGAGCCGGGTTGCCGGCATCGCCAATCAGATAAATGGTCGCTTCAACGGCGGCGGCATCGGCCGGTGGGGCGGGCTCGAGGCTGGGAGGGAGGAGGCCGGTGCCGCAGCTCGCGGCCAGGAACAGGGCAGAAACCAGGGCGAGCCTGCGCATCTGGTCGCCCTCAGGGCCAGCGGTAAACAGTGACGGTCGCGGGCCGGGTGACCGCTTCGTCGCTGATAATCAGGAGGCTGTCCCGGGTGATCGCGATTCCTTCTGGCTGGTCATGGGCCGGGGGCAGCCTGCGAACCTCGAGGATGGTTCCCTCTCGGGTCATGATGATCAGCGCCTTCTCCATGGTGAGCAGCACATAATTCCCGGTCTGGGGATCCACGTCGATGCCGGTGGGCCCGATGTCCTTCCAGTCATGCTGCTCCTGGATCTGGCTCACGGGAACGTCCAGCCGCGAGAGCCGTTCGCCCCCGCCGTCACCCAGCCGGTAGCGATAGATCACCAGGTGGTCCTTGAGCTCCTTGATCCCCACGTTCTTGCAGGCGAGGAGCAGGGCGTTGAGCGTCGAGTCGTAGGCGAGCCCCTCGAACTCGCATTCCTTGCCGAGTTCGAGGTCCTGCATGGTGTACTCGACGTTTTCGCCGTTGGCGCCTTCCTTGAACTGGTACAGCCTGCCATTACTGGTGAGGAGATACATGGCCTCGGGCGTGATGGCGATCCCCTCGAAATCCGCCTGCACGCCTTTGCGGCGGCCCAGCACGAACTGTTTGATCGTGATGCCGCGGCGATAGTCGACCTGGGACACCACGCCGTGCTCGTCGGGGTGGGTGAAGAGCCGGCCATCGGGCGAGAGGGCCAGCCCCGAGATCTCTGCCAGGTTTTTGGGCATGACCCAGCGGGCCAGCGGCTCGTCCCGGCTGCTGGAGTCCGCGGTCCTGGCCGCGTCCAGGCGGGCCGCCCGGGCGGCCAGGTCCGTGGTCTCGCCCCGGCCGGCTCGGTCCCGGCACCCGTACCCAGCCAGCAGGACGGCCACCGCGAGGCAGGGGAGCAACCCGCCCCGCATCAATCGTCGTCCTTCCTGGAGCCGGCGATTTCCAGGTCCGCCGAAATGAGGGTGTTCTCGTCCCGGGCATGAATCTCGGTCAGGAGTTCCTCCCGGTCGATGGACTTCCGGGTCTTCACCAGGTAGTAGAGCTCGGACGGCTTGCCCTCGTTGGAGATGACCTCGTCGAGCTTCCAGCGCTTGGTAGAGTCGTCGAGCACCGCCTCCAGCGCGACCTGCGCCGGCTGCAGCTGCTCCGTCGTGACATGAAGGACGCCGTCGTACTGCTGTTTCTTTCCCTTGGGGCTCACCATCTGCCGCACCCGCGCGAACCGCTCTTCCAGGGCCTTCACCTTGCTGGGCGAGAGGGCCAGCACCAGGTCCCGGTCGGGTACCTCCCCCGTGTCATTGGCGAGATTCTTCAACGGCTCCGCCCAGGTGCCGCCGGCGTTTGGTTCCAGCACGTTGCGCCCGAAATCATACCGCCAGATCAGCAGGACCACGAAGTTGAAAACGATCGAAACGATGAACCCAACCGTCAGCGCCTGGACCCCGGCCGCCAGGCCGACCAGGATCGCCAGGAAGATGAACACCGCATCTCTGGCTTCCTTGAGCGTATTCCGGAACCGGACTCCTGCCACGATGCCGGCCAGGCTGAATGCCAGCGCCAGGCTGTTGCGGACGATGAGTACGATCCCCGCCACCACCACCGGCAGGATGACCAGGGTTTGCACGATGGACTGGCTGAACCCCTTGGTCTGCCGGGCGGACATGTACACCCAGGAGACCGGGAGCATCAGCGCCAGGGTCCCGAACATGATCGAGACGGTGATGATCGCCAGCTCCAGCCGGGCCGGCATTTCGATGACCGGCGTCTCGAACTGGTCCGAGGTCAGCCCATCCTGCAGAAGCTGGGGCGCGCTGGTCAGTTCATCCAGCCGCTCGCCGGAGAACAGATGGGTCAGAACCGGGAAGGCGTACAGGAGGCCCACCGTGAGGCCCGCCAGGAAGAGGTAGTAGGCGACCAGCCGCATCACCGGGCGCTCGGAGCCCATCGTGAAGAAGTCGATCAACCTCGTAAAGAAGCGCATCGGCCAGCCCCGTAAGGGTATACGTACCGTATAATTGGTTACGCCCTAAGGCTTTAGGGGAAACCGGAGATCGCCCAATCTCACAGTCGGCCGGTGCCTTGTCTGTGACGTAAACATCCATTTCCTGAGAGTGTGACGCAGGTCCCATTTTTCGCCTAGTCCAGCACCGAGAAGGCCTCCAGTTCATCGAGGACGAAGACCATCTCCTCACCGGTCATGGGCAGCCGGCCGATCAGGGCATCCCGGGCCCGGACGGAAGTGATCCGGACGGCCGTCACGATGAACTCGGTTCCCCGGCGGCTGATGGCCACCCGGCGCGCTTCCCGCACGGCGCGCTCCAGCAGGTCCATGCGTTGGGTGGTCCAGCGATAGGCCATAGAAGGGAGATGTGAGACGTGAGGGGAGAGGTGAGGTGGCCAGTCAGGTGCCTCGTCAGGTCACCCTGATGATACCTGCCGCCGGGTTCAGGGTCCCGATGATGGCGTGGGCGAGGGCACCCTGGCCTCTTAACTCCTCTACCAGGGCAGCCACCCGGTCCGGTGGCACCGCAAGGAGAAGGCCGCCCGATGTCTGGGCGTCGGCCGTCAGCATGCGGTCGGTGCTGGTGAGGTGGGAGGCCCACTCGACCGTGTCCGCGGCGGCGAGGTTGCGCTCGGTGCCTCCCGGGATGGCACCCGCTTCTGCCATCTCTCGAACCCGGCCGAGAAACGGGAGTGACCCGAACGAAATCTCGGCTCCGACCCCGCTTCCGGCCAGGATGTTGCCCAGGTGGCCCAGCAGCCCGAACCCGGTCACATCGGTCGCGGCGCGGACACCGTGACGCAGGGCGATCTCCATCGCGCCACGGTTGAGCGTCCGCATGGATTCGATGGCCGGCGCCATGGCCGCCTCGTCGATCATCCCCCGCTTGAGCGCAGTGGAGAGAATCCCGGTCCCCAGCGGCTTGGTGAGGACCAGCCGGTCCCCGGGGCGGGCCTGGGAGTTGGTGAGCAGCCGGTCCGGATGCACCTCGCCGATGACGCACATGCCGAACTTGGGCTCCGGGTCGTCCACCGAGTGGCCGCCCAGCAGGAGACAGCCCGCTTCCGCAGCCACTTCCGCGGCGCCCCGCATCACCTCGCCCAGGACCTCGTAGGACAGTTTCCCCCGGGGCCAGCCCACCAGGTTCAACGCAAACAGCGGTGTCGCCCCCATCGCGTAGATGTCACTCAGCGCGTTGGCGGCGGTGATGGCGCCCCACGCGACGGGGTCGTCCACGATCGGCGTGAAGAAGTCCACCGTCGCGACGATCGCCCGGTCGTCGCTCAGGCGGTACACCGCGGCATCGTCCCGGCTGGCCGCATCCACCAGGACATTGGAATTCACGACGCTGGGCAGGTGGCGCAGGACCTGCGCCAGCTCGGCGGCGCCGAGCTTGCAAGCTCAGCCGGCGCCGTGGGAGAGCGAGGTCAGCCGGATTCGCGGCCGCTGGTCGGGAGTTGGGTCGGACATGGGGGGAAGATACTAAGGGTGAGCAGCCAGTGAGGCGAGGACCCGATCCAGCCCTGTCTCACATCGTCCAGGCGAGAATGCCGCCCGCCACGACGATCCGGCTGACCCCGGCCAGCACGCGGACCAGGCCGGTGCCGCTCCAGTCCGGCCGCGCCGCGCCATCGCGGTAGCGGGCCGGGCCTTCCATCAGGAAACCGGTAAGGGCAAAGAGCAGCACCCACCCTCCGTGTCCGAGGCTGGCAAACCACAGGCCGGCGAACAGCGTCAGGAGCAGCGCGTCGGCGAGGTACACCCTCCAGCCCGCGCGGAGCCGGCCGGCGGCGGGGGAGCCGGCCAGTCGTTTCTCTATCTGTTCGACGGCCAGGAACCATGCGCTGACCAGCACCCACGCGAGCAGCAGCCGCGACAAGGACATCGGTTACCAGTCGGCGCGGAGTGAATCGGTGCCGTATACCAGCCCGCGGAGAATCACCCGTTCGATGGTCTGGGTATTGGAGATGTTCTCCAGCGGATTTGCGGTCAGAATGAGGATGTCGGCCACTTTGCCGGGCGCGATCCGCCCCAGGGAATCGGCGGCGAGCAGCGCCGCCGCGCTCCGGGTCGCGGCCGAGAGGGCGTCCCGGGGAGAGAGGCCGGCGGCCACCAGCAGCTCCAGCTCCCGGTGCAGGCTCAGGCCGGGGATGATCATCGGGCTGGAGGCATCGGTGCCGGCTACCAGTATCCCTCCCGCGCCGCGGAACTCCCGGATGAACAGGTCCTGGTTGGTCCGGGCCTGCCGAAAGGCCGCAAAGTCTGCGGCGGTCCAGCCGGCGCGCCGGATCATGTTCGGTACGTCCCAGAGGGTCTTCTCCGAATCGGGGACGATGGCCAGGGCGGCGTTGGCGAGCATGGCCGGGTCGTCCAGGCGGCTGTAGATCTCGTGCAGCACCAGCGTCGGCACCATGTACACCCGCGATTCCGCCAGCGCCTGCGCCACCCGTGACAGGCTGGTGGAATCGAGGCTGCCCCAGCTTCGCTCGAAGTAATTCCAGCCGTCGAAGAGCGACCGGGTATGCGCCGCGAAGAAAGGCGCAGGGTTGGCGGCGGCTTCCGGCACGCCGGTGAGGTGCTCGATGCTCCGGACGCCGGCCCGCGCCGCGGTGATGGCATCGGTGAGTCCCAGGTGCGCGGCCACCGGCAGGCTCAGCGTCCCGGCTTCGATGACCAGGGGGCGGAGCAGGTCGGGCGTGATCCGGGTGTAGACCTTGATCAGGTCGGTGTGGTTCAGGACCCGGTCGTCGACCAGTTTCCGGGCCTCCGCCGGTGTCCGGGCGAGGCCCGCCTCGGCGAAGCTGGACGACGGCCCGTCAATCATGGCCCCCGCGATGAACATGCGGGGGCCGGGAATGGCACCAAGGTTGACCTCGTCGCGGAGGGCCGCAATGGAGTCGCCGGCGCCGTGGAGGTCGCGGACGGTGGTGACCCCATACGCCAGATACCGGGGCAGGGCCCAGCGCCGGACGTGGGCGTGGGCATCGATCAGGCCGGGAATCAGGTAGCGCCCCGACACGTCGATCTGCACGGCTCGCTTGGGAATCTCGAATCCCGCGGCGGACGCCACCGTTTCGATACGGGTCTTGTAGATGACCACCACCGCGTTGGGTACCGTGGAGCCGTCCCCGATGTCGATGACGGTCCCGCCCACCAGGGCGATCCGGTCCTTCTCCCCGCGGCCGCAGGCAGCCGCCCAAAGCAGGAGCGCGGGAAAGAAAAGGGTCCTAATCGCTCGATGAATGGTCATGAAGAATCTTCCACCCTTCCGGGCGCCGGTGCATGAGGAGTGTGAACGGACCGCTGGCAGTGGTCCGGCCGTTGGCATACAGGATGAATCGGGCCGTGACCAGGGCGTAGTCGCCGCTGATGGGACGGACGCTGAAGTTTTCGAAACGGAGACTGTCCCGCCGGGCGCCAGGGGCAAAACTCGGCGCATAGCGGCCGCGGATGGCGTCATAGCCGCGAAGGGTCTCCGTGCCGGCGACGTAGGTCGGGGTGCTGTCCCGCGGATAGTCCGCCATGAAGGCCTCGAGATCCCCGCGGTTCCAGGCGGCCGCCGCGTGGGTGAACTGGCGCAGGAGCGGGGTGTCCAGCCGGCCCGGGTCCATCGAGGGCTGGGGCCGCGGAACGGGCCGGGCACATCCCAGTGCCAGGCCCAACAGGAGCCAGCGGGATGACATGATATTCCCTTGAATGGAAGAAAATTCGTTATGTTGAGAATATCCCGTACCGGCGAGACATGGTCAAGCTGCGAAATACCCGTTCTGATGGTCCGCGCCTCATTCTTCTCAGCAACCGGGAACCCATCGAACACGATTTCGGGCCCGATGGCGCCCCGGTGGCGGGGTCCCCGGCCGGTGGCGTGACCGCCGCCCTCCAGCCGGCCGTCACCGAGACGGGCGGCACCTGGATCGCCTGGGGAAGCGGCGCCGCCGATTTCGAGGTCACCGACCGGGACGGCCGGATCCTGGTTCCGCCGGACAATCCTTCATTCCTGCTCCGGCGTATCGCGCTTACCGAAAAGGAAATCGAGGCGTACTACCTGGACATCGCCAACCGTTCCCTCTGGCCCCTTTGCCACCTGCAACTGACCCATTTCAGCTTCAACGCCGACTCCTGGAAGACCTACGTGGCGGTCAACCGCCGGTTTGCCAGGGCCGCCATCGAAGAGGCGGCGGGTCGCCGGGCGACCGTCTGGGTGCACGACTACCACCTGGGCCTGGTTGCCGGGATGCTTCAACATACGCCGCGGCTCTTCATTCACCAGTTCTGGCACATTCCCTGGCCGCCGCCGGACATCCTGCGGGCGCTGCCCGCGGCGCGGGCCCTCCTGCGGGGACTGCTGGGTAACGACCTGCTGGGATTCCACACCCGCCGGCACGTCGTCAATTTCATCGCCTGCGTGGCCGACCTGATTCCCGGCGCCAAGGCCGACGTCAAGAACGGCGTCGTGCGTTACCGGGGGCACAAGACCACCATCCGGGCCTACCCGATCTCCATCGACGTGCGCACCATCCATCGGCTGGCGGCCCGGCCCGAGATCCAGGAACACAGCAAGCGCCTGATCCGGGAGCACGTGCCCTCCGACGGCCAGCTGGTGCTGGGGGTGGACCGGGCCGACTACACCAAGGGAATACCCCACCGGCTGTCGGCGTTCGGCCGCATGCTGGACGAGCACCCCGAGTGGCATGGCCGGGTCACCCTGGTCCAGGTCGCGGTTCCTTCCCGCAGCGACATCTCGGAATACCAGGACCTGGAACGGGAGATCGCGATCCTGGTGCGCGACATCAACGCGGCCCACCGGCGGGACAACTGGAAGCCCATCCTGCACATCCGCGAGAATCTGGACCTCTCCACCCTGGTGGCGTGGTACCAGGCGGCGTCGGTCTGCATCGTCTCGCCGGTGCAGGACGGCATGAACCTGGTCGCCAAGGAGTTCGTGGCCGCCCAGGGGGAAAAGCTGGGCGTGCTGCTGCTGAGCCAGTTCGCCGGCGCGGCCGAAGAACTGGAAGGCGCCCTGCTGATCAACCCGTACGATGAGGTGTCGCTGGCCAGGACGCTTCATGTGGCGCTGTCGATGGGTCCCCGGGAGCGGGCCGTCCGGCTCCGCATCATGCAGAAGCAGGTCAGTACCAACACCGTTCAGGACTGGATGAAGAGCATTTTCAGCGACGTCAAGAAACTCCGGGGACGGCGGTGACCCAGCCGCTCTCCGCCAGCGCGGGCCGGGCGGCGTTCGAGCGGCTGGCGGCCGCGCCCCGGCCGGTGCTCTTCCTGGATGTGGACGGAACCCTGGCGCCGATCGTGTCCCGCCCGGAAGACGCTCGGACTCCCCGCAAGACCCGCGACCTGCTGCAGGCGCTCCGCCGGACCGGGGCCAGCGTGGTGCTGGTGAGCGGACGGGCCGCCCGCGATGCCCACCGCGTCATGGGCGGGGAGTTCGACGGAATCCTCGGCAACCATGGCGCCGAGCTGCTGCGGCAACGCCGGGTGGCCAACTGGACCGCTCGGGACCATCCCGGCCTCAGGACCGCTACCACCGCCATTGCCCGGGAACTGGAACGCAGTTGGCCCGGTGTGCGGCTGGAATCGAAGGGCCATTCGGTGGCGCTTCACCACCGGCTCTCGCCCGAGGAACTGGGGCGGCTGCTGAGCATGGTGCGCGGAGCCCTGATGGGAAAAGAGGTGGAGGCCCTCAAGGGACGGCGGGTCATCGACGTCCGCGCCCGGGGAGCCGATAAGGGCGCCGCCGTGAAGCGGTGGCTGGAACGCACCGAAAAAGGCAAGGTTCCGCTGAGCCATGTGCTGTACGCAGGGGATGACACGACCGACGAAGACGCCTTTCGAGCGCTGGGCCCCAAGGCGCTGACTATCGCGGTAGGACGCCGGCCGCGGGGCGCGCAATTCCGGACTCCCAGTCCCGCTACCCTGGCCCGGTGGCTCCATCGGCTGGAGCGGGCCAGGCGGGAACAAAAAGCCCCCCTCGCCTGATCGGGAGGGGGGATTCTCGGCTACCGCTTCTTCTTCTTACCGCCCTTCTTGCCGCTCTTCGCCTTATTCTTTTTGCCGGATCCTTTCTTCTTTCCTGCGCCTTTCTTGCCGGCACTCTTCTTCTTGGCACTCTTCTTCTTAACGCTCTTCTTGGCGCTCTTCTTTCCGGAGCCCTTGGATTTGCCACCGGCCTTCTTCTTTGCCGCTTTCTTCCCCTTTGATTTCTTCGCGGCGGCCTTCTTCTTCGCCTTCTTGGCCGGCTTCTTCGCGACTGCCTTCTTGGCCGGCTTCTTCGCGGCCTTCTTCCGGGGCCGGGCGGCGGCCTTGGGCTTTACCGCTGGCCCCTCCTCCGCGTTCGGCATGGTTTCTTCCCGGGCCGCGCTGAAGGGCGACATCGGCTCCGGCTCAGGGGAAAGCGGCGTAGGATCCATCCAGCCCGCTCCAGACCAGCCCATCTCCTCGTTCAGGTCGGCCATCGTTGTAGCTCCCAGGGAAGACTCGAGCGGCGCGACCCGCCGCAGGTATTTGACGCGCCTGTGCGCCTGACAGACATTTGATGGATATAACTTGCACAAGTTGAGTGGTTCTGCAAGGCACTCGGACCGCGAGGTGCCCGCCGCGTCGGACTCCCGAAACACCGGGGCTTCTGGCGACGAGGGGCGGCGACGAGCACCGCAACTTTCCAGACTCCGGGGCGAGATGCGTGGCCCCTGGTGAAGTCCCTGCTCGCGCAAAGTGGGTACATATCTCAAAGTTGCTAAATGGTTTACCTCTCGGAGCGGGGGCTGTGGTCGACTAAAGGTGAGGCCACGATCCCAATGTGTTAGTCGTCGCCAATACTCCCGGTGACGAAGCCGGAGAGCTCAAGGTCCAGTTGGCGTCGGGCAAATAGCTTAAGTTATTGAACAGGGTTGACTTGCATCACCTCCAGTAGCAGGGGCAGACCGCCGGTCGCAGGAGACGTGTACAGAAAAAACGCCGGTCCGGAGGGATCCAGCTACCCCCTGATCTCCCATGGACTTATGTCATTCGTCCATGGCTTGCCCTTTGCCTTGTCTGGCAGGACGGATCGCTTATCTCAACGAGTCCCGGCCTCCCCTGCGCTCCTCCGGGTGAAGCTCTTTCGAGGTGATACTGTGCGACTGACTTCGGCATTAGTTCTCTCACTCATCCTCATTCCCGGGGCCCTTCGGGCCCAGAACGTGTCTGAAGTCCAGGTCACCCCGGAGACGGTCACGCTCCGAGTGGGCCAGAAGCAGGCGCTGTTTGCGGCCGCGTTCGACACCGGCGGCAACCTGATTCCCACGATACGGTTCACCTTCAGCTCCAACAACCCGACCGTCGCCCAGGCCCAGGCCGACGGGGTGATCATCGGGCTCAAACCGGGCGCCGCCATCGTCCAGGTGAGCGCCGGCCAGAAGTCATTCAGCGTCGCAGTCTCAGTAGAGTCGGTGAATCAGCCCCAGACCACCACCGAGGCCGCGACCTCTCCAGTTCCGGCTGCCAGCCCGCCGGCTTCGATGATCACCATCGAGCCGAGCCCGGTGTATTTGCTCCCCTCCGAGAATCGCCGCCTGGTCATCCGGGCGTTTCGGGATGACGGCTCCGCGGCCGAGCTGCCGCGGATTATCTGGAAGTCGCTGACTCCGGAAACGGTCGCCGTGGACGCCGAGGGCGTCATCGTCGGCCTGGCGCCGGGGACGGCCATCGTACAGGCGAGCGCTGCCGGCGGCCTGGCCGCGACGGCGCCCGTGGAGATCAGCGCCGCCGAGATTTCCCTGGCACCCGCCCGGCTGATTCTGGCGCCGTATGACCTCGATACCATCACGGCAACGGTGCCGTCCCATGGCAACCGGGAACTTCGCGCCGGGCTGCAGTGGCGGTCCAGTCATCCCGACATTGTCCGGGTTGGACCGACCGGCATCGTGCAGGCGATGGTGCCGGGGGAGGCTGAGATAATCATCGCCGGTTTCTTCCAGGAGCGACGCATCCCGGTCCGGGTGCACAAGCCGGTGGAGACCCTCGTGGTGACGCCGAAGCCCAGCGCCGGCATCCTGCGAATGCCGCTGCGCGGGACCCGCGCGCTGACCGTGCAGGCCGAAGCCGCGGACTCCACACCAGTGCCGGAGGCGACGCTCTGGTGGGAAGTGGGAGACAGTGCCGTCGCCGGGTACGACCCGGCCAGGGGAGAGATCACCGCGCTCGGGCTCGGCACCACCACGGTGACGTTGCGAGCCCGGGGGTTCGACCCGGTCTCCTGGGTGGTCGAAGTGGTGCCGGGCGGCATTGCGCTGGATCAGACCCGCTTTTCGATGGAACTGGGCGCCCGGACGCAGGTCAAGGCCAACCTGGTGGATGAGAGCGGTGCCGTGCTGAGTCCGGCCGAGCACCTGCAATGGACCTCGGACCGGATCACCGCGGCGGTCGTGGGGAACGACGGCGTGGTGGAGGCCACCGGGTTTGGCCGGGCCCGGCTGACCGCAACGACGCCCTGGGGGAGGAGCGCGACCGCCGATGTCTTTGTCGTCGGCGATGTGGTCTATTCCGCCAACCGCGGCGGGCCCCAGTTCGGCATCTACCAGGTCGGCTGGAAGGACCCGAGCCGGATGGTGCCCATTCTGGCCGACAGTTTTCAGAACGTGCAGGCCGCGCTGAGCCCGGACCGCACGACCATCGTCTTCAGCTCCAACCGGGGCGGTGACTATGACCTCTACCTGGTGGACGCGGATGGACAGAACATTCGGCGGGTCGCCGCGTTACCAGGCCCCGACGGCGATGCGGGGTGGACGCCGGATGGCACCCGCCTGGTCTTCACCGGCACCCGGGGCGGGGCCACCCAGATCTTCAGCATGGACGTAAATGGCGGGGATATCCGCCAGCTGACCAGCCTCGGGGGAGGCAATTCCTCTCCCGCCGTCTCTCCGGACGGGAGGTGGATCGCGTTCCTGTCGGGCCGGGACGGCAACGTGGAAGTGTACCGGATGGACATCGATGGGTCGAACCAGCTGAACCTCTCCAACACACGGGAAAAGGAATCGGCCCCGGCATTCTTTCCGAACGGCGATCTGGCGTATGGGGCGGAGGTCAAGCGGGCGGGGTGGCAGGTCATGCGGCTGCCCGCAGCCGGCGGTGTGGCCGGCGCTATCTACAGCAGCCCCGCCGCGATCACCTCCCTGGGTGTCAGTCGGACCGGCGACCGGTTGGCGGTAGTGGCCGGCCGGGTCACCGACCCACGGCGCGGCAAGGCCGAGTTCACCTTCTCGCTGGTGCCGGTCGGCGGCGGTGCGCCATTCCAGGTTCCGCTGGTGCTGAACGAGCAGGTGGTGTTCTGAATTGAAGGAATGTTGGAATTGAAGGAATGTTGGAATTGAACAGCCCAATTCCCTCAATTCCTCAATTCCCTCAATTCCCTCAATTCCCTCAATTCCCTCAATTCCATCAATTCCCTCAATTCCCTTATCTTCCCCGCACCATGAAAGCCCTCACCCTCACCCAGTTGGGCGGACCCGAGTTTCTGGCCGTCCAGGATGTCCCCGCGCCCGGGATTGCCGACCCCGAAGATGTCCTGGTTCGGATCCAGGCGGCCGCGCTCAACCGGCTCGATCTCTTCGTGCTGCAGGGGCTGCCGGGGGTGCGCTACAGGTTCCCCCACGTTATGGCCGGCGATGGCGCCGGGGTCATTGAGTCGGTGGGGAGTGGGGTCACGGGCTGGGCACCGGGAGACCGGGTCATGATCAATCCCGGGCTCTCCTGCTATCGGTGCGAGAGCTGCCTCGGCGGGGAGCACTCGCTGTGCGAGACGTACCGGCTGCTGGGCGAGCATGTCCCCGGCACCGCCGCGGAGTTCGTCGTGGTCCCGGCCCGGAACCTGGGCCGGGTACCGGCTGATATGCCGTGGCCCCAGGCGGCCGCGTTCTCGCTGGCGACGCTTACCGCGTGGCGCATGCTGGTCACCAGGGCGCGGCTTCGGGCGGGCGAAACGGTGCTGATCTGGGGCATCGGCGGGGGGGTGAGCCTCGCCTCGCTGCAGATCTCGAAGCTCCTGGGTGCCCGGGTGATCGCGACCAGCTCTTCCGACGCGAAGCTGGCGCGGGCCCGGGAGCTGGGCGCCGACTTCACGCTGAACCATGCGACCCAGGATGTGGCCGCGGAGGTGCGGAAGTTGACCAGCAAGCGGGGGGTCGAGGTGGTGGTGGACAACGTGGGCGAGAAGACGTGGGAGAAGTCGCTGCGCTGCCTGGGCCGGCTGGGCCGCCTGGTGACCTGCGGCGGAACCACGGGCCCGATGGTCACGACGGACGTACGAAGGCTCTTCTGGTACCAGTACTCCATCCTGGGCTCGACCATGGGGAACTGGTCGGAGTACCAGGAGATCGTCGGCCTGGCTGGGGCGGGGAAGCTCTGGCCGCTGGTGGACCGGGTCTTTCCCCTGGATGAAAGCTCCACTGCCTTCGAACGGCTGGCGGCGGGCGAGCAGTCGGGAAAGATCGTGCTGGAGATATCCTGAAGGCTGATCCGCTGCATCACGAGCTCGAACAGTTGACCACTTAGCCATCTCCGTTCTTTGTCTTTCGTTCGTGCCTTCGTGATAACCAAGGAGCCTTGATGTACGAGTTATGGGATCGCCTGCGGCTCGGGGCGTATGAGCTGGCCCGGATGGCGCCCGCAGTCATCGCGGCGGTGCTGGTCCTGCTGGCGGGGTATCTCCTCGCCAAGCAGATCGAGCGCTGGGTGGACCGGGTACTCAAGCGGATGGACTTCAACCGGATGGCGCAGGAAGGCGGGCTGGCGGAAGCGGTGGACCGGGCCCGTCCCTACCTGGACCCGGTCCACGCCATCGGGAAGCTCATGTTCTGGCTGGTCATGCTGGTGGTGATCCTGCTGGCAAGTGCGGCGCTGGGGCTGGAAAGTATCAACGAGATGTTCGGCCTGATGCTGGGATTCATTCCCACCCTGATCGCCGGCATTGTCATCGTCATCCTCGGCATCATCGTGGGCGAGTTCGTGCGGGGGCTGATCGTCGCCTCGGCGGGGCAGGTCGAAGGGGTGCCGATCCTGGCCAAGCTGGCCAAGACGGCCGTCGTCCTGATCTCCGTGTTCATGGCCCTGCAGCAGGTGGGCGTGGCGGAGGAAATCGTGACCTCCGCGTTCATCCTGATTCTGGGCGCTATCGCCCTGGCGGCCGGCCTGGCGTTCGGGCTCGGCAACCGGAAACTGGCCGGCGAAATTACCAGGAAATGGTACGAGGAAGGCCGGAGACGCAACCGGCGGAAGAGCGACCGGGACACACCGGCGCCCCCGCCCCCGGCAGAACCTTCGGCGCACCAGGACCTCTAGATACGCACCGGTTGGGGCAGCGCCTTTGGCGCTCACCCTGGCGGTGGGCTCCGTCCGGAAACTCCGCCGCCGCCACCCTCGCTAGGAAAACAGCCGCTCCGCCTCTTCCACCTTTGTGCTCCTTGGCAGCATGAAGGACATCGCCCCCATCATGCCGTACATCATCCGGGTCTTGAAGGGAATGCCGCCGGTCTCCAGCTCGCTCTTGAGCAGACCGAGGATCTCCTGCCACCCCGCCTGCTGCTTACCGGCGCCCTTGTGGGCCGCGGTGAAGCCGGCGTGCGTGAGGGTGACACGGGTACCGCCCGGGATCTCGGCCAGTTCCCAGGTGACGACCGTGGGCGGCTCCTTGCCGTTCATGAGGAAGTGGTAGGTGTGCTTGAACTTGCGGGGCGGCTCCAGCTCCAGCACCTCGCCCAGCACGAACACCCGTTTCCGGTTGGGGCTGTAATAACGGAGCCGGCTGCCCGGTGCCGGCTGCATCTCGAGCACCGTGTTGTAGATCGCGGGCTGGATGCTGCCTGTCTTGGTGATCTCGGTCCAGACTTTCTGGATAGGGACCATGATGTCGACAGAGGTAATGAAAGGGGGAAGCTGGTCGGCCGGCATGGCTGGCTCCGTTACGGGTTAAGGAAATCAGAGATCACGTAGGCACGAACCCCAGGACAAACAACCGCCGAACCACAAAGAGCAAGAAAAAAAGAGTCACCAGGACGTCACCCCGTGCAGGCATTTCCAGGCTCGGCGCTATCGCTGGCAGCAGGGGTTTCCAGCTGGGCCTTGAGATCCAGCAGGGCTTCCGTCCAGTGTCGTTCGTAGCGGGTGACCCAGCGGTCGTGAATCTGCTGGATGGGCACCGGGTTGAGATGATTGATGGTCAGGCGTCCCTCCTTCCGCCGCACCACCAGACCCCCCTCTTCAAGCACCCGCAGGTGCTGCATCACCGCAAACCGGGAGTGGCCCGGGAAGTGGGCCCCCAGTGCACCGGTCGGAAGCGGGGACTCGCGCAAGATGTCCAACATCTGCCGCCGCAACGGGTTAGACAGCGCGCGCCAGGCGGGTTCCAGGTGGTCAGGTTGCATAGGTGATAAATATATCACATATTACCTCCCTCGGCAACTCCCAACCTCCAGGAGGTCCCCAATGCTGCGCAGCACACTGTCCGTCCTCGCCGGTGCCATCGCCTGGAGCCTGCTCTGGGTTCCGTTCAACCAATTGATGATTGCGGTCTTTCCCCACCTCATCGACCCTGAGCGTTATCTCGGGCATGTCGGTGTACTTGTGGGCTACCTGGTGGCGAGCTTCGTTTTCGGCATTACGGCGGGTTATCTCACGGCGGTCATTGCCCGGACCAGGCCACTGCTCCATTCAGCGGCCCTCGGCGGGGTACAGCTCTGCATCGGCATCGCGTTCGAGATCAGCTACTGGAGCCTGCTGCCGGTCTGGTATCACCTGACATTTCTCGCGCTCCTGCTTCCCGGCAATGTGCTGGGCGGCGTGCTGCGGAAGCGAGCAGCTGTCGGCGAAGCCGTGGTCAGGCCGTAGCAGCTCGTAAGCGAAGCTCCGCCGGTGCCTTGGTCGCCCTATCCGCCGTTTCGCTCCTATATTGCTCTTCCATGTCCTCCACCGCGCTGTTCGAACGCCGCATGGCCACGGCTGGCCTGGCGCTAGGGCCGGTGCTGGCACTGGCCGTTTACTGGTGGAACCCGGCAAGCCAATCCCCGGAGGCGCAGCGCCTCCTCGCCATCATCACGCTGGCCATCGTGTACTGGATGAGCGAGTCGATTCCCCTTCCCGCCACGGCACTGCTGGCCTCCGCGCTGGTGGTCGTGACGGGAACGGCCCCGGCGCGGGAGGTGTTCGCTCCGTACGCCGACCCGGTGATCTTCCTGATCATCGGCAGCTTCCTCCTGGCCGAGGCGTTCCGTACCTATGGGCTGGACAAGCGAATTGCCGCGGCCATGCTCCACAGTCGCATGGTGGGCAAATCAGGGGGCGGGGTTACATCCGGGTTTGCGGTCGCCTCGGCGTCGATGTCGAGCTTTCTCTCCAACACCGCGACGGCGGCCCTGCTGACGCCCGTCGCGATCGGCGCCGTGCGCGAGTCGCTTGGCGAAGAATCCGAAGCACCGGAGGAGCCGCGAGACGTCCCCGGCTGGGCGAGCGGGCTGGTGCTTACGGTGGCCTACTGTTCATCCATCGGCGGACTCGCAACGTTGATCGGAACCCCGCCCAACCTCCTCGCGGCGGGATTCCTGGAGCGAATGACCGGCACCCGGATCTCGTTCGCGTCCTGGCTCACGTTCGGGGTGCCCATCGCACTGGTCCTCCTGCCGGTGGCGGTGTTCTGGGTGCGCACGGTGCTGGGCACTCCGCCCCGCGCTCAACTCGAACCCGCCATCATACGCCCAGGCGCCGAACCGGCGTCCCAGCGGGCCGGACGGCGCTGGACCCTGGTCGCGTTCGCGCTCGCGGCCACCCTCTGGATGGTGCCGGGACTGGCCGGGGCGGCGTTGGGTGCCGACGCGCCCGTCACCCGGACGCTGGTCCGCCTCTTTCCCGAGGCCGGGGTGGCGCTCCTGGCCGCATCACTGCTGTTCCTGGCGCCGGTAAACTGGAAGGACCGCAAGTTCGCACTAACCTGGGAGCAGGGCCGGCGGCTCAACTGGGGAATCGTGATCCTCTTCGGCGGGGGATTGTCGCTGGGGACGCTGGCGGCTGACCTCGGGATCGCGCAGTGGCTGGGGATGGAGATCAGCCAGATCGGGATCGCGTCCACACCGGCCGGTCTCCTGGCGGTGAGCATCGCCGCCTCGATCCTGCTGAGCGAGTTCGCGTCCAATACCGCCTCCGCCACCCTGATTATTCCAATCATCATCGCGGCCGCCCAGGCCTCCGGTCTCGATCCGGTGGCGCCGGCCATCGGGGCCGGTATCGCCGCCACCAGTGGGTTCATCTTCCCGGTCTCTACACCACCCAACGCCATCGCCTTTGGAACCGGCCTGGTGCCGCTCTGGAGGATGATCAAGGTCGGCGTGCTGATGGACCTGAGCAGCTTCGTCGTGATCTGGCTGGGATTGCTGGCACTGGGACCGGTTCTGCCGCACTAGCCATTGGCGAACAAGTCATTCCTCAATGGTCCTGGGGCATACCACGGAACCGGTCAAGAGCACGTCCAGGCGCGCGCACCCTACATGCCGGGTTCCGGCTGCGGCACCCGGTAGACCAGCAGCCAATGCCCCGACTCAGACAACTCGGTCACCAGGATCCGGTCGCCGCTGGTGCCGACCACCCGCCCATAACCGGGGAACTCTAGTTGCTGCTTCAGGTCGCCGTCGGGACCGACGACCTGCGCCATCCGGGTCGAGTCGCGTAACGAATGGTTCTTCACCAGCCAGACGCTGCCGCCCGGGCCGGCGAAACCGGACTGGAACGGCGGCTTGATGATCGCGAAGGGGGTCTGGGCCGCATCGTGGCGAAGCTCGACCGGAAACTGTTCCAGGAACTGCTGGCGGTCGTCCTCCTCCACGGTGAGAACCCGGTCCGGCAAGGCGCGGCCCTTCCGCCACTTGCCGTCGGCGCCGCGCCGGTCCACGCGGTTCTGGTCCACCCGCGCAATCCAGATGGTGCCATCCGGCATGACCCCCCACCCATCCGCTCCGCTCATGGCCCGCGGCGTGTAGCGGCGCCCGGACTGGCCCACCACTTCCGCGATGTCGGGCGGCGCCAGCCTGCCCACCGTGTCAACCCGGGAGAGATCGGCGGACATCATGACGACGTATGCTGAATCACGGTTGCCGCTGCCGTCGTTGCGGGCGGGGGGATGTATTACCGAGTAGAACCGGCCCTGGCCATCCCGCGCGCGGGGAAGCGCACCGGAGACGAAGGCGCTGGCCGGGATGGCGCGGCCGAACCCCCCCGCCGTGGACCAGACGGTCAGGCTCCGCCGGCCCCAGTCGCTGATGTAGAGAGAGTCGCCGGCCCGGAAGATCGCGTAGGGCTCCTGGTACTGGGTCGGCCGGGGGCCGCCCAGCACCTGGAAAGAATCGGAGGAAAGGTCCGCGACCACGGCGGCCCGTTCGGTGGGCGCCACGAAGGCCCAGCGGTCGCCACCAAGATGCACCGCGTCGGAGATGTAGGAATAGGGGAGCGCGGTAGAATCGGCTGGCGCGCCCAGCACGGTCATCGGCACCTCGGTCGCCTGGCGGTTGCCGCACGCCAGGCAGAGGGCCACGAGGCAGAGGAGGAGTCTGGACATGCCCGGGAATGTAGGGCCCGGGGCCCCGGCGGGGAACAGAGAAACATGACAGCGGGATTACATGACGCTGACAAAAGCCAGTGCAGAGTGCAGAGTACTCTGCACTCTGCACTCTGCACTCTGCACTCTGTTCTCCCTACGGATTCCACCAGTACGTCAGCTTGACCGCAAAGATGTTGTCCGCGTCGGCCCGGAGCAGTTCACCCGCCGAATGGCCGAACCGGAAGTTGCCGATATTCTCCACGCTGGACCGGCTCTGGGTCCAGACCAGGAAGAGGGTGGAGCCGGGCAGGTATTCCCAGCGGAGCACCGCGTTGCCCCGGAGCGAGCGGAAGTTGAAGTCGGGATTGCCCACCGCGATCGGGGTGGCGGGGCCGGGGCCATCGGGATCGGCTGTGTAGGTCTGGCCGTCAAAGGTGGAGCCGTTCTGGCCGTAGCGGTTGAAGTCGTAGGTCCGCGGCTTCGCCAGTTCCTTGAAGTGGTAATAGTCGCCCGAGGCGATCAGCGGCTGGGCGAACAACTCCAGGCTCAGCTTGGGATTGAAGATCCAGTTCATCCGGATATCGCCGGAGAGCGAGGTCTGTCCCAGCTCGGCGAAGACATACCGGTTGCCGAAGGTCTCGGTAGCCATCGGGTCGGCGAAGGTACCCACGTACTGCGCCGCGGTGAAGCTCCGCGAGACCCGGGGCGAGAACGAGAGCGTCATGTTCGAGCTGGGCCGCCATTCCACGCCGGCCGAGACCTCCCGGTTCACACTGGATCGCTCCTGCGCGGTGTAGGTGTAGATGTTCGCATTGAACGAGACCGACTTCCGCTCGTCCGAACTGTAGAACAGGCCCGCTTCAATCCCCGCCGGAGTCCGGGTATAGGGGCCCCCCCGCGTCAGCCGGTTGCTCAGCCGGTCGGGGTTGACGGCCAGGATGTATTCGATGCTGTGATAGTTCAGGAACTGGAAGTAGGCGTTGTGGAACACGCCGGCCCCGGTCAGCTCCCCACCGAAGTCCCAGAGGCCGAACAGGGCGGTATTGGTATTCACGAACCGAAAGGTCTTGCCAGGGGTGGACCACCGGCGGCCCACCACGGCGTGCGTGTTGATGACGTCGGTGCGGCTCTGGAACCCGAGGTCGTTGACGTCGAAGCCGGGGGTGACCACGCCGAGCGCGGAGTTGAAGCGCCAGTTGCCCTTCTGCTTGTTGAGCGCGACCCGGCCGGCCAGCCCGCTGAGCGAGGTGGCAGACGGGTCCAGGTCGAGATGCGCGGCATCGGGCCGCTGGAAATAGTGCAGCGAGCTGCGCTGCAGGCGGGTGATCCGTTCGGCCGAGCCCTGCACCATGCTGGCCCCGGTCCATCCGGAGATGACCCACACCTTGTCCCGGTCCAGGAAGGTCCACCCATCCACCCCCAGGGTGAAGGCCGAACTGTTGATCTCGTTCCGGAGCCGGGGATCGTCGAAGTCCCGCAGGGTGGACGTGGCGATGAGGCCGATGCCCTGGGCGCCCCCGTTCATCTCGCGCTGGGAGCGGAGCACTCCGTACCACGATCGGGGTTCCACCTCCGCCTCGCTCCGGCTGCCGCCCACGTCCAGCCGGGCCATCTCCCGCCCGGTCAGCGCCTGCATGGTGCCGAAGTTCCACCCGGCCACCTTGCCCGTCAGTTTCGCGGCGCCGAGGATGCTGGTCCCGTCAGGGGAACGGGCGTAGTCACTGGAGGGAACTCTGCCCTGGGGCGCGCGGCCCACGCGCCGGGTATAGAAGAAGTCCGGGTTCCCCCAGTTGAACCCCCAGTTGTTGTTGGACCCGCCGTACCCGAAATCGAAGATGGTCGAGCCCTCGATGAAAAAGGGCCGCTTCTCGGGAAAGAAGGTCTCGAAGTCGCTCAGGTTGACCACCGCGGGGTCCACCTCGACCTGGCCGAAGTCCGGGTTGATGGTCGCGTCCACCGTCAGGTTGCTGCCGATGCCGAACTTGAGATCGGTCCCCACGCTGGTGGACAGCTCCCGCCCGTCGTTGAACGGATTCCCGGCGGCCGGGTTGGTCATCGACGCCCGGGAGGTGATATAGGGAAGAATCTCGAGCCGTGCCGGCGGCTTCACTCCGTCAATGCCGACCAGCGGAACGAAACGTGAGACAAACCCGCTCTGGTTCCTGGGTGTGAAGGTGAGATAGGTCTGCTCGTTCTTCCGGGCGATCTCCCGCTTGAAGTTGATACCCCAGCGCTGCTGGTCGGCCTGGTGAAAGCGCAGCTGGGAATACGGGATGCGCATCTCCACGGTCCACCCCTCGGCGTCCCGCATTGTCTTCGCCTCCCAGACCCCGTCCCAGTTATCGTCGTCCCAATCGTCGTTGTAGAGTACCCCATCGTAGAGGGTCCCTGCGGCGTTGACCGCGAAGTAGAAACCGGTGCGCCGGTCAAGATAGGGATCGAGAAAAACGTAAAACATGTCGGCGCTGGTGTACCGGTCCCGCCGGGCCAGGCGGGCCACTACCGAATCGGGGGAAGAATCGAAGAGCCGGGCGCCGACGTAGATGGCCTCGTTGTCAAACGCCATGAAGACCAGGGTGCGCTCGGTGGGCGCCGAGCCCTGGTCCGGCTCCCGCTGGGTAAAGGCGGACACCCCGTGCTGGCCCTGCCACGACGGCTCATCCAGTATCCCGTCAATCGAAATACCTGCCGTGGCGCGGACCGCGCGGACTTCCGCAGGGGTCGACACGGGGAACGCGACCGGTGTAGTGGACGCCTGTTGCACCAAAACGAGGGCCAGAAGCCCCGCCACGGGGAGTGCCATAAGAACCGTTCTTGTAGAGGTTGCAACGTTTGGAACGCGGCTACACCTATTAGAACGGAGAAACGGGAAAAAGGTTTACTGGTGGTACGTTGCAGAAGCGGTGAAACGTGAGCCGGGGGCGGGGGATGCGGCGAAACGGCGAAGGCCGGCGGAGGCAAACCGCCGGCCTTCCCTTCATTACCGGCAATCGTTCTACTGGACCGTCCATCGTTCTACTGGCGGACGAGCAGCTCTTCGAAGAGGTCCAGCGCCCGCGGGTCTTCCGACTGGCCCAGCCAGAACAATGCGGTGCGGCGGATCCTGGGGTCGCCGTTGCTGCGCGCGATGCGCACCAGCGCCGGCACACCCTGGTCGTTCTTCAACTGGGAGAGCGCGAACACCGCCGACTCCCGCACTTCGCGGTCCCCGTCATCGTCCTCCGCCAGCTCGGTCAGCCCCTTGGTGGCGGCGTCGCCCGCGGCCTGGCCCAGCCAGAAGACGGCCTGCTTGCGGGTGTCCTGGCGCACCGATGCGTCCCGCGCGATGGCGAGCATCTCGGGCCATGGGGTGACGCTGTCCGCCAGGGTGACGGCGAACATGGCCTCGCCCCCGGCCTTGGTCTCGCTGTTCCTGGCGAGGGCCATCAGCCACGCCGCGGCCTCCCGGGTGGAGACCATGCCGAGGCTGGTGCCGCCCGTGCCGGCCCAGGCTCCCACCGTGACCCCGATCCGGGTGACCGTTCCGCCGCTCCGGGTGACCCGGAGATGCACCGGGCCATACACGCAGTCGCTCCGGCTCACATCGTCCGAATTCCAGGTGCCGAAGTGGCGGCCCGAGCCGGTCTGGATGCTGTGCTCGCCGCTGCCGCAGACGTCCGGCCGGGACTTGAAACTGAAACGCACCGTACCCTCGCGCACTTCGCTGATCCGGGCCGCGAGCGACTGGGCGCTCGCGGGGTGGGCGGCCAGCCCGGCCAGCCCCAGCACCACCAGGGTGATCGTTCTCATTGGTCGATAATCTCCTGCAGCAGGTCCACCACCCGGGGGTCGTTTGACTGGGAGAGCCAGAAGAGGGCCTTCTTCCGCATCTCCCGGTCGCTGTCGTTCCGGGCGATGTCCAGCAGCTTGTCCACCGCCGCCTTCTCCCGCCGCTGCGAGTACACGAAGATCAGCTGCTCCTTCATCTCCGGGTTCTGGATCCGCCCGTAGAGCGCGAGCAGTTCCGGGAGGCTGCCCCCGGTCTGCCCGGCCCAGAAGAGCGCCTGCTTCCGCATGGCAATGTTCTGGGCCTCGTCCAGGGCAATGTTCATGATCCAGCGGGTGTTCTCCTCGCCCTGCATCTGGGAGAGGGAGAAGATGATCTTCTCCTTGAGTTCCTGGGAGTTGATCCGGCCAAAGAGCGTCTGCAGGTAGCGGGCGTTTTCCGGCCGGTTCTGCTGCCCGATCCAGAAGATGGCCTGCTCCCGCAACTCGTCCCGCACATCATTCCGCTCGGCGAACTCCCGGATGGCGGCGCCGGCGCGGGCGTTGTTCACCTGGGAGAGGGCGAAAATGGCCTTCTCCTGCAGCTTGGGATCGGTGGAACTCCGCAGGATGGAATCGAGGGCGCTCACCGAGCGGTCGGTTCCGACCTGGGAGAGCCAGAAGACCGACTGCTCCCGCACCTCGGGGTCGGGGTCGTTCCGGGCGGCCGCCAGCAGGATGTTCTCGGTCTCGCTGGTCCGCTGCTGCGACACCAGGAAGATCGCCTTCCGCCGGAGCGGAGCGGAGCACTCGTCGCGCCGTTCCAGCACCCGGCGGAGCAGCGGCATGGCGCGGTCGGCGTCCATCTGCAGCACGGCATTGAGCGCCTCGACCCGCATGTCGTCTTCCTCATCGGGGCAGCGCCCGGAGTTCCGGCCGCTGCTCGAGGCCGCTCCGCCGGAGGAGCTCCCGCCGGCTACCGCCGAGGCACGCTCGGTGATCAGCTCGGCGCACTCGGAATCGCCCATCCGGGCCAGGGCGCCGCACACCCGGGTCGCCAGCGAGCGGGCATCCGAGGTGTCGGCTTGCCGGGCATGGCGCTGCCGCTGCAGCCGAAGCGCTTCCCGGGCCTGCTGCAGGTTGGTTTTGCCGCCGGCCCGGTACAGCGCGAACGCTTCCCAGTAGTAGGCGTCGGGCGCGTACTCGGAACGGGGGTACTTGTCCCGCACCTGGCGGAACAGGGTGGAGGCCCGGGTGTAATCGTTGCGGCGGAGCGCGGCGCGCGCCTCCCGGTAGAGGGAGTCGGCCGGGTCCTCGACGGCCCAGGCCGCCGGTGGATCGGTCCGGAACTCTTCGGCTGCCACCGTCTGGACGGTAGCCGTTTCCTGGAGGACGGGACCGCGGTCCAGGTAGAGCGGCATTCCGGCCGCGGCGAGGGTCAACATCAGGGTGGTGGCACGCATGGCTGTTTACTCTCCTTAAAGGCCGATGCCCGGCTGTCCAGCCGGCACGGCGGTACGCAGGCGCTCGAGCAGGCCGCCTTGTTCAATGCCTTCGTTGATGAGTCCCGCTTCGCCCCGCGCCGGCGCCGACCCGGAGACCCGGGAGATCTCGGCGAGGACCAGTTCGAGGTCCATCAGGAGGGCGTTGATCTCGGGGTCCTGCGCCGCCGGCGAGTCCATGAGCAGGCGATTGGACGACAGCAGCTGGCGGGCCCGCGCGGATGCGGTGGGATCCAGCTGGCCCTGCCGCGCGTCGGCGCGGAACACGGTAAGGAACTCTTCGGTCTCGCCCAGGTACTGCACGGCGGCCATCCGGAATGCGCGGTCGCTGCCGCTCCCGGGCTGAGCCGGGACGCCCTGGTTCTCCTCAGCCAGCTGGGGCTGGCTCGTCTCGATGCGGGTCCCGATCAGGATTCCCACCACCAGCACGGCCGCGGCAGCAAGTCCGCCCCAGGCGTAGGGCCTCCAGGTTGGGCGGCGCCGGCTCCGCTGGGCAACCCGGCCCCGCTGAATAGCCTGCCACATGTCCTCGCGCGGGGTCTCCGGCGGATGGTGGTAGCCTTCCGCCAGGGCGCGCAGCCGTTCGTCCAGTTGATCGTCCGTCATATCGCCGTCTCTCCCGCGAAATCCGCGAGCGCTTCGCGCAACCGGGCGCGGGCGCGGAACAATTGTGCTTTCGAAGTCCCCGGCTGCACCCCGAGCGCGGTCCCGATCTCCTCGTGGGTATAGCCTTCCATGTCATGCATCACGAACACCGTTCGGTACCCTTCCGGCAGCCGGCTGATCGCCTCCCGCATCCTGCTCTTGAGGTCCGGCTCGGGGCGCCGGCTGCTCCCTCCTGTGACCAGCGCCGCTTCCTCAAGGTTGGCTTCCCGCTGGTGGAACCGCTTCACCTTCCGGAGCCCGTTGAGCGCCACCGAGATCGCGATCGAGGTGATCCAGGTTCCCAGCGCCGACTCGCCCCGGAAGGTGCTGAGCCGGCCGAACACCTTGATGAAGGTCTCCTGGACGAAGTCCTGGGCCAGGTCGCTCTCCCCGGCCATCCGGTAGGCCAGCCGGAAGACCCGGTCCACGTACGCGTCGTACAGCTCGCGCTCGGCGCCAGGATCTCCCTCCAGGACCCGCTGGATCAGGCTCTGCTCAGTCACGGCACTCCCGGGAATCATTCGTGTGGCTGCCTTCAGGGATGAGAACCCCATGGGGGGAAAAGGGTTTGCTCAAGGGGGCACAGGGGGACAGGGGGTCAGTGGGTCAGTGGGTCAGTGGGACAGTGGGCAGTGGGACAGTGGGTCAGTGGGCAGTGGGACAGTGGGACAGTGGGACAGTGGGACCGTGGCCAGGGCTGGCCAACTCCCCGGTCCGCCGCCCGCCTCCGCAACCATTCCCGCCATCCTGGCATCCAACCCCATACAGCATCACAGGAAAGGGCACCATGGTACTGATGGCATCGAAACTCTGCAGCACGGTGTATGAGATTTACAACGACCAGGCGGAGCCCCTGGGCGAGATCCGCCGGCCCCTGGATACCTCCCTGCTGGGCTTTGGCCAGGGAACCGTTTTTCTCGATCGCGCCAAGGCGAGCGTCAGGTTGGCCACCCCGGCAACCTGACGGCGCCGCTGGTCAGCTGTTCCATGGTATAACGGTATCCCACCTCCACGATCGCATCAATCCGATCCATCGCGAAGATATCAAACCCGCCGGCGGGGGGCTCCAGGTAGAGGGCCACTCCGTCCCGCCGCTCCTTGCCCAGCCGGATACTCGAGAGCACCGAGGTTCTGTAGAGAATTTGAAAGAGGCTGGGGAATCTGCGGCTGTCGCGGCCCCGCACCCGGTCGCCCAGGACCCGCCAGGGGCTGGGCGCCAGCTTGAGCCCGGTATCCACCACCAGGTCCACGTCCGGCGAGACGTCCACGGCGATGATGCTGGCCTCGCCCAGCTGCTGCATGGCCCCGATGGGGACGTTGTCGAGCACCCCCCCATCAATCAGCAGGTCCCCCGCGTCGCCGATGAGCGGCGGCGCCGAGCCGGGCAGGGCGATACTGGCCCGGACCCACCGCCTAACCGGGCCCTGCCGGTGCACCATCAGTTCCGCGCGGCTCAGGTTGGTCGAGACGCAGTAGTAGTTGAGCCACAGGTCCTCGATCATCCGGTCGCCGAACATCATCTTGAGCATCCGGCCGGCGGCGCGGCCCGACAGCATGGAGATCAAGGGCAGGGTAAAGTCGCGGTGGGGGCGGAAGCCGATCCACCCGCGGCGGTTCAGCTCCACCATCTCTTCGGGGGACATCCCGGCGGCGTACTGCGCGGCGATGACGGCCCCCATGCTGGTGCCGCCCAGCCGGTCCACGGGAATACCCAGCTCGCGGAGCGCCTTGATCACCCCGATATGAGCGAACCCCCGCGCGCCCCCGCCGCCCAGCACCAGGCCCACCGCCGTCCCATTGAGGTGGCGGGCCAGCCGGTCGAAGTCCGGGCCGCCATCCAGCTTCACATGATGGTGGGTGCGGAAATCACCCCGGCTCAGCCACTCGGCGGTGCCGCCCGGGTACCCCGCCTCGTGCACCAGGACCAGTTCCTGGTCGGCCCCGCCGCCGATGGCGCCGGCCGACCCGCGGGGACCAAAGCCGCTCTCCCCGGCCGGCCCATCGCCGTTTCGGGCCACCTGGAGGATACGGTCGGCCTGGCTGAGGCAGCGCATGGTCCACGGCGAATACTCGAGGTCGGCCTGGTACAGGATGAACTGGTACTCGGCTTCCTGGTCGTTGAGCCAACGGGTGAGGGCAGGGTAGGCAGGATCGCGGTCGCCCAGTTGCGAGGTTCCCGGCCCCACCATCCGGTCAATGATGGCCGAATTGAGATGAAGGGTCCGGCCCAGACGGGAAAGGGCCACGCTTAGCTGCCTCGCGGTGTCCGCGAGCGGACTCTCCCGCCCCAGCGGCACCAGGGCGATCGTAGCCGGGTGCGCCGGCTCAGGCTGGGCCGGGTTGGTCAGCCACCCGGCCAGCATGCGGGTGATACCCAGCATGGAACGGGGATCCCGCTCCATGAGACGGGAGAAGGCGGAGCGGGAGATTTTTCCCAGCTCGGTGTCCCGAAGCGCCACGACGGTCGCCGAGCGGGCTTCGCCGGCGATCAGGGCGAGTTCTCCTACCGTCTCGCCGCGGGTAACGTCGCGAAGGACCCGCTCAATCCCCTTGCCGTCCGGCCGCTCCACCAGGACCCGGAGCCGGCCGCTTACCACCATGTACAGCGCGTCCCCCTCCTCGCCCTGGCGGAAGAGGATCCCGCCACCGTGGATGTGACACCATTCCACCTGGCCGGCCAGTTCGGCCATCAGGTCCGGATCTACCCCCGTGAAGACCGAGACTTCGGCCAGGAAATCGAGGGGATCGGGATGGGCGGCGGAGGCGTAGAGAGTCACGGGTTGATATAAGGGGGCCAGGGGGCAAGGCGGCAAGGGGGCAAGGGGGCAAGGGGGATTCTGCAACCTTCGCTCCTCCCAAGGCATCCCCATGGGACATTCCGCCATTCCGGAGATTTCGCATGCGGGCCGGGTCGTTTCTGCTATTCGCGTGTATCTGTGCGGTTCCCTATTCAACTGGCCAGGCGCAGCAGCGGGCCGGCGGGCCTTCGCTGGGCCGGCCGACGGCCCAGTCCGCCGACGGATTCACCAATGTCGGGTCCATCCGGGAACTCTCCAACGGCAGGGTCCTGGTGGCCGATCCGGGGGAGAAAACGGTCCAGTTGCTCGACCTCACCGCGGGCACGGCGGTGCGGGTCGGGCGCGAGGGCCAGGGCCCCGGCGAGTACTCGTTTCCCGGGGCGCTGCTGCCTCTGGCGGGAGACTCAACCTTGTTGGTGGACCCGTCGAACCGCCGCTTTCTCATCATCCTGCCGAACGGCAAGGCCGGCGGCCACATCCCGTTCCCCGAGAATCTCGGAATCGGCGCCGATCCACAGTATTCAGACCTGGCGGGCCGGATCTATTTCCGGGGAAGCCTGATCCCGCCGGGCGGGCCGGGCAGCATGGCATCACCGCCCGACTCGGTGCCGGTGCTGCGGTGGGACCGGCGGCGGGCGACGGTGGATACCGTGACCTTCCTCAAGATCACCGCCATGACCATGCGGACATCCAGCTCCGGGCAGGGCCGCATGATGATGATGCGGCCGGAGCCGTTCAGCCCCGAAGACACCTGGGCGGTGGGCGCCGATGGCCGGATGGCGGTGGCGCGCGTAACGGATTTCCATGTGGACTGGTATTCTCCGGCGAAGCAGCGGACCTCCGGGCCGGTCAATCGCCACCAGCCGGTCCGGGTGAACGATGCCGACCGCGAGTCACAGCAGAGGGCCCAGGGTGCTCCGCGGGTAACGTTCGGGAGTGGCCCCGGGGCATCGGGGCCCCCCCCGACGGTGAACATGCCGGCGCCCCAGTACCCCGGGTTCAAGCCGCCCTTCCCCGGGCGGAACAGTGCATGGGTCGCGCCCAATGGCCAGCTCTGGCTGCTGCGCTCCCGCCGGGGCGGCGACCCGGTGCCCACGGTGGACGTCTTCGACCAGCAGGGTACCTTCGTGCGTACCGTGACCCTGCCCCGGGACCGGCGGATCGCCGGCTTCGGGAAGAACAGCGTGTACCTGGTGCGGACGGACGGCGACGATATTCAGTGGCTGGAAAGTTATACAATTTAAGATTTGTAATTTGCAATTTGTAATTTTGTTGTTCATCTCCAACCGGGAAGACCATCATGATGCGAACCTTTCTGCTGGCGGCCGCGGCTGTCATCCTCGCCCTCCCGGCGGCGGCCCAGCAGGTCCCCGAGCGCCGGCTGACGGCCGCCGACGCCCGGTTCCCCCACGCTTTCAGTTCCATTCGCGGGCTCCGGGAGCTTCCCGACGGTCGAGTGCTGGTGGCGGACGGCATCGACGAGGTGCTGATGCTCGCCGATTTCAAGACGGGCCGGGGGGAAACGCTGGGACGGGTGGGCCAGGGGCCGGGCGAGTACAAGGCGCCCGATGCGCTGTTCCCGCTGCCGGGCGGCGGTACGCTGCTCATGGACCTGGGCAACGCGCGGCTCAACTATCTCGCGGCGGACGGCAAGTACCGCGAGTCGGCGCCGATCGCGGTGGGAAGCCCGCCCCGAATGATGATGATCCTGCCTCGCGGTGTGGATGCGCAGGGCCGGGTATATTTCCAGCCCGGCATGGGCGGCCGTATCCCCGATTCGGCGGTGGTGGTCCGCTGGGACCGGGCCCGCTCCGCCTTCGATACCGTGGCGAAGGTGAAGCTCCCCGAGATGAACACCCAGACCTCGGGCGGGCAGAACAACCAGCGGATGGTGCAGCGTCCCCGGCCCTACCCGGTACAGGACAGCTGGGCGGTGGGCCCGGCCGGCCAGGTGGCCATCGCCCGGGGGCAGGAGTACCGGGTGGACTGGGTCACCCCGGACGGCCGCGTGGTGCGCGGCACGCCGGTGCGGGTCGCCCCGGTGCCGGTGCGCGACCCGGACAAGCGGGAGTACGTGGCCGACCTGTCCAACGCGCTCAGCGTCAACATGGAGAACCGGAACGGCCAGGTGAGCATGTCGTTTGGCCGGGGCGGGCGGGCGGAGGACGCCGAGGAGAACGCCATCGCGGAGACCGAGTGGCCGGCGGTGAAGCCGGTGTTCTCGGCGGTGTGGGTATCCCCGGCCGGCGAGGCCTGGGTGGAGCGGAGCGTGCCGGCGGGTGCGCCGCGGGTGATGGACGTGTTCGACGCGGGCGGCCAATTCAAGACGCAGGTGCTGCTCCCGGCCGGCCGGCGGATGGTGGGGTTCGGGAACGGGGTGATCTATCTCCGGCAGACCGATCGGGATGATCTGCAGCACCTGGAGAGATACAAACTGTAATTGCCGATTGCCGATTGCCGACTGACGGTCGAAGGTCAGCCTGGTCGACCGGGGGAGTACCTGAACAGCTCATCGCAGAGTACGCGGCAACATCAGAGCGCAGAGGTCGCAGCGGCATCGGAGTCACCGCGAACTCTGGGACCGGTTCTGCGCACTCTGCGATGAGCTGTTCAAGACAACCTGGTGGTCTGTAGCACTGCAACAGCATACGCAGAGGCCGCACCGGCGTCGGAGTCAACTGCGAACTCGGCGCCTCTTCTGCGAACTCGGCGGTGTGCTTTTCTCTGAACCATGTCAAGGGATTTCACGTGAACTATTTCCTCTACAAGCTTCTCCCGCCGCGGCCGAGTTTTCCGACGGACATGACCGAGGCCGAGGGCGGCATCATGCAGGCGCATTTCGGCTACTGGGCCGGGCTGATCCAGGCGGGCTCGGTGGTGGCGTACGGGCCGGTGATGGACCCGAAGGGCACCTACGGCATCGCGGTGGTCGAGGCCGAGGACGAGTCCACGATGCAGGGATTCGCCGGGGAGGACCCGGCGATCCAGTCGCAGGCCGGCTTCAGCTTCGAGATTCACCCGATGCCGGGGGCGCAGGTGAGATAGAGTGCAGAGTGCAGAGTGCAGAGTGCAGTGTGTCGGTACGCGGCAAACAACTCGCAGAGTTCGCAGCCTTGACTCGGCGCCCTCAGGGCTCGACAGCGATCCTGATCGTTTTCACCACCGGCACGCCTGATTCATTCGGCTCGGCCCCCCATACCATCGACCGGGTGGCCACGAAGGGCCGGAATGCGGTCGGCAGGTCCAGCTCGAAGAGCTTTTCTCCGTGGGGATCCAGCACCAGCCACCGGATCGTCTGTTCCCAGAGCATGGTTCCGCGGAGCCAGATTGTCGAGTCCTCCCCGACCAGCGCGTCGGAAATCGGCGGGAGATAGCGGGGCTTGTACAGCGCCGCTTCGATGGTCGCCCCCAGGTCCGGCTGCCGGGGACCTTCCGCCTCCAGGTCTGCCACGGCGCTGGCCACCTGCGCTCGGGTAAGTCGCCGAGGCGGGAGGCGAATCGCACGCTGGAAGAGGGTGTCGCCGGCGGGGTCAATCCGGGTCAGCCGGACCGGGATGCCGGTTGCGTCCCGCCGTACCACCAGCCAGCCGCTGCCATTGAGCGCGCCGACCACGAGGGGGCCGTCTTCGAACGGCTGCTGCCCGACGCTGGTGCGCCCGCCTAGAGGGTACACCAGCACCCGGTAGGCCGAGGGCAGCTTGATCAGGGTATCGGCAAGGCGTCCGGCGGCATTGTACCGGACCGCGATGATGGGCGGGCCCCGGATCCCGGCGCTACCGTAGCTCATGACGGAGAGCGTCGCGAGTGAACCATCCGCCTGGTAGACCGCCTTCCCGCTCGCCGGCAGCTGGATGCTGCGATGGAACCCCCCACTCGGTGCGTACAGGCTGAGCCGGGCGAGTGCGGGATCGAACGCCCAGAGGGTATCGCCCCGCCAGCCGAGCGTGGAAGGTCGGCGCCACTCGCCCGGCCCGCTGCCCTGTCTCCCCCAGCCGTCCAGGTACCGGCCCCGGCGGTCAAAGCGGTAGATCCTGGCTTCGACCGGGTCGAGGACAAGGATACTGCTATCGGACGCGATGGCGATCGCGGCGACGCGATTGACGAAGTAGCCGGGTGCATCACCGGGGATCGCGAGCGCCGGTACGGCCCGGGCGGTCTGGGCCGCGAGATCCGATGAGGGACCGAAGAGCACCACCATTCCGAGACTATTGAGAAGCCACAGCGTAGGTGCGATGGGCGGAGGATGGCGGTCCCTCAACATGTCTGATGCCCCACCGAGGGTGGTGCGCCGAGCCGGGGATAACAGCTCACCGCAGAGTACGTGGCAAACCACTCGCAGAGTTGGCAGCCCCACGATCTGGCCGCGACCTCCTAGTCGAGAAGCCGCCTTGGCCGAATCGTGCCGTGACTGACAGTCAGGCCAAGTCCCAAGTCGAGTTCATTGTCCAGGCGGATGTCAAGAACTCCGTCAAGTCTCAGGCCTGGGTGAATCAGCACCAACGACAAGTTTCCCTCCAGCAGGAGGTGCTCGCTCACTGCGGAGGCTTTCAACGGGACCACTCCACCCGTGGCGTCCTTGACCTGGGCCAGGCCCGCCTCGGGAGCGACGAGGAGCACGAGCAGCCCGGTGAAGTACCTGATGGTTCTCATGGCAGGATCCTCTCGAACAACATTGTAGCGCCAGAGCATCGACTAGCAGTATGGGATATAGATCCGTGCCCCGCCAGTATCGACCACTAGGTCCTGAACGCCACAGGTAGGCTCGCAAGGTCAGGTAGGAGCGGGCGGTCTGAGACGCGAGGTCAGCTGGAGAACCTGAAAGCATCAGCCAGACCCAGCCCCCAGCCACACTGGGCTTGCCCCGGTTGGCAAACGTCGGTACCTGGCCATGTATGGGGCGACTGGCGGTCTGACTCGCCGCCTCGTGGACCCGTCGCGGGCGTTGCTTACCGTGGGTTTGCTGGCTCCAGGCTGGAAGGGCAGACATTACAACGCGGGCGGCGCGCTTCGCTTCTTATCGAAGAGAGTATGCCGCCACCCTGCCTTTGCCCGCATCCTCGTCCCACTCACCGCTGTACATCATGTTGCCGTCGATCACCGCGTGCAGCACGGCTGCCTTGTGCCTGACCAGAATTCGTTGCTTGATCCGGCCCGAGGCCGACAGTTCGACCCAGGTGCGCGCCGGTCCGCTGGCCGGGAGCAAAAACCAGAGATCTCCCTCGGTGTCACGGAGCATCAACTCATAGCGTTGCCAGGTCGATGGATAGCGCACGAGTCCCATGATCTGGTCAAAGCGCTCGGCAAACACCCGTCTCATCTCCGGACCGTAATTCTGCTGTTCGACCTCCTCGTTCCACCGTGCTCGGCGGTAGCTGTGGTATGCGGCCCGATCCCCGGCCGTTACCCGCTTTGCGGCCAATGGAATCATTACCCGGCTACGGACCCGGCCAGATCTCCCGTACATCGTCACGTGGTCGGTTCCATTGTTGCCGATCACGATGCTGTCGCCTGTGAAGAGCACGAACGGTCGCCGTTGGAACGGCGCGTCGATTCGGGAGGAAGTACCAGTTTCCCTGAGGATGATGCTCTCGGGCCCGGGGAAGGTGACGAGGGTGTCACGCGGTGTGCCATTCAGGCCGATGAGCCACACGAATGAGGATTGTTCGTGGGGCCGCGGACTTCCCGCGGGATAATTGTCGGTCCAGACCAGCCAGCCATTCGGATGGCGGGCGATTCCCCTGAAACGTCCATGAATGTTGTCGAGGACCTGCATCGGTGTGGACCGCTGAAACGCCCCATCCGCCGTGTACAAGTTCAGCCGGAGCAGGCGCCGGTCGAAGACCACAACGGTGTCGCCCAGCACCTGGATGTGCCACGGCCATCGATACTCGCCTGGCCCTTCGCCTTCCCTGCCAACGGAACCGAGATACCGGCCCCCAGTCGTAAGCCGGTGGATTCCGGTGCCACCGTCGCTTACCCACAGTATGGAATCCTGCACCAGTCCCAGCGACTGGACCTGGTAGAGTGGGTGAAGCAAGCTGTCGCGACTCCACACTTCCCGCGCAGTGCGAGCCTGACCAAAAAGATGTATCATGCCAGCGCCCAGAAGACACGCGGTCAATCCCGGCCACCGCGGGAATCTATTCATAAAAGACAATCCAAGATTCGCCGTGGCTATCACTCTCAAGAGTCACCAATGCATGTGGCATAGCAAATGCATCGACCACTCTGCGCGACGCTACTCGCGCCATAACTTTTGGAGGGCTGGTGTCGCGAAGGTTATAACGCATCCATTGAAGCTGTGCGGGAGAACTCCCGTTGACAAGGACCCAGAGGTGATCAGTCGAATCAAGTGTTGCAGAGTAGAAAGTCGGCATCACACTCGGGAGAGACACGGTGTCCAGGAAGGAGGTGAATAGCGCAACCAGTTGCCCCTCTCCCGCGTTGACCATCTTGGAGCTGTCCTGCAACAGGTGTACAATTCCAAGAATACTTGAATCGCGATAGGCGCGCTGCCGCTGGTGGTCTGAAGGAATGGACTCCAACCCCAATGTCTTTCGAGCAAGCACAGAGCGTCCTGGATAGGCAATCGAATCGGACAAACTGGACAGTCCAATAATAGTCTGGGACCCAAACATGACGAGTGCACGGTGATTGAATGGTGATCGAAAGGTTAGGGAGTACTGTGAATCGACTGTCTGTATGCCGACGGTGGTAGGACCAGCCGCCACAGAGAGAGTGTCGTAAACGTCTCTCGCCTGAATGATCCTGCTTGAGACTTGGACTAATCCTGACTTCTGGGAGCGCTCCTGTAGCCAGAGGAGCCAGGAGTTTCCGTCCTTCATAAAGGCCCTGACAAAGCCATCCCTGGCGGGCCAGATAGCAATCTCCTCCATACCTAAGAAGCTGCCAGCATGTGAGATTAGCGTGACACGCTGCTGCACTCGGTCCCATACCATGATGGTGTCGCGCAACGTTCTGACAAGAGAGGGTGACATAGAACTGCCAGGAGAACGACCGGGTGTGCCGAAGGAGGAGAGCCTATTGCCCTCCAGGCTCCAACGATGCAGGACTCCTCGCTGAACATCGGCAACGAGGACAGTGCGGTCAGGGCCTGCCGAAACTGAAACGGGCAATCCGACGGAGGTGTCCTGTCCCAAGGGAATCGTCCACGCGATGCGGAGTTCGCCTGCGTCACGGCATCCCATGCAGAGAGATATGGCCAGTGTCACTGATAGATGTCGAAGTGACATTATGTGCTGAAGAATCAGGATTCGCGTGGAAGGAGAGTAGGGCGTGAGTGGAATGCCTGAGGCATGCCCCAGCGATCTGGGTGCAAGCCTCAGGCACGTAGCAACTGTCCTGAATGAGTCATTCAATTATTACAGCAATTCGACCCGGTCGGGATGCACACGCAGGAACAGGTTGCATCACAGCATGCGGGCTTAGGTGGCTGTCCGCAATTGCAGTGATTTGAAATGCAGCACTTCTGACCCGAGGGGCATTGCGCATCCTGCATCGCTATCGCACCCAAGGTTTCGTTTCCGGAAAGCTCAGTTGGATCAAACACCGCGGCCTGAGTTACGCAAACAATTGCCCCTGAAAGGGTTGATGGGGTTTCAGCGTTGAGTGAGTTCGGCCGTGAGGCCAGAAAGGCAACGAAACCTAGCGAAAGTAGAATGACACCAAGCCAGCGAGCTCGCATGGACGACCTCCCGTGGGCGGGACATTGTGGCTTCCCTCAGACAACGATCTCACGTCATCGATCGGTACCGTTGATCTGAAGTGCCTGGCGTGACTAACGCTCCATAGTTAGGAGTTCGGTCCCAACGGTAACGACTTCAACCATGGTGTCTATGCCTTTTGCGCGCAATCAGGAGTCCGATTCTACCCATGCCCGCCCGGGGCCTTGACGACTCTCGTTTGGCCGGCATACTCCACAAGATGCCCCCCCCCCCGAGAACCCGTCTTGCCCGCGCTTGAAGCAGACCTCAAGACCCTCCCGGTCACCGGGCCGGCGCTTGCTTTCCTCCTGCTCGTGGCCCGGGACCGCTCATGGACCCGCACCGCCCAGGTCCAGGCACAACACCTGGGGCTCAAGGACCGGCATGCCCTCCGCTCTCACCTCCTCGCCCTGAACCTGCCCCGGTGGGGCTTCCTCAAACGCTGGTTCCGGGTCTATGACCTGGTGGCGCGGGCGGAGGGTGGCGACCCCTTTGCCCAGGCCGCGCTGGCCGAAGGCCATAACCCCTCCACCATCTACCGGACCCTCGAAGGACTGCTCAACCTGAAACCCGGTGCTATCCTTCTCCGTGGGGGGACTGCCCTGCTCCTGCCCGCGCTGGTGACGGAGCTGGACCGGATCCGGGCTCACCTCGACGCCGGGCAGGCCAGCAGCGCGTAGCCGGGCTGGCAGAGCCAACCGTTTCAGTGTCCTGGAACGTCTCTTACGAGTCCCGCTGCGACGAATCCACCGCTCCGCTCATCAGACCGGAACACATGACGCCTCTCCCGCGGACCCATATAGCCGCACTCCTCGGCGCACTCGCCCTCTTCCCCGCCTGCAAGGGCAAGGACGCCGGTGCCGAAGGAGCGCCCGCCGACTCCGCGGCCGCCGCCGGCGACAGCTCGGGGATGTCCCTTCCCGTGGCTGGCGCCGAGGTGCGCCGCGGAGACCTGGTGCTCTCGGTGGTCACCACCGGCCAGGTCCAGTCCGATGCCTATGCCCAACTCAAGGCCGAGCTGAGCGGAACGGTGACGGAGGTGCTGGTGCGCCCCGGCGCGATGGTGCGAAAAGGCGAAACGCTGGTGAAGCTGGACCCCCGGCCCTTCGACATCGCGGTGCGGGAGGCCGAAGCCTCGCTGGAACAGGCGATGATCGCCTACCGGGACTACATCGTGCCCGACTCGATCGCCACCGGCCGCGCGGTGCCGGAAGACCGGCGAAAGAATGCGGAGTCCCGCGCTGGTGTCACCGCGGCGCGGATCCGGCTCGAGAAGGCGAAGCTGGACCAGGAGCGGGCCACGATCGAAGCGCCCTTCGACGGGATCGTGGACGAGGTGAACGTGGCCGCCGGCGAGCGGGTGAACGGCGGTGAGGACATCGCGTCCGTGGTGGACGTGACCAACCTCCGGATCGAGGCGCAGATCCTGGAGCACGACCTGCCGCTGATCAGGGTCGGCGGCGAAGCGGTGATCACGGCGGCCGCGTCGCCGGGGCGGCCGGTGTACGGCCGGGTCAGCGCCGTGCTCCCGATGATCGACAGCGTGAAGCGGGCCGGCCGGGCCCTGATCCGCGCCCGCAACAACGGCAACCTCCGCCCCGGGATGTACGCCGACGTCCGGCTCGAAGCCAACCGCCTGTCCGGCCGGACCATCGTGCCCTCCCGCGCGGTGATCGAGCGCGACGGCCGGCCCCTGGTCTTCGTGGTCCGCAACAGCACCGCCGAGTGGGTGTACATCCTGCCGGGCCTGAGCAACGGGTCCGAGACCGAAGTGCTCCCCGACTCGGTGACGGGCCAGATCCCCGTCGCCGCCGGCGACACGGTGCTGATCGAGGGACACCTGACGCTGACCCATGGCGCGCCGGTGCGAGTCGTTTCGGCACGCGAGCAGCCCTGACCCCAGTCCCATTACAGGGGCACAGACCCCCGTCCCCCTCTCCTGGACAGGATCCCCAACCCCCGTCCCCTTCCCCTGGACAGGGGAAGGGGGGACCCGGAGGAGAATCATTCGAGTGATGACGGATGCGTTTCGGGTACCCTGCGGTCAGTTCCCCCTTCCCCGGTCCGGGGAAGGGGGACAGGGGCTCAGGGTTTGTCGCTAAGCTCCTATGCCATCCGGCGCCCCGTCACCACCGTCGCCACGGTGCTCGCCCTGGTGCTGGTGGGCGCCGTGTCGCTCTCCCGGCTCCCGGTCTCGCTGCTCCCCGACGTCACCCTTCCCGTTCTCACGGTCCGTACCAGCTACCCCGGCTCCGCCGCCGCCGAAGCGTCGCGCCTGGTAGCCGAGCCGATCGAACAGGCCATCGCCGCGACGCCAGGGCTGGTGGAGCTGCGCTCGGTGAGCCGGAACGAGGAGGTGACCACCACCGCCCGGTTTGCCTGGGGCACCGACATGCCGTCCACGGTGCTCAACGTCCGCGAACGGCTGGACAACATCCGCGGCCAGCTGCCGGAGCGGGCCGAGCGGCCCACGCTGCTCACCAGCGACCCGGGACAGCGACCCATCGCGATGCTGGGCCTCACCGGCCCGGGCGACCTGCGCTCCATCGCGCGGACCGCCGCCGAAGTGCATGCCCGAAGGCTGGAGCAGCTGGACGGCGTAGCCAGCGTCGCGGTGGTGGGTGCGCCGGAGGACGAGATCCGGGTGGAAGCGGAACCCGACCGGCTCCGCAACCTGGGACTCTCTCCCGAGAACATCGCCGACGCGCTCCAGGCGGCCAACTGGAGTTCCCCGGGAGGGACGATCCGCCGGGGCCAGTTCCGGTTCTCGGTCCTCGCGCTCACCGAGTTCCGCAGCATCGCCGAGATCGGCGAGACCCCGCTGGGCAACAGCGGGACCTTGCGGCTCCGCGACGTCGCCACGGTCAGCCTGACCACCGCGGATCCCCGCACGGTGGTGCAGCTGGAAGGGAAGCCCGCCGTGGGCCTGGTGGTGTACAAGGACGCCGGTTCGAACACGGTGGCCGTCACCAACAACCTCTACGACGCCGTCGCACTGCTGCAGGGCGAGTTCCCCGATATCACGCTGACGGTTGTCGCGGCGCAGGCCGAGTTCGTCAAGGACGCGCTCTCCAACCTGTCGCAGGAGATCGTGGCCGGCGGCATTCTCTCGCTGCTGGTGATCCTGCTCTTTCTCCGGGATTTCCGTTCATCCATCGCGATCGCGCTGGTGATCCCGCTCTCGGTGCTGATCGCCCTGGTGGTCCTGCAGGCCCTCGACGTGACCATCAACGTGCTCTCGCTGGGCGGGCTGGCCCTCGGCGTCGGCCTCCTGGTGGACAACGCCATCGTGGTCGCCGAGGCCACGGGACGCTACCGGGAGGCCGGGTTCAGCGACCGGGACGCGGCCCGCACCGCGGCGGAAGAGGTCTCCGGCCCGCTCATCGCGGGGACGCTGACCACGCTGCTGGTCTTCGGGCCCATCGTCTTCGTGCGCGGCCTCGCCGCGGCGCTGTTCCGGGACCTGTCGCTCAGCGTGGTGACCTCGGTGGGAGCGTCGCTGCTGCTGGCGCTGACGCTGATGCCGGTGATGATGGTGCGACGGCGGAAGGCCAGTCCGCCCGTCCGACGGTCCGACCGGTTGTCCGCCCTCGGTTCCCGAGTCGCCGACGGCTACGAGCATGGCATGGACTGGTGCCTGCGCCACCCCGCCACCGTGTTCGGCATCGCCCTGGCCGCGGTGGTGGTGACCGCCGCGATCGCCGTCCGGCTCCCCCGGGAAATCCTGCCGCAGGTGGATGAAGGCGTGGTGGTGGCGGCGTTCAACCTGCCCGAAGGCACCGCGCTGGAAGAGACCCGGCGGCAGGTGGGCCGCATCGAAGCCGCCGCTCAGCGTCTCGGCTCCGCCAACGTGTTCAGCCGGATCGGCGTGGCGACCGACGAAGAGATCCTCGCCGGCGCCGAACCGGGTTCGTCCAGCTCGGCGCAGCTGATCATCCCGGTGCCGGGACGGGAGGACGCCGCGGAATTTGCCGATCGGCTCCGGGCCGCGGTGCCGGACCTGGCCCAGGGGGCGCTGGCGCTGGACCTGGCGGGGCAGTCGGAGTTCGGCAGCCTGATCGGGCGGGAGGGGCGGCTGGTGCGGGTGGAGGTCAGCGCGCTCAAGCCGGCGGAGGCGGAGGCCTGGGCCGACAGCGCGCGCGGGAAGCTGCGGGGCCTTCGCACGCTGGCGGATGTACGGGACGCCTTTGCCGGGACCCAGGACATCATCGAGGTGACGCTGGAGCGGCAGCGGATCGCGCTGCGCGGCCTCTCGGTGGAAGAGGTGGTGGCGGCGCTCTCGGGGGGGCTCGGAGGGATCAAGGCGACCGATTTCCGGGAGACCGACCGCCGCACTCCGATCACGGTGCGGTTTGCCGGCAAGGCCAACGAGGACCTCGATGCGGCGCTGGCCACCACGGTGCGGGGGATCCCGGTGGGTCAGCTGGTGCAGGTGCGCGAGGTGCGGGCGCCGATCGAGGTGGTGCGGGTGAACCAGCGGCCGGTCTCGGTCATCGAGGCGGCGGTGGAGCGGGGCGGCACCGCGCGGGCTACCCGGGATGTCCAGCAGGCGATGGCGGGACTCGCCATTCCGCCCGGCCTCAGCTGGGAGCTGGCCGGCGCCGATGTCGAGCAGCGGCGCACCACCAGCGAGTTGAGCGTGGTGGCGCTGCTCTCGGTGGCGCTGGTTTTCCTGGTGCTGGCGGGAGAGTTCGCCTCGTTCACCACGCCGCTGCTGATCATGACGACGGTGCCATTGGCGGGGGCCGGCGGGATCATTGTGCTCTGGCTCACCGGGCAGAGTCTCAACGCCGTCTCGCTGATCGGCATGGTGGTGATGATCGGCATCGCGGACAACGACGCGGTGGTGAAGCTGGACGCGATCCGCCGGTTCCGGGCGCAGGGCCATTCGGTGAACGAGGCGGTGAAGCTGGGCGGGCGGCAGCGGCTCCGTGCCATCACGATGACCTCGCTCACCACCATCGTCGGCGTGCTGCCGCTGGTGCTGGGGCTGGGGAGCGGCGGCGAGCTGTACCAGCCGCTCGCGGCGGGCATCATCGGCGGCTCGATCAGCGCTACGCTGGTGACGTTCTTCCTGCTGCCGACGGCGTACGCGGTGGTGGAGCGGCGTTCGTCGCACCAGGGGCCTGCCTCACCCCCGGCCCCTCTCCACTTCGTGGAGAGGGGAGGGACTCCTCCTTCGTCGCCATGACCTCGCCCCTGGCCCCTGCCTCACCCCCGGCCCCTCTCCACTTCGTGGAGAGGGGAGGGGTTCATAGGCGCCCCTATAAGGAGGAAAGGGCCGCGGCATCTCCCCCTCTCCATGAAATGGAGAGGGGGCCGGGGGGCGAGGAAAAAGGTCGCGCATGATCACCTGGGCCGCCCACCGTCCCGCCGTCGTCTGGGCCACCAGCCTGGCGCTGATCCTGGCCGGCGCGCTCGCCTTTGCCCGGCTCCCGCTCGCGACGCGGCCGGTGGTCGAACTGCCCCGCCTCATGGTCACCGCCTCCTGGCCCGGCGCGTCCGCCGAGCTGGTGGAGTCCTACCTGACCTCGCCGATCGAGGCCGCGATCCAGGCGGTGCGCGACGTGAAGAAGGTGAGCAGCGAGTCCAGCGACGGCCGCACCCGGATCACGGTGGACCTGGAAGAGAAGGCCAACGTCCAGATGGCCCGGCTCGCCATCCTGGAGCGGATCGAGCTGCTGCGCCCCGAGTTCCCCGACGGGTCCACTTCTCCCTACGTCGGTAACTACGTCCCCGAAGAGCTGAGCGAGCAGTCGCTGCTCGAGTACACGGTGTACGGCCCCTACACGCCGGCCACGCTGGTGAAGCTGGCGGAAGAGCAGATCAAGCCGCGGATCAGCGCGGTATCCGGCGTGGCGGGAGTCAACCTCTCCAGCGCGGCGGAGGTCCGGGTCTCGGTCACCTACGACGGCCAGCGGTTGCGGCAACTGGGGATCTCGCCCGAAGCGCTGCGCGAGGCCGTTGGCAATGCCCGGCTGGTGCAATCGCTGGGGAGGGACCGTGCCGGTCCGGCCGAGCGTCCGGTGGTGCTCCGGGATCAGCCGGCGGTCATCGAGGACCTGGCCAGCCTGCCGGTGGCGGGGCCCGCGGGCCGGATCTTCCGGGTAGGGGAGCTGGCCGAGATCCGGCTGGAGGAAGACTCGCGGGACATGTTCTACCGGGTGAACGGGGTGCCGGCAGTGAGTCTTGATATTGCGCGGCTGCCCGGCGCCGACGCCATCAAGACCGCCGCGCGGGCCCGGGCCGCGATGGACGAGATCAAGCGGATCCTGCCGCCGGGAGTCCGGCTCGAGGTGCGGTCCGACGAGAGCGTCGTGCTCCGCAAACAGCTGCGGGACCTGGTGCTGCGGGGCGGGATCGCCTTTGTCGCGGTCATGGTGGTGCTGGTGATCGCGCTCCGGAACGGCAAGTCGGTGCTGCTGGTGATGGGGAGCGCGGCCATCGCCATCGCCGGCACCGCGCTGGGGCTCTTTCTGCTGGAGATCCCGGCCAACCTGCTGACCCTGGCGGGACTGGGGATGGGGATCGGGATCCTGGTGCAGAACGGGGTGGTGGTGGTGGAGCGGCTGCGGCTGGCGCCGGACACGGTGGAGGGCCGCTCGGGGGCGGGGCGGCGGATCCTGCCTGCGGTGCTGGGGTCCACCCTCACCACGGCCGTGGTGCTGCTGCCCTTTCTATATCTACAGGGGAATGCCCGGGCGGCCTTCGTCCCCTTCGCGGTGGCGTTCCTGCTGGCGCTGGGCTGGTCCATCGTGTCGTCGGTGGTGATGATCCCGGCGCTTGCCGCGGGGCACGGGATCAGCACCGGGCACTGGCCCCGCCTGAGCCGGGCCTATGCCCGGATCGTGATCGGCTCGCTGCGCTGGCGGCCGTTTACCCTGGGGCTGGCGGCGGTGCTGATGGCGGCCGCGGTCTATGGCTTCGTCAAGAAGGTCCCCCGTTCCTCTTTCGGGAACTGGTATGGCCAGCGGACCACGCTCACGGCGTGGATGAACTTTCCCCGCGGCTCGGATCCTTCCAGCCTGGACCGCGCGATGCGGGAGTTCGAGGCCCTCGCGGTGGGGGGTCAGGGGGTGGAGCAGGTGGAGGCAATGGGATCGCCGGACGGGGCGCGGATGACCGTGCTGTTCACCAAGGCCGCCGAGTACGGCGCGGCGCCCTATATAATGGAAGAGCAGCTGACCCAGCGCGCCGTCCTGGTAGGCGGCGCCAGCGTCGGGGTGCGGGGCAACGGCCCCGGGTTCTTCTCCGGCGGGGGCGGGTCGGCCTCTTCCTTTCAGATCAAGGTGCTGGGCTATTCGTTCTCGGGGGTGGAACAGCTGGCGCTGGATCTCAAGCGGCGGCTGGAGCGGATTCCCCGGGTCAAGGACGTGGACGTGAACGCCGCCAGCTTCTGGCAGCGGGACAAGGCGTTCAGCGTGGTGCTCAACCCCGACCGGGCGGCGCTGGCCCGGTTCGGTCTCACCGCGCGCGACCTGTCGGCGGCGGTGAGCCGCGAGGTTCGGGGGCCGGTCGGCGCGACCGAGCTGGAGATCGGCGGGGAGAAGATCCTGGTCAACGTGAAGGACGCCGGGGCCCGGGACCGGACCATGGACCAGCTCCGGCAGGCGATGCTGCCCAACCGGGCGGGGAGCCCGGCCCGGATCGTGGACGTCGCCAGCGTGGGCGAGCGGGAGGCGCTCACGACCATCAACCGGGAAGACCAGCAGTACGTGCGGCTGGTGACTTACGAGTTCCGGGGTCCCCAGAAACTGGCCAACCGGACCCACGAGGCGTTCATGCAGTCCATCTCGGTGCCGCCGGGCTACAGCGTGGCGGACAACGAGTTCGGCTGGGCGGTGGACGAAAGCACGAAGGGGCTCTGGCTGGTGTTCGCGCTGGGGATCGTCATGGTGCTGCTGGCGGTGATGATGGTGTTCGACTCCGGCTGGGCGGCCGGGATGGTGTTCCTCGGCCTTCCGCTGGCGCTGGCCGGGTCGGCGGCGGCGTTCTGGATCGCCAAGGCTTCGTTCAGCCGGGAGGCGGCGGTCGGAGTGATCCTGGTGGTGGGCCTGGCGGTGAACCAGATCATCCTGGTGGTGGATGCGGCGCTGGTGCGGCGGGCCTCACCCCCTGGGTCCCGCCGCGGCCTGTCGGGCCGGGACGTGGTGTGGGCGGCCCGGGACCGAGTGGGCATCATCATGCTGGTGACGCTGACGACGCTGGCGAGCCTTATCCCGCTGGCGGTGGGCACCAAGGCGGACGAGCTGTTCGGCAGTATCGCGCTGGCGACGGTGGGCGGGACGGTCGCGGGGACGCTCGGGGCGCTGTTCTTCGTGCCGGCGATGATGATGGGATGGAGGCAGCGGAAGCCGGCGCGGAAGCGGCGGATCTGGTGGCTGTATCGGATGCGGCCGCTGCGGTAACAGTAACTTGGGGATAGACTGCAACAGCTCACCACAGAGGACGCAGCAACTACAAAAGCAGGAACTACAAAACACGAAAACAGCAAAACAGCTGAATAGGTCGTCTTCTCACTATTCCCTTCGTGTTTCGTCTTTTGTGGTCCGGCTGTTGCAACTTTGTAGTGCCGGCTTCGCCGTTCGTGCTTTCGTGATAGAGCAGAGCTTGGCTGGGCAGGTAAGCAGATTGCCACGTCGGCCTGCGGCCTCCTCGCAATGACTGCCCTATGTTCCGGCGGCAGGGAGCAGGTTCGTTCGCACACGAAGCTTCCATAGTCATTGCGAGGAGCGCGCAGCGCGACGAAGCAATCTGGCTTGGGTGGGCAGGAAGCCCGCTCCGGAGCCGGGCGAGCAGATTGCCACGTCGGCCTGCGGCCTCCTCGCAATGACTACCCAGATCCTGCGGCCTCCTCGCAATGACTGCCCTATGTTCCGGCGGCAGGGAGCAGGTTCTTTCGCACAGGAAGCTTCCATAGTCATTGCGAGGAGCGCGCAGCGCGACGAAGCAATCTGGCTCGGGTGGGCAGGAAGCCCGCTCCGGAGCCGGGCGAGCAGATTGCCACGTCGGCCTGCGGCCTCCTCGCAATGACTGCCTATTTCCGGCGGCAGGGAGCAGGTTCTTTCGCACGGAGTTTCCATAGTCATTGCGAGGAGCGCGCAGCGCGACGAAGCAATCTGGCTCGGGTGGGCAGGAAGCCGCTCCGGAGCCGGGCGAGCAGATTGCCACGTCGGCCTGCGGCCTCCTCGCAATGACTACTTGGGCCTGCGGCCTCCTCGCAATGACTACCCAGGCCCTGCGGCCTCCTCGCCATGACTGTTGACGTCCGCGCCGAACCGCCCAACCTTTCATCGCGCTCGCTCGTCTATCTGGCCGGCCACTCCTGATTCACCCTCCACCCCTCTGGCCCTATGCGTGCCCCACTCTACCGTCGCGGCCTGGTCTGCCTGTGCCTCCTTTCAGGGGCCGCCCCCGCCGCCAGCGCCCAGGGCTTGACCCCGGTCGAGCTCTACCTGGCCAAGAACCGGAGCATCGCGCTCGCCGAGTCGGGACCGCCGGACTCGGCGCTGGCGCTGCTGCGAAGGGTCGCGCCGCTCGACTCGGCCGACGCCTACCTCTGGCGGCGCTACGGCCAGGCCGCCGCGGCGAAGCAGCAGTGGGACGAGGCCGCCGGCGCTTTCACCCAGGCCTACACCCTCGGCGCCTTCAACCGCGGCAACTCGGCCCTCCAGGTGGGCCTGATGCACCTGGCGGCCGGCCGTCCGACAACGGCGCTGGACTGGCTGGAACGGGCCGCCGCCCACCGGGTGCAGCACCCCCAGCGGGTGTACGAAATGAACGAGCTCGCGCCGCTCCGCGACTCGACCCGCCTGGCCGGGATCTACCCCCGCACCGACCCTGCGCTCTCGCGCGATGAACGATGGCGGCGCGACCTCGATTTCTTCCAGCGGGAAGCACAGCGGATGCACGTGCACCCGGAGCGGCCGGCCTGGTCTCGGGCGTTCATCGATTCGGTGGCTGCCCTGAAAGCCCGGGTGCCCGCCTTGAGCGACATGAGCATCAAGCTCGGGCTGCGCCGGGCGGTGGCCATGCTGGGCGACGGCCACAGCGGCGTGCCCAGCGACTCCGCCATGCGCATGCTGCCGCTCAACCTCTACCTCTTCAGCGACGGCGTCTTCGTGGTCAGCGGGGTCGGGGACGCAAGCCGGCACACGGGGAGCCGGGTCGTGAGTATTGGCCGGATGACCATCGAGGAGGCTTCCAGGGCGGTGGCGCCTTTCATTACCAGGGACAACGACGTAAACCTGCAGGCCCGGCTGCCCGCGGCGCTGGTCAACACCGCGCTCCTGGCGGAGGTCGGCGCCGCCAATCCCGACGGAACGGTGGACGTGCTGCTGGAGGGCCAGGACGGCCGGCGCCGAACGGCCCGGCTGGCGGGCGGCCCGCTCCGGTCCTCCCCCGGGTTGTCGGCTCCCATCGAGGGCCCGCGCCCTTTCTACCTGGAACGGAGCCGGCACTACTGGACCCGGGACCTGCCGGAGGCGCAGGCGCTCTATTTCAACTTCAATGCGGTCGCCAATAATGATTCCCTGGGCCTCGCGGCCTTCGCGCGGCGGCTGGCGGGCCAGCTCGGCGACCCGGCCTACCGCAACCTGGTCGTGGACGTGCGGCTGAACGGCGGCGGCAACACCTTCCTGCTGCCCCCGCTGATCCAGGCCCTCGCCTCGTTCGCCGCGGCGGACACCGGGCGCCGCATCTACGTGATCACCAGCCGGCACACCTACTCCGCGGCGCAGAACTTCGTGAGCAAGCTGGAATGGCTGCTCCACCCGGTCTTCGTCGGCGAGCCGACCGGCTCGTCCCCCAATTTCACAGGGGAGGGGACCGGTACCGTGCTGCCCTACAGCCGGCTCCAGGTCAACATCTCCAACCGGATGCACATGAATTCGGACTGGGAAGACCAGCGCACCTGGATCGCGCCGGACCTGCCGGTGCCCTTGAGTTCGACGGACTTCTTCCAGGGGAAGGACCCGGCCCTGGCGGCTGTTATGGCCCTGGCGGGAAGGCGGTAAGAAGCGCGTGGCGCAATAACTGACGCTATTGTTTGGCGCAGTCATCTTTCGCATGGGGGTTTCCATAGTCTTTGCGAGGAGCGCGGAGCGCGACGAAGCAATCTGGCTTGGGTGGGCAGGAAGCCCGCTCCGGAGCCGGGCGAGCAGATTGCCACGTCGGCCTGCGGCCTCCTCGCAATGACTACGCTATGTTCCGGTGGCAGGGAGAGCAGGTTCTTTCGCCCAGGAAGCTTCCATAGTCATTGCGAGGAGCGCGGAGCGCGACGAAGCAATCTGGCTTGGGTGGGCAGGAAGCCCGCTCCGGAGCCGGGCGAGCAGATTGCCACGTCGGCCTGCGGCCTCCTCGCAATGACTGTTGACGTCTGCGCGCTCCTCGCAATGACTATGAAGACTCCCAGGCCGACGGAAGGACAGACTCCCAGGTCCCTTCAGGTGGCCACGTCGGCCTGCGGCCTCCTCGCAATGACTAACTAGACCAGCGGCCTCCCCTCGCAATGACCAATTACAAATTCCAACATTCCTTCAATTCCAACATTTCCCCTGGCCGTTGACAGCCTGACCCTTCCACTATACTTTATTCTACAAAGCTCTCTGTATGGCACCCCCAAGCCCATACCCGAACCCGTCCCAGGGAGAACACCGCGCGTGACATCCAGCCCCATTGCCCAGCTCCCCGGCGACCCCGACGAACTGGAGGCACTATATAGGAAGGACCCGGCGGTGTTCCGCCGCCTGCTTGAGGGGGCCTTGCTGGCCGAGCCCGGCTCGGTGGCCCTCAGGGTCTGGCGGGCGCGGCTCGAGTACCAGGAGCCTACGGACGGCGTGACAGCCCGCCGAGGACTGGCCGCGGCGATTCTCATCGCCCTGATCGCCGGCGCCGGCGTCCGGCTCCCCGCCCTCCTCCTCGGCGAGGAGTGGTACTACCCGCGGTTCGCGCCGATGCTGGTCCTCCTGGCGCTCTCCGCCTGGTTCTGGAAGGAAACCCGGGACCGCCGCCACCTGGCGCTGGGACTGGGCCTCGCCCTGGTGGCGGGCACCTACGTGAGCGTGCTTCCCTCGGACACCGACTCGGTGGTGATGGCATTGATTCACCTCCCGGTGCTGTTCTGGGGATTCCTGGGACTCGTCTTCACTGGCGCTGCCTGGCGGGAGACCGACGCGCGGATCCGCTTCGTCCGCTACAATGGCGAGCTGCTCGTGCTGGCCAGCCTGGTCGCGCTGGGAGGGATGGTGTTCAGCGGGGTGACGGTGGCCCTGTTCGGGATGGTCTTCGGCGATATCGAGGAGCTCTACTTCGAGAACGCGGCCGTCCTGGGCGCCGCGGCGGTGCCGGTGGCGGGGACCTACCTGTACGATGCCGTGTTCAAGCGTCGCACCGGGATCCTGGCGGTGCTGGCCCGGGTCTTCGCGCCGCTCTTCCTGGTCATGGCCGTCACCTACCTGGCCGTGGTTTTCGTGGGCGGCCAGAACCCCTTCTTCGACCGCAGCTTCCTGATCACCTTCAACGGACTCCTTCTGCTGGTCACCGGGATCACCGTCTTCTCGATCGTGGAGCGGAGCGAGGACACCAGGACCGGCGCCACCGACTACATCAACATTGCCCTCGCCGCGGTCACCCTCCTGATCGACGCGATCGCGCTGGCCGCCATCCTGTTCCGGCTGGCCTCCTTCGGGTTCACCCCCAACCGGGTGACGGTGCTCGGCGCCAACCTGGTGATCATGGTGCACCTGGCGTGGATCTGCCGGTCCTATCTGCAGGTGGTGCGGGGGCGGGCCGGCCTGGCCGACCTCAGGCGCGCGGTCACCGGCTACCTGCCGGTCTATATCGCCTGGGCCGCGCTGGTGGCGTTCCTGCTGCCGGTGGTGTTTGGGTTCCTTTAAGTGGGACAGTGGGACAGTGGGACAGTGGGACAGTGGGACAGTGGGACAGTGGGACAGTGGGTCAGTGGGTCAGTGGGTCAGTGGGACAGTGGGTCAGTGGGACAGTGGGTCAGTGGGACGGTGAGTGGTCGAGACCCTTACGAGTCATTGCGAGGAGGCCGCAGGCCGACGAAGCAATCTGCCTAGCTGTTCAGTCGGACTCTGCCCTTATCACGAAAGCACGAACAGCAAAGCAACTCCTCCAAAGGAAACAACAAAGGGAATCGTTCCTGCTTGTGTAGTCCTGCAACAGCTCACCGCAGAGGGCGCAGAGGTTTCGCAGAGTTCGCAGGGACAGCAACAGCAGGGACTACAAAGAACGAAAGCACGAACTACAAACAACAAAAGCAGGAACTACAAAGAACAACAACAATCAAGAGACTGAATAGGCCGTTCTTCATTATTCCACTTGTTTTCATCATTTGTAGTTCAGGCTTTTGCCGCCTCAACGAAGCTCGCGTCCACACGCGTCAATCCGCGAACTCAGCGCCGTGCCTTTACTGTCCTCTGCGGAGAGCTGTTGCAGGCTGCTGGTGGAGCCAACAAGGTCACCGGTTGCCCAGCCCGTGCGGCGGGCTTATGCTCGGACATCGTCCTTCGCGTTGGCAGTCACCGCGGACAGATCACTTCCCCCGTCGGTCGCATCCGGCCCCGAGAGAGTAAGGTGCAAGATGGCACGATGGCTTTCATGTACGGCCGCGGTTGCCGTGTCGCTCGCCGCTGGGCTGGCAGCGTTGCCGTCGCCGGCCTCGGCGCAAGCCGAAGCGCCGATGGCGGTGCTGTCTCGCCTGGGCCTGGCGACCGAGCAGGTGGGGCGGGTCACCGCTCACTTTGCGGCCGCCGATCGCGCGCGGGCCCGGGAGCTTGCGGTGCTTGTCGAGAGCGCGGCCGCGATGTTTGACGCCGAGCTGGGCCTGTCCTTCCCACTCCAGCTGGCCGCGCTCGGCCCGGATGACTGGTTTGCCGACATCCCCGGCATCCCGTACGCCATCCCCTGGCCGGCAATGAACGACCGGCTGCTGGTGGTGCCGTCCTCACTGACCACCGGGCTCCTGGTCGAGGGGCGGAGCCCCGTGGCCGGACGGCGGCTGGTGGATTTCGTCACCCTCCACGAATACGGGCACGTGGCGGCGAAGGAATACTACCGGGCCGGCGACACCGCCGACTACATCCCGGTGCACTGGTTCCGCGAGCTGGTCGCGACGTATTTCGCCTATGACTACATCGCGTCGGTTGACCCCGCCTGGGCCAGGGCGGCCAGGCAGGAGTGGGCCGCCGAGGTGGCCGCGTTTACCCCCGCGGTGATCTCGCTGGATTGGCGGTTCATGGGCTCACTCGGCGGGCGCGAGCTGGCCCGGACCTACGAGTGGTACCAGCTGATGCTGAACCTTCGTGCGGCGGAGCTCCACGATGCCCATGGCACCCGGCTGCTCATCGAGCTGCGGCGCCTGCCCTGGGGTCACGCACAGGAGTGGACTACCGACTCGGTGCTGGGGGAGCTGGACGGGCTGACCCCGGCATTCGCAACGTGGGCTCGCGGTTTCGGCGCGAAACCCTGATCGCCAGGGGCCGAAGGCCGTCGAAGCAATCCGCTCTCCTTGCCTTGAAGCCCGTTCGAGTCATCCGACCCTGGTGACAGCAACAGCCCACCGCAGAGTACGCCGCAACTTCAAAGCAGGAACTACAAATGCAGGAACTACAAGACACGACAACAGTACAAGAGCCGAATAGGCTGTCGTTTCATAATTCCCTTTCTTTCATCCTTTGTAGTTTCGTGCTCTTGTCGTCTCAAGGAAACCCGCGTCACTAAGGTGCCATCTGCGGACTCAGCGTCATGCTGTCCCTGCGTCCTCTGCGGTGAGCTGTTGCTGTTTCTCGCAATCGCCCCGGAACTCCGCATCAGCTGTTGACCCCCCTTGCCCCCCACTGTCCCACTGCCCCACTGTCCCACTGACCCACTGACCCACTGACCCACTGACCCACTGTCCCACTGACCCACTGTCCCACTGACCCACTGACCCACTGTCCCACTGTCCCACTGTCCCACTGTCCCACTGTCCCACTGTCCCACTGTCCCACTGTCCCACTGTCCCACTGACCCACTGTCCCACTGTCCTATATCTTCGCCCCCAGCACCATCCTCACAATCACCGGGCTGTTCGCCAGCAGGATCATCGCCCAGGTCCGCGCCTTGTCCCCATCTTCGGCCAGGTAGAACATCCGGGGTGGGAAGTAGAGGAGCAGCGCGAGGAATGCCAGCACCAGGAGGCGGGCAACCGCGTCCAGCGCGCTCCCGGGCGGTCCCAGGCCGGCGAACGAGAGCAGGTTCCAGATCAGCTGAAAGAGCAGCATGTTGAGGAAGAGACAGGCATCGCCGAGCCATCCGGATACCGGCGAGCGGAGGAAGGCTGAGCGGGGTGGGTGCCGGGGCGGCGAGAAGTAGCGGTAGACCAGCACGGTGTGCAGAATGATGAGCACCAGCCCGCCCAGGATGGACGACACGAAGATGGCGCCGCCGGGTTCCCGGTTGCCGAACGCCTGCTGCATGATGAACGCGTTGACGGCGGCGAAGATGACGGCGGCGAGGCAGAAATAGAAGATCGGGTTGAAGAGGCAGCCGCCGAGGAGATCCGGCGCGGCCGGGGAGAGTCCTTCTTCCTCGCGGCGGTGGTGGTAATGCCAGCGCTTGAGGGTGGCGCCCAGGGGGGCCAGGACAAAGAGCAGGACGGCGCCGGCGAAGAGCAGCCGGATCGCGCTGGGGTCGTCGGCCGCGGCCTGGCGGAGGAGGTCGTGGAACAACCCCTCGAGGAGGAAGACGCCGAGGAGGTTGCCGGCGAGGACCACCGTGTCGAGCAGGAGGCCCCGGTTGGGGGGCGCGAGCAGCGGAGGTGGCACGGGTGGAAGGTAGGCGGTAAGGCGGTAAGGCGGAAGGCGGTAACAGCTGACGGCAGAGGACGCAGAAGCCTCGCGGAGTCATTGCGAACTCAGCGACGTCTCGGCGTCCACTGGGCTGTTGCCGTGTCGCGGTGACTCTCCCGAGATCCCTAACCCCCTGTCCCCCTTCCCCCGTTCGGGGGAAGGGGGAACGAAGGGCCAGGTGTTCGGGAATTGGTGATTGTGGGTTTAGTGGTTTAGCGATTGGTGGGGTTTGTTTCTGCGAAATCTGCGGATGCTCTGCGGTGTGCTGTTGCTGTAAATCACTAAATCACAAAAACACACAATCACTAAATCAAAGTTGTTTGCGGCCCTATTGCCTTCACTCCTCAAACCATGGCTCCCATTCGCTCCCGGCAAACTCCGACTTGAGTTCGTCGTAGTTGGCCAGGGTGTCGCGAAGGCTCCGGCTATTCTGCCGGGTGATGGCGGTCTTCGGCCTCTGGTAGGGCACCTTCACAAAATTGCAGGCCTGGCCGAACACCAGCTCCGGATTGTCAACCAGGTCTTCATACTCAATCGTTATTGTGGGATAGGTCCCGAAGCGATGCTCGGAAGATTGTTCCCACTGCCGGGTTTCCCGAAAGCCGGCGCGAAGCTCGTCGGGGGATAACGTCAACGCGGTGCAGTGCCCCCTCCGCGTCTCCCGCCTGGCGGGGGCAGTCCACTGGTTGGTATGGCCCGCGATGGCCCGGGATACCAGGGTGCGAAGGATGTTTCGTCGCTTGAGATGAATGATGTGCAGGTCCTCGACGGAGGCCAGGAGCTTCCACGTGGTGCCGGTCTGATCATCCAGCGGGTGGTAATAGAACATCTTGAAGCCGGCGGCTTTCACGTAGAACGGCTGGCGGCCGAACACCCCGCCGAGCACCCGCGCGGGATCGCGTCCGTCCAGCCGGCGCAACAACTCTCCTTTCGCGTGGATCCGGGGATGCGAGCTCAGCATCGAGATGAGCAGATTGGACCCCGTCCGGGACCGCGACAGCACGACAAAGCGCCGGAAATCGCGGTGACCGATGGGGGTGAGCACATAATGGAGAGCCGCAGCAGCAACCTTGTCGGGAGATCGGACCGCGCTCGTGAATCGTCTACGAAATGACATCAGCCTGCCTGGTGGTGACTTTTGTCCCAGTCGACCCGGATGATAGCCCGGGCGTGACCGCGACGACTGTGACGTTCATCACCAACTTCTATCGGGCCATCCCCGGGTGCTACAGGAACAGCACACCGCAGAGTACGCAACTCACAGCACACCGGGGTACGGTAAACAGTCAACGGTGAACGGTGAGCGGGACTGAAGTCAGGACCAGCTGCAATGTCGCACTCGAGTCTTGCCCCTGGTCCCGTTCACCGCTTACTGCTCACCGTTTACCGGTTTTCATCCCTAACCCCCTGTCCCCCTTCCCCCGTGCAGGGGAAGGGGGAACCGGACGGTGGTTCTTGGCAGCCTGCCCCCTTGCCCCCTTGCCCCCTTGCCCCCTTGCCCCCTTCCCACTGTCCCACTGTCCCACTGTCCCACTGTCCCACTGTCCCACTGTCCCACTGTCCCACTGTCCCACTGTCCCACTGACCCACTGTCTACCCCCGCACCGCGGCCTCGATCGCCGCGACATCGATTTTCTTCATCGGCATCATCGCGTCGAACGCGCGCTTGGCAGCCGCGCCGCCTTTGGCCATGGCCTCCGTCAGGACCCGCGGGGTGATCTGCCAGCTCACCCCCCACCGGTCCTTGCACCACCCGCACATGCTTTCCTGCCCGCCGTTCGCCACGATCGCGTTCCAGAGGCGGTCGGTTTCCGCCTGGTCATCGGTCAGGACCTGGAAGGAGAAGGCTTCGCTCTGCTTGAAGTGGGGCCCGCCGTTGAGGCCGATGCAGGGGATGCCCATGACGGTGAACTCGACCGTCAGGGCATCGCCGGCCTTGCCGTCGGGATAGTCGGCCGGCGCCTTGCGCACGGCGGTGACCTGGCTGTCGGGGAAGGTCGCGGCGTAGAAGCGCGCGGCCGCTTCGGCATCGTGGTCGTACCAGAGACAGATCGTGTTTTTGGGCATGGGGCATGTCCTCATTGGGCAATAGTGCGAAGCTCGAGCGGTGGCGTCCCGCGGGGTAAAACCAAGCCGGCAGGAGGCGAGGGACGGCAAGGTGGGGAATGGGGGAATTGAGGGAATGGGGGAATTGAGGGAATGGGGGAATTGAGGGAATGGGGGAATTGAGGGAATGTTGGAATTTGTAATTGGTCATTGCGAGGAGGCCGCAGGCCGACGTGGCAATCTGCTTCTCCGGAGCCCGCTTCAGCCATCGAACCTTGCATGTCATTGCGAGGAGGCCGCAGGCCGACGTGGCAATCTGCTCCCCTTCTCCGGAGCCCGCTTAAGCCATCGAACCCTGTACAGTCATTGCGAGGAGGCCGCAGGCCGACGTGGCAATCTGCTTCCCCTTCACTTAAGCCATCGAACCTTGCATAGTCATTGCGAGGAGGCCGCAGGCCGACGTGGCAATCTGCTTCCCCTTCTCCGGAGCCCGCTTAAGCCATCGAACCTTGCACAGTCATTGCGAGGAGGCCGCAGGCCGACGTGGCAATCTGCTTCCCCTTCTCCGGAGCCCGCTTAAGCCATCGAACCCCGCACAGTCATTGCGAGGAGGCCGCAGGCCGAGTGGCAATCTGCTTCCCCTTCTCCGGAGCCCGCTTAAGCCATCGAACCCTGTACAGTCATTGCGAGGAGGCCGCAGGCCGACAGCAACAGCTCACCGCAGGGTACGCAGGAACACCAAGGGGGCAGGGGGGCAAGGGGGCCAGAGGGCCAAATACCTTTCTTTTTTGGCGCTTTTGACAATTTCCTTCTTTGTTGTTCGGCTTTTGTTGCCTGTTACTCGTGCCTTCGTGACCCAAAAAAGGACGGCGGCCTCCGATCGAACCTTCCGATCAGCGGCCGCCGGCCGACTCGAGTCCCCACACGATAGCACCTGCTTGATAAAGGTAATACTCACACACCTGCTACTTCACCGCGCACTCCTTCACGCGGCCGGCCGCTCGCCCTCCGGCGGCCTCCCGGCCTCGACTTCCGGCCAGGCCACGTTGCGGGCGCTGCGCCACGCGCCCAGCATCTCCGGTTTCTCCTCGAAGCGGAGACCGATGATGCCGTCCAGGTTCTGCACCAGGCGCATCAGCCCGGAAAGCTGCTGCTGCTCCCTGCGCTGTGCACTCCAGGCAAGCCGCGGGAATGATTCCTGTCGGTCAGTATCACTGCACAGACTCGTCCAGCAGCCCCCAGTCTATGTCCGTTCTCACGCCCTGCCAGACTTCGATTGGGCCGATCAGCACTTTGGTATCGGCGGAACCGTGGCCCAGCAGAACGGCGAACTCGCGGTCACGCAGCACCGGATTCTCGGACCGCCAGACCGGTATGCCGTTGACGGCGAACCCGCACCTCCCGTCGGCGAACACTTGTACCACCACCTCGAACCATCGGCCCGACGCAAAGCTGGAATCAACCGGGATGCTTCTCGTTGCTCCACCTCCTCCCGTCAGGCCAATCCTGCTCACAGCCAAAACGCCTTCACCGCCAGGGTATCCCAGTCCGCAAAGCCTCGGATGGTGATCTCTGGCGTTCAACGGCATTATGGTCGTGGAGTGGTCCCATTGGCCCAACTCTGAGGAGTCCAATCCTCCGACCACCTCGATCATCGCGCTTTGCCACTGCGTTCGGGTGATTCGAGCGGAGATCCTGACAGACAATCCGAGGCCTGACTCACCGCTCCAGTGCTTTCGACTATACGCTCCACTGGCATACGAACCATCCCCCCGGTTCCAGAACCCTCTCACTCCCTGAGGTCCCGTCGCCACCTGGGGTCGCGGTTCCCCAAACGGGATCCACGAGGCGGCTATGCCGCGATCCCAGGTCTCCCTGAAAACCACTACCGGAGCCTGCTCGCTAATGCTGAGCGGTACCGAGTCCCTCAGGCGACGATTGCTTCTCAGAATCGCAAGGACGTAGACCCGGCCGGCGCGGTGCGCACGTGCTGTTCCGGCTGAATCCACCGATAGGAGGGTGGTGTCCCGCGACACCCAGGCAACGCCGCCTCGAGCGGGCACGGGACTGCCCTTGAGGTTGAATGCCTGCGCCCGCAAGCGACTGGTCGTTCCGGCCAGGATCGAGCCGGGAGGCTGAACGATTCTCACCGACCTGGATTCGCTTCCTTCCCGAGGCACTGGTACCCAGAGAGGCTTGTAGTCGTCGATGGAAATCTCACCCAGATCAATCATCCGCTCCTGCTCCCGCTGGCCCACCGGATACACATACCAGGCCGAACGAGTCATTCCGGCCCGTTGGGCGCGAACGACCAGCCACCGCCGAGTGGGGTCGAGGTACGCAGCGGATACATCGTGATCGATGATCTCCATGTCACCTGTATGGATATCATAGAGGGCGAGGTCAGGAATACCTTTGTTATCGAGCTTGATCAACCACTGTGACTCATTGTACCAGCCATACCAGTCCAGGACCTCGGGAATCCCCTTCAAGGGACATGACATGGGGCGGGTGTTATCGCGGATCAGGCAGACCTCATAAGGTCTCGCTTTCCGGGGACGCCGGAGAAAACCGATCTGGCGCGAGTCCGGGGAGTACATGGGGGAGGTATCAAAGTCAGGTCCGGCGGTGGACTGCCTGACTTCGCCGGTAGCCGGGTTCACAGTGGCAATATCATAGTCATCGGCCCCTTCGGGACTCCAGCGGGCGGTGGCAATTACCATGTGGGCTCCATCGCCAGACCAGGCAGGCATTCCATCATCTCGCGGTGCGTGGACGAGGAGCCGTTCTCCCGCCGCTGAATAGACATAAACATCGACGGTGTTGATATTGTCGATTTGCTGGACATAAGCCCACTGAACGCCGTCCGGGCTGGGCGCCAGGTTGGTCACGGCGGGGCCGGGGCCCAGGGGATGGTCGATGACCTGTTGCTCTGCGAGCGCGATCGGATCGGCCGATCGCCAGCCCTCGCGCCGGATCGGAATCTCGTAACCCGAGCTCGTTTCGCCCCGCGAGAAATACAAGCTTGGCTTCCGGGGGACTCGCTTTGCCTGGAAGAAGTGCGAGTCCGCTGGCGATCACAGCGAGAAGGCCAATACCAACTGCGCCCACCCGGGCCGCGGAGCTGAGTCGAATGCGATTCCATACCGGGAGTGATGTGACCAGGCGCTGAACGCTCGCTTCGTCAGCCGCTTCCCCAAGCAACTCGACCGCCAGATCACGTGACCGCCTTCCGTCCCGCTCCTTTCGGGCCAGCGTCATCCATCGAACGTAGACTCGGCCCAGTTCTACCTTCGAATTGCTCGCGCTGAGATGGTGAGCGGCCCGTAGCAGGGTTTGCCGGTCGGAATGAGGTTGTCTTGCGTACAGCCTGCCCAGTGACTCGTGAACCCGGGCCAGGTCCTGCTGGGTGGCCCCTTCCACTGCCCGTTCAGCGATCTCATCGTGAGCCGGTCTCCAGTGATGGTCCGCCTGCGTCACGAAGCCACGCTGTTCGAGGACACCCAGTTCGGTCTCAATCAGAGCCGCTTCGTGGCTGAGCAGGTCAGCCAGATCTCGTGGCCGAGAGCGGTGCGCCGGCAAGGGCAAGGGCGAGAAGGATGTCTCTTCCTGCCGGATCGAGACTGCCGATCCGGTGCCGAAGTGCGCTGCCCTCCCTGCAGGTCGGCCGACAGACGGGCAGGATCAGGACAGCTCCAGGCCGATCCCTTCCGCTCCAGGGTATTTCGCTCGAGCGCGAGCTGGATGGTCTCCAGTACCAGCAGCGGGGAGCCCCCCGTGGCCTGATGAAGAGCCTTGGGCAGCTTGCGCGCCCACGGTTCGTCCGGAAATGACGCCAGACTGGTGAGGACCTGCCCGACCTGGTCTGGCGGTCAGCGGCACCAGGTGTTGGATCCGGCTGTGATCACTCTCCAGCCAGCTCGTTGCCAGGGGACGGGCCGCCGTCACCAGGAGAACCGGCCACTCGGCCACATGATCGAGGACGGCACGGAGGATGGTCCTGGTCGGCAGGTCCAGCCAGTGCATGTCGTCCAGCATGATCACCATTGGGTGTTCTTCACTCACCACCCGAATGAGCTGGACCAGGGCCGAGGTGCGGCGCCGAAGTGCTTCGTCGCCGGAGGACGGATCGGGCGGGGCAGCGGAATAGCGGGCGGAAACAGCCGGGCTCAGGGCGACGAGCGCCGCTGCATCGGCTGAGGAGATCGCGGCCGCCCCTGGCAGTTCAACCAGGGTGCGGGCCAGCTCGGCCGCGAACGAGTAGGGAATCTGTCGTTCCCCGGGATTGCAGCGGAGGTAGAGCACCCGGGACCTCTGGGTCCGGAGCCGGGCCGCAAGATCGAGGAGCAACCGGGTCTTGCCCAACCCGGCACCGCCCGAAAAGTGGAGATGCCGGCCGGGTCGGCCGCGGGCACTGGTCCACGAGGCGAGGGTTTCGGAGAAGATCTTCTCCCGGCCAACGAGGTCCACCGCCAGCGAGGTGGACTCGCTCCTTCCTTCAATCAATCCCGTCTGGTGCACCAGCGTCAGAACGTTTCGCGTTGCGGCATCCGCGGTCCGTGACTCGCTCCGGAGCATTGCCTCCAGCTCGTCGGCTTCATTCTGGGCCGAGAGCGTATCCTGGGCGGCGAGGCATGCCTCGATCAGGAGACGGCGGGCGGGCTCGCTGAGCGGATCTTCCTTCTTGAGCCGCCGGGCAATGGATTGCGCATCCCGGGCGCGAGAGCCGCCGAGGTACCGGCGCGCCAGCGTCTCGGCGGAGCGATGGAAAATGCTCTTGAGCCTCCCTCTTTCGATTTGGACCCAATCGTCAAACTCGGCGCCACCGGGTACCGAGAGGTTGGGCAGGAAAGGCCCGCCATAGAGCCGGAAGGCCGATTCCAGGTCCCCCCGGTCCACCGCGTCGAGAAAGTCCTCCCGGTCGGCCCGAATCAGGCGTCCCAGTTCCACCTCGTTTGCCGTCCCACTCAGGATCCCGTCCCCCAGCGGCTGGCGGAGGTAATAGATGGTTTGCCGGAGGGCGTGGCGAGCCCGGTCGGGCTCCAGGTCGGCCCAGAGCAGGTCCAGCAGGAATTCCCGGCTGGCCCGGTGGCCGTGGGTCAGGGCGAGGTAGGTGAGGAGGGCGAGCGGCTTGCCTGGCCCGAGGACGATTTGGGGCGGGCCGTCGCCGGCGGGCAACACGAGCGCCGCCCCGCCAAGGGTGATAAGAGTCAGCGGAGCGTCAGGAGAGACGCTGGGGGAGTGACCATTGGCCATCTGACGGCCTTCTGACTGAGGGTTGCTAGCCTAGGGATAGCATACCCCCCGGTCACTACTTGTCCAGCACAGGGGCTTTTCTCGGGTCGCACTGAGGAAGGTGTGGGCTGGTTGGTGGGTCGTCAAGGCGGCTGAGCCGCGGTCGGGGGCCCCTTTCCCCTCATCGAGGAGTTTTCTATGTGGCCCTACCGCCGGTTGCTAAGAGGATTTGTGCTGGGTTCCGTGGTTCTCTCACAAGCCTGCCTCCGAGATTCGCCGACAGGCTCAAGCGAGCCATCCTTTCCTGACATTGCTCAGGAGCGTTCACTCCACACCAACGTCGGGGATAGCTGGGCCTCCTTTGCGGGGATGCCGACGGGCCGGCAGGCGTATGCCTTGGCGGTATCCGGGACGACGGTGTACACGATTGGTGGTAATACGGTGGGCGGGAGCGTCAGCCGGGTTGTAGAATCCTACGCGGGCAACTCGGATACCTGGAGCAGTCGGGCCCTGCTGCCGGCGGGTCGCGCCAATGGGAATGGAGCGGCCGTGCTCAGCGGCAAGATTTATGTGCCGGGCGGGTTCAATTCGGCAGGAGCACCGACCCGGACGCTGTATGTCTACACCATCAGCAGCAACAGCTGGACGACCAAAGCGCAGATGCCCATGGCGGGCGGCTGCGGGGGGTCGGGAGCGATCAACGGAAAGCTGTATGTCTACACCGGCTGCCTGGGGGCTGGGACCATTGCCGGTCAACTGCATCAGTACGACCCGGTCGCGAATACCTGGGCAGCCCTGCCGGCCCGCCCGCGCATCGGGCAGGATCCGATTGTGACCGTAGTGAACAACAAGCTGTATGTGGCGGGCGGAGTGGAGGCCTTGAACGTGGTGACCGCCGAGGTGGACGTGTACGATCCGGTAACCAATGCCTGGACCACCGTGGCGCCGATGCCGGTACCCCGGTACAACTCAGCTTCGGCCTCGCTCAACGGTAAGCTCTTTGTCTTTGGTGGCCAGGATACGGGTGGGGGGGTATTGGCGGGGAACTCGGATGTGTATGAGCCCCTCACCAATAGCTGGACGTCGCTGGCAACGATGCCAACGCCCCGCAGCGATTTCTCAGGAGCCGCCATCAACGGGCGGATCCATACTTTCGGCGGCATCGATCCCAGCGTCACCGTCCAAACCTCCAATGAAGCCTACACCCCGCTAGGCGATTTGTGGGGAGCTTTTGCGGGGATGCCGACGGGCCGGCAGGCGTATGCCTTGGCGGTATCCGGGACGACGGTGTACACGATTGGTGGTAATACGGTGGGCGGGAGCGTCAGCCGGGTTGTAGAATCCTACGCGGGCAACTCGGATACCTGGAGCAGTCGGGCCCTGCTGCCGGCGGGTCGCGCCAATGGGAATGGAGCGGCCGTGCTCAGCGGCAAGATTTATGTGCCGGGCGGGTTCAATTCGGCAGGAGCACCGACCCGGACGCTGTATGTCTACACCATCAGCAGCAACAGCTGGACGACCAAAGCGCAGATGCCCATGGCGGGCGGCTGCGGGGGGTCGGGAGCGATCAACGGAAAGCTGTATGTCTACACCGGCTGCCTGGGGGCTGGGACCATTGCCGGTCAACTGCATCAGTACGACCCGGTCGCGAATACCTGGGCAGCCCTGCCGGCCCGCCCGCGCATCGGGCAGGATCCGATTGTGACCGTAGTGAACAACAAGCTGTATGTGGCGGGCGGAGTGGAGGCCTTGAACGTGGTGACCGCCGAGGTGGACGTGTACGATCCGGTAACCAATGCCTGGACCACCGTGGCGCCGATGCCGGTACCCCGGTACAACTCAGCTTCGGCCTCGCTCAACGGTAAGCTCTTTGTCTTTGGTGGCCAGGATACGGGTGGGGGGGTATTGGCGGGGAACTCGGATGTGTATGAGCCCCTCACCAATAGCTGGACGTCGCTGGCAACGATGCCAACGCCCCGCAGCGATTTCTCAGGAGCCGCCATCAACGGGCGGATCCATACTTTCGGCGGCATCGATCCCAGCGTCACCGTCCAAACCTCCAATGAAGCCTACACCCCGTAGAGTGTGAGGAAGGCGCTTACTTTCCTGCGCTAAGTCGAAGCGGCAGCTGACCGAATCCGATCAGCTGCCACTTCACCCTACCCTGCCACCTCCACCACCCTTCATGCTGCCGGCTTATCCAGCTTGATATCAGACTCCGGGCTTGAGAGTCGCTGTTGGCCACGCCACGTTTCGCGAACTCTGCCACGCACCGGGCTTGTCGCGGAACTGGTACCCCCGATCCCGTCCCTCTGCTGGACCATGGTCATGATCTCCCGGGCCAGGAACCGGATCTCTGCGTGGGCGCCGGCTTGAGTCCGCGGGGCCAGGTTGGCGTCGCCAATGGACCCTTGGTACTCGACGAAATGGATCTTGAGCTCGGCCAGGCCGGGAAGGGCAGGGAGACGCAGTGCAAGTGCGCCGTCACGCGCGCGCGAGCCATCACCATCTCCCACACTCACCAGGTGTTCCCCCTTCCCCTGTACAGGGGAAGGGGGACAGGGGGTTAGAAATTCTGGACAGGGAGAAGGGGACAGTGCGGGAATGTGGAAATTGATGAAAGTGAGGGAATGGGGGAATTGAGGGATTTGAGGGAATCGAGGGAATGTTGAAATTGAGGGAATTGGGGGCTTTTGACAATTTCCCGCTTTGTCCTTCGGCTTTTCCTGTTCGCGGTTCGTGCCTTCGTGACCCAAAAAGGACGGCGGCCTCCGATCGAACCTTCCGATCAGCGGCCGCCGGCCGACTCGAGTCCCCACACGATAGCACCTGCTTGATAAAGGTAATACTCACACACCTGCTACTTCACCGCGCACTCCTTCACGCGGCCGGCCGCTCGCCCTCCGGCGGCCGGCCGGCCTCGACTTCCGGCCAGGCCACGTTGCGCGCGCTGCGCCACGCGCCCAGCATCTCCGGTTTCTCCTCGAAGCGGAGACCGATGATGCCGTCCAGGTTCTGCACCAGGCGCATCAGCTCGGCGATCTGCTGTTGCATCTCGCTGTTGGCCCCGGTGTGGGCCCGCCGCGCCGCATGAGCATCCTGCATGGCCTGCTCGTACGTCGCGACCTGCCGCTTCAGTTCCGCGAGTCCCTCGGCCGAGAGACCGGCGCGGGTGAAGGCGGGGAGGTTGGCGTCCACCTGTTCGATGATCGTCTTGAGCCGGGCGAGGAAGTCCTGCTCGCCCTGCCCCGGCGCGGGACGCCGGATCCCGCCCGCGACATCCGGGTGGGTCGGGGCCACCATCTTCGCCACCCTGAGGACGTGGCGGAGCGTGACCCGGGAGATCGTCCGGCGCAGGCGCTGGCGCTGCTGCGTGCTGCTGCGCGAGGCCTGCTGTCCTGATTCCTGCTGGACCATGAGCGCGTTGAGCCGCTCGACGGCCGCTCCTACCTCGGCGACGACCGCGTCGCCCTCGGGATACCCCAGCGGGTTGGCCGCCAGGAACGCGGCGACCCGTCGAAACATCCCGAACTTGACCAGCATGAGGCCGGTCATACAACACCTCCTGTGAAACTGTTGGGGAGTCGAGCGGTCGCGGTGCATCCGGCCCCCCCGGTTGACTGCGCGTGGGACCGCGATGTCAGCACCTGCGCGACAGCATCGCGGTCAGCGGGGTGCCAACGCATCGGGCGTGCCATGAGGGTGACGAGGGATGACGCGCGGGGTGATGATCGGGGAGATCCGCGGTTGAGCCGTGACCCGCCAGGCGGCAGCAGCCGACCGAACGCCACTCGATCGGGCTCGGTCACCTCACAATGGTGGACCGGTCGCCTGTCGGCGCGGATCATTCGCACTCACAATGAGGGAGTGCCGGGGTGAGCAGCGGCCCCGGTCCGCTGGTGCAGTGGCCCCGGTCCGGTGGAGCAGTGGTACCAGTCCCCTGGCGCAGTGGACTCGGTCCGGTGGAGCAGGGGGAGCAGTCATCTGCAGCAGCGGACCGGGCGAGCTGCCGGCCGCGACCGGGAAGGTGCAGGACCGGACCGGCCATCTATAGAAGTGGACCGGCCGGCTCCAGCGACGGTACCGGCGCCCTGCCGAGGTGGACCGGTGGCCTGTGACAGCGGTAGCGGGCTGGTGGTACAGCGGTACCAGTCCAGTGGTGCAGGGGGACCGGGCCGGTGGTGCAGTGGACCAGGCCGGTGATGCAGTGGACCCGGGCCGGTGGAGCAGCGGACTCGGGCCGGTGGAGCAGTGGACCGGGCCGGTGGTACAGTGGACCCAGGCCGGTGAAGCAGGGGGAGCGGCACTTTTCAGGAGTGAAGCTGGAAGGTGTAGCGGTGGACCGGGCAGGTGACGGGCGGGAGCGGGAGGGTGAAGTGGCGGAGCGAAGGCTTCCCGAAAACATAGTGCGAGGCTATTGGGGGTGACTCCGCTTTTCAGGGCAGGGCTGTCCTCGGCGGAGGACGGGGGGGAGGGGGTGTGCGGCGGTGGAGATCCAGGTGAAGGTGGTAATGGGGAGAGGCCCCCTTCCGGAATTTTTTTCCCAGTGCATACTGGATTGGAGGTGGGGGGTGCGCTCCCGTTGCCCGGTTGCCGGCCTGTGAGCGCCCCAGCACAGTACCTCAGGGGGTGGGGGACAGCTCTTCTTATCGGGACTGCACCATGAATCCTTCGCTGATCGCCATGGCCGCGGTTGTTGGTCTGGCGGGCTGCAGTACGGAGCCTGCCAGGGTTACCGGGGCGACCGCTTGTGAAGGCACCGCCGAGGCTTCGGTCACCGCTGGCCTTACCCCGGTGATCACGTGGCAGCCGGAGTGCACCATAGGGACCCTCCAGGTGGGGGACTCCGGCGGGAACATCACCTGGCTGGTGACTGACTCGGGAAACGGGGCCCCGCCGCTTAACGGGCTCCGGAGCGGCATTCTGTACGGCACGGTGCCCCCGGAGGGGCAGCAAAGTTTGCTGGGTCTCTCACCATTGCAGGCGGGCACCTCCTACCTGCTCATCCTTCGGGTCCTCGATGACCAGGGTGGTTCGCACCTGGTTGATACGCTGACATTCGTTCCATGAGTGTGGGCCCGGTACGCGCCTGGAGCTGGGGCAGCACCGGATCCTGGTGGGGGTGGGCCTGGCTGGGGCTCGCATGAGGGCTGACCTGGAGATGTCTCTTCTCACCCGCCTGGCCGAGTGGTTCGAGAGGCTGCCGCGGTGGCTCCGGCCCATGGTGTTCGGAGCGGGGTTCCTGTTCGTGGTGGTCGGCGGGCGGATGGTGTTCATGCTCCCGCAGGCCATTGCCGGCGAGGCCATGTTGTTGAGGCGATCGCCGTACTGCTGGCCGCCACCCTGGCCGGCGGGATCGGGGGCCTCGGGTACACCCTGCTCGGAGTTCCAGCCCGGAAACTCCCGAGGTGGGGTCCTATGCCGCGGGCCTGGTGATGAGAACCCCGGTTCCCAGGCTGGGGGAGTGTGGCGTGTAAAGGGGGGCGGCTGGGGCCTGGATCGAAATTGCGGGGGGTCTCGCGGACTCGGTACCTGCGGGGGATACTAAGCGATGTGAGGTGGGTCGCAAGGGAGTTGTGGTGGTGAGTTCGCGGGGCGGGGCCATTACCATGACTGGCGGACTGTTCCGGGCAGAGGGTATTGGCTGTGTACAGGGAGTCAAAGTTGGGCTACAAAGGAGCCTGATCTGCGGGGGCGACCATGTGGACGTGCGAGCAGTGTGGGGAAGAAAATGAAGAGCAGTTCGACGTTGCTGGAATTGCTCAAGTCCACGACTAGCCAACAATAAACCCCACTCTCGCTCCAACACGGAGAAGGCCGACGCTGCTGCCACCACAATAAGGGAGACAAGACAGGGCTTCAGCCTGACTCCTCGGTAATAACCGGACAGCCGACGCGAGATCAATCGCAACTCCATTCACTCTCGACCCGTCGGCAAAAAGCCACCAGCGTTTGCACAAGTTCTAACGCGCTATAGTGACAGCTATGTCGTAGCCCTCTCAATAGTTGCGTACGGAAGTTCGATCCAAATAATTGGAGTGATGCTCTGCGGTCTTTTGATTCTTGCAGAACTACAACCACCGCCCGGCTTGGACCTGCGGCACTGTTTGGAGGCATTTTGTCTGGAGTAATCGCAGGCACTGTTGTTTACTCCGTTGGAGTTCTTATCGTGGCAGTGGGTCAGATACTGCTGGCCTTTCTCGACACTGCAGTGAACGGATAGCGCACGACGAGAAAGCTCAAGCAATGAATATATGAGGATTTTCCATCATGCCGTGGCACGAGCGCCTGTTAGCCAATGACTCGCACGGCGATCGCCGATAGCTAGCATCCAACCAACTTCATGACGTCATAACTCTGCGCTCAGGCCGGTACAGGATTGTGGGAGCCTTTGCGCCATTCTATTTGAAAGGTACACGCTCGATCAAATGTGGCTCCCTAACGTGTTGCTTCTTCCAGCTCCCTACTCCCACTGGGCGAGACACCTCCTAGCCCGAGGAGTCATGTCATGTCTAATGCTCACTGTACTTACCTGGCCAGCTGTCCTCCTTCCCCTCGATGGCTCGCTCGGGACGTTCTGCTTGCTGAAAGCTCTCACAGGGCTTCCCTGTCCCGGTTGCGGTGTCACGAGGGCTATTGAGTCGCTGGCCTCGGGGGGTTGGATGGCGGCAATGGTTTTTAACCCGGCCGTGCCGTTTGTTGTGTTGTCGATCCTCTCCAAGGGCTAGTGTCCTCGGTGGGGCTTCTCAACACAGTGAAAAGCTATTCTACACATAGGGTTCTCACGATACTCGACAAATGTTTGCTCTTACCCCTACTAGCAGTTTGGATAGCTCGCTTGGCACGTATTCTACCCTCACCGTGAGACGATTCAATGGCCAACATTCCTGCCCCAAATGCGGCACGCTTGCTCAGCAGGGTGGCTATCCCACTTGGGCAATCATCGTTTCAGTGTGCGCCTTTCCGATAGGACTTTTGGCGCTCCTCGGCGGTAGGAAGCCGACGGTGTGTCCCAATTGTCAGCACTCGTGGCAGAGTAAGCCGAAACACATGCTCATGTCGTCACTACCAATGTCCTGCTCCACGCGGATGCCTAACCTTCCGCGAGTCCAACTCCTCCTTCAGGCGCGAACACTATAACTCGGCCACCCTACGACAATCCTCGCGAAGAGCGTACGGAACCGTTGCGCGGAGTAGGAATCCACATGCGGAGGCATCTGCGGAGCCTGTCGCTATCTGGTTCATGACCGCGATGCTGATGATTACTGCAGGCCCTCCTCAGGTATTTGCTTTACCACAGAACCAGCCGGGAATGACCAACCAGGACGTTCTCAGTATGGTCAAGGCAGGCTTATCGGACCAAGTTGTCATCGAAAGCATTGAACGTGCGGCTTTGACACGCTTCGATACTCAGCCACCTGCTCTTGTGTCCCTAAAAGGAGTTGGGGTTCCTGACAAAGTGATTGAAGCCATGATGCGGGCAACAAACCCCAACAGAAACGCAGCCACAGCGTCGCCAAGTACGGTACCTGATGCCGCGCCGACAGAATCCGAGGTAAGGTCTTGTGTCGGAAGAACTCCTCGACGACCTCGGACGCCTTTATGGGGCGGTCTTAAGAGTTGAATACGGCGCTCCAATGGTCAGCCAGGGGGGTACGGCGGAGCTACGGTTGGGCGCCCCCAGCGGAACGCGCATCTACCCTGTAATGCTTCGTTTTCACGAATACCGCTCAGGAGTCGCATGGGTATATCGTGATCCGTTTGGCACTCTGAAGTGCATTAGGAATGGTCAGGTAGACCAGCACCTCCCGACTACGCCTGAAGAAATGATTGCAGCTATCAACGACGGTGAGGCCGTTCGGGTGCCAGTCAAGCTATTGGACGCGCGAGGCGGAACTAGAACCTTTGTCGTCGGGATTCTGACGGTAAGCAAGAGTGGTTTGGAGCTAAACGCTGGTGCTAACACAGATCCTTCGTTCCAAGTGACTGCAGATCAAATTTCAACAATGTGGAATCGCAGAACTGGCAGCTTCACTTGCACTTGCTCATGACAGACCGACGCTCAGGTGTACGCAACATGCGTCAGGACATATACCTGTGGGACCCCGGGGCAAGGTTAACTGGCCGTGGCATCGACTGCTCCCGGTGTGGGGAGTCAATGAGGGTTCTTCTTTCCCTAGTGCAATTGATTCGTTCCCCACAGTGACTCGGGCAGTTCCGCTGACCCCGGGTCCATGCGGTCCTTCATCCAGGGCGAATCCATCTTCTGGTCGCATAACCTGAACTAACCCTGTACCAGTCTATTGGGGAGCGAACCGTTATCCGGCCTGCTGAGGCATACACAGCTTACATTAAGGAGATATCGTGTGACCGTCCTCTCACTTCTCAATCCCTCAAGGCTGAATCAATCCATAACTCGACGTGGCATTTGGAATGTCATTCATTGCGCGACGATACTGTGGCAGTATGGCTGTGGAGCTGACGGTTCAACCGTTCCACCTCCCAGCCGTTACCCAAGAAGGCAGTCTTCGGTCCCCAAGGCGGGCAAATCACCGGCGCCAGTGGGACGCCATTAACCGGCGTTACATTGCGCATTGCTCCCGGCGCACTTGACCAGCCAACGAAAATTACAATGAGCGTTGGCGACTCCATGTCCTTCGCCACTGCGCTGTCATCCACAACGCTACGATCAATCGTTGGTCCCGTTATCAAGCTCAGTGCAGAACGCAATGCTGTGTTCCCTGCTACATTGACACTCCCCTATTCTCCCAGCCTACTTGGATCTAGAAACCCTGGTTCTATTATCGTATTTCGCCGCGATAATAGCGGCTCCCTTGCGGCCCTGGCAGATACCATGGACACGGAGTCTCCGCCATCACTCCTCGACCTTTCCAACAACACAGTCACAGTCACTTTCATGGGCTTCTCCACCTTTGCGTTGGTTGTTCCGCTTTCTCCGACGCAAGGGCGAGATCTGGAGCTGGGAATGTTGGCTGCACGTCGAACCCTGGACAACTGGTTGCGACTCTTCTCGATGACCAAGCTCTTCTGGGCCTGCCACGGCGCAGTGCCACAGTGTCGTTGATAGTCCTACACTCGACCGCCAGCGGTAGGAATCAAACCTTAGAAGATGTTTTAGTCTGGGGATACACGAACCAGCTCTGTGGGGGGTCGGCTTGTCAGGCGCACTGCTGTATTGGTCGCGAAGGTGAGGTCGTGCGGCTTATTGACGAAGGTCGAAGGCGTATCATGCAGTGGACCGCGCCAGCCTCCGGTCTTCGCTGACGCAAACAATCTCCAGCATCGGCATTGAGCTCTTTCAGCGTGAACCTAACGGTGTTCTTCTGGACAACCCTCCTTTTACGCCGCGGCGGTATTTTAGCCTCGGTCTGCTTCTTGCTGGCCTTAGATACCGCCACCCTGCAGCCAATTCAACTATCACAGAATACTTGACCCGACGAGCGGCATGACCCTACCAGCTTCAATGCCGCTGAAATCCCCGACTTCAGCGGGCTCTGCCGCTATTTACGCGACTAGCAGTACCGGAACTAACGGTGTGCCCACCGAGCGACCTTTATATCATCATACCGACAATGACGAGGAACTGATAAGCTGGTTGGCCCTGTCCAGGCGTTAGCCGGCTTTGAACCGTAATTACAGACGTTGCGCGAGCGTCGGACGGGAGCCTTTGGGGAACTCCCTTCGACGCCCTTTGGAACATTGATACGAATACTGGCCGTGCTACTCTGTTTGGCGGCTGTTGAGGCTTGGACACGCCAACGCCCCCTTGGTTTTGATCGGGCTGATCGCCTTTTTGTTCGGGCCAATCCGGCCGCCTCGGGGATTATCTAGACGGTCCAACAAGAATGCCTTGACTATGTAGGCTCATTTGGATCAGGATTCGCCTCTGCAGGCGACATCGCATTTGCGCTGGATGGGACACTCTACGCCTCCCGGGCTTTCTTCAACGGCAGAGCGTGCTTCTTCAGGTCAACCCCATGACTGGCATTGCAGTTAGAGTGTCCAGTTCGACGATTGGCTACTCCGATGTTTGCAGATCAGTCATGCAGTTCTGTACTATTTACGGCCTGACGACAGATCCCTAACAGGTCGAGGTACCTTGATCTGATAGACGCCTCGACGAAGTTCGCACTTTCTCCCGGCACCTATCGTTCAGCGCCTTTGGCGCTGAGCCCGCCACGGTAATCAATATTTCGCGGTTATGACCTACCAGTAACCTCAGCTCAGGAGTTCGGCGGCCCAGTTGTCCGTGGGCGTCGGTCGCTTCGTCGTCGATTCGGACAGAGGTAGCCCATGTCGAGAGCGACGCTTAATCCGAATACCTTCAGAACAGACCTCTCGGCGGTATCATCTGCCCGAAGAGATTTCTGCCAGGAGTGCAGCTCCATTACCGTGGCTGCTCTGCAAGCCCCAGCCGCGGAACCCGTACGTTGCAACGACGGATCAGAAAGCCCCTCCCTTTGGCTGCTGGACACCAGTCACTTTGATGTACTGCTCGCGCAACGCCAATGGCCCAACGGCCAGTTCTGTGCCGATCTGAGCCTGCCGCGAATCGGCTTAATGCAGCTTGTGCTG
>CAWCFX010000003.1:0-396436 GCA_963795085.1 uncultured Gemmatimonadales bacterium | reverse complement strand
GCCACGTATTGCTTCCCTCACATCAACTTGGCCTTCCCCTCACTTCAACGTTGGGTTCCCGCCAGTTGAAGGTTGGGTTCCCGTCACCTCAACGTGGGGTTCCGTCACTTCAACATCGGGTTCCGGTGGCTTCAACATGCGTTTCGCGCCACGGCGGCGTGGGGTGACGGCCGGCCCGGGTCAGGGTCGCCAAGCCGCGGTCCCTTCCCATCACCTCGACGGGCCGGTCCCCGGGTCGGGTTCGAGTTCCCGCCAGGTCAATGACAGGTCCCGCCAGCTCGAGGTCCGGCCCGCCGGCCGGGGATCCTTGCCGCCAGGTCGAGGTTTGGTTCCGCCGAGGTCGAGGGTGCGAGCGGGGACCTGCGGAAGGGGTTCCGGGAGGATGCATGGCGGGTTCCCGGAGCATCACGCTCTGCTTCCCCTGGCTTCAAGCCCGGCTGGAGGTAGTTCCTGGCCTGGCTGGTGTGAGATGCGGCGGGTTCTCTCTCTCACTTTATGTTCACGGCGTCCCGGTGGATCATCGCGGACACCGCGCGCGGGCTCCCGGAAGGTTCGGGACCTGTCACTCCCTGGCCCCGGCGGCGGGTACCGGGAGCGGCAACCTGCGGGCCGAAGCTTCCCGCCTTTCAGCCGCCCGCCCCTGTGCCCGTGAAGCACGCAGCGAGGCATGACGGGAAGGGCCATGCTTGTTGGTAGTGGAACCGAGCACGTTGGCCCGGGTATTCGGATGCGCCCTGCCCCGCTCATTTCTGGGCGGGATGCGGAACCTCCTGTCTCCCTTCCCCCGGAACGGGCGGCCTTCACTCCATGCCACTTCTCCTGCCATACATGGTAGCGGGACCCCGTGCCGGGGAATCCTTCCTGCCACGGACTCCCCGTAGCCTGGGCCATCACCAGTTACCGGCATGCGCCATATCGAACCAACGTGCACGCGCCACGCGGCCCTGGGATCCGCCGCCACGACGAGTACTGCGATGGCCGGGCAGCGGGACACGCTGGAATCGTTTCCCGCCCCGGGGTCACTTTGCGTTACGGGCGTCAAGGCGCCGGAAAAAAAGGCGACCCCTGCCCCGCACCCAGGAAGAGAATACCATGGTTCACGCGAACACCCGAAACCTGGCCGGCGCCGCCTAGCCCGTTCGCATTGCCGCGGGCTGGCCTTCTTCAGCCACGGGGCGCAGAAAATGTTCGGCTGGTTCGGCGGCGTGGGACCTGATGGAGGGACGGTGGAGCTGACGAGCTCGTTACCGCGCCGCCGGCCTCATCGAAGCCCTAGGGCGGCGCTGCCCTCGTGCTCAGCCTGTTCACCGGCCCCGTCGTGTCCATATTGCTTCGGGCGAGATGGCGGTCGCGTATTTCTGGATGCACGGACCGGATCCGGCGAGACGTGGTGGTGGGACAACCGAGGGGAGATGGGCCGGGCCGCTCTACCGTGGCTCCTCTTCGCCGCCGCCGGGGCCGGGCCACTCAGTCTCGATGCCGGCGAGTCACGTGGCAACCCCAGCCACCCGGCAGGAAACCTACCCCTGGGGTACCGGCTCGACCGGCAGGTTGCCGAAACTGACCCGCTGCCCGCACTCGGTCAGGCGCGGGACAAGGGCGTAGCCGGGGGCCGGGATTCTTCGCCAGCGCCTCGCTGCTCCCCTTAGGTGGCTTCGGGCAGGCGAGGTGTCAATAGTCAGGGGTTCCCTTCAACGTCAGCCCTCTGTCGGCTATGTAGCGGTCAATCGATTCCTTGATTTCTCGATGAAAATATTCCTGCGGTTGCTCAGACACATTGATGACATTGACTATTCGATTGTCCGCATAGCACACTTCCAACAGTAACTGAATATCCTCATGGTCTCCATAGCGGGTTAACTGTCCACTGCGCCGGTCAATAAACGATCCGGCGCCCCATGTTCCCAGGCCTCTGATGCCGACGAGAAGTAGTCACGAAGTGGCTCTTCTATCTGGGACTCATGGTGGCTCCCATCGGTCATCCTGCCGAGTATCGCAAAGTCCTTGGCGGCAATTCGTCCGAACTCAGGCTGCCATTCACCCCCGGTATTCATGGAACTGCGCTGCCGCATGACAGACGAGCTCAGCGGCGACTGGACCATGATCTCCTTGCCGGCCAGGCTCCACACCAGGTTGGCCGGTCTCCCCTCATTCATGTCGAAGCGGAAACCGGAGGTGTTCCCGGGAGTTGCTCCAGCCGCTGCAATGCATGCTTGATCCTCGGAACACACACCCACACCCGATTACTATTGCTCAATTCGACCGGGGGGATTGTTAGCCGCGTGGACATGCCAGTCCTTGAAACCGATCAAACTCAGAGCTTGGGTGACCTTATGACCGCCTCTAGTCCTCAAAATAGACTTGGGTGGCTAACCGCCTTAACCAGAACTGGTCGGCCCGGAATGATCCCTGGACCGTTCGACCGGCGGATGCTCAACGCGCGGACCGGTGCGTTGACCCGTGCTGCCCAGTTGCCAGAACCGCCTGAGATTCTCGATTTTGGGTATTGCATATCGCTTCTTGATGGCCACCTCATAGAGATCATGGGTGAATCGCTCCTTGAAGTCCTTGTCGGACAACGAATGGAACACGATCCCTTCCGCCTGGCGTTCTGAAATGCCCGGAGATCTCGCTCCTGTCGGCTTGGTTATTGTCAGCAGCTTCTTCCAAGTATGCGAGGACGCCGAACGATGGGTCACTCCGATGCTTGGCTAATGCCCTGCTTCGCGCTCACATTCCCTTTTTTGTGGCCGGGCTCTTTACTGCCGTACCTACCCAGGATGAGGACAAAGAACGGCATTCATCAATGCGCTTGTCGATCTCGTCCTGAAAGGTTATGCTCCGCCTGCTTGGCGGCCGGTTCCCACTTCCATGGAGCACGTGCAGTTGAGCGATGGCTCAGCCGTTTGCTGGTAGCTTACCACTTCCTCGGCGATCTGCCGCTGGAAACTATCGCCAGGCGATGAAATGAACGCTAAGTAAGACTGATAAGCCTTGGCCATCGCCCCCTCCAGGGTCGTTGGTCTTCCACTGCATAGCCTGCACTGAAAAATGAATTGCGCAAGGGGGGGCCGACGCGGATCAATGGGCGTTGCGGGTCCGGGAAAAACTGGCGCCGAAACGGGGTGGCCCTTCCCGCGCGGAAGCCGACGAGCCAATGATGGCTACGCCCCTTCGGGAAACAGAGTCTTCAGGGCTGCGCCTGGTGCAAGATGGATCTACTTGACGAGGGGAAGGACGCGGTGACACATCAGGGGTGCCAGGACGTCCGCCGGATGCTGACGGTCACCCCGTAGCTCGAACCGGCGCCACACCCGACCTGGTCTTTGACCGAGTAGAACGTAGCCGGCAGCCACTTACTGGTCGCGATCGTGTTGCGATCAGTTCGTTGCCGTACACCCGATACGCGCACCTCTTTGGGCCGTCACACCCATGCCAGGAATGGTCGTTCATCCTGCCGGTAATATCGAGGACGTCAAACGGCTGAATCCGGGGAAATGCATCGAGAGCGGCGCTTGTCACAGAAGGCATCGTCCAGATCACCATAGTTCGATACCAGTTCGAATCCGGAGCTCCATACCCGAAGGCGAACAGGCAGCGTGCTCGTCTGGCTCCGGAGGCACGCGGAATGGGGCCGACGAAGAGCTGGGTGGTTCTCCACCGTGTGGGTTCCGTCCCGATAGTCCCCCAATCGCTTCGTGCCCGAGCACTCGGTGAGACTGCCGCCGCGGTGGCAGCTGCCCCCCAGGGTGGAAATATGGCCCGTAGACATTTCCCATAGGCTCAGCCAGGCGGTATCGGTGGTTCTCGCCCGGGGTGTGGTTGACACGAATGTTGTCGACGGACACCGTATACTGTGCATAGGTCGGGATCGTGATGGTCGTGTGGCCAGGGTTTCGGCACAGGAGAAACTGGTGCCGGCGCGGCGACACACGATGATCTCCGCCTTTCCATGGGCCGCCCAGGCCGGCATAGGGGTGAGAATGTGGCTCCGCTCGGCCGGCGCCTGGACGTCCAACCGAACAGCCCCGGCCGTCCGCCCCGCACACCATCACGGGATCGACCGGGCGAGCTCCGCCGACACCAGGCCGCACACCCGAAGGGTGAAGGCAACTCGACCAGCCCTCCAGCACCGGGATGCCCGTTAGGCTTCGGCGATCGAACCTCGCCGTCAGCGCAAGCGGCTTGGTAGGCCAATGCCCTGCCCCGGGGAGGACGGCAGGACATGCGACCAGTCCCACCACGAGCCAGAGTGCATGGCGACCAATCCGATCAGAGCACTCGAACACGGCAATCCCTTTTGGAAGCGCGTGAACCTTGGGCCTCTTCCTCGACCAGGTCGAGAATGGCCTGGTCGCGACGGACGCTATGGCCCTCGAAGGGCGCCGAGAAGCCCTCCCGGCTTGCCTGCTACCCGCACCACGATCCCCCTCGGCCTATGTGATTGACGCCTGGACGGCTGCGGGAAGAAAGCCACAGATCAGCGCGGAAAGGCGCCCCGGAAGATGGTCGGGACTTGCGGGTCAGCCCGGACCAGAACGCCGGGAGTGTGGGCGCCCCGGTGGGTCACCAGAAGCTCGACAAACAGCCCCATTATTTCGTGATCCTGAACTGACCGGGTCGGCTTATCTCGCTGAACCTGGCCGTTCTTTTTGGATGGAGTTGAATGATTCGAGCACGACTCCTGGCATAAATGCCGGCGAGATAGCGCCCCTAGATGCGGCATTGTCGCACGAACCTGGGTCGCGATGAGGGCCAGGTAGGCCAGAAAGTCAGCTCCATGGGCCTGGCACGCACCAGCAACTCCTTGGCATCTCGGTTGTGCCCTGGAGTCGCTCTAGCACTTCACCTTGATGGTGGGCCATCGCTCAAGCGCGCGTAGCGGTGATTCCTTTCTCGCAAGGCCGTTGCCCCATTGCCATTCTAGGTGTTGCATGGAGGGTCCACAGGCGAGAGGGAAGGGGATCGGTGGTGTGCCGCCAATAGGCCGCGCCGCGCGCTGATGGAAGGCGCAGCACACAAGACCCCGATCAATACGAGACACAGGTTTCTTCGCATCGGAGCCCCTCCGCGTTCAGGTCGCTTTCGTCCCCCCCTTAGCAATAGCGTGCCGAAAGAACGAGAAATCGCAAAGGATCTCGGCACCGCCTGCAGGCAGGGGCCCCGCAATCCGCACCTGAAGCTCTTTCACCGAGCTGTCAGGGCTTTACCGGGCCGCCTGCTGGGACGTTCGGAAGCTACCGTGCACGTGGCACTTACACCGCTTCGCACCCCGGCCCCTTGCCGGACCCTGTTTTCGGCTGCACGCTGGAGGTTCACCCTTTCGGAGCACGCGCGCCGCTATTGTCGCTGCAATGTGGTGGAGCTGTAGCGCCTTACGCGGTGGCTCAGGACACCCTTCGCTACAGCACTTCGAGACCAGTCCGGCCACCGGCCAGGACCTGCCATGTCGTCGTTACCCGGCGGATTCAGCCAGGGCATTACTGCACGAATCGAGGCCACCGATCCCGCCACCGTTCAGGTGGGCGGGTCACCAACCTCGCGCTTAGCACCGCGACGAAGCCGGACGACCCTCTACGAATCAAGAACACGGCCCCGACCGGCTCCATGGATCTCGATATAACCCACGACCTCCGCTATGGCGGATACATGGTGACGATCGACCGGCAAAGCGGCAAGCCGGAACACGATACACGGCCATCCTGGTCATCCAGGTGGATGCCGAGGACAAGCCCTGGGCCTTCAGCGGGGGGATCTCGTTCACCACGATTCGCAACCGACATCTTTCGTGGTTCGCAAAGCCGACGACGACACGCTTCGGGTTCGGACGGATCCGCGGCATGATCGGCACTTTCTTCACGATCGCAGCAGTAGACCTGGGACCGCTTGGGCGGCCTCCAAGCTCGGGCTGGCCATGGCATTGGGCTGGACACTTTCGGGAGACCCACTACTACGCCGGCTTGGCCTACCAGATCCATCGCGGGTCTTTCTCAACTCCGGATACTGTGCTCGGCAGGCTCAATGCGCTGCCGAGTGGACTGCGCCTGAATGATGCGCGAAAGTGACCGATCCCAACGCGCTGTCCAACCTGCAGCGTCGCAACCAGAGCGGGTTCTTTATCGGTGTGTCCGCCGTGTTCCCTGAGGGGGGCAATCGGCATACTCCAAGCCGTCGCGGGCACCCAGTAGAGTAATTGGCTCGAATTGCTAAACCCACTTCCAACTCCGGAAGTAATGATGCCAAGGGGTTGGTACGTTAGCGCCCCCGGAACCGGAGGGGCCATGACCGGGTTCCGCGCAGAGATAATTCTGACAGCTCCGCGACAGTGTGAATACGCTGAAGCGTGACCTCCCTGCACAGGCCCAGAATGCAATCCGCTGCAGGATATCCGGATGACTGGAACGGCGACCTGGGTGATGAAGGGAGGCGCAGTGGTACAATAGGCAAGGGCGGTGCGGCGGAGGACCATTCGGGTGCGCATATTGATCGCTCCCTCGCAACCCTTCTACGCCATGCGCTCACGTCAGCCAAAGCTGATTCGGAGGCAATGTCTCCTTGGCCTGCGTCGCCCTGATGACCGGGTGTGGTGGAGACAGCGCTGGTCCTGATCCGGTCGACCCCACCTTGCCCGCAAAGATCACGATTCTGCCGGTAGCAAGCACCAAGATATTCATCGGGCTCACTCTCCAGCTTCAGGCGGTGGTCACCGACGGCAACGGAGATACGCTGGCCAGCGCCCCGGTTACCTGGTCCAGTGACGGACCCGACAATGCTTCGATAAGCAGCCAGGGTCTGGTCACGGAGATCGAGCATGGCACGGGCGATTATCACAGCCATGTTGCTTCTGAGCTACCACTCACACGCTCCATGTCATCGAGCTGGCCACCTACATCTATCTCCGTCCATACGACCTTGATCCTAACCAGGTGGTGCAGTACACGATCACTGGTCGCGACATCCAGGGCGTCCAGCATGGCGACCTTCCTTTTATTCTGGAGCTCAGCCGGGGCGATGAGAAACAGACCGGCACCGGCGACGGCCCAGGAATCCGATGGCGGGAATGTCCAGATCACCTTTACCATTGGCAGCCTGTTCGGACGGCTAAACCTCGTCATAGCACCTGCCCCTGTCGCCCACGAGCTGCTCCACGGGCACCGGCTGGGTTGGTGAAGTCATCGCGCTGACGTATCAATTGTTGAGTTTCAACGGCGTTGTCCTGACGAACCGGCCGGTGACCTGGAGTTCGTCGGACCTTCTCACCGCTACGGTTCAGCCGAACGGCCAGGTGACCGGACTTAAAGCTCATCTGCTACGATCACCGTGACCAGCGGCATGGCCAGCGGTGGGAGCAGTTTTGTCGTCAAGCCGTTCAGCATCTGACGACAGGTGGCATCATTTGCGGGCTCTCCTTCCAGGGTGAGCTCTTCTGCTGGACCGAAGGCGTAACCGCTTTTCCCGCCCAATCGCCGCCGGCTTCCAATTCACCGAAGTCGGGACCAGCGAACAGCACCTGGCGGGCTCGCCTCGGGCGTGGCGTACTGCTGGGGCGCGAATGGCGCCGGCCAACTGGGTGACGGATCGACCACAGACCGTACCACACCGGCGCCGTGAGCGGTGGGCTGACGTTCGCTCAGCGGCGGTTGGTAACCTGTACACCTGCGGTGTTACAATTCGGGCACGGCCTACAGGGGCGCCAATAAACCGTGAGCTTGGCAACGGGACCACCCAACCCAGCGCGGTACCAGTAGAGGTGTCGGGTGGACATAGCTTCAGCCAGATCTCCGCTGGAAGAACGGCACGGCGAGCACCTGCGGCATTACTTCTCTCCAGATAGCCTGGTGTTGGGGGGCAAACAATGGACGCCAACTTTGCACCGGCGATTCTCTGCCTTCGACGACACCCAGGCAGGTGATCGGAGGCGTGACCTTCCAGAGTATCTCAGTCAGAATTTCCAGACCTGCGGTATATCGACCTCGCAGGTCGCGTATTGTGCGGAGCCAATGTCTACGGCGGACTTGGTGATGGGCACGCTTGTCAGTACAGCGGCTCCCCACCCCGTGCTGGGCGGCAATTACTCGCATGTCGTCGCCGGATATCTATACAATTGTGGACTCGAACGGGGCGGAGGAAACCTGAAATGCTGGGGATGGAACGAGTCCTATCAAGTTGGGGATGGAACCCAATTCAGCGGCTGATGCTGGTGACGATTGGTAGTCTCGAGCTTCACCGAGTTGAACACAGCAGCACGCGGTGGCTGTGGATGCAACCCCCCAACTGGTTGGATTGGTACATGACCAGTTGAGGTCAGTCCGCAGCCACCGCGTGCTGCTGTGTTCAACTCGGTGAAGCCGAGACTACCAATCGTCACCGGCGTCGGCCGCTGAGATTGGGTTCCATCCCCAAGTTGATAGGACTCGTTCCATCCCCAGCATTTCAGGTTTCCTCCGCCCCCCGTAGCGAGTCCACAACTGTATAGATATCCGGCGACGACATGCGAGTAATTGCCGCCCAGCACGGGGTGGGGAGCCGCTGTACTGACAAGCGTGCCATCACCAAGTCCGCCGTAGACATTGGGGCCCCAGCAATACGCGACCTGCGAGGTCGATATACCGCAGGTCTGGAAATTACTGACCGAGATACTCTGGAAGGTCACGCCTCCGATCACCTGCCTGGGTGTCGTCGAAGGCAGAGAATCGCCGGTGCCGAGCTGACCGTCATTGTTTGCCCCCCAACACCAGGCTATCTGGAGAGAAGTAATGCCGCAGGTGCTCGCCGTGCCGATTCTTCCAGCGGAGATCTGGCTGAAGCTATGTCCACCCGACACCTCTACTGGTACCGCGCTGGGTTGGGTGGTCCCGTTGCCAAGCTCACCGTTTGTATTGGCGCCCCAGCAGTAGGCCGTGCCCCCGATTGTAACACCGCAGGTGTACAGGTTACCAACCGCCAGATGAGCGAACGTCAGCCCACCGCTCACGAGCGTCGGTGTGGTACGGTCTGTGGTCGATCCGTCACCCAGTTGGCCGGCGCCATTCGCGCCCCAGCAGTACGCCACGCCCGAGGCGAGCCCGCACATGTGTCCGCTGGTCCCGACTTCGGTGAATTGGAAGCCGGCGGCGATTGGGGCGGGAAAAGCGGTTACGCCTTCGGTCCAGCAGAAGAGCTCACCCTGGAAGGAGAGCCCGCAAATGATGCCACCTGTCGTCAGATGCTGGAACGACGGCAACGGCTTGACGACAAAACTGCTCCCACCGCTGGCCATGCCGCTGGTCACGGTGATCGTAGCAGATCCAGCTTTAAGTCCGGTCACCTGGCCGTTCGGCTGAACCGTAGCGGTGAGAAGGTCCGACGAACTCCAGGTCACCGGCCGGTTCGTCAGGACAACGCCGTTGAAACTCAACAATTGATACGTCAGCGCGATGACTTCACCAACCCAGCCGGTGCCCGTGGAGACGGTCACCGTGGCGACAGGGGCAGGTGCTATGACGAGGTTTAGCCGTCCGAACAGGCTGCCAATGGTAAAGGTGATCTGGACATTCCCGCCATCGGATTCCTGGGCCGTCACGGTGCCGGTCTGGGTTACCGTGGCCAGTGCGCCTTGGGCTGAGCTCCAGAATAAAGGAAGGTCGCCATGCTGGACGCCCTGGATGTCGCGACCAGTGATCGTGTACTGCACCACCTGGTTAGGATCAAGCGTGGTATCAACGGGGGTATAGATGTAGGTGGCCAGCTCGATGACATGGAGCGTGTGGGTGACGCTCAAAGCGCCCGACGTGGCTGTGATAATCACCGTGCCATGCTGGATACCCGTGACCAGACCCTGGCTGCTTATCGAAGCATTGTCGGGTCCGTCACTGGACCAGGTAACCGGGGCGCTGGCCAGCGTATCTCCGTTGCCGTCGGTGACCACCGCCTGAAGCTGGAGAGTGAGCCCGATGAATATCTTGGTGCTTGCTACCGGCAGAATCGTGATCTTTGCGGGCAAGGTGGGGTCGACCGGATCAGGACCAGCGCTGTCTCCACCACACCCGGTCATCAGGGCGATAAGCAGGCCAAGGAGACATTGCCTCCGAATCAGCTTTGGCTGACGTGAGCGCATGGCGTAGAAGGGTTGCGAGGGAGCGATCAATATGCGCGGCCGAATGGTCCTCCGCCAGCCGCCGCCTTGCCTATTGTACCACTGCGCTACCTTCATCACCCAGGTCACCCGTCCAGTCATCCGGATATCCTGCAGCGGATTGCATTCTGGGCCTGTGCAGGGAGGTCACGCTTCAGCGTATTCACACTGTCGCGGAGCTGTGAGAACCTGTGCGCGGAAGCCCGGTCATGGCCCCTCCGGTTCCGGGGGCGCTAACGTACCAACCCCTTGGCATCATTACTTCCGGAGTTGAAGTGGGTTTAGCAATTCGAGCCGACTACTTCTCCTGGGTGCCCGCGAACGGCTTGGAGTATGTCGATTGCCCCCCTCCCAGGAACACGGCGGACACACCGATAAAGAACCCGCTCTGGTTGCGACGCTGCAGGTTGGACAGCGCGTTGGGATCGGTGACCGCGTCATCGAGACGAAGTCCGCTCGGCAGCGCATTGACCCTGCCGAGCACGTATCCGGAGTTGAGAAAGACCCCGCGATGGATCTGGTAGGCCAGCCCGGCGTAGTAGTGGGTCTCCCCCGAAGTCTCCAGCCCAATGCCGATGGCCAGCCCGAGCTTGGAGGCCGCCCCAAGCGGTCCCAGGTCTATCCTGGGAAGGTCGATCGTGAAGAAAGTGCCAAATCCCACTGAGGCGTCGTCCCGGCGATCCGGGTCCTCCTGGACCCGAAGCGTGTCGTCGTCGGCTTTGCGAACCACGAAGGGCTGGTTGCGAATCGTGGTGAACGAGATCCCCCCGCTGAAGGACCAGGGCTTGTCCTCGGCATCCACCTGGATGACCAGGATGGCCGGTCGGAGTGTATCGTGTTCCGGCTTGCCGCTTTGCCGGTCGATCGTCACCATGTATCCGCCATAGCGGACGTCGTGGGTTATATCGAGATCCATGGAGCCGGTCGGGGCCGTGTTCTTGATTCGTAGAGGGTCGTCCGGCTTCGTCGCGGTGCTAAGCGCAAGGTTGGTAACCCGCCCTTCGAAGGTGGCGGGATCCGTGGCCTCGATTCGCACCGTCAGGTGATGCCCCGGCTGAATCCGCCGGGTAACGACGACATGGCAGGTCCTGGCCGGTGGATCGGACTTGGGGCAGTTCTCGAAGTGGTTGTAGCGAAGGGTGTCCTGAGCCACCGCGTAAGGCGCTACGGGGCTCCCACCAGCATTGCAGTGACAACAATGGCCGCGGCGCGCATTCCCGTGCTCCGAAAGGGTGAACCTCCAGCGTGCAGCCGAAAACAGGGTTCGGCAAGGGGCCGGGGTGCGAAGCGGTGTAAGTGCCACGTGCACGGTAGCTTCCGAACGTCCCAGCAGGCAGCCCGGTAAAGCCCTGACAGCTCGGTGAAAGAGCTTCAGGTGCGGATTGCGGGGGCCTTTGTGGCCGGCGGTGCCGAGATCCCTTGCGAATTCTCGTTCTTTTCGGCACGCTATTGCTAAGGGGGGGACGAAAGCGGACCTGAACGCGGAGGGGCTCGATGCGAAGAAACCTGTGTCTCGTATTGATCGGGGTCTTGTGTGCTGCGCCTTCCATCAGCGCACAGACGCGGCCCTATTGGCGGCACACCACCGATCCCGTTCCTCTCGCCTGTGGACCCTCCATGCAACACCTAGAATGGCAATGGGGCAACGGCCTTGCGAGAAAGGAATCACCGCTACGCGCGCTTGATGCGATGGCCCACCATCAAGGTGAAGTGCTAGAGCGACTCCAGCATGGGCAGCGGCACAACCGAGATGCCAAGGAGTTGTATGGTGCGTGTGCCCAGGCCCATGGAGCTGACTTTCTGGCCTACCTGGCCCTCATCGCGACCCAGGTTCCGTGCGACAATGCCGTTCTGGGGCGCTATCTCGCCGGCATTTATGCCAGGAGTCGTGCTCGAATCATTGGACTCCATACGAAGAACGGCCAGGTTCAGCAGATAGCCGACCCGGTCGTTCAGGATCGCGAAATAATGGGGCTGTTTGTCGAGCTTCTGGTGACCCACCGGGACAGCCACACTCCCGGCGTTCTGGTCCGGGCTGACCCGCAAGTCCCGACCATGCTTCGGGCCTGTTTTCGCGCTGATCCTGTGGCTTTCTTCGCAGCCGTCCAGGCGTCAATCACATAGGCCGAGGGGGATCGTGGTGCGGGTAGCAGGCAAGCCGGGAGGGCTTCTCGGCGCCCTTCGAGGGCCATAGCGTCCGTCGCGACCAGGCCATTCTCGACCTGGTCGAGGAAGAGGCCCAAGGTTCACGCGCTTCCGAAAAGGGATTCCCATGTTCGAGTGCTCTGATGCCGGGATTGGTCGCCATGCACTCTGGCTCGTGGTGGGACTGGTCGCATGTCCTGCCGTCCTCCCGGGGCAGGGCATTGGCGCCCAAGCGGCTTTACGGCTGACGGCGAGGTATGAGCTGGAGCTCGCCCAACCCACAACGGGCATCCCGGTGCTGGAGGGCAGGCTGGTCGAGCTGCCTTTCACCCTTCGGGTGTCGCCTGGTGTCGGCGGAGCTCGCCCGGTCGAATCCGTGATGGTGTGCGGGGCGGACGGCCGGGGCTGTTCGGTATTTGATGACATCCAGGCGCCGGCCGAGCGGAGCCACATTCTTCACCCCTATGCCGGCCTGGCGGGCAGGCCCATGGAGATCATCGTGTGTCGCCGCGCCGGCACCGGCCAGGACTTCTCCTGTGCCGAAACCCTGGCCAGCGCGACCATCACGATCCCGACCTATGCACAGTATACGGTGTCCGTCGACAACATTCGTGTCAACCACACCCGGGCGAGAACCACCGATACCGCCTGGCTGAGCCTCATGGGAAATGTCTACGGGCAATATTTCCACCCTGAGCGCTGCCACCGCGGCGGCAGTCTCACCGAGTGCTCGGGCACGAAGCGATTGGGGGACTATCGGGACGGAACCCACACGGTGGAGAACCACCAGCTCTTCGTCGGCCCGTTCAGCATGCCTCCGGACCAGACGAGCACGCTGCTGTTCGCCTTCGGGGTGTGGAACTACGGATTCGAACTGGTATCGAACTATGGTGATCTGGACGATGCCTTCTATGACGCCGCTCTCGATGCATTTCCCCGGATTCAGCCGTTTGACGTCCTCGATATTACCGGCAGGATGAACGACCATTCCTGGCATGGGTGTGACGGCCCGACAGCGGGTGCGGCGTATCGGGTGTACGGCAACGAACTGCATCGCAACACGATCGCGACCGGTGAGTGGCTGCTGCCGGCTACGTTCTACTCGGTCAAGAGCCAGGTCGGGTGTGGCGCCAGTTCGAGCTACGGGGTGACCGTCAGGATCCGGCGGACGTCCTGGCACCCCTGATGTGTCACCGCGTCCTTCCCCTCGTCAAGTAGATCCATCTTGCACCAGGCGCAGCCCTGAAGACTCTGTTCCCGAAGGGGCGTAGCCATCATTGGCTCAGTCCGTTGTCCTGCCCCGCCGCCCCGCGACCGCGCCGCGCACCCGGCGGGGAAGGGCCACCCCGTTTCGGCGCCAGTTTTCCCCCGGACTCCGCAACGCCCATTGATCCACGTCGGCCCCCCCCTTGCGCAATTCATTTTTGAGTGCAGGCTATGCAGTGGAAGACCAACGACCTGACGTCTGGAGGGGGCGATGGCCAAGGCTTATCAGTCTTACTTAGCGTTCATTTCATCGCCTGGCGATGTTTCCAAAGAGCGGCAGATCGCCGAGGAAGTAATTGAGACTACCAGCAAACGGCTGAGCCAATCGCTCCAACTGCACATACTGCCATGGAAGTGGGAGAACCGGCCGCCTGCAATGCCGGCGGGCGAGGTAACCTTTCAGGACGAGATCAACAAGCGCATTGATGAATGCCATTTCTTTGTCCTCATCCTGGGTAAGCGGTACGGCAGTAAAGAGCCCGGCCACAAAAAAGGGAATGTCGAGCGCGAAGTAGAGCGGGCATTAGCCAAGCATCGAAGTGACCCATCGTTCGGCGTCCTCGCATACTTCAAAGAGCTGCCCGCTAACAATGACCGAGGCCGACAGGAGCGAGATCTCCGGGCATTTCAGAAGCGCCTGAAGGCGGAAGGGATCGTGTTCCATTCGTTCCGGTCCGACAAGGACTTCAAGGAGCGATTCACCCATGATCTCTATGAGGTGGCCATCAAGAAGCGATATGCAATACCCAAAATCGAGAATCTCAGGCGGTTCTGGCAACTGGGCAGCACGGGTCAACGCACCGGTCCGCGCGTTGACATATTGTATCCGCCGGTCGAACGGTCCAGGGATCATTCCGGGGCCGACCCCAGTTTCTGGTTAAGGCGGTTAGCCACCCAAGTCTATTTTGAGGACTACAAGGCAGTAGATAAGGTCACCAAGACTCTGAGCTTGATCGGTTTCAAGGACTGGCATGTCCACGCGGCTAACGATCCCCCGGTCGAATTGAGCAATAGTAATCGGGTGTGGGTGTGTGTTCCGAGGATCAAGCATGCATTGCAGCGGCTGGAGCACTACCGGGAACGCCTCCGTTTCCGCTTCGACATGAATGAGGGGAGACCGGCCAACCTGGTGTGGAGCCTGGCCGGCAAGGAGATCATGGTCCAGTCGCCGCTGAGCTCGTATCTCATGCGGCAGCGCAGTTCCATGAATACCGGGGGTGAATGGCAGCCTGAGTTCGGACGAATTGCCGCCAAGGACTTTGCGATACTCGGCAGGATGACCGATGGGAGCCACCATGAGTCCCAGGATGAAGAGCCACTTCGTGACTACTTCCTCGTCGGCATCAGAGGCCTGGGAACATGGGGCGCCGGATGGTTTATTGACCGGCGCAGTGGACAGTTAACCCGCTATGGAGACCATGAGGATATTCAGTTACTGTTGGAAGTGCGCTATGCGGACAATCGAATAGTCGATGTCATCAATGTGTCTGAGCAACCGCAGGAATATTTTCATCGAGAAATCGAGTCCGAAACTATTGACCGCTACATAGCCGACAGAGGGCTGACGTTGAAGGGAACCCCTGACTATTGACACCTCGCCTGCCCGAAGCCACCTAAGGGGAGCAGCGAGGCGCTGGCGAAGAATCCCGGCCCCCGGCTACGCCCTTGTCCCGCGCCTGACCGAGTGCGGGCAGCGGGTCAGCTGGGCAACCTGCCGGTCGAGCCGGTTACCCCGGGGTAGGTCCTGCCGGGTGGCTGGGGTTGCCACGTGACGCGCGCCAGGCATCGAGACTGAGTGGCCCGGCCCCGGCGGCGGCGAAGAAGAGCCAGATGAACGAGTAGAGCAGGACCATCTCCCCTCGGTTGTCCCACCACCACATCTCGCCGGATCGTCCCCAGTGCATCCAGAAATACGCGACCGCCATCTCGCCCGAAGCGATCAACGCGACGGGGCGGGTGAACAGGCCGAGCACGAGGGCAGCGCCGCCTAGGGCTTCGATGAGGCCGGCGGCGCCGTATCGACTCATGAGCTCCACCGTCCCTCCATCCGGTCCCACGCCGCCAAACCAGCCGAACAGTTTCTGCGCCCCGTGGCTGAAGAAGGCCAGGCCCGCGGCAATGCGAAGCGCGGATTGGGCGGCGCCGGCCAGGTTTCGGGTGTTCGCGTGAACCATGGTATTCTCTTCCCGGGTGCAGGGGCGGACGGATCACCGGCAGGATTTCCGGGCGCTTTGACGCCGGTAACGCAAAGTAACCGGGGGATCGCAGGGCGGGAAACGATTGCAGCGTGTCCCGCTGCCCGCCATCGGCCGTACTCGTCGTGGCGGCGGATCTCAGGACCGCGTGCCAGGAGCGCGTGCGGTTCGTTCGATATGGCGCATGCCGGTAACTGGTGATGGCCGAGGGTGAAACCGGGGTGCGTGGCAGGAAGGATTCCCCGGCACGGGGTCCCGCTACCATGTATGGCAGAAGTGGCACATGGAGTGAAGGCCGCCCCGTTCCGGGGGAAGGGAGACAGGAGGTTCCGGCATCCCGCCCAGAAATGAGCGGGGCAGGGGCCATGGAATACCCGGCCAGGTCTCGGCAGGCCCACTACCAACAAGCATCACCCTCCGGTCACCATGCCTCGCTGCGTGCTTCACGGGCACAGGGGGCAGGCGTTCAGAAGGCGGGAAGCTTCGGCCCGGCAGAGTTGCCGCTCCCGGTACCCACCGCCGGGCCAGGGAGTGACAGGTCCCGAACCTCCGGGAGCCCGCGCGCGGTGTCCGCGATCATCCACCGGGACGCCGTGAACGGGAGGAGCGGAAGGTCGCTCCCGGTCCCGCCGCATCACGGTCCAGCCATGCCGGTAACTATCTCCAACAGGGATTGAAGCCCGGGGAAGCTGAGCTTGATGCTCCGGGAACCCGCCATGCATGCTTCCGGAACCCCTCCGCTGGTCCCCGCTCAATCCCCTCGAGGTCGGCGGAACCATACCTCGACCTGGCGGGAAGGAGCCCCCGGCCGGCGGGACCGGACCTCGAGCTGGCGGGACCTGTCATTGACATGGCGGGAACCCGAACCCGGACCCGGGGACCGGCCCGTCGAGGTGATGGGAAGGGGACCGCGGCTTGGCGAACCCTGACCCCGGGCCGGCCGTCACCCCACGCCGCCGTGGCGCGAAACGCATGTTGAAGCCACCGGAACCCGATGTTGAAGTGACGGGAACCCAACGTTGAGGTGACGGGAACCCAACCTTCAACTCGCGGGAACCCAACGTTGAAGTGAGGGGAATGCCAGGTTGATGTGACGGGAAGGGAAGGGTGAAGCCGACGGTAAGTCACGCTGAATCAAGGGGATGGAACCTCCGGGCAGGCGCCCTGGGTGCCAGGGGAAGGCAATCTTGATGGTTCCGGTACCCGGGAACGCACACCCGGGGAGCACCCTCGACCTGCCGGACGGCAGCGTGGACACCCGGTGCGGCACCCTGTGACTCGGCGCAGGCGCCGAGAAGACAGGCTAAAGCCTGCTCTCGGCGTGCACTGTCGCTAAAGCGACCGCTTCGCCGGCGCGTGCATGGCGTTCCCCCTTCCCCCGACGGGGGAAGGGGGGTTGGGGATCCAAGGTTGGCCGAGGGCCGAGTAGACAGGCTGAAGCCTGCGACCGCAGGAAACCCTGCAGGACGCGACGGGCACTGGGGTGGTCCAGGGCCTCCGGGGCGGGCCAGCGCTGAGGGGAGGCGTCCTTCTACTGGTGAGCGGCGCGGACCCGGTCAGCGGCCCGGAGCCACAGCTCGAGGGCCTTGAGGTCGGGAAGAAGGATGATGCCGGGCTCCTGGCTCGATACCGGCGCCGCCGCACCGCCAACGAGCAGCGGAATGTGCCGCGGAAGCCGGCGCCGGAGCGCGCGGAGTGGAGCGGACGTGCCGTTCGCGCGAGGCTGGACGCAACTGATAGCCACTCCGGCAAGGGATGCCTCCTTGGCCAGCGACACGATCTGTTCCGAGGGCGTGTCCACTCCGAGCAGCAGGGTTTGCCATCCCGCGAGTGAGAAGACCAGCGCCGTCATCTGCAGGCCCAGTCCATGCAACTCTCCCGTGAGCGTCGCGAGGGCGACCATGGGGCCGGTGGCGCGTTCCTCGAGGGGCTGCCGCGTGGTGCGCAAGAAGTCTCCCAGCAGTCCCGACCCGAAGTGCTCGTGCCGGATCTCCAGCGATCCTTTCGCCCAGGCGTCTCCCAACGCGGACAGGAATGGGGAGGCTCGGCGTTCCAGGAACTCCAGCGGTCCCAGTCGCGCCCATTCCTGGTGAAACCGCCGTTTCAGGCTTTCCGCATCAAAGGTCCGGACAGCGGCCAGCAGGTCAGTTGATTCGGCTGAGACATCGGCGTCTGGCCGGCGGGAGGCCGCGGTGGCCGGAGCCAAATCCGGAATGCCCCGGAGGATCCCGGCCGCAAGCAGCTGGTTGAGATCCTCCTCGCTGGCGGACAGCACCTGCGCCGGGCGGTGACCCTGGGCAATTGCCTGGGCAACCCGGCGGAGTCGTGGAACGGTCGTGACGGAATAGACCCGGTGCCCTGAGGGCTTGCGTTCCGCCCGGGGAAAGCCATACCGGCGTTCCCAGGTCCGAATGGTGTCGGCGGGAATTCCGGTGCTCGCGGCGAGAGTGCCGATGGACAGGAGTCCGCCGGTGGTGTTGCGGGGAGCACGTCGGGGCACGGGAGTCGTCAGCCCTTTGAAGGGTGGAACCGCTCAGTGAAAACTAATCCGCCGGGCCCGGATCTCCGAACCGCGGCCGCGGGCCCCGGGACACTCCCGGGGCCGCGGGGTCCTTCAGGCGGCGCTCCGCCGGAAACTCGCCAGGTTGAACAGCGAGTACACCGCCGCCAGGGCGACCAGGCCATAGACCACCACGCCCAGGACGTTCTTGTTGCCGAACGCTCCGGCCCCGGTGATCGCGGCGACCAGGTCGAAATTGAGGAACGCGACCAGTCCCCAGTTGAGTCCGCCGACGATCAGCAGGATGATCGCGAGGATGTCGAGATTTTTCATGAACAGGGCTCCAGTGTCTGAGAAGGTTAAAAGCGGACCCGGAGACCGGCCGTCACCGGCCAGACCCAGGCGTTCGTGGTTCCGACTTCAGCTTCCTTGCTGAACGCGATGTCGCCCTGGGGCGACACCACCACGGCCAGGGAGCGGTTGAAGTGGTAGGCGATCTTGGCACCCGCATTGATGGCGGGGTAGGTAAAGCGCCCGGCCGCGCCATCTACGTCGAAACTCACCAGGCCGGCGCCCAGGTTCACCAGTGCCTCCCAGCCGCGATCGACGGGCGCGGTCAGCTGGTATCCCACCTTGGCCATGAAATGGAGCGTGGTGATATCCACCGATCGGGTGGCCTGGTCCTCGTGCATGCCGTAGTCGAACTCACCCATCAGGACCAGGCGGTCGAAGCGGTAGCCCAGGGTGCCGCCGAGGGCGGTGCCGGTCCGGGCCACATCGGCGATATCGAAGGTCGGGACGACGGCGCCGGCGCGGCCTTCCAGGAAGAACCGCCCGGCGGTCTCCTGGGCCGCCACCGGTCCGCTCAGCAGCAGCCCGGACAGGGCGGCCAGGGCAATAACGCGTGTCATGTCAGTGCATCTCCTCGTGACAGGGAACTGGATGTCGACAGCACATTGTGAACAGTAAATGAACAGGTATTGCCCAAATAGTCAAGGGGGGGGGTAGGGCGGGCTGCCGGGGGAACCCCTCCGCCAGGGCATTTGAGACGACAGGCTGAAGCCGGCGACCGCAGGAGGTCCTTCGAGGCTCTTTCGGGGTGCACGGCCGCTAAAGCGACCCTCCATTCAGGTCTTGGAGGGTGTCCCTTCAGGGACAGGATGGCCGAAGGGCCCTAAAGGACTTCCTGCGGTCGCAGGCTTCAGCCTGTCCTCCTGTCGCGATGTCTGTCGCAAATGCGACCCCTTCGCCGTCGCCTGCCCGGAGTGCCCCCTTCCCCCGACGGGGGATGGGGGATAGGGGGTTAGGGATCCAGGATCGGCCGAGGGGCCGAGAATACAGGCTGAAGCCTGCTCGCGGCCATTGTCGCCGAAGCAACCGTACTTTCGTGATTGTTTCCGTTGTCCCTTTCAGGGACAGGACGCCTGTCACTCATGGCCTGCGCCGGGGTCGCTTCACCGCGCACCAGGGCCAGAACACCCGAGTGGCGAAACCGCCCCAATCGACCTATCGTCCGGTACCCATCCGAACCCACGATCGCCATGCAAATATCCGCTGGTAACCTCGCCCTGCTTCTCCTCGCCATTCCCAGCCCGGCCCGCGCCCAGGAACCCCTGGCCTACTACAGCCCGGCCTGGGCACCGGACAGCCGCACCATCGCCTTCGAGTCCAATCGGCAGGGATCCTTCTCCATCTACACCATTGACCGGGACGGCACCCACCTCCGGCGGCTGACGCCGGCGGGCAGGGACGCATCGCAGCCGTCATGGTCGCCGGACGGCAGGGAGCTGGTCTTTGGCTGGAAGAACGAGAGCGGGGAAGGGTCCCAACTCTACCTGACGGACCGACTCGGTGGGCACCTCCGGCAGCTCACCAACGGCAGCGGTAATCACTTCTACGCTTCGTTCGCTCCGGACGGAAAGATGATCGTCTTTGGCAACCAGGACCCACGCAATCGAGCCGTCTATTATGTCGGCGTGGTCGCCGCGGACGGCAGCGGCTACCGGATCCTCACCGACTCCACCAGCAGCAGTGCCGGACCCCATTGGGCCCAGTCGGGGCGGATCACCTTCAGCCGGACACCTATGCTTCCGGCCAATCCCGGCGAAGCCTTCCGCGACCTGGCCCGCCGCCGGCAGGCTGCGGCTATGTCGGTGAGCGTAAGCCCTGACGGGTCCGATCTCCAGGTGCTCGGTTCCGCTTCCCGTGAGGAGGCTGACGATCCCGGGGTCACGTCGCCGGACGGGAAATACGTGGTGAAGTCGAAGACGGTGGATGGGGTGGCGGGCCTCTATGTGACGCTGGTGGCGACGGGGGAGGAGCGAGTGTTGGTCGCGGGTCCCTCACGATAGCCGTGATTGAATGACGCCATCCCGCCGATGGTAGGTGGAGGTGGGTGGCTGGGAACAGGGCGGTGCGGATGGTGGGACACCGGGGTGGGTGAGGAGGGCCGGGAAGACAGGGGCCGGGAAGACAGGCTGAAGCCGGCGACCGCAGGAAGTCCTCCAGGGCTCTCTCGGCGCGCACGGTCGCTAAAGCGACCATCCATTGAGATCTCGGAGTGTCCCTTCAGGGACAGGATGGCCGAGGGCGGGCTTCAGCCTGTCCTCTTGTCGGGATGTCTGTCGCAAATGCGACCACTTGGCCGGCGCCTGCATGGGGTGCCCCCTTCCTCCGAGGGGGGAAGGGGGAAGGGGGTCAGGTGTCCTCCGGTCGCGGAGCGTGTCGCGGAAGCACTTCGAGGTCGGCACGATGCCGCCGCGCACGAGCATCAATGCTGCCGCCCGGCGGGATCCTCCATCACCAGGAAGGCGGGCCGGTCGGACGCCGGCAGCGAATCGCCGCTACGCACCGCCGCTTTCCGGCGCAGTTCCTCGACCAGCGGCTGCAGGGCAGGGTATCGCTCAGCCAGCGGCGCCGTCGCGACGATCGCCTTCTTGAACGTCTCCTGGCCAATGCCCACCAGTTCCCGGAGAAACGCGGCGTTGGCGGCCTGGTACCGAGCCTCGAAGGCGTGCACGGTCAGGGAATCCGTGGCCATTCTCTCCAGCGCCGAACTCAGCCGCCGGGCGACCAGGCGATGGACCAGGATCTCCCGCTCCAGCAGGGCCGGCCGGACCAGGGCCGTGAACATCGTCTCGCAGTCCTCGCCCCGGCACCGGGGCCGAACCCGGACGGGCGCGGCTCCGCGCGACATCGAGGGCCCGGCCCAGCGCCTGGGCGGTATCGAGCCGGGCCCGAACCTCGGCGCGGACGTCTCTCACCAGCCGGGCGGAGTTCATGGTGGCGCGCGGGAGGGAATGGTGGCCGAATGCGGAATCACCAGCCCGGTGCAGCTCCCGGGGAGGCCCGCGTCCACCGCCCGGCAGAACTCGTCGTAGCTGTGTATGGTCCCGGGATTGTCCCGCAGGATGGCCAGCATCCGGTGGCGGGGAGTTTCCGCCAGGCCCGCCCCGGTCATCAGGGTGTCCAGCCGGCGTTCCAGCCGAATCAGGCGGACGGCGACATCGCCCTCCAGGGTCATGTCGTCGAGCGAGTCGATGCAGGTCGGGACATTTACGAACCCCGCGTACTCGGCAAAATCAGACCAGCCCTCGTTGAACGCGTATCCTTCCCGCGTCGCCTGGTCATGAGTCGCCAGGTGCTTGCTGTCGCAGTATCCGTGGCTCCGGCCATAGAGGAACCGCACATCATCCCAGTCCCAGTGGGCCTGGTCCCCGTCATAGCCGTGGCGCACGGCGTGGTAGAACTCGTGGGTCGTGACCAGCCCGCCGAAGGTCGAGTAGTGCCGGGGCCAGTAGGTGGTCGCCAGGGTAGTGAAGGGGGTGATGTCCCCGGTGGGATAGATCCCCGACCAGTACTGGATCTCGTAGCTCTCTTCCGGCGGCGGGGTGTGCATCTGGCCGGCAAAGGCGAGGACGGCCTCGCGGGCATCGAGCCAGACGCAGGGTGCCGATGCGTTGTGCGTCTCCGGGCTGGCCTGGCTCCCCCACCACCAGGCGCCCAGGTCCACGTTGCCTTCCACGTTGTCGTGATCATGCTGCGGCGTCGCCCAGCTCCGCGTGGTCCCCATCTCATCCTTCATCCGCACCGGCACGACCCATTGGTCATCCAGCATGATGCGGGCATAGACGTCGGGCCTGGACCAGGACCAGTTTCCGCCGTCCCCGCCCACCCCGTCGGAGGAGAAGTAGCCGGCGGCATTGGTGCTGGTGACCCCCATGAGGTCGTCCCCGAAGGTGCCGATATCGTTGTCCGAATCCATGATCTCGACCCGCGCATTGGCCAGCGGCCGGAGGACGCCGTTATCGAGACAGGAGATCTGGCCCGAGGCGATGACGTGGAACTCGGTGGGGGGCGTGAGGCGGGCCGGCGCCGGCGGCACATCACCGGAAAGGTTCACGCCCAGGACGCAGGCGAGTCCGGCGGCGACAGACCGAGTGGCAATCATGGCGTCAGTTTCCCTTGCGGGCCTTGAGGGTGTGCGCGCGCGATCGCGCGGGAGCCGGAAGGCCGGGGTGCGGCTCGTGATCCGGCGTGTTGTGCGGCCCAGGTCCTATTTGGATTCCGGACCTCGGCCTGTCAAGCCAAACGAGGACTGGCTTCAGCCTGTCCCCTGGTCGCGGAGCCTGTCGCTGGAGCGACCGTAATGGGGGGCCCCGGGACGCCCCTGGCGCACCACCGGCTCCCGCTTCCATACTCAGGTCCCCACTCCAGGCGGGTTATGAAGGACTGCCACCGAATCTCCCTGTCCCATCTTCGCCGCGGCATGGCGGCCCTGCTTGCCCTCACCACGTTCGTGGGGATTCTGCCGGCCGCCGCCCAGGGGTTCGACATGCAGACCTGGCAGGGGGCCTGGGGCTCGGACGGGCCCATCAACGTCGGCGACCTGAACGGTGACGGCAGGAGCGACGTCTTCATGTGGCGTGACGCCGGCAAGGACTGGACGGTGAACCTCTCCACCGGCGCGGGTTTCACGATGCAGCGCTGGACCGGCGCCTGGGGTTCAGATGGGGCGATCAATGTCGGCGACCTGAACGGCGACGGGCGGAGCGATGTCTTCATGTGGCGTGACGTGGCGAAGGACTGGATGGTCAACCTCTCGACCGGATCAGGCTTTCGCATGGAGTCGTGGCAGGGTGCCTGGGGCTCGGATGGACCGATCCGGCTGGGCGATCTCAACGGCGATGGCCGAACCGATGTGTTCATGTGGCGCGAGTCCAGCCGGGACTGGATGGTCAACCTGTCCACCGGGTCGGGCTTCGAGATGCAGGCGTGGAAGGGCGCCTGGGGATCGGATGGCCCGATCAACGTCGGTGACCTGAACGGCGATGGGCGGACCGACGTCTTCATGTGGCGGGAGTCCAGCCGGGACTGGACGGTCAACCTCTCCACCGGGACCGGCTTCGATAGCCAGACCTGGACCGGTGCGTGGGGCTCCGATGGCCCGATCCAGGTGGGAGACCTGAACCGGGATGGGCGAACCGATGTCTTCATGTGGCGGGCGTCGGGGCAGGACTGGACGGTCAACCTGTCCACCGGTAATCGGCTTCGACATGCAGCGATGGACCGGTGCCTGGGGCTCCGATGGGCCGATCAATGTGGGCGACCTGAACGGCGACGGGCGCACAGACGTGTTCATGTGGCGGGAAGGTTCTCAAGACTGGACCATCAACCTTTCCACCGGAACCGGGTTCCAGATGGAGGCCAGGGGCGGGGCATGGGGCTCCGACGGTCCGATCAACGTCGGTGACCTGAACGGCGACGGGCGCACCGATGTCTTCATGTGGCGGGATGCCGCGAAGGACTGGACCGTGAACCTCGCCGGGCCCCAGGTGCCGTCCCACCGACGCCTCGCCGAGTACTGGGCACCGGTGCTGTCCCAGGATGTAGATATGAACACGCCGCAGGCCGATTACCTCACCCGGATCGACTACGACGGCGACTGGGTCGGCCGCAACAACTGGGACAACCTCTTCAGCTTCCCGCTGCGCTCGGCGGTCTACTGGTGGGTGAGAGAGACCCACAATGCCTGGTTCATCGGGTATGCGTTCTACCATCCGCGCGACTGGACCAACACGGGAGGGCCGGCCGCGGACCACCCCCATGACCTGGAGGCGATCCTCCTGGCCGTCGCCAGGGATCCTGCCTATCCAGCGGGCCGCTTCCTGGCCATGGTGACGGTCGCCCACTACGACTTCTACTCCTATACCGACAGCGATACTCCCGCCGGATCGGAGTTTCATCCTGTCCTGGCCCTGTCCCAGCAGGTCACCAATGGCGCCGGCGAGGACATTGACGGCGACGTGGACTTCGTGGCGGACGAGCTGGGTCTGCATCCGGTCGCGTACATTGAAGCGGAAGGGCACGGGACGTACGGGACGCCGCGGGGGACGCATGCCCCGGTGGACGACTACGCCCCGATGTTCATGCGGAACCCGATCACCGACTGGCGAGGCGTGGACTGGGCCGGCCTGGTGCGGCCGCCCGTCCCGGGCGCACCGGGCCAGGTTGAGAATACCTCCGGCTGGAACGATGGCGTGCTCTACCACTATGAGCGGGTGTCAGACGTCGCCGCCCCGGCCGGGGCGGCAAACGCGAGCGTGCCACATGACTGGGAGGTGATCGGCTACGACCTGGTGTCCATCCAGGAGTTGTGGGCCCGGCGGAACGATTTCCAGACCTGTCCTCGCGACCGGCGCATGTTCGACGGCTTTGGGCAGTTCACCGACACTGGCGCCGACGCGCCATGGAACTGGAATGACGCGGGGGTGGAGTCCACTCCCCGGGGTGCCTACTTCCTGGCCCCGGCCGACCTGATGGAGCAGTACTTCAAGAACCTGCCGGTACTGCTGTGGCCGGCCCCGGGCGGGTATATCGGCCAGTCGTACGACGATGAGCCGCGGCCGGCGGGAACGTGCGGATGAGCCGGGCCGAGAAGACAGGCTTCAGCCTGTCCTCTTGTCGCGGAGTCTGTCGCGAAAGCGACCGTAGTGTGAGATCTCAGTTTGTCGTCCCTTCACGGACAGTTATTCTGTCGCTAAAGCGACCGCGTCTCCGGCCCCTGCATGGCGTTCCCCCTTCCCCTGTACGGGGGAAGGGGGATAGGGGGTTGGGGACCCGAGGTTGGCCGAGGGGTCGAGAAGACAGGCTTCAGCCTGTCCTCTGGTCGCGGAGTCTGTCGCCAAGCGACCCTGATCTGTGATCTGAAAGTGTCGTCCCTTCAGGAACAGGACGGCCGAGACCAGCCCCTGCATTTTTCCGGTGACGCTCCCGACGCCCTCCTTCCCCAGATTAGGGGATGTTCCACCAGCTCTACTACCACATCGTCTGGACCACTCGGGGCCGCCGCCCCACGATCAACCGGGACGTCGCGGACTTCCTGGACCGGCTGCTTCGCTCCATCGCCCGGCAGGAGCGGGCCGCCGTCCTGGAACTCGGCATGGTCAGCACCCATGTCCACCTTCTCATTCGGGGTCACCCGATGACGGCCATTCCCAGACTCCTCCAGCGGCTCAAGGGCGCCAGCGCGGCCCTGGCCGGCCCAACTCTGAAGCTGCCCCAGCAGTCGCAGCTCCGCTGGGCACCGGGTTACACGATCCAGACCATTTCGCCCCGCGTGCTCGACACGGTCCGCGACTATGTGCGCGACCAGGCCCGGCGTCACCCCGACGAGGCGATCGCCGGCTGGGAACCCTCTCCCGGCCTCCCGCCCGCGCCGGGCGAAGGCGCCGAGGCGCCGGAACTGCCGGGGTGCCTGGAAGGAGAGTGGGTGGGGAGAGGGGGGAGGAGGGGGGGATGAGGGTGAAGGCGGGATGGGGACTGGCTCGGGGCTTCGTCCCCTAACAATCTTCCGTCCGCGACTTACACTTCTCAACCATGGCAGACCGTTTCCTCCCCTGCAGCAAGGAGGTCATTGTGGCCCGGAGATCCGGCTCCCTGGTGAGCACCCTGGCCGTGGTCGGACTGGTCGTCACGGCATGTACCCCCGCACCTCAGCTCAATGTTCCCCCGCAGGATCCGACCTCGCCCTCTGCGCTCTGGCTCCAGGCCAACATTCCGAACCAGCCGCTGGTGAATGTCACGCTCGGCGGCACGCCGGCCGCTGGAGAGATGGTGGACACCAATCACGTGAGCATCACGGCGCGCGCCGATGACCCGGACGGGGGCATCCGCGCCATCCGGATCTGGGCGACCACGAGGCGTTCGATGCCCGGCACGGTCCAGGGCCCGACGCTGGCCGGCACACCCGAGGTGGAGAGGGTGAGCAGCGCCACGGTCGGCCAGCCGGCGAACCCGACCGAGTCGGTGACCTGGGAGCTCGATGTCGAGCCGCTGATCGGAGCGTTCTGGGACCTGTCGCTCGACGTGTTCGCCGAGGCGGAGAATTTCCACGGCGGCAAGGTGACCACCCCGGTGCTCACGCTGCATGTGCGGCGGGTGGGCCTCCGCCTCCGGGTGATCGCCCTGAGCAACGACGATGGGACCCGGGCACCGCAAGTGACGGCGGCCCAGTTCACCGATGTCGTGGCCCGGGTGAACCGGGTGTTCCGGGGGAGCGGGATCCGGTTTCTCTACGACCCGGCCGCCGACTGGCAGCCGATAAACTCCACCGGGATGAACCAGGACGCCACGATTGCTGCCGGCGGCAACGCCTTCGCGGCGACCCTGCCGGGCCGGATCCCCCTGCTGTTGCGCTGGGGCTCCGCGGCCGACCCGACCGGGAATGGGAACGCCTATCCACCGCCGGGGGCGGGTACCCTCCCCGCCAACGTCACTGACGCCGACCAGCGATACGTGGCCCTGCCCAGCCTGTATCCCACCACCGGGCTCTCGTTCCTGACGCTGGGCAACGGTTCCTTCGTCGCCCACGAGCTGGGCCATTACCTGGGCCTGTACCACACCTTCCCCGGGTGGGACGGCATCAACCCCATGTATGGCACCAGTACCGGCTCGGCCGCGGCCGCCGACCTGGCGCTCATCACCCATATCGGAAGCAACGGCGGGACCATTGACGCGCTCGACGGCGACCGTCTCCCCGACACGCCGCCGGACCCGGGCACCTTCGTCTATGATCTCCATGGCAACAGCGATGGACGGGCGGACGAGGTGTGCACGTCGTCGCAGGTCACGGTGTCAGGGACGATCGGCGGGAACCCGGTGTCATTTACCTTCGATCCGGACGTCCGGAATGTGATGAGCTATCACGCCATGTGCGGGACCGGCGATAACCCGGAACCCCAGAAGTTCACGCCCGACCAGGTGCGGCAGATGCACCGAACGCTGACGGTGCCGCAGCGGAATCACCTGTTGAGCCCGCCCTGAGCGATGGGTGCGAGTTCGCCGGGGGCCTGCCTTCGAGACCCCTCCGTTCCCGCTTCGGTGAATCCCTGAAGATCGCCGAGCTGGCGGAAACGGAGCCTGGCCAGGCCCTATATTGGCCGGTATTGCCCTCACCGGAGTCAGTGTAATGTTGTGTGAGACCACGCCGTCTCGGGCGTCCCCCATCCCATCACCTGCCGCTGGGAACAATGCCCACCCTGATTCCTTCGGACTGCTGCTCTCCTCCTCGAGCGCTGGTCCTGCTCGGGGTCCTTGGATTATTCGCCTGCTCGGAGTCTGCCCCGGACCTCGATGCGCCGGGCTTCGAATTCGACGGGATGGTCCGGGACACCATCGGCGTTCCGGTACCCGGGGCGAGCGTCCTGGTGCGGGTCTGGGATACCACGCCCCAGCCGAGGGGCGAGGCAACGCTGACCACCGGCGCCAACGGCCGTTTCTCGGGTTCGATCCCGGTCAATGCCCTGCTCGACCTGGCCCAGGTCCAGTTCGACATCGAGCCGCCGCTGGGATCGGGTTGGAGCCGGGAGGTCGTGTTCCTGCCGATCACCTTCGATGACGCCGGACGCGCCGACACATCGGGACTGGTGTTGTCAGTGATTCTCCGGGAGCCGCCTGTGCCCGAGGGGCCGCCGGCCCCGCTGGTTGCCGCCGATCTGACGGGGGACTACAACGGCCAGACCGTCCATCCCACCACCATGTCGGGTGGGGTCTATCTCGACCTCTCTCTCACCCCAATCGGAGACGCCGTCACCGGCCGGTATGATATTGATTTCGACGCCAGTACCGTCTGCGGCGATGGCGCCGGGAGCGTACTCGGCTTCGTCCAGCATGATACGCTCTTCCTTCAACTCACCAGCGATTCTTTTCCCGGGTGGAACAACGTCCCCCTGGGCAACAGTTTCTTTGCCACAACCTACGCGCCCGGCGCCGATACCCTCATCCTGACGTACCCGGCCGAGGCCGGCGACTGCCCGTGGGGCTCCCCTGCGCCGCTCCGCCTGGTACGGCCATAGGGCCGGGTCGGTAGGACGGTACGGCGGTACGGCGGTAAGACGTAAGACGGTAAGGAGCGCGGATACAGCAAGGGCCTGTAGTCAGGGCGAGGAGAGCCTGGGGTGAAACACAAGCTTCCTCTGCGAAACTCTCAGTTCCCTCTGCGCCCTCTGCGGTAAAGCGCCTCGGAACCGAAAAGAAGGCCATGCTGCCGCCCGCACATGCCCTCCGCCCACACGAAACCCGGCCAACCGCCCGGGCGTACGACGTGAGACACCTTTCAGGAGCAACCATGCGCCGGTACGCCGCAGCAGCCCTGGCCATGCTCATCCCCACGATTCTCGCTGCCCAGGCCGGGCCGGACCGGGCGGTGCGGGGAGACACCCTCGTATCCCGCGCCGATCCTGCCGCCACCTTCGTCTTCGCCAAGCCTTTTCGCTACGCGGGCAGCCAGACCATCGACATCCAGGGGGTCGCCGAGGCGGAGCAGTACTTCTTCATCGACGCCGCCGAGGACCGGTCCATCCGCCGCTTCTACTGGGTGCAGTTCGAGCACTACTACCCGACGAACTCCCATACCTACGACTTCTCCCGGATGGCCTCGGCGCCGATGACCGTCGGCCGCCTCCCCTTCCTGGGGGATGTTCGCGTGCGGAACAACTATTTCACCATGGACAAGCGCCCCGGGTCGGACTCGAAGGCGGCCGAAACCTTCCTGACCGACCGGGGATTCAAGCTCGACGGCACCTTCGCCACCCTGCGCCTCTTTCACCTGCCCGACGATACCCGGCGCCGGGAGCTGATGATCATCTACGGCGAGGTGGTCCCGGAGGGAACCGCCGAGGCCGCGGTGACCGATGCCATCACGGCCAATGCCCGGGCGAACCTGTCCCAGCCAAGGTGAGGTCAACGCGACACTCTTGGGGCGGACAGATCACCCCGGTGGACAGCATCGAGGCGGTAAAGCGCCTCGATACTGGAAGGGAAACGATGTCACCGCCCCCGCACCCCGGGGGCGGACAGATCACACCGGTGGACGGCTTCAAGGCGCCTTAACGCAGAGAGCGCAGTGGCAACCGAGAGATCGTAGAAGAAGAATACAATGTCGTCCCTGCGAAACTCTCAGTTCACTCAGCGTCCTCAGCGGTAAAGCGCCTCGAACCAGAAAGGGAAGCGATGTCACTGCCCCTGCACCCTGGGGGCGGCAGATCACACCGCTGGACGGGCTCGAGGCGTAAAGGGCCTCAAACCTGGAAGGGAAACGATGCCACCGCCCGCGCGAGCGAACCAGCCGCTGGCTCAGGAAGCCGGAGGCACCATCGTGACCTGAGCGGCACTTCCGTCTTCTTCCGTACACCTGCCGGCAAAGATGCCCTTGTCGCCCTGGGTAAGGGTGCAGCTGACGACTGGACCGGGACTAAATCGGAAGGTAAGCTTGCCGTCGGCGAAGCGGGCGCCTTCGGTGACGAAGTCCCCGTGCTCGCCGGCATGGATCACGATGCCGAGGGAGTCGCCGTTTACCGTGACGTCATAGGTCACCAGCGCGGGTTCGCCCTCCGGCGGGATGACGGTGCCGGTCCAGGTGCCGGGCTTGAGGGACTGGGCGGCGCACACGCCCGGGGCCAGCAGGCCAAAGAGCAGCAGGGCCAGGGTCTTCGGTTTCATTCGTCTTTTCCGGGTAAGGGGTGGTTGTGAAGCTGCCAGCCATACTACCGGTCGGCCCGAAAGGTTTCAAGTCGGGACGCGGGGGTATCCTCGGTGAGGGCTGAGGACGTGGGGGTGGGGACGGGCCAGCGTCCATACCGGGCTCCCCTGGCTCGATATCCTTCCTCTGGGTACTCTCAGTTCACTCGGCGTTCTCTGCGGTAAACCGCCTCGAACTGGAAGGGAAGTGATGTCGCCACCCGGACGATCGAAGGGGCGGCCAGGAAGGGAACCGATGCCGCTGCCCGCACCCCGACGCCCGCACCACTCTACTCCCCCAGCTCCCCCACCCAGATGTGGCTCTCCCGCTCGCCGATCGTGAAGTAGAACCGGTCCCGGTACACCGTGAACCCGTACCGATGCCAAGGCCGGGCGGGATCATCGAAGCGCAGGATCACCCGGGGTGGGCCGCCGCTGACCGCCACGGCGTTGATACTCGTGCTCACCGAGTCCTCCGCCAGGTAGTAAACGGTGCGGCTGTCGGACGACCATTTCGGGTACTGCCCCATACCCCGCACCAGGCCGCCGGACACCAGCGTGGCCAGGGAGTCTCCCGCCGCGTTGGTCAGCAGGATGCGTCCGTCGAGGTCGGCGCACGCGAGCCGCGCGCCATCGGGCGACCAGGTCGGCATGCACGGCGGTTTGCGCCACCGTTCCGGCTGGCTCCAGGTCCCATCCGGCAGGCGGCGAATGACCCGGGTCTCGGCGCCAGGGGACCCGTAGTCCGTAAGCAGGTGGAGACTCCGGCCGTCAGGCGACCATGACGCCGTGCGGTCGTCGTTTTGGGTCTCCACTGCGGGGCGCCGGGCGCCCCCGTCCGCCGAAACCAGGTACAGCTGGCGATGCCCGTCACGGGAGGAATGGAACGCGATTTCGTTCCCGTTCGGGGACCAGGAAGGCCAGAAATTGTCGACGGAATCGCTGGTGAGCTTTTCCGGCTCGGCCCCACCGTCCAGCGCGAGCCGGTAAATACTGGAGTTGCCGCCCCGATCGGAGTCGAACACGACCCACCGTCCATCGGGCGAGAGATCCAGCCACTCGATGACCTGGCTCCCGGAGGTCACCTGGGTCGCGGCGGCCAGGCTCACCGCCGCCGCCGGTGACGCGGGGGTCGTCCAGATATTGGAGGTCTCGGTGAAGGCCGCATAGCCGATCCGGGCGCCGTTGGCCGAGATCGTGACGTTGAGCGCATTGAGCCCGGTGGTGATCCGGCGGGGCGGGGCGGCCGCGCGGCCCTGGCGGTCCAGGCGCACGGCGTAGATGTCCCGGCCGCCGTCCCGGTTAGAGAGAAAGAGCAGGGTGCCATCCGGGAGCCACGCCGGGCTGCTGTTGGCCTGTCCGTCCTGGATGAGCGGGGTGGCCGCACCCCCCGCCGCGGGGATCACCAGGATCGCGCTGGATCCCAGGTTGCCGAGCCAGGGTCCCAGGGTCACGGATTCAAAATTCCCGCTGACACAGGCAATCCGGCTTCCCCCTGGCGCCCAGCTGCAGGAGTGAAGCCTCCGTTCGGGGGCGATCACGCGAGGCGTTCCGCCGGCGACCGCGACGGCGTACAGGGTGTCGCTCCGCATGAAGGCGATTTCCCGGCCATCGGGGGACCAGGGACCGTTCACCCCCACGGTGACCCGCGGGCCGGCCTGGGGAATCGGCACCAGCAGCCGGGGAACCCCGCCCAGCGCCGGCACGACCTCGATGCCCCGAGCCGACAGGAAGCTCAGCTGCTTGCCGTCGGGGGACCAGTTCGGCCAGGCCTGTATCCCGGGGACCTCCGGGGCGATCGGGATGGGACGGCCCCCCTGCACCTGGCGGACGTAGAGCCGGGAATCATCGCCGGCGATATAGGCCAGCAGGTCTCCATTCGGCGACAGGGCGGGGTGGACCTCGAGTCCCGCCCCGTGGGTCACCTGCGCCCGCCGCCCGATGGCGACATCGTGCGTCTCGGAGCGCAGCAGCCAGCGGCCCAGCACGGCGATGAGTCCGAGGGCCAGGACGCCGGCCAGCATCGCGGTTCGCCGGCGGGTGGGCGGCGACACCGCCACCGGCGGCGGGGATGGCGTCGTGCCGGAGCCGGCCAATGCCCCCAGCTGGGTCCGCAACTCGTCCGCGTCGTGCCAGCGGTCGGCCGGGAGCTTGGCCAGGCACCGGGCAATGACCGCCACCACGGCCGGCGGCGCCGCGGGGCGGAGCAGGCTCAGGGATCCGGGCGCGTCCGTCATCTGCTGGACCACAATGCTGGCCGCGGTCGGGCCGGTGAACGGCGGCCGGCCGGCGAGCATCTCGTACAACACGCAGCCCAGGCTGTAGAGATCGCTCCGTCCATCGAGGTCCTGGCCCCCCGCGACCTGCTCCGGGCTCATGTACTCCGGCGTCCCGACGCCCAGCCCGGTCTGGGTCAGCCGTTCGCCGGCGGCGACATTGATCGCCCGGGCGATGCCGAAGTCCGCCACCACCGCGTGGCCCGATTCGAGGAGGATGTTGCCCGGCTTGATGTCGCGGTGCACGATGCCGTGGCGGTGGGCGTAGTCCAGCGCGTCCGCCACCTCGCGGGCGATCTGGAGCGACTCGGCCAGGGGAAGCTGGTGCTCCCGCTGGAGCCGGTCCCGGAGCGACTCGCCCTCGACCAGGGGCATGACATAGTAGAGGGCCTGGCCCGCCTCGCCCGAATCGTAGAGCGGCAGGATGTGCGGGTGGCGGAGGCTGGCGGTGGTTTCGATTTCGCGGAGGAACCGGTCGCCGCCCAGGATAGCGGCCAGGGTGGGTTCGAGCACCTTGATGGCGACCGGTCGGCGGTGTTTCAGGTCGCGGGCGAGATAGACCGTGGCCATCCCGCCGCGCCCCAGGACCCGCTCGAGGGCATAGCGGTCACTGAGGGCGGCGGCGAGCTCGGGCGGCAGGGCGGTCATGGGAGCCTAGAAAGTCTAGCCCATCCCGGCAGTCTGAAAAAGGGGCACCTGGTCGCATTCGCGACAGAGCAGGCCGAGCAAGGTTGTCGCCGGCGCCTGCATCGCGTTCCCCCTTTCCCTGACGGGGGAAGCGGGACAGGGGTCAGGGATCCAAGGTGACCGGGATGGGGAAAGGGGGTCAGGGATCCAAGGCTGAAGCCGGCTACCGCAGAAGGAAAGCGATGCTGCCGCCCGCACGGCCTTCCCGATCTCACCTCCGAAATGACGACTGGAACGGCAGCCCCAGCCGTTGCAGAACCGCCCGAAACCGCGGCCTTTCGCGAATGGGGTCGAGCGCGGGATTCCAGAGCGTGAGAATACCCATGGGGGTCGGGTGCGCGGCCAGCCGCTCCACCGCCTCCAGCGCGGACGCCGTGTCCCCGAGCAGCGTCAGCCAGTTCGCCCGGAAATCACTGTTCAGCGCCGAGGGAGCGTCGATCGGGATGCGGGCAAGCCGCGCCAGCGCTGGGCGGCGCTCAGCGGAATCCGCGACGCCCCGGATCAGCCCGGAATAGATGTCGGGATCGACGCCACTGACCTGGGCCAGGCGTCTCCCGGCCTGTTCCGCGAGGTCGTAGCGCCGTGCGAGCAATTCGGCCCACATCCGCCACATCAAGGGCAGATGGAGGGTCGGGCCCAGCTCCGATGCATGGGCCAGCAGCGTGGCCGCCGAGTCATAATCATGGAGAAAGAGGTGAGCGGTCCCTAGCGTGGTCGCGGGAATGGGCGCCAGGGGGTCGAGGGTGCGGGCGCGTTCCATCCAGGGAATGGCGGCGGTCGCCTGGCCGGTCCAGAACAGGAACTGGCCGTACTGTTCGATCGCCTCGGCGTCGTTGGGTGCGAGCCTGAGCGCGCGGGCATAGGCCCGCTCGGCATCACCCCATCGCGTCAGGTCCCGGTACACACTGCCCAGCACCGCGTAGGCCGGCCCCAGCATGCTGTCGAGCGCAATCGCCCGCCGCGCCGCCTGCTCGGCCCGGGGCAACTCGTCCTGGTAGGACGAAAACCCGTAGGCCGGCAGCAGCTCCCGCGCCGCGGCGAGGCCGGCCCATGCGGCCGCGTAGGTCGAGTCGAGTGCGATGGCGCCCTCGAAGTAGGCGATCGTCTGCTGCAGCGCGGGCCCCCTGAGCGCCAGGAGTGAGAGCCCCCGCAGGTAGAGGTCGTGCGCCTCGATCGGGACGGCGCCGGTCACGGGGCGCGGGACCAGACCCAGGGGAATCTTGAGTCGCTCCGCCAGTGCGAGGGAAATCTCGTCCTCTACACGGAAGAGGTCCGAGAGTTGCCGGTCGAACTGGGCGGACCAGATCTGGTACCCCGTCCGGGTGTCCGTGAGCCGGGCGGTTATGCGAACGTCGTTCCCCTCCCGCTGGATACTCCCCTCGAGTATCGATGCCACGCCGAGCCGGCGTCCTACGGTCCGGGCATCGAACGTCTGGCCCTTCAACTGAAACACCGACGTCCTGGCGGCAACCTGCAACTCGGGGATCTGCACCAGGGCATGCAGGATTTCCTCGGTGATCCCGTCGCTGAAGTAGTCGCCGGTCGAGTCTCCCCGGAGGTTCCGGAACGGCAGGACCGCGATCGAGCGGGGGGGCCCGAGGGCTTCCCCGGTGGCCGGGGGAATCCCCAGCTGCCCGCGCATTGCCCACCCCACGCCAAGGAGCAAGGCCACCGCGCCCAGGAGAGCCAGCCTCCGATGCTTTCTGGCTGCCTTCTCACGAGTGGGGACCTGGCGGTCTGCCGAGTCATCCCGCCGGGGACCCGGCCGGGGCACGGACGCAGAAACGGACGGATGGTCGGTTCCGGGCTCGGGAGCGGACGGTGGGCTCCGGCCGGCGCCGGCGCGGATGCGCGCCACCAGGTCCCGGGTCTCCTCCGAGGGCGGTAGCTCGAACTCCGTTTCCAGTTCCCCGGCGAAGCCCTCGTAAGCACGCAGCGCGGCTCCCCGGTCTCCCAGCCGCTCCATGAGGAGCATCAGGCGGCGCACCGCGTTCTCGTCCGTGGGAGAGAAGGAGAGCGCCCGGCGGGCCGCCTCCGCTGCTCCGACTGCATCGCCCTGCTGTTCCCGCTCCCCGGCCAGCGCCCAGGCGGCCTCGCCGGCCATCTGTCTCAGGCGCTCCCGCTCCTGGTCCAGCCAGCGCTCGAAATCGGGCGCGTCGGAAATGTGAAAGCCGGTGAGCAGCTCCCCCCGGTAGAGGGCCAGCGCCTCGGCCGGGCGCGCCTGGCCGGCCGCCGCCTCGAACGCCCAGGCGTCACACCGGATCCGGTCGGGCGAGAGCCCCAGCTCTTCGTCGCCCCGGGAGGCGATCGCCGTGGGCCCCAGCGCGCGGCGGAGGAAGTACACCGACTGCCGGAGCGCATGCCGGGCCTGCTCGGTGTCATCGTCCGGCCAGAAGAGGGACAGCAGGGTGTCACGGCGGTGGAATCCGCGGGGGACGGCCAGGGCGAGATAGCACAACAGGGCCATGCGCCGGGGCTGGGCCAGCACGGCGCTGAAGGCTCCGCCCTCGTCCGAGGTCAGTTCCAGGGAGCCCAGGGTGCGTAACTCGATCATCGCGGCGGTTCGGCGGAGGCGTCACCCGGCGGTGACGGCCGGACGACTGACGGGTGACGGGGGTCGTCAAGATTGTCCAAACCTAAGCCGCTGTCCCTCGGCGGCAACAGGTACTGAGGAGCGGTTTCCTGACTCACCCCATTGCAGGAGGTCCCCATGTCACGCCGTATGCTCACCATTGCTTGTCTTACGATTATCGCCATCGGCGGGTTTGCCGGGTGCTCGGACGACTCGCCCGTGGCGCCCGCCGGAGCCGGCGCCGACCTGTCCCCGGTCATGTCTGCCGGCGCCGGCCACATGTCCTCCGCGGTCACCTCCGATGTCAGCACCCTCGCCCTGACCCCCTTCACCTTCCGGGCCCCCATGGGTCCCATTCGCGTCCAGCAGCCCGGCTTCGGAATACGGTCGGAGGAAGTGAAGGACATCGTCATCCAGCAGTCCCTGTTCCCGCCCGGCGCGGGCATGTGGCATACCCATCCCGGGCCCAGTTTCATCTACGTCCTCCAGGGCGAGATCAAGCTCGAGCGCTACCTTGGCAAGGGTGGCTGCGTGGAGACCCCGGTATACGTTCCCGGGAACGCGTACTATGAGGTGGGCGACCAGGTCCACCGGGCCATCGTCACCAGCGTGGACACGGCCATCGTCCTGGTCACGCGGTTCAACATTCCCGTGGGTGCACCCTTCACGGTCATGGCGGCCGATCCGGGCTGCTGAACCGCTGCCTGCGGTCCCGGGGCAGCCAGATTACACTGGCGGATAGCGCCGAGGCGCATCAACGCAGAGAGCGCAGGGGTAAACCAGAGATCGCAGAAGAGGAGAACACCATCTTTTCTTCAGCGAACCTCCTGGTTTCCCCCGCGTTCTCTGCGCTAATGCGCGTCGAACCCTGCCTGGCAGTGATGCTGCTGCACAGGAGGGGTAACATTCCGGCAGGGGCGCCCTTCACGGTCTTGGCGACCAATCCGGGCTGCTGAACCGCTGCCTGCGGTCCCGGGCAGCCAGATCACAGTGGCGGATAGCGTCGAGGCGCACTAACGCAGAGAGCGCAGGGGCACCCGAGAGATCGCAGAGACACAAATGTCCCGTCTGCGAAACTCTCCGTTTACCCCGCGTCCTCTGCGGTAATGCGCGTCGAAACTCGCCTGGGAGTAATGCCGCTGCACAGGAGGTGGAGCTACCGCCCCATCACGCTGTCGTCCGCGCCCCCTACTTGATCGCCCCCGTCTTTCCCACCAGCCGCCGCAACACGCCGGTCTGCCCCGCGTGATACCCCTGGTGGAACATCAGGACGCTCAACGTATCGCGCACCGTCTCCCCCGGTTCGGCATTTCCCTCCGGCGGCACCCGGCGGTCCAGCCCCTCGGGAGTCAACCCCGCCAGGCCGGCGTCGATCCGCTGTACCGTGGTGTCCCATGCCGTCCGCAAATCCTCAAACCGCCTGGCCTGGGCGGGATCGGTGATCGCGTCGGATCCCCGCGCATAGCGGGTGATGGTGGCCTGATCGAGGGCCGGTTCCTGGCCCAGCAGGGGAAGGGCCTGGTTGTAGATGCTCAGCAAGTGACCGAGCACCCAGTTGATGCAATTCCCGCCCGGCTCGGGCTGGATCAGGCTCTCCTCGTGGGTGATGCCGGCCAGGTTGAGCTTCACGGTCGTGTCCACCGCCTGGCCCTGGTTTCGGAAAATATCAGTCTCTCTCGCGGTTGCGTGTATTGCGGTCATGGGAACCATACCTCGTTGAATGAATTCCAAAGGATTGCATGATTGTCTTCCACCAACACCGTCGTACTGCGGCCGGCGTCCGTCAGCTACTCCTTCTCCACGAACGCCTTCAGCCGGATCGCGGCGGCCTGCCATTGCAGGGCGACCTGGTCGAGATAGGCCCGGGCCCGCTCCAGCCGCTTGAGATCCAGCGAGAACACCCGCTCCCGCCCGCGCCGCGCGTCATGCACCAAACCGGCGGACTCGAGGGTCCGCAGGTGCCGGGTGATGGCCTGGCGGGTGACGCCGGTGCCCTGGCTCAACCGGGTGATCGAGAGCGGGCCGTCAGCGGAGAGCCGGCGGATGAGGCCGAGCCGGGTCGGGTCGCCCAGCGCGGCAAAGAGCGGCGCCGCGGCGGGAACGGCGCCCGGTGCGGCGGTCTTTCGCAGGGCTCCGCTCCGGCTAGCCGACATACCGTACCAGGTTCTTCGACTGCCCGGCCCACCCCTGCTGGTTCATGCGGAACGCCTCCGCCTGCCGCGCCGGGGGAAGCCGGTCGAAACCCGATTCGACGATCAGCAGGGCCGTCCCGCCGGCCGTCTCCTCCAGCCGGAACTCGACCAGCGTCGTCGGTTCCGCGGAGTAGTCCACCGCGGGATCCACCGCGTAGGGATGCCAGCGGTAGGCGAAGTAGTGTTCCGGTTCGATGGCGACGATCGTCAGGTCGATCGAAGCATGCTCGAAGCCCTTGACCGTGAGCCGGCCCCGCACGGTCGCGCCGACCCTGAAGTCGCCATCCAGCTTCATGCCGAACCAGTTGCCGAACTCTCCGGCGTCGGCGACCGCGCGCCAGACCCGGGTGCGTGGAGCCAGGACCTCGACCCTCGTTTCAATCCGGTCGGGACTCATGGGTGGCCGTACTCGTCGTGGCGGCGGATCCAGAAATCCGACTCGTTCCGCCCCTGGGGCGCCCGGTCGAGCCACTGGTACATGCCCCAGAGCCCGTCCACCCCGCGTGCGAAGGCGGAATAGGTGTGATAGACCACCCCGTCCTCCAGCGCGAAGGCGCTCATGCCGGGTGCCTCGCGAGTGTAGGTCGCCCAGTCGGTGCCGGTCGTCGCCGCGATCTTCTTCCCTTCGGGTGGCTCGGCCTGCTCCTCGATGTCCTTCCGGGAACTGTGGCCCGACTTCCGGTAGTTGTACTCGACCTCCCCCGTCCGCTGCTCTTCCTCGGTAAAGTAGACCTGGAAGTCGTGGTTGAAGTCCGTGGTCGCGGAGGAGGCCCAGGGGAAACTCCAGCCCATCCGTTTCCGGTAGGCCATGAGCTTCGGGAGCGGCGCCCGGGAGACCGCCCAGAACATGACGTCGTGATTCGCCAGGTGGACGTGGGGCCCGTTGAACCCGTCGGCGATGGACGAGCAGGCCGGACAGCCCGCCGTATAATCGGGGCCGAACATGAAATGGTACACCAGGAGCTGGGACCGGCCCTGGAAGAGATCGGCGAGGGTGGCCGGTCCCTGGTCGGTGTCGAAGCGATACGGCTTATCAATCCGAACCCAGGGCAGCGCCTGCCGTTGCCGGGCCAGTTCGTCGCCCTTGCGGGTCAACTCCTTCTCGGCCTTGAGGAGGGCGATCCGGGCGCTGCGCCATTCCTCCCGGGTTCCGGTCGTATGCGATGTCATTGACAATCTCCTTGAGGTAATCGCAGCAGCCGGCGACGCCGGCCGGTCACCTGTGCGGCATCGCCGGCATGGAGGCGACGAGGCCGATCGAGGACGGGGCGATGAGGATCACCAGCCCCAGGGCGACCAGGCCCAGGGCCAGCGGCACGTCGATGGCGCGCCGCGCCGGCAAGACCTTCTGGACCAGGACCAGGACGGTCACCACGATCATCCAGGCGAGACTCATGATGCCCAGGGCCAGCAGCACCAGCATCAGGCCGATGCTCGAGCCGGCGCAGTCGAGCCCGAACCGCCATCCCGACCCGACCGTCTCCCGGCACCGCCTCCGGTACTCCCCTTTGACGGGGGTCAGTTCGTAGATCCCGGCCGCGATCAACAGCAGGCCGGCCAGGGTGGATTCGGGCGGGCGGTACAGCGCAAAGATCACCACCCCGATGAACGTCCAGACGGCCAGGTAGGACCCGAGAAAGCGAAGCACCACGAGGACCCGGCCCCGGGCCCTGGCCAGCCGGAGCACCGCGGGGGCGGCGGCCGGGAGCATCATCGCCGCCATCATCACGGCCCAGGCGCCGACGAACGACGCGAAAGGGCCGAGGCTGGCGGTGTCCCCCGTGTCCATGCTGCGCACCTGGCGGAGCGTCACCATCCAGGCGGCGGCCCCGATCCCGAGGGTCATGGCGAGAGCGGCGGCGGCCACCGCGGGGCGGCTGGTGGGCGGATCCGGAGATGCGTGGTCAGGCATGGCGAACTGTCAGGAGCCTCCTGGGGTCGCATAGTCAGGCAACGGTACCGTTGAGTATCATAGCGGGGGGCCGGGATATATGCAACTAAATGGTTGCACGTGTGAGGGTGAGCTACCGCGGTGCGGGATGACGTGAACCATTTCTGGCCAGCCGGAGCATGCTGAGATGTGACCGGGATCACGTTTCGCTCCCGGGCGGGGGAGCAAATAGGGCGGTCAGAATGGGCGGTAGGACCGGGCGGAGGAGGCGCACGAGGACCTGCGGTCGGGCCAGGTGTCCCGGTCGCCCGTGGCTTCGGGCTGCATTGGGGCCGGGGGCGCTGGCTGCTGCTGGTTCCCCTGGTGATGGCCCTGGTGGCGACCGGGTCGTCCTGTGTGCCCGGGTCGCGGCTCCCGGCGGGAAAGGCGGTATGGCTAGGCGGTGGACATTGACCAATCGCCAATGTTTCTCAGGTCTTGTTTACCTGGCGCCCCTCGCGTTGATGCGCCTCGGCACCGGCACGGAAGCGATGCTGCTGACCCGCACCCTGAGCAGGCACGGTCGCTAAGAGCGACCCGCCGTCCGCCGCCAGACGTTTTACCGAAGCAAACGATCGTACCGCGGATTCCCCTTGAGCTCCGCAAAGGTGGGATCCACCCGGAGCCACCCCGGCGACAGAAAGTACGGCATCCGGAGCAGCGGCTCCAGCATGTCGATCGCCTTCTCCGGCTCACCGACCCGCAGATAGATCCGCGCCATCAGGTGCTGGTAATAGGGCCCGTTCACGTGGTCCACGCTGATGGGGCTGAGCGCGATGCCTCTCTGTCCCTGGGCGATGGCTTCGGCCTTCCGGCCCAGGTACGCCAGTGCCAGCGCGCCGATCACATGCCGCTGTCCGTCGTCGGGTGCCCCGCGAATCTGGACCTGGATCTCCCGCAGGGCGCTGTCGGCGTAGGCCCGGGCCCGGGTGCGGTCCCCGCGGAGCCAGTGAAGCTGCATCATGACCGTCGCCCATGAACCCCGGTCGTTGTCGAACGCCGTGGGCGTGAGCCGGAGCAGCAACTCCTGCTGAGGATCCTCCAGGACCCAGTACATGTCCCAGTACACGCCGAAGAAGGCGACCAGGTCCGGCATGACGACGGTGGGAGAGACCTGCCGAATCACCTCCCGCGCGCCGGCGAGGTCCCCCTGGGCGAGGTAGACCATGGCCTTGTCCTGGCTGATACTCAGATCCCCTGGTGCCAGTGCCAGGGCCGCTTCGCTCGCCTGCAGCGCCTCGGGGTACCGCCGGAGCCAGAGGTAGGTGTTCTGCAGCCGAATGGCGTTCCGGATGGACCGGGGGTCCAGCCGGAATGCCTGCTGCATGTGGGACAGGGCCTCCTCGTAGCGTCCTGAGGTCCGCTCAATCGCTCCCGCCAACGCCAGATAGTCGGGATTATTGGGCTCCAGGCTGAGCGCCTGGCTGAGATGGCGCTCCGCTTCGGCCAGGTTCTTGGTGACGCTGATGTGATAGCGGGCCAGCGCCCGGTGGCCCTGGGATCCATCCGGATCCAGTCTCAGGGCACGCTCGGCGGCCGCCAGCGCCCGCTGACCCACCTGGGGATCGGGGACGCTGTTGGTGTACAGGGTTCCAAGGGAGCCGCTGAGCTGGGTCCAGGCCTCGGCAAAGGTGGAATCCAGCGCGGTGGCCTGTTCGAAGAACGCAATGGCCCGGCGCAGGCTGGCCGGATCCGTGCTGGACGTGGCCATCCCTTTGAGGTAGAGATCGTAGGCCGCCAGGTTGTCGGTCGGCCGCTCGGCCAGCTGGACCTGTTCCCGGCTGCCCAGCGCCACGCCGAGGGCGCCCGCCACCCGGCTGGCGATCTGGGTCTGTACCTGGAAGACATCGGTGAGGTTGGCATCGTACGACTGCTGCCAGGTGATGTCGCCGGTCCGGGTGTCGATCAGTTCGGGCACCACCTGGACCCGGCCGGTCCCGTCGGCCGCCTTGGCCCAGCGGACGGTGGCGGTGAGCAGGTAATCCACGCCCAGTTCCCGGCCGATCTCCTGGGGGGACTTGGTGCTCTCCCGGTACTGGTCGGAGCTGGTCCGGGCCGTGAGCTGGAAGCGTCCCAGCCCCGCCAGCTTGCCGCGGAGTTCGTCCGCGATTCCGTCGGCGAAGTAGGCATCCTCGGGCGCTCCTCGATTGGTGAACGGGAGGACGGCGAGCCGGGCGCCTTCCGGGGCCGCGCCCGCCACGGCGGGGCTCTGGAGGACGAGGGCTGCCGCGAGGACGCCCCAGGCGGCAAAGGCGAGGACGCCGCCTGCCAGCCCATTTCGCCAGGTGAGGAGTCGGCGGATCCCGGGTTCGTCCCGGCCTCCTTCCCGGCGACGTTCTGCGCGCGCGGTCAGCAGCATGATAGGAAGCCCGGCCAGCATCAGGGCGACGGCCAGCAGGAACATCCATCCGGGCAGGCCGACCTTCCGCACCAGGGCGTAGGCCACGGCCAGCACCGCGGTGCCGGCGAGGAGGAAGAGGAGGAGTACCTGGAGCGGGGCGGGGCCGCTGGCCACGGCGACCGGCCGGGCACCGCTCCGGGTAGCTTCCATCGCCAGGTCGAGCGCGGCCGCGAGGGCAGTGGCGGTCGGGTAACGGTCGGCGGGGCTCTTGGCCAGCGCCTTCAGGGCGACGCGATCTACGTCAGGGAACAGACCCGCGCGGGAGGCGGTGAGCGAGCGGGGGTCCTCCGTCATGCTCCGGGTGACGATCGCGCGGGGGGTGGGCCCGGTGAAGGGCGGCTCCCCGGCGATCATCTCGTAGAGGAGGGCGCCCACCGCGTAGATGTCGGCGCGGGCATCCACCTCGCGGTCGCCCATGGCCTGCTCGGGCGACATGTACTGCGGCGTCCCCACCGCCAGCCCGGTCTGGGTGAGCGGTTCCGTGGCGGTCGCGGTGACCGCGCGGGCGATGCCGAAGTCGGCGACCATGGCGTGGCCGCCGCCCAGCAGGATGTTGGCCGGCTTGATATCGCGGTGGATGATGCCCTGGGCGTGGGCGTAGGCGAGGGCTTCTGAGATCTCCCGGGCGATCTTGAGCGCGTCCTCGACGGGAAGCTGGGACTCGCGGCGCAGCCGGTCTCTGAGCGTCTCGCCCTCCACGTAGGGCATGACATAGTACAGCAGCCCCTCGGCCTCGCCCGACTCGTACATGGGCAGGATGTGGGGGTGGGTGAGCCGGGCGGCGATCTGGACCTCGCGGAGAAACCGGTCGGCGCCGAGAGTGGAGGCCAGCTCCGGCCGCATCACCTTGACCGCCACGCTGCGCTGGTACTTGAGGTCGTGGGCGAGATAGACCGTCGCCATGCCCCCCTCGCCCAGTACCCGCTCCACCTTGTAGCGGCTGGCCAGGGCCCGCTTCACCTGGCTGACCTCGACCACGCCGGTGGCGCCGGTGCGGGGCGGCACGCCGGGATCGGTCGGGGTGGCGAGGCCGCAGCGGAGGCAGAACTGGGCCTCCTCGGGTAAAGGAGTCTTACAGGCAGGGCATGCGCGCGCGGCGACCGCCATCAATGCTCCGGTTATGTCGGGGAGTGCAACTGAAGTGGCTAAATGTCGCCCTGCGCAGGGTTTCGGGCAACCTCGGGGAAGCCCCGGTGACTGTGGGTGGAGGGACCATCGGAAGTGGCGTTTCGAGGCGCCCTAACGCAGAGAAGGCCGGGCCAACCGAAAGACCGCGGAGACAGAATACCATCGGACTCAAGGCATCCACTTCACCGCAGAGTTCCCCGAGGTCGCGCGGAGTTCGCAGGAACACCCGAAAGGTTGTTCTCTGCGACGCTCAGTTCAATCCGCGTCCTCTGCGTTAAAACGCATCGAGGCGTGCGGGGAAGCGAACGCGATGCCCCCTCACCCGCAACAGCAACCACTCCACCGGTGAAGCGCATCGAAGCCTGCGGGGATGCGATCTCGACGCCCGCACACCCGCCACAGCAACCGCTCCACCGCAGATTGCGCAGAGGTCGCGCGGAGTTCGCAGCAACATCCCCAAGGCTGTTTCTCCGAAACTCTCAGTTCAATCGGCATCCTCTGCGGTGAAGCGCATCGAAGTGTGCGGGTAGGCAATCTCAACGCCCGCTCACCGCGGCGTGGTACGATTTCAAAAAGTTAGCACATCTCTGCTCTCCCATCGCTCACAGACCGGCCCCTCCCGCGGCAACGTTCCCGGCGCTCGACGTATCCAACCACGCATTCGATCACTCATCTCCTCCAGGGGGCCGGAATGCGGACGTCAGTCCTCAGGGTAACGCGCGCGCTCGTTCTCGCCATGTTCTACGCCGCACTCGCCGAGGGCCAGCAGCCCCGCCAGCCGGCCGAGATGGCCCGCGCGGCCGATGCCTGGGCCGCCGACCTGGTCCGGGCCAACCAGCTCTCCGGCACCGTCCTCGTCGCGCGGGGGGATGAGATCCTCTATCACCGGGCCTTCGGGGCCGGGAACCGCACCGATACCCCCTACGCGGTCGCATCACTCACCAAGCCTCTCACCGTGATCCTGGCCATGCGCCTGATTGAGGCCGGCCGCCTGTCCCTCACAGACACGATCGGCACCTGGCTGCCAGGTTTTCCCCGGGCCGGCCGGATCACCGTGGACATGCTGATGCAGCACCGTAGCGGAATTCCCCACCGGGTGACCCAGCCGGATGACGAGAATACCCGGCGCACGGCCAGCGACATGGTCCGTCTCGTTGCCCTGGCCTCGCCCGTCTTTTCGCCCGACTCGACCCGCCTATACAGCTCTGCGGGGTATTCGGTGCTGGCCCGGGTGCTGGAACTGGCGGGAAGAGCATCCTACGCCCGGCTGCTGGACAGCGTCGTGCTCGCGCCGGCGGGCGCGGCCGGGACCCGCGACGCGACCCTGGGGAGTCCGCGAAATGCCCCGGCCAGCCTGGTCCATGGCTCGCGTGGATTGGTCCCGGCGCCGGCCAAGGATCTTTCCTTTCTCGTCGGCGCCGGGTCGGTCTATACGACGCCCGGGGACTTGTTCCGTATCATGCGGCGGCTGGTCGCCGGTGGATATGGAGAATCCGCCCAGCGGCGCCTTGCCTCGGCGAATGGCGACTTCAGCTGGGCCGGTGTCACCAACGGATACCGGGCCTTCGCTGACTACACCGCTGGCGATGGGATCACGGTCATCTTCGCCGGGAACCTCGCGACCGGGGCCGTGGACTTCCTCAGGCGGGACATGGTACGCCTGGCCCGGGGCGAGGCGGTGGCTCCCCCGGTTATGCCTGCTGTCACTCCAATCGCCCTCAGCGCCGACCTCCAGCGTCGCTACTCAGGCGACTATCAGATCGGTGGGCCGGTCCCGCTGTCCTTTGCATCACCGACCCTGGGGCTGATGGGGACCTACGCCCTGATCCCTACCAGCGACAGCACCTTCTTCTCGCCCCAGGACTATGCGACCGTGCGGGTGGAGACCGACGCCGCCGGTGCCGTGACGGCGCTGGTGTGGGGGGAAGCCCGGTTTGCCCGGATGCTCACGGGGGTGCGGTGAAGCGTATCGAAGCGAGCGGTAGGACAAAGTCAACGCCCGCCCCCCCCCAACAGCAACCACGTCACCGCACATTGCGCAGAGGTCGCGCGGAGTTCGCAGGACCCCCCCCCCAAAAAGGCTGTTTCTGCGAATTTCTCAGTTCAATCGGCGTCCTCTGCGGTGAAGCGCATCGAAGCGTGCGGGGGGGCGATCTCGATGCCCCCTCACCCGCAACAGCAACCCCTCCACCGCGGATTACGCAGAGGGCGCGGGGCGGTAGGTGGGCGGTACGGAAAAAAGGCGGTAGGCACCCCTCTCCACGAAGTGAAGAGGGGACCGGGGTGAGGTAACGCGGCGAGGGGCCGGGCCGTGCGAGTTGAAGGTGAGGCTGCACCTCCGGTGCTGAAACCCATTCCCCGGGCCGGTCCGTAGGAAAACCTGCCGGCAGTTTCCTCTTCCCTTACTCGGACTCCTCATGCGCGCGCCCTACCTGATCGCTGCCATCGGCCTCGTCCTGCTGCCCAGTGCCGCCCCGGCGCAGAACCGCGACATCGCTGCCATCCGGGCGGAGCTCTCCGCCATCGAGAAGGCCTGGAATGATGCCGACATCGACCGCCACGTCGCTCCCTACGCCGATTCCGCCACCATGATGGGGAGCCAGGGACTCATCCGCGGGCGCACGGCCATTCGAGGGCTGCTCGAGCGCGGCTTCTGGCGCGACGGAAAGCCGATGCAGCAGCTCCGCTTCGAGGACGTCGAGGTCCGCCTCCTCGGCCGGGGCGACGCCGCCATCGCGACCGGGAGGTTTGTCCTGACGGGGGGTAACAAGCCGGAGGGAAGCGGCCGGTTCTCCACCATCTGGGAAAAGAAGAACGGCCGCTGGCTGACGGTGCACGATCACTCGAGCTGATCTTTCTTTCGGCAAGAACAGGACGGTAGCAGGAGGGCGGTAGGAAAAGGGCAGAAGGAAAAGGGCGGTAGGCGAGTGTTTACCGTTTCCTGCATCAACGAAGGGGGCGCCGAACAACTGACCCTGGCGGAAGGCCGGGGGAAGTGGCGCCCGGTCCGTCCTCTCTCCCGCTCTCTGCACCATTGCGCCATTGGCTGCAGGTTCCCGGCGCTTGGCGGCAATCCGGTAGCGCCATCCCGCCTCTCCTCCCAGTTTGCTCCTGGAATCGCGTCCCTCTCAAGGAGCAATACCATGCGGAAGATCGCCGTTCTAGCTGTCGGCCTCCTGATTACGCCGGTAGTGGCCGGCGTCCCTGCCCCCGGGCATCCTTCCCGGGTGGACTACACGGTCCAGATTACGAATACCATGAGTCACCCGATGGACTTCTTCTACCGCGACACCACCGAACACAGCCTGGGAACCATCCCGGCGTTTCTCAGCCAGAGATTCGTCATCCGGTCTCCCGCCCGGACTTCTGTCGACATCGTAGAGCGAGGTGACGCGATGGGCATTTATGAGATGTGGAAGACCGTGGAGTTGTCCGCCGATTCGGTGGTCGCGGTGACGTTCTAGGCACCTGGTTCTCCCGAGACGCGTGAAATCCGTCGGGCTTCACCGACCAGCGGGGCGCGTTTCAAGAGATCCTGTCCGGGAAAATGGCTACGAGGCCGTGGCGGTTACGACGCCCCGAAGGCTCCGGCGCACCCGGATGCGCCACAGCCAGTAGAGCATGGTCACCAGCACGGCCAGCACCGGGAGCATCAGCACCGGCATGATCCGGATGGGTTCGGGGATCACCTGGGCCTGGCCCAGGAAGAAAGACATCGCCGCAATGAAGAGGGCGAAGCAGAGCCGCCACAAGTGCCGGGCCAGCCGCGCCGGGCCCCGAAGCGCACCGTGGCGAACCACCCGGATGTCTGAGATGCCCGCGATGAGGCCGATGGTGCCGAACAGGAAGAAGGGGGGCGCGGCCATGCCGTCCCGGTTCCCTCCGGTGACGGCGTCAAGGCCGAAGGCGAGGCTGACCAGGCCGACGGCCAGCCCGATCACCATGGCACCCATCGCCAGCCCACGCCCCCTCCGGACGGGCGGCCGGACCGTCCACAGTCCCGTGACCACCAGGTAGATCGTCAGCAGCGCGGCGGGAAGATTGAGCGTCGGCGCCTTGTTCCGCACGATTGCGAGCAGCATCCCGGCGATCCCCATGGTGAGCATCACGTAGACAAAGAGCATCCCGGCCTGCCGGTGGCGGGATCCGCCTTTCGCCGAGAAGAGGGCCACGTAGCCGAACAGGAGCCCCAGGCTACCCGCGAGGATGTGGACCACGTACACCAGGGGCATTGTCTGCTCCTTGACTGGCGAGAGGGTCGGTGACTCTGGAGAGGTGAGACGCCACCCAATACGGAGGACTATTTCAGGAGGTTTCATCCTGCGACGAGCACTCTGTAATACGATAACTGGCAGTCGGTTAGGTTGCGGTGATAGTTTGTCCTTCGAGGAACCGCGACGGTTGGGCCGGACCTCCCGATGGCTCATCTCGTGAGAGAAATCGTGGCCAATCAGGCAGGCGGCGACGGGCGGAAGGCCGAGTGGAGGTCGATGCGGCAGGCTCGCTGGGTTCGCTCGCTCCATGTATTCGCGCAACTAACCGTCAGGTGCTGGCGTCCGGTGATATTCCAAAACGCGTTCCCTTCTCCCCACGATCAGGATCGTACCCCCATGGTCCCGAAGACCTTGACACCGCTCGTCAGACTCGGCGTTGCCATCACCCTGATCCTCGCCACCTCGCCCGGCGCTGCCGGGGGGCAGTCGGCCCGCCCGGATCCTCGAGTCGGCCAGATGCGGGAATACCTCGTCGCGGCGTCCGCGCTGGGCCACGTGCAGGGCACTGTCCTGGTGGCCGAAGACGGGACGGTCCTGGTGGATACGGCGTTCGGCCTGGCCAACATGGAGCTGGGGGTGCGCAACACGCCGGACACCCGCTTTCGCGTTGCCTCGGTATCCAAGCAGTTCACCGCCATGGCCATCGCGATGCTGGCCGAGTCGGGGCGGCTTCGCATCAGTGACTCCATCAGCAAGTACTTCGACAGCCTGCCTCCCGACTGGAGCGGGATCACGATCCATCACCTGCTCCGCCACACCTCGGGCATCTCGGACTACGAGGAGTGGTTCGGCGGCTACGACACCCAGGCCTATTCGGACTACATGGCCCAGGAGGGAGCGGCGGCCCGGATCGCGCGCGACGCGCGGAAGCGGCCGCTCGACTTCGCACCGGGCACCCGGTTCTCCTACAGCAACAGCGCCTACATCCTGCTGGGTTACATCATCGAGCGGGCCAGCGGGATGTCCTACGAGGACTTCCTCCGCACCCGGATCCTCGAGCCGCTCGGCATGACTCGCAGCAGCCAGGACCATTCGGCCGAACTGCTTCCCGACCGGGCCCAGGGCTACCGGCTCCGGCCCGGGGCGTATCCCGTCGCGTGGTTCAACGGGCTGTCCCGCGGGGACTACCTGAATGCCTTCTACCAGCTCATGGGTCCGCCGCAGGGCGACGCCGGACTGGTGACCACGGCCCGCGACCTGTACCGGTGGGACCAGGCCCTCTACACCGAGCGCCTGGTGAAACAGCCGATGCGCGACTCGATCTTTACGCCCGGCCTCGGGAGCTACGGCTACGGGTGGTTCGTGGCGAGGGGACCCGACGGGGTGACGCACGAGCACAGCGGCGGCCTCCCCGGGTTCTCCTGCTATATCATGCGGATCCCGGGGAGCCGCCGAACGATCATCCTGCTGACGAACCTGGAGCGGGGAAGCGGTGCGGTGGAGGACCTGGCGGCCATCATGCGGGGCGACACGGTCGCCACTCCACGCCCCCGCCATCTCCTCGCGCCCGACTCGACCCAGAACGCGCGTCACGTCGGCGTCTACCGCACCACTACCGGGGACTCCGTCGAAGTGTCGATGCGTGGGCCGACCCTGGTGGTGCACTGGCGGGGGCACTTCCGGTCGCCGGCCTATTCCGAGGCGGGGCGCGCGTATTTCGTCGTGGGCCCGAACGCGACGGCGCGCTTTCGGGAAGGGGATGGCCAGGTCGACCTGGTGATCGAAGACGGGATGGGGGCGACGCTCATCGAGGGGTCCCGGTGGGGCGTGCAGCGCTGAAGCGGAAACCGCCGGGCCGATTGCATGACCGAGGGACGCTTCTGCCTGAATCCCTCCCGATCGCCTTCCCGTAGAGCCGGGACCTCACTCTGGATCCTACGCCATGTCCCGGGTCTTCCTCGCGCTATTCCTCCTTGCGTTTGGTAGTCCACGGACGGTCCCGGCGCAAGCCCCCGCCGTGGGACGTCTGCACTGGAGGGCCGCCGAGCCGTTTTCCTCGGTTGCCTCGCTGGACACGCTGCGGGACGGTCGGCTGGTGGTGGTGGATTCCCGGGAAGGGACCCTCTCGCTGGTTGACAAACGAACCGGCGCGGTTTCCCGACTGGGTCGGACCGGCAGCGGGCCGAACGAGTATCGCCGGCCGTTCGCGGTGACCCGCATGACCGGCGACACCCTCTTCGTTTACGACGTTGACACCCGGCGCTTCCTTCGCATCAGTCCCAGCGGCGCCCTGGCCGGCAGCATCCCATTTCCCTCACTGATGCCGAACCGCGGGTATGCACCTCCCGGCGGGTCCGATTCGCTGGGGAACCTCTACTGGGAGTCGGTCATCATCGACCGGATGCCGGACGGCAGCTTCCAGCGGAACCAGAAGTATGTGGTGATTCGCTGGCGGCCAGGCTCTGACCCGGTGGAGGTTGCCGCGCTGGACGATCACGCCAAGGCGCAGCATGGCCAGCGATTCCACCCCTATCCCGTACGGGATGCCTGGGCCGTATCGCCGGATGGGCGGCTGGCCGTCGTCCGGGGAAGCGATTATCGCGTGGAATGGCTGCACCATGGTGCCGTGGTGCGGGCTGGTCCATCGGTGGGCGATGTGCCACAGTCTCTCGGAGCCGCCGAACGGGAGCACTTCCGTCGCCAGCGCGCGATGCAACCGGCGGGCCGGGCGGCGGTGCAGGGTCAGCCGGGCCGCGACAAGCCCACGCCAGCCCAGCGCCGGGCGACCGAACAGGCCTATCCCGATGAGTTGTTTCCCCGGACGTTGCCGCCGTTCGGCGGGGAGCATCCGGTCTGGCTCCTGCCCGGCGGAGACGTGTGGGTGGTACGGACGGTGTCCGTGCGGGATCCCGCGGTCCGGATCGATGTGTTCGATTCCGCAGGGCGCCGCCGTAACACGATCACGCTGCCCGCGGGACGGCGCCTGGTGGGCCTGACCGGGGATCGGGTGTACCTGGTGCAGACCGACGCCGACGGGCTGGAGTGGCTGGAGTCGTACGGGCGGTAGTGCATGACGGGCCGGACCACGCCTGTCGGGTCGTGGCCGGCACGCTGAATTACCTTCCATCAATGCAAATGCTCGCCGCCTGCGCGGCCGCCCTCCTCCTTATCGGTGCCGCCTGCCCGCCAGCCGATCAAGCCGCGCCCCCGCAGACCCAGCGCGTCGTCGCGCTGACGTTCGACGACATTCCCGCGGGCCAGGTGCAGCCCGGAGCCGGCTGCGACCGGGGACAGCTCCGCGCCATTAACGAAAGTCTCACGGTCGCGCTGCTGGAGGAGGGCGCCCCCAGCGCGGCCCTGGTGACCACTGGCAACGTGTGCGCCCGGCTGCGGGATACCGTGCTCGGCGAGGTCATCGCCCTCTGGGAGCAGTCCGGCGCGGTGATCGGCAATCATGGCCACGGCCATCTCGACCTGAGCCGGGTGCCGCTCGCGACCTACACCGCCGACCTGGCCCGTGCCGACAGCCAGATCGCCCGCGCCCGCGGCGGGAAGGGCCGGGTGCGGTTCTTCCGCCATCCCTTCCTCCACGCGGGGGGCGACAGCGCCACCGCCGGCGGCCTCGCCCGCTGGCTGGTCGAGCGCGGGTACACGGTCGCCCCCGTCACCATCGACAACAACGAGTGGGTGTATGCGGCGGCCTATTCCCGGGCCATTACGCGCGGGGACAGCGCCATGATGCGGCGGCTGGTGCCGGCCTACCTGGAACACATGGAACAGGCCTTTGCGTTCGCCGAGTCCATGTCGGTGCGCGTCGTGGGCACGGAGTTTCCCCAGGTGCTGCTGCTCCACGCCAACGAGCTCAACCGGGACTACATCCGGGAGGTGATTCGCCTGGCGCAGGGCCGGGGCTACCGTTTCATCTCGCTGGAGGAGGCGCTGGCCCACCCGGCCTACCGCCGAGCCTCCCACTACGTCGGGCCCTGGGGCATCTCCTGGATTCTGCGCTGGAGTCCGGACAGCAGCGTGTGGCGGATGGACCTGCCGGCGGTGGAAGAGTGGGTCAGCGACTAACAGGTGGTAAGACGGGGCGGTAGGATGGGGCGGCAGCCCCACGTTGCGTTTCAGCCTCTCGCGAGCTTCACCACCTCGTCCGGCTCGTCCCCCATCCACTCCGGGTGCGCGGCGGTGCTGTCGAAGAGCGAGCTGGTCTTGAAGGCCTCGAACTCTCCCCGGGCCGCCGCCTCGCGGGTGCGGGCCAGCAGCGCGTCCCGCTCCGCCGGGGTAAGGGGAGCGAAGGTGTCCGCCAGCCCGCAGGCCTGTTCCACCCGGTCCAGGCTGTCCATGCCGGTGATGACGACCGAGACCGGCAGGCTCAACGCGTAGCGCAGGCACTCGACCGCGGTCACGGTAGCGGACTTGAGCAGCATCCCGTTCCCGAGGCTTTTCATCCCCAGCACGCCGATCTCCTGCCGTACCAGCTCGGGCAGCACCAGCCGTTCGAAGCTCCGGTAGTGCGCGTCCATCAGGTTGAGCGGCATCTGGACCGTGTCGAACCGGATGCCACGGGCCTCCGCGATCCGCAGCATGTGAAGATGGACCTCCGGGTCCTTGTGCCCCGTGAACCCGATAAAGCGAAGCTTCCCCGCCTTCCGGGCATCCACCAATGCGGCCTGGGCGCCTTCCTCGGCGCAGATCCGGTGAGGATCCTCGAACCGGATGATCTCGTGATGCTGGACCAGGTCGATGCAATCCACGTCGAGCCGGCGGAGCGAGTCCTCCAGCTGCGCCGTGGCCGTCTTCCGGGTCCGGCCGTCGATCTTGGACATGAGGAAGACCTTGGCCCGGTACCCGTCCTTCAGCGCCTTGCCCATCCGCCGCTCGCTCTCGCCCTCGTGGTAGTCCCAGGAGTTGTCCATGAACGTGACGCCGCGGTCAATCGCGGCGCGCACGATGCGGAGGCTGAGCGAGGTGCTGACGCCGGGGAGGCCGAGGTGATGGCCCCCGACGCCGATGGCGGAGACGGTTTCGCCGGTGCGGCCGAGGGTACGGTACAGCATGAGTATCCTTTCGAAGGCCGGACATCCGGAAACTAACCCGGCCGGTAGGACCGGGCGGCAGAATGTCTGCCCACATTGATCAATTCCTCACCCGTCCTCGTGACTTCTTCGCTCACTGGTCGGCCCTCGCTACCCGACTGAGCCCGGCCCTCGCCACCCGAACGAACGGCTGCAACTCGGGGTCGGCCCGCCGCCACGCGTCCAGGACGAACTGGTATCGCTCGACCGCCAGGGCCCGGTCGCCGAGCCGCTCGGCGATTTTCCCCCGCTCCAGCGCGGCGATCACCGCGAAGGTCGTGTTGTCGCCCGCCAACGCCCATCGATCGAGGATCGCCGCCGCCTGGCGGTCCGCATTGCGCGCGACCAGCAGCTGGGCGAGCAGCAACTGTTCGCTGAAGCAGGTGCCGATGAGACAGAGCGTATCAGGGATGCCTTCCATCACTCGCTGGGCTTCCGCCGAATCGCCGCGCATGAGGGCGAGGTAGCCGCGCGCGGCGATCTCGAAGTAGCGCCCCCGCAACTCGGCGACACCGGGTGCCCCGGCGCGGGCCACCTCGGCGGCCCGCCGCTGGAACCGGATAACGGAGAGGGTATCCCCGCGGGCAAACCAGTAGGGGAGGGCCCGGAGAAACCGGGGATTCGAGAACGTGGTGCCGCCGTTCCAGTCGGTACCGGCCAGCAACCCCAGCTGATAGGTGCGGCGGACCACCGAGTCTGGCAGAATATCCCACAGGGCCAGGTCGAGGAACCGGTCGATCGAGAAGCGATAGAATCCGATCCCTTCCTCATTGAGCAGCGGCTGGCTGACCTCGGCGGCCTCGCGCAGGTGCCCCCGGAACACCAGGGCCACCGCCAGGTGCAGCGGCAGAATAGAATCGGCGGAAAGGGCGCCTGAACCGCTGAGGTCATGCTGGCCGGCGATCAGCTCGCGCAGGAGGACGACGGCCGTCTCCGCGGTGTCCACCATCCAGCGGAAGTGATCATGGCCGGCCCACATCAGGGCGCTCCCTGGCGCCTGCTGGATCTCCCGCCAGACCCGGGGGTGATGGACCCCCCCCGAATCCAGCACCATCAGGGCGAGGCCCAGCCCGGGGGCGTGCGCGTTGCCGGGATGAAGCACCGCGTAGGCGCGGGCGTAGTGTCGCGCCCGGTCCAGCCGTCCCATCTGAATGGCCAGCTTGACCGTATGCTGGTATGCCGGTGCAAAACCGGAATCCAGCGCAATGGCGCGCTCGAAGGCGTCCAGCGCCAGCGCCGGAGTGCCCAGCGGCGGGATCCCGTGATAGCGATGTTCACCGAGCTCGTACCAGATGGCCGGATCGTCGGGGTACCGGCGGGCCAGTTCCTCCAGGTTCCGGACCCCGGTCATCAGGCTGGCGACAATCTCACCGGCCTGGTTGCTCCGGGTGCCGAGGACCAGCAGGGAATCCACCCGGAGCAACACACTGTCCCGGGGCGAGAGCCCATGATTGTGCCTTACGGCCTGCTGGAGATACTGGTCCTGGCTGGCATACTTCCAGGACGTCACTGCCCCCAGGGCAACCGCCCAGGCCATCCGTCGCAGCGCCAGGGCGAAAGTGCTGTCTTCCGCGATCGCCTGGTCGTATCGCGCCAGGGCGGAATCAAAATGTCCCTGGCGGTAGAACTGTTCGCCCTGCAGGAACTCCTTGAGGGCTGAGAGCGACCGGGACCCGATTGAAACGCGGCGCTGAGACCCGATCGCGCGTCCGCGGCCGAGGGCGCGCAAAATATTGACCCCCAGCGAGTCCACCAGTTCACCCATGCGCCCCTCCGGCCCGGCGACCTCGACCAGGTCGGCCCCTCCCTCGGCGGGGCTGCGGTTCAGCAGGGTGGCTCGGATACTGACCGAGTCTTCCCCGCGTCGCGCCACCTTGCCATACACGATTAGCCCGGCCCCGGTGAGGCCGCCGAGGCGCTCGGCGGAGCCGCGGTTGGCACGCCCGGTCCAGTGTCGCAGCGCGACGGCCTGGTCCACGGTGCGGAGCGGGCCGGCACCGTCCAGATCCTCGGTGAGCACGTCCATCAGTCCCTCCCCCCAGAGGTCGAGCGATGGATCAAGGACGTCGAAGGGTGCGATGGCGACGAGGTTGGGGTCGGACGGAATATCAGGGTCCGGGCGGCGGGACGCCGCAATGGCCAATCCAGCCACGACGATCGCGCCCAGGGCGATCGGCCCGATCCAGCGAAGGAGGACGGGAGGGGATGCGGCGCGGGAGGCTGGCGAAGCCGGCGTGACATCCCGGGGTGCCGCGGGCGCCGGCGCGGGGTTCCAGGCCACCGCGGGGACCGAGTGGTGCAGCAAGCGGTTGGCCAGGGCAATGGCCGCAGGATCCGGCGCCAGCCCCAGTTCCCGTTGTAATACCTGCTCGTGGGCCTTGAAGTGCTGGAGGGCGGCCGCTCGCCGACCGCCCTCTTCCAGTGCCTGCATCAGGTGCAGTGCCGCCTTGCCGTCCAGCGGATCATCCCCGGCGAGGCGGGTCCACCATCGAATGGCCTCCCCGGGTTCGTTCCGGGCCTCTGCCGCCTGGGCCAGCCGTTCCAGCCCCTCTCGATATCTCTGGGCGAGCGTGGCCCGGCGGGCTTCCACCCACTGCTCCAGTTCGGGCGCGCCATTCAGGTGCACCCCGTCGAGAAAGGGACCCTGGTACAGGGTGACCGCCTCGAGGAGGTTCCCTGCCCGGAGGGCATCCTGGAACCGTCCGACATCGCTTTCAATCAGCGCCGCATTGAGACCCAGGCCGGCGCGTCCGACGACGAGGTCGGGGCAGGCGAGGTGCTGGCGGAGTGTGTGGAGGGCCTGTTTCAGGGATCCACGGGCCCGGTCCAGGTCGCTGTCGGGCCAGAGGAGCGCCATCAGGCGGTCCCGGGTCACGAGTCCATCCGTGGCCAGGACGGTCAGGATGGCCAGCGCATTCCGGTGGGCGGCCAGTGAGTGGATGGGCGCGCCGTCTCGATCGAGCACCAATGCGCCAAAGGCTCTAAGTGCGTACACCGCGCCTCTTAACCGGAAGGTAACTCCAACCTAACCCGTGGATACCCGGGTCGGAATAGCATGGGGCAGGAAATCATTCCCTACCCCACTTGCACTGAGGAGCACCCGATGATCATACCGTTTCCTTCCGGCTCGAAACTCCGCCGCCCGAGCCTCGTCTCAATAGCGGCCGCGGCCTTCCTGGCGGCCTGCGGTGGCGGCGATGGCGGACCGAATACCGAGCCGCCGGCGCCGGTCCTCACCACCCTCTCGGTTGTCCCCAGCCAGGCGGCCATCTGGAACACGGCCCCGGGAAACGCGGTCACGCTGACCGTGACGCCCCGGGATCAGAACGCCGCGACATTGGCAGGCGCCGGGTCTCCCGTCTTCGCGAGCCTCAACAGCGCCGTGGCGACGGTCTCCGCGGCGGGGACGGTGACCGCGGTCGCGCCGGGCACCGCCCAGATCACTGCGACGGTGCAGGCGGGCACTGTGACGCTGACCACCCCCATGTCGGTGACGGTGCAGGTTCCTCCTTCAGTGGCCGGCGTCGGCAGCACCGGCGTCCCGCAGCCGGCCTATGTGCCGGCCATCGTGCATCTGGCCTCCGGTGGCGAGGTCACCTGGACGTTCGGCGCCGTCCAACATTCGATCACTTTCGTGTCGGCGGGCTCACCGAGCAACATCCCGTCCATCGTGAACGGGTCCGGCTCGCGCACGTTTGCCCATCCTGGCACGTACAACTACGTGTGTGATTTTCACCCCACGATGTCCGGCACCGTCCTGGTGCACTGATCATGGCCCGGGGCGCCCGCAGCCGTCGGGACTTCGTGCGCGTGGTGGGCGCCGGACTTGCCGGGCTGGCCGGAGTGGGGGGCTCCGGCCTTGTCAGCTGCTCCGATGTGCTGGAAGCCAACCACCCCCGCCGCGGCACCCTCCGGCAACCCGGCTCGCTCGCCGCCACGGCCGCCACGCTGACGGCGTCCGCGGGACTCGCCTCGATCGGAGACGGCGCGCCCCTCCCCGCCTGGCTGTTCAATGGCATGCTGCCGGGTCCTACGATTCGGGCCCGGACCGGCGACCTGGCCCGCATTACCCTGGTGAACGGACTGGTGGAAGACACGATCGTCCACTGGCATGGGTTGATCGTCCCCGCACAGGCGGATGGGCACCCGCGGCAGGCGATTTCCCCGGGCGCCACCTACGACTACTCCTTTCCACTGGTCCAGCGTGCCGGCACCTACTGGTACCATCCCCATGCCCACCGCCGCACGGCTGGCCAGATCCATCGCGGCCTCGCCGGGTTCTTCATCGTGGGCGACGGCGAAGAAGACGCGCTGGAGCTACCCGGTGGTGAACGTGAAGTCCTGCTGATCCTGCAGGATCGCCGTGGTGATGGGCCCAATCCCCTGCTGTATCAGACCACCCCGACAGATGAACTGGTCGGCCAGCTGGGGAATGTCCCGTTCGGCAACGGGGTGCGCCTCCCGGCGCTGACCGTGACCGCCGACCGCTATCGTTTCCGGATCCTCAACGCGTCGCATGCCAGGGTCTATTGCCTGGGACTGTCCAACGGGGCCCCGCTCACGGTGATCGGCTCCGATGGCGGGCTGCTGCGCGCCGCCGCCCTGGTGGACCGCCTGTACCTGGGGGTCGGGGAACGGACCGACGTCCTGGTGGATTGCTCCACCGTTCCGCCCGGCGAGCGGCTCACTCTCGTCTCACTGCCCTTCGCGGGCTATGCCGTTGCGGGAGAGCCATTCCCCCAGGGCACGGCTATGGACCTTCTCGACCTGGTCGTCGCCGGGCCGGGGCAGTGGGACGACCCGCCTTTGCCGGCGATCCTGTCGAATATCCCGGCCCTTCCACCTTCCGACATCACCCGGGACTTTGTCCTGTCCACCCACCTGGGCATGCATGAGATCAACGGGACGACCTACGACATGCTGAGGGTGGACGAACGGATTCCCCTCGGCCAGGTGGAGCGGTGGCGGTTTATCAACGTCAGCGAGTTGCCTCACCCGGTCCACTTGCACGGCACCCAGTTCCAGGTCGTCTCCCGCCAGGGCGGACGGAACACGGTGTACCCGTACGAAAGTGGATGGAAGGACACGGCCCTGCTCATGCCGTTTGAAACCGTGGAAGTGCTGGTCCGGTTCGACACCTACCGCGGGGTCTTCCCCCTGCATTGCCATAACCTGCAGCACGAAGACATGGGCATGATGATGAATATCGAGGTCACCTAGGTGGGCGAACGAGAAGGGGCATGAAGTGGCGGGATCACACCTCGCGGGCCAGATCGCGTCTCCCCAGTACCCAAATTCCCTCCCCAGTGCCATAATCCCCTATCCGCAAACCATCCCCAAGTGAGATAGCCATGAAGCGTCTTCCGCTCTCCCTCGTCGCTGCCTTTGGCCTCGCGCTCGGACTTGTCGCCGTGCCGGCGGCGGCCCAGACCTGGCGCGGCGCACCCGAATCGCCGTCGCCCCTGATCGGATTCGGCACGGCGGTCGCCATCGCCGGCGACCAGGTCCTGGTGGGCCGCGCCGGGCTGGTGCCCAACTTCCCGATGCCGCCCAGCCAGACCGGGAGCGGTTCATGCCTTCACGAAGGGAGAGAGACGGGAAGTGGGCCGAGGTCGCCATGCTGGTGTCGCGGGACAATGCGCTGGGCGACGGCTTCGGGGCGGCGATGTCCGTGAGCGGGAGCTGGCTGGCGGTGAGCGCGCCGGGCGCCTCGGAACGCCGCGGCGCCGTTTACGTCTTTGAGCGGGAAGCCTCCGGCCGGTGGACCGAACGGGCCCGGCTCTCCCCCACGGATGCCGCCGCCGGCGACCGGGTGGGCTCCGCGGTGGCCCTGTCGGGCAACGTCCTCCTCGCGGGCGCGGCCGACCGGGACGAACAGACCGGCACCGTCATCGCCTGGGAGCGCGATGCCTCGGGCCAGTGGATGGAACGGGGCCGCCTGGCCGGGAAGGGGATCGCGGCGGGCGACCGGTTTGGCGCCGCCATCTCGATGTCCGGCGACCGCGCGCTGATCGGCGCCCCCGGGCGTCAGCCAGGGGCCGCCGGCCGGCCGGCGGCCAGGGCAGGCTTTCCTGTTCCGCCGCACGGCGAACGGCTGGTCCGAAGAGGCCCGGCTGGCCGCCGCCGACAGCGCCCTCCGCGGCATTGGATCGGCGCTCCTGCTGGCCGAGAACGAGGCCCTGGTCTCCAGTCCCACCGCGGACCGCGGCGCCGGCGTGGTGCTCCAGTTCCGCGCCGAGGGATCGGCCTGGCGGGAGACGGGGCGGATCCGTCCAGCCTCGCCGGAAGCACCGGCGCTCTTCGGCGCCTCCCTCGCGCGCGATGGCGGCGATCTCCTGGTCGGGGCGGTCCTCACCGGCGGCGTCGGGTCGATCCACGTGCTCCGGCGGAACGCCGCGGGCGGTTACGAGGAGACCCAGAAATTCACGACCCGGGGGATGGGGATCGGCACCCAGCTGGGGGCCGCGCTCGCGGCGGAGAACGGGGTCGCGGTGGCCGGGGCGCCGATGGCGCAGTTCTTCGAGGGGTCGGCCTATCTCTACCGCCGGCCCGCGGCGGAGGCCCCCTGGCGGGAAGAGGGCATGGTGGCCGACACGCTCTCGACCGGCCTGCCTGCCATCACCGGCGCGGAGCTCAAGTGCGATTCCGGGCGCGTCAGGCTGTTCGATTGCAGCAACACCGATCTCGTCGCCTTCATGCCCAACAGCGCGCTCGGCGCCGAGCGCGGGATCATGCTGAACGACATGTGGGGGTGGTCCGACCCCGAGAGCGGCCGCGAGTTCGCGCTGGTAGGGCGGGTGGATGGCACCGCGTTTGTCGAGGTGACCGATCCGGCCAACCCGGTGTATGTCGGCCAGCTGCCGCTCCACCAGGGCGCCCAGCCCAACCTCTGGCGGGACATCAAGGTCTACAAGAGCCACGCCTACATCGTGTCCGACGGGGCCGGTCCTCATGGCGTCCAGATCTTCGATCTCCGGCAGCTGCTCACTGTCGCCACCAAACCGGCCACCTTCACGGAGACCGCCCATTACGACCGGATCCACAGCGCCCACAATATCGTGATCAACGAGGAATCAGGCTACGCGTATACGGTGGGGAACAGCATGGGAGGGGAAACCTGCGGCGGGGCGCTCCACATGATTGACATCCGGGACCCGGCCCGTCCGAAGTTCGCCGGCTGCTATGCCGACCCGGCCACCGGGTTCGCCAAGAGCGGCTACACCCACGATGCCCAGTGCGTCACCTACCACGGCCCGGACGAGACCTACCGGGGCCGGGAGATCTGCTTCAACGCCTCCGAGAACGCGGTGGGTATCGGCGACGTGACCGACAAGCAGAACCCCAAGCCGATCAGCCGGGTGAGCTATCCCAATGTCGCCTACGCCCACCAGGGCTGGCTCTCCGACGACCACCGCTATTTCTATCTCGACGACGAGGGCGACGAGCTGGCCGGCACCGCCAAGACCACCCGCACCATGATCTTCGACGTCACCGACCTGGATGACCCGATCGTCGCGAAGGAATTCCTGGGGACGACCCCGGCCTCCGACCACAACCTGTACGTGAAGGGCAATCACGTCTACCAGTCCAACTACGTGGCCGGCCTCCGGATTCTCGACATCAGCGATCCGGTCAACCCGCGCGAGGTGGGCTACTTCGATACCGTGCCCTTCGGCCAGGACGCCGCCGGCTTCGCCGGCAGCTGGAGCAATTATCCCTTCTTCAAAAGCGGGGTGGTCGGCGTCACCAGCATGAAGGAAGGGTTCTTCCTGGTCCGGTTCCGGCCCCGCGCTCCGATTCCGTGAACAGGGCGGGAATCAGGACGGAAGAACCGCGCGGTAGCCAGGCGGAAGCCTGGGGCAGGGAACCCCTGATCAGGAGCCAATGGTGAATGGCCGAAGGCCTATGACTGTTCCGCGGATTTCTATCCTGGCCGGGGCGGCCGGGATCCTTGGCGCTGCGTCCCTTTCCGCCCAGTCCCCCTTTCCCGCTGCCCGGGTCGACTCCGTGGTCGCCGCCGAGATGAGCCGGACCCGGGTGCCGGGAGTGGCGGTGGCGGTGGTGCAGAATGGTGAGGTCGTCCTTGCCAGGGGCTACGGCCTGGCCAACGTGGAACACCAGGTGCCGGTCAAACCGGAGACCATCTTCCAGTCCGGCTCGGTCGGGAAGCAGTTCACCGCCATGGCGATCCTGATGCTGGCGGAAGAGGGCAGGCTGGGCGTCGCTGATTCGATCACCCGGTATCTGGAGGACGCGCCAGGCGCCTGGAAGGGAATCACCATCCGCCACCTGCTCACCCACACCGGCGGCACCACCGACTACCCCGACGACTTCGATTTCCGGCTCGACTACACCGAGGACGACCTGCTCCGGCGCGCCTACGCGATCCCGCTGGCCTTCCGCCCCGGCGAGCGCTGGGACTACAGCAACCTCGGCTACGTCCTCCTCGGCATCATCATTCGCAGGGTCTCGGGCCAGTTCTACGGCGATTTTCTGCAGGAACGGGTCTTCCGGCCGCTGGGGATGGCCACCGCCCGGGTCATCAGCGAAGCAGACATCGTGGCCAACCGGGCGGCGGGATATGTGCTCAAGGACGGCGTGCTCCGGAACCAGGAGTGGGTCTCCCCCAGCGTCAACACCACCGCCGACGGGGCGTTGTACCTGACCGTGCTGGACCTGGCGAAGTGGGAGGCGGCGCTTCACCACCGGAGGCTGATCGGTCCGGCATCGTATGACCAACTCTGGTCCCCGGTCGCGCTGAACGATGGTACCACGGCAGGCTACGGTTTCGGCTGGCGGATCGGGACCCGGGACGGCGAGCGGGTGATCGAGCACGGCGGGTCCTGGCAGGGCTTCACCTCGGCGATCGTACGCTACGAGGACCGGGGCCTCACGGTGATCGTGCTGGACAACCTGGCGGGGGTTGACGCCAGCGGGATCGCACACCGGGTCGCGGCGCTGCTCCACTGACTACCCGCCCCATTCCCGCACCGTCTCCCTGACGTAGTCGTCGTAGCGGCGAGGCGGGTGGCCAAGGAGTCCGGCCAGAAAGCCGAGGTCCTCCTTGGAGGCCTTGAGGCCGTGCTTCTGGAACCACTGGTACATCAACCGGAAATCATAGACCGTGGTCGCGGGCATCCCATAGGAAAGATTGGCCTTTTCCCAGCTGTCCAGGTCATCTCCGGCATATTTGATCGTTCGGCCCAGCGCCTTGCTCCAGGCCTGGGCGCTGCCTTCGCCGGTGAGTAACTCGGGCCCGACCAGGTTGACGATCCGGTTATCGGCCCCTCCTGCAAAGGCGGCCGCGGCGGCTTCGCCGATGTCCCGGACATCTACCCGGGAGAGTCCGGCGCTGCCGAGCGGCTGCGGGTACACCCCGTATTCCATGATTGCCTGCCGAAACCAGACGTCGTTCTGGTAGAAATTGTTCGGCCGAAGCACCGTCCACGTCATGCCGCTTTTCGCCAGGGCCATCTCGATGGGGACCTTGGACCCGAAGTGAGGCAGGTGGACGGCCTGGTCGGCGTCCTGCACCGAGAGATACACGACTCGCTTGACCCCCGCGTCGCGGATCCCGTTGACGGACAGCAGCCCCTCGTGGTTTTCGGTGGGACCGACCGGGTTGAGGAGGAATACGGCATCGAAGCCCTCGAAGACGGTGCGGATATCGCCGATGTCCAGCAGGTTCCCCACCACGGCGCCCACTCCGGCCGGCAGGCGTGAGGATTTCGACGCATCCCGCGTCAGGACGCTGATCTCGGCGGCACCGGCGAGTGCGTCCACCACTGCCGAGCCGACCGTGCCGGTGCCCCCGGTTACCAGGATCTTCATGTTTCCCTCCATCCGCGAAAGGTAGGTTGAGGAACAGCCTCGCGCACTGGTGCCTGGGGGGCGCGTGCCCGGAACATTGCCCAGGTTTCCAGGGTCGGTCCCACCCGGGCGTGTCCCGTCACCCGCCATCCGCAATGCTCATAGAGCCGGACGTTGTCCTCCCGCTCGGTGTCCAGGGAGACGCCGGCGGAGCCGGGGTCCGCGGCGGCCAGGGTGGTCACGGCATCGAGCAGCCGGCGCCCGATGCCCTTTCCCGCCTGGGCGCGCCGCACCCCGATCATGTTGAGATGATGGTGAGGTTCCGCGATGTGGAGCGTACGGCTCGCCTCGCCATAGGCCTCATAGCGCTGGCGCTCGGCGCTGCCCAGGGCGCTGAAGACCGCCTGGCGCCGTTCGAGCAACGCCGGCGGCGGAGGCGTATCTCCTGGCAGGCTCATGATGGCGACGCCGGCCAGGTGGTCGCCATGGAATGCGCCGAGCAGCGGCTCGCCGCGAAACACCCGGGCGGCCAGGAAGAAACCGACCAGGGTCCGGAGCCGGCCGGGGTAGTCCCCACCCGGTCCCAGGACAAAGCGCATGACTGGGTAGTCCTGGAAGGCCTCGCCCAGGACGTCGAGCGCCGACGGGTGGTCTTCCACCACCAGGGAACGGATCTCCAGGGGGGCCGGGGTCATTGGCCGCGGTGAGAGGCTGGTCCGGTGGCCCCTGGGGCACCGCCGTGAGTGATTCCAGGCAACGGGCTCTGCATGGGGATGCGACCCACGAAACCCTCCAGGAATGTTGGTAGTGCAGGGCCGGAGCAAGGTCCGAATCAGGATAGCTCCGCCCGGCTGTTTCCGCACCCTGACTGGCGGGCGCAAGGGTGGCTGCTAGACTTCTGCGCATGCCAGATCCATCCAACCTGCAATTCCCTGGTGGGGACGATTTCGCCGACCGGAGTGCGATGGCGCTGCCTCCGGAGGCCCTGGCCCAGGTGCTGGCGGACCTGGTGGACCACTTCGCCGTGTACGACCGGGAGTGGCGCTATACCTACGTCAACGATGGCGCGCTCAAGATCCTCGGGAAATCCCGGGAGGACCTGCTGGGCCGCTCGATCTGGGACCTGTTCCCCGACGCGATCGGCAACCATTACTATCGCGCCCTGCTGGCCGCCGCCGCCGACCGCCGGCCCCGCCAGGTGGAAAACTACTACGCACCCTTCGACCAGTGGTTCGATAACTACATCTATCCCACCGACGTCGGGATCGCGGTCTTCGCCACCGATATCACCGCCCGCAAGCGGGCCGAGCGGGACCAGGCGGAAAGCGAACTGCGGTTTCGCACCATGGCGGACACGGCGCCGGTTTTTATCTGGACCTCGGACCGGGAGAACCGTTGCGACTGGTTCAACCGTGGGTGGCTCGAGTATACCGGGCGGGAACTGCCGCAGGAGATCGGCTGGGGCTGGCGGCACGGTGTGCACCCCGACGACCTGGCCCGGGTGATCGAGTCCGATAATGGGTCCTTCGAGAAGCGGGAGCGGTTCTGGGTGGAGTACCGGCTGCGCCGGCATGATGGCGAATACCGCTGGATGCTGGACACCGGGGTCCCCCGTCTCGGCGAGGACGGGGAGTTCCTGGGATACATCGGCACCGCGCTCGACATTCACGACCGCCGCCTGGCCGAGGAGCTCCGGCGCGCGGCGGAGGAGCAGAACCGGCAGAACACCAAGATGGAAGCGATCGGCCGGCTGGCCGGCGGGCTGGCCCATGACCTGAACAACCAGCTCCAGGCCACCATGGGCTTTGCCACCTTCCTGGAGCGGGACTCGGGGCTGTCGCCGCAGGGCCGGGTGGACCTCGGCGAGATCATCAAGGCGGCCGACCGGATGCGGTCCCTGGTGGCGCAGCTGCTCGCCTTCAGCCGTCAGCAGATGCTGTCGCCCGAGACCCTCGACGTCAATGCCGCGATGCTCGAAGCCCAGGCGCTCCTCCAGCGGCTGATCGGCCCCACCTTCGAGATGCAGCTGGACCTCGACCCTGCCGGGAAATGGGTCCGGATCGACCGGACCCAGTTTCTTCAGGTCCTGATGAACCTGACCATCAATGCCCGGGACGCCCAGCCCGATGGGGGCCGGGTGGTGTTCCGGACGCTGGGCCGGATCCTCGATGCCGACCAGGCCGACCCGGTGGACGGCCACCGCATTCCCGCCGGCCGCTACGTCGAGCTGCAGGTCGCGGACGCGGGATGCGGCATCTCTCCCGACCATCTCAGCCACATCTTCGAGCCGTTCTTTACCACCAAGCCGGTCGGCAAAGGCACCGGCCTCGGTCTGGCCACTGTGCACGGGATCGTGACCCAGAGTCAGGGACATATCCGCGTGGCCAGCCGGGAGGGAGAGGGGACGACGTTCACCCTGCTGCTTCCCAGTGCCGATGCGCCGGGACCCGAACTGACGCAGGGTTCCCTCGCGGGCCCGGTGCCCCGGTTGGAAGAATGCATCCTGCTGGTCGAGGACGAAGAAATGGTCCGCCGGGTTCTCGTCCGGACGTTGCGGGGGGCCGGCTTCCAGGTTCTCGAGGCCCGCGACGGCGGAGAAGCGCTCGACCGCCTGGCCCAGGATGGCCCCCGTATCGCCGCGGTGTTGACCGACCTGATCATGCCGGTCATGACCGGCATCGAACTCACCCGACACATGGCGCAGCGCGGGTATCGGCAACCGGTGGGCTGGATGTCGGGTCACCCGCTGGACGCGATTCCGGAGGCCCAGGCCGGGGTCGCAACGATTCCGTTCATCCAGAAACCGGTGGGGCCGGACCAGCTGGTGGACCTGGTCACGAACCTGGTGGGGACCGCACGCACCCATTCAGTGCCTTGATCCTGCGCGGGGGCCTTCCTATCTTGGGGCTGGCCCAGCTGCTTCGATTGTTCCGCGTCGTCTGACTACGCCAACCGATCGTCAGTAAGCCACACCCCCACACTCGTTACCGGTGGTCACAGGATTGATGCCCCGATCCCACTATCTTCACGTCCGCATACCCGGGCGTGGCAGAATCACACTCTCGCTGCCCCGGGGCGTCGAGCGCGCAATTGTCAGCGGGCGGCTTCCGGCCGACGCCGAAGTGTGGCATTCCGCGCTCGATATCTGGCTACCCTTGACCCGCCATCCCGGGGTTCGGCGCCTGCTTCGGATCGCCGCCCTGGACCGTCAGCCTCACCAGCCCGTCCGCGAGGCCGTACCGGCCCAGCCGGCCGACCCGGCCCAGCTCCCGCTCATCCCCCTGGAAAACTTCGAGCCGCATGGCGAGTTCATCCGGTTCCTGGAACTGTCCTCCGCGGCGGAGGAGCGCCGCCGGGTGGTGCGGACCAGTGGCCCGCTCCGTCCCAGTGGCCCGGCCCGGACTTTCGTGGCCGGTGACCTGGAACTGCGCCCCCGGCTGCAGCCCTCGCGACGGCTCCAGGCGCGCTACCAGGTCCCCGGGTGGGCCGCCATGGCGGCGGTCCTGGTGCTGGTCGTCGGCGCGGTGGGGCTCTATTTCCTGGGGTGGGCAACCGGGCACAACCAGCTCCCCATCCCGGTGACGGTCACCAACGGACTCTCGGCCCGCTGGGAAACGCCCTACGACTCCTCGGCCAGCCTGGCGGCCCTGGTCGAGCCCAATCCGCTGGCCGCCGAGGAGCGGGAGCTGGAGAACAACCTGCGGATTGCGGAGGTGGTGGTGTGGCAGCCGGCGATCGACTTCCAGCCGGATCAGCTGCTGCGGTCGTCCCGGAAACTGGATGCGGTCCGAAACAGCATCAGCCTCTACCGGATTGGGGCGTGGCGGCTGATCGACAGCACCGTCCGGGACGAAGACCCGCGGCTCGAGTCCTACGACGAGGCCAACCGGGTGGATGAGGTTCTCAGCCTGATGCAGTCGGCCATCACACTGCTCGATGCCCAGGCCGACCGGTTCCGGGTGAGCGGCACCATGCTGATCTTCTCCGACTCGACCCAGGCCGACCGGTATCGCTGGCTTCGGCAGCGGGCCGACTCGCTGCTGCGGGCGCCCCTGGACGGAGACAGCCTGCCTGTGCCGCGCGCACCGCGCCGGGTGGTCACCCGTCTTATGGCAACACTACCCGGCGCGGTCACCGCGGACCGCTGACCCCCCGGCCGCGGGGTCAACCGCGGCGCGATGCCCCGCTGTCCTCCGGCGAGAGTCGGACGCTGGCCCGGGCCCAGCCGGTGCGATCCAGTTTCTGGTCCAGCAGTTCCCGCACCCGTGACAGCAGCCGTTCGCTCGACCAGGGTTTTTCCATGAAGGGCTGGCCCTGGTCCATCAGTCCCCGTCGCACTACCTCGTCATCCGTGAAGCCGGAGGTAAAGAGCACCCGCACCTCGGGGTCTTGCCGGATGATCGCCCGGGCCAGGTCCCGGCCGCCCATGCCCGGCATGACGATGTCGGTGATGAGCAGGTCGATCGGGAATCCCGCCCGCTGGGCGGTCACCACCGCTTCCTCGCCGCTTCCGGCGGAGAGCACCCGGTACCCCTCCGCCACCAGAATCCGCTGGGCCAGTGCCCGCACCATGGCCTCGTCCTCTACCAGCAGGATGGTCTCCGAGCCTCCCCGCGCCGGCTCGCCACCATCGGCCGCCTGGTCGTCCGCTTCGCTGGCGGGGTTCTCCGGCAGATACACGGTGAACGACGAACCATGGCCGGGCTCGCTGTAGGCCCACACGAATCCCCCCGCCTGCTTGACGGTCCCGTACACGCCGCTCAGCCCCAGGCCGGTACCTTCGCCCACGTCCTTGGTGGTGAAGAACGGCTCGAACACCCGGGAGAGCGTCTCGGCATCCATGCCGGTGCCGGTATCACTGATGGTGAGTTTGACGTAGCGTCCGGGCGCCACCTCGGTGCCGGGATGGCGGGCGGCGTCCCCCTCGGTCAACAGCACGCTCCGGGTGGCAATCGCCAGGCGCCCGCCGGCCGGCATGGCATCCCGCGCATTCAGCGCGATATTCAGGATGACCTGCTCCAGCCTGCTGCGGTCGGCGACCACGGTGCCCGTGATGGGTTCCAGGGCCAGCTCCACCTGGATGCTTTCGCCCATGGCCGGGCGGAGCATTCGCCCTATTTCAAGCACGATCCGGTTGAGATCGACCGGCTGGGGGTGGACGATCTCCCGCCGCGCAAAGGCGAGCAACGACCGGGTAAGCGCCGCGGAGCGGTCGGCGGCCTTGATGATCTCGGCCACGTCGCCGCGACGGGCGTCGTCCGGGTCGATCGCCTGCTCCAGGAAGGTGCTGTACCCGACGATGGCGGTCAGCATGTTGTTCAGGTCGTGCGCGATGCCGCCGGCCAGCCGTCCGACCGCTTCCATCCGCTGGGCCTGGGAGAGTTTTTCGTCGGTGCGCCGCCGCTCGGTCACGTCGGCGATGGTGCCCAGCATCCGGTAGGGCCGGCCCTGGTCGTCCCGCGCGATCACCCCGCGGTCGGTCACCGTGGCGTAGTGTCCATCGGAGCGCTGGAACCGGTAGTCGGCGCTCCAGAACCGTTCGCCCCGGTCGATCGCGGTGCGCCGGCTGTCAATGACCCGCTGCCGCTCCTCGGGGTGAATGCGGTTCTCCCACCAGGCGATGTCGCGCCCCGCGGCCGCGGCGGGGTACCCGAAGATCATTTCGATCGCCTCGTTCCAGTCCAGTCCCCCGGTGGTGAGGTCCCAGTCCCAGATGGTCTCCCGCGACGCCAGCGCGACCAGCCGGTACCGGGTCTCGCTGGCGCGGAGCGCCTCCTCGGTCTGCCGGGCGGTGGTCTGGTCCCGCATCACTTTGCTGAATCCGATCAGCTGGCCGTGCTCGTTCCGGAGCGCCGTGGTGCTGCCGTTGGCGAAGAACCGGCTGCCGTCGCGGCGCTGCATCCAGCGGTCGTTGCCGGCGACCCCGTGCCGGGCGGCCTCGTCCAGTTCCCGCCGCGGGACGCCGGCCTCCACGTCCTCCGGGATGAAAATCCGCTCGGCCGGGCTCCCAATGAACTCGGCCTCGCCGAAGCCGAGGACCCGTGCGACCCCTTCGTTCCAGGTGGTAGCGGTGCCATCCGGCGCCATGCTGAAAATGGCGTGATCCTCGATCTGTTCCACCAGGATCCGGTACTGGGTCTCCGACGCGTGCCGACCCTGCTCGGCACGCAGCCGCTGGGCCAGTTCCAGTTCCAGGGCGGCGGTGCGCTCGCGGACCCGCTCTTCCAGGTGGGCCCGTGCCAGGCTCACCTGCTGCAGCGCCGCCTGGCGTTCGGCCGCGTGGCGGGAGACCGTGGCGAAGAGGCCTCCCAGCACGACCAGGCCCGACAGGGCGAGAGCCGCGATGGCCAGCAGGACCGTCCGGGCCTGGTCTCGCTCTTCCTGCAGGCTGGACGAGAGGGCGGCGTCCTGGATTCCCTTCAGGTGCGCCAGGCTGGCCCGGATGCTATCCATCCTGGCATTCCCGTCGCCGTTCCGGAGCGCGGCAATCGCGAGTTCCGCGCCTTCCAGCCGGTATTGCCCGATCCGGGCCTCGATCTCGGCCATTTGCCTGTCCACCAGCGAATCCAGGCGGTCCCGCATGGGGCCCCGGACCCCCAGGGAGTCGAGGCGATCCCGGTGTCCAGGAATCAGCTCCACGGCGGCATGGTAGGGTTCAAGATCACGATCATTGCCGGTCAGCAGGTACCCTCGCTGCCCGGTTTCGGCATCGGCCACGCTGGTGTGCAGGCGCTCCAGTTCCAGGGCCTTGAGCGCTGCGGATTGCCGAAGGAGGTTGGACTCGTGGAGGCGTTCGGTACTGCGGTAGGTCAGGACGACGATACTGCCGAGCAGCAGCAGGGCCGCGGCAAATGCGAGGGTCAGTCGTTTTCCTAGCGTATCGCCCATCGTCGAATACCCCGGGGACTCCGGCACTAGTGTGGCGGAGGTCACAGAGGCAAATTGGGGCGGGCAGAGTGGGGATGCTGTGCCCTCTGACACCAATCGCCGATCTCGTACGTTAGAAACCCCTGGCGATCGTGGCCCCTGCCCAATCCGCCTCGACGCACCCTCCATTCCCCTATTCGGTGACCTCGATGGTGCCTGTGCGATTCCTGGGCCTGGCCATTCTGGCCCTCGCTGTGGGATGTTCTCACGAGGCACCCTTCACCGCAGACGACCATTCGACCCGCCGGCCATTCCTTCCTGGCCCGCCTGCCGTCCTCACCGCCAACCGGGGGCGGGACGGCGACCCGGCGGGCCTGCCGGATGGAAGCGGATACATCTACTCCTTCGATTCATGGTACGAACCCGGCGATGCCTGCCTGGGAGTCCTGCCGCGGGGCGCTTCCCGGGTGTCGAGGGAAATCTGTCCTGCCACCGACCGGCTCTCCGACGACCGCTATTCGCTGCCCACGGTTAGCGCCGGGGGCCGGGTGGCCTTCCTGCTGACCCGGCGGAACCATGGCGTCGGTGCGGGACCCTACTACAGCGCCCTGGTGACCGCGCCGATGGGCGATATCCGGGACACCAGCGAAATACGCCCGGTTCCCCTGGTGACTCCCGACGGAATTCTGCACATGCAGGTTACCCGCCTGGCCTGGTTTCGGGGCGACACCGTGGCATTTCTGGCCTCCGCGCGACTCTACCTGGTGGATACTCGCGGCCCCGCACGCGCCATCATCTCGGTTGACCTCCCCGCTACTGTGGCGGACATCCACCGGGATGGGAACCGGTTTTTCCTCTCGCTGGCGGGATCGTCCCGGCTTTTCCGTCTGGATCCCGATACCCGCGCGCTGGTTCCCGTGCATGACTTCACCCCGGCCGGTTCCCTCGGGCTGATCCAGGTGGCCGGCGCCCATGCCCTCGCCCTGACAGATGGCGGGCTCTACCTCGCGGACCTCACCGCCCATTCCCAGGTCTCCATCCCCGCCTGGCAGCGGTCCCTGGACCGGATCGCCTGGGTCCGGGGCGACGACCGCTTCCTGGCGGAATCGCCCGATCCCGCAACCGGGCTCGCCGATCTGGTCGCCTACCGACTCCCCTGAGCCGGGCCCACTGGACGGGCGTGGACCAGTCCGCTAAATAGGAAAAATCCATCCCATCCGCCCGCGCGGACGCCCCAGTCAGTCACGAAAAAGGAGGCAGACCTATGGCTTTCATCCCTTTTGCGGCGTTGCTGCTCGCGACGCTGCCTGCCGGGACCGCCCCCGACACCGTTCCGCTCTACGACAACCTCGGGAATCACCAACACGCGATCAGCACCAGGGTTCCGGGAGCGCAGGCCTACTTCAACCAGGGACTGCGCCTGGTCTTCGGGTTCAACCACGGCGAAGCCATTCGCGCTTTCCGCGAGGCCCAACGGCTGGATCCCGCATGCGCCATGTGCTTCTGGGGCGAGGCGCTGGCCCACGGTCCCCACGTCAACGCGCCGATGGATTCAGCCGGCGCCGTCGCTGCCTGGGCGGCCCTGGAGCGGGCGGTTGCCCTGGCGCCAAAGGTTCCGGCCCGGGAGCAGGCCTACATCCGGGCGCTGCAGAAGCGGTACGCCGCCACGGCCTCCGCCGACCGGGCCGCGCTGGATTCGGCCTACGCCACCGCCATGGGTGCCCTGGTGCGGGAGTTTCCCGATGATCTCGACGCCGCGACATTCTACGCCGAGGCCATGATGGACCTGCGCCCCTGGGCGTATTGGAAAAAGGACGGCAGCCCCTACCCGGGCACCGACCTGATCATCCAGCAGCTGGAGCGGGTGCTGGCCCGCAACCGGAACCACCCGGGCGCGTGCCACTATTACATCCACGCCGTCGAAGCGGTGAGCCCCGAAAAGGCGGTCCCCTGCGCCGAGCGGCTCGCGGCCCTGATGCCGGGGGCGGGGCACATGGTGCATATGCCCGGGCATATCTATATCCGGGTGGGCCGGTACGCCGACGCGATCGAGGCCAACGTGCACGCGGTCCACGCCGACGAATCCTACATCGCGAGCGAACGCCCCTCCGGCATCTACCCGGCCGGGTACTACCCCCACAACTATCATTTCCTCTCTTTCGCGGCCACCATGGCGGGCCGCAGCGCGCAGGCCATTGAAGCGGCGAAGAAACTGGTGGCCAACATGCCGGTCGAGGTCGTCCGCCAGGTGCCACCCTTCCAGCAGCTGCTCCCCTATGACGTGCTGGTGCTTTCCCGCTTTGGGCGCTGGGACGCGGTGCTGGCGCAGCCGTTGCCGCCGGCCGACCTCCGGGTCGCCACCGGGCTGGCGTGGTACGCGCGGGGCATGGCCCACGCCGCCAAGGGGCAATTGGGCGAGGCCCAGGCGGCGCTGGATACGGTCCAGGTCATCGCGACCGGGACCACCGCGGCCGACCGGACGGCGATGACCTCCGGTGAAGGCGAAAGCAAGATCATCATGGATATCGCGATGCACGCGCTGACGGGTGAAATCGCCTACCGGAAGGGAGAGCTGGACGGGGCGATCGGGCACTACCGGGAGGCGGCCCGGCTGGAGGATACGTTCAACTATGTGGAGCCGCCCCAGTGGTTCTACCCGGTGCGGGCGTCACTGGGGACCGTGCTGCTCAAGGCGGGCAGGGGAGCGGAGGCGGAAGCGGTCTACCGCGAAGACCTCACCCGGTTTCCGGAGAATGGCTGGTCACTGGCCGGGCTCTCCGCCAGTCTCCAGGCGCAGGGAAAAACCAGCGAGGCCGGCCAGGTCCAGGGCCGGCTCCAGAAGGCCTGGGCCACCGCCGATGTAGAAATCCCGGGATCCAGCTACTAGTGACTGCGGTCACCAGCCGCGCCGCGCCTCCGTTCTAGCTTATCAGGGCGGGGGCGCGCCCTGGTATCATACCGGGAGGAATCCATGACGTTCGGCCTGTACATGCTTGGCTTCGTTCTGCTCATCGCTGGCCTGGCCTGGGCCGCTGCCGTGATGGGGCTGCCACCCATGTGGATCGGCATTGGGGTGGTGATCCTGCTGGGCATCGGGATCTTCAGCGGCGCGAGCCGGACCCGGCAGAAGGATCCGGTCGAATAGCCCCTGCGCCTCGGCGCTGCACTCCCGGGCCCGGCCAGCGCGCCGGGCCCGCGTGTGTTCCGGGCCGTTTCGTGTTAGCATTAGGCTTGCTATTCCCAGGAGCCCTTCGTGCGGTCAGAACTGATTCTGGTGACGGTCTTCGGGGTCGCGGCGATCATTGCCGGAGTGTTTCTCTATCGCCGTCCCAAGGCCGTCGAGCACCTCGAAGAAGTCGGATTGCCCGACCTCCAGCGCTGCCTCGAGATTCTCCTGCTGCGGGGCTACGATCTTGGCTTCGTGGTCTTCGAAGTCCCCGGGGACCAGCGCTTCGTGGAGTTTTCCAAGTACGTCCGCGACCAGAATGCGCTCGGCATCCAGCTGGATTTCCCCCTGGCGCCGTGGTCGGAGCCCTACTACGAGCAGGTCAAGAGCCTGCTCGAGGGCAAGGGCATTACCTACCAGGTGGAAGACACGCCGGACGGTCCGGTCCGCGAGTTCATCCAGGTGGACTTCGCCCGCGACCTCGCCGGCGCGGCGGCCACCGGGCAGGAAATTTTCGAACGGGTCTTCCAGATGGCGCCGACGACCCGCCTGACCGCCGACTTTCAGCACGTGGCACCCGTACCATGAAACCACCTGACCCTCACCACATCACCGGGAGCTTCGCATGAGCGCCGACCAGCCTGACCAGTCCCTTACGCCGATTTCCCCGACCCGGCTGGCCGAAGAAATCGAACGGCTGAGCGCCAAGCGGGCGAGCGGCGAACTGGACCACACCGGGTTCGACCAGCGGTTCGCCCGCATGGTCGGCGAACTGCGCGACCGGAAGATCAGCGGCTCCCGCGAGGAGATCCGCGCCGCCCTGGATCCGCTCCGGGCCGGCAACCGGCTTCGGCCGGAGGAGTGGTTTCGCCTGGAGAAGCAGCTGGGACTGAGCTGAACCGGGCGCCCGTCATGCTGCCGCCGCTCAGTCCTCTGGAAATGTCGGTCGTGACCATCGACGGACTGGTGCTCAAAGGGGTCCTCGAGTACCCGGAGGCGTCGCCCGGCACCCGGTACCCGCTGGCGGTCCTGGCCCACCAGTATCCCGCGACCGCGGACAGTTACGGGCCCCTGGTAGAGGACCTGCTCGACCTGGGCCTCGCCTGCCTGGCCTTCGATGAGCGCGGTCACGGCGCGTCGATCATGGGTCCCGCCGGCCCGGTGGTCATCGATACCCCCCACGGGTTTGGCCTCGAGGATTTCGGGTCCGCGTTCATGAAGAGCGCCTCCAAGCTCGCCTTTGAGCGTATCGACGACGATATCCTCCGGGTCGCGTGCTGGGGCGCGTCCCAGAACTTCATCGATTCGAGCCGCCTGCTGCTGGTCGGCTCCAGCGTGGGCGGGTGCGGCGCGTTGCTCGTCGCGCCCCGGGTGCCCGGGTTACGGGGCCTCATCACCCTGGGCGCCGCCGGGGCCCCGGTTTTCGGCGGGGACGCCTCGGAGCGGATTCGCGCGGCGCTCCAGGCGGTCAGCATTCCGGTGCTGCTCGCATCCTCGGAGAACGATCCTTTCTCGGGCGGCGACAACGTCAGGACCTGGAGCGCGGATTTGGCCCACGTGACGGCCCGCCTGGTGCCCGGCGCCGATCACGGCATGGCCCTGTACTACGAGGTCCGGGACGAAATGCTCGCGTACGTGAAGAAGGCCGTGCGGACGCCGTGAGCGCCTGATGGAACAGCGCCGGCTGGGACCCGATGGCCCGCCGATCTCGGCCATCGGGTACGGCGGGATGCACCTCTCCATCGAGGGGCGCCCGCCGGAGGATGTCGGCATCCGGGTCATCCACGCCGCGCTGGACCAGGGCGTCACGTTCATTGATACGGCGGACGTGTACTGCCTCTCCGACCGGGACCTCGGCCACAACGAGCGGCTGGTGGCTGCCGCGCTGGAGAGCTGGAAGGGCCCCCGCGAGACCATCGTCGTCGGCACCAAGGGCGGCATGGACCGCGAGGGCGCCGCGTGGACCACCAACGGCCGACCCGAGCATCTCTTCCGTGCCTGCGACCGCTCGCTCCTGGCACTGGGCGTGGAGCGGATCGCCCTCTACCAGCTGCACCGGCCCGATCCCGACGTACCATTTACCGAGAGCATCGAGGCCCTGGCGGAGCTGGTGCGGCGTGGCAAGGTCCGCCTGCTGGGGCTCTCCAACGTGTCGGTCGAGCAGATCGAGCAGGCGCGGAAAATCACGCCCATCGCCACCGTGCAGAACCGGCTGAGCCCCTTCTTCCGGGAGTCGCTCCACGGCGGGGTGGTCGAGCACTGCGGCCAGGCAGGCATCGTCTTCCTGGCTTACAGTCCAACGGGCGGCGGCCGGCTCAATCTCCGGATTCCTGCCATTCCCGCCGTGACGGACCTGGCCGGCCGCCATCGGGTCTCTCCCCATGCCATCGTGCTGGCGTGGGTCCTGGCCCAGGGGCCGACGGTGGTGCCGATCCCCAGTGCCCGCAAAGTGGACCACGTCGTGGACTCGGCCACCGCGCCCGGCGTGGAACTCACCGCGGACGAGCTCGCCCGCCTCGCTGAGGCTGCGTTTCCGACCGGGCGCTAACGGCCCGCTTATATTCCGGGCATGTCCCTCGTCACCCCGCGCCGCCCGACCCCCACCGTCCTGGTGGGCGGCATTCCCGTTGGATCGGGCCACCCGGTCGTCGTCCAGTCCATGACCAACACCGACACGGCCGACGTGGCCGGGACTGCGGCCCAGGCGGCCGAGCTGGCCCGGGCCGGCAGCGAGCTGGTGCGGGTAACGGTCAACAACGAAGAGGCTGCGGCAGCCGTTCCCGAGATTGCCCGCCACCTGGTCCGGCTCGGCGTCCCGGTCCCGCTGATCGGCGATTTCCACTACAACGGCCATCTGCTGCTCACCCGCTTCCCGGAATGCGCCAGAGTGCTGGCCAAGTACCGCATCAATCCAGGCAACGTCGGCGGCAAGCGGCACGACGAGAACTTTCGGGCCATCATCGAGGTGGCCATCGCCAACGAGAAACCGGTCCGGATCGGAGTCAACTGGGGCTCGCTCGACCAGAACCTGCTCACCGAGCTGATGGACGCGAACGCCGATTCCGCCGAGCCGCGGGACGCGCGCGACGTCACCATGCAGGCCATGGTGGAAAGCGCCCTGCGATCGGCGAAGCTGGCCGAGGACGCCGGACTCGCCCACGACCGTATAATTCTGAGCGGTAAGGTCTCCGGGGTGCAGGACCTGGTCGCCGTATATCGGATGCTGGCGTCGCGGTGCGACTATCCCCTCCACCTGGGACTTACCGAGGCCGGCCTGGGCGCCAAGGGCATCATCGCCAGCACGGCGGGGCTGTCCATCCTGCTCCAGGAAGGTATCGGGGACACCATCCGGGTGTCGCTCACCCCGGCGCCGGGCGGCGACCGGACCGAGGAGGTCCGGGTCGGACAACAGATCCTCCAGTCGCTCGGCCTCCGGAGTTTCACCCCCCAGGTCACCAGCTGTCCCGGGTGCGGGCGGACCACCAGCACCTTCTTTCAGAAGATGGCCCAGGACATCGAACAGTATCTCCGGGACCAGATGCCGGTGTGGCGGGAGGATCGCCCCGGTGTGGAAGCCATGCAGGTGGCGGTCATGGGATGCGTGGTGAATGGGCCCGGCGAATCCAAGCATGCCAACATCGGGATCTCGCTGCCGGGCACCTTTGAAGAGCCCAAGGCGCCGGTGTACGTGGATGGCCGGCTCACGGTCACCCTCAAGGGCGACGATATCGTCCCCCAGTTCCTCGTGATCCTGAATAACTATGTGGAATCGCGGTATGCCAGGACGGTGGCGCTGGGTGAGGTGGTGTCGTGACAAGGCGGTGCAGCCTGGCGGTCATTGCTGCCCTGCTGCTCGGACCCTTGCCGGCCGCGGCCCAGGTGGAGGGAATCTCGGTGGGCGCCAGCGCCCCGGCCGTGACCATCCCCGACCTGGATGGCCGGCCGGTGGACCTGGGGCAATACATCGGCCGCAAACCGGTCTTCATCGAGTTCTGGGCGACCTGGTGCGACGTCTGCAAGGCGCTGATGCCCAGGGTGGAGGCGGCTCACCAACTGTACGGTGACCGGGTGGCCTTTATCGGTGTCAACATCGCCGTCGGCCAGACTCCCGAGGAGGTTCGGGCCTGGCTGGCGGAGCACCCGGTGCCGTTCCTGGTGGTCTATGATGCCGACGGCGTGAGCGTGCGCGGATACGATGCGGCGCAGACGTCCTACATCGTCATCATCGACGCCCAGGGCAAGGTGGCCTACACCGGGCTGGGAACCTCCCAGCGCTTCGAAAGCGCCCTGGCGCGGGTGACTCAGAATCCATGACTTCAGAGAGAGATGGTCTATTCATGCGCGTCCTGCTCCTGGCCGCCTGCTGGGTGGCCCTGTCCACGCCCCTTGCCGCCCAGACGGCCACCCCCCCGGGTGAACCCACCGCGAGCCTGATCTCCGGCCCCGAGGCGGGCGAGATGGCACCTGAGTTCACGCTGCCCTGGGCCACCCGGGACAGCGTGGGACCCCGGGCCGAGCCCTTCCGGCTGGGCCATCTCCGCGGCAAGGTGGTGGTGCTGGCGTTTTATCCCCGGGACTTTACCTCCGGCTGCACCGCCCAGATGCGCACCTTCACCGACCAGTTCGCCCGCCTCTTCGGCGCCGACGTCGAGGTGGTCGGCATCAGCGTGGACAGCCTTGAGACGCACATGGCGTTTGCTTCCAGTCTGGGCATTCCCTTCCGGCTGCTGAGCGATCCGGCGCAGGCGGTGGCCCGACGCTATGGCAGCAATGGGACCGAGGGGACCATGCGGCGCAGCGTTTACGTCATCGACCGCGAGGGGCGGGTTCGCTGGCGCAACCTCCGCTTCGGCGCCCTGGATCGCCGCGCCTACGACGAGCTGGCCGCCGCTGTTCGTGAAGCGCGGCAGGGATAGGAACCGTACAGGGTTTCGGCGCTCGTTCGTCCCCACTACTCACTGACAATCTCCAACCGAGGAGGACGGGTGGCTCTGTTGCGTTCCAACCGGTGGTATCGGCCGCTGCTGTTGGGCTTCGCGCTGGCCCTGGGGGGCGCGCCGCTGGGAGCCCAGGAGTCCGGCCAGGCGCTGCAGGAATGGACCCTGCAAAACATCCGGGCAGCCTGGTGTGTTCATTTCCTGATGGATTCCGTGGCCGCCGACAAGGAACTGCCGCGCGAGTACCGGCCCGTCAGGGCCGCCGCATTCCCCAGCCTCTCCCCGGCGATCTCCCACCTGGTGGCCGGAGAGCCAGAGTTCCAGGCCTGGGTGCCGGCCCTCTGGTGTTCCTTCTATTCCGACCAGGTCAAGATCGGCGACCAGGTGCTGGGCGATGCCAACCCGGAACCGGACAAACGCCAGTACCTCGGCGTCTGGCTGATCGGTGCCGCGGGGAGCCGCCCCGGTGAGGATTCCACCCCCGCCTACTACATGGCGACCCTCCGCAGCCCCAACTGGCGGATGATTCGGCTGGCCGAGACCTCCCTCATCAGGGTAGAGCACGCTGAGCCGGCCATGGGTAAGGTCCCCGAGCATTCCGATGACCGGTACCGGGTCGCCATGGGCAAAACGATCATCACCTGGGACGGGCACCTGGCGGGAGATTCCGCAGGAGCTGCCCCGGCGGTGGGACAGATCTGGCTCGGCCTCAATTCGCGGGGGGCCAGGATCCGGGGCAGCCTCGATCTTCGGGCCGAGAAACGGCAGAATGTCGCCGGGTCCCTGCAGATCGCCGGGAACGACGATCTGGCCAAGAGCCTCCGGGCATCTCCCATCAGGATGGTGGGGCCGATATCCTGGGGTGGTACCGGTACCCTGACTTTCTCCCGCTGATCCCGGGGGGCCGGGCCCCATTGGCACAGTTCTTCCCCCTGCCTAAACTCCCAGAAGCCGGTTGATTCATGACTCCGGGGCACTTCGGTGTCCCGGGGGTTTCACCTGAAGGGTGGGGCATGGCAAGCATCGGACATCTCGCCGCGGGGGCCGCCCTCGGCGCCCTGTATAGCCGTGGGACGGGCCGGAACCCCCGGCCCGCAATCATCGGGTTTGCCGCCTTGGCGGTCGCCCCTGACCTGGACCTCCTGGCCGGCCTCTTCGGGGTCCTCCCGAACACCCCGCTCGCCCACCGGGGTATCACCCATTCCATCCTGTTCGCGGTGACCCTGGGGATCATAGGCCTGCTGGTTGCGAGAGGCGGGGCAGGGGCACGCTTCTGGTCCGGGGGCACTGTGGCCTTAGCCCTGGCCAGCCATGGCCTCCTGGATACCATGAGCCAACTGGGGAACGGGCCGATGCTGCTTTGGCCCTTTTCCACCCAGAGTTATGAGTTTCTCTGGCGGCCCATCCCGGGCGTGCTGAACGCCGCCCACTACCTGACAGTCCAGGCGATTCCGACCCTGGTGACGGAGACGCTGATCTTCCTGCCGCTCCTGGTGTATGCCCTGCTTGCCTTCTTCCCCCGGCGGGAGAGAAAGAGCGCGGTCGAAGACGCCGTTTCCTGATTATTCACTGATCATGAATATTCGCCCGGCCCCTGACGACACTGTCGCCAGGGGCTTTTCCACATTCACTGTGCCATCGATATCTATGTTAATAAAGGGCTTACGAATCTCACCTCAAGTGGATAATAAGGCGGTCCTATAAACGCTTGTGCGAGAAGATGATAATTCAAGGTTTCCACGGAGTTTCGGCTTTTCCATGTTGACAACTCGATTTTTCAACTTGGATGTTTGAAACTCCGGCAAACCCGGGTGAGCGGATTTCGGGGCTGTTGAGCCATGTGGGTTCAACAATGTGGAAAACGTAGACAACCGTTGGGAAGTGCCTTTCCCCCGCTATCTTCGCTCCATGGCATTCTTCCCCAGGACAGGGTTCATCCGGGCCAGCCGAGTCTTCTCAGTGGATAGTTCGGGTCCGGTTGACAGCCTCTGGTGGCAGGACGGCCGGATCGTGGAGGTTGGGTCGAGCAGGGACCTGGCGGGACATCTGCCCGTGGGGACCCCCCATTACGACTTTGCCGGTGGGTTGGTGACCCCGGGGTTCGTGGACAGCCACACTCACTTTGCCATGTGGGCGCTGGGCCGTCACCAGGTGCAACTGGCCGGCGCCTCGACGCGAGCGGAGGCTCTGGCCCGGGTGGCCCTGGTCGCTCCCCTGGATGGCTGGGTTACCGGCCAGGGGTGGGATTCGAACGGCTGGGCGGAGCCGCCCGAGCGTGCGGCCCTGGATGGGGTCCAGGGAGCCCCGGTCTTTCTCCATTCTGTTGATGTGCACGCCGCCTGGGTCAACACCGCGGCGCTTCGGTTGGCGGGCATTGGTCCCCGGACCCCCGATCCCTTTGGCGGGAAGATTGTTCGTGATGGGGCCGGCCAGCCGACCGGGCTGCTTCTGGAGCGGGCTGTGGACCTGGTGCGGGACCTCCTGCCCGATCCCCCGCTGGACCGGGTGGTCACCGCGCTCCTCGAGGGCCAGGCCGAGGCCCACCGGTTAGGTATTACCGGCATTCACGACGTGGAGAACCACCTGGCCTATGAGGCCTTCAGCCGCCTGGTGGAGACCGACCGGCTCCGGTTGCGGGTGTTGTTCCATCACCCGGTCGTCGACCTGGAGCGCCTGGTCCGGGACCAAGTCCGGAGCGGCGCGGGCGGGGACTGGCTGACCCACGGCGGGGTCAAGATGTTTCTCGATGGGAGCCTGGGCAGCCGCACGGCGTGGATGCTGGCCCCCTACGAAGGCAGCCGGGAACGGGGCATGCCGATCAGCGAGGAGGCGACCGCCCGGGCCGCGACGGCATTGGCCGCCCGGAGCGGACTCGCGTCAGTGGTCCACGCCATCGGCGACGCCGCCGTCCGCCGGGCCCTGGACCTGATGGAGGATCTCCCCCGGACTGCGATTCCCCACCGGATCGAGCATTTCCAGTGCGTCCACCCCGCCGACCTCGATCGGGCCGCCCGCCACGGCATTGTCCTTTCCATGCAGCCGGCTCACCTGCTCACGGATATTCCGCTGGCCGACAGGCACTGGGGAGGTCGGGGCGCCGGGGCATACGCCTTTGCCTCGCTGCTGGAACGAGGCGCGCTTCTGGCTTTTGGCAGCGACACCCCGGTCGCCAGCCTGGACCCTCGTGAAGGAGTTTTCGCCGCCACCGAACGCCGGGCCGAGGCTGGTGCGCCGGCCTGGTACCCCGGCGAGAGGATCGCGCTTCAGGCCGCCATCGCCGCCTATACGGCGGGGCCCGCGATCGCGGCGGGGGTGGGCGGGCGGCGGGGACGGCTGGCCCCCGGGATGGACGCGGACCTGGTGGTGTGGGACGGGGCGGCACTGTCCGGGGAAGGCGGGGCCGGTTTTCGGCAGGCCGCCGTGCTGCTCACGGTGGTCGGCGGCGAGGTGGTGTATAATTCCCCGTTCGCCGCGTGATCTATTGTTCACCGATGCTTCGAAAATGAACCGAACCGCGCCTCGCCGCACCAAGATCGTCGCCACCCTGGGCCCCGCCTGGGCGGGACAGGAGAAAATCACCTCGCTGCTCGATGCGGGCGTCAACGTGGTCCGCATCAATGCGTCGCACGGGACGCCGGCCATCCGGGAAAGCTGGATCGCCGATCTCAAGGCCGTGTTCCAGGCCCGGCGCTCGTCGGCGGCGATCCTCCTAGACCTGCAGGGCCCCCGGATCCGGGTGGGGACGCTCCCGGCGCCGCTCCGGCTCGATCCCGGCAGCGAAGTGGTGTTCGCCCCCGAAAGCAGCGCGGGTCCCCGCGAAATTCCGACTACGTACGAAGACCTTGCCAAGGACGTGAGCGCCGGCGCCCGCATCCTGCTGGATGACGGATTGCTCGAGGTCACGGTGACCGGGGTGACCGGCAACAAGGTGCGCGGCCTCGTGGTGTACGGCGGCGACCTCAAGAGCAACAAGGGCATGAACCTGCCAGGCATCGAGGTCAGCGCCCCCGCGCTGACCGAGCGGGACCGGGAGGATGTCCAGCGGGCGGTGCGCCAGGGAGTGGACTTCATCGCCCTCTCGTTCGTCCGCCGTCCCGAGGACATGGAAGAGCTCCGCGCCCTGGTTCCCAAGTCGATCCGGCTGGTCGCCAAGATCGAAAAGGACACCGCGGTCCGCAACCTGTCCACCATCATCGAAGCCTCCGATGCCATCATGGTCGCCCGGGGCGACCTCGGCGTCGAGCTGCCGTTCGAGGAGGTGCCGCTGGTGCAGAAACGGCTGATCCGGGAGGCCAATCTCCAGGGCAAGCCGGTGATCACCGCCACCCAGATGCTGGAGTCCATGGTGCACGCGCCCCGGCCCACCCGGGCCGAGGCGAGCGACGTGGCCAACGCCATTCTGGACGGGACCGATGCGGTGATGCTCTCGGCGGAGACCGCGGTGGGGTCATTCCCGGTCGAAGCGGTCCGCGCGATGGACCGGATCGCCCGAGAAATGGAAGCCAACCAGCGGGGGCGGAGCCCTTCCTACGAGGCGGCGGTCGGCCATTCCCGCCGCAAGGGCGAAGACGGCGACCGGGTGGCGGCACCCCGGGCCGCCCCGGTTCGCACCGAGGACGCCATCGGCCTGGCGGTATGCGTGGCGGCCGAACTGCTCACCACGCCGCTTATCGTCTGCTTCACCAGCAGCGGGTTCACCGCCCGGAAGGTCTCCTCGTACCGGCCACCGGTCCCCATCTTCGCGGTGACACCGGAGATCGAAACGTTCCGGCAACTCTCGCTGGTCTGGGGCGTCATCCCGGTCCACGTGGACCACCTGCCCAACTACGACTCCATGCTCACCGTGGCCCGGCAGCGGATCCTGGAGCACAAGCTGGCGGAGCCGGGCCAGGCCGTGGTGGTAACCGCCGGGGTCCCCTTTGACGTCCCCGGCACGACCAACCTTCTCAAGGTCGAGCATGTGTAGCTGCCGGGCGACCTGCCGGCTGCCCGCCCCGTGAAGCTGACCTTTCTGGGGACCGGCACCAGCTTCGGCATTCCCCAGGTCGGCTGTTCCTGTGCGGTCTGCGGCTCACCGGACCCCCGCGACCGGCGCAGCCGGTCCGGCGCGGTGGTCGAGACGGATACGGGCACGATTCTGATTGACACCCCGCCCGAGCTTCGGCTCCAGCTGGTCGCCGCCGGGGTCAACCGCGCCGACGCCGTGCTCTACACGCACGAACACGCCGATCACACTCACGGCATCGATGACCTGCGGATCTTCTCGGTGCGGCAGCGCCGGGCGCTCCCGGTCTACGGCCCCCCCGAGACCCTGGAGCGGCTGCAGGGAACCTTCCGGTACATTTTCGACGCCGATGCCCAGGTCTACGCGGGCACCTCGAAACCCCAGCTGGCCCTGCACCCGCTGGAACCGGGGACCGCCGTGACGATCGCCGGGATCCCGGTGCTGCCGCTGGCTTTTCGCCACGGTCACCTGCGGGTGTACGGATACCGGTTCGGCGACCTGGCCTATCTTACGGACGTCAAGGCGGTGGGCGACGCCGAGATGGCTCTCCTGCGTGGGGTCCGGGTGCTGGTGCTGAACGCCCTCTGGTGGCGTTCCCATCCCACCCACATGAGCATCCCCGAGGCGGTCGCCACCGCCCAGGCCCTCGGCGCGGAGAAGACGTTTCTGACCCACCTGACCCACGAGACCGGCCACGCGGAACTGGCGGCCAGCCTTCCGCCCGGCGTCCGGCCCGCCTACGATGGGCTCAGTGTCGCCATCTAGCGGGCGACCCGGCAGGCCGGCTGGCTCCTTCCCATGCACTGGAGCGCGACGATGAAACTGAGTTACGGACGGATGATGCAGGACGGCCTCGACGGGGAGCACGGACTCTCTCGCGCCCGCCTCGAGGAGCTGGAGTCCCGGTTTCGGGACGTCCAGGCCGAAGTCCGGGCTCGCCGCGCCGAGGGGGAGTACGGGTTCTACGGCCTGGCGGAGCAGGACGCCACCGTGAAGAGTATCGCGGGTTTCGCCGAGGGGCTGGGCCAGGCGCATGACCACGTCGTGGTCCTGGGAATCGGCGGCTCCGCCCTGGGCGCCAAGGCGCTGCTCAACGCGCTGCGACCTCCCGCGTGGAACGAGCTGGACGATGAAGGCCGGGAGTTCTTTCCCCGGCTCACCGTCCTCGACAACGTCGATCCGACGACCATCGCCGCCGCGCTGCGCCGGATCGATCCCCGGCGGGTACTGGTGAACGTGATCAGCAAATCGGGCGGCACCGCCGAGACGATGGCCCAGTATCTGGTAATCCGGCAGTGGCTGGAAGATGCCCTCGGCTCGGCGGCGGTGCGCCACCTGGTGTTTACCACCGACCCTGAGAAGGGCGCCCTCCGGGAGATCGCCCAGGCCGATGGGATCGCCACGCTCAATGTCCCGCCCTCCGTGGGGGGGCGGTTCAGCGTCCTGTCGCCGGTGGGGCTGCTGCCGGCGGCGCTGGTCGGCATCGATATCGCCGCGCTCCTCGAAGGCGCCCGCACGGCGGTCGAGAACGCTGATGAGCCCGACTTGCTGCACAACCGCGCCGCCCTCTACGCGGCCCTGCTCTGGTCGGCGGACGCGACGCAGGGCGCCCGGATTCACGTCCTGATGCCCTACACCGACCGGCTTCGGGAATTCGCCGAGTGGTTCCGCCAGCTGTGGGCCGAGAGCCTGGGCAAGCGGGAAAGCCGGGGCGGGCACGCGGTGTTCACCGGCCCCACGCCGCTTGCCTCGGTGGGTGCCACCGACCAGCACAGCCAGGTGCAGCTGTTCATGGAGGGGCCCTATGACAAGGTGGTCACCTTCCTGACCGTGAACGAGTTCGGCGAGGACGTCACCATACCCGGACTGCCTTCCCTCCCGGCGGAGCTGGCCTACCTGCCGGGCCACACGCTGGGCGGCCTGCTTCGCGCCGAGTTCGAAGCCACCGCGGCCGCGCTCTCCAGCGCCGGCCGGATGAACATGACGGTGCAGCTGCCGGTGCTCACCGCGGAATCCCTGGGCCACCTGATCATGTTCTACCAGCTGGCCACCGGGTACGCCGGCGTCTGGTACGGGGTCAACCCGTTCGATCAGCCCGGGGTGGAACTGGGCAAGCGGCTCACCTACGCCGCCATGGGCCGCCCGGGGTTTGAATTGCAGGAGGTCAGGAACCGGAGGACGGGGGACGTGGCCTGATTTTCACCGTCCCACGATCGCCCGGCCCACTTACTTCGTTCTCGTTTCGGGCCTAGATTCTGAAATCAGGAATCCGCTGATCCAGCTCGAGGAAATCCTATGACCGATCCGATCCAGCAGGCAGTCAATCTGTACGCCGGCGCCGTGCTCCTGACGGCGGGCGGCGTGCATGTGAAGGATGCATCGAAGCTCCAGTCGGAGGCCACCGACCGGGTGGTCTGGCAGGCCGTCTTCGGCGATCCGGCCGGGCGGGACGCGGCCCGCTGGCTGCTCTGGGAACTGGGCCAGGCGGTGGGCGCGCGGCCGGCCTCGATTACCGGCATCTACGAGGCCCGGGCCCGGGGCGAGTGCGCCGGCTTCACGGTGCCGGCGATGAACGTCCGCATGATGACCTACGATACCTCCCGCGCCATCATGCGCACCGCCAAGGCGGGGCGGGCCGGCGCGGTGATTTTCGAGATCGCCCGTTCCGAGATTGCCTACACCGACCAGCGCCCGGCCGAATACGTCGCGGTCATCATCGGCGCCGCGCTGCGCGAGGGCTATCACCTCCCGCTCTTCATCCAGGGCGACCACTGCCAGGTCAACGCCAAGAAATACCAGGCCGATGCCCCGGGAGAACTGGGCGAGGTGAAGAAGTTGATCGGGGAGGAGGTCGGCGCCGGTTTCTACAACATCGACGTGGACACATCCACCCTGGTGGATCTCTCCCGGCCCACGCTGGACGAGCAGCAGCGGCTCAACTACCAGCACGCCGCCGAAATCACCCAGTTCATCCGGGACCAGGAACCGGAAGGCGTGTCCGTCTCGGTGGGCGCCGAGATCGGCGAGGTCGGACACAAGAACAGCACCGTGGAGGAACTGCACGCGTTCATGCAGGGTTACAACCGGGCCCTCGCGGCGCTGGGCGACTACGAAGGGATCACCAAGATCTCGGTGCAGACCGGCACCTCCCACGGTGGCGTCGTGCTGCCGGACGGCAGCATCGCCGACGTCAAGCTCGACCTCGAGGCGCTGGCGGCCCTCTCCCGGGTGGCCCGCGAGGAATACGGCCTCTCCGGCGCGGTGCAGCACGGTGCCAGCACGCTGCCCTCCAACGCCTTTGGCAACTTCCCCCGGATCGAGACCGCCGAGATCCACCTCGCCACCAATTTCCAGAACATCGTGTTCGACCATCCCAGCCTCCCGGCCGAGATGGTCTCCCGTATCAAGGCGTGGGTCAAGGAGAATGCCCAGAGCGATTTCAAGGCCGGCGACTCCGACGAACAGTTTTACTACAAGGCGCGGAAAAAGGCGATCGGCCCCTTCAAGCAGGAATTCTGGTCGCTGCCCGAGGACGTTCGCGCCGCCATTGCGAAGGACCTGGAGAAGACCTTTGCGTTTCTCTTCGAGCAGCTCAACGTCAATGGCACCATCACCCTGGTGAACGAGTTCATTCACGCTCCGCTGCAACCGCACGCTTCCCTGAAGCCGGCCCTCGTCACCGCGGTGGACGACGCCGAAGCTGGAGAATAGATCCCCATGTTTTTCGATGACGATGACGACGACGGCCGCAAGATCGTGTTCGTGGAGCGGGGCGGGACCTCGGTCAAGGCGCTCCTGCTGGGTGCGATGATCGGCGCCGGACTGGCCCTGCTGTACGCGCCGCAGAGCGGAGAGGAAACCCGCCGAGGCCTCAAGCGCCGGCTCCGCAAGGTGCGGGCGATGGCCGAAGAGAAGGTGGACGAGCTGGGCGAGAAGTTGTCCAGCCGGAACCGGGTCAGCCCGGCCGCGGGCTTCCCCGCGGATGACCTGGCCGTGGACGCCCCCGACGACCTCGATTATGCCGACGAGGACGGCGCGCCCGACCTGGAGCCGACCACGCAGCGGGGTGGCGCCCGGGAAGAGCTGGAACGCCGGCTGGAACAGGCCCGCGCCCGCCGCCGGGGCCCCCGCGCCCAGGAGCCCACCGCCTGACCAGTATCGTCCTGGGAGGCTGGCACCGCAGCCTCCGCGGGTTCGTCCGGCGCACTCTGCAGGCCGCCGACGAAAACAACGTCCCCTTCCTGGCCAGCGCGCTGACCTTCGACGCGTTGCTGGCCGCCGTCCCCTTTATCCTGCTGCTCCTGGTGGCGCTGACCTACCTGGCCGAGCTGCAGGGCAACTCCTCCACGGTGGACATTCACCAGCTGCTGCAGCCATTTCTGCCCGCCCACACCCTGGTGGGCGGCAACGATCCATTCGCCGTGGTCGAGGCGCTGCTGGCCAAGGTGACCGAGAACCGGGGCAAGCTTACCCTGTACGCGCTGCCCAGTTTCATCTGGTTCAGTACCCGCCTCTTCGCCGGCATCCGCACCGCCCTCAACTTTCTGTACGATGTCTCGGTGCGGACCGTGCGGCGGCATTTCCTGGTAAACTACCTTCTCGCCAAGCTGCGCGATGTCTCCATGGTCGTGGCGGTCATCCTGCTGTTCCTGCTCAACACCGTGTTGAGCACCCTGCTGTCCATCCTGCCCCGGCAGGCCGAGGGCGAGACCCCGCTGACCGCGTTCTTTTTCACCACCCTGGGCCGGATGCTGGGGGAGGTCCTCACGGTAGGATTCTCGATCGTCCTCTTCTTCGTGATCTACCGCTACGCGTCTATCCGGCGGCTGCCCTGGCGGGCCGCCATGGTGGCCGCAAGCTTTACGGCGATCGCCTTCGAAGTGGCCAAGCGTCTCTTCGGGCTGTACCTTGGGCGCATCGTGCAGAACAGCCAGTTCACTCTCGATGCCAACCTGGGTGCCATGATTCTCTTCGTGCTCTGGGTCTGGTACACCGCCATCGTGTTCCTGCTCGGCGGCGTCGTGGCTGAAACCTGGGATTTGCGCTCCCGTCAGCAGCAGCAGCAGGCGATCCTGACGTAAGAGGGCCAGGGGGACAGGGGGCAAGCGGGCCGTACCCCCATACCCTCTGGCCCCTTGCCCTTGCCCCCTTTGCCCCTTTGCCCCTTTGCCCCCTTTGCCCCCCATGCCCCGACTCATTGCCCTCGCCATCGCCCTCTCCCTGGCCACCCCGCTGGCGGCCCAGGAGTTCGATTTCTACGATCGGGGTCCCTACCGCGCCGCCGTGCCTCGCCCGGAAAGCCTCCTGGGATACCGGATTGGCGCCCGGCACACGATGTATCACCAGCAGCAGGGGGTGCTGGACCGGATGATGGCGGCGGCGCCGGAGCGGGTCCGGACCGAGGTGATGGGCCGGACCGCCGAGGGGAAAGTGATGCGGCTGCTGATCATCTCGGCGCCGGAAAACCTGGCCCGGCTGGACCAGATCCGCGCCGGGCTGGCCCGGCTGGCCGATGCGCGGGCGACGACCGCCGCTGACGCCCGATCCGTCGCCGAGGGGCTGCCCGCCGTGGTCCTGCTGTCCCACTCGGTGCATGGCAATGAACCGGCCGGCTTCGAGACGGCCATGCAGACCGCGTATCAACTGCTGGCGAGCGACGAGCCGGCGACCCTGGAGATCCTCCGGCAGACCCTCGTCCTCATCAATCCGTCGCAGAACCCCGATGGGCACGAGCGGTTCGCCGCGTGGTACAATTCGGTCGCCGTCAACACCGACGAGCCGGCGGCGCTGGAACAGACCGAACCCTGGAGCATCTGGGGCCGGTACAACCATTACCGGTTCGACATGAACCGGGACCTGCTGGCCCAGTCGCAGCTGGAATCGCGTGCCCTCGCCGGCGTGATGACGCGGTGGCGGCCCCAGGTAGTCGTGGACCTGCACAGCACGACCAGTCAATATTTCTTCCCCCCGGTCACCCAGCCGACCAACCGCAACCTGCCGGCATCGACCCTTCAGTGGTTCGAACGGTTTGGCCGCAACAACGGGAACGCCTTCGACCGCTACGGCTGGCAGTACTACGTGCGGGACGTGTTCGATTTCTTCTACCCCGGCTACGTGGACGAATGGCCCACCCTGAGCGGGGCCATCGGGATGACGTATGAGACCGACGGGGGGCCGGAGCTTCGGAAGCGCAAGGACGACGGGACCTGGACCAGCTTCGAGATGGGCATCGCGCATCACTATGTCGCTTCCCTGGCCACCCTGGCCACGGCGGCGGCCAACCGGGCGGCGCTGCTCCAGGATTACCACGCCTTCCACGCCACCGGCATGGCGGAGGCGCGGGGACGGCCGCTCCGGCGCATCGTGTTTGGCGGCGCCGGCGACCCGGCTCGCGCCCACTGGCTGGCAAGCCTGCTGTCCCGCCAGCACATCGAGGTGATACGCACCGAGGCCCCGGTCGCCCTGGCCCGGGCCACGTCCTACCTGGGCGGTCCGGCGGGACGGCAGGTCATTCCGGCCGGCAGCTACGTGGTGGATCTCGACCAGCCGGAGGCCCGGCTGGCCACCGCCATCCTGGAACCGCGGCCGCTGATGGACAGCGGGTTCGCCCAGCGTCAGCTGGGCCGCTTCGAACGCAACCGGATCCGGGGCGAGGAAGCCGCCCAGGAAGGCTACGAATTCTACGACATCACGGCATGGGCGCTGCCGCTGACGCTGGGTCTCGACGCCTGGCACACCGACGAGGCCGCGCCGGTCAGCGGGCGTCGGGTGGCGGTGGATGACAGCCTGCCGCCGGGGACCGTAACCGGGCGGGCCCGCTCGGCCTACGTGTTTACCAACGGATCGGAGGCGGGTGCCCGGCTCGCGATGCAGCTCCTGCGCGAGGATTTCAAGGTCGCCGTCGCCACCGCGCCTCTCGTCGCCGATGGCGCCGCCTGGCCGCGGGGTACGTTCGTGGTGCGGCTGCAACGAAATCCTGTGGGCATCCACGAGCGGATCGCGGCGCTGGCCATGGAGACCGGCGCCCAGGTGACCGCCGTGCAGTCGGCCTTCGCCGATACCGGCAACACCGGGGTGGGCAGCGAAAGCGTCGTCAGCCTGCGGACGCCCCGGGTCCTGCTCGCGGCGGATGATGGACTCGACCAGACGACCTTTGGAGACTTCTGGTATTACTTCGAGCAGGAGCTGCGCTACCCGGTCACGCCGGTGCGGCTCTCGGCCATCAGCGGGATGGACCTCGACCGATACAACGTCCTGATTCTTCCGGGCGGGTCTTCCAGCCGGATCTGGCGGGAACTCGGCGAGAGCGGGGCAGAACGGTTGAAGAGTTGGGTGCGAAGCGGCGGCAGCATTCTCGCCGTGGGGGGCGCGGTCGAGGTGCTGAGCCGCAAGGAGATCTCCCTCACCACCGTGGTGCCGCTGGGCGAGGACGAAACCGATAAGACCAAGCTGCCCGGGGCCGATACGACGGTGAGCCTGAGCAGCCGGCCGGCGCCCCCGCTGGTGTCGCCCAGCGCGGGGGCGAGCCGCACCCCGGTCCGCATTCCCGGCGCCATCTTCCGGGCCTCCCTCGACCAGACCCACTGGCTCACCATGGGGTATGCCCGGGATGTGCTTCCCGTGTTCCTGGATACCGGCCGGCTGCTCAAGCCCTCGGAGAAGGGAGATAACCCGGTCGTCTTTGTGGGCTCCGACCTGACCCTTGCCGGGTTCACGTGGCCCGGAAACACCGAGAAGCTGCTTCGTGGCTCGGTGTGGGCCGCGGTCGAAAACGTCGGTCGCGGATCGGTGGTAGTTTTCGCGGAGAACCCCCTGTTCCGGGGGTTCTGGCGCGGGACCGCCAGGCTGGTGACCAACGCGGTATTATTGGGGACCGGCCGCTAGGAGCCTGTCCGCCGGGCCCGGCGGTCATCTCCGGCCCAGTCCAGACTGCGTTCGCGGCGGTCGGGGGTCGGCGCCTGCGGGTCGAAGCTGGCCGGCGACTCGTCCTCGCGAGCCCAATCCAGCCCGAACATGAGTCCCGGTTCGGCGTGCTGGTCCCGATCACTGGCGCGACGGCGCGGCACTTCCCTGGGCATGTTCTTCACTCCTGATTTGGCAGAAAACGGCGGACGGCAATGATGATCCCAACCTACCCCGGATGGGCGCGCCCGGTGTGTGGCGGCCATCACAGGGCGCCGTGCGGCCCCCGCCGCCGCCGGTGTTTCGCCCTGGTGTCCATCCTGCTGGCAAGCGCCGGGCCGGCGGGCGGCCAGGATTCCATCCCGGCGGCCCCGTCCTACTCCCAGACTGCGGCGGCGGTCACCCGGTTCATCGTCCATGAAATGGCCGACAAGGCGATCCCCGGTCTCTCCATCGCCCTGGTGGAGGACCAGCGGATTGTGTGGGCGCGCGGTTTCGGGACCGCCCGCCCGGCCGACAGCCTTCCCGCGACCGCCCAGACCATCTACCGGGTAGGGTCCGTCTCCAAGTTGTTTACCGCGCTCGGTGTCATGCAGGAGGTGGGAACGGGCGGGCTGGGCCTCGACCGGCCAGTTACGGACTATCTCCCTGGCTTCAACCCCGGAAACCCTGGGTCGCGCCCGGTAACATTGCGGCAACTGCTGGCGCATCGCTCCGGCCTGGTGCACGAACCCCCGGTGGGCAACTACTTCACCCCGGCGCCCGCGACGCTCGCCGCGACCGTGGCCAGTCTCAACGGCACCACCCTGGTGTTTCCTCCGGAGAGCACCGTCAAGTACTCCAACGCCGGTTACGCCGTCGCCGGGCGGGTGCTCGAGGTGGCCGCCGGGGCCCCGTTTGACCGGGTCATGGCCCAACGCCTCCTCGGGCCGATCGGGATGAGCCGGTCGGCCTTCGGGCCCCCGGTCCTGCCGGGCGAGGCGGCTGCCGGCACGATGTGGACGGTGGACGGACGCCGCTTCGGGGCGCCTGACTTCGAGTGGGGAATCGAGCCTGCGGCGGGCCTGCGTTCCACCGCCGTGGACCTGGCCCGCTTCCTCAGCTTCCTGTTTCGCCGGGGGACCGTGGCGGATACCCCGCTGGTGGACTCGGCCGCACTGGAGCAGATGTGGCGGCCCCAGTTCGAGGCCGGCTCCTTTTTTGGACTGGGGTTCGGGGTGAGCCCTTTCGAAGGCAGCCCGCACGTGAGCCACGGCGGGGCGGTTTACGGCTTCTCCACTGAGCTGCACGGCCTGACCGCGGAAAAACTCGGCGTCGTGGTCATTGCCAATCTCGAGTTCTCCAACCAGGTGCTGGAGCGCCTCGGCGCGTTCGCGCTGCGCGCCATGCGGGCGGAGCGGGCCGGGGGTCCGCTTCCCGAACCGCTGCAGACCGAGCCGATTCCGCCCGGGCGCGCCCGTGCCATGCGAGGCCACTATTTCCACGGCCAGCGGCGTTTCGAGTTGCTGGAGCGGCCCGATGGCCTGGCCCTGGTCCCGGCGGGCGGAGTGGCGGTCGCGCTGCGCGCCTCCGGTCCCGACCTCGTGGTGGACGATGTCCGGGAGTTCGGTAACGCCTTTTCGCCGCTCACCGACAGCTCCATCGCGTTCGGAGAGCAATTCTTCACCAGGGCGCCCCCCCCGTTTCCTCCCGAGGTCCCCGCCCGCTGGGCGGGACTCATCGGTGAATACGGGTGGGACCACAACGTCCTTTACCTCTACGAGGACCTCGGGCGACTCCGGGTGCTGATCGAGTGGTTTTTCGCCTTCCCGCTCGAGGAGCTGTCCGATTCGGTCTTCCGATTGCCACCCCGCGGCTTATACGCCGGGGAGCGCCTCGTGGTTCGCCGGGACGCGGAGGGCAGGGGAATATCGGTCAGCCTGAATGGCATCGAGTTTCCCCGCCGGTCGGTCGGCCCCGAAGCGAACGGGCAACTCCAGGTCACCCCGGTTCGTCCGGTGCCCATGTTGTTGCAGGAGGCGCTGGCCGCCACTCCGCCGGTCCAGCCCGGCGGTCTTCGGGCGCCGGACCTGGTGGACCTCGCCACCCTGGACGCGACCATCCGGTTCGACATCAGATACGCCACGACCAACAACTTCCTGGGCACCACGTTCTACTCCGCTGCGCGCGCATTACTTCAGCGGCCGGCCGGGGAAGCCCTGCTCCGGGCCCACCGCTGGCTCCGGGACCAGGGCTACGGCCTGCTGATTCACGATGCCTACCGGCCCTGGTACGTCACCCGCGTGTTCTGGGATGCCACCCCCGATTCCCTCCGCTGGCTGGTGGCTGATCCGGCCAACGGATCGCGGCACAACCGGGGCGCGGCCGTGGACCTGACCCTTTACGACCTCGAGACTGGCGCGCCGGTGGAAATGGTGGGAACCTACGACGAGGCCACCCCCCGCAGCCTGCCGGGGTACCCCGGGGGCACCGCACGGCAGCGCTGGCATCGAGAGCTGCTGCGTACCGCGATGGAGGCCCAGGGCTTTACCGTGTATGCGGAAGAGTGGTGGCACTTCGACTTTGACGGGTGGCGGGAGTACCCGGTGCTCAATCTGCGGTTCGAGCAGGTGGCGGATTGAGCGAATTGAGGGGTGTGGGGCACTAACCCGCTGGGGACCACTGGCCGATCGCCCCCTGGGCCGTTACTTTTCCCTCGCCCCAGGTCCGAAGGGCGCTGGCGCGCGAATCGCGTCAGGACCTTGCCGGTAGCAGCGCTAAGCGATGTCTGGTGTCGCTTCGGGGTGCCTGGGGCACTCTTCCTTCATTGTCTCCGTCCTTTCCTGCTTTCGCTCTCCGACACGTCCTGCCACACGATATGCAGCAACAGGGCCAGCCCGATGCCGGCCGCCCCGAGAAAACACAGCATGGCCAGCCCCGGATAGCCGAAAATCCTGAAGCTCGTCTCGATCCGCATCAGCAACGCCGCCCCGACGATCAGCGCCGCCAGGATCAAGCCGATGGTGATCCGGTTGGCCACCTTCTGCAGCCCGACCATGAACTGGGCTGAGTCGATTCCCGTGTCGATCTTGAGCCCCAGCTGATTGTTGGCCGCGTGGTCCAGGATCTTGTTCACCCGTCCCGGCAGGCGGTCCACCATTTCCTTCATTTCGATCACGTTGCTGAAAATGCTGCCCGGCGACAGGCTCTTGATCATCCGCTGGTTCATCAGCCGGGCCGAGTTTCTCCGGATGGACGCATTGGGGTCGAACTCCGGAGCCAGGGTGCGGCCGATGCCATCCAGGTTGAGGAGCGCCTTGCCGAGCAAGGTCAGTTCCGGCGGGAGCCGCACCCCGGTCTCGGCCGAATAGTGGGACATCTCGAGGAATATGCGGCCCACCTTGAGTTCCCCGATGCTGGCGCCATGGCTGGCGCTGACCAGCTCCGCCACCCGGCGCCGGAACTCCCGCTCGTCCAGGTGCTCGGTCGTCTCGCCCAGTTTGAGCACGAAGTCGGCGGTTTCGTCGCTGCGTCCCTCCGCGATCGCCAGCACCATCTGGAGCAGGTGTTCCTGCATCCGGGGCGGAATGGTGGCGACCATGCCGAGGTCCAGCAGCGCGATCCGGTAGTCCTCGGTCAGGAAGACGTTGCCCGGATGAGGGTCGGCATGAAAAAACCCGTCCACGAAGATCTGCTTGAGGTAGGCCCGGAAGAGGCTCTCCGCCAGTTCCTCGCCGTCCACCTCGATCAGGGTCAGAGGACTCAGCGCGGTGATCTTCTTGCCGCTCACGTAGTCCATGGTGAGGATCCTGGTCGTGGTGTAGTCATCCACCGCGGCCGGGACAACGATCTGCTCGAATGACCGGAGGTTCTGTCCCAGCCGGAGCAGGTTGGCCGCCTCCCGCCGGTAATCCAGTTCGGTGAGCAGCGACTTGCGGAACTGGTCCATGATCCCGGCGAGGTCGTAGCGCTCTCCCAGGCTGGTATGCTTGAGCAGCAGCGTGGTGATCTCGTCAAAGGCGTCGAGGTCCTCGACCACCCGCTCCCGGATGCCGGGGCGCTGGACCTTGACTACCACCGCCCGGCCGTCCCGGAGCGCCGCCCGGTGCACCTGGCCCAGGGAGGCGGCGGCCAGCGGGGTTGAATCGAAGAATGAAAAGGCCTTGGACAGCCGGGCGCCCAGTTCCTCGGTGACGATCTTCTCCACGTCGGAGAAGGGAAAGGGTTCCACGTCGTCCTGCAGCCGCTCCAGGGCGGTAAGGTAGGCCGGCGGCAGAATCTCCCCCCGGCTGGACAGCAGCTGGCCCAGCTTGATGAACGTGGGCCCCATTTTCTCCAGGTCGGTCGCCAGTTCCTCGGCGGCCGGCACCGGGACGTCCTGCGGGACCGGCGGCACCAGGTCGCCATTCATGCCCGCCGACGCGACCAGGTCGGAACGCCCGTACTTGATGAACAACCGGGCGATGTCCCGGTATCGCTTGAGGTGGGCCGCCTTGAGAGAGATGCTCATACGATCCTCGCTGGAGACGTATGGATGTTGCGAAGTGCCGGTTAGGCTGTCCGTGATGGGGCTTACGCAAAAGCGGCGAGGGGCCCGGGGGGAGGGAGGGGGGGATCCCTGCCACCCCCTTTTTCTTTCCCCCTCCCCCCGGACCGTCTATCTTCCTTGCCATGGCAATCGCGCTCGCCCGGAAGTACCGTCCCCGGAAATTTTCCGATCTCATCGTGCAGGACCACGTGGCCAACGTGCTCCGCGGTGCCATCGCCCGAAACCGGGTGGGGCACGGATACCTGCTGACCGGCCCTCGCGGGGTGGGGAAGACCACCGCGGCGCGGATCCTGGCCATGGCCCTGAACTGCGAGCGGAAAGAGGAGATGGATCCGCCCGGCGAGCCTTGTGGCGAGTGCGTCAACTGTGCCCGGATCTGGGCCGGGTCCGCCAACCTGGACGTGGTGGAGATTGACGCCGCCAGCAACCGGGGGGTGGACGATGCCCGGGAACTGCGCGAGCGGGCGATGTACGCGGCGTCCCAGCCCGGCCACTACAAGGTGTACATCGTGGACGAGGCCCACATGCTCACCCGGGAGGCGTGGAACGCCCTTCTCAAGATCCTGGAAGAGCCGCCGCCCGGCGTGGTGTTTGTCTTCGCCACCACCGAGCCGCAGAAGATTGCGCAGGCGGCGGCCCCGGTGATGTCGCGGCTGCAGCGCTTCGATTTCCGCCGGATCGGGCCGGCCGCCATTCGCGAGCGCCTCCGGGAGGTGGCCCGGGCAGAGGGAATCCGGGCGGAGGACGATGCGCTGACCCTCATTGCCCGGGGCGCCGATGGCGGGATGCGGGATGCCCTCTCGGTGCTCGACCAGTGTCTCAGCTTCGGCGACGGCGAGCTGACCGTGAAAAGCGTCCGGTCCATTCTCAGCCTGGTGGACGACGAACTCTACGGCGAAGTCCTGGCGATGGTCGCCGAGCGCCGCCCCGAGGCGGTCTTCCCGCTGGTCGAGCGGCTGACCCAGGGTGGCGCCGACCTGGGCGAGTTCATGAACGGGGCCGCCGAGATGCTGCGGTCGCTGTTGATGCTCCAGCTGGGCTCGGACCCGGAGGGTCTCACCGAAGCCATGCGCCAGCAGCTGGACCACTATCGCACCCGGCTGGCCGCCGGCGATGTCCTGCGGATGCTCAAGCTGCTGGCCGACCAGGAGCAGGGGATCCGGCGCAGCGCGAACCCGCGGTTGATGGTTGAGACGCTCCTGCTTCGCTGGACATTGATGGATCAGGTCGTGGACCTGGAACGGGTCCTGGCCCAGCTGGGGGATGGGGCCACTCCGCCCGCTCGGAATACCGGCGGGGAACCGAACGCGCCCCGCCGGCCCATCCTTCCCGCGCCATCTGCCCGGCCCGAGCCCCGAGCGACCCGGGAGCCCGCGCCCACCCCGCCGGTGCCCACCGAGGCGCCGGAGGCGGTTCCCCTGCCCCCGCCCCCGGGACCGGGTTTGTCGGCCGACCCGGTGCCGTTCACCGTGTCCGCCCTGGAGGAGGCGTGGGGCGCTGTGGTGGCGGAGGCCCGCAAGGAAAGTCCCTTCCTGGGCGAGGCCCTGGGCGCCAGCCGACCGATCGAGGCGGCTCCTCCCAGGCTCACGGTGGAGTTGCTGGACCCCAATCCCCTGATCGCCGAGCGGCTCAATCGGCAGCGCGGTATCGTGGAGGCAATCCTGGTCCGCTTCGTCGCGGCCCCGGTCACCTTCCAGGTGGGTTCGGCTACTCCATTACCCGAGGATTCCGCACCCCGGCCAAAGCGGATGTCGGATGCCGGGGCCAGGGCGGAGCGGCTTAAGACGCTGCGGAAGAAGGATCCGGCCCTCGATGCCGCCGCCGATGAGTTAGATTTGGAGATCGTGGACTGAGGGGCAACGGGGGCCAGGGGTCCGGTGGTGCATCCAGCCCTGGCGCCTTGGCTCACGGGACCACTTGCCCCCTCCGGATGCGCGCCTATTTTACGATTTGACAGGAACTTACGGATTCATGGCAGACCTACAGCAGTTGTTTCAGCTGGGCCAGCAGATGCAGGGCCGGCTGCAGGAGATCCAGACCGAACTTGCATCCCGCACCATCGAGACTTCGGCGGGGGCGGGTTTGGTCAAAGTCACGGCCGACGGCCGGGGCACCGTCCGGTCCATCACCATCGATCCGGCGGCTTTCGAGGACCGGGATGCCGAGTTCCTCTCCGATCTGGTCACCTCCGCGGTGGCCGAGGCGCAGCGCCGGGCCCAGGAAGTACTCCAGGCGGAAATGCGAAAGGTGCAGCCGTTCCCTTTCAACATGCCGCTCTGACCGGTGCCCGCGATTGAGGACCTGATCACCGAATTTGCCCGGTTGCCAGGCATCGGCCGGAAGACGGCCCAGCGCCTGACCTTTCACCTGCTGCAGCAGTCTCCACAACAAGCGGTGCGGTTGGCCACGGTCCTCGCGGCCGTGGCCGAGCGGGTGCGGCCCTGCGGAGTGTGTGGGACACCGGCCGAAACGGACACCTGCGAATTCTGCCAGGATCCCCGCCGGGATCCGGCGGTGGTCTGTGTGGTCGAGGAGCCGTCCGCCGTCGGGGTCCTGGACCGGGCTACCGGGTTCCGGGGCCGCTACCACGTGCTGGGCGGTCGGTTGGACCCATTGAGCGGGGTGGGCCCGGAGGCGCTCCGGATCCGGCAGTTGATGCACCGGGTTCAGCACGATGGCGTGACGGAGATCATCCTGGCGACCAATCCCTCCATGGAGGGCGAGGTCACCGCCACCTACATCCAGCAACTGCTGTCCGGTATGAGCGTCAAGGTGACCCGCCTGGCCCGGGGGCTTCCCATGGGCGGCGACCTGGAGTTCGTGGATGGGGTGACACTGGCACATGCCCTGCTCGAGCGGCAGGAGGTTCGCTAGCCATGCGCTCCCGCAGTTTCCTGTTCTTTGGCGCGGGCCTGCTGGGACTCACGGCCGGCTGGTTCGCCGGGCGGCACCACCTGGTTCGCAGTCGGAACGACCTCTTCAGCGGGCAGCCGCTGCGCCGGCTCTCGGCCCTGGCCTACCTCCAGGGGCAGGTGGAGATCGACACGGTTCGGCTTTTGCGGGACTATCTCGCCTGGGAGACGCAGCCGATGCTGCGCCGGCGCGCCGCCGCGGTCCTGCGCCGGATGGAAACCATGCTCGGAACTACCAAGGCAGGAGGGTGATGTCAGGCGCTTCCAGTTGGTCCTTCCGTGAAGAAGATGCCCGGAGCATCCAGGTCATCCTGGTCGAATTCCTGCGTGAGTCCGGGGCCCGGACCGCGCTGATCGTTGACCGCACCGGGCAGATGATCACCACCGCCGGCGAGCCTCCCACCTTCGATCCGACCGCGTTCGCCTCCCTTACCGCCGCCGACTTCAGCGCCAACGACCAGTTGGCCAAGATGATCGGGGAGCCCGAGTTCGGGGCCCTGTTTCACCAGGGAGAGAAGGAATCCATGTACCTGGCGGATATCGCCCGCCGGGTCATCCTGGTCGTGCTGTTCGACAACCGTACCACGCTCGGGCTGGTCAAGCTGCGGGTCAAGAATACCGTGGGCGAACTGAACAAGGTCTTCGAAGGGATGTTCAGCCAGGACGGCGCTGGACGATCCCATGTGGAAACCGGCTTCCTGGGTGATGCTGAAGATGAAATTGACAAGCTGTTCGGCTGAGAAAGGACTCCGCTTCTCATGTCGATGATCAATCACGCGGCCCGCGAGATCAACTGCAAGCTGGTCTATTACGGCCCCGGGCTGGGCGGTAAGACGACCAACCTGGAACACGTCTACGGGAAGGTTGCCCCCGGCGCCCGCGGCAAGATGATCTCGCTGGCGACCGAGACCGAGCGGACCCTGTTTTTCGACTTCCTGCCGGTGGATCTCGGCACCATCCGCGGCTTCAAGACCCGGTTCCACCTGTACACGGTCCCGGGCCAGGTGTATTACAACGCCAGCCGCAAGCTCATCCTCAAGGGCGTGGACGGCGTGGTGTTCGTCGCCGACAGCCAGATCGAGCGGATGGAAGCCAACATCGAGTCCATGCAGAACCTCTACGACAACATGGCGGAACACGGGTACGATCTGACCCGGATGCCCTTCGTCATCCAGTACAACAAGCGCGACCTCCCCAACGCTGCCCCGATCGGCGAACTGCAGGCCGCGCTCAATCCCGGCTGGCCGGTGAGCGACCCGGTTCGGCAGCGGACGATGCCCGATCCCAACGTGCCGGGAGAGTTCCTGGTCTACCAGCAGGACGGCGAGTGGATCGAGCGGGCGCCTTTCTACGAAGCCGTCGCCCTGAACGGGGACGGGGTCTTTGACACCCTCAAGTCCATCAGCAAGCTGGTACTGAAGAGCCTGGGCTAGCCATCCGAACGCGGTGGGCCTGGGGAGGAACTGCCCACGGCCTGCCGCGCACCGCCTCGCTGCTGCTTATCTGGCTTCCATCCCGGTCCCGCTTAGATTGCGGCTATGTGGAACCTTCCCAACGTCATTACGCTGATCCGGATTTCCTTCACCCCGGTCATCGCGCTCCTGCCGTTTATCGCCGGATACTGGCCCAAGCTCATTGCCTTCGTCATTTTCCTGGCTGCCGCGATCTCCGATGTCTTCGACGGTTACATCGCCCGCAGCCGGAACCAGATCACCGACCTGGGCAAGTTCCTGGATCCCATCGCCGACAAGCTGCTGCTCTTCGCCACCCTGATCCCCATCTACTTCATCAGCCGGGCCCGCCAGGAGGACTACGGGATACCATTCTGGGGCAGCATTCCGCTCTGGGTTTGCGGCCTGCTGATCGGGCGGGAGCTGGCCATGACCGGGTTCCGCTGGTGGGCCCGCCGCCGCGGCGTGGTCATCACCGCCGCCGGGCCCGGCAAGCTCAAGACCGTCATCCAGAACGTCTTCATCGGCGCGGTCATGCTCTGGTTCGCCTTCCGCGATGCCCGCAAACCCATGGGGTGGGAGCACAACCGCTTCGCCGCCTGGTGGAATGATTTCCACGGGGGCTTCGTGGCGGTGGCGCTCGCCCTCGCCGCGGCGCTGACGGTGTATTCGTTCTTCGTGTACATCTACCGGTATCGCTCGTTGTTCTCCGAAAAATAACGGAACGCACGACAGACCCGGGCGCTGCCATGGCCCCGCGAGGGGCGGCCAGGATGCATGGATATAGAAATCCTCACGATCGGCACTGAACTGCTGCTGGGGTTCACCGTCGATACCAACAGCGCCGAGATCGCCCAGCTGCTGGCACCCGCCGGCGTCCGGGTTGCCCGCCGCACCGCCATCCCCGACCACCCCCGCACTATCGAGTCCGCCCTCGCCGATGCGCTGGCCCGCACCGGGGCCGTCATTACCACCGGCGGGCTGGGACCCACCCGCGACGACATCACCAAGAAAAGCGTGGCCGGCCTGTTCGGGCTCCCCCTGGAATTCCGGGACGAGATCTGGCAGGAACTGGAGGCACGTTTCGCCCGCTACGGCCGTCCCCTGGCCGTGAGCAACCGGTGCCAGGCCGAGGTTCCGCGGGGCGCCACGGTGCTGCCCAACCCGCGCGGAACCGCGCCCGGACTCTGGCTCGAGGGCAAACCGGGGCTGGCCATCCTGTTGCCCGGCGTTCCGGTGGAAATGCGGGGCCTGATGACCGGCGAGGTGGTTCCCCGGCTGGCCGCCAGGGCCTCAGGGTCGGTCATCCAGTCGCGCACCCTCCGGACCACCGGGATCGCAGAGTCGACGCTCGCCGAGTTGCTGGATGATATCGATGCCCCGATCGCGCCGGTGTCCCTGGCCTACCTCCCCGGTCTCCTGGGGGTGGACCTGCGCCTCACCGCGTGGGACCTGGGACCGGACCGGGCGGCCGAATGCCTGGCCGCCGCCGCCCACCGGGTCCAGGAGAGGGCGGGCCGGTACATCTATGCCGAAGGGACCGCAGACCTGGCGGCCCGGGTGCTCGACGCTGCCCGCGCCACGGGAAACCGGCTCGCGGTGGCCGAGTCCTGTACCGGCGGGCTCCTGGGGGGCCGGCTCACGGCGATTCCCGGCAGTTCCGATGTCTTCGAGGGAGGCGTCATCGCCTACAGCGATGCCGTGAAGACCGCCCACCTGGGCGTCGATCCGGCCCTGATCCGGGAGCACGGCGCCGTGAGCGAGCCGGTCTGCCGGGCGCTGGCTCACGGCGTGGCGGAGCGCTTTGGCGCTACCCTGGCAATGGCGATCACGGGGATCGCCGGTCCCAGCGGCGGCAGCCCGGGAAAGCCGGTTGGCCTGGTCTGGTACGCCAGCCTTGCCGGCGGCGAAATTCAGGCCCGCTCCTATGTCTTCCCCGGCTCCCGGGAAGAAATCCGGACCCGGGCCGCGCAGGCGGCGCTGTTCCAGCTATACGGGATGATCGCAGGTTAGGGACTGCCATGGTGGCTGACGTGGGCGGTACGACGGTTGCTATTATCTTTCGACTCGCCTTCCTCGAAGAGAGCAAGCCAAGTGAAGAACAAACATAAGGTTACCGAAGAAGTGGTCCAGGCCGACGGGGCGACCGACGACCGGACCGTGACGGCTGATGCCGAAGTGGCGGAGGTTGGGGAGTTGCACCAGCCTTCGACAGGGGGCAGCGGTCTGCCGATGGAACCGCTCGAGGAACGGGCGGCCCGGCTGACCCGCGAACTCGATGATAGCCGGGACAAGCTGCTTCGGCTGGCGGCGGAGTTCGACAACTTCCGGAAGCGGGTCGCCCGGGAGCGGGTCGAGCTGACGGACCGGGCTCAGGCGGCGTTCGTGATGCGGATGCTGGATGTGCTGGACGACCTCGACCGGCTGGTCGCGGGCGAAGCCAGCGCCGAGCAGACCGGCCCGCTTTACGATGCCACCGTGATGATCAACCGGAAACTGCGCAAGGAACTCGAATCCAGCGGACTGGAACGGATCGACCCGGCGGGGCAGCCGTTCGATCCGACCAGGCATGAGGCCGTGTCCACGCTCCCGCCGCCCAGCCCGGAACAGGACCACTCGGTCAGCGCGACCTTCCAATCCGGCTACTCGTTTAAAGGCACCCTGATCCGGCCGGCCCGGGTGCAGGTCTACTCCGACCAGGGCCAGTCCTAGTGGCCGACAAGGACTTCTATCAGGTCCTGGGCGTCCCGGAAACCGCCTCGCCGGCCGAAATCAAGAAGGCCTACCGGCGGCTGGCCAAGCAGTACCATCCGGATGCCAATCCGAACAACACCCAGGCCGCCGACCGCTTCAAGGAGATCTCGGAGGCGCACAGCGTGCTCTCCGACGCCGACAAGCGGAAGCAGTATGACCAGATGAGGAAACTGGGTGCCTTCGACACGTTTCGCCGCCAGGGGGCGGGCGCGCGGGGTCCCGGCCGGCCGGCCGGCCAGCCGGGGGCGGAGGAGGCTTTCGACTACGGCGATATCAACGGGTTCGGGCTCGGCGACATTTTTTCCTCCATCTTCGGCCGGGGCCGCAAGGAGGAGTCCCGGGGCGAATCGCTGGAGGCGGTGGTCGAAGTGCCGTTCCGGGTCGCCGCGCTGGGCGGCAAGGTACCGGTGATCCTCCCTATGACTGAAAGCTGTTCCAACTGTCACGGCAGCGGTGCCGCGCCCGGGGCAAAGATCATCGTGTGCGATGAATGCCACGGCCGGGGAACGGTCTCGTTCGGACAGGGCGGCTTCGCGGTCAGCCGGCCCTGTCCCAAGTGCCGCGGCCGCGGTAAGATCCCGTCCGAACGCTGCCCGGTCTGCCAGGGCGCCGGCGAACTCCGCGTTCAGCGCGAAATCATGATCACGGTTCCCTCCGCCACCGAGACGGGCAACAAGGTGCGGCTCAAGGGCCAGGGCGAGCCGGGGCGGGCCGGCGCACCACCAGGCGACCTGATCATCACATTTCAGGTCCAGGAAGACCGCTTTTTCCAGCGGGACGGCCTCAACCTGATCTGCGAAGTCCCCATCAACCTGGCCCAGGCGGCCCTGGGTACCCGGCTCCGGGTCCGCACCCTCGATGGCCAGAAAGTGGTGCTCAGAATTCCCGCGGGAACGCAACCGGGGCGGAAGTTCCGGATCAAGGGACTGGGGATTCAAAAGGCCGGGCAGAAGGGCGATCAGCTGGTCCAGATCCAGGTGACCATGCCGGAAACACTGACGCCGGAAGCGGAAGAGAAACTAAAGGACTTCGCCGACGCGGCCGGCCTCAAGTACTAGTGGACTGTATCCAGAGTTCCGATCAGGCGGGAAGGAACTGATTCACGACGGAGTCACGGAGTTCACGAAGGCAGCACGAAGAAGCTTCATGCTGCCACCAAGGTATTGGGATTTGCGGCTCTTGAGCCGGTGCTCCGTGCTACCTCCCGTGTGCTTGGTGTCTCCGTGGTGAGCTGTTCGACAGCGAATATCGAAACATGTGAGACCGTCCACTAGGTGGGCAGGGGCGGGATCCGGCCGCCATCCCGGTAGATGGCCATGAGCATGGGGTGGGTGGCCCGCTCCTCCTCGCCCGGCTCCGGCGAGCGCTGGGTGTACGATCCGTCCGAGGCCAGTTCCCATGCCTGCCGGTTATCCCGCCACATCATCTGCATGATATCCCGGATCGTTGCCCGGTGGTTGGGGTTCTCGACCGGACCCGCCACTTCGATCCGACGGTCCAGGTTCCGGGGCATCCAGTCGGCCGACGAGATATAGAGTTCTTCCGCCCCCCCGTTCAGGAAATAGTACGAGCGGGAGTGCTCCAGGAACCGGCCAACCACGCTGATGACCCGGATGTTTTCGCTCACCCCCGGGAGGCCGGGGCGCAGGCAGCAGATTCCGCGGACGATGAGGTCCACGGTGACGCCGGCCTGGGACGCCTCGTACAGGGCAACGATAATCTCCGGGTCCACCAGGGAGTTCATCTTGGCCAGGATCCGGGCCGGCTTGCCTTCCCGGGCCTGCTCCCCCTCCCGGCGGATCATCCGGATGAACGCGTCCCGCATGCCGTTGGGCGCCACGATCAGCTTGCGGTACCCGGCCGGGGCCGCGAAGCCGGTCAGGACGTTGAACAGGTCGGTCAGGTCCGCGCCGATCTGGGGGTCACAAGTGAAGAGGCCAAAGTCGGTGTAGAGCCGGGAGGTCTTGGGATTATAGTTGCCGGTGCCCAGGTGGACGTAACGCCGGATGCCGTCGTCCTCGTTCCGCACGACCAGCATCACCTTGCTGTGGGTCTTCAGCCCCGCCACGCCGTAGCTCACATGCACCCCGGCATCCTCCAGCCGCTGAGCCCAGATGATATTGCTCTCTTCGTCGAACCTGGCCTGCAGCTCGATCAGCACCGCGACCTGCTTGCCCCGCTCGGCGGCCTGCAGCATCAGCTTGGCGATGCTGGAATCGCCGCCGGTGCGATAGAGAGTAAGCTTGATGGCGAGCACGTTGGGGTCGTCCACCGCGGCCTGCATGAAGCGCTCGACCGAGTTGCCGAAACTCTCGAAGGGATGGTGCAGCAGCACGTCTCCCTCCCGGATCACCTCGAACATGTCGCGCAGCCCGGCGATCCGGAGCGGCGTGGTGGGGTGATAGGGCGGGTCCTTGAGTGCCGGGACATCGGTCCCCGCCAGGACCATGAGGTCGGTGCCGTCCATCGGGCCGCTGACATCGAAGATGTCGTCCGCCGTCAGCCACGGGACCCGGGACTCCTGCTCCTCCGCGAATTCGGCGAGGAGCATCTTCCTGAGTTCGGCCGGCATGGTGGGATGCACTTCCAGCCTGGTCACCTCACCAAACCGGCGGTTACGCACCTCCTCCTGGATCAGGCTCAGCAGGTCCTCGGCTTCGTCGTGGTCGATCTCGTATTCAGTGTTCCGGGTGATCCGGAACGTGTAGGAGCCCAGGATTTCGATTCCCGGGAAGAGCGACTCGAGGTTGGCGGCGATCAGCTGCTCCAGGGGGACGAACCGATTGGGTTCGGCCAGCCGCACCCAGCGAGGCAGGATCCTGGGGACCTTCACCCGCGCGAACCGTTCATCGCCATCGGAGTCCCGGAGCACCACCGCCAGCGACAGGCTGAGATTGCTGATGTAGGGAAAGGGATGCGCCGGGTCCACCGCCAGGGGGGTCAGGACCGGGAACACATGGCTGTGGAAGTAATGGTCCAGGTGCTGGCGGTCCTCCTCCGTCGTGTCGGCCATGTCCAGCACCTGGATCCCCGCCTGCGACAATCCCGGCAGGATATCCCCGAGCAGGCACTCGCTGTGCTGGCGCTGCATGCCCCGGACGATCGCCGAGATCGCCTCCAGCTGGTCCTCCGGTGTCATCCCGTCCGCGGTCCGTTCGTGGTAGCCTGCGGCCAGCTGCTGCTTGAGCCCCGCCACCCGCACCTGGAAGAACTCGTCCAGGTTGGAACTGAAGATGGCCAGGAACTTGAGCCGCTCCAAAAGAGGATTACGGGCGTCGCGCCCCTCCCACAGGACCCGCCGGTTGAACTCCAGCCAGGAAAGCTCCCGGTTGAGGTACAGCGATGGGTGCCGCAGGTCCACGGGTGGGGGGGCAGCGGAAGCCGTGGCGGGGGGGTGCTGGACGTTGGTCACCGGGAGAATCTATCCGCGGATAGGTCCCGGCGATATGCCGTACGTCACGGGGGGGCAGGGGGGCAGGGGGGCAGGGGCGGGGGGCAAGGGGGCAAGTGAGACAGGCGGCCAAGGCCCAATTCACCAAAGGCCCCGGACCACTGACCCCACTGCAGGCCCCGGTCGTGCGCCACGGGCCTGGAGCTAGGGGTAGGCAACGGGGGCCATACAGATTACCGCCCGGTAGGCCCGCGACACCTGCTCCAGGAGCTTCCTTCCGATGGAGTAGGAGCGGCCGGCGATGGTGACGCGGCCCTTCCGGGCCCGGGCCAGCGCCAGGAAGGCCCCCCGGGGGAGGGCGGTGTGCAGCGTCAGATGTGCGCTACGTGTGGCGCCCTGGACCTCGCCCTCAACAGGTGTGCCCAGATCAAAGTGCAGGCTATCATCCAGGAACAGCGCCAGCGAGGTCGTGTCGGGATGGAGCATGGCTTGCGCCAGACGCCCATCGTTGAGAAACAGGACGTGCAACTGGCCGTGGGGTTCCGAGGGCGGCGAGGGCTCGTGATGGGTGATGGTGACGCTGATATGCATGGTGCCCGCGAGCCGGCCGCTGGCCTGGGACGAGATCATCATCTCGCCGGATGGAAGCCGTGCCGCGGTGACCGGGCCCCGGCTCCAATCGGTGCCCAGCACGCCGTCGGCGTAGGCACAGGAGATGGCCGGAATTTCGGAGGCCCGGGCGCCCTGCTGGCCGGCTGCCACGCCGGGCCACCATGCCAGGAGGAGCAGCAGGACGGTGACGGGTGGATGAGACATCGGCGAACTCCGTCTCAGAAGTGCGGCGCGGGCCCCAGGAAGACCAGGAGTCCCACCGACACCGCGATCACGGCGGCGAGGAGGGTCAGGGCCCCGACCGCGGTCGCGACGGCGGCACGCCACCGGCTCGGTTGCCGGCTGGCGGCATGCCTGAGCCGGCCCCAGATCCCGAGGCCGCCGGCCGCCGCAAGGCCCGTCGCCACCGGCCACTGGTGAGAATCGAGGGCCAGCGCCGCGACCGCGCCCAGGAGGCCGGCGCAACCCAGCAGCCCGAGCAGGTGGTCGGGAGCCTGCCGCGTCCAGCGGCGAATCGCGTCGGGGAGCGGTTCGGGACGGTAGAGGAGCGCGTTCACGGCTGGTCTCCCGGCGGTTCCACCCGCCGCACCACCATTTTCCGCTCGCCGACCAGGAGCGACAGCACCAGGCTGACGATGCCGATGAGCAGCCCGCCGACGAATGCCGCACCGAACCCGTCCACGAAGAGTCCGAGATCGAGCTGTGCGGAGAGCCACGCCGTAATCAGGAGCAGCATGGCGTTGATGACAAAGGTGAAGAGGCCGAGGGTAAGGACCACCAGCGGGCAGGTGAGCACCGTGAGCAGTGGCCGGAGCGCGCTGTTCACCATCCCGAACAGTGCGGCCACCACCAGCAGCGCTACCGGCCCCTTCTCGAAATGGATCCCCGGAATGATGTTGAACGCCGCGTAGAGTGCCAGCGCGTTGATGATCCAGCGCACGAAAAGCGAGCGCATCGATTCTCCTTGGGTACGCCGTGCAACCGGCCCATACTCTCCCTGGCCCGGCCCGCTTACTTCAGGTACTGATCCATCCAGTCCAGGACCGTGTCCCACCAGAGCCGACGGTTTCGGGGCTTGAGCACCCAGTGCCCTTCATCGGGAAAGTAGAGAAACTTGCCCGGTACGCCCCGAAGGCGCAGGGCGGTAAAAGCCTGGAACCCCTCCGAGACGTCCACCCGGAAATCCTGCTGTCCGTGGATGATCAGCATCGGGGTGACCCAGTTCGCCACGTAGTTGTGGGGGGACCATTTCTCCATGGTGGCGCGGGCCGACTGGGACAGCTGGGTGCCGCCGAACTCGTGCAGCGGAAACCACAGTTCTTCGGTGGTACCGGCCATGCTGATGGTGTTGAAGATGCCATCATGCGCGACCAGGGTGCGGAACCGGTTGGTGTGTCCGGCCATCCAGAAGATCATGTACCCGCCGTAGGAGGCGCCCGCCGCCCCGATCCGGGTGGAATCCACGAAGGGCAACGAGGCGAGGTGGTCCACCCCGCTCATCAGGTCTTCGTATGGATAATCTCCCCAGTGGCGGCTGATACTGTTGGTGAAGCTCTGTCCGTAGCCGGTCGAACCGTGGAAGTTCACCGCGGCCACCACGTACCCGCGAGACGCGAAGAGGGCGTAGTTCCATCGGGCGTGCCAGGTATCCAGCCAGGACCCCTGGGGCCCGCCGTGGATCAGGTAAATCACCGGATACCGCTCGCGGCTGTTGAAGCCGGGCGGCTTCATCAGCCAGCCATGGATGCTGTCGCCCAAGGCGCCGGCAAACGCGAACGGCTCCAGCGGATTGACCGCCACTTGGGCCATCGCCGGACCGTTGACAGAGGTCAGCGGGCGTACGCCGCCGCCATCCGGGTTGGCCACATACACCTCGGCAGGCTGGGTTGCGGTCTGCCGCAGGAAAACAAGCAGGTCCGCCCGCCGGGGGATCGCCAGCGACGTATTGAGCCCGCCGCTCAGGATACGGGTGCGGGCCCCGCTCGGCACCTCGACCCGGTAGAACACGTGCTCCCCGCGCTCCTCGGTCTCCGCGATGATGCTGCGGGAGTCGTTGCTCCAGGTGATCGCGGCGACGCTCGCGTTCCAGTCCGTCGCCAGCGCCGATCGGCGCCCGGTCGCCCGTTCGTAGAGCCAGATCTGCTGACGGTCCGCCTCGAATCCGGGGACCGCCATCGCCAGGTAGGCAATGTACCGGCTGTCCGGCGAGTAGGCGGGGCTATGATCGTTGGCGGGATTGGTGGTGATGGGCTGCCGGCCGCTGCCGTCGGGCCCGGCGACAAAGATGTCGTTGTTGGTGCTGGTCGCCACGCCCGAGTCAGGATTGAACACCATTGCCAGCTCGGTGCCTGGATGGGAGAGGGCGATGTCGGCGCCGCCCAGGGCCAGGGTCGGGACGTCGCGGTCGATCGGGGTGAGGTCGGTGACCTTCCCGTCGGCGAGCGTGACCCGGAACAGGTGCTGCCGGGTCCCCACCCGCCACTCATTCCAGTGGCGGTAGAAAAGATCGGTCCAGATCCGGGCGCTGGTGGGGAATGCGCCATGCCGCCGGTCCAGCTCCTGGACCGCCGGCCATGTCACGTCCCTCGTGAAATAGAACGACCGGCCGTCCGGAGCGGCCACCAGCTCCCCGATCCCGCCGGAATCCCGGGTGACCCGGACCGGCCTCGCGCTGTCGATCGCCATGCGCCAGACCTGGGATCCATCCTCCGCGGTGGACACGAAGGCCAGGGTCTTGCCATCGGCGGACCAGCGCGGCGCCCGCGCGTTCCCGGCGCCCGTCGGTAGTTCGCGGCTTCGGCCGCTGGCCACTTCCACCAGGTGAATGCGCGAAACGGTCCGGTTCTCGGGCAGGGACACGTCCGAGACCACGTAGGCGACCAGTGTCCCATCCGGCGACGGCCGGGGATCGCTTACAGTCTTGAGGGCCAGGAATTGGTCTACCGTGATCGCGCGCCGGCCCTGGGCCCACAGGGTGCCCGCCCCTTGCACCAGGAGGAGGCAGGCTAGACCGATGCTCGTGAGGGCGCCTGGGTTTGAGGCCATGGTGACCGGTGTGAGAGGAGCGTTCAGGCCGACTGCATGACCGGCAGGGTCCGGGTCCGGCCCGGCTCCCCGGCCCTGGCGATCACCCCGCCGCCCAGCATGGATTCCCCGCGATAGAGGACACCCGACTGGCCCGGCGTGATGGCGCGCCCCGGTACCCCGAGGGCCAGGGAGAGCGAGGCGCCGTCCGCGCTGATGACGGTGGCCGGCAGGGGCCGGGAACGATAGCGGATCTGGATCTCGCACGGATCGCCGGCGCTGAGCGGATCGGCCAGCCAGTTCACCTCGTCGAGGTGGACCGTATGGCCGGCCAGATCCTCCAGACTGCCGACGACGACCTCACGCCGTTCCGGGTGGAGCGCGACCACGTACTGCGGCTTCGTGCCGCCCCCCGGCAACCCCCGGCGCTGGCCGATGGTGTACCGGGCAAACCCCCGGTGCTGGCCGATCACCGCGCCCGTGGTGGTGACGATGGGGCCTGGCGTGAGCGCGGGATCGTCCGCGGGCAGGTGCTGCTCCAGCACGGCCACGTAATCGCCATCGGGAACGAAACAGATCTCTACCGACTCCGGCTTGTCGGCGGTGGTGAGGCCCAGGTCCCGCGCGTATCGGCGGGTCTCCTCCTTGGTCAGATGGCCAACCGGCGTGAGCATCCGCGCCACCACCTCGCGGCCGACTCCCCACAGGAAGTAGCTCTGGTCCTTGTTGCGATCCTGTCCCCGGCGGAGCGCGCCGTCCACCGCCCGCGCGTAGTGCCCGGTCGCGATATAGTCGCAGCCCAATGCGTCGGCATGGGCCAGCAGGTCGCGGAACTTGGTGAACGAATTGCACCGCACGCAGGGAATCGGGGTGCGCCCCTGCCGGTACTCGCCGACAAAATCCTGGATCACGAACCGGCTGAACCGGTCCTCCAGGTTGAGCACGTAGTGCGGAATGCCAAGGCGGTGCGCCACGTCGCGGGCGTCGTTGATGGAATCGAGCGAGCAGCAGGGCCGGTCCGGCACCTCGTCGCCATAGCAGAAGAGCTTCATGGTGGCGCCGACGACATCGTATCCCTGCTCGACCAGGATCGCGGCCGCCACCGAGCTGTCCACCCCGCCCGACATGGCCACGAGGACCCGCCGGGGAGCGTCCGCCCCTGCGCTCGACTGGCTAGGCACGTCCCAGCACCCCCGCCAGCTTGCGAACCTTCTCCACCACGGACGGGAACACCTCCACCGCGCGGTCGATGTCCGCCTCGGTGGTCTCGTGCCCCAGGCTGAAGCGGATGGCGCCCAGCGCGAGTTCCCGGGGCACGCCCATCGCGGTCAGGACATGAGAGGGCTCCACGGCGCCGGTGGAGCAGGCGCTGCCGCTGGAGACGGCGACGCCAGCCAGGTCGAAATGCATCAGCAGGGCTTCGCTGTCGGCGCCCGGCACGATGATGCTGAGGACATGCGGCGCCCGGGGGCTGTCCTCGCAGTTCACGATGACGTCGCTCACCAGCTCGCGGAAACGCCGCGCCAGGCCGTCCCGGAGCTCCCCCAATCGCCTGGCGTGGCTATCCTGTTCCGCCGCGGCGAGCTCGGCGGCCCGGCCCAGGGCGACTGCACCCGCCACGTTCTCGGTCCCCGGCCGGATCCCGAATTGCTGCCCGCCGCCGTGGATGATCGCCTCGACCGCCTTGCGGTCGCGCACGATGAGCGCCCCGATGCCCTTGGGAGCGCCGATCTTGTGGCCGGAAATGGTCACGAGAGTGCAGGGGAGGTCCCGGATCGCGGTGGGGATCTTGCCGAAGGCCTGGACGGCGTCGGTATGGAAGTAACACCCGGCGTCGTGGCAGCGCGCCGCGATCTCCCGGATCGGCTGAATGGCCCCGGTCTCGTTGTTCACCCACATGACCGATACCGCCGCGGGGGAGCGGGCCAGCACCCGGTCCAGTGACGCCGGGTCGAGGATACCCTGGCGGTCCACCGGCAGGATCTCCTCTTCGCCGCCCATGCGCTTCACCGCGTGCGCCGCCGCCAGCACCGCCTTGTGCTCGGTCGCCGAGACCGCCACCAGCATCGGCTTCCCGGCATCGCGGGCCGCCAGCGCAGCCCCGATGATCGCCAGGTTATCGGCCTCGGTGCCGCCGGAGGTAAATACCACCTGGTTGGGCTCGGCGCCGACCGCCGCTGCCACCTGCCGCTTGGCCTGCTCGATTCCTGCCCGGGCGGCCCGCCCGAACCGGTGGGCGCTGGAGGGGTTTCCGAAGGCCGAGTCGGTCAGAAACGGCATCATCGCCTCCAGCACCTCGGGGCGGACGGGCGTGGTGGCGGCGTGGTCGAGGTAAACCGGCTTTCGGGACATGCTGGAAAATAGCCCGGCGGGGGGGCGGGGGTAAGACTCAGGACCCCGTGCTGGATACAGAGCGCAGCGTCACATGCTCTGAACGTCCAGCGTCACGACATCCTCCACCAGCACCGTTTCGTGGGTGTAGAACGGTTCCCCGTAGCGCCGCCGGATCAGCGACCCGTAATGCGCGTTCTGGGTCTCCACCAGGCCGTAGAGGTCCTGCCCGGTGGGGAAGATCTCCCCCGCGGCCTTGGCGCCGTCGAACTGGCTGGCGTAGCACTTGATCGCGGCGAGCTTCCGGTCGAATTCCGCCGAGATGTCCACCACGAAGGTGGGCTTGAGCGGGTCCTCACGGTAGGACAGGGCGTAGAGAATCTTGTGGGGACGGTGCGGCGTCCCGTCGGCGGGGTAGCGCGCGAGTCCCGAGAGAAAACAGGCGTCCCGTCCCAGTTCCGACGCGACCCGGTGGTCGGGGTGCCGGCCCACCGCGAACGGCAGGATGACGACCCGGGGCGCGAAGTGGCGGATCTGCTCGATCACCATCCGCCGGGTCTCCTCGGTGTTCTGCAGGTGCGCGTCCGGCAGGCCGGCGTTTCTCCGCTCGCTCGCGCCCAGGATCGTCGCCGCCCGCCCGGCTTCCTCGGCCCGCAGCGCGGCGCTGCCCCGGGTGCCACTCTCTCCGGCGGTCAGGTCCAGAATTCCGGTGCGGTAGCCGGCATCCACCGCCTTGATCAGGGTACCGGCGCAGGTGAGCTCGACGTCGTCCCGGTGGGCCGCGATGGCCAGAATGTCAACGGGCATTTGTCATAAGTGGTCAAGTGGTCAAGTGGTCCAGTGGTCCAGCCCATCCCCCCATCCCCCCATATCCCCATACCCCCATACCCCCATACCCCCTTGCCCCCTTGCCCCTGTCTCACTCATGGCGCAACGCCTCCACCGGGTCCATTCGGCTGGCCCGGTTGGCGGGGTACATGCCAAACGTAAGCCCGATGGCGACGCTCACAAGGCAGGCGACCACGGCGCTCCACAGTGGCACCCCGGACTGGAGGCCGATGACCGACTTGAGTATCTGCCCGGCACCCAGCCCAACGGCGATGCCCAGGAGCCCGCCCAGGAGTGTCAGGGTGGCGGCCTCCACCAAAAACTGCCAGAGGATTTCCCGCCGGGTGGCCCCTACCGCCTTGCGGAGCCCGATTTCCCTGGTCCGATTAGTGACCGACACCATCATGATCGCCATCACGCCGATCCCGCCCACCAGCAGCGCCACGCTGGAGAGCGCGACCATGACCCCGAAAAAGGCCCCCGTCAGGCTGTTGATGGTATCGAGAATCTGGTCCTGGGTCACCAGGTCGAACGTATTGGGGATGCCGGGCCGGAGCCGGCGGGCCTTGCGGAGCGCCACGGTGACCAGGTCCTGGGCCCGGTCCACCGGGACCAGGGGCCGGCCCTTGACCGTGAGGAACAGCCCGTTGGTCTCGTCGTACCGGTAATTGTACCGCGCCATCTGGTAGGGGATGATGGCGCCGGTCACCTGGCCGGGGGGCTCGAAGATATTCTCCGGTTTCTGGTAGATCCCAATGACCTTGAGGGCACTGCCCCCGATCCGCACCAGCTTACCCAGCGGGTTCACCTGTCCGAACAACCGGGTGGCGACGGCGTCCTCCAGGACGGCCACCGGTTCGCCGGTGAGTTCGGCCCGGCTGAAGAACCGGCCTGCCAGCAGGGTGCCTCCCTGGACCTCCATGTACTGGTCGTCCGCGGCCCACACGGTGAGCGCCTGGGTCCGGATCCCCTGGTACTCGACCCGCTGAAAGAGCTGAATCCACACGCCGGCATACCGGATCTCCGGGATTCGGCGAATGGCTTCGGCGTCCTCCTCCCTGATCACCGGGCGGATGCGTACTTCGTAGGGCAGGTCGTCCGGGTTGAGTGGGGTCTGCGAGAAGAAGCGGACCACGTAGAACGTGGTGGGGCCGGCCACCTCGAGGGTACCGAGGATCTGGTTCTTGAGGCCCTGGACGAGGGAGGCCATGGTCATCACGGTGGAGACGCCGATCACCACGCCGAGCACGGTGAGGGCGGAGCGGGCCTTGTTGGCGCGCATCGCGTCGAGGGCGATGAAGAACCCCTCGCTCACCCGGTCGAGCATTATTCGGCCCGGAGCGCGGTAATGGGGTCCAGCCGGGCCGCCCGGGTGGCGGGATAGACCCCGAACAGGATTCCGGTGCCGGCGCCCAGGGCCAGCGCCAGGCTGACCGACCAGAGCGTGACCCGGGCGGGCAGGGGCGTGGCGGCAGCCACTCCCAGGGCGAGCATCCAGCCGCCCGCCACGCCGAGGACGCCCCCCAGGAAGGACAGGGTGACTGCCTCGATGAGAAACTGGCGCCGGATGTCGGCCCGGGTGGCGCCCAGCGACTTGCGGACGCCGATCTCCCGGGTCCGCTCGGTGACGGTCATCAGCATGATGTTCATGATGACGATGCCGCCCACCACGACGCCGATGCACACCACCGCCGGGATCACCGTGAAGAGCATCCGGGTGAGGTTGCGCCAGAACTCCACCAGCGAATCGGCCTTGTCCACGGTGAAATCATTGGGCTCCCCGGGCCGGAGCCGGTGGGCGATCCGCATGGCCTCCTCGGCCCGCTCCATCCCGGCTTCCACCTGGTCCGCATCGGTCATCTTGACCGACACCACGGTCGTCTTGCGGCGGCCATACATTGCTTCGAACGTGGAGTAGGGCAGCAGCGCGAACCCGTCGAACGACTGCCCCAGCACCTTTCCCTTCCGGGCGATAACGCCTTTCACGACCAGTTCCCGCCCGCCCAACCGGACCCGCTTGCCGATCGCCTGGTAGGGATCGCCGAAGAGCTTGTCGGCGACGTCGAACCCGATGACCGTGGTGTAACGTCGCTCGTTGATGTCGGGGTCGGCCAGCGGCTCGCCGGCCGCGAACCGGTAATCGCGGACGATCTGGAACGGAGGCGTGATCCCGAAGACCAGCACGTCGCCCACGGTGCGGTTGCCATAGACCATGTCATTGGTCGGCGTGGGCCAGCCGGACTGGAACGCGACGGCCTGGGCATCCGGCAGCGCCCGCGCCACCACCTCGGCGTCCCGCCGGCTGACCAGCGGCCGCTTGTTGATGGCCCGGACCGCCTCGTCATCGAGAAGCCCGAAGGCAATCGGCGTCCGGCGCACCTGGAAGGCGTTGGTGCCGATCACCGCGCCGGTGATGTTCTCCTTGACGTAAGCGTTCATGCCCTGGATGATGGCGACCACGGCCACCAGGAACCCTACGGACACGATGATGCCGAGGAGGGTGAAAAACGAGCGCAGCTTGCTGCCCCAGATGGCCTGGAGCGCGAGAAGGAGGGCTTCGCTGAGGGGCATGACCAAATGTAACCGGGGGAGAAATCCGGAATGGAAAGGGGGGTCGGCGCCAGCCATTGCCGGCTGCCCCGACCCCACTCACGTCTCACCTCTTACTGCTCACCTCTCACGTTTACTCGTACCGCAGCGCCTCCACCGGGTCCAGCTTCGACGCCTTGTTGGCCGGGTAGAGCCCGAAGAGCACCCCGGTCAGGGTGGCGGAGATGAGAGCCGCAACGACCGACCAGAGCGGCACGGCGGCCGGCAGGACCGGGATCAGGGTCCGGATCGTCCAGGCGATGAGGACCCCGATCGCCATGCCGACCAGGCAGCCCACCAGCGTCAGGGTGACGGCCTCCACCAGGAACTGGAACATGATCTCCCGGCGGGTGGCCCCCAGTGCCTTGCGGACGCCGATCTCCCGGGTCCGCTCGGTCACCGAGATCATCATGATGGCGATGACGCCGACGCCACCCACCATGAGGCCCACGCTGGAAAGCGCGAACATGACCGCGAAGAACCCCGCCGTCATCGAGTTCCAGCTCTCCAGGAACTTGTCCTGGGTCACCACGGTGAAGTTGTTGTCGGCCGACGGCTTGAGCCCCCGGCTGGTGCGGAGCGCCGCGGTCACCTGGTCCTGCGCCTCGGCGACGGTGACCTCGTCGTGGGGCGTCACCACCAGGTTCATCCAGCCCTTCCAGTAGTCCGCCACCTTCTCGAAGGTGCTGTGGGGAATCGCCATCCGGGGGCTGGCCTCGTTGCCGAACAGGGTCGCCGCCGCGACGTGGACGCCGACGACCTGGAAGGGCAGGCCGAAGATCTTGATCTGCTTCCCGATCGGATCGACGTTGAGGAACAGGGTCTCCGCCACTTTGTCGTTGATGACCACCACCCGGGCGCGGGACGCATACTCCATCTCGGTGAAATTGCGCCCCTGCCGCAGCTGCCCGCCGGTGACCAGGATCCAGCTGGGGCTGAAACCGGCAATATCCACGCTGCTGAGGGTGGTGCCGTCGTAGCTGACCGGCCCGCCGGTGCCCTCCTGGACGGTGACGTCGCGGATTCCCGGCAGGTCCCGGATCAGGTTGGCCTCGGCGACCGAGATCCAGGGATTGCGCCGCCAGGGTGAGAGTTCGTCCGAGCCGTCGGAGACGTGGAGGCCCGACTGCCAGTACTTGAACACGTAGAAGGTCTTGGGGCCGGCGTCCTCCAGCATCTGGGTGACGCTCCGGTTGATGCCGGTGATCACCGAGGCCATCGCGATGACCACCATCACCCCGATCGCCACGCCCAGGATGGTCAGGGCGGCGCGAACCTTGTTCGCGACGAGGGAATCCAGCGCCATCCCCACCCCTTCGAAGAGGCGGAACAGGCCTACGCCACGAATCGGTTTCATTCGGCCCTCAGGGCGTCAATGGGGTTGAGCCGGGCGGCCCGGCTCGCCGGGTACACGCCGGCGGTGACCCCGACCAGGATGCCGAGGAGTACGCCCACGGCGATGGACCAGGGGGCCACGGCCGCCGGGAGCGGGGTGAGCATCTTGACCAGGAAGGCCATGCCCAGCCCCAGCAGGATCCCCATGGCCGCCCCCGCCGTGGAGAGGGTGGCCGATTCCACCAGGAACTGCGACAGGATGTCCCGCCGGGTGGCGCCCAGCGCCTTGCGGATGCCGATCTCCCGGGTCCGCTCGGTGACCGCCATCAGCATGATATTCATGATCACGATGCCTCCGACCACCAGCGAGATGGCGACCAGGCCCGGCAGCGCCATGAACAGCACCCGGGAGATCTTGCCCCAGAAATCGAGCACCCCCTCGGAGGTCTCCAGCGAGAAGTTGTTCTCCTGCCCCGGGACGCAGCCCCCGCCGCGCCCGCATGGCGGCCTCGGCCTCGTTCATCGCGACCCGGAGGTCGGTGGTGTTGGCGGCCTTCACCACCAGCTCGTCGAGGATGTTGATGGGACAGATCAGCCGGCGTCCCTGCGCGGAGTACGGCATCAGGGCGAACTTGTCGAGCGAAAAGCCGAAGAGGTTGCCCTGCTCCGCCACCACCCCGATCACCCGGTAGGGCAGCCCGCCGACCCGCACTTCCTTGCCCACCGGGTCCTGGCCCTCGAACAGCTTGCTTCCCAGTTCGCTGCCCACTACCAGCACCGGCATCCCGGCCCGCACTTCCTGCGCCGTAAAGGCCCGGCCGTTGGTGATCTCGTAATCCTTGATCGTGAAGTAGCTGACTTCGGTGCCGATCAAGTCGATGTCCTTGGCCTGCTTGCTCCCGTAGGTAACGGTCACGTTGTCGCGGCAGTACTTGGCGGCGATGACCGGCATGGTGATCCGATCGGTCACGAATTCGGCATCGGCGTAGCTGATCCGGGGCCGCCGCCGCCATTCCAGCCATTGCTCATCGGTGACATTCCCGGGCGTGAAGTCCGGCCGCTGCCGCAGCTTGAAGGTGTTCAGGCCGATCAGCGTGTTGGCAAAACGTTCCTCGATGTACACGTTCATGCCCTGCACGATGGACACCACCGCGATCAGGAACATCACGCCGATCAGCACCCCGATGAGCGAGAAGAAGCTCTTGAGCTTCTGGGCCCGGATCGCCCCCATCGCCATCCGGATCGCTTCGATAAGCCGCATCTAGGCCGCCGCGATGGAGGAGTTGGGGAGGTCGCTCGCGATCTGCCCGTCCTTGATGACCACCACCCGGTGGGCGTAGGCGGCGATCGACGCCTCGTGCGTCACCAGGATCACCGTCTGGCCCTGGGCATGGAGCGACCCGAATACCCGCATGATCTCTTCGCTGGTAGTGCTGTCCAGGTTCCCGGTGGGTTCGTCCGCCAGGAGAATGGACGGCTGGTTCACCAGCGCGCGGGCGATCGCCACCCGCTGCCGCTGCCCGCCGGACAGTTCGTTGGGGCGGTGGTGCATCCGATCGGCCAGCCCCACCCGGGTCAGCGCCGTGACTGCCCGCTGCCGCCGGTCGGCGCCGCTGGCCCCCGCATAGACCAGCGGCAACTCCACGTTGTGGAGCGCGGTGGCCCGGGCCAGCAGGTTGAAGGTCTGGAACACGAACCCGATCTCCCGGTTCCGCACCCGGGCGAGCGCGGTATCCGAGAGCCGGGAGACCTCCTGGCCGTTGAGCCAGTACTCGCCGGCGCTGGGCGTGTCCAGGCATCCCAGGAGGTTCATCAGGGTGGACTTGCCCGATCCCGAGGGCCCCATGATCGCGACGTACTCGTTGCGCCGGATCTGGAGACTGAGCCCGCGGAGGGCGTGAATGGTCTCGCCCCCCATGGTGTATTGCCGGGCCAGGTCGCGGACGCTGATCACGGCGTCGCTCACTGGGGGCCTCCGGCGCGGGCGCTGTCGTTGCTGGCCCGGACCCGGGTGCTGTCCTTGAGTTCCCGGATGGCCTGGTAACTGCCCGCCACGATCCGGTCGCCCTCCTTGAGGCCGGTCAGGATCTCGAAATGCTCCTCGCCGGCGATGCCCACCCGGACCGGTACGAAGAAGGCCTGGTCGTTGCGGACCACGAAGACGCCCTCGGTCTCCTTTTTCTTCCGGGCGCCGGTATCGGCCGGGGCCGCCGGAGGGGCCGATTCGTTGGGCACCACCTGGTTCTCGCGTACCGTCAGGGCGATGATCGGCAGTGCCAGCACGCTCTTCCGGGTATCGGTGATGATCTTGGCGGTGGCGCTCAGGTCGGGCCGGATGTCCGCCGGGGGATTGTCGAGGGTCACCTCGACGTCAAAGTCCACGGCCCGGTCACTGGAGCCGCCGGCGGTGGAGGTAGCGGTGAGCTGGGCGCTGTTGCTGATCTCGGTGACTCGGCCGGTGAACGACGTGTCGGGGAACGCGTCGATGCTCACCTGGACGGAATCGCCGAGGTGCAGCCGCACCACGTCGGTCTCGTCCACCTTCACCTTGGCCAGCACCACCGACAGGTCCGCAATGGTCATCAGCAGCGCTGTCTCCCTGGAGAAGGTGCCGGGCACCGCGACTTCCCCCTCCTCCACCGGCAGCCGCACCACCCGGCCCGCCATGGGCGCCACCAGGCGGGTCTTGGACAGGTTGTCGCGGGCCTCCTGGAGGCCCGCCTGGGCCTGCTCCACCTGGGCCCGGGCGGCGTTGTAGTTGGCCCGCGCCACGTCCACCGAGGTCTGGGCCTGCTCCACCGCCTCCACGGAAATCAGCGTGGAGCCGGATTTCTGCAGCTCCTGCGCCCTGGTAAGCGCCCGGTCCGCCTGGTCCAGGGTCGCCTTGGCCTGGACCATCTGGGCCTGGCTCGAGGCCACCAGCGCCTGAGACCGCGCCACCGCGGCCTCATAGGTGGTCGGGTCGATCTGAAGAAGGAACTGGCCCTTCCGTACCAGGTCGCCCTCCCGCACGCCGATCCGGGTGATCCGGCCGGTGATATCGGCGCTTACCGCGACCGACGTCTTCGCGTCGATCCGTCCGCTCGCGGTCACCGTCGAGACCAGGTCCCGCCGTCCCACACTTTCGATCCGCACGTCGGTCGCCTTGTTACCCCGGCGGGCGGCGCTCAGGGCGAGCGGAATGCCGATCAGCGCGATGAGCACGCCACCCACGAGACCCAACTTCATACGTCGCGACATGTGCGTTCCTTGTTAACGGAGAGGACGGCCCACCGCGGCTTCCAGTGCCGCGACGGCTTTGTGATAATCGTAGACCGCGTTGATATAGTCGCCTTCCGCCCGAACCAGGTCACTCTGGGCCGTCGACAGCTCCAGCGAGTTGCCGCTGCCCAGCCGGTAGCGGTCCTGCGCCAGCCGGAGCTGGTCCTCCGCCGCCTGCCGGTTGGCCTGCTGCACCAGGATCGCCTGGTGGGAGGTCTGGATGGACAGGTAGCGCGACTCGACATCGCTGCGGACCAGCAGCCCCTGGGCCCGTACGCTCTCGTCGAGGTCGAGCTGGGCCGCCCGCGCCTGGGAGACCTGCAGGCTCCGGCTGAAGCCGGTGAAGATCGGCAGCGAGACCGTCAGGGAGACCCGGAACGGCTGGCTCTCGAAGTTGAAGAGGCCCACGTCGTTGGTGGAAAGAATCGAGTTGCGGAGCGTCGGGTTCAACTGGGTCCGGGTCGGATCGGAGAACTGGGCATCGCAATTGAGCGGGGAAAGCGGCGGGTTGATGCCGGCCCGGATCTGGTTGTCGATGTCGCACTGGGTGGCTCCGGCCAGGGCACTGTTATACGCCTGGTCCACCAGCGACTGCCCATCGGTCACCCGCTGAGTGAACCCGGCCCACCCGGCATTGACCGAGATCGTCGGCAGATACTGCGACTTGGCCGCGCGCACCTGCCACTGTGCCGCGTCTTCCCGCGCCTGCAGCGCGCGGAGGCTGGGGTTCTCTCCTTCCGCGAGGGCCAGCAGCTGCGGCAGGTCGAACGCCGGCTGGGTGACCGCAAACGAGTCCGTCAGCCCGACCTGGGCCACCGACACCGGGGGCACCAGGCCCATCCGGCGGAACAACTCCAGCTTGGCATCGTATTCCGCCTGCACCGACCGCAGCAGCGTCACCTCGGCCTGCCCCTTCTGCACCTCGGCCTGCCGCACATCGATCAGCGTGGCCTGGCCCACCTGGTACTTGGCCTGCGCCAGCCGAAGGAAGTCGTCCTGCCGGATCACCTGCTGCCGGTTCACGGCGACCTGCGCCGTCGCCTGGAGAGCGGTGAGATACTGGTTGGTGATATCGAACCGGAGATTGGATTCGGCCCCGGTGATTTCCGCCTCGGTGGCCCGCTGGCTGGCCTTGGCCCGGCCCGGCCCGCTCAGCACGGAACCGTCCAGTTGCCAGTTCAGGTTCAGGCCGTAGTTGGAATTCACGATCGGCGACGTCTCCCGAATGAAGCCGCCGCCAAAATTGGACTGGCCACTCCCGGTGTACCCGACCCCCCCGTTGACGCTCACGGTCGGGAGAAAATTCCCGTAGGCGTTGCGGACCCCCCACCGCGCGGGGCCGGCATCATTGGTGGCCTGGCGAAAGGCGGGACTGTTGCCCCGGGCCCGCTCCAGAGCCTCGGCGAGGGTGAGGGTCACGGCTGGGGCAGGGATCGCCATTCTGACTGAATCCTGGGCCGCCACGACCGATGGAAAACCCAGGAGCACGCTGAGAGCAAGCACACGACCCATGTCAGATTCCTCGGGGAACGGGAAGGTAGGACAGCCCCCCATACGGGGGGGCAATCCAGGAGGTTTCACCCTGCGACGAACAGCTGGTAAACAGTTGTTCGTCAATTGGTTATGCTATATGGGGACTGCGGCGGGAACGCTTACCGGCGCAGGCGAATGATTTCCAGGCCGGCATCCGGCAGGGCGATGCGCTGCAGATGACCCTCGGAATCGAGCCAGATGGTGCCGGCGATTTCCCCGGCCAGTATGATGCGGGTTCCCTGGGCCGGGTCGCTCACTCGTCGGGCCGTGAACGAAACCCGTCGGGCGGCTGCCGGATAGACTCCGGTCACCTCGAGCGGTTCCGCGGTCGCGAGATCGGCCGCCAGCGCATAGAGCGCAAAAGCGCTGTCGGCCAGTCCCAGCAGGTTGGCCGCGGCCGGCAGTTCCCGGATCCGCTCGGTGCCCCCGGCGGCCGTATGGATGCGGAGCGCATGCCGGGCGACTTCGGCGATGATCCGCGTCGAGACCGATCCCGTCGCGGAGTTGATCACCATGTTGGCGAAGCTTCCGTCCGCCCGGCGTTCGATCACCGATTCCTGGATGAAGGTCGGGGCGACAGCCGGGATCCGCACCCTCGAGGTGACGGTACTGCCCCCGGGGACGCCGCGGCGCCCCTCCTCGATCATCAGCTCCTCCCGGCCGATCTCCCTCCCTGCCCGCCGAATACTGAAGGTGCCGTTGTCGATCGACTGGGCTTCCGCCGTGGGGGGGAGGACCAGGACTGCTGCGAGGAGAAGACGTCGCATCAGGTCAGCCTTCCGCTTCAGGAATGAACGAGAAACACCGCTCGGCGATGCGATCCAGAATGAATCTATACAGTTGCTCCCCCTTCTGGGCCGAGGCGCGGCTGGGGAAGCCCAGCGATCCGACGATGGTAGGGATGGGCCGGCTCTCGCCCCGGCGGTAGCGGGTGAGCTGTTTCGGCGTCAACGCATAGTCCTGGGCGTCCGACATTCGTACCAGATGGGGAGCGATGTATAATAGAAGCGAGGTGTCCACCTCGCCTCCGTGAATCGGCCCGCCCGGCCGTTCGAGGACATGGGAGAAGTCCAGGGCAAAGATATCGACCACCTGGACCCGGGATTGCAGCACCCGGATCGTGCTCAGGGCCTCCTGGTGGGCCTCGCCGCCCTGTGCCGTCAGGACCACGAACTCGCGGACCTGGGCAAAGTTTTCCCAGGACTCGACCAGTTCGTTCATGACCCGGTGGAGGGTCTTGCGTTTGAGCGTTGCCCCGCCGGTAAAGGTCCAGCGGGTCGAAGTGTTGACGCCGTATTCGAGGGTCGGCGCCCGGGGAATCGAGAACCGGGCCGAGAGGTCATCGGCCAGCCGCTCGACGATGATGCTGTCAATGCCGAGGGGCAGGTGGGGTCCGTGCTGTTCGGTGGTGCCCACCGGCACGATCAGCCAGGGTCGGCCCACCAGCAGGCTGCGGACTTCCGCGGGGGTCATGTCTTTCAATCGCCAGGGATGTTCCACTTGAGTCATCGAGCCCGTGGTTGGGTGTTGGCTGTCCTCGGCCTGGCGGTTGCCTCGGCGGAATGGCTTCGCCATCCCGGCATTCTCCCCGTCCTGGCCGTGTGGCTGGCGGCCCTCGCCGCGGCCTGGTCGCTCCAGCCGGCCGCCACGCGGGCCCGGCGAGCGGCCCTCATCTCGATCCTGCTCCTCGCCGTCGCGGTCTCCCTCCAGTTCCTGCGCATTCGGGCCATCGATCAGACCTGGCCAAAGATACGTGAATCCCTGGTCACCCGTGCCTTCGAAGCGCTGGACGGCGAACTCCGCGACGCCCAGCAGCAGACCGAGGCTCTGGTCGCGGCAGCCGGCGAAGCGGCCGGCCGCGAGCGGAACGCCGCGTTCGATCGCCTGCGCGCGGCCGTGGCCGCCGCCGAAACGGAGATCGGCGTCGCCGTGCTCGATGCGGATGACGTGCCCTTCGCCTGGGCCGGTCGCTTCCGGATCGCCCCGTCGGCGGAGGGTGACTTTCTCCAGGTCCGGGCCAGCACGTTCTACGTGGTGCTGGAAACCCGCCGCGACCTGGGTGACGGCCGGACCGCCGTGGCCAGCCTGCTCCTCTGGGCCGCGCCCTCGGCGCCCGACCGCGACGCCAGCCTGGCCGAGCGGTTCCGCCACAAAACCAAAGTTGGCCTCCTGATCTACCCCGCGGCAGGGGTTTCGCCCGGCGATTCGGTCTTCGTGTATGAACAGCCGACCACCGCGGGCATGCGGCAGTTGTTCGCGGCGGAGCCGCTGCCGCCGGAGCAGGGCCGCTCCAAGGAGGCCGCCCTGGCGGAGTCGGGCGTGATCGTCACCGCGCTGCTTCTCTGGGTCATCGCGCTGGCGATCCTGCTTGCCCCTTCTACGGTAGCGCGGTTGCTGCTCCTGACGGCCGTACTCTGGCTGTTTCTCCGCGCCCCGGCCGGCGACTACCTCGGCCTGGCCGGCTGGTTTTCCTCCGCCACCTTTTATCGCCCCCTGCTGGGTCCCCTCTCCAGTTCCGCCGGGGCGCTGGTGATCTTCAGTACGCTCGTCATCATCGCCGCCATTGCCATCTGGCGGCGCCGCATCCCGGTCCGCTGGTACACCGCGCTGGCCGGCGCCGCTCTCCTCCTGGTAGCGCCGTATGCGATGCGGGAACTGGGACGGGGCATCACGCCCCCCGCCAATGGCGTCCCGCTGAGCCTGTGGCTGACCTGGCAAACGACGCTCCTCCTCGCGACCGCCGCGCCCATCGCGCTGGCCGCCGCGTTCTTCCGGGGCACCCGGGAAATCTCCCGCACCCCGGCTTCGATCTGGCTGGGCATGGCAATGGCCATCCTCGCCGGCATCGCCGGGATCTACGTCTGGGGACCCCGCATCGGGTGGCCGCCCTGGTACACGTTCCTCTGGACGCCCGCGGTCTTCCTGGTCACCCGGCCGGCCCCGCGGCGGGGGGCGACGGCGGGCATCGCGATCGTGGCCGGGTGCGCCGCGGCGCTGATCACCTGGGGCGCTGTGCTGGAGGGACGGCTCAACGTCGCCCGCAAGGATGTGGGCGGTCTCGGGTCGGCGGCCGATCCACTGGACCGCCGGCTGCTCGAGTTGTTCGGCGAAGCGATGACCGTGGGACCGCCCCCCGCGAGCGGCGCCGAGCTGTACGCCCGCTGGAAGGCCAGCCCGCTGGGACAGGAAGAATATCCCACCCACCTGGGCCTCTGGTCCCCCGACGGCACCCCGCTGGTCGAGGTGGCGCTCGATTCGATGGATGTGCCCCACTCCCTGCTGGCGACGCTGGTTCAGAACCTGGATTCGGCCGACACCCGGGAAACCGTCCAGCTGGCGCGCACGCCCGGCGTGCATTCCATCCTTCTCCAGCGGCTGGCCGATGGCGCGGTGGCGAGCGTGGTGATCGGGCCCCGGACCCGGCTGATCATGCCGGCCCGGCTGGGACGCCTGCTGCGCCGTCCGGCTGAGGACGTGCCCCTCTATGCCCTGAGTCTTTCCCTCCCCGAGCCAGGGGCCAGGGTGGACAGTCTGCGGCTCCGCTGGTACCGGGATGGCTGGCGAATCCGCGGGGAGCGGCAGCTGGTACTGCTGGACGGCGTGCGCCATGTGCACGCGGTGGTGGACATGCGGGGACCGGCTCCCATCTTCGTTCGGGGCATCCTCGTGGTGATGGCCGATATCGGCCTGCTGTTCATTCTCTGGTTTCTGACGGAATTCCTGGTGGGGTCCGCTGTCCAGCTGCCGGAGTGGACCCGTCTCCGGCGTTCCTACCAGTTCCGGCTCGCCCTGGCCCTGAGCGGGTTCTTTCTTCTGCCCGCGGTCGGGTTCGCCGGGTGGGGCATCGCCCGGCTCCGGGCCGACGATGACCGGACCCAGACGATCGTCATCACCCAGACGCTGCGCGATGCCGTCCTGGCCGCCGGCAGCCTGGGTCAGCCCAACAGCGCCTCGGTGCGCGAGGCCCTGGTGCAACTCAGCCGGCGGATCGATGCGGATCTGGGCCTGTATTACGGCGGGACCCTGGCCGCCTCTTCGGCGCCGCTGCTCGTGGAACTTGGCATCATCCCCCAGCTGGTTCAGCCTCCGGAAGCGTTTCTTCAGCTCGCCGTCGAGGACGAGCTCGATGTCACCAGCGAGGGCGCCCTGGATGAACCGCAGATCCGGATGGGTTACCGGGTCGTGCGGCCGGGAGACCCGGGCGAGGTCGGCATTCTGGCCACGCCGCAACCGGCGCACGATCCCGAACTGGGGGAGCAGCAGACCGACCTCATTCTCGTGCTGCTGCTGGCCACGTTCGTCGGGGTGGCCGCGGCCCTGTCGGCGGCCCAGGCGGCGTCCCGTGCACTCTCCCGTCCAGTGGCCGACCTGCGCCGCTCCGCCCTCGCGGTCGGCCGGGGACAGGGTGTCACGCTGCCGGCCCAGGATCCGCCCGTCGAGTTCGAGGAAGTCTTCGGCGCCTTCGACCGGATGGCTCTGGACATCCGGACCAGCCAGGCTGCCCTCGAGGACTCCCGTTCGCGCACCGCGGCGGTACTGGCCACGGTGGCGACCGGGGTGATCGCGCTGGACACCCAGGGCAAAGTATTGCTCGCCAATCGACGCGCCGAGGAAATGCTGGGCATCACGGTGCGGCCCGGCGATCGGCTCGCCGATCACCTGGGAGTGGAGTGGCGGCCGCTGGTCGATGCGGTCACCCGGGAACTGGCTGGGCAGGACGACCGTACCCTCTCGCGGGAGGTGGAGGCCCGGGGCCGCCGCATCCGGGTGCAGCTGGGCCGGCTGGAGTCGGGGTTACGGGGCGTCGTGGTGGCCCTCAACGACTTCACCGATGTCTCCCGGGCCGAGCGGGTGCTGGCCTGGGGGGAAATGGCCCGCCAGGTGGCGCATGAGATCAAGAACCCGCTGACCCCGCTCCGGCTCGGCGTGCAGCACCTGCTTCGGGTGCACCGGGACCAGCGGGGCGATTTCGACCACATTCTGGGGGAGACCTCGGCGCGCATCCTCGCCGAGATCGACCGGCTGGATACCATCGCGCGGGCCTTCAGCCGCTATGGCGCACCGGTCGAACCGACCGCTCCGCTGGAACCGGTCGAGCTGACCGCCGCGGCTGCCGAGGTGATCCAGCTCTACCAACTCGCCGACCAGGGAGCCCGGGTCACCCTGCACGGGGTTGCCCCGGCCTGGGGTGTGGCGCGGAGAGACGAAATCCGGGAAGTGCTGGTCAACCTCCTGGAGAATGCCAGGAACGCCGGCGCCCGGGAGATGCGAGTCGAGGTGGCCGAGGGACGGATTACGGTGATTGACGACGGGGCAGGCATCTCGCCCGGCCAGCTGCCCCGGATCTTCGAGCCACGTTTTTCTACCACCACCAGCGGGTCCGGACTGGGTCTGCCCATTGTGCGCCGGCTGGTGGAGAGCTGGGGCGGCAAGGTTACAGTCGCGAGCGAGGTGGGGCAGGGCACCCAGGTGGTGATCACCATTCCTGTCGCCAAACCGCCGGCGCCGTGAGCCCCGTCCACGAGTGGGTCCGCGGTGGGTGGACCATCAGCACCGATCCGGCCCGCCTCGATGTCGAGGGAATCCACGACTACCTGCGCCGGTCCTACTGGGCGGCCGGCATCGGGCGGGAGGTCATCGAACGCGCCATCCGTGGCTCGCTGGCCTATGGTATCTATGGCGCGCGCCAGGTAGGGTTTGGCCGGGTGATCTCCGACCAGGCAACGTTCGCGTATGTGGCCGACGTCTTCGTGCTGGAGGAATACCGGCAGCGGGGGCTGGCCCGCTGGCTGATGCAGTGCATGCTGGAGACGCCGGAGCTGCAGGGGCTTCGGCGCTGGCTGCTGGTGACGCGCGATGCCCACGCGCTCTATCGGAAAGCGGGATTTACGGCGGTCGCCAATCCGGAGGGCTTCATGGAAATTCAGCGGTCCGATGTCTACGCCAGGGAGGAAGCGCCGTGATCGAGCTGAGTGCGCTCACGGTCTATCCCCTGAAATCGGCCCGGGGCGTTCCCCTGGCCAGCGCCTCCCTCGATGACTTCGGCATCGTGGGTGACCGGCGCTGGATGGTCGTCGATGGCGCGGGGAGATTCGTGAGCCAGCGGGAGAGCCATCGCATGGCGTTGGTCGAGGTCGCCCTGGAGGGCGACACCATGCTGGTCGGCATCGGCCCGACGCCGCCGGCTCCGGGTGGCCCCCCCGCCGGCGCACGCCCCGCGAGTCCCGGTCGTGATCTGGGGCGATCGCTGCGAGGCCCAGGACGGAGGCGAGGAAGCGGCCGCCTGGTTCACCGGCTGCCTGGGTTTCCCGGCCCGGCTGGTGTACATGCCGGAGTCCACCTTCCGGCGGGCCAATCCCGGCTATGTCGCGGCGCGGCGTCGGGTCAGCTTCGCCGACGCCTATCCCTTGCTGCTGATCGGATCGAGTTCGCTGGTGGACCTGAACCAGCGGATGGAGACGGCGCTGCCGATGAACCGGTTTCGCCCCAACCTGGTGGTGAGCGGCAGCACGCCCTTCGACGAGGATCGGTGGAAACAATTCCGGATCGGGGCGGTCGAGTTCGCCGTGGTCAAGCCCTGTGACCGCTGCGTGACGACCACCATCGACCAGCAGACCGGCGTGGCCGGCAAGGAGCCGCTCCGCACCCTGGCCACCTTCCGGAAATGGAACGGCCAGGTCTATTTCGGCCAGAACGTGGTGCACCGGCAGGCGGGCGTGCTGCGGGTGGGGCAGGCGGTGACGGTGGTGGAATCGGTGCCGGCGGGATTCCTCGCGTGACCACCTGACCGCTGGCTGAGAACCGCGTTTTCCCGGGCGACGATCGGGCTTTTCGGGTGACGACCGGCCCCGGGTTCGTGCTATCGTGGTCCCATGCTTGCCCGTATCCGATCCGCCGCCGTCCTGGGCATCGAGGCCTACCCCGTCGATGTCGAGGTGGACATCGCCAATGGCCTGCCATCGTTCTCCACCGTTGGACTGCCCCATGGCGCGGTAAAAGAAGGGCGCGAGCGGGTCGCCGCCGCGCTCAGCAACGCCGGCCTCGCCTTTCCCCTCAAGCGCATCACCGTGAATCTCGCCCCGGCCGATGTCCGCAAGGACGGCTCGGCGTTCGACCTCCCCATCGCGATTGGGATCCTCGCGGCCAGCGGCCATTTCCCCGCTGACATCCTGCGGGAGCATTTCATCCTGGGCGAGGTCGGGCTGGAGGGAGACCTGCGGCCGGTGCGGGGCGCCCTGTCCATGGCCGTCGCGGCCCGTACCGCGGGCTGCCGGGGGATTATCCTGCCCCATCACAACGTCCCTGAAGCCGCGGTGGTGGAGGGGCTCGAGGTTCGCGGCGCCCGCACCCTGACGGAGGTCTGCCGCCATCTTACCGGCGAGTTGGCAATCGAACCGGCCCAGGTGGATCTCGCCGCGCTCATGGCGGAGCGGTCCCACGATCTCGTGGATTTTTCGGACGTGCGCAGCCAGGCGGCCGCCAAGCGGGCCCTCGAGGTGGCGGCGGCCGGAGGGCACAACATTCTGCTGCTGGGACCGCCGGGAGCGGGAAAGACGATGCTGGCCCGGCGGCTTCCGACCATCCTTCCCAGCATGAGCCTGGATGAAGCGCTGGAGACAACCAAGATTCACAGCGTGGCCGGGGTGCTTGCCTCCGGCAAGGCGCTCTGCGCCACCCGGCCCTTCCGGGCGCCCCATCACACCATCAGCGATGCCGGCCTCATCGGCGGCGGCTCCAACCCGCGGCCCGGCGAAGTCAGTCTCGCCCACGGGGGCGTCCTGTTCCTCGACGAGCTGCCCGAGTTCCGCAAAAACGTCCTGGAGGTCATGCGGCAGCCCATGGAGGATGGCGTCGTTACCCTCAGCCGCGCGTTGGTGAGCCTGACCTATCCCGCCCGGTTCATGCTCGCGGCAGCCATGAATCCCTGCCCCTGCGGCTACCACGGCGACCCGACGCACACCTGCCGCTGCGATGCATTGACGGTCGAACGCTATCTCTCGCGGATCTCCGGCCCCCTGCTCGACCGGATCGACATCCACCTCGCGGTGCCCGCCGTGGCCTACCGCGACCTGGCCGGCGATCAGGCCGAGGAAAGCAGCGCCGACATTCGTCGCCGGGTCGAAGCGGCGCGCCGGTTGCAACGTGCCCGCTTCACCGGCCAGCCGGGAATCTACGCCAACGCCCACATGTCCTCGCGTGATCTCCGCCGATATTGCCGGCTCAGCGAGCCGGTCGAGACCCTGTTGCGGAAGGCCATCACCCGGCTGGGGCTGTCGGCCCGCGCCTATCATCGCGTCCTCAAGATCGCCCGCACCGTCGCCGATCTCGCCTCCAGCGAAGACCTGGCCCCCGAACATGTCAGCGAGGCGATCCAGTACCGAAGCCTGGACCGGATGCGGGCCCCGGTGGCGCAGGGGATGCAGTGAGTGCAGGCGTTGCGCCGTGGGACGTCTCCATCCCGTTCGACGTGCACCAGTAGGTATATCCCGTGGGCTGGTTATATTTTGCCGTCATACCCCAACCCATCATTGGTCCTGTCAGCCTGATGACATTCATCCGACGCACGTTCATACCGCCGGGGCTTACGGCGGCAGGTCTGCTCGTATGCGGGCTCGCCGCCTGTGTGCCATTCGGCGGGTGGCTGTACGACGACCCCACGTTCGTGGTCTCGGAAATGACCATTCGGGGCAGCGGAAACCCGGCCGATACCCTGGAGATGGTGCTGACCGCCTGTAACCGGAACGACTTCCCCATCCAGGCCGATGGCTTCGAAGTGTCCCTGCAAATGAATGGCGACACCATGGGCTCAGTACGGATGGCGCAGCCCGTCATGCTGCAGACGCGGGACAGCACCAAGCTCACGGTCCCCGTCGTGCTGGCCGCGCATTCCGTGCGGCGCGCCGGCCGGAGTTCCTTCGTGCTCACCGGCCAGACCATGCTGCAGACGCCGATCGGCGCTCGGCGGGTCGCCCTGTTCCAGCGGGGCCAGGTGGTGCTCAAGCCCCGCAACGAAGTGGCCTACATCCCCGGGGCGGGCCGCCCCTGCCGTCCCGGACGCTCGACCCTTCCGGGGTACATGCCCGCGGTGACCGTATCCGCGCCTCCTCCCATTCCCAACCCGGTGCCCGCTCAGCAGCCTCAGCGCTGACCGCCATACTGCAGGCGCAACAGCGCCTTCTGGACTTTCCCCGTTGCCGTCCGCGGCAGCATCGGCACGAAGACAAAGTCATCCGGCAAGTACCAGGAGGGGAATCGCTTCTCGAGGCTGGCCTTCAGGTCGGCTCCGGTTGTTTCGGCGCCTTCCCGCAGGACCATGATGGCCAGCGGGCGTTCCTGCCATTGCGGATGGGGCACCGCGATGACCGCGGCATCGGCGACGCCGGGATGGGCCAGCAGCGCCTGTTCCAGCGCGACCGAGCTGATCCATTCGCCGCCCGACTTGATCACGTCCTTGGCCCGGTCTCGAATTTCCAGCACGCCGGACCGGTCTATGGTGGCGATGTCGCCGGTTCGGAACCAGCCGTCGGCGGTAAAGGCCGAAGGATCGGCCCCCCCGTGATACTCCATGGCGATCCAGGGCCCGCGAACCTCCAGTTCACCCATGGACTGCCCGTCCCACGGCATCAGGCGGCCATCCTGCCGGATTCGCAACTCCACCAGCGGAAGCGGGCGGCCCGGCCGGCAGCGCTCGGCAACCGGGCGCGTCACCTCGGGCCGCCCGACCGTTCCGACCGGCGAGAGTTCGGTCATGCCCCAGGAGGTGACGACCGCGACATCGTACTGTTCCTCGAAGGCCCTGATCAAGGCGGGCGGACAAGCGCCGCCGCCGACAATGACGGTGTTGAGGGACGCGATATCGTATTGCCCCGGGTTCTGTTCCAGTTCCCGCAGTACCCCGAGCCAGATCGTGGGAACTCCGGCTGCCACGGTTACCCGCTCCGCTTCGATCATGCGGAGAAGGGTCACCGGGTCGAATGCATTCCGGACCAGCACCTGGCGTGCGCCGACCATGGCGGCCGTGAACGGCAGGCCCCAGGCATTGGCGTGGAACATGGGGACCGCGGCCAGCACGGTGTCCCGCTCGCCGAGGTTGAACCCATCGGGCAGGGCGGTCCCCAGGCTGTGCAGCACGATTGCCCGGTGGGAAATGGCGACCCCCTTGGGCCGGCCCGTCGTCCCGGATGTGTAGGCCAGGATCGCGGCATGAGATTCAGGAGGGTCGGGGCAGGGGTCGTCGGGCCGAGCTGAGGCGAGCAATGACTCGTACGACTCTGGTGCAGACGCCCGGCCTTCGCCGTTGATGATGCGCCGCCCCGGCCACCGGCCGAGGAGCGGCTCGAGGTCGGCATCGACGATGACCACTTCGTCACCCGCGTCCTGCATGATATACTCGATATCTTCGCTCGGCAGGCGCGGGTTCAGCGGGTGCAGCACCAGGCCGGCAGAGGGCACCCCGAAGTATGCCTCAAGATGCGGAGCATGGTTCCAGCACAGGGTAGCCACTTTCGCTCCGGGGGCCAACCCGGACTGCCGCAACCCTCGCCCCAGTCGGAGGGCCCGCTCGACGCAGGCGGCCGCGGTGGACCGGATGGCTGTCCCATCCGGCCCGAGACTGACGATCTCCCGGCCGGGGTAGAGCGCGGAATAGCGGCGGAGCAGTGCGGGGATGGTGAGTAAGTAGTTCATCATCAGGCCGCGCATGGATGCCTCGGGAGATGGTCCATAAAAGAAAAGGCCGGCATCTGGACGATGCCGGCCTTTCTGGTACTGCCACGAATTACATGCCGCCGCCGAAGCGAATGCCGAAGCGGGCCGCGATGAAGTTGCTGGAGCTCCCCTCGGTCTGGACCGAGACATACTGGCCCTCCACGAACGCCGCCATGGAGCCGAGACCGAACCCGACGCCGCCGCCGCCGCCGAACGCGAAGTCGCTCTCGCCGTCGGTGCTGCCACCCGGGCCGCTGACCTTGTTGTTCACCATGCCGACCTGGGCCAGGATGTAGGGCTTCACCGGCGAAGCGGCGGAGCCGAAGTTGAACTGGCCACCCGCCATGCCACCGAACATCTTGACCTTCACGTCCGGACCGGTCACGGCTTCATCGCCGCTGTTCTGGCCATAGAAGCCGTCCACCCGAAGGGCGAACGGAATGCTGCCCAGCCCGAAGTTCACGCCGGCCAGACCCTGGAACCCGGTTCCAAAGAAATCCCCAAAATCACCCATGGGGAGGGTGACGCCACCAGCCACATGGAAGCTGGCCCGACCTGGAGCCTGCGCGTGGGCGGATGCAACACTTACCATGGCCACCATGCCCAGAACCGCAGCGCTTCTCACGATCCGCTTCATCAGGAACCTCCGATTGAGTGAATGATGCGGGAGACTTTCCCGCCTCGAACCGGCGAATACCCACCCCCCCGCCGGACCCGGCTACAATATATGGAGCCATGGGGGGTAGGTAAAGTGAGGAAAAGCCAAGTGCTGCAGGAATTTGTCCCAATCCTCGGGACCTATTTTACCCGTGCCTTGAAGAGTTTAAGCGAGTCTTTGCTCACATTTCCGATGAGCCGCAGGGAAAAACCATCTAAGTCCTTCCACTCCAACTGATTGGGACTCTGAACGGGGGCCATGGCTGCCCCGGCGGAGACCGCATCATCCGGAGTACGTCTGACTCCGCGGCTCTGCTCCAGGATCAGGGGGGTCTCACCCGGACCCACCCGGTAGGTGACCCTTACGGATGGGGTGATGCTATCGTTTGCAGTCACCTCGAATTGTTCGGGCGTCAGACCGTCAATCAACCGGATCACCCCAGAAAGGCTTCGGACCGCCTCCTCCATGGTCACGGTAGCCTGATCGCGAGCCGTCAAGGACGGCGCCTCGGCGCGGCTGCGTTCCGCCGACTTGGCGGAAAAGGCCTGCGGCTCGGAGGGCGCCAGGCTGAGCGGCCGGGTATCCGGTTCCCCGATCCGTCCTACCACCGGCGTCTGGTTGGCCTGGACACCCGCTCGCTGTCCGGCCACCCGGTCGGCTGCCTCGTCCGTCTCCGCCACCGCGAGGCCGGAGGTGGAGGCTGATTCGTCCTGCCGGCGGGCGGGAACCTGCCGGACCGCAAGTTCCTGTTCCGGCGGAGCCAGCGGGGGTGCCGCCGCGGCGGGAGACTGGGTTGCCGGGGCCGGCGGTGCGGAGGCGGCAGATCGGTTGGCCTCGGAAACCTGGTGTGCGGGCTCCGTGGCGGGACTTCTCAGCAGATTGGACCCCGCGAAACCCAGCCCGGTAGCCGCCACAACCGTCGCCGCCCAGGCGAGTGTCCGTGGGGAGAGCCTGCGGCGGCTGCCCGCGGCTACCGGGGCAGCCGGCGCGGACGCAGCGGGGGGCACCGTAATGCCCCCCACCAGGCCATCGGCCTCGACCATAAATCCCCTGAGTTCCTGGAGCCGGGCACGGCATTCCGGACAGGCCGCCAGGTGAGCGTGGGTCTCCTGCTCCTCCAGGGCGGCGAGTTCGCCGTCGAGCAGCGCCATCAGGTGGCCTTCATCAAGATGCGGCATGATTCTCCTTCTCATCGGCGCGGTACGCCTCGACCAGCCGGCGGCGCGCCCGCGCCAAGGTCGTTCCAATCGCCCCCTTGGCTAATCCCAGGGTGGCGGCGATCTCGTCGTAGTTGAATCCCTCGGCCTTGAGCAACAGGACCTCCCGGTCGCGCTCCGACAACTGGTCGAGCGCCGCGCGGACCGACCGGGTGCGCTCCTCCCGGTCAAACTCCGCGTCCGGCATCGGCGCGGATTGGGGTGATTCGGCCTTCAACAACTGAAGCCGGCGGCCCTGCCGGACCGACTTCCGGCCATCCTCCCGCACCAGGTTGAGCGCCACCGCAAAGAGCCAGGGGCGCGGGTTGTCCGGGGGCGCCGTCATCGCCCGCGCGAACGTCTCCTGGGCAATGTCTTCCGCGCGATCACGATCGCCGGTCCGGCGATAGACCATCCGGACCAGCGAATCGTGATAGCTGTGATACAGCTCGGTCAGATCGTGGCTCATCGACCCCGATACAGTTGGACTACCCGTTCCAGCTGGCCGGACGGCCACTGGGTTCTCCCGCCGGCGGAAATCCTGATACTGCCCCGGTGCCCGGCGACCAGTATCTCGTCGCCAACGGTGAGGTACTGGCTCAGTTCCGGCAGTGCCCGGACCAGGGCGAAGTAGGCGTCGCTGAAGGGCGCGACGTCCATCACCGCGAGGCTGTCCCGGTGGGCCACATCGGTCCAGACCGAACCCACCAGCCGGAACATCTTGGAACCGGCCCGCCGCAGGGGTTGGGACCCGGCGTTGCCCAGGTCTCGCATCCGCCGTTCGGCGAGCTGATCGCTTTCGGCGACGGTGCCCGCGGATGACATCTTCGCGCTGGCATCGGCGGCGGCGAAGGCATTGGCCCCGGTCTGCAGTCTCGGTGCCGCGGCGACCGGGGCGCCAGCCCCTGCCCGGGCTTCCTCCCGCATCGGCCGGTCACCCCCCATGCCTGGCTCCAGCACCAAATAGGAGGTGTACTCCGTCAGAATGCCATAGCGGAGTCCCAGGTCCCGCACCTGCTCGATCAAACCGGGGGTCGCGCCTTCGATTCGGATCTGCCGGGTCAACTCGCCGATCCGCCGGGAGGCCCAGAGCTTGGGTATGAACTCGTTGCCGTCTTCGCTGAGGGGAAAGACGGCCCGGGCCGTGAAGCGCTCCCGCCGCCCGTTCCGTTCCCCCTCGACCACCACGTTGCCGGTCCCGGTGCCACGATAGCGCCCGAAGATCACCAGCTCCTCGCCGTAGAACAGATCGGGCAGGGTGGCGGGGAAGGACTGGACCAGCTGCACGGGACTGCCGACGATCCGGAGGTTGACGAGTGCCGGGTGTTGAATCTTGGCGGCCAGCGAGCCAACCGCCACCTCGACGTCCGCGTCGGGTGCCACGTACGCGGCGCTACCGCGCCCTTCCCGGGCCAGCCGGTCGAGCAGATACGTGTTCACGTCGTGGCCGACACCCACCGTGAAGATCCGGTTCTGGCCGATTCGGCTCCCGGCGGCTTCGGCGATCCGGTCGGGCGCCTGCTCACCGACGGAGGGGATGCCGTCGGTGAGAAAGATGATGATGGAAAGTCGTTCTGCCGCGGCAGTCTCGGTCAATACCGCATTGAGAGCGGCTTCAATATTGGTGCCCCCGTTGGCGGACAGGTTCTGGGCAAAGCGGCGGGCGGCGGAAAGGTTCTCCGCGGTCGCCGGTACGAAGCCCGGCCGGAAATTGCGCACCGCTGAGGAGAACGCGACCAGGCGGAAGCGGTCGGTCGCCTGCAACGTGCCCAGGGTCTGCAGAATTGCCGCCCGGGCTTGTTCGATCTTGTCACCGGACATCGAGCCCGATACGTCCACGACCAGGGAAAGATCCCGCGGAATGACGCTGGCCTCTTCCCGTCCCGGTGGAGCCAGCAGCAGCATGAAGAAGCCGGGCTCGCTTCCGGGCGCGTGGGTGACCAGGCTGGTCCCGACCAGGCCGCGGCGGAGTGGAATGAACAGTTCGACGTCGCCGGACGCCTCGGGGTCCAGCGAAACGACGAGCCGTTCACCCATCCGCCGGGTCGTCAGTTGGTGGGTGGGAGAGTACGGGGTGCCCAGGTCGGCGGTCTCCGGCAGGGTGACCCGGAGGGAGAACTGGTCCCGGAACTGGCCGGCGATTTCGTCGCCCTGGCCCCGGTCCCGCCCCCGGTCGCGGCTGCCAATGGCGTATCGAAGGCGCAACGCGTCACCCGACCGGTCCAGCATCTGGGTGTAGCGGAGCACGACCTTCCGGGTCTCTCCGGGCTGAATGGGGAAAACCCGGGCGCGCATCAGACCATGTCCTTCGAGGGTTAACAGGGCAGGGTCCTTGAGGCGGCGGACGATCTCTTCATAGATACCCCTCGCCTGCTCCGCCCGCATCATCTCGCCGCGGACCTCCTGTTCTCCCATCCATAGCGAAAAATCGGTGAACACGGCCTCGCCCGGCATGGGGTAGAGGTAGGTGCCCTCGGCGATTCCGCTGCCGCTGTTGCGAAACTGTTCCTCCACTTCCACCCGGGCAACCCGGCCCTCGATCTGGACCCGCACCTGGGAGCTCACCCGGAGCACCGAGGTGGCAGGCAGGGTGAGATTGGGCCGGCGTTCCACGTCGATCCATCCCTGGGCCGAGAGCGGGACGGTGACACTGGCGGCGAGAGCCGCGGCGACGAGCATCGGGCGCATGGGGATCCTCCGGTTTGGCGACCGGGCAGGAGATGCGGGGAGGGGGGAGACTTGCACAGGGAGCTAAGTGGTTGTCCCCTATCGCCTGGCCGGCGGCTGTCGCGGCATTCTCACCGGTGGCGCGGGGCGATTACTTTCCGGCCCGACCACCCCTGCACCCCGCTCCCGGCACTCGGCTCCGGCATGGACGTCCAGATTTTCGGCTTCAAGAAAAACCCCGACACCAGAAAGGCGCTCCGGTTCTTCGCGGAACGGAGAGTCAAGGTGCATTTCGTGGACCTGTCCGAGCGGGCGGCATCCATCGGCGAACTTCGCCGGTTTGCCCAGAAGTTCGGGGTCGAGACGCTGGTGGACCGGGGGGGGCGGCGCTTTGCCGACCTGGGGTTGCACGCGTCTCGCCTGTCCGAGGATCGCTGGCTGGAGAAACTGGCCGATGAGCCGGGCCTGCTGGTGAATCCGCTGGTGCGGCAGCAGCACCAGGTCACCGTGGGGCTGGCGGAAGACACCTGGAAACAGTGGGTGGGGAAGTAGCATGCCGCAGCTCGCACTGAGCGGCGTTGCCGTCATCTTCGGGGCTACCACCCTCCTGGAGAACGTGTCCTTCTCCGTCGAGCGGCGCCAGTGCTGGGGCGTCGTGGGGCGCAACGGATCCGGCAAAACCACGCTCTTCAACCTCATCATGGGAACCCTCGAACCCAGCCGAGGTTCGGTGGTGCGGGATTCCGGGCTGCGCGTGACGGTGCTGGACCAACACCGCTCGTTCGGGCATGAGGAGACGGTGTGGGAAGTGGCGGCGGGGCCGTTCCGGGAGTTGCTGGCGCTGGAACGCTCCCTGGCCGATCAGGCCCACGATCTCGCCCACGATTCGTCCCCCGCCGCGATGGCCCGCTACGACCGCGACTTCGAGCGATTCGAGCGGGAGGGCGGTTACACGTTTGCTCCCCGGGTGGACGCGGTCCTCCACGGCCTCGGGTTCGATCCCGAGGAGGCGCGCAGCCGGCTGGTGGATACGCTGAGCGGGGGGGAACGCGGGCGGCTGGGCCTGGCCCGCCAGCTGGTCGCGCCCGCCGACATGCTGCTGCTGGACGAACCGACCAATCATCTCGACCTCGAAACCACCGCCTGGCTCGAGGGGTATCTCCGGGGCAGCGACGCCACCATCCTGGTGATCAGTCACGACCGGGCTTTCCTGCAGGCGGTTGCGAGCCACATTCTCCACGTTGAAGACCGCACCGCCGTCGCCTACGCGGCGGGGTATGATGCGTTCGTCCGGCAACGGACCGAGCGGCGGCTTTCCCAGCAGCGCGCCTTCGACAAGCAGCGGGGTGCGCTGGCCGCCGAGGAGGATTTCATCCGCCGCAACATCGCGGGGGGCAGCAGCCGGCAGGCCAAGGGACGGCGGCGCCGGCTGGAGCGGGTCTCCCGCTTGAGTCCTCCCCCCGGCGAGGGGGCGGTGATGTCGCTGCGCCTTGCGGCCGATGCCCGGGGCGGCGACCAGGTGGTGGTAGCGGACCGGGCCACCATCCGGATCGGCGACCGCTCGCTGGTCCGGGATTTTTCGGGCCGGCTGGAACGGGAGGAAGTGCTCGCCTTGCTGGGCCCCAACGGGGCGGGAAAGAGCACCCTGCTGCGGGCCCTGATGGGCGAGCGGCCGGTGGACGAAGGCACCCTGCGGGTGGGAAACGCCGTGACGGTGGCGTACTACCGGCAGGACCTGAGCCAGGTTCCGGCCGACCGCACCCTCTACGACATCATCAACGACCTGCGGCCCCAATGGAACCGGGGCCAGATCCAGGGTCACCTCGGCCGCTTCGGATTCTCCGGCGATACCGTGCAACGCAAGGGCGGCACGCTGTCCGGCGGAGAGCGGGCCCGGGTCGCCCTCGCCATGCTGATGCTGAGCGGCGCCAACCTGCTCATCTTCGACGAGCCGACCAACCACCTCGACGTCGAGACCATCGAGGCGCTCGAAGATGCGATTGACGAATACGACGGCACCGTCCTGCTGGTCAGCCACGACCGGGCACTGCTTCGTGGTCTTGCCACCCGCCTGTGGGTGCTCCATCAAGGGCGGATCACCGATTTTGACGGCAGTTTCGGCGAGTGGGAGACCGTCAGCGGGGAGCGGGCCCACGCCGCCCGGGTGGCCGCGGAGGAAGAAGAACATCGCCGCTTGCTGGCGGAAAAACAGCGGACGCGCCGGGCCCAGGCCGCCGGGAAAGAACAGCAGGCCGGACGGCGAGCCAGCCGCCGAAAACTGGAGGAGGCCGAAGCCCGGGTGGCGACCCTGGAATCGGCGATTGCGGAACTGACGGCGGAGCTGGAGCAGCCCGACCTCTACACCACGGCCGAGGGAGGGAAGCGGGCCGCGCAGATGGGCCAGGAACTGGACGGGCTCAAGACGGAACTGGACCGGGCCTTCGAGTCGTGGGCAGCGGCGCAGGACGAACTGGAGTCATGAGCCCGCCGGCGGACCGGGACCGCTGGCGGATCCTTGCCCTGCTGGCAGTGGCGGAATTCCTGGGGATGTCGCTCTGGTTCGGGGCTAACGCGGCCGCGCCCGACCTGCGGGCGCAATGGCATCTGTCCGCCGCCCAGGCTGGCTGGCTCACCGCGGTCGTGCAGGTCGGGTTCGTGGCCGGCACCGCGGCCGCCGCGCTGCTCAACCTGGCGGACATCCTCCCGGCGCGGGGCTACTTCGCCGCCTCCGCGCTGCTGGCCGCGCTGGCCAATGCGTTCCTCCCTATCGCACCCGGGTACGAGGCCGGGCTGCTGCTCCGATTCCTGACCGGCTTCTTCCTCGCGGGCGTCTATCCGCCCGCCATGAAGATGCTGGCCACCTGGTTCCAGGCCCAGCGGGGGCTCGCCATTGGCATCCTGGTCGCCGCGCTCACCACCGGGAAGGCCTTCCCCTATCTCGTTCGCTCGTTTGCTATCGGAGCCGACGGTGTCCTGCTGGCCGCCTCCGCCGGCGCCGTGCTGTCGGCCGTCCTGGTCGGCGCCGGGTACCGCGATGGGCCTTTCCCCTTTCCCCGGCGCCCCTTTTCCTGGAGTCTGGCCCTGACCGTGCTCCGCCATCGGCCCACCCAGCTGGCGACCGGAGGGTATCTGGGCCACATGTGGGAACTCTACGCCATGTGGACCTGGATTCCTGCCTTCCTCGGCGCCAGCCTGTCGGAGCGGGGGTCACCCGTTCCCCCTGGACTGGTGGATCTTGCATCGTTTCTTATCATCGCGTCGGGGGGCGCCGGCGCCGTCTGGGGCGGCTGGATGGCGGGGCGGTGGGGGTACGCCCGGGTCGTGACGGTTTCCATGGCAGTCAGTGGCACGGTCTCGCTGGGTATTGGCCTGGTCTTCGGCGCCAGCTTCTGGGTCCTGGTTCCCCTCGCCATGGTGTGGGGGTTTTTCATCGTCTCCGATTCGGCGCAATTCAGTGCCATGATCACCGAGGTGACACCGCCCCACGCCGTCGGCACCGCTCTGACCCTGCAGGTTTCCCTCGGTTTTCTCCTGACGATGGCGACCATTCAATTGGTGCCGGTGGCGGCCGGCGCGCTGGGTTGGCGCTGGGCCTTTGTTCTCCTGGCAGCCGGTCCCGCTGGGGGCATCTGGGCCATTTCCAGGCTCAGAGGGTGGTCTCGTACCGCTCTTCCTTGAAGGCCTTGAATCCCCGCTTGAGGTAGTTGGGCAGCGCCGCCGGGTCGTCCAGCGAGCAGGTGTGGAGCCATACCCGGCGCGCCCCGCGGCCCCACCCCGCCAGGACCGCTTCCGACAGCATCCCCTTGCCCAGCCCGCGGCCGAGATATTCGGGCAGCAATCCGAAATAGGCTATCTCCACGTTCTGCTCGGTGTCCATGCGCAACTCGAAATATCCGGCTGGGGCGCCGTGCATGTAGAGGACGTGGAGGGTATTGGCCGGATCGGCCAGCCAGGCCCGGACCTGGTCGTCGGTCCAGGCCAGCCGGTCGCGCCAGTGATAGTGCCGGCCCACTTCGCGATACAGGAAGCGATAAAAGGAAACCGGGCAGTCCCGCACCGGCTGGAGGGTGCCGGTGGCCGGCAGGGCCGCCCCGGCCAGGTCGCCCGGATTCCGCATTTCCAGGTAGGTGCGCAGCACTTCGGTGACCGCCACCGTCTTCCCTTTCTATTCGTCGTCGGGGGGCCGCCGCAGGGCCTTCTTCGCGGATTGCTTCTTCTTGCCGGTGAGGCGCCGTTCCCGGGCCGCCCGGGTCGGCCGGGTCTTCTTGCGGGCACGGGGCACCACCATTGCCCGGGCCAGGAGGTCGCGAAACCGCTCGGTAACGTCTTTCCGGTTCTGCAGCTGGCTCCGGCTTCCGGTGGACACCAGGCGGAGCTGTCCGGCAGAGTCGAGCCGGGAAGCCAGCCGCTGGCGCAGCCAGGCCCGCTGCTCCTCGCCGAGGCTGGGGCTGCCGTCGAGGTCCCACCGGAGCTCGATCCGGGTCGAGGAGGTGTTGACATGCTGGCCGCCAGGCCCGCCGGAACGGGTGGCCCGGTAGACGAGTTCATCGTCGCTGACCGAGAGATCCGGAGTAATGATCACGACCGGAAACGTAACGGGGAACCGGAGGTGTCGCACGGCGCTTCCGTACCGGGGGTGGAGGATTACGTTTCAGCCATGCGCGCGCTCGCGGACCTGCAATCTCACCTGGCCACCCTGGGCCGCATCCTGCTCGGTTACTCCGGCGGCGTGGACTCCGCGGTGCTGGCCGTGGCGGGGACCCGGGCGCTCGGCCCGCAACATTTCCTCGCGGTCATCGGCCGGAGTCCATCCTACCCGGAGGCGCAGTACGCCACGGCGCTCGCCATCGCGAAACGGTTCGGCGTTCCGGTGCGGGAAGCGGCAACCCGCGAAATGGAAGATCCCCGCTACCTCGCCAACCCGGTCAACCGCTGCTACTTCTGCAAGAGCGAACTCTGGTCGGTGCTTGCCCGGGTGGCTGGGGAGATCGGCTTCGACACCATTATCGATGGCACCAACCTGGATGATCTGGGCGAGCACCGCCCCGGGCTCAAGGCTGCCGCGGAGACCGCGGTCCGCTCTCCGCTGGCGGAGCTGGGGTGGTCCAAGGACGATGTTCGCGCCGCAGCCCGCGAACTCGATCTGCCATGCTGGGACGCCCCTGCTTCCCCTTGTCTATCGAGCCGGATCCAGTACGGTCTCCCGGTCACGCCCGCACGGCTCCAGCAGGTCGAAGCGGGCGAGACGTTTCTCCGGGACCTGGGTATCGAGGGCGATCTCCGGGTCCGCCATCATGGCGACCGGGTTCGCATCGAGGCGAGCGCTGCCGGGCAGCAGGCGATGCGAGCCGATTGGGACCGCATCCAGCGGTTCTTTACCGGCCTGGGCCTCGCCGGTGTCGAGTTGGACCCGCGAGGGTACCGGCGGGGATCGCTGCTGACCGTGCTCGGCGCCCCGTGAGCATCCGGCTCTTCGCGGCATTGCCGGTGCCGGAGCCGGCCCGTTCTCTCCTGGCGGCCATCCTGGAAGACCTTGCCTCCCGCGACTGGCCGGTGCGCTGGGTTCGGCCGGAGGGGCTGCACCTTACCCTCAAGTTCTTCGGTTCCGTCGAGCCGAACCAGGCCGAAGCGCTGGCTGGCGTGCTGCGGTCGGCGACGGAGGGTATCGGCCCCATGGCGCTCAACGCCACCGGACTGGCCACCTTTCCCCTGGGGCAGCGGGCCAAGGTCATCTGGATCGGGCTGGAAGCGCCCGGCTCCCTGGAATTGCTGCAGGATGCGATTGAGCGAGCCTGTGTGCCGTTGGGATTCCCGGTGGAGGGCCGGCCCTTCCGCCCCCACATTACGCTGGGCCGGGTGAAGGAGGGCAGCCGGCTCACTCGTGAGGCCATGGCAGGCGTGAGCCAGCCGGCGGATATTCCCTTCCTCGCCGACCAAATCGTCCTGTTCCAGAGCCGGCCGGGCTCCCGCGGATCCGTGTACAGCGCTCTCCACACTTTCGCCCTGACCCCATGCGCGGCTGCCTGACGCTTCCCTTCAGGCTGCTCGGCTGCCTGGGCCTGGTCCTGGTCGTCGCCGCCGGCTACCTCTACCGGGACCGGATCTTTGATTACGTCGAGCGATTCCCCGGCCGGGGCCCGGCTGCCGCGGACGCGGTGGGCCATCCCAGCGATGGCGGGGCCCGGCGTGCGCTCGACAAGATTGACTCGCTGAATGCCTGGCGGGCAGACTCCGTGGTTCTGACCGCCGCCGAGATGGCGTCGCTGGTTCACGCCGGGCTGGATCCGGCCTTTCGGCACCAGGTCGATTCCATCTCCGTGGTGCTGAAAGAGGGACGGATCGGCATCGAGGCGTCGCTGCTCACCGACCGGATTCCCCGGAACGCGCTGGGCCCCCTCGAATCCATGGTCGACGAACGGGAGCACCTGAGCGCGGAGGGAACGGTGGAGCTGGTTGAACCAGGCCGGGCGGTGTGGATCGTGGACCGTCTCGCCTTGGGCGGGTTTCCTTTCCCCCGTGAAATGATCCCCCGGCTCCTGGAGCAGGCGCTCGGGTCGCACTCGTCGGAAGTTCCCCTGGTCGTTCCCCGCGGCCTGCGAGCCGTCCGGATCCGGCCCGGCGGTGTGTCTCTCTTTGGATCGACGACCGAATCATGAAGCATCGCATCCTGGTAATCGACGATGAGCCCGGCATCCGCGAGGCCCTGAAGCAGGTCCTGGAGTACGAGGGGTACGACGTTAAGTTGGCCGCCTCGGGGCCGGAGGGTATATCGCTGTACACGGAAGTCAGGCCCAGCGTGGTCTTCCTCGACGTGAAGATGGCCGGGCAGGACGGGCTGGAGACCCTGGGCCGGATCAAGACGCTGGAGCATGCAGCGCCGGTCATCATGATCTCGGGGCACGGCACCATCGCCACCGCGGTGGCCGCCACCCAGCAGGGCGCCTTCGATTTCCTGGAGAAGCCGCTGGATACGGACCGCCTGCTGGTGACGGTCCGGAACGCCCTGGCCCAGGGGGAACTCCAGGGAGAAAACGCCCGGCTCCGGGAAGAAGTGGAAAACCGGCACTCCATGGTCGGCAACAGCGAGGGCCTCAAGTCGGTCCTTGAGATCATCGAAAAGGTGGGACCCACGCCGGCCCGGGTTCTGATCACCGGCGAGAACGGCACCGGCAAGGAGCTGGTGGCGCGGGCGCTCCACGAACGGTCCCCCCGCCGGGGCAAGCCGTTCATCGAAGTGAACTGCGCCGCGATTCCGTCCGAGCTGATCGAGAGTGAACTGTTCGGCCACATGAAGGGCTCCTTCACCGGCGCCTTTGCCGACCGGGCCGGGAAATTCGAACAGGCCGACGGGGGCACCCTCTTTCTCGACGAGATCGGCGACATGTCCCTGGCGGCCCAGGCCAAGGTCCTCCGGGTTCTGCAGGAGGGGGTCATCACCCGCATCGGCGGCTCCCGGCCGATCGAGGTGGACGTGCGGATCATCGCGGCGACCAATAAGACGGTGGAAGAGGAAATCGCCAGCGGGCGGTTCCGCGAGGATCTCTACTACCGGCTCAACGTGGTTCCCATCGAGGTGCCTACGCTCCGGGAGCGGCGGGAGGACATCCCGGCCCTGGTGCAGCACTTCAGCGCGCTGGCCGCGACATCCTCCGGGTTGCCCCTCAAGCGCTTCGATGAGGGCGCCGTCCGGCGGCTGCAGCAGCACGGGTGGCCCGGCAACATCAGGGAGCTCCGCAATGCGATCGAACGGGCGGTGATCCTGGCGCCGGGCAAGACCGTGAGCGCCACCGACCTTGACCGGATGCTGGGTGAACCCACTCCGATGGAAGATCCGGTGACCCTGGAGCGGTTTAACGTAGCAACGTTCGAGGGATTCAAGCACGAGGCCGAGAAGATCTTCCTGGAGGCCAAGCTGAAGGAGCACGACTGGAACGTCTCGGAAACCGCGCGGGCACTCAAGATGCCCCGGTCCAACCTCTATAAGAAGATCGAACGCTATGGCCTGAGCCGGGGCGCGTCGTGAGCGCCGGCCGCGACTGGGACAAGGAAATGGCCGAGATCGACAAGGTCATCGCCCGGGGCCCGGCTCCGACCGGTGCGGCGGCCCCGGTGCCCGCCGCTCCATCGTCCGGCCGGACCCTTCCGGCGCCGGGCGGGCGCAAGGCCGCCCTGGGCACCTGGTTCCAGGTCCTCCTCGGCGGATTGCTGGCCGCGGGCATGACCCAGTGGCCCTACAGCCACGGCTGCGGCCTTTGGCTCTTCCTGTACCTGGGCGCGGCCGGCGTGGTCGTGATCGCCGGGCTCTGGGGCGCGCTGTCCAGTTGGCGCCGCCGCATGGGGCTGGCCCACACCATGGCGATGCTGGTCGTGCTTGCGGGCCTGGTCCTGGTGGCCCGCGAGGTGCTGCCGCGGACCGGTTATGCCCGGCAGTCGGCGAGTTGGCTGTGCCCCTGAGGAGTGACGGACACGGGGGTGCGGAACGTGCGAGACGCGAGCGGGAGAAAGGGCAGCGTGGCGAAGACCTTCAAGAATCTGATCGGCGGCAAGTGGGTCGATCCCTCCACCGGGGCGTGGTTCGAGAACCGGAATCCGGCGGACACCCGGGACCTGGTCGGGCGTTTTCCGGAGTCGGGTCCCGCCGATGTCCGCGCCGCGGTCCGCTCAGCCCAGGCCGCCTTCCCGGCCTGGTCGCGCACGCCGGCCCCGGTTCGTGGCGACCTGCTTCGCCGGCTGGGCGACCTGCTCCTCGCCAACAAGGAAACACTGGCCCGGTCCATGACCCGGGAGATGGGTAAAGTGCTCGCCGAGACCCGCGGCGACGTTCAGGAAGGCATCGACACCGCCTACTATGCGGCCACCGAGGGCCGGCGGCTCTTTGGCCATACTGTTCCCTCCGAACTCCAGGACAAGTGGGCGATGAGCTATCGCCGGCCCATCGGCGTGGCGGGGCTGATCACGCCGTTCAACTTCCCCCTGGCCATCCCCACCTGGAAGATGTTCCCCGCCTTGCTGTGCGGAAACCCGGTGGTGCTCAAGCCGTCCGAAGACGTCCCGCATACCTCCCACCGCCTGGTGGAACTGGTCCTGGAAGCGGGATTCCCGCCCGACGTGGTTCAATTGGTCCACGGGCGGGGAGCGGTTGCCGGCCGGGCCCTGGTCGAGCATCCCGAAGTCCCGGTGATTTCGTTTACCGGCAGCACCGCGACGGGCGCCATGATCGGCGAGACCTGCGGCCGGATGCACAAGCGGCTCTCGCTGGAAATGGGCGGCAAGAACGCCATGATCGTGATGGCCGATGCCGACCTGGACCTGGCGCTGGAGGGCGTCCTGTGGGGTGCCTTCGGCACCACCGGGCAGCGCTGCACCGCCACCAGCCGGCTCATTGTCCATCGCGCCGTGCATGATCGCCTCCTCCGTCGGGTCGTGGAGGCCGCCGAGGCGTTGCGGCTGGGCGACGGGCACCAGCTCCGCACCGACGTCGGGCCCCTGATCCATGAAGCGGCCCGCCAGAAGGTCGAGCGATACGTCGAGATCGGCCGCGCGGAGGGGGCGGAACTGGTCACCGGAGGAAAACGTCCCCGGAGCGCCGCCACCCGGCACGGCTTCTTCTACCAGCCCACCGTGTTTGCCGGGGTCAAGCCCGGCTCCCGGCTGGCCCAGGAGGAAATCTTCGGGCCGCTGCTCAGCGTCATCCGGGTCGGGTCCCTGGCCGAGGCGATCCGGGTCAACAACGGCGTTCGCTATGGGCTGTCCAGTGCCATTTACACCGCGGATGTCAGCGCGGCCTTCCGGGCGATGCGGGACCTGGACAACGGGATTACCTACGTCAATGCCCCGACCATCGGTGCCGAGGCGCACCTGCCGTTCGGCGGGGTCAAGCAGACCGGGAACGGGCACCGGGAAGGCGGCTGGGAGGTCTTCCATTTCTACTCGGAAACCAAGGTCTGCTACGCCGATTACTCGGGCCAGCTCCAGCGGGCCCAGATCGACACTTACGAAGTGTGATCCAGTTCACATACATCGTCGCGGAGACCCGTTGCGCTCCTCTCGGGGAGTGGGTAAGGTTCTGGTGAAGCGTGACTGGGTCAGTCGCCGCTTTTTTCAAACCATCCGTTTTCGTTTCGTCCATGCAGCAGCCGCGCTGAGGTATTGCACCATGCGTCCAATGCAGATCGGCCCGGGAAGACGCGGCCCCACGTCGGACGAAGGCTCCCTCGACCAGTACCTGCGGGAGATCAGCAAGTACCCCCTGATCTCCCAGGACGACGAAGTCGACCTCGCCCAGCGGATCCGCACCGGCGAGGCGGAAGCCCTGGACAAGCTGGTCCGCAGCAATCTCCGCTTCGTGGTGTCGGTGGCCAAGAAGTACCAGAACCAGGGTGTCAGCCTCGCCGATCTCATTAACGAGGGGAACCTTGGCCTGATCCGTGCCGCCCACAAGTTCGACGAAACCAAAGGCATCAAGTTCATCTCCTACGCGGTCTGGTGGATTCGCCAGGCCATCCTGCAGGCCCTGGCGGAGCAGAGCCGGATCGTGCGGGTGCCGCTGAACCGGGCGGGAACCCTGCACCGGATCGGCAAGCGGTCGTCCGCGCTCCTCCAGGAACTGGGCCGGGAGCCGACGCCTTCGGAGATCGCCGAGGGCATGGACATCTCGATGGAGGAGGTCCAGAAAACCCTCTCCATTTCCCAGAACCATCTCTCGCTCGATGCGCCGCTGACCCCGGGCGAGGATAACAAGCTCCTCGACTACCTGCCGGACAACCAGAACCCCGGCCCCGACTTTGAAACCTTCGAGCATGCCCTCAGCGAGTCCATCGAGGAGGTGCTGTCGACCCTCAAAGAGCGTGAAGCCAAGATCCTTCGGCTCTATTTCGGACTCGACGGCCCCGAACCGATGACGCTCGAGGAGATCGGCAGCCGCCTCGGCATCACCCGCGAGCGAGTCCGCCAGATCAAGGAAAAGGCGTTGACCCGCCTCCGCCACGTCAGCCGGGCCAAGGCACTGGAAAGCTTCCTCACGTAAAGGGCTCCCCCGTCATGGCAGCCAATCCCTCCTTCGATGTATCCACCGGTGCCGATCTCCAGGAAGTAGACAACGCCGTCAACCAGGCGCTCAAGGAGATCGGCCAGCGGTACGACTTCAAAGGCACCCATTGCACTATCGAGTTCGACCGGGAGAAGGCCGTCATCAAGCTGGCCGCGGATGACGACTACCGGCTGAAGGCCCTGGTGGATGTCCTGCAGACCAAGATGATCAAGCGCGGTGTCCCGGTGCAGAACCTCAAGTTTGCCGAGGTGGAACAGGCGTCGGGCAGCAGTGTCCGGCAGACGATCGACCTGAAGCAGGGGATCGACCAGGAAACCTCCAAGAAGATCGTCAAGGCGATCCGGGACCAGGGTTTTAAGAAGGTGCAGGCCGCGATCCAGGGGGAGGAAATCCGGGTCTCCAGCCCGTCCAGGGACGATCTGCAGGAGGTCATGGCTTTCCTGCGGGGGCAGGATTTCGGGCTCGAACTCAAGTTCGGGAACTACCGCAGTTGAAAGCGGCGCCGCTCGCCATCCTCTGGCTGTGCGCGCTGGTGGGTCTGGTCGGCAGCTGTACTCCCCCCGAATCCGCTTCCACCGTCACCATCGGCCCCCGCAGCACCGAACCGGAGATGCTGGTGGGGCTGGGGACCGGCCTCTCCCGGGTAACGCTGGGAGGCGGGGCGGCCTTGATCGTTTCCAGCCTGGACGGGGTCCCCCGCGCCGAAGTCCCGGCCGGCGCCCAGCTGATTGCCAGCGGAGCCGGCGGCGGCCTGCAGTTCACCGGGGCGCTCAGCTGGAGCCCGGCCGCGGGCGACTCGCTGGCATTCTCCGCCGCCGCTCCGGACGGCTTCGTCCGGGTGGGCGGCAGGGAGTATCGCGGGGCACTGCTCCTGTTTCGGGGGAGCGGAGGCCTCACCGTGGTGAACCGGGTGAGCCTCGAAAGTTACCTCGCCGGGGTGGTCTCCGCTGAAATGGGACGCCGCGATAGCAGCGAAGTGGAAGCGGTAAAGGCCCAGGCGGTGATCAGCCGCACCTACGCCATGCGAAACCGGGGGCGGTGGCGAGCCCAGGGGTTCGATCTCCAGGCCACGGTGGCCGACCAGGTGTATGGCGGGGTGGCCGCTGAGACGCCTCTGGGGTGGCAGGCGGTGCTGGGGACGGCAGGGCAGATCCTGACCTTCGACGGCGCGCCGATCGACGGGTTCTTCTTCTCCACCTGCGGCGGCCAGACGGCCAAGGGCACCGAGGTCTTCAGCGGCGCCGAGCGCCCCTACCTGGTCTCCATGGCCGATACCGACGCGGCAGGCCAGGCCTATTGCCGGATCTCGCCCCGATTCAACTGGCGGCAGGAGTGGTCGGGAGAGGCCCTTCGGGACATATTGCGCGAGAGCGTTCCCGCCGCGCTGGGCCCGACCATCGCGGCCCGCGCCGTGGTCCAGTCGGTGCGGGTTCGCGAGGTCTCGCCGTCGGGACGGGTGGCCCGCCTGGTCCTGGCCATCGACGGACGGGAACTGACTGCCAGCGGAGCCGCGGTGCGGCAGGTGCTTCGCCCGGCGCGCGGCGAGCTGTTGCGAAGCAGCATGTTTACGCTGAGCGAACTATCGGCCCGGGGCAGCGTGACCCGGCTGGTGGCCGATGGCCATGGCGCTGGCCACGGGGTGGGCCTGTGCCAGTGGGGCGCCGTGGGCCGCGCCCGGGAAGGCCAGCGCTATTCCGCGATCCTGGCCGCCTACTACCCTCACACCGACCTCGAGCGACTCTACTGATGCCCAGATTCCGATACCTGCTCGCGGGGCTGCTGCTCGCCTCGCTCCCCTCGGCGGCGCTTGCCCAGCGGCCGCTGGACCGGTTCAGCTACGATAACCTCGGATTCTACGGATTCTGGCCCGAGGTCGGGATTCTTACCTCCGACCGCCTGGAGGGCACCGTCTCCTACGGCGCCCGGGTCGATTTGGGGCAATTCGCGCCCCGGCTCCGGATGCTCGCCGGCGTCTCCTATTTCCGGAGCGATTTCAAGTCGAAAGAGATTGCGGATTTCGAGGCCGCCCTGGAAGAGGTCGTCACCGACCCGACCCAGGATTTCTCGATTGACCTCGGCGATATTCGCTGGTCGGACATCGCGATCGAGCTCGACCTCCAGTACATGCTGACCCCGGCGACCACCCGGTACCAGCCCTACCTGGGACTGGGGGCGGGCATGCACATCCGGAACGGGTCCGGCCAGGCGATCAACGGCACTTTCGTGGAGGACGCGCTGGACATGCTGGGCGCGGGGATCTCGGCGACGGCCGGCATGGATGTCCGTATGGGACGGGTGCTGGTGCTGAATATCGGAGGACGCGCGGTGTTCGGGAGCGACCTGCAGACCGTGGGCCTCAGCGTGGGACTGGGCTATCGCCGATAAGGGGGGAGCCGTGGCCGAACAGTTGAAGATCGGAGTCGTCGGGGCGGGGGCCATCACCCAGGTAGGTCATCTGCCGGTCCTCAAGAAGCTCAAGGGCGTAGAGGTCGCGGCCATCTGCGACAGCGACCTGCTCAAGGCTCGGGCGCTGGCCGACCGGTTTCAGATCCCCGATGCCTTCGACGACATCGACGAGCTGCTCCAGTTCGAGCACCTCGACGCCGTCGTCATCTGCACCCCCAACCACCTCCACGAAGCCCACATCCTCGCGGCCCTGTCGGCCAACCTCCATGTGCTGGTTGAGAAGCCGGTCGCCATTTCGACGGCCAGTGTCCAGCGGATCATGAAGGCCGCCGAGAAGCGCAACCGCATCGTGATGGTGGGCATGAACCACCGCTATCGGACCGACGTGCAGATCGTCCGCAGCTTCGTCCAGAATGGCGAGCTGGGCCAGATCGAAAGCGTGCGGGGCAGCTGGCACGTATTCCGGCCCAGCCGGGCCCAGCTGGGCTGGCGGCAGCGGCGGGAACAATCCGGCGGCGGTGCCATGCTCGACCTGGGGCTGTCGATCCTCGACCTTGGCCTCTGGCTGGCCGGGACGCCCAAGCCGGTCCGGGTCAGTGCCAACCTCGATACCCGGGGCAAAGACCGCGCGGTCGAGCAATCCGGGAGCGCTTTTGTCGTCTGCGAGAACGGTACCTCGATCTTCGTGGACGTCACCTGGCACCACGTGGGAGCCGGGGAGCGCTTCGGTGTCGGCCTGCGGGGCAGCAAGGGGACCGCCGGCGTGAACCCGATGCACGTCTGGAAGGAGTTGCACGGCGTCCCCACCGACGTGGCTCCGACCGGTGCGGCCGGCCGCGAGAACGCCTTCTACGCGTCCTTTCGCGCCGAGTGGGCCCATTTCATCGCGGCGATCAACAAGGAGGCCAGGCCGCCGGAGCTCGACGAGCATCTCACCCTGCACAAGGTGCTGGACGCCATCTACCGCTCTGCCAGCGATGGCCGGGACGTGACCCTGTGAACCTGGGGGTTCGCGCGGGATTGCTGGGCGTCACCCTCGCGGCGGTCGCGGCGCTTTCCGGCCACGCCCAGGATGCCTCTGGCGAGCCGGGAGAGCCGGGGTCGGAACTGCAGATCTACGTCATGACCATGGGCGTCGGCTCGGAGATCTGGGAGCGGTTCGGCCACAATGCCATCGGGGTGCGGGACCTGGCCCGGGGCACCGACCTGGTCTACAACTACGGCACCTTCGACTTCGCGGCGCCCGGCTTCGTCACCAATTTTCTACAGGGACGGATGGTCTACTGGCTGGATGTGGCCGATGCGGACGCGACCATCCGCTTCTACCGGGACCGGCGCCACCGGTCGGTGTACATCCAGGAGCTCAATCTGCTGCCCCTCAAGCGGCGGGAGATGAAGGAGTTCCTGGAATGGAATGCCCGGGACGAGAACAAGTTCTACCGCTACGACTACTACCTTGACAACTGTTCCACCCGGGTACGGGACGCACTGGACCGCCTGCTGGGCGGCATGCTGCGCGGCCGTACCGATACCGTCTATGACGGTGCCACCTTCCGGTCCCACACCCGCCGGCTTACCACCAACAACCCCTTCATGTACACCGGGATCGAGGCCGGCATGGGCCACCCCGTGGACCGCCCCATCTCCGCGTGGGAGGAAATGTTCCTGCCCCTGGAGGTACGGGAGCGCCTGCGCGAGGTGACCGTGCCGGGGAACGGTGGGCGTCCGGTGCCGCTGGTCCGGGAGGAACGGACGGTCTACGAAAGCGACGTGTACACGTTCCGGGCCGAGCCGCCCGGCTGGGTTCCCGTATACCTGCTGGCGGGCACGCTGCTGGGTGGGCTGGCCCTGCTGCTGGCCCGTCTGGGCATCGGCCGGCGGGGTGCCCGCACCGCGTTTACCGTTTTTGGGGTCTTCTGGTACCTGCTGATGGGTGTGGGGGGCCTGATCCTGCTGGGTCTCTGGGGATTTACTGACCACCTGGTGGCCCGGGCCAACGAGAACGTGCTGCAACTGAACCTGCTGGCACTCCCCCTGGTCGTTCTGCTCCCGGCGGGGATCCGGCGAGGCGGCGGCTGGGGACGGAGTGCCCTGCGGGCCAGCGTCGTGGTCGCGGCGGTCGCGGTCGCGGGTCTGCTCCTCAAGATTTTCCCCGGGTTCGGCCAGGTGAACCTCGAGATCATCGCCCTGATCCTGCCGGTTTACCTGGGACTCGCCGCCGGACTGTTCATCCTTCTGCCTGTTCCTCGAACACTTTCGCCTCCACGAACATCGTGAACAGTTCCGGGTCCAGCATCCCGCCTTTGACCTCCGAACTCATGATGTCGAGCGCCCGGTCCGTCGGCACTGCCCGCTTGTAGGGCCGGTCCTTCGCGGTCAGCGCGTCGAAGATGTCGCTGATGGTCATCATCCGGGTCTGCACCGGGATTTCCGTGGCGCCCACCTTGCGGGGGTACCCGCTGCCGTCCAGCTTTTCGTGGTGCCCGTGGGCGATATCGGGTACCCGGCTGAGGTTCCGGGTCCAGGGGATGTCCCGCAGGAAATTAAACGTGTGATTCACGTGGCTTTCGATCTCGACCCGCTCCAGTTCGTCCAGGGTTCCCCGCCGGATGCTCAGGTAGCGTACCTCGTCGGAGGTGAGAAAGGGCAGGGAGGTGCCGTCGATCGCCTGGTAGCTGCGGTCGGCAAACTCCTTGAGCGCCTCGAAGTTCCCTTCGGCCAGCACCGTCGGCCGGTTGGAATCGTGGACCAGGGAGAGAAATCGGTCCAGGTTGGCCTGCTCCTCCGCGAACCGCGCCTTGAGCCCTTCCATGAACCCGGGATAGCCGCTGGTTCCCTTCTCTTCCAGGTAGCGGACTCGTTCCTTCTCGTATTCCCACTGGGCGGTACGCAGCAGGAAGGCGTGCCGCTGCCGGATCAGGGTCAGGTCCGCCGGGTAGAGCTTGTACTCCTTGACCAGCACTTTTTCCCGGACCCCGACCTTCCCGAAGTCGTGCAGCAGTCCGGCATAGCGCAGCTCCCGGATCTGCTCGGTATTGAACCGGACCAGCCGGTAGGGACCCTGGTCCACCCGGTCCACGACCCGGGCCAGTCCCACCGTCAGGTTGGCTACCCGCTCCGAGTGACCGGACGTCGTCGGGTCCCGTTGCTCGATCGCGGTCACCGCGGCCCGCACGAACCCCTCGAACAGCCGCTCGATCTCGGCATATAGCTGGCTGTTCTCCAGCGCCACGGCGGCCTGGCCCGCCAGCGAGCGCACCAGCTTGACCAGGTGGGGGCTGTACGGCTGCACGTAGCGGTCGGTATCGGCGGGGGTCTCCAGTTTGTGCGCCGGGTCCTGCTTCCGATTGATCAGCTGCACCACGCCGATCACCTCGCCGCTGTGATTCTGCATGGGAATCACCAGCATGGAGCGGGTGCGGTAGCCGTATCGCTCGTCGAACGAGCGGTTGAACGAGTAGGCGACGTCCGGGGGCAGGAGGTACACGTCGTTGAACACCAGCGGCTCCCCTTCCGCCGCCGCGTACCCCGCGAGGCTGGAATGGTTGATCGGCATGGTGAACTCGACGAACGGGATATCGGGGCGGCTGTCGTTCTGGGTCAGCTTGAATCGGAGCCGGCGGACGCCGGCCTCATCCATCTCGACCAGGTACAGGCTGCCCGCGTCCGACTGGGTGATCCGGCGGGCCTGAAACAGGATCAGGTCCAGCAGGGTGTTGTAGTTCTTCTCGGTGGTGAGCTTGATCCCGATTTCGGCTAGTTCGGTGACCTCGCGGGTCCGGGTGGCGATCTCCTTCCGGACACGGGCAGCCTCCTGCCGGGCCACCGCCTCGCGGTACGCCGAGCGGAGCGCCACCAGCAGCTCACGCGGCGGCACCGGCGCCTTCACGAACCCGCTCAGCAGGTCCACCGGCAGGTCTCCGGGCACGTCCGCTTCGCCGGGGGCGCCCAGTGCCACGATCGGGGTGCCGTTTTCCCGGAGTGATTCAAGCAGCGAGGCGGGCAGCAGACGGCGGCCCTCGGGATCCAGGATCAGCACGGTGGGGAGCCCGTCGGCCGCCGGGGTCAGCGCTGCCGGAAACAGGGCGGTTTCCACCTGTTCCGCGGCGAGGGCGTCACCGACCCCCGCGGGGTCCCAGCCGGAAGTGTGCAACAGGCGGTATTTCATGGCGCGGTGTCGGTCTCCCCGCCGCTTTCGGCGGGTCGGCGGGCGCTGTCCGCCAGCGGGCGGACGCCATAGATCATCCGGAGCGGGCGCCGGCTGACCTGGTCGAGGAAGTGTTCCAGCTTCGCGGAGATGATGTAGAGGTTCTCGGCCGTGGTGCGGACGACCTCCCGGTTCTCTCCCGCGATGCTCGTGGCGGTGACCGCGAGACTGTCCAGGTGGGCGATCATGGTCCGGGTCTGGGACAGGGTAGCGGCGATGGAGTCGCTGACCCCGTCCATCCGGCCGGTCGCGGTGGCCATCAGGGTATCGGCCCGGGCCAACGTGGGTCGCAACTGGGTCAGGGAGGCCTGGATTTCGTCCATCGTGGCGCGGGCCTCGGGCGCCGTGAGCTGCAGTTCCCGCCGGGCCATCACCACCGTGGAATTCAGGTTCTCGATCAGCGACCGGGTATCGGTCAGCACCAGGGCGATCTGCTGCCGGAGCGAGTCGGCAATCTGGGCGATCGCGTCGAGCCCGGAAGAGAGCCGGGCCGAGCCCACCGTGTCTCCCGGCGCCAGCCGGCCGATGGCCCGCTCCGGGGTGCGCAACTCAATGCTGACGCCGCCCAGCACGTTGGACTGGACGATCTCGGCCCGGGTGCCCAGCGGCAGATGGAGTTCGGTTCCGTCCTGGTACCGTTCGTCGATGCGCAGGTGCACGACGAACCGGAGCCGGCCGCTGGTGGAGTCCACCTGGGGCGAAATCGCCTTGACTTCGCCGACCGGGAGCGACTGCAACAACACCTTGGTGTCGGAGGTAAGGTCGCGGGCCGATTCGGTGCGCATGAAGAGGTCGAACTGCTGCTTGTTCCACCCCTTGGTGAACACGAAGGCCCCGACCAGTACGGCTACGGCGCCGACGACCAGGGCGCCGATCATCACGTCGGTCATGCGCTGGCCGATCATACCCGGCTTGGCATCCGGCGGCTGTCGGCCATCTGGACCACCTGTTCCACTCTGGTGCGAAGGAGCATCGGTATTCCCTGTCCGGTGATGAACACGGTGCGGCGGGCGCCCTCGGCGGTTTCGCCGCCGCGGGCCACTTCGAGCAACTCGGCGGACACCCGGTCGGTGAGCCCTACGAAGGGCTGTTCCAGCAGGACCAGGTCGGGGTCGAACGCCAGCGCGCGGCCCAGCGCCGCCCGGCGGCGCTGCTCTTCATTGGCCTGGGCGGGGCGCTCCCCCGCGATCCGCTGCAGCCGCAGTATCGCGAGGATGACGTCCACCCGGCCTTCGATTTCGTCTGGTTTGAAGTTGCTGCCGAACCGGAGAGGCAGCCGGATGTTGTCCCGGAGGCTCAGGTTGCTGAGCAGTCCATCCCCGGCAGGAAGGTATCCCAAACGCCGGCGGAAGGCGAGTTGCTCCCGGCGGGGAAGGGCGCCGATGGCGGTGCCGAAGACCAGGGCCTGCCCGGCCACCGGTGTTTCCAGCCCCAGCGCGAACTCGCAGAGGCTGTCGACCCCGCTGTTCTCGTCCCCGACCAGGACCACCGTCTGGTGCGGCAGCACCTCCAGCTCGAAGATCCCGGCGGCGCTGCCGGTCGTGGTGATGCCTTGAAACACCAGCGGCGCGGTCGACAGGTCGGGGCCGCTCATTGCACCACCACGAACAGGGCGCTGACCACGAAGATCATCACGATGGCCCCGACCGTGGACCGGATGACGGCCTGGGGGATTTCCGTGGGACCCCGGCGCACCGCCAGTCCGTGATAGCTGGGCCACAACCCGATCACCAACCCGAAGAGGATTCCCTTCCCGAAGGTCACCCCGACGTCGCGGGCCGTGAGCGACGCCAGGACCACCCCCCAGTAGCGGTCGCCGCTCATGCCCTCGGCGCCGGCGGCGAGAAAGCCGCTGGTCAGCGAGACGGTGTCGAAGAGCACGATGAGCACGGTGACCGAGATGATGCACCCGGCCAGCCGGGGCAGTACCAGGTAGTGAAAGGGGTCGATGCCCATGCCTTCCAGGGCCCGCACTTCGCGGAGCACGGTATTGGTGGCCAGCTCAGCGGTGATCGCGGTGCCGCTCCGGCCCAGCACCGCCAGCGCAGTGAGGATAGGGCCGAGTTCCCGCACGATGATCACTACGATCAGGCGGCCGATCAGGTCGTAGGCCCCGATGTTACCCAGCTCGCGCACCGCCATCTTGATGACCAGGAAACTGAAGATGCCGCTCAACAGGACGACCAGGCCGACCGCCTCGAGTGCGGTAAAGCGGACCTGGTCGAGCAGGATGCGGCCCGCGACCCGGCGGCCCGCGCCGGGCAGGGTGGGGATGGCCCGCACTGCCTCAAACGCGAAACGCGCCAGCGCGCCCATCCGGGCGAGCCAGCGCGCCGTTGAGCGCCCGATCCCGGCAATCGGGGCGCTCACGAGGTCAGGAGGGCCGGATCTTTCGCAGCCCTTCGCGGGCTTCCGCGTAGGTCGGGAAGACTTCCAGGGCCCGGTTGTAATACTCCTCGGCCTTGGCCGCATCCCCCCGATCCTCATAGAGCAGGGCCCGGCTGTAGAAGGTCAGCGCCTCCGTCGGAATCCGCCGCGGCTCGGCCTGGGCCTGCTGGACCGGAAGCGGTGGCAGTTTGGTGTTGGCCATGATGGAGGTGGACAGTTCGCTGATCATGTCGAACAGCTTGTCCCGCTCGCGGGGGCCCGACTGCACCACCTTGAGGATCTCACTGGTCTCCACGTCCACAATGCGGGCGTCGATCCGCATCTTGCCGTAGTGGTCGATGAAGGTGCCCATGATCATGTAGCGGGCGCCCACCAGCCGGCCCACCCGGGCGGCGGTCGAGGCATCCACACGGCCATCCGTGGCCAGGTTCTGCTCGTCCAGAATCCGGTTGATGTCGCTCCGGTCCACCACCCGGGCGCCCGGGTTTTGGGCGAGTTCGCTCATGACCATGGCCGGGATCCCGACCTGGAGCGCGTCGAAATCTTCCTTGTCCCGCCCGTAGGACCCACCGTTCTGGAACGGCATCACCGCGATGCCGGGCCGGGTGTCCTGGGCCTCGGCCAGCGCCGGCATCGTGGCAGTCAGAGCCAACGCCAACAGCATGGTCCCGCGCATATCCACTCCTCGCTAGAGGTTGAGGTGCATCCCTTCGCTGGCGGCCTCCACCACGAGGCGGGGCGCCAGGTGCTTCGCATCGCGCCGGGTCTCGGCGACCAGGCGGTCGATCGTATCGTCGTCGTGCTCCGGCTCGTGGTGGAAAATGATCAGCCGTTCCGCACCGCATTCATGCGCCAGGTCCACCGCCTGCTGCGGGGTCGAATGGCCCCAGCCAGCCCGTTGTTCCATCAGTTCCTCGGAGTACATCCCGTCGTGAATCAGGGTATGCACGCCGTCGAGAAATCTTACCAGTTGCTGCCGCCAGTCTGCGGGGACGTCGTAATTCCCGCCGGGACCCAGTTCGTTGTCCGTCAGGTACGCCATGGTCTGACCGCCGCGCACCGGCACCAGCTTGTAGCCGAGGGTGGTGCCCGGGTGCCGCAGGCGAAACGCTTCCACCGTGAACCCGTCGATTTCGAACGCCCCGCCCGCGATTTCGGTGACCGTGAGCTCCGCGGCCAGCGCGCGCAGCGGGATCGGAAACACCATCGGGTCCATCTGCCGGTCGAGGATGCTTTCCAGGCCGACGCCCTCCTGGGCGGAGCCGTAGATCCGGACCGAGTTGCCTTTCACGTTGAGCGGCTGGAAGAACGGCAATCCCTGAATGTGATCCCAGTGAGTATGGGAAACCAGGATATCCGCGCTCATGCCGCCGCTGCCATTCCCGATCCGGTGCAGCTCTCGCCCGAGGGGGCGGATGCCGCTGCCGGCATCCAGGATGACCAACTCATCCTTGCCGCCGGCCACTGCGACACAGGACGTATTACCTCCGTAACGGGCCGTGTGCGGTCCCGGCGTCGGGATCGAACCCCGGGTGCCCCAGAAGGTAATTGTGTAGGTCACTTGCCTACCTCAGCTAGCGAGATCTGTGCCGCCCCGGGAGGGCGGAAATCGTGTGAGCAGGGTCACTTGCGGGTGGTGAGTGTCCTCACGAACGCCCGGCGGCGGCCAAGAGGGCGGGCCGGTCCGTGATGGTTATGTCCTTGCGGGTCACCGTGATGAGCCCACGCTCCACGAAATCCCGCATGGTCCGGGAAACGGTCTCCCGGCTGGAGCCGATCATCTGGGCGATGGTGTGATGCGTCAGTTTGCGGCGAATCAGCTCGCCCCCCTCTTCCGCCGCAGCCCGGAGCAACAGATCGGCCACCCGGCCGTTGACGTCCAGCAACACCAGGCTCCCGATCTTCTCGTCGGCACGGCGAAGCCGCCGCGACAGCTCTCTCAACAGCCCAATCGCCACCTCGGGGGAGGTGCGCAGCCGCTGCTGAAAATCCTCCCGCCTCAGCACCAGGAGCGTCGCATCCTCCATCGCGATGACATGGGCGGAGCGGGGGGAATCGTCGATCAGCGCCATCTCGCCAAAGAAGGTCCCCGGTCCGAGTACCGACAGGATGACCTCCCGGCCGTCCTCGCCGATCAGGACCACCTTCACCTGGCCGGAAGCAACCAGGAAAAGTGAATCCCCGCGGTCATTTTCGAAGAGAATCACGCTGCCCTTGGGGTAGGTCTTCTCCCGGGTCAGTTCGGCGAAATGCGCCAGCTCGTTCTCGGGGAGACTCTCGAACAGTGGTACCCGATTCAGCACATCTAGTGGAGAAAGAGCCACGGAGCCCCTCACAGTCGGAAGTTTGTGTGAATACGTTACTTGCGAGATGTTGCAGTGTCAATTCGCCGCTTCGGGGGCGCCCCCGCCACCGGCCCGACCACCGGTCGGTCCGGAGGACTCTCCCGGGCTGGCCTACCGAGGCTTGCCCTGCCTCGGGGCTACGAGCTAAATTGTTGGGCTGGCAGCTTTTCCCACGTTGTGCCAGTTTAACGGGTTTCCGAAGAAAGAGGAGTCGAACGTGAAGCCGGACCTGCATCCCAAGTACATGAAGGTAACGGTGAAGTGCGCCTGCGGGAACGAGTTCGAGACCCGCTCCACCAATCCTTCGATTCACGTGGAAGTCTGCGCCAAGTGCCATCCCTACTTCACCGGGCGGCAGCGGCTGGTGGACACGGCGGGCCGGGTGGACCGGTTCCGGCGCAAGTATCAGAGCGAGCCGGCCAAGACTCCCACGTCCTGAGCATGGAGGCGCGACTCCGCCAGGCCCTGGCCCGCGCGGAGCTGGTTGCCGGGGAGTTGGCCGCCCCCCAGACCGCCCGGGATCCTTCCAGGTTGAAGGCGTTGGGACGGGAGCACGCCAGGCTGACTCCTATCACGCGCCTCGCCGAACGGCTGGCCCGTCTCGAAGACGACCTGGCTCAGGCCCGGCAGCTCGAGGAAGAAAACGATCCGGAGATGGCCGCGCTGGTGCGCGACGACCTCGCCCGTCTCCCCGGCGAAATCGAGGCGCTCCGGGCCGACCTGCACGAATTGCTGCTCCCCCGCGACCCCCACGACGACCGCGACGCGATCATGGAAATCCGGGCCGGTACCGGCGGCGACGAGGCCTCCCTTTTTGCCGCCGACCTGCTCCGGATGTACACCCGCTTCGCCGAGCGGCAGGGGCTCAATGTCGAGACCATCTCGCTCAGCGACGGCAACATGGGCGGCATCCGGGAAGCCATCATCGCGGTGCGCGGGGAAGAAGCCTACGGCCTGCTGCGGCGGGAATCGGGCGTCCACCGGGTCCAGCGGGTGCCCGACACCGAGACCCAGGGCCGCATCCACACCTCGGCGGCCACCGTCGCGGTGCTGCCGGAGGCGGAAGAAGTGGACCTTAAGATCGAACCCCAGGAGCTGAAGATCGATGTCTTCCGGTCCTCCGGGCCCGGCGGCCAAAGCGTAAACACCACCGACAGCGCGGTGCGGATCACCCACCTGCCGAGCGGGCTGGTGGTGAGCCAGCAGGACCAGAAATCCCAGTTGCAGAACAAGCTCAAGGCGATGGAGGTATTGCGGGCCCGGCTGCTGGACCGGATGATCGCCGAACAGGAAGCCAAGCGGGCCCGGAGCCGGCGAGCCATGGTGGGCACCGGCGACCGCTCGGCCAAGATCCGGACCTATAACTTCCCCCAGAGCCGGGTCACCGATCACCGTATCAACCTCTCGGTGTATAATCTGGATGAGGTGATCAACGGCCGGATCGACGAACTGGTGACCGCGCTCCGAATGGCCAGCCGGCAGGAGATGCTGAGTGACTGAGGCCCCGGTGATGGCCGCCGACCTGGTCGCGGACGCCGTCCGCCGGCTGGGCGCGGCGGCCATCGAACCCGCGGGCCGGGAAGCCTGGTGGATATGGGAGCGGATCAGCGGGCAGTCCCGGGCCAGCGTTATTGTCCGGCCGATGGCGCCCGTACCCGACGCCATCCGGGACAGGTTCGCGGCCGCGGTTGCCCGTCGGGCGCAGGGCGAGCCGCTGGCGCACGTACTGGGCGAGGCCGGTTTCCGGCACCTCGCCATCGGGTCCGACCGCCGCGCACTCATTCCGAGGCCGGAAACCGAAGGTCTGGTGGACCTGGTCCTGGCCTGCCAGCCTACCGGACGGGTGGCCGATATCGGGACCGGCACCGGATGCGTCGCGCTCAGCCTTGCGCGGGAGGGATCTTTCCAGCTGGTCGTGGGAGTCGAGCGGTCCAGCGAGGCTTTGGCGCTGGCCCGGGCCAATATTGGGGAGGCCAATGGCCCGGTTGCGCTGGTGGCAGGGGACTTGTGCCAGTGCCTGGGTACCGGACAGTTCGATGTGATCGTGTCGAACCCGCCCTACCTGACCACGGCGGAGTACCAGGCCCTCGACGGCTCGGTGAAAAGCTGGGAACCGGCGATGGCGCTGGTCAGCGGAGACGATGGCCTCGACGCGACACGGCAACTCCTTGCCGAGGGGTGGAAGGTGGTCCGGCCGGGTGGCTGGATCGTGCTGGAAGTGGACTGCGCGCGGGCGGCATCGGTGGCCTCCCTGGCGAGCGGACTGGGCTGGAGCGATGTTCTGGTGAAGGATGACCTTTTTGGCCGGGCCCGGTATGTGGTGGCCCGGAGAAGCGAGGATCGCGATGTGGGATAAAGCACAGGAGCTGGGCAGGCTGATCGGGCAGACGCCGGAGTACAAGGGCCTGCGTCGGGCGGAGGCCAGTCTCCGGGAGGACCAGGAAAGCATGAAGCTGCTCGAGAATATCCAGCTGTACGCCAAGCAGATGGAAACTCAGCTGGCCAGCGGCCAGGAACCCGACGAGACCACTGCCCAGGGATACGAGCAGGCGGTCCGCGATCTCGAAATGAGTACGGCCGGCCAGGCCTACGTGGTCGCCCGCGCCAACTTCGAGAAGGTGATGAGCAAGGTGAACCAGCAGATCAGCGAAGGCATGGAGAAGGGCTCGCAGAGCAGTATCATTACGCTCGGATGATTCCGCCAGGCCGCTTCATCGTCGTGGAAGGACCCGACGGTGCGGGCAAGTCGGTGCTGGTCCGGGGCCTGGCGGAGCGGATGAGAGCGGCGGGCGACGATCCGGTTGTGGTCCGGGAGCCGGGGGGCACCCGGGTGGCCGAGGCGCTCCGGCACGAACTGCTGGACCGGTCCCGCTCTTTCCGTCCCCTCGCCGAACTGCTGTACATCACCGCCGCCCGGGCCGATCATGTGCATCATGTCATCGAGCCCGCACTGGGGCAGGGTCGGACGGTACTATCCGATCGGTTCGACCTTTCCACCTTTGCCTACCAGGTGGCCGGGCGGGGGGTGGACCGGGGTACCGCCGAATTGTTTAACCAGGCGGCCACCGGCGGTCTCCAGCCGGACTTGACGATTGTCATCGACGTGCCGGCCTGGGTGGGGATGGAGCGGCAGCGGACCTCCGCCAAGGCCCAGGACCGGCTGGATCTCGAGGATGCGGCATTTCAGGACCGGGTGGTGGCGGCCTATCTGGCGGCGGACGGCCCGGCGGTGCGACATTTAGACGGTACCCGGGGCCCCGATGAGGTGCTCCGCGAGGCGTGGGACGTGATCGGGGAGGCGTGGCCTGAAATTTTCAGATCCGGGACCCGTTCTGAGGGAATCCGGTGATTGAGCGAGGTCTTATGCGGCAGCGTTGGGGAGTGATCGGGTTGGTCGCGGTGGTGTCGTTCTTCAGCGGAGGCTGGCTCCTCCAGCGGGGAGCGGCGGCCGACGGCAACGTGTACCAGCAGGCACGCCTGTTCGATGACGTCCTGTCCCATGTGAGCCAGTATTACGTGGACTCGCTGAGCGAAAGCTCGCTCTACCGGAAGGCGACCGACGGACTCCTCGCCGAACTGCATGATCCCTACTCCGTCCTGCTGGTCGAGGACGACTTCAAACAACTGACCGAGACGACCACCGGGAACTACGGCGGCCTCGGCATCCAGATCGACGTGCGCGATGGCTGGATCACGGTGGTCGCTCCCCTCCCGGAAACCCCGGCGGAACGGGCCGGTATCGAGACTGGCGACCGCATTATCGAAGTGGACGGCAAGAATACCGAAGGCTGGAAGAACGAGCGGGCCGTGAATGCCCTCCGGGGCGAGCCGGGCAGCAAGGTGCGCATCAAGGTCGAGCGGGCCGGCATCACGGAGCCCCTGATCTACGACCTGGTACGGGCCCGTATCCATCTCAAGTCGGTGCCGGCCGGTACCCTTTTCCCCGGCGGCGTGGGGTATATCTCGCTCAACCCGGTCAGCGAATCCTCGGCGGCGGAACTGCAGGCCGAAATTACGGCGATGATCGGCAAGGGCATGAAGTCCATGATCTTCGACCTGCGGGGCAACCCCGGCGGGCTGCTTGACCAGGGTGTCAAAGTTGCCGACCTTTTCCTCGATTCGCGGCAGGAGATCGTCTCCACCCGCGGGCGGGCCAAAGGCTCCAGCCGCCAGTTCGTGGATGAGGCCCGCCAGGTCTGGCCCAATCTGCCGATTGTCGTGCTGGTGAACGAGGGCAGCGCCAGTGCCGCCGAGATCATCGCCGGCGCGATGCAGGACCATGACCGGGCGGTAGTGGTCGGAACCCCCACCTTCGGGAAGGGCCTGGTGCAGACCCTGTTCAATCTGGGCGAAAACGTGGCCCTGAAGCTGACCACGGCCCGCTGGTTCACCCCCAGCGGCCGCACTATTCAGCGGGTGGCCCGGAATGAGGAAGAGCAGTTCGCGCTGGCCGCCGGGGATACCGGCGCGGCGGCGCTGGTGCCCGATACGGCAGGCGCCGATTCCGCCGCCCCCATCTTTCGCACCGATGCCGGACGAATCGTCGTGGGTGGCGGCGGGATCGTGCCGGACATCGTCATGCGGCAGGACAGCACTACCCCAGGGGAGCGGGCATTTATCGAAGCCGTGGGTTCCCGGGTCCAGGAATATCGCGACGTGCTGACGGCCTATGCCCTCGATCTCAAGCGGGACCGGGCCATCAGCGGAGAAGATTTCACGGTCACCCCCGCAATGCGGGCCGAGGCGGTCAGCCGACTGCGCCAGAAGGGGGTGACTCTGGAGCCAGGCACCGTCGCCCAGGCCGGCCGCTTCCTGGACCAGAACCTTTCGTACGAAATCGCCCGCTACGTCTTTGGCCGGCCGGCCGAATTCCGCCGCCGGTCACGAGACGACCGCCAGGTCCAGACGGCCCTGGGCCTGCTGGCGCGGGCGGCAACGCCGGCTGCCCTGCTGGAACTCGCCAGTGCGGCGAGCGCCGTGCCGACGGCTCCGACCCGCAACTAGGGAGCGGCACCGGTCATCGAGCTCATCGGGGCCTTCGCCGTCGGTCTGCTGGTCGGCGTCGTCTCGGCGCTGGCCGGCATTGGCGGCGGCGTCCTCATGGTCCCCTTTCTGTACCTCGTTTACAGCGGGTCTCCCTACTCCCTGACCGAGCAGACCGTGGTCGCCCATGCCACCAGCCTGAGCGTGGCGCTGGTGGCCGCGCTGCTCGGCATCCGCCGCTACGCCCGCACCGGCGCCATCGCCTGGCGCATCGCGCTGCTGTACGGCCTCCCCGGGGTGCTATCCTCATTTCTTGTGGCCCGGATCGTGGCCCATGCCGAGGAGGCCGAGTGGGTACGCGGCGTCTTTGGACTCTTTCTCCTCCTCTCGGCGGCGGATATGGCGCGCCGGGCGGCCACTCATTCGGAGTTGGGTGAGCCGCGCGAAGCGCACGGCTCCTCGCCCGCCCTCCTGGTGCTGATCGGCCTGTTTGGCGGCGCCATGACCAGTACACTGGGGATCGGCGGCGGGCTGATCGCGGTGCCCGCGCTGCTCTACGTTGCGCGCCTCCCGATCCGTACGGTGGCCCCGACCTCACTGGCCTCGGTGGGCTTCGCCACCCTGTCGGGGACGCTGGGCTACCTGACCGCATCGGGGGCGCCCGCCATTTCTCCCCTCATGGCGGGGTGGGTGGACTTCCGGATGGCGCTCCCGATCGCGGCCGGCGCGGTGCTCACGGTGCCCTTTGGCGTGCATCTCAACCGGGCCTCGAAACCGGCCACCCTGTACTGGGTCTTTTCGGCCCTCCTGCTGGTGCTGGGTATCCGGTTTATCGCCCAGACCTGGCTCTAGGACAGAACAAAGCGGGCGGCCAAAGCCGCCCGCTCTCTCCGCCGTCCGGGAACCTACCTGGTCTTCCCGTACACGTGCACGACGGCTTTCCCGGCATTGCCGCGCTGCAGGGTGCGATAACTGAACTCAATGTTCCTGATGTCCCGGTCGGTCCCGGGCAGATCAATGAAGCGGCTGCGCGAATTCGCCTCGAACCGGAGACGGACGTCAGGATCGTAGTGTTCCCCATTGGCGAAGTTGATGCTGACGTTGTAAATCTCGATGTCTGCCCCCTCGACCGCCAGCAGAATACGGGTAAAGCGCCGGGTTCCCTCCACCTGCATGGCGTCGTGGTCGCGGCGGAAATCCACCTCCCGGGCGCCGAGATGAGTCCACTCGTCTCCCGATGGCCGGCCATATTGCCCGTCATGATGGCCGTTGCCGTGGTCATCGTCCGCGCCACCCTGGCGGCCATACACCTTTACTTCGGCGGACCCCAGCCGCATCCGGCTTTTGTAGCGAAAGACGATGCGGGTAATGCTGCGGGCGTCGCCAGGCAGATCCAGGGTCCGGCTCTCGCCGCCGTCGCCGAAGGCAAATCGGGTAGAGGGAGAGAAACTCTCGCCATTGGCGAAGACCACCCGGATATCGTGCATCTCGAGCGGTCCATGATCGACTTCGATTCGCAGGGCAGTAAAGCGGCCTTCTCGCCTGCTCACTTCAATGACGTCTGTCTCCTTGTTAAAACTGACCTTCCGGGTGCCAAGCAGTTCCCAGTCCGCGCTGGCATAGAGGGGGGTGGCGGCAATGGCCGTTCCCAGGAAGACCGCAGAGGCGAGGTTACGGCTGAATCGCAGCATAATATTCTCCAGTGATCAGGCTATTCCCCATGGATGCGCGCGGTTGGTGGAGACGTCGCCATCCAGGCACTGCTGAAAGGCACGACGGGTGCCAACCCGCCGCCGCTTGCGCCTTGCCATTCTAGGGGCCACACTCCCTGAAGGGCGTGATCTATGACCAAGGCTGTCCACTTTCACATACGGGTGTCATGCCGAATCTGAGAATCGCGATCATCGGGGCGGGGAGGATGGGGCAGGGGCTGGGCAATGCGCTTGCGGCTGGGGGCCAGCACGTCACGCTCCTGGGGCGCCGCGCCCAGGACGTGGGCCCGCCGTTTTCGCTGGGGGATGCCTGGGCGCCGGCTCTCCGTTCGGCCCAGGTCGTTCTCATCGCCACCCCGGACTCGGCGGTGGAGCCGGTCGCCTCCGAGGTGGCCGGGCTCGGGGTCATTGGAGCCCACCATGTCGTGCTGCACCTCGCCGGACCCCTGGACCGAAACGCCCTAGCGGCATTGTCATCCAGCGGCGCCGGCCTGGGCTCCTTTCACCCGCTGCAGACCGTCGCTGACCCGGCCAGCGCCAGTGAACGCCTGATGGGGGCGTACGCGGGCCTGGAAGGGGACGAGCGGGCCATCGATATGGGGAAACGGCTGGCCAGGCTTCTCCAGATGAGCCCGATTGTCATTCCTGCGGGAGGCAAGGCAAAGTACCACGCGGGGGCGGTCTTGGCGGGCAATTTCACGGTGGGATTGTTCGGGGCCGCAGAGCGGCTTGCGGTAGAGGCAGGGATTGATCCCGAGGTCGCGGCGCGGATTTACCTGCCGCTGCTGGAGGGGGCAGTGGCCAACCTTGCGGCCCTGGGGCCGGCCGTCTCGCTCACCGGGCCTATTCGCCGGGGGGACCTGGCGACGGTCCGGTTGCACCTCGCGGCCCTCAGTGCCCGGGACCAGATGTTGTATCGCACGGTGGGTCTGGCGGTGCTCAACCTGGCCCGGACGGCCGGCCTCGCCGAAGAGCGGGCCCAGCAGGTGCAGGCCGCGCTCGAGGCCGGTCCGACTACCTCGACGTCACCACCCGGACCCCGGCCGGAACCTCGAACCTGAAGGTCCGGTCGGGCACTGCCTGGTTGGTCCGGACGTCGGCGAACGTGAAGGTCCGCAGAGCACCGGAGCGCTCCTTGAACTGAAGGCGCCGGGGCAGGCCGTCTCCCCGGTCTATCCACAGCGTCACCTGCGAAAACGGGACGTCAGTGCCTTTGGGCGCCAGGGAGATGACGTCGGCAGGACGGCCGTTCAACTGGTCTCGCCGCAGGCCGGTTGCCTCAAAACGGCGCCCCGGCTGGGTCAGCAGGCTGCGCGGATTGAAATAGTCCGGGAGACTGGTGACCGGGATCTTGCGGACCTGGCCCGGCTCGGTACTGGGCAGGTACATCCAGACGTGCTCTCCGTCCAGCACGATGACCTCGCCGGCGGGATCGGTGAAGCGAAGCGACAGCCGGCCATCGGCCGCCTGCACCAGCCGTCCCCGGCTCCGGTAGTTGCCCAGCATCGGGTCGTCGATCACCTGCCAGAAGTCGGCGCTGAACGAGCGCAGGTCCTGGTACGTCCGGGCGGCGCGATCCAGCGCCTCGGCCGGCGACTGCGCCGGCAGGACGGCGGGAAACGCAAGAAAGAGGGCCAGCGCCAGCGGGCCCGGTACGGTCAGCAGTGAAGAGATTTTCATCTATCGGCTCCTGATTCCGCGGGTTCCGCGATCCGCCGGCCAATGGCCTCGGCGATCAGCCGGGTTTCCCGCATCATCCGGTCAAATTGTTCAGGGTACAGGCTCTGGGCGCCATCCGACATCGCCCGCTCGGGGGCCGGGTGCACCTCGACCATGATTCCATCTGCTCCCGCCGCTACTGCAGCACGGGCCATCGGGATTACCATGTCCCGGTGGCCGGTGCCATGGCTCGGGTCCGCCACGATCGGCAGGTGCGACAGCGCGTGCACGACCGGAATGGCGGACAGGTCGAGCAGGTTCCGGGTCGAGGCGTCGAACCCCCGCACTCCTCGCTCACAGAGAATGACATCGGGGTTGCCTTCGGCGAGAACATATTCCGCCGAGAGCAACAGCTCCTGGACCGTCGCCGACATCCCCCGCTTGAGCAGCACCGGCTTTCCGGACCGCCCCACTCGCTTGAGCAGCGAGTAGTTCTGCATGTTCCGTGCGCCAACCTGGATGATGTCGGCGACCGAGGCCACCAGGTCCACCGATTCCGCATCCATGGCCTCGGTCACGATCAGGAGGCCGGTCTCTTCCCTGGCCCGGGCCAGGAGCGCCAGCCCGGGCTTTCCCAGCCCCTGGAACGAATAGGGGCTGGTCCGGGGCTTGTAGGCTCCGGCTCGGAGGATCGTGGCCCCCGCCTCGCGGACCGCGGCGGCCGCAGCCATGATCTGGGCCTCGGATTCGACCGAACAGGGCCCCGCCATGACTACGATATCGTCCCCGCCAAGGGTCAACCCGCCCGGCAGCCGGACAATGGACGATTCCGCTTTCCATTCCCGGGAGACCTGCTTGTACGGCGGAGTGACATGGATCACTTCGAGGACGCCCGGGAGGGCGGAAACGCGGGACGGGTCCACCCGGTTCTCGTTGCCGAGCACGCCGACGGTGGTCCGTTGTTTTCCGGCCATGACCCGGGCCTCGAATCCCAGATCCTCGATGGCCCGGGTCACCGCCCGGATTTCATCTTCAGTGGCGCCCTGCCGCATTACCACCAGCATCCGACGCGCTTCCTTGGTTGGAGAAACCGGGAGCCGCCTGGGGCTCCCTCCCGAGACAACGGGCGGGCCGTCCGGTGGTCCGGAAAGCTCCCGCCCAGGGTAAAGCCTAAGCTACCCTTACCGGTTCGCCAACCGGGGGTGGCCCCGCCGGGCTGCCTATACCGTCTCTTTTTCGCCCAGCCGCACCCCGACGATGGTGGAACAGCCGGGCTCCTGCATGGTCACCCCGTAGACCGCGTCTGCGGCCTGCATGGTCCGTGGATTGTGGGTGATCACGATGAATTGGGTGGTGTGCTTGAACTCGTCGAGCAGGCGGGTAAACCGTCCCACGTTGGAATCGTCGAGCGGCGCATCGACTTCGTCCATGAGGCAGAAGGGACTCGGCTTGGTCAGGTAGATGCTGAACAGGAGCGAGGCGGCGACCAGGGTCCGTTCGCCGGAGGAGAGCAGGTGGATGCGCTGGGTCCGCTTCCCGCGGGGGGCGGCGTGGATGTCGATCTCGCTGTCCAGCGGCTCATCGGGGTTGGCGAGCCGGAGTTCGCATTCGCCGCCGCCGAACAGCGTCTGGAAGACCTTGTTGAAGTTGGCCTGTACCGCGGTGAAGGTCTCCAGGAACATGTTGCGGGCGGTGCCGTCGATTTCCCGGATCGCCTGCTGCAGGGACTGCCGGCCCGCGACCAGGTCATCCCGCTGAGTCGTGAGGAAATCGAGCCGCTTGCTTTCCTCGGCATGTTCCTCGACCGCCAGGGGATTGATGGGGCCAATCTGTTCCAGGTTGCTGGCAATACGCGCTGACTCGCCCTCCAACGACTCGCGATCGAGGTCCAGTTCGGGGGCATCCGCCAGCAGGGCGTCGATCGGTTTCTTCCACTCGGCTTCGACCCGCTCGATGATCGACCGCTTGCGGGCGCCTTCTTCGGTGACCCGCAGCTCCAGCCCATGGTACTCCTCGCTCATGGATTCCAGCCGGTGCCGGTAACTTGCCAGGTCGGCCTCGGCGGTCGCCAGGGCGTCCTCGGCGGTAGCGAGTTCGAGCTCGGCATCGCCCGCGGCGGCCTCCAGCTCAAGGAGTGCGATCCGCCGCTCGGCACGCATGTCGTGCCACTGGGCCTGCTGGGCCATGAGAAACCCGGTATCCGCCTCCAATCGCGACAATTCCCCCGCCAGGGTTTCCGACTGCTGCTCCGCATCGGTTCCCATCTGGACAGCCCGTTCCAGCCGTTCGGAGGCGGCCTGGACGCGGGCCGCGACGTGGGCTTCCTGGACTTGCCAATGGACCCGGCTTTCCCGGGCGCTCTCCTGCTCCACCTCGAACTCCGCGAGGTGGGCGCGGGCGGCTCCCAGGTGTTCTTCCAGCTGGGCCCGTCCCAGGTCTCCTTCGGTTATGGCGGCATCGATCTCCGATAGGCGCTGCTCGGACTTGAGGATCCGTTCGCTCAGCGCGGTGTGCTGGGCGGCGGCCTCCTCGTGATCCCGGCGGAGGTTTCCGGCGACCCGGCTGGCATCCTCCCGCGCGGCCACGGCCTGCCGTTCGGCCTCCCGGGCCTGGTCGGCGCCGGCGGTGGCCCGCTCCAGTTCACTTTCTGCGTGGGACAGCCGCTCCATGGTGACCCGCAGCGTCGTCTCGGTTTCCGCCAACTGGGCCCGGGAGCGGTTCAGCTCTTCGCCCAGTTCCTGCAGTTCGGCGCGGCGCCGCAGTGGCCCGGTCGGAGCAACGGCTCCGGTCAGCAGGATGGCGCCGTTGGCACGGCGCAGCACGCGGCCACTGGATTCCAGGATCTCGGACCCACCGAGCAGCGCGCGGACCCAGTCCTGGGCCGGGTGGCCCGCTCGAAGCCGGTCCTCGAGAGGATCGCTCCCCACGGCCGCCGAGGGACCGGGAGATACCGGGAGAAGGACCAGGGCTCCGATCGGGTTCTCCGCGTGCCAGCGCTGGATCTCGGGAATGACGTCCCGGTCCTGGACCAGCACGGCATGGACCCACTCGCCTAGCAGCCGCTCGGCCAGTTCGGCATCGCCCCGGCCGGTCTCGATGAAATCGGACAGGGGGCCCAAGACGGCGCCGTTGAATCGCTCCCGTACCGCGAGCAGGGCCGCCGCGCCTGGCGCCAGGCCCACCCGGTCGCGCTCGAGGTCTTCCAGGGCCTGCCGCCGCGCGGCCAGCTGGGCGACCAGTTCCTCCGCATCGCGCAGGGTCGAGCGGTCCAGCGCCTCCTGGCGGCGAAGCTCCCCCACCTGGTGGCGAGCCCGGTCCGCGTCTGACCCGGCGCGGCGTGACTCCATGATTCGCTTCTCCGCCTGGGTGGCGGTGTCCTCCCGCCGGTGCTCCGCCGATTCCAGCTCCTGCTCCAGGGCCGCGCGCCGGGCGGCCAGCTGGGCTTCCCGTTCCCGTAGCGACGCCAGGTCGCTCTCCAGCGCCGTGCGTTCGCCCTCGAGGCTGCGAAGGGTATGGAGGTGTCGCTGAATGTCCTCCTCGAGGGACCGCAGCGCGTTGCGCTGTTCCGCGAGACGCTGGCGAACGTAGTCTTCCGCGGTGGAGCGGCCGGCCAGTTCGCTCTGGATCCGCGCGTGCTCGGCCCGGGCCGCGCCCCGCTCCGCTTCGGCGTGTTCTTTTTCCCGCACCGCCTGGAGGGCCCGGGTTTCCATGAGGTCCCGCTCGTCGGTGGCGCGCGCTTTCCGGGCTGACGCATTGGCCAGCCGCTCGGCGGCGAGCGCCAGGTCGCCGTCCAACTTGCCCATCTCCACCCGCACCGCCCCCAGCCGGCGGGCAATATCGGTGCGCTGGGATTCCAGGCTGGCCCGTTCCCGGGCCGAATCCTCCCGCTGCTGTTCCGACTGGTGCAGGGTCTCCCGCATCCGGGGCAGCTCTTCCGCCAGCGTCTCGCGCCGAGTCCGGATGGAGACCATCTGCTCGTCGATCTCCTGCAGCAGCCGGCGCGCCAGGGTCAGCTGGACCGCAAACTTTTCCTCGGTCAGCTTGTAATAGCGCTCGGCCTTGCCGCGCTGGCGGGCCAGGCTGCGCAACTGGGACTGCACCTCGGCGATCAAGTCCTCCACCCGCTGGAGGTCCTGGCCGGTCTCTTCCAGCCGGCGCTCGGTGCTTTCCTTCCGGTCGCGGTAGAGGCCGATCCCGGCCGCTTCCTCGAAGAGGGACCGCCGCTCCTCGGCCCGGTCGGAGAGCAGCAGGTCGATCATCTTCGATTCGATGACCACGCCGGCCTCGCTGCCCAGCCCGGTGCCGCGCAGCAGGTCCTGGATGTCGCGGAGCCGGGCGGGGGCGCGGTTCAGGAGGTAATCGCTCTGCCCGGAGCGGGAGAGCCGGCGGGTGATCACCACTTCCCGGTAGGCGATGGGGAGGTCCCCATCGCTGTTGTCGAGGTACAGGGACACCTCGCTCACGTTAACCGGCCGGCGGGTCGCCGCGCCCTGGAAAATGACATCTTCCATCTTGCCGCCGCGCAGCAGCCGGGCCGACTGCTCGCCCAGCACCCAGCGCACCGCGTCGGAGACATTGGACTTGCCGCACCCGTTGGGTCCCACGATCGCCGTCACGCCGTCTTCGAAATGCAGGGTGACTGGATCGGCGAACGACTTGAACCCGGACAGCTCGAGCTTGGTGAGCTTCATGGCGAGGAACGCTCCGTGGAAAGCGGATGGCTGATGGTGCAGCGCGAGTGGTAAAGGGCGAATCGCCGGTGGCCCATCGGGCGGGGTCGCCGGGCCGTGGGCCATCCGCCAGGCGTCATCACTGGGGGTCCGGCTGATAGATGAAAAACGGCCGGCCCAGCTTGCGGCCTTCGGCTTCGGCGGTTTCACGGGAGTCATAGGGACCCAGGACTACCCGGTATCCGTCACCCGGGCGGGCGGGTTTGAGCACCGAGGCCGAGAGCCCGACATCACGAAGCTGCCGGGCCAGGTCTTCGGCCCAGCTCGGGTTCTGCGAACTGCTGACCTGGAGGAACACCCGGGCCGATGGTGTGGACTCCGGCGTCGTGGCGGGGGGCGCGCTGTCGATCCGGGTCGGGGCGGTGCCGCCTTCCGGGGTCCAGGCGATGGGGAGCCAGAGGTCCGCCCCGCCCCCGGGGACGCGGCCAGTTTCCGGCCACCCGGTCGCGGCCAGGTCGTGGGCGACTATGTCCTTTCCCTGGCGGAGGACCAGGATGGACAGTCCCGCCACGGTAGGAAGGTCGGCGCTCCAGCGGGTGGCCCAGTCGGAAAGATACTGTCCGGTGCTGACGTCAACGATCCAGAGGGAATCGGCATCGGCTGGGCGGATCAGCAGCCACTGGCCATACCCCGCGGGACGGATGGCCACGGCAGTCCCAGGTAACTTGATGGTCCGCAGCACCCGGTCAGAGAACCGGTCAATTTCGAGCAGGCCACCTTGGTTCAGTGCGACGAAGATCCGGTGGCCGGAGGCGGAAAAGGCCACCGCACGGGCGCCGCCGTCCACCGGGATGGACCGGATTCCGGGGTCCCCGCTGGGATCGTAGAGAATCACCGCGGTGTCAGCGGCCACCGCGACCAGGTCGCCCCACATGGACGCGGCCGCCTCGCCGGCCGGCAGGCTGGCCTTGCGGGCCGGTTGATCGTGGCTCAAGGCCACCAGCTGGGAGGTCGGCCCGGGCACCAGGGCGAGAACTTCGTCGTTGAGGGTGCCGAAGAGGTCGCGGGGCCGCCCCGGCAGGCGGCCGCGGAACCGCGCCGGTGACCGCCGGGCGATCTGGGTGACCTGGTTGCTGTCATCCACGGTGTAGAGGGTGCCGTCCGGCCCCATGATGGACGTGCGCGCGCCGCTCAGGTAGGCGCGGACTTTTCCATTTTCGAGGTCCAGGGCGACGATTCGGTCGGACGAATCAGCGGCGAAGACGACCCGCTGGTCGAGATCGGCCCCGATCACGGACCGGAGCGGAGGGAATTCGCCGGTGCGCACCCAGTCGGCATCGGCCAGGCGGGGAAGCCGATAGACCGTCGGGGCGCCGCCGGCCCGGGGCAGCCGAAGCAGACTGGCGGGAGGAACCGATGGCGACAGGGGTTGGCCGCCGGGGCGGGGCGTATCCTTGCACGACGCAAGTCCCAGTGCCAGGAGGGCACCGAGGAAGAGACGGGAATGTTGCGGCACCCTCAAAGATAGCCAATACCAGCGGACACAAATAGGGGCGGGAATGACCCCGCCCCTCCCTGGCGCTGCCCGGTGACTCTCCCCTAGAACGTGGGGCCCAGGCTTACGGTCCAGAGGCCGCCACGGAAGCCCTCACGCCCGATGGGGACCGAGTAGTCCAGGCGGAGGATGACGAAGTTGAACAGGTTGGTTCGGAGCGAGGCGCCATAGCTGTGCAGCGGGGTGCGGAACTTGAGCGGGTTGCCGTTGTTGTCGCCGTTCAGGCGGACCACGCTCTGCTCGTTCCAGGCCAGGCCGATGTCGTAGAAGATGGCCCCGTCCAGCGGCGGGAACCCGAGCGGCAGCCACTGGAACATCTGCGAATTCGCCACCGGGAAACGCAGCTCGGCGTTGGCCACGGCAATCTGGGTCCCGATCAGCCGGTCCAGCTGGCGGCATCCACTGAGGCTGCCGCTGTCGTTGGTGGCGTTGCATTCGTTCCGGAAATAGGAGCCGGAAGTGTGCCCGCGCAGCAGGTCGCTGCTGCCCAGGAAAATCTGGAACTCATCGGCGTCCTGGCCAATCCGGCCGAAGTAGAGACCCCGGGTGGCCAGCACGAAGGGTCCGGGGAGCTGGTCGTACCGGCGGTAGTCCACCGTGGCAGTCGTGAAGTTCCAGGTCCCGACGCTGTGGGCCAGCGATAGCCGGTAGCGCCTCCCGTAAAAGGGCCCCACGTACCCGAAGAGGGAGTTGTCGAAGACCATGGCGACGGAGGGCTGTACGTAGTTGGAACTGCCCAGGTCGGTAGTACGGATGAACGGGTTGTCAGTCGGGACACCGGTCCGCCCGTTGAACGGCTCCACCAGGCTCAGACGATCGTCGCTGACGTTGGCGAAGCGCAGGCCGGTCTCGATGCGACGGAAACGGTTGAGGGGATAGTAGGCCTCGGTGAACACCGTCCGGAGCACCAGCCGCCGGACGTTGGTGATAAGGGTGTCATTGGAGAGGCCCTGGCTGGGATTGGGATCCCGCCGGATGACCTGCGCCTCGCGGTAGAAGTAGGGCTCCTGCCCGGCTCCCACGGCCCAGTTGAGGCGCCGGCGCTGATTGATGTATGCGGCCAGGATCTGGGATTCCGCGAGGGACCCGTTGACGTAGCCTGAGAAGATCAGGGTGTGATCGCCCAGCATGTCGCTCAGGGCGACGGCGGTTCCGCCGAAGAAGCCGCGGCCGAAGGTGTCCCGGCTGTAGCCCACGCTGGGGCGCGCCACGTAGTCCGCGGTGAACTTGGTGCGGGATTTCCGGATGGTGAATTCCGACGTATCCGGGAGGTTGATGCGCGCCGAGTCGAGCAGGGACGAGATGGAGACCGGGGGCGGCGCGAGGCTGTCGGTCCGGGCCTGCCCCGACTCGCGGAACCCGGCCTGGCCCCGGTAAATGGACTCGCTTTGCTGCACGGCACCGCTCTGGGCCGCCTGGGTATCGGCAGGCGCCGCGGCGGGAGGCGGCGCCACGGCAACAGCGCCGGGCTGTTCCACCGGCGCCGGCAGATAGGGCCTGGTGAGCGAGCGAGGGTTGTCCAGCGTGTAGACGTCGTGCTTGCTGTCTTCGTAATAGACGAACGCGAGCCGGTCGGCGTTCCGGGACCAGGAGAGGGCGGGGGAGAGGGGCGTGATACCCTGGACGCCGGTGAACAGGTCGGTCAGCTGGTAGAGTTTGCCGTCATCCAGGCCGTACAGGTAGATGTTGGTGACGCCATTCCGGTCCGACGTGAACGCGATCTGCCGGCCATCCGGGGAGTACTGCGGATTGGCGTTGAGCCCTTCCCCCATGTGGTCCAGGACTTCAATCCGCCCGGTCCCCAGGTGGTAAAGCGCGATCCGGAGGTTGCTGAAGGTCAGTGAATCGAAGCTGGTCGCCGGACCCCGGTCGGTCGCGAAGGCGATGGTGGACCCGTCGGGCGACCACACCGGGTGCATGTCGGCCTGCTTGTCCTGGGTGAGGGCGCGAAAACCGCTGCCGTCGGCATTGACCACGTACAGGTTCGACAGGCCCCCGTCCAGGCCGGTAAACACGATCTGGGTGCCGTCGGGGCTCCATGCCGGGGTGAGGATGCCGTTCAGATCCACCTCGATGCGGCGCACTTCCCGGTTCCGCTCCACATCGAGAATGACCAGATCGTCCTTGGGGCCCTTCTTGGCGGCCATGGCGATGTACCGGCCGTCCGGCGACCAACTGACCCCGGAGCTGATAAACCTGAAGGTCTCGTAGTTGGCGCTGAACGAAGCCTTGAGCAGCCGCCGGTCAACTTTGCCGGTGACCGCATCGGCCAGGTACAGGTCAACGAAATAGAAATCCTTCTCGCTGAAATAGGCGATCTGGCGCCCATCGGGGGAGAGGGCCGGCGCCAGGTGAAGCGTTCCGTCTGACTTTTCCTCCGTCAACACCGGCTGGGCAAAGGCGCTGGCCCGGACCCGGTTCCCGATCTGGGGCAGGTACTTCTTATGGACATAGTCCCGCCACTGGTTGGACAACTCCTCGAAGCCCAGGCCCAGGACCCGCCGGAAGGAGCCCTCGAGACTCCCGCTCAGGCTGCTGTGCAGGATGGCGGCGACGGCCTCGTCCCCCCACCGCCCCCCGATGTAGGCGATCAATGCCTCGCCGAACCGGTAGGGAAATATCCGGGGGTCGTTCGTCATCTGGTCAATGGTCGGGAGGTTGCCCTCGAGGGCCGCGTCCCGGAGCCACATGGCGGTGTTCGCGTCCACCCGGCCCTTGCTGAAATACTCGGCCATGCCCTCCACGAACCAGAGTGGAGGGTTCAATTGAATCAGCGCCTGGATATTGGCCCCTGCACGGCCCCGGCTCCAGACATCGTACTGGAACTGGTGCACCATCTCGTGCTGCAGGACGTGCTCAAAGTCGGCGTAGCTGCCGGTGAACGGCAGCACGTTCCGGTGCTTGAGGAAATCGGTGAACCCCCCAGTGCCCTCGCCGACCTCGCCACCGGTGGCGTTGGTCTGCTGGAAATCGGAATGACTGGCGTACAGGATGATCGGTTTTCGCTCCCGGAACTTGTGGTTCAGGGCCCGGGAGAGACGGGCATACGAGCGTTCGGCCATCCGGGCGGCGTCCATCGCCGCGCTCCGTTCCCGCTCGTAGAAATAGACGTCGAAGTGCTCGGTCTGGATGACCTGGAAATCGAAGGTGCGGTACTGCACCTTGTTCTGGCCGAAGTACTGGGCCGGCAGAACCGCTGGCGCAGCCGTCAGCAGTCCGAGCAATACCAGTGTGCGTTTCATGCCATACCCCTGCTCATGACGAGCTGGCGAGGAATTCTGGAGCATCGTTCCAGAGCCGCTCCAGCTGATAGAAGGACCGGGTTTCCGGGTGAAACAGGTGAATCACGAAATCGACGTAGTCCAGGAGCACCCAGCGGCCGCCGGGAAGGCCTTCGACGTGGTGGGTCTTCACCCCATGGCGACCCATTTTCTCCATGACGGAATCGGCGATGCCGCGGACATGTGCATCGGACGTGCCGGACGCGATCACGAAGAAATCCGTGGCATCGTTCAGACCCCGGAGGTCGAGCACGACCACCTGGCGGGCCTTGAGGTCGTCCATCGCGTTCAACGCCGCCTGCAGCTGATCCGGCAGGTCCATCTTCCTGGTACGAACGGGCGTGTCGATTGGTTGTATCCTCGCGCGGGAGTGGACACTGTGTCCTTCCGGGTGGACCCAGAAAGGGACGGGGGCGGCCGCCAGGGGCCGTCAATCCTCTACGACGTAAAATAGCCCCCATGCCCCCGGGCCGACATGCGTGCCGAGGACGCCGGTGGCTACCGAGACAAAGCAGTCCCGCGGCTGATATGCGGCGACCAGGGCGGTTCGGACCCGTTCGGCGATCTCCGGGGCTTCGGCATGAACGACCCCGAAGCGGATTGCCCGGGGCCGCGGGGTCAGTTGCCGGTCCAGCAGGGCCAGCACCCGCGGCACCACGTTGTCCCGCCCGCGCACCCGGTCCACCGGTACCACCCGCCCCGAGGGATCGAGGGACAGGATCGGCTTGACGTCGAGGACGCCGGCCAGCCACGCCTTGCCCCTGGTGACCCGCCCGGAGCGGATCAGGTTGTCGAACCGGTCCACCGTAATAAAAGAGCCGGCCTGGCCTCGAAGCCGCCGCAACTCGGCGGCGATCCGCTCCGCCGCCCAGCCCGATTCCGCCAGCTCCGCGGCGCGGAGGGCCAGCAACCCCAGCCCCAGCGAGGCCGAACCGCTGTCCACCGTGTGCACGCGGGTCAGGTTGGCGGCCTTGATTGCCGCCACTGCCGACTGGTACGTCCCCGAGAGGCTCGCAGACAGCAGGACCGCTACCACTTCCTCGGCCTCCGCCCGGGCATCGCGGAACACCCGCACGAAGTCCGCGGGCGCCGGTTGTGAGGTGGTCGGAAGATCGGGGGCGCTCCGCAGCCGCCGGTAGAACTCTTCCGGCTTGAGCCCCAGCCGGTCCTGGAACGTCTCCGTTCCAAACATGACCTGCAGCGGAACCAGGGCGATGTGATGCCGGTCAAGAATGGCATCGGACAGGTCGCAGGATGAGTCGGTGACGATCGCGACCGGGCGCCGTTCGGCGTGGGCCAGTTCCCGGTGCTGGGCCCGCATGTCGTCGGCCTTGGTGGCTTCAAGGGAACCCCAGCGCGCCGCATAGGTAAAGACGGCATCGGGGGTATCGGTGTGCACATGCACCTTGAGCAGGTTCCCCGCCACCAGGACGACCAGGGAGCCGCCGAACTGCCGCATCGCCTGGCGAACGTCGTTCGCCGGGGGGAGGCCTTCCCCCCGAACCATGACCTCGGTGCAGTACTGGTAGTCACGTTCGGCCGCCACATCCGCCAGGGCGGCCGGGCTGAGGGCCTCGGTGGAGAAGTCCGCGGTGGAAGGCAGAATGGGGTCGCCCTCGATGAGCCGGACCACCCCCTCGATCATCCGGACAAACGCCTTGCCGCCGGCATCCACGACCCCGGCCTCGCGCAGGACCGCCATCAACTCCGGGGTCCGGGCCAGCGCCCGTTCGCCCTCGGCCAGGAACTGCCCCATGAAATCGGCGAGATCCATCCCGGGGTGCGCGCTTCGTTCCATCGCCACGGCGGCGTCACGGGCTACGGTGAGAATAGTCCCTTCGCGGGGATCATCGAGGGAACCGCAGAGCCGGTCGGCGCCGGCCCGGATGGCGCGGGCGATCTCCGGGGTGGTGGCGGCGGGGACCGACCCGAGCGCATCGGCGAAGCCGAGGAGGAAATGGGCCAGCATCATGCCGGAGTTGCCCCGGGCGCCGAGGACGGCGCCCCGCGCCATGGCCTGAACGGTGTCCGAAAGCGGCGCGTCGCCGAGGGCGCGGAGCGCATCGGCGACGGAACGGAGGGTCAGGCTGAAATTGGTGCCGGTATCGCCATCGGGGACGGGGAAGACATTGATGCGGTTGATCTCGTCCCGGCCCGCCGCGACCCAGTCGGAGGCGGCAAAGAGCGCCCGCGCCAGGCGGGGCCCGTCCACATAGGCGATGGCCATATCGGCCGGGGTTTACTCGGGCGTGACCGAGACTTTGATCTCGGCCTGCACTTCCGGATGCAGCCGCAGCATCACGGTGTGCTCGCCCAGGCTCTTGATGGGGTGATCGAGGTCGATCTTGCGCTTGTCGATCTGGTGGCCCTGGGCCGCCAGCGCGTCCGCGATATCATTGGCGGTGATCGACCCGAACAGCCGGTCGCCCTCGCCCGCTTTGCCGGTGATGGTCACGGTGAGCGCGCCCAGCGAGTTGGCGACCTTGGTGGCTGCGGTCTTCTCGGCCTCCTGCTTGACGCCCCGCGCTTTCGATTCGGCCGCGATGCGCTTCTTATTGCCTTCGGTGGCCTCGTAGGCCAGCCCCTGGGGAAGCAGGTAGTTCCGGGCGTAACCCGGCTTGACCCGCACCATCTCGCCGGCCTTACCCAGGGTCTTGATGTCTTCCCGCAGAATGACTTCCAACATTGTGTGCCTCAAGGTTGAGTGCAGAGTGCAGAGTGCAAAGTACAGAGTGCGAAGTACTGATTGTTCCAGCGGCCCACTGCATCCTACGGATCCACGGTCTCGATTTTCCTATCCGCGCGCCCTGGCGTCGAGCCTGCGCCGGAAGTCGATCCAGGTGTCCGCCAGCCCCAGGCTGGCCAAACCGGCCAGCGCGAAAGGTAACAGAAACAGGGTGGCGATCACGGCCAGGATGATCGCCGGTCCGGGGCGGAGCATGCGCCCTACCACCGCGCCTCCTCGCGCTACGTACAGGGCGCCGCAAACCACCAGCACATTGGTGGCGACCGGGGACCAGTAGCCGACCGCGTAGAACAGCACATCGGCGATGGGCGAGCGCAGCGTCCAGTCTTCGATCAGCTGGACCCGGGGCAGCAGCAGCAGCGCCAGGCAGAGAATCACCAGCCATACGAGGTGATCCGTGAACCGGAAGCTGCTGAGTCGGTCCACCGCCCGGCCGAGGGGCCGCCCGGTGACTCGCAGGTGCCAGGTGGCGGCCACCGTCAGCCCCATCATGCCGCTGATGACCAGCCGGGCCGGGAACAGCCGGGCAATGGGGCGGCCGGCATCGGCCATCCGCTGGATGAACTCCTGGCGCTCCGCGGACACTTCGGCGAAGATCGCCACGGTGCGGAGGGTCCGGCTGAACTCCCACCACTGCCGGGTCAGGGCCAGTTCGACGTCGGTCCAGCGGATGCCCAGTACCAGGCTCCACACCACGATGCCGGCGGTGGCGAGCAGGACCGCCCAGGCCGCCCGGGTAAACGCGGGACGCCCGTCCGCGGCGCTCAGGGCGATGAACGCCCCGGTCATGAGCACCGCCATGGCGTTGACCGCCTGGTCCGCGATACCGCCAGTCCCGGCGAGCCAGACCAGGCTCAGGCCGCCGGTGACGGCGAGCCACCGCCATTCCCGGCCATTGGCAGGGCGGGTCACCAGCAGCAACCCCGCCATCGGTACCAGGAACATCAGGGGAGACGGGGCGATCAGAAACAGCGCCGCGAGGGCAAAGATCGCCCCCGCGGGAGAAGTCGGTTGCTCCGGGACTTCGGGGTCCGGGTGGTTCAGCCTACATGACCCTTGATGTACGGGATCAGGGCCAGCTCCCGGGCCCGCTTGATCGCCGTGCTCATCTGCCGCTGGTGCCGCGCGCAGCAGCCCGACAGCCGGCGGGGCAGGATCTTGCCCCGCTCGGTGAGAAACCGGGAGAGGAGCCGCTCATCCTTGTAGTCGATGACGCGGAGGCTCAACTCGCAGATGGGGCAGACTTTCTGCATCCGTTTCATTCGTCGTCCTCCTCATCGGTCTCGGCCTTGGCCACGGCAACCGGGGCGGGCTGGGCATTTTCGGCGAGGACGACCAGGAAGCGCAGCACGCTCTCGTCCAGCTTGATGGCGCGCTCGAATTCCGGCAGCTTCTCGCCCGAAGTCTCGAACTTGGCGATGACGTAGTAGCCGGTTTCGTGTTTCCGGATGGGATAGGCCAGGCTGCGCTTGCCCCAGTGATTCAACTCGGGCTGAACGGCTTCGCCGGGCTGCTGAATGAGGGCGTGGAAGCGGGCGAGCTTCTCGGTGACGGCGGCCTCTTCGAGCGCACTGTCGAAGATATAGACCACCTCATACTGACGGATCATGACACCTTCCTTTGGACGTGGGCGCCCCGGCTCTGGTGTGGTGCCGAGGAGGAGTAAGCTTTTGTGCGGCAGCAAGATAAACGGGGGGACCGGGTGGCGGTACCCCTGTCCACGGGCCGGCTAGGGGTTGAACCGGAACAGCAGTACGTCGCCGTCCTGCACCACGTATTCCTTTCCTTCCGCCCGGGCCAGGCCCTGTTCCCTGGCCGGCTTCCAGCCGCCGACCCGCACGAAGTCATCGTATGCGACGGTCTCGGCCCGAATGAAGCCTTTCTCGAAATCGCTGTGGATTACCCCGGCCGCCGCGGGCGCCTTGTCGCCCTTCCGGATGGTCCAGGCCCGGACCTCCTTCTCGCCGGCGGTGAAGTAGCTCTGGAGTCCCATCAGGTGATAGGCCGCGTGGGCCAGCCGGTCGAGCCCGGACTCCTGGAGCCCCAGCGAGGCGAGGAAGTCTCCCCGGTCACCGGGGGCCAGCTCGGCCAGTTCCATCTCCACCTTGGCGGAGAAGGTGACGACCTCAGCAGGTTCGTGATCCCGGTCGATGGAGGCCTGCAGCGCCTCCACGTACTGGTTCCCGGTGACGACCTGGTCTTCGGCGACGTTGGCGGCGTACAGTTCGGGCTTGGAGGTCAGCAGGTTGAAGGATCGGTAGGTCGGCGTCTCTTCGTCGGTCGGAACTACGGCCCGGGCCGGCTTGCCGTCGGCCAGGACGCGCTGGAGCTGTTCCAGCAGCCGCGCTTCGATCCTGGCCTGGGCATCGCCCGACTTGGCGGCCCGGGCGCTTTTGTCGAGCCGCTTTTCGACGCTGGCGAGGTCGGAGAGACCCAGCTCGATGTTGATGATCTCGCGATCCCGGACCGGATCCACGCTGCCCATCACGTGCTGGATGTCGGGGTCCTCGAAGCAGCGAACTACGTTCACGATGGCATCCACCTCGCGAATGTTGGCGAGGAACTGGTTGCCGAGGCCTTCACCCTGGCTGGCGCCTTTGACGAGGCCGGCAATGTCCAGGAACTCGACGGTGGCCGGCACGGTGCGCTCCGGCTTCACGATGTCCGCCAACCGGTCCAGCCGCGGATCGGGTACCTGGACCACGCCGGTATTGGGCTCGATCGTCGCGAACGGATAGTTCGCCACCAGGGCCCCGGCGGAGGTAAGGGCGTTGAAGAGGGTGGATTTTCCGACATTGGGGAGACCGACAATACCGAGCCTGAGCATCGAACCCTGTCACTCTTTTCTGTTGTGGACGTTCATCGCCTTCTCGATGCCGGATTCGATCCAGCACTCGACCGCTTCAGCCATGGGATCGAGGAGGCCCGCGATAAGGTCGCGTTCCTCGCGGGTCAAGCGTCCCAGGACGAAATCGGCGAGATCGTCCCAGCCGGGGGGAAAGGGTCCCACCCCGATCCGGAGCCGGGCGTAGTCCTGCTGCCGCAGGGCGCCCTCGATGCTCTTGAGGCCGTTGTGCCCGCCGGGGGAACCGGCGCCTCGCAGCCGGAAGGTTCCCACGGGGATGGCCACCTCGTCTACCAGGACGAGGAGATCGCGGGCGGCATCGAAGTCCGGAAGCGACCGAAGCGGGGCCAGCGCGGCCCCGCTTCGGTTCATGTAGGTATCCGGCTTGAGCAGGCGGACCACTTCGTGACCCACCCGGCCCCGGGTCTCCCGGGCTGCGTCGCCCCGCTTGAACGGGAGCATGCCCCAGCGCGCCGCCAGGTGATCGGCGAGGTCGAATCCGGCGTTGTGCCGAGTCCCCTCGTATTCCGGGCCCGGGTTGCCCAGGCCCATGATGGCGCGCAGGGGTTACTTCTCTTCTTCGGCGTCCTCGTCCTCCGGCTTCGCCTTGCGGATCAGCTCCGGTTCGGTCGATGCCGCTGCGGTCTCGCCTACCACTGGCGTCGCCGCTTCCTCGGCCCGCGGGGCTACCACCGTGCAGACCGGGATGTCGGGGTCATTGAGGATCTTGACCTTGTCGACCTTGACGTCGCGGACATAGATGGAATGGCCGATGATGAGGGCGGAGACGTCGATGTCGATGTGGGCCGGGATGTCGGCCGGATAGACCTCGATTTCGAGCTCGCGGAGGGACTGGTCCAGCACGCCGCCGGAGTTCCGGACGCCGTCGGGAGTGCCGACAAGGTGCACCGGTACCTCCACTGTGATTTTCTCATCCGCCTTGACCTCGTAGAGGTCGACGTGGAGCACGTCGCCGGGGCGAATGGGGTTCCGCTGGATGTCCCGGATCAGCGCCTTTACCGGCGCCCGGCCGTCCACCGTTACGTCAATGATGGTCGCCCCGCTCACCGAGGCGAGGGCCTTGGAGAAGGCGCTGGTCTCGACCACCAGGGCTTCCGGATCCCGACCGTGGCCGTAGATAACGGCGGGAATCTTGCCCGCGCTGCGAAGTTTACGTGCTACGCCCTTGCCGGACTCGGACCGGCTCGTCGCTTCCAAACTCACCTGGTTTGCCATAACCGCTTCCTGAGATTGAAGTTCTGTCTCAGTACTGAGTACTGAGTGATGCACTATTCGAACAGCGAACTGACCGACTGGTCGCTGTGGGTGTACCCGATCGCCTTGGAGAGCAGCCCTCCAACCGAGAGAATCTTGAGCCGGTCGAACTTTCGCTCCGGCGGCAGTGCGATCGTGTTGGTGACCACGACTTCCTTGACCGGGCTGTTCACGAACCGCTCGACGGCGGGGCCGGAGAGCAGGGCATGGGTGGCGCAGCAGTACACGTCCCGGGCGCCCAGCCGTTTCAGGGCGTGCACGGCTTCGGTCATGGTGCCCCCGGTGTCGATCATGTCGTCCGGAATGACACAGTCCTTCCCTTCAACCTCGCCGACCACGTTGACCACCTCGGCGATGTTGGCCGAGGGCCGCCGCTTGTCGATGATGGCCAGCGAGGCATTCAGCCGCTTGGCGAAACCCCGGGCCATCTTGGCCGATCCGACATCCGGCGCCACCACGACCGGATCGTGAAGCGAGATCTGACGGAAGTGGTTGACCATTACCGGGGCCGCGTACAGGTGGTCCACCGGGATATCAAAAAATCCCTGCATCTGGTGCTGGTGGAAATCCAGGCCCAGGACCCGGTCCGCGCCGGCCACCGAGATCATGTTGGCGATCAGCTTGGCGCTGATGGCGACCCGGGGCTGGTCCTTGCGATCCTGCCGGGCATACCCGAAATAAGGCAACACCGCCGTCACCCGCGCCGCGCTGGCCCGCTTGGCGGCATCGATCAGGAGCAGCAGCTCCATGAGATTTTCCGCCGGCGGGTTGGTGGACTGGACGATATAGACGTCCCGCCCCCGCACGTTCTCGTCGATTTTTACGAACAGCTCGCCGTCGGCGAACCGCTTGATCGTGACCCGGCAGAGCGGCTGCCCCACATGCTGTGCGAGTTCTTCGGCCAATGCTCGATTGGCCGTCCCGCTGAGCAGGAGCATCTGGCTGCGTGACAGTGAGATATCGGCCATAAGTCAGCCGGGGAAAATAGCTTAGGTAGTGGGCACGAGTCAACGGATGAAAAGGAGGCCAGTGGGTAAGGGGGCCAGAGGTAAAGGGGGCCAGAGGAGAAGGGGCCAGAAGGTAAGCGTGCCAGAAGCAGGGGGCATACGGTAATGGGCAGGGCGTAAGGGTGGCAGGGGGCCGTGGGGCAAGTGGTGATAGAGGATGAGGAGGCAGTTGGCCTCGGATGGATATGAAACAGACCAAGGGCCCGGGATTCTCCCGGACCCTTGGTCAATTGTAGCGTCGTTGGCCCGCTGGGCCCTATGCCCTGACCCCCTTACTCAAAGAACCACCGGAGCCCCAGTTGCGCCCGCCAGCGGGAGAAGAGGCTGGGGTCGTCAATGTAGGTCTGTTCCGGCCCGGTATAGTTGAACACGGGGGCGCCGTTGACATCGAACCGGACGAGGGTGAGGGGGCTGGTGGCCTGGGCGCTGGCGACTTTCCGCACGCCCCAGCCGGAGTTGACCAGGTTCAGGAAGTTCTGGACGTCCAGACTCAGCTGAAAGCGCTGGCTGCGGGCGCCGGTGCGGAACCCGAAGTCCTGGAGGATCCGGACATCCACGTTCTGGTACCATGGGTTGACGGCTCCGAACCGCTCCGCGATCTGGCCCCGATGCGAACTCAGGTACTTGTCCTGGCCGATGAAGGCGTCGAGCTGGTCCCACTGCTCCTGGGGCGTCACCGAGCCGCCGCCCGGCGGCGAGTAGGGATCGAACAGGATCTCGCCCTGGTTGGCCGGGATGTAGATCAGGTCATTGCCGCCGGCCCCATCGCCGTTGACGTCGCCGCTATAGATGAAGGAGTAGCGGTTGCCGCCGGCGCCGGCGAACCGGTTGCCCTCCCCGATTTCCAGGAACATGCCGATCGAGGTCCGGGTGTGCTCCGACCAGTTCTTCGCCCAGGTGGCGCCGCCCACAATGCGGTGGCGCTGCCCGAACTCGGAATAGCTCAGCTCCGGGTTGTTGGGATCGCCCTGAACCGGCTGATTCTGCCACAGGACGCTGGCGATTTCGGTGGACTTGAGGTTGTTCCTGGCCTGGGTGTAAGAGTAGGCCAGCATGACGTCCAGGTTGGCGCCGAACTGTTTCCGCAACTGGCCGGTCAGGTTGGCGGAGTAGCCCTCGTCCTTGTTGTCGATGACATAGATGCCGGCGCCGCCGTCCGGATTGAGCTCGTTGTTGCCGGCGCCGCCGTAGAAGGGACGTCCATCCGGCCCGGGGATGGTCCCAACCGGTGCCACCAGGTCGGCGTTCCGCATGAAGACCGCGTTGATGTCCTTGCTGTAGATGAACTCGAGGGTCCCCAGCATGTTCCAGGGCAGTTGCTGGTCCACCGCCACGTTCGTGGTCCAGACCTGGGGCCACTTGAAGTCGGGGTCCATGGCGTTCAGGTCGAAGGACTGGGCGAGAGTGGAGCTGTCCTGGGTCAGGATCGGCGCTGCGGCGGGGAACAGGTTCGGATTGGCGCCGGGGTTGGAGATCACGTTGCCAACCCAGACGAAGGGGACCCGGCCGGTGAAGATGCCGGTGCCGCCGCGGAGCTGGGTGCGGCGCTCGCCGACCGCGTTCCAGTTGAAGCCCAGCCGGGGCGACCAGAGCGGGTCGGAGCCGGGCAGCCGGGCCTGGTCCACGGTTTCCGGGTTCCGGTTCTCATCCAGCGCCACCAGGCCGGTGGAGAAGGGGTTGGCCACCGGCTCGGTGAAATACTTGGGGAAATCCACCCGGACGCCGGCGGTCAGGTTGAACCGCGGGGTCAGAGCGATTTCGTCCTGGGCATAGAAGCCGACTTGTCCGACGCTGATGTCTTCGCCCTTGTAGAGGCCGGACCCGATGAAGCTGCGAAAGTCAATCTGGTTGGGATTGCTCGGGTCGGTGGCGTTGAAGAAATCGTCCAGCGTGGCAAAGGTCGAGGTCCCCGGGAACAGGCCGGCCGGCAGGAAGAACACCCCGTGCCGGAAGATGTTGAAGGAATTGAAGAAGGAGAACTTCTCGAAGTTGGCGCCGACCGTGAAGGCGTGGTTGCCCCGGTATAGGCTCACGTTATTGGTCAGCTGGAGGACGTTCTGATCCAGGATGTTGTGAATTGAGAACGGCTCCGAGCCCAGGGTGGTGTAGGTGAGGCCGCCTTCGCCGATCTGGACGGTGGGGAAATCCTCGCTGAAGGGCTCCCGGAAGTCGCGGAACCGGTTATAACTGGCAAAGAACCGGTTGGCGAACCGGGACCCCCGGCTGTTCAACTCGAAGGCGAAGGAATGGAGGTTGTTGTTGATCGTGTACCCCGACTTCTGGAACGGCAGGCTGCTTTCGTTGGGACCCCGCCCGGTGTTATTGAAGCTCAGCACGAACGGATGGGGGCCCTGTTCCCGCCTGGCGTCCAGGTAGTTCCACCGGAGGGTGGCGTTGTTGTTCGCGTTGACGTTCCAGTCCAGCTTGACCAGCAGCTTGTTGTTGTCGGTCTCGTTGATATACCCCTCGTACTCGCCCGGGTCGTAGTTGTATTCCTGGATCATCCGGTTGCGGATAGAGTCCATGATGACCCGCTGGACCCGGCTGATGCCGAAGCCCGCGCTGCCCGTCGAGGCCGCGAAGTTGGTGCCCGGGTCGTCGGTGCGTTCGATCTCGCCGTTGACGTAGAAGAACAGCTTGTCCTGGATCAGGGCGCCGCTGAAACTGGCACCGGCCTGCACGAAGCCGAGGTCCGGATTGGCGACCACTTCCTGCCCGCTCACCTTGTTGCCCAGCAGCTTCTCATTCCGCCCGAAGCCATACACCGACATCCGGAAAGCATTGGAGCCGCTCCGGGTCACGGTGTTCACGTTGGCGCCGGTGAAGCCGCCCTGCCGGATGTCAAACGGCGCGATGGAGACTTGCACCTGTTCCACGGCATCGTAGGGCACCGGCTCCGCGTTGGCCTGGCCGCCGGGAGCCGGGTCGTCGAGACCGAACGAGTTGTTGAAGTAGGACCCGTCCAGGGAGACGTTGTTATAGAGCCAGTTGCGGCCGCCAAAGCTGAAATTTCCGTCGCTCCGGGGGTCCAGCCTGGTAAGATCCCGGGTGCTCCGCTTGATGGACGGGAGCGCCTCGACCTGCTCGGGTGTGATGAACGTGGCGGCCCCGGTCCGATCGGCGTTGAGCACCTGGTCACGCTGGCCTGCCACGGTCAGTTCCTGCAGCTCGACCACCTGGCGCTCCAGCCGGAAATCGAGCCGCCGGTTCTGCCCCAGGTTCAGGAATACGTCGCTCTCGGTCTTCGGTTGAAACCCCACAAATGACGCCACCACCCGGTAGGGACCGCCCACCCGCATGTTGGGCAGGTTGTAGGCACCCCCGGCGCGGACGGCAGCCCGGTAGGAGGTTCCGGTGGGGAGATGGGTGGCGGTGACGTTGGCGTCGGCCACCGGGTTGCCGTCCTGGTCGAACACGAACCCGCTCATGGCCGAGGTGGTGACGCCCTGCGCCGAGAGGGTTTGGGGGAGGGCCAGGATGGCCAGGGCGGCAATGGTGAGTATCAGGCGAACGGCGACGGACGGGGAACGGGTGGCCACGATCCTGCTCCTGGGCTGGAGGGCGGACGACCTGCTGCTGGGTACGGGAAGGATCAGAGCGACGCCATACCTTACAGTTTCCCGGCGCGGCGTCAAGATGGGGAGCACGAATTGACGATCGATCATTGCGGATTGGTCAAAGGGTTCCGACGTTTTTCCGGGGACGGACCGGGCGGAGCGCGGGCCGGCCCCGGCTGGGCAACGCAGAAGCTCCTGTCGCAATTCATTCCATTGGCCCTGGTGGATTCGAACCACCATTCGCAGATCCAAAGTCTGCTGTCCTGCCATTGGACGAAGGGCCAGCGCTGCCCGATAAACTAGCGGGAAGGCTGGGAGGCAGGAATCCCGGCGGCTCAGGGCTCCCGGGGCCCCGCCGGCTCCCGGGCCAGGGTCTCGGTCGGAATCGCCGTTCCGAGCCGGGGGCTCAACATCATCTTCGCGTCGTCCCGCTCCCGGGGGTTCCGGTATACCGCAAAAACGGCAGAGCCGGAACCGCTCATCCGGCAGAGCAGGGGGTGGGTGCCCGCCAGTGCCTCGAACGCCGCCCGGATCGGCGGATGCTTACCGAAGACCACCGATTCGAACTCGTTGCCCGCCATCCTGCCGATACTCCCCCAACTGGAGAGCGATTCGAGATCCAGAGCCACGGCGCCCCGGTGGCTGCCGGCGGCCCGGGCTTGGTCCACCCAGCGATAGGCGTCGGCGGTGGAGACGCCGACCGGCGGGACCAGGACCAGTGCGGGTGCCGCCGGTAGCGGCGGAAGCCGCATCAGCCGCTCGCCATGGCCCCAGCCGAGCGCACAGACACCTCCGCCCAGGAAGAATGGGATGTCGCTGCCCATGCGGGCGGCCATCTGCAGCAGCTCATGGCGGGGGACCGCGTTGTTGGCCAGCTGGTTGACCGCGGTAAGGACCGCGGCCGCATTGCTGGAGCCACCACCCAGCCCGGATTGGGCGGGGATCCGCTTGCTCAGGGTGAGGTGGACGCCGAAGGGCCGGCCGGTGGCGTCAAGGATCGCCCGGGCGGCGCGGACCGCCAGGTTGTCCTGCTCCGGGCCCAGGTCGGCATCCCCGGAATCCAGGGTGACCTCAGGGCCGTCGCGTCGCTCCACCGTGATGTCGTCCGCCAGGTCCAGCAGGCAGAAGAGGGTCTCCAGCCCGTGAAAGCCGTTGTCTTCCTTTGCCAGCACGCGAAGAAAGAGGTTGACCTTGGCGTGGGAGCCGACGTGGAGCGCTGGCCCGGAGGACAGGGCAGGAGGATCAGTCATTCTCGTTTGATCAGTAACAAATGGGCCCTGGCCATTGTTCAATGACGAAGGGCAGTTGGTTACGCGTTCGCTGCCTTGAGGTTTTTCAGTCCCAACCCGGTACTCACCAGCGACCACGCCCCGAGCAGGGTGATGGGCACGAAGGTCGTCGCGTGGTAGACCAGGGCGTAGGTGACCGCCACCTGTTCGCCGATGCCGTACAGGAGCAGCGTGGCCTTGATGGCCGACTCGAAAACGCCCACGAAGCCCGGAGCGGAAGGCGCCGAGATCGCGAAGGCCAGGATGCCTTGCATGAGCATGGCGCCGGCAAAGTTGACCGGGATATCGAAGGCCTTGAACGCCACGTAGAACGAACTCACATTGACCAGCCAGATCAGCAGCGACCAGGCCATGACCGCCGTGATGCGGCCGGGCGAGCGGACTACGGAGAGCCCGTGGACGACGCCTTCGATCATGGCGACCAGCTTGCTGGCCACCTTCGGGAATGGCACCAGCTTCAGGACCAGCCGTTCGGCGGGGGCCGGAAAGGCCACCACCAGTCCGGCCACGATCAGCCCGGCCAGGAAGGTGATCCCCGCGACGACCGCGATGTGGGTGACCCGTACGTTGCCGATTTCCGTCGAGCTGGGCAGGCCGGATAAGAGCAGGCCGCACACCAGGACCAGGACCAGCGCCACGCCGTCGAAGAGCCGCTCCGCGGCGATGGACGAGAGCGCCGAAGTCAGTCGGGTCCGGGTGAGCCGGGTGATGGCGATGCTGCGGAGCACCTCGCCGGCCCGGAACGGGAGCACGTTGTTGGCCATGAAGCCGATGGCGATGGCGTGCCAGAGCGGGGCCACGGGAAGGGGCTGGCCATCGTCGGCCCGGAGCAGGATCCGCCAGCGGAAAATCCGGAGGACGAAGGTGCTGGTTGCGATCATCACGCAGGCAACCAGGGGAAGCACCGCGACCTTCTTCAGTTCAGCCACCACATCACTGAAATGGATGCCCTTGAGCGCCCAGTAGAGAAATCCGGCGGAGATCAGGACGGCGAGCGCGGTCTGCCACCAGCGGCGGCTGGGGGTGGGGGGAGACGACACTGGTGGAGCGGTGGTCAGGCGGGTTCGGCTGCGAGAGCCACGAGATCGGTCAGTTCATCCAGCAGGGGAAGGATGCGGGCTATTTCGCCATGGGACTTGATCACGGCCTCGGCCTGCTGGCGCACCTCCATGGCGCGGTCCCGGGCCCGCTGTCCGCGGTAACACAGCTCAGCGATGTCCACCACCGGCATCTCCCAGGTGTCTTCGGCGGACGGCTGTGGCGGCGGTCCCGCCAGCAGCGCGTGCAGCGATGGGGCACCCATGCCGCGTTCGGCGAGGAGCCGGGCCAGCGTCGCGAAGCTTCCGGCCAGCCCGGGCTCGTCCCGTGGCTCCGCCGGCCGTGGCGTCCGGGCTGCCGGCGGCTCGTCGGCGAGCAGGGATTCGATGGGGACTACCGGCAGCTCGAGTTCCGGTGCCTGCGGCTGTTCCAGCGGCGGCACCGGGGTGGGGTACACCGGCCGGAAGACCGGTGCACCCATCTTGTGCAGGCGCTGCGAAAGTTGCTCGATGAGGTCCGCGGCCTGGGACTGGGCCGAGGGCGCGGTGATGCCCCGGAGAATGCCGCCCGCCTGGCGAACGCAGTCGGCGAATTCCTCCGGGTTGCTGGCCACCCCGCCCTGGGCGATCAGTTCCCGCGCCGCGCCCGCAAAGGCGCCCAGGGAGGCCGGGACCGGCTCGCCCACGGCGACCTCGAGCGGCCGGAGGGCGGCGACGGTGGCGTAGAGGCGGAGATCGCGGAGGGTCGGCGTTTCCGCGCGTTCCAGCTGGTCGGCTACTTCGCAGAGTCGCTCGCCGTGGCTGACCAATTCCACGGCCGTGAGCGGGCTGGCCTTGATCGAGGACCCGCGCTGGACAACGCCCGGGTCGCCCGCGGCGAAGAGGGATTCGATGGGGACCACATCGTTCTCGGTGGCGAAGGCCCGAAGCAGGAGCTGGGCAAACCGCCGCGCTTCGTCGGCGTCCGGTGCGGCCCGTCCCGATTGGGCCACATCGCGGGCAGCGCGTGCCAGGGCCTGGGCCGCTGCCTCGAACACGTCGGCCACCTGGGGCGGGGGCGCGAACATCCGGGTGAGCTCGCCCACGGCGCGCTCGACGCTCTCCAGCATGTCGGGAAGAGGTGCCAGGTCGGTCAGGGCGGCCAGGCCACGCAGGCTTTGCAGCCGCCGCAATACGGCATAGAGGGGATCGTGGGCCTCGGGTGTGGTGCGGAGGGCGCGGGCCGCCCGGTCCAGGGCGCTGGCGGTCAGGGCACCTTCCCGGGCCACGAAGGCACGGACCCCGGCATCGGTGCCCGGCGGGGCCGAGGGGGGCGGCGTGGGGCGGGGCCCCGCGGGCGAGGCGACTCCGCCCAATGACTCCAGCTCCTGCGCGAGCCGATCGGCCCGGGTGGTGTCTTCATCGGACCAGTTGCCAGCGGCCTTTACCAGCCCCTTGAGATCGGCCACGGCGCGGCGGCACCGCTCCTGGAGCTGGGGCTCCCAGGGGCGGCGGGATTCCCGGTAGGCCTTGGCCACGGCTTCCATTCCGGCGGCGGCCCGGGCAACGATCGGCTGGTTGGCCATGAGGGCGCTGCCGCGGAGCGCCCGGGAAAACCTCACCAGTTCTTCCGGAGGCGGAGCACCGTCCTGGCTGATGAGCGCTGCGAGCCGTTCGAGGTACTCTCCCGCTTCCATCGCGAAGTACTCGGCCATGCCGATGGGAGAACTCATCCAGCCTCGAGGGGTTGTGTTGGGGAGGTGGTGCCGGGTGCTGACTCTAGGATACGAACTTGAGGGACGGGGGACAAGTGACAGCGACAGGCTGAGGTGAGCGGGTGGAGGCTCAGGTTCCCTTCACCAGGCCGGCCATGGAGCGGACGGCGGGGCCGATGCCGTCGAAGATGGCCCGGCTGATCACGCTGTGGCCGATGTTCAGCTCTTCGATCTCCGCGATGCGCGCGACGGGCTGGACGTTCTGATAGGTCAGGCCGTGACCGGCGTGCACGGCGAGCCCCAACTCGCGGCCCAGCCGGGCGGCCTCGGCGAGCTGGTCCAGGGCGCGGGCGTCGGATTGCCAGGTGTGGGCATAGTGGCCGGTGTGGAGTTCGACCGCCGGTACCCCGAGGTCCCGGGCCCGGGCGAGGGCGAGCGGATCGGGGTCGATGAAGAGGCTGACCCGGCATCCGGCATCGGCCAGACGCTGGATGGCCTCCCGCAGGCGGGGCGCATGGACTTCCAGGTTGAGGCCGCCTTCGGTGGTGATCTCCTCCCGCCGCTCGGGGACCAGCGTGGCCTGGAAGGGCCGCAGCCGGCAGGCGATGTCCACCACTTTCCGGGTGGCGGCCAGTTCGAGGTTGAACACCGTCGTAATGGCGGTGGCAAGGGCCTCGACATCGCGGTCCTGGATGTGGCGGCGGTCTTCCCGGAGGTGAGCGGTAATGCCATCGGCCCCCGCGGCCTCGCTCTGGCGGGCCGCTTCGACCGGATCGGGCTCGTCCGTCTTGCGCGCTTCGCGGACCGTGGCCACATGGTCAATGTTGATGTAGAGACGGGTCGTCGCGGTCATTGCTCATGACTCCGGTGGCCGTTAAACTTCGCAGGACAACTTATCGGGACGAAACCGCCGTGACCACTCGAAGCGTGGCAGTGCTGGCCGTGTTGCTCACCGCATGCGGCGGATCCCCCGGGCCGGCGGGACCCATGCCGGAACCGGACGATGCCTTCCGGAGTTTCATGCAGGCGGTCGCCGACAGCAACTTCGTGGCGATGTCGAGTCACTGGGGCAGCCCGCGCGGCTCCGCGGCCCGGACCGGCAATCCGCCCGACTATCAGCGGCGGATGGTCATCATCGAGGCCTACCTGCGGGGGATCCGGTACCGGATCCTCGCCAGCGATGCCGGGCCGGCAGCGAACCAGCGGGTACTCCAGGTGGAATTGAGCCGGAGCAATTGCGTCAACGTGGTGCCGTTTACCATGGCCCGGACCGGGAGCGGGGAGTGGGTGGTCTACCAGTTCGATCTCGAGAAAATCGGCTCGCCCGCCCGGGGCTGCAACCCGGCGCCGGCCCGGCCGAACCAGTAGCGGGGAACTCTGCGGGCGGCCCCCGGGTTCTTATTCCGTCAGTTCGAGCAGGATGCCGGAGGTCGACTTGGGGTGGATGAACGCAATGCGCCGTCCGCCCGCCCCCTGCCGGGGGACCTGGTCCACCAGCTGGTAGCCGGCGGTCCGGCAACGATCGAGCGCGGCATCGAGATCGGGTACCCGGTAGCATATATGATGAATGCCGGGCCCGCGCTTGTTCAGGAAGCGGGCGATAGGGCTTTCGGGGTCGTGCGGGGTCAGCAGCTCGACCTCGGCTTCACCGAAGGGCAGGGACACAATCGTGGCGCCATCGGCGGTCTCCGGCGGGTGAGGCACCAGCCCGAGGACGTCACGATAGAACGCGAGGGCGGTGTCGAGGTCTGCCACCGCCACGCCAATGTGGGCAATTCGGGGTGTCTGGGGCACCATTCCTCCGGGCACGAAACCAAAACCAGCGCCGCCACCGGCGGCGTGCGGCTAAAGTAATCGGCGAACCAGCCCCAGGGCAGGGTGCCGGACTGGAGATCATAACACCATGAGTGCAACAGATTCGCTGACGGTCCAGGTGACGGACGCCACCTTCACGGCAGACGTGGAACAGGCCAATGGCCTGGTGCTGGTTGATTTCTGGGCGACCTGGTGCGGGCCCTGCCAGATCATCGCGCCGGTCCTGGAACAACTGGCGTCGGAGTACGCCGGCAAGATCAAGGTCGCCAAGTTGGACGTGGATTCCAACCAGGCGACATCCATGAAGTTCAATATCCGCTCGATTCCGGCGGTGCTCTTCTTCAAGGGCGGCAAGCACGTGGACACGGTGATTGGTGCGGTGCCCAAGAGCGCGCTGGAGAGCAAGGTTCAGCAGCACATCTAAAGGGGGCACGGGGCAAGCGGGGCAGTGGGCAACACGAGTCCCACTGTCCCACTGTCCCACTGTCCCACTGTTCGCCCGCCCGTCTCCCACCCGGGGTACCGATGCGCCCCACCAGCGCCCGACTCCTGCGTACCTCGGTTCGAATCTCCGATCTTACTTTCCCCGCTTCGGGCATTCTGGTAAGCCGTACCCGGGCCATTTTCGTCCACCTCGATAACCTTCTCTCCTTCGCCAAGCGTGACCGGGACGGACGCGTGGATGGCTATTTCGCGGGGTACCTTCCCGAGGAGGTCGTCCTGCTCTACTTCCGGGGAGGCGAGTTGATCAGCGCCACCACGATCGGTCCGCACGGGCGTTCCGTGATCGCCGTCGGCGAGGCCATTCGGCGGCTCAAGTCCGATCCGGATCGCAGCGAGTGCAGCTATGCGACCGCGTCGGAGGAACAGCTCAACTGGATGCATGCCGGCTGTGCGGCTCCCGGTGAGTTGCGCTTCGTGGACAGCCGGCGGCCGGAAGAAATTTTCCCGGTCCTGGCCGAGGAGAACTATTCCGGCGTCCTGGAGCTGATCTCCCAGGGACGGGTCAATTATCTCAAGTTCGAGGGCGGCCGGTTCGTGCGCGGCTACCTCTGCGACCGGCCGGCGGGCGGCTCGGTGGTGAAGTACATGGAATTGCTTTTCGCGGCCCGCAGCGACGGGTCTCCTCCGGCGATCGCCGGCAGCCTGATCCCCGAGACGGCGATGATCGCCCCCCAGGCACCCGGCACCCAGGTCCGGGTGTACCGCGAATTGTTCAACCGGATCTCCCTGGCGGTGGAATCGGAGCTCCCCACCGAAGGGCGCCGCAAGGGCGAACGGGCCAGCCTGGCCGTGCAGGCCGCGCACCCGGTGTTTGCAATCCTGACCAGCATCACCTCTCAGGAGGAGCCGATAACTCCGGTCCGATCGGATGAGCTGACCGCCAGCTTCGCGGACTGGACATCGCGGGTGCTGCAGGAGGTCGAACTGGTATCGCCGGGCAGCGCCGAGCGGCTGATCCGGGACTCGACTCGGGACCAGCGCTTCGTGCTCCAGGCGGCTGGGTTCTACGAAAGACTCCCCTGGGCCATCCGGTGGTAGGCGGGCGGCCGTAGTGCGGGGTACTCTCTATGTGGTCGCCACGCCTCTCGGCAACCTGGGCGATCTTACGATCCGGGGCGCCGACCTGCTGCGGACGGTGCCGATCGTCGCCGCCGAAGACACCCGGCGGACCCGGCAACTGCTCAACCACCTCGACGGCCATCCCCGGCTGATCAGCTTCCACGCCCATTCGCCCGAAGGCCGGACCCGCGCGATCGTGGCGGAACTGGAGCGGGGCCACGATGTTGCCCTGGTCTCCGATGCCGGGACACCAGGGATCAGCGATCCGGGCGCCAGCCTGGTCCGCGAGTTGCGCCGGCTCGGATTCCCGGTGGTTCCGATCCCCGGCCTGAGCGCGGTGACCACCGCGCTGTCGGCTTCCGGCCTGCCAGCCGACCGTTACCTCTTCCTCGGGTTCATTCCGAGGAAGGGAAAGGCGCGGGCCCACTCGCTGGCGCGGGCGGCGCGGGAAGAATGGAGCGTGGTGTTTTATGAGGCACCCAGCCGGCTGGTGGACCTGCTGCTGGACCTGGCTGTCGCCGCGGGTGCCGGGAGGCACGCGGTGGTAGCCCGGGAACTGACCAAGCTGCACGAGGAGATCCGGGACGGCACCCTGGCCGAGCTTGCGGAGTACTTCACCCAGAAGCCACCGCGGGGCGAGATCACGGTGGTGCTGGCGGGTGCCGACGGCGCGCCTGAAGATGAGCCGGAGGTAGATGTCGAATCCCGCGCGACCGAACTGCTGTCGGGCGGCTTGACGAGGAAAGGTGTCATCCAGCAGATCGTCAAGGAATCAGGCCTCCCCCGCAATGATGTTTATCGCAGGGTCATGGACCTCCCCGCCTGAAGAAACCTTCCTCCCCGGCCCCCAGTAGTGGGGCGGTACCCGTCGGTGTCCTTCTATATTGAATACATGAGCAACCGTCGCCCCATCCAGTCCCTGGTCCGAGTGTTCCAGCGGGGAACCATGCTCCGTGGGGGCCTCTTCACAATCGCGCTCTCACTCCTGGCTCCGGTCGCCGCGCCGTCGGTGGTCGCACCTACGCTGACGATCGGCCGCCTCCACTACGAAGGGGGGGGCGACTGGTATGCCAACCCATCCAGCCTCCCCAACCTGCTGAAGGAAATCAACGCCAGAACATCGCTCCGGGTGACTGCCGCCGAACGGGTCGTGACCCTCGGCTCCGAGGACCTCTGGAGTACCCCGTACCTGTACATGACCGGCCACGGCAACGTGCGCTTCAGCGACCGCGAGCTGGTTACCCTGCGGCGCTGGCTGGAACAGGGCGGGTTCCTCCATGCCGATGACAACTTCGGCATGGACGAGTCCTTTCGACGGGAGATGGCCCGGCTCTATCCCAACCAGCCCCTGGTCGACGTGCCGCGCGATCACCCGGTGTATCGCCTGGTGTACTCGTTCCCCCAGGGTATTCCCAAGGTCCACGAGCACGATGGCAAGCCGGCCCGGGGCATGGGAATTTTCCTGGAAGGCCGGCTGGCGGTGTTCTACAGCTTCGAAACCGACCTGGGCGACGGCTGGGAGGATCCCGAGGTTCATAACGACCCGCCCGACAAGCGTGAGTCGGCGCTCCGCATGGGGGTCAACCTGTTTGCCTACGCCGTCGGGTACGGCGGATGAATCCGCGTCCCACGGACCAGGCCGTGCGGGCACTGGTACGCCCGCTGCGCGGGCTCAACCTGCTCGCGTGGACCGGACTCGGCGTCGGCGCCTTTGCGCTCGTCCTCGGCCTGCTCGCCTGGTCGGCGCGGCTGGGTTGGTTTGATGCGCCGTCGTGGGTGCTGGTTGCCTGGGGCGCCGCGCTCGCGGCGGCGTTCCTGCTGGCGGGGGTGGGCCGCCGGGCCGCCGCTTCCCTGACGCCGGGATGGGCGGCAGACCGGCTGGAAGAAGGCGGCCGCTGGAGACGAGGCTCGATCACCTCGTTGCTGGACCAGGCGGCGGCCGGCACCAGCGCCACCCTCTTCGCGGCCGCCGATTTCGCCCGCGCCGATGACATCCGGGCCAGCGGCGCTTCGGCGCTCGACCCGGTGACGCGGCGGCTCAAGGGCCGGGCGCTCCAGGGAGGCGTGGTCACCGCATTCGGCCTGGTCGTCTTCCTGACGGCTGGTCCGGTCCGGGGACCCGCGTCGGCGCTCTGGCACCCGGGGGCCGCGTGGGAAGCGACGCGGGCTCCGGTCACCCTCAGCGCGGAGCGCGCGGCGGTGGACCGGGGCGAGAACGTCGCACTGCACCTCAAGGCCGTCGGCCGAAACGAGGCCACCCTCTGGCTGCGCGGGCCCGGCGAGCCGTGGCGCAATCAACTGGTCCGGCTCGATTCGACCGGACGGGCGACCGAATCCATCGGCCCGCTCCGCACCGACCTGTTTGCCCGGCTCACCAGCGGTGGCCGCGCCTCGGACACGATCCAGGTCCGGGTCCGGATTCCGGCTTTCCTGGGCAGCCTGACCGTGACGGCCCAGTATCCGCGCTATCTCGGACTCGAGGATGAGCCGGTGCCGGTCAGCGGCGATACGCTCCTGCTGCCCGCGGGAACCCGGCTCCAGACCGACGGCGCGGCCACCGCCGACCTGGCATCCGGCGGGTGGACCTGGAGCGGCGGCCGGGCTCAACTGGAGGTGGACGGGCCCGGGTTTGGGGGCCGGTTCACGCCGGTTGCCTCCGGCCAGTACCGGCTGGAACTGGTTACCCAGACCGGTGCGCCGCTGGCCGGCGACACGGTGTTTCTGCCGATCCGTATTGTTCCGGACAGCGCCCCTACCGTTTCCATTCCTGTTCCCGGCGTGGACACCATCGCGCCGCTCAGCCTGAGACTGCCCCTGGTCATCGAAGCGCAGGATGATTACGGGCTGGTGGAGGTCGAGCTGGAAAGCCGCCGGGTCAGCCGCCTCGGCGTGGCTGATCCACCCCGCCGTGAAGCGGTGTCGTTGCCCGCTACCCGCCCCGACCGGGCCATTCTCGGCTTCGATTTCGACTTTAACCAGCGGGGCCTGCTTCCCGGCGATACCCTGCGCTACTTCGTTCGCGTGCGGGATAACTCCCCGGTGGGACAGTCGGGCCGCTCCCGGGAATACGTCCTGCGCCTGGCCACTTTAGCCGAGGTCCGGGCAGCGGCACGGGAAGCGTCCGACGACGTGGGAGGACGGCTGGATTCGCTTGCCGCGGACAGCCGCCGGCTGGAACGGGCTACCGAGGATCTTTCCCGGGAGCGGGAGCGGCCGGCGAGCGGGCAGAACCGGAGCCAGTCCGACGAGATGATGTCCTACGAATCCGCCAAGCGCGCCGAGGCGGTGGCGGAAGCGCAGAGCGAGATGCTCAACCGCGCGGAAGCGCTCAAGCAGGCGCTGGAGGATTTGCGGCGGAGCGCCGAGGCGGCCGGTCTCAACGATCCGGCCTGGCAGGAACGGCTCAAGGAAATCCAGGAGCAACTCGAGCGGGCGCTCTCCCCGGAATTGAAAGAACGTTTGGCCGAGCTGCAGCGGGCCCTTACCGCGCTGGATCCGGAGCGCGCCAAGGAGGCCTTGCAGCAACTGGCCGAGGCGCAGCAGCAGCTTCGGGAGGCGCTGGAACGCGCCCGGGACCTCTTCCAGCGGGCGGCGATCGAGGGTGACATGGCCAACCTGGCCGCCGAATCGGACGAGATTGCGAAAGAGCAGGAGCAATGGGCCCGGGAAGCCGAGCAATCGGATCCGGCGAAGTCAGCGGCGGCGGAACAGGAACTGGCTGCACGCACGGACTCGCTTGCGGCCGAACTGGACCGGCTGGCCGGAGAGGTGGATCCTGACCGGCGGGATGCCATGGAAGCCGCCGCCGACCGTGCCCGGCAGGCGGCGCAGCAGATGCAGCAGGCCGGCCAGTCGGCGAAGCAGGGCCAGCGCCGGCAGGCCAAGCAGCAGGGCCAGCAGGCGGCGGAGACCCTGAGCCCGCTTGGCGAACAGTTGCAGCAGCAGCGCCAGGAGATGCAGGAAGAGTGGCGGCAGGAGGTGACGGCGGCGATGGACCGCGCCATGACCGAAACGACCCGGCTCACCGAGCGCCAGTTGAGGCTGGCCGAGAATTTCCGGCGGGGCGATGCGTCCGCGTCGGCCCGCAGCGAGCAGGGCGCGCTCGAGGAAGGCGTGCAGAAGCTGCTGGAGCAGATGCAGGGAGCCTCCGGAAAGAACGCGCTGGTTTCCCCCCAGATCGCGGTAAGCCTGTCGGTGGCCGCGCGGCAGATGCAGCGGGCCCGGCAATCGGTGGCGAGCGGATCGCCCAACACGCGGGACGCCGCCGATGCCGCGGGGCAGGCGGTGGATGCGCTCAACGCGGCCGCATATCAGCTGGTGCGGAGCCGGGCGCAGGTGTCCGGTGCGGGGTCCGGGTCGGGCCTGCAGGAGGCGATGGAGCAGATGCAGCAGATGGCCGGCCAGCAGGGCCAGATGAGCCAGCAGTCCGCCGGCATGCTGCCGATGGCGGGCAACAGCGGGATGCAGCAGCAGATCCGCCAGTTGGCGTCCCAGCAGCGTGCCATGGCGGAGCAACTGGAGCGGATGCGCGCCGCCGGCAACAGCCCCGGCGCTGAGGCGCTGGCGCAGGAAGCGCGGGACCTGGCCCGCCGGCTCGAATCGGGGCGGCTCGACCGCGAAACGGTCGAGCGGCAGGAGCGGCTCTTCCGGCGGATGCTCGATGCCGGCCGGACCCTGCAGGGCCAGGAGCAGGACGAAAACAAGGAGCGCCAGAGCAGCTCGCCCACCGCGGACAGCATCCACCTTCCGCCGGCGCTCCGCACCCGGCTGCTGGGCGACGACAGCCGGGTGCGGATGCCCGACTGGGAAACCCTCCAGCAGCTCTCGCCCGAGGAACGGCGGCTGGTGGTCGAGTATTTCAAGCGACTATCCCAGGGCCAGGACTGACATGGTGATGCGACGGAAGGGGTCACGCGCTCCGCTGCTGGCCCTGCTGGCCCTGGTCTTGGCAGCGCCCCTGGCGGCCCAGCAGGACCAGATTACCCGTGCCTTCGACATGGAGCGCCGGGGCAATTACGCCGGTGCCGCGGATGCTTACCGCGCTGTGCTGGCCGAGCGGCCGGCCGACCCGGGCGCGCTGCTGGGACTGGAGCGCGCCCTCACCGCGCTCAACCGGGCCGGCGAGATCATTCCGCAGGTCCAGGCGGCGCTCGATGCCCGGCCCACGTCGGGCGCGGTCTATAGCGTGGCGCTTCGCGCGTGGGCCGCCCAGAACCGGCCCGACAGCGCCCGGAAAGCGCTGGACCTCTGGGTTGTCATTCAGCCCAACGACGAAGCACCCTATCGGGAATGGGCGAACCTCGCGCTCTCCCGGCGGGACCGGCAGGAGGCCCGCCGTACCTATCAGTTGGCCCGGGACCGGCTGGGGCAGCCGGAGGCGCTCGCCGCCGAGGTGGCGCAGGTGGCGATGCTGGAGGAAGACTTTGCTTCCGCGGCCCGCGAATGGTCCGCCGCGGTTCGCCGGTCTCCCGGGTACCGGTCGAATGCGGTCAACGTGATGAGCGCCGCCGGGGAACGCAACCGACCCTCAATCCTCCGGGAGCTCGCCAAGGAAGGCAGCAGCGAAGCCCGCCAGCTGCAGGGCTCGCTGGAAGCGCGGTGGGGCCAGCCGGTCGCCGGGTTTCGCACCCTGTCCGCCGCGCTCCCGGCGTCCAACCCGCAGGCGATCGATATCCTCCGGCATTTCCTGGACGTGATACAGCCGTTGGCCACCCGCGAGGCCCGGCAAGCCCAGGGTCTGGCTTACGAGGCCATGGCCACCCGCACGGGCGGGCAGCAGGCATCGAGATTTCGGCTGGACGCGGCCCGCGTCTATGCGGAGGCCGGGGATGGTACCTCTGCCCACCGCATGCTGAGCGCGCTGGCCGCGGATCCCGACGCCCCCCGCGGGGTGGCTGCCGATGCGGGCGGCACGCTGGTGACGGTCCTGCTGGAGGAGGGCAAGGTCGAGCAGGCCTCCCGCGAGCTGGCCCAGCACCGGGACGCGATGCCGGCCGAGCAATACCAGGCGCTGGTGCGAAAACTGGCGGTGGGCTGGGCGCGGGCCGGGGACCTGGATCGCGCGGACCAGGTCATCGCCGCCGACAGCACAGTGGAGGGACTCGATATCGCCGGCCGGCTCAAGCTCTTTCGCGGCGACCTCGTCGCCGCCAACACGCTGCTGCGCTCGGCGGGACCCTTCGCCGGCGGCCGGGATGAATCGACCAGCCGGACCGCGCTCCTGGCACTGCTGCAACCCATCGAGGCGGACAGCCTGCCGTCGCTGGGCGCGGCGCTGCTCGACCTGGAGCGGAGGGACAGCGCGAAAGCGATCAGCGGGCTCGACCAGCTGGCGGACCGGCTGGCGCCGGAGGCCGGTGGAGCGGAGCTGAAGCTGCTGGTGGGGCGGCTGCAGCGGGCCCGGGGACAGACGGTGGAAGCGGAGCGTTCCTTCCGCGCCGCGATCGCCGGTGGCGCCCGCCCCACGACACCCGCCGCCCTGCTCGACCTGGCCCGGCTGCTGGCCGACTCCGGCAAGAATGAACAAAGCGTCACCCTGCTGGAGCAGGTCATCCTCGAATACCCGGAGAGCGCCGTGACGCCGCAGGCACGGCGGCTCCTCGACGAGATCCGGGGAGCGGTGCCCCGCACATGAAGCGCCGCGATTTTCTCCGGTACACCGGATCGAGCCTGGTGGCGGCATCCGCCGCCGGGCCCTGGGCGTCCGCCGCCCGTCGGGGTTCCGCCGCGCCATGGCTGCTTATCCCCATGGACGAGTCGCAGGGCGATCACCTGAAGGCCTACGGGGTGACGTTCCGGCTGCTGGAGCGGGGCGGCAAGGCGGAGTGGTTTCTCAACTACCGGGGCGGCTCTTTCCTGGTCCCGGGAGACAGCGGCACCGCCCGCGACGCGGCCCTGGCCGGTGTCACCGCCCAGCCGGTGGATGACGGCACCGTGGCAGCGATCAAGGCCGAGATCCAGGACGGCAACATGGACGCGGTGCCGCTGGAGAAGGCGCCCAAAGTGGCCATCTACTCGCCACCCAACGCGGCCCCCTGGGATGACGCGGTGACGATGGCGTTGCAGTATGCCGGGATCAATTTTGAGAAGATCTGGGACCCGGACGTCCTGGGCGACGGGCTTCGCCAGTACGACTGGCTGCACCTGCACCACGAGGATTTTACCGGACAGTATTCCAAGTTTTTCATCAATTACGCCGGGACGCCCTGGCTGGTGGAAATGGTGGACCGCAACAGCCGGATGGCGCAGTCCCTGGGCTATCCCCACGTGCCCGCGGAGAAGCGGGCGGTCGCCCAGGCCATTGCGGCCTACGTGGAGCGGGGCGGGTTCCTCTTCGCCATGTGCACGGCGACCGAGACCCTCGACCTGGCCCTGGCCAGCGAAGGCGTGGACATCGCGGCCCAGTACGCGGACAACTCGCCGATGGATCCCAACGCCAACAGCAAGATGAACTGGGACCGCGCCTTTGCCTTCCAGGGCGCGAACCTCTATCAGAGTGCGTCCATCTCCCAGTTCTCCGACATTGACGGGCACCAGGTCAACTCGCCCGACCGGCGGCAGCCGCTGGGCAGTTTCAAGCTGTTCAACTTCAGCGCCAAGATCGACCCGGTTCCCACCATGCTGGTGCAGAGCCACCGCGAGGTGATCCCCGATTTCTTCGGGCTGACCACCTCGTTTACCCGGCGGACCCTCAAGCCCGGCGTCACGGTGCTGGCGGATGAGCCGGGGTCCGAGTGGGTGAAGTACATCCATGGCGACCGGGGGCAGGGGACCTGGACCTTCTTTGGCGGGCACGATCCTGAGGACCCGCAGCACCAGATCGGCGATCCGCCGACCGATCTCTCCCTGCACCCGCATTCGCCGGGCTACCGGCTGATCCTGAACAACGTGCTCTTCCCGGCGGCAAAAAAACGCGAGCTCAAGACCTAGGGGCATCCGGCGCCGTTCGATTAGATTTCCCCCATGGAATTCCTGCTGGTTACCTCGTGACCGATCCCGCCGTTCAGCTCCACCGGATCACTCCTTCCGTACAGTTGCACCTGGCGGGGGAGATTGCGGCGGCCGGCGGCCGTGAAGTGTCCTTTGTGGCCCAGGTGGACGACGCGGGCTGTATCACCGGGGCTCGCACGGTGGCCCGCGGCACCGTGGACATGGTCCTCGCCCTGCCAGGCGTGGCCCAGCGGGGCGAGATGCTGCTGCACAACCATCCCAGCGGCCGGCTGGACCCTTCCACCGCCGACCTCCACGTGGCGGCGACCGTGCACGATGGTGGTATCGGGTTCGGCATCATCAACAACGACGCGACATCGCTCTATGTCGTGGTTGAGATACCGCGGAGTCGCCGGGTCGTTCCGCTGGACCCGCTGGACGTGGTCGCCACGCTGGGCGAGCACGGCCCGGTGGCCCGCATCCTGGGCGCCTACGAAGACCGGCCCAGCCAGCGGGACATGGCGGCCTACATCAGCGATGCCTACAATGACGGTGGGGTGGTGCTGCTGGAGGCGGGCACGGGCGTGGGAAAGTCGTTCGCCTATCTGGTGCCGGCGCTGGCCTGGGCCCGCGCCAACGGCGAGCGCACCGTCGTCAGCACCAACACCATCAACCTGCAGGAACAGCTTTTCGCCAAGGACCTGCCCATGCTGCGGGACGCCCTGGCGACCGAGGACCATACGCCGACCTTCGCGCTGCTCAAGGGGTGGCGCAACTATCTCTGCCTCTCCCGGATGGAACAGGCGCTCCTGGGCCAACGCTCGTTGCTGGAGCCGAAGCACTACGACGAGCTGGACGGGCTGGCCGGCTGGTCCAGGCATACCGCCGACGGCACCCTGAGCGACCTGCCGGTGCAGCCCTCGCCGGAGGTCTGGGACGAAGTGAGCGCCGAGGCCGACCTCTGTACCCGGGTCAAGTGCAGCCACTTCAACCGGTGCTTTCTTTTCAGCGCCCGGCGCAAGGCCGCCGAGGCGGACATCGTGGTGGTGAACCATCACCTGCTCGCCGCCGATCTCTCGGTGCGCATGGCCCAGGACAACTGGGCTGAAGCCGCCGTCCTTCCGCCCTACCAGCGGCTGGTCCTGGACGAGGCCCACCACCTGGAGGACGTGGCGGCCAACCACCTGGGCAACCAGGTCAGTTCAGGGGGCATCCGGCGTCTGCTCAACCGGTTCGAGCGGAACGGCAAGGGACTGGTGCCCGCGCTTTCCTGGGACCTGAGCCGCCGCAGCGACCTCATGAGCCGGGCCAGCCTGGACCTGCTGGGTGAACGCCTGCTGCCGACCCTGGGCCAGGCCCGCCGGTCGGCGGAGGCCCTGATCCTCCGGCTGCACGCCCGCCTGGAAAAAGTCCCCGGGCACGTCTTGCGGCTGGGCGACGATTTCGGTGCCGATGACGTGTGGCGCGAAGGCCTGGGGGCCGAGCTGGACGCTACCCTGGCGGCCTTCCGCCTGCTCCGCGATCACGTGGAGACCATCGCGGACCGGCTGGCCAACGGGCCGGAGGAGCAGCGTCCCGACCAGCTGATGCTGGAACTGCGCGCCGTGGTTCGGAGGCTGGAGAGCGTTTCCGATGCTCTCAATGCCACTCTGCGTCCGGCCGGCGGCGGCACGCCCACGGTGCGCTGGCTGGAGCGCAGCGGCTCCAAGGGACAGCAGGTGCGCCTCGCGGCGGTGCCGCTGGATCTGGCCCCGCTGCTCAAGGAACTGCTGTTCGACAAACTTTCCACCGTCACCCTGACCAGCGCCACCCTGGCGGCCGGCGGCGACTTCGGGTTCCTGGAATCCCGCATCGGCCTGTCCGGCGAGGGCAGTCCGGTTACGGTGCGCGAGATTCTTCCCTCGCCCTTCGACTTTCCGTCCCAGTGCCTGTTCGGCATTCCCACCGATCTGCCGGAACCGCGGGAGGACGAGGCGGGCCACACCGCCGCCGTCGCCACGGTGGTGACCGACCTGGCCTATGCATCCGATGGCGGCATGTTCGTGCTCTTTACCAGCTATTCCGCACTGCGGCGGGTGGCGGCCGAGTTGGATGCGACCCTGGGGCATCGCTGGCCGCTGCTGGTGCAGGGGCAGGGTTCCCGGGACGGACTGCTTCGGCGGTTCCGTGAATCCGGCAACGCCATCCTGCTGGGGACCGACTCGTTCTGGGAGGGCGTGGACGTGCCGGGCCGGGCGCTCCGGGTCCTGGTGCTCACCAAGCTACCTTTCAAAGTGCCGAGCGAGCCGATCACCCAGGCCCGGCTGGAGCGGCTGGCGGAGCAGGGGCAGGACGGTTTCATGAGCTACCTGCTGCCTCATGCCGCGCTCAAGCTCAAGCAGGGATTCGGCCGGCTGATCCGCTCCCGGAGCGATGTGGGCGTGGTGGTCCTGCTCGACAAACGGGTCGTGACCAAGCGCTATGGCCCGCTGATTCTCGCGGGCCTGCCCCGGGCGGAGAAAGTGGTAGGAAACTGGGCCCAGGTATTGACCAAGTGTGAAGACTTTTTTGCCCGCTATGGGATAGGAGCGAGCGTCTGATCAACCCATCGAAGATCGTCTGCGTGGGCCGGAACTATGCCGATCACGCCAGGGAGCTGGGGAACGAGGTACCGAAGCAGCCCATGCTCTTCTTCAAGCCGCCCAGTGCCCTCATTGGCCCCGGCGAAGCGATTGTCCTGCCAGCGGCGTCCCAACAGGTCGAGTACGAGGCCGAAATCGGGGTCATCGTGGGGGGCCACCTGTCCCATGCCTCGGAAGCGGACGCGGAGCGTGCGATCGCCGGCTTCACGTGCGTCAACGACGTGACGGCGCGTGACCTGCAGAAGACCGACGGGCAATGGGCCCGGGCCAAGGGGTTCGACACCTTCTGCCCGGCCGGCCCCGAGGTGGTGTCCGGCCTGGACTGGAGGACGCTGGAAGTCATCTGCCGGGTGAACGGCGTGGAGCGGCAGCGGGGGCAGGCGCCGCAAATGCAGTTCTCGATCCCGTTCCTGCTTGCGCATATCAGCCGGATCATGCGGCTGGTCCCCGGTGACCTGGTGGCGACCGGGACGCCGGCCGGCGTAGGCCGGCTGGTCGCGGGGGACGTGGTGGAGGTGGAGATTCCCGGAGTCGGAGTCCTGAGCAACCCGGTGCGATGACGGCGCGGTTTGACCCCCGATTTTCCCGCAAGCGTGGGTGGCCCCGAGCAGCAATCGGCGTCAGTATCCTCGTGCACATCCTCCTGTTCCTGGGGCCCATCGAATCCCGCGCCCCCACCTTCGCGCCCGATCCCGATCGAACGGTCTCCCTGCTGCCGTTGCGCCCGGACTCGGCCACCGCGCGACCACTCGCCTATCTCCCCGCCCCGGATCTGCCCGTCCCGGAACCAGCGCGGCGGTCCGGAGACCGGGCCCGGTCCGGGCCGGAGGCACCGCCGCCGGACCAGCGCGACGCCTTCCTGCCGCTGGCACCTCGGCTGGCGCGCCCGCTCGCGGACAGCGGCGCCGGTGCCCGCCGGGCCGGATATGCCCGGGTCGCACCCGACTATGGCAACGGCGTCCTGTGGGTCCGTCCCGTGCCGGTCTCCCCGGAGGTGATCGCCCGCCGGCTGGAGGAGGCCCATTTCGAGCACGTGGACAGCGCAGTCACCGTCATCATGCAGGCCTTCCTCGATTCGCTGGCGGCGGAGCCCGGGGCGGGGGGCATCAGGCTGCCCGATTGGACGACCAACGTGGCGGGGAGCAAGTTCGGTCTCGATTCCCGGTTCATTTATATTGGGGGACTCAAGATTCCCGCGGCGGTCCTCGCGCTCTTGCCGCTGCCGCAGGGGAACCTCGACCAGGCCCGGGCCTATAACCACCTGATGGACCTGCGGGCCGACATCGAGCGTGCCGCGCGCCGGGCCGACAACATGGAAGAGTTCAAACGGGTCATTCGTGACATCCGGGAGCGGAAGCAGCGGGAGCGTGAATTCGAGCGGGCCCAGCGCGAAACGCCGCTTCCTCCCTTACCAGACGACACACCGAATCCATGAAACTGGTTGATACCGAAGAAACCATCATTCTCGTCACCGGGACCGACATCCGGGCGGAGGAGCGGGACCGCCCGCTGGCCTACCGGCTCAAGGAAGAGATTGACCGCCGGGGGGCGGGGCACGCTTTCCGCCGCGCTGTCGTGGTGGGCGATGCCTGGTACCTCGAGAACCGGATATTTCATTTGAATCCCACCATCGCCGTGGGCGGGCCCGGGGTGAACGGCGTCGCCCAGCAGTTCAGCGATGGACTTCCGACCGTCTGGAGCCAGGAGGAACGAGTCTTCATCCAGGCGGAGTTCGAAGGCGAACTCAAGCGGGCCAGCCTGTGGGGCATGGACCGGGCCGCCACCGCGGCGGCGGTGGACGCCTTCGTGATCAATGGATTCCTCGACGACCTCCTGGCCAGGATCTGGCGATGGCGCACCGGGGTTCTCGTATAGGGTCAAAGGGCATCGTTCTTGCCTTTTCTGAAGCCGTTGCCGGGATCCGACCTGCCCCGTATGTCCATCATGCAACGGAGCTTACGCGTGAACTGTCGTCGTTTGCCCATTCGGGTCGCCGGGGCTTTGTCCCTTGCATTTGCCGGACTGACCTGCTCCCTGCGGGACGATCCCGCCGGCCCCGGCGCGCCGCTGGCCGGGGGACTCCAGCTCGCGCCACAACTGCCGCCGAATTTCAGCCGTTTCGCGGTCGGGCTCGGGGTGGAGCGCATCCACCTGACGCTCTCCAGCCAGCGTGCCGCGGCGCTGGTCGATACCGTGATTCCGTTCACCCCGGCCGCCCAGAGCCTCACGATCCGGCTGCCCATCCTCCTCGGCTCGAGCAGCGAAACGCTCACAGTGCAGCTTTCCTACGAGACCCTGACCGGCACGGTGCTGTTTACCGGGCAGCAGGCCATCCAGGTCCGTGCCGGCCTGCCCACCACGCCGCCGCAGATTCCGATTACCTACGTGGGGCCGGGCGCCGACGTGGCCTATCTCTACGTCACGCCTTCCGATTCAGTCGTGAGTCTTGGCGACACGGCATTCATGGACGTCCAGGCCTACGATTCTCTGAACCAGCCGGTCGCCGGGGTGTACATCAACTGGCAGACCGATAACCCCGCGGTCGTGGTCGACGGGCAGGGCCGGCTCCGGGCTCCCAACGCGACCGGATCGGTCGTGGTCTACGCACAGGCGCCCAACGGCAGCGAAGGGGCCGCCCTCATGTACTTCGCGCCCGGCCAGTTGGGACTCGCGCCGGATTCCCTCGAGATGCTGCCGGGCCAGTATCAGTATTTCAGCGTTTACGGCACCGCGTTCGGATCCTACACCTGGAATGTCAACGGCATTCCCGGTGGCGACACCACCGTCGGGACCATCGATATGTACGGGTCGTACTCTGCCCCCGCCGCCGTTCCCAGTCCGTCCCGGGTCAGCATTTGCGCGACGACGGGCACCGATTCCTCCTGTGCCCAGGTGCAGCTGGCGTCACCGCCCACGCCGGGGGGCGACGTGGTCGTATTGGGGGACCTCTATCTCCTGACCGATGCCGCCCTGTCGAGCCAGCCCGGCAACCAGGCGCTGGCCGCTCACCTGGTGAACTATGGGGGCGGCGGCCCCCGCATTGCCCGGCGAACCGTGCTGTTCGATCGGGGCCGGGACGCCCCCTGTCTCAGTTCCGGGGCGTGCGCGGACTCGGCGCTCAACTCGCTCACCAGCGTCCTCGTGACGAACGGCTTCACGGTGCAGCGGGTGGACACGGTGGCCAGCTATCGAAGCATCGCGGCCGGCGTAAAGGTCATTTTCATCTGGACCCCGACGGTGTACTTGTCGGACCGGGAGTCCAACGAGCTGAAACGATTCGCCCGCGAAGGCGGACGCATTGTTCTGGTGGTGGACGATACGACCAGCGTCAATACCGGGACCAATGTTCTGAACGTGGCGAATGACATGATGTCGCGGCTCGGGATCCGCCACTATTTCAACTATACCGACGCCGGGTGCGGGTCTCCGCTGGATATTACCCCCTCCGGCATCCAGGCTCACCAGGTGACGAACGGGGTCGCCGCGGTCCGGATGAACTGCGCCGTGGAACTGGGGGACTACGGTGGTGGCTACCCGTTGCTGGTGGTGAACCAGCAGCCGGTCGCCGGTGTGGGCAAGATCGACCCCCGGCCAACACTCAACTACGGAGAGTAACCCAGCCCCTTGTCAATCGAGGCCGTCCGCCTGCACTTTACGCGGAGCCTTCACCCTGGTCTTCTATGCGAATCCGCCACATCCTGCTGGGCGTTGCCGTCGTAGCGCTGTTTTCGCGTTGCAGCCTCGACCGCGCCTCCGATGCCACCGGCGTACCCGGCATCGTCAGCTTCAGCCTCCGGGGTGACATCCCTCCCCAGTACCAGCTGTTCGCGAGCAACCTGGCCATTGAGCAGGTGCGGCTCGCGCTGGTCCGGCCGCCGGGGGACACCATCGGGACCCTTACCCGCACGCTCCCGCTGGACAGTTCCAGCGTACGGTTCAGCCTGGCGGTGGCCCTGACCAGCCAGGCCGAGTCGCTGCTGGCGGTGCTGGAATACCGGACCACCCAGGGCGTGGTGCTGTTCCGGGGCCAGGTAAGAGTGGAGGCACGGGTAGGTGCTCCTGCGGCCACGGCCCCCTCGGTTCCCTTGTTGTATATCGGACCGGGCGGGAACATCGCCGGCCTGAATCTCTCGCCGGTGGACGATACCCTGAACGCCGGTGATTCCCTCGAATACCTCGTCACCGCCATTGATTCGAGCCAGCAGCCGGTTGCCAACTTCTATGTCTCCTGGTCCACCTCAGACCCGCGGGTGGCCATCAACGCGCTGGGCCTGGTTCGCGCGCCGGATATCACCAAGAAAATCGACGTCACGGCGCTGACGCCCAACGGCACCATTGCCCAGACGACCCTCACGATCCTGGGCAGCGCCGCCCTGGGCATCACCCCCGACTCGGTGGAGAAATTGCCGGGCGGCCAGCAGCAATTCACGGTGACCGTCGGTCCGCCGGCCGTCTATATCTGGTCGGTCAACGGCGTAGACGGTGGCAACCCCACCTTTGGCACCATTGACTCCTCCGGGTTCTACACCGCGCCCAGCGCGGTGCCCAATCCGTCCCGCTTCCAGGTCTGCGCCCGCTCGTCCGCACAGCCCACCCAGAACGGCTGCGCCACCGTGGTCATCAGCACGGTGCCGTCGGCGGGCGGGGACGTGATCGTGATCAACGACCAGAACATCTTCGACCTGATCCCGATGCAGCCCGACTCCTACCCGGGCAACGCGCGAATGGTTCGCAACCTGGTAAACTTCCAGAGCCCCGGCATCCGGAACAATGGCCGGGTGGTGTATTACGACCGGGGACGGAACTCGCCCTGCTTCCAGAACGGGGAATGCGCCGACCAGGAAAAGGCCCGGCTCGATTCTGTCATCGTGGCGCAGGGGTTTCAGATCGTCAAGTTCGACACCCTGACGACATTCAGTTCGATTCCCGTCAACGTGAAGGTCATGGTCCTGTGGATGCCCCTGGTGAGTTACGGGCGCACCGAGATCAACGCCTTCAAGGCCTTCGCGGCGCAAGGCGGCCGGATCATCTACATCGGGGAGCGGGAGCCGTTCTACACCACGGCGGGGATCGCGATCGAGAACCAGTTCCTGCGCGACATGGGCGCCCAGCTCACCAACGTGGGGCTGGAATGGGACTGCGGCTACGTGACGATTCCCTCGGCATCCATCCGGGCCCACCAGGTCACCGCCCAGGTGAGCAGCGTCCGTATCGCCTGCGCCTCGGAGATGGTTCTGGGGCCCAACGACGCTCCGCTCTTCTACGACACCAGCAACACCCACCTGCTGGCCGGAGTGGCCAAGATCGACTTCACGCCGCTCCCAGTGGGGCCGGTGCCGGTGATCCGGGGTAGCCCGGTGCCGGGGATGAGGGGGGAGTGAGAGAATTGAGTCGAACCGGGGAGTGGAGGAAACCGGAGATCAATTCTCCAGCACTTCCCCCTCCGGAGTAATCCGGGCCGCACCCGGCCCGAAGTCTTCGCGTGACAGTCGTTGCATCAACTCCAGGGCCCGGCTGGCGGCATCACGGCGGGGCCCTTGACGCGGGGGCTGGTGGAGGGGAACGATCCGGCCGTTCCGGAACGTCCCGTCGCCGGACAGTTCGGCCGTAAAGATGGCGGTGATGCCGAGGGGACCCGACAGGCTGAAGCCCCGGTAGGTAAGGAAATTGCCCAGCGAGTACACCACCGGGCGGCCGCGGTAGAACTCGATGCCGCGGAGCACGTGGGGCCCGTGTCCCACCACCAGGTCGGCCCCCGCGTCGATCACCACCCGGGCCCACCGCCGGAGATCGCCCCGCGGCTCCCGGCCCAGGAATTCCGGCCCGTCCGCCACGTTGAGCGCCCCGGCCCCCTCGTTGCCGCCATGAAACGTCACCACGACAAGGTCGACGTCGCGGCTGATGGAATCCACCAGGGCCGCACTGGCGTCGAGGTCCAGCAGGTTGGGCGCTGACGGATAGGTACTGAAGCCGATGAGGCCGATGACGGTCAGGCTGTCGCCGGCGCGCAGCGTATCGATGCTGACCTGCCCTGCGGGGCCGTACACCTTGAGGCCGAGCGCCCGCAGCGTGGCCTCGGTGCTGAGGCGGCCGGCCAGCCCGTAGTCGTGGGCGTGGTTGTTGGCGAGGTTGAGATGGGTGAACCCGGCTTCCCGAAGCCGGGGAGCCAGGGCGGTCGGAGTGAGGAAAACGTAACAGTTGGCGCGTGGTGGTGGCGGCGGGGTCCGGCGCCGATCCGGGCCGGGCGGGTCGCACTTGGTGGTGGTCCCCGTGTCCGCGAGAACGCCTTCGAGGTTGCCGACGACCAGGTCGGCGGCCAGCAGCGGTTTCACCGCGTCCAGCAGGCCCCGGCCCTCATCGGGCGGGATCCCTCCGGGAAGGGTGCTGGTGCCGAGGTTGATGTCGCCGGTGAAGCTGAGGCGGACAGGAAGGGCGGCGCGCCTGGGGGCGGGCGGGAGCGACGGCGCGGGGGCAGGCACGGCCCTCGCCACGGTATCGGGGGCCAGGACCGAATCGCGAACCAGCGGGATGGGTTCTGGCGGCGGCGCCGCCGCCGGGGCGCAGGCCGCCGCCGCCAGCAGCAGCAGGGCGGCAGGGCCACGACTAGGATGCAGAGGCGAACCGGCGAAGACGCTCGATACTGTCATCCCGTCCTATCACCGCGAGCAACTCGTTGACTGGCTCCGAGACGGTGGTCCCGGTCAAGGCGATCCGGATTGGCTGCATGGCATCGCCCAGCTTCACCTGGTGCTCCTCCGCGGTTCCCTTGATGGCCTGCAGCACCCGCTCGGCATTCCAATCCTCGGCGGGGACCGTCTCCAGGGCGGCCGCCGCGAGGGCGAGGTTGCGGCGGAACCCCTCGCCCAGCTTGTGGCGGAACTGCTCCGATTTCTCGTCCAGGATCACCCGGCCACCGTCCAGCCGCACCGCCACCTGGGTTGCGATATCGAGGATGGTGCGGGAGCGGGCCTTCACGGTATCGATCAGCGGCTCCAGCGGCCGGTTGGCGGGGGTGACCCCCATCCGGTCCAGTTCCCGCCGCACCGGCCCCAGCAGTTCACTGGCCGGCAGGGCCGACAGGTACTGGCCGTTCATCCACTCCAGCTTGGTGGTGTCGAAGACCGCGGGTTTTTTCTGGATTCCCTCAAGGCTGAAGAGGGCGATCATGTCTGCCTCCGCCATGATCTCGCGGTCGCCGCCGGGCGACCAGCCCAGGAGGGCCAGGAAGTTCCGCATGGCCAGCGGGAGAATCCCCTTGTCCTGGTAATCTCCCACCGCGGTGGCCCCGTGGCGCTTGGACAGCTTCTTCCCATCGCTTCCCAGGATCATGGGCACATGGGCGAACACCGGAAGCGGCTGTTCCAGCGCCCGGTAGAGCGCGACCTGTTTCGGGGTATTGGAGATATGGTCATCGCCCCGGATGACGTGGGTGATCCGCATGGCGATATCGTCGGAGACCACGGCGAGATTGTAGATCGGGCTGCCGTCGCTCCGGAGAATGACCAGGTCATCCAGGTCCCGGCCCTGGAAGCTGATCCGACCGTGCACCGCATCCTCCCAGGCGATTTCCTCGTCCGGCATAAGGAAACGAATGACGCTGGGGATACCGCGGGCCTGCCGTTCGGCGACGTCCGGTGCACTGAGCCGATGGCAGCGCCGGTCGTAGCGAAAGGCTTCCGACCCGGCGACGGTGGCTTTCCGCTGCGCCTCCAGCTCCTCTTTGGTGCAAAAACACCGATAGGCCTTGCCTTCGGCCAGCAGGCGCCCGGCGTCAGCCCGGTGCCGGTCGGTGTAGCCGCCCTGGAAGCAGGGGCCTTCGTCCCACTGGATACCGAGCCATGCGAGGCCGTCGAGAATCACCTGGGTGTGAGCCTCGGTGCTCCGTTCCCGGTCGGTATCCTCGATCCGGAGGATGAAAACACCCCCGGTCTTCTTCGCGAACAGCCAGTTGAAGAGGGCCGTGCGGGCCCCGCCGACATGGAGGTAGCCGGTGGGAGACGGAGCGAAGCGAACTCGGATTCCAGCCATAGGTGGGTGGCCCTGTAAAAGTAGCAAGCAGTGAGCGGAGAGCCTTGAGCGGGACAGCCCCCGCTCATTGCTGACTGCTCACTGCTCACCCAAGGACGGAGCGAGAGGGATTCGAACCCTCGATAGGGCTTTTCAACCCTATAACGGTTTAGCAAACCGCCGCCTTCAGCCACTCGGCCATCGCTCCAGCGAGGGAGGAAATTGACAGGCAGGGGGCCTGAACGCAAGGCGAGAGATGCATTTGGGCGCCCGCTCTCTGGCGCACCGGTGCACCCGGCTGTATCGTGGAGACGTGGCGCCACGGCACCCCGGGAGGCTCCTATGCGGCAGACTCTTTTTCTCTTTGTGCTCTGCGCCGCCTGCGGCGGTGGCAGCGATTCCGTCGAACCCGGCCCCCCTCCGGAGCGGACGTTCCAGATCGCCGGATACCTCGAGGATTCGGTACTGAACCTGCCCCTGGCCGGCGTCCGGGTCCTGGTCGGGGACAGTGCGGTTGTCACCAATTCCTTCGGCGCCTTCCAGACCAGGCACCGGGCCGGCCGGTTCTCCATCGCGGTGGTGGATCACCGCTTCGAGCCCTTTGATATCCCGCTCCATATCTACCGGGACGAGGACCGGCGGCACCAGCTCCGGGGCGAGGCGCCCTACCTCGTGTCCTGTGTGTTCAGCGCTGACCTGCTCACGGCCCGGATCGTGGACCTGCAGGGCCGCAAGACCCTCAACCGGCGCAGCCAGTCCACCATCACCGTGCTGCGGAACCAGAACAGGGTGGTCCTCGAGGCCTACGACTGGAGCTGGACGCCGGTAGACAATCTCACCTGGCTGGCCCACGTTCCGCTCGCCGGGGTGCCGGCGGACAGCGCGGTCTGGCGGCTGGAAGACGCCGATGGGAATGTGCGATCGGCGCGCTGCGTGAATCGCCCGCCGCCCTGCAGCAGCTGCAGCGCTCGGCACTGATGCTAAGATGTTGAGTGAGATTCCCATCTACGAAAATGGCGGTCACTGCCGAAAAAACGGCGTGGGTGAGATTCGAACTCACGAAGGAGTTTCCCCCTTGGCGGTTTTCAAGACCGCTGCCTTAAACCGCTCGGCCACCACGCCCCAACCCTAAGCTAATCAGCCAATAAGTCAGCAGTAAGAAGTGAGCAGGGAGCTGCCAACTGCGCCGCCCACCCGCGTCCCGCCTCTCTCCCGGGAAGGATCGTTCCTTGACTTTGTGACCAGCGGTCATATTGTTACCCGCGTTCACGGCATGGGGTTTGGGAATATATGGGGATACCGGAACGGAAAGAGCGGGAGTTCCAGCGCCGAGAGCAGGAGATTCTCGGGGCGGCGCTTGCCTTGTTCGACCGGGACGATTGGCAGGCGGTCACCATCGAGGAGGTGGCCCAGGCCTCCGAGATCGGGAAAGGCACCATCTACAAGCACTTCCCCAGCAAGGAGGATCTCTACGCCCGTCTGGCGCTGGACTTTAACCGTCAGCTGCTGGAGCGACTACGAGCCATTGATCCAGCCCTCGATGTCATCGGGCGTCTGCGGGCGCTGGTCCGGGTATTCTGGGAAACCCACGTCGACAGCGAGAAGTATCACCGGCTGGTGCAGTACTGCGACCGCGAGGATTTTCGCAGCAGTATCAGCGAGGCAACCCGGGAAGAGATCCGCCGGCTGGATGACGAACTGCACCTGCTGGTAACCTCGCTCATGGAGCGGGGTATACGGGAGGGGCTCTTTCCCGCCGGCAGTACGCCGCGGAACCTGCTCTTCGGGGCGCAGTCAGCGCTGGTGGGCGCTATTCGCCTGGTACGGGGCGGCTGCCTGGAGCGGGGGCAGCAATCGCCGGAGGAACTTCTGGCGGTCATTACCGACTTTATCATCGCCGGGCTGACCCACGCGCCGGGCGTGGAGCGCCATTAAAGGGACCATGACGATATTCAGGCTGAGGGCCCCGATTCCGGGGTTCCTGGTAATCGCGCTGGGCGCTGGAACGGGGGGGACGATATCTGCGCAGGTTGCGCCCTCTTCCCCCCAGGTTCTCTCCCTCGCCGCGGCGATCGCCCTCGCCGAGGATGCCAGCGAAACGGTAGGGATCGCCCGGGCCGCCGTGGATCGGGCCCGGGGTCAGCAGCTCCAGGCCAGGAGCGGCTACTGGCCCCAGCTCACCGGCAGCGCCACGTACACCCGGACCCTGCGGAGCCAGTTCTCCACTCTCCAGGACGAGAGCGATACCACGTCGGGTGCCCCGGCCGGCTGCCGGGCCTTCCAGCCCGACCCCAGTCTCCCGATCGGCGAGCGGGTGGATTCCCTGGAGAGTTCCCTGCAATGCCTCTCCAATACCAATCCGTTTGACGCGTTCCGCGACCTCCCTTTCGGCCGCGAACACCAGTACAGCTTCGGACTCTCGCTGGCGCAGACCATCTTCGACCGCCGGCTGGGCGGGCAGGCGAAGTCCGCCGCCGCCGTCCGCCGGGTGGCGGAGATTGGACTTGTCTCGCGCCGGGCCCAGGTGATCGTGGATGTGACCTCGGCATACTACGCGGCGGTGCTGGGCGACCGGCTCCTGTCGATTGCCGAGTCCACCCTGGTGCAGGCGGAGCGCACCCTGGGCGACATCCGGCTGGGCGAGGAGGTGGGAACCGTGGCGGAGTTCGACCTGCTGCGGGCCCAGGTGACGCGGGATAACCAGCGTCCCATCGTGATCCAGCGGCGAACCGACCGGGACCTCGCCCACCTTCGGCTCCGCCAGCTGCTGGACCTTCCGCTCGACGCCCCGCTGGAACTCACCACGGAACTGGGCGATACCGGGGCGGACGGGCCCGGACCCGGCGGTGCGTCCGACACCTCGGTCGCCGCGAACGCGGCGGTGCGCCAATCGGAGGAACTGGTCCGGGCTGCCGAGGGGCGCCGGCAGGTCGCTTCGGGGCAGCAGCTGCCCAGCCTGCGGCTGTCTTCCACCTACGCGCGCATCGGGTTTCCTCCCTCCACCTTCGAACTCGGCGATGCCGGGTTCCGGTCGGACTGGAGCGTGGCGCTCCGCCTGGAGGTTCCTCTTTTCACCGGCGGCAGAATCCGGGGCGAAAAGATGGCGGCCGCCGCGGACCTCGACGAAGCCCGTCTGCAACTGGAGCAGACGCGGGAGCAGGCTGCCCTCGGCACCCGCGACCTGCTGGCCCGGCTGGAGGCAGCCCAGGCCCAGTGGGACGCGAGTGCCGGCGTCGTGGAACAGGCGACGCGGGCCTACGGGATCGCGGAGATACGGTTCCGGGAAGGCATCTCGAACCAGACCGAGCTTTCGGATTCACGGTTGCTCCTGCAGCAGGCGCAGGCCAACCGGGCGATGGCCGCCCGGGACCTCCAGGTGGCGCGGGTCCGGGTCAACCTGATTCGGGACCTTCCGCTGGGCGGGCTGGCCGGGGCGGCGGGGACCGGCCGATGACCGTGCTGTTTACCCAGTCGAATGCAAGGAGTGACCGATCTATGCGGGGCAAGCTGGCGTCAGCGCTGGGTCTCCTGGGCGTGGCGGCTTCGCTCGTAGCCACGAGCGGGTGCGGCAGGAGCGGCGAAGCGGGTGAAGCGGGGATCGGCGATAGCGTCGTTTCGCTGGGGCCTGAAAACATCATGGTGGCCGATTCGACCGCGCTGGAGAGCGGGCCGCTGGTCTCCGGCTCGTTGGAGCCCGACCGGGCCGCCGATATCCGGGCGGAGATGAGCGGCACCGTGTTGCAGGTCGGAGTCGAGCCCGGCCAGGCAGTGCGGCGGGGCGCGCTGCTGGCGCGGATCGAGGCGGAGAACGTCCGGGAGGCCCAGGTCTCCAGCCAGTCGGCACTCCGCACCGCCGAGGCGGGATTGGTACTGGCCCGGCGGAACGAGGACCGGGCCCGGCGCCTGACCGAAGCCGGCGCGGTGGCCTCGAGGGAACTGGAGAACGCCCAGCTCGAGGTCACCAGCGCCGAAGCCCGGGTGGCCGAGGCCAGGGCCCGGTTATCCGCGGCGAATCGGCAGCTCGGCAACACCGAGATCCGGGCCCCCTTCGCGGGCATCGTGAGCGCCCGCCCGGTGGACGTGGGCGATGTCGTGCAAGCCGGGACGCCGATCGTAACGGTGGTGGACCCGGGGAGTCTCCGGCTGGAAGCCGCGGTCCCCGCCGAGAACCTGAAAGACGTCCGGGTCGGGTCGAGCGTCAACTTCGCGGTCACCGGGTACCCGGGGCAGGTCTTCGCCGGCCGGGTGACCCGGATCAACCCGGTGGTGGACCCGGCGACTCGGCAGGTCCGGATTTACGTGACGGTTTCCAACGCCGGGCAGACCCTGGTGGGCGGTCTCTTCGCCGAGGGCCGGGTGGTCACAGTGACCCGGACCGGGGTGGTCATCCCCCGGGGAGCGGTGGACGACCGGGGGCTTCGGCCCATGGTGACGCTGCTGAAAGACGGCCGGATCCGTCAGGTCGAAGTGCAGACCGGGCTGGAGGACGCGGCCACCGAACGGGTCGAGATCCTGCGGGGCGTGGCCGCGGGAGATACCGTCCTGCTTGGCTCGGCGCAGGGCATCGCGGAGAACAGGCCGGCGCGGGTCCGCAGCCCGGCCGAGCAAACCGGCAGGGCGGTCGAGCGGTAACCGGGAACTATTGTCATGCTGATATCAGATTTCGCCATCAAGCGGCCCGTGATCACCGTGGTATCCATGCTCGCCCTGGTGGTGTTCGGGACGGTGGCGCTGCTGCGGCTGTCCACCGACGAGTTTCCCGATGTCGCCCCGCCGTTCGTGACGGTGGGCATCCTCTACCCGGGGGCTTCCCCGGACGGGGTGGAGAAGGAAGTGCTGGACCCGGTCGAGGAGGCCATCGCCTCGATCAGCGGGGTCAAGAAGATCATGGGGAAGGCGGAGGATGCCTTCGGCTCCATCGTGGTGGAGTTCCAGTTCGACAAGCCCCTGGGGGAGGCGACCCAGGACATCCGGGACGCCATCTCTACCATCCGGTCCGACCTTCCGGAGGAGATGGAAGAGCCGATCATCAAGAAGTTCAACGATACCGACCGGCCGATCGTCTCGCTGGCCCTGTCGTCCACCCGGCACAACCCGGCCGAGCTGACCCGGCTGGCCGATCCGCGCATCACCCGGGAGCTTCGCTCGATTCCGGGCGTCGCCGAAGTGTCCATCTCGGGCAATCTGGAGCGGGAACTGACGGTCGAGTTGAACCCCGCTGCGCTGCAGTCGGCCGGGGTGGGCGTCGCCCAGGTCGTCCAGGCGCTGCAGTTGCAGAACCTGGCCACGCCGGTGGGGCGGGTCACCGGCGAGTTCGACGAGCGGTCCATCCGGCTCAAGGGCCGCATGGCGGGGCCGGAAGAGTTTGCCCAACTGGTGGTCGCGGAGCGGAACGGATCGCTGATCCGGCTGGGCCAGGTGGCCCAGGTGAAGGACGGCACCGAGGAGCAACGTACCCTCGCGCTGTTCAACGGACGCGAAGCCGTGGGGATCGATGTCAAGAAGTCCAAGGGCTACAGCACCACCGACGTGAGCAGCCTGATCCTGGAGCGGGTGGACCGGATGCAGGCGACGCTTCCCGCGGGCGCCACGCTGGACGTGGTGCGCGATGCCGGCACCCGGGTGACCGCCTCGGTCAATAATGTCCAGGAAGCGCTGCTGGAAGGCGCCTTCCTCACGGTGGTGGTGGTGTTCTTCTTCCTGAACTCCTGGCGATCGACCGTTATCACCGGCCTGGCGCTTCCGGTGTCGGTGCTGGCCTCCTTCATCGCGGTCTGGGCCTTCGGGTTCACCCTGAACACCATGTCGCTGCTGGGACTCTCGCTGGCGATCGGCATCCTGATCGATGACGCCATCGTGGTGAGGGAGAACATCGTGCGCCACGTCGAAATGGGAAAGGACCATTACACCGCCGCCCGGGAAGGGACCGACGAGATCGGTCTCGCGGTGGCGGCGACCACGTTTTCGATCCTGGCGGTGTTCGTTCCCATCGCGTTCATGAGCGGGGTTGGCGGCCAGTGGTTCAAGCCGTTCGCCCTCACCATCGCCTGCTCGGTCCTGGTCTCGCTCTTCGTCTCGTTCTCCCTGGACCCGATGCTTTCGGCCTACTGGGCCGACCCCCACGTCCCGGAGGCCAAAAAGCGCTGGATCACCCGCGCGCTGGACCGCTTCAACGCGTGGTTCAACCGGCTGGCGCATGGCTACCGCGGGGTGATCGCCTGGGCGCTGGACCACCGGCTGGCGGTCGTCGTGCTGGCGGTGGGGACCTTTGTGGCCGCCTTTACCCTTCCGGCCAAGGGAATCCCCGGCCTGCTGGCGGTCATGGCGGGGATCACCGTCATGGTGCTGGCCGTGACGCGCGCCTGGGCCTGGCCCCTTCGGCTCGCCGGATTTACCGCCGGACTTCTCATGGCTGGCCTGCTCTTTGACGTTGCCCCGACATGGGGCAAGGTGGGAATGGCGTTCTTCCCCGAGGATGACAAGGCCGAATTCAACATCCAGGTCGAAACGCCGCCCGGTTCCAACCTGGAGTACACCCGGCTCAAGGCGGCGGAGGCCGCGGCGCTGGTCCGCGCCCACCCCGAGGTACGCTACACGTACACGACGCTGGGCGGAGGCATCTCCGGCGCGGTGGACGTCGGGACCATTTTCGTCAAGCTGCTTCCCAAGGACGAGCGCGACGTCAGCGTCGAGGAGTTCGCGGCCACCGTCCGGGAGCAGGTAAAGCAGATCGCCGGCGTGACGCTGGCAGTGTTCACCAACGACTTCGGCGGGGGGCGGAAGCAGCTATCGGTGCAGCTTAAGGGCACCGACCTGCCCTCCATTAACGCGGCGGCGGAGCAGGTCCTGGCGGTGGTCCGCGAGGTTCCCAACGCGGTGGATATCTCGCTCTCCAGCAAGGGGCTCAAGCCGGAACTGAACGTGGAAATGCGGCGGGGCCTCGCCGGCTCCCTGGGCATTACGGTCGGGCAGGTAGCCCAGTCGCTGCGGCCCGCCTTTGCCGGGATTGACGCCGGCGACTGGGTGGATCCCAGCGGAGATACCCGCGACGTCGTGGTGCGGCTGGCGCCGGAAGCCCGCCGGCGGGCGGAGGACCTCCGCCAGATTCCCCTGCTGATCAGCACCGCGGGGGGCCCGGCGACCATTCCGCTGGGCCAGGTCGCGCAGATCGAGCCAAGCATCGGTCCCGCGGTCATCAACCACCTGGACCGCGACCTGGTGGTCAACGTCGAATGGAACGTCTCGGGCCGCTCCACCGGCGAGGTGATGGCCGATGTGCGGCAGCGATTGGCCGGCCACCAGCTGGGCAGCGGCATTACCGTGACCGAAGGCGGGGACGCCGAGCAGCAGAGCGAAGTCTTTGGCAACATCTTCGTCGCGCTGGGCGTGGCCGTCCTGCTGATGTACCTCATCCTGGTGATGCAGTTCGGGTCCTTCCTGGACCCGCTCGCCATCTTGATGTCCCTGCCGCTGTCGTTGATCGGCGTGATGCTGGGGCTGGCGCTGACCGGCGGGACCATCAACATCATGAGCCTGATCGGGGTGATCCTGCTGATGGGGATCGTGGCGAAAAACGCTATCCTGCTGATTGACTTCGCCAAGTGGGCCCGGGACAAAGACGGACTTCCCCTCCGGGAAGCCCTGATCGAAGCCGGCGCCATCCGGCTTCGGCCAATCCTGATGACGACGTTCGCGCTGATCGCCGGGATGATTCCGGTCGCCCTGGGGGGCGGGGAAGGGGCCCAGTTCCGGGCCCCGCTGGGCATCGCGGTCATCGGGGGCACCCTTACGTCCACGTTGCTGACCCTGCTGGTGATCCCCACCGTGTATGAAATCCTGGACGATTGGCGCGAAGCGGTGCTGGGGCGATTCCGCCGGATCGCGGGGACCGCGAAGCCGGCGCCCCTGGCGGACCCGGAGCCCGCAGCCGACTAGCGGTGTTCCGGCGCGGTATCCTCCTCGTACTGGAAGTCGAAGTGCGAGGCCTTGACCTGGATCGGGCCAGTCGGGGTTTCCAGGCGAGCCAGCCGCTCGCCCAGCAGGTTGATCATGCGCTGGGTAACGCCGGGCCACAACGGCGCAACCGGGTACCAGCGGGTGATACTCAGGCCGGGATAATGCAGGGAATCCATCGGCTTGACCCGAGCGCGGGTATATGGCATTCAGACCTCCGGGAACGGGCGCTGGCGAATTGCCAGACCGCCTGTGGGGTGGGGGAAGTGCAAGAAGCGTCACCGCATTCTCTAACTCCCGCTGGCGGTGCAGCTTCCACTCGCTGGTCACCAGATCGCCGAATCGGCGATGGAATTCTCCGCAAAGAGCGCTCCAGCGGGACCTGAGAACTATCTGGGCACTGTCGTTTTTTCAGATCCAATTGGCTTGCCGGGCTTCCGGCGATAGCTTATACCGAAGGGTCAAATGTCACTTGGCCGAGAGGAACACTGTGGCACCGGTGCGACATTCGCAGGGAGGGTTTGATCCCGTGAGACGGGTCCTGGCGGGCCTGGTTCTCGTGGCCGCCCTCGGCCAGGCCGCTCAGGCGCAGCGGGGAGCCATGCCCCAGGTGGGAGGGGAGGACCCCAGTGACACCCTTACGGCCATGACCGCACTGGACAGCGCGCTCTTCCGGGCCCGGACCACTCCAGCAGCCAAGCCATTCAGCGTGTGCATCGGCCAGGCGTTTCAGACCTGTGCCAGCGGCGAAACCGAAGCGCGCCTGAATCTCGACGGCACGTCCTACGGGGTCCTGATGACCCGCAATTATGATGGGCGGGCGGCGTTTCTCTGGCGAATCACCGGCCGTGCCGGCGGAGCTGCGGGTGGCGGAGCCGGCGGCCGCCGGGGCCGCGGCGGCGGTGGTGCCGGTGGTGCCGGTGGTGCTGGTGGTGCCGGCGGCGCCCGTGGCGCCAAGCGCCGCGGGTGATCCCGGCATCAACTATGGGAGTCCGGTGGCGTGACCGAACGATCGCCCGGGGCTGACGCGCCCCACCGGCTCTCTGCCACCTCGGCCTATGCCGTGGCGGTGGCCGCCGTGCTCGTCGCGGCGGGAATCCGGTGGTCCCTCCTCCCGTTACTGGGTACCTACCTTCCATACGTCACTTTTTTCGGGGCCGTGGTTTGCGCCGCCTGGTACGGAGGTGTCGGCCCCGGCATTCTCGCCGTGGTGCTCAGTGTCGTGGCGGCCGAGTTCCTCTTCATCCCCCCTGTCTACACGATCGCCCTCACCCGGTTCGGCCTGATCAGCGGCGTGACTTTCGGCGTGGTGGCCATGTCCTGCGTGATGTTGAGCGGCTCGTTGCACCGAACCCGGGCCCGCGCCGAGGCCGTCGAACGTCGGCTCCGCGACCTGCTGGCCGGCATGGCTGACGATTTCGTGGTGGTGGATCCCGAGTGGCGGGTCACCTTCATCAACGCCCACGCCGCGGCGGCCCTCGGCCGCCGGCCCCAGGCGTTGGAGGGCCAGGAATTGTGGGCCCTGTATCCCGGCCTCCCCGGAACTGATCTGGACCGGGCGCTTCGAGCCGCGTTCGGGGGAGAGCAGGTTGTGCGAATCGATTCCGCCAGCCCGGTGAACGGCCGGTGGCTCGAACTCACGGCCTATCCTACCGGTACCGGGCTCGCCGCCCACCTCAGGGACGTGAGTCCGCTGCGCCATGCCGAGGCCAGCGCCCGCTTTATTGCCGAAGCCAGCCGGCTGCTGGCGCAGACGCTCGACTATGACGAAACTCTCAACCAGGTGGCGGAGCTGGCCGTGCCGCACCTGGCCGACTGGTGCTTCGTAGATCTGCTGGAGAGCGACGGTTCATTCCGGAAGGTGGCGGTGCGGGCCGCCAGCCCGAACCGGGAGCAATTCATTGCCGAGTTGCGCAGCCGGTACCTGCCCACCGGCACCGGCCCGCATGTCATTCAGGCGGCCCTGCGCACCCGGCGCCCTGAACTGGTACCGCGGGTGACCGACGCCTGGTTGCAATCCCGCGCGCGCGATTCCCGCCACCTTGACCTGCTTCGTTCCATGGGTCTCAAGTCGCTCATGGCGATTCCGCTCATGGTTCGTCACGAGCTGCTCGGGGTGATCACGCTGGCCTCGGCCCAGTCGGGCCGCGAGTACACCGAGGTCGATGTCCAGAACGCCGAGGCGCTCGCGGTGCATGTCGGGCTCGCCATCAGCAACGCCCGGCTCTACCGGGAAGCGCAGGTGGAGTTGCGCGACCGGGAGGCGGCTGAACTCGCGCTCCGGGAAAGCGAAGGCCGTTTCCGCACCCTGGTCACGGCGACCGGCGCCATGGTCTGGCGGGTCGCCCCCGACGGGCGGGCCATCGACGAGACCGCGGGCTGGGAACAAGTAACCGGCCAATCCTTCGAGGAACTGAAGGCCGACCCGTTGGGCTGGTTCTCCCGGATGCACCCGCTGGATATCCCGCGGGTCCAGCGGGTCTGGGGTCAGGCCCAGGCCCTGAAACGGATGGTCGACGTCGAATTTCGCCTCCGCCGCCGGGACGGTGCCTACCGCCGGATGCATACCGTGGGCGTCCCGCTGCTCGATGAGAGTGGGGAAGTGCTGGAGTGGATCGGGACCACGATTGACGTGCACGACCGGCGCGAGGCCGAGGAACAGCTGCAGCGCGCCCAGCGGATGGAAACGGTCGGTCGGCTGGCCGGCGGCATGGCGCACGAAACCAATAACCAGATGATGGTGATTTCGAGTTTCGTGGAGTTCCTGCTCCGCAGCGGCAACCTGACGGAGAACCAGCGGAACGACCTGGCCCACATGGGGGCGGCCGCCGAGCGGGTTTCCGGGTTGACCCGCCAACTGCTGGCGCTGAGCCGGCGCCAGGTGCTGGAAACCAGGGTGCTCGACCTGGATACCGTGGTGATGGAAGCGGAATCGGTCCTCAAGCGCACCCTGGGCCCCGAGATCCGGCTGAGCGTTCTGTTCGAGCCCGGCCCCAAATGGGTGATGGCGGACCGGACCCAGCTGATCCAGATCCTGGTCAATCTCGCGCTGAATGGGCGCGATGCCGTTCGGGGCACCGGGGAGTTGACCATTTCCACCCGCCGGGCAGAGACCGGCCCGGCCGGCGGCCGGTTCGGCACGGTGTGGGGGGAACCCGGGGTGGCCCTGCTGTCGGTCGCGGATACCGGTGAGGGTATCGACGGAGCGACGCTGAGCCGCATCTTCGAGCCCTTCTTCAGCACCAAGCCACTGGGGCAGGGAACCGGCCTCGGCCTGTCGGTCGTCGAGGGCATCGTTTCCCAGAGCGGTGGAGACCTCTGGGTGGAGAGCAAACCCGGGTACGGCACGGTGGTTTCCATCGGCCTGCCGCTGACGTACGAGCCCACGGCCGAAATGCCCGCCCCGCCGGCGATGGTATCCCGGACCGGGAGCGAGACCATCCTGGTGGTGGACGACGAAGAGCAGGTCCGCCGCCTGCTCAGCCGCGGCCTGGAATTGGGGAACTACCGGGTGATCGAAGCGGCGGGGGGACAGGAAGCCATCGCCATCGTAGAGCAGGAGCCGGTGGACCTGGTGCTGACCGACATCGCCATGCCGGTGATGAGCGGCGTGGAGCTGGCAAACCGCCTCCACGCGATCCGAGCCGACCTGCCGGTGATTTTCGTCTCCGGCCACCCCTTCGAGATGGTCGCGCAGGACCAGGGCCAGGATATCATCGCCCCGGGCCGGTTTCTCCAGAAACCCTTCAAGGTGGACACCATGCTGGCCCTGGTGCGGCAGGCGCTGGACCAGGCCGGCCTCCAGGCCCGCCCCGCCGAAACCCCCTAGTCTTCCGCCCGCAGGTTCTGGTCGATGGCCCGGGCGACGGAGTCGGCCCGCACCGCGGCCGCCGTATCGCCCTGGACCTGGTAGGTATCCCCCATCACAGTATAGAGCAGCCGGTACAGCCGCAGCATTGGGGACGACGGCGGGTCCACCCAGCCCCGGGGCCGCCGGCGGGACGCCGCGCCGTACCGGTATTCGTTCCAGAGCAATTCGTGGGACCGGGGATAGTCCAGGTACCCGAATCCGCGGCTCATCACTATCGAGTCGTTGGGGACGACCGCCGAGGGGTGGAGGCGGCGCACCAGCCCCTGGGTGACCAGGTAGGGGCTGAGGCCAAGTTTTTCGTCGGGATAGGGCCCATCGCTCCAGCTGAAGTAGATGGGGCGCTTGCCCAGGTTGTCCCGGATCAGGAGGGCCGTGGCCACGTCGGACTTTTCAAGGTAGTCATCGCCGAAAGTGATGACCACGTCCCCGAACCGGGAGCCCCCGGAGCGGGGTGTCCGGCTGTAGAGCGGGATCGCCTCCAGTTCCTCCTCAGTGAGGGTGAAGACCGGGTTGTCGGGCCGGGGCCATTCGCGTCCCTGCCAGATCCTGGCGGCCTTCTCGGGCTGGAACTCCGGAGTCGGCCGCCGCCGCAGCTGGCGCAAGTGCCACTCGGTATTCATCAGCGAAAGGTTGGCGAGGGTGACATCAGTCCGGATCCCCTCGACCTCCTGGGCGTACCAGAGCGGAAAGGTGTCGTTGTCGCCGGCGGTGATCAGGATACCGTAGGGTTCCACGGACTGCAGCATGTCCACGGCGACGTCACGGGGGAGCGTTTCGTGTGCGCGGGAGGCGGTGACCCGGTTGAAGAGCAGCGGGATCAGCGCCAGGGCCAGCACCGGGGTCGCCGCGGCCCAGCGTCCGGTCGGGGTGCCCCGGTCGCGGAAGAAGGAGACGACGAAGTTCATGAACCCGCCCAGGCCCAGGGCCACAAGCAGACCCCAGGCCTGGAACGAGGCCACGAAGAAGTAATCCCGCTCGCGGACCTCCCGGGACAAGGTCTGCCCGGGGTGGATCGAATAGCCGTACTTGAAGTTCAGGTAGTACACCAGCACGAGGGTGAACGTGGCCATCATGACGGTAGCGCCGGCGGCCGCCTCCTGGTCGCGCCGCCAGAGCGCGACCAGGCCGCCCAGCCCGAGAGCCAGGAAGAGGCCGGTTGCCAGCCGTCCGAAGAAGGCGCAGCCCTGGTTGAAGCCCCGGGTGCAGTCGCCCGCGAACTGCCAACTGAAGTATTGCCAGTAGTTCTGCAGCTGGGAGGTGATGTCGGCCTGCCGCTCCAGCACCGAGGGCTTCCCGTATTGGCGCCGCTCCAGCACGTCAAGCAAGGCCTGCCAGGTGGTCGGTTCTCCCTCGTTGATGGCGGGGAAGTGCCCGGCCCGGATCATCAGGAAGAAGTAGTTGAGGCTCACCCCGATGGCGACGGCGGCCAGCGCCAGGTAGAGCGGCGTCCGGAAAAAATCCTCCCGGTCCCGGAAGAACGTGTAGAGCAGCAACGCGGCGGTGACCGCCAGGATGGCCGCGCCGGTGCCGGAGGCCCCGATCCGGGTCCAGGCGCCGCTCACGCCGAGCAGCAGGGCCCAGCCCATGATCAGCACCCATGGCCGGATGGCCTCCCGCCAGTCGGTCCAGAGTACGTACACGGCGATAGTGGGTGCCACCAGCACACCCATCATGTGGTTGGTCGAGCTGAGCGCGATCACGTACGCGATGAGCACCAGTACCCGGTCCCGGCGGGGCCCGCTGGCCAGGTCGCCCCAGCGCACGATCAGCCAGAGGCTGAGCGAGACCGACAGCAGCGAGAGGGTGTACACTTTCTCGTTGACGGTGGACTGGTTCCAGACCGTCCAGGCGGTGGCCCCGGCCAGGGTGCCGGCGCCGGCGGCCAGCAGCCGGGCCCACCGCGGCGCCACGATGGTGCGGAGCCACCGCTCGGCTACCAGGAAGAGCAGGCCGGCGGAGCACGCACTGGTGACGGCGGCGAACAGGTTGATGCGGACCGCGTACGAGGCGGCGAGCGGGAGGGCGCCGAAGACGTGCGCCAGCACGTTGAAGAGCGGGTTGCCGGGGGGGTGCGGAATACCCAGCACGTACGCCGAGGCGATGTACTCCGAGGTGTCCCAGAACGCGGTGGTGGGCGCCAGGGTCGCGATGTAGATGGCCAGGACCAGCACCATCATGAGGGCCGCCCAGGCGTAGGGTGGACGGCCGCGGATATCGAGATTGGTCATGAGATCAATGCCTGAATTGCCGCTTGCCGGTCAGCACCATGGCGATGCCGTGGCGGTCCGCGGCCGCGATCACCTCGGCATCCCGCACCGAGCCACCCGGCTGCACGATGGCCGTGACGCCGGCCGCCGCCGCCTCGTCCACGCCGTCCGCGAAGGGAAAGAACCCGTCCGAGGCCATCACGCTTCCCCGGGGATCATGGCCCTGCTGCCGGGCCTTGTGCACGGCCACGAACGAGCTGTCCACCCGGCTCATCTGTCCGGCGCCGATACCGATCGCCATCTCCGCTTTCGCCAGCAGCACCGCGTTGGACTTGACCCAGCTGACCGCGCACCATGCAAAGAGCAGGTCGCGCATCTCGTCGGTGGTTGGCTGGCGCGCCGTGGGGACCTGCCACCCGGTGTTCTCGCGGTCGAAGCTGAACCGGTCCTGGACCAGGAAACCGCCGCGCACGCTCTTGAAGTCGAGGCCATCGCGCCCCTGCCGCACCGGCAGTTCCACGATGCGAATATTCTTCCGGGCCTGGAAGGCCTCGAGGGCATCGTCGTGGAAGGAGGGCGCCACCACCACCTCGATGAACAAGTCCTTCATGGCCAGCGCGGTGGCCCGGTCCACCACCGTGTTGATGGCGATGACGCCCCCGAAGGCCGACTGCGGGTCGGTGGCCAGCGCCCGCGAGAACGCCTCGGTGGCCGAGGCCCCGATCGCGATGCCGCAGGGGGTGGTGTGCTTGACGATGACGCAGGCCGGGGTGTTCAGGAACAGGGACACCGCGCTCATGGCGGCATCGAGGTCGAGCAGGTTGTTGAAGGACAGCTCCTTGCCGTGCCGCTGCTTGAGGTCGTTGATGCCCCGCGGCTCCTCGGTGACATAAAGCGCCGCCCGCTGTCCCGGGTTCTCCCCGTAGCGCAGGACCTGGGCCCGTTTGAGCGAGACCCCGAGATGGGTGGGCAGGCCGTCTTCCCTGGGGGTCAGGAACCCGGTGATCGCGGCGTCGTAGTCGGCCGTATGGGAGAACACCTTGGCGGCCAACTGCCGGCGCACCGGGCCGGCGACCGTGCCGGCCCGGAGGGCGTCCAGGATGGGCGCGTAGTCGGCGGGGTCCACGATCACGATGACGTCAGGGTGGTTCTTGGCCGCCGAGCGCAGCATGGACGGCCCGCCGATGTCGATGTTCTCGATCGCGTCCTCAAAGGAGACGTCCGGCTTGGCGATGGTGGCCTGGAACGGGTACAGGTTAACGGCCACCAGGCCGATCGGTGTGATCTGGTGGGCGGCAAGGGCCGCCTGGTGCTCGGGCAGGTCACGCCGGGCGAGCAGCCCCGCGTGGATGGCGGGATGCAGCGTCTTCACCCGCCCGTCGAGGATCTCGGGGAAGCCGGTCACCTGGTCCACCGGCGTGACCGGAACTCCGGCCGCCTTGAGCGCCGCGCTGGTGCCCCCGGTCGAAATGATTTCCCAGCCCAGGTCCACCAGGCCGCGGGCAAACCCGACGATTCCCCGCTTATCGCTTACCGACAATAGTGCGCGTGGCACGAATGCTTCCCCCTCGGATTTGGCTGGTCAGTCTTCCAGGCGAAAGGTCACGGGGCGGCCGGCCCGGGCCGCCGCCAGTACTGCCGCAGGCAGCAGCCGGTGCTCGGCCTGGAGCACCCGCTCGGCGAGTTGTTCCACCGAGTCGCCGGTTGTCACCGGGACCCGGGCCTGGCCCAGGATCTCGCCCCGGTCGTAGACTTCGTCCACCAAGTGCACCGTGGCCCCGGATTCCCGAGCCCCGCTGGCCAGGACCGCGGCGTGCACCCGCGCGCCGTACATGCCGGGCCCGCCGAAATCGGGCAGCAGCGCCGGGTGGATGTTGATGATCCGCCCCCGGTAGCGGTGTACCACCGCGGCCGGCACCAGCTTGAGATAGCCGGCCAGCACCAGCAGGTCCACCGCGGCTCCGTCAAGGTGCCGCAGCCATTCCGACGCATCGGCGGGGTCCTCCAGCACAGCAGCGGGAATCTCTCGCTCCCGGGCCCGGGCCAGTGCGCCGGCCGTGGCCATGTTGCTCAACACCAGTACGATTGCGGCGGCGGATTCCTGCTCCAACCGGTCCAGCAGCGCTTCGAGGTTGCTGCCCCGGCCCGATACCGCCACCGCGATCCTCATTGGCATCGCGGCAAAATAAGGCGTTCCACCGCTTCCGGCAGGGTAGAAATTGTCAGGAAGCCGCGTTGCTCCGCCGCCTCGGCTTCAGCGTCCCGGGCCCGCCCGGTGAGCAGGATTCCGGTGCCGCCCAGGGTCGCCGCAGGTTCGGCGTCGCGCAGGCGGTCTCCCACCCACCAGCTCTCTACCAAGTCGATCCCGAACCGGTCCGCCGCCTGCCGGAAAAGCAGGGTGCCGGGCTTTCGGCATTCACAGGGGCCGCTGAGTTCGGGCAGGTGGGGGCAGAAGTACTGCGCATCGAGTCGGGCCCCCTCGGCCCGGAGGAGGGCATCCAGGCGGGCGGCGACAGCCTGGTAGTCGTCCTCGGTCAGGCGCCCCCGGGCGATTCCCGACTGGTTGGTTACTACAATCGCCAGGAGGCCGGCCTCGTTGAGGCGGCTCACCGAGGCGGCGGCGCCGGGCAGCAGCCGGACTGCGGCCGGATCGCCGAGGTAGCCCGGGTCCTCGATGAGGGTGCCGTCGCGATCGAGAAAAACGGCGCGCGTCATTCCAGGAGCGCCCGGCCGATGTCGCCGAGCGCCCGGCCGATGTCACCGAAGGAGGATTCGGGAAGGGTCCGCGGGTCCAGCAGCACCCGGCCATCCTGTACCCGGGCGACAATGGGCGGGTCGCCGAGGCGGAGCCGCAGGGCGAGTTCGTCGGCGCCCCGCTCGCCCGGCGTGAGCGCGACGATCCGGGTCGGCAGCAGGGCCGAGGGAAAGGAGCCGCCGCCCACCGCCGAGCCGGCGGTGAGGATCTCGGGTTGGTACGCCCCGGGGATCCGCCCGGCAAGCAGCCCGGCCAGCCGGGCGAGTTCGCTCTCCGGCATGGTCAGCATGCGCAGCACCGGAATCGCGGAGCAGGCGCCCTGGGGATCGCGATACAGCGCCAGGGTTGCCTCCAGGGCGGCCAGGGTGAGCTTGTCGGCGCGCATGGCCCGGGCGAAGGGGTTCCGGCGGCAGCGCGCGATGGCGTCGCGCCGCCCCACCAGGCACCCGGCCTGGGGCCCGCCCAGGAGCTTGTCACCGCTGAAGAGCACGATGGTGGGGCCGGCGGCGACCGCCTCCGTGACCCGGGGCTCGCCGGTGAGACCGTGGCTGGAAAGGTCGGCCAGCAACCCGCTGCCCACATCGTGGATGTATGGGACGCTGAACTCGCGGGCGAGTTCCGCGAGTTCGGCGGAGCCGGGAGTATGCACAAACCCGACCTGTTCGAAGTTGGAGCGGTGCACCGTGAGAATCGCGCTGGCACCGGCTTCCAGTCCGCGCCGGTAGTCGGCCAGGTCGGTGCGGTTGGTGGTGCCGATCTCGCGGAGGAGTGCCCCGCTCCGGGCCATGATCTCGGGAATCCGGAACGAGCCCCCGATCTCGATCAGCTCGCCCCGGGAAATAAGGACCTCGCGGCCGGCGGTGAGTTCGTTCAGCACCAGGACCAGGCCGCCGGCCGCGTTGTTCACCACCAGCCCATCCTCCGCCCCGGTCAGCTCGGCCAGCAGGTCGCGGCAGTGATCGGCGCGGTGACCACGGGTGCCGGAATGGAGATCGTATTCCAGCGCGCTGTAGCCGCTGGCCACCGAGGTCATCGCGTCGACCGCCACGGCGGCCAGCGGAGCCCGGCCCAGGTTGGTATGGAGGACCACGCCGGTGGCGTTGAGCAGGGGGCGGAGTGACCGGACGGTGCGGCGGGCAACCCGGTCGCCGATGTCCTCGGCCCAGTTCGGGGGGACGCCGCCGCGCAGACGCCGGGCTGCATCGAGCGCTTCGCGCACCGCCGCCAGCACCACCGGTCGAGGCGCCTGGGACAGGAGCAATGCCACCTCCGGCTCCCGGAGCAGCTTGTCCACCGAAGGAAGGTCCCGGCGGGAATCGGTCATGGGCCGGGTGGAGGAGTCGGGTCAGGCCGCACGGAATCGGCCGGGATGGCAGGAGCCGAATCGGCCGGCGCCGGGGCAGGCGGCCGTTCCGGCACCCGGAATGAAAGCCGGGACTCGGCGGCTACGCCGTTGACATTTCGCGCCGCGAGGACCTCGACCAGGTACTGCCGTCCGGGCGCCAGAGGGACTCCAGTCCGTGCGATGAGATGGTCGTACAGGGGGGGGCGGGATCCCAGCAGGGTCCGGTCGCTCTCGGGGACGTCCCCGGGCGCCGCCTGCTTGAGCCGCTCCTCCGCGACCCGCCGGGCCGAGTCCAGCGCGGCCCGGGTGGTATCGACCTGGCGGCTGGTATCGGCGGCCGCTCGAGCGGCCCGCTGCAGGCTGTCGTCGGCCGCCCGGGAGCGGAGCGACAGCACGGGGATGGCGGTGGAGTCGGGAAGCAGCCGGATCCGAATGTTGCCCGTGTCCACGGCCTGGTAGGGATCCAGCATCTGGTTGAAGGCGAGGTCCACCGTCATGCTGTCCGGCGCGGTGAGCGCCTGGAGGCGTGGCCCCACGGTATCCCGGGGAAAGGCCCACAGCGGCGCCACCGCGACCGTGGAATCGGCCCGTACCCGGGTGGTGTCATAGTTGTCGCGCAGATCGCGCCGGCTGTTCCGGTTCTGATCGATCACCCCGTACACGAGATAGTCGCCGCGGGGCAGGGGACCCATGGTGAAGCGCCCGCCGCTGTCGCTCACGGTGCGATACCCCAGCGAATCAGGCAGCAGCACCGCTTCGACCAGGGCCTGCCTGGCCATCCGGCCGGTCCCCCAGTCCACGACCTGCCCGGTGAGGGTCACCGTGGGCGCCGGCGCCCCGGTCGTAAAGGTCACCACGGTGCCGGAATCGAGCCGGTTCCGCTGCAGGTCGGCCACCCCGGGCAGCAGTTCGACCCGGTACACCCGGTCGGGCCGCCATCCCTCTTTTGGTTCCACCGCGAGGACTTGCCGCTTCCACCGGACCCTGGGGACGTTGTCACTGGGGCTCAACATGATGAGCCGCTCCAGTTCGCTGGTGCCCAGTCCCATGCTGGGCTGGCTGCCTTCGGTGATGACCTCGTCGAACGTGAACTCCACCGCGCCGTCGAACCCGGGAATGACCGCCAAAGATTCCGGACGGGTGGCGAGGAGGACGGGGGGCGAGTTGTCGGGAGGACCACCCGGCGGTGGTTCCATCCGGGCGCAGGCCGCGGCGGCGAGGGCCAGCAGGGCGAGGGAGGCGGGGACAGTCCGGCTCAGCACCCCAGCCGCTCCAGTTTTTCCCGGAGCACCGAGACCTGCTCGTTCCAGTCAGCCAGTTTCTGCCGCTCCCGCTCCACCACCGCCGGCGGGGCCCGGCTGACGAACTGGTCGTTGGCCAGCTTTGCGTCCTGGCTGGCCACCAGGCGCTGCAGCCGCTCCTGTTCGCCGGTGAGCCGGCGGCATTCCTTGTCCAGATCTACCAGGTCGCCCAGCGGCATGGCGACCGAACTTCCATCGGAGAGTACCATGGTGGCGCCGGCGTCGCCGGCGGGTTCCCCGGCGGCGAGATCGGACAGCCGGGCCAACCGCAGGATGGTGCCTCGCTCGGCCCGGAAGGCACGATCCGCCTGGGGAGAACCGGGGACCACGCTGGCCCGCACCGCCTGGCCCGGCTGCACCCCGTACTCGGCGCGGACGCTGCGGATGGCACTGACCAGTTCCTGGACCAGCTCGAACTCCTTGAGGGCCGTGGGATCGTGGGCTCGGCCGTCCCGGCCTGGCCAGGGGGCCCGGCTGACGCTGGCGCCGTCCCGTCCCGGCAGCCGGCGCCACAGCGTCTCGGTGATGAACGGCATGATGGGGTGAAGCAGCCGCAGCGCGGTCTCGAAGGTGGCTGCCGCCACCGCGCGGGCCACATCGCCGCCCTCGGTGTCGCCGTAGAGCCGCGGTTTGATCTGCTCGATGTACCAGTCGGCCAGGTCGCTCCAGATGAAGCGATACACCGCGGCGGCCGCCTCGTTAAACCGGTAGCGCTCGTAGGCCTCGGTCGCGGCGGCGACGGTGGCATCGCAGCGGGCGATGATCCAGCGGTCCGCCAAGGCGAGTTCCTCGCGCTTCACCACGTCGGGCCAGTCGCCGGCCAGGGGCCGGGTCGGTCCGTCGAGGTTGCCCAGGATGAAGCGGCCCGCGTTCCACAGCTTGTTCGCGAAGTTGCGGCCCGCGGCGAACGAACTCTCCAGGTCGGCGGGGTCGAGAATGAGGTCGGTGCCGACAGCCATACCGGACACCACGGTGTAGCGGAGCGCGTCGGCGCCATACTGCTCCACCACCTCGAGCGGGTCGATCCCGTTGCCGAGCGACTTGGACATCTTGCGATGCTGGGTGTCCCGGACCGTGCCGTGGAGGTAGACGGTGTGGAACGGCACGTCGCCCATGAACTCGAGGCCGGCCATGATCATCCGGGCCACCCAGAAGAACAGAATTTCAGGGGCGGTAACCAGCGCGTGGCCCGGGTAGTAGGCCCGCAGGTCCGCCGTATCGTCGGGCCAGCCCAGGCTGGAGAAGGGCACCAGCTGGGAAGAGAACCAGGTATCGAGCACGTCCTCGTCCTGCCGCACCGCGCCGCCGCACCCGGGGCAGGCCGTGATGTCGGTGGTGCTGGCCGTCATCCGGCCGCAGGCCTCGTCGAGGCAGTACCACACCGGGATCCGGTGTCCCCACCAGAGTTGCCGCGAGATACACCAGTCGCGGATATTCTCCATCCACTGGACGTATTCGTCGCCCCGCCGCTCGGGAATGAACCGGACCTTGTCCTTGTGGTACGCGGCCAGGGCTTTCCGCGCCAGCGGGGCCATCTTGACGAACCACTGGTCCGACAGCCGGGGCTCGATGACGGTGCCGCAGCGGTAGCAGTGGCCGACAGCATGGCGATGATTCTCGACCTTGTCCAGCAGGCCCTGGTCCTTGAAGGCCTGGACCACTCGCTTGCGGGCTTCGAAGCGGTCCAGGCCGCGGAATGGTTCCGGCGCCGTCTCGGCGATGCGCGCGTCCGGCGTGAAAATGTCGAGGCTTTCCAGCCCGTGGCGCTGGCCGATCTCGAAGTCGAGAGGGTCGTGGGCCGGGGTCACCTTCACGGCACCGGTGCCGAAGGCCGGGTCGATGCCCGCGTCCGCGATGACCGGGATCCGGCGGCCGGTCAGCGGCAGATCCACCAGGGCGCCTACCAGGCTGGCATACCGGGCATCCTGCGGGTGAACCGCCACGGCCGTGTCCCCGAGCATGGTCTCCGGCCGGGTGGTGGCGACGGTGATGGTCTCCCCGGTGGCGACGGGGTAGCGGAGGTACCAGAGGTGTCCGTCCACCTCTTCTTTCTCGGCTTCCTCGTTGGAGAGGGCCGTCAGGCAGCGGGGGCACCAGTTGATCAGGTAGTGGCCGCGATACACCAGCCCGTGGTCGTACAGCCGCACGAAAACCTCGCGCACGGCGCGGGAAAGGTCCTCGTCCAGGGTGAAGTAGGTACGGGACCAGTCACAGCTGGAACCGATGGCCTTGAGCTGGTCCAGGATGATGGCGCCGGTCTTTCCGACGTGGTCCCACACCAGGCGCTCGAACGCCTCACGGCCCAGGTCGAAGCGGGTCTTGCCCTCCCGGGCCAGCAGCTTCTCCACCACGTTCTGGGTGGCAATGCCGGCGTGGTCGGTTCCCGGGAGCCAGAGGGTGTCGCGGCCCCGCATGCGCTCGAACCGGACCAGCACGTCCTGGATGGTATTATTGAGCCCGTGCCCCATGTGCAGGTTGGCGGTGACATTGGGCGGCGGCATCATGACGACGTAGCGACCGTTGCCGGTCCCGGTTGCCGCAAAGAGTCCCTGGTCCATCCACCAGCGGTACAGGGCAGGCTCGATTTGGGAGGGATCGTACTGCGGCGCGAGCGGCTCGCTCATGCGGACTGGTCGGCGCGCGGATGGTCGGGCTGGGCGTTCCGGTCGTCTTCCCCGCGCACCAGGATGCAATTGACGACCCGCTCGATGCCGGGCACCTTGGCGGCGATCCGTCCGGCGGTCGCCCGGACGGCACGGGTTGGCACCCAGCCGTGCAGCTCCACCACGCCCGGCATGACGCCGATGGCCTCGATTCGGAAATCCTTGAGCGGCGAGGCGTCGAGCGCCGCCTGGGTGCTGCGGGCCGGGGTGACGATGTTGCGTACCGGCGATGCCGGCGGCCGCCATTGGTCAATGGCGTGGCGGATCCGGCGCCGGTTGCCGCGGCCCAGAAAGGCCGCCAGGGCCATGCCCCCCAACACCCCCGTGGTAAGCCCCGCGAGGGTCCAGCCGAGGACTTCCCCTCCGGAGAGTTTCTCTTTGCGTGCCACGTCCGCTCCTCTGCCCTGAAGTCCCGATGAAGGTCCAAAGCTAACTAAGATCGACGCTTAGGTGCAGGGCCACCGCCCGATTTTTCGGTGACTTTCACCCCGGCCGCCGCCGCGGCCCGGGGGCCACCCTGCACCTGACGCCCCTTTGCGGCTATTTTCAGGGGAACCCGGTACCGTAGGCCGGCCCTCTACCACCTCCTCGAGTCCTTTTTTCGACCCTATGCTACGAGACGACGAGAGTCGGGTCCCGGCCAGGGAAATGGCCCGTTGGCTGGTGCCGTTGCTGCTCGTCCTGCTCGGCGTGGGGCTGTTTTTTTCGGTTGACCTGGATCGGCCCACCGGCGCCGTGGCACCGGCGGAAGCGGGCACCCCGTGAGCCAGGTCCGGGTCACCCTGCCCGACGGCAGCCACCGGGAGGTGCCGCGGGGCACCACGGTGCGCCAGGTGGCCGAAGGGATCGGCCCCGGCCTGGCCCGGGCGGCGCTGGCTGGGCGGGTCAATGACCAGTTGTGGGATCTGGACCGGCCCCTCGACTCTGACGTCACCCTGGCGATCGTCACCGACAAGGACCCGGCGGCCCTTGAGCTCCTGCGCCACTCCACGGCGCACATCCTGGCGACTGCGGTGCGCGAGCTGTTTCCCAGCGCCGGCATCGGTTTCGGTCCGCCAATCGAGGACGGGTTCTATTACGACTTCCAGGTGGATCGCCCGTTCACCCCGGATGATCTCCAGCGGATCGAGGCGCGGATGGCCGAGGTGGCGGGGCGGGATTACCCCTTCCAGCGGGAAGTGGTGGACCGGGCCGAGGCCAACCGCCGGTTCGCGGACGACCCCCTCAAGCTGGAGCGGATCGCCGAACTGGGCGACCACGAGACCATTACGATCTATACCGATGGTCCCTTCGTGGACCTCTGTCGCGGTCCCCACGTGCCCAGTACCGGACGGCTCAAGCATTTCAAGCTGCTCACCGCCGCGGGCGCCTACTGGCGGGGCGACGAGCGGCGCCAGATGCTGCAGCGGATTTACGGCACCGCCTGGTTCAAGAAGGAAGACCTCGAGGGATATGTCCACCGGCTGGAGGAGGCGCGCCGGCGCGACCACCGGGTCATCGGCAAGGCGCTGGACCTGTTTTCCATCCAGGAAGTGGTCGGGCCGGGGCTGGTGTTCTGGCACCCCAAGGGGGCCCGCATCAAGCACCTCCTCACCCGCGCGGTGGAAGACGACAACCTGGCCCACGGCTACGAGCTGGTCTCCACGCCCAACGTGACCCGGGAGGAACTGTTCCGGATTTCCGGGCACCTCCCCCTCTACGAGGCGAACCAGTACCCCCCGATGGCGGCGGGCCAGGAAGAGGCCGAAGACGTGCGCTACCGGGTCAAGCCGATGAACTGTCCCATGCACTGCCTCATCTACAAGAGCCAGCAGCGCAGCTATCGGGACCTCCCGCTCCGGCTGTCCGAGGTTGCCAACGTGTACCGGAACGAACGGTCGGGGACGTTGCATGGCCTGCTCAGAGTCCGGGGCCTCTCGATGGACGATGCCCACATCTTCGCGACGCTGGACCAGGTCGAGGACGAGATCTTCCTCTGCCTGGGCCAGGTGGACCGGCTGGTGCGGCAGAATTTCGGGTTCGAACTGGATTTCGAAGTCTCCACCCGTCCGCCGGAGCGGCTGGGCGATGACGCGACCTGGGAGCGGGCCGAGGCGATTCTCCAGCGCGCCCTGACCCGTCAGGGAATCGAGTTCCGCATCGACGAGGGCGGCGGTGCGTTCTACGGTCCCAAGATCGACATCAAGTTCAAGGACGCCATCGGCCGGCTCTGGCAGGGTCCCACGATCCAGCTCGATTTCAACCTGCCCGAACGGTTCGAGCTGGAATACACCGGGCCGGACAACAAGCCGCATCGGCCGGTGATGATTCACCGGGCCATTTATGGAACGCTGGAGCGGTTTACCGGCAACCTGATCGAGCATTTCGCCGGTGCCTTTCCGGTCTGGCTGTCGCCCGAGCAGGTCCGGGTGATTCCCATCTCGGACAGCCAGAACGACGCGGCCCGGGCGCTGGCCGGACGGCTCAGGGCGGCGGGGATCCGGGTCCATCTCGACGACCGGAACGAGACCCTGAATTACCGCGTTCGCGAAGGAGAGGTGGGAAAGGTTCCCTACATGGCCGTGGTCGGCCAGCGGGAAGCCGAGTCGGACAGCCTGGCGCTCCGGATTCGCGGCGCGGGCAGGAAACAGGAAGTCGTCAAGGTGGAGGAGTTCGTGGCACGGGTGGCCCGGGAAGTCCAGGATCGATCATTGACGCCGTGAGGCGCGCACGCTCAACTGGAGGCAGGACATGAGTGAGACACGACAGGCGGTCAAGGATTCCAAGCAGGCGGAGAAGCGCGAACGCGCGGCCCAGGTACCCTTCGGGGGGCTGCTGGACGAAGTCACCAGCCCGGCCTACGGCCCGCTGGACGTCGAGTTCGAGAGCGCATTCGACTGCGCGACCTACATCGTGACCGCGGAGAAGCTCCCCGCCAAGAACGCGAAGAAGCGAAAGGAGCTGATGGAATATCTCAGCTCCGCGACCGGCTGCGAGGACGATGAAATCATCGCCCACGGCCAGAAGGTCCGCGGCCTGCTGTACTTCGGCCTCGACTCGCTGCGGAACAAGGGCACCGCGCTGGGCAAGGAAAAGATCAAGTATCCCATGCGCTCGGTGCGTCCGGCGTTCTAGCCGGCGGGAGGGCGCATGGACCACCTGCGGGGCCCCGGCGACCTCGCCATCGCGGTGGCGGTCCTGTTGCTCGGGTTGCTGGTGCGCCGGTATCACCGACCCTGGCCGGCCACCGTGGTCCTCACCGGGTTGCTGGTCTTCCTCGAAGTCCGGGCCCTGCGTCCGCCGGCCGGCGTCCTGCTGCACATCATCGTGTACGGGGCGCTGGCCGGCGGCCTGTTCTGGGCGGTGGACCGTTCCCCGTCCCCGCTCATCACCGGTGGCCTGCTCGCGGCCGGCGCGGCTGTCCTGGCCTATCTCGTCTGATGGCTTACTACCGGGTGCGGTTGCTGGGCCGCAACATTCTTCGCCAGGTGGGTGGCACCCGCGAGATCCAGAGCTTTGTCACCACCCGGGTCATCCAGGCCCCGACGGGAGAGCTGGCGGCAGAACAGGCCCTCGAGCTGATTTACCAGGAGCCTGAATTGCGGGAGCCCCTCAACGGCCCCGACGATCCCTGCCCCATCGTCCTGGTGGAAGCGGTCGAAGAGATTCCCACGTTCGATCTTTCCTGATTCCCCCCGCCGTTTCGTCCCACCGCGACCGGGGTTAGTTTTCCGCCCGTCACAAACTTGCAAGGTCCCGGTGAATCCAGCCACAACCCCCGTCATCGTGTCTGCCGTTCGTACGCCCATCGGGCGCTATCTCGGCGGTCTCAGTCCCTTCACGGCCCCCCAGCTCGGCGCCATGGTGATCCGCGAGGCGGTGGCCCGGGCGGGGGTGGACGCAAAGTCCATCGATGAAGTCATCATGGGCCAGGTAGTCCAGGGCGGGTCCGGGCAGGCGCCGGCCCGCCAGGCCATGATCCACGCCGGCCTGCCTGGTGCCATCTCCGCGCTTACCATCAACAAGGTCTGCGGGTCGGGCCTCAAGGCCGTGATGCTGGCCGCCCAGGCCATCAAGGCCGGGGACGCCCACTGTATCGTGGCCGGCGGACAGGAATCCATGTCCAGCGCACCTCACTACGTCTACGGCATGCGGAACGGCATCAAGGCCGGCAACCAGACGATGGTGGATGGCATGATCCACGACGGGCTCTGGGACTCTTTTGGCGGTAATCACATGGGCGAGTACGCCGAATACACCGCGGAAAAAGCAGGGATCAGCCGGAAGGAGCAGGACGAGTTCGCCTGCCAGAGCCACCGGAAGGCGGTCACCGCCGCCGAAACCCGGAAGTTCGCGGCCGAGATTCTTCCGGTCGAGGTAAAAGGAAAAGGCGGCCCCACCGTGGTCGCCGAGGACGAATCGCCCCGCAGGGACACCACCCCGGACACGCTGGCCAAACTCAAGCCCGTTTTTCGCAAGGAAGGCACCGTGACCGCCGGCAACGCGCCGGGCCTCAACGACGGGGCGAGTGCGCTGCTGGTGACCTCCCAGGCCTTCGCCGAATCGCACGGCCTCGAGGTCATGGCCCGCATCACGCACTATGCCACCGGCGGAGGAGAACCCCGCGATCTCTTCTTCGCGCCGATCATCGCGGTCCAGAATCTCATGGCCAAGGCCGGCACCAGCATCGGCGACTATGACCTGATCGAAGCCAACGAGGCCTTCGCGGTGCAGGCCCTGGCCGATGGCCGGGGGCTCAACTGGGATTGGGACCGCGTCAACGTGAATGGCGGCGCGGTCGCGCTGGGGCACCCGATCGGCGCCAGCGGCGCCCGGGTGCTGACGACCCTGATCTATGGAATGAAAGACCGGGACGCCTCCACCGGTCTGGCGACCTTGTGCCTGGGTGGCGGAAACGCTGTGGCCCTTACCGTGGAGAGAGACTGATGTCGTCGTCCCCAACAACCCCGGCGCTGGCCGGTACAGACTCCCGCGCCGCTTTGCTCACCCGGAAGCGCGCCCTGGCCATCGCCCTCGGCGCCGTGGTGGTCGCGGTCTCGGCCCAATTTGCGATTGGCCTGCCGGGGTCCCCGGTACCGGTCACGCTGCAGGGACTCGCGGTGCTGCTGGTCGGCGGCATCCTCGGCGCCCGGGGCGGGGCCGCCGCGCTGGTGCTGTACCTCGCGCTGGGGATGGCCGGCCTCCCCGTCTTCGCCGGAGGCCGGGCCGGGGCCGCGTGGCTCCTCGGGCCGACCGGCGGCTACCTGCTGGCATTCCCGGTCGGCGCGGCCCTCGTCGGCGCCCTCGCCCGTCGGCACCAGCTCGGACGCTGTGCCCTGGCCGCTTTGGCTGGCATGGTGATGATTCATCTCGGGGGAATAGCCCAGCTCTCACTGCTCACCGGGAGCCTGGACCTTCCCTTCCGCGCCACCACGCCCCTCATCGTAGCCGACCTGGTCAAGGTCGCGCTGGCGGCCCTGGTGGTGTCCCGACTCCGCCCGGGCAGCCCCCGCGAAGCTTGAACGGTCCGGCAGCCCCTGCGGCCCGGCCACCGCTCGTCCGGGTAATCATCGGGATATTGGCGTACGGCCTGCTGGGATACTCGCTGGCCCAGGTTGCGGCGATCCTGCTGTTCACGGCGGCTACCTGGGCCGGCGATCCGGTCGCGGCCTGGGCCCGGGACCAGGCCACCGGCGCGATCTTTCTCGTCGGTATCGCCATCAGTGCGGGCTTCGTCGTGGCCAATCTCTTCATCGGCCGCCGGGTCTTCGGACTCTCGCCCGTGGATCTCCGCTGGCGGGGCACCGGGCGGCCGGCGCGCGGCGCCCTGGCGGCGTTTGCCGCGGGAGCCCTGCTGGCCGGCCTGGCCATGGCGCTGGCACCCCTGCTCGGCAGCGCGCGCTGGGTGGCGGACGAGGGCGGTCTGGCGGACTACGCCGGTCGGGTACTGTTCATCCTGGTCATGCTGGCCCCGGCGGCACTGGCCGAGGAGTTGATGTTCCGCGGCGCGCCGATGGTGGTGCTGGATCGGGCCTACGGCCGCGGCGTCGCGGTCGGCATCACCGCGCTGGCGTTTGCCCTTACTCACTCGGCGAACCCGTCGGTTACCACGCTGAGCATCGGCAACATCTGCATCGCCGGCCTGCTTCTCGGCGTGGTATTCTTTGCCCCCGGCGGGATCTGGACGGCCAGCGGCCTGCATCTCGGATGGAACTGGGCGCTTGCGGCCCTCGACGCGCCGGTCAGCGGACTGGCGCTCAACATTCCGTCCCTGGACTACGACCCGGGCCACCCCGTCTGGCTGACCGGCGGAGCCTTCGGTCCCGAAGGCGGGGTACTCGCCACCATAGTGCTGGGACTGGCCACGGTCGTCGCCGCCCGGTTGTACCTGCTGCATTCTTCCCCGGACCCGGAGCCCCGGCCCTAGCCGGATGACGTCATGAAACAAGTTGCGGTGATCGGCAGTGGCACCATGGGCAACGGGATCGCCCAGGTCTTCGCCCAGTACGAATGGAACGTGACCCTGGTGGACGTCGCCGAGGCGGCCCTGGCCAGGGCCACCGCCACCATCCAGGCAAACCTGGACCGCATGGTCAAGAAGGGAACCCTCACGGTCGAGGCGGCCGCCGCGGTTCCTCCCCGCATCGCGACCACCACCGCCCTCGATGCGGTGGCCGGGGCGTCGCTGGTGGTCGAGGCGGCCAGCGAGCGGAGCGAACTCAAGTTTGCCCTGTTCCAGGACCTGGACCGACTCGCCGCACCGGGTGCCGTCCTCGCGACCAATACCAGTTCGATCTCGATCACCGAGATCGCGGCACGGACCGGCCGGCCTGAAAAGGTGATTGGGATGCACTTCATGAACCCGGTCCCGGTGATGCAGCTGGTCGAGGTCATCCGGGGGCAGGCCACCGACCCGCTCACGACCCGGACGGTGATGGAAACCGCCAGGGCGCTGGGCAAGACACCGGTGGAGGTCAACGACTATCCCGGGTTCGTCTCCAACCGGGTACTGATGCCGATGGTCAACGAGGCCATCTTCTGCGTCATGGAAGGGGTAGCCAGCCCGGAGGCGATCGACACCGTCATGAAACTGGGCATGGCCCATCCAATGGGCCCGCTCACGCTGGCCGATCTCATCGGCCTGGACACCTGCCTCGCCATCCTGGAAGTGCTGCACCGCGGCCTCGGCGACGACAAGTACCGGCCCTGCCCGCTGCTCCGCCGGATGGTCGCGGCGGGACAGCTGGGACGGAAAACGGGACGAGGCTTCTACACCTATTAGCCATGGCCATTCGCCATGACTCCCTGCTGGCCCCACACGAGGAACGGCCATGGACGCCTTTCGGGAAATGAAGCAGTTCGGTCATGAACAGGTGGTGCTCTGCCACGAGCCCTCCTGCGACTACTTCGGCATTATCGCCGTCCACGACACCACGCTGGGGCCCTCGCTCGGAGGGACCCGGTTCTGGAATTATGGCAGCACCGATGAAGCCATCACCGACGCGCTGCGGCTGGCGCGGGGCATGACGTACAAGGCCGCCGTCGCCGGGCTCAACCTGGGCGGCGGTAAATCGGTCATCATCGGCGACAACAAGCGCAAGGACCGGGAGGCGGTGTTCCGGGCTCACGGGCGGTTCGTGGAATCGCTGGGCGGGCGCTACATCACGGCGGAAGACGTCGGCACCAGTCCCAACGACATGGAATTCGTCCGGATGGAGACCACCCACGTCGCCGGACTCCACGGCCTTTCCGGCGACCCCTCGCCGGTCACCGGGTACGGGGTCTATATGGGCATGAAAGCGGCGGCCCGGGCCCGCTGGGGCAGCGACAGCCTCACCGGGAAGACGGTGGCGGTGCAGGGGTGCGGCAAGGTCGGCTATTACCTGATGAAGCACCTGCGGGAGGAGGGCGTCCGCCTGATCGCAACCGACATCGATGCCGACAAAGTGAAACGGGTCGTGGAGGACACCGGGGCCACCCCGGTCAAGCCGGAAGAGATCTACGACCAGAAAGCGGACATCTTTTCCCCCAACGCGCTGGGCGGCGGCATCAACGACGACACCCTCAAGCGGCTCAAGGTCGAGATCATCGCCGGGGGCGCCAACAACCAGCTGGCCGAGGAGCGCCACGGCGAAGAACTGGAAAAGCGCGGGTTGTCCTACGCTCCTGATTACGTGATCAACGGCGGCGGCCTGATCAACGTGTACGGCGAAGTCCAGGGCTGGGAGATCGACCGCGCCAAGCGCAAGGCCGGCGAAATCTACGAAACCATTCTCTCGGTGTTTGCCGTCGCCGAGCGGGACGGCATCCCCACCTCCCTGGCGGCTGACCGGCTGGCCGAGGAGCGGATCGCCCGGGTTTCCCACCTCAACCAGATCTACGTCGGGGACCGGTAAGGTCCCCGTTTCCTTTCGCCTCCTTCCACCAGGCCCTAGATTCCAGCATGGCTGAGATCATTCCAATCGGTGCCGATCACGCGGGGTTCGACCTCAAGCAGCGCCTGGTCCGGGAACTGGCCGCGCTCGGGTTCCAGCCGCTCGACGTGGGGACCACCTCCGCAGACTCGGTTGACTATCCTGACTTTGCCCACTCGGTGGCGGACCAGGTCGAACGCGGCGAGGCCCGCCGCGGCGTCCTGTTGTGTGGCACCGGGCTCGGCATGGCCTATGCCGCCAACCGGCACTCCGGGGTTCGCGCGGCGGTGGCATGGACGCCCGAAGTGGCCGAACTGGCCCGGAGCCATAACGACGCCAACGTACTGGTGGTCCCGGCGCGGTTCGTGAGCGAGGAACAGGGCGTCGAGATCCTGCGCCGCTGGCTGGAGACAAAGTTCGAAGGCGGCCGCCACGCCCGGCGGGTCGAAAAGATCGAGAAAGCGACGCCATCATGACGTTCGACCACGAAGCCCCGCTCCGCGCCGCCGACCCCACCATCGCGGGGCTGGTCCAGCAGGAAGTCGCCCGGCAGCAGCAGGGCCTCGAACTCATCGCCAGCGAGAACTTCGCCAGCCGGGCCGTCCTGGAGGCCATGGGTACCCCGCTCACCAACAAGTACGCCGAGGGATATCCCGGCCGCCGGTACTACGGCGGGTGCGAGGTCGTGGACCAGGTCGAACAGATCGCCATCGACCGGCTGAAGCGGCTCTTCCAGGCGGAACACGCCAACGTGCAGCCGCACTCGGGCGCCCAGGCTAACTTCGCGGCCTTCATGGCCGTCCTGCAGCCGGGAGAGCCGCTCCTCGGCATGTCGCTGCCCCATGGCGGCCATCTCTCCCACGGGGCCTCGGTCAACCACAGCGGGGTCATCTGGCGGGCGACCCACTACGGCGTAGATCCTGCCTCGGGCCGGATCGACTACGAGGCGGTCCGAGCCCAGGCCCGCAAGGACCGCCCCCGGCTTCTCGTGGCCGGCGGCAGTGCCTATGCCCGGTTCATCGATTTCGGCATCTTCCGGTCCATCGCCGACGAGGTCGGAGCCCTGCTGCTGGTGGACATGGCGCATTTTGCCGGGCTGGTGGCCGGCGGGGTGTACCCGTCGCCGGTGCCCCACGCGCACCTCGTCACCAGTACCACCCACAAGACACTCCGCGGCCCCCGCGGCGGGCTTATTCTCTGCGGGGCCGAACTCGCCAAGGCGGTGGACAAATCGGTATTCCCCGGCGCCCAGGGCGGCCCCCTGGAGCACGTGATCGCCGCCAAGGCGGTAGCCTTCCTCGAAGCCCTGGAGCCCGAGTTCCGGGACTATGCCGGCACCATCGTTCTCAATGCCAAGGCGCTGGCGGCGGGGCTGATCGACCACGGTTTCGCCATCGTCTCCGGCGGCACCGACACCCACCTGATGCTGGTCGACCTGCGTCCCAAGGGTCTGACCGGCAAGGTGGCGGAGAAGGCGCTCGACCGTGCCGGCATCACCGTCAACAAGAACACCATTCCCGACGATCCCCAGTCGCCCTTCGTGACCAGCGGCATTCGTTTGGGGACGCCGGCGCTCACGACCCGGGGCATGGGCCCGGCCGAAATGACCCGTATTGCCGCACTCATCGACCGGGTGCTGACCCGGCCGGACGACGAGCCCACCATCGAAGCGGTGAAACGCGATGTCGAAGAACTCGCCGCCGCGTTTCCCCTCTACGGCCAGGGCGCGGGCGCGCCGGTATGAATGACCTGCAGTTCGCCGAAGGGATGCTCGATCGGATCCTCGCCCGGGAGCCGCGGTATCCCGAGCGGGCATACTTCTTCGTCCTGGCAGGGATAGAATACATCCAGACCCAGTTGCCGGCCCGCCGCCACGTGACCGGCGCGGAACTGGCCTGGGCCTGCCGCGACCTGGCCATTCGGCAGTTCGGCCTGCTGGCGCCGGCCGTCCTGGATTACTGGAAGATCACCAGCACCGAGGACTTTGGCCGCATCGTGTTCGCGCTGGTGGACGTGGGCCTTCTCATGACCCAGCCCGAGGATCGGCTCGAGGATTTCCTGAACGTGTACCAGTTTACCGACGCTTTCAGCGCCGACCATATATGGGATAGAGTCGCCGGCGCCTGAGCCGGCAGGGAGGGTATGATGGAAGGACGCGCGTGGCCCGAGTGCCGCAAGTGCAGTCACGGCGTGCTGATTCCCCTGTCCGACTACGGGCGGGATGGCGCGCCGATCATGTACAAGGCCTGGGTCTGCACCAACCCGGAGTGCGGTTTCAATCTCCGGATCGACAACGGCGAGATCTCCCTCGGCCGTACCGTGGGTCCCAGCCACAAGTAACGCGTGCGAGTGAGCGCAAGAAGCGCGAGGTGAATACGGTCACTGGTCACCTCACCCGTCTCCGGTCACGCCTGATGGTTGGCGCCGCCCGTCTCACTTCTCGTTCACCGCTCGCTGCCTGATGCCCATTCCCGTCCTCTCGCCCTCGCACAGCCGGGATTGGGATCGGTCTGCCGAGGCCCTGGGCATCGCCCCCGCCACGCTCATGGAATCGGCCGGCCGCGCCGTGGCAGCGGTGATGACCCAGCGCTTCCGGGAGCACCTGTCCGATGGGGTGCTGGTGGCGGCCGGGCTGGGCCACAACGGCGGGGACGGTTGGGTGGCCGCCCGCGCGCTGCACCAGGCGGGTATCCCGGTGTGGGTGGCGCCGGTGCCGGGGGAGGGCACCCCGCTGCAGGGGCAGATGGCTTCAATCGCGAGGGCCGCCGGAGTCCGGACCGTCCAGGGTGACGGCCCCTGGCCCAACGCCGGTCTGGCGGTGGACGCGCTGCTCGGGACCGGCGCCCGGGGGACGCCCCGCCCGCCGGTCGCGTCGCTGGTCGAACGTCTGGCGGACCTCGCGGTGCCCGTCGTGGCCATCGATGGCCCTACCGGCCTCGATCTGGAAACGGGCGTCGCGTACCTTCCGACGCGCGCCGACATGAGCATCACGTTCGGCGGCATCCGCCGGGGACACCTCCTCGCGCGGGACGAGGCGGGCATCATCGTGGTCGTGGACATCGGCCACCCCCCGGCCGACCCGGCCTGGCCCATCCTCTTGTCTGACCGGGGGGCCGCCCTGATGCTGCCGCCCTTTCGCGCCGCGAGCCACAAGGGAGATCGCGGCCGGGTCGTCATCGTGGGGGGCAACACCGGGATGAGCGGTGCGGTCCGGATGGCCGCGCGGGCCGCCTTCGGCGCCGGGGCCGGGCTGGTGCACGCGGTAGCACCGTCCCCATCGGTGGCGGCTCTGATCACCGCGGAGCCGGACTTGCAGACGCGGGAACACGGGCTCGAGCTCCCCCTGTCGGATGACCTGGCCTCCCTCCTCGAGAAAGCCGACGCCGTGGTCATCGGTCCCGGACTGGGCCGCCATCCCGGTGCCGCCGAGTTCATCCTGGCCGTGGTGCGGCTGGCTCGGCGCGCCGTCATCGACGCCGACGGACTCACGATGCTCCAGGGAAAATCGGATGGCCTCAAGGGGCTCGCCGACGGGCGCAACATCGTGCTCACCCCCCATCATGGCGAATTTCGCACCCTCTTTCCCGGGCATGCGGGCCAGCCGGAGACCAACCCGTGGCTGGCCGCGGCGGGCGCCGCCAGTGAGTCGGGCTCGACAGTGTTGCTGAAAGGCGTGCCGACCGTCGTGGCGAGCCCCGACGGGACCCTGGTGAGCATCGCCGCGGGCAACCCCGGGCTTGCCACTGGCGGGAGCGGGGATCTGCTGAGCGGACTGATCGGCGGCCTCCTGGCCCAGGGCCTCGCGCCCCGGGCGGCCGCGGCGGCGGGCGCCCAGGCGCTGGGCCGAGCCGCCGACTTCGCCGCTCGCCGCACCGGCGCCCGCTCGCTCCGCCCACTGGATGTCATCGCCGCCCTGCCCGACGTCTGGCGCGCCTGGGAGGTGGAGCGGGTCGCCCCCGCTGTCCCCCGCATCCCGGTCCTGCTGGAGCTCGACGTCCCTCGACTCTATTAACTTCCCCGCATGATCCGCGCGACCCTGCTCCTGCTGACCGCCCTGGCCTCCGGCACCGCCCTGGCCCAGTCGCGGGGCAGGGACTGGGCCCCCGAGGATCGCACGGTCATCGGCGATTTTACCCGGGTGTCGGCGGTGGCCGCGGCGCAGGACCGGGTCTATGCGGTGTCCCCCAGCGGGCTGCTTATCTGGAATCCCCAGTTTCGCCGCTGGTCCGGACCCGTCACTCCTCCGGAACCGGGCACCCTGGACCGGGTCTTCGCCGCCATGGTGGATCCGCTCGATAATTCGCTCTGGCTCGCCCGGGTGGATGGCTGGGTCCACTACGACCCCAATATCCGCCTGTGGGACCAGGGGCGGGTGCCCCAGGGGGTGCAGGAGATCGCCTTCGATCTGAACGCGCCGGCCGATGGGCTTTACCTGCGAAGCGGCGGCAGTTGGTACCTCGTCCCCCGCGGCGGACTCGCCGCTCTCCCCGGTAACGCGCCGGTGCGCCCCCTCCGCCCCACGTCGGTGCAGGACGCCATCCGCGCCAACCCCTCCCTCCAGAGCGTGAGCGCCCAGGTCCTGCTCGATAACCGGCTCTCGGCCGCCCGTTTCACCGCCGCCGCACGCTCCTTCGACGGGTTAGGCTGGTACCTCGGGACCGAGGGGGTAGGCCTGCTCTACCTGCAGGAAGGCGGGATCATCCCGGACCGGCTCACCTTCGGCCTGCCCGGGTCTCTGGCCAGTGCCCTCTTCAGCGCTCCGGGCGGGGTCTGGGTCTCCACCGATCGCACCAATATCGCCACCTCCGCCCTGACCTTCGTTGCCTCCGATCTCAGCGGGTTCACCTGGCTGCAGGGGCAGCCCGGCTTCGGCCTGCCATTCTCCCGGGTGCGCCGGATCATCGGTCTCAATCGCGATCTCTGGCTGGCGACCGACGCCGGCCTCACCAGGGTGAATCCTGATAACGGGGACATTGCCATGCTCGATGAGGGCGATGGCCTGGCCGATAACCGGGTCTATTCCCTCGCGGCCCGCCGGGGCACCCTGGTCGCCGGGACGGCGCGCGGCGTGTCGGTGCTCCGGGGGGAGCGCCTGGCGCCGCTGGCGCCGGAGTATGTGGAGCCGGTGTATGCCCTGGGGCTCTCCGCCGGAGCCGACACCGTGTGGGTGGGAACCCCGCGGGGCCTGCGGATCGCGCTGGAGAACGAACCCAACCTGCTGCTGCCCCAGGAACTCAGTACCGTCGCGGCGCTGGCCGAGCCGGTGGTGGCCATCGGGTGGCATGCCGACACGCTGGTGGGACTCACCGAAGACCGCGTCATCTGGCGCGATGGGCGGCTCAAGAGCTGGTGGCTGGGCCCGACCATCTCCGCGTCGCTGGGCCGGCTCCGCGCCTTCACCAGCGGGGACGGTGGACTCTGGGTGGCCGCCGAACGGGGGGTCGCCTTCGTCCCCTTCAACGCCATGCCGGTCCGGATCTTCTACGCCCCCACCGACATTCCGGGAAATCCTCTCGACGTCGCCGCGGATGACCAGTTTCTCTGGGTGGCCACCGACGGGGGAGTCGCCCGGTTCCGGCTCGACGCTATCCGGCCGTGATGCCGCGGCTGGCGCCCGGGGCCGAGTTTGACCGCATCCGGGCCATCGCGGCCTCGCTGGGGAAACGAGCGGAGGGACTCGGCGATGACTGCGCCCTGGTTCCGCTGGGCCACACAACGCTCGCCATCAGCATCGACATCTCTGTCGAGAACGTTCACTTCCGCCGCGGCTACATGACGCCTCACGAGATCGGGTGGCGGGCCGCGGCCGGCGCGCTCTCGGATCTGGCCGCGGTGGGCGCCCGCCCCGTCGGCGTGCTCGCGTCCCTGGTCCTTCCCGCCTCGACCAGCGAGGCGGACACCGTCCTGGTGATGGATGGGATCGCGGAAGCGGCAGACTCCGTGGGCGGCAAGGTGCTGGGCGGAGATCTCGCCGCGGGTCCCGTGTGGACGATTGACCTGGCCGTACTGGGTCAGGCCGACACCCCGGTGCGCCGGTCGGGAGCCATGCCCGGCGATGAGTTGTGGGTGACCGGTTGGCTGGGTGGAGCCCGGGCCGGGCTGCTCGGCCTTGAGGCGAAGCGGTCTCCGGGCGCGCAGGCGTTGGCCGCGTTTCTGCGGCCCCAGCCGCGGGTCGTTGCCGGCAGCTGGCTGGCCCGGCATGGGGCCAGCGCGATGATCGACCTGAGCGACGGGCTGGCGGGCGACGTTTGGCACCTGGCGGCGGCATCCGGGGTCTCCATCCAGGTAGATCTCGATCGGGTTCCCATCGGCGCGGGCGTCCAGGAGGAGGCCGCGCGGCTGAGCGAAGATCCTCGCCAGTTCGCCGCCCGGGGCGGCGAGGACTATGAGCTGCTGGTCGCCCTGCCGCCGGGAATCGACGCGCAACTGCTCGGAGAACTCCAGGAAGTGGCCAGCGTGCCGCTGACCCGCATTGGGAGCGTCGGGGCGGGTGAGGGTGTTCGCTTCCTGCTGGACGGCCGGGATGTTTCGCTCCATGGATACGATCATTTCCGCCCGCCCGCGGGTCCGGTTCGTTGACGGACCCTTCGCGGCGGACTAAGCTTCGCCGCCTCGCATTCTCCATATCTCCAACCGACGAGCCATGAGCACCATCATCGAAGTGCACGGCAGAGAAATCATCGACAGCCGGGGCAATCCCACCGTCGAAGCGGATATCACGCTGTCCAGCGGTGCGTCCGGGCGGGCGGCGGTGCCCAGCGGCGCCTCCACCGGCGAGCACGAGGCGAACGAGCTCCGGGACAACGATCCCAAGCGCTATGCCGGCAAAGGCGTCCAGGACGCCGTGCGCAACGTCAACGAAGTGATCGGGCCCCGGCTCGAGGGCATGGCCGCGGAGGACCAGATCGCCATCGATGCCGTGATGCTGGAAACCGACGGCACGCCCAACAAGGCCAACCTCGGCGCCAATGCCATGCTTGCCGTGTCGATGGCGGTGGCGCGGGCCGCCGCGATGGAATGCGGCCTGCCGCTCTACCGCTACCTGGGCGGTCCCCTGGCCCATGTCCTGCCGGTGCCGATGATGAACATCCTGAACGGTGGGGCCCACGCCTCCAATAACGTGGACGCCCAGGAGTTCATGGTGGTGCCGATCGGGGCGGACGAGTTCCCGGAAGGCCTCCGGATGGGCGTGGAAGTCTTTCACGCCCTCAAGAAGGTGCTGACCAAGAAGGGCCTGTCCACCGCGGTGGGAGACGAAGGCGGCTTCGCGCCGATGCTGCCGTCCAACGAGGCGGCGCTCGACGCGGTCATGGAGGCAATCCAGGCGGCGGGATACGAGCCGGGTAAGGACATGGCCATCGCGCTCGACGTGGCCGCGAGCGAACTGTACAAGGATGGCGCCTACGTCTTCAAGAAAGGCGATGGCAGCCGGCGCAGCGCCGAGGAAATGGTCGAACTGTACACCGGGTGGGTGGACCGCTATCCCATCGTCTCGATCGAGGATGGCCTGGCGGAGGACGACTGGGACGGGTGGGGCCGGCTCACCCAGGCGCTGCAGGACCGGGTCCAGCTGGTTGGGGACGATCTCTTCGTCACCAACGTGGACCGGCTGAGCCGGGGTATCGAAGAGGGCGTCGGCAATGCCATTCTCATCAAGGTCAACCAGATCGGGACCCTCACCGAGACCATGCAGTGCATCGAGCTGGCCAAGAGCAGTGCCTATGGGGTCATCATCTCGCATCGCTCGGGCGAGACCGAGGACACTTTCATCGCGGACCTCGCGGTGGCGACGGGGGCGGGCCAGATCAAGACCGGCAGCGCCAGCCGCACTGACCGCACCGCCAAGTACAACCAGCTGCTCCGCATCAACGAGGAACTGGGCGACGTGGCGCACTATCCCGGCCGGGACCTCTATTCCCTGTGAGCCGGAAGAGCTGGGCCGCGGTGGCGGTGGTGCTGCTGGCGCTGGTCTTCGCGCTCCAGGGCGGGGAGTACAGCACCGGCGACTGGATCAGCCTCAAGCGGGATGCGGCGATCGAACGGGCGGAAGTCGAGGCGCTCAAGGCCTCACTGGATTCGCTGCAGGGCCTGGCCCAGCGGATCGAGCGGGACCCGGCCGAACAGGAGCGGGTGGCGCGCGAGGAGTTCGGCCTGATCCGGCCGGGAGAGATCCTCTATCGGCTGGTGCCGGCGGACAGCATTCGGCCGTAAGGGGTCGTGGGGAGCGGCGTGCGGTGGAGTTGGGCTTGAGTTCGGCCTGCCGAATGAGTAGGATTGCCCCCTGCAAAGCGCACTAAGGCAGGGTAGCTCAGGTGGTTAGAGCACGGCACTCATAATGCCGGGGTCGCGGGTTCGAGTCCCGCCCCTGCTATGCCCGAGGCACCCTCGGGCTTTTTTATGCCCCCCTGAGAGTTCCCACAAACCCATCCCCACCTACAGCAATTCCGGCGGCCGTTGACATATCAAGAAAAGTTGATACAATTGTCTCATGACCATCACGACCGAACGCGCCTCGACTGCCCGTCTCTTCCATGCCCTCTCAGACGAGACCCGTCTCGCCATTGTCGAGCGGCTGCGCACCGGAGAGCAGTGCGTCTGCGAACTGACCGATCTCCTGGATGCGGCCCAGTCCCGGCTGAGCTTTCACCTCAAGGTGCTCCGCGACGCGGGGCTGGTGGATTCCCGCCGGGAAGGCCGCTGGGCCTACTACTGGCTCCGGCCCGAGGCCTTTGACGAGCTGGCGACCGCCGCGGCCGGCCTGCGTCCGACCCGGGCCGCCATCGCCAGCCAGAAGGCCTGTTGCGGCTGAGTTTTTTTGACTGACATATCAACGTTTCTTGGTGTATTATTCACAACGTGCACGGGGAGGACCATCATCATGCCGGAACAACCCGCAGGACTCAACGAGACCGCGCTCAAGGAAACGGTCAGGGAGCGCTATGCGAAGGCCGCGCGTCGTGTATCGGACGGGAAGGCCGGGAGTTGCGGGCCGGTCAGCAGCTGCTGCGGGGCCGCGGCCGGGACCGGCCATGACCCCATCACCTCGGGTCTGTACGACGAGGTCCAGGCCGGCCAGCTTCCGGGCGAAGCCCTGCTGGCCTCGCTGGGCTGCGGCAATCCGACCGCCCTGGCGGAGCTGGCGCCCGGCGAGACGGTGCTTGATCTGGGTTCCGGCGGAGGCATCGACGTCCTGCTGAGTGCCAGGCGTGTGGGTCCGGCCGGCAAGGCCTATGGCCTGGACATGACGGATGAGATGCTGGACCTGGCGCGCGCCAATGCCGCCCGGGCGGGGGCAACCAACGTGGAGTTCCTCCGGGGAGACATCGAAAGCATCCCCTTGCCGGATGCGTCGGTGGACGTGATCATCTCCAATTGCGTCATCAACCTCTCCGGAGACAAGCGCCAGGTCCTGGCCGAGGCGTTCCGGGTGCTCAAGCCGGGCGGGCGGTTCGCCGTGTCGGACGTGGTGGTGCGCGGCGAGATTCCCGATCCGGTCCGCCGGAGCATGGAGCTCTGGGTCGGGTGCGTGGCGGGAGCCCTCGAAGAAGCCGAGTTCAAGCGCCTGCTGGTCGAGGCTGGTTTTGAGAACCCTGCCATTGAGCCAACCCGGATCTACGACTTCGAGGACGCCAGGGCTTTCCTTGGTGCGGAAGGGCCGGAGTTGGAGCGGCTGGCCCGCGATGTTGCGGGCCGGGTCATGGGCGCCTTCGTCCGGGCCACCAAGCCGTTGAAACCCGCCGCGGCAACGGTGGCGGCACCGGCGGCGGCCGCGCCCTGCTGCGGAGCGGAGTGTTGTCAGTGACTCTCCATGGAGGATGTATGATCTGCGAAGACAAGGCGATCCGCCTGGCCCTGCCGAAGGACCGGGCGGCAATCGAACGGCTGCTCGAGGGGCAGGAACTGCCGACCGCCGGCGTGGCCGAATGGGTGGACCATTTCTGGATCGCGGAGGCCGAGGAGCGGGTGGTCGGGGTTGCAGGTGTGGAGCTCTACGGGGACGGGGCGCTGCTGCGCTCGGTTGGGGTGGAGCCTGAATGGCGGAACTCGGGGTTGGGTGCCCGGCTGGTTGCCCGGGCCATGGCGGCCGCCCAGGAGGCCGGCGCCCGGGAAATTTTCCTGCTGACGACGACGGCCGACAGCTATTTCCCCCGTTTGGGGTTTGCCGTCTGCGGGAGGGACCAGGTGCCGGCGGGCGTGCGCGGGTCAGTGGAGTTCCGGGAGGCGTGTCCTGCCTCGGCGACGGTCATGCGGCGGCCCCTGGATGCCGCCCGCTAGCGTGCGCTACGCCCTGATATCCGATATCCACGCCAATCTCCCCGCGCTGGAGGCGGTGCTGGAGGACATCGAGCGGCGGGAAGTTGACGCCACCTACCATCTGGGCGACCTGGTCGGGTACGCGCCCTGGCCCGACGAAGTGATCCACCTGATCCGCGAGCGGCACATTGGCGGCGTGGCCGGAAACTACGACTCGACGGTTGCCACCGACTACCCGCACTGCGGCTGCCGGTATGAAGATTCAGATCAGGAAGCCCTCAGTCACCTGAGTTACGACTGGACGCGCCGGCATATATCGCCCGCGGGCAAGGCCTTTCTGGGCCGGCTGCCGTTCCGGCTCGACCTCCGGCCGGTCGGCGGGCACACCTCCCGGCCCACTCTCATCCTGGTGCATGGGACCCCCACGCTCAACACGCTGTACTGGACCGAGGACCGGCCGGACGACTTCTGCCTCAAGATGGCGGGCCGGGCGGGTGCCGGTCCAGGCGACGTCATCGCCTTCGGCCATACCCACCTGCCATGGCAGCGGGAGATCCATGGTATCCGTTTCGTCAACACCGGCAGCGTAGGCCGTCCCAAGGACGGCGATCCGCGGGCCGGCTATGCATTGCTCACCATCGGGCCCGAAAGCTCCAGCGTCGAGCAGGTGCGGGTGGCGTACGACCTGGACCGCGCGGCGGCGGGCATCCGGGACAGCGGGTTGCCCGGGGAGTTCGCCGGGTTCCTGGCGACCGGCGGGCGGAAGTGACTCCGGAATCCGGCGGGCGCGTGCGCCGGGCCGTGGCCGAAGGGATCGGCACCTATTTCCTGGTGCTGGTGGGCCCCGGGGCGGTCATGGTGAACGACTTTACCGCGGGCGCGCTGGGCCCGGCCGGGATTGCCCTCGCCTTCGCGTTCGTGGTGACCGCGATGGTCTTTGCGGTCGGGCACATCTCCGGCGCCCATATCAATCCGGCCGTGACCATCGCGTTCTGGTCGGTGGGCCGGTTTCCCCGCCGGGATGTCCCCGCCTACGTGGCCGCGCAGTGTGTCGGTGCGGTGCTCGCAGCATTCACGCTGAAGGCAATGCTGGGATCCCTCGGCCACATGGGCGCGACGCTGCCGCGAATCGGCATCCCGCGCTCAATGCTGCTCGAAACTCTCCTTTCGTTCGCGCTCATGTTTGTCATCATGGCAGTCGCGACCGAGGGGCGCGTCCGGGCCGGGCTCGCCCCGGTGGCGATCGGTCTCACGGTCGGCTTCGCTGCCCTGCTGGGACCTCTTACCGGGGCCAGCATGAACCCGGCTCGGTCGTTGGGGCCGGCACTGGCCGCAGGGCAGTGGACCGGCCACTGGTTGTACTGGGTGGCGCCCGTCGCGGGGATGCTGCTCGCCGCACGGACGTATGACCTGCTTCGTCATGTCCCGCCCCCATCCGGCGACCGGGCCATCCACGGGGTGGGAGGCCCGGTGCGGCCCCAGCCCTGACCCTCCGACTGTGATCCCACCGCTGCTTCGCTCGTGCCGCCCGTCACCGCCAAACCCCACAAAAGAGCCATCTTCATAGCTGCAGGTCAGGCCCGGTCGTAACGGGAATGTTGGGCCTTGTCTTTCGACCCGGTGCGGAGCTCCCGGGCATTCCCGATTGTGAGGTGAGTAATGCATACTCGTTCTCTGTTGGTCGGCGCGATGGCTCTTGCCTTCACGGCCGTCGAGAGCCAGGCGTCAGTCTGGTCGGAAGGGACAAACCCCGGATGCACGGGCGGCGCGCTGGTGACCTGTGCCAGTGTACAGGTTCGGTTTGGGCACTTTACCCAGACCGCCGATGGCATCCTCTCGGTGAGCCTTCGAGGTCTGCAGGGCATGGAACAGCCCTCGCTGCTGGTGCGGGGTCGCTCCAGATTTCAGAATACCTCCGGCAGCGTCGGGGCAGCATTCACCACCCCGCAGATCATCGCGGCGTGGAGGCAAGTCGAGTGCAAGCCGGGCGGGCTGGATTGCCGGGAGGTGGACAACCCGGCGACAGTGACTCCCGAACCCGTGACGATGGCGCTGCTGGCCAGCGGGCTCGTGGGGATGGGCGGTGTCAGCGGTATCCGCCGGCGGATGAACAAGCGGGCAGGGGCTTCGATTGCCTGACCGCATGCTTGGTGAGCGTGACAAGCGGCCCCGCGAGGGGCCGCTTTGCTTTGCCTGCTGTGGGAATGCCACAGCACTCGTGCGGTGCCGGCGCCGGCGCAGGCCTCCGGCAATTCCGGAGTGAACGGAACTGCAGCGAGATGCTCAACTTGTTCTCCTTCCTGCTGTTGGGCCACTCGGCCCGGAGGTGAGGTGCATCGTTTCCGCACATTGTCGAATTTGGTACAGCGGTTGCTCTAACCGAGGCCCAGATGGTCCCGGACCGGTGGGTCCTCAACCTTATCACTCCGACACCACTATATGACGCCAATCCGAGGTCTGCTTCTCGCGGCCGCCCTGTTCCTCACGGCCGCTCCTCTCTCGGCCCAGACGCCGGTCAAGCTGGTCAACGCCGGCAGTACGACAGCCTTCGGTGTGCGGGTGGGACCGTACCGGGGCCAGATCGGGTCCGGCCCCGGCGCGGCGACCGTGGACATTTTCTGCGTGGACTATCTCAATCACAGCAAGGTCGGCCAGACCTGGAACGTCAACAAGACCAATCTCGGGTTCGGCAATACCAATCTCAGCTCCACCCGGTTCGGCGGGATGACCGACGCCCTGGCCCGGTACCAACAGGCCGCCTGGCTCACCACCCAGTTCGCCGCCACCCCGACCACCCAGTGGGGGGATATCCACGCGACCATCTGGCACCTGATGACGCCCAGCTCGCCGAGCTACCAGCCCAGTTCCACCTGGCTCGCCGCGGCGCAGAATTTCTATCTTACCAACACCAATTCGAAGTTCTACGATCAGTTCCAGATCCTCAGCGACGTGAACATGGGAGCCGCCGGCAACAACGGAATCCGCACCGGCGGGGTCCAGGAGTTCATTGTGGTGACGCCGGAACCGGCGACCATCATCCTGCTGGGCACTGGACTGGCGGGCGTGCTTCTGGTAGGGTATCGGCGCATGGGCTGACATGGTTGTCATCTCGGACTGGCATGAGGGCGGCCCCATGGGCGCCTGATTCGCCGGCCGGGATGACGACCGCCACGGGGAAGACGGCGGAGGGCCACGGGCCCTCCGCCGTCTTCGCATTTACGGCAGCACTTTTGCCTAGGAAGCTCTGGGTTCTTCCATTCTGATCTCTTACCCGACCAGCCCATGGCCCTGTCCACGCACGATATCCTGACCCGGCTTCGTTGGCCTATCTATTTTATTGCCATAGGCTTAGCTCTGATTCCTCTGGCGGACTTCGCCCTCAGCATCCTACCCCTGGATCCCGGCAACCTTCGCTGGCGCTGGTCCGCCCTGGGGCTGCTTTCCGGGTTCTTCTTCACCCCGCTTTTTGCCATCATCCTCGTGGCTTTCGTGGCCGCCGAGCTCGAGGATCGCCTGACCCTGCGGGTCATTGCGATCCTCAACCTGCTGGTGGTAATCGCGCTGCTGGGCCTCACTGCCCTGTACGGGCTCGACATCATCCAACTCCGGGCCGACCTGCCGGAAAACGATCGGCTTCCCTTCTACATGTCGACCGTGCGCGCCCTGACCAAGTATGTCTTTGGTATCATTGCCTGCCTCTGGTTGGGTATTGCGGCTTTCCGGACCTCGCGAGCCGAGCGTACCAAGCCCGGCCGCCGGGGCGACGTGGCCCCCTTGGTCTCCGGGGTTGGGTCGATTGGAGCACAGCCTGCAAACGGCTAGTGTTGAAAGTCAAAGCCTTTGTGCCTAAAGCACTTGGCTTCACATGCCGAGAATCAACATTAACGTAGGTTGGCAACGGGCATGAGGGTGCTGGAGCGCGGCGCCTTCGGGCGGAACGATCGGGCTCCGGAGTGGGAACGGCGTTAGGCTGGCCCTCGCAATGACCTGGGTGAGGGCCCTTTTGGGCCCGGGGTCGGGGGTTAAGTGCCGATTGGGTGGGTTGCCGTGGACTTCGGAAAGGGTTTAGTTGTTGGGGTTTCGCTCCACCCGACCACGATCCTCCGAAGATGGAAAGGCTAAACCATGGCAACGAAACTGGACAAGACGATCAAGCGGGAGCTGGAAATAGACGGTCAGGCGTACATGATCGCGATCTCGCCCGAGGGCCTCAAGATCACCCAGAAGGGACATCGCAAGGGTAACGAGGTCAGCTGGAAGAGCCTGCTAGGCGGCTCGGACGAGACGGCCGACAGCACCCCCGTCGGCGGCGGCGCCGAGTTCTAGGTCTCCGATCCGGGAAGGTCAGTCGAGCCCTGCGCTCCTGGCCTTCGGTCTGGATCAGTCGGTCCCTTGTTGAGCGCCGGGTTTTCGGGTGCCCGGCTTTCAGCCGGCAGCCGCTGGCGTTTTCCGTAGCCTCGCTCATCGACCCCTCCCGCGCCGGCTAGATCAATCCCACCTCGGCCTCGCCACACTGGCGCGGCCCTGGGTGCTAAGCTATTCTGTTCTATCACTTTCGATCACGATCCATGAACGCTCAGGCCTGCGCGCGTTGTGGCCAGCCCATTACTCCTGGCGCCCGGTTCTGCACCCGGTGCGGTTCCGACGTTTCCGGCGAACAGGGCAACGTCGCCACCGCCCGCATGCCCTCCATGCCCCCGGAAGAGTCCGGCCTGGAGATCCTCCGTCGCGCCACCCTGGGCGAGTACGAGGTTCTGGCCGAACTGGGCCGCGGCGGCATGGCCACGGTGTACCTGGCCCACGAGATCTCGCTCGATCGCAAAGTCGCCATCAAGGTCATGGCGCCGCAACTCATGTTCGGCGAGGGTATGGCCGAACGTTTCCGCCGGGAAGCCCGCACTGCCGCGTCGCTCAGCCACCCCCACATCATTCCGATCTACGCCGTCAAGGAAGCCGGGCGGGTTCTCTATTTCGTGATGAAGTTCGTGGCCGGGCGGCCGCTCGACGACATCATCCGGCAGGTGGGCCCGCTGCCGATTCCCATGGCCCGTGCCGTCCTCTCCCAGGTGGGGAGTGCCCTCGGCTACGCCCATCGCCGCGGAATCATTCATCGGGACATCAAGCCCGCCAACATCATGATCGACGATGAAGGCTGGCCGGTGGTGACCGACTTCGGCATCGCCAAGGTCGCCGAGACCCAGGGCCTCACCATGACCGGAGTGGCGGTGGGGACTCCCTCCTACATGAGCCCGGAGCAGTGCGCCGCCAAGGAAGTGACCGGCCGGTCCGACCAGTACTCGCTCGGCATCGTCGCCTACGAGATGATCACCGGCAAGCAGCCCTTTGTCGCCGATACCGCGATGGCGATCATGTGGCAGCACTTTAACGATCCGCCCCGCCCGATCCGCGAACACCGTCCTGATTGCCCGCCCGACCTGGAGGCGGCGGTGCTCCGCATGATCGAAAAGCAGCCGGACGCCCGTTGGCCCAGTATCGAGGAGGCCATTGCGGCAATGGGCGCCTCGGCCCTGGCGCACGACGACCCCATTCACCAGCAGATGGTGGGCCTGGCCAAGAGCAGCCTCAACCAGCGGCTGCTGGACGAAATGAAAACCCCCACCAGCCTGGTGCCACCGACCCGCGCCAGCGGCAAGGCGAGGACCGAGGTCATCGCGGCCGTAGGTTCTGTCGCGGTCTCCCCTCGGAGCGCCAACCTGGCGGCGGGCGACACCCTGCAGCTGTCGGCGATGATTCAGGACATGAATGGCGATACCGTGGCCGGCCGCGAGGTGGCCTGGAGCAGCGGCAACCCGGCGCTGGCGACGGTATCGGCGACCGGACTGGTGACGGCGCTGGCGCCCGGCGACGTGGTGGTGACGGGCTCGGTCGAGGCGCACTCCGCCACTTGCCAGCTGCTGATCGCTCCGGTTCCGGTTGCCGCGGTAGTGGTGGCGCCCGCCACCGGCTCCGTGGAGACCGGCGCGACGCTGCAACTGAGCGCGACGCTGCGCGACCCGCAGGGCAAGGCCATCACCGGCCGATCCATCACCTGGAGTTCCAGCCAGCCCGCCGTGGCGACCGTGTCCGCGGCCGGGCTGGTCGCGGCGGCGGCGCCCGGTACCGCCCGCATCACCGCCGCCTGTGAAGGCAAGCAGGGAACCGGCGAGATCGCGGTGGTCGCGGCGCCGGTGGCGGTGGTGGAACTCTCTTCGGCGGTGCTGGGGCTCACCGTGGGCCGGAGCGAACGGCTGACCGCGGTACTCAAGGACCAGCGGGGCCACCTGCTTGCCGGGCGTCAGGTCGAATGGATCTCGCGGAATCCCGCCGTCGCCAAGGTGACCGGTGCTGGCGAAGTGACCGCGGTAAGTCCGGGAAGCACCGAGATCCAGGCGACGGCGGAAGGCCGGAGTGCCCGGGCCGCCGTCAACGTCATTCCGGTCCCCGTCGCGACCATCGAGCTGACGCCCAGAAACGGCTCAATCAAGGTCGGCGAGCACTTCCGGTTTGCCGCCGAGGCGCGGGACGAACGGGGCAAGGCGCTTCCGGAACGGGCGATCGCCTGGACCTCGAGCAATGCCGCCGTGGCCTCGGTCAGCGGGGACGGGTCGGTCGCGGGACTGGCGGCAGGGACATCGATTATCAGCGCGGCCGCCGAGGGGAAAAAGGCAACCGCGGAAGTCCGGGTGGCGGCGCCGGTCGCCGTGCCGGTGGCTCCACCGCCCCCGGCGGAGGTCCCCGTTGTCTCCGTACCGGAGGCGTCGACCCAGCGCATCGACGCGGTTCCCACGCCGTTGGTAGAACCCGCACCGGTTCCCCGGCCGGTTCCCGTCGCCGCCCCCGCGAAGAAGTCCCGGATGCCCCTGGTGGGCGGGGTGGTGGGCGCGCTCCTCGTGGCCGCGGCGGTATGGAAGTTCGGTTTTGCCCCCGGCCGGGGTGGGACATCGGCGGCAGCCCCCGGCGTCGCGGTCGCGGTGGAGGCCCGGCCCGCCGCCGCCAGCTTGAACGTGGGCGACTCGGTGCTGATGCAGGCGCAGTTTCGGGACTCTTCCAACCAGGAAGTCGCCGATCCACGTCCAGTGGCCTGGACGTCCGACAACCCTGCCGTCGCGGTGGTGTCGGGCAACTACATCAGGGCGGTGGGCGGCGGCAGCGCGACCATCATCGTCGATGCCGGAGGGTTACGGGGAACCGCCAGCCTGACGGTGCAGGGAACCCAGGCGGCCGGTCACGTCCCCGTGGCAACGCTCGCCATCCCCCGGGTCCCCTCGTCCATGCAGGAGGGGGAATCCCGGCAGCTGGCGGTCGATCTCAAGGACCAGGCCGGTGCCCCGCTGACGGGCCGTCCGGTAACCTGGACCAGCAGCAACCCGGCGGTGGCCCAGGTTTCGACCGCGGGCCTCCTCACCGCGCGGAGCGCGGGCACCGTGGCAATCACCGCGAGCAGCGAGGGCAAGAGCGCCGTCGTCAATCTGACGGTTGCCCCCGCCGCGGTGGCCGCCGTGTCGGTCACTCCCTCTCGCAGTTCCCTGGAAGTGGGCGGGACGGTCCAGCTGGCCGCCGAGCCGCGCGACGCCCGGGGCAACGCCCTGGACCGGCCGGTCCAATGGACCAGCAGCAGCCGCGGCGTCGCCGACGTGGCGGCGAACGGGACGGTGACCGGCGTCGCCGTGGGCACCGCGACCCTCACCGCCACGGCGGACGGCAAGTCGGCCACGGCCAGTGTCACTGTCGTGCTCACCCGGCAGGATGTCGCCACGGTGTCGGTGAGTCCCAACGGCGGTGAACTGGAGGTGGGCGAGCGGCTGCAGCTGGCCGCCGAATTGAAGGACGCCCGGGGCGGCGCCATCCGGGACCGGACCCCGAGCTGGGTGTCCAGCGATCCTGCCGTGGCGACGGTGTCGCCGACCGGACAGGTGACCGCCGTTGGTTCCGGGAACACCACGATCACCGCGGCGAGCGATGACAAGCGGACCGCCGTGCGGGTGGTGGTAGCACGCGTCCCGGTGGGATCCCTGGTGCTTACCTCGCTCCCCGCCTCCCTCCCGGTGGGTGAGGCGTTTCAGCTCGCCGTCACCGTTCGTGACAGCCGCGGCGCACCGCTCAGCGACCGGCCGGTGGCCTGGAGTTCCAGCAATACTCAGGTCGCGACCGTGACGTCCACCGGCCGGGTCACGGCCATCGGGGCGGGCACGGCGCGGATCACCGCGACCAGCGAAGGGAAAAGCCTCACCGCCAACCTGGCGGTTACGCGCCCCGCCATCGCGGCCGTCGATACCGGCCGGGCCCAGCCTCCTCCCGACAATCCGCCACCCGTCAGCGGTGGCGCCGCCCCGCGCGGATCTCTCGCAGCGGGCGGTGTGCATACCTGCGGGTTGCTGCCCGGCGGGGCGGCCGCCTGCTGGGGCGGCGGTGCCCAGTCCCCGACCGTGCTGGAATCCGGCGTGCGGTTCAACCGCCTGAGTTCCGGCGGCGCCTTTACCTGCGGCCTCACCTCCGGCGGCGAGGCCTGGTGCTGGGGCCAGAACAACAAGGGCCAGATTGGCGATGGGAGCACCAATAACACCAGGGTGAACCCGGTGGCGGTGGCCGGGGGTACCAGCTTCCGCTCCATCCGCGCGGGAGGACGCCATGCCTGCGGGCTGGCTGGTGGGGGACGAGTCCTCTGCTGGGGCGACAACGGCAGCGGCCAACTGGGCGATGGCACCACCAGCGGTCGCACCCGGCCGACTCCGGTGCCCAACCTGGCGTTCAGCGACGTGGCTGCTGGGGGGAGCCACTCCTGCGGAATCAGCACCGATGGCAAGGCCTATTGCTGGGGAGATGGTTTCTCCGGCCAGCTGGGATACGGCCAGCTGAGCAATGAGCGGAGCCCCATCGAAGTCGATGCTGCCGGCGTCAAGTTCTCGAAGATCTATGCTGGAGGAACCCATTCCTGCGCGCTGGCCGCGGGGGGCAAGGCCTATTGCTGGGGCGACAACCGGGCGGGGCAGGTCGGCGATGGCAGCAGCAGCGACCGCACCAAGCCGGTCGAGGTGGCGACCGGGCTCAGTTTCGAAGAGCTGAGCCTCGGCACCTCCCACACGTGCGGGCGGACCGGCGGAGGCGCGATCTACTGTTGGGGCGGTAACGGCCGGGGCCAGGTGGGCGACGGGTCTCGCGGGAACCGGGGCCGGCCAGTGAAGGTCGCGGCCGAAGGCTCCTTCACGGGGATCACGGCGGGGGGGAACCACACCTGCGCGGCGACGGCGTCCCAGGTTTTCTGCTGGGGCGAGAACGCCCGGGGCCAACTGGGCGATGGCAGCCTCGCGGCCAGGCCGGCGCCGGCGCCAGTGGTGAACCCCCAGTAGGCCCCAGCCCGTGACGGCTGACATGTGACAAGTGACAGGAAACCGGGGCAGGCTGCCCCCGGCCACCTGTCACTTTTGTTGATCGTCATCCCGGTCGCACGTCGGGAATCCCGCGTCAATGGCTACTGGTCACTCGTCGATCATCTCCCCGTCAACTGAATCGGAATTCCGATCGACACGATCAGGTCCGACTGCATCTTCTCCTTGAAGAACCCGTTCTGGGTGTCGTCGGACTCATCGGGGTCGAAGGAGTAGAGGAACGCCTCCGCCGTGATGTTCAGGGCCAGCTTGGGCGTGACGTTGGCCCGGAGCCCGAATCCCACCACGCCGCCGATATTGGTCAGTTTGTCGTTGGTGTCGAAATCCCACGCGTCACCCCCGTGGCTGACCACCGCCACGCCGGCGATCAGGTTCAGGTTGCTCCGCCGGGGGCGCAGCACGCCGCGCAGGCTGCCGGTGATCACGCTGCCCTTGAGGTTGGTCGCCAGGTCCACCCCGGGGCCGGCCGCGTCGGTGCCGGTAAAGCGGACCTCGCTGCTGGAATAGGTTCCCTCGCCCTCGAGCGACAGGGTCGCGCCGATCGGGAAGGCCAGCCGGGCGCCGAAGGCCACCGTGTTGGTCTGTTCCATGGTGAAGTTCGCGGTGCCGGAGCCGCCAAAGTTGCCCAGGTCGATGTCGGCATCGAAGTACTTGCCGAGCGAATAGAAGCTGCCCACAAAGGGCGTAAAGGTGATGCCCTGCGCGGCGGCGGGCCGCGCCGCGAAGCTCGCCACCAGCGCCACACCCAGGCTCAACGCCGCCATCCGAACAAACCTGTGACTTCTAGGCACAGTACCTCCCGGCATAGGTGAAAGAAACGATCAGCTGGATTCAGGGGTTACAGGGACTGCAATACCATACCCAACGCCGCGGGGGGGCGCAATAGACCGACGGACTGTCGCCGCCCCCGCTCGCTCCGCTCGTGGCGAGGGGGAGGGGTGAAGTCAGGGGGAAGCAACCGAAGACCCCAGTGTCTTCACCAGCCGATACCAGAAATTGGCGGCGTCGTGAAAGGCCTCGACCCCGATCCGCTCGTCCCGCCCGTGGGCCCGGACATCGTCAATTCGCTCGAATACCGCGCTCACCCCATACACCGGGATCCCCGCGTTCCGGACATAGAGCCCGTCGGTGGCGCCAGTGGACATCTCCGGCACGATCGCGGCGTCGGGCCACTGTTCCCGGGCCAGCGCCTCGACGGCCCCCATGACGTCGGGCCGCAGGGGCGAGGCGGGACTGGGGGTGGGCGGGGCGATCTGGCTGAGATGCACGGCGGTGTCCGCGAAGACCCGGGACAGGGTCGCCGCCACGCTGTCCGGCGATTCGTCCGGCAGCAGCCGGCAATTCACCGTCGCGCGGGCCAACTGGGGCAGGGCGTTGTCGGCGTGCCCGGCGAAGAGCCGGGTGGCCACGCAGGTGGTGCGGAGAATCGAGTTGTAGTACGGCACCTGGGCCAGCCGGCGCGCGGCGTCCCGGCTGCCGGACCGGGCCACGGCTCGCATGTCGGCCCCGATGGCGGGCAGCTGGTTGGCAGAGGCCCGCTCGAGATAGGCCCGCGTGGTGGGGTTAAGCCGGACCGGAAACTGGTGGCCGGCGAGCCGGGTGAGCGCCTGGCTCAGCCGGTAAATGGCGTTGTCCGGCTCGGGGAGCGAACTGTGGCCGCCCTTGTTGCGCACTTCCAGCTGAAACGAGAGGTACACCTTCTCAGCGGTCTGGACCACGAACTGGGTGGCCTTGCCGTCGTGGATCTCACCGCCGCCCGCATCGGTATTGAGGGCGTACTCGGCATCCACCAGCGGGCGATGCTGCGACAGCAGGGTGGCGATGGCATCGCTGGTGGTCTCTTCGTCACCGGTGAGAACGATGACCAGGTCGCGCTCCGGCAGGTAACCCTCCCGCCGGTAGCGAAGAAAATTGGCCACCAGTGTCGCGGCCCCCGCCTTGTTGTCGCTGCTGCCCCGGCCGTAGTAGTACCCGTCGCGTTCAAGGAACGTGTATGGCTCGACCGACCAGTCCTCCTTTCGGGCGTCCACCACGTCGATATGGGCCATCAGGAGGATCGCCTTGGCCGACGGGTTCCGTCCCCGCAGCCGGGCCACCAGGCTGTGAATCCCGGGCGAGAGTTCCAGCACCTGGACGTCGGCAGCCGGGAACCCCGCCGCGAGCAGGTGCCGGGCCATGGCCTGGGCCGCCTCCCCCGTGTGACGGGCCGAATCGCTGGTGTTGATCTCGACCAGTTCGCGGAGGAGGCTCCGCTCGCGTTCGCGGGGGGACCCCGCCTGGGCGTGGAGGGGCAGCACGAAAACCGTCACCAGCACACTCAGCAGGATGCGGCGCATCGAAAACTCCTAGGCAGGTTGGCGGAGGGCCACCCGGGCTGCGGCGAACAGCAGGTCCGGCGCGATTGGCTTGGGAAGAAAGTGCACCGATGCTTCTTCGGGTACCGCCAGCGGCCCGCTTCCACGGGGATAGCCTGACATCCAGATCACCGGGAGGTCCGGGTAGCTGGCCGCAACTCGCCGGGTCAATTCCCGCCCACCCATCCCGGGCATAACCATGTCGGTGATCAGGAGATCCACGCCCCCGGCGGTGCGCTCCAGGTGCGCCAGGGCTTCGAAACCGCTGGCGGCGACCGCGACATCGTAGCCCTCGGAGGCCAGGAGCCGGGCGACGATGGGCCGCACGTTATCGTCGTCATCGACGACCAGGATTCGCCCCCGGCCGGTTCCGCTGCGGACTGAAGTATGTTCGAGTAGTGGCGTCCTGGTCCCGGTTTCCGCCAGCGGGAAGAAGATCCGAAATGTCGCCCCCTCGCCCGGACGGCTTTGAAGCTGGATGTGACCCCCGCTTTGCGAGACGATGCCTTCGACGGTCGCCAACCCCAGGCCGGTTCCCCGGCCGATCTCCTTCGTGGTAAAAAAAGGCTCGAAGATGCGGGGCAGGTCTTCTGCCGCAATCCCGGTGCCCTGGTCGGTGATCTCCAGAACCGCATACCGGCCCGGGGCGATCGGATCCCGGGCCACGTCCCGAAACTCGTTGGGGGCTACCGCCCGGGTCGAGGTCGAGATCCGGATGATGCCGCCTTCATCCATGGAATCGCGGGCGTTGGTCACCAGGTTCATGAGAACCTGGACCAGCTGTCCCCGGTCGAGCCGGATCCAGCGTTCCCCCGGCTGGTGGGTCGCCACGATGGAATAATTGCTCCCGATCAGGCGCCGCAGCATGGGGACGGCCTCATCGATGATCTGGCACAGCTCGACATTCTCGACGGAGAGCACCTGTTGCCGGGCGAAGGCCAGCAACTGGTGGGTCAGAGTCGCCATGCGCTCGGTTACCCGGCGGACCTCGGCCAGATCCTCCTGGGACCCTGGGGACAGCCCTGGATCCCGGGTGAGAAAATGGAGAAACCCGGTCAGCGCGTGCAGGTGATTGTTGAAGTCGTGTGCCAGGCCTCCAGCCAGCCGGCCGATCGATTCCATCTTGGCTGCCTGGCGCAGGGCCTCCTCGGTTCGCTTGGCTTCCGTGATGTCGCGCTTGATGGAGGCAGCGCCGACGATTCGGCCGTCGCGGTCGAGTACCGGCGATACCGTCAGGGAGATCGTGATCCGGACACCATCCTTGCGCATCCTGGTGGTTTCGTAGTGCTGGATCTGCTCGCCACGGCCGATCCGCTCCAGGATGTCAGATTCCTCGTCATGCAGATCTGGTGGAATCAATCGGTAAATTGTCTGCCCGACCATCTCGTCCGCCGCGTACCCGAAAATCCGTTCTGCAGCCCGATTCCAGCTGAGAACCGTTCCATCAAGCGTTTTGCTCACAATCGCATCGACCGACGACTCCACGATGGCCGCCAGCTTGGCGGCGGCCATGGGGTCCTGAATAAAGCTGGGTCCCTTGGTTTCAGTCATTCCACGTTAGGCTCCTAATAATTCAAGTTACCCCGGTGTCCCCGCCAGCGCTAACCAGATAATGACTTATATTTTTCAGCCATGCTGGACAACTTCCTGCGCCACCTCGACGCGCTCGGCCTGGCGCCGGGCGCCCGGGCCATCGTTGCCGTATCGGGTGGCCCCGACTCGGTAGCCCTGCTCGATCTCCTGGTTCGGGGCGTCGAGGGACATGGGCTTTACCTGGTCGTGGGCCATGTCGATCATGGTATCCACCCCGACAGTGGCCGGGTCGCGGCCGAGGTGGAGCGCCAGGCCGGCAGCTACGGGCTCCGCTGTCTGACCGCCCGGCTTGGGCTCGGCGCCGACGCTGGCGAAACGCTGTCCCGGGAAGCGCGCTATGCCGCCCTCGAAGCCATGCGTGAGGCCGAGTCGGCCCGCTACGTCATGACGGCCCACCACGCCGACGACCAGGCGGAGACCGTGCTCATCCGCCTGCTTCACGGCACCGGCCCGGCCGGCCTCGCGGGCATGGCCGCACGGCGCGGCAACATCGTCCGGCCGTTGCTGCTCTTCACCCGGGACGAGATCCGCGGCTATTTCGAGCGGCGCGGCCTCGCCGGGTGGGATGATCCAGCCAACCGGGACGCGCGGCATCTCCGGTCCTGGGTCCGCCACGCCGTGCTCCCGCTGCTGGGCCAGCGCCTGCCGGGCGTCAGCGGGGCACTGCGCGAGGTTGCCGCCCAGGCGGCCGACGATCGCCGGGCGTGGGACCTGGTGATCGATGCGCTGGGCGAGGTGGACTGGCGGACGGACCGGGGCGAAGGTTCCGTTGCTGCGGCCCCCTTCGCCCGGTATGATTCCACCTTCGCCCAGGCACTGGTGCGCGCGATCATCCGCCGGCTGGGCGGCACCATCGGCCGGGACCAGGCCGGCCGGGCGGCCCGGTTCATGGCCACCGCGGCGAGCGGCCAGCGCTTCGAGGCGGGCGGTGGCTGGATTCTGGAGGCGGCCTTCGGACGGATCGACTTCGTCCCCACCAGCCAGTGTGCCGCCGGAGGCGCCGGTGCGCCCCTCACCATGGACGGCGACGAGGGCGACGGAGTCCTGGGTCGCTGGCGGCTCTGCTGGCGACGCGAGCCGGCCTTGCCCGTCCAGGACCGTGACGGGCTCACCGCCTGGTTCAGTCCCGCGCCGCTGGCGGCCCGGGCGTTCCGGGCCGGCGACCGGGTGCATCCCCTGGGCGGCCCGGGGCATCGCCTGGTGGTAAGGTGCTTGCAGGACGCGCGGGTGGCCCGCCGTGATCGGGAGAGTTGGCCCGTCCTGGTGGACGAGGGCGGGGACGTTGTCTGGGTGCCCGGGATCTGCCGCTCCAACCGTCTGGTGCCCCCCCCGGGGGCGGAGGCTCTGCGTGTTGACGCTCAGGTCGTCTGAAGTCCTCCGCCGCACCGGCGGCAAGGCGGTCAAGTCCATCGTCTACGACGAGGCGACCATCGCCAGCCGGGTTCGCGAGCTGGGCGCCGAGATCACCGAGGCCTACCCGGACGGGCACCTGCTGGTGCTGGGCCTGCTCAAGGGGAGTTTTATCTTCCTGAGCGACCTGGTCCGGCAGGTGGAACGGCCCCTGCAGGTGGACTTCCTGGTCGCCAGTTCCTACGGGGCTGGAAAGGTCTCAAGTGGCCATGTCCGGCTGCTTTACGACCCTGAGACCCGCCTGGAGGGGAAACATATTCTGCTGGTCGAGGATATAATTGATAGTGGAAAGACGCTCAAGCGTCTCTGTTCGGTTCTAAAAGCTCGTGAGCCCCGGAGCCTGGCGATCTGCGCCCTGCTGGACAAGCAGATTGCCCCGGAGCCGCCACCTGAAATCAGGTTCGTCGGTTTCCAGGCTCCCCCGGCATTTCTGGTGGGCTACGGATTGGATCACGCGGAGAATTACCGGCATCTCCCGTTTATCGCGGACTTGGAATAAATGGCTGAACGCATGCCCCCGCGGCCCCAGGGGACCAACTGGGGCTCACTGAGTAAGAACCTCGCCCTCTGGGTGCTGGTGGCCTTGCTGGCTATGGCGCTGTTCCAGATGATGCGCCGCCAGGGCAGCCCCACCCAGGAGTACACCTATACCGATTTCAACCGGGAGCTCAACCGCGCCAACGTGGAGCGGGTTGAGGTCATCGACGGCAAGCGGCTGCAGGGAGAATTCCGCGCGCCAGTGGCCCAGGACGGCCAGTCGGCAAAGCGGTTCACCGTGCTGCTGCCCATCAAGGACAGCGAGGTCATCCTCAAGCGCATCGAGGACGCCGGGGTCCCCATTTCGGCCAAGGAGCCGAAGGGCGGCCTCACTACGATCATCGTGGCCGCGCTGCCGTGGATCGTCATTCTCGGGCTCTGGTTCTTTCTCCTGCGCCAGTTGCAGGCGGGGGGAAGCCGGGCCTTTTCCTTCGGCAAGTCCAAGGCGAAGCTCCTGACCGGCGATACGCCCAAGATCACCTTTGCCGATGTGGCGGGGGCCGACGAGGCCAAGGTGGAGCTGCAGGAGATCATCGAGTTTTTGAAGGACCCCCAGAAGTTCACCCGGCTGGGCGGACGCTTGCCCAAGGGCGCCCTGCTGGTGGGGCCGCCCGGCACCGGCAAGACCCTGCTCGCCAAGGCGGTGGCCGGCGAGGCGGGCCGCCCGTTCTTCTCGATGTCGGGCTCCGACTTCGTGGAGATGTTCGTGGGCGTGGGAGCCAGCCGGGTGCGGGACCTCTTCGAGCAGGGCAAGGCGCACGCCCCCTGCATCATTTTCATTGACGAGATCGACGCGGTCGGGCGCCACCGCGGGGCCGGCCTGGGTGGCGGCCACGACGAGCGCGAGCAGACGCTCAACCAGTTGCTGGTCGAGATGGACGGGTTCGAGTCCAACGACGGCGTCATCCTGATCGCCGCGACCAATCGCCCCGATGTGCTGGACCCGGCGCTGCTCCGGCCCGGCCGATTCGACCGCCAGATCGTGGTGGACGCCCCCGACGTGCGGGGGCGGGAGGGCATTCTCCGGGTGCATACCCGGAAGATCCCCCTCGGCGCCGATGTCCGGCTCGATGTCCTCGCCAAAGGCATGCCCGGGCTGGCGGGCGCCGACCTCGCCAACCTGGTCAACGAGGCGGCGGTACTCGCTGCCCGCCGGAACAAGGCGCTGGTGGACATGCAGGATTTCGAGGACGCCAAGGACAAGGTCATGCTGGGCGTCGAGCGGCGCAGCCTGGTTCTGACCGAGGACGACCGGAAACTCACCGCGTTCCACGAGGCCGGCCATGCCGTGGTCGCCATCAAGACCCCCGGCAGTGACCCGATCCACAAGGTGACGATTGTGCCCCGGGGCCGGGCGCTCGGCCTCACCGCGTCGCTGCCCGAGGTCGACCGCCACAACTACACCAAGGAATGGCTGATCGGCAGCCTGGCGATGTTTTTCGGCGGGCGGGCCGCGGAGGAGCTGATCTTCGGACCCGAAAAGGTCACCACCGGCGCCGGCAACGATATCGAGCGGGCCACCAGCCTGGCCCGCCGGATGGTCACCCAGTTCGGCATGAGCGACCGGGTGGGCGCCATGTCGGTGGGCGACCGGGAGCAGGAGATCTTCCTGGGCCGGGAGTTCGGACACCGGCGCGAAGTGTCGGAGCGGACCGCCGAGATGGTGGACGACGAGGTCAAGCGGCTGATCGACGAAGCCTACGAGCAGGCCCGCCAGATCCTCAACGCCAACCGCGATCTGCTGGACCGGATCGCGATGGCGCTGCTCGACCGCGAGACCATCGATCGCGAGGACGTGGAACTGCTCGCGGCCGGCAAGACCCTGCCGCCCCGGACCCTGCCGCCGTCCTCGCCGGCCCCGGCGCCCGCCGTGCCCGGCAAGGTGGAACCCGCCCCGGTCCGTCCTCCTATCCTCGGGGCTCCGCCCGCCGAGCCCGCCGGCGCGTGATCGCGCGGTCCCTCGCGGCCCACTCGGCGCGGGCGGTGCAGGAGGCGCTTCTCCGCCATGGCTGGGATGCCATGCGTGCCGCATCGGCGGCCGGCAGTGTGCAGCCGGTCGCCATTCTGCTGGAACAGGTTCCCGACGACGCCATCGAAGCGCTGGTCATTCACAACCGAAAACTCGGCATCGACCTTCTGACCGGCGAAGGGTGGGTCCTCCTCGCCGGCAGCCGTTCCCGCCTGGCCGCCTTCGCACGGCCCTGGGTGTTTCCTCCCCACCTGGTCGGGCTGGCCCAGGAGGTCGGCCTCGCGCTGCCGGCCGAGCGGGCCGAGACCTGGGTCACCGCCCGCGGTGCCATCGCGCTGGACCATCCTATCCTCCTCGGCGTGCTCAACGTCACCCCCGATTCGTTCAGCGACGGAGGCCGGTTTCTTACGGTGGATGCGGCGCTGGAGCAGGCCGACTCGCTGCTGGCCGCCGGCGCCGACCTGGTGGACCTCGGGGCCGAATCCACCCGTCCTGAAGCCACGCCGGTCGACGGCGAGGAAGAGTCGCGACGGCTGCTCCCGGTGCTTTCCGCGCTGGTGCAGCGCCACCCTTCGCTCCTCGTCTCCGTGGATACCGTGAAGGCATCGGTGGCTCAGGCGGCACTCGCCGCCGGCGCCGCGGTGGTAAACGATGTGTCCGGGCTGCGGCTGGACCCGGACATGGGTCGGACCCTCGCCGAGGCCGGGGCCGGCGCCATTCTCATGCATTCGCGGGGCGGCCCCGGCGGCCTGGCGACCGAGGGCGCCGGTTCCTATGGCCAGGGGGTGGTGAACACGGTCACCCGGGAACTTCGCGCATCGGTCGAAGTGGCCTTGACGGCCGGCATCGCGGCCGAGCGCCAGGTGGTTGACCCCGGCCTTGGCTTTGGGAAGACGGCAGAAGAAAGCCTGGCTCTGCTCGACGGGTTGGGTGCCCTGGGAAGCCTGGGCCGGCCGGTCCTGGTGGGGCCGTCCCGAAAACGGTTCCTGGGCACGGCGACCGGGCGTCCGGTCGAGGACCGGGATCGCGCCACGGCAATCGCCTGCGTCATGGCCTTCGAACGGGGGGCCCAGCTCTTCCGGGTGCATGAAGTGCGCGGCGTCCGTGAGGCCCTCCAGCTGGCGGTAGCCGTCCGCCAGATGTAGTCGTTACGTTTCGCCCCAACTCGATCCCTCGATTCTGATGAATTCCCGATTACCCGACGCTCCGCCCTATCGCTACGCCCTGGCGACCACGGCCATTGTGCTCCTGGGCTACCTCGTCAGCCTGGCGCCGACGGTGACATTCTGGGACGCCGGCGAGTTTATCGCATCGGCCCACATCCTGGGCATCCCGCATCCGCCGGGGACGCCGCTCTTCGTCATCCTGGGCCACGTCTGGGGCAGCATCTTTCCTTTCGGGGAGTATGCCTTCCGGCTCAACCTGATGAGCGCCTTCTTCAGCGCCCTCGCAGCGGGAGCCTTCTTCCTGGTGATCTGGGAATCACTGCGGCCGCTGGGCGGGAATGGCGAGGGAAATGCCGCGGGTCTCCGCATTGGAGGCGGCATGGCCGCGGCGGTGATCGGCGCGTTCACCTTCACCCATTGGCAGAACTCCAACGAGACCGAGGTGTACGGAGTGGCCACGTTCATGGCCGCGCTGATCTGCTGGCTGGCCCTGGTCTGGCGGCGCCAGCGGGGTGGCGACCGGGCACCCCGGACCCTCTGGCTCATGCTCTACATCGCGGGCCTCTCCAGCGGCAACCACCTGCTCACGCTACTGGTGGGGCCCGGCGTCATCCTGTTCATGGCCGCCACCCTGCGGCTGGAGCCGTCGGCCGACCCGGTACGGCAGCGGCGGGAGTGGGCGGAAGTGGCCGTCGTCGGCGGCACCTGGGCGCTCCTGATCGGGCTCGGCCTGGGCAGCACGACCCTGATCACCGGGGGAGGGATCTGCTACCTGGCCGCCGCGGCGCTCGCCGTCTCCGCATCCGTCGGTCGTTTCGCCCTGGTGGCGCTGGTGATCGCCGTGGTAGGCATCACCAGTTACGGATACCCGTATTACCGCTCCCAGCAGCACCCGATGATCAGTGAGGCCCAGCCCGACAATTTCACGTCGCTGCTCGAAGTCATCCAGCGGAAACAGTATCCTCCCCGGACTCCGCTGGACGATCCGACCGAGATGAGCGGGCCCGACAACCCGGGGCGGAGTTTTTCGCTGGTCACGGCGCAGTTCGCCAACTACTTCCAGTACTTCATCTGGCAGTGGGGAAACGGCCTGCCGGCCATGGCCCTGAAGGTGGCAATGACGCTGGCGTTTTTCTTTCTCGGCATGCGCGGATTCGACTGGCACCGACGAATGGAACGGCCATCCTGGTGGCTGCTCGCCGGCGTGTTCGCGGTCACCGGTATCGGGCTGGTCCTCTACATGAATTTCAAGCCGGGGTACAGCCTCGAGTACACCTTCAAGCAGTGGCCGGATCCGTCCGATCACGAGGTCCGCGACCGGGACTACTTCTTCGTCATCAGTTTCATCATCTGGGGGCTGTGGGCCGGGATGGGACTGGCGGTCCTGGCCCGCGGGCTGGCGAGGCGGGCGCTTACGGGGGCCGCGCCCTACGCGCTGTTCCTGGTGGCGGCCGTTCCCTTCGCCGCCAATTTCACGGCGGCATCGCGGGCGCACGGCCCGGCGCCCCGGCTGGCCGCGGATTTCGCCTACGACCTGCTCAACTCGGTCCCGCCGTACGGGGTCCTCTTTACGTTTGGGGACAACGACACCTTCCCCCTGTGGTGGGCCCAGGAAGTGGCGGGGATCCGGCAGGACGTGACGTTGGTCTGTCTCGCCCTGGCGCAGACGCCGTGGTACATCAGGCAACTGCGGGACAACCCGCAGCGCGCCTTTGACGAGGCCAGCGCGCCGGCCATCTGGCGGGGTAAAGCCGGCCCGATGCCCGACTGGCCGGTGCATTCGATGACCGATGCCCAGATCGACCAGATCACCGGCAGCTTTACCGTCCTCCGGGAGCCCCGGGCGGTCCCGGCCGGAGCGGGACGCTACACCTTGCCGGCCAACGTCTATATCAATCCCAACCAGATCGTGCTGGCCCGCATTCTCCAGGAAAATGTGGGCAAGCGCCCCGTCAGTTGGAGCATGACCACCGGGCGGGACTTCCGGGGGCTCGATCCATTCATGATCCAGCAGGGGATGGCCTATCTGGTGAGTCCTACCGCCCCGGATACTACCAATCCCGGGCTCGAGATCGGCAGGCTCACCGGGACGCTGATGGACCTGATCGTGACCGATAGCCTGGCCTGGCACACGTACCGGTACAGCGGGTTGCTGGAGGCGAGTGAAGAAGCGGTGAGCAACCTGGAACCCACGGCGCGGGGCATGGCGTTCAACCTGGGACTGCCATTCACCCAACTGGCGCTGGCCTACCAGGCCCGCGGTGACCGGGATCGGACTCTTGCCAACCTGGAACGGGCCGCGAAGCTGGTGGCGGATCCGCAAATCAAGCAGGCCTTGCAGCAGATCCGGATGGAGCCTCTCACGGGGCCGGACAGCCAGCGGCCTGATACCACGGCCGTTGACCGGTAGAACTTCAGGGTGACTCGCCCCGTACAGACGGGGAGTCTTCCCATTTCAGGAGCTGCCTTCCCATGCATCGCTCCATCCGCGTCGCTGCCGCACTGGCTGTCCTCCTCCTGTCTGCCGGCGCGGCCGGCGCGCAGTTTCCCCCGGATTCATTCACCAATCTCCGGGTTCTGCCCAGGACCATTCCCGCCGACAGCCTGGTTCAACTGATGGGCGGGTTTACCCGGGCGCTGGGCGTGCGCTGCACCCATTGCCACGTGGGCGAGGAGGGGAGGCCGCTTGCCACCTACGATTTCGCCGCCGACGATAAACCAGCCAAGCGGACGGCCCGCGTCATGATGCAGATGGTGCATCACATCAACCACGAACACCTGGCCGATGTCGAGCAGCGGGTGACACCCTCCGTGAGCGTGGAATGCGCCACCTGCCACCGCGGGACCACAACCCCCCGCATGCTGCAGGACCTGCTCCTCCTGGCCTACCAGGCCGGAGGGCTCGATTCTACCATGACGGCGTACCGGTCGCTCCGGGAACGGTACTACGGACGGTTCACGTACGATTTCTCGGAAGTACCCCTCGCGGATGTGGCTGACCGGATCAACCGGCAGGGAAACCTTCCTGACGCGGAACGTCTCGCCGCCCTGAATGTTGAAGTGAACCCGGCCTCCAACTTCGCCCGGCGCGGGCATGCCAGATTTGCGATAACCCGGGCCTTCGTGGCCGTCGGCGCCGACAGTGGCGCGGCGGCATTCCGGGCCCTGCGGGCAACGTATGGCCCGCCGGTGAACGAGAACCTGCTCAACACGATCGGCTACGGCCTGCTGGACGAAAAGCGGCCCGACCAGGCCATCGCGGTATTCTCCCTGGGCGTCCGGGAGTTCCCCGCCAGCGCCAACGCCTGGGATAGCCTGGGCGAGGGATACCTGGCGAACGGCGACTCCACCCGTGCGATCGCCAGCTATGAGCGCTCGCTGGCCCTCAATCCCGAGGGCAAATCGGCCCGGGAGAAGCTTCGCCAGTTGCGGGGTTCCTGACGGATGCCGGCCCGGGCAGACGAACCGCCGTCGCGGGTGCGGCGCGCGGAGCCACGCGATCTCGAACCGCTGGCCGCCCTGTTTGAATCGTACCGGCGTTTCTACGAGCAACCGGCGGACCTTGACAAGTCGCGGGAGTTTATCCGGGAACGGCTGACCAGCGGCGATTCGGTGATCTTCCTGGCCGAGAAGGCGGGAGCCGGCCTCGGGTTCACCCAACTCTATCCACTGTGGTCCTCGGTCGTGTGCCGGCCGCTCTGGCTCTTGAATGATCTGTATGTCACCGAATCGGCTCGGGGCAGGGGAGTCGGGCGGGCCCTGATGGAGGCCGCCGGGAAACACGCGATCGAGACCGGGGCAGCGGGCATTGAATTGTCCACCGCTCACACGAACCGTCCGGCGCAAAGGCTCTATGAATCGCTGGGGTACGTTATGGACCAGACCTTCCGGGTTTATACCCTGAGGTGCTAGCTGCGGTTTCGCAGCCCGCAGCCCGCAGCCCGCAGCCCGCACCCGCACGCCTGCACCCGCACCCTGCACTCTGCACTCTGTACCTGCCCTCCCCCCCGCCCCTAGCCCCCCGCACGTAACCCCAAGTAAATTCTAGGGCTATGGACTTCCCCGGCTTGGCCGAACGGCTTGGACGGGTGCGCAGGGCGATCGCCGAGCGCCAGCGGGCGGCCGGCCTGAGTCACCCGGTCACCATCGTGGCCGTGACCAAGGGGCATGGGCCGGAAGCGGTTCGCGTTGCGCATGCGGCGGGGCTCGAGGTGGTAGGAGAAAACCGGGTGCAGGAGGCGCTGGCGAAGCAGGCCTATGCGGCGGCCGTGCCGGTGGATTGGCACCTGATCGGTTCACTCCAGCGCAACAAGGCGAAAAACGCGGCCGGGCACTTCGCGCTGATCCACTCCGTGGATCGGCTCGAGCTCGGTGCGGAACTGGACCGGCGGACCGCCGAGGGGGGCCGCCAGCCGGTGCTGGTGCAGGTCAATTGTTCGGCCGAGCCGCAGAAGGGCGGCTGTACGCCCGCGGAGGTACCGGCCCTGCTGGACGGCCTGGCCGGGCTGGCCCGGCTCGAGGTCAGGGGCCTTATGACTATGGCGGCGCTGACCGGACAGGCCGACGACCAGCGCCGGGCGTTTGCTCTCCTCCGGCGCCTCCGGGATGAGGCGGTCGCGCGGGGCCACGCCGGTCCCGTCCTCTCGATGGGCATGTCGGGCGATTATCTCGTTGCGATTGAAGAAGGCGCCACCATGGTGCGGCTGGGGACCCTGTTGTTCGGAGAGCGAAGCCGATGACCGACGACGCGTTTCATCTCACGCCCCACGACATTCGTGCCCAGGAGTTCCAGGCTGCGATGCGGGGGTACAACAAGGTACAGGTAGACGAGTTCAAGCTCCGGGTCTCGGAGGAAGTGGAGCGGCTGCTGCGAGAGCGGCTCCAGTGGGAGGAGCGGCTCAAGAACATGCAGGAACAGCTGCGGGCGTTCCGGGAGCGGGAGCGGGCCATGAACGAGGCGTTGATCGCCGCCCAGCAACTGCGCGCGGACGCCCGGGTGCAAGCCGACAAGGAAGCCGAAGGCATCATCCGGGAGGCCAGGGGCCAGGCGATGCTCATGGTGTCCGCGGCCCAGCAGGATGAGCAGACCGTGCGGGAGCGGTACGACTCGGCCCAACGCCAGTTCGCCGCGTACGTGGCGAACTTCCGGGCCCTGCTGGAGCGGCAGCTGGCGGAGATCGACGGGCTGCAGGCCCACGCGCAGACCCTTTCCCAGGTGCAGACCGAAATGGTTCTCAAGCGCCAGGCATGACCACGACCCAGCCACTGCTCGACCGCATCGCCGCGGCCGCAGCCGCCGTCCGGTCCCGCACCGCCGCTACACCGGCCGTGGGCATCATCCTGGGCACCGGGCTGGGGGGGCTGGCGGGCGAGATCGAGGTCGAAACCCGGATTCCCTACGAGACCATTCCCGGGTTTCCGCTGTCGACGGTGGAGAGCCACGCGGGCCAGCTCCTCGTGGGGCGCCTGGGCGGCAGGCCGGTCGTGGCCATGCAGGGCCGGTTTCACCGGTACGAGGGTTATGACCTCCAGCAGGTAACCTTTCCCGTCCGGGTGCTGCGGGCCCTGGGGGTGACGACGCTGGTTGTGTCCAATGCCTGCGGCGGCATGCACCCGCTCTGGGCGCCGGGCGACCTGGTGCTGATCTCCGACCACATCAACCTGTTGGGAGACAATCCCCTCATCGGGCCGAACGAGGAATCGCTGGGGCCGCGATTTCCCGACATGTCCATGCCGTACGACCAGGGCCTGCGGGTGCTGGCCCGGCAGGCGGCGACCGAGCTGGGCATCATGTTACGGGAAGGGGTCTACGTGGCGGTGCCGGGTCCCAATCTGGAAACCCGTGCGGAGTACCGCATGCTCCGGACGATGGGTGCGGACGTGGTCGGCATGTCCACCGTGCCCGAAGTGATCGTCGCGGTCCACAGCGGCATGCGGGTTGTCGGTCTGTCCATCATTACCGACCAATGCCTGCCCGATGCCCTGGAGCCGGCGGATATCGGTCGGATCATCGAGACGGCCAGCCGGGCCGAACCCTCGCTCACCCGGCTGGTCAGCCGCATCGTCGAACGGCTCGACTGACCATGTACCCGTCGTGGCCTGCCGGTACGCCTGATGAGCTGGAACGAAGCCTCCTCAACCGCTGGAAGGAAGAGCGGCTGTTTCAGCAGACCCTGGAGCAGACCCGGGGAGGCGCGCCCTACGTCTTCTTCGAGGGCCCGCCCACCGCCAACGGGCGGCCCGGCATTCACCACGTCTTTTCCCGGACCATCAAGGACCTGGTCTGCCGCTACCACGCGATGCGGGGGGAGTCCATCACCCGGATCGCCGGCTGGGATACCCATGGTCTGCCGGTCGAGATCGAAGTCGAAAAACAACTCGACCTCAAGGGCAAGAAGGACATCGAGGCGTACGGGGTGGAAGCGTTCAACGCCCTTTGCCGGGAAAACGTGTTTCGGTACAAGGGCGAGTGGGAGAACCTGTCCGACCGGATTGCCTACTGGCTCGACTACGAGCATCCCTACATCACGTTCAGCAACGACTACGTCGAGACCGTCTGGTGGCTGCTGCAGCGGCTGCACCAGAAGGACCTGCTGTTCCGGGGTCACCGGGTGCTGCCCTACTGTCCCCGCTGCGGCACCGTGCTGTCGAGCCACGAACTGGCGCTGGGGTACGAGGACGTTGACGACAAGTCCATCTACGTCACCTTCCCGCTGGAGGACGGCAGCGGCCGTGAACTGGTAGTGTGGACGACGACGCCATGGACGCTCCCCAGCAACGTGGCCGCGGCGGTGCATCCGGAGCTGGCCTACAACACCTACTGGACGCCGGGCGAGCCGGCGCGGCGGTTCGTCGTCGCCACGACCCGGGCCCCCCGGCTGGCGCAGCTGCTGGGGGCCGAACGGCTGGAGGAGGGCGCCGCATTTCCCGGGCAGGCGCTGGTCGGCCTCCGCTACCGGCGCCCGTTCGACATCGTGGAGTTGCCGGAGGGACGCCGCCACTCGGTGGTCATCCCCGGCGAGTTCGTGACCGCCGATGACGGCTCCGGCATTGTCCACCTGGCGCCGGCGTTCGGGTCGGACGACCATGCCGCGGGCCGGGAGCACGATCTCGCGCTGGTCCGGCCGGTGGCGGCGGACGGCACGTTCCTGGGGACACACTGGCCGGAACTGGAAGGCCAGCTCGTCACCGCCCGGGAGACCAATGATCTCATTACCCGCCGGCTCAAGCAGGACGGGCGGTTGCTGGGCATCGAACAGCACCGCCATTCCTATCCCCACTGCTGGCGGTGCCGGAGCAAGCTCATCTACTACGCCCGGGATTCCTGGTTCGCCCGCACCTCGGCGGTCAAGGAGCGGATGCTGGAGTTCAACCGCCAGGTCAACTGGAACCCGCCCGAAGTCGGCGCGAAGCGGTTCGGCGAGTGGCTGGAGAACAACGTGGATTGGGCCCTGTCCCGCGACCGCTACTGGGGTACCCCGCTCCCGGTATGGGTCTGCTCAGAGCGGCCGGAGCACGTCCAGGTCATCGGCAGCTTCGCCGAGCTGGCCCAGGCCTGGGGCGGCGCGCTGCCGGCGGATTTCGATCCGCACAAGCCGTTCATCGACCGCTACGAGTGGACCTGCGCCTGTGGGGGCATCATGCGCCGGACGCCGGAGGTCATCGACACCTGGTTCGATTCGGGTTCCATGCCCTACGCCCAGTGGCATTACCCCTTCGAGCACCGGGAGGATTTCGAGCGGCATTTTCCGGCTGACTACATTTGCGAGGGCGTGGACCAGACCCGGGGTTGGTTCTATTCCCTCCTGGCCATCGGAACCATGGCCTTCGACCGGCCCGCCTACCGCAATGTGATCGTCAACGACCTGGTGCTGGACGCCGAGGGGCTCAAGATGTCGAAGAGCCGGGGGAACGTGGTGGACCCCTGGGATGTTCTCACCGAGTTCGGGGCGGATGTCATCCGCCTGTACCTCGTCACTTCGAGCCAGGTCTGGTTGCCCAAGCGGTTTGACCGCGCGGCCATCCAGCCGGCGACCGGCAAGTTCGTGGACACGCTCCGGAACACCTACGAGTTCTTCGCGCGGTACGCGGGAGACTGGACTCCCGCGCGGGGCGGGGGCCGGCCGGATCGGTCCGATGAGTGGATTCTGGGGCGGCTGGACGCCACGGTGGCCGCGGTCAACCGGTCGCTCCTGGGGTATGACGTCACCACCGGGACCCGGGAACTGGTCCGGTTCCTGGTGGATGACGTCTCCAACTGGTATGTCCGGATCAACCGGAAGCGGTTCTGGGCGGTGGACAGCTCGGCCGACCCGGCGGCGCTCGCCACGCTGCATACCGTGCTGGTCACCGTGGCCCGGCTGCTGGCGCCGGTCGCGCCGTTCATGAGCGACTGGATCCACCGGCAACTGGTGGGCACCTCGGTGCACCTGGCGTCCTTTCCGCAGCCGTTCGGGCACGACCGGGACCTCCACCTCGCGATGGACGCGGTGCGCCGGCTTACCTCGATGACCCGCGCGGTGCGCGAGACCGTGGGGCTGAACGTGCGGCAGCCGGTGGCCCGGGTGAAGGTCGCGGTTCCCGGCCACCTGCCGGGGCCGCTGTTTCGGGAACTGCTGGCGTTGCTCCGCACCGAGGTCAACGTCAAGTCGGTGGAGATCGTCGAATCGGACGCCGACCTGGTGCGGCTGGCGGCCCGGCCCGACTTCCGGGCCCTCGGCAAGGTGTTCGGCAAGAGTACGCCGAAGGCGGCCGCCGCCGCGGCCCGGCTGAGCCAGGCGCAGTTGCGGGCCCTGGAGGCGGGCCAGGCGGTCACCCTGGAGGAGGGCGGGGAGGGCTATACCTATCAGCCCGGCGCCATCCTGGTCGAGCGCAAGGTGGCCACCGACTGGCCGACCGAAAGCGATGGCGCCTACGTGGTGGCGCTGGACCAGGCCCTGACCGAGGATCTCAAGGCCGAAGGGCTGGCCCGGGAAGTCGTCAACCGGGTACAGCGGCTGCGGAAAGAGGCCGGGTTCACCTTTACGACCCGGATCCGCCTGGCCATCGACGGCCCCAATGGCGTGGTCGCGGCGCTGCAGCCGCACCAGGCCTTCATTCGTGAGGAAACGCTGGCCCGGGAACTGGTCCTCGGAGCGCGGTTGCCGGAAGCGCGGCTGGAGCAGGCGATTGATATCGACGGCCACCCCATTACCATCGGTGTCCGGCAACATGACTCATAACGGACGGAAAGCCATGAACAAGAAGAACCTCGCGCACTTCGAGAAGCGGCTGCTGGAAGAACGCGCTCGGGTGATGAAGGAACTGGGTTATTACGACGAGTCGTTCAACGCGACCCTGCAGTCCTCCGATGGGGACCTCTCGTCCTACTCCTTCCACATGGCGGACCAGGGCACCGACGCCATGGAGCGCGAGAAGCAGTTTCTCTTCGCCTCCCAGGAGGGCCGCTATCTCTGGCACGTGAACGAGGCGTTGCGGCGGCTCTACAAGACGCCCGACAAGTTCGGCCTCTGCCACCAGTGCGGGACCGAGATCAACTTCGAGCGGCTGGATGCGCTGCCCCACGCCCGGCTCTGCATCACCTGCAAGGAAAAGGAAGAGGATGCCAAGCGCCGCTGACCGCCGCCTCTTCTGGGCGGCCATGATCTCGGTGCTGATCGTGGATTTCATCACCAAGATGGTGGCCGAAGCGATGCTGCTGCGGACCGCCGGCGTGTCGGTGGCCGGGGAGTGGCTGCAGTTGCGGCTGGTCTACAATCCGGGTGCGGCCTTCGGGTTACACCTCGGACCCTGGTCCCGGTGGATCTTTTTCACGGTGGCCCTGTTCGCCGTGGTCCTGCTCAACCGGATGTCGCGGACCACCCCCGCGGGGGACTGGTTTCGCCAGCTCGCCCTCGGGCTCATCTCCGGCGGTGCGGCCGGCAACCTGGTGGACCGGGTTCGCAGTGCCCGCGGCGTGGTGGACTTCATTGATGTGGGGGTCGGGACCCTCCGGTGGCCGACCTTCAACGTGGCGGACATCGCGGTGAGCTGTGGCGCTGTGGCTCTCGCCATTTCGCTCTGGCGGGAGGATGCCCGGCGGGCCGGCCAACCGGAAACCGTCACCACGCCCACCCCGCCCTGATAATCCAAATGCGCGGTCGGGTGCCGGGCCCGTCACTCCCCGGCCCGTGCGGTACGCAGTACCCAGCGGCCCGCAGCCGGTACGCTGCACCCTCCACCCTGTACTCTGCACTCTGCACTCTGCACTCTGCACTCTGCACTCTGCACCCTGCACTCTGCACTCTGCACCCGGCACTCTGCACTCTGCACCCGGCACTCTGCACTCTGCACCCGGCACTCTGCACTCTGTCTGCCGCCGCGTCCCCATGCTGATCGAGTTCACCGTCCTCTCCGGCACCACCGAGCGGCTCGATCGGTTTCTGGCGGACCAGCTGTCGATTTCCCGCACCCAGGCCGCCCGGCTGATCGCCGACAGGCGGGTCGATGTCGGCGGCGCCATCGCCCGGGCGTCCCGGCTCCTCGCCCGCGGCGACACCGTGCGGATCGACCTGCCGGACGAGGCTCCGCCCCGTCACATCCAGCCCGCCGACATTCCGCTCGCCGTGGTATTCGAGGATGATCAGCTGCTGGTCCTGGACAAGCCCGCCGGCCTCGTGGTGCACCCGGCCCCGGGTCACTGGGACGATACCCTCGTCAATGCGCTGGCGGCCCGGGGCACTCCGCTCTCCGAGGGCGGGGGAGGGCGTCCCGGGATCGTCCACCGCCTTGACCGGGATACCTCCGGCCTGATGGTGGTGGCCAAGACCGACCTCGCTCACCGCCGGCTGGGCGCCGCCCTGGCTGCCCGCCGGGTCACCCGCCGGTACGCGGCGCTTGCCTGGGGGCACCTCGACCAGAGCCCCACCACCATCGACGCCCCGGTCGCCCGGCACGAAGGAGACCGGAAACGGATGGCCGTGGTGGCCGGGGGGCGAAGCGCACGGACCGATGCCTACGTGGTGGCACGATTTTCGGTGTGTGATCTGCTGCGCCTGGAGTTGCATTCAGGCCGGACCCACCAGATCCGGGTTCACCTGGCCCATATCGGGCACCCCATCGTGGGAGACCCGGTGTACGGGGGCGGGGGGGCCCGGCGCATTTCCGGGATCGGCCGGCCCCTTGCCGACCGTCTCGAAGCCGTCACGAAACGCCAAGCTTTGCACGCTGCCTATTTGTCGTTTCACCATCCGGTGTCCGGAGTGCCGGTGGCCTTTACCTCCGAGTGGCCTGCCGATTTGGCTACCGCGCTGGCCTTGGCAGGGGCGTCAACTCCCGTTGCTGAACACCCCAGTCTTCGGTATCTTGGTTTCTTTGAAGGACATGGCTGAAACTACCGCGGCGAGCCTGGTCATCTTCCGGGTGGGCGACCTGATCTGTGCCCTCCCGGTGGCGGCTGTCCGGGAGATCGTCCCCGCGCTGGGTGCCGCCCGTATTCCCGGGGCGGTTGACGGCGTCGAAGGGCTCGTGAATGTGCGGGGTCGGCTGGTCACGGTGGTGGATGGGCGGCGGATGCTGGGGCGGGCGGCGGGGGAGCCCGGTGCCGAGCCCTCGATCCTTCTCCTGCAGGTTCACGGCCGGCCCCTCGGCCTTCTCGTTGACCAGGTTCACGATCTCGTCCACGTTCCCGCCAGTGCCCTGGAGGACCGCGGCACCCTGCCGGGCGTGGATCCGCAAATCGTACGCGCAGTCGGACGCTGGGAATCGCTGGTGTTCGTGGTACTCGATCCGGACGTCGTGCTGGGTCCCGTGCTTGCGCCGGTGAAGGCCAGGTAGTCGTTCCCCCTTCTCTTCCGGGCAGGGGGACGCTGGACAGGTCAAGGAAAGGAGCTTTCGTGGGTCATACGGTTCTGGTATGCGACGACGCGATCTTCATGCGCACGATGATCAGCGACATTCTCGCCCAGGCAGGGTTCGAGGTGGTCGGTGAAGCCGAAACCGGCCGGCAGGCGGTGGAGAAATACCGGCAGCTCAAACCGGACCTGGTCACCATGGATATCGTCATGCCCGATATGGGCGGGATCGACGCCGTCCGGGAAATCTGCCGGACCGATCCCGATGCCAAGGTCCTCATGTGCAGCGCGATGGGGCAGCAGGCCCTGGTCGTCGAGGCCATCCAGGCCGGCGCCAAGGACTTTGTTGTGAAGCCGTTCCAGCCCTCCCGCGTCCTCGAGGCCGTCCAGCGCGTCCTCGGCTGACCGGATGGACCTTTCCCGGTACGCCAACCTCTTTCTCGCGGAAGGCCGTGAGCATCTCCAGGCGTGCAACCGCCTGCTGCTGGAACTTGAACGCTCGCCCCACGCCGCGGAGCCGGTGGTGGGGATCTTCCGCGCGATGCACACGCTCAAGGGGATGGCGGCCACCATGGGCTATGCCAACCTTGCGGCGCTGGCTCACCGCGCGGAAAGCCTGCTCTCGCTGCTCCGGGAACGGGTAGCATCGGCCGAGGCGGACCTGATCGACCTGCTCTTCCGGGCGGTGGACACCCTGGAGCAGTCGTTGGAGGAGGCCACCGGGGGGCGCGATGATCGGCTCGATTTTGCCGCCCTGATCGCCGACCTCGACGCGGCCGCCAGCCAGGCCCAGTCCCGCACCGGCGAAATGCGCGCGGTGCGCTCCGCCCGGCAGACCATCGAGGCCACGGCCGCGGGGACGGCCGAGCCGGTCGCCACCGGCCGGCTGGTCCGGGTGGCGATTCGCTCGGAGGCGGTCATGCGGGGCGGCCGCGCCGCCCTGGCCCTCAAGCGGGCCGAGGCGCTGGGCCACGTGACCGGTGTGCGGCCCGCGCTGTCCGACCTGGAAAAGCAGGATTTCGACGGGCGCTTTTCGTTCCGGCTCCATACCGATGTGACCGACCAGGTGGTGGAGGCAGCCATCCGGGGCGCCGGCGACGTCGATACCGTTTCCATCGGCGAGGCGCCGGTCCCGGCGCCGGTCGAAGATCCCGCCGCGCCGGGCGGCCCCCGGCACATCCGGGTGGACCTGCGCCGGCTCGATGCCCTGATGAACCACATGGGCGAACTGGTCGTGGCCAAGGGCCGGCTGGCCGAGGTGGTGGCGCACGCCCCAAACCCCGATCTCGAGGCGGTGAGCGCGCGGATCAGCCGGCTGGTGAGTGAGATGCAGACCGAGGTCATCCAGGTCCGTCTCTCCCCGGTCTGGCAGGTCTTCGACCGCTATCCGCGCCTGGTGCGCGACCTCGCCCGCCAGCTGGGCAAGCGGGTGGACCTGCTGATCGAAGGCGGCGACATCGAACTGGACCGGGCCATCCTGGACGAGATCGGCGATCCGCTGCTGCACCTGCTCCGGAACGCGGTGGACCACGGGATCGAGTCGCCGGCCGACCGGCGGCGGGCCGGCAAGCACGAGATGGGACGGATCGTACTTTCGGCGGCGCGCGACCGCAGTGGCGTCGCGGTCCGGGTCACCGACGATGGCCGCGGGATCGACCGCAGGAAGATTGCCGAACGGGCGGTGCAGGATGGCCTGATGGAATCGGTGACTGGCGAGCTGACTGACGACATCCTCCTCAAAGTGATGGGGCGGCCCGGGTTCAGCACCGCCGCCGCCGTGACCGACGTGTCGGGACGCGGGGTGGGTATTGATGTTGTACTGACCCGGGTGCGGGCCCTCGGCGGGGCGGCCGCGATCGAATCGGAGCCGGGGCGGGGAACCTCGATCACGCTGCGGCTCCCGGTCACCCTGGCGGTGCTCCGGGTCCTGCTCACCCGGGTCGGTCGGGAGCGCTATGCGGTGCCCCTCGCCCACGTGGCCGAGACCATCGAATGGGATCCCGGGCGGAGCACCTCGCTCGGCGGCCGCGAGGCGCTGGTCCTGCGCGATCGGGTAATTCCCACCACCCGGCTCCGGGACCTGCTCCGGGTGAACGGCGACCCGGCCCCGGCGCGGCCCCCGGCCATCATCCTCGAATCGGGTGAGCGCAAGAGCGCCCTGGTGGTGGACGCGCTGCTGGGCCAGCAGGAGATCGTGGTGGAGCCGTTCGAGGCGCCCCGGGGCATGCTGCCGGTGTTCTCCGGGGCCACCATCCTGGGTGACGGTGAACCGGCGCTCATCCTGGATGCGGCAGCGCTGATGTAGGCACCCGGTACTCAGGACTGAGTACCGGGCAGGGGTGGGTTGGCGGGCTTCCGGAATGGAGTATTCAATGGACGACATACGGAACTTGCAGGCGCTGCAACTGGACGCCCTCCGCGAGGTGGCCAATATCGGGGCCGGTCACGCCGCGACGGCGTTGTCGCAGATGACCAGCCGCAAGATCATGATCACGGTGCCCGAGGTGAACATCACCCGGCTGGAACAGGTCGCCGACGTCCTGGGCAAGCCGGACGACGTGATCGCCGCGGTGCTCATGCACATGATGGGCGATCTGACCGGCCGGACCATGGTGATTTTTCCGCGGGACTCGGCCCGGATGCTGTGCGACATCCTGCTGCGGCGCCCCATCGGCACCACCGTCGAATTCGGCATCATGGAAGAATCCGGGCTCAAGGAGGCCGGCAACATTCTGAGCAGCGCCTACCTCACCGCGCTGAGCGATTTCATGGGGATGATGCTGCTTCCCTCGGTGCCCTCGCTGGTGATCGACCTCTCCGGGGCGATCCTCACCACGACGTACCTCAACTTCGGGTACGAACGGGACTTTGTCTTCTGCCTGGAAACCGAATTCCAGTTCACCGATGAAGCCAAGGGTCTCCGCGGCCACTTCCTGCTGATGCCCGACCTCGCGTCGCTCCGCGCGGTGTTCGACGCCATCCGGCTGACCTGACGGCCGAATGTCCGGCGGCTCGGTCCTCTCGGAACGCGACCTCGCGGTCCTGCGTTCTTTTGCCCGCCGGATCGATCCTTCCGACGCCGGCGCCCATAACAACCTGGGCGTCCTCTACCACCAGAAAGGCCTGGTCGCCGAGGCCATCGCCGCGTTTTCCCGGGCGCTGGAACTCGATCCCAAGATGCAGGTGGCCCAGGCCAACCTGGAGGTCGCCTACCGCAACACCGGGTACTACGATCGCCGGGTGGCGGAACTGCACGAGCGGGTGCGCCGGGCTCCCGACGACCGGGATGCCCGGTGGGAGTTGGCCCGCACCTACGCGTCGCTGGGCCACCACGAAGACGCCGTCCGGGAGTTCGAAGCCCTGCTCGCGCGGTCCCCCGGCGACGTGGCTGCCCTGATTCAGCTCGGCCTCGCGCTCAAGGCCAGTGGCCACCTGGAAGAGGCCTGCGACCGGTTCGGCGAGGCCCGGGACCTGGACCCGGAAAGCTCGCTGGCCCTGTTCTACTACGGGGAAGCCCTGTACAACCGCGGCCTCAACGACCAGGCCCGGAGCATCCTGCAGGAGGCGGTGGGACTCAACCCGGACAACGCCGACGCCCACTATCTGCTGGCGTTCCTGTACGGCGATTTGGGCCAGCACGAGGCGGCCCGGGCGGCGACCAAGCGGGCCATCGCGCTCAATCCCACCTTCGCCCGGGCCCATACTAACCTGTCGCTCCGGCGCAGGACCGGAGGCGCCCGGGTCATCGCCGAAGGCAGCGACCAACTGCGGCGGCCATCCCTGGCCGGCGGATCCACGCTGGCGCATTACAATCTCGGCCTCGCGTTCCGGCAGAAGGGCTATTATGTCGAAGCGCTGCGCGAGTACCGGCTGGCCCTGGAGAGCGGGGAGGACCGGCGCCTGACGCTCCAGGCCATGGCCGAGGTGCACCTCCTGCGCCGGGACCTGGGCGCGGCGCTGGAGTTGTATGATCGACTGGTGGCCGAGTTCGCCGACTCCCCCAAGCTGGAAAACGAGCGCGGCGTCTGCCTGCACCAGGCCGGCCGCCGGGAGGAAGCCACGGCCGCCTATCGCAAAGCGGTCGCCCTTGATCCCAACTATGCCCTCAGCTGGAACAACCTGGGGGTCCTGCAGAGCGGTGACACCGGCTCGGACGATGCCCAGGAATCCTTTCACCAGGCCCTCCGCTGCAGGCGCGACCTCATCACGGCCCAGCTGAACCTGGGGCTGCTGCTCCTGCAGCGGCGCCGGCTGCAACTCTCCCTGGAGGCGTACCGGCAGGTCCTGGCCCAGTCGGAGGGCAACGCCATCGCGTGGAATGGGATCGGGCTGGTTCTCACTGAACTCAAGCGCTTTCCCGATGCGCGCAATGCCTTCGCCCGGGCCGTCGAATCCGATCCCGAGAGCGCGTCGGCCCATTACAACCTGAGTTTCACCCTGAGCCAGCTGGGCGAGTTCGATGGAGCTCTCCGGGAAACCAAGCGGGCGCTGGAACTGGAGCCGTTCTATGTTCCCCAGAAGTACTCGCTGACGATCGACCTCCAGTACGAAGACCCGACCATCGCCATCGTTCCGGAGATTTCAGCTGATGTCGTCACCGAGGAACTGGGCGAGGATTTCACGTTCGATCAGCGCCTCCTGGATCAGGTCTTTCGGGAACTCGCGCCCGCCGTCCCGGCCCCCGCCACGGCGGGGCCGACCGGCGAAGATCCGCTGGCCCTGGCGCGCGAGTGCGTGGCCAAGGGGTTGCTGGAGCGGGCCTCCGCCGAACTGGACCGGGCCCTCGGGCGGGGAGCCTCGCCCGCCGAGGCGGCGGTGCTGGCCGGACATATCTTCGCCCGGCGAGGCCTGCATGGCGAAGCGCTGGAACGGTACCGCGAGGCTCGCAAGGAGCTGGGGAGCAACGACGGGGCGGCCCTGGGCGAAGTCCGGGCGCTGCTCGCCCTGGGCCGCGCAAGCGAAGCGGCATCCATCGTGGAATCGATGATCCCGCGCTGCCGGGACAACGTGGAGGTGCTCGTCGCCGCCGCGCGCACCCGGCTGGCCGCGGGCAACCCGGTCGGTGCCATGGACCTGGCCCGGGAGGCCCAGGCCCGGGCTCCCGGCCGGCCCGACCTGCTGCAGCTGCAGGGGAACATCGCCGCGCGGCTGGGCGAAACCGCCGCCGCCATCGAGGCCTACCAGGGCGCGCTCCAGTTGGACGGGTCGCTGGCCCAGGTCTGGTGTGAACTGGGAGCGCTGGAAGAGAAACGGGAGAACTGGACCGGCGCCCGCGCGGCCTATGAACGGGCGCTCGATCTGCTGCCCACCTACGTGGAAGCCGGGCTGGCGCTGGCCGACCTGCTGCGGCGGACCGAGGCGCGACCGGCCGCCACGGATGTCCTGGTCTCGCTCCTGATTCACGATCCCTACGACCTCGAAGCGCTGCAGCTGCTGGGCCGCACCCTGATCGACGATGGCCGCCCGGAACGGGCGCTGGAAGCATTCAGCCGGATCCTCAAGTTCGCGCCGGACTGCACCGGGGCATTGTATTACGGGGGGGTCGCGCTGGCCCGGATGCGCCGCTATCACCAGGCGCTGCAGCTGTGGGAAAAAGTGGTCCAGGCCGACCCGGCCTCCTCCTTCGCGCAGCTGGCAAGGAACGAGGCACGGTCGGCCCGTGACCTGGAACGCATTCTCGTGTCCAGGGCATCCTGACGTGGCGATCGAAGGCCCTCTCCGCGAACTGGGCATCCACGATGTCTTCCAGCTGCTGGACCTGAGCCGGAAGACCGGGGTGCTCAGGGTGCGCTCCGAGATCCGCCAGAACGCGGGGATGGTGTTTTTCGAGAAGGGCGCCGTGATTGGCGCCGAGATCCGCAGCAACCCGCACCCGCTGGGTGGCCTCCTGCTTCGGGCCGGCAAGATCTCGGAAGAGGACCTGACCCGTTCCCGGGCCATGCAGCAGAATGGCGACCCCCGCCGGCTGGGTGAGATCCTGATCGCCATGGGCTCCATCACCCGGCGTGAACTGGACCGGCAGGTCCGTTCCCAGGTCGAGGAAGTCATTTTCGAATTGCTGAGCTGGGCGGAGGGCTACTTCTCATTCGAGGAAGGCGAAGTGGCCGAGTCTCCCGCCGAGGCGGATATCCGGATCACCACCGAGGCGCTGGTCATGGAAGCGGCACGCCGGATCGACGAGTGGTCGCGCATCGAAACCAAGATTCCTCACCTCGGCATCCTGCCACGGCTGGCCCTCCCCTCGTCCGAGGCGCCGCTGGACCTGATCCCGTTCGAGTGGGAAGTGCTGGCGGCGATCGACGGAGCCCAGGACGTACGGGGTATTTCGCTGGCGCTGGTGCGCTCCGAGTTCGAGGTCGCCAAGACTCTCTTCGGGCTGGCCAGCGCCGGCATCATCCAGCTCGAGGACCCGGCCCAGCACCCCCGGGAGCAGCCTGGCGGGAGGGAACTGGCCATCATGATCAGCCGGGCGGAGAACGAGCTGTTCAACGGGGAAACCGATGTCGCGCGCCAGATCGCGGAGGAAGCCGCGACCCACTATCCCGACCAGCCGCTGGCCCATGTCGTGCTGGGGCGGACGCTGCTGCGAAGCAGCCGCTACGCCGAGGCCGGGACCGCGATTCACCGGGCGCTCCAGCTGGACCCGGATTTTATCCCCGCCTGGCGGTTGTGGGGCCTCTGCCTGGCCGCCCAGGGTCGCTTCCGCGAGGCCACGGACGCCTGCGACCGCTGGAACGCCACCGCCGGCATGCCGCCCGAAGAGGCGGCGCATTCCGCCACGGTCCGGGCGGTGCGAGAAGCGGTCGCGACTCTGGACCAGGCACTGCGAGGGCCGGGTGACTGACGACATCCGCCGGATGACCGCCGAACTGGCCGCCGATTCCACCAGCCTGGTGTTTCTCCGGCTGGGGGAAGCCCTGCGCCAGGCCGGCCGGCTCGAGCCCGCCGCCAAGGTGGCCCTCCAGGGGCTGGTGCGCTATCCCAATCTCCCGGAGGCCCACGACCTGTATGCCCGGGTGCTGGTGGATCACCAGGACCTCGAAGGGGCGTTCGATGAGTGGGACATGACGCTCCGGCTGGACCCAGCCCATGGCGGCGCTCACAAGGGCCTCGCCTTCCTGTTCTGGAAAGCGGGCGACCTTCCGTCGGCGCTTCGCCATCTGAATGCGGCGGCGGCGGACTTGCCGGGCGATGCCCAGGTGGAGAGCGCCCTCGAGCGGGTCAGGGCCCAACTCGCCGCGCGGGAAGCGGAGCCGGCCACGCCGGTCCCGGAGGAACCCCCGCGGATCGGGACTCCCGCCGCGCCGGCCGCCATTCGCTTCGAGGTCGAGCAACCGTCCATCCCGCCCTCCTCTCCCCGGCCCGCGGCGGCCGGCGATGCGGTGCTGGAGGACGACGGACTGTTGCTGGTGGATTCCGCCGGGATGCGCCTGCTCGGATCCCTGGGGGAACTGGGGGAAGGCGTCGCCGACCAGGTGGCGGCGGAACTCGCGGGCGTTTCCCGGGAGGCGGCTCGAGCGGCCCGGATACTGGACCTCGGGGAATGGCGGAGTATCGCGGTGGAAACCGGCGCCGCCAACTACTTCCTGGTGCCGCCGACGGCGGAAACGCTCCTGATGGTAATGCGGGATCCCTCGATGCCAATGGGACGGGTAGCCATCGGGACCGGGCGGGCGCTGGAAGCCGCCCGCCGCTGGTTGGAGGCAGGCGCATGACCCTGACACCGGCGGCCCTGGACCGTCTCACCGGCATCGCCGGCGTCCGCGGGGCCATGCTGGCCAGCCGGGATGACGGCATCGTGGTCGCGGAATCGATTCGGGAAGACGTCGAGAGCGCCGCCCTGGCCGCGTTGGCGAGCAGCCTGGCCCGGAAACTGGAGACGGCGGCGATGACCGCCCGCGGCGGGAGCGCCGGGTTTCTGCACCTGCAGGCGACCGGTGGCGCGCTGTTGCTGGCCCCGGCTGGCGCCGGGCTTCTGCTCATCGTGATTGCGGACAAGGGCGTCAACGTGGGGCGGGCGCGGCTGGAAATGGCGCGGGTCGCGGAGGGCGGCTCCTGATGCGCTCAGTCGAGCCCTGGGTGGTGGAGCCCCTCAATGATTTCCTGGCTGAGTCCTCCGCCCGGCTGGTCCTGATCATGACCGGGTCGGGGCAGGTCATTGCCCAGCACGGGTTCACGCGGGCCCTGGACGTGATGTCCGCGGCGGCGCTGGGGGCCGGCATCGTCGCCTCCGCGCAGGAACTGGCCCGCACCATGACCTGGCCGGCCTTCACGATCATGGTTCACCAGGGTACCCGGCAGGGGCACTTCCTGGCCCGCTTCGACACACCGCGCGGGGCCTGGATCGGGCTGGTGGTCTTCGGGCCGGAAACCACCCTGGGACTGGTCCAGCTGTTCTTCAGCCGGCTGGTGCAGGCGCTGCAGGCCGCCACCCCGGGAGAAGACAAGCCCCGCGAGGTGCTGGCCGCCGATTTCGAGCGGGAACTCAACACCAGTCTGCGCACCCTGTTCGGCCGATAGCCGGAGACCGCCGTGACCCAGAGACCGGACTGAATGTCACTCGTCAACTTCACCACTCGCGAGATCACCTGCAAGATCGTCTACTACGGGCCGGGACGCTCGGGCAAGACGACCAACCTGCAGTACGTGTATGGCCGGGTGCCGGAATCGCGGCGCGGCCGCATGGTATCGCTCGCGACCCAGACGGACCGCACCCTGTTCTTCGATTTCCTGCCCATCGACCTGGGCGTGATCTCGGGGTTCAAGACCCGGTTCCAGATCTACACGGTGCCGGGGCAGGTCTACTACAATGCGACCCGGCAGCTGGTCCTGCAGGGCGCCGACGGCGTGGTGTTCGTCGCCGACAGCCAGGCCCGCCGCTTCGAAGAGAACCTGGAGAGCCTGCAGAACCTCCACGGTAATCTCCTGCAGCAGGGTATCGACGTCCGGACATTCCCGGTCGTCCTCCAGTACAACAAGCAGGACCTGCCGCGGGATCTCATTCTCACCCAGGCCGAGCTGGACGATGCGCTCAACTTCCGGATGGTGCGGAGTTTCAGCGCTGATGCGCTCCACGGGGGCGGGGTGTTCGAAACCTTGAAAGGCATCAGCGAGGCCGTGCTCAAGAAACTGGCCGCCGGGGGCGCCTTGAAGTGACCGCGGACCTGAATCCCCGGTTCCGCTTCGATACGTTCGTGGTGGGCTCCGCCAACCGGCTGGCGGTCTCGGCCGCCAAGTCGGTGGCCGAGAGCCCCGGCGTGGCCTACAACCCGCTGTTCATCTACAGCGGCCCCGGACTGGGCAAGACCCACCTGCTCATGGCCGTAGCTCATGCCGCGCGGCTGATCAATCCCGCCCTCGCCGTCGAGTACCTCACCCTCGACGATTTCATGGAGTCCTTCCACGCCGCCGTCGCCGCCGGCCAGGGCGAGGCCTACCGCCGCCGATTCACCGAGGTGGACCTGCTGCTGGTCGACGATGTCCAGTTCCTTGACCGGCGGCGCGAGATGCAGGCCGAATTGCTCCGGGTCATCAACGCGATGCAGACCGCGAGCCGGCAGATCGTCCTGACCAGCGATCGGAGCCCGGCGGACATCGAGTCACTGGACGAGCGGTTGATCCAGCGGTTCGCCGGCGGCCTGGTGATCGACATCGCCGCCCCCGACTACGAGACCCGGGTGGCCATCGTGCGGCGCCACGCCGAGGAGCGGCGGGCGGAATTCGCCGCCGGTGTGCTGGAAGCGGTCGCATCGCTGGCGATCACCAACGTGCGCGAGCTGATCGGCGCGCTCAACCGGTTGATCGCGTTCCAGGCGGTGAGTGATCAGCCGCTCGACCCGGCCCAGGCCCGGGTGGTGCTCGGCGGGGTGCCCCTGGGCGTCACCCCGCCGCCCCCCGAGGCCGACGAGTTCGGCAGCTTCCTGTCCGAGATTTCCCACACCGTCGCCCAGCAGGTGGAGGCCTGGCGCACCCGGGTGGCCGAGGCGGTGATGCGGTGGGAAGGCGAAGGGTACCGGGTCAGCCGGCTGAGCGCGCTTCTGGAACAGGACTCCCCCGCCGACCCCGACGCCACCCTGCGCCAGTTTGCGGAGGATGTCGAGCGGCTTCGCGCGATCGAGGCCGATGCCGTGGACATCGACGCCAGCCTCGGCGGCGAGGCGGTGTTCCGCGATCCCGACCGGGTCGATGATGCCGCCGCACTGCTGGCCCGGGCCCGGGAAGGGGCGACCCCGCCGCCGGGGCCCTCGCCTTTCTGGCAACTCTCCGATTTCGCCGAGGGACCCGGAAACCGGATCGCGGTACGCGCGGCGCTCATGGCGGTGGAGCATCCGGCGCTCAAATACAACCCGCTGGTGGTGGTCGGCCCCAGCGGGACCGGCAAGACCCACCTCCTCCACGCCATCGGCAACGGGCTGGCCCGGCACGATGGGGCGCTGGTGGCCTGTCTCAACACCCAGGAGCTGGTCGACGACCTCATCGCGGCCATCGACCGCGACCGGGTGGCCTGGTGGCGATCCCGGTATCGCCGGGTGACCGCGTTTCTGCTCGACGATATCCAGTTGCTGCACAGTAAGGAGCGGACGCAGGAAGAGTTCTTCTGGCTCTTCAACCACCTGTTGAAGGAAGGCCGGCAGATGGTCTTCACCAGCCCGATGCCGCTGGGTGAACTGACGGGAGTGGAACCCCGCCTGATCAGCCGCCTTGAGGGGGGGTTGGTGGTGCACCTGCCGCCCCCGGAGCGGGAAGTGCGGGTCGCGGTGCTGGAGCGTCTGGTGCGGCAAGGCACCGGCGGCGGTAATCAGGAGCTGGCAGAATACCTGGCGGGACGGTCGGTGGACTCCGTGCGGACGCTGCAGGGGATCCTGCAGCGGGTGGTGAGCGCCGCCGAAACCCGCCAGGAGCCGCCCACCGCCGCGCTCGCCCGCGAGCTCCTCGAAGGTCCGCCCCCAAGCCCCCCAGGCGGAGCGGGGGGAACCGGGTGAGCGGCGTGGTCGCCTTGCCCTCCGGGACGGTTCGCAGTTCCGAGAAGATGATCTGGGACTGGCCCGACTCCGCCGACCGGATCGTGGAGGACCTGCGCTGATGGCCATCAAGGGGAGTCTCAAGGAAGCCAGTCTGCCCGACGTGCTGCAGCTGCTGGCGCTGGGCCGCAAGACCGGCCTGCTCGCTGTCGCCGACCGCCACAACTTCGGCTATATCTACTTCGACCTGGGCAAGATCTGCTACGCCTCGATCGTCAACCGCCGGGACCGGCTGGGCGACATCCTGGTGAAGAACAACCGCATCTCGGCCGCCCAGCTGCAACAGGCGGTGGACATGCAGACCGAGAAGCGGGACACCAAACTGGGTCAGATCCTGGTCGAGATCAATGCGATCTCGCGTGAAGAGCTGGAGGAATACATGCGCCTCCAGATCGAGGAAGCGGTGTACTTCCTTTTCACCTGGAACTCGGGGACTTTCAACTTCGAGGCGGGGGTCCGCCCTGAGCGGGAAGACTTCCTGGTCCAGATCAACCCGGAGTCGCTCCTCCTGGAAGGCGCCCGCCGGGTGGACGAGTGGAGCCTGATCGAGAAAAAAATCCCGGCCCTGGACCTGATCTTCGCGCTGGACCGCGAGCACCTGGCCCAGTCCGATGTGCGGCTGTCGCCGAGCCAGGAGCGGATCCTCCCCCTGCTCGATGGATCCCGGGACGTGCAGCAGGTCTTCGAGGATTCCGGGCTGATTGAGTTCGAGGCCGGCAAGGCCCTGTACGGCCTGATCACGGCCGGGTTTGCCCACCGCACCGGGTCCTCGGTGCCGAACCCGGCACCCCAGGCGCCCGAAGGCCGGGTGGACGAGCACCGGAACCTGGGGATCGCTTTCTACAAGACCGGAATGCTGGACGAAGCGTTGCGGGAGTTCCGCCGGGTGGCGGAACTGCGGCCCCGGGAACCCAGCGCCGCGTTCTACCTGGGCCTGATCGCTCTCCGGCAAGCCCGCTGGCCCGAGGCGGTGTCCTGCCTGCGGCAGGCGGCCGACCTGGGGGGAGCCCGGCCCTCGGTGCTGCACAATCTGGGCTTCGCGCTGGAGCAGATGGGACGGCTCGACGACGCGGAAGCCGCCTACGCCGACGCGGTGAGCCGGGCCCGCGACGATGCCCGGTACATGCTGAGCTGGGGCATTGCCGCCCTCAAGCGGGGCGACCCGGGGGTGGCGGTGGCCCGGCTGGCCCGGGCCCGCGAGGTCTGGGGGGAGCGGCCACCGCCGGCCACCTGGTTCTGGGCCGCGTCGCTGGCGGCGGCCGGCGCGGACGACCTCGGCGGCGCGGTGCGCACCGCGCAGGAAGGTGTCCAGGCCCACCCCGGGAACGCCGTCATTCGCAATAACCTGGCGGTGCTGCTCGAGCTCACCGGCGACCTGGCCGGCGCCGAGGTCATGGCCCGATCGGCGCTGGCGGAGGAGCCGTCGTACTCCCAGATATCCAAGAACCTGGGCGACCTGCTGTACCGCGCCGGCCGGTACGACGAGGCTCTCGATGCCTACGAGCGGGCCGCCAAACTCAATCCCGACCTGGGTGACGACCTCTATTTCAAGATGGGCAATATCGCCTTTCGCCGTCGGGACCAGGAGCGGGCCCGCGCCTGGTGGCAGCAGGCGACGGTGCTGAACCCCGGGCACCAGCTGGCCCGGACCAATCTGGAAACCCTGGGGAACGTCGCGTCATGACCACGGACGATGCGAGCTTTGCCCAGTTGACCCGCCGTATCAGCGAAGTCGCCGGCCTCTCCACCGAGGCATACAAGCCGCGCTGCCTCAAGCGCCGCATCGCGGTCCGGATGCGGGCCCACAACGTGGCGACCTACGACGAGTATCTCGCCATCCTGGAGCGCACGCCGGACGAACTGCAGAAGCTTTCCGATGTGCTCACCATCAACGTCACCAAGTTCTTCCGCAACATCGAACTGTGGCAGCGGCTGCAGCAGGACGTCGTAGCCGGGCTGTGGCGGGACGCCGGCCGCGTGCTCCGGGTCTGGAGCGCCGGATGCGCCAGCGGCGAGGAGCCGTACTCCCTGGCGATGCTGTTTGCGGAAGTCGCGCTCAAGGCGGGGCACCCGGAATGGATGCACCGGCTGGCCATCGACGCGACCGACATCGACCGGGTCAGCCTCGACCGGGCCCGCATCGGGGCCTATCCGCTGGGCGCCTTCAGCGAGGCGCCGGAAGAGTACATCGACCGGTACACTGAACCGGCCGATCCGGGCAGCCGCCTCGTTACCGATCCGATTCGGCGGGTGGTCCACGTCAACCGGCTGGACCTGACCCGGGATACTCCCCGCCATGCTCCCTACGACCTCATCGTTTGCCGCAACGTGCTGATCTACTTCGACCGGGCCATGCAGGAACGGCTCTTTACCCTGTTTACCGAATCGCTGCGTCCCGGCGGAATCCTGGTGCTGGGCAAGGTGGAAACGATTCTCGGGCCCATGCGTGACCGGCTCGAGCTGGTGGACGCCCGGGAGCGCGTCTATCGGCGGCCGGCATGACGGGCCGCGAGATCATCGTCCGGGTCGCCGACCTGAATACCGGCGTGAGCGGCGAAGTGCTGGTGACCTACGGGCTCGGCAGTTGCGTCGCGATCGTGCTCTACGATCCGGTCAAGAAGGTGGGAGGCATGGCCCACATCATGTTGCCCTCCCGCTCACTGGTGCGGAAGGATGACAATCCCGCCAAGACCCCGCAGGGGGCGGTGCCGGCGCTCCTGGACCGGCTCACCGGTCTCGGTGCGGTCCCCCGCCGGGTGAGCGCCCGGCTGGTCGGCGGGGCCAGCCTGTTCGCGGCGCTGTCCCCCCCCGGGTCGATCCAGATGGGCGAGCGCAACGTGGTGGCCACCCGGGACGTGCTGAACCAGCTTGGGGTGCCGATCATCGGCGAGCTGGTCGGCGGGGAGTCGGGTCGCTCCGTCTGGTTTTACCCGTCCGACGGGGCCGTCGTGGTGCGGTCAGCGGCCAATCAGAGTGAACACCGACTCTAGAGTCCTCCGGGTCCTGGTGGTCGACGACAGCGCCCTGGTCCGCCAGGTGCTGACGGAGATCATCAATTCCTCGGGTGAGTTCCTGGTCACCGCCACCGCCCGCAACGGCCACGATGGCCTCCAGAAGGTGCACCAGCACCTTCCCGACCTGATCACGATGGACCTCGACATGCCGGAACTGGATGGCCCGGCGGCGATCGGGTACATCATGTCGGAAATTCCGCGCCCCATCGTCGTGGTAAGCGCGCACGCGGGAGCCGGCAGCAGCGGCGCGATCCGGGCGCTGGAACTGGGCGCGGTGGAGATTGTCGACAAGGAACAGCGCCCCAGCCGGGAGGGTCTCCAACGGCTCGGTCCCCGGCTGCTGCAGGCCCTCCGCGCGGCGGCGGTGGCGGATGTCTCCAGGATCCCGGTGCTGGCCCGGCCTCCCCAGCGGGGGCGGCGCGATCTGGTCGCCGCGGGGCTCGCCGGCCGCTGCGTTGCGATCGCCGCCTCGACCGGCGGGCCTCGCGCGCTGGCCGAGGTGGTGCCCCAGCTGGCGCCGGGGCAGGGTGCCGCGATTCTTATCGTCCAGCACATGCCGGCGGCGTTTACCCGCGGACTGGCCGAACGGCTGGATGGACAGAGCCGGCTCTCCGTCGTGGAAGCGTGGGACGGTGCGCCCCTCCAGGCGGACACCGCCTTCGTGGCGCCGGGCGATTATCATATGAGAGTGGAAATGCGCGAAGGCGGGCCGGTCATCGTACTGGACCAGTCTCCTGCGGTCTGGGGGGTTCGGCCCGCCGCCGATCCGCTCTTTCGTTCCGTCGCGGATACCTATGGCCCGGCCACCGTCGGCGTGGTGCTGACCGGGCTGGGCCGGGATGGCGCGGTGGGGCTTCGAGCCATTCACGATGCGGGCGGATGCGGACTGGCCCAGGATCGCTCCACGTCCACGGTCTACGGGATGCCCAACGCGGCGGTGCAGGCGGGAGGCGTGGACCACGTCCTGCCGCTGGGCCTGCTGGCGCGGCGGGTCACTGATGTCCTGGCCCGGATGGCTCGCCAATGAGCGGGGTGCAGTTTCTCCTGGTCCGCCTCGGGTCCCGGCGGGTGGGTCTGCCGGTCGAGTTCGTGGTCGCCGTGGAGGCGCTGGGGACGGTGCATCCGGTACCGACGAGCGCCGCTGCCTGCCGCGGAGTGACGGCCGCCCGGGGCCGCATCCTGCCGGTGGTCGCCCTGGGCACCTTGATTGGCACCGGCGCGGGGGATACCGGGGGAACCTCGGTCGTGCTCTCCCTGGGCGGCCGGGAAGTCTGCCTCGAGGTCGACGATGCCGAAGCCATCGTAGCGGGGACGGCCATGGAGGCACCTCCCGGGGAGAAGCTGCCGTGGGCATCCGGCGTGGTCCGGCTTCCAACCGGCCTGGTGCCCCTGCTGGACCTGGCCAGGGTCGGCGATCGTCTCACCATTCCGGAGGCACCCGCGTGACGGCAGCAGACGAAATCCAGGTAGTCATCTTCCGGGTAGGTTCCCAGGAGTTCGCGCTCGATATCTTTCAGATCGAACGCATCCTTCGCTACGAGCGGCCGGCCTCGCTGCCCAACGCCCCGGATTTCCTGGAAGGCGTCGTCCAGTACGGCAACGCCGTGGTCCCGGTCGTCGACCTTCGCAAGCGGCTGCAGGTCCAGGCCGATCTGTCCGAGGATGTGCGGATCATGGTGCTCCGGCTGGACGAGGGGAAAGTCGGTGTGCTGGTTGATCAGGTGCTGGAGGTGACCCGGGTGGACAGCACCACCATCGCCACCCCCCCGCCCATGGTGAGGGGGCTGGCCGCGGATTATATCGCGGGCATTATCTCTCGCCCCAACCGGACCATTGTCATGCTGCAGGCCGCGCGGCTGCTCAACGCCAGCGAACGGATTGCCCTCGCCGACGTGGCCCCTCCGGCGAGCCGGGGGAAGAAAACCTCCGGGAGCGGGACTTCATGAGCGATCTGTCGGTCAACGGCCTCAAGGCCCGCTACCAGGAACTCTCCGACCGGATCGACCGGGCGACGACCACGGTGGACCGGGAGGCATTGAAGCGCGAGATCATCGCCTACTTCAAGGAAGTGGATGCCGCGCTGGCCGACCTGACCAGGTTGAAGGAGGATATTCGCGCCCTGGTCGAACGTTACAAGCAGATCGCTCTGGATGCGGACACCGCCCAGGCGCCCCAGTTTACCGGGGCCCGCCCGGCCATCCACCAGGATCACCTGGGTGCCTCGACATACATCGAAAAAGGGTGGAGTCTCATTTCCCTCGGCGACCACGCCGGAGCCATCCAGGCCCTGGGCAAGGCCCTGGCGCTCTCGCCGGGCGATGTCCAGGCGCAGTCGCTGCTGGGGTGGGCCCAGATGCTGCACGAAGATTATGACGAGGCCCTCGCGACGTTCAGCAAGGTCCTGATGCGGGAACCGGCGAACTCGCTCGCCCGTATCAACGTGGGATACATCTGTCTCAAGAAGCGGATCTTCGGCGAAGCCATCGAGCACCTGTCAAAGGCCATTCGGCTGGACAACGACCGCAAGGCCACGCTCTACGCCCATTTCTACCTCGGGCTGGTGTACCTGGAAAGGGAGATGTTCGAGGACGCGCAGGTGTTCTTCCGCAAGACCCTCCACCTGGGACCCAACCTGATCGAAGCCTACTACGAACTGGGCCGTGCCCACTGGTTCGCCGGCGAGCAGGACCAGGCGGCGCAACTATGGAACGACGGCTATAAAGCCAATCGCTTCAACCCCTGGGGCAAACGCTGCAAGGAAATGCTGGACACCACCGCGGCCGGAGGAGAGCCGCCGCGGCCCGCCGCCCCGGCCTGATCGCGCTCCTGCTCGCCCTCGCCGGTCCCGCGGCGCTGCCGGCCCAGGACACGCTGGCCTCGATCATCCACGTCGGCGACGTCAGCGTGGTGGCGTGGCCATCGGAATCCCGGCTGGCGCTGGCGCTGGCCGAGGCGGCCGACCGTCCCGCTGAATGGATGGGGCTGGGCCGCCGAAGCGCCGGCCGGATCCGGCTGGTCGTGGTCCCGGATGCGGCCGCGATGCGCCGGATGTCCGGCAACCGCGCTCCATCCTGGGGCGCCGGCCTCGCGTTCCCCTCCAGCCGGACGGTCATTATCCGCGCCGACGGCGGGGATCCCCGACAAACCTTGCGACATGAACTGGCCCACCTGGTGCTGCACGATGCGGTGCGGGTGCGGCTCCCCCTATGGTTCGACGAAGGCTACGCGGCCGTTGCCTCCGGCGAATGGGACCGGATGGACGCCTTCCGGCTGAGCTGGATCGTGTTAAGGCGAGACTTCCCCGGCTTCCGGGACCTCGACGGCAGCCTGCGGGCCAACGCCAACGCGGCGGAGAAGGCCTACACGCTGGCCATGTCGGCCGTCCTGGAACTGGCGCGGCGCAATCCGGGCCAGTCACTGGATGATCTCCTGGGCCGACTTTCCAGGGGAGAGAGCTTTGAAACCGCCGTCCTCGGATCGACCGGGCTCCCGCTTACTGTTTTCGAGGCCGACTGGCAGCGGACCATCAAGCGAAAGTACAATTTCGTGATCTGGCTCAGCGCGGGCGGGTTCTGGCTGGTGATAAGCTTGCTGGTGGGGGTGGCGTGGTGGGTCCGCCGCCGGGCCGACCGGCCCCGGCGGCTGGCCCTCAACCACGGGTGGGAACTCCCGCCCGATGACCCCGTTGACCCGGGCGAGAGCCCCCTGTCCCAATGAGGGGACGGTGTGTCGCAGCGCCTTGACTGAGGCCAGTTTAACCCGTTAACGTCTAGGTCTATGGCTACTCGAGCGCCGGCCCAAACACCCTCCCCCCCCCTTCCTGGGGCGGAAGAACTATCTGCTCCTGGCCTCGGCGGTCCTTTCGCTGGGGTTAGGGTATATGCTGCTGCAGGACGGCGGCACGACGGTTGCGGCTACCCTGCTGGTACTGGGGTACTGTGTCCTCTTTCCGTTGGGCATCGCCCTGTAACCAGCAACGGGCGAATAGCTCAGCTGGTTCAGAGCGCCTGCCTTACACGCAGGATGTCGGGGGTTCGAATCCCTCTTCGCCCATTGGTCCTGTCGCCGGTCCGGAAGCGGGTTGGCTAGAGACATTTTCGATTCGGAGGTCTGGAATGCGTTCGTTTTCCGTGTTGGCCCTGGGGATTCTTGCGGGGTTGGTCGGCACACCGCTGACGGCGCAGATTCCGACAAACAGCCGGATCGGCAGCCAGCCCGCTGCCCCGCTGCCGAAGCTGATGGTTTCCAATCCGTACGTCCGGCGAAGCGAGGATTCGCTGACGTCGGTCCAGGTCGCCTCCGCGCTTCGCTCCCGGATGGAACGAGTCGCGAACGGCACCTACCAGGTCGTAAGCCGCGACCAGATGAACACCGCTCTGATCGAGTATGGATATCCGAAGGACGCCATTCTGCAGCCGGCGGTTCAGCGCCAGTTTGCGTCCGCCGTGAACGCGCGCATGCTGATCAGCACTCAGTTGGCGCAGTCCCAGTCGGGACGGGTGACTGTGACGGCACGGCTGGTGGGATTGAACGATGACGCGGGCACCGTCGTCGTCGCGACCCGCAGCGAGGGCCAGGCGCTGGACGCTTTCGGCAACGCCATCGCCGACCAGTTGCAGCCGGTCGTCAAGGCGGCCAAGGACGCGAAAGCCTGCATCGACCAGCGGACCACCGATGCCAAGAAGGCCGAGACCTCGGCCCGCCGCGCGCTGCAGACCAACCCCAAGAATGGCCTGGCCCATCTCTGCCTGGCCCAGCTGGCCAGTGACCGGACCGCGCCGTCTGATTCGATCATCGCCATGCTGAACAGGTCGATTGAAGGCGATCCCCAAAGCCTGCCCTCCCTGGTGATGCTGGCCAAGGAGTACCAGTCCCGCGGCGACACCAACAGCCTGGCCACGACCTACATGCAGATGCTGGTGGCGGCGCCGACCAACGACCAGCTTCGGAAAGAAGCGCTGCAGTTCCTGCTCGCGGCGGGACGGCTGGACCTGGCCCGCAAGGTGGCCGAGGACGCGCTTGCCCTGGACGAGTACAACCCCGAGTTGTACGACCTGATGAGCAATGTCTGCATCTTTGAGAACAACTACAAGTGCGCAGTCGATGCGCTGGAGAGCCTCTACGCGATTGATTCGACCAAGGCGGACAGCAACTTCTACATGAAGATCGCCGCGGTGGCGTCGCAGCCCCCGGAGAGCCCGGACACTGCCCGGCTGATCCAGTGGGCCCAGGCCGGCGTCAACAAGAACCCGACCAACAGCACCCTGGTGAGCCAGTTGCTGGGCGCCTATGCCCTCCGCGGAGAGGCCGACAGCATGGTCTCGGTGGCGAACCGGCTGCTGGCCATCGACACCACCACCGTGGCGCCGGCACTGTTGGTGATTAATGAACTGGTCAAACAGGACCGGCTGGCCAACGCGGCCCCCCTCATCGAGGTAGTCAAGGTGCGGGGCACCGCCGATGACAGGGAAAATGTCGCCATCGTCATCGTCAACGCCGCGTTCAAGCTGCTTCAGGAGCCCCAGGATCTGGTGCGGGCGGCCGAGCTGTCTCGCCAGGCCCGCGCCATGGTGGACAGCACCACCAGCACCCGGGCCTGGCCCAACGCCAGTTACTCCCTGGGCCTGGCTACGGTCATCCAGGTTTCCAAGCTGGATCCGGAGGTGGAGCGGCAGAAGTCCTGCGACATGGCCCGACAGGAGGATACTCTGGTGCAGGAGTCCATCGGGGCACTCAACGCCGGCCGGAGCGTCAACGCGGCGCAGGTGGATCAGTACCTGGGGTATCTGAACAGTCTGAAGCCCCGGACCGCTTCCATGATCAGGGCGTATTGCCGGTAAGCGGGAATGAAGGAGCTGGTGAAATGAGAGAATCGGAGGAACGGACTGGGAGCGGGCTGGCCCTTCCACCCTCGGCGTCCGCGATCTATATTGCGCGCTCTCTTTCAGGGGCTGTAGCTCAGCTTGGTTAGAGTGCCGCACTGTCACTGCGGAGGTCGCGGGTTCGAGCCCCGTCAGCCCCGTTTCTCGAAACCCCACTGGCTTCGGCCGGTGGGGTTTCTTCTTCTCCCGCCGGCCGCCCGGCACACTCGCCGGCCTGGAGAGCGATGAGTCCTGGCCCCCATCACCACATTCCCGTGCTCGAGGAGGAGATCGGCCGACGGGCCGCCGCGTCCCGCCGGGTAGTGGATGCTACGCTCGGCGACGGGGGACACACTGACCTGTTCACCCGTCAGGGAGCCCGTGTCCTCGGGATCGACCGGGATTCCGCAGCCCTCGATCGGGCCCGGCAGCGACTGGTCGGCCGGGACGTGACCTACCTCGAGGGAAGCTTCAGCGAGGACCGGGTGCTGGACGCGGTGCGTGCCTTCCGGCCCGACTTCGCCCTGCTGGATCTGGGGGTGTCGTCCCGCCAGCTGGATGAAATGGACCGGGGGTTCACCTTCCGGCCCGGGGCGCCCCTCGACATGCGGATGGGGGCCGGCGGCACCGCGGCGGACCTGCTCAATACCCTGGACGAGGGGACCCTGAGCATAATCTTCGCCGACTATGGCGACGAGCGCCGGGCCCGCCGGCTCGCCCGGGAGGTGACCCGGCGGCGGGCCAAACGCCCCTTCGCCACCAGCGATGACCTGGTCAATGCCATCCGGGCCGTGCTCGGACCGGGGTCCGGACCCGCCGACTTCGCCCGGCTGTTCCAGGCCGTGCGGATCGCCGTGAACGATGAGTTGGCGGGGCTGCGCACGGCGCTCCCCGTCTTCCGGGAGGCGCTGTTGCCGGTTGGGACGCTGGCGGTAATCAGTTACCATTCAGGGGAAGATCGAATCGTCAAACACCTCTTCCAGGAGTGGGCTCGACGGTGCATCTGCCCTCCGCGGCAGCCGGTCTGCACCTGTCGGGGGCGCCCACTGGGTTCGATGGAACCGCGCAAACCCATTACACCGTCCGCCGCCGAGACCGCGACAAACCCGCGGGCGCGCAGCGCGCGGCTGCGGTTTTTCCAGGTGAACGATGCAAATTAGGGGACGCCACTGGGTGTTGCTCTGGCTGGCCCTCTTCCTCGCCGTGGCGGGTGCGGTCATCGCCCGGAACACGGCCGCGTTCCGGTTGGCCCGGGAGTTGACCCAGATCCGGGAAGAGCGCGCCTCGCTCGAGGGACGGCGGGCCGAACTGGAGCGCAGGATCCGGGCGGCGTCCAGTCGCCAGGTCCTGCTGGACCGCGCCGGCCAGGCCGGGCTCCGGATGCCCAGTGATTCGGAGATCGTACTCTTCGGCTGGCCCCCCTCGCCCGGAGGACCCCGCTGATGGCGAAGCCGGTTGCCCGCATTCGCGCGGTGGAGGTGGTCTTCCTGGTGGCGCTGGTCGCGGTGATCGTGCGGGCCGGGCATCTCCAGATCGTCCAGGGCGGGCATTGGGCGAGGGTCGCCGCGGAGCACCGTACCCGCCACGAAACGATGCCGGCCCGGCGGGGGACGATATTCGACCGGAACGGGTCCCCGCTCGCCATCACCCAGGAGTACTATCACGTCGGGATCGCCCCCAACGAAGTGGGCGACCGGGGCGACGTCATCCGCCGGGCTTCCCGGAGCCTCGGCATTCCGGCGGCCCGGCTCACCCGCGATTTCCGGAGCGGGAAACCCTACCTCTATTACCATGGTCCCTTCACGGCGCCGGAGGTCGAAGGTGTCCGTGCGCTTCGGGGGGTGCATCTCGAGCCGGAGTACAACCGGTTCTATCCGGCGCTCGACCTGGCCCGGTCGATTATCGGCGGGCTCGCGCCGGATGGTTCATCGGGCGCGTCGGGGCTGGAGGTGGCATTGGACACCCTGCTGGTCGGCCGACCCGGGGAGCGGGTCGTCCTTCGCGACTTGCAGGGCCGCCGGTACGAGTCGCCCTCGCGGCTCATCCGTGAGCCGGTGGCGGGCAACAGCGTGTTTCTGACGATTGACCACGAGCTACAGGAGATCGCGGAGAGCGGCCTCGAAGACGCGGTGCGGAGCCTGAGGGCGGAAGGCGGGGACGTGGTCTTCTACGATCCCCGGAACGGGGAGCTCCTGGCCCTCGCCAGCCGGCAAGTCGGCGCCGGCGGCGCCATGACCGCGCGGCCCACGATGTTCACCGATCCGTTCGAGCCCGGTTCTACCGCGAAGCTCTTTACCGCCGCGGCGCTGCTCCACTACGGCAAGGTGCAGGAATCCGACGCGGTCTTTGCGGAGCATGGCCTCTGGATGATGCCGGTGGGCGGCACCGGGCTGCGGAAGATCGAAGACACCCATCGTTCCGAAGGCAGCCTGACGCTGGCCCAGGCGATCAGTGTCTCCAGCAACGTCGCCATGGCGAAATTCTCGGAGCGGCTGCTCCCCGAGGAGCAATTCACCGCGCTCCGGGATTTCGGCTTCGGCAGTCCCACCGGGGTGGAGTTTCCTTCGGAGTCCCGGGGCCGGCTGCAACTGCCCCACCGGTGGAAGCCGGCGTTCACCAGGGCCAGCGTGGCCATGGGCTACGAATTCCAGGTCACACCGGTGCAACTGGCCGCCGCGTATGGCGCCATCGCCAACGACGGGATTCTGCTGTCGCCGACCCTGGTCCGCGAGGTGCAGGCTCCGGGCGGGGACGTGATCTACCGCCGCCGGCCGGAGCCGGTGAGGCGGTCGGTCAGCCCCGAGATCGCCAGCCGGCTCCGCGAATACCTGGGCGGGGCAGTGGGAGAAGGCGGGACCGGCGAACGGGCCCAGCTGGCCAACTACACCCTGATCGGCAAGACCGGGACGGCGGTCCGTTTCGAGAATGGCCGGTACGTCAAAGGCGAATACACCGCATCGTTCGCCGCGCTCTTTCCCGCCGCCGATCCCCAACTCGTGGTCATCGTGAAAATTGATAATCCCACCGGGGATTACTACGGCGGCCAGGTCGCGGCACCGCTCACTCGGCTCATGTTGCAGCAGGCCCTGGCGTCCCGGCAGGTCGCGATCGACCGAAACCGGCTGGGTATCCAGTCGGTGCCTGCCCAGACCCGGTCGGTGGCGGAGCCCTCCGTGTCCGTTCCGGTGGTGGCCGTCGCGTGGCCCTACCAGCCGGATAGTTCCGCTGGCCGGGCCCTCGCCGAGGTCCCTCCGACCGGCGGGATGCCGCTGCGCCGGGCCGTCGCCGCGCTGCACCGCCGCGGGTTCAAGGTGGTCCTCCGCGGCAGCGGCCGCGTCGTCCGAACCTCGCCGGCCGCGGGGGATTCGGTGCGGGTGGGCCGCGCCGTGGCGGTGTGGGCCGAATGACGGATTTCCAGCAGATCGTCACCGCGCTCCGCCGCGAGGGGCTGGTCGTCTCCGTCCCGGGCAGTGTGCCCCGCCTCACCGGCATCACCGACGACACCCGGCAGCTCGAGCGGGGCAACCTGTACATCGCGGTGCGGGGGACCCAGTCCGATGGCCACCGGTTTGTCGGCGACGCAGTGGCCCGGGGCGCGGCGGCGCTGGTGGTGGAGGCGGCGCAGGGAAGCGGGTTGCCCGAGATCGTAGTCACGGACGGACGCCGGGCGGCCGCGGTTGCGGCCACTGCCTGGCACCGCCGGCCCGCCGACCACCTTACCCTGGTGGGCGTGACCGGCACCAATGGAAAGACCACGACCACCGCGCTGGCCCGCCATCTGCTGAACGGTGGCGACCAGGCGGGCAGTATTGGAACCCTGGGTGCGTTCGACGGCGAAGGTGACCGGGTCCCTTCCACCGCGGGTTCGCTGACCACCCCAGGTCCCGTGGATCTACAGGCGACGCTGGCTACCCTGGTGGGCCGCGGGGTCCGCACCGTGGTGATGGAGGCGTCCTCCCACTCGCTGGACCAGCGCCGGCTGGATGACCTCGCGTTCGCGGCGGCGGTGTTCACCAACCTGACCCAGGACCACCTCGATTACCACCGCACCATGGAGGAGTATCTCGCCGCCAAGCTGCGCCTGCGGGGCCTGTTGCAGCCCTCGGGGTACGAGGTGGTCAACCTGGATGACCCGGCCTGGGCTGCCCTGAAGGAACCCGGGGCCCATCGCATTACATTCGGGCAGCATCCGGCCGCCGATGTCCGGGCCGCCGATCTGCGCCTGGATAGTGCCGGCAGCATGTTTCAGTTGACCACGCCGTGGGGGCGTGCCCCGGTCCGGCTCCCTCTGCTGGGTGATTACAACGTGGCCAACGCGATAGGTGCCGCGGCGGCCGCCCTGGCGCTGAGCGTGCCGTTCACGGACGTCATCGCCCGGCTGGAGACGTCGCCCCAGGTGCCGGGACGGATGGAGGTGCTCACCGAATCGCCCTGCGTGGTGCTACGCGACTACGCGCATACACCGGACGCGCTGGAACGGGCCCTGGACGCATTGCGGCCGCTGACCACTGGGCGGTTGATCGTCGTGTTCGGATGCGGCGGCGACCGCGACCGGGGGAAGCGGCCGCTGATGGGCCGCATCGCGGCCGAGGGCGCCGATGTTCCCATCGTCACCTCGGACAACCCCCGGACGGAGAATCCCGACGGCATCATCGACGAGATCGAGCGGGGCATGGGCGGCAAGCCGCATCAGCGCATTCCCGATCGGCGCGATGCCATCCTCGCCGCGCTGGCGTTGGGCCGCAAGGGCGATACTATCCTGCTGGCTGGCAAGGGCCATGAAACCTACCAGGTGGTGGGAGCCGACAAACTGCCGTTCGATGAGCGGGACATCGTGCTTCGGGCCGCGTCATGACGCACTACGACAGCGCGTTCGTGGCCGAGGCGCTGCAGGTGGAGCCGGGGCCGGACGGCGGGTTCAGCGAGATCTCGACTGACACCCGAACGCTCGGGGCCGAAGCGCTCTTCGTGGCGCTGGTGGGTGAACGATTTGACGGCCACGCCCACCTGCACCAGGCCCGGGAGGCCGGCGCCCGGGCGGCCGTGGTGCACACCGGCGCCGAACCGGTGGATGGTCTCCATTTCTATGAAGTCCCCGATACCCTGATCGCCTATGGCCAGCTGGCCCGCCGGCGGCGCCGGCAGATTGCCGGGCCGGTCATCGCGATCACCGGCAGCAATGGGAAGACCAGCACCAAGGAAATGACGGCGGCGATCCTGGGAACCCGGTTCACGACCCACGCGACCAGGTCCAACTTTAACAACCTGGTGGGCATTCCCCAGACCATCCTCGGGGCGCCGGCGGACGCGGAAGCCCTGGTGATCGAAGCGGGGGCCAACCTGCCGGGCGAGATTGCCCGGGCCCGGGCCATCATTGAGCCCTCGACCGTGTTAATTACTACTGTCGCCGAATCGCACCTCGAAGGGTTCGGCTCGCTGGACGGGGTGATGCGCGAGAAGGTGTCGCTGGCCCAGGGGGCTCCGCTCGCCATCGTGGGGACGGACCCTCCGGAACTGGCAGCGCGGGCGCGTGAGGTGGCCGGGCGGGTGATCACGGCGGGACTCAAGGGCGCCATTGTGTGTCCCTCGTCGCTGACCATCAACGCCGACGGCGGATCGATGTTCACGGTGGACGGGCACCAGGTCACATTGCCCCTTCGCGGGGAGCACCAGGTGGCCAACGCGATGCTGGCGTGGGCGCTGGTCCGGGAACTCCCACTGGACCCGGTCCGCGCGGCGGGGGCGCTTTCCGCGCTGGTGCTGCCCGGCGGGCGGGGTGAACTGCTGGAGTCGGGCGGTTTCACCATTGTCCACGACGCCTACAATGCGAACCCCAGTTCGTTCCGGGCCGCGATCGCCACGGCCCGGGCGATGCGGGACCGGCGACGCCTGGTCTTCGTGGCGGGGAGCATGCGGGAACTGGGCCCGGATTCCCCCCGGCTGCACGCCGAGATCGCCGAGCGGCTGGTGGCGCTCCAGCCGGACATCCTGGCCGCGGTGGGAGACTTCGTGCCGGCACTCGAGTCGCACCGGGCGACCCTGGGGGAGCGGCTGCTCACGGCGTCGAACCCGGCCGAACTGGGCCCCCGCCTGGCGGACCGGCTCCAGGGAGACGAGCTGATCGTACTCAAGGCATCCCGCGGGGTGGCGCTGGAAACGATCTTACCTTACTTAGGAGTCGGCATTGCACCCTCGCATTGAAGTCATCCACGCCGCCCGCCGCCCCGGACTGTAAGCGCCGATGTTCTATCATCTCCTTGCTCCGCTGGGCGATCGGTACCTCCTGTTCAACCTGTTCAACTATATCAGTTTCCGGGCAGCGGGTGCGACCGTCACCGCCCTGCTGATCGCCTTTCTGATCGGGCCGGGCATCATCAGGTTTCTTCGGGCGCGGAAGATCGGCCAGGTGATCCGGGCCGAAGGTCCGGCGACTCACCAGGGGAAACGGGGAACCCCCACGATGGGCGGAATCATCATCCTCATCTCGGCGGTGATTCCGACCCTGCTCTGGGCCCGGCTGGACAACCGGTTCGTCATCTATGCCCTGCTGGCCACCCTGTGGATGGGGTGCATCGGGTTCCTCGACGACTATCTCAAGATCGTCCAGGGCAAGTCGCGCGGCCTGGTAGCCAAGTGGAAGCTGGTGGGTCAGATCACCTTCGGGCTGGTGCTGGCCCTGGTGCTTTACTACAAGCCGGTGGTGGACCCGGCCATCATGCCCATTACCGCCACTACGCTGCCCTTTTTCAAGTACCTGGTCGTGGTGTTCGCGCCGGTCGTCTTCGTGGCGTTCGTAACGACGGTGATCACGGGGACCACGAACGCGGTGAACCTGACCGATGGGCTGGACGGACTGGCGACCGGCCTCACCGCGATCGCGGCTGCCGCCTTTGCCTTCTTCGCCTATGTCTTCGGACGGGTGGACGCCACCAATTACCTCAACCTCTTCTACCTGCCCGGCGCCGGCGAACTGGCCATCTTCCTGACCGCGCTGATGGGCGCCAGCCTCGGCTTCCTCTGGTTCAACGCCCATCCCGCCCAGGTGTTCATGGGCGATACCGGCAGCCTGGCCATCGGGGGTGCATTGGGCACGGTGGCCATCCTGCTCAAGGCGGAATTCCTGCTACTCGTCATCGGGGGAGTCTTCGTGGTGGAAGCGATTTCGGTCCTGGTGCAGACCGGGACTTACAAGTGGTTCAAGCGCACCCGGGGCAGGGAGTACGCCGATGCCCACCGGGTCTTCCGGATGGCACCGCTGCATCACCACTTCGAAAAGATGGGCTGGGCCGAGACGACAGTGGTGACCCGGTTCTATATCCTGGGCATGTTCTGCGCGATGCTGGCCTTCGCCACGCTCAAGGTGCGCTGATGCTGCTCGACGAGTGGCGGGAACGGGGCCGGGAAGTGGCGGTGCTGGGGCTGGGACGGAGCGGGATCGCGGCCGCCCGGCTGCTGTTGTCGCGGGGGATAAAGGTATACGCCTCGGAGCTGGAGAGCGGCCCCGATCTCGAGAAGCGCACGGCCCCGCTGGGACGGGGCGGGGCGTCGGTGCAGTTGGGCGGGCATGACCTTATGCGAATCAAGCGGGCCGCGGCGGTCGTGGTGTCGCCGGGGTTTCCTCCCCATTCGCCGCCCCTGGCCACCGCGAGCACCGCCGGGATCCCGGTGCACTCCGAGATTGATGTCGGTTTCCTCGGGCTCGATCCAGCGACCCGCTGCATCGCGGTGACGGGGACCAACGGGAAGACGACCACCACCGCGCTCATCGCCCATTTGCTCCAGGCGACGGGGCAACGGGCGTCCGCGGCCGGGAATATCGGGATCCCGCTATCCCAGGCCGTCATGGAGGACGAACCCTATGCGTGGCTTGCCGTGGAGGTGTCGTCGTTTCAGCTGCACGACAGCGCCCACTTCGCGCCGGCGGTCGGAGTCCTGACCAACCTGGCCCCCGACCACCTGGACCGGTACGACTCGCTGGACGCGTACTTCGCGGACAAGGCGCGCCTGTTTCTGCATGCCCACGCCGCGTCCATCTGGGTGGTCAACGGCGACGATGAGCGCGCCCTGGCGATGAGCGACGGCGCGGCCGGCACCCGGCGGCGGTTCTCGGTCCAGGGCAAGGCCGAAGGCTGGTTCGACCGGGCCCGGGGACGGCTGATGCTGGGTCGCGGGGTGCTCCTCAAGAGGGAAGAGCTTTCCCTGCTGGGCGATCACAACGTGGCCAACGCGCTGGCCGCATCGCTGGCGGCCGAGGCAGCCGGAGCGGGGCGGGAGGCCATCGCCGAGGGGCTGCGGACCTTCCGCTCCCTGCCGCACCGGATGGAGCCGGTCCGCGAAGTGGGCGGCGTGCTCTGGGTGAATGACTCCAAGGCGACCAATATCGCGTCGACCGCGGTGGCGCTGGACGCGATGGACCGGCCCTACGTCCTGCTCCTGGGCGGCCGCCACAAGGGGGAACCCTACGCGGGGCTGGTCGACCGGCTGCGGGAACGGTGCCGGGCGGTGGTGGCGTTCGGGGAGGCCGGCGACCAGGTGGAGCGCGAACTCGCCGGCCGGATCAAAGTGATCCGGGGGAACGGGTTCCCCGATGTCATCGAGCGGGCCCGCAAGGCGACCCAGCCGGGGGACGTGGTGCTGTTGTCCCCGGCCTGCTCCAGCTATGACATGTTCCGGAACTATGAGGACCGCGGCGCCCAGTTCCGGGCCGCGGTGGAGGCGCTGTGAGCGGCCCCGCCATTCTGCATCCGGGGGAACTCCGCTGGGAAACCCGGCTGCTCGCGGTGGTCACGGCGACCATGATCGTGTTCGGTATCGCCAGCATGTACGGGGCGGCGAGTCTCCTCTCCAGCAGTTCGGGGGAGAACATCGGCCTCGGGTACACCCTGTCCCAATTGAGCGGGGCGGCGGTGGGCGGGGTCGCGCTGCTGATCGTGTCCCGGCTGGATTACCGGCTCTGGCAGCGGCTGGCGTGGCCGCTCCTCCTGGGCATCCTGGTCTTTCTGGTCATTCCCCTGCTGCCTTTCACCCATGGTATCGCTCCGCTCCGCAACGGGGCCCGGCGCTGGGTGGACATCGGGCCGGTCAATTTTCAGCCCAGCGAGATGGCCCGCCTGGTTATCGTCATCTGGTGCGCGATGCTGGCGGCCAAGAAGGGAGAGCAGGTCCGCCAGTTCAAGAAAGGCGTACTTCCCTTTCTGCTGGTGATCGGTTTCGTCTCGCTCCTGATTCTCCTGCAGCCCAACCTGTCCATGGCGACCCTGGTGGGGCTGCTGGGCATGCTGGTGCTGTTTACCGCCGGCGCCAAGATCGGGCACTTCCTGCTGCTTGCCTTTGGGGCGGTGCTCCTGGTGGCCAACCAGATCTCGGACGTGGAATACCGGATTCGCCGGTTTACCGCCTTCCTGGACGGCGGCAGCACCGACACCGGAGCCGGCTTCCAGCTGGCCCAGTCCATCATTGGCTTTGGCAGCGGCGGGATCCTGGGGCAGGGGTTCGGGGAAGGGCAGCAGAAGCTGGGCTACGTTCCCTACGCCTATTCAGACTTCCTGTTCAGCACCATCGGGGAAGAATGGGGATTTCTGGGGGTGTGCGTCGTGGTGCTGCTCTTCGCGACCTTCTGCTGGATGGGGTTCCGGATCGCCCGCACCGCCAGCGATCCCTTCGGCCAGTATCTCGCCGTCGGGCTGACGGCGGCGGTCGGGGTCTCCGCTTTCCTTCATATGGCGGTGACCATGGGCCTGATGCCCACCACCGGCCTCACGCTGCCGTTCATGTCCCATGGACGGAGCAGCCTGCTGATCTCCATGGTCGGGACCGGCATCCTGATCAATATCGGGAGGCAGCGGGGCCGGCCGGCCCCGGCCCGCGGGGGGAAGCGCGGCGCGGAGAGAAACCCGTAGAATCCCGGGAGGCCACTTTCCCGTTATACTTAACACAACCGACACCAGCGTACCCGGGATCTCATGATGAAACCTCTTCGTCGTTCGTTCGTCTTGGCTGCGTGGGCGGCCGTGGCCCTCCTGCAGGGATGTGCCCCGGCCTCGACGGCGACGGCGGGGCCGGTTCGGCCGATGCAGGCCTATACGGATGCGGATGTCCACTTCCTGACGGGGATGATCCCGCACCATACCCAGGCTATCTTGATCAGCGGGTGGGCGGCCAGCCACGGGGCCAACCGGCAGATCCGGACCCTCACCGAGCGCATTGTGGTGGGGCAGACCGACGACATCACGTTGATGACTCAGTGGCTCACCGAACGGGGCAAGCCGGTGCCGGATGCCGCGCACCCGATGGACCACTCCATGCACATGCCGGGGATGCTCTCGGCCGACCAGCTCGCCCGGCTGGATGCTGCACGGGGTACCGAGTTCGACCGGCTGTTCCTGACCTATATGATCCAGCACCACGAAGGCGCCCTCGCCATGGTGCGGGAGTTGCTTGCCGCGCCGGGGGCGGCGCAGGACGATTTCGTCTTCAAGTTTGCCTCCGACATGAATGCCGAACAGACCACTGAAATCGAGCGCTTGAAAGGCATGCTCGTTTCGTTACCTTCTGGAGAACCTGCCCCATGAAGACACAGACGTCACGAATCCGCTCCAGCTTTTCCGCCGCGCTCCTGCTTGGGCTGGCCGGGGCGCTGGGATGCTCCTCCGCCGGCTCGGTGAACACCGGGGCAACGGCGGCCCCTTCGCCGGACCCGCGGGTTGGCCTCCGAGCCGGGCTGACCGACGCCGAGGAGGCGACCTGGAACATGCGGGTGGTCGCCAACACGCCAGCGGCGCCCAAGTTCAAGGGCGTCACCAACTCCGACCTGGCCTTTACCGGCCAGTACGCGATCCAGGGGAACTACAACGGTTTCCAGGTCTGGGATATCAGTAATCCCGCCCAACCGACCTTGAAGACCGAGTACCTCTGTCCGGCGTCGCAGAGCGACGTGTCGGTATATAAGAACCTGCTGTTCGTGTCCGGCGAGGGCATGGGCGGACGGGTGGACTGCGGCGTCCAGGGGGTGCAGGACTCGGTGAGCCCGGACCGGCTGCGCGGCATCCGGATTTTTGACATCACCGATATCGCGAACCCGAAGTATGTCGCCAACGTGCAGACCTGCCGGGGCTCGCATACTCACACGGTCGTAGAAGACCCGAAGGACAGGGACAACGTCTACATCTACGTGAGCGGCTCCGCGAACGTGCGGTCGCCCTCCGAGATGCCGGGCTGCTCCCGGATGGCGCCGGATAAGGATCCCAACTCTTCCCTGTTCCGGATCGAGGTCATCCAGGTGCCGCTGGCCGATCCCACCCGCGCGCATATCGCGAATTCTCCCCGGATCTTCGAGAACCTGGTCGCTCCGCCCACCCACGGGGAAGCTCCCCAGGACGTCGCCGAGGCGAAAGCGAGAGCTGAGGCAGCGCGCGCGCGGGGCGGCTATACCGCCACCATTCAGGGCAATGAGATCGTCCTGCCCGATGGTTTCGTCCGGCCCATGCTGGACAGCGTGGTCAAGGCCCGCAACGGCACCGGTGCCCCAACTGCGGCCGACAGCGCGGCGCTTCGGACGGCAATGCCGGGAATTATCGCGGTCCTGGTAGGCGGCCAGCCGGCTGGCGACCCCAACGCACCGCGTCCCGGTCCCAACCAGTGCCACGATATTACGGTGTACCCCGCGCTGGGCCTGGCGGGTGGCGCATGCGGCGGATACGGGCTTCTGCTGGATATCAGCGACGTGACCAATCCTCGCCGGATCGATGCCGTGGCGGATTCCAATTTCTCCTACTGGCACTCGGCCACCTTCAACAACGACGGCAGCAAGATCCTCTTCTCCGACGAATGGGGCGGGGGCGGCGGGCCCAAGTGCCGGGCCACCGACCGGCCGGAATGGGGCGCCAACGCCATCTTCACGCTGAACGCGAACAAGAAGATGGAGTTCCAGAGTTACTACAAGATGCCGGCGGCGCAGACCTCCAACGAGAACTGCGTGGCCCACAACGGGTCGCTGATTCCCGTGCCGGGCCGCGACATCATGGTGCAGGCCTGGTACCAGGGCGGGATCTCGGTCTTCGACTTCACCGATGCCGCCCATCCGAAGGAGATTGCGTTCTTCGACCGGGGCCCGGTGGATTCGACCCGGCTGGGCAGCGCGGGGTCGTGGTCGGCCTACTGGTACAATGGCAATATCTACAGCTCGGAGATTGCCCGGGGCCTGGATATTCTCGACCTGACGCCGAGCCCGCTGCTGTCCCAGAACGAGATCGATGCGGCCAAGTCGGTGCGCCTGGCGTACTTCAACACCCAGGGGCAGCCGCAGTACACCTGGCCGCCCTCGACCGCGCTGGTGGGTGCCTATCTCGACCAGCTGGAGCGGTCCAACGGGATGGACAAGGGCCGGATCGCCTCGATCCGGGAGGAACTGGGCCGGGCGGAACGCCTCTCCGGCGACGCCCGCAAGAACGCGCTGACCCAGTTGGCCGCCCGGGTCCAGAACGAAACGAATAGTGCCCGCGACCAGGCCAAGGTGAGGATGCTGACGAAGGCGGTCACCGACCTCGCCAACGCCCCCAGCTACACGCTGACGCCCAACTAAAGGGGGCAAGGCGGCAAGGGGGCACGGGGGCACGACAGGGGGAGAGAAGGCAGAAGGCTCGGCTTCGTGGCTCCGTCGCCGGCCCACGGCCTCCGCCCCCCCTTACGGGGAATTTCGCGGAAAGTGAAAGCGAGGAGATAACCCGATTCACCCGAGCGTAATCATTCTTCCGCAGCGCATTCCAACGTGGTTCGGGCTCGTCCAGGTCTGCCAGTGAGCAGGCCTGGGCGAGTCATCGTTACGGGGGGTGGCACTGGCGGCCACCTCATGCCCGCTCTGGCGATCGCCAGCGCTCTGCGAGAGGCGCGGCCCGATCTCGAGCCCGTCCTGGTCGGCGCGACCCGGGGTGTCGAAAGCCACCTCCTGCCGGCCCGTCCCTACCGCTATCACCTGCTGGCGGCCGAGCCGATCTATCGGCGACAATGGTGGAAGAACATCCGCTGGCCGTTCATCGCGGCGCGGCTCATGGGCCAGATGCGGACGCTGCTCCACCAGGAACAGCCGATGCTGGTGGTGGGGACCGGCGGGTACGCCTCCGGGCCGTTGGTATGGTTGGCCCACCGGCGCGGCATTCCCACCGCTATCCAGGAGCAGAACGCCTTTCCCGGCCTTGCCACCCGCTGGCTCGCCCGCCGGGTGGATCATGTCTACCTCGGGCTCCCGGAAGCCCGCCACTACCTCGAGCCGGGTCCTCGCACCACGGTGTTCGATACTGGCAATCCAATCGTTCCTCCAGCCGCTGGCCGGCGCGAGGCCGCCCGGGCGCGCCTGGGGATTCCGCAAGGCCTCCCGGTTGTGCTCGTAACCGGTGGCAGCCAGGGCGCGCTCGCCATCAATCGCGCGATTGCCGCCTGGCTCGACGGTGGCGGGGGCCGGGATACCGCGCTCCTGTGGGCGACCGGCCGGGGGACGTACGACCAGTTCCGTGGCTACGCCCGCCCTCCGCTGGTGCAGGTCTTCGATTTTCTGGACCCGATGTCGGACGCCATGGCCGCGGGGGACCTGGCCGTGGCGAGGGGCGGTGCCATCACCATCGCGGAGATGTGCGCTCACGGGCTTCCCGGCATCCTGATTCCGCTTCCCACCTCGGCGGCGGATCACCAGTCCTCCAATGCGCGCGCCCTGGCCGAGGCGGGGGCGGCGATCCACCTCCCCCAGTCAGAGCTGACCGAGGGCTCACTCGGGGAGGCTATCGAGGGGCTGCTGGCCGACCCCGTCCGGCGGCGGGCCATGAGCGTGGCTGCGTCGACCCGTGGCCGGCCCCTGGCAGCCGCCGAAATTGTCGCGCACCTCCTCGCCCTGCTTGCCGGGTCATCCGGCCCAAATGGGGGTAGGTAAGTTCTCCCAAGTGTCTATTCTTTCGACATTTCCACGATCCTGCTGTCTTTCGCAACTCGTGAAAAGATTATAGATTAGCTCACCAACGATGGATCTTTTCGACCCCTCGGATTCCCGACCTGTCCACTTCATGGGAATCGGCGGTGCGGGTATGAGCGCTCTGGCGCTTGTCGCGCGTCGCCGAGGTGTTCTGGTAAGCGGGTGCGATGGCGACCTGAGCGGCACCGGGGACGTCGCCGCGGCGGGGGCAACGGTGATCCAGGGGCACGATCCGGCCCATGTCACCGGGGCTCGAGCGCTCGTGGTGACCGCCGCGGTGCCGGCGGATCATCCCGAACTGGTCGCGGCCCGGGGGGCCGGCGTCCCGGTGATCCCTCGCAAGGAGGCGCTGGCGCAGCTGATCGCCGGCGGGACCACGGTGGCGCTGGCCGGCACCCACGGCAAGACGACCACAACCGTAATGACGACCCTGGCACTCACGGCGGCGGGCCTGGAACCCACCGGGTTAGCCGGGGGCCGGGTGGCCGAGTGGGGTGGCAACGCGAAGCTGGCGGGGGACCGGATCTTCGTCGTGGAAGCCGATGAATACGACCAGGCATTCCTGACACTGCGACCGACCTACGCCGTCGTCAACAACGTCGAGGCGGATCACCTGGAGTGTTACGGGTCGGTCCAGGCACTGGAAGATGCCTTTGTCGAGTTTGCCGGGCGGGCCGAGGTGGCATTCCTGGGTGCCGATGATGCCGGGGCTCGACGGGTGGGAAACCGGTTATCCAACCGTCATTTCTGGTTCGGCACCGGCGACGCAGCGATCGCGCTGGAAGAGATCGAACAGCGACCTTCCGGGTCGCGGGCCCGGGTGCGGTTTCCGGATGGCCGTACGGTCGGCCTCCGGCTGGCGGTTCCCGGGCTCCACAATCTGCGCAATGCGGCGGGCGCCCTGAGCGTGGTGTGGGCCATGAAGGCGGACCTCGAGGCCGCGCTGGGTGCCCTCGCCGTCTATGGCGGGCTGGGACGGCGGTTCGAGCGGCTGGGCGAGTTCGGGGGGGTGGCCCTGGTGGACGATTACGCCCACCACCATTCCGAGCTGGCCGCCACGCTTTCGGCGGCTCGACAGGCCTATCCGGGCCGCCGGCTGGTCGCGGTCTTCCAGCCGCATCTTTACTCCCGGACCGTAGCCCACGGCGCGGATATGGGTCGGGCGCTGGCCGCTGCCGACCTGGTGATCGTCTCCGAGATCTATGGGGCCCGGGAAACGCCGGTCGCCGGGGTCAGCGGGCGGCAGGTCGCCGATGCGGCACGGGCGGCCGGCGCCGAGGCGGTGTTCGAGCCGGCGCGGGAAAACCTGGGCCGGGCGGTCCTGGACGCGATCGAACCAGGCGACGTGGTGCTGACGCTGGGTGCCGGGGACATTACCCGGGTCGGAAGGGAACTGGCGGAGTGGCTCGTCGCCGGCTGAAGCCGGGGTGGCGGGTGCTGGCCGCGGCGGCAGTGGCCGCCGGCCTCTGGTTCGGGTTACCCCCGCTGGCCCGGGATCTCGACTTCTTCCGGTTGCGTCGGGTCGAGTTCCACGGCACGACCTACCTGACCCCGGACCGGCTGGTCCCCGCCATCCGGCTGGGGGACAGCGCGAGCATCTTCGACGGGCTGGACGGCGTCGCCGAGCGGCTGGGATCGGTGCCCGGCGTGCGGAAGGTCTCGGTGTCCCGGCGGATTCCCGGTACCCTGCGGGTGGACATCGAAGAGGCTCGGCCGGTGGCGCTGGCCCCGGGGGAGGGCGGCCTGAACCTGGTGGATGAGCACGGCCGGGCGCTGCCCTTTGACCCGGCGCTGGCGGCGCCCGACCTGCCGATCATGGCGAAGCGTGATTCCGCGGTGGCCGGGTTGCTGGCCCAGGTGCTGGCGGTGGATCCCGGCTTGTTCGCCCGGATCAACCTCGCGTCCCGGTCGCGGAGGGACGTCGTCCTCGAAGTGGATTCCCTGCGGTACTGGTTCCGACCCGATGCATCAGCGGAGGCGATCCTGGCAGTGACAGCGGTGGCGGCGGACCTCGCCCGGAAGAACCAGAGCTATGCCGAGCTGGACGGGCGCTTTGCGGACCAGGTCGTCGTGGTGCGGCGGAGGCGGGGATGACGCCGCCCGTGCAGCGGCTGGTCGCCGCCCTCGACCTGGGCACCAGCAAGGTGGCGGCGACCATCGCCGAGGTATCCGGCGACGTCCGGGCGCCGGTAGCCCGGATACTGGGCGTGGGGGTCGAGCGGAGCAGCGGCATCCGGCGGGGCGTGGTCCGCGACATCGAGGAGACCACCCGCGCCATCGCCAAGGCGATGAAGGACGCCCAGCGCATGGCGGGCGTGGAAGTGGGCGCCGCCTACTGCGGCATCGCGGGCGAACACGTGGCGGGGCGCAGTTCCCATGGCATGGTGTCGGTGACGGGCGAGGAGATCCGCACCGGGGACGTGGCCCGGGTGAACGACATGGCCAGCAACGTGTCGTTCGGCCGGGACCATGAACTGCTGCACGCGATTCCGCAGGATTATCTTATCGACCAGCAGCCCGGGATCAGCGAGCCCATCGGCATGACCGGCTCGCGGCTGGAGGCCGAGGTGTACCTGGTCACCGTGCTCAGCAGCGTGCTGCTCAACCTGAAGAAGTGCGTCGAGCGGGCCGGGTTCAACGTCGCGGAGTTCGTGCTGGAGCCGCTGGCGGCATCCCTGGCCACCCTGACGCCGGACGAACTGGAATTGGGGTGCGCCCTGGTCGAGCTGGGCGGCGGGTCCACCAACGTCGCGATCTTCCAGGGCGGCAAGATCCGGCACACCGGATCGCTGCTCTGCGCCGGGGGCCACGTGACCGGGGACATCGTCCACGGGCTTCAGGTTACCCAGCAGGATGCCGAAAAACTGAAGGAGCGGTTCGGGGCGGCCTACGAGCCGCTGGTCCCGGACAGCGATATCATCGGGCTGCCCAGCACGCCGGGCCAGGGACCCCGGAACGCGGAGCGGCGAGTGCTTGCGCATATTATGCACATGCGGCTGCAGGAAGTCCTCGAATTCGCCCGGGACGAAATGACCCGGGCCGGGTTCCACCAGCGGCTGCCCGCCGGGGTAGTCCTGACCGGTGGCGGGGCCCTGGCGCCGGGGATTGTCGAGCTGGCCCGGGACGTCTTCGCGATGCCGGCCCGGGTCGGCAAGCCGGGCCAGGGGCTGAGCGGCCTGGCCGACAGCGTGGACTCGCCCCGGATGGCGGTGTCGGCGGGCTTGCTGCTTTACGGGGCCCGGCAAGCCGCGCTGTCCGGGTTCGGCACCGGGGGCCGCCGGTCCCAGAACATGGAGAAAGTGCTGGGGCCGGTGAAGCGGTGGTTACAGGACTTCTTCTAGAGTGCAGAGTGCAGAGTGTGTTTACCCTTCCGCCAGTCGACTGAGGTGATTCCATGATCTTCGAGCTCGAAGAGAACACGGCGCAAAACGCCCGCATGAAGGTCGTGGGTGTGGGCGGGGGTGGGGGCAACGCGGTAAACCGGATGATCGACGAGCAGCTGCAGGGTGTCGAGTTCATCTCGGTGAATACCGACAGCCAGGCGCTGCTCTCGAGCAAGTCGGATGTCAAGGTCCAGATCGGCCGGAAGCTGACCCGCGGACTAGGCGCGGGGGCGCGGCCGGAGATCGGACGCCAGGCCATCGAGGAGAACCGGGACGAGGTGGCCGGCTCGATCCAGAATGCCGACCTGGTTTTCGTCACCTGCGGCATGGGCGGCGGCACCGGGACCGGAGCGGCGCCGCTGATTGCCCAGATGGCCCGCGAAGGTGGCGCCCTCACGGTTGGCATCGTCACCAAGCCGTTCCTCTTCGAAGGCCGCAAGCGGATGCGCCAGGCCGAAATGGGCATCGCCGAAATGCGGAAGAACGTGGACACCATGATCGTGGTGCCCAACGAGCGGCTGCTGGCGGTGGTGGGAAAGGGGATTCCCTTTCAGGACGCGCTCAAGAAGGCCGACGAAGTCCTGCTCCACGCCACCCAGGGCATCGCCGGCCTGATCACCCGCACCGGCATCATCAACGTGGACTTCGCCGACGTCCGCACCGTCATGCAGAACGGCGGGGCGGCGCTGATGGGGACCGGTATCGGCCGGGGCGAGAACCGGGCCATGGAAGCGGCCCAGCAGGCCATCTCCAGCCCGCTCCTCGACAACGTCTCCATCTCGGGCGCGACCGGGGTGCTGATCAACATCGTGGGCGGCGAAGACCTGACCCTGGGCGAGACCACCCAGATCAGCGAGATCATCCACGACGCCGCCGGCGACGAGGCCGAGATCATCTTCGGCGCCGCGTCCGACCCGGCGATGCACGGCGAAGTGCGCGTCACCGTCATAGCGACCGGATTCGACCGCGCGGTCACCGGGGATCCGCGGCAGATCCAGCCCAGCGCTCCCGGGGTGCTCGCGTTCCCCTCCAAGCGGGCGACGCCGCCCCCGCTGGCCGCGGCCGCGCGGGAGCCGCGCCCGGAGCCCAAGCCGGATGTTCCCAAGAAGGCGGTCAACCCGGCGAGCGACGTGCCTGACATGGAAATCCCGACCTTCATCCGGAGGCAGATGGACTGATGCGAATCCTCCGGACCCTGTTGCCCGTCGCGGTGCTCGGTTTCGCCGCGACCTTTGCCCTCCGGAACGAGTGGCCCTGGCAGCGGCTGCACGTCGCCACCCCGATCGTCGTCACCCGCGCCTTCACGGAGTCGAGTGATACGCTGCGGCACGGGGAAACCCTCTCCGACCTCTTCGCCCGCAACCAGGTCAGCGGGCTTGCCGTCTCCGCTCTGGTCGCCGAGGGCAGGGTCGACCCGCGCCGGCTCCGGCCGGGGCTGGTGTTCGCGTTTCGCCGGGAAGGGGCCGACTCGACGCCGTCCCAGATCGTCTTCCGGAGCGGGCCCGAGAGCCGGATCGCCATGGACTGGAACGGCGCCGAGTGGAACGCGGTCTCCCGGCCCATCGCATGGCGGGCCCAAACCCTCCGGCTCGAGGGCGACATCAACCAGTCGCTCTATGTCGCCCTCGACCAGCAGGTGAACGACTCGCTGCTCAACGGGGCGGAACGGGTTCGGCTGGCCTGGGACCTGGCCGACACCTACATGTGGCAGGTGGATTTCACCCGCGACATCCGCAGCGGTGATGCGTACCAGGTTTTGATCGAGCGCATGGTCTCGGAAGAGGGCGAGGTGCGGTTCGGGCAGATCCTGGCGGCGGATCTCCGCATCGCCGGCAAGTCGCTCCCGGCCTTCCGTTTCCGGGGCCAGAAGGGCCAGGAAAGCTTCTATGACGAGGAGGGCAATTCCCTCAAACGGGCCTTCCTCCGGGCGCCGTTGCAGTTCCGGCGGATCTCTTCCAGTTTTTCCCGTTCCCGCTTCCACCCGGTGCTGAACCGCTACCGCTCGCACCAGGGCACCGACTATTCCGCCACTCCTGGAACTCCGGTGATGGCGGCCGGAAACGGGACCATTCTCCGCGCCGGCCGGGCCGGGGGATACGGCAACCTGGTCGAGCTGACCCACGCGAACGGCATCACCACCCGCTACGGCCATCTCCGCGGCTTTGCCTCGGGGATCCGGTCCGGCACCCGGGTATCCCAGGGGCAGGTGATCGGCTACGTCGGGAGCACCGGTCTCGCGACCGGCCCCCACCTTCACTACGAGTTCCGGGTGAACGGCGTCGCCAAGGACTCCCGCCGGATCGACCTCGCGAACGGCGAACCCGTCCCCGCCGCGGAGCGCGGGGCCTTCGAGCGGGCCCGTGATACCCTGGCCAGCCAGCTCTACCGCGAGGGCGATATCATCGCCATCGAGCTCCCCTAGTTTCCCGGTTGGAACTCTATCCCGCTATCGACATCCGCTCTGGCCGCGTCGTTCGACTGAGCCAGGGCGACCCCGACCGCGCCACCGTGTACGAGCAGGATCCCGTCACCATGGCGCAGCGCTTCGTCATGCAGGGCGCCCGCTGGCTCCACATCGTGGACCTCGACCGGGCATTCGGCGACGGGGAAAACTCGGCCATTATCGACCGAATCGTTCAGCGGGTTGGCTCGTACGTACAGATACAGCTGGGCGGAGGGCTGCGCACCCTGGAACGGGTGCGCGAGGTGCTCTCCCTGGAGGTCGCCCGGATCGTGCTCGGCACCACGGCCGTGACTGACCCCGACTTCGTCTCCACCGTCCTGGCCGAGGCCGGCGCGGCCCGGGTGGCCACCGCGATTGACGCCCGGCACGGGTTGGTGGCCCTCCGGGGCTGGCAGGAGACCAGCACCCTCCGGGCGGAGGACGTGGCCCGGCGCATGGTAGAACGGGGCATCCGGACCATCATGTACACGGATATCAGCCGGGATGGCATGCTCCATGGCCCTGATATTCCGGGCTCGATCGAGCTGCAGCAGCTTGGCGCCGGGGTGATAACCAGCGGAGGAATCGGGAAGCTGGATGACCTGCGGGCCCTGGACCGGGCCGGGATCGCGGGAGTCATCGTCGGGCGGGCGCTGTACGAGCAGACGTTTACGTTGCAGGCCGCACTCCAGGCGGCCGGTGGCTGACTTTTTCCGATCGCGTGCCGTCCATGCTCGTTCTCGCCGTCGCCCTCCTGGCTCTCCTGGTCAGTTCCCTCACCTACGGTTGGCTGGAGCCCGCCCAGGGGCGGCGGGGTCTCACGGCGCTGCGCCGGCACTGGATTCCGCTGGCCGGCCGCTGGCTGGCGTGGGCCGGCCTGGGGCTGCTGCTGCTGGACCTGAGCTGCGCGGCCCGCCGCTCACCGGGACGCCCGCTCGTGCTGCTGGATGCCTCGCTCAGTATGGCCGCCGACAGCGGGCGATGGCTGGAGGCGCGGGATTCGTCGCTGGCCTGGGGATCGGTCCGACTTTTCGGCGATGAACGGGTGGACCAGCCCGACACCACGCCGGTACGGGGCCGCTCCCGGCTGGCCCCGGCGCTCCGGGCGGCCGCCGCGTCGGATCGCCCGGTCATCGTGGTCACCGATGGAGAGCTGGAGGATGGTGCCGACCTTCCCCCCGACCTGGGCGGGCGGGCCCGGGTTCGCCTCTTTCCCCGGCGGGCCGGCTCGGACGTCGCGATCACCGGCGTGGAGCATCCGGCCAGGGTCACCGCCGGGGACTCGATCCCGCTGGTGGTCACGGTCACCGGGTTCGGGGCCGGCCTGCCCGGTGCGGCGGGGTTGGAGGTAGCGGCGGGGGGGCGCGTCCTCGCGCGCCTGGGCATCACGCCAGTGTCCGGCGGCGTGCTGGTGCCCGTCGTGCTGGGCTCCGCCGGCCTCGCTGCGGGGGAGAACCTGCTGGATATCCGGCTCACCGGCATTGCCGATGCCGAGCCAAGGGATGACGCGCGCCGGGTGATCGTCGCGGTGACCCCGACGCCGGGCGTGGTGTTGCTCGCCGGGTCGGCGGACTGGGACAGCCGCACACTCTACCGGACACTCCTGGATGTAGCCCAGCTGCCGGTCCGCGGATACGTGCGGGTGGAGGCCGACCGATGGCGGTCCTATGCGAACCTGGCCCCGGTCGCCGGGGACGAGGTCAGGCGGGCGGCTCGCGGCGCCGACCTCCTGGTAGTCACCGGCGATCCTTCGCTGGCCGCGGGAACCCGGGCACGGGGAATCTGGCACTGGCCTTCCGAAGGCCGCGGCGCGGGCGCGACCGCGCTGCCGGGAGACTGGTATATCACGCCGGGGAGTCTCTCGCCGATTGCCGGCGCCTTCACCGGCCTCCCCGTGGACTCCTTCCCCCCCGCCGTCCAGGTGCTGCCGATCCAGCCGGAGGCCGATGGGTGGGTGGCGCTGACCGCCCAGAACGGGCGCCGCGGGGCCGACCGGCCGGTCATGGTGGGCCGCTCGAGCGGGGGCCGGCGGGAGATCACGGTCGCGGCAGACGGGTTGTGGCGGTGGGCCTTCCGCGGGGGCAGCAGCGAGCAGGGCTACCGTACATGGGTGGCGGCGACGACCAGCTGGCTCCTGGGCGGTGTGGACTCCGTCACCGGGAAGGCCCGCCCCGTGCGGCCCGTCGTGGCCAATCAGCGGCCGGTGATTTTCCAGTGGTTGGCCGATGGCCAGCCGGTTCCGCTCGAGATTGTCTGGACCGATTCCGCGGGCGCCCGCCGCGATACCCTGGAGTTCGATGGGGCGGGGCAGGCCGCGGCATGGCTTCCCCCAGGCGCCTACCGCTACCGGCTGGAAGGAGGAGGGAGCGGGCTGGTGGCGGTAGAAAAATATTCGGAGGAATGGTTGCCCCGCGCGGTGACCCTCGCGGCGCGGACCGATGCGCCCTTTCTCGCCGGCCCGGTGCCATCGCGAGCCCGCGGCTGGATCTGGCTCTTTGGCCTCTGTGTCGCGGGGTTCGGGGTCGAGTGGCTGGCGCGGCGGCGGCTGGGCCTGCGGTAGCCTGCTGCCCGGCGCTGTGTTCCCTTCCTCCCGCGGCGGCGTCTACTTCAGCATGTCATTGCCCATCCTGCCTGCCGTCCGGCCCTCCCTTCGGCACCTGCGATTCGTCTTTCACGCGGTAGGTTGCCTGTTCGCGTCCGTCCCGTGGATGCTCAGCGCGGTCCCCGCCCACGGGGCTCAGCATCCCCCCGCCCGGTTCGCGACGGCGGCGGACAGCTTGCGACGGCTGGTCGAGTCCAGGGTCGTTCCCAGCATTGCGGTGTCCGTCACCGGACCCGATGGGATCACCTGGGAAGCGGCCTTCGGGCATGCGGACCTCGAGCGCAACGTCCCCGCGACCCCGGTTTCGTCCTACCCGGTGGCCTCGGTCTCGAAATCGCTGACGGCCATCGGAGTGCTGCGGGCCGCGCAGGATATGCGGCTCGACCTGGATCGCCCGGTCCGGGCGTACATGGGTGAGGATTGGGTCCGCGTGCCGGATGGCGATCCCGACCGCCTGACCACCCGGGCCCTGCTTCGGATGTGGGGAGGAGTTCCGCACCTCGTTCATTTCCACTGGAAGGATCTTCCCGACCAGGATGCCGCGCTGGACGTCGCGGCGCGGGTGGCCGCCTTCGCGCCGGGGACCAGGTTCCACTATTCCAATCTCTCGCTGGGTCTCGCCGGCGACGTGCTGGCCCGGGTTTCGGGGATGTCATTCGGGGAGGCCATGGCGCGGGAGGTTTTCGAACCGCTCCGCATGACCAGCTCCGCGGGCCGGAGCAATTCCCTGCCGGCCGGCCGCGTCGTCCAGACGTACGGGCGCGCGCCGTTCCGCCGACTGGACCTCGATCGCCTGGAGCCGGTCGGGGGAGCGGGGATGCTGACCAGCGCCCACGACCTGGGAATCCTGGCCCGGGCGGTGTTCTTCGATCCAACTCACGCCTTCTTCACCGCCGCCAGCCGGGAGGCCGTCATCAATCCCGGCGGGTTTTCCTACTACACTCACGGGTGGTGGCGGTTATCGGATTCGGCGGGCCGGACGATCATGGTCGCGGATGGTGCGGCCTACGGCCACGCGGCATCCCTGAAGGTGCTGCCGCAGGAGGGGATCGCGGTGGCCGTGCTGACTAACGGAAGCGCCGACAACGGATTCACCATGGGACTGGCGGACCTGCTCCTGGCAGCGGCAGGGTTTCCGCAGGGCTCCAGCGCCGGCGAGCCGCCACCCGAGTTTGTCGGCCGTCCCCTATCGGGTGATACGGCCTGGGCGGGTTCCTGGCTGGGGACCGTGCGCACCCTCTCCGGGCCAGTCACCCTGCGGTGGACCCTCGAAGGTCAGGTCGCGATGGCGACCGTCGGTACTGCGGCGCTGGAGCGGGTTACCGGGGCGGAGGCTACGGACGGGGTGCTGAGCACTCCGGTGCACGGGTCGCTGCCCGAAGCGGTCCTGGGCGGGCGCCGGGCCACCCTCCGCCTGGACATGCATCGATCGGGGGGTCGCGCGACAGGATACCTCTCCGCCACTTTATCAGATGGTGGCCGGCCCCTGCTGGTCGTTCCGTTCTATGCCGAGTTATCGAGGGAAGGGGAATAAAGGAGGGGCCTCCGCACCACGGAGGTCGAGCCTAAAATTCGAAGCTCAACACCACCGGGCCCCGGATGGGCAACTCCACCGGCAGGTCCTGTTCCGCGACGTGCAGCGCCCCTTCCCAGCGCGCTTTGCGGAGGACCGGCTGCACCGCCCGCCGCGCCGACTCCACCGTATTACAGCTCTCGCTCAAGTGCGCCAGGACCAGCATGGTGAGCCCGGGGTGCACCAGCGTCCCGATCAGTTCGGCGGCGGCCCGGTTGGACAGGTGACCCGCGGACCCTGCGATGCGCTGCTGCACCACGGGCGGATAGCCGCTGGTCCGGAGGCTGACCTCGTCGTGGTTGGCTTCCAGGATGAGCGCGGTGCAGTTGCGCAGCAGGTAGCGCACCGCCGTGGTGGGCCGGCCGAGGTCGTAGGCGAATCCGATGGTGGACCCGCCAGCCCGGACCGCCACCGCGACCGGTTCGGCGGCATCGTGGCTGGTGGGGCAGGCGTCAATCCGGAAAGGTCCGATCTCAACGGTGCCGCCCATACCGATGGGCTGGTGCCGGGTATCGCCGGGCAACCGGCCCTGGATGGATCGCCAGGTCCCGCCGGACGTCAGCACCGGTACTCCGCGTTTCCGCAGGAGGCGCGCCGCGCCGCCGGTATGGTCGCCATGCTCATGGGTGAGCACCAGTCCGGCCACCCGGTCCAAATCGAGCCCGACCAGCTGGGCCCGGCGCTCGATCTCCCGGCAGCTGAACCCCGCGTCGATCAGCAGCACCGCGCCGTCCACCGCGATCGCGAAGCAGTTGCCGCGGGATCCCGACCCCAGGACGTAGAGCACCGGCATCATGGACGGAGGCGGCGATAGGTGCGGCGGAGGGATTCCCGGCGGGCCTCCGTGAAGTCGACCTGTCGCCGGGGCAACACCCGCGCGGCGATTCGGAGAAATCCTTCCTCGTCCACCGGGGCAGAGCCCCCCGACCCCCACGCGAAGGGCGGAATGTATTTCGACGCGTTGGGTGCGCCGAAGACGCTGGCGCCGGCGCCGACGATGGTCCCGGTGGGCAGCAGGGTGCCGATCGCCGTCTTGGCGTGGTCGCCGACCAGGCTGCCCAGGTTGGTGCGGCCCGTGTCGATCGTGCCGCCCGGGGCGGAGAGCCGGATTTCGCCGTAGGTGTTCTTGAGATTCGAGGTCGTGGTTCCCGCGCCCAGGTTGACCCAGTGGCCCAGGACGCTGTGGCCGACGAACCCGTCGTGCGCCTTGTTGGCGTAGCCGGTGAAGACGCTGGCGGCGATCTCGCCGCGGGCCACGCACCAGGGCCCGAAGACCGAGGCGCGGATGAACCCGCCGAGGAGCCGGGTGTGAGGCCCCGCGTAGAGCGGACCCTCGAGCCGGGTGCCGTGCCGCACCTCGACGCCCTTTTCCAGCACGATGACGCCGCCCCGGGTATCGAACACCACGCCGGGTTCGATCTGGGCACCCCGCAGTACGACCTGGGCCGGATCGCCGAGCACAATGCTGCCGGCGGGGAGCGGGTCCCCGTCCGTGGCGGCCAGGAAATCGGCGCAATCGGCGGCGAGGAACCGCTCCAGCGCGGTCACCAAATCGAAGGCCCCCCGCAAGTGCAGGCCTTCCAGCCCGCCGGCCGCGCCTTCGCGATGGGGCGCGGACCAGGTCTCGCCGCGGGCCACGATCCAGGCGACCGTTTCCCCGGCCGATTCCAGCCGCCGGATACCCGGCTCGATCTCGGCCGCGACCCCGCTCGGCGCGAAGGTGCTCGCCGCGACGACCGCGGGGCCTTCGATCGGGCCGAGAGGCCGGCTGGGCGGTTCATCCAGCTCTGAGAATTGTTCCGCCAGCCCGCCGATGAGGGACACGGTATCCATGCGGAGCGCGGCTTCCCACCGCTCCCGGATGCGCCACGTCCCGGCCCGGAGTTCAGCGAGGGGACGGACACCGGCAAACGGCTCCCAGGCGGGGCCGGGGTGGGACGGCTCAAGGAGATAGAGGGACACGAGCGGTTACAGCAGCTCCCGCACGTCGGCGGGGAGGGAGTCCAGTACCTGCTTGAGATCGGCGGCCCGGGTGCGGTGCATCACCAGGGTCCGGCCATTGGCGTGGACGATGACCAGTTCCTGCGCACCGCTCACCACGATCGGCTCACCATCCGACCAGCAGATGCAGTCATGGCTGTCCTGGATGTAGACCGGGCCTCGCACCACGTTGCCGCGGGCGTCCCGGTGGTTGGTCCGGGCCAGCGCGTCCCAGGTGCCGACATCGTCCCATGGAAAGATCCCGGGTACCACGGCGACCGCATTGCTGCGTTCCAGCAGGCCGACATCGATCGAGGTGGGAGTGACGTCCCGGAAGAACTTCTCCACGTCGCCGTCTGCCAGGGCCGGCAGGTGCGGGGCCACCTCGGGCGTGTGCGCCCGGGTTTCCTCGAGAAGGGTGCTGGCGGTCCACGCAAAGAGCCCGCTGTTCCAGAGCGCCCCCTCCGCCAGCAGGGTCAGCGCGGTGGCCGCATCGGGCTTTTCGCTGAAGCGGGCAACGGTGCGGGCGTGGTCATCCAGGGTGGGGCCGGGGACGATGTAGCCGTATCCGGTCTCAGGCCGGGAAGGCACGATGCCCACGGTGACCAGGGCCCGGTGAGTCCGGGCGGTTCGCAGCGCCAGGTCGGCCGCACGGCGAAAGGCTTCGGCGTCCCGGACCGCCCAATCGGCATGGAGGGACAGGACTTCTGCGTCGGGATCCCGCCGGTGCGCTTCCCACGTAGCCCAGACCAGGGCGGGGCCGGTGGAAGCGGCCCGGGGCTCGACCAGGATGTTTTCGGGCGGGAGATCCAGCAGCTGGCGCAGCGGTGCGGCCAGCGCCGCGCCGGTCACCAGCAGGATGCGCTCGCGGGGAATCAGGCCCTCCAGCCGGGCCAACGCCTCTTCGGCCGTGGACTTGTCGCCACTCAGGGGAAGGACCTGCTTGGGCCGGCTGGGAGTGCTCAAGGGCCAGAAGCGGCTCCCCGAGCCGCCGGCCAGAATGACGGCCCATCTCATGAGCGGCGGCTGGGCAGCAGGCGTACTGGTCGGAAGGGGGAATCCAAGGCAGGTCCCTTTGGCTTACTTAGAAGAATCTCAAGGCAGGTGCGCGACCGACTAACCCACTGACCCACTGACTCACCGTCCCACTGACCCACTGACCCACTGACCCACTGACCCACTGACCCACTGTCCCTCTGACCCACTGTCCCACTGACCCACTGTCCCACTGTCCCTTGCCCCCTTAGAGCAGTTCCGCGATCGCCGGCCGGTGTTGCCGGAGGTCGTACAGCAGGGAGCCGATGTTCGTCTCCGGGGCGGTGAGCACCAGCAGGTGGTTGCCGTCGTTCAGGGCGGAGAGAATGAGCATCCGGTTCCCAAACTCCAGCACCGCGCCCGAGAGGTCGCCGCCCTGGGCGGCGCTGCCCACCTGGCCGGCCGTCTGGGTCAGCGCGGGGAGCATCGCAGCCAGGCTGTCGGCATCTACCCCGGACCGGGCGGCGTGGTCGATCGGCAGTCCATCCGCGCTCACGACCAGGACGGCATCCACGCCATCCCGGCTGGCCAGATGCTGGACTACGTCGCGCAAACCTGGCATAGGAACCCCGGGGCGGAAGGTGGCGGGATGACGCAACCCGGTGCCGCATCGCGTCAGGGCTGATTGTAGAAGTCGAGAGGGCCGAAGTCAAGCAACGACGGCGGGTTGACCCACTTCTCCCCGGCCACTAACCTTCGCACCATCATGAACTCCATACGCCGTCTCATTCTGGTCCTCGTGGCCGCCGCCCTGCCGCTGGCCGCCTGCACCGATCCCAACGAGTTGCCGCCCGCCCGGGACAACAACTTCGTGGACACGCTGAGCCTGTTTGCCCTGCACAACACTCCGGTGCAATCGCCCAGCGGATACTCGGTCCTTGATGGCCCGGTCCGGACCGACCGCACGACCGCCTTCGATTTCGCCTACGACGTGGTGGTCCTGGGCACCGACACCACCCGGTATTTCCTGCCGCAGGCGGTCCTGGACCTCCGCGTCAACAACTCCATCAACCCCGGCCTGCAGCGCCGGTCCGAGGGTTTCGACCAGATCCGCAAGGCGCCGAGCAACGGGTACATCACCCTCGATTCCATCGCCGTGGACAGCGGCCAGGTGTTCGTGGTTCGTTCCCGGCTGGTGTGCGGCATCGGGGTAGCGGTCTACTCGAAGCTGGAGGTCCTCGGGTTCGTGGATTCCACCCGCTCGGTGGATCTCAAGGTGCTGGCCAACACCAACTGCGGATACAAGCGGCTGACCCCCGGTATTCCCACCGAGTAGTCCGGTGATCGATCTCCGGAAGCTACGGCAGGACCCGGCGGCGTTCGGCGCCGCGCTGGCGCGCCGGCAGGATGCCGCACTGCCGCTGGCGCTGGAGCGAATTCTCGACGCCGACCGGCGGCGGCGGGAGGCGCTGGGGCGGGTCGAGGCCATCAAGGCGGAGCGCAACCAGGCCAGCGAGGAAGTCGCCCGCCGCAAGCGAAACCAGGCGCCGGCGGACGACCTGATGGCCAGCCTCAAGGTCTCGGGCGAGGAGGTCAAGACGCTCGACGCCCGGGTCCGCGAGATCGATGCGGAACTGGACGAGCTGGTCCTGGGAGTTCCCAATCTCCCGCTGCCCGGCGTACCCGATGGCGGTGCCGACGCCAGCCGGGAATTGCGCCGGTGGGGCGACATCCGCACGTTCCCCTACATGCCCCAGGCCCACTGGGACCTGGGCACCGCGCTGGGACTCTTCGACCTGCCCCGGGGCGCCCGGATCACCGGCTCCGGGTTCCCGGTCTTCACCGGACTCGGCGCCCGGCTGGTGCGCGCCCTGGGGAACTTCATGCTGGATCTCCACACCGGGGAGCACGGATACACCGAGGTCGCGCCGCCCTTTCTGGTCAACCGGGCGACCATGACGGGCACCGGCCAGCTCCCCAAGTTCGCGGAGGAACTCTACCGGGTCAGCGATGACGATCTCTTCCTGATTCCCACCTCGGAAGTGCCGGTCACCAACCTGCACCAGGGCGAAATTCTCGAGGCTTCCGCGCTTCCCATTGCCTATACCGCGCTGACGCCGTGCTTCCGGCGCGAGGCGGGTGCCCACGGGAAAGACACCCGCGGGTTGATCCGGCTGCATCAGTTCGACAAGGTCGAGCTGGTGCGCATCACCCGGCCGGAAGATTCCAGCGCCGACCACACATTGATCACCGGGCACGCCGAGGCAGTGCTGCAGCGGCTGGAGTTGCCCTACCGGGTTCTCCACCTGGGCGCGGGGGACACCGGCTTTGCCAGCGCGTCCACCTATGACATCGAAGTCTGGGCGCCCGGCGTCGGGTCCTGGCTCGAAGTGAGCAGCGCCAGCACCTTCACCGATTTCCAGGCGCGCCGGGCCAATATCCGCTATCGTCCCGCGGCGGGGGCCAAGCCCGAGTACGTGCACACCCTCAATGCGTCGGGGCTGGCGTTTCCCCGGACCATCATCGCCATCCTGGAGAACTACCAGGATCCCGACGGCTCCGTCCGGATCCCCGACGCCCTGGTCCCGTTCATGGGGACCGAGCGTCTCCGTCCCCGTGCGTAAGCGCCAGCTTGGCCGCTGGGCGCCCTCCATCGCCTGGGCCCTGGTCGCCCTGCTGGCGGGTCTGACCATCTCCTCCTCCGTCATCGTGGTCCGCCACTTTCAGCACGAAGCGGAATCGGTCACCCGGCTCTCCTACGGCGTTTACGCCGCGCTGAGCGATCCCCGGGAGGGCGCCGAGGCGGACGCGCTGGTGGAGATCGGCAAGCGGGTGCGCCAACTGGGCATTCCGGTGGTCATCACCGACACGGCGGGCCGGGTGACCGCGGCCGATAACCTGCCGTTCGACGCGCCGCTGGATGACCCCCGTGTGCTGGAGTATGTCCGCCAGCTGGACCGCGTCAATCCGCCGCTGCTCGAATCCACCCTCGGCACCATCGTGCACTATGGCTCGGTCGCGGCGGAGCAGCAGCTCACCATGCTGGCCGTTCTGCAGGGGCTGACGCTGGTGGTGGTCGTCGGCGTCGCCGTGTTCGGGTATCGAAGCGCCATGGCGGCGGAGCGGGACCGCCTCTGGGCCGGCATGGCCCGGGAAGCAGCCCACCAGCTTGGCACCCCCCTCACCAGTCTCAAGGGGTGGGTGGAACAGATCCGGTCTCGCCCCACGCCGCCCCATGGGCTCGCGGATTACCTGGCGTCCGATGCTGACCGGCTGGACCGGGTAGCCCGGCGGTTCGAACGGATCGGCCATCCGGCGCGTCAGGAGCCCGTGGGCCTGGGCATGCTGGCGGGCAAAGTGGCGGAATATTTCCGCCCCCGCCTGCCGCGGCACGCCCAGCCGATCGAGCTCACCGTGATCGCTCCGGGACCGGGTCCGATGGTGCTGGGTGACCCGGTACTGCTGGAGTGGGCGCTTGAAAACCTGGTGAAGAACGCCATCGACGCGCTGCAGGGCCGGGCCGGGTCCATCACGCTGGACGCCCATGCCCGGAACGGGAAGGCCGAGTTGCGGGTGGTGGACGACGGGCCCGGGGTGCCACGCGAAGTCCGGCGTACGCTTTTCGAGCCGGGCATCACCACCAAGACCGGCGGGTGGGGAATCGGCCTCGCGCTGTCGCGTCGCGTTATTGAGGACAGCCATGGCGGCGAATTGGTACTGGAGAATACTGAGCGGGGCGCCAGCTTTCTGATTCGCCTGCCGACCGAGGACCCGGGTCGAGGGATGTGATGACCGAGAAGACCATATCCGATTCCCTGTTGGAAACCCTGAACCCCGCGCAACGGGAGGCGGTCGAGCACGTTACCGGGCCGATGCTGGTGCTGGCGGGGGCGGGATCGGGCAAGACCCGGGTTTTGACGGTCCGGATTGCCCGGCTGATCGACGATCACGGGGTGGCGCCACAGCAGCTCTTCGCGGTCACCTTCACCAACAAGGCCGCCCACGAGATGAAGCAGCGGGTGGGGCGGCTGCTGGGCCGGGACCCCGGCGGCCTCTGGATCGGCACCTTTCACTCGCTCTCCGCCCGGATCCTCAGGCGGGAGGCGGAGGCGCTCGGGTTTACCCGCCAGTTTACGATCTACGACGAAGATGACCGGCTGGCGCTGATCCGCCGGCTCATGGAGCAGCGGGGCGCCAACACCAAGCTCTTCCCACCCCGGGCCGTGCAGGCCCTGATCTCCTCGGCCAAGAACCGGATGCAGACCCCGGACGACCTCCGGAAGGCGGCCGCCTATGACCGGCTCGCCGAGGTCTCGGCTGACATATTCTCCGCCCTGGGCCCGGCGCTCAAGACGGCGAACGCGATGGATTTCGATGACCTGATGCTGCATCCGCTCACCCTGTTCCGGGAGCGCCCCGACCGGCTGGAGCACTACCGGCGCCGGTTCAGCTTTCTCCTGGTGGACGAATTTCAGGATACCAACGTTGCCCAGTATCAGTTGATCAAGCTGATCGGCGCCCACGGGAACATCACCGCCGTCGGCGATGACGACCAGTCCATCTATGGCTGGCGGGGGGCCAACGTGAAAAATATGCGCGATTTTCAGCAGGATTTCGACCCCGTCAAGCTGGTGCGGCTCGAGGAGAATTACCGTTCCACCCAGATTATTCTGGACGCGGCCAACGGCGTGATCGCGGAGAACACCGGCCGGCTGGGCAAGACGCTCCGAACCGCCCGGAAGGGTGGAGAGACGGTGGTGCTGGTGGCCGCCGCCGACGAGCGGGACGAGGCCGAATGGATTGCGCGGGAGCTTGGCAAACGGCGGGCGGCGGGCGACTGGGAGTATCCCGAGATGGCGGTGCTCTACCGGACCAACTCCCAGTCGCGGGCGCTGGAGGAAGCCTTCCGGCGGGCGGGTATGCCATATCGGATCGTGGGGGCCACCGGGTTCTACGACCGGCGGGAGGTCAAGGACCTGCTTGCCTACCTGCGTCTCATCGCCAACCCGAAAGACAACGAAGCCTTTCTCCGGGCCGTGGGGGTGCCCCGGAGAGGACTGGGCGAGGCCAGCCTGGCCACCCTCGGCCGGGCCGCGGACCAGTGGCAGAAGCCGCTTCTCGCGGTGGCCGCGATGGCTGACCGGGTGCCCGATCTCCGTCCCAATGTGCGGGCAGGGCTCGCCAGATTCGCCCAGCTGGTCGAAACGCTCCGGGCTGATTCTGTCACCCTGGCACCGGCCCGGGTCCTGGAGCAGGTGATCCAGTCCATCGAGTACGAAAAGCTGCTGCTGGCGGAAGGTCCCGAGGGCGAGGACCGTTGGGACAACGTCCGGGAACTGGTGGCCAGCGCCGCCGAGTGGTCCGAGGACGTGACCCCGGGCGAGGAAGAAGACGCCACCACGCCGCTGGAGCGGTTTCTTTCCGAGGCGGCGCTGCTGGCCGGCCCCGATGAAGTCACCGGGTCGGAGGAGGGGGTGACCCTGATGACGCTGCACACCGCCAAGGGGCTCGAATGGCCGGTCGTGGTGCTCTCCGGACTGGAAGACGGGTTGTTCCCGCTGGCCCGCGCCGAGGAGCAGCCGGGCGGCGTGGAAGAGGAACGGCGGCTCTGCTACGTCGGGTTGACCCGGGCCAAGGACAAGCTCTACCTCACCTGGGCCCGGGCCCGCCGGCGGGGCGGGGAGCTTCGCCCCGGCATGGCGTCACGCTTTCTCAAGGCAGTCCCCGCGGCACTGATCCGGGAGGAACGAACCAGCTCGATGTTCACGGTGTCCTCCTACCGGGGGCGCTACGGCGGAAAGCCGGGCCGCGGGTACGGCGCCCCGGCATCCAGCGGCTATGAGAACTTCAGCGACGAAGCCCCATCCTACCGCGCCTCCACGGTCCCCGCGGAGGAGGCGTCGCAGGATGCGCCTCGCTACGTGCGGGGGGAGCGGGTCAAGCACCGGCGCTTTGGCAGCGGGACCATCAAGGGACTGGTCGGCGCCGGACGCGATCTCAAGGTCGAGATCGTCTTTGACGACGACGAAGCCGGAACCAAGCAGTTGCTGGTGGCCTATGCCGGCCTCGAACGTGACTGGGAGGGAGCGTGAGCATAGGCAGAGACGAAGTCATCCACGTGGCGAACCTTGCCGAACTGGCGGTGAGCGAGCAGGAACTCCCCCGGCTGGTGGAACAGCTCTCCCGGATCGTGGATTTCGTGGCGGACCTGAACACCGCGCCGGCGAATGAGGCGGCCCCCCCCTTCCTGGCCGGCCCGGCCCTGACGCCGCTCCGCGAGGACGTCGTAGCCCCGGTGCCACTGGCCCGCGGCCCGGCGGCGATGGCGCCCGCGTTTGTCGGCGGACTGTTCGTGGTGCCGAAGCTGGGCGCCATGGAGAGCGAAGAATGAGCGGGGCCCCCGGGACCCGGGAAAGCGCCGCGACGGCCGCCGCCGAGGTGGGCGACCGGTTAGAGCGCGCCGAGCCGCTGAACGCGACGCTGCACTGGTCCCGGGCGGCGCTCCAGGCGGAGGCGGCGCGGGTGGACGCGATGCCCCAGGCCGGCCGGCTCCACGCCCGGCCGGTAGCGCTCAAGGACAACATCGTCACCGTCGAGCAGCCCACGACCTGTGCCTCGAGGATCCTCGAGGGTTACCTCTCGCCCTTCAACGCGACCGTGGTCAATCGCCTGAGGGAAGCGGGGGCCATCATCGCCGCCAAGGCCAACCTGGACGAGTTCGCCATGGGCTCCTCGACCGAGAACTCGGCATTCGGCCGGGTGAAGAATCCGATCGACCCTGCGCGGGTGCCGGGCGGCAGCTCCGGCGGATCCGCGGCCCTGGTGGCGGCCGGGGTGGTGGCGGCCGCGTTGGGCTCGGAGACCGGGGGCTCGGTGCGCCAGCCGGCCAGCTTCTGCGGCGTCGTGGGGGTGAAGCCGAGTTACGGCCGGGTGAGCCGCTACGGGCTGGTCGCGTTCGGCTCGTCGCTGGACTGCGTCTCGGTGTTTGGCGCCACGGTGCGGGACGCGGCAGATGTCCTGGAGGTGATCAGCGGACATGATCCCCTGGAAGCCACCAGCGTGGCGGCGCCATCCATGGCTGCACCGGGTACCCGGCCCGATCTCCGGGGGGTGACCATCGGACTGCCGCAGGAGTACTTCCCGGCCGATCTTCACCCGGGGGTCAAAGCGGCTACTGACCGCACCATACACCGGATGAAGGAACTTGGTGCCACCCTCAAAGAGGTGAGCCTCCCGCACAGCCGGTACGCGGTTCCGACCTATTACATCGTGGCGCCCGCCGAAGCAGCCGCCAACCTGGCGCGGTTTGACGGCGTGCGCTATGGCCCCCGGCATATCGAGCCGAAGGACGGCGACGTGCGGGCGCTCTACCAGGCCACCCGGGGCCGGGGGTTCGGCCCCGAAGTGCGCCGCCGCATCCTGGTCGGCACCTACGTGCTGAGCGCGGGCTATTACGACGCCTACTATGCCAGGGCCCAGCAGATGCGGGCGCTGATCGCCAACGACTTCCGGGCCGTCTTTGCCGAGGGGGTGGATTTCCTGTTCACCCCGACGACACCCACGCCGGCCTTCATGGCGGGCGAGAAGAGCGAAGACCCGGTCGCCATGTACCTGGCCGATATCTTCGTGTGCGCGGTGAGCCTGGCCGGCCTGCCGGCCATGAGCCTTCCCATCGGGCGGACGGACGGGCTCCCGGTCGGTGGGCAGATCATCGCACCCTACTTCGCGGAGCCCGAGATGCTGGGCGTGGCCGGGCTCCTGGAGCAGGCCGTGGATGCCAGGGCGGAGGTGCGCTGATGACCTGGGAGATCGTGATTGGACTTGAAGTCCATGTCCAGCTGGCCACCCGCTCCAAGATGTTCTGTGGCTGCGCCGTCTCCTTTGGTGATCCGCCCAACAGCCATGTGTGCCCCGTGTGCCTCGGCCTGCCCGGCGCGCTCCCGGTTCCCAATGCCCGGGCGGTGAGCCTCGGTACCCAGGCCGCGCTGGCGCTGGGGAGCACCATTCATGAGACCAGCGTCTTTGCCCGGAAGAACTACTTCTACCCGGATCTGCCCAAGGGATACCAGATCAGCCAGTTCGACAAGCCGCTGGCCACCGGGGGCGAGGTGCGTTTTGAATCGCCGGAGCGGGGACCGATCGCCGTTTCGATCACCCGTCTGCATCTGGAAGAGGATGCCGGCAAGTCGCTCCACGACCGGGTTCCCGGCCAGACCGCCGTGGACCTCAACCGGGCGGGAACGCCGCTGGCCGAGATCGTGAGCGGCCCCGACATGCGGAGCCCCGGTGAGGCGCGGGCCTATCTCACCGCCCTCAAGCAGATCCTGGTCTATGCCGGCGTGAGCGAGTGCAGTATGGAGAAGGGCAGCCTCCGGGTGGACGCCAACCTGTCCATTCGGCAGGCCGGCGACCCGAAACTGGGCACCAAGACCGAAGTCAAGAACATGAACAGCTTCGCGAATGTGGAGCGGGCCCTGGAGGTGGAGTACCTGCGGCAGGTGGAGCTGATGGAATCGGGGCGCAAGGTGGAGCAGGTGAGCCTGCTGTTCAATGCCGCGGCGGGAACCGTCCGGGTCATGCGCTCCAAGGAGGAGAGCCACGACTACCGCTACTTCCCGGATCCCGACCTGCCCCCACTGGTGGTGACGGAGGAATGGATCGCGGAGCGGCGGGCCACGCTGCCGGAACTGCCGGCGGCGCTTCGCCACCGACTGGTGGAGCGGTATGCGGTGTCGGCGTACCACGCCGGCCAGCTCACCCTGGACCGGGCGGTGGCCCGGTACTTCGAGGATGTGGTCGCGGCCGGGGCGGATCCGGCCCGGGCCGTGGGATGGGTGCTGGGCGACGCGATGACCGGCTTCAGTGAGGGTCGGGGATTCCCCGTGGAACCGTCCCGCCTGGCCGCCCTGGTCGGCATGGTGAAGGATGGGGTGGTGAGCCAGCAGGCGGCTAAGAAAGTCTATGAAGGGATGCTGGCGGGCGGCGAGTCTCCCCGGGATGTCGCCGAGCGGCTGGGCCTGGTCCAGGTGGGCGATGCCGACGCGCTGGGCCGGTGGGTGGACGACGTGCTGGCCGGGCACCCGGACGAGGTGGCCCGGTTCAAAGGCGGCGAGGTCAAGCTGACCGGGTTCTTCGTCGGGCAGGTGATGAAGAAGAGTGGCGGCAAGGCGGATCCGAAGAAGGTACAGCCGGTGCTGTTGGAGAAGCTGGGAAACTGAGGGGGCCTTCCCCCCTGCTGGGTGCCGGACTCCCCGCCAGGCGTCCACCGCTCCGACCCTGATCTTCAGCCTTTCCAGGTTCCGGAGACCCCCCCGCTGGAAAATTCATTCCGCATGCTGGTCGAGTGAATCCGGCGCCATCTCTCGCGATATCCACGTCCGTGACCAGGGCGACCCGGAGTTGCTGCCAGCGAGGCACCTGATGGGGATCATCACTTCCGCTTCCATTCCCAGCCCGCCGACTACCGGATACTTCCGGGCGGAGCCCACGCCGCTCTCGTAGGCTCGTCCCGATTGATCAGTATCCAGGATTTCCCGTCCGGCAGCTCCGCTCGCTGCGGCCGAGGCGTGCCGAACGGGAGCCAGCCCCCCCCCGCTCCGTCGCGCTCCACGTGTGGCGGTCGAGAACATCCGGCTGGGAGAGTCGGGGCGCCGGTGGCGGAGATCTGTGCCAGGCGCTCGTCGCTCACCGCCCAATCGGCAGACTGATGGTGATCCTCCGGCCGCTCGTGCCAACCGTCTCGAACGCGACGATGGACATGGCCCACCGCCCGTGGAGCGGTCGGTCCGCGCGGCCTGAAATGCTCGAAATAGTCCGGGCCGGAGCGGGGCAGGAAAACCGGCGTCGGCATTGCCCACTCCCCACGAAAAGTTAACTCGCCGCAGGTCGATATGACTTCGCCGGAGCCGGGGTCGGCCCAGTGGAGATCGTCGAGGAGGAGCGCGGTCGGGCGTTCTTCTGAGATCGTCGCGATCAGGTCAGCCAGCCTGCTGCCTGGGTAATAGCTGGGGTTGTCGTTCGGACCAAAGGTGCGCAACGCCGCAGTGTCCGACCTCGAAAATGTCACAGGGGTATCAGTTGGGATTGCACCCCTGTTTTGACGTCCGTGTCACAGGCATCCCCTACCATGGTTTCTCCTCATCAACCTATCGGCGACCCGGGCTGAGCTAGACGGAGTATTTCCGCTCGGCGGCTGCCCGACCACGCTGACTGTCCATGGAGACGCCATGCGGCTGCCCCTGTTGTACGTGATCATCCTGGTGGGCATTTCTTCGTGCGCCCCCGAAGAGCCCGCGACGGCCCCCAACGAGACGCCCCAGGCACCGATGGCGGGCCCGGGGATGACCTCGGCCATGAACATCGTGCTCATCCTCACGGACGACCAGCGCGCCGAGACCATCAGTACCATGACCCGGACCCTTGGCGTCTTCGGGACGAACACCGTCCAGTTCAGCCGGGGGTTTGCCTCGACGCCGCTCTGCTGTCCCGCCCGCGCCTCGATCCTGACGGGGCTGCATTCGCACAATCATGGCGTACTATGGAACGGTGCGCCCTACGGCGCCCCGGCGTTCAATGATCTCTCCACCGTGGCGACCTGGCTCCAGGATGCGGGCTACCGCACCGGCTACGTGGGCAAATATCTCAACCTCTATGACAAGCTCACGCCCTGGCCCTACCAGCCGCCGGGATGGACCTCATGGCAGGCCTTTGTTTATCCGGGCTACTACAACTACTCGATGGTGGAGAACGGGCGGGTGGTCCCCTACGGCAGCAGTACGGCGCACTACTCCACCCAGGTACTGGGCCGGCAGGCGGTGGCCTTCATTGACTCGACCCCGCCCTCGCAGCCCTTCTTCCTGTTCTTCTCTCCGGCGGCCCCGCACCCGCCGGCCACTCCGGCCAACCAGGACAAGACGCTTTACGGCAGCCTGCCCAAGTGGCGGCCCGCTTCCTTCAACGAACCGGACGTGACCGACAAGCCCGCGTGGGTCCGGGGGTTGCCCCAGCTTGCCGGGTCAAAATTGACCGCCAACGACCGGCTGCGGCTCGACATGCTGCGATCACTGCAGGCGGTGGACCGGCAGGTCCAGAACATCTACAACGCGCTGGTGCGGACCAACCGGCTGGGGAACACGGTGCTGATCTTCGCGTCGGACAACGGGTACTCCTGGGGGGAACACCGTTACACCTGGAAGGACTGCGTTTACGAAGAGTGTATCCGGATCCCGTTCCTGGTCCGGGCCCCGGGAGTGGTATCCCGGATTGACACCAGCCTGGTCGCGCTGCTGGACCTGGCGCCCTCCATTGCAGAGTGGGCCGGGGTTACGCCGCCAGCGGCCATGAACGGTGCCAGCCTCGCTCCGCTGCTCATGGAGCCAAGCCATCCATGGCGCCAGCAGTTGCTTCTGGAAGTGCTCTATCCGGACAGCCACATGCTGGGGCAGGGGGTCTTCTCGGGAGTGCGGACGCACCGGCATACCTACGCCGAACATGCGACCGGGGAGGTCGAACTCTATGACCTGGTGGCGGACCCGCTCCAGTTGACGAATCTCGCGGATGACCCGGCCCACCTGGCCCTGGTGCAGCAGCTGAACGGGATCCTGGGGGGGCTGAAAACGGAGTGAGGGCCGATGCGGCCTCCCCTCAATCGGTCAATCTTTCGATATCCGCGCCCAGCGCCCGCAGCCGCTCGTCGATGTTCTCGTAGCCCCGTTCGATCTGGCCGATGTTGTGGATGGTGCTGGTGCCTTCCGCGGCCAGCGCCGCCACCAGCATCGCCATGCCGGCCCGGATGTCCGGCGATTCCACCGTCCCGCCCCGAAGCTGCGATGGCCCCGAGATCACCGCCCGGTGGGGATCGCAGAGGACGATCCGCGCGCCCATGCCGATCAGCTTGTCCACGAAGAACAGGCGGCTCTCGAACATCTTCTCGAAAATCAGGACCATGCCGGTGCACTGGGTCGCCACCACGATGGCGATGGACATCGCGTCGGCGGGAAAGGCGGGCCAGGGCCCGTCTTCCAGCTTGGGGACGTGTCCGCCCAGGTCGGGCCGGATCCGCCGCTCCTGCGCGGCGTCAATGTGCAGCACCGCGTGGCTCAAGCGGGGCCGCACCCCCAGCCGGTCGAACCCCAGCAGGGTGCTTCGGAGATCGTCGCCGCGCACCGGCTCGATGGCGATGGCGCCGTTGGTTGCCGCCGCGAGACCGATGAAGCTGGCGATCTCGATGTGGTCGGGGCCGATCTCGTAACTGGCGCCGTGGAGGGGCCGACCCCCTTCGATGGTGTAGACGTTGGTGCCAATCCCCTCGATGTTCGCTCCCATCGCCACCAGCACGCGGGCAAGGTCCTGCACATGCGGCTCGGCCGCCGCGTTCCGGAGAACGGTGCGCCCCTTGGCCGCCACCGCGGCCATGAGCGCGTTCTCGGTCCCGGTCACGCTGGGCTCGTCCAGGAACATGTCGGTCCCGGTGAGCGCCTTCGCCACCAGCTCGTAGCGGTCGCCCACGCGGACCTCGGCGCCCAGGTGCTCCAGCGCGAGGAAGTGGGTGTCCACCCGGCGGCGGCCGATGACGTCGCCGCCCGGGGGCGGCAGCGTGACGGAACCAAAGCGGGCCAGGAGCGGGCCGGCCAGCAGAATCGAGGCGCGGATTCGGGAACAGAGCCCGGGGTCCAGCGGTTTGAGGACGGCGGACCGGGTGTCGATGGTGACCGTGTTGGGGCCGGTCCAGCTCACCTGGCTCCCCAGATCGGCCACCAGGGCCAGCATGGTTTCGACATCGCGGATCCGGGGAATATTCGAGAGCTCGACCGGCCCGTCGGCCAGGAGCGTCGCGGCGATTACGGGGAGGGCGGCGTTCTTGTTGCCGGAGGGGCGGACCGTTCCCGATAAGGGGCGGCCGCCGCGCACGAGGAAGCGGGGAGGCATGGGCCAAAGGTCACCCGGAGTGTGATGTGCGTCAAGCCAGCCAGCGGCGAACGGCGGTAAGTTTCATGAATTGAGGGAATTGAGGGAATTGAAGGAATTGAGAGTATTGGCCAATCCCCCCAATTACCTTACATCCTGGGCTGACGTTCACGTGGAGGTGGTATGGTGCTGGCGACTCTGGTGCAGGCCGAGGCTCAGGTGGTCATGCCGATGTGGGTGGGGACGGTGACGGCCATTTCGCTGCTGCTCATCGCGGTGTCCTTCATCGTCATGGCCACCGGCCTGATGATCGCGATCAAGAAGAGCGAAGAGCGCATCCGGCTCATGGCGCACGTCCTCCAGGGCCTGGACGACGACCTGATTCCCGCGTTGCGCAGCATCCGGGAGATCGCCGACAAGGGCACCGGCGTGATCGACACCGTCAAGGGTGAAGCCGATGCCCTGGTGCGGACCAGCCGGCGGCTCCGGCGGAAGGTTCGGCGGGGTGCCGACCGGATCGAGGAGCGATTGCAGGACCTGGACGCCCTCTACGAGGTGGTCCACGAGGAGGTGGAGGAGGCCGCGCTCTCCGCCGCGACCATGATCCGTACAGTGAGGACCGGCGGCGGCCTGCTCCGGCGAATCCGGCGGTTCCTCCCCGGCGGCCGGCGCCGCTGATGCCGGTGCTCCGGTTCCTCGCCGCGTTCCTGGTGGTCGGCGTCGCCCTCCTGGCGCTCCCCGAATCAGCGCACGCCTGGACGCCGGGGACCCACATCTTCCTTGGCCAGTCCGTGCTCCACTCCGCCTCGGCGCTGGCCGGCGGCATGGGGGACCTGATTCGCGCCTTTCCCTATGATTTCCTTTATGGGAACATCGCCGCCGATACCTCCTTCGCCAAGAAGTACGCACCCGTTAACCGCCATTGCCATGCCTGGCACGTGGGCCAGGAAGTCCATGATCTGGCCCGTACGGACGCGCTCCGGGCGTTTGGGCTCGGCTATCTCGCCCATCTGGCGGCCGATACCATTGCCCACAACTATTTCGTCCCCCGCCAGCTGGTCCTGACCAGCAGCACCACGTCGCTGGGTCACTCCTACTGGGAAAGCCGGGCCGAGACCCACCTGGATCATGACTACGCCCGCGACGCGCGGGACCTGATCCTGATGGACCACGCCCCGGCCGATGCCCACCTGGACCAGATTATCAGCCCGACGCTTTTCAGCATCAAGACCAACCGGGCGCTGTTCCGCGGCATGGTGCACTTGACCCGGAGCCGCGCCTGGCGCACCGGTATGAAGGCCGCCAGCGACGTGAGCCGGTGGAGCCTGGAAGACCTGGTGGTGCAGCGGCACCTCTCGCTGGCCTTTGAGTACATCATGGAGATGCTGGCCGACAAGAATGGCCGGGCTGTCATCCTCGATCCCAACGGCGAGGTGGCCCTTCGCCGCGCCAAGGCGATGCGTCGCTCCGCGCTGCTGGACGGGGGATGGCGGGACGCGGAGCGGCTCGAGGAAGCGGCGGAGAAGCACTTTGGCCTCCCCCAGTTCACCCCGGTGTACTGGCCCAGCGTCGCCGATAAGCTGCTCACCAAGGGGAGGCAGGCCAGCTGAAGCCCCTGAAGCGCCCGGTGCCTGGGTGACCCCGGTAACCCACTGTCGCGAGACCCCGGCCCCCGGGCCGGTGCCCCGGCTCGAGATTCCCGGGTGGCGGGAGCGCTTCGGCGTGGTCGCCGGCATCACGGGCCGGGGATCCGGGGACGTGCCCTTCGACCTGGGCCTCTGGACCGATCAGCCGGTGGGCCAGGTCATGGAGCGCTGGCGGTCGCTGCACCGGGCCGAGACAGGCTTCCATGCTCACGTGCTGGGGCACCAGGTCCATCAGGCCCAGGTGGCACGTCACGACCAACCGGCCCCCGGGTGGACCTTGGTCGAGGGCACCGATGGTCACGCCTCCGCCGCCGCCGGCCTGATGCTCTATGTCACCGTGGCCGATTGCATCCCTGTCTACCTGTTGGACCCGGTTTCCGGGAGCCTCGCGCTGCTTCATGCCGGCTGGCGGGGAACGGCGGCCGGGATACTCGCCGCCGGCATCCGGTGTCTTTTCCACACAAATACGCCGAATCCATCACAGATCGTAATGCACTGTGGCGTTGGAATTTGTGGCAGTTGCTATGAAGTAGGTTCTGACGTCATGACGGGCTTGGCTCTCCCCTTGGGCGACCGAGAACCGCACCATGCCGACATTCGTGATGTGCTGGTCGCTCAGGCCCAGGCACTCGGGGTGGGTGAGATTTCCACATCGGACTGGTGTTCGGCCCATGACCGGAACCGGTTCTTCAGCCATCGAGCCTCCCGCGGGGCTGACGGGCGGATGGTGGCCTATCTGGGCCGGAGCCCCACCTGATCGGCTCCGCCCGGCCCCTGATTCTGACCTTTTGTCTCCCCATTGCCTGGCCCAGAGACCCCCTGGCCCCTTGCCCCCTTTCACGCCTTGCCATTAAGATTTGCGTGCTGTGCGGGACCGGTTTCTGGGTGTTGGCCTGATGTGGGGATCTCCCCACATTTTTTTTCAGCCTCGCATGTCCATCGACGAACTCCTACATCCGGTGCGCCAGCAGGTGGCGGAGCTTGGATTCGAGCTTGTCGACCTCCGGCGCGGTGGTTCGACGCAGCGTCCCCTGCTTCAGGTAAGGATTGATCGTCCCGACAGCAGTCCCGGGCATGGGGTTACGGCCGAGGACTGTGCGCGGGTGAGCCGGGCGCTCGAGCGTTTCCTGGAGACGCGCGGGGCGGTCGGCCCGCGGTACGTGTTTGAGGTGTCCTCGCCGGGACTGGAGCGGCCAGTGGTCTATCCGGATCACTGGCGGCGGTTCACCGGCCGGCTGGTGCGGATCAAGGGCCGCCATTCGGCGCGGTCCCCCGCGACCATCGTGGCGGTGCCCGGCGACGACTGTGTGACGCTCCGGTTCAAGGATGGCGACGAAGCGACGGTCCCGTTCCGGGAGATCAAGGACGCGACGCTGGTGTACGAATGGGAGCACTGATCTCAGCCCGCAGATCGGGTGCTGAGCACTGGCGCGGGGCGGTCCGGGTTGGGGTGCGGGTTTCTCAACGGTGAGGTCTTGATGAGTGGTTCGGCAGAGGTGTTGGCCGCGATTCGCGAGCTGACCAACGTAAAGCAGCTGGAACGGTCCGAGCTGATTGAGTTGCTGCGGGATGGCATCCAGGCGGCGCTCATGAAGAAGTACGGGCCCAACGTCCGGTTCGAGATCACGGTGGACGAGCTCAAGGGTACCATCCGGGTGGTGCGCCTCCGCCGGGTCGTCGAGCTGGTCGAGGATACCAGCGCCGATGTCTCGCTCGAGGAGGCCCAGTACGTCGATCCCGAGTTCGCCGTGGGGGACATGCTCGAGGAAGACGTGCCCTTCGAGCAGTTCGGCCGGGGCGCCGTGCAGGCGGCCAAGCAGCGGATCATCCAGCGGGTGCGCGAAGGCGAGCGGAACCGGATCCGGGAGGAGTTCACCAGCAAGGTGGGCGAGCTGCTCTCGGGCGAGGTCCAGCAGATCGAGCGGGGCAAGCTGGTGATCATGCTCAACAAGTTCCGCGAAGCCGAAGCGATCATCCCCTACCGGGAGCAGAATCACCGGGAGCATTTCCATCAGGGGGACACCATTCGCTCGGTCCTGAAGCGGATCGAGGAAACGCCCAAGGGCCCCCGGCTGATCCTCTCCCGGGGCGACCCGCTGTTCGTCAAGGCGCTCTTCAAGCTGGAGGTTCCCGAGATCCAGCAGCAGATCGTCGAGATCCGGGCCTGGGCGCGGGAAGTCGGCAGCCGCACCAAGATCGCGGTCATCTCCCGGGACGACGCCATCGACCCGGTCGGCGCCTGTGTCGGCCTCAAGGGATCGCGGGTGCAGGCGGTGGTCAACGAACTGGGCGGCGAGCGGATCGACATCGTGCCCTGGTCGCCGGACCCGGAACGATTTGCCCGGCTGGCGCTGGCCCCGGCCCGGGTGGCCAAGGTGTTCTCCGACCCGGAGAGCAAGACCATCCAGGCCATCGTGGACGAGGACCAGCTTTCGCTGGCCATCGGCCGGAACGGGCAGAACGTCCGCCTCGCCTCCGAACTGACCGGGTGGAAGATCGACCTCTACTCCAGCCGGGAGTGGCTGGAGCGGGGCGGGGAAGGGCCGCTCTTTGCGCCGCTCCCCTCGGAGGACGAGAACGCCACCAAGGTGCCGCTGACCGAGATCAAGGGGCTCTCGCCGGAGCTGGTGACCCTGCTCAATACCGCCGGGTACACCACGCTCAATGATGTGCTGGACCTGGAGCGCGACGAGATCGCCCGGCTGCCCGGCATGACGACCGAGGCCAGCGACCAGCTCTGGACACTGCTGTCGGAGCTGACCGACGAAGAGACCAGCGAGGAGACCCCATCGACCGCCTGATGGGCCTGCTGGGACTGGGACTCCGGGCCGGCAACCTGGTGGTCGGAGTGGACGGAGTGCGCGGGGGATTGCAGCGGGACGAGTTCTGGTGCCTGGTGCTGGCGGCGGATGCCAGTGCCCGGGCGGTCGGGAAAGTGGTGGCACTGGCCCGGGCCCGGGAGATCCCCATTGTCCCGGGGCCCCCGGCGGACGCGATGGGAACCAGGCTGGGCCGGCCGCCGGTGATGGTGGTCGGCGTGCGGGACCGCTCGTTAGCGGATGGCATCATGCGGCTGGATGACCGGCCCGAATAACGATTGCCGATGACCGATTGCCGATTGCCGATTGTTCAATCGTCAATTGAAGTCTGAAATCAGCAATCCTCTGGAGGACAAGTGGTCAAGACGAGAGTGCACGACCTGGCGGCGGAGTTTGGCATCGAAGCGGAGCAGCTGCTCGGGCTGCTGCGGGAGATGAACATCTTCGTGCGCACCCACATGAGCGCACTGGAGGCCGACCAGGTCTCCAAGATCCGGCTCCGGTGGGAACGCGAAAAGCGGAAGACGGCCGCGGACGAGGCGCCCAAGAAGGGACGGCGCACCGCCGCCAAAGCGCCGAAAGCCGCGGCCGGTCCCTCCACGGATGCCAAGAAGGCTGCCGCCAAGCCGGCCCGCCGCTCCGCGAAGGCCGCGGCGGAAGCGCCCGCGGCCGTGCCCGAACCCAAGCCGGCCCGGCGCCGGCGTACGGCCGCCGAGGTGGCCGAATCGGAGGCGCAGGCCCAGGCCGAGAAGGAAAAGGAAGCCGAACTGATGGCCCTGGAGTTTGATCGCACTGTGGTCGAGGCCCCGGAGCCCAGCCTGCCCTCCTCGCTGGAAGAGCGGGCCCGCGCGCTGTTCAAGGACGTTCCCCCGTTGCCGGATGACCCGGCGACCGAAGGGGAGCCGCTGGTCCGGCCGGCCGATACCGCCGGCCGGGAGCCGGCGCCAACACCGACCCGGGCGCCCTTCATACCCCAGCGGATCCAGCGCCCGGCGGCCGGTTCGCGCCCTTCGACGCCGGCACGGGGGCCCAAGCCCGTGTTCAGCAGCAGCGGACCGGGCGGTGCCCAGCAGCGCACCGACCGGCCCGGCGGCGCCGGACGCTCCGGCCCGCCGGCCCGGCCCGGCGACCAGTCCCGCCACTCACCGGTCAGGACCTTCGGACCCGACGCCCAGCCGGGCGGCGGGCGCAAGAAAGGCAAGAAAGGCAAGCGGTCGCAGGTGGATCAGGACGCGGTGCGCGACAACATCCTCAAGACCATGCAGCAGGTCCGCGGCGGCAAGGAAGGCCGCAAGGGCCGCCGCTCCGATGAACCCAGCTACCGGGACGTGCAGGCCGGCCTGGCCGCCCAGGAGAAGGAACGGGAGAAGACCCGGATCCATGTGAACGAGTTCGTCTCGGTCAGCGAACTGGCCGAGTCCATGAAGGTATCCGCGACTCAGATCGTCCAGTTCGCGTTCAAGGAACTGGGCCTCATGGTCACGGTAAACCAGCGCCTCGACTTCGACCAGATCGAACTGATCGCCTCGGCGTTCGGGTTCGAGGCGGTGCGGGAATCGGAGTACGCCGCCCAGCCGGAGACCCAGGAAGAAGCGGAGGCGGAAGGGTCGCTCGCGTCCCGCCCCCCGGTCGTCACCGTGATGGGCCACGTGGACCACGGGAAGACCTCGCTGCTGGACTACATCCGGAAGGCCAACATCGTGGCCGGCGAAGCCGGCGGGATCACCCAGCACATCGGCGCCTACCACGTGGAGCTGGCCAACGGCAAGGCGATCACCTTCCTCGACACCCCGGGCCACCAGGCGTTCACCGCCATGCGGGCCCGGGGCGCCCAGGTGACCGATATCGTGGTGCTGGTGGTCGCGGCCGATGACCAGGTCATGCCGCAGACAGTCGAGGCGATCAGCCACGCCAGGAATGCCGGCGTGCCCATGATCGTGGCGATCAACAAGGTGGATCTTCCCTCGGCCAACGTGCAGAAGGTCAAGCAGGACCTGCTGCAGCACAGCGTGGTGTTGGAGGAGTTCGGCGGCAACGTGCTCTCCACCCAGATCTCGGCCAAGAAGGGCACCAACATCGACCAGCTGCTCGACCAGTTGCTCCTGCAGGCCGAAATCCTCGACCTCAAGGCCAACCACGAGCGGGCCGCCCAGGGGACCGTGCTGGAAGCGACGCTGGACCCTGGGAAGGGTCCGCTGGCCACCATCCTGGTGCAGAAGGGCAAACTCAGCCAGGGCGACAACTTCATCTGCGGCAAGTATTCCGGGCGGGTCCGCGCCATGTATGACGAGCGCGGCAAGACGGTGAAGGAAGCGGGCCCCTCGATCCCGGTGCAGATTCTCGGCTTCGAAGGCGTTCCCGCCGCGGGCGATAACTTCGCCGTCGTGGCGGAAGCGAACGAGGCCCGGGAGATCGCCCAGAAGCGGCAGCGGCTGGAACGGGAGGCGCAGAACCGGCGCACCACGCGCGGGGGCACGCTGGAGGATCTCTCCCGGGCCATGCAGGAAGGCCGGGTCGGCCAGCTGCGGCTGATCATCAAGGCAGACCAGGGCGGACCGGCCGAAGCGCTGGCCGACGCGCTGGCCCAGCTGGGTACCGACGAAGTCCGGGTGGACGTCGTCCACCGCGGCGTCGGGGCCATCACCGAGAGCGATATCCTGCTGGCCAAGGCCTCCGGCGCGATGGTGCTGGGCTTCCACGTGCGGCCCGATTCCAACGCCCGTGCCGCCGCGGAGCGGGAACAGGTGGACGTGCGGACCTATCGCATCATCTACGAGGCGGTCGAGGACGTCCGCAACGCGCTGGAAGGCCTGCTCAAGCCGGAAGAAAAGGAAACCGTGCTGGGCGAGGCCGAGGTGATGCAGCTGTTCAAGGTGAGCAAGGTCGGTACCATCGCCGGCTGCACGGTGCGAAGCGGCACCATCCAGCGCACCGCCAAGGGCCGCGTGGTCCGCGACGGGGTGGCCGTCTATACCGGGGCTCTGTCCAGCCTCAAGCGCTTCAAGGACGATGTCCGGGAAGTTCGGGAAGGCCTCGAGTGCGGCATCGGGATCGAGAACTTCAACGATCTCAAGGTCGGCGACCGGATCGAATCGTTCCGCCTGGAAGAGGTGAAACGGACCCTGGAATCGTCGGCGACGACGGGGGCGGTCTGATTCATCGGCGCATGGAGAGAAGCCCCTGGGCAGGCGCAGCCGGGTGAGGGCGTTCGCTCATGGCTGATCACCCATCGGTCATCGTCCCGTGATTGTCGGCATCCGCCAGTGGGACTTGCAGCTTCATGGCTGCCATTCGCTCAAGGACAAGCGGTCGATCCTGCAGTCGCTCAAGGCCGCGCTCCGGCACGGGCTGAACATCGCGGTGGCCGAAACCGGCCACCAGGACGCCTGGCAGCGGGCCGAGATTGCCTGCACTACGGTGGCGAGCGAGCGGCGCGTGGCGGAGGAGGTGCTCCGCTCGGCGGACCGGGTGGTGGAGCGGGCGGACGGCGTTCGCATCATTGATAGCGCGACGACTTTTTTCTAGGCGGGCAGATCGCCCGGTGTAGCGATATGAAGAAACGAGGCGGCGGGCGGCGGCCGGAGCAGATCGCCGAAACGGTACGGCAGGTGGTGGCGGAGGCGCTGGCGACCGCGATCCGGGATCCCCGCGTGGGTTTCGTGACGGTGACCGGCGTCGAGGTAAGCGGCGATCTCTCCCATGCCAAGCTGCTGGTCAGCGTGATGGGCGAGGAGGAGGAGAAGATCCGGGCGCTGGAGGGCCTGGCGAGCGCCCGCGGCTTTCTCCGCACGAAGCTCACCCGGGCCCTGAGCACCCGCACCGTGCCCGAACTGCACTTCGCGCTGGACCGGGGGCTGGAGCACGCGGCGCGCATCAACGCGCTGCTGGCCGATATCAGGCCGGAGGACCAGGGCTGACCGGGGCGTTGCTGATCGACAAGCCGGAGGGCCTCACGTCCCATGACGTGGTGGCGCGGGTCCGCCGGGTGCTGAAAACGCGGGCGGTCGGCCACACGGGGACGCTGGATCCCTTCGCCACCGGACTGCTCGTGGTCCTCATCGGCCGGGCGACCCGGCTGGCCCGGTTCGTCCAGCAGCAGAGCAAGCTGTACCTGGCCACTGCCCGCCTGGGATTCCGGACTACCACCGACGACCGGACCGGAGACCGGCTCGGTCCGGAATCCGATGCCGCCACGCTGGCCTGGGACGCGGTGGCGGGGTGCCTGCTCGGCATGACCGGTCCGCAGCGGCAGACCCCGCCCGCCTTTTCCGCCAAGAAGGTGGCCGGCGAGCGCAGTTACCGTCGGGCCCGGAAGGGAGAGGCGGTGGAGTTGGCTCCCGTCGAGGTGATGGTGCACCGGATCGAGCCCCTCGAGATCGCCCTGCCCCTGGTGACGTTTCGGGTCGAGGTGAGTGCCGGGACGTATATCCGGGCCCTGGCCCGGGACCTGGGTGAACGGCTGGGCGTGGGTGGCCACCTGGACAGCCTGCGGCGGGAAGCGGTCGGCGGCATCCGGATCGATGACGCGGTCCCGCTGGACCGGCTGGACCTGGCCGCCCTTCGCCCGGTGGCGTCGGTGCTGGCGCACCTTCCGCAGATCGAGCTGACCGACGCGGAGGCGAACGACATCCGCCACGGCCGGCCGGTTCGCCGGGAGGCAGCCGCGGCGGAGGCGCTGCAACTGGTGCTGAACGGCGCCCTGGTTGCTATCGGCCGGACCGACGGTGGCCTGCTGCGGCCGGTGGTCGTCCTGGAGGGAGGGTGATGGGGCGATATCCGGAACTGGCCCAGGGGACGACCGTAACGGTGGGCTCCTTTGACGGCGTGCACCCGGGGCACCGCGCCGTCCTCGCGGAGATCGCGCACCGGGCCCGGGCGGCGGGGCGAAAGAGCCTGCTGGTGACCTTCGAGCCTCACCCGCTCGAGGTGGTGAACCCCCAGGCGGCGCCCCCGCTCCTTACCAGCCGCAGTGAACGCCGTGAGGTGCTGGCACAAACGGAACTGGACTACGTCGTGTTCCTCCGCTTCGACCGCCGGCTGGCGGCGCTGGCGCCCGAGGAGTTTGTGCGCGATGTCCTCCAGCGCTGTTTCAACATGAAGGAACTGGTGATCGGCCACGACCACGGTTTCGGACGGGGCCGCAGCGGCGACGCGGACACTCTGCGCCGGCTGGGATCGCAGGATGGTTTCGCGGTAGATATCGTAAGCCCGGTAGAAGTGGGCGGCCACCCGGTGTCCAGCACCCACATCCGCCGGCAGGTGATGGGGGGAGACCTGGCGGGAGCGGCGCGGCTGCTGGGCCGTCCCTACTCGGTCTCCGGCCGGGTGGTGGCGGGGGCGGGCCGGGGCCGCACCCTCGGCATCCCGACCCTCAACCTGGGCGAAGTGCCGGACAACAAGCTGTTTCCCCCGGACGGGGTGTACGCGGTGTGGGTGGAGACGCGGCTGGGCCGTTTTGGCGGGATGCTCAACCAGGGACCCCGGCCCACCTTCGGCGACACGTCGCGCAGTATCGAAGCCCACCTTTTCGGCTTCGACGGCGACCTCTACGGGCACTGGGTCCGGGTGGAATGGGCCGCGCGGCTGCGGGACACCATGACGTTCGACTCGGCGGAGCGGTTGCGGGTGCAACTGGAGGCCGATCGGCGGCAGGCAAGGGATGTACTGAGTCACCAGGATTGACGCGGGGATGGCCCACTGGCCTCCTGGACCACGGCCCCCTGCATTACGACGCGCAGCGACAAAGGAACCATGCTTTCATCCATTCGATCCCGACTGATCGTCATCGTCGTCATGATCGCGATCTGCGTCTGGCAGATGGTGCCGACCAAGGTCCGAGTCCGCACGGTCATCAACGGCCGCCCGGTGGACACCCTCCAGACGCTGACCCGCCCGGCCCTCGGCCTCGACCTCCAGGGGGGAATGCACCTGGCGCTCGAACTGGACCAGTCGAGGACCCGGTCCAGCGACCCGGCCCGCGACCTCGAGCTGGCGCTGACCGTGATGCGCAAGCGGATCGATGAGTTCGGCGTGGCCGAGCCCCTGGTCCAGAAGGTCGGCGACGACCGCATCGTGGTGGAGTTGCCCGGGATCGACGATCCGGCGCGCGCCAAGGCCATCGTCCAGCGGACCGCGGCGCTCGAGTTCCGGATAACCGACGAGACGGCCGCGCTGGAGAAGGCGATTCCGGCCATGGACCGGATTCTCCGTCAGCTGGGCGTCAGTGCCGGACCTGGCCAGGTGGACGCCCCTTCCGCGGTGAGCGAGCTGCTGGGCGGCGATTCCGCCGACGCCGGCCCCGACACTACGGAGGTGCTCGGCGGCCTGCTGGCCGGGCTGGTGCGCCCGTCCGGGGAGGTCGGGCTGCAGCCCATGGCGGGCGAGTACGCGGTGCCCGAAGCGGCCTGGGTCCGGGTGGACAGCGCGCTCCGGATCCCGGATGTGGCCCGGCTGCTGCCGCGCGGAGTGACCTGGCGGTGGGCCTCGACCCAACTCTCCATCGGCGCTCAGCCCTACCGCATGCTCTACGTGCTGGACAATGACGTCATGATCACCGGTGAATCGCTGGAAGACGCCGCGGCCCAGCTGGACCCGGTCACCCAGGGCGCCATCGTCACCTTCACCCTGAGCCGGAGCGGCGGCCGGACGTTCGGCCGAAAGACCGCGGCCCACGTGAACGATTACATGGCGATCATCCTGGATGACCGGGTGCAGGGCCGTCCCCCGGTAATCCAGAGCCAGATCAACCGCAACGGGCAGATCACCCTGGCGGGGCGAAGCATTCAGGAGGCCCAGGACCTGGCCCTGACGCTCAAGGCCGGTGCCCTGCCGATCCCCCTCAAGATCGTGGACGAACGGCAGGTCGGCCCCAGCCTGGGCAAGGACGCCATCCGGGCAGGCATCTGGGCCAGCGTCATCGGGACCGCCTTCGTCGTCCTGGTCATGGTCCTGTACTACCGCCTGGCGGGCGTGTTGGCCATCCTGGCCCTGCTGTTGTACATGGTCTTCTCGGTGGGGGGCCTGGCCGCGCTGGGCGCCACGCTGACGCTGCCCGGCCTGGCCGGCCTGGCGCTGTCCATCGGGATCGCGGTGGACGCCAACGTCCTCATCTTCGAGCGGATCCGCGAGGAACTGGCGCTCGGCAAGACCATCAGGCTGGCCATCGACGAAGGCTTCAAGAACGCGATGAGCGCCATCATCGACTCCAACGTGACCACCGCGTTGACGGCGGCGTTCCTCTTCCAGTTCGGCACCGGCCCGGTCCGGGGCTTTGCCGTCACCCTGATCATGGGTATCGCCGCGTCGATGGTGACGGCGATCTTCGTGACCCGGACCTTCTTCATGATCTGGCTGGAGCGGAAGCCCGCCATGAAAACCTTGAGCATCTGACATGAGACTCTTCGCCAACGCCAAGTACGACTTCCTCGGCATGAGGAAGAAAGCCTACGTCATCACGGCGGCCGTCCTCATTCCCGGGCTCATTCTCGCCGCGGTGCTGGGTTTCAACTACAGCATCGAGTTTACCGGCGGAACCCTGATCCAGGTCCAGGCCACCCAGCCGGTGGACGTGGGTGCCCTGCGCAACCAGCTCGCGGCCCAGGGCATCGAGGGGGCCGAGATCCAGACCTTCGGGTCGGAGCGCGAGGTCGTCATCCGGGCCCGAACCGCCAAGCAGGGCACCGATGCCGATGATACCCAGGCGACCTCGGGCGCTGTCACCCAGGCGCTCGACGCGCTGGTGGGCGCGGGGAACTACGAGCTCCTGCGGACCGCGGCAGCCAGTCCCAAGGTCAGCGGCGAGCTTCGGCAGCAGGCCTTCCTGGCCATCCTGCTCTCCTTCGGGGCGGTGCTGCTCTACCTCGCCTACCGGTTCGAGTGGCGCTTCGGGCTCGCGGCGATCGCGGCCACCGGGCACGACATCCTGGCCACCATCGCCTTCATGTCCCTGCTGCGCCTCGAGGTCAGCCTGTTCGTGGTCGCGGCGATCCTCTCGGTGGTCGGTTATTCACTCAACGACACCATCGTCATCTTTGACCGGATCCGGGAAAACCTGCACACCTCCAAGCGGGCCAATTTTATCGAGGTATTGAACCGGTCCGTCAACGAGACGCTGCCCCGGACGGTCCTCACCGGCGGCACCTCCTTCGGCACCCTGATCGCGCTGGCCGCGCTGGGCGGCGAGGTCATCCGCCCCTTCGCGCTGGTGATGCTCTTCGGCGTGGTGGTCGGCACGTTCTCCTCTATTTTCATCGCCTCGCCAGTTCTCTTTGCCATCGAACAGCGCTGGCCCGGCGCGGACGTGCGCGGCCTCAAGAAAACGACGCCGCCCAAGCGGAAGGTGCAGACGGTCTAGCGCGGCAGGTCCGAGTACAGACACCACGTCTCCCTTCCCCTTCGGGGAAGGGAGCGCCTACGGCAAGTTTCTGCTGCGACCTCTTGCCCCCTTGCCCTCTTGCCCCCTTGCCCCCTTGCCCCCTTGTTAGTCGACTCCCACTGCCATCTCGCCGCCGCTGCCTTCCAGGATGACCTGGAGCAGGTGCTGGCGCGGGCCTGGGAGGCCGGAGTCGCCCACCTGGTGGTGATCGGTGAATCCCGCCCCGCGTCCGAGGCCGCCCTCCGGCTGGCGGCCGGCGATGACCGGATCTGGGCGACGGCGGGCATTCATCCCCATGACGCATCCGGGTGGGACGCCGAGACGGCGGCGTGGCTGGAAACGACTCTGGTCCATCGCCGGATCGTGGCGGCCGGGGAGATGGGCCTCGATTACCATTACGATCATTCCCCCCGGGACATCCAGCGGCGCGTCTTCGAAACCCAGCTGGCCCTGGCCGGCCGGCTGGGCCGTCCAGCGGTCATCCACGCCCGCGAGGCCGATGCCGACGTGGCCGCCATTCTCCGAAACCAGCCCGGTACGGTGGTCGTCCTGCACTCGTTCAGCAGTGGAATGCCCCTGCTGGAGGCGGGGCTGGCGCTGGGGTGCTACGTCTCGTTCAGCGGCATGATCACCTTCCGGAACTGGGGCATGGACGAGGCGATCCGCGCGGTCCCTCTCGACCGGATCCTCCTGGAGACCGATGCTCCCTACCTTGCGCCAGCGCCCTTTCGGGGTCAGCGTAATGAGCCCGCCTTCGTGCGCCGGGTGGCTGAGCAGATCGCGCAGGTGCGATCGCTGGACGTGGCTGAGGTCATCGAGGCGACGGGCCGCAACGCGGCGCGCCTGTTTGGCCTGGCCTGATCCATCGGCCCGGCGGCGTATTGGCGATGAGGGCCCGACGGCGGCCGCGCACGTCGGGCCTTGCGCGGGTGAAGTGCCCAGCGACTTTCCTTGATCTCCTCTATCCGAGGCCCGTGTGACCACCGTACCCACTGACATCGCCATTGCCCAGGCCGCCAAGCTCCGCCCCATCGCCGACGTGGCCGCCGAACTGGGCCTGTCGCCGGACGACATTCTTCCCTACGGCAGGTACAAGGCGAAGATCAGCGCCGATGCGCTCAAGCGATATCGCGAGCCGAAAGGCCGGCTGGTGCTGGTCACCGGCATCAATCCCACCCCGGCGGGTGAAGGCAAGTCCACGGTGACCGTGGGGCTGGCCCAGGCCTTCCGCCAGTTGGGACACAAGGTGCTGGTCTGTATCCGGGAGCCGTCGCTGGGACCGGTCTTCGGCGTTAAGGGCGGCGCGGCGGGCGGCGGATATGCCCAGGTGGTTCCGATGGACGAGATCAACCTGCACTTCACGGGTGACTTCCACGCCATCACCTCGGCGCACAACCTCCTCTCCGCCATGCTGGATAATCACATCCATCACGGCAACGCCCTGGGGATCGACACCCGGCGGATCACCTGGCCCCGCACCATGGACATGAACGACCGGGCCTTGCGGCACATGGTGGTGGGACTGGGCGGGTTAAACGGCGGTCCCTCCCGCGAGGAGCGGTTCGTGATCGTGCCGGGCAGCGAAATCATGGCCATCCTCTGCCTCGCCTCGGACCTCCCGGACCTTGAAACGCGGATCGCCCGCATCATCGTCGGCCTGACCCGCGACAAGCGGCCGGTGACCGCCGGCGACCTGCGCGCCTCGGGGGCGATGACCCTGCTGCTCAAGGATGCGCTCCTGCCGAACCTGGTGCAGACCCTGGAAGGCGGCCCGGCGCTGGTGCACGGTGGCCCATTCGGGAATATCGCTCACGGGTGCAATTCGCTGATGGCCACCCGGCTGGGCCTGGGCCTGGCCGACGTAGTGCTCACCGAGGCGGGGTTCGGCGCCGACCTGGGCGCCGAGAAGTTTTTCGATATCAAGTGCCGCTTCGGCGGGCTCAAGCCTGAGGCAGCGGTGATCGTGGCCACGGTCCGGGCCCTCAAGATGAACGGCGGAGTCAAGAAGGACGCCCTGGGGACGCCCAACGTCGAGGCGCTCCAGCGTGGCATGGTCAACCTCCAGGCCCATGTCGAGAACGTGCAGCGATTCGGAGTGCCCCCCGTGGTGGCCCTCAACCGGTTCACCAGCGACTCGGACGAGGAACTGGAGACGGTGCTGTCGGCGGCCCGCGGCTGGGGCGCCCGGGCCGCGCTGAGCGAAGTCTGGGGCAAGGGCGGGCAGGGCGGCATCCCGGTAGCGCAGGAAGTGATCGCGGTGCTGGGCGAGGGGAAGGCAGACTTCGCGCCGATCTACGACGCCCGGTTGCCCATCAAGGAGAAGATCGCGGCCATCGCGACCCTGATCTACGGCGCCGATGGGGTGGACTACACCCCGGCTGCCGAGCGGAACATCGCCCAGTGCGAGGCGATGGGGCTGGCCCATACGCCAGTGTGCATTGCCAAGACCCAGTACTCGTTCAGCGACGATCCCAGCCGCCTGGGCCGGCCGACCGGGTTCCGGATCACCATCCGGGATGTTACCCCTTCGGCCGGCGCGGGGTTCGTGGTCGCGCTGGCGGGGGAGATCATGACCATGCCGGGGTTGTCCAGGACGCCGTCGGCGGAAGCCATCCGGGTCAACGCGGACGGCAGCATCGAGGGGCTGTTCTGATCCTCCGGGGGTTCGATCCTCCCCTGACCACCTTATCGGAAGCCGAGACCATGGATTTTATCAGCACGTCAGATGCGCCCGCCGCGATCGGCCCCTATTCCCAGGCGGTCGTCGCCAACGGGCTGGTGTACACCGCCGGCCAGATCGCGCTCGACCCCGCGACCGGCCAGGTGGTCGAAGGCGGCATTCGCGAGCAGACCACCCGGGTGATGGCCAACCTCCGTGCGGTGCTCGAGTCAGCCGGGACCAGCCTCGGGCGGGTGGTCAAGTCCACCGTGTTCCTGCTGGACATGGCGGATTTCAGCGAGATGAACGAGGTGTACGCCGCCGCGTTCGGCGAGCACAAGCCGGCCCGCTCCACGGTGGCGGTCAGTGGGCTCCCCCGGGGCGTCAGGGTGGAGATCGAGGTCGTCGCGGAGGCTCCCGCCCGGTAAGAAATCTTCAATACGGCGCCCGCTCAGGCCGCTATCATGGGTCCCATGCCAGCCTGGAGGACTCATGGCTTTCTTCTCACAGATTAACCTGCTGGCCGTCGTGGCCGCGGCGGCGGCTGCCTTCCTGGCCGGCGCGGCATGGTACGGCCCACTCTTCGGCATCCGGTGGATGGTGGCCAGCGACATGACCCCTGACCGGGTTGCCCGGGTTCACCTGGGGCGGCTCATCTCGGCGACCCTGGCGCTGCTGGTGCTTGCCGGTGCCCTGCTTGCCGGCTGGGTCGGGCCCGATGCTTCGGCGGTGCGAGGCGCCCTGGCCGGACTCGCCGCCGGGGCCTGGGTTGGCAGCCTGCTCGGAATCATCTACCTCTTCGAGCAGCGATCCCTCACTCACTGGCTGGTCAATGCCGGGTACCTCGGCGCCGCCGCGGTCCTCATGGGCGTGGTGCTTGCCGTCTGGCCCTGACCTTACACTCGATCGCGAGGCCGCACCGTGGACAAACAAACGCTGACCATGATGGCCAACCTGGAGAAGCAGACCGGGAAACCCTTTGCCGAGTGGGTGGACCTGGCCCGTGCACTGGGCCTGGTCAAGCACGGGGAGGTGGTTGCCATGCTCAAGTCCCGGCATGGGCTCGGGCACGGTTACGCCAACCTGGTGGCGCATAGCGCCAGGGAGGCGGCTCAGCCGGCCGGGACAACAGGGGATCCGCTCGAAGCCCAGTACCAGGGCAGGGAATCGCTGCGGCCGGTCTACGAGAAGATTGTGGATCTCGTCCGCCAGTTCGGCCCTGGCCTGGAGATCGCGCCCAAGAAGGCGTACGTCAGCCTGCGCCGTTCGCGGCAGTTCGCGCTGGTGCAACCCTCAACCCGGGACCGCATGGATCTCGGACTCAACCTGAAGGGCATGGCACCCGGCGGCCGGCTGGAGGCGTCCGGCAGTTGGAACAGCATGGTCACCCACCGCGTCCGCCTGAGTGGACCCGGCGAGGTGGATGGCGAGGTTGCCGCATGGCTCAAGCAGGCCTGGGAGGCGGCGTGACGGGAGGACCCTTTCCTGGAGATATCATGAATCGAGCGGTCACCCTGGTGTTGTTCGCTGTACTGGCCCTCGCGGCGACTCCCGCAGCCGGAACGGCCCAGATCTACCGTGCTTCCGTGACGGCCGCGCACGCGCTGCTGCGGCTTCACGAGACCGACCGGGCTCGCGATTGGCTGCTCCAGGCGCCGGCGGCGGAGCGCCAGTGGGAGTGGCGTTTCCTCGCGGGGGAAGTGGACGCTGCCTCGGCGCGGCACAACTGGCACACCGGCTCGGTGCTGGATATCGATGTCTCGCCCGATGGCACCCTGCTGGCCACTGCCTCGGGCGACCGGAGTGCGGTCATCGCGGACGCCGCGACCGGCGCCGTGAAGCACCGTCTCATCGGGCACACCGCGGCGGTTTGGACCGCCACGTTCTCGCCCGAGGGGCGGCGGCTGGCCACGGCCTCCTCGGACGGAACGGTCCGGATCTGGGACGTCGGGGCCGGCAGCGAACTGGCCGTCTTCCCCGACAACGGCCAGGGTGTCTCCGCGGTTGCCTGGAGCCGGGACGGCCGTCGAGTCGCGGCGAGCGGCTGGAAGCGGAGCGCCGAGCGCGGCGTCTGGGGGATCATCAGCATCTGGAACGTGGAAGGGCGAGCCCGGGAGCGTACCTTCGAGCACGGCGACAAGCCGGTGGCTTCCATCGCCTATAGTCCCGATGGTACCCGGATTGCCACCGGCAGCTGGGACGGCGATGTGGCCATCTGGACGCCCGCCGGCGATTCCGTCGCTTCGCTGCGACCGCCCCCGTCTCCGATCTACAACGCGGTGCAGAACCTGGCCTTCTCCCCCGACGGTCGGCTGCTGGTGGTCGCGGCGAAGGATGGTACCGCGCGGAGCTGGCGCACCGCCACCTGGCAGCTGGAGCACACCTTCTCGACCCAGGGTGAGGACGAGGTCAAGTGGCTCAACGACGTGGCGATCATGCCCGACGGCCGCACCCTGGTTACGGTGGGGAGCGACCTGGTGGTGCGGCTCTGGTCGCTTGATGACGGCCGCCGGCTGGCGGCCTGGCATGGACACCTCGGGCCGGTGAACACGGTCGTGGCCGGTCCCGGGAAGCTCTATACCGGGGGCGGGGACCGAGCAGTGTTGATCTGGGACCTGGATGCCCTGGCCCCGGCCCGGGCCAGCTGGCCGACAGGCACGGCGATGTACTCACTCGATTTCACGCCGGATGGGCGGCGGGCGGTGTCGGCGGGCTGGGAGGGATGGATCAAGGTATGGGACCCGGCGAACGGGGCCGTTATCCGGGAGTGGAAAGGCCACGAACAGTCCGGCGTCGGCGCGTCAATCACCAACGATGGGCGGCGGCTGGCCACCACGGGCAATGACGGGCGGGTCGTGCTCTGGGACGCCGAGCAGGGCACCATGGTCCGGGAACTGGTGGACACTTCCGGGCAGATTCTGCTGGTGGAGTTCGGACCGGACGGCCGGACCGTGGCCGCGCCCATCGCGCGTGGTACCATACGGGTCTGGGACGTCTCCACCGGGGCGGTGGTTGCCGATCTGGTTGACGGCGAGGCCGATGTCACCCAGGCGAAATGGAACCCGGCAGGGACTACCCTCGCCGTCGCCATGCAGGATGGGGCGGTCCGGCTGTGGGATTGGCCGACCCGCTCGGTGCAGCACCGGCTGGCGGGCCACCGCCCGGGTTCGATCAGCATCTCCTGGTCGGCTGACGGTTCCAAGCTCGCATCGGGCGGCGGGGACCGCACCGCCCGGCTCTGGGATGCTGTAACCGGGACGGAGCTGGCCCGGTTCGAGGGCCGCGCTGGCGGGATCACCACCATTTCCTGGTCGAACGATGGCACCCGCCTCGCCGCCGGGCTCAGCAACTACACCGTCGAGCTGTGGGACGCCGCGAGCGGCGACACCATGCTGCGGCTGCCGTTTGCCGCGACGATCTGGCATGTCGAGTGGGCGCCCGGCGGGGAGTTGGCGGTCGTCCCGCTCGATCAGACCGTGCGGATCTTGCGCGCGCCGCCGGTAACCCTGGAACCCTCAACGGCAGGAACCAGATGACGCCAGCTTTTCGTATCGCGGTCCCCCTGTTCATGGTCCTCGCGGGCTCCGTCTCCACCCCGGCCGGCGATCCCTGGTGGAAGGCGCACCTCGCGCTGCTGGCCGCTGACGGCGCGGCATGGCGTACGTCCAATGCGGCGTACCAGCGCGATAACCCGGGCGAACCGCCCGCCTACCTGATGCGGTACCTGCCCGGCCTGGGCGAGACGGCGGTCACCGGGTGCCTCTGGGGCGAGGAACCCGGGAAGGTTCCCCTGCATTTCTGGGATTTTTTTCTCGCGTGGAACCCGGCCGACAGCGGGCTTACCGTGTGGCAATCCTCCGGCAATGGGACCGTGGGCATCGGCCGGGAGTGGTCCAGCGGCGAGACGACCAGCGAAATGGACCAGACCTTTACACCGCCCTCCGGCGCTTCCTGGCGGGTGCGCCACGTGACCACCACCGTCCATCGGGATACCCTGCTCACCGAAACTTTCCAGTGGACCGACACGGGCTGGCAAGCCGGGCGTAGTTACTGGTGGGCCCGGTCGCCGGTGCCGGCCGGCGCACCGTGCTGAGGGCCGGGTCCGGGTGACCGGGTTCACCTTCTTCAGCTACGCGCCGCGGCCTACGCTCGCGCCCTTTGTCGAAATGATATGGGGGGTGCGTGGGTCGGCCGAGTTTCATTCCGAGGCCGTGCTGCCCGGCGGCAGCATGGAACTGATGGTGAACCTGGGGCCGCCCCAGCGGATATCGGCCTACGGCGACCGGGATGTCGAAGAGTGGTATACCCATGCGTGGGTGGCGGGCATCCAGGACCAGCGACTGGTCCACACATCGAGCCATGCCAACCATATCGCGGTCCGGTTCCGGCCCGGCGGCGCCCACGCGTTTTTCGGGCTTCCAATGGATGCCCTGGCCAACCGGGTCATCGAACTGGACCAGGTCATCGGCCCGGCCGCTGCCGGCCTGCGGGACCGGGTGCTGGAGCAACCGGATGACCCGGGCCGCAGTGGCGCCCTCCAGTCGTGGCTGATGGAGCGCCGGATGGCCGTGCATCCCTACTTCGCCACGGTACGCCGGGCGGTGGACCTCCTTCGCTCCCGGTCCTTCCGGGGTGGGGTCGCGCAGGTGTGCGACTCGCTCGGGCTGAGCAACCGCCACCTGGTGAAACAGTTCCGGGAATCAGTCGGACTGACCCCCAAGACGCTGGGGCGGATCGCCCGCTTCCAGGGCGTGATTGCCGACTGCCAGGGCCGCCAGGACGTGGCCTGGAGCCGGCTGGCGATGCGCCACGGCTACGCCGACCAGGCCCACCTGATTCGCGAGTTCCGGGTGCTCGGCAGCGTGACGCCGCTCCAGTTTCTGTTGCACCGCACCCCTGACGAAACCGCGGTCATCGTTCCCGATCCCGCCTGATCACGACCCCGCCCAACCGCCTCCGCCATACCTTGGGACACCGGTCCAGCCTAGATTAGAACCGCGCCGGCGGGATGGGCGCGTTGTTCAGGGAGCGGATCGGGCCTGGTGGCTCGGCCGGTCTTCAAAACCGCGACAGAGACGCCTCAGGCGGCTCTGGTGGGTTCGATTCCCACACGTTCCCGTTCGGACCGCCAGTGACACCGGTGCGAGGTGAGAATGAGGAGGTGAGAGGTGAGAGGTGTGGGCCTGCCACGTGTCTTCCTGGCGGTGGCCGTCCTCGGCGTGAGCCTGGCCAGGCCGATCCTGGCGCAGGACTCCGTCGCGGCCGCGGCGGACTCGGTCATCCCTGAGCTCCGGCGGCCGGTGTCGCCGATGGGAGCGTTTTTCCGGTCGCTCGCGGTTCCCGGGTGGGGCCAGGCCAAGCTGAACCGGAAACTGACCGGCGGCATTTTTGTCGCCTGGGAGGGAGTGACCCTGGGGATGGTGCTCAAGACTTCGCACGAGCTGCACTACCTGCGCCGAACCGGGTCGGGCCGGGTGGACGTCAAGGAACAGGAGAAAGAAGACTGGCTGGTCCTCCTCGCGTTCAATCACCTGCTGTCGGCGCTGGAGGCCTATGTCTCGGCCCACCTCTGGGATTTTCCGGGCGACCTTGAATTGCGCGCGGTCCCGGGCGGGGTCGGGGGCCGGTTGTCGCTGCCGCCCCTGCCATGAACGCGCGGCCCATCGGTATTTTCGATTCCGGGATCGGGGGGCTGACCGTCGCGCGGGCCATCTACGATCGGCTCCCGCACGAGTCCACCATCTACTTCGGTGACACCGCACGGGTGCCCTACGGGCCCAAGTCCCCCGAAACGGTCCGCCGCTACAGCCTGGAGATCCTCCACTGGTTGCTGGGGCAGGGGGTGAAGGCGGTCGTGGTCGCCTGCAACACCAGCACCGCGCATGCCCTGGAGGACCTTCGCCGGGCGGCGCCGGTCCCGGTGCTGGGCGTGATCGAACCGGGTGCCCGGGCGGCCGTGGCCGCCGCTGGCGGGGGAGCCATCGGGGTAATCGGCACGGCGGGGACAATCCACAGCAACGCCTACGCCCGGGCGATCCAGGCGCTGACCCCGGGGGTCCGGGTCGAGCAGCAGGCCTGCCCCCTGTTCGTCCCGCTCGTCGAGGAGGGTTGGTTCGCCCACCCCGCGGCCGAACTGATCGCCGAGGAATACCTGCAGCCGGTGCGCGACTCCTCGGTGGCGGCGCTGGTGCTGGGCTGCACCCATTACCCGCTGCTCAAGCCGCTGCTTCGCCGGGTCATGGGCGAGCAGGTGGCCCTCATTGACAGCGGGGAACAAACCGCCATCATGCTGGAAGAGACCCTCGCGACCCGAGGACTGGCCAATGACCGTGCGGGCGCCGGCACTCACCGGTTCGCCGTCAGCGACGACGAGCCACGGTTCCGCCAGGTGGGAGCCCGGTTCATCGGAGAGCGGCTCTCCGGTGCCGAAGTCGTCACGCTCTGAACTTTTTCGAGGCCCATGATCCTTCCGCTTGACTCCCACGAGATCGTCGTCCGGCTGGGCGCCGCCACTGCGCTGGGCGCGCTCATCGGACTCAACCGCGAGCTGACCCAGAAGCCGGCCGGAATGCGGACCCACGCGCTCGTCAGCCTGGGCGCGGCCCTGATTACGCTGGTCAGCGTGCAATTCGCCCTGGAGGCCTATCCCCGGGAGGACGGCGCGGTGCTGCGCACCATCCAGGGCATCGTCACCGGCATCGGGTTCATCGGCGGGGGAGTGATTCTCCGGTTGCCGCAGGAACAAGCGGTCCGGGGGCTGACGACCGCAGCCACCATCTGGATCGTGGCGGGCATCGGGATCGCCTGCGGATTCGGGGCCTGGCGAATGGCAGCCATGACGGCGGGCCTGGCGCTGGTGACGCTGATCGTGGGCAACTGGATCGAGCGGTGGGTACACAGAGTGACGAACACCAGGGACAGTTCGGGCCGGTTTTCCCGCAGGCAGAGCGACCCGGGCTACCGGGCTCCGCCCACGCCGGCCGGCGAGTAACTAGCGGCCCTGTCGCTGCCCCGCCGGGCGGTTCGCGCCGGTGCAGAAATAGTCGTCGAAGTCCGGGTCAACCCCCGGCAGAAGGGTGATCGGTGCCGGGGGCGGCCGGCTGCCGGTCCGGAAGACGGACACCTCGAGGCTATTCAGGCTGGTTGTCGCTCCCCGCACCTCGAGTTCGTACGACCCGTGAAAATCTCTCACCGTAACGGTCAGCCCAAACGAGCCATCCTGATTCACGGCTACCGGTCCCGGGAAGGTGCCTTCCGCGCAGGGCAGAGCCAGCCTCATGGTGCGGGTCGTAGCCTCCAGGCCGAGACCGGGACCTCCCCAATCGCCTTCCAGAATGCCGTCGTTCTCGCCCGTGGCGCAGGCCGCCGCTCCCGCCAGGAGGGTGGCCAATATCCAGCGTCTCATCTCCCACCGCCAGTTGAAGGATCACCAGCCCAGAGACCCCCGCGGGCGGCCCGGCGTCACAGCCCCCGGGCCTCAGCGCCGGGGGACCGGCGTCTGCCACAGGATGTGAACGATCTTCCACTGGCCCCCATACTTTGCCAGCAACAGGTAGTCGGTACCCCACCAGGCGGTGAGCTTGGCGCTCGCGGTCTGATCCAGCACATCGAAGATCTCGATCTCTTTTGGGGCGGTGGCGGGCGCGGGCCGGTTTCGCTCCCGCACCCGGTTGGCGAAGGCCATCGCTTCGGCGTACGACATCGGTTCCCCGGTATAGGCCGTAGCGCTATCGGGGATGTAGTACCCGAACTTGTGCATTTCAGGCAGCAGCGCCCGTGCCAGCCGGGTGGTGTCTCCCTGGTAGAAGCCTTCCACGTAGTCCAGCACCGCCTGGCGGACCCCCGCCGTGTCCGTGGTGATTTGGGCGTCCGCGCCGGCGGGGCATGCCAACAGAAGTACACCACAGAGGGCGGCGATTCTCATCAGGGCTCCTGGGGTAGAAATTGTTTGAGCTCAGCGCCCTGTGCGGTCGCCGTCGCATAGCAGAACCCGTCCAGCCAGGCGCCGGGGTTGATGTACTGGCGTCCCGGCGCGGTCTCCAGCAGGGCGGGGCGGTGGGTATGGCCCATGACCACCAGCCCCAGCGCGGCATCGTCGGCCAGCGTCCGCTCGGCCCACTCCAGCTGCCGCTGGGCGGCGCGGTCCAGCACCGCAGGGTCCCGGGTGGTATTACCGAGGCCGTGGCTCATCCGGTCGGCCAGCCAGAACCCAAGGGACGGGTGCAGGGCCGCAAAGGTTCCAACTACCAGCCGGTTGCTGGTCAGGCGGTGCATCAGGGTTGCCGACCAGTGCTGTTCGGTGAGGCCGTCGCCGTGGACGGCCAGCACCGGGCGGTGGCCGATCGTGAATCGGTGTCGGTGGGGATGGAACTGGATGCCGAGGTCGGCGCGCCAGAAATCGCCGCCCCAGCGGTCGTGGTTCCCTCCGATCATGACGATCGGCACCCGCCGCCGGAGCGCCGCCAGCGCCGCGGCGACCCGAAAGCCGCTCCGCGGGATGACCCGCCGGTACTCGAACCAGAAATCAAAGAGGTCGCCATTGACCAGGAGGCAATCGCCCAGGGAGGGCACCGCCTCGAGAAACGCCAGCAGCGCCTCCTCGACAGCGGGCGGCGTGGCGCCGAGGTGGGCATCGGAGACGATGACGAGTTGATGACCGAGCACGCCGGAAGATAGGGCGGACAAAGAGGGCGGGCAAACGCTGCGGGGCGCCCGGCTCTGCCGCCCCGTCGTCCCGCCCGGTCGTGGCGCCCTGTTTATACTTCCTGTGCCCCTGTGCTCTGCCCATTCGTCTACAGGTAAGGTCCATTGTCCGCTGCCGCCCGTCCCCGAATCACGGAAATCACGGTTCGCGTCAACTACTCCGAAACCGATCAGATGGGCGTCGTGTACCACGCGCGTTACGTGGTGTGGCTGGACGTGGCCCGGACCGAGCACCTCCGTGCGGCGGGGATGAGCTACAAGGAGGTGGAGGCGATGGGCGTCCGGCTGGCCGTAGGGGAACTCACGATGCGTTACCGGCAACCAGCCCGGTATGACGATCTGGTGCGGGTCCGCTGCTGGGTCAGGGAACTGGGCTCCCGGCGGATCATCTTCGGCTACGCGCTCGAGCATGCCGAGACCGGCGTCCTGCTCGCCACCGCGACCACCGCGCTGTTCTCGTTAAGCGATGACCACCGGCCCACCCGGTTGCCTCCGGAGGTGGCCGGACTGCTGGCCGTGACCGAAGACCCGGTGAAACTATGACCATCCGCACGGTGGTTCTGCTGGCGGCGCTCGCCCTGGCGGGCCGGACCGTCCAGGCCCAGCACGAGGCCGTGATCGAAGCGATCGCGCCCGTGCTCATGGCGGAAGATGCCCGCCGCTTTGACCTGGCGCTGTTCCGACGGGGGCTGGAGCATCCCGATCCGCTGGTCCGCCGGAAGACGGCCCTGGCCGTTGGCCGGGTGGGTGACCTCCGGGGAACCGGGCTGATCCTCGAACACCTGCGGGACCCGGATTCGACCGTCCAGGCCGACCTCATGTTCGCGCTCGGGCTGCTGCGCGATACGGCGGCGGTCGGGCCCATTCTCACCCGGTTTTCCGAACGCCCCGGCCTCTGGCGGGAAGCCGCCCAGGAGGGAATCACCGCCCTGGCCAAGATCGGTGACCCCCGGGTGGGGCCCTTCTTCGCCGGCGTGCTGCGGCGCACCCAGGTCGTGACCGCCGACACCACCGCCGGGGTCGCGCTCCAGGTGGCCCGCGAACTCTGGCGCCTTGGCCGATCGGGTCCCATCAACGACCTGGTGCCGTTTCTCCGGGACACCCTGATCGAAATGCGGCAGGCGGCGCTCTATTCGGTCGCCCGGGTTCGCCCACCGCTGGCCGGTCCCCTCCTGGTGCTGGCCCTTCGCGACAAGATCCCGTTGCACCGCTCGTGGGCGGCCCGGGCGCTGAACCGGAGCTATGCCGACAGTGCCGGGCTACCCGCCGACGCGGTGATCGCCGATCTCAAGCGGCTCCTCGCCGATGATGACGACGGAGTCCGCATCAACGCGCTCCGGGCCCTGGGCTCCTTTGCCGATTCTTCCGCGAGCGCGGCCATCACGCCGCTGCTTGCCGACCAGGACGTCAACACCCGGGTCACGGCGGCGGCCACCCTGGGCCTGACTGGCGGAGCGGAAGCGGCGGCGGCGCTGACCGACATTCTCAAGTCGAGGGAGCCCTGGGCAGTGCGCCGCGAAGCGCTCCTCGCGCTGGCCCGGGTGGACAGCACCGCGTTTCTCGCGGTCCGCCCCGGATGGGCAGGGAGCGGGGACTGGCGTGACCGGGCGGCGGCCATCGAAGCCATGACCGTGGTGCATGGGGGGACCCGGCCATCCCTCGCGGAGGAGCGGGATCCCCGGGTCATCGCGGCCGCGCTGGATGCCTGGAACCGGGGCGACGCTGATCCCGGCGTGCTGCGGCTGGCCCGGTCCTACCTCGCGCACCCGGATATCGCTGTGCGGGGCACTGCGGCGTCCATCGTCGGCCGGGCCGCCGATCCGGCCGATGTCGCCCCGCTCACCGCGGCCTACCGGCTCGGCGACCGGGATTCCTCGCCCGACGCCGCCCTGGCCATCCTGGGCGCGCTCGATTCTATCGCCTCAGCCAGTCCAGCCGCCGCTCTCCGGGTGGAGCAACTCTTCCTGCAGGTGGCGGCCCGTCCCGAATCGCCGGTCATCCGGCGCTGGGCCGAAACCGCGTGGCCGGAGGCCGCGGACCGGTGGGGGCCCGCGGTTCCCATCGAAACCGGGCGCACGCTCGAAGACTATCGCCAGCTGGCGCGCCGCTACGTGGTCGGGACCGACCAGTCCCGCTATCCCCGCGTGTTCATCGAGACCGAACAGCGCAGCGTCATTGAGCTGGAACTGTTCGGGCCCGAGGCCCCGCTCACGGTGGCCCACTTTCTCCTGCTGGTGGACCGTCACTACTTCGACGGCAACAGCTGGCACCGCGTGGTCCCCAACTTCGTGGTTCAGGACGGGGACCGCCGCGGGGACGGCTGGGGCAGCTCCCCCGGCGTCATCCGGGACGAGATCAACCGCCGCCGCTATGGCGCCCAGGTGGTGGGAATGGCGCTCTCCGGCCCCGATACCGGGAGCAGCCAGTGGTTCATCACCCACAGCCCGCAGCCCCATCTCGACGGAGCCTATACCGTCTTCGGGCGGGTGGTCGGTGGCGGCGGCGCCTTCAAGCGGATCTCCCAGGGAGACCGCATCACCACCATTCGCCGATGATCCGTACCCTCCTGCTGGCCCTCGCCCTGGGATGGCTGGCGGCACCGGCCGCCAGCGCCCAGTTCGGCTCCTTCGGGCAGAACAAGATCCAGTACCGGCAGTTCGACTGGCGGGTCCTCAAGGGACCCCACATCGATCTTTACTACTACGCCGCCGAGGAACAGCTGGCGCCGGTGGCCCTGGCCTACGCGGAGCAGAGCTACGATACCCTGGCGCTGCAGTTCGGCCACGAGGTGAAGTCGCGGATTCCGCTCATCGTGTATGCCTCGCATTCCGATTTCGAGCAGACCAATATTCTGCCCTTCGTGCCTCCCGAGGGGTTGCTTGGCGTCACCGATTTTCTCAAGCGGCGGGTGACGCTTCCGTTCCGGGGCAACTGGTCCGAGTTCCGCCATACGCTGCGCCACGAGATGGTCCATGTGTTCCAGCTGAGCAGCGCGCTCGAGTCCTACTACAAGAACGCCCGGACCGGGCAGTTCCCGGTGCCGCTCTGGTGGTCCGAGGGCCTGGCCGAGTTGTGGTCCGGCGGCCAGGAGCCGCGGGACGAGATGATCATGCGGGACATCACCCTGTCGGGGCGGCTCCCCGACCTGGAGCAACTGACCTATGTCACCAGCGGAATCGTGTATCCGCTGGGCGGCAGGATTCACCGCTGGCTGGCCGACACCTACGGCGATTGGCGGGTGGCCCTGTTCTACCAGGAGTTCTGGCGCTACGGCAGCTTCGACGACGCCCTGCTCGCCGTGTATGGCCGCACCCTCGCGCAGTTGAACGAGGAATGGCAACTGGCCATGCGGCGAGAATACTATCCGACCGCACTGGACCATGAGCCGCTGCCGCTGGCGGGGCGGGAAATCGCCCGCGGGAGCATCAAGCCCGCGTACGGCAATGCCGGGAGCGACTCCCTGGGCGAGATGTTCTACCTGTCCGCCGAAGGCGGGTACATCACCATCCGGCGGAGGGCACTGGAGGGCGGCGCGCCCCGGGATGTCGCGCGGGCGGGGCGGTCCGCCGACCTGGAGTCGTTTCATCCGTTTGAGTCCCGGGTGGATCCCTCCCGGGAAGGCTATCTGCTGTTTTCCTCCAAGTCGCATGACCGCGATGCATTGATCATCTGGGACCTCGCGAAGAACGACCTGGCCGGGCGCTACCAGTTCGAGGAGCTGGTCTCCATTCTTTCCCCGGCGTGGTCCGCCGATGGCCGGAGCATCGTGTTCAGCGGCCTGGCCGTGAGCGGCATCTCCGACCTGTACCGCGTCAGCCTGCCGGGTGGGACGCTCGAAAAGCTCACCGACGACATCTACCAGGATATCGATCCCAGCGTGAGCCCCGATGGCGACCAGGTAGTGTTCGCGTCCGACCGCACGGCGGGCGGGCCGGACGGGGCGATGAACCTTTTCCTGCTGGACCTCGGAACCCGCGCGATCCGCCAGTTGACCGCCGGGCCCTGGCTGGACGAGACCCCCCGCTGGGCCAGCGACGGACGGATCTACTTCGCCTCCAGCCGGGACGGCGTGCTGAACGTGTTCTCGCTCGACTCGCTGGGCCAGGGGCGCCGGGAGACGTCGGCGTGGACCGGGGCGTTCGATCCCGCCTACGTGCCGGAACGAAATGCGCTGCTGGTAGGCGGATTCCATGACCTGGGCTGGAATATCTACCTCTATCCCGCCGACTCGGCGGCCCGGGCCGACACCTTCGCGATCGAGACCGGCGCGCCCCACTCCCGGTGGACCTGGCCTGTCATCGACACGTCGGGAAGCCTTGCGGTCACCCGGGAACCCTACCGGCGCAAGCTGACGCTCGATTTCGCCGCCGGCGAGGCGGCGGTGATCCCCGGGGTGGGCGGCCTGCAGGGCGCCCAGTTCTTCCTGAGCGACCTCCTGAATGACCAGGTGGTCCTGGTCGGCTTCGCCACTTACCAGGGCCGCCGGCTGGGCAACATCTTCGAGAACCTCAATATCTCCGGCGTCTATATCAACCAGTCGCGCCGGCTGAACTGGGGACTGGGCGGATTCCGCACTAACCTGAGCAGCTTCTCCGAACCCGGCATCATCTCCTACCGGGAGAAGACGCTGGGACTCCTCGGCGTCCTGCGCTATCCGTTCGACCGGTTCCGCCGGGTGCAGGCGGAAGCGGTCTTTGAGCGGTCGGAGCGCACCGACTTCGACTTCCCGGACGGCAGTGCGGTGCCGACCGCGGACGGGCTGACCCGCACGGGGTGGATCGCGTCCAACTACCTGAGCTACGTGCAGGACAATTCGCTCTGGCTTCCCTCCGGTCCGATTGATGGCGGCCGATTCAGGATCACCGCGGGGGTGAGCAGCGATTTCTCGAACAGCCGCTTCGACAGTTACCTGGTCAACCTCGACGTCCGCCGGTACCTGCGGCTGGGCAACCGAAGCGCCGTCGCCATCCGGGCCAACGGCTGGTACAGCGGCGGCGACCGCCCCCGGCGTATCAACATCGGGGGATCACTGGGGCTGCGCGGCTACCCGCCCTTCGGCCGGATCGTGGGCTCCCGGGCCTTTCTCATCAACCAGGAGATCCGGTTCCCCCTCCTCAACTACCTGACCTTCGGCACCCCGGTCGGCGCAGTGACCTTCCCGGAACTCCAGGGGGCGGCCTTCTTCGACCTGGGCAAGGCCTGGTTCCGGGAACCCAGCGACCGGGCGCTGCTCGGCAGTTATGGCGGAAGCCTCCGCTGGGCCCTGGCGCCGTTCCTGGTGTTGCGGATGGACGTCGGGCGCCGGTTCACCGATGGTGACTTCTCCAGCTATCCGCTGGATGCCAGCCAGCAGAAGCGGGGGTTCATCAACTTCTTCTTCGGCTATAACTACTGATGCGACAACGGCTTTTGCTTGACCGCCTTGGGCGGACAATCTATCTTCCGCTCAGCCTGGTCCTGGGGTGCCAGCCGCCGGCAGGGCCGGTGATACCCCCTACGGCCACTACCCCTTCCGCCGTCCAGCTCAGGGCCTGGGTTGTTGCCACGGAACCGTCCGGCCGCACCATCCGGCAGTTCAAGTGGTTGTTCCAGGATGATCGTTCCAGCGCGGGCGGGGTGGGACGGGCCCGGGTGGCCTCGCCGGATACGCTGCGCTTCGATGCGCGGGGCCCGCTGGGCAGCGGCCGGATGGCGGCGCTGGTGATCGGCGACCAGCCGGTCTGGGCCGTCCCGGAAGAAACGGTCGCCCAGATCGTGCCCGATTACACCTTGCTCTGGGCCATGTTCGGGGTAGCCCGGTTTCCCCATCCCCGCGCTTCGGTGCTCGGCCTGGAAGAGGGCGCCACCACGACCTGGGCCTATGCCCTCGGCGGCGACACGGTGATCTACTCGCGGCGGACGGGAGCCGGCGCCCGGCTCAGCGCCGAGGTGCGGCGCAACGGAAAAGCGTTCGGGCGGGTGGAAACCAAGCTCGCCGCCGACGGCCGGCCGGTCAGTTCCCGGCTCACCGTCCCCCAGGTACCCGCGCGACTGGATATTCAATTTGTCTCGACGACCGAAGAGGCTGGCTTCCCGCCTGAGACCTGGGTACCTCCTGAGCCTTAGCCTCCTCGGGCTGGGCGGGTGCCTGTACGGCTTCGCGGGCGGGGGATTGCCGGCGGACATCAAGACGGTCGCGGTGCTCCCGTTCGACAACTACACCTCGGAGCCGACCCTCACCCAACTGATCTCGGAACGGGTGCGGGAGGCGGTGCAGGGGCGGCTGGGGCTGCGGCAGGCAGGCGAGAGCCAGGCGGACGCGGTCGTGCGGGGCTCCATTACGAGGTACGAGCCGGATGTGCCGACGGCCTACCGGGGCAACGACCAGGGGCAGATCACCGTCACCCGGCGGCTGGTGCAGATCACGGTGACGGTCGAAATCATGAACCAGCGGACCGGCCGGCCGCTCTGGCAGCGCAGCGGCCTGACCCTGGATGGCGAGTATGATCCGCCCAACGAAGCTGAAGGACGGGAACGGGCGCTGGAAAAGCTGGTCACCAACATCGTCGAGGGGGCGCAGTCACAATGGTGAACCCGAGGGGCAGGACACGCGGTACCAGTACGCTGGGATGCCTGTTCTCGCTCATCCTGCTCGCCGCCGCCATTTTTTACGGATTCAACATCGGCAAGGTGTACTTCCGGTACTACCAGCTCAAGGACGCCATGCGCACCAACGCCCGGCTGGCGCCCAGCCTCACCGACGCGACGATCCGGCGCCGGCTGGTCACCCGGGTTGACGAACTGCAGTTGCCGCCCGAGGCCCAGAAATTCACCATTCGCCGCTCGGGCCGGCCCCGGACCATCACGATTACCACGGAGTACAGCGAGAGTGTGGACCTTCCCCTGTTCAGGCATACCTTCGTCTTCACGCCCGAGGCGGTCGAACCGCTGTGACCGCTGAGTAGGCCGGTGCGGATTTTCTCCCTGCGAACAGCTCTTCGGGTCTGCCTCCTGCTCGGCGCCAGCCTGGTCCTGGCGCCGCCGCTGATGGCCGCCGGCACCGCGGAGGCGGTGCCGAGGACGTTCATGGTCCTCGCCCTCATGTTCACGGCCGGCAAGCTGATGGGCGAGGCCGCCGAGCGGCTGGGCCAGCCGGCCGTGCTGGGCGAACTGCTCGCCGGCGTCGTGATCGGCCGCACCCTGCTGGGGCTGGTCCCGGTGGACGGTCTGAGCGCGGACCATATTTACCTGCTGGCGGAACTGGGTGTCGTCCTGCTCCTGTTCGAGATTGGTCTGGAGACCGACCTGCGGCAGATGTTCCGGGTCGGAGCCGCTTCTACCTCCGTCGCGGCGGTGGGGGTGGTCCTGCCGTTCATGCTGGGCTTCCTGTTCTGGATGTACGCGCCCCACCTCCAGGTGGCCTCCTCGGGCGGGATGTCCGCCACGGCCATCTTTGTCGGCGCCACCCTGACCGCGACCTCGGTTGGCATCACGGCCCGGGTTCTCACCGATCTCAATGTCATGGATACCAAGGAAGCCAGGATCATCATCGGCGCCGCGGTGATCGACGACATCATCGGCCTGGTGATCCTGAGCGTGGTGACCGGGCTGGCGGCGGGCACCGCGGTTTCGGTGGCCGGTATCACCCGGACCGCGGCGGTGGCCATCGGGTTCCTGGTCGGCGGCGTGATGGTCGGGCGCTACGTGGCGCCCAAGCTGTTCAACCTGATCCAGCGGATGCGGGTGCGCCATGTGCTGCTGGCCTTCGCCATGGCCTTCGTGCTGATCATGGCGGCCCTGGCGACGGCGGCGGGATCGGCCCTGATCATCGGCGCCTTCGCGGCGGGGCTCATCCTCTCCGGGGTGGACCAGTTCGACATCATCGAGCGCGAAGTCAAGCCGGTGGCCGGCATCTTCTCACCGATCTTCTTCGTCTTCGTCGGCAGTAGCGTGGACTTCGGCCTGCTCAATCCGTTCCGGCCCGGCGCCTGGGGCGTCCTCGGCATGGCCGCGGCACTGACGGCGATCGCCTTCATCGGCAAGCTGGCCGCCGGCTGGGCCGCGCCCTGGGAGAAGGTGAACCGGCTGGCGATTGGCGTGGGCATGGTTCCCCGCGGCGAAGTCGGGCTCATCTTTGCCGACATCGGCCGCCGGGCGGGACTCCTGGGCGAGGAACTCTTCAGCGCGATCCTGCTCATGGTCATCGTCACCACCTTCGTCGCGCCGATCGGCCTTCAGGCCGTGTTCCGCCACCGGGTCGCCCGGTCCTGACCACCCTCCGGAAGGTGATGACGCGGGACGCCGCCGCCCGGTGGCGGGCGGGGCGGCAGAGCTCCGTGGTCTTCACCAACGGCGTCTTCGACCTGGTGCACCGGGGCCACGTGGAACTGCTGGAGCGGGCCCGTGCCGAGGGCGAGGCCCTGATCGTGGGGCTCAACACCGACGCCTCGGTGCGCCGTCTCGGCAAAGGGCCCGGCCGTCCCCTGGTCAGTGAAGCGGACCGGGCCCGGGTGCTGGCCGGCCTGGAGGCGGTCGATTGCGTGGTGCTGTTTGACGAAGATACGCCGCTGGACTTGATCGAAGCCCTGCGGCCCGACGTGCTGGTGAAGGGCGCCGACTATTCCCGGGACCGGATCGTGGGAGCCGACAGTGTCGAGGCTCGCGGTGGACGGGTGGTGCGGGTGCCATTGGTGGCAGGCTTTTCGACAACCCGGCTGGTGGAGCAACTTCGTGACGCGACTTGATGGACGGACCCCGGACCAACTGCGCCCGCTGGCGCTGGAGCGCAAGGCCAATCCCTATGCCGAAGGATCCTGCCTGATCCGGATGGGCGGCACCCTGGTGCACTGTACGGCCAGCGTCGAGCCTGGCGTGCCCGGGTTCAAGAAGGGCAGCGGCGAGGGCTGGGTGACCGCCGAGTACGCCATGCTCCCCCGGGCCACCTCGGAACGCACCAGCCGGGAGCGCAACGGTCCCGGCGGCCGTACCCAGGAGATCCAGCGGCTGATCGGCCGCTCTCTCCGCGCCGCGATGAAGACCATGGTTTTCGGCGAGTACACCATCCGGATCGACTGTGACGTGCTGCAGGCCGATGGCGGCACCCGCACCGCCAGCATTACCGGCGGCTGCGTCGCGCTCGCCGACGCCTGTACCTGGCTGGCCCAGCGAACCGGGATCGCCTCGCCTTTCGGCACCCTGGTCTCCGCGGTCTCGGTCGGGATCGTGGGCGGCGAGCGAATGCTGGACCTGGCTTACGTGGAAGACAAGGTGGCCGACGTTGACTCCAACGTGGTCATGGTCCACCCCGACCGGCTGGTCGAAGTCCAGGGTACCGGCGAGCAGGGGACTTTTTCCCGCGCCGACCTCGATGCCCTCATGGACCTGGCCCAGAAAGGGATCGGCGAGCTGTTCGCCGCGCAGCGCCAGTGCCTGGGGCAATGAACCGGAATAGCCGATTGCCGGTTCATCTCTATCGCCAATCGGCTAGCTGAATTCCCATGAAGCTCCTCTTCGCCACCCGAAGTCCCGGCAAACAGCGCGAGGTGCGCCGGGTGCTGGAAGCGGCCGGGCACGAGGTGGCCTTTCCCGAGGACATGGGGATCGCCGAGTCGGCGGCGGAGGATGCCCTGGAAAACTCCGATTCGTTTCAGACCAATGCCCGGTCCAAGGCGGAATACTTCGCTCGGCTGACCGGGATGCCGACCGTCGCCGACGATTCGGGCCTTGAGGTCCTCTCGCTGGGGGGAGCTCCCGGGGTGCGCTCCAAGCGTTGGGCGGGGGCCACCGGGGGCGCCGCGGCGGTGGACGCGGCCAACAATGCGGAACTGGCCAGGCGGCTCCGGGGCGCTCCCGCGATCAAGCGACGGGCCCGGTATCGCTGCGTGCTGGTGTATCTGGCGTCCTCCACGGCGGTGCCCCAGGTGTTCGAAGGAGAGGCCACCGGCCGGATCCTCGAAGAGCCCGGAGGCAGCGGCGGTTTCGGCTACGATCCATGGTTCTGGAGCGATGAGCTGGAGAAATCATTCGGCGACGCCACCGCGGAGGAAAAAGACGCCGCCAGCCATCGGGGAAAGGCGCTGGTCGCGCTTCTCGCGGCGCTTCAAGGCCGGGCGGGGACAAGTTAGTTTTCCCGCATTCGGCGGCATCCTGCGGCGAAAGGTTGCCGTTCGCGGTTCCCCACCTGCTTCCTGACCCGGTGGTCATGGGGCGGGCGCGCGGCAAAGGGTGCCGCGGTTAAGCCGGGGGCCATTCCAGCCGATATTCACAGAGACGCGATCCGTCCGCCGGGATGCCGGGACCGGGCATGGCATGGCACGGCTCTTTCAGTGCTGGTAGGCGGCAGTTTTACGGGAACCACTTGCGCAGGCCTTCCTCGGTGCAGGGCCAGGACAGAACTTTCGATGAAACTCCCCCGCCGATTCTGGATTGCATTGGCAGCGCCTGCCGTGGCGCTGGCCGTGATAGCCGGGTACGCCGCCTGGGGCCGGCCGAGCCGGGTCGAGCCCCGGACGGTCGCCTACTCGACCCTGCTGTCGACCATGGAAGCCGGCCAGGTGGATTCCATCCGGGTGCAGCCGGGATCCTCGGTTGACGCCTGGCTGAAGGGTGACCAGGCTGAACTGGTCCGGGTGGTCTATTCCAGTTCCGACGTGGAGGGCCTGGTGCAAGCCGCCAAGGCCTCCGGTGCCGGAATCAGTTTCGCGCCCCGGCCCAGCAACTACCAGGCGCTCACCGGCCTGATCGTCTCCGTGGTGTTTCTCGTCGTCGGCATCTTTCTCATCCGCCGGCAGGTCGTGGGGGTCACCGGTACACCGGCTGGAGAGCGCGGGTCGTCCACACTCACCTTCAAGGACGTGGCCGGCAATGCCGCCGCGCTGCACGATCTCAAGGAAATCGTCGAGTTCCTCCGCCAGCCGGAGACCTTCGCCACGATGGGTGCCCGGACGCCGAAGGGGCTCCTGCTGGAGGGGCCGCCCGGCACCGGAAAGACCCTGATGGCCCGGGCGCTCGCCGGCGAAGCGGGCGTCGCCTTCTTCGCCGCCAGCGGGAGCGACTTTACCGGCACCTTTGTCGGCCAGGGCGTGTCCCGGGTGAAGGGATTGTTCAAGAAGGCCCGGAAGGCCAAGCGGGCCGTGATCTTCATTGATGAGATCGATACCCTGGGCGGCCGGCGTGGCCGGCAGCAGGGACACAACGAAGACGACCGGACCCTCAACCAGTTCCTGGTGGAGATGGACGGCTTCGACCAGGCGGACGGGGTGGTGGTGGTGGGCGCCACCAACCGGTCGGGCGACCTCGACCCCGCGCTGCTCCGCAAGGGCCGGTTCGACCGGTCGGTGACGGTCGGCCTGCCCACCGTGTCGGAACGGGCCGAGATCCTGGCCTTGCACATCCGGGAGCGGAAGGTGCCGCTGGCCGCCGATGTTGACCTCACCCGGCTGGCCCGGCTCATGATGGGCAGCAGCGGCGCAGAACTGGCTGGCCTGATCAACGAGGCGGCGATTCTCGCCGTGCGCACCAGCAGTCCGATCGTCACCTGGTCCCATATCGAGGAAGCGCGCGACCGGGTGCTGCTGGGCCGGGCCCGGGAGGGCCTCACTGTCTCGGATGTCGAGCGGCGGCTGGTGGCGCTGCATGAGGCCGGGCACGCGCTCTGCGGGGTCGCTTTCTGTCCCGCCGACCCGCTCCACAAGGTCACCATTCAGCCCCGGGGTGGCGCCATGGGTGTCGCCTTCTTCCAGCCGGATCACGAGACCCATATCTCGTCCCGCGCGTACATGGAAGGCCAGATCCTCAAGGGGCTGGGCGGGCGCGCGGCCGAAGAGATCGCCTACGGCACCAGCCAGATCACCAGCGGCGCCGCCAGCGACCTGCAGCACACCACCCGGCTGGCCAAGCACATGGTCTACCGGCTGGGCATGGGCGAGACCACCGGGCTCATCGTGTACGATCCGGATTCCGGCCCGGTCAGTCCGGAGACCCACACCCGGATGGACGCGGATGTCCGGCAGATCCTGGAAACCTCCTATGCCACGGTGCTTGCGTTCCTCAAGCAGCACCGCCCGGCGCTGGAGGCGCTCGGCGACGCGCTGCTCGCCCGGGAAACGCTGACCGGGGAGGAAGCCATCGCGATCATGCAGGGGGCGGGAATGCGGGTCACCCCGGGGGCCCAGCACTGAGCCCGGGGCTTCTCGGGGTTCACACCGGCTTCACGGAGCGTTCAGGCGTCCGCGGTTAGTGTCGAGGCGTCTCCCACACCGAGCCCGGCCATGCGCCCCGGATTCACCATCTTCATTCTGTTCTTCGGGATTTCCCTGCTGGAGGCCATCCGTACCGTCAACTGGCCCCGCGTGGGGTTCTGGCTGTTGATCGGCGTGTTCTTTCTGGCCCTGGACCAGCGCAGCAGGTTGCGGCGGACGCCGTGAAGCGTTCCGAGTCCGCGGCCTAGCGACCCGGCGAGCCCCGGATTACCTTCGGGCCCACACGGGGTGTGGCGCAGTCCGGTAGCGCGTCTGCTTTGGGAGCAGAAGGTCCCGGGTTCGAATCCCGGCGCCCCGATTCACTTCCCACTTCCCACTTCCTCACTGCTCACTCCTCACTTGAACGTTGGGTTCAGCCACTCGATCACCGCGGCATGCCCCAGGCTCTCCGGGTCGTTGCGGAGGTAGTTGGAGATCACGGTAAGGATCTGGAACCCCCGGCGGAGCTGAAAACTCAGGGTCGGGTCGAAGATCTCCCCGCGCGCCACCGCATCGGTGTAGGCCTCGGATGACATCGTATCGGCGTAGCGGTGGTAACCCCGCAGGCGGGCCCCGGCCCGGATCCGCAGCAGTCCCAGCCGCCGCACCAGTTTCTCCCGCTCCGCATACAACGCGCTGCCCACCCCGCGCCCCTGCACGCTGGGCCGCACCATGACCTCGGCGCCGTAGAGCGTGCGGCCCCGATCAGGATTGTGGTTGGTGAACATCCCCGTACTGGTAAAGTCCCGCCAGGTGGTATTGATGTCGTAGTCATCCCAGAACACGATCAGGCTGGCCGACATGCCGAGGATGGTGGCATCGGCGGGATCCACGGCGACGAACTGGCCTTCGGGAAAGACCCGGAGATGGGACTCAAGCTGGACCGCGGACCAGGGAGGAGAGCCGGGGTAGGTCTCGCTGCAGAGGCCGGTGAGGGCAGGGATGTCCTCCGGCCGGGTGTTACGCACCACCACGGGCCGGCGGTCCGGGCTCATAGGCGAATGACTTCGGAGGTCGCCACCAGCTCGCTGGACCGCTGGCTGTCCCGGAGCGGCAGCACCGTGCCGGTGACCCGGGACTCGGTGATGGTATTGAGGTTCAGTTCGCCAATGACCATCATTTCCTGGTTGGGATTGCCCTCGGCGAGGATGCCGTCCCGCGCGAAGGCAAAGTCGCTGGGGGTGAGGATCGCGGCCTGGCCGTAGTTGAGCGACACCGCAGGCACCATCGGAAGCGAACCCACGGTCCCCGAGTGAATCACGTACATCTGGTTCTCGATGGCCCGGGCATGGGCGCAGTAGCGGACCCGCCAGAACCCCTGCCGGTCATCGGTGCAGCTGGGGACGACCAGGATGTGGGCATCCAGGCGGGCCGCGGCACGGGCGAACTCGGGAAACTCCACGTCATAGCAGATGGCCACGGCGATCCGGCCGAAGCTGGTGTCGAACACCCGCATGCCGTGGCTGGGGGAGACGAACCAGTCCTCGCTCTCGAACCGGGTCACGTGCAGCTTGCCCTGGGTGCCGTAGGTGCCGTCGGGCCCGAAGACGTAGCAGTGGTTCTGGATCGTGTTGTCGGCCGGATTGAACACGGGGATGGTGCCGCCAACGATGTAGATCCCCCATTGCCGCGCGAGACCGCTCATCAGATCCACGTAGCGGGGGCACTGGTCCGCCAGTTCCCGGATCTGCTCCCGGATCGGGCGCTTCACGTCGCCCAGCGTCAGCAACTGGACCGTGAAATACTCCGGGAAGACCATCAGGTGGCACTTGTAGTCGGCGGCGGTCTCCACCAATGCCACGACCTGGTCGCGGAACTGATCGAAGGTGCTGACGGGACGGATGAAATACTGCAGCGAGGCGACGCGGATTCGTTCCATTGGGGGAACTAACTCCCCTTTGGGCCATGGGTCAAGCGGAGGGGCAGGGGGCTTGGGGACCAAAGGGCCAGTGGGTCTGAGATTTGAGGGGCATCGCGGCGCGAAACCACATCCTGAGACTCTCCCGGGATGTTGTCCCACTTGAACTTGACCCATGTTTCTATTTTTCCACATGCGCATTATGTTGGAGCAGCCCCCAGCACCTTCGAGGCCGATCTCATGGACCTCAAGTCATTTCATTTCGAGCACGAAGGGAAGGATTACCAGGCCTCGCTCCGGTTCCTGGAGCGGCCCCGATATGGCACGTCCAATTCCTCCCCCGCGTGGGTGGTGTACCGGGCCACCCGGAAGTGGACCCTCCCCGGTTCCGGCCACCTGGACGAGACGCCCGAGGAGGTTCGGGATCGGTTCCAGGAGTTCATCCGGCGGCATTCGGGTCCCCGGAGAGCGGTGGAGTCCCCCTGATTGCCCTGCGGCCGTAGCCGGGCCGGGATAGATTGGGGGGGCCTCGCGATCTCGAGGCCATCAGGTTCTTCAGATCCGGTCTCCGCGCCCGTAGCTCAGTTGGATAGAGCATCGGCCTTCTAAGCCGAGGGTCGCAGGTTCGAATCCTGCCGGGCGCACTCTGCACTCTGCACTCTGCACTCTGGAACCCCATGTCCCCTTCTTCCCCATCCGACGGCTGGGTGCTCGCCCGGGTCGGCCCTTCCGGCTTTCGCACCGAGGTGGAGGCCCGCCACCACGGCATCGTCGCCGACGAGCCCGCCGAACTGGGCGGGAGCGACCACGGTCCCACCCCGTATGAACTGCTCCTCGCCGCCCTCGGCGGCTGCATGGCCATGACCCTCCGGATGTATGCCGACCGGAAAGGCTGGCCGCTCGATGATGTCGAAATCCGGCTGCGCACCGCCCGCTCTCACGAGAAAGACTGTGAGCAGTGCGAGACCCGGAAGGTCGGGATCACGACGATCGAGCGCACAATCGCCCTGTCGGGAGATCTCTCCGCCGAACAGCGGGAGCGGCTGCTGCAGATCGCCGACCGCTGTCCCGTCAAGCAGACGCTGGAGCGGGGCATCCAGGTGATCAATGCCTAGGGTGGCGGTCGTCCAGGCCGAGGTCGCCGCCAACCTGCCGCAGGGACTTGAGCAGACCGCCGACCTGGCGCGCGATGCCCGGGCCCGCGGCGCCGAGCTGGTCGTCTTTCCTGAGACCTGGTTGCCGGGGTACCCAGCGTGGCTGGACGTCTGCCAGGACGTGGCGCTCTGGGATCATCCGCCGGTCAAGGCCGTCTTCGCGCGCTTGATGGAACAGAGCGTGGTGGTGGACGGCGAGAGTGGGGCGGCGCTGGGACGGATAGCCCGGGACCTGGACGTAACGCTGGCCGTGGGCGTGAGCGAGCGGGTCGCTGCGGGCCCGGGGCGGGGGACCCTCTTCAATTCCCTGCTGACGTACGATCCGGCGGGGCGCCTGGTGAATCACCACCGTAAACTCATCCCCACGTTCACCGAGCGTCTCCTCTGGGGCCCCGGAGACGCCGCCGGACTGCGGAGTGTGGACACTCCGGCCGGCCGGGTCGGCGGGCTGATCTGCTGGGAACACTGGATGCCGCTCGCGCGGCAGACGCTGCACCAGTCCGGCGAGGACATCCACCTTGCCGCCTGGCCCATGGTGAAGGAAATGAACCTGGTGGCCAGCCGCCACTACGCCTTCGAAGGGCGCTGCTTCGTGCTGGCGGCCGGCGCGTTGATGCGGGCGGCGGCCTTGCCAGCCGAACTGGTACCCCATCCGGCACGGGTATCCTCGCCCGAGGCATGGGTCCTCCGCGGCGGCAGTGCGGTCATTGCGCCCGACGGGGCCCTCCTCGCCGGGCCGGTGCATGACCGCCCCTGCCTGCTCGAGGCTGACCTTGAACTGGAGGCCATTCCGCGAGAGACCATGGCTCTCGATGTCACCGGCCACTACGACCGGCCCGACCTGTTCAAGTTCCAGGTCCGCCATGGTCGAACCCACGAGGTCACCCCGTGAATCGCCGAATGCTGGTCGCACTGACCGCGGCGGTTGCGGCCGCCTGCTACGCCTTCTCGCCGAACCGGCTTTTCTACGATCGATCAGTCCACGAGGACCTCGGCGCTGTGGCAGCCTCCCTTGGAATAGTGACGAGCGGGCGCTTGACCGGCGGCGCGCATGGACCCGTCGGCAGCACGGTGGCTTTCGCGCCGCCGACGGCCGGCGCTTTCTCCGCCTCACCGCTTTCAGGACATCGAACGGACCCGCTCCCAGGGTGTACCTGGTTTGGAGCGAGGGGACCCAGAGCTGACGGCAGGTTCGGTTCTCGACCTTGGTGCGCTCAAGGGAAGGCGGGAGACCAGAGCACCATGATATTCCCCGGCTCGACGCGTCTCCATCGGTGTCCATCTGGTGCGAACGGTTCAGCGTTGACTTCGGGTCAGCCGAACTCGCCCGAACACGGTAAGGTTATCCCTGACCGGAAATGCCTTTCGGCCCGGACCTGATGCCGCTCACCATATCATGAAATTCATTCCTCATTTATTATAGGCCCTACTCAGTTTCGCCACGTCCGTGGCGCCCCCATATAAGGCTCCAGATCCTCGATGCTCGTTACGGCCGTGCTGCCGCAGTACTCTCTCAAGGGACCTGACACGCCCACTGGCGATGCCAGGCCTCGTCCCATTGGCCCCGGCCCATCATCCCAACAGCGCACGCCGCTGATTCTCCTGGTCGAGGATGAGCCGCTGGTCAGGCGCACCATCGCGCGCATGCTCGAGGAAGAAGGCTACGCCGTGGTGGCGGCAGAGCACGGCCTCGCCGCCCAGGAACTACTGTCCAAATCGTCCATGACGCCCGACCTCATCGTGACCGACCTGCGCATGCCCTTTCTCAATGGCGCGGAGCTCGGCGAAGTGGCCGCCCGACTCCGGCCCGGACTCCCGGTGCTTTACATGTCCGGTTTTGGGTCGGAAACCTCGGCTTGGATTTCTCCCGAGGCGCTGGACAGCTGCTACCTCGCGAAGCCCTTCTCCCGACAGCAGCTCATGGAGACGATTCAACGCTGCCTCCGCGGCGGACCCTCCCGGGCTAACTGATCTGCGGGTTCCTGCACGGCCGCGACGAAGGAACTTCACTCCCCGTTCAGGGCGGGAGCTTCCCGCTTCATGGATGTCCCGCCGTCGACATGCTGACCGCCGACAGGGAGACTCGTGAAACCATCCCGAACCAGTCTCTCAACCAGGGCCCTCCTGCCGGTCGCGACCTCTGCTTGACATTTCCTCCCACCCGATTCATCCGCGCTTCATGAAGCGGGGGCTATCATACCGGCACCTGCCTCGAGGAGCGTATGATGCGCACCGTTCTAACCGCCGCCCTGCTTGCCGTCGCCACGGGGGCTTGCCTCCCGTCACCCAGTAACCCGGTGCCGGTCCGCGGCGACGCCGCCAGCCTGGAAGGCCATTGGTCGGGCGAGTACAACAGCCTGGAATCCCATCGTTCCGGACTCATCGCCTTTACCCTCGAGGTTGGGCAGGATACCGCCCAGGGTGATGTCCTCATGATCCCGGCGGTCTCGTACCCGGTCACCTATGCTACCCAGTACTTGCCGGACGAAACATCCCGCCAGTCGCCTCGGCCGCTCCGTATCCAGCTGGTTCGGGTGTTCGGCCGCCAGGTCGCGGGGCAACTGCTGCCCTACACCGATCCCGAGTGCGGATGCACGGTGAGCACGATCTTCAGTGGCCGGCTTTCGGGGGACCGGCTGGAAGGGGTATTCCACAGCTACCATCCTGATGGACACACCGTGACCGGAGAATGGCGGGTCAAGCGGCAATGACAGGTCAGCTATCCAGCCGGGGAGCGGTTAGCGATGGACGGTCAGGGGTTCGGAGAGCCCCGATTATCACCGGGCCCAGGCCCATGGTGAGGGGTACCAGAATCCAGAGTCGGCCCGCAGTCACATCGTAGTTACTCAAGAGGGCATCCCACGTCGCGCCGGCCACGAAGTGCCCGAATCCAAACTCGAACACGATCGTTAGCGCAGCCCAGAAGATGCCAAGGGCCCGGAGACGGGAACGACTGAGCCCCGGTACCAGCCAGGGTGTGGCCGCCCATACCGTGGCGCCGAGTATACCGACCAGACCCAGCGTCTCGACCATGTTGGCAGCGCCGGTGCCCAGTCTGGGCTCCAGCCAGACCACCCGGACCACCCCGCCGGCCACGGCGATGGTCGCGAACCCCAGCCAGACCAGGAAGGCCAGCGCCAGCACCAGTGGCAGGGTGTCGCGCCTCGGCGAAGGGCTCACGAATCGCCTTCCAGCACCGCGGTCACGTCACGGCGTGGCGTGCGCCGGGGTTCGTCCCGGTCGGGGTACCCCATCCGCAGTACGAGTTGGGGATACGCCGACTGCCCCACCAGGCTGGCCAGCCGCTGGCGGAGGGCGGGAATCTCCACCGGCTGGTTCAGGTACGACGCGGTGACCCCTTCCGTGAGACCGTGAAGCAGGAGGTCGATCAGGGCGCGACCCGTCTGCATCCAGTCGGCCGGTGTGTCGGTCCAGGTTCCGAGGACGGCCAGCAGCGGGGAACCCAGCGCCAGCGTCTCGTCGTGGGCCGACTTTCCGTCGCCGGTATCGAAAGTCCGTACGATCAGCGGCAGTGCGGCCGCGCTGGCGGGGCCGAACCCGTGGGTCCACCCCGGCATGCCATCCCGGGTACGAGAGCGATTGGAGTGGAGCCAGGACGCCAGTTCGCGCCGGAACGCGGGATCGGCCATCTGTCGGCGATCGCCTTCGGATACCAGGTCGGTGAGGGCCATCCGGCGGGCGTCCGACTGAAAGATCCGGAACCAGGCTCCCCGGTGGCGAGCGATGGCCTCGAGATCCGACATCAGGCGGGGTTCCGGGGTCCGGCGGTGAAACGGCAGGCGATACGTCTTCCGCTGGTGCATCGCCCGGAAGAGCGCGTGGTCGTGCTCATCGGGAAGATGCGGCGCGCCCAGTCCCACCCGGGCCAGAAGCTCCGGGTGGTCCGGATCCGGACGCACTGTGACGTGGCCCGCGTAGCCGAATGTCCGGAGCGCGATGTTGAGGCACCCGAGCGCGGCGCCGCAACCGATGATCATCTCGCGGTCGTCCGGATCCGCCACCGGAAGCCGGCGCCGCCGGTCGGCCCGCAGCTCGAGAGCATCGTCGGCGATCCGGAACAGCCAGGGCTGCGCGTTGTGGCTGGAGGGCGCCAGGATGGCGAACGGCACCAGGGCCGCCAGCTTCTCGGCGGGCGACCCACCGACCGGAAAATCGTCAATGGCGGCACTCCAGATCGCCAGGGCGGGATCCCGTACCGGAATCATGGGGACGCTTGTCACGCCATGGATCCCAGCGCCGCGGTGAGAGGTTCCTCTGCGGCCGGCGCCTCGTCACGGGGGCGCACCAGCAGCACCGGGACCTCGGCATGGCGCACTACCTGGTCAGCGATGCTGCCCAGCATCAGGCGGTCGAGCCCGCTCACTCCGTGGGTGGCCATTGCGATCATGCTGCACTCCTCCTGACGCGCGATCCGTAGGATCTCGCGCCCGACCTTCCGGGCGGTCCGGACTCGGCTCTGCACGCCGAGGCCCTGGCTGCGCAGTTGCTGCTTGATGCGTTCCAGGTAGCGTCGCGCGTCCAGTTCCCGTTCTTCGGGCGACCGGGACAGCGCTTCCGGCGGCCAGGCGAACGGCGGCAGCAGGACCGGCGCGGGCTGGACGACCATCGTGAGGAGGATGTCCGCCCGGAGGATCCGGGCGAGGGCCGCCGCTTCGTCCAGCACCGATTCGGAGAGCAGGGACCCGTCGAGCGTGACGAGAATCCGCCTCGGCATGCTGTCATCCACTTCCTGGTCGCTCGGCCGCAGCACAATAACCGGCGCGGTGACCCGCCGGACCAGCTGGTCGGCCACGTTGCCCATGACCAGCCGTTCCACACCGCCCCGCCCGTGGCTGGTCATGATGACCAGGTCAGTGCCGGTTCGGGTGATGTAGTCCTCGAGCGCCGGCGCAACGGGGCCGTTCAGGAGCGCGCACTCCACATGCAGCCCGTTGCCGCCGGACAGGTCGCGGGCCACCTTCTCGAGGTACCCGGATTCGCGTTCCCGAACCTGCAATTCCATTTCCGGATCGAACAGGCGGAACTCGATCCCCGGGTCCCAGGCAGTGGTCGGGGTATGGACCAGGGCCAGCCGGAGGCTGGCGCTGGAGGCCCGGGCCAGACGGGCGGCCAGTGGTAACGCCTGTTCCGCGAAGCTCGACCCATCCAGCGGCACCAGGATCGATGAGAGTTGTAACATGGCCGGGTCCTTTCACCTTGAGAGTCTCTGTGCTGTCTTCAACATCACCCTGCGGCGGTGAAGAAACCGTGAAGCAAGGGAGAAGACCGGCTTATGCCCGCTGAATCGCGAAGGCCCGCGCCACGTCAGTCCGGGAGACGACGCCGATTAACTCGCCGTCGAGTTCCACGAAGAGCCGGTGCACGTCCCCGTAGAGCATCTGGCGGGCCGCGTCCCGCACATCGGCGTCGGGGCGGATGGTGAGGGGCCGTGGGGTCATCAGGTCCTCCACGGGGGTATCCTCGAATAGCTGTTCCCGGGCCGCTGCCTCCGAGGTGTTTGATTCCGCCAACAGGATATCCGTGGTGGACAGCACCCCGATCATCTGCTGCTGCTGGTCCACGACCGGGACCGCCGAGATATGCTTGTCGGCCAGCGTCAGGATGGCTTCGGCGATCGACGCGCCCCGGGGAATCGTGACTACCGGTGTCTGCATCAGTTCCGCAACACGCATTGCTCTGCTCCTGCTGAAGTCAATGAGGAAACTGGTGTTCCGGCGCTGAAGCGTCCGTGAAGCGATTCTGAAGATGGCTTGTTAGTATTGCGGGGACCACATTCGTGAACGAGATCCCATGACCCGACCGTTGCTTCCCGTGTTCCAGCCCCGCCAGGTCGCCGTGGTTGGCGCCAGCCGCACCCGCAGCACGATCGGTCACCAGATCGTCTCCAATCTGGTCCGGTACGGGTACACCGGCCCCGTCTATCCGGTGAACCCGCGGGCCAGCTCGGTGCACTCCATCCGTGCCTACCCCGACATCGGGGCCCTCCCGGAACCGCCGGACATGGCCGTCGTCACGGTCCCCAAGGACATCGTGCTCGAGGTGGCGGAGGAGTGCGGGCAGGCCGGCGTCAAGGCGCTGGTGGTCATCTCGGCGGGATTCCGGGAGATCGGCGGGGACGGCATCGGGCGGGAGCGGGCGCTGGTGGAGATTGTGCGTCGCCACGGTATGCGCATGGTCGGCCCCAACTGTATGGGCGTACTCAACACCGATCCCGCGGTATCTATGAACGCCACCTTCGCGCCCAGCATGCCCCCGTTCGGCCGGGCCGCGTTCGTGTCCCAATCCGGGGCGCTGGGCCTCAGCGTCCTCGATTATGCCCAGGAATACGGCATCGGCATCTCCCAGTTCGTCTCCGTCGGCAACAAGCCGGATATCAGCGGCAACGATCTGCTGGAGCACTGGGAGGCCGACCCCGGGGTGGGCATCATCCTCATGTACGTCGAGAGTTTCGGCAATCCCCGGCGGTTTCTCGAGGTCGCCTCCCGGATCACCCGCACCAAGCCGATCATCGTCGTCAAGTCGGGCCGCTCGGCGGTCGGTGCCCGTGCGGCCTCATCCCATACCGGCGCGCTGGCCGCGAGTGACGCGGCGGTGGATGCCCTCCTCGCCCAGTCCGGTGTCATCCGGGCCGGCTCAGTCGAGGAACTGTTTGATCTCGCCATGGCCTTCGGCGGCCGCGCCTTGCCGCGCTCCCGGCGCACCGCCGTGCTCACCAATGCGGGCGGCCCGGGGATCCTGGTGGCCGATGCGCTGGAGGCCGTTGGCATGGAGCTGGCCACGCTGGCAGAACCCACGGTGCAGTCGCTGCGGCCGCTGCTTCCCGAGGAAGCGTCCATTCGGAACCCGCTGGACATGATCGCCTCCGCCACGCCGGCCAACTATCGGTCCGCGCTGGGCGCCATCCTGCGAGATCCCTCGGTGGATTCGGCAATTGCGGTGTTCGTCCCCCCGCTGGGGATTCGGCAGGCCGATGTCGCGGAGGCCGTGGCCCTCGCCGCTTCCCAGGTTCCCGGTAAGCCGGTCCTCGCCGTGCTCATGGGACGAGAAGGCCTCCCCCAGGGGAAGGCGGAACTCCACGAGTTCGGGATTCCGGCCTATGTCTTCCCCGAATCGGCCGCCCGCGCGGTGGCGGCCCTCGCGAAGCACCGGGAGTGGCGGGAGCGGGAACCATCAAGCGATCCGCTTCCCGGGGGTGACCCGGTGCGGGCCACGGCGATCATCGCGCGGGCCCGCGCCACCGGCGTGAAGAAGCTGCCGGAGCTGGATGCGCTGGAGCTCCTCGCGGCATACGGAATTCCCGTGGCACGGGCCGCGCTGGCTCGAAGCGCCGATGAGGCCGCGCGCCTGGCGGACACCATGGGCGGACCGGTGGCCCTGAAGATTGTTTCCCCGGATATCATCCACAAGACCGACGTGGGCGGCATTCGTCTGGGGGTGCGGGGAGCGGCAGCGGTGCGCGCCGCGTTCCTTGATATTGAGCGCGCGGTGGGTCAACTGGCGCCGGGGGCGGGAGTCGACGGCGTTCTGGTGCAGGAAATGGTGCGGGGGGGACCCGAAATGATCGCAGGGGTAAGCCGCGACGCCGCCTTCGGCCCGCTGGTGATGTTCGGGCTCGGCGGGGTGCTGGTGGAGGTGCTCGGGGACGTGCTGTTCCGGGTTGCCCCGATCGCCCGGGCCGACGCCCGAGACCTGGTCACGGGTCTCCGGAGCGCCCGGGTCCTCGAGGGCGTGCGCGGCGCTGCCCCGTCGGACCGGGCCTCGATCGAAGACGTCCTGCTCCGGCTCTCCCGGCTCGCCGTGGATTTTCCCGAGATTGTTGAGATCGATATCAATCCCCTCCTGGCCCGGCCGGAGGGAGCCATCGCGGCGGACGGCCGGGTCCTGCTCGGCTGACCCGGGCCGCGCCGTTCCGCGCTCAGGGTGTGGGCTTCTCGACGATCAGCGCGGTGACCATCCCGAACATCCCATGCTCGGTCTCCGCGTGCGGCAGCACGTGACAGTGGAAGGCCCAGACGCCGGGGTTGGTCGCCTTGACCAGCACGTCCCACCGCTCCCCGGGGGCGATGTTGAGCGTGTCGCACTTCCAGGGCATCGGCTGGTCCCACCCGTCCTTGGCGATCACCGTCATGTGCATCCCGTGGAGATGCATCGGGTGGATCATCATCCCTTCGTTCATGTAGCGGATCCGGACCGTCTGGCCCAATTGCGCCACTATCGGTTCGGTGGCGGGAAATCCCTTCCCGTTGAGGGTATAACCGTGGGGGCCATCGTTGAGCACCATGACGTAGTCCACGTCCACCCTGGGTTCCCGACTGGCGTCCCGGGGCTCGACAATAAAAGCACCCAGCAATCCCATTCCTACCTGCCGGGCCGAGTTGTGGTGGGAGTGGTACATGTGGGAGCCGGCATTGGGGACCGTGAACTCGTAGGTGTAGGACGCGCCCGGCTTCACCGGCGGCTGGGTGATGAAGGGGACCCCGTCCTGGTCGTTGGGAGTCTCCAATCCGTGGAAATGGATCGCGGTGGACTCCAGCAGGTCGTTGCGCAGGACCACGCGCACGCGGTCGCCCTCCCGGACCCGGATCTGGGGACCGGGCACCTGCCCGTTATAGGCCCACGCCTTCACCTTGCGGCCCGGCTCGACCTCCCATTCCACCTCGGCGGCCCTCAGCTCGAATATCTTGACTCCCCGGTTCATCCGGGGGGCCAGCCGCTGGTTGCCTTTGCCCGCGGTGGGGGCCGGGAACGCCTTGATCCCGGCCTCATGCAGGGCATCCATCCGGTCGGCTTTCTCCCGGGAAGTGAGAGCCGGCGCCGCAGCGGGGCCGGACCCGGGAGCCTTGGGCGGCTGGGCCTGGGCGGTGTTCCCACTGTCGCTGCAGGCAGTGATCGCGCCGACCGCGGCAGGCAGGACCAGGGCAGCGGCAGCGCCCTGCCGCAAAAAGTGTCGCCGGGAGGTTGCGGAAGTGCGGTCGGGCACGGGAGTCTCCTGCTTGCACGGTAGAGGGGGATCGAACCGTGGCGAATCTAGGCCGCGCCGATGAAGGGACCGGCACGGAAAGCATGAAGCGGGCTTCAGGCGGCGGGCGGGAAGTCATTCTCCGGAGTCATTCACGCTGGCTTCATGAGCGTGCACCAATGTTGGTCGTGGCGTGAATGCGTGCTCAACAACCGGAGGTGACCGATGCGTTTCATCCATCATGCAGAAATAGGGGAGTCGCTCGCCTGGGCTGTCGACCGAATGGTCGGTCCAGACGCAGTGGTGCTCGCGCTGGCGCCGGGCGGGGTCCGTATCGGCAGGGAGATTGCCCGGAAACGGCGGGCGCCGCTGGATATCGTCCTGGTTGAGCCGGTCGAGGTGCCCGGCGCGCAGTGCCCCACCCTGGGCATCGTGGTGGACGGGAAATTCCGCCCGAACCTGGCCGCCTGCGCCGTTCAGCCGGGAGCGGAACCGTATGCCGCCATACTCGCCGGCCCGGTCTGCGCCGCGATGACCGCCCGGGCCAGCCGTCTGCGCGGCGGGAGGATGCCGGTCAGCATCGAGGGACGTCCGGTAATCCTGGTGAGCGATGGCTCGGCGGGCTTGCCGCAGCTGGCTGCCATCGCGGACGTTCTCTGGAACCGGGGCGCCCGGGAAGTGCTCTATGCCTCGCCCGTGGGATGCCCGGGGCTGGGGGGCCTGATCTCGCCGTTCTTCCGGGTTCTCACCCGGTTCAGCATGGAGGAGTTTCGGTCGGTGATGCTGGTCAATGCCGAGAACCGGCAAACCACCGACGAAGAAATCGGCCGGACGCTGTCCGAACACCAGCACGCGCCCGCGCCCGCGGTCGCGCCCCCGCTGGCGATGGCCTGAGGCCCGGGCGGCTCGCCCGCAGCGCGTTCAGGATTACCGCCACGTCGATCCCTTCCTGAAGGAGGGCCCCGGCCGCCGGCGGAATATGGCCGGCAGCGGCGAACAGCATGGCGACGCCGCTCAGGCCGATTCCCGCCCAGACGCTCTGCCGGGCGATGTGCATCGTATCGCGGCTGATGCTGATCGCCTCGGCGAGCCGTCCCGGATCATCGACCAGGAGGACAACGCCTGCCGATTCTGCGGTTATCCCGCCGCCGCCCGATGCCAGTGCGGCCCCCACGTCCGCGCTGGCAAGGGCGGGAGCATCATTGGTACCGTCTCCCAGCATGACCACGCGATGGCCATCCTCCATGAGGGCGCGCACCCGGGCCGCCTTGTCGGCCGCCAGCAGGCCTCCGACCGCCAGGTCCAGGCCCAGGTCGTGTCCGATTGCGACCGCGTTCTGCTCCCGGTCGCCGGAGAGCAGAACCAGCGGCGCCAGTCCCAACTGCCGAAGGTCAGTCACGAATTTCCGCACTGAAGGACGGACCCGGTCCTCGAACTCCACCACGCCGGCCGCCGCCTGGTCGATGGCCACGTAGGCATGCAGGCCAGGCCGGCCCCGGGCCAGGTTGTCAAGCTCGCCGGCCGCTGAGGGTGCATGGGTCCGGATGAAGGCCGGCCCCCCGATAGCCACCCGCTTGCCTTCTACCACCCCGATGATTCCCTGGCCGGCGGTCTCGAGTACCTCGTGCGCCGGTGGAATTGCAGAACCCTGGGCCACGGCGGCATCGACCATGGTCCGGGCCAGCGGATGACTGGAACCCTGTTCCACCCCGCTGGCGAGGCGGATCACGTCGGCGGCCGATCGCCTTCCCGGCGCCAGCAGGATGCGGGCGACTTCAGGCCGGCCGATGGTGAGGGTGCCGGTCTTGTCCAGCACCACGGCGGTCACGCCGGCCAGCGCCTCCATGGCCGAGCCGGTTCGGAATACCACCATGCGGCGGGCTGCCCGGTTGATCCCGCCGATAATGGCGACGGGCGCCGCGAGGATCAGGGGGCAGGGTGTCGCCACTACGAGAATGGCCAGCACCCGGTCCCAGTCCCCGGCCGCCAGGAAGGAGATCCCGCAGACAGCGATGGTGAGCGGAGTAAACCAGATGGCATACCGGTCTGCCAGGCGCTGGAAGGGCGACTTGCTGCCCTGCGCGGTGCGCACCAGTTCGACGATCCGGGCGTACTGGCTTTCCCGCGCCAGTGCGAGTGCCTTGATGGTCAGCGGGCTGGGCCCGTTGACGCTCCCGCTCATGAGCCGGGTTCCGGGACCTGCCTCCACCGGCACCGGCTCTCCCGTCAGTCTGCTGGCGTCGACCGCCGAGGTTCCCTCCACGACGATCGCGTCGCAGGGGATCAATTCTCCCGGCCGTACCAGCAAGAGATCGTCCGGCACGATCCGGTCCACGGGGATGTCCCGCAGGGAACCCTCCGCCACCCGGTGGGCAATGCTCGGCGCCATCGCTTCGAGCTCGCGCACCGCGTTGGAGGCGCGGCCTTCGGCGTAACGTTCCAGGGCCTCGCCGCCGGTTTGCATGAGCACCACGATCAACCCCGGAAGCGGGTTGACAAGGGCTGCCGAGGTGAGGATGGCGAGCGAGGCGACGATGTCCGCGGCGAATCGGCCGGCGAGGAGACCGCGAAGGGTCTGCCAGACGACCGGGAACCCGGTCAGGGCCAGGCCGGCCAGCCATACGGCGTGCGCCGCGCGCGGTGCCGGAATCCATGCGGCCAGGCCGGCGAGGAGAAATACGGCGGCGGCGCCGGGAAGTGCCGCCCCGGGGAACCGCTTCACGCGTGCGCCGGCGGCTCCTGGGCGTTCACCGTCTCCATGCGAAGGGCGAAGCCGACGCCGCGGACCGTCCTGATCAATTGCAGCCCGGTCGCCCGCTTGAGCTTGCGCCTGAGGTTGCCCACGTGCACATCCACCACGTTGCTCTCCGGGTCGAAGTGCATGTCCCACACCTTTTCGAGCAGAGTCGTGCGCCGTACCACCTGGTCGGGATGCAGCAGGAAGTACTCCAGCAGCTGGAACTCCTTGGGGGTCAGGTCGAGCGGTCGTCCCTCCACCCCGCAGGTATGTCGCAACCGGTCCATGCTCACCGGCCCGAACTGAAGCGCCTCCAGCACTTCGGCGCCGCCTCGGCGGTGCAGCGCCCGGATCCGGGCCAGCAGCTCATCGAACTTGAACGGCTTGGCCAGGTAATCGTCGGCGCCGGCATCGAGACCACGGACCACGTCTTCGGTGCTGTCCCGGGAGGTGAGCATCAGGATAGGGGTGTTGCGCCCCTCTCGCCGAAGCTCGCTGGCCACCTGGAACCCGTTTTTCCGGGGCAGCACCACGTCCAGCAGAATGACGTCGTACTCATAGACGTGGGCCAGCATGGTGGCCTCGTCGCCGTCGGCGGCCACATCCACCACGTAACCCTCTTCCTTCAGGCCCTGCTCGATAAATCCGGCGACCTTCCGGTCGTCCTCCACCACGAGAATTTTCATGATTCGAACCTACCCATCTCCCTGTAAAGGGTGCCCAAGCTTCTGTGAAGAAGTCTTCATGATTGGAAGGCTCAATTC